>CAVSEX010000001.1:0-430879 GCA_963727135.1 uncultured Actinomycetota bacterium
CGTGATCGGTGACGTCACGCTCGCGGCGTACGAGCCGTTGCTCGGCAGCGCCGAGGCGTCGTACGCCGAGCAGCTGCGCAACGCCGAGGCACGCGACCGCGAGGCGGAGCTCTGGGTCGCCGTCGCACTCGACGACCGCGAGGTGCTGGGCACCGTGACGCTGTGCCGCGAGGGTTCGGCTTGGAGGGAGATCGGCTTCGCCGGCGAGGGCGAGTTCCGGATGCTCGCGGTCGCGCCGCACGCCCAGGGCCAGGGCGTCGGCGAGGCGTTGGCGCGGCACGTGATCGACCGGTTCCGCGAGGAGGGCGCGGTCGCGGTGGTGCTCTCGAGCACCCCGCTCATGGACGCGGCACACCGGCTCTACGAGCGGCTCGGCTTCGGCCGCTGCCCCGAGCGGGACTGGGAGCCGATGCCCGGCGTCGAGCTGCTGGCTTTCCGGCTGGACCTTGCATGAGCTCCCTGCATGTTCACGGTCACCGACGACGACACAGCGCTCGCCGTCGGCTCGGGCAGCCTCCCCGTGCTGGGCACACCCCGGCTGCTCGCATGGTGCGAAGCGGCCACCTGCGCCGAGATCCAGACCGCTATCGCGGACGCGGAGACCTCGGTGGGCACCCGCATCCAGCTCGAGCACCTAGCCGCCAGCCCGGTCGGTGCCGAGGTCGAGGTGACCGCCACGACGGCGTACGTCGACGGGCGACTGCACCGCTTCACGGTCGCCGCCCGGCACACCTCCGACGGGAAGGTCGTCGCGTCCGGAGAGATCACCCGCGTGGTGGTCGACGCGGAGCGGTTCCTGTCCCGGATCGCGCCCTAGCCGCAAACGTACGGCGGGTCTAGCCTCGCGGGAATGCTCAAGCTAGGGCTCGTCTCCGCCGCGATCGTCGCGGTCCTTCCCGGCGTCGTCGTGAGCACCGCGGCGGCGGACGGCGTCATTGTGACCGTCGGCCAGAACAGCACGACGAACCTCTCGACGTGCGGGTCCCCGACGCTGTACATCCAGGACGCGGCGGCCAGCGGGCCCGCCTACACGACCCCGTCGGGCGTGGTGACGTCGTGGACGATCTTCGTGCCCTCCATCACCGGCGCGACGGTCAAGCTGAAGACCGTCCACGAGGGGCCGGCCAACACCTACACGATCCAGAGGTCCAGTGACGTCGTCCAGCTGTCGACCACCGGTGTCAACACCTTCGCGAGCCGTATCCCCGTGGCCGCTGGCGACGCCCTCGCGCTCTGGACTGTCACCACGTTCGACACCCCGTGCGGCTTCACGACGAACCTGCCCGGTGACCAGTTCGCCTCCATCATCCTCGGGAGCGAGCCCCAGCCCGGGAACATGTTCAACTTCCCCAGCTTCACGCCCGGCTTCCGGCTCAACGTCTCGGCGACGGTGGAGCCGGACGCCGACGGTGACGGGTACGGCGACATCACGCAGGACACCTGCCCGAGCCGGGCCACGTCGCAGGGTGACTGCCAGCCTCCGAACACCGGCTTCGGCAAACTCAAGAAGCGGATCACGACCGCCGGCACGCTGGCCCGCGTGAAGATCCCGCTGACCGCCACCGAGCCCGCGACGTTCACCTGCTCCGTGGACGGCCGCAAGCCCAAGGCCTGCACCAGCCCCTACCGGCTCCGGTTGGCACTGGGCAGGCACTACGTCTACGTGACCTCGACCGATGCGGCAGGGAACACCGACGCCACGGCGGCCACGCTGCGGCTGCGGATCGTCCGCCGGGGCTGACGGCAATTTCGTCCCGCTGCCTCGTGGCTGCGAGACTGGACGACGATCGATCGACCAGGAGGTCATCATGGGCAAGACCGGACGCAAGCGCCGCGGTCGCAAGAAGAAGAAGGCCAACCACGGCAAGCGCCCCAACGCCTGAGCCGTAGGGCTCAGGCCTCAGGTGCGGGCGGGCGCCGGTTGCGGCGCCCGCACCAGCATCACCAGGACGATCGAACCGGCGAGCAGGTAGCCGCACCCCTGCCACGCCCATCACCGGCACGATGCCAAGCTCGCCGCCGAGGATCCCGGCGGTCAGGCTGCCGAGCACCGTGGCGCTCGCGACGCGCAATGGCGTCAGACGTCAGCCGTCGCCCGTCGAGTGACGCGAACGGGCTGTGAAAACGGCGCGCCGACAGCACTTTCGCGTCACTCGACGCGAAACGGCGGACCGACTCAGACGTCGGTGATGCGGACCTGGACCTCGCGGATGCGCAGCAGCACCCGCTGGCGCAGCTCGTCGGGGGCGGCCTCGGAGCAGGAGCGCGCGACGATGGACTTCACGGTGCGCTGGAGGTCGTACTTCTCCAAGCACGGGTTGCAGGTGTCGAGGTGGGCCCGCACGACCGCGCAGTCGGCCGCGTCGAGCTCGTTGTCGATGAAGTAGACGATCTGGTCGAGGAAGTCGGCGCAGTCAGCTGCCGACGGGTCCGCACCGTGGTCGTGGCTCACGAGTCGCCCCCTTTGCTCCCGGGAAGCCGTCCGGCCGGTGTCAGGTCGTTGGCCCGCACGTAGTCCGAAAGCATGTCACGAAGCTGGCGCCTTCCGCGATGGAGGCGAGACATCACGGTGCCGATCGGCGTCTCCATGATCTCCGCGATCTCCTTGTAGGCGAACCCCTCGACGTCGGCGAGGTAGACCGCCAGCCGGAACTCCTCCGGCAGCCGCTGCAGAGCGTCCTTGACCTGCGAGTCGGGCAGGTGCTCCAGCGCCTCCATCTCCGCCGACTTCAGCCCGGATGACGCGTGCGACTCGGCCCGGGCGAGCTGCCAGTCCTCGACGTCCTCGGACATCGACTGCTGCGGCTGGCGCTGCTTCTTGCGGTAGTTGTTGATGAAGGTGTTGGTCAGGATCCGGTAGAGCCACGCCTTCAGGTTGGTGCCGGGGCGGAACTGGTGGAACGACGAGAACGCCTTGGCGAACGTCTCCTGGACCAGGTCCTCGGCGTCGGCGGGGTTGCGGGTCATCCGCATGCCCGCGGAGTACAGCTGGTCGATGAAGGGCAGCGCGTCCCGCTCGAAACGGGCGGCGCGCTCCTCGGCGGTCTCGGTTGCCACGTCGACCTCGGCCGGCTCGGCGGAGTCGACAAGGGACTCCTCGAGGGCCGACAGGTCGTCAGAAGACTTTGTCATCGTCTCCCAGCCTACGCGGGCGGCGGGAGGTTCCAGCACTGCGATCACACCTCAGGAACGCCGTGGTGACGCACGTCATTCCCATGACAGGCCGCCAGGTCAGCCTCGAGGTCCGCCGACCTCCCTCACCAGCCACTCCAGTGTGGATTCCACGACGATCTCCATGGCGTCGGCGTCGGTGATCCCGACCGACTTCGGGATCCGGAGCCCGTGGCTGCCGCCGGGCACCACCGCGAAGTCGACGTGCTCGAGGTCGTCGGGGAACTCCTCGGGCCGGCCCATGGTGTCGTGCTCGCCCTGCACGACGAGGGTGGGTACGCCGGCGCCCCGCAGCTCCTCGAGCCGCGACTTCTCCGGCCGCCCCGGAGGGTGCAGCGGGAACGACAGGGCGAGACACCCGACCGCGCCGAGCCCGGCAGCCGACCGCGCCGCCGACCGGGCGCCGGCGGACCGGCCACCGACCACCAGCGGGGTCCGGAGCCGCAGCGCCTTGGCCGCGGCCACGAGCGCGACATCGAGGGTGGGCGGCGGCGTGGCGACCTTGCGGCCGGCCACCCGCCAGGGCTGCTCGAGGAGCACCACGGTCACCCCCTGGCGCGGCAGCCGCGCGGCGAGCGCCTGCAGGTCGCGCGCGCCGGTGCCACCGCCGGCACCGTGGCTGAGCAGGAGCGTGACGAACGGCGACCGCGCCCGGCGTACGTCGAGCCGGGCCTCGCCGTGTGGCGTGTTGATGCTGCGCAGGTCGGTCATGACAGGGTCGAGGGGCTCGAGCAGCTAGGGGCCGTTGTTCTGCACCGCGTTGACCATGGTCGAGACGGGGTAGGCCTCGAGTCGGCCCGGGCGCGGCCGGGACCAGCAGGTCGAGCACGGAGTCCTTGTCGGTGCGGGGGTCCAGCCAGGCCTCCCAGCGGTCGCGCTCGACCATGAGCGGCATCCGGTCGTGGATCTTGCCGACGTCGTCCTCGGCGTCGGTGGTGATCACGGTGCACGTCCAGAGGAACCGGTCGTCGGCGTCCTCGTCCTTGGCCGGGTCGCGCCAGATCTCGTAGAGGCCGGCCATCGCGAGCGAGCCGCCGTCCTTGGGGCGGATGAAGAACGGCTGCTTCTTGGGCTTCCCGGCCTTGGTCTTTCGTCGGTGGGATACCACTCGAAGTAGCCGTCGGCCGGCAGCAGGCAGCGCCGGACGGCGAGGGCCCGCTTGTAGGCCGGCTTCTCGGCGACGGTCTCCATCCGCGCGTTGATCATCCGGTTGCCGATCGAGGCGTCCTTGGCCCACGACGGGACCAGCCCCCACTTCACGACCCGGAGCTGCCGCGCGGCGGCTCGGGTAGTCCTTCGAGGGCGGTCGCTCGACGACGGCGTAGACCTCCTTGGTGGGCGCCACGTTGTAGTCGGGCGCCAGCGGCTCGGGCACCCGACTGTCGACGACTTCGAACTCCTCGATGAGGTCCTCGGGGCGCCGGCTGGAGGCGTAGCGGCCGCACATGCCCTCCACCCTATGACCGGGCACGGACCACCGCCGAGTCGGCGTTACTGCGCTTCAGTAGCGCCGACTCGCGGTGGTACTCGTCAGCAGCAGCGCCGACTCGCGGTGTTACTCGTCAGCAGCAACGCCGACTCGCGGTGTTGGACAGGGGCGGGCATGTTTGACTGAGGCATGGCCGTCAGCAGGGTGTTCGCTCGTCCGATGCTCGCGTCGATGTTCCTCGTCGGCGGGTTCAACGCTGTCCGGAACCCAGACAAGATGGCGCCCCGGGCCGCCGCCAGTGACAGACCGGCTGGTGCCGCTGCTCCAGAAGGCGCGTCCCGATGCTGCCCTCGGACCCGGCCACCCTCACCCGGATGAACGGCGGCCTGCAGCTGGTCGCCGGCGCGGCCCTGGCCACCGGCAGGGCGCCCCGGCTCTCCGCGGCGGCCCTCGCGCTCTCCCTGATCCCGACCACCGCGGCCGCGCACCGGTTCTGGGAGGAGCAGGACCCGGCCGTCCGGGTCCAGCAGCGCAACCACTTCTTCAAGAACGTCTCGATGTTCGGCGGCCTCATCATCGCCGCGGGCGACACCGAGGGGCAGCCGGGCGTCGTGTGGCGGACCCGCCGGGCCGCCAAGGACGCGCGCCGCGAGGCCCGGCACTTCGCTCGCACTGCGCGTCGCGAGGCGGCGCTGGCCAGGGCCAAGGTCACCTGACTTGGGCGGCGACTGGGCAGCACCGCGGGCGACGGGACCGGTCGACGCCGTCGTCTCGCTGCCCGGCAGCAAGTCGCTGACCAACCGAGCGCTGCTGCTCGCCTCCCTCGCCGACGGCCCCTCCGTCGTACGCCGGGCGCTGCGGTCGCGGGACACGCTCCTGATGGCCACGGCGCTCTCCAGCCTCGGGTCCGCGGTCGACACGTCGGGCGAGGACTGGGTGGTGACGCCGGGCCGGTTCGACCACGACGCCCAGGTCGACTGCGGACTGGCCGGCACCGTGATGCGGTTCGTGCCGCCGGCCGCGGGCCTGTCCAGCGGCACCGTCGGTTTCGACGGCGACCCGCACATGCGGTCCCGACCGATCGGCGAGGTGCTGGCCGCCCTGCGCACCCTCGGCGTCGAGGTCGTGGACGAGGGTCGTGGCTCGCTGCCGTTCGACATCCGAGGGACCGGCTCGGTGCGCGGCGGTCGCGTGGTCATCGACGCGTCGGCGTCGTCGCAGTTCGTCTCGGCGCTGCTGCTGGCCGGCGCACGGTACGACGACGGGGTCGACGTCCGCCACGACGGCAAGCCGGTCCCCTCGCTCCCCCACATCGAGATGACCGTGGCGATCCTGCGTGAGCACGGCGTCGAGGTCGACGACTCCGAGGCCAACCGGTGGGCGGTCGCGCCCGGTGTCGTGAAGCCGGTCGACCACCTCATCGAGCCGGACCTGTCCAACGCGGCGCCGTTCCTGGCGCTGGCCGCGGTGACCGGAGGCCGGGTCGTCGTCCGCGACTGGCCGGCGACGACCACCCAGGCCGGCGACGCGCTGCGCGAGATCCTCCAGCGCTGGGCTGCACGGTCACCCTGGACCGACGACGGGCTGACCGTCGTCGGGCCACCGCGGCTCGAGGGGATCGACGTCGACCTGCACGACCACGGCGAGCTGACGCCTGCCGTCGCAGCGCTGTGCGCGCTCGCCGCCGGCCCCAGCCACCTGCGCGGCGTCGCGCCACATCCGGGGTCACGAGACCGACCGGCTGGCCGCGCTGGCCACCGAGCTCGGCGCCCTGGGCGCCGACGTGGACGAGCACCCCGACGGGCTGTCGTTCCGGCCCGCCGCGCTGCACGGCGGGGTGTTCCACACCTACGCCGACCACCGGATGGCGCACGCCGGCGTGATCGTCGGCGCCGCCGTGGACGGCGTGCTCGTGGAGAACATCGAGACGACCGGCAAGACGTTCCCGGACTTCGCCGGCTTCTGGACTGGGCTGTTCTAGTGCCGACCGGCCGCTACTCCGACCAGGACGTCGAGCACTACGACCGTCCCCGGCGCCGGACCCGGCCCCGCACCAAGGAGCGCCCGACCTACGACGACGCCGCCGAGGGCATGGTCGTCACCGTCGACCGTGGCCGCTACACCCTGCTCGTCGAGGGCCGGGTCGTCACGGCGATGAAGGCGCGGCCCCTGGGCCGTCGCGGCGTGGTGGTCGGCGACCGGGTGCGCGTGGAGGGCGACGTCTCCGGCGACGAGGGCTCGCTGGCGCGGATCGTGGAGGTCAACGAGCGGCTGACGACGCTGCGCCGTACGGCCGAGGACGACGACCCGGTCGAGCGGGTGATCGTGGCCAACGCCGACCAGCTCGTCGTCGTCATCTCGCTGGCCGACCCGGAGCCGCAGCCCCGGCTGATCGGCCGGCCGCCCCGCAACACGTCGTTCATCGTCGGGGCGATGACCTTGTCAACGGTGTCCGGCGTGAGGGCCTGTGAGGCGAGGTCGATCACGCGATTCTTGAGCACGTCGACCTGGGCGACCTGGAACTGCCGAGCGATGTAGCCGATGGTGCCCGCGAGCCCGAAAACGAGCGGCGGCAGCGACAAGATGGCGAAGAACGCAGCCTCCGCGGCGAGGCCCGTGACGCGGTACCGGAAACAGCTGCTGACCGTCCGTGCGAGCAGTCGACGCGCGAGCTCGACGGTCTCCTCGCGGCCCCGTTCGGGTACGCCCGGCTGATCTACCGGTTCCACCGCCATGGCCATACGGTAGCGACATGGATCCGCTCCAGCGCGCACCGATCAACCAGTCGGTGCCGCTGGTCGGATACGACGTCGCCGCCGCTGACGCGGCCCTCCTGGACGCCGTCGACGCGTTCGGCGGCGACCACGCAGCCGACATCCGCACGTCGCTGACGCCCATCGGCCGGCTGGCCGGTTCGGCCGAGGCCCGGGAGCACTGGCACCTGGCCAACGAGAACGAGCCGGCGCTGCGCACCAGCGACCGATTCGGCAGTCGCGTCGACGAGGTCGAGTTCCACCCGTCCTGGCACTGGCTGATGACCCAGGGCGTCGGGTTCGGGCTCACCGCCGCGCCATGGGTCTCGCAGAGCCCGGTGGCGCACCTCCAGCGGGCCGCCGGCTTCTTCACCTGGGGTCAGGTCGAGCAGGGCCACATGTGCCCCATCACCATGACGTACGCCGTCGTGCCTGCCCTGCGCGCCGATGACGCCCTGGCGAAGCAGTGGATCACCGGACTCGCGTCCTCCACCTACGACTTCGGTCTCCGGCCGCCGGAGCAAAAGGCTGGGTTGCTCGCTGGGATGGGCATGACCGAGAAGCAGGGTGGCTCGGACCTACGCACGACCACCACGACAGCGAGCCCCACCGACACCCACGGCGAATACCTGCTCACCGGCCACAAGTGGTTCACGTCGGCGCCCATGAACGACGTGTTCCTCGTGCTTGCGCAGGCGCCTGACGGCGTCACCTGCTTCGTCGTGCCCCGGGTGCTGCCCGACGGCAGTCGCAACGCCCTGCAGATCGTCCGGCTCAAGGACAAGCTCGGCAACCGGTCCAACGCGTCCAGCGAGATCGAGCTCAACGACGCCATGGGCACGCGGCTCGGCGACGAGGGGCGCGGTATCCGCACCATCATCGAGATGGTGTCGGCCACCAGGATGGACTGCATCCTCGGCTCGTCGAGCATCATGCGCAAGGCCGTGGCCGAGGCGTCCTTCCATGCCGCGCACCGATCCGCGTTCGGCGCCACGCTCGCGGACCAGCCGGCGATGATCAACGTCTTGGCCGACCTTGCCGTTGAGAGCGAGGCGGCCACCACGCTGGCGCTTCGGCTCGCTGCCGCCGTCGACGAGCCGAATGACGCACACGAGCAGGCCCTGCGCCGCATCGGCCTGGCGCTGGGGAAGTTCTGGGTCTGCAAGCGGACGCCGTTCATGGTGGCGGAGGCGCTGGAATGCCTGGGCGGCAACGGCTACGTCGAGGAGTCCGGCATGCCGCTCCTCTTCCGTGAGTCACCGCTCAACTCGATCTGGGAGGGCAGCGGCAACGTCAACGCACTCGACGTGCTGCGTGCCCTGCGGCGTGAGCCAGAGTCGTTAAGTGCCTGGATGACCGAGGTCGGCGCCGCCCGAGGCGAGGACCACCGGCTCGACACCGCGGTCGAGGACGTCCTCACCGAGCTCGCCGACCTCACCGACGCCGAGCACAACGCCCGCCGCATCACCGCACGCATGGCGGTGTGCCTGCAGGGTGCCCTGCTGGTGCGGTACGGCGACCCGGCCGTGGCCGACGCGTTCTGCGCCTCCCGCCTTGCCGGCGACTGGGCGGGTACGTTCGGCACACTCCCTCGCGGACTCGACCTCGCCGGCATCGTCGCGCGAACCACCCCAACCATCGACTGAGGAGTCACCCGATGCGATCCCTGACCGTGGCGGCGCTCCTAGCCGCGATCACCACGTTCGTCTCCGCCCTCGCGCTCCGGGCGCCCGACGCGACCGTCTCCGTGCTGGCGGTCGCGGCCATCGCCGTCCTCACCACGTGGCTGGCCACGCTGCACTCGACCGAGGATGAGTCGGGGCTCGCACTCTCGAGTCCCGCCGCCGCACTGACGCTGGCGCTCGTCGGACGCCGCTCGACCGGCCTGCTGCTGCCGATCATCGCCGCCCAGGTGGTCGGAGCCGTGCTCGGCGGTCTGGCTGCCCTCGGGCTCGACGACCGGCTCGGCGGGTCCCTGGTGTGGTCGGAGCCGAACCGCGTCGCCATCGGTGTCGTCGTGGCGGTCCTGGCGATCCTCGCCGCCTGGGTGCTGCTCGCGATCGACGGTGGCGAGCACCCCCTGTGGGCCTCCGTACCCCCGGTGCTTGCTGGCGCCTCGCTCGGCGTGGGCCTCGCGGTGGCGCTCAACCCGGCCGCCGTGCTGGGCCTGGCGACGGCCGGTCTGCTGTCGTGGACGACCGCCGGCATAGCCGCCGGAGCCGGGATTGTCGCGTCCGCCGTCGGCGCCTACGCGATCACGCTGGTCACCCCGCCGGACTAGCGCAAAAAGTGATCCAGGCCACAGTTGCCCGCCCCAGGCACGTGCCGCGTCTCATTGTATGGACGGGTGTCCCAGATACCGAGACCGGCGTTTGTCCTGAGGCCATGCCGCTCCGCACACTGTCTGCATGCTGATCGCGCAGACCACCTGGCTCGTGGAGCGACTCCACGTCGACCTCGGTCGCGCCCGCACGATGATGTGTCGCTGACCCTTCGCGCGCATCGACCAGCAATCGACCCCTGGCGCGCGGCGAGCCCGCTCCCCTGACGCGTCCGCCGTGTGCCCTCCCCCCGTAAAGGAAGCTCATGGCCACGAGCATCGACACCGAGACGCCGGGTCCGCCGGCGCGCCCGCGCCAGAAGCGCGGTGAGGGTCAGTGGGCGCTCGGGTACCGGGAGCCGCTGAACCCGAACGAGCAGTCCAAGAAGGACGACAACCCGCTCAACGTCCGCGCCCGCATCGAGAACATCTACTCGGTCCGCGGGTTCGACTCGATCGACCCCGGCGACATGCGGGGTCGGTTCCGCTGGTGGGGCCTCTACACCCAGCGTCGCCCCGGGATCGACGGCGGCAAGACCGCCACGCTCGAGCCGGAAGAGCTGGACGACCGCTACTTCATGCTGCGGGTACGCATCGACGGCGGCCAGCTTGACCTTCAGCAGCTGCGCACGATCGCCGACATCTCCGTCGAGCACGGGCGTGACACCGCCGACCTGACGGACCGCCAGAACATCCAGCTGCACTGGATCGACGTTCGCAGCGTGCCGGACATCTGGGCGCGGCTCGAGGCGGTGGGGCTCTCGACGCAGGAGGCGTGCGGCGACTGCCCGCGCGTCATCCTCGGCAGCCCCGTCGCGGGCGTCTCCGAGGACGAGATCATCGACGCCACGCCCGCCATCGAGGCCATCGAGAGCCGCTACATCGGCGACAAGGCGTTCTCGAACCTGCCGCGCAAGTACAAGACCGCGATCAGCGGGCACCCCGGTCACGACGTGGTGCCGCAGATCAACGACATCGCCTTCGTCGGCGCCATCCACCCCGAGCACGGCCCGGGCTTCGACGTGTGGGCCGGCGGCGGCCTGTCGACCAACCCGAAGCTGGCCCAGCGCCTCGGCGCCTGGGTGCCGCTCGACGAGGTCCCCGAGGTCTGGGAGGGCATCACCAGCGTCTTCCGCGACTACGGCTACCGGCGGCTCCGCTCCCGCGCCCGGCTGAAGTTCCTCATCGCCGACTGGGGCATCGAGCGGTTCCGTGAGGTGCTGGAGACCGAGTACCTCGACCGGAAGCTCATCGACTTCGACGCTCCCGAGGCGCCGGAGACCCCGGTCGACCACGTGGGCGTGTTCCGCCAGAAAGACGGTCGCTTCATCGTGGGCGCCGCACCCAGCGTCGGACGCGTGTCCGGCACGTTGCTCAACCAGATCGCCGACGTCGTCGAGGCGCACGGCTCGACCCGCGTCCGCACTACGCCGATGCAGAAGCTGCTCGTCCTCGACGTCGAGGAGGACCGGGTGGAGTCGCTCATCACCGCGCTCGACGAGCTCGGCCTGCGCGCCCGCCCGTCGCAGTGGCGCCGCAACACGATGGCTTGCACCGGCATCGAATACTGCAAGCTCGCGATCGTCGAGACGAAGGAGCGCGCGGCGCTGCTCGTCAACGAGCTCGAGGAGCGGGTGCCCGAGCTGGACACACCGATCACGGTCAACGTCAACGGGTGCCCCAACTCGTGCGCCCGGATCCAGACGGCCGACATCGGCCTCAAGGGCATGCTTGTGCTCGACGATGACGGCAACCAGGTCGAGGGCTTCCAGGTCCACCTCGGTGGAGCGCTGGGACTCGAGGCCGGGTTCGGTCGCAAGCTCCGCGCCCACAAGGTGACGACCGAGCACCTCACCGACTACGTCGAGAAGATCGTCCGCCACTACCTCGACGACCGCACCGACGGTGAGTCGTTCGCCACTTGGGTCGCGCGCGCCGACGAGGAGGTCCTCCGATGACCACAGGAGCCCGGGCCGTCCCGTTCCACTGCCCGTACTGCGGCGACGAGGACCTCCGCCCGCACGGCGAGAAGCACGGCGACTGGGAGTGCCGCAGCTGTCAACGCGCTTTCAGCCTCAAGTTCATCGGAATCCTGAACCCCCATCACGACACGACCCCCGTAAGGAGGGATGCACCATGACCGCACCAGCACTCATTGCGCTGGCCCACGGCAGCCGCGACCCACGCTCTGCCGAGACGATCACTGCCCTGACAGAGGTCGTGTCGTGCATGCGCCCCGAATTGCGCATCGAACCGGCGTTCCTCGACCTCGTCGAGCCCTCATTCGACGAGGTCGTCGACCGGCTCGTGGCTGAGGGGCATGGCGAGATCGTCGTCGTACCGCTGTTGATCTCCGACGCCTACCACGCCTCGGTCGACGTCCCCGGAGTCGTCGACTCCGCGCTGCGTCGCCACCCGGGCATCAAGATCGCCATCACCAAGGTGCTCGGCGTCGAGCAGGCGCTCTTCCACGTGCTCGACCTGCGCCTGCGCGAGGCTCTCTCGAAGAACCGCGTGCGGGAGCTCGACGCGCTGGTGCTCGCCGGAGCCGGCTCGTCCGACCCGGTGGCCAACGCCGCCATCGCCAGGGCCGCTCGCGCCTGGGGTGCCCGTCACAAGCTACCGACGATCGCCGCGTTCGCGTCGACCGCTCCCCCGGCCGCCGGTGAGGCCGTGCGCACGCATCGCGCCGACGGACGTCGTCACATCGCGGTCGGCATGCTGTTTCTCGCACCCGGCTTCCTCAGCGATCGCGTCACCGAGCTCGCGCTCGAGGCGGGCGCGGTGGCCGTGGCCGAGCCGCTCGGCGCCGACTCGGTCGTCGCCGAGCTGATCCTGGCTCGCTACGCCGTGGGCGCTGTCGACCTCGTGCCGTTCGAGGCCGCCTTCAGCTGAGCCGTTCTCCTGGGTTCGTGCGACCCCCTCGGCCTGTGGCCGGGGGTCGCACGACTCGCCGGGCGGCTCGCGCCAAGAAGGACGGCTGTGGATTCCACGGCTCGCTCTCGTCGGCGTCCCAGGCATAGGTGGGAATGCCGTTCTCGAGGAGATCGCGAAGTCGAGGGATCTCGAGCTCGCGCGACGACCAGGCGTAGAGGTGCGAGAACCTGGGCTGGATCACGCCGACATCGAGGAGATGGCCGAATCCATGCTCGGCCTCGACGTACCAGTGCACGTCATCACCCAAGGGATACCGGTCCGGCAGCACCCGTGACAGCGACAGAAAGATTGCCGTCATTCCCAACCGGGGGTCGCCGATCACGGGCGCCACGGGCGCCATCCAGCCAAGGGCGATCCGCGGTGCGGAGACGAGCGCATGCGCATAGAGCACTCGGACCAGGACGAGATTGATGAAGAAGCGCTCCACCCGGTCCTCGCGCCACGCGAGGTCTTCGTGTTCGAGGTAGGCGCAGACGATGCTCAGGTTGTGGGCTCGATACCAGTTCCGGGCGGTTGGGCGTCGGATGAACGTGAGTATGGCGTCCACGCTGGGTGAGCTGGGGACACCGGCCCGGCCGAACGCCAGCGCACGGGCTTCGCATCCGTCGCGGAGCAGCCGCTCGTTCACCGACCGCCACCACGGGCTCCCGCCCGGCGACGCATCCGGTGGGTTCAGGAGTCGGCGGTGCAGCTGCCAGCCCATGAACGCCGATGCGGCTCGCCGATACGGAAGGTGCGTCCTCCGGCCCGGCGTGCGGTAGGTGCGCCGCAGCAGCTCCAGCCGCTCATCGGGGTCGTCACGAACCCGGTCGACCTGCGCCGCGGCGATCTCCACGGCCGAACGAGGCGACGACATCGTCGTTCAGGACGCGGCGAGGCGGGCCCGCTCGGCCTCGACATCGAAGTCGGCGGCCGGCCAGGCGAGGTCGAGCGCCTGCAAGTGCTCCAGCAGCAGGGTCGCGACGGCCCAGTTGCGGTACCACTTGCGCCCGCTCGGCACGACGAACCAAGGCGCGGCGTCGGTGGAGCAGCGCTCGAGAGCCACCTCGTAGGCATGCTGGTAGCCGTCCCAGAGCGCTCGCTCGTCGAGGTCGCCGGGATTGAACTTCCAATACTTCGACGGGTCGTCGAGCCGGGCCGCGAGCCGCTCCTTCTGGTCGTCCTTGGTGATGTGCAGCATGCACTTGACGATGGTGCCGCCGCCGTCGACATAGGCCCGCTCGAAATCGTTGATCGCGCCGTATCGCCGCTCGATCTCGTCGGCCGGTGCAAGCTCGCGCACGCGGCAGATCAGCACGTCCTCGTACTGCGAGCGGTCGAAGATCCCGATCTTGCCGGGCTGTGGCAACCCCTTTTCGATGCGCCAGAGGAAGTCGTGGCCCAGCTCTTCCTTCGTCGGCTTCTTGAACGACGTGATCTGCAGGCCCATGGGATCGACCAGGCCGGCCGCGTGCCGGATCACGCCGCCTTTGCCGGATGTGTCCATGCCCTGCAGCACAAGGAGCGCCGATCGCGGGTCGTCGCGGGTGCCGTTCGCGTAGAGGCGCTCCTGGAGGTCGGCCAGCTCGTCGCCGAGGCCGGAGATGGCGTCCTCGGCTTCCGCCTTGCCGCCATGGAATCCGGGGGTGGACCGCGAGTCGACGTCGGCAAGCGTCGTGACTCCGGCCAGCGCATCGCGCAGCGACGTGGTCATGTCCGGCAGTATGCCGGAGCCCGGTCCTTGAACACGCCCTACGCTCGTCGTCATGGACCCGGACCTCTACGCCTACCCGGACACGGACCGGCCCTGGCTGCGTACCAACTTCGTCTGCACGATCGACGGCGCCGCGTTCGACGCCGAAGGTCTCACCGCTTCCCTCGGCGGGGATGCCGACCACGAGGTCTTCCAGCTGCTGCGCCGGTTGGCCGACGTGGTGCTGGTGGGGGCCGGCACGGCACGGATCGAGAAGTACAGGGCATCACGCACCCCGCTCGCCCTGGTGAGCAGACGTCTCGACATCCCGGCCGACCTCGTCGGCCCCGATCTCATCGTGATCACGACGACGGACGCTCCGGCGGACCGAGTCGAGGGGCTCCGCGCTGCCGGTGTCGACGTGATGGCGCATGGCGAGATCGAGGTCGACTGGTCGGCGGTCCTCGATGGGTTCGAGGCGCGGGGGTGGCGCCATCTCCTCTGCGAAGGCGGGCCCACGTTGCACGGCGACCTCGTCACGCACGATGTCGTCGACGAAGTGTGCCTGACGATCGCCCCGACGCTGGCCTCGGGCCACGCCCCGCGGATCGCGCACAGCCGCACCGTGGTGACGCACGGGATGACGCTCGCGCATGCGGTCCCGGTCGGCAACGTTCTGCTCACCCGCTGGGTACGCGATCGGACGTAAACTCAAGGCATCGGGTGAAGGGAGCCGACATGTACGACGTGGCCTTGCTCTTCGAGCGTCAGCTCACCGACCTGGACGCCGACCAGGTGGTCGCGCTCCACGAGGGGTTGGACGACACCGTTCGCTACCACCTGCTCCTGCCGGTCGAGACGTCCGCGTCGATGCTGGCGTCGTCGATGAGCGCTCTCGGCGGCGGCCAGATCATGATCGCCGACGCGGACACGATCACGGACGTACAGAACGAGCTGTCGGCCGCCGGCCAGGCCGAGCTCGACGCGAGCGCCGCGCTCCTCACCTCCCGCGGCCAGGAGGTCACCAAAGCGCTCACCGAGGACGATCCCATCGAAGCGCTCAGCGAGCTGGTGGCCACGACGTCATCGTCAGAGGCGATCATCCTCACCGAGTCGCACATCGTGCGCGAGTTCCTGCACGTGGACTGGACGTCCCGCGCGAAGCGGAAGCTCGACGTGCCGACTCTCCACCTGCTCGAGCACGTGCCGTTCTCAGGCCAGGCGCACTGATCCATCCCACTCCGCTGGTGCACCTCAGTAGCCTTGAGTCATGGCATACGAGGTGGAGAAGACCGACGACGAGTGGCGCTCCGAGCTGAGCGCCGCCGAATACCACGTGCTGCGCGAAGCCGGCACCGAACGGCCCGGCAGCAGCCCCTTCGAGGAGGACCCGACGGTGGGCGTCTACGCCTGCCGCGCCTGTGGCGCTGAGCTGTTCCGCAGCGAGACGAAGTTCGATGCGCACTGCGGCTGGCCGGCGTTCTACTCCCCGCTCGCCGAGGACCGCGTCGAGTACATCCAGGACAAGTCGCTGTTCCAGACCCGCACCGAGGTGCGCTGCGCCAACTGCGGCTCGCACCTGGGCCACGTGTTCGAGGGCGAGGGCTTCGACACCCCCACCGACCAGCGCTACTGCATCAACGGCATCAGCCTGAAGCAGATCCCAGACGGTGACACTGCCGATGCGGTGCCGTCAGGGCCAGAGTGAGGTGAGCTCGGCGACCGTGTGTGCGCGCCCCGTGTAGAACGGCACCTCCTCGCGCACGTGCCGCCGGGCCCGGCTGGCCCGCAGCTCGCGCATGAGGTCGACGATGCGGTGCAGCAGGTCGGCCTCGAAGGCCAGGATCCACTCGTAGTCGCCCAGCGCGAATGACGAGACGGTGTTGGCCCGGACATCCGGGTAGTCGCGGGCTTGCATGCCGTGCTCACGCAGCATGTCCTTGCGCTCTTCCTCCGGCAGCAGGTACCACTCGTAGGAGCGCACGAACGGGTACACGCAGACGTAGGGATAGGTGGGCTCGTCCATCATGAACGCGGGCACGTGCGACTTGTTGAACTCGGCCGGACGGTGCACGGCCATCTGCGACCACACCGGCGCCATCCGCGATCCCAGCTGGGTGCGCCGGAACTCGTTGTAGGCGCGCTGGAGGGCGTCCGACGACTCCGAGTGCCACCAGATCATGAGGTCGGCGTCGGCTCGCAGGCCACTGACGTCGTAGGTGCCGCGCACGACGACGTCGTTCTCGGCGAGCTTGGTGATGAGGGCGTCGACCTCGGCCGCCTCGGCGTCGCGGTCGGCGTCGCCGAGCACGCGCTCGAGGCGGAAGACCGACCACATCGTGTAGCGGATCGTGTCGTTGATCTCCTTGGCCAGCTTGCCCTTGTTCTCCACCATGTCCCTAGTCTCCCAAGTCGGCCATCAGCCGCAGCACGGCGCCTTGGGCCGACGCGATGACGGCCGGAATGCCGACGCCGCGGTAGGCCGCCCCGCACACCTCCAGGCCGGGCACGGCGGCGATCGCCGACTCCACGATCGCGACCCGATCGAGATGCCCGACCTCGTATTGCGGCAGCCCCCCGCCCCACCGCTGCACGTGCCACGCCGCCGGCTCCGGGAGGCCGCTCAGCGCCGTCCGCAGGTCCGCGAGCGCCGCCTCCGCGACCGTGGCGTCGTCCTGGTGGAGGAGCACGGTTTCACCGGCCCGCCCGACGGATGCCCGGAGCACGGTGCGTCCGGGCTCGGACAGCCAGGACCACTTCTGCGACGAGAACGTCGAGCCCTTGATGGCGGTGCCGTCGACCGGTGGCACCAGGAAACCTGACCCGGGGAGATCGACGATGTCGTCGACCACGAACGTGACGATGGCCATGCTGGCGTAGGTGAGGTCGGCGAGCTCGAACGCCGCTTCAGGGGCTGCGTCGGCGAGCAGGCGCGATGCCGCCGGCGCGGGTGCTGCCACGACGACCGCGTCAGCCGTCTCGACACCGTCGTCGAGCGTCAGCATCCACCCACCGTCGGAGCGCTCGATGCCGCGGACCACGGCGTCGGTGCGGATCTCGGCACCAGAGGCGGCGGCGAGCGCCGCCGGAAGTCGCCCAACTCCGCCCACGAGACCGGCGAAGACCGGCCCGCTCTCCGGAGCCGCCTTCGCCGCCGCCGCACCGGCCAGCAGGTCATCTCCCAGCGCCAGGATTGCGGCACCGGCCGCGGCCAGCGACAACGCGTCGGCGTGACCGGCATAGACCCCACCCAGCAACGGTTCGACCAGCCGGTCGAGCACCTCGTCGCCGACGCGAGTTCGGACGAACTCGCCCACGGAGACGTCCGCTGTCGGCACCGGAGCCGGACGCGAGACCGGCGGTTGCTCGACGATGCCGGACGCCATGAGCGCGTCGATGTCGGCGGGGATGCCCATGACCGTCGGTGGCATCGGTCGCAATGCGCCCCGAGTCCAGATGGCCGCCGCCGTGGTGGCCGGGTGCACGACCGTGTCGCCGAGGCCGAGCTCGGCGAACAGGTCGGTGGCCTCGGGTCGCCGAGCGAGAACCGTCTCGGCGCCGACGTCGAGCGTGAGTCCGCCGACCTCGGCGAGCTTGAGCTTGCCGCCGATGCGGTCCGACCCCTCAAGAACGAGCACGTCGACGCCCGCCTTGCCGAGCTCGTACGCAGCCGTGAGTCCCGCGACTCCCGCGCCGACGACCGCGATGCGCATCAGCCGCGCCGAAGAGGGCTCATGGCTGAGCGTGGACGAACTCGACGAGCCGGGCGAGGGCGTCGGGATCGGTGGCCGGCAGCACCCCGTGGCCGAGGTTGAACACGTGGCCGCGGGCTGTCTGGCCGGCTGCGATGATCTCCGCCGCGCGCGCATGGACGATGTGGGTCGGGGCGAACAACAGGGTCGGGTCGAGGTTGCCCTGGACGGCGCGATCGGGTCCGATGCGCCGCACGGCTTCGTCCAGCGGTACCCGCCAGTCGACGCCCACGACGTCGGCACCGACGTCACCCATCGCCCCGAGCAGCTCCCCAGTGCCCACGCCGAAGTGGATGCGCGGGACGTAAAGATCGGCCACGGCGGCGAGCACGGCGGCCGAGTGCGGTGCGACGTACTGCTGGTAGTCCGCGAGCGAGAGCGTCCCGGCCCACGAGTCGAACAGCTGGATCGCCGATGCGCCGGCCTCGACCTGCATCCGCAGGAACTGCCCGGCGATGATCGCGAGGCGTCCGAGCAGCGCGTGCCAGAGCGCGGGGTCGCTGTACATCAGCTCCTTGGTGAGCCGGTGGTCGCGCGACGGCCCGCCCTCGACGAGGTAGGAGGCCAGGGTGAAGGGCGCACCGGCGAACCCGATGAGCGGCGTTCCGCCGAGCTCGCCCACCAGGGCTTTCGCCGCGTCGGTGATGCTGGCGACGTCATCCGGCTCGATGTCGCGCAGCTGGTCGAGCTGCTCGCGCCGGCGGATCGGTTCGGCCACGACCGGACCGGTGCCGGGCACGATGTCGAGGTCGACGCCGACGGCCTTGAGCGGCACCACGATGTCGGAGAAGAAGATGGCCGCGTCCACGCCGTAGCGCCGCACCGGCTGCAGCGTGATCTCCACGACCATGTCGGTGCGGAAGCACGACTCCAGCATCGGTACGCCCTCGCGAATCGCCAGGTACTCCGGCAGCGAGCGGCCGGCCTGCCGCATGAACCACACGGGAACGTGGTCGACGGATTCGCCGCGGCAGGCGCGCAGGAAGGCGCTGGAAGAAGTCGGGGTCACGATTCAACGATTCTGTCAGGCGGCCATATTGCCAGCCCCTTCTGGGCATTCGTGGAGTGTCGGACTCCCCACCTGACCGCCGACACGCCTACGATCGCAGAGTGGGTGTTCACAGCGAGATCGATCGCACTCCCCCGGCCTTCATCGCAGCAGTCGAGCAGGTGGGCCGCGCTGTGTTGCGTCCCGAGGTGGTGATCGACACCATGCCGGCGCCGCAGCGCATCGCTCCATTCGCGCATGCCGTCAGTGGCGATGTCCTGGCCGTCATGTCCGGCCCGAGCCGGTCGGCCGGCGGTGAGGAGATTGGCACCGGTCGGTTCATCCTGTTGCACGACCCTGCCGGCAACGATGCCTGGGGTGGCACGTTCCGCTGCGTCACGTTCGCCCGGGCCGACGTCGAGCCGGAGATGGCGGCCGACCCGTCCTTGCCCACCGTCGGCTGGAGCTGGCTCACCGACGCCCTCGAGTCCCATGGCGGCGACTACATCGCTCCCAGCGGCAGCGTCACCGTCGTGCACACCGAAGGCTTCGGTGAGATGAAAGCCGACGGCTCCGACGCCCAGATCGAGGTGCGTGCCTCGTGGACACCGTCGTCGGACGACATGGGCGCACACATCGCCGCCTGGTCCGACCTGTTGTGCGCGATCGCGGGCCTGCCGCCCCTCGCGCCAGGCGTCATCCCCCTGCAACCCCGCCGACGTGGTACCCGTTGACGGCTGAGGAAGAGGCCACCGCACCGCCCCCCACCCCGGACCGGTTGACCTTGCGCGACCCGCTGCCTCCCGTCATCGAGGAAGCGGCGCCGCTGCGGGAGTACTGCGAGGCCGTCGCCGCCGGTTCCGGTCCCGTCGCCCTCGATGCCGAGCGCGCGTCCGGCTACCGCTACTCCCAGCGCGCCTACCTCGTCCAGGTGCGTCGCGAGGGAGCCGGCACCGCGCTCATCGACCCGATCCCCTTCGGCGACCTCAGCCCCTTGGACGCCGCGATCGGTGACTCCGAGTGGATCCTGCACGCAGCCACGCAGGACCTCGCCTGCCTGGCCGAGATCAAGCTGACGCCTCGCCGGCTGTTCGACACCGAGCACGCCGGGCGCCTGCTCAACCTGCCGCGCGTCGGCCTCGCCTCGTTGGTCGAGCACTACCTCGACCGCAGCCTGGCGAAGGAGCACTCGGCGGCCGACTGGTCGACTCGTCCGTTGCCCGAACCGTGGCTGGTCTATGCCGCCCTCGACGTCGAGGTGCTCATCGAGCTCCGCAACCTCATCGCGGCCGACCTGGAGAAGGCCGGCAAGACCGAATGGGCGGCCCAGGACTTCGAGGCCTTGCTCACGTTCGCCGGTGTGCCTCCGCGTCATGAGCCGTGGCGCCGCACGTCCGGCATCCACCAGGCTCGAGGACGTCGGGCGCTCGGACTGGTGCGGGCCATCTGGGAGGCTCGTGATGCGATCGCCGCCGAGCGCGACGTGACACCCGGGCGCATCCTCCCCGACACCTCGATCCTGGAGATGGCCCGCACTCCCCCGGCGAACCTCGACGACCTCAAGCAGATGAAGGTCATGCGCAACCGCGGCCCGCGACGGTTCGTGAGCCAGTGGCACGACGCCATTGAGCGAGCTCTGGCGATGCCCGACACCGAGCTGCCCGGCACGTCCCCTCGACGTGCCGGCCCGCCCCCGCCGCGGGTCTGGGCGGAGAAGTTCCCGGAGGCCGCGGCCCGGCTCGGCCGCTGCCGTGAGGCCGTCACGGCGCTGGCCCAGGAGCACGATGTGCCGGCCGAGAACCTGCTCGCCCCCCAGATGGTGCGCGGACTCGCCTGGGAACCGCCGGACGAGGTGTCGGACGCGTCTGTCGCGGCCGTGCTTGCCGCCGGTGGCGCCCGACCGTGGCAGATCGAGCTCACGGCCGGACCGCTCGCCGCCGCACTCCCGCCCGAATAGACCGCCGGTCGCTGCCTGCTCTGTGACCATGAGCGGACTACCGTGTCCCCATGAGCGAGCGCATCAGCGGCTACCGCCGTCCGGCCATGCCGGGTCCTCAGCTCTTCGAGGGCCAGGCCGAGGTCGCCGATCCGGCCGAGCTCGCCGCCGCCGGACACCGCATCGCGCACCTGCTCGTCCGCGGGCCGCACGACGCCGCCGACGCGGGTCTGGTCACGCGCGTGCTGCATCTCGCCGACGAAGAGGGACTGGGCGTCATCGCCGAGCTCTGGTCACACGCCTCGCCCGACACCGTCGCGGGCGCGCTGTGGCGGCTCTACCTGTTGCGCACCTGGGTGCACGGCGAGCCAGAGCAAGCAGCTCGGGAGTTCGCGGCCGGCAAGGCCTTCGCCCCGGTCCACGAGGTTCTGGCCGGCGTCGTCGATCCGCCGGGGCCGGAGGAGGTGCTGACGCTCGTCGACACCGTGGTGAGCGGCATCATCGGCCACGACTTCGACGTCACCCTCGACCGCGCGGCCGCGTTCGCGCACATCGTCGGAGTGGGACGGTCCCAGCTGGAGAACTGCGACGCGGCGAGCGCGGCCCGCCTGGTCGACATGGCGACCCACCTGCGCCGCGCCGCCACGCTCGAACGCGAAGGCACGCTCCACTGACACGCCAAAAAGTCAAGCCTTGTCCTTGCGTCCTGCTCGGTTAGGCTGGACCTCGCGTCGGGCCGCGGCAGCCCCGGGTCCCAACATCAGCCGCTACGAGCGGCCTCGCGCCGTGAGGCGCTTCCCGGCCCGACGCAAACTCTTTCCGGCGTCACTCGTCGGCGAACGTCGTGTACGACTGCGTCCGCCGACCGAGCTCCGCCAGCGCGTCGAGAGACTCGGCGGACGGCTCCCAGGCCGCAGCCTGCACGTTGGCCTCAACCTGCTCGGGACGCGTCACCCCGGCGATGACGCTGGCCACGGCCGGCTGCGCGGCGAGCCCGCCGACGGCGAGCTCCAGCAACGAGATCCCCTCCAGGTCTGCGAAGGCCTGCAGCGACTCGATCCGGTTCCAGTCCGCGTTGGCCAGTCGGCGGGCCTGCGACGACAGCGACAGCCGTGAACCTGCTGGGGCGTCCACGCCGCGGTGGTACTTGCCGGTGAGCAGTCCATAGGCGAGCGGGAAGTACGGCAGGATGCCGACGCCGAGGTCGAGGCAGGCCGGCGTCAGCTCGACCTCGGCCGTGCGGTTGTACAACGAGTACTCGTTCTGCGCGGTGACGAACGGGGCCAGGTCGCGCGTTCGTGACGTCCAGGCGGCATCGACGACCTGCCACGCCTTCAGGTTCGAGCACCCGATGGCGCGCACGGTGCCGGCGGTCACCAGGGCGTCGAGAGCCTCCAACGTCTCCTCGATCGGCGTCCGCGGATCGGGGACGTGCAGCTGGTACAGGTCGATGTGGTCGGTGCCGAGTCGCCGCAGGCTCCCCTCCACCGACGTCCGGATGTAGGGCGCGGAGCCGCGGCGCCCACCGTCGTCGCCGCTGCGTCCTTGCATGTCCATGCCGAACTTGGTGGCAATGACCACGTCGTCGCGTCGCGACCCGAGCGCTCGGCCGAGCAGCTCCTCACTCGCCCCGAGACCGTAGGTGTCGGCCGTGTCGAAGAACGTCGCGCCGTGCTCGATGGCGGCGTCGACGACTGCCCGGACCTGGTCAGCGTCCATCCGCGAGCCGAACGCGTTGCAGCCGATGCCGACGACCGGCACGGTGATCTGGCTGGACCCGAGCTTGCGGTGCGAAAGGCTCATACGGCCAGCGTACGGATCAGCCGAATGGCAAGACGTCCGGTGACAAGGCAGCGGCTCGTGCGGCCGCGGCCGTCATGCGGCGGCGGTGGTGCCGGCGGCACAGCACCTCGTAGCCGATGTGCGGCACCGGGCGGTCGTCGTCCTCGACATCGCCGACGACGATCACTTCACCCTCGGTGACCATCTCGCCATTCTCGGTGCGGGCGTTGTGCGTGGCGCGCTGCCCGCACCAGCACAGCGCCTCGACCTGGAGGGTGTGCACGCGGTCGGCGAGCTCGACCAGCCGCGCCGAACCCTCGAACAGGCGGGAACGGAAGTCGGTGAGGATGCCGAACGCGAACACGTCGATCGACAGCTCGTCAACGACCTTCGCCAGCTGGTCGACGTGCTGGCGCGTGTAGAACTGCGCCTCGTCGCACACGAGGTAGTCGATCTGCCCGCCGTGGGTGAGCTCGTCGACGACGTAGTGCCAGAAATGCAGCTCGGGAGTGACCTCGACGGCGTCGATCTGGAGTCCGAGGCGGCTCGAAACCGTCGCCTCGCCGGCTCGGTCGCGGGAGGTGAAGACCCGTCCGATCCGTCCGCGGGCGCGATGGGTGTAGTCCATCTGCAGGGCCAGCGTGCTCTTGCCGCAGTCCATGGTGCCGGAGTAGAAGTTCAGCTCTGCCACGACGTCATCCTTGCAGCGCCTAACCGGCGACGAGCAGCGGGATGCGCAACTCGTCCTCGGTGACCGAGCCGTGGAAACCGAACATCTTCATCTCGATCGCGAAGTCCTCGGAGGAGAACACGGCGAAGTCGCCGAGCGAGGCCACGACGACGTCGCCGATGCGCCCACGGACCTCGGGGGCAATCGGCCCGAACCAGTCGTCGAGACCGTCCTGGGTGCTGACGATGGCCTGGTCGCCGACCTGGCGACGCCAGCGGTCGGCCACGGCGTCCGCGGCTCCGCTTCTCGTGTAGAGATGACGGAATCGCGCCTCGCCCGCGACCATCACGACGTCCTCACGAAGGGTCGGATGGGCGTCGAGGTCGAACCGTCGACGCTGCGGGAGGTCGATCATGCCGTGGTCCGCGGTGATCAGGAACACGGTGTCGGCGGGCAGCGCCGCCCGCATGTCGGCCATGTCCGCGTCGACCGCAGCGAGCGCCTCGCGCCAGTCCTGGGACGTGCAGCCCTTCGCGTGACCGGTGTGGTCGAGCCGCGACTCGTAGGCGTAGACGACCCCGCGGGGCGCTGACTCCGCGACCTCGATCACGACGTCGAGCCGCTCCCAGGTGGACTTGACGCCGTGGAACGGGACGCCTCGCTGGCTGCAGAGGGTGAGCCCGGACTCGGCGAACTTGGCGTCGTTGACCGACGAGGCGGCGACGCCGGCAGCCTGGATCAGCTCGAGCACGGTGCGGTGCGGCTGCCATTCCTCCGGCACCACGGGCTGGTCCCAGAGGAGGGAGTTGAGCCGCTCGCCGGTGGCCGGCACCCGGCTGGTGTATCCGACCATGCCGTGTTCGCCGGCCCGCAAGCCGGTGCCGAGCGACGTGAGGCTGGTGGCCGTGGTCGACGGCACGCCGCAGACGACGTCGTCGATGCCGTGCAGCGAGGACAGGAACGGCGCCGAGGCGGCGTTGTCCTCCAGCAGTGTTGTGCCCAGGCCATCGATGACCATCACCACGAATCGGGGTGCCTCGGGCAGTCCGAGGACGTCGGTGAACCCCGGCACGCCCAGCGCCCCGCCGACTGACGGCAGCAGCTCGTCCAGCGTGTGCCGGCCCCGGGGACCGTACGACGACGCAGCAGGAGTGGTCGCCGTCACCAAGGCTGTGCCGTCAGGATGGCGGTCATCAGGCGTGACCGGCCGCGGTGGCCTGTGTGGTGGCCGCGGACAGGGTCCGGGCGAAGTCGAGCAGCCGGCGCACTGCAGCACCGCCGTCGGCGGCCGTGCTGAGGCGCAGCGAGAAGTCGTCGCCGGTGAGGTTGCCGGTGTAGCCGTGGTCGGCCTCGCACTCGGGGTCGTCGCACGCCGCCGGCTCGATGTCGAGACGCGAGACCGCGCCCCACCCGACGGTGAGCACGACCTCCTCGAGCTGCTTGGACGACGTCGACACCATGCGGGTGACCACCACGGAGCGGACCTGCGAGACCGGTACGGCCTCGCTGGTGGTGGACGTATACGGGCTGGTGAGCAGGTCGTCCGGCGGGTGCTCGTCGGTGTGCACCAGCACGACGCGACCAGGGGTCAGGGCGAGCACCGTCATGTGGCGTCGGATCTCGTCGCGGTCGAACGTGGGCTCGTGGTGCAGGACGTAGGCGAGGACGGACTCATCGGCGAGGGCGTCGCGAAGCCCTTCGGCCACGATCTCCGGGTAGTAGCCGCTGCGCGAGACCTCGTCGAACACCTCTGGCGTGCGATCGATGCTCATCACGCCAGCGTATCTCCCGTGACGACCTGCTTGCTGAGCCGGCGGACGTACCAGTCGCCCCGGCGATCGGCCGACGGCACGACCTTCGCCCTGGCGCTGAGCGCGGTGAGTCCGTCCTGTCCGACGAGCACCGGTTCGAGGTCGAGCTCGGCGATCTCGGGGAGGTCGTCCTTCATCGACGCAAGGCGCAGGATGACGTCCTGCACGGCGTCGACGTCGACCGGGTCGGAACCGCGGTAGCCGAACAGCAACGGCGCCGATCCCAGCCCGGAGATCATCTCCTGGGCATCGACATCGGTGAGCGGCGGAATGCCGTACGAACGGTCGCCCAGCAGCTCGCTCGGCGCGCCGGCCAGACCGAACGAGACGAGCGGACCGAACAGCGGGTCTTCGGTGACCGAGAACGACACCGGGATGCCGTCCGGTGCCGCCGCCTGGACGAAGAAGCGGGTGTCGGATCGCATGCCGGTCCAGCTGGTGAGGTTGTCCCACGCCTCCGCCATGTGGTCGGCGTCGTTGACGTCGCGCCAGATGTGGATCAGGTCCGGGCGGGCCCGGAGGTGCTCGCTGCCGGCCTTGAGCACGACGTTCCAGCCGAGCTTCTCGCCGGCCGCGATGGCCTCCTCGCGGGAGTGGACGTTGATCCACTGCCAGAGATCGATGCCGTAGCAGGCCAGCAGGGTGTGGACCTGCTCGGTGGACAGGATCGCGCCGCGCGGTGCCTCATCGAGGACCTCGCGCACGAGCGCCCGGGCATCGCCGGTGCGGTGGTCGAAGACCTGGAACGAGCCGTGGTCGCGCGAGGCCCACTCCGCGTAGTTGACCACCCGGGCCAAGGCGCGCACCGCCGACTCCGGGGCGGCGTAGGAAGGCACGGAGCCACGGCCGGCCGCGCCACCTTGGACGTCGGTGACCCGCAACAGCTCGGGCACGCCCTCGCTGCCGAGGAACGTCGAGACGATGGGCTTGTCGGACTGCTCCCCCACCGCGGCGAGCACGCCGGCGACCTCTTCGCCGCTGGTGTTGATGGGCGGGACGTACACGGTCATGAGCGCATCGACGTCGGGGCTGGCGAGCGCGGTCTCGAGGGCGATCTCGAAGTCGTCGGCGCCGGCGTTTGCTCCCAACGACACGGGCTCGGCGACCAGTAGTCCGGCCTCGGTGGCGGCATCGGTGACCAGCAGCGCCATCGCGTCGGAGTTGCCGACGACGGCGACCCGGTTGCCGGACGGCAGCGGCTGATGGGCCAGCAGCTGGGCAACGTCGAACATCTCGTCGAGGTTGTCGACCTGGATGACCCCGGCCTGACGAAACATCGCGTCGACCGCGGCTTGAGGTGCGGTGCTGCGCTTGACCGCGTGGCCAACCGGGACGCCCTGGGTGGACCGCCCGGACTTGACCGCCACGATCGGCTTGGTGCGCGACACTCGCCGGGCGATGCGGGAGAACTTGCGCGGATTGCCGATGGACTCCAGGTACAGCAACACGACCTCGGTGGCGTCGTCCTCCTGCCAGTACTGCAGCAGGTCGTTGCCGGACACGTCGGCCCGGTTGCCGGCCGACACGAACGTCGAGATGCCGAGGCCCCGCCGTGAGACCGACTCGAGGATGGCCGTGCCGAGCGCGCCGGACTGGCAGAAGAAGCCGACACGACCCGGTGGGGGCATCGACGGCGCGAGTGATGCGTTCAGTCGCAGGTCGGAGGCGGTGTTGATGACGCCGAGACAGTTGGGCCCGATGAGCCGCAGCCCGTAGCTGCGGCTCAGGTTCACCAGGGCGCGCTGGCGCTTGCGACCCGCGGACCCCTCCTCGGCGAATCCGGCCGAGATGACGATCAGCCCGTGCACGCCCTTGGCCGCGCAGTCGAGCACGACATCCGTGACGGACTCCGACGGCACAGCCACGATGGCCAGGTCGACCTCGTCGGGCACGTCCTGGACGGTCTTGTACGCCGGCAGCCCGGACACCGCCTCGGCCTGGGAGTTCACCGCGTAGACGCTGCCCTGGTAGTCGCCGAGCACGAGGTTGCGCACCATGGCCTGGCCGATGGAGTCCTGCCGGCGGCTCGCGCCGACCACGGCGATGCTGCGCGCGCTGAAGATCCGCTCGATGGACGCGGCCTCGGCTCGCTGCTCGCGAGCCCGCATCACGCCGATGGCGGTGTCGGTCGACTGGATGCGGAACGCGAGGCGCTGCACGCCCTCCTCGACGGTGTCCGCCACCTGGTAGCCCATCTCGCGGAAGATCTGCAGCATCTTGGTGTTGGCCGGCAGCACGTCCGCGACGAATCGCCTGATGCCGCGCTCACGAGCGGCCTGGGCGAGGTGCTCGAGCAGCAGCTGTCCGACACCTCGGCCCTGGTGCGCGTCCTCGACCAGGAACGCCACCTCAGCCTCCTCGTCCGAGACCGCGTCATAACGTCCGACGCCGATGATGAGATCGTGGAGTGTCACCACGAACGCCACCCGGCGGTCGAGGTCGACGTGGGTGAAGCGCTCGACATCCTTCTTCGACAGCTCGGGGTACGGTGCGAAGAATCGCATGTACTTCGACTCGTCGGAGACACGCGAGTAGAACTCGACCAGACGGTCGGCGTCATCGGGAACGATGGGCCGGAGCTGGGCGACACTGCCGTCCTTGAGCAGGACATCGGCGTCCCACTGTGGATCGTCGAAGGGCTCGTCGTTCACGCAGCCAACCTAGCGGCTCCCCTACACGGCGTGGCAGGAGTCAGCAGGCCCGCGAAGGCGGGAGAATAAGGGTTCGAACAGGGCAGCATCGACTGTCTGGGAGAGGACGCATGGCACGCAAGACAGCAGCGCCGGAGGAGGAGTTCGACGAGCACATCATCGACACCGACATCACGGACGAGATGAGCTCGAGCTACATCGAGTACGCCTACTCGGTGATCTACTCCCGCGCGATCCCCGACGCCCGCGACGGCCTCAAGCCGGTGCAGCGCCGCACCCTCTACACGATGGACGACCTGAACCTGCGGCACGACCGCGGGCACGTCAAGAGTGCCCGCGTCGTCGGTGAGGTCATGGGTCGCCTGCACCCGCACGGCGACGGAGCGATCTACGACGCCCTCGTGCGGCTCGTACAGCCGTGGTCGATGCGGCTCCCGCTCGTCGACGGGCACGGCAACTTCGGCTCGCCCGACGACCCGCCCGCGGCCATGCGCTACACCGAGTGCCGGATGGACTCCTCCGCCGAGGCGATGACGGCGTCCATCGACGAGGACACAGTCGACTTCCGGCCCAACTACGACGGCCGCGAGACCGAGCCGTCCGTGCTGCCGGCCGCACTGCCGAACCTCCTGGTCAACGGCGCCGCCGGCATCGCCGTGGGCATGGCCACCAACATCGCCCCGCACAACCTCATCGAGGTCGTGCAGGCGCTCCGCCACCTGATCGACCACCCCGGTGCCGACCTCGATGACCTGATGAAGTTCGTGCCCGGCCCCGACCTCCCCACCGGCGGCAAGATCGTCGGGCTCGACGGCATCCGCGACGCCTATGCCACCGGCAACGGCTCGTTCCGGATGCGCGCCACCGCCCGCATCGAGAACGTCACCCCCCGCAAGCGCGGCATCGTCGTCACCGAGCTGCCCTACAACGTCGGCCCCGAGAAGGTCATCGAGGCCATCAAGAAGCTCGTGCAGTCCAAGAAGCTGCAGGGCATCTCCGACATCAAGAACCTCACCGACCGGCACAAGGGCCTGAACCTCGTCATCGAGGTCAAGAGCTCGATCAACCCCGACGCTCTTCTCGACCAGCTCTACCGGCACACGCCGATGGAGACGTCGTTCGGCATCAACGCCGTGGCGCTCGTCGACGGCCAGCCGCGCACCCTCAGCCTTCACGAAATGCTCACGGTCTTCCTCGAGCACCGCTACGACGTGGTCCGGCGCCGCACCGCCTACCGCCGGCGCAAGGCGGCCGAGCGACTCCACCTGGTCGACGGGCTGCTCACCGCGATCCTCGATCTCGACGAAGTCATCCAGCTGATCCGCGGCAGTGACGACCGGGGCCAGGCCCGCGAACGACTCACCAGCGTCTTCGACCTCAGCGACCTCCAGGCCGACTACATCCTCGACCTCCAGCTCGGTCGGCTCACCAAGTTCTCCCGTCTCGAGCTGGAGAAGGAGTCCGAGCAGCTGCGCGCCACCATTGACGAGCTCGACGCGATCCTCGGCGACGACGCGATGCTGCGTTCGGTCGTTGGCGACGAGCTCGATGAGATGGCCCAGCAGTTCGGCACGCCGCGTCGCACCGTGCTGCTGGAGGCCGCCGGCCAGGCCGTTGCCGCCGCTGCACCGCTCGAGGTCGCTGACGACCCGTGCTGGGTGCTGCTCTCCGCCACCGGCCTGCTGGCCCGCACCACCGGCGACGCCCCGTTCGGCGAGATCGGCCGCCGTGCCAAGCACGACACCATCGTCGCGGCGGTGCGCACCACCGCCCGCGGGCAGGTCGGCCTCGTCACGTCCAGTGGACGGGTCCGCCGGCTCAGCGTCGTCGAGATCCCGTCGATCCCGCCCACCTCCTCCGCGCCGCACTTGCAGGGCGGCGTCCCGCTGCGCGAGCTTCTGCACCTCGACGATCGCCCGCTCACGCTCATGACGTTCGACGACGACGGCCACGGCCTCGCACTGGGCACCCGCGCTGGCGTGGTCAAGCGCGTCAAGCCCGACCACTTGAGCAACCGCGACGAATGGGACCTCATGACGCTGGCCGACGGCGACGAAGTCGTCGGCGCTGCTCCCCTGCTCACCGGCGACGAACAGCTCGCCTTCGTCACGTCCGACGCCCAGCTGCTGCACTTCGCCGCGTCCGTGGTGCGTCCGCAGGGCCGATCCGGCGGCGGCGTCGCCGGCGTCAAGCTCGCCGAGGGCGCCAAGGCCGTTGCCTTCGGCATCGTGCGTGACGTCGACTCCGCACACGTCGTCACCGTGGCCGGCTCCGGCGATGCCCTGCCAGGCACCCAGAACGGCAGCGTCAAGGTGAGCCCGCTCGGCATCTATCCGGCCAAGGGACGCGCCACCGGTGGCGTGCGGTGCCAGCGGCTGCTCAAAGGTGAGGACGGCCTCATCCTGGCGTGGGTGGGCGACGGGTCGCCCATCGGCTGCGCCACCAGCGGGTCACCGGTCGATCTGCCCGAACCCACCGAGCGACGCGACGCCTCAGGCGTGCCTGCCGTCCAGCCGCTGCTGGCCGTCGCCGGCCCGGTTGCCGCGCTGCCCGGCGTCCCCGCCACCGTGCAAGACTGAATCCGTGCGTATCCGACTTCTCGCTCTGCTGGCCGCTGCGCTCCTTCTAGCCGGGTGCAATGGCGGCTCCGATGCCAAGAAGGCCGACACGAGTGAGCTGCAGAAGCGACTCTCAGCAGCCCGCACAGTCATCGACGAAGCCGAGACCGTCGATGTCTCCCTCGCCACACCGTCCTTGCCTGATGGCGTCACCGGGCTCCTGTCCGCAACCGGCCAGGGCAACCACACGCCGGCGTTCAAGGGCAAGGTCAAGGTCGTCGCCGGAGGGTCGACGCTCTCCGCCGACGTCGTCTCCGCCGAGGGAACGCTCAAGGCCAAGACCAGCTTCTCGCCGATCTACCTGAAGATCGATCCTGAGTCGCTTCAAGCCCCCGATCCGGCCGCCCTCCTCGACACCGAGAACGGCGTCACCCAGATTCTCGAGCAGACCAAGAGCCTCAAGGCCGGCGACAAGTCCCGCGACGGCTCGGACGTGCTCACCACCATCACCGGCACGCTGCCAGGCAGCGTCGTCGCCACGATCATCCCCTCGGCGGACGCGTCGGCGATATTCGCCGTCAAGTACCGTCTCACCGACGACGACGAGCTGCGTGACGCCACGATCAAGGGACCGTTCTACCCCGACGGCGGCGACGTCACCTACACGATCAAGCTCGCGACGTCCGACAAGCCCGTCACGATCAAGGTTCCGTAGGGCGTGTCTTCCCATCGCGCACGATCAGCGTGCGGGGCATCCGCGCCCGATCCGGCAAGGCCGAGGAGGGATGCGCACCGGGGTTGTGCGCAGACCGACGAGAACGCCGCCGGTCGGGATGCGGGGTTCCGCATGCCGGGCGGGATGGGGAGATGCGCCCTGAGGGCATGAGGCAGACCGCGCCACGGGTCCTGCTCGGGCTCGCGGCGGTCGCGATCATGTTCGCGGCCGCCGACACGTACGTCGTGGTGCTGGCCTTGCCCGACATGATGACGACGGTCGGCCTCGACCTCGATCAGCTCCAGCGGGCCGCACCGATCGTGTCCGGATTCCTGCTCGGGTACGTCGGCGTCCTCCCGCTCATCGGCCGCATCTCCGACCTGCGCGGACGCGTGCCCGTGCTGCTCGCGTGCCTCATCGTGTTCGCTATCGGCTCGATCATCACCGCGGCGGCGTACGACCTGCCGAGCGTCGTCACCGGCCGGCTCATCCAGGGCGTCGGCGGCGGCGGCCTCATCCCGCCGACCCTCGCACTCGTCGCCGACCTGTGGCCGGCGGAGCGACGCGGTCTCCCGCTCGGGATCGTGGGCGCGGTGCAGGAGCTCGGCAGCGTCGTCGGCCCTCTTTACGGCGCTGTTGTCCTGTCGTTCGGTTCGTGGCGTGACATCTTCTGGCTGAACTGCGCGGTCGCCTTGGTGCTCGCCGCCGCGATGGTCCGCATGCGCGACACCGATGATCGAGCACCCACCCGGCCCGGACACTTCGACGTCATCGGACTCGGCCTGGTGATCCTGGTCCTTGTCGGCCTCGCGCTGGTGATGCTAGAACCGGACGCACTCGCCACGGGTGTCACGACCGGTCTGGCGTTCCTCCCGGTTGTCGGTGAGTCCCGATGGCTGACGCCGGTTGCGCTCTCGACGTTCGGCCTCGCCGCCGTGTTCGCCGTCCGGGAAACCACCGCCCACCGTCCGCTGCTCGCCTGGCGGGAGTGGGCCGGCCTCGGCCGCGAGACCGACCTGCGCGGCGCGCTGATGCTGACCGTCGGCCTCGGCGCGATCATCGTGGCGTTCGCCTCGGCCGAGCCGGAAAGCGCGGCCATCTCGCCCAGCGCCCCGTGGCTCCTGCCGATCGCCGTGGTCGCGTTCGCCGGGTTCTGGTGGCGGCAACGCACGGCACCCCGGCCGCTGATTCCCCGCGGCGCCCTTGATGCGCGCCCGGCCTGGGGCGCGCTGGTCGTCTCCTTCTTCATCGGGGCGAGCCTCATCGCGGCGCTCGTCGACATCCCGTTCTTCGCCCGCCTGACCGTGTACCGCGACTCCCAGCTCGATGCAGCCTTGGTGCTCCTGCGGTTCCTCATCGCCCTGCCGGTAGGCGCGGTGCTGGGTGGCTGGCTGCTCCGACGCGTCCCGGCGCACGTGCTCACCACCATCGCGATGCTGCTCAGCGCGATCGCGTTCGCGCACATGGCGACCTGGGACGCCGCGTCACTGAAGCACCAAAGCGAGACGCTTTCGCTCGTGCTGGGCGGGCTCGGATTCGGGCTGGCCATCGCGCCGGTCAATGCCGCGCTGCTCGAGCACACCGAGGGGTCCGTGCACGGCGTCGCCAGCGCTTTGCTGATCGTGGCCCGGATGGTCGGGATGCTGCTCGGGATCTCCGCGCTCACGACTATCGGGCTGCACGCGTTCTACGACGCGTCGGCGCAGATCCCTCCCGCAGCGGACCTCTGCAACGGCGCGGCCACCGCCTGCCGGGCCTACCGCGATGCCGTCCGGGACGCCGGCATCGCCCAGCTGCACGCAGTGTTCGTCGGGGCGGCGGTGTGCGCGGCCGCCGCGGCGGCGCTGGCCTTGGTGCTGCTGCGCCCCACTGCGGCCCGGGTCACCTCAGACTCACCCGGTCTCGCTGGCTAGGCTCACCGCCATGGCCGACTTCGACGACCTCCTCGCGGCGAACCGTGAGTTCGCCGAGCACTTCACGTTTTCGGGGTTCGATGGTGTGGCGCACGCCGGCGTCGCGATGGTCACCTGCATGGACTCGCGCATCGACCCGCTCGGCATGATCGGGCTCTCGCCCGGCGACGCCAAGATCCTCCGCAATCCCGGCGGGCGAGTCACCGATCAGGCGCTCGTCGCCCTGGTGCTCGGCGTCAACCTGCTCAAGGTCGACCGCATCCTCATCGTCGAGCACACCCGCTGCGCGATGGCCTCGGCGTCGGAAGAGGAGCTGCGCGGCCAGGTCGGCGAGAGCGCGGGCATCGACGCTTCGTGGATGTCGCTCGGCGTCATCGACGACCAGCGCGAAACTGTGCGCAGCGACGTCGACAAGGTGCTCGCGCACCCGCTGATCGGCGACCATGTGCGCGTCGGCGGCTTTCTGTACGACGTCGACACCGGACTGCTCGAGCCGGTCTAGTCGGGCGTACCGCCGATGACCTTGCCGTCGAGATCGTAGATCGACCATCGCGACAGCTTCCCGGTCTGCTGCACGTACACCATGATCTGCGGGTCGCCGGTGAACGCGTTGACGATGATGTAGGCCGAGTCGAAGTCGGGCATGCCCTGACGTTTGGCCGTCGCCTCGGGCAGGCCCTCGATCAGCTTCGCGTCGATGTCCGCGAGGTCGATCGGCTTGCCCTGCGCCGGGGTCACTGGGCTGTTGAACAGCTGGAAGGAGCCGTCGCGGTAGACGTACCGCATTGCTCCCTCGTCGACGACGGCGTTGATGGAGGCGTACTCGGGGTACACGACGGCGTCATAGACCTTGCTGGTCCCCGTTTCCTTGTCGACCGCTGCCACCAGCTCCGACCAGCCCTTGGCCGTCTGCAGGTTGACGCTCGACGTAGGGGTGCTGTCGCCCGGGTTCACCGCGTCACCGACCCCCTTGACGACCGACCCGACGATCCCGAAGATGCCGAGCCCGCAGAGCAGGAAGAACCCGATCAGGACGATGAGGAAGATCCGCCGCATCCTGCGCGCCGTGTCGCCGGTCATCACCTTCAACGACTCGCCCACGTTGATCACCCGCGCCGAGCCGCCCTTTGACATCGCGGCCAGCTCGTCGGCCGGGATCGCCGACCCGAGTGACGGCGCGGCCGTCGTCGGGGTCGGCGCGGTCGGGGCCGGCGTGGACGCTGCCATCGTCGCTGAAGCTCCGGCCGCAGCAGCGGTGTCGCTCATCCGGTTCAGGTCGCGAAGGAGGACGGCCAGATCGCCCTTCGTGTGCGCCGAATCCACCCGCTGGGTACGGAGTGCTCGGTCGGCTGCGGTGAGCTTTCCGGCCGCATAGGCGGCGTCGATCAGCTTCTGGGCACGCTTGCGGTCGCCCCGGCCGACTCGGCCCGGATCACTGAAGTCGCTCACGCCGAGATCGTATCGACGTCGAGGCGGTCCGCGACCGCCTTTTGGACAATGGAAAATCTGGCAAATGCGCCGATCAGCGGCGATGCGGAGGTATCGTCGTCGCGTCAGCGCACGGTGACACGTATCTCTTCCGATACAGTCGGATCAAACGGCAAGCGCCGCGAATTCTCGGTAAAGTGAACGCGTTCTCCCCGTCAATCGTCCGCCCCCGACGACCCCCAGGTCGTTCAGCAACATGAGTTCAGAAGCTCGGGATTCCAAACATGAACATTTCAGCCGACATCCTCGACCTGCTTGGTCGTTTCGGTATCGACATCCTCACCATGCTGCTCTTGGTGGGGGTTCTGTACCGGAGCCAGCAGTCGGTGCCGTCGATGCCGCTGGTCCTGTCTTCGCTCAACATCGGTCTCTTCGCCGCGCTCGCTGCCATGACGCAGGGCAACTTCCCCGCGGCCATCGGGTTCGGCCTGTTCGGTCTGCTGTCCATGCTCCGCCTGCGCAGCGCCGCGTTCACCATCAAGGACGTCGCCTACACGTTCCTCGCCCTGATCATCGGGCTCATCAACGGTCTGCCCGATCGACCGTTCGTCCTGCTGTTCATCATCAACGCGGGACTTCTGCTCGTCGTCGCCGTCACCGACAACACCCGCGGCGACTCCCCCACCCGTGTGATGCGACTGACGCTGGAGCACGCCTACTCCGACCCGAGTGAAGTTCGTGCGGCGCTCGACCAGAAGCTCGGCGTCAAGGTCACCAGCATCGTCATCGAGGAGATCGACTTCGTCCGTGAGACGACGCTGCTGACGATCTCCTACGTCGTCGATGAGGCTTGGGGCCGCGCCAGCGCCGAGCAGATCTCGCCCGACGGAGGGGTGATGATGCCGTGACGGCTCTCGCCACCGAACCTCACAGCGGCGATACGGTCACCACGCTCCAGCCGGTCCTGACGTCCGACGTCGGCCGCGCCCACCTGCTGGGTGTCGACGCCCTGCGTCCCGTCGGCCTCGAGGAACTCGTCGAAGCGGCCGCCCTGATGCACCGCACCGACCGCAAGTACATCGCGCCGCTCGACACCGTGCGCGCCCTGGTCGCCGACCTGGCCGACACCCATCGGGTGCTCCAGATCAAGGACCGCTTCTACACGACCTACCGCACGCTGTACTTCGACACGCTCGGCTTCGAGGCCGCCCGCTCGCACGTCCAGAAGCGCCGGCGTCGCTGGAAGATCCGCAGCCGTCTCTACGTCGAGGACGGTCTCTGCCGCATCGAGGTCAAGACCAAGGACAACCGCGGCGAGACCCAGAAGGTCATGGGCATGAGCGACCCCGCGCGCTACGGCACGCTCGAGGGCGAGGAAGCCGACTTCGTCGCGTTCCACCTGGCCAGCCACCCCGAGGTCCGCGTCGACGAGCTGGTTCCGGCCGCCGAGGTCTGCTACACCCGGGCCACGCTGTGCGATCTCTCCGCCGGCACCCGGGTCACGATCGACTGGAAGCTGGTCTGCCACTTGGAGTCCGGCGACGTCTGGATGGACGACAGCTACGCGCTCATCGAGACCAAGGGCCCGTCGACGCCGGGAGTGGCCGACCGTGCCCTCAACCGGCTCGGCACCCGCCCGCGCTCGTTCAGCAAGTACGTCGCGGCTGCCTCCACGCTGAACAGCGGCATCGCCGACAACGATGTCCGTCAACTGCAAGGACGTGTGCTGCACAACCGAGCTGTGGGATTCTGACGCATGGACTCCACTGCACGGTCCCGGTCGGCTCGCTATGTCTTCATCGCGATCCTGGCGCTTCTGGCGATGCTGGTCGGCTTCAGTGGCGACAAGTATCTGCCGATCACCGTCGATGAGGATCCGGTCGTCAACACGGCCACCACTCCGGCGCCGACCAAGTCGTCCAAGCCCGAGGCGAAGGCCACCAAGGATCCGCTGGCGTCCAGTCCTGCCCCGCCGCTGCTCGACGCCGGTGATCTCCGCACGGTCGGAACCGTCATCGACGCCCAGAAGGCCCCGTCGACCAAGCTCATCAAGCGCTGGTGGAGCGAGAACGGCACCGGCAAGGCCGACGAGGGATTCGTCTCCTGGGCGGCGGCCCAGCTCCCGGCAGAGCCCACCACCATCCAGCGTCAGACCGAGCAGGTCACGGTCAAGCAGCTCAAGGCGTCCCGCGACCCTGCCGGCAACCGCGCCGCCGAGTGGCTCAACAAGCACGGCTGCGAGGACATCTGGGCGTCGTTCACGGCCCAGCAGCTCGCCCTGCGCTCGACGACAGACGACGAGCCGAGCGACACCGAGCTGAAGACGGTGCTCAAGCTCGCTTCGGAGGTCGCTTCTGCGGCCCAGGACCGCTCGGGCAGCCCAGCCGCCAGCCAGCCGAAGCCATGCAGCGGGGCCACCAAGCCGGCGCGCGACGACTGCTCGTGCAACTACCCGTCCACCCAGTCGACGATGAGCGCCGCGGCTCGCACATATCTCGGTGAGCTCTCGCCGTACCGCTTCGACCAGTACGCCTGGATGGAACAGCAGGTCGACCTGGCCGCCGTCTACGCCGGGCTCGAGCTGCCGAGCGACGTCGGATCCGGCGCCCTGCTCGGCGATCTCGTGGGCCGGTACGTCCTCGTCACCCGCGGTCACGCCAAGCCCTGACGGCCCCTAGGCGTCGATCTTGTCGGCGTCCAGCTCGTAGGCGCTCTGCACGATGAACTCCTTTCAGAGCGGCGTCAAGCCGAGGCGGACTCCAGGCAGTCACGTAGTCGCACAATGCCGTCACGCATGCGGGTCTTGACAGTTGAAGGGTTGACTCCGAGCAAGCGAGCGACCTCAGCGTATGTGTGACCGCCGTAGTAGGCCATTGTCAGCGCCTGCTTTTGCAGGCCGCTCAAGGTGTTCACGCAGGCCCGAACCTCCGCCCGACGCTCGCTCGCCTCCGCCGCTCCTTCAACCACGTTGAAGGCAGGACCGTCATCACGCAGGTGCTTGGTGTCCCGGTTCCGAACCGCTTGGTCGTGCCGGACGGTGTCAACGGCCCGGCGGTGAGCGATGGTCAAGATCCAGTTCCTGGCTGATCCACGGGCGGGATCGAAACGCTGAGCCAGTTGCCACACCTGCATGAAAACCTCTTGTGAAACGTCCTGTGCTCGGTGTTCATCACAGATCACCCGCCGCGCCATTCCATATACAGAGGAACCAAGCGCGTCATAGAGACCTGTGAATGCCGCTTGGTCGCCGTGCGCCACCCGTTTGAGAACAGCATCGAGATCAATGGCACTTTGGTGCTCGGTTCGAGCGAGACGCTCTCGCTTGCTCACGAGCCGACGGATGTTCGATGTGCCCACGAGACCCCCAATGCGTGGTTACGTCACCACCGGGGTCTTGGGCAGCGGGATCAAAGTTGATCGCCTGTATTGAGAGTGACCTATCGGACAGCCGATGTAAAGGACCATCCACCTCGGCCGGACCCCTCCGGCCGGGCTGCCAGTCAAAAATCGATATCGGCCATCGTATGCCCTTGGTGCGACACGAGGAACTCCTTGCGGGGGGCGACCTCGTTGCCCATGAGCAGCTCAAACACCTCGGTGGCGCGCTCGGCGTCATCGACCGTGAGCCGGCGCAGCGTGCGGTGGCGTGGGTCCATCGTGGTCTCGGCCAACTGGTTGGCATCCATCTCGCCCAAGCCCTTGTAACGCTGGATCGGGTCTTTCCAGCGGACGTTGCGACGCTTGAGGTCGGCGAGGATGCGCTGCAGCTCGGGGTCGGAGTATGAGTACACGTACTTGTCTTGGCTGGGGGTCCCCCCAGCGGTACGGTTCTTTCCCGCTGGGGTCTTCTTGGGGTTGACGAGCTCGATGCGGTGCAGCGGTGGCACAGCCGTGAACACCCGGCCGGCCTCAACCAGTGGCGTCATGTAGCGGAAGAACAGCGTCGCGAGCAGACAGCGGATGTGGGCACCGTCGGAGTCGGCGTCGGCCATGAAGATGATGCGTCCGTAGCGCGCGGTGTCGATGTCGAACGTGCGGCCGGATCCGGCGCCCACGACCTGGATGATCGACGAGCACTCGACGTTCTTGAGCATGTCGCCGACGCTGGCCTTCTGGACGTTGAGAATCTTGCCGCGGATGGGCAGCAGTGCCTGGAACTCCGAGTCGCGCGCTGACTTGGCGGTACCCAGCGCGGAGTCGCCCTCCACGATGAACAGCTCGCTGCGTTCGACGTCGGCCGAGCGGCAGTCAGCCAGCTTGGCCGGCAGTGCACTGGACTCCAGCGCGTTCTTGCGACGCTGGGTGTCGCGCTGCTGCCGCGCCATGATGCGGGTGCGGCTGGCACTGACGACTTTCTCGATGACGAGCTTCGCCTTGGACTTCTGCGCCGCCTTCGTGGACGTGAGGAACGCCTTGAGCTCACGCGTGACGACCTTGTTGACGAGTCGTGACACCGGCGGGGTGCCGAGCACTTCCTTCGTCTGGCCCTCGAACTGGGGCTCAGCGAGCCGCACGGTGACGACCGCGGTCATGCCCTCCATGACGTCGTCCTTGATGACGTCGTCGTCGGCCTGCTTGAGCTGGCGGCCGGCGCGCAGCACCTCGTTGAACGTCTTGGTGAGGCCGCGCTCGAAGCCTTGCACGTGGGTGCCGCCCTTGGGCGTCGCGATGATGTTGACGAACGAGCGCACCTCGGTGTCGTACCCGGTGCCCCAGCGCAACGCGATGTCGACCGTGAGGTCGCGGGTAACCTCCTGCGGCGTCATGTGGCCTTTGTCGTCGAGCAGCGGCACGGTCTCGGTGAACGAGTCGTCGCCGTGCAACCGCACCACGTCGGTGACCGGCTCGTCGGGCGCCAGGAAGTCGCAAAACTCGGTGATGCCGCCGTCGTGGCGAAACGTCTCCGTCAGGACCTCGTCGCCACGCTCGTCGCGGATGACCAGCTCCAGGCCGGGCACGAGGAACGATGTCTGACGAGCCCGGATGACGAGCTCGTCGTAACTGTAAGCAGCGCCCTTGATGAAGACCTGCGGGTCGGCCCAGTAGCGGATGCGGGTGCCGCTGGCCCCCTTCTTGACCTTGCCGAGCTTGCGCAGCTCGTTGCCCGCCACGAAGTCGGCGTCGAAGCCGTCGCCGTCGAACTCCCCCGGCGTGCCGCGACGGAACGACATCGCCCAGGTGAAACCGTCCTTGTCGACCTCGACATCGAGGCGCGCGGACAGGGCGTTGACCACGGAGGCGCCCACGCCGTGCAGACCGCCGGTGGCGACGTAGGACCCGCCGCCGAACTTTCCGCCGGCGTGCAGCTTGGTGAACACGACCTCGACGCCGGACAGGCCGGTCTTCTTCTCGGCGTCGACCGGGATGCCGCGGCCGTCGTCGGTCACCTCGACCGAGCCGTCGGCCCTCAGGACGACGAGGATGTTCTTGCAGTGGCCGCCCAAGGCTTCGTCGACGGCGTTGTCGATGATCTCCCACACGCAGTGCATGAGCCCGCGGGTATCAGTGGACCCGACGTACATGCCGGGACGCTTGCGCACCGCCTCGAGACCCTCCAGAACAAGGAGGTTGCGGGCGTCATAGGTCGACATCGAGGGGGTGGCCTTTCCACGGTGAGGGATCGTCCTCAGGATATCGGCGGCACCGTGAGGGCCTGTTCTGACACGCACACGCCGACGGTGCGCCTACGTCGGTTTGGACCGCCCGGGGAGTATGTATGTCGTATGTCACCTTCAGGACGCGAGGAATAGCAGCCCGTGAAAGGATGTTGTTCCCTACGTCATCGCCAGCAATGAATTGAGGTCATCGTGACGGCACTCGCCCAGCTGTCTGGTCTGTCAGCCATCGATCGTTGCGATCGATGCGGCGCCCAGGCCTATGTCCGCGTCGAGCTGGCTGGCAACGCCGAGCTGCTCTTCTGCGCCCACCATGCGCGCCAGCACGAGAACAAGCTGCGTGAAGTGGCGATCACCATCCACGACGAGACCCAGAAGCTGGCCGAGGTTCCGGCCACCGCGCCACTGGACGAGATCTAAGCCTTCCAAGCACGCACGAACGCCCCGTCCACGAGGACGGGGCGTTCGCCGTTTCGGGCCGCGTGGCCGGCCGACGGCAACCCCGTGAACAGTCGGTGAACCACCTGGTGACCAGCGCGTATCACCCGGTAGTGTCCACGTGACTGCCCTGCTGCACCGATTTGCTCACGTGCTGCGGGGTAGTCCTCCATGTTGGTCCAGGGGGCCTGTCTCGATCGGAAGGAACCATGAGCACATCTGAAGCCCTTGACGTCGACCGGTTCGTCGAGCTCCTCGCGTACATCGAAGACGTCGAGCCGGACTCCCTTCACGCAGGCCACGAGATCACCAGGGAATCGGCAGTCGGCTAGGCATCACACGACTACGAAGGCCGTTCGGTCACCCTGTTGCCATGCTCAGGCCGAACGCTTTGGCGAAGTCCGGCGCCGTGAGTTGTTTGGCTGGCCAGTGACAACGAAGAACTAGTACGGCCGTCCCCAAACCCGCAGGGCGGTCGCATGCCCCTCAGAGAAGCGCCGTCCAGATGACTCCCACCTGGACGGCGCTTTGGGGGCTCCGTTCCGTCCGCGAAACGGTCTCAGTTGTCGTGTGGCTGATGTGCCTCCCGAGACAATGCTGGACCAATGAGGTAGCCGCCGCATCTCGAAATGCGCTGGACTTGCAGTCCGAATAGCATTTCCAGCGGTCGAGAGAACGGCCTGCCGCAGCGTGATACCAGGAGCGCGACATGTCCGTTGCCCTGATCGCAGTTTTCATGAGTCTCGCTGTGTGCGCGCTCATCGGCTGGGCGTTCATCCGCGTACTTGGCGCTGTCGCCAGGAGCGTTCGTGGACGGTCCACACCTGCCGCCCATCGCGCGACCGATCCGACCATGGTGTTCCGGGACATGACATTGGAGGAAATGGTCGAGGGAGACCTGCTCGCAGCCGCACCTCCGCCCCGAGGTGACGTGGAGACCTACTTCGAGAACGGTCGCTGGAAGAACAAGGTCCAAGGCAACTCTCGTGCTTCGAACGTTCACGAGTCGTGGGCGGCGGCCGTCAAGGCCGGCCGCGAGATGGCCCGAAAGCGACGGGTCGAACACATCATCAAGAAAAAGGCCAGCCCCATCGGAGGGCGAGCCACAGGCAATCCTCAGTCCGTCCCGAGCTGAGTCGCGTGGGTTGCTGCGCCGCCCAGGTCGGCTCTCGGGGTGCGCGGCCTGGGCGGCGACTGAGGGCGTGCGCCGCCTCGTCCGCACGAGACGGCATACCTACACTCCCACCGCAATCGTCACCCGCGCGGACCATCCCCACAGGCGTTTTGGAGGACTAGTACAGCCGTCCCAAAAAATCATCCATTTGACCCTCACGTGTCATCTTCTGAGCCTAGATTGAGAACGTGTTCTACACCGATCCCCTCCCGAATGGGAACCAGCCGACCGGGCGCTTCGTGGTGAGCGTCGCGAAGTGGTCCGGCGGTTGGGACCTCTACATCGATGGTGATGGCCTCAACAGCGGCGGCGGCGTGACGCAGGTCCACAGTCTCGACGAAGCCGATGCCCAAGTCCGCAACTACCTGAGTACGTTGTTTCAAGCTGACTTCAGCAACGCGGTGATCGAAATCGCGCTCCCGGACGAAGCCCACGAGCTTACGGCCTGGTAGGCCGTCCGACGGGGTGAGGTTCGCCGCACGTCCCGAGCCGACCCACACGAGTCCAAGGAATTCGTTTGCGGCGCCCTGTCCAAGCCGTCCTGAGACAGATTCTCAGTCGAGGTAGTCGCGCAATACCTGCGAGCGCGACGGGTGGCGCAGCTTGCTCATGGTCTTGGACTCGATCTGGCGGATGCGCTCACGGGTGACGCCGTAGACCTTGCCGATCTCGTCGAGCGTCTTGGGCTGGCCGTCGGTGAGGCCGAATCGCATCGAGACGACGCCGGACTCGCGCTCGGAAAGCGTGTCGAGGACGGCGTGTAGCTGCTCCTGCAGGAGGGTGAACGACACGGCGTCGGCCGGGACGATGGCTTCGGAGTCCTCGATGAGATCGCCGAACTCGGAGTCGCCGTCCTCGCCCAGTGGCGTGTGCAGGCTGATCGGCTCGCGGCCGTACTTCTGGACCTCGACGACCTTCTCCGGCGTCATGTCCAGCTCGATCGCGAGCTCTTCCGGCGTCGGCTCACGGCCGAGGTCCTGCAGCATCTGCCGCTGGACACGGGCGAGCTTGTTGATGACCTCCACCATGTGCACCGGGATGCGGATGGTGCGGGCCTGGTCGGCCATGGCGCGCGTGATGGCCTGGCGGATCCACCAGGTGGCATACGTGGAGAACTTGAAGCCCTTGGTGTAGTCGAACTTCTCGACCGCACGGATGAGACCGAGGTTGCCCTCCTGGATGAGGTCGAGGAAGAGCATGCCGCGGCCGGTGTAGCGCTTAGCCAGCGAAACGACGAGCCGAAGGTTGGCTTCGAGCAGGTGGTTCTTGGCGCGACGGCCGTCGATGACGATCCAGTCGAGCTCTTCGGACATCTTGGCCGAGATGCGGCCGCCCTTGCCGAGCTTCTCCTCCGAGAACAGGCCGGCCTCGATGCGCTTGGCGAGCTCGACCTCCTCACCTGCGGTGAGGAGGGAGACCTTGCCGATCTGCTTGAGGTAGTCCTTGACCGGGTCAGCGGTGGCACCGGCGACGAGCACCTGCTGCACCGGCTCGTCACTCTCGTCGGCGGCCGACAGCGTGAAGCTGGACTCCTCGTCCTCCTTCAGCGTCGGATCGTTCTTGAGGTCCTTCTCGAACTCCTCGTCCGGGATGTCGGGCAGGATCTTCTTGCCTTGCGCGTCGACCAGCACGGCTCCGTCGGCTGCCGGAACCTCGAGCACTTCGGCGATGTCGACGGCAGCGACAGCGGCCGCGACGTCGGGCTTGGACTCCTTGGCCGCCACCTTCTTGGAGGGCGCCTTCTTGGCCGGCGTGGCCTTCTTCGCGGCCGGAGCCTTCTTGGCCGGCGCAGTCTTCTTCGCCGCGGGAGCCTTCTTCGCCGGAGCGGCCTTCTTGACGGTGGCCTTCTTCGCAGCGGGAGCCTTCTTAGCCGCTGGAGTCTTCTTCGCGGCGGTCTTCTTCGTGGCGGCCTTCTTCGTGGCGGCCTTCTTGGTCGGCGACGACTTGGCGGCGGGAGCCTTCTTTGCCGGGGCCTTCTTCGCGGCGGCCGGCTTCTTGGCTGGGGACTTCTTGGCGGCCGCAGTCGGCGTGGACTTCTTGGCGCTCTTGGCAGATGAGGAGTTGGTCACGGTCTTTTCTGTTTTCGCGGTGGTCTTCTTGGCCGGTGACGCCTTCGTCACAGAGTTCTTTCGCGCGGTGTGCGTGGCCTTCTTGTCGTCTGTCTTCCTCCCGCCCGGGAGGCGGCGTGTGATCGAGCGCAGAGAGGGTCCAGTGGCGGGATTCACCGGCACGATCAACCTCACAGATCGGTAGAAGGGCGCAACAATGAGGCCTGTGGTCAACCTCTGGGTCCAGTGTGCCATGCGGAACCACACGTCCCAGCAGGACCCTCGTCTCGCTCAGTCGCCCGTTCCGCCGCGCGGCCAGCCGTGCACCGGCTCGTTGCGGTGCATCAGTTCCTGGTAGCGCCTCGTGGTGGCCCGCATGGCCGCTGGCCGGTCACCGCCGGACGCCTCAAGGCGGTGCTCGAAGTCGTCGATCAGCCAGGTGGCACCGTTATGCCCGGTGATGCAGCGCTGCTCGATGATCCCGAGCAGTCGGTCGCGGACGTCGACGTCGACGCCCATCTGCTCGAGTCCTGCGTGCGCGAGCGGCAGCAGGTGTCGCAGCACCAGCTCGGGCACCGGCACTGTGCCAACGGACGGCCAGTAGAGCTCCGTTTCCATCCCGGTGCGCGCGGCCTGGTGGAAGTTCTCCTCCGCCGCCCGGAAGGACAGCTGCGACCACAGCGGTCGGTCGCTCGTCCCGATCACCGTCACCAAGCCGTAGAACAGCGCCGCGTTCGCCATCGTGTCGACCACGGTGGGGCCGGCGGGGAGCAACCGGTTCTCGATCCGCAGGTGCGGGCGGCCGTCGGACGTGTCATAGATGGGTCGGTTCCAGCGATAGATCGTGCCGTTGTGCAGCCGCAGCTCGGGCAGGTTCGGCACGCGGCCGGCCTCGAACTCCTCGAGGGGATCCTCGTCGTCGACGATCGGGAGCAGCGCGGGGTAGTACCGCACGTTCTCCTCGAACAGGTCGAAGACCGAGGTGATCCAGCGTTCCCCGAACCAGACCCGCGGGCGCACCCCCTGGAGCTTCAGCTCCTCGCTGCGGGTGTCGGTGGCCTGCTCGAACAACGGGATGCGCGTCTCATGCCACAGCTGGCGGCCGAGCAGGAACGGCGAGTTGGCACCGACGGCGACTTGCACACCGGCGATGGTCTGGGCGGCGTTCCACATGGGGGCGAAGTCGTCCGGCTCGACCTGCAGGTGCAGCTGGGTGCTGGTGCAGGCGGCCTCAGGGATGATCGTGTCGGCCGTGGTGTCGAGACGATCGACGCCGTCGATGACGATCTCGATGTCCTCACCACGCGCGGCCAGGATTTGCTCAGAAAGCAGGTGGTAGCGCGGGTTGGGCGCAAACGTCTCCCGCGCGAGGTGCTCGCCGCGCAGCGTCGGCAGGATGCCGATCATGATGAGGTTGGCGCCGACGCTCTGGGCCCGCGACTGGGCGATGTTGAGGTCCTCGCGGACGGCCTCTTCCAGCACGGTGAGCCCGGCGCCGGCGGCGCGGCTCGGAGGCACGTTGATCTCGATGTTGAACAACCCGAGCTCGGTCTGGAAATCGTCGTCGGCGATCGCCTCGAGCGCCTCGGCGCTCTTCATGGCCGGGTCGCCCTCGTCGTCGACGAGGTTGAACTCGATCTCGATGCCCACGTGCGGGTGCTCCACTGAGAAATCGTGGTCGCTGAGCATTCGGGCGAAGACGTCGAGGCAGCGGCGGACCTTGGTGCGGTACCGCGTGCGGTCCTCGCGCGTGAAGGCGCGGTCGTCGACGTCCTGCCCCATGTACAGAGCCTAGGGGCGTTTCAGGCCGATGCGCGCTGTCCTGGTGCGAAAGGTCGCCAGGCCGACGGCGGGACGCCTCCTTCCAGGATGCGGAGGAGCAGTCCGGCCAGCGGGTAGAGCGGATCGATCGCGAGGGCGCGTTCGGCCGCGATGAGCGCCAGCGCGCCGTCGCCCGACAGCCACGACGCGAAGCCGGCCAGGCTCAAGGACGGTGGCGACATCGGCGGCGGGGCGCAGCGGGCGACGTGCGACCAGAGGCCGACCATGTCGCGGGCGCTGTGCGGCGTGATGAGCGCCCACAAGGCGTCGCGCACCGGCAGGATCGTGGCCCATATCGCGAGCCGGAGCGCTTGGTCGTCGGTCAGGTGGCGTCGCGCGAGCGCGGCATCGAGTGCCGGTGCGAGGTCAGCCATGCCAACCTCCTCGACCGATCGGTCCTGCCGGGCGTTCACCACAGCCGCGATCTGGCCCTCCACTTTCTCGGCTCCCTGGTTCAACCAGACCCGCCGCGGGAAGCCATCTGGCTCGAGCTTGGCGGCCAGTGCCGCCCGGTCGGGCAGGATCTCCTGCCCAGCGGCGACGGCCTGGACGACCGCCAGGTGGTGGTCGGACGTCTCATACGGATGCCCGGCCGGTTCGCCGTCCTCGAATGTCGTCCAGTACCGCTCACCGTCGGCCCAGGCGCCGACCACAGGGCGGATTGCCTCAAGCCGGCTCTCGATGCGCCGCACGAGCTGCTCGGCGATGTCGGTCTTGTCGGTGACGGCGATGACGATCGCACCCTCGGCGCCCTGGTGCGCGAGGTGCGCCACGATCTGTCCAGCTACGAAGCCGATGTGTGTGGGTGCGGGCATGTCCACGCGCATCCGGAAGCCCAGGCGGTTGCGCGGCCCGTACGTGCCGATCGCGACGAGCGAATCCTCGGGGGTGAAGCCGAACAGGACCGGAAGCGTGTTGATCAGGTCGGGGATGTCGTGGGCCGTGAACACCGGGATGTCGTCCGTCATCTCGCCACCGTGATCGTTGCCGGCAGACGACGGCAGACTGTCACCGTCGCGTGTGGACGAGTGCCGCATCCGGGCTGGGTGTGGACACGGGTGACAATGTCGCCATGCGGTCAACGGCGTCGATCATGCACCTCGACCTCGACGCCTTCTTCGCCTCCGTCGAGCAGCGCGACAAGCCGTCGCTGCGGGGCAAACCGGTCATCGTCGGTGGCATCGGCCCACGTGGCGTCGTGGCCACGGCGTCGTACGAGGCGCGCGTGCACGGCGTCCGGTCGGCGATGCGCACCGCCGAGGCCCGCGCCCGCTGCCCTCACGCGGCGTTCCTCGGGGGACGCTTCGAGGCGTACCGCGCGGCCAGCCGTCTCGTCATGGACCGCCTGCGCGAGGAGACCGAGCTCGTCGAGCCGCTCTCGCTCGACGAGGCCTTCGTCGACCTCGCCGCCTCCCCCACGTTCGACCCCGGGCGGGTCGACGACGTCGTCGCGCAGATTCGAGCCGACATCACCGACCTCACCCACGGGCTCACCGCATCCGTCGGGGTCGCCACGTCGAAGCTGATGGCCAAGATCGCCAGCGAGATCAACAAGCCGGACGGCGTGTTCGTCGTCGTCCCCGGAACCGAGGCCGATGTGCTCGGCCCGATGCAGGCCACCGCGATCCCCGGTGTCGGGCCGGCCACCGCCGAGCGACTTCGCAGGGTCGGTATCAGCACGGTCGAGGAGCTCCGGACACCCAGTGAGGACGAGCTGGTGCGACTGCTCGGAGCGTCCGCTGGGGCATCTCTGTGGCGCCTGGCGCGAGCCATGGACGACCGGCCGGTGGTGGCCGAGCGCGAGGCGAAGTCGGTCAGCGTCGAGGACACGTTCGAGCACGACATCACCGATCGCGTCCAGCTGACGCAGGAGGTCGACCGCATGTCGCGCACGGTCGCCGACCGCCTACGCCGCAACGGCTTGTCCGGCCGCACGGTCACGCTCAAGGTGCGGCACCACGACTTCGAGACCCACACCCGGTCGAGCACACTGCGCGGGCCCACGGACAGCTCGCGCGTACTGGCCGAGACGGCGCGTTCCCTGCTCGATGGTGTCGACCTCGCCGGCGGACTCCGACTGCTGGGGGTCGGGGTCAGCGGGCTCGCCGACTGGGTGCAGGACGATCTGTTCACCGATCCCGACGACCGGGACGACGCCGACCCGGTCGAGCCTGAGCTCCGCCCCCGCCGGCGCGAGGTCCGCTGGTATCCCGGTCAGGACGTCCATCACGCCGAGCACGGTGACGGCTGGGTGTGGGGTGCCGGCCTGGGACGCGTGACGGTGCGGTTCGAGACCCGCCTCACTCCCCCGGGGCCTGTCCACACGTTTGGTGAGGACGACGCAGCGTTGACGCCCGGGCATGGGGATCCCGATGCCGAGCCCCCGGATACGGTCGAAGAGTGAACCAGCCTCCTGTCGCACCGCGTCGTCCGATCGTCCGCCGGCACCACGGCGACGAGGTCGTCGACGAGTACGAGTGGCTCCGCGACGCCGAGGACCCCGACACGATCGCCTACCTCGAGGCCGAGAACGTCTGGGCCGAGCAGCAGACCGCGCACCTGGCTGACGTGCGCGAGCAGGTCTTCGAGGAGATCAAGTCCCGCACGCTCGAGACCGACCTCTCGGTGCCGGTGCGGCACGGCGACTGGTGGTACTACTCGCGCACGGTCGAGGGTCAGCAGTACTCGATCCGGTGCCGCTGCCCGATCGAGGAGGGCGGCCCACGGCTGGGGGGCCGGGCCATGGGCGGCGATGACAGAGTCTCCTGGGATCCGCCGGTGCTCGAGGCGGGCACAGGGCTGAACGGAGGGGGGATCGACGGCGAACAGGTCCTCCTGGACTCCAACGCCGAGGCCGCGGACCACGACTTCTTCTCGCTGGGCGGCTTCAGCCTCAGCGACGACGACAACCTGCTCGCCTGGTCGGTCGACGTCGTCGGCGACGAGCGGTACACGATCCGCGTCAAGGATCTGCGCACGGGCGAACTACTGCCGGACACCGTGGCGGGCACCAGTGGCGGCGTCACCTGGTCGGCGGACGCGACGCACCTCTTCTACACGACCGTCGACGACGCCTGGCGCCCGTTCCGCGTCTGGCGACACGAGCTCGGCAGCACCGGAGACGACGCGCTGGTGCACGAGGAGACCGACGAGCGCTTCTTCACCGGCATCGGGCGCACCCAGTCCGAGCGCTACCTCGTCATCGGCGCGTCGTCGAAGATCACCAGCGAGGTGCGGGTGCTCGAGGCCGACGACCCCACGAGCGAGTTCCGCGTCGTGCGGCCACGTGAGACCGGCGTCGAATACTCCTTGGAGCATGCCCGGCTGGCGGGCGAAGACGTCTTCCTGCTGCTGCACAACCGTGACGCCCTCAACTTCGAGCTGGTCGGCGTGCCGGCGGCCGGCCCCTACCACGACGGCACGGTGCTCATCGGCCACCGCGAGGACGTACGGCTCGAGGACGTCGACGTGTTCGCGAAGCAGCTCGTCGTCTCCTACCGACGCGACGCGATCGCCCGCATCGCGGTCATCCTGCTCGACGACGACGCTCCGAACGGCCTGGGCGAACCACGCGAGATCGACTTCGGCCAGGAGCTGTTCACCTCCGGCGTGGGCGCCAACGCCGAGTGGGACCAGCCGCTCATCCGGGTGGGATTCGGCTCGTTCGTCACACCGGCCACCGTCTACGACTACGTCGTCGCCACCGGCGAGCTCATCCTTCGCAAGCAGGCTCCTGTGCTGGGCGGCTACGACCCTGACGACTACGAGCAGCACCGCAGCTGGGCCACGGCCGACGACGGCACGAAGATCCCTGTGTCGATCGTGTGCCGGGCCGGCACGAAGCGCGACGGTTCGTCCCCGGCCCTCATCTACGGCTACGGCTCGTACGAGGCCAGCATGGATCCGGGCATGTCGGTGCCGCGACTGTCGCTGCTCGACCGCGGATTCGTGTTCGCCATCGCCCACGTGCGCGGCGGCGGCGAGCTCGGCCGCCACTGGTACGAGCAGGGCAAGATGCTGCACAAGAAGAACACGTTCACCGACTTCGTCGCCGCGGCCCGTCACCTCGTCGATGAGGGATGGACGTCACCCGACCGGCTCGTCGCCGAGGGCGGCAGTGCCGGTGGACTGCTGATGGGCGCCGTGGCCAACCTCGCACCCGACGCCTTCGTCGGCATCGTGGCCAGCGTGCCGTTCGTCGACGCGCTGACGTCGATCCTCGACCCGTCGCTGCCGCTCACTGTGATCGAGTGGGACGAGTGGGGCGATCCCCTCCACGACCCCGACGTCTACGCGTACATGAAGTCGTACACGCCGTACGAGAACGTGGCGGCCCGTGCGTACCCGGCCATCCTGGCCGTCACCAGCCTGCACGACACCCGGGTCCTGTTCGTGGAGCCGGCCAAGTGGGTGGCCAGGCTCCGCGCGACCGCCACCGGGGACGCTCCGCTGCTGCTCAAGACGGAGATGAACGCCGGTCACGGCGGCGTGAGCGGCCGTTATGCGGCCTGGCGCGAGCGCGCCTGGGAGCTGGCGTGGATCATCGACACGGCCACGAGGAATGTCAAGTGACACGGGTGCAACTAAGAACACACTGAGAGCGGAATCAGTCGGCCACCTGCGGCGTTGCATCAGTACAGACACCCGTTGGGAGGCGTTCCATGACCGTCACGAAGACCGAGAGCATCGAGGGCAAGGACAGCGTCGGCATGTACTTGGCCGAGATCGCTCGTACGCCCCTGCTCGACGCCGCACGAGAGGTCGAGCTCAGCAAGACGATCGAAGCCGGCCTGTACGCCCGTCACCTGCTCGCCGAGGGCCGCATCGGCCGTGCGAAGGGTGGCGCCCCCAAGCGTGCCACCGAAGAGGAGCTGCGCTGGATCGCCGAGGAAGGCGACCGCGCCCAGATGGAGTTCGTTCAGGCCAACCTGCGCCTGGTCGTCTCGATCGCCCGCAAGTACGGACGCTCGGCCATGCCGATGCTCGACCTCGTGCAGGAGGGCAACACCGGTCTCATCCGCGCGGTCGAGAAGTTCGACTACGCCAAGGGCTTCAAGTTCTCGACCTACGCCACCTGGTGGGTCCGTCAGGCCATCACCCGCGGCATCGCCCAGCAGGCTCGCGTCGTCCGCCTTCCGGTGCATGTCGTCGAGGAGCTCAATCAGGTCACGGCCGCGCGCCGCAACCTCGAGCGCCAGCTGGGCTACGAGCCCGAGCCGCACGAGATCGCCAAGGAGCTCGACATGGACGTCGACCGCGTCATCGACCTGCTGTCCTGGGGTCGCGACCACGTCAGCCTCGACACCCCGGTCGACGACGACGGCGACACCTCGCTCGGCGACCTGATCGCTCGCGAGACCCTGCCCGGGCCCGACCTCGCCGTCATCGATGACGAGACGCGCGAACTCATCTCCACGCTCATCGACCACCTCGACGAGCGCGAGGCCGACATCGTGCGGGCCCGTTACGGCCTGCTCGACGGACGCCAGCAGAAGCTGGCCGACATCGGCAAGCGCCACGGCATCTCCGCCGAGCGGGTGCGCCAGCTCGAGCGCCAGGCGCTGATGACGCTGCGCCGCATCGCCGATCCCGACCTGGCTGCATAACCAGCCTCCTGATTCGAGCCCGTCCCGCCCTCCCCCGAGCGGGGCGGGTTCGTCTGTCTAGGAGGGGTTGACCCGCTCGGCCCAGAGCTCGTCGACCTTCGCCTCGAGGTCCGCGATCGACCCGGTGTTCTCGAGCACGACATCGGCCTCGGCCAGGCGCTCCTCGCGGGACGCCTGTGCGGCCATGCGGGCCCGGGCATCCGCCTCGGTCATCCCCCGCTGCGACACCAGGCGCTCCACCTGCACGTCCTCAGGCGCGTCGACGACGACCACGAGGTCGCAGAACGCGGCCATGCCCATCTCGACGAGCAGCGGGTGGTCGTGGACGACCACCCCGTCGTCGGGAACCGCGGCCTCATGCTCGATGGCGAGCTCGACGATCGCGGGGTGCGTGATGGCCTCGAGGTCGACCCGCGCGGCGTCGTCACCGAACACCACGGTGCCGAGCGCCGGACGGTCGAGTGTGCCGTCGGGCGCGATCACGTCAGCGCCGAAGCGCTCCGCGATCGCGGTCAAAGCGGGGGTGCCCAGGGCGACGGCATCGCGGGCCAGCTGGTCGTAGTCGATGACGATGGCGCCGTGATGCGCCAGGCGGGCGCTGACGGTGCTCTTGCCCGAACCGATGCCACCGGTCAGGCCGAGTCGAAACATGGAGGTCGTGATCCGTCAGCTGGTGCCGCTGTTGCCGTACGTGGTGACGTGGACGTGGTCCATGTGGTTGGCGGTGGGGCTGCCACGGTTGCCCATGGCTCGCCAGCCGCTGCTGGCCAGCTGCACCGTCCAGATGTGCTGGCGCCAGATGACCTGGCTGACACCGAGCTCCTTGGCGTGAGCCTTGGCGAAGGCCGCGATCTCGTTGCCGATGTCGTTGCCGTTGCCGACCATGATGTCGACGGCTCGCCCGGTGGCGTGCTCGCCGCCGCCGGAGCGTCCGCCCCAGCGGGTGATGGACGGGAACTTGGCGCACACGGCGCGGTGCACGCGGATCGTGTCGGGCTGCAAGCCGCTCTCGACGCCGGAGCCACCCGAGCTCTCGGGGCACGGCGACGTGCCGAGCGGGCGCTCATCGGTGAGGCCGTCCGAATTGACCCAGCGCGGCAACGACTTGTGGACGATCTCGGTGTAGCCCTTCTGCTTCTTGCCGGTGATGTCGACCTTCTCGCCGGGCGCCAGGATGGCGAGGACGGGCGAGGTGTCGTCGGCGTCGGCGTGGACGTCGACGGCGTCGGTCTCGATGACGAACTTGTGGCCGGTGACCATCTTCTCGGCCTCGGCCTCGTTCGGCAGGGGCGCGCGCTCGGCGCTGCGGCTCACCTTGCCGTCGGAGAGGGCGGCGGTGATGACGTCGGCGTTGCCGGCCGACGCCTGGGCCACGATCGGGTTGGAGGCGCTGTTGGCCACCACCGCCGTGGAGATGCCGACGACGGCCAGGAGCCCGGCGGCCGGGAGCACGAGCCGGACGAGCTTCCGGCGTCGGTGCGCGGCGGCATGTGCGTGCGCACGAGCATGCGCATGTGCGCGTGCCTGTGCGGGCGCATGCGCGCGGCCGTGGTGTCGGGCGTGCTTGTGGCTGTTTGCCACCGATAATCACCTACGTGCAGGGTTGGGGGTGTCCAACGGCCGAGTGAAGCATACTTGGCGCCCGAGCTGCCAAATCCCTCGTACCCAGGTCAACGATCTACGCGGGTTGAGGTGACGCATCTCTCAGCCAGGGAGTAATCCGTGACCTTACACGTCCTCAGCGCCACTACGAGCGAAGCGGCGCAGCGGCGGGTCGCCGGGGCCCTCGATGCCCGCGACCTGCACGAAGGTGACCGCCTGGTGCTGTCGGTCACCGGCTCGGCCGACTACGTGACCGTCGTGCTCGGCGCGTCACGCACCGGGATCGTGCCGGTGCCGATCGACCCGCGACTGACGCCGTACGAGCGGGACGCGATCATCGCCGACGTCGAGCCATCCCTCGTCATCGACTCAGATCACGCTCTCACTGCCCTGCTGGAGGGGCCCGAAGTCGACCTCGACACCTGGCCGCGGTGCCGCCCGATGCACTTCACCTCCGGCACCACCGGGCGACCTAAGGGTGTCTGGTCAGGCCTCCTGTCGCCCGATGATGCTGAGGCTCTCGTGCGCGAGGAGCGCGAGCTCTGGGGGTTCCGCCCCGATGACGTCGACCTCGTGGTCTCGCCGATCTATCACTCCGCTCCCCTGCGGTTCGCCATGGGGACGCTGCTGGCCGGCGGATCGGTCGCAGTGCTCCCCCGGTTCGAGCCGGAGGATTTCGTGGCGGCCATGCACGAGCTGCGCCCGACGTCGATGTTCTGCGTGCCGGCCCACCTGCAGCGGTTGTTCTCATGGTTGGACGAGACCGGAGCGGCGTGCGACCCATCCTCGTTCCGCCTGGTGGCCCACGCCGGCGCGCCGTGCCCCGACTCGATGCGCCGACGGGCTCACGAATTCTTCGGGCTCGACGTCGTCTGGGAGTTCTACGGCTCCACCGAGGGTCAGTTCACGGCCTGCCCGGCGCCGATGTGGGATGGAGCACCCCGGGACACTCGGACCAGCACGGCCCGGACGTGTGGTCACGGTCGACGCGGACGACCAGCTCTGGTGTGCCGTGCCGCCGTGGGCGAGGTTCACGTACTGGCGTGATCAGGAGAAGACCGCCGCAGCGTGGAAGGACAGCGACGACGGCCCGGCATTCACGGTGGGCGATCTCGGCCGCGTCGAGGACGGACTGGTGTGGCTCGACTCCCGGCGCAGCGACCTGGTCATCTCCGGCGGCGTCAACGTCTATCCGGCGGAGGTCGAGGCCGCACTCGCGGACGCGTCCGGCCTTGAGGACATCGCCGTCTTCGGCCGCCCCGACGAGCGGTGGGGTCAGCGCGTGTGCGCCGTCTACGTCGGTGACGTCGAGGAGCAGATGTTGCGCGACCTGGCGGCCGAGCGCCTCAGCCCACCCAAGCGACCGAAGGAATACGAGCGGGTCGACGAACTCCCCCGGACCGCGACCGGCAAGGTTCGACGAGCGGACCTTTAGGCCGGCACGTCCTCCTCGACGCAGGTGAACGTCTTGCGGTAGGCCTGCGGCGTGGTGCCGCGGGATGCGGCGAAGTGGTGGCGCAGCGTGGCCGCGTTGCCGAACCCGACACGTGTGGCGATCTGCTCGACCGACAGCGTCGAGTTCTCCAGCAGCTCCTCGGCGAGCGCCAGGCGCTGGCTGGTGAGCCACTGCAGCGGCGTCGTGCCGGTCTCGTCACGGAACCGCCGAGCGAACGTGCGCGGCGACATGTGCGCCTCGGCGGCGAGTCGCTCGACCGGCATCGGCTCGTCGAGACGCTCGGAGACCCACTCCAGCAACGGAGCGAGGGTGTCGGCCTCGGTCTGGCCCATCGGCGTGCGCACGAACTGCGCCTGACCGCCATCGCGGTGCGGCGGCAGGACCATGCGGCGTGCCGTGTTGGCTGCCGTACGGGCACCGAACGTGCGGCGCATCAGGTGCAGCGCCGCATCGATGCCGCCGGCAGCCCCGGCGCCGGTGAGGACGTTGCCGTCGAAGACGTAGAGGACGTCGGGATTCACCCGGGCCTCGGGGAACGCCTCGGCCAGCTGGTCGGCGTACCGCCAGTGCGTGGTGCACTCTCGACCGTCGAGCAGGCCGGCGTCCCCGAGCAGCCAGGCACCCGTGCAGTGCGCGGAGATGATGGCGCCTCGGTCGGCAGCCTTGCGCACGGCGGCGACGGCGCGCGGGTCGTTGTTGCGGAAGTCGCGCTTGGGGACGATGCAGACGAGATCAGCCGTCTCGAGGGCCTCCAACCCGTGCTCGACCACCAGGTCGAAGCCGGACGCGCCCTTGATCCGACCCGGTTCGGCGGTGCACACGGTGAACTCGAAGACCGGGTTGTCGTCCTCGGGGTGATACGGCTCGGCCCAGACCTCGCAGATGGAACCCAGGCCGAAGGGTTCGGCTTCGTCTTGAACGACCACGGCGACATTCTTCATACGGGCGAGGATTCCACAGATGTGGCAGCAAATCAATGGTGTGTGGCATTTCTGCCACTGGTGGCAGTATCGCGACGATGGCAAGATTACTGCCATGTTCACCGTAGCGATCATCCTCCTGGTTATTGCCGCCGGGTTCGGCCTCCTGGTCATCCCGAAAGACGGGTATGGCACCCGCCCAGCTCCCCGCAGCCATATCGATCCGTTCGAGCCGCGTCAGCGCCTCGCCTGACCCCAGCAACGACGAGACCCCCGGTCCATCAGGACCGGGGGTCTCGTCATGCTCAGCTGCGGACTACTTGCTCTCGTCGCCGCTCTCAGCCTCGGGCTCGGCTTCAGCCTCGGGCTCGGCTTCAGCCTCGGCCACGGGCTCGGCCTCGACCTCGACCCCGGCTTCGGCCTCAACGACGGGCTCAGCCTCGGCCACGGGCTCGGAGCCGGTGAGCTTCTCGCGGAGCGCCTGCAGGGCCTCATCGGAGGCCAGCGAACCGCCCTCGTCGTCGGACTGCTGCTCGGTGCCGGCGGAGTAGCTGCCGGCGTCGGCGGCTTCGATGCCGGCCTTCTCGGAATCCACGATCTGCTTCTTGTGGGCTTCCCAGCGCTCGTGCGCCTCGGCGTACTGCTTCTCCCAGGTCGCGCGGGCCTCGTCGTACCCTTCCTGCCACTCGCCCGTCTCGGGGTCGAAGCCATCGGGGTAGATGTAGTTGCCTGCCTCGTCGTAGGACGAGGTCATGCCGTAGAGCGTCGGGTCGAAGTCGTCACCCTCGGCGGCTTCGGTCTCGTTCGCCTGCTTGAGCGAGAGCGAGATACGTCGACGCTCGAGGTCGATGTCGATGATCTTGACCATCACCGCGTCGCCGATCTGCACGACCTGCTCGGGGATCTCGACGTGACGCTCGGCCAGCTCGGAGATGTGCACCAGGCCCTCGATGCCCTCCTCGACGCGAACGAACGCACCGAACGGGACGAGCTTGGTGACCTTGCCGGGCACGATCTGCCCGATCTGGTGCGTGCGGGCGAAGTGCTGCCACGGGTCTTCCTGTGTCGCCTTGAGCGACAGCGACACGCGCTCGCGCTCCATGTCGACGTCGAGCACCTCGACGGTGACCTCGTCGCCGACCTGCACGACCTCGTTCGGGTGGTCGATGTGCTTCCAGGACAGCTCGGACACGTGGACCAGACCGTCGACGCCGCCGAGATCGACGAACGCACCGAAGTTGACGATCGAGGAGATGACGCCGGTGCGGATCTGCCCCTTCTGGAGCTCGTCGAGGAACTTCTGGCGAACGGCCGACTGGGTCTGCTCGAGCCAGGCACGGCGCGACAGGACCACGTTGTTGCGGTTCTTGTCGAGCTCGATGATCTTGGCCTCGATCTTCTGACCGATGTACGGGTCGAGGTCGCGCACGCGGCGCATCTCGACCAGCGAAGCGGGCAGGAAGCCACGGAGTCCGATGTCCATGATGAGGCCGCCCTTGACGACCTCGATGACGGTGCCTTCGACGACGCCGTCCTCGGCCTTGATCTTCTCGATGTCGCCCCAGGCGCGCTCGTACTGGGCGCGCTTCTTGGACAGGATCAGACGGCCTTCCTTGTCCTCCTTCTGGAGGACGAGGGCTTCGATGGTGTCGCCGACGGCGACGACGTCGTTGGGGTCGACATCGTGCTTGATGCTCAGCTCGCGGGAGGGGATGACGCCCTCGGTCTTGTAGCCGATGTCGAGGAGGACCTCGTCGCGGTCGACCTTGACGATCGTGCCGTCGACGATGTCGCCGTCGTTGAAGTATTTGATGGTCGAGTCGATGGCGGCGAGGAAGTCTTCCTCGGTGCCGATGTCATTGACCGCAACCTGCGGTGCCGCAGATGGAGTTGCGATGCTGCTGCTCATATAGGGGTGGACTCCGTGGGATGGATGGATTTGTCGGTTGGCGGGCAGCCCTTGGATCGTGAGGATGTCGAGGAGATGGGCCCGACACGGGCACGAGCACGGCCCTGCTCTGTCCGAGGAACGCGCAGGCCACCAGCGCTCTTCAAGGGTACGGGATCACCACGTCAGGCGGGAAGGCGGCCCTGCGGGGAGAGGAACGCGGTGAGCGCGCGGATGTAGAGGCCGACGTCGGCGGTGGCCATCACCTCGCGGATCGAGTGCATCGCCAGCTGGGGCGCACCCACGTCGACGGTGATCATCCCGGTGCGGGCGGCGCTCTGCGGGCCGATCGTGGAGCCGCACGGCAGGTCGGCGCGATGCACGTAGCGCTGCAACGGCACCTCGGCCTGCTCGCAGGCCAGAGCGAAGGCGGCCGCGCCACGGGACTCCGAGGCGTAGCGCAGGTTCTGGTTGACCTTGAGGACCGGTCCCCCGGCCAATGCGATGTGGTGCAGTGACTCGTGCCGGTCGGCGTAGTTCGGATGCGTCGCGTGCGCCATGTCGCCGGACGCGCACATCGACGCCGAGATCGCGCGGTGGTAGTCGTCGCGCGACCCGCCGGCCGCCAGCACGATGCGCTCGAGCACCGTGGTGAGCAGGTCGGACTGGGCGCCGCGCTCGCTGGTGCTGCCGACCTCCTCGTGGTCGAACAGCACGAGCATCGGCCGGAGTCCGTCGACCGGCTCGGCTTCCAGCAAGGCCGTCAGCCCGGCGAAGCAGGTGGCCTGGTTGTCGAGTCGCGGAGCGGCGACAAGCTCGCCGTCCGCGCCCACGCGGGCGCTGGGCTGGACCGAGTGGGCCATCAGCTCGAAACCGAGGATGTCCACGCTGGACAGGTTCTGCCGCTTGCACAGCCAGGGCAGGAACTCCCGCGGCTCAACACCCCAAATGGCGTTCAGGTGTCGCTGCGGGTCGATGTCGCGGCCCTTGCGGTCCTCGTCGAGGTGGATGGCGAGGTGAGGGACCCGCAGGACGGGCTCGTCGACGCGCACGAGGTGCTCGGAGCCGTCGCGGAGCACCACGCGTCCGGAGACGCCGAGGTCGCGATCGAACCACGTGTCGAGCAGCGGGCCGCCATACGGCTCGAGCGCGACGACCGCGACGGAGTCAGAGCCGACGTCGTGATTCTGCTTGAGCCGGAGGTTGGGGCTGTCGGTATGGGCGCCGACCACGCGGAATCCGTTGGTCGGCGCCGTCGAGGCTTCGTCGGACCATGCGACGAGCGAACCCGCCCGCACGAGGTAGCGACGTCCGGGCTCCGTGGGCCAGGGGTCCCGCTCCTCGATCCGCGTCCAGCCGGCCGCGTCGAGGGCGGTAGCCACGGTCTGGCACGCGTGGAACGGAGTGGGTGAGTCGTCGACGAAGCGCAACAGCTGATCGGCGGCGGCCGCGGCGTCGGCGTCATGACGCCTCTCCGGCGCGGTGTGGCTCATGCTGCGGAGCCTATGGCACCGCGCCGTCAACCAGCAGGTGCCGCGACGAGGCGCTCGTCATCACTGATGAAGGCGGAAACCCGCCACATGCCCGGTACGCCCTTGAACTCCCGCTCCCCGCGGTCCTCGAAGCGAAGGCCGGACCCGACGACGAGGTCCTTGACGGTGCTGGAGACCAGCACCTCCCCCGGATCGGCGCTCGACTCGACGCGCGAGGCGATGTGAACCCCGATGCCGCCGAGATCGTCACCCATCAGCTCGCACTCCCCGGTGTGGACACCGACCCGCAGGTCGATGTCGAGCGAGTCCTTGACGACGTCGCGCAGGGCGACGCCCGCACGCACGGCTCGCGCCGGCCCGTCAAACGTCGCGAGCAGGCCGTCACCGGTCGACTTGATGATGCGTCCGCGGTGGCGGCCGACTTCGCGGCTGGCGAGGCGGTCGTGACGCTCGAGCACGTCGCGCCATCGGCGGTCGCCCACCGCCGCGGCATGCTCGGTCGAGCCGACGATGTCGGTGAACAAGATCGTGGCAAGCACGCGGTCGGCGGGCACGCTGGCCAGACCCCCGGTGACGAACTGCTCGATCTCATCGAGGAGCGAGTCCTGGTCCCCCGCGAAGATCAGGTGATCAGTTCCGGGCAGCGCGACCTCGCGCGCCCCCGGGATCCCGCGGGCCACGGCCTGCGACAGTGCGGGGGGCACGATCTGGTCGCCCTCGCGGTAGGCCACGAGCGTCGGAACCCGAACTGATGACAGCAGCGGGCGCACGTCCAGCTGCTCGTACATCTCGCCGAGTCCCCGAGCGCCGCCGGGACTGAGGCCCGAACGCAGTAGCCGGGCCCACCAGTCCTGCAGCTCGGTGTCGCCGGCCATGCTCGGAGCCCACCAGTCGACCGTGTCTCCCTCCCCCCACCGCTCGTGGAACATCTTCCAGAAACCCTGGATCGTCTCGGCATCCAGGCCCTCGGGGAAGTCGGGCGTGGCCGCGATGCGCGCATAGGTCGCGAACTGAACCATCGCGCTGATGCGGTCGCCGTGAGTGGCCGCGAGCATCGTGGTCGCTGCGCCACCCTCGGAGAAGCCGAAGACGACCGGGCGCTCGATTCCGGTGGCATCCAGCACGGCGAGGGCGTCGTCAACAATGTTCTCGAGGGTGTACGCACCGGCGTCGCGGTCCGACATGCCCATGCCGCGCTTGTCGAAGGTGATCAGCCGGGCGAACGAACCCATGCGTTCCCAGAAACGGGCGGCCAGCGGATGGGCCATGGCGAGCTCGAGGTGACTGACGAAACCGCCGATCACCAGGATGTCGACCGGACCGTGGCCGCCGACTGTGTACGCGATGGATACGTCACCGTTGTGCGCATAGCGGATCGGGTCCCAGTCCATCACACCCTCAGCATGGCAGTACTGAGCCGCCGTTAGGGTGCGCAGGTGAAGTCCAGCCAGACCACCGTGGGCGGCGGCACGCTCGTCGCCGCCGGGATGATGACGATGAACGTCAGCGTCTACGCGTTCAACGTGCTGGCCGCCCGGCTGCTCCTGCCCCGCGAGTTCGGCGCACTCACCGCCTTGTTCGGCATCATCCTCGTCGGTGCCGTGGCATCCCTCGGCCTGCAGGCGGTCACGGCCCGGCGGCTGGCCGTCGCGCCGGACTCCCGAGCCGAGATCGTTGCCTCGATGATGCGCGTCACCGCCGAAGTGGCCCTGCTCGTCGGCCTGGCCGTGGCGAGCACCAGCTGGCTGCTGACCCCGGCCCTGAAGCTGGGCAGCCACTGGCCGGTCGTGCTGTGCGGGTTGACCCTGGTGCCGATGACGGTCATGGGCACCCAGGGCGGCATTGCGCAGGGCACGTCCCGGTGGGGCTCCCTGACCGCCATCTACGTCGGCAACGGCCTCGGCCGGCTGGTCGGCGGCACGGTCGGCCTGCTGATCAGCCCCACGCCGACAGCGGCGATGATCGGGCTCGCGGTCGGTGCCTGGACCCCGGTGATCGCCGGCTTGCCGGTGCTGCGGGACTGGCAGGTCCGGTCGGGAACCGCTCGCGCCCGGCGCGCGATGCTGCGTGAGTCGATGCACTCGACCCATGCACTGCTCGCGTTCTTCGTGCTCAGCAACATGGACGCCCTCATCGCCCGGCATCGGTTCGACGTCCACGAGAGCGGGCTCTACGCGTCCGGGCTGATCCTGGCCAAGGCGGCGTTCTTCTTCCCACAGTTCGTGAGCGTCGTCCTGTTCCCGGACCTGGCCCGCGCCCGGACGCATCACGCCCGCGTCCGCGCCCTCTCACTGGTCAGCACATCCGGTGCCCTCATCGTGGCGGGCACTGCCGTCCTGCCCCAGTGGGCACTGGTCCTCGTCGGCGGCCACCAGTACCGCGCCATCACCGACCGCCTCTGGCTGTTCGCCCTTGCCGGCTCCCTGCTCGCGGTCGTCTACCTACTGGTGTTCGACGCACTCGCGCGGCACGCCCACGGGATCGTGGTGATGGTGTGGACGGCGGTGGTCTCCGTGCTGGCCGTCGCGTACGGATGGGATCTGAGCATCACCGGGCTGGTGCTGACCATCGTCAGCGTGGTGGGCGTTCTCGCGGTGGTGGTGGGCATCGCCCCGATGGTGACGCGGGACCGCGAATCGGGTCAGTGACCGGCCTCGTGCCAGGTGCGTCCGACGCCGACCGAGACGTCGAGCGGCACCGAGAGGTCGGCCGCGCCAGCCATCTGATCGCGGACCAGCTTCTCCAGAGCGTCGCGCTCCCCTGACGCCACCTCGAAGACGAGCTCGTCGTGCACTTGCAAGAGCATCCGCGACTCCATGGCCGCCTCGCGCAGCGCGCGCTCGACCCCGAGCATGGCCACCTTGATGATGTCGGCGGCGGACCCCTGAATGGGCGCGTTGAGCGCCATCCGCTCGGCCATCTCGCGGCGTTGGCGGTTGTCGCTCAGCAGGTCGGGCAGGTAGCGGCGGCGGCCGAGGATCGTGGCGGTGAAACCGGTGCTCCGCGCCTCGTCGACCAGCCCGCGCAGGTAGTCGCGAACTCCCCCGAACGTCTCGAAGTAGTCGTCCATGAGGGCCTGGGCCTCGCTGGTGCCGATGCCGAGCTGCTGGCTGAGTCCGTAGGACGACAGGCCATAGGCGAGTCCGTAGTTCATCGCCTTGATGCGGGCCCGGAGGCCGCCGTCGATGTCGTCGGGCTCGCGTTCGAAGACCTTGGCCGCCATGACGGTGTGGAAGTCGTGCCCGGAGCGGAACGCCTCGATGAGATCGGCATCTTCGGACAGGTGCGCCATGATGCGCATCTCGATCTGGCTGTAGTCGGCCGTGAGCAAGGTCTCGAACCCGTCGCCGACGGTGAACGCCTCGCGGATGCGCCGGCCCGACTCGGTGCGAATCGGGATGTTCTGCAGGTTCGGGTCGGCCGAGCTGAGGCGGCCGGTGGCGGCGATCGTCTGGAAGTACGTGGTGTGGATGCGTCCGTCCGGCGCCACGGTCTTCTGCAGCCCCTCGACCGTCTGCCGCAGGCGGGTGACGTCGCGGTGGGCCAGCAAGTGCTCGAGGAAGGGGTGCTCGGTCTTGGCGAACAACGCCTGCAGGGCGTCGGCGTCGGTGGTGTAGCCGGTCTTGGTGCGCTTGGTCTTCGGCATGGCCAGCTCCTCGAACAGCACCACCTGGAGCTGCTTCGGTGAGCCGAGATTGACCTCCTTGCCGATGACGTTGTACGCCTCTTGGGCCGCGGCGAGCATGCTCGCGGTGAACTCGGCGTGCAGCGCGTCGAGGTGGTCGGTGTCGATGGCGACCCCGTCGGTCTCCATGCCGAGCAGGACGTCGACGAGTGGGAGCTCGACGTCGCGCAGCAGCGTCAACGACGACTGCGACTCCAGCTCAGCTTCGAGGACGCCCCAGAGCTCGAGTGCCGCGTGCGCTCGCTGGACGGCGACCTCCGCGCCACCGTCGTCGTCGAAGGACAGCTGGCCGGAGCCGTCGCCACCGGACATGAGCTCGCGGTGCAGGTAGCGCACGGACAGGTCGGCGAGGTCATAGGCACGCTGGTCGGGCTTGACCAGGTAGGTGGCGAGTGCCGTATCGGCGATGACGCCGGCAAGGGACCATCCCTGGGCCGCGAGCGCGTGGGCCTGGCCCTTGGCGTCATGCAGCACCTTGGGGCGGTCGGTGTCGGACAGCCAGCCGGCGAGGGCCTTGTCGTCGTCGGGATCGAGCTGATCGACACTGACCCACGCCGCCGCACCGGCGCCGGTGGCGAGAGCAAGATGCTCAGCGCGGGCATCGACTGGACGGGTGACCCCCACGACCTCCACACCCACCGGCACGCCGTCAGCGTGCTGGTCGAGCCAGGCCGCGATCTCGCCCGGTGCGACGTGCGTGACGGTGAGGTCGGCCGCGGCGTCGGGGGTGGCCGATTCGTCGCCACCGCCGAGGTAGTCGAACAGTCGCTCCCGAAGCGCCGCGAACTCGAGGGCGTCGAACACCTCGTGGATGGCGTTCCGGTTCCACTCCGTGGTGAACGCCAGGTCGGCGGGGCCGGCGGGCAGGTCGAGGTCGTTGACGAGCGCGTTGATGCGCCGGTTGCGGAGCACGTCGTCGAGGTGCTCGCGCAGCGACTCCCCCGCCTTGCCCGGGATCTGTTCGACATCGGCGACGAGGGCGTCGAGCGTGCCGTATGAGGCGATCCACTTGGCCGCGGTCTTGGGCCCGACGCCGGGAACTCCCGGCAGGTTGTCGCTGGTCTCGCCCACCAGCGCGGCGAGGTCGGGGTAGTGGCCGGGCGTGACGCCGTACTTCTCCTCGACTGCGGCCGGCGTGAAACGGGCGAGGTCGGAGACGCCCTTGCGCGGGTAGAGCACGGTGGTCGCGTCGCTGACAAGCTGGAACGCGTCGCGGTCGCCCGTGACGATGAGCACTTCCATGTCGGCGGCGGTGGCCTGCGTGGTGAGGGTGCCGATGATGTCGTCGGCCTCGAAGCCGTCCTTCTCGAACGTGGTGACGCCCAAAGCCTCGAGGACGTCCTTGATGAGGGAGATCTGGCCGGTGAACTCCGCGGGAGACTTGCTGCGGTTGCCCTTGTAGTCCGCGTACTCCTCGCTGCGGAACGTCTTGCGGGAGACGTCGAACGCCACCCCGACGTGGGTGGGCGCCTCGTCGCGCAGCACGTTGATGAGCATCGACGTGAACCCGAACACCGCATTCGTGTGCTGCCCGGTGGTGGTCGAGAAGTTCTCGACCGGAAGGGCGAAGAAGGCTCGGTAGGCGACGGAATGGCCGTCGATCAGCAGCAGGCGATCCACCTTCCCGACTCTAGCCACGTGCGGCGACAGCGGGGTCAGGCGACCCAGGTGCCCTTGATCGCCCAGGCCCGCGCGGTGAGCTCGATCGGCCCGCCGTCCGGAGCGAGCTCCTGGCGGAGGCGGTCCCGCAGCTCCGCCAGGTGAGGGGGTGCGAGAGATGCGCAGTAGCCGGGAGCCGGCCCCTGACCACTGAGGAAAGGCGTCCAGTAGTCGTCGAAGTCGGCGAACGTGGTCTCCACGGTGATGTCCGACTGCTCGACGCCGGACAGTCCGGCCGCGTCGAACAACTGGCGCAAGGGCCCGGGGTGGCACAGCGGGAAACGGATCGCCTCGTCGAGCTCGGCGGCACCGGGAGCGAGCGCGACCGCGGCGTCCCAGAACGCGCGCAGCATCTGCATGCCCTCGGCGTAGTCCCAGACATACCCGGCGATCGTTGCCCCGTCGGTGGCGACCCGCGACATCTCAGCGAGGGCGGCGCCCGGGTCGGCGATGAAGTTCAGCACCAGGCCGGAGACGACGTAGTCGGCGGATGCGTCGGCCGCAGGCAGCGCGAGAGCGTCACCGACCACGAACTCCGACCGCTCGTCACCGATCGTGCTGCGAGCGTGGTCGACGAAGTCAGACGACGGATCCACACCGAGCACACGTGAGGGGTGGGCGGACCACAGGATGGTTCGGGTCAGGGCACCTGATCCGCAGCCGACGTCGATCCAGCTGGCGTCCGCTTGCGGCTCCAACCAGGTGACGAAGCGGTCGGCGACGGGTCGGCTCCACCGGCCGATGTAGCCGTCGTAGGCGGCTCCGCTCGACCAGGTGTCCTCGGCCATGGTGGATCAGCCGCGGGGCCGCAGCCGGCGCTCGCTCTGACGCAGCCGCATGGTGCGGCGGACGGCGATGAGCTTGCCGGTGTCCCGTGAGTTGGTGGCTCTCGAGGTGAGGCGCGAGCGCAGCTTGCTCGCCTGGATGCCGCGTAGCACGGCGATCTGGTTGAACCCGATCTTGGTGAGGTAGCGGTTGGGCTCGCGCGCATGCGCCGGGATGGCCGCGATGACGATCTCGCAACCGCGCTCCTCGCCGTAAGAGGCCGCGGCCGAGAGCAGCGTGGACGCCACGGCTCGCTTGCGGTGACGTGGTGACACCTGGATGTCCGTGACCACCAGGACGCGGTTCATGGTGACCGGCGTCAGGGTGCTGATGTCGCACACCGTCGCACCGACGATCTCGCCGTCCTGGAGGGCGACGATGATGCGCTTGTCGGGTCGCTGGAGGGCGAACTCCAGGGCCGCTGCCGCCTCGGGGACATCGGGCTCGCGCCACAGCATCTGCTGGGTGAACGCCTCGGATCCCTCGTCACGGGTGGCCTTCGCACACTCTGACCACAGCGCGATGAGGGCGGCCGCGTCCTCGCGGTCCGCGTCGCGCAGCACGATCGGGTGACGGCTCGACATGGGATCCTGTCCTACTGAAGTACTGGTGTGCTACCCGGTGCCGGTGGGTCGGGTGGGATGAAAGACTACCCGCGCACCAGCGTGGTTGATAGGTGAATCATCTGCGAGAAGGGACCCTACATGTTCATCGGGGCAGGCACGATCACGAACGTCGTGGCCGTTCTCGTCGGGTCCGGACTCGGCATGCTGATCGGCCACCGGCTCCCGGCCCGCGTCCGCTCCACGGTCACCGCGGCGCTCGGACTCGTGACCCTCCTCATCGCCGCGCAGTCCGCCGCCGACGTCGCCGCTCCGAAGCTCGTCCACGCCGTCGGCACATCAGCCCCAACCCTCATCGTGCTCGGCTCCCTCGTGCTGGGCGGCATCGCCGGATCGCTGCTGAGGCTGGAAGCCCGGCTCGAGCGATTCGGTGGCTGGATGCAGAGCCGCATGTCGCCGACTGGTGCAGGAGAAACCAGGGAGCGGTTCATCGAGGGCTTCGTGCTGAGCTCCCTGGTGTTCTGCGTCGGACCCCTGACGATCCTGGGCTCCATCAACGAGGGCCTCGGCCGCGGTGCCGATCAGCTCCTGCTCAAGTCCGTCCTCGACGGCTTCGCCTCGCTCGCCTTCGCCGCGTCGTTCGGCATCGGGGTGATGGCCTCGGCCTTGTCGGTGGCCCTGATCCAGGGTTCGCTCACCGTGGTCGGGGTCCTGCTCGGCTCAGTCCTGCCGGAAGCCCATTTGTTCGCCCTCACTGCCACCGGAGGTCTCGTGCTGATCGGCGTCGCGGTGCGGCTGCTCGACCTCAAGCCGATTCCGGTCGCGGACCTCTTGCCCGCCCTCATCGTCGCGCCGGTCCTCACCCAGATCGCCATAGCGGTCCATTGACGTACCCATTTCCGGACTTCATCGAACTGTCACCGAGAATCGTTTGCGCTCGGGGACGCCGGTGACTCTCCAGTGTGGTTATGCTGCCGAGAACGAACGCGGTCATCCCGCGCCCCGACCTCAGGAGTACTGCGTGCGACTGCGACTGGTGGCATCACTTCCACTGCTCGTCTTCATCTCGGTGCTCGGCGCCACGGCGTCGGCGGAAGCCGTGCCCGGCGACGACGTCATCGATGTGGTGGGCACCCTCGTCGACACCCGCACCGATCCACCCAAACCCGTCCCCGACGTCAAGGTCAGCGTCGAGATCGGCGGCAAGGTCGTGGCCAGCGCCACGTCGGACGCCGAGGGCAGGTACTCGATCGCCCTGCCCGGCACACCGGACGAACTGGTCGGCCAGAAGATCGTGGTCAAGCTCGACACCTCGACCCTGCCGAAGGGCACCACGCTCACCGACGAGAAGAACACCTCGCGCACCGTCACCATCAAGACCAACTTCGACATCCCGATCGGCTACCGCATCGGGCCGGCGGCCGACGACAGCAGCGAGATCGTGCGCAAGGCGTCCCAGAGCTTCGTCAACGGCATCTTCCTCGGCCTGATGCTCGCGCTGGCCGCACTGGGCCTCTCGCTCGTCTTCGGCACGACCGGCCTCACCAACTTCGCCCACGGTGAGCTGATCACGTTCGGCGCGGTGACCACGTTCCTCTTCCAGGACCAATGGGGGTGGGCCTTCATCCCAGCGGCGATCATCGGCGTCGTGCTCTCCGGGGCGTTCGGCTACGCCAACGACGTGTTCCTCTGGAAACCACTCCGCGGCCGCGGCACGGGGCTCATCGCGATGATGATCGTCAGCATCGGTCTCGCGATCTTCCTGCGGAACGTGTACCAGTACATCTTCGGAGCCGACAACCACAACTTCCGCGACGTGCCGATCCAACGTGCGCCATGGCACGTCGGTCCGATCGACGTCTCGGCACGCACGTTCTGGAGTGCGGTCATCTGCATCATCGTGCTGATCGCGATCTCCATCGCCGTTCAGCGCACCCGACTCGGCAAGGCCACCCGGGCGGTCTCGGACAACCCGGCTCTCGCGGCGTCCTCCGGCATCGACGTCGACCGGGTCATCCTCACCATCTGGATCGTCGGCGCTTCACTCGCCGGAACCGCCGGAATCCTCTGGGGCATGAACTACGGGTTCGACTATCAGGTCGGCTTCAAGATCCTGCTCCTGGTGTTCGCCGGCGTCACCCTCGGTGGCCTCGGCACCATCTGGGGCACCATGGCCGGAAGCTTGCTGGTCGGCGTGATGGTCGAGATGTCCTCGCTCGTGCTGCCGCCCGAGCTCAAGTACGTGACGGCACTCGTGGTGCTGATCCTGGTGCTCCTGGTCCGACCCCAGGGAATCCTGGGCCGCGCCCAGCGGGTCGGTTGAGGGAAGGGAGACGACGATGAGCTGGTTGGACGTCATCAGCGGGGCCATCGAGCAGGCGCTCGGCCCTCAGGCGATCATCTACTGCCTGGCCGCGATCGGCCTCAACATCCACTTCGGCTACACCGGTCTGCTGAACTTCGGCCAGGCCGCGTTCATGATGGTCGGCGGCTACGCGGTCGGTTCCCTCGTGCAGACGTGGGAGCAGAACCTCTGGCTGAGCATGCTCGTCGGGCTGCTGGCCGCGGTGCTGCTCGCCCTCGTCCTCGGTGTGCCGACGCTGCGGCTTCGTGCCGACTATCTGGCCATCGCCACCATCGCCGCGGCCGAGGTCATCCGCCAGGTGCTCGGTGCCGCGAGCCTCAACGACCAGTTCGGTGGTCAGGACGGCCGCTACGGGTTCGCCGACTCGCTGAAGGCCCTCAACCCCGTTCCCGCCGGCGGTGCCGACTTCGGGTTCGTCGCGTGGCGAAGCTATGACTTCTTCATCATGATCCTCGGCTGGAGCTTGGCCCTGTTGCTCTGTGGGCTCGTCTACCTGCTGATGCGCAGCCCGTGGGGACGCGTCCTGAAGGGCATCCGCGAGGACGAGGACGCCGTGCGGAGCCTCGGCAAGAACGTCTACGCCTACAAGATGCAGGCGCTCATCCTCGGCGGCGTGATCGGCGCGATGGCCGGAATCATGAGCGGCGTCGCCACCGACAACGTCGCACCGTCCGACTTCGCCACCGACACGACCTTCTTCGTCTACACGGTGCTGCTGATCGGCGGCGCCGCCCGGGTGTTCGGCCCGGTCGCCGGTGCGCTGATCTTCTGGTTCTTCCTGAACGGTCTCGACCTGTTCTTCGACAAGGCGACCGGCGACAACCTCATCCCCGACTGGATCATGACCTCCGACCAGGCCAGCCTGATGCGACTCATCGTCCTGGGCCTCGTGCTGATGCTGTTGATGATCTACCGACCACAAGGCATCTTCGGAGACAGAAGGGAGCTGGCGATCGATGGACGTTGACACGCCCGACACCACCGACAAGGTCACCGCACCCGGCCAGAACAAGAACGACGCCATCCTCGTCGCCGACAACGTCGTCCGCGCGTTCGGCGGCCTGAGGGCCGTCGACGTCGACCACTTCGAGATCGAGCGCGGCAAGATCACTGCCCTCATCGGGCCGAACGGCGCCGGCAAGACGACGTTCTTCAACCTGCTCACCGGCTTCGACCGTCCCGACACCGGGTCGTGGACGTTCAACGGCCAGAGCCTCGATGGCGTGCCGCCGTACAAGGTCGCCCGCAAGGGCATGGTGCGCACCTTCCAGCTCACCAAGGTGCTCTCGCGACTCACGGTCATCGAGAACATGCGCCTCGGCGCCACTGGCCAGCGCGGCGAGAAGCTCCTCTCCAGCCTGTTCAGGTTCCTCTGGCGCGACCAGGAAGCTTCCAACACCGATCGCGCCGAGGACCTCCTCGGTCGCTTCACCCTCGACAAGAAGCGCGACGACTTCGCCGGCTCGCTGTCCGGCGGCCAGCGCAAGCTGCTCGAGATGTCCCGGGCGCTGATGGTCGACCCCGAGCTGATCATGCTCGACGAGCCGATGGCCGGCGTGAACCCAGCACTCAAGCAGTCGTTGTTGGGCCACGTGAAGTCGTTGCGCGATGAGGGCCGCACCGTGCTGTTCGTCGAGCACGACATGGACATGGTCCGCGACATCTCCGACTGGGTGGTCGTCATGGCGCAGGGCAAGATCGTGGCCGAGGGGCCACCCGACGACGTCATGGCCGACCCGGCCGTCATCGATGCCTATCTGGGCGCCCACCACGACGCGGAGCTGTCCTTCGCCGACGAGGCCAAGATCGCCGCCGAGGCTGAGGCCGAGATCGAGGCCGCGATTCAGGAAGCCGAGGAGAACTGATGCCAGAATCGAGCGCAGCGTCCGACTCGACTGCCAGCGCGTCCGTCGACCGCTCGTCGCCGGAAGGCGCCCTGCTGCGGGCCGACAACCTGATCGCCGGCTACCTGCCCGGCGTCAACATCCTCAACGGCGCCAGCCTGCACTGCCACGACGGCGAGCTGGTCGGCATCATCGGCCCCAACGGAGCCGGCAAGTCCACCTTCCTCAAGTCGCTGTTCGGCCTCGTCAACGTCCACGAGGGCACCGTGAAGCTCAAGGGTGAGGACATCACCAACGAGCGGGCCGACAAGCTGGTCGCGTCCGGCATCGGTTACGTGCCCCAGACGAACAACGTGTTCCCGTCCCTCACCGTCGGCGAGAACCTCGAGATGGGCACGTACCTGGCCCCCAAGAGGTTCGCCGAGCGGTTCGACTACGTCGCGGGCATCTTCCCCCGATTGGCGGAGCGCAAGGAACAGCGCGCCGGCTCGCTGTCCGGCGGCGAGCGGCAGATGGTTGCCATGGGTCGTGCGCTGATGATGGAGCCGTTCGTGCTGCTGCTCGACGAGCCCTCAGCGGGCCTCTCCCCCGCCCTTCAGGATGAAGTGTTCGTCCAGACCAAGCACATCAACGCCGCCGGCGTCTCCATCGTCATGGTCGAGCAGAATGCCCGCCGCTGCCTGCAGATCTGCGACCGCGGCTACGTGCTCGACCAGGGCAAGGATGCCTACACGGCCAGCGGCGACTCGCTGATGAACGATCCGAAGGTCATCGAGCTGTACCTCGGCACGCTCGCCAAGGCCTGAGCGTCACCAACCCCAGCACGAAAGGGCGCTCACTGCTGCCCTGAACCAGCACACCTTGAACATGCGAAAGGCCCCGACCGAAGTCGGGGCCTTCCACGTGGTGAACTAGATCACTCGACAACGCCGGTGATGTAGTCCGTGTTGTTGTACTTGTTGTTGTTGTCGTACTCGAACAGACCGATCGTGGCCTTCGACGGAGAGCCCGTCTTGTTCAGGTCGACCGGGCCGGAGACACCGTCGTAGTCGATGTCCTTGCCGTCCTTGACCAGCTTCACGCAGTCGGCGTAGGTGGTGCACTTCTCACCGTCCCGCGAGACCTTGATCAGTTCAGCCGCAATCGCCGCGCCGGAGTCGTTCTTGGCCTGCTCGGCTGCCAGAGCCGACAGGACCGTCGCGTCGTAGCTTTCCGGACCGTAGGTGTAGTCCTTGAGCTTCGGGTTGACCTCCAGCATGCGGTTCTTGAAGTCGTCCTTGAGCTCAGCACCCGGGTAGGTGGCCTTGACGCCCTTCAGCGTGCCCTTCGGGAAGTCCTTGCTGTAGTCGGCGGTGTTGCCGTCGACGAAGTAGGTCTGGACGTCCTGCGGACCGATGCCGGCGGACTCGAACTCCGGAATGATCTTCGTGGTTTCGTTGAACGCGATCAGCACGATGGCATCGGGCTTGGCGTCCTTGATCTTCTGCACCTCAGAGGTGTACGACGTGGCGTCGACGCTGTAGAGCACCTTGGCCGCGACGTTGCCGCCCTGGTCCTTGATGGTCTTCTCCACGTTGTCGGCCAGTGCCTCGCCATACGCTTCCTGGCGAGCCATGATCGCGACGTTCTTGGCACCGTCCTGGAGAACCAGGTTGCCGAGCACGTTGCCCTGCAGCACGTCGGACGGCGCGGTGCGGAAGTACAGGCCCTTGTCGTCGTAGGTGTCGAAGGCGGTCGAGGTGTTGGCCGGGGAGAACTCGACGACGCCCGCGCTGATGATCTTGTCGATCACGCTGAGGGAGACGCTGGAGCTCGCCGCGCCGACGATGACGTCGGACTTGGCCGAGAGCAGCTTGTCGACCGAACCAGGCGCGATCTTCGGCGTTCCATCACCGGAGTCAGCCTTGCTCTGTGCGACGTCCTTGCCGAGCACGCCGCCGGCCTCGTTGATGTCCTTGACGGCGAGATCGACGCCGGCGAACTCCGGCGGGCCGAGGAAGGCGAGGTCGCCGGTCGAGGGCAACAGGGTGCCGACAGTGAGAACACCGTCGCCCTTGGCGACCTTGCCGCTGTCGCCATCGCCCTTGGTGTCGCTGCCTCCGCCACACGCTGCCAGCACAAGCAAGCCAGCAGCGGCGACAGTGGCAAGACGCAAAGTCTTGGTACTGCGCTTCATCTATCCTCCGGATGGTCGGTCGATCGGCCCGGGACGGACCGATGAACGGGTATGCCCGAACGTAGCCGCCTGAGGGGTCAGTTGGGTATCTCTTCAGCGAGGATCTTGCTTCGTAGTCCTTTTGTAACCAGACCTGCTCAGATGTCCTGCCCGAGCTCCGGGCCCTTCTCGATCACCTGACGCGCGACCTGGTGCATGGACAGGCGCAGGTCCATGGCCGTCCGCTGGATCCAGCGGAACGCGTCGGGTTCGCTGATGCCGAGCGCCTCTTGCAACGTTGCCTTGGCCCGCTCGACCGCCTTGCGCGCCTCGAGCCGCTCGGTGAGGTCGTCGACCTCCTGCTCGAGTCCGGTGATCTCGGCAAACCGGCTGACCGCCATCTCGATCGCCGGCACGAGGTCGGTGATGGTGAACGGCTTGACGAGGTAGGCCATCGCGCCGGACTCGCGGGCTCGCTCGACCAGCTCCAGCTGGCTGAACGCGGTGAGCATGACCACCGGCGCGACGCGGTCGCGGGCGATCTGGGCCGCGGCCGCGATGCCGTCGAGGCGCGGCATCTTGACGTCCATGACCACCAGGTCGGGTCGATGCTCCATGGTGAGCGCCACCGCCTGCTCGCCATCACCGGCCTGGGCGACGACGTCGTAGCCGGCCTCGGTGAGCATCTCGGCCAGATCGAGCCTGATCAGCGCCTCGTCCTCGGCAATCACGACACGCTTCCGGGTGGGTTCTGTCGCAGGCGCGGTCACGTGAGAAGGTTATCCGGCGAAAGCACCGGCCGAGGTGGCGGAATGGCAGACGCGACGGTCTCAAAAACCGTTGTCCGAAAGGGCGTGCGGGTTCGAGTCCCGCCCTCGGCACCGACTGCGACACCGCGATACTCGTTCACATGGACCCCTTTTACTCCCAGCTCGACGAGGCGACGTTCGCCAGCAGTCCCTGGACGGCGGGGCCGTGGGGCGCGGACAAGCAGCATGCCGGGCCGCCGACGGCGCTGCTGGCCCGGGCGATCGAGCGGTTCGAGCCGCTGGACGGGCACCGGCTCGGGCGGGTGTCGGTCGACGTCCTCGGAGCCGTGCCAGTGGCGCCGTTACGCATTGAGGTGGAACGGCTGAGGTCGGGACGCCGGCTGGAGCTGTTCGAGGCGACGGCGCTGGCCGACGACCGCCCCGTCCTCGTCGCGAGGGCGTGGCGACTGGCCAACGCGCCGGACGACTTCCCGTCAGTACCCGTAGGTCCCCCGCTGGATCCACCGGAGCTACCGGACGAGGTGCCCATCGGGCTGCCGGGTGTCCACCGAGACGGTTACCTGTCGGCGGTCGAGTTCCGGTTCGAGCGCGGCTCTTTCGACGAGCCCGGCCCGGCGATGGGGTGGGGTCGGCAGAAGGTTCCGCTGCTCGACGGCGAGACGCCGACCGGCTGGCAGCGGGTGCTGGTGCTCGCCGACTCCGGCAGCGGGATCAGCCTCGCGCTCGACCCGACCCGGTACCCGGCGATCAACTGCGACCTGTCCGTCACGCTGCACCGCGACCCGGCGACGGAGTGGGTGGGACTCGATGCCGCCACGACGATCACCGCCGGTGCGGGCGCGATGGCCTCGACGACCCTGCTCGACCGCACCGGCCCCATCGGGACAGCGACGCAGACGCTCCTCGCCGGCTGAGCCCTAGCGCTTCGGCAGGGCGTCGCCGAGGATGTCGTCCTCGTCGAGATCGGGATCGTGATACGCGGGTGAGACGCGGTTGATGGCATCACCCATGTTGTGCACGCGCAGCGCGTTGGTGGAGCCGGCGATGCCGGGAGGACTCCCGGCCACGATGACGACCTGCTGACCCTCGTCGCACCGTCCGATCGCCAGGAGCGCCTTGTCGACCTGCAGCACCATGTCGTCGGTGTGCTTGACCATCGGGACGTGGAACGTCTCGACACCCCAGCTGAGCGCCAGCTGCGACCGCACCACTGGGTCAGGCGTGAACGCGATGACCGGGATGTGCGACCGGTAGCGAGACATGCGTCGAGCCGAGTCGCCTGACGTCGTGAACGCCACCAGGTAGGTGGCGTCGATGGCCTCGGCGACATCGGCGGCGGCCCGGCTGATGACACCACTCTTGGTCTTGGGCTTCCACGTGAGCGACGCCATGCGCGGCAAGCCGTGCTCCTCGGTGGAGCTGATGATGCGGGCCATCGTGCGGACGGTCTCGATCGGGTACGCGCCGACGCTCGTCTCGCCGGACAGCATCACCGCGTCGGTGCCGTCGAGCACCGCGTTGGCCACGTCGGACGCCTCGGCACGCGTGGGTCGCGGCGCCGAGATCATCGACTCGAGCATCTGGGTCGCGACGATGACCGGCTTGGCGTTGCGGCGGGCCTTCTCGACGATGAGCTTCTGGACGATCGGCACCTCCTCGAGCGGCAGCTCGACGCCGAGGTCGCCGCGAGCGACCATGACGCCGTCGAACGCATCCATCACCTCATCGAGGTTCTCGACCGCCTGGGGCTTCTCGATCTTGGCGATGAGTGGCCTGAGGATGTTCTCCTCCCGCATGACGTCACGGACGTCCTCGGCGTCCTTGGCCGACCGCACGAACGACAACGCGATGAAGTCGACACCCTGGCGCAGGGCCCACCTGAGGTCGTCGACGTCCTTCTCGCTCATGGCCGGCACGCTCACGTGGACGCCCGGCAGGTTGATGCCCTTGTGGTTGCTGACCTGGCCGCCGATCTCGACCGTGGTGGTGACGTCGGTGTCGGAGACGCTGGTGGTGCGCAGCCGGACCCGGCCGTCGTCGATGAGGATCTCGTCGCCCACGTTCACGTCGCCCGGAAGCCCGACGTACGTGGTGGAGCACCGGTGGACGTCGCCGTCGATCGCGTCGGTGGTGATGGTGAACTCGGCGCCGTCGGCGAGCGCCACTGGTCCGTCGGCGAACGTGCCGAGCCGGATCTTGGGACCCTGGAGGTCGGCCAGGATCGCGATGGCCTTGCCGGTGTCGACGGTGGCGCGGCGGACGTGTTCGTAGACCTTTTCGTGGTCTGCCCGGGTGCCGTGGCTCATGTTCAGCCGGGCGCAGTCCATGCCGGCGTCGGCCAGCTCGCGCACGCGCTCGTACGTGTCGGTGGCTGGTCCGAGGGTGCAGACGATCTTGGCTCTACGCACGTCTCAAGCGTAGTGGCCGGAGCGCACCTGCCCTAAACGGCGAGGGGACGCGCGGTGGGCGGGATCGGCGACGGCAGGGTGGTCGAGCCCGACAGGTACGCGTCGACGCCCGCGGCCGCGGCGCGGCCCTCCGCGATGGCCCACACGATGAGTGACTGACCGCGTCCGGCATCACCGGCGACGAACACGCCGTCGACGCTGGACATGTAGTTCTCGTCGCGCGCGACGTTGCCTCGCTCGTCCAGGTCGACCTCGAGCTGCTGCACGAGGCCCTCCTGCTCGGGACCGGTGAAGCCCATTGCGAACAGCACGAGCTGGGCCGGGATCGTCCGCTCGCTGCCGGGCACGTCGACGAACGAGCCGTCCTTGAACTCGACCTCGGAGATGCGCAGGCCGGTGAGCTGCCCGTCCTCCCCCACGAACTCCTTGGTGGAGACGGAGTAGACCCGCTCGCCGCCCTCTTCGTGAGCGGACGCGGTACGGAAGATCATCGGGTACATCGGCCACGGCTGGTTCTCCGGCCGGTCCTCTCCGGGCTGCGCCAGAATCTCCAGGCTGGTAACCGACCGCGCGCCCTGGCGGATGACGGTGCCGAGGCAGTCGGCGCCGGTGTCGCCGCCGCCGATGATGACGACGTCCTTGTCGGTGGCGAGGATCTGGTCCTCGACCTCCTCGCCGAGCGCCACCCGGTTGGCCTGGGGCAGGAAGTCCATGGCCTGGTGGATGCCGGAAAGCTCCCGGCCTGGGGCCGGCAAGTCACGGCGCACGGTGGCGCCGATCGCGAGCACGACTGCGTCATAGCGGTCGCGAAGCTGTGTGCCGGTGAGCGAGGCGCCGACCTCGATGCCGCTGCGGAACACGGTGCCCTCGCGACGCATCTGGTCGATGCGCCGGTCGACCTGGATCTTCTCCATCTTGAACTCGGGGATGCCGTAGCGGAGCAGGCCGCCGGGCTTGTCGTCGCGCTCGTACACCGCGACGGTGTGGCCGGCGCGGGTGAGCTGCTGGGCGGCGGCGAGGCCGGCCGGGCCGGAACCCACGACGGCGACGGTGCGACCGGTCAGCCACTCGGGCGGCTCTGGACGCACGTTGTGCATCTCCCATGCCTTGTCGATGATCGACACCTCGACGTTCTTGATCGTCACGGCGTCCCGGTTGATGGCCACGACGCAGGCGGGCTCGCACGGAGCCGGACACAGCCGTCCGGTGAACTCGGGGAAGTTGTTCGTGGCGTGCAGCCGGTCGATGGCTTCCTCCCAGTCGTCGCGCCAGACGAGGTCGTTCCACTCCGGGATGAGGTTGCCCAGTGGGCACCCCTGGTGGCAGAACGGGATGCCGCAGTCCATGCAGCGTCCGGCCTGCTCGGTGATGATCGGCAGCAGCGCATGTCCGAGCCCGCCCGGATAGACCTCGTTCCAGTCCTGGATCCGCTCTTCGACGGGTCGCTTCGGCGCGACCTCGCGCGGTGTCGTCATGAATCCGCGTGGGTCAGCCACGGGCGGCCACCTCCATCATCCGAGCGGTCTTGTCCTCGTCGGAGAGCCCTTCGGACTCCGCCTGCTCCTGGGCCTCGAGGATCTTGCGGTAGTTGACGGGCATGATCTCGGTGAACCGCTCGAGCGACTGCTCCCAGTGGTCGAGCAGCTGCTCGGCGACGGCCGATCCGGTCTCCTGCTGGTGCTTGCGCACCAGGTCATGGAGCCCTTCCGCCGCGTCCGCCGGCACCGGCCGCAGTTCCACCATCTCCGGGTTCACGAGTGAGTGGTCGAGGTCGAGCACGTACGCGGTGCCACCGCTCATGCCCGCGGCGACGTTGCGGCCGGTGGGTCCGAGGATGACGACCTTGCCGCCGGTCATGTACTCGCAGGCGTGGTCGCCGACACCCTCGACGACCGCGTGGACGCCGGAGTTGCGCACGCAGAACCGCTCGCCGACCTTGCCGCGCAGGAAGATCTCGCCGCTCGTCGCGCCGAAGCAGATGACGTTGCCGGCCACGATCTGCGCCTCCGGCGTGAACTGCGCCTCGCGCGGCGGGCGGACGATGATGCGACCGCCGGAGAGGCCCTTACCGACGTAGTCGTTGCCGTCGCCCTCGAGGCGCAGCGTGATGCCGCGCGGAACGAACGCGCCGAACGACTGGCCGGCTGAACCGAGGAAGGTCAGGTCGATGGTGTTTTCGGGCAGCCCCTCACCGCGGTAGCGCTTGGTGAGCTCGTGGCCGAGCATGGTGCCGACCGTGCGGTTGACGTTGCGGATCTCGAGCTGGGCCCGCACTGGTTCACCCTTCTCCAGGGCGTCCTCGGCGAGTGAGATGAGCTCCATGTCGAGCGCCTTCTCCAGGCCGTGGTCCTGTCCGACGGTCTGGTGCAAGTCGGCGTCCGCGGGCAGCTCCGGCACGTAGAAGAGCGGCGTGAGGTCGAGTCCGTCGGCCTTCCAGTGGTCGACGGCCGGACGCGTGTCCAGCATCTCGGCGTGGCCGATGGCCTCATCGAGACTCCGGAAGCCAAGGGCGGCCAGGTACTCGCGGGTCTCCTCGGCGATGAACTCGAAGAAGTTGACGACGTGCTCGGCCTTGCCGGTGAACTTCTGGCGCAGTGTCTTGTTCTGCGTCGCGACTCCGACCGGGCACGTGTCGAGGTGGCAGACCCGCATCATGATGCAACCGCTGACCACCAGCGGGGCGGTCGCGAAGCCGTACTCGTCGGCGCCCAGCAGGGCGGCGATGATGACGTCGCGGCCGGTCTTGAGCTGGCCGTCCGTCTGCACGACGATGCGGTCGCGCAGTCCGTTGAGCAGGAGCGTCTGCTGGGTCTCGGCGAGGCCGAGCTCCCAAGGGCCACCCGCGTGCTTGAGCGACGTGAGCGGCGAGGCGCCGGTGCCGCCGTCGTGCCCAGAGATGAGCACCACATCGGCCTTGGCCTTGGAGACGCCGGCCGCGACCGTACCGACGCCGAACTCGGCGACGAGCTTGACGTGGATCCGCGCCGACGGGTTGGAGTTCTTCAGGTCGTGGATGAGCTGCTTGAGATCCTCGATCGAGTAGATGTCGTGGTGCGGCGGCGGTGAGATGAGGCCGACGCCAGGCGTGGAGTGGCGGGTCGCCGCGATCCACGGGTAGACCTTCGGCCCGGGCAGCTGACCGCCCTCGCCTGGCTTGGCACCCTGAGCCATCTTGATCTGCAGGTCGTCGGCGTTCGTGAGGTACTCGCTGGTGACGCCGAAGCGTCCGGATGCCACCTGCTTGATGGCCGACCGGCGCTCGGGGTCGTAGAGGCGATCCGCGTCCTCGCCACCCTCGCCGGTGTTCGAGCGTCCGCCGATCCGGTTCATGGCGATGGCCAGCGTCTCGTGCGCTTCCTGGCTGATCGAGCCGTACGACATGGCGCCGGTGTTGAAGCGCTTCACGATCTCGGCGACCGGCTCGACTTCGTCGATCGGCACCGGCGGGCGCACGCCCTCCTTGAACCCGAACAGTCCACGGAGCGTCATGAGCCGCTCCGACTGGTCGTCCACGCGGGACGTGTACTGCTTGAAGATGTCGTAGCGACCGGTGCGCGTGGAGTGCTGCAGGCGGAAGACCGTCTCGGGGTCGAAGAGGTGCTCCGGACCCTCCCGGCGCCACTGGTATTCCCCACCGACCTCGAGGTGGCGACGGGCGCCGACAATGCCGTGAGTCGGATACGCCTTCGCGTGGCGGGCGGCTACCTCGTCGGCGATGACGTCGAGCCCGACACCGCCAAGCTTGCTCGCGGTGCCGGTGAAGTACGTGTCGATCAGCTCGGGTGACAGTCCCACGGCCTCGAAGATCTGTGCGCCGGTGTAGGACGCAACCGTGGAGACGCCCATCTTGCTCATCACCTTCAGGACGCCCTTGCCGAGTCCGTAGACGAGATTGCGCAGCGCCTGGCCGGGCTCCATGTCCTGGACGAAGTTGCCCTCGCGGGCGAGGTCCTCGGCCGACTCCAGCGCGAGGTAGGGGTTGATGGCGGTGGCGCCGTAGCCGATCAGCAGCGCAACGTGGTGCACCTCACGGACGTCGCCGGTCTCGACCAGCAGGCCGGCCTGGGAACGCAACTTCTCGCGCACCATGTGGTGGTGGACGGCTCCGGTGAGCAGCAGCGACGGGATGGGCGCGAGGTCGGCGTCGGAGTGCCGGTCGGAGAGCACGATGATGCGGGCGCCGTCGGCGACCGCACGCGAGACGTCGGCACAGATCTCCTCGATCTTCACCTTGAGCGCCGCTCCCCCGCCGTGCACGTCGTAGAGACCGCGCACGACGTGGACGGCGAAGCCCGGCATGTCCCCGTCGCGGTTCATGTGCCGGATCTTGGCGAGCTCGTCATTGTCGATGACCGGGAACGGCAGCTGCAACATCCGGCAGGACGCCGGGCTCGGCGCCAGCAGGTTCGTCTCCGGGCCCATCGACCCCGCGAGAGACGTGACGACCTCCTCGCGGATGGCGTCGAGCGGTGGGTTGGTGACCTGCGCGAACTGCTGGCTGAAGTAGTCGAACAGCAGCCGCGGCCGGTCCGACAGGGCTGCGATCGGTGTATCGGTTCCCATCGAGCCGATGGTCTCGGCGCCGGTGCGCGCGATCGGCGCGATCAGGATGCGCAGCTCCTCCTCGGTGTAGCCGAACACCTGCTGGCGACGAGTGACCGAGCCGTGAGTGTGGACGACGTGCTCGAGGTCGGGCAGGTCCTCGAAGCGCACCAAGCCCGAGTAGAGCCACTCGTCGTACGGGTGCTCGGCGGCGAGGGTGGCCTTGATCTCGTCGTCCTCGATGACGCGGTGCTCGGCCAGGTCGAGCAGGAACATCTTGCCCGGTTCCAGGCGTCCCTTGCGCGTGATGGTCTTCTGATCGATGTCGAGCACGCCGGCCTCGGACGCCAGGACGACGAGGCCGTCCTCGGTGATCCAGAAGCGTCCAGGGCGCAGGCCGTTGCGGTCCAGCACGGCGCCGATCTTGGTGCCGTCGGTGAAGGCCACGCACGCAGGACCGTCCCACGGCTCCATGAGCGAGGAGTGGAACTCGTAGAACGCCCGGCGAGCCGGGTCCATGACCGCGTCGTTCTCCCACGCCTCGGGGATCATCATCATCACGGCGTGCGGGAGGTCGCGGCCGCCGAGGTGGAGCAGCTCGAGCACCTCGTCGAACGACGCGGTGTCGCTGCCCTCGGGGTCGCAGATCGGGAACAGGCGCTTGAGGTCGCCCGGGATGAGGTCGCTCTCCAGCGTCGCCTCCCTGGCCCGCATCCAGTTGCGGTTGCCGCGGGCGGTGTTGATCTCGCCGTTGTGGGCGATGAAGCGGAACGGGTGCGCCAGCGGCCAGCTCGGGAACGTGTTGGTCGAGAACCGGCTGTGCACGATGACGAGGGCCGACTCCATGCGCTCATCGAGCAAGTCCGGGAAGAAGCTGTCGAGCTGCTCGGTCGTGAGCATGCCCTTGTAGACGAGCGTGCGCGCGGACAACGACGGGAAGTACACGCCGGCTTCGTGCTCGGCACGCTTGCGCAGGCAGAAGGCGAGGCGGTCGAGCTCGATGCCGCTGCGGGGTTCTCCGGACGCGGTGATGAAGACGAGCTCGAAGGACGGCATCGCGCCGCGTGACATGGAGCCGAGGATGTCGGGGTTGACTGGCACCTCGCGCCAGCCGAGGACGGTCAGTCCCTCCTCGCCGGCCAGCGACTCGACCGTGGCCTTGGCCTCGGCAGCCTCCCCGGCATCCACGGGCAAGAACGCCATGCCGACCGCATACGTGCCGGCTTCGGGCAGCTCGACGTCGGGCATCGTCTCCTGGGCGATCTCGCGCAGGAAGCGGTCGGGGACCTGCATCAACATGCCCGCGCCGTCGCCAGTGTTCGGCTCGGCACCGACGGCACCGCGGTGGTCGAGGTTGCGCAGCGCGGTGAGGCCGTGCGTGACGATCTCGTTGCTGGCGACGCCGGTGAGAGTGGCCACCATGGCGACACCGCACGAGTCGTGCTCGTACTGCGGGTCGTACAGACCCTGCGCGGGAGGAGTGTGCACTGCTGGCCCCTTAGCTGGCGTCGGCGGTTGACGGGAATCGAGATCTGCTCACATCAAACCCGGGACGACGTTGGCCCTAGTCAGTCCCTCAAGGTTACACGGCAGCGCGGAGAGCGTCAGCCGAGCCTGGCTCCGACGAGGTCGCCGATGAGGTACGTGACGCCGGCAGCCGCGCCGCCGAGTACGAGCTGGCGGATGCCGCCGTACCACCACGGTCGGCTGGTGAGATTAGTGACGATCGCGCCGCAAGCGAACAATCCCACCAGCGAGAGCGCCACGATCGGCCACACCGCCTCGATGCCGAAGAGCAGCGGAAGGATCGGCATCACCGCGCCGAGCGAGAAGGAGACGAACGACGACCAGGCCGCGAGCCACGGCGAGGCGAGGTCGGTCGAGTCGACCCCGAACTCCTCACGAGCGTGGACATGCACAGCGTTGTCGACGTCGCGGTGGATCTGCGCCGCCGCCTCGCGCGCGGTGTCCTCGTCCAGGCCCTTGTCGACGTACATCGCGGCGAGCTCGGCCTGCTCTGCGGGACCGTTCCGCTCGATCTCGCGGCGCTCGATCTCGATGTGGGCGAGCGCGAACTCCGACTGGCTCGCCACCGAGGTGTACTCCCCGGCGGCCATCGAGAAGGCGCCCGCAGCCAGGCCGGCCAGACCGGCCAGGAGCACCGGCTTGGTGTCGTCACTGCCGCCCGTGACGCCCATGACCAGCGCGAAGTTGGACACCAAGCCGTCCATGGCGCCGAACACGGCAGGGCGCAGCCAGCCGCCGGTGACGTCGGGGTGCTCGTGGCTGATGGATGAGACGTCTGGCAGTTCCTCCTCGGGGGGGTCGGGCCGGTCCATGTCTGTCACACGCCAAACCTACTGCCGATCGGGTGGTCCGTCATCGAAGGATTGGCTCGCCTCAGGCGTTGTCGAGCGGCGCCTGGTCAGCACGAAGAACGCCGTGGCCAGCACGAACAGGATGATCGAGGTCCACACATTGAGCCGGAACGGGCCGAGATGGTTCACCGTGTCGATGCGCAGCATCTCGATCCAGGTGCGACCGGCGGTGTAGAGCATCACGTACAGCGCAAACGCGCGTCCGGCGGTGAGCTTAACGCGGCGGTCGATCAGGATGAGCAGGGCGGCAGCCGCGAGGTTCCAGAGCATCTCGTAGAGGAACGTCGGGTGGAACGTCGCGAACTGCTCGTAGCCGGGCGGACGGTGAGCCGCGTCGATCTCCAAGGCCCACGGCAGGTCGGTGGGCTTGCCGAACAGCTCCTGGTTGGCGTAGTTGCCGAGGCGTCCGACGGCCTGGGCGACGAGCAGGCCGGGCGCGAGGGCGTCGACCACGTCAGCGAACGGCACGTCATAGCGGCGGCAGGCGATCCAGGCACCGATCGCCCCGCCCCCGATGGCGCCCCAGATGCCGAGGCCGCCCTCCCAGATGTACAACGCGTCGACGGCGGACCGGCCCGGGCCGAAGTAGAGCTCGGGGTCGGTGACGACGTGGTAGATGCGGGCGCCGACGATGCCGAACGGGATGGCCCAGATCGAGACGTCGCCGATCAAGCCGGCCCGGCCGCCGCGGGCCGTGAACCGCTTCTCGCCGATCCAGAGCGCCAGCAGGGCGCCGATGATGATCCCGAAGGCATAGGCGCGCAGGGGAATCGGGCCCAGGTGCCACACGCCGGACGACGGGCTCGGGATCGAGGCAACGAAGGACGTCATCGATCCACCCCGGCACGCAGCTCGTGGGCGAGACTCCGCACCGCGTCGACGCCACTCGTGCTGTCAGGCGCGTCCAGCAGGCAGCGCACCAGGGCCGAGCCGACGATCACCGCGTCGGCGAACTCGGCGACCTCGTGGGCCTGGGCCCGATTGCTGACGCCGAGCCCGACGCCAACCGGCTTGTCGGTGACCGCGCGCAGCCGCTCGACAAGCGTAGGCGCCGCCGAGCTGGTCTGCTCCCGCTGGCCGGTGACGCCCATGATCGACGTGGCGTAGATGAAGCCGCTGGATGCCTCGGCCGTCATGGCGAGGCGCTCGTCGGTCGACGAAGGAGCCACCAGGAAAATGCGGTCCAGTCTGTGGGCGTCCGACGCGGAGATCCACTCGCCGGCCTCGTCGGGCGTCAGGTCGGGCGTGATGAGCCCGGCTCCCCCAGCCCCGGCCAGGTCGGCAGCGAACCGGTCGACGCCATGGCGCTCGACCGGGTTCCAGTACGTCATCACGACGGTCGGGACGCCGGTGGTGGATGCGTCGCGGACCACGGTCAGGACGTCGGACGTTCGGGTGCCCGCGGCCAGGGCGCGATCGGCAGCGGCCTGGATGACCGGTCCGTCCATCACCGGGTCGCTGTACGGGAGCCCGACCTCGACGAGGTCGACGCCGCCATCGACCATCGCCTCGATCGCAGCGATCGAGGTCTTCAGGTCAGGAAACCCGGCCGGGAGATAGCCGACCAGTGCGGCCCGGTTCTCGGCGCGCGTGCGCTCGAAGAGCTCACCGATGGAGCTCATTCCTCGACGCCCTCATCCAGCACGACCGGGCCGTCGAGCAGCCCGAACCACTCCGCAGCCGTGTGCACGTCCTTGTCGCCGCGCCCCGACAGGTTGACCAGGATCGTCGCGTCCGGACCGAGCTCCTTGGCGAGGACGAGAGCACCCGCCAGCGCGTGTGCCGACTCGATGGCCGGGATGATGCCCTCGGTCTTGCAGAGCAGGTCGAACGCGGCCATCGCCTCGGCGTCGGTGGCCGGCACGTACTCGGCCCGTCCGGTCGCCGCGAGGTGGGCGTGCTCGGGGCCGACCCCCGGGTAGTCGAGGCCTGCCGAGATCGAGTGCGACTCGATCGTCTGGCCGTCCTCGTCCTGCAGCAGGTACGACCGTGCACCGTGCAGGACACCAACCTCGCCGGCCGAGATGGTGGCCGCATGCTGGCCGTCGGGGAAGCCCGATCCGCCGGCCTCGATGCCGACCAGTCGCACATCGTCGTCGAGGAATGCGGTGAACAGACCGATCGCGTTGGACCCGCCTCCCACGCACGCCACCGCAACATCGGGCAGAGCGCCGATGAGCTCGAGGCACTGGGCCCGTGCCTCGTCGCCGATGCCGCGGGTGAGATCGCGCACCATCGACGGGAAGGGGTGCGGCCCCGCCGCGGTGCCGAAGAGGTAGGACGTGTGGTCGACGCTGGCCACCCAGTCACGAAGGGCCTCGTTGATGGCGTCCTTGAGGGTGCGGCTGCCGGTGGTGACGGGCACGACCTCCGCGCCGAGCATCCGCATCCGCGCGACGTTGAGCGCCTGGCGCTCGGTGTCGAGCTCGCCCATGTAGACGGTGCACTCGAGGTCGAGGTAGGCGCACGCCGTGGCTGCGGCGACGCCGTGCTGCCCGGCGCCGGTCTCGGCGATCGCACGCGGCTTGCCGATGCGTTTGGCCAGCAACGCCTGCCCGAGCACGTTGCGGATCTTGTGGGCGCCGGTGTGATTCAGGTCCTCGCGCTTGAGCAGGATGCGGGCGCCCGCGGCCTCGGAGAAACGGGTGGCGTCGTAGAGCAGGCTCGGGACGCCGGCGTACTCGTGCAGCATCCGGTCGAGCTCGGCCATGAACACCGGGTCGGCCTTCGCCTCGGTCCAGGCGCGGTCGAGCTCGTCCAGCGGGGCGACGAGCGCCTCGGGCATGAAGCGGCCGCCAAAGCGGCCGAAGTGGCCGGTGGGATCAGGCTGTGAGTAGGTCATCGGTGCGCTTTCAGACATCGCTGGGACAGGACGGCGAGGGGCCTCAAGAGGCAACCGATCACCAGCGGTGCTGCAGTGCCGGGTGCGCGCCCGCCGCCACGAGGTCGGCCACGCTCGCGCGGGGATCGTTGTCGCGGACGAGCGTCTCGCCGACCAGCACGACGTGCGCACCGGCCTTGGCGTACTCGATGACGTCGTGCGGACCGCGGACGCCGGACTCGGCGACCTTGACCACACCGTCCGGGATGAGCGGGGACAGCCGCTCGAACGTGTGGCGGTCGACCTCGAGGGTGTGCAGGTCGCGGGCGTTGACGCCGACGAGGTCGGCACCGGCCTCGGCGGCGCGCTCGACCTCGGCTTCGTCGTGCACCTCGACCAGCGGCGTGAGGCCGATGGACCGGGCCCGCTCGATGAGGCTCTCGAGGGCGTTCTGCTCGAGGGCGGCGGCGATCAGCAACGCCATGTCGGCACCGGCCGCCCGCGCCTCCCACAACTGGTAGGAGGTGGTGATGAAGTCCTTGCGGAGCACCGGCACGTCGACCTGGGCGCGCACGGCACGGAGGTCGGCGAGCGTGCCGCCGAAGCGACGCTCCTCGGTGAGGACGCTGATCGCGGCGGCGCCACCGGCGGCATAGTCGGCGGCCAGAGCCGCGGGATCCTTGATGGTGGCCAGCGTGCCCATGCTGGGGCTGGCCCGCTTGACCTCGGCGATCACCGAGACGCCATCGGCACGGAACGCAGGCATCGGGTCGAGGGCCGGGTTCTGCCGATCGGCCTGAGCCTTGAGCTCGTCGAGCGACGTCTGCGCCATGCGCACCTCGAGGTCGGCCGCCACGCCGGCGAGGATCTCGTCCAAGACGCTCATGGTTCCTCCCTCGACGACTTCGGATCGCTTCCAGAGTAGACCGCTCAGGATGCATCACTTGAAGGGGTGCCGAATCGGTGCGTGAGTCACTACTGTCGGATCATGACGACAAACGAACCTCCTTCGTACCCCGGCGATTCGACTCCCGGCGACACTCCTCCGCCCGCGGCACCTCCCGGAGGGTCCGGCACCTCGGATCTTCCGACCTATGGCTCGGTGCCACCGCCAGCGGGTGAGACTCCGCCTCCACCTCCACCGCCACCATCTGCACCGGGTGGCTCGGCCGAGGAGTTCAGCGCCCCCGCCGCCATCGGCTGGGGCTGGGAGAAGTTCAAGGACAACGTCGCGGCATCACTGATTGCGATGTTGATCCTCGTCGTCGTCACGGTCGTGTTGGGTGGGATCGCCTCGCTCATCGGAAGCGGGGGCGGGATGTATCCGACCAGCGCCGACCTCGACTTCGGCGGCTCCTTCCTCCTGTCGTTCATCGTCAGCATCATCGTGAGCGCCCTGAGCTTCATCGTCACCGTCGCCATCTCGCGCGGCACACTCGACGTCGCCGACGGCGGAAGCCTCGACATCGGTGCCGCATTCGGCAAGGTCGACATCGCCACGGCGGTGGTGGCCGGTCTGCTCGTCGGGCTGCTCACCCAGATCGGTTTCGCGCTGCTGGTTCTGCCGGGCATCATCGTGACCTTCTTCGCCTATTTCACGTCGTACTTCGTGGCGGAGGGGTCCAGCGCGGTCGAAGGGATCCAGAAGAGCTTCAGTCTCGTCGCGGCGAACCTCGGCGACTCGCTGGTCCTGGCGATCCTGTCGATTCTCGTGATCATCGTCGGCGTGATCGCCTTGTGCGTCGGCGTGTTCGTGGCGGCTCCGGTCACGTTCTTCGCGGCCGCCTACGCGTACCGCCGGTTCCAAGGTCAGGCCGTCACGGCCTGACTCACGGTGCGAGCCCGGCGCCCCACGGGGTGTTGCGCACGACTCCGAACACGAGCGCCACGACGAGCAGGATCGCGAGCGAGCGGTCACTGACGACGAGCAGCGGCCCGTCGTGGCCTCGGGCCCGCCTGACGACCCAGGCTGCCCATGCGACCGCGAGCATCGCGACGAGCGCGACGGCGAGGACATTGCTGCCCATCGCGCCGGCCACGTCACCGCGCGTCAGGTCGTTGACGGCACGGAGGCCCCCGCAGCCCGGGCAGGGTCGACCGGTGAGCTCAAGGAACGGGCAGAAGCCGTAGGAGCCGCTGCCGTGCGGGTCCCGGAAGTGCAGGAGGGTGGCCGCCGATGCTCCGGCGATGCCGACGAGCGCCGGGTCGCGCAGCAGGCGGGAGCGGGTCCGCTCCACCGCCGCAGTGCTCATGGACGTTCTGGGCTCATGTCAGAGCTCGGGGTGGTCCAGGCCCATCCCGGCGGCGGCCATGACGCGGCCGATGACGCCGGACAGCAGCGTGATGCCGACACCCACCCAGAAGATGGTCCAGTTGGGGTCGGGGATCAGCGCGAGGCCGCCGATGGTGATACCGAGGAGGCAGACCAGGACGGCGGTCCAGGCCGCGGGTGACGATCCGTGCGACATGCAGGCTCTCCTCGGAAGTCGTGGTTGATCGGGCGCCAGCCTACTCGGTCGGATCGCGTCCTTCATCGAGTGCCGCCCAGAGGTCGTCCTCGGTGCGCAGCTCCTCGGTTTGGCCAGTCGGCGACTCGTATCGGCTGCCCATCGTCGGCCAGGTGTCGGCCAGGCGGATGACGACCGCCCCCAGCAGCGCCGCTAGCACGAACGACGCACCGGCCAGCACTGGCCAGACGAGGACACGGTGTCCTTCCGGGGAGTTGGAGCCGGTGAACGCCGTGGACGTTCGGACCGCGTCGTCGAGCGCATCGTCGAGCGTCGAGCCACCGGTGGCGACGAGCACAGCCGCCCCGATCCCGACCAGGACGAGCAGGACACCGACGACCCAGCGCACGCGCACCGAAGCGGCGAGCACGGCCAGCGCGCCGGTGACGACGACCAGTGCCAGCGCCGGCACCAGCGGCTGCGCGTCCGTGCCCGAGACGGTGACCGGGTCCGTGGGGAGTCCCTTGGCCTGCACAGTCGCCTCGACCCAGGTGCGGGACGCGGCGAAGAACGCGAGGCCACCGCAGCCCAGCAGCACCAGCACGACCGGGGCGTACAGGCGCCGCGAGGTCACAGCAGGCGGTCCGCGTCGAAGCAGGTGCGGGTGCCGGTGTGACAGGCCGGCCCGTGCTGATCGACGATCACGAGGACGGTGTCGCCGTCGCAGTCGAGCCGCACCTCGCGCACCTCCTGGATGTTCCCGGACGTCTCGCCCTTGACCCAGTGGTCCTGGCGGCTGCGGCTCCAGAATGTGCCGCGGCCCGTGGTAAGGGTGCGGTGCAACGCCTCATCGTCCATCCATCCCACCATGAGTACGTCACGGCTGGCGGCGTCCTGAACGACGGCGGTCACGAGGCCGCTGGCGTCGCGCTTGAGGCGCGCGGCCACGGCTGGATCGAGGGAGCTCACGCCCACCATTGTCTCAGGCGACCGGAGGGGGCGTGATGGACAGGCGCGACTGGGCGACCCAGCTGGCGTGCAGCCTCGAGTAGACGCCGTCGGCGCCGACCAGCTCGACGTGCGTGCCGTCCTCGACGAGGCGGCCGGCGTCGAACACCAGGACCCGGTCGGCGTTCTCGGCGGTGGAGAGACGGTGCGCGATCGTGACGCTCGTGCGCCCGTCGAGCAAGCGGCCCAAGGCGCGGGTGGCCCGCAGCTCGGTCTGCGGGTCGACGGCGCTGGTGGCCTCGTCGAGTACGAGGAAGTCAGGGTCGGCCAGCGCAGAACGAAGCAGGGCGACGAGCTGCCGCTCCCCCGCCGACAGCGACTCGCCACGTTGCCCGACCTGGGTGTCGAGGCCGTGCGGGAGGCCGGCGAACCAGTCGGTGAGGCCGATGCCATCGACGGCGTCAACGAGGGCATCGTCGTCTGCGCCCGGAAGTCCGTAGAGCAGGTTCTCGCGGAGCGTGGCATCGAACAGGAAGCCCTCCTGCGGCACCATCAGCACGTGGCGGCGCAGCTCGTCGAACGACACCTCGGAGATGTCGACGTCGCCGAGGCACACCGTGCCCACCTGCGGATCCATCAGGCGCGTGAGCAGCTTCGCGAACGTCGTCTTGCCCGACCCGGTCTCGCCGACGACGGCAACGCGCTGGCGCGGGGCGATCTCGACGGCGATGTCGCGCAGAACGTCGGGACCGCCCGGGTAGGCGAACGTGACGTGGTCGAACCGGGCGCCCAGCACACCCTCCGGAAGCGTCTTCCCGGCCGGTCCGGGGTCGACGACGTCGGCCGGGGTGTCGAGCAGGTCGATGACCCGACGCCAGGACGCGATCGCGTTCTGGGCCTCGGTGAGCACCTGGGTGGCCATCTGCACCGGCCCGACCAGCAGGCCGACGAGGAAGGCGAACGCGATGACCGTGCCCATCGACAGGCCGCCGGCAACGCCGAGGGTGACCCCGGCGATGATCACGCCACCGTTGGCCAGACCGCCGGCCACGCCGGCCGACGCGAACGTGACGGCCACGAGACGCTGGGCGCGGACGTTGGCGCGGAGGTTGGTGTCGATGCCGTGGTCGACTCGGCGCTGGGTGCGCTCCTCGATGGCGTGCGAGCGAACCACCGTGGCCCCGACCACGGGCTCGGCGATGACGGCCAGCATCTCGCCGACCGTGCGCCGCACCGTGTCGTAGGCCCGGGCCAGTCGCTCGGCGAACCAGCGAAGGCTGATGATCAGCGGCAGGAAGCACACCAGCACCACGATGGTGAGCTGCCACGAGTACCAGGCCATCACCGCGGTGGCGACGAGCATCTGACCGACGCTGATGACCATGAAGATGCCGGTGAACTGCAGGAACAGCGACACCTGGTCGATGTCGGACGTGACCCGGGAGACGAGCACGCCGCGGCGTTCGGAGTTCTGGGTGAGCATCGACAGGTCGTGGACGTGACGGAACGCCTCGACCCGCAGCTGGGTGAGGCCGCGCTCACTGGCGACATAGAGGCGCACGCGCATGGTGTAGGCGCAGACCGCGGTGGCCGCGATGAGGATGAGCGCCACCACAATCCATCGCATCACCGCTGCGCGGTCGATGGCGCCGCCACCGCCGAGTCCGGAGTCGATGGCCACCTGGATGACGATCGGCACCACTGCGCCGCCGACGGTGCTGAGCACCGCGAGCAGCATCGTGAAGCCGAGGCCGTCCTTGATCGCCGGGGACAGCGAGATGCCGCGGCGGATGATCGCGGTGCCGGTGAGCCGGGCCGACCGCTCCTCCTGGGCGTCCAGCGGGTCGACGACGCGCTGACCCGTGGTGGGGCGTCGTCGATGTCGATGTCGGCGGTCATTCGGGGTCCCCGCGAAAGTGCGAGCCCACCCGACGATCACTAGCACGAGTTGAACCTGGCGAGCAGTTTCGTGGGGTGATCATGATTGCGCTTCCCTAGCGTGGTCGTAGGCGTCGACGAGGAGGCGGTACTCGTCGGATCGGGCGATCAGCTCGGCATGTGTGCCTCGGTCGGCCACGCGTCCGCCGGACAGGAAGACCACCTCGTCGGCGAGGGCGATGGTGGCCTTGCGATAGGCGACCACCACGACGGAAGGTCCGTCGGCATCGGACGTGTGCTCGGCGAGGGCCGAAAGGATGCGCTGCTCGACTTCGGGGTCGACCGCGCTGGTGGCGTCGTCCATGACGAGCAGGCGTGGCCGGCGCACCAGGGCACGGGCCAGTGCCAGCCGCTGCCGCTGGCCACCGGAGAGCGTGGTGCCGCGCTCGCCGAGCTGGGTGTCGAGTCCCTTGGGCAGGGCAGAGACGAACCCCTCGGCCTGGACGGTGCGAAGGGTTGCCCAGATGTCGGCGTCCGGCATGTCCTCGCCGAGCGTGACGTTCTCGCGCACCGAATCGTCGAACAGGAACGTCGACTGCGGCACGACGGCCACGGCATCGGTGAGCGCGCCGTGGGTGAGCTCGCGAACGTCGACGCCGTCGATGCACACCGTGCCGGAGTCGGGGTCGACAAGCCGGGTGAGGAGCTGGGTGAGCGTGCTCTTGCCGGCGCCGGTCGCGCCGACCACGGCCACCACGCGTCCGGGTTCGAGGTCGAGATCCACCCCGCGCAGGACCTCTGGCCCGTCCTCATAGGAGAACCGGATGTCGTGCAACGAGAGGTGAGCTGCGGCGGTGCCCGGGAGCGCCCCGCGTCCATAGGTCATCTCACCGGTCGCCTCGAGCACCTGCCGGACGCGGTCCCAGCCGACGACGCTGCGCGGCAGCTCGCCGAGCACCCAGCCGATGGCCCGGACGGGGAAGGCGACGACGGTGAACAGGTAGGCGACCTGGACGACGTCGCCGGCGTCGGCGGCACCCGATGCGACCCGGTCGATACCCAGCACGATGACGGCGAGGACGCCGAGGTTGGGCAGCATCTCGAGCAACGGGTCGAAGATGCTGCGGATGCGTCCGACGTCGATGTTCGCGTCGCGCAGCTTCTCGGCGTGGCGGGCGAACCGGCGGGTCTCGTCGGCCTCGCGACCCAGCGACTTGACGACGAGCGCGCCGTCGAAGGACTCGTGCGCGACCGCGCTGACGTCGCCGCGCAGCGACTGGGCGTACGCGACCTTGGGCGACAGCCATCGCTGGTAGAAGACGTTGATGCCAAAAAGAGCCGGAAAGACCACCAGCCCGACGATGGTCAAGATGACGTCGGCGAGCAGCATCGCCGCGATGGCCGCGACGAGCATCGCGATGACGCCGATCGCCATCGGCAACGGCATGAACACCGCCCAGGCGGCCTCGACGTCGGCGTTGGCGTTGGAGAGGAGCTGGCCGGTGGGGTGACGGTGGTGCCAGGCCATCGGCAGCGCCAGGTAACGCCGGGTGACCTTGCGTCGGTAGTCGGCGACGAGGCGGTAGTACACGACGCCGCCCACGAGGCGCCGGGCGATCACGCCGAGCGCTCGCAGCACCGCGACCGTCATGAACAACAGGACAGCAACGGCGAGGGCTCCTCGGACGACTTCGCCTCGCTCGAACGACGGACGGATGACATGGTCGGTGGCCCAGCCGAGCACCCAGGCGTCGGCCACCGTGGTGGCGCCGAAGACGACACTGCCGACGACGGAGATCGTGAACAACCAGCGCTGCTCGGAGATGCCGCGACCGAGCAGGCCGAAGCCCCGACGCATCACGCGATCGGTATCGGTGCGCAGCTCGTCGCGCACGGGTTCGGTGACGGGGCTATCTGACACTGTGTCCGGCTGCTCGCAAGGTGTTCTTCACATCTCCGATGGTCAGCTCGCCGAAGTGGAACACGCTGGCGGCGAGCACGGCGTCGGCGCCGGCCTCGACGGCTTCGACGAAATGCTCGAGTCGTCCAGCGCCACCGCTCGCGATGAGCGGTACTTGGGTAACGTCACGGACCGCCCGAATCATTTCCAGGTCGAACCCGTTCTTGGTGCCGTCGGCGTCCATCGAGTTGAGCAGGATCTCCCCGACGCCCAGCTCACAGGCCTGCCGGACCCACGCGACGGCATCGAGGCCGGCCGACTCGCGACCGCCGTGCGTGGTGACCTCGAACCCGCTCGGCTGGACTCCGTCACCAGATCTTGGGCTGCGCCGGGCATCAACGCTCAGCACGAGCACCTGGTTGCCGAATCGCCGGGCGATCTCGCCCAGCACCTCGGGTCGAGCGATGGCCGCCGTGTTGATGCCGACCTTGTCGGCGCCGGCCCGCAGCAGGCGGTCGACGTCGTCGGGCGTGCGGACGCCGCCGCCGACGGTGAGCGGGATGAACACCTGCTCGGCGGTCTGCCCGACGATCTCGTAGGTGGTCTCCCGGTCCGAGCTGGACGCGGTGATGTCGAGGAAAGTGAGCTCGTCCGCGCCCTCGGCGTCGTAGACCGTGGCCATCTCGACCGGGTCGCCGGCGTCGCGGAGGTCGACGAAGTTGACGCCCTTGACGACCCGGCCTGCATCGACGTCCAGGCACGGGATCACGCGCACGGCCAGGCTCACCTCTCGAGCGTATCTTTCGGTTCCGACGCCACGGTCGTCGGCCGTGCGACAGGATCTGGCCATGAAACGCCTCGCCGTCCCCCTCGCGGCCCTCCTCCTCGTACTCTCTGCCTGCGGCTCCGGCGACGACACTCCTTCGTCGTCCGCGAGCCCGACGCCGGCTCCCACCACGCCGGCCGGCCTCGTCATCAACCCCGGTCGCATCGGCGACGCACAAGCAGGGATGCACCTCGACGAGGCGCTGGCAACCGGGTACTTCGAGCTGAGGAAGACGCCAGCAGGCGCGGAACCGTGCGAACACTCGCTGCACTGGAAGCGCGCGTACAAGAACTTCGACCTGTTCATCAACATCGACGACGACGTGCGCGAACTCGGTGTGACCGGCCCCGGCGCCAAGACCGCGTATGGCATCGCCGTCGGCGACACGTACCGGCAGCTCCAGACCGCGTACGTCCGGCTGTCGGAGCCGAAGGCGATCCGCGGCAAGAGGACCGGGGCGTTCTACAACGAGGGGCCCAACTGGATCGGCTTCGCCTTCGCTGAGCCACCCGAAGAGCTCAGGGCGACCTCGAAGATCGTCTACATCCAGGTGGCGTCGGAGGGAGAGCCGAGCCTGAACCCGGCGGACTGCTGACCCGCGTCGCGGTGCCGTGATCGGCGGTTTGACGGCGATGGGGACTCGACCTGCGGCAGGATCTGATCATGAAGCGTTCGTTGGTCGCCGTCGTCGCCACCCTCCTCGTCCTCAGCGCCTGTGGGTCGGACGACTCGCCGAAGCCGGTGCCCACCTCGTCGCCGGTGCCGGAGCCGAGCGCGACCGCGGAGCCCACCACTGATGCACCCACACCCGCGCCGGCGGGCCTCGTGGTCGTACCGGGCGCGATCGGACCCGTCCGCGCGGACATGTCAAAGGCCGAGGCCCTGAAGACCGGCTTCTTCATCGCCGACGTCCCGCCGCCGGTCGAGGGCTGTGACCCGTTCCCGTTGCAGTGGAAGAAGAAGTACAAGGGTGTCGACGTGCTGACGCGGGACGACGGCTCCATCGCGTCCCTCGGTGCTTTCGAGGGCGGGCCCAAGACGAGCAAAGGCATCGGCTATGGGAGCACGCTCGCCCAGGTGATCAAGGCGTATCCGAACCTCTCCCCCGTCGTCGACGCCGCCTTCGGCCAGGCCGGGGCGTACGAGTTCCAGGGCGACAAGTTCATCGGCTTCCTCTTCGGTGAGGAGACCGTGTCGAGCATCAAGCAGTCGTCGAAGGTGACGTTCATGGAGGTCACCATCGGCGACAAGCCCGAAATGATGCGCAGCGGCTGCTGACTAGCGCACCGCGGCGAGGGCCTCGGGCAACGTGAACGCACCCGCATAGAGCGCCTTGCCGACGATCGCGCCCTCGACCCCGAGATCAGTGAGGCCGGCGATGGCCCGCAGGTCATCGAGGCTCGACACGCCGCCGGAAGCGACGACCGGCTTCTGGGTGACGCCACAGACCTGACGAAGCAGGTCGAGGTTCGGACCCTGCAAGGTGCCGTCCTTCGTGACGTCAGTGACGACGTAGCGTGCGCAGCCGTCGCGCTCGAGCCGCTCGAGCACTTCGAAGAGGTCGCCGCCCTCCTGCGTCCAGCCGCGCGCGGCCAGCGTGCGGCCGCGGACGTCGAGTCCGACGGCGATCTGGTCGCCGTGCTCGGCCACGACCTTGGCGCACCAGTCCGGGTTCTCGAGGGCGGCGGTGCCCAGGTTCACCCGGGTGCAGCCGGTCGCCAGGGCGGCGGCCAGCGACGCGTCGTCGCGGATCCCGCCGGAGAGCTCGACCTTGACGTCGAGGCGCCCCACCACCTCGGCCAGCAGCGCACGATTGTCGCCGGTGCCGAAGGCGGCATCGAGGTCGACGAGGTGGATCCACTCGGCGCCATCCCCTTGCCACTGCAGGGCGGCATCGAGCGGCGATCCGTACGACGTCTCACTGCCGAGCTCGCCCTGGACGAGCCGCACAGCCTGACCAGCGGCGACGTCAACAGCGGGGAGCAGCTCGAGGGTCACGGATGCGATCGTATCTGTCGCCACTCGACGTTACGTTCGAGGTATGAAGCTCATCCTGGTTCCCGGCCTCTGGCTCGACGCGTCGTCCTGGGACGACGTCGTCCCATCGCTGCAGGCGGCCGGACATGACACCAATCCCGTCACCCTCCCCGGTCTGGAGTCAGTCGATGCCGACCGCACCGGCATCGGCCTCGAGACACACATCGACGCCGTTGTCGCGCTGATCGACTCGCTCGACGGGCCGGTCGTGCTCGTCGGCCACAGCGGCGGAGGGCCCGTCGTCCACGGGGCGACCGATCGACGGCCGGACCAGGTGGCACGTGTCATCTACGTCGACAGCGGACCGGGTGCCGAGGGCTTCAACGTCAACGACAGCGTGGCGCACGACGACGTCGAGATGCCGCTGCCGCCGTTCAGCGAGTTCGGCGAGGATGAGCTCCGCGACTTCACCCCCGAAGGGCTCGACGCCTTCGCGGCTCGGGCCATTCCGTCGCCGTCACACGCCGCCACCGACCCGCTGCACCTGCACGACGAACGACGCTACGAGGTGCCGGTCACCATCATCACCAGCACGTTCCCGCGCGACGACATGGTCAAGATGATCGCCGACGAGCATCCCTACACCGGCGACCTCGTGCGCATCAGCGACGTCTCGATCGTCGAGCTACCCACCGGCCATTGGCCCCAGTTCACCAAGCCCGACGAGCTGGCCCAAGCCATCCTCGATGCCCTCGACTGACTAGAGCGTCGCGACCCAGTTCTCCAGCAGGCGGTGGCCGGCGTCGCCGGACTTCTCCGGATGGAACTGCGTCGCCCAGAGCGGTCCGTGCTCGACCGCGGAGACGAAGCGGTCAGCCTCGTAGTCGGTCCACGTCACCAGCGGCGCCGGGAACGGCGGCGACGCCTGCAGCACCCAGTCGCGCACCCCGTAGGAGTGCACGAAGTAGAAGCGCTCGTCGGCAATCCCGTCGAACATCCGCGATCCCTCCGCCGGTTCGACGGTGTTCCAGCCCATGTGCGGGACGATCGGCGCCCGCAGCCGCTCCACCGTGCCGGGCCACTCCCCGCACCCCTCGGTGCGGACGCCGTGCTCGATGCCCTCGGCGAACAGCACCTGCATGCCCACGCAGATGCCGAACACCGGGCGGGACGCGATGAGGCGCCGCTCGATGATGCGGTCGCCACCGACGGACTTCAGCCCCAGCATGCAAGCCTCGTACGCACCCACGCCAGGCACGACCAGGCCATCGGCGTTCTCGGCCACGGATGGGTCCGACGTGAGCGTGACCTCCGCGCCGGCCCTCTCGACAGCGCGGACGGCCGAGCGGAGGTTGCCAGACCCGTAGTCGAGGACCGCGACGCGCGGTCCGGTCACACCACGCCTCCGGCGTCCCTCTCAGAGATTGAGTGCTGCGACGAAGGAGCGGCGTATCGAAATCTCACAGAGCGCCCTTCGTGGACGGGATGCCGGACTCACGCGGATCGATGGCCACGGCGTCGCGCAGGGCGCGGGCCACAGCCTTGAACTGCGCTTCGGCGATGTGGTGCGGGTCGCGACCCTCGATCAGCCGCACGTGCAGCGTGATGGCGGCGTGGTGCGCGATCGACTCGAGCACGTGGCCGGTGAGCGAACCGGTGTACTGGCCGCCGATGATGGCCGTCGCCTGCCGCTCCGGCTCACCGGAGTGCACGAAGTACGGACGGCCCGAGACATCGACGACCGCTTGCGCGATCGCCTCGTCGAGCGGGACGACGGCGTCGCCGTAGCGGCGGATGCCGACCTTGTCGCCTAGAGCCTCGCCCAGTGCATCGCCGATGCAGATGGCGGTGTCCTCGACGGTGTGGTGGGCGTCGATGTGCAGGTCGCCCTCGGCCCGAACGGTGAGGTCGATGAGTGAGTGCCGCGAGAGTGCGGTGAGCATGTGGTCGTAGAAGCCCACGCCCGTGGAGATGTCATGCGTGCCCGAGCCGTCGAGATCCAGCTCGACGACGACGTGCGACTCCGACGTCTTTCGCTCGATGCGTGCAGTTCTCGTCATGCTGTGACCTCCTCGAGTGCGCTGTGGAACAGAGCCATTTCGGCGGGCGTGCCAACAGACACGCGCAACCATCCTTCAGGACCAGTCTCCCGTATCAGGACGCCGCGGTCGACCATGCCCTGCCAGACGGCGTGGCGGTCGGGGAACCGGCCGAACAGCACGAAGTTGGCGTCGGACTCCGCCACCTCGTGCCCGCGGGCCCGCAACCAGGCCGCGAGATCGTCGCGGGCCGAGCGCAGCTCGTCCACCCGGGCGAGCAGCTCCTCGCTGTTCCGGAGGGCCGCGAGCGCGGTGGCCTGCGACACGGCGGACAGGTGATACGGCAGCCGCACGATGCGCAACGCGTCGACGATGGCGCCGTCCGCGGCGAGGTAGCCGAGGCGTCCGCCGGCCAGCGCAAAGGCCTTGCTCATCGTTCGTGCGACCAGAAGGCACGGGTGGTCGTCGAGCAGCTCGAGCGCGGTCGGCGTGCCGGTGCGCCGGAACTCTGCGTACGCCTCGTCGACCACGACCACGCCGGGAGCGACATCGAGCACCGCCTTCACGGTGTCGAGCGGCAGTGCCGTGCCGGTGGGGTTGTTCGGCGACGCGAGCAGCACCACGCTTGGCTGCTCGTCGCGGATCAGCGCGACCGCACGGTCAGGGTCGACCGTGAAGTCGTTCTCCCGCTGCCCGGTGACCCATCGCGTGTGGGTGTCCCGCGCGTACTCCGGATACATCGAGTACGTCGGAGCGAACGACACTGCGGTGCGGCCGGGGCCGCCGAAGGCCTGGAGCACGTGCAGCATGACCTCGTTGGACCCGTTCGCGGCCCAGATGCGGTCGGCGGTGAGCCCGTGGCCGAGGTAGTCGGCGAGGGCTTCGCGCAGCTCCCTGGCCTCCCGGTCGGGGTAGCGGTTCAGGGTCGCGGCAGCGTCGCGCACCGCCTCGGCGATGTCGGCAGCCACCGTTTCGCTGGGTGGGTAGGGGTTCTCGTTGACGTTGAGGTTGACGACGTCACGGATCTGCGGGGCGCCGTACGGCTCGAGCTCGCGCAGCTCGTCGCGCACGGGCACCCAGTCGGGGAGGCCCATGGCTCAATCCCCCGCTCGATCGGTGCGCCCATTGGTGCGCACTGTCACGGCGGCGCCGTGCGACGGCAGGTCCTCGGCCGCCGCAAGGTCGACGACATGGTCACCGACGTCGCGCAACGCCTGCTCGGAGTAGGTGACGACCTGCACGTTCCTGCAGAACGCGCGCACCGAAAGACCCGAGGAGTGCCTGGCGCTGCCGCCCGTGGGCAGCACGTGGTTGGAGCCCGCGACGTAGTCGCCGAGCGAGACCGGGGTGTTGGGGCCGACGAAGATCGCGCCCGCGTTGACGACGCGCGCGGCGACACCGGCAGCGTCCGCGGTGTGGATCTCGAGGTGCTCGGCGGCGTAGTCGTTGGCGACGTCGACGGCTTGGTCGAGGTCGCGAACGAGCACGACCGCCGACTGCCGGCCGTCCAATGCCGTGCGGATGCGTTCGGCGTGCTTCGCGGACGGGACCTGGCGGTCGAGCTCGGTCGTCACGGCGTCCGCGAGCGACTCGCTGTCGGTGATCAGCAGGCTGGCGGCCATCGGGTCGTGCTCGGCCTGGCTGATCAGGTCGGCGGCCACGAAGGCGGGGTCGGCGGTGTCGTCGGCGATGATCGCGATCTCGGTGGGTCCGGCCTCGCTGTCGATCGCGACGGTTCCCTGCAGGTAACGCTTGGCCGCCGCGACGTAGATGTTGCCGGGCCCGGTGACGAGGTCGACGGGCTCGATCGACCCACCGGTGGCCGTGGTGCCGTAGGCGAGCATGGCGAGCGCCTGCGCGCCTCCAGCGGCGTAGACCTCGTCGATGCCGAGGATCGAGCACGCGGCAAGGATGGTCGGGTGCGGCAGACCGTCGGCATCCGCCTGCGGCGGCGACGCAAGCGCTATCGATCCGACACCGGCGACCGTGGCGGGTACTGCGTTCATCACGACGGTGCTGACCAGGGGCGCGAGACCGCCCGGCACATAGAGGCCGACGCGTGACATCGGCACGATCCGTCGTTCCACCGTGGCGCCGTCGGCGACCTCGGTGACGACCGTCTGCTCGAGCTCCGCCTCGCAGGTGCGACGGAGCCGGGCAATCGACTCCTCGAGTCCGGTGCGAACGTCGGCGTCCAGCGCGTCGGCCGCCCTGATCAGCTCGGCCGGGTCGACGCGAAGCGACGCCGGGCGCACCCGGTCGAACCGCTCGCCGTACTCCAGCACGGCCTCCTCGCCGCGCCGGCGGACGTCCTCGCACAGGGGCGCGACGACCTCGAGGGCGTGCTGCACGTCGAGCTGGGCACGCGGCAGCGCCCCGTCGTCGTGGCGCAGATCGAGTCGTCGGATCACGGGCGTAGTCTACGGAGGCTCGAGGAGGTGCCGTGTCCGCGTCCACGCCGGCGTTCGCCGCGCTGAGCAGCGCAGGCATCGCATTCATGCCGCATGCGTACGAACACGACCCGCGTGCTGAGTCCTTCGGGCTGGAGGCAGCCGACTCCCTGGGGGTCGATCCCGACCGGGTGTTCAAGACGCTGCTCGCGGATGTCGACGGCGAGCTGTGCGTGGGCGTCGTGCCCGTGACGGGCTCGCTCGACCTCAAGGCGATGGCCGCGGCGCTCGGCGCCAAGAAGGCGCGGATGGCCGATCCGGAGCGAGCCGAGCGGGCCACTGGCTACGTCGTCGGCGGCATCTCACCGCTCGGACAGAAGCGCCGTCACAGCACCGTGCTCGACGCGAGTGCTGAGGGTTGGGACACGATCTTCGTGTCGGCCGGTCGTCGTGGTCTCGAGGCCGAGCTGGCTCCGGTCGACCTGGTGCGACTCACCGACGCGCTGGTGGCACCGATCTCCCGGTGACGCTCAGGCGACCTCGTCGGCGAGGTCGTCGGCGCCGTCCCTTTCGCTGCGGTCGAGCCAGGCAGACACCAGGAGACCGAGCAGCGCGAACATCGGCCAGACGAGGAACGGTGCCACGGCATCGATCTCCAGTGGGGACGGCAGCCGATCGCCGAGCGCAGGCTCGACGGTCTCCCGTGGATCGGACGGCCCGAGCGCGACACCCACCTGCCAGGCGATCACGGCGGCGACACCGGCCACGGCCGCAAACACCGGGACGAGCACCCAACCCAGCTCCCGCAACGACCGTCCGCCCGCCCAACCCCAGATGAGGCTCAGGACGGCCCCGACGCTCACGAACGTGACAACCACGGCGAACTGACCGCGCGCGGCCTCCTCGGTGAGGATGACGCCGCGCGAGGTGACCTCCCACTCGGCGGGCTTGGCCAGCCAGAGCCAGAGCAGGCCACCGACCGCACCCAGCACGAGCATGGCCACCGACCACGGCAGGACGCGCCTCAGGCCAGGCACTCCGCTCATCCCAGACAATGGGGCCCCAGCAGCTCCTTGAGGTCGGCGATGAGTGCCGAGGAGGTCTTGACCCGCAGCGAGTCGTCGAGCCGCATGACCTTGACGCCGTCGTTGCCGACCAGCCGGAGATGGACTTCCGTGACGCCGGGATGGGCCGCGAGCACCTGCTTGAACCGGTTGACGACATCGTTCGTGCATCGCGCGACCGGGAGACTGACGACGACCGGCGCGTCGGCAGCACCGGTGCCCATGGCCGGCACCGTGATCTCCATCGCGTTGATGTCGAGGCCGTCGTCGGTGCGGCGCACCCGTCCCTTGATGACGACGATGGTGTCGGGCACGAGCGCCGGCGCGGCAAGCTGATAGGCGCCGGGGAACACCAGGACGTCGAGCGCTCCCTCGAGGTCCTCCACGGTGACGGTGGCCCAGGTGTCGCCCTTGCGACTGAGCTTGCGCTGCACGCCGGTGATGAGGCCGCACAGGCGCACCGTGCTGCCATCGGCCCGTTCGGTGTCGGTGAGGATCTGGCCGATCGTGCAGTCGCTGCTGGCACGGAGCACGTGCTCGAGCCCGAGCAGCGGGTGGTCGGAGACGTAGAGCCCGAGCATGTCGCGCTCGAACGCCAACAGCTGGGTCTTCTCCCACTCCGGCATCGTCGGCACGGTGATCGAGACGCCGGTGACGCCGTCGTCGCTACCGCCGAACAGGGAGTCCTGGCCGATCGCGGCATTGCGCTTGAGGTCGATGTACACGTCGACGGCGTCCTCGGCGATCGTGGTGAGGGCGCGACGCTGGTGGCCAAGCGAGTCGAACGCGCCGGCCTTGATGAGGGAGTCGAGAACGCGCTTGTTGCAGACGTGGGCGGGCACCTTGTCGAGGAAGTCGGCGAAGTCCGTGTAGGGCCCGCCCTCCTCGCGCCCGGCCACGATGCCGGCCACCACGTTGTCGCCGACGTTGCGGATGGCCGAGAGACCGAACCGGATGTCGTCGCCGACCGACGTGAAGTTGGACGACGACTCGTTGACGTCGGGCGGCAGGACCTGGATGCCGAGGCGCCGGCACTCGTTGAGGTAGATGGCCGACTTGTCCTTGTCGCCCTTGACGCTGGTGAGCAGGGCCGCCATGAACTCGGCCGGGTAGTTGGCCTTGAGGTAGGCCGTCCAGTACGACAGCACGCCGTAGGACGCGGAGTGCGCCTTGTTGAAGGCGTAGTCGGCGAACGGCACGAGGACGTCCCAGAGCGCCTTGGTGGCTGGCGCCGAGTGGCCGTGTGCGGCCATCCCCTCGGAGAACGGTACGTACTCCTTCTGCAGGATCTCGGCCTTCTTCTTGCCCATGGCCCGCCGCAGGTTGTCGGCCTGTCCGAGCGTGAACCCGGCGAGCTCCTGGGCGATCTGCATCACCTGCTCCTGGTAGACGATCAGGCCGTAGGTGGTGCCCAGGATCTTCTCCAGCGCATCGGCGAGCTCCGGATGGATCGGTGTGTTCTCCTGCTTGCCGGTCTTGCGCTTGGCGTAGTTGGTGTGGCTGTCGGCACCCATCGGGCCCGGGCGGTACAGCGCGATGACGGCGGAGATGTCCTCGAAACTGTCGGGATGCAGGGCGCGCAGCAGCTGGCGCATCGGTCCACCGTCGAGCTGGAAGACCCCGAGGGTGTCGCCTCGGCCGAGCAGGGCGTAGGTGTCTTGGTCGTCGAACGGAAGATCCTCGAGCACGAGGTCGACCCCACGGTTGCCCTTGATGTTGTCGACGGCGTCGTCGAGCACGGTGAGGTTGCGCAGGCCCAGGAAGTCCATCTTGACCAGCCCGAGCGCCTCGCACATCGGGTAGTCGAACTGGGTGATGATCGCGCCGTCCTGCTCGCGCTTCATGATCGGCACGATGTCGATGAGCGGCTCGCTGCTCATGATGACGCCGGCCGCGTGCACCCCCCATTGCCGGATCTGACCCTCGAGCCCGACGGCGGTGTCGTAGATCTTCCGGACCTCGGCGTCGCTCTCGTGCAGCTCGCGGAAGTCCCTGCCGTCGCTGTAACGCTTGTGGGTGGGGTCGAATATCTCCTTGAGCGTGACGCCTCGGCCCATGATGTCGACCGGCAGCGACTTGGTGATGCGCTCGCCCATGGAGAACGGGTAGTCGAGCACCCGGTTGGCGTCCTTGATGGCCGCCTTGGACTTCAACCGGTTGAAGGTGGCGATCTGCGCGACCCGCTCGGAGCCGTACTTGTCGCTGACGTACTGGATGACCTCGGCGCGCCGGCGCTCGTCGAAGTCGATGTCGAAGTCGGGCATGGACGGCCGCTCGGGGTTGAGGAACCGCTCGAAGATCAGGCCATGCGTGAGCGGGCAGAGGTCGGTGATGCGCAGGGCGTAGGCCGCGATTGAGCCGGCGCCCGAACCGCGGCCGGGGCCGACGCGGATGCCGTGGTCCTTGGCCCAGTTGATGAAGTCGGCGACCACCAGGTAGTAGCCGCAGTAGCCCTTGTCGCGGATGACCTGCAGCTCCATCTCGGTGCGGGCCTTGACGTCCTCCGATGGCGTGGCACCGTACCGGTGCTCGATGCCACGCCAGACCTCCTCGACGAACCAGGACTCCTCGGTGTGACCGGCCGGGACGTCGGCGCGGGCCATGAAGCCACCGTTCGACTCGGCGAACTCGACCTGGCAGCGCTCGGCGATGAGCAGCGTGTTGTCGCACGCCTCCTTGAGGTCGTGCTTGTCCTCCCAGAGGGAGCGCATCTCCTCGGCCGACTTGATGTAGTAGCCATCGCCCTCGAACTTCATCCGCTTGGGGTCGGAGATGGTGGTGCCGAGGCCCACGCACAGCAGGGCGTCGTGGGCCTCGCGGTCGTTGGCGTGCACGTAGTGGGAGTCGTTGGTGGCGATGACCGGGAGGTCGAGGTCCTTGCGCAGGCGCAGCAGTCCATCGCGGACCCGCGTCTCGATGTCGAGGCCGTGGTCCATCAGCTCGAGGAAGAAGTTCTCCTTGCCGAAGATGTCCTGGAACTCCGCGGCGGACGCTCTTGCCTTGTCGTAGCTGCCGATGCGCAACCAGGTCTGGATCTCGCCGGATGGGCACCCGGTGGTGCCGATGAGGCCCTTGGCGTACTCGCGCAGCAGCTCGCGGTCGGCGCGTGGCTTGTAGTAGTAGCCCTCGAGGCTGGAGCGCGAGGACAACCGGAACAGGTTGTGCATGCCCTCGGTGGACTCCGCGAGCAGCGTCATGTGCGTGAACGCTCCGCCGCCGGACACGTCGTCCTCGCCGCCCTTGTTCCATTGCACGCGCTTGCGTTCGCTGCGGTGGGTGTCGGGAGTGAGGTAGGCCTCCATGCCGATGATCGGCTTGACTCCTGCGCCCCGGGCCTTGGCGTAGAAGTCGTAGGCCCCGTGAACATTGCCGTGGTCGGTCATCGCGATGGCCGGCATGCCCAGCTCAGCGGTGCGTTCGAAGAGCGGATCGAGGAGGGCGGCGCCGTCGAGCATCGAGTATTCGGTGTGCACATGAAGGTGCACGAACGACGAATCACTCGACACGACGAGGGCCTCCTCAGGCGGATCAGGGGGAAGGTACTTCAGACTAATCGAGCGCCCTGACGTGATCGTGGAGACGCGCTTGGAACGGGCCGTGGAGTGTGTTGTACGGCTCATTGTCTCGGGTCAGTCGGGCGGTCTCGATACCATCGAGACGCGGCTTGACCCCGTTGGAGGACCCGTGCTCGATCGACTCGCTCGTGCGATCTACGAGAAGCTCGGCCACCGCTACCGCCTGATCTTCTTCGTGGCGGAGGAGGGTGCCGCGCTGGGCGTCGCCACCCTCGCGGTGTACCTGATCGCGTCCTACTACGACCCGAGCCCGTCCGACCTGCTGTTCCTCCTCGTCACCGGCTGGATCTTCACTCTCGCCGCGGTCTTCTGGGCCCTGTGGCGTGGCAATCCCTACCTCGAGCAGGTGGTCGCCTGGCAGGACTCCTCCGCTCCCAGCATCGACGACTCGGTCGCCGCGTGGGATGCGGCGACCAACTTCCCGATCAGGAGCTTCCGGGCGAACTCACTGACGGTCGCCACCATCGCGGCCGCCCCGATGATTGCGCTGATATCCCTGCGCCTCGACCTGCCGCTGAGCGCGACCCCTGTGCTGCTCGCGGCGATCCTGATGCCGGTCGCGTACGCGACGGTCCTCAACTACTTCATCGCCGAGCTGATCATGCGGCCGGTGATCGAAGACATCGCCTCGGTCCTGCCCGACGACTTCCCGTTCGAGGCCGACGGCTTGCTGATCCGCAAGCGACTGAAGATCCTGCTTCCGATCTTCACCGCCTGGGTCGGCTTCGTCGTCGCGGCGCTGCTGACCGGCAGCGGCGGCACGCCCAGGTTGGCCTGGAGCGTCGTCGCGTCCGTCGTCGTCGGGCTGTTCTTCTCCTTCGAGCTGACCGTCCTGCTGTCACGGTCGGTGACCGCGCCCATCGCCGCGCTGAGGCGAGGGGTCGCCAGCGTCCGCGCCGGCGATTTCGACGCCCGGGTTCCGGTCGTCACCAGCGACGAGCTCGGCGAGCTCTCGCACGACTTCAACCTGATGGCCGCCGGGCTGGACGAGCGCGAGCGGATGCGGGAGGCGTTCGGCACCTACCTCGATCGCGACATCGTCCAGCTGATCCTGTCCGGCCAGTTCCCCAAGGACGGCGTCGAAGTCACCGCCTCGATCATGTTCGTCGACGTCCGGGGTTTCACCACGTTCGCGGAGCGATCCGAGGCGACCGAGGTGGTCACGGCCCTCAACGAGCTCTTCGAGACCATCGTGCCGATCGTCTCGGACCACGGCGGCCACGTCGACAAGTTCCTCGGCGACGGGCTGCTGGCGATCTTCGGACCACCGGAGGGCTTCGCCGACCATGCCGACCGAGCCGTGGCCGCCGGTCTCGAGATCGTCCAGACCGTGAATCGTTTCGGTGCCCTCCGAGTCGGGGTCGGCATCAACACCGGCCTCGTGGTCGCCGGCTCGATCGGCGGCGCCGGCCGCCTGAACTTCAGTGTGATCGGTGACGCCGTCAACGTGGCCGCCCGGGTCGAGGCCGCCACGCGGAACACCGGCGACGACCTGCTGATCACCCAGGCCACGAGCGACGCACTCCTCCATGACGTCGAGCTGCAGTCACGCGGCACCGTCGACCTGAAGGGCAAGGCCGAGCCGGTGGAGGTGCTGGCCTGCGTCGCGGTCGACGATCACGCGGCACCGGCCGACGAGGCCGATCTGCCCCAGGTGCGCTGAGCCGAACCCGGCTAGGCCTGCTGGTAGGTGCTGAGGAAGGTGCCGAGGCGCTGGATGGCCTCGGCGAGATCACGGGCCCACGGCAGGGTGACGATGCGCAGGTGGTCGGGGTCGGGCCAGTTGAACCCCGTGCCCTGCGTGAGCAGGATCTTCTCGCTCAGGAGCAGGTCGAGCACGAGCTGCTGGTCGTCCTTGATCGGGTAGACCTCCGGGTCGAGCCGCGGGAACACGTACAGCGCGCCCTTCGGCTCGACGACGCTGACGCCGGGGATCTTGCGCAGCTCGGTGACCGCGGTGTCGCGCTGCTCGCGCAGGCGACCGCCGGGCAGGATCAGCTCCTTGATGCTCTGGTAGCCACCGAGTGCCACCTGGATGGCGTTCTGCGCGGGCACGTTCGGGCACAGTCGCATCGACGCCAGCAGCGTGATGCCCTCGAGGTAGTCGCGCGCGTTCTCGCGCGGCCCGGTGACGACCAGCCATCCGGCCCGGTACCCGCAGACGCGATAGGCCTTCGACAGCCCGTTGAACGTCAGCGTCAGCACGTCCTCGGCGACGCTCGCGAGCGGCACATGGACGGCGTCGTCGTAGAGGACCTTGTCGTAGATCTCATCGGCCATCAGCACGAGGTCGTGCCGCCGCGCGAGATCGGCGACGCCGACGAGGGTTTCGCGCGAGTACACCGCGCCAGTGGGGTTGTTCGGGTTGATGACGACGATCACCTTGGTGCGGTCGGTGATCTTGGACTCGAGGTCCTCGAGGTCGGGGTTCCACTCGTTCGACTCGTCGCAGCGGTAGTGCACGGGCACGCCGCCGGCCAGGTTGGTGACCGCGGTCCACAGCGGGTAGTCGGGGATCGGGATGAGCACCTCGTCGCCGTTGTCGAGGAGGGCCTGAAGCGCGAGCGAGATGAGCTCGGAGACCCCGTTGCCCAGCCAGACGTCGTCGATCTCGATCGACGGGAAACCGTCCTGAAGCTGGTAGTGGTGCACCACGGCACGACGAGCGGACTGGATGCCCCGGGAGTCGGAGTAACCCTGCGCGGTGGGCAGTCCGGCGATGACGTCCTGCAGGATCTCCGCCGGTGCGTCGAACCCGAACGGTGCCGGGTTGCCGATGTTCAGCTTGAGGATGCGGTGCCCTTCGGCCTCCAGGGCGGCGGCTCGCGCGCTGATGGGTCCGCGGATGTCGTAGAGGACATCCCTCAGCTTTTCGGACTGGCGCACGGGCGAGGACATGCCCTCATTCTCCCAGACCGCCCTCAGCGACCGAGCGACTCCACGGTCTCGGCGCTGGGGAGCGCCGCCAGAGTGGCACCCGAGAGCATGAGCTTCGAACGCCGGACGCCAGAGCCGATGACCAGCACGGGAGCGGCCGCAACGGCCGCGTCGACGAGCACCCGCCAGTCGTCCGGCAGCCCGATCGGCGTGATGCCGCCGTACTCCATACTGGTGCGCTCCACGGCGTCGTCGCGAGCGAGGAACGTGGCCTTGCGGACGTCGAGCCGCCGCCGGACGACGTTGTTGACATCGGCGCGGGTGTCAGCCAGCACCATGCACGCAGCCACCTTCTCCACGCCCTCGCGCTTGCCGGCGACGACCACACAGTTGGCGAGCGTCTCGAGTGGGAGGTCGTAGGCCTCCTGGTTGCGCGCGGTGTCGGAGAGGTCGGGATCGATCTCGACGACGCCGACGTGATCGAGCAGGCCGAGCCGCTCGAGCGCGGCCAGAGTTGGCGCGCCTACCAGCCGGGGCGCAGACGCGACCGGTACCGAGGTGAGCCGCCCGACCGTGAAGGTCCCCATCAGTCGAGGTCGCGCACAGCGTCGAGCGCGTGCTGGAGGTCGTCGGGATAGGGCGACTCGAACTCCACCCAGTCGCCGGTGCGTGGGTGCTCGAAGCCCAGGTGCACCGCGTGCAGCCACTGCCGCTCCAGCCCGAGCCGTTCGGCCAGTGTCGGATCGGCGCCGTACTGCAGGTCGCCGACGCAAGGATGCTTGAGCGCGCTCATGTGCACGCGGATCTGGTGGGTGCGACCGGTCTCGAGCTTGATCGTGAGCAGACTCGCAAAGCGGTGCGCCTCGAGCGTGTCGTAGTGCGTGATGCTCGCCCGACCATCGGCCCGCACGGTGAACTTGAAGTCGTGCTTGGGGTGGCGAGCGATCGGGGCGTCCACCGTGCCGGTGTGCGGATCCGGGTGACCCTGCACGAGCGCGTGGTACGTCTTGTCGACCGATCGAGTGCGGAACGCCTGCTTGAGCACCGTGTACGCGTGCTCGGACTTGGCGACGGTCATCAACCCGCTGGTGCCGACGTCGAGCCGCTGCACCACTCCCTGGCGCTCCCCCGCGCCGGACGTCGAAATCCGCACGCCGGCCCCCGCGAGGTGCCCGACGACCGTTGGCCCGACCCATCCCACGCTGGGATGTGCCGCGACGCCGACCGGCTTGTCGACGACCACGATGTCGTCGTCCTGGAACACGATGTGCATGCCTTCGACCTGCTCGGCCACCACGGTGACCGTGCGCGGCGCCGGGATGGAGGCCTCGAGGATCGAACCGGGCATGACCCGCTCGGACTTCTGTGGGGCGTGCCCGTCCAGCGTGACGTGGCCGTCGGCCACGAGCTCGCTCGCCCGGGTGCGCGAGAGCCCGAGCAGGCGGGCCAGCGCGACGTCGACGCGCTCACCAGCCAAGCCCTCAGGGACCGACAGCACCTTGTGATCGAGCGGCTCGCTCATCCGGGGTCCCCGGGAAAGCGCGAGCCACCTTCTGGGGCAACGCCCGCACGAACAGCAAGTGGCGAGCGGTTTTCTGGGGTGGTCATCGGGAGCCGTCCAGGCCGACACCGCGCCAGGTGCGAAAAATGATGGTGACCGCCGCGAACGTCAGGGCGATGTCGGCGACGTTGAACACCGGCCAGTGGGTGAGGTGCAGGAAGTCGACGACCTGGCCACGCAGCGGCGCCGGTTCACGCAGGATGCGGTCGGTCAGGTTGCCGAGCGCGCCACCCAGCAGCAGCCCCAGCCCGAGCGCCCATCCCCGGTCACGAAGCCTCGCGGCCAGCCGCAGCACCGTGACCACCACGGCGATGGCGACGATGGTCAGCACGATCGTGAATCCGGTGCCCGTGCTGAACGCGGCGCCGGCGTTGCGAGTGAGCGTCAGCCAGAACACGTGCGGGATCAGGGTGAACGACGAACCATCGTCGAGCCACGCGACCGCCGCGGCCTTGGTGGCCTGGTCGAGCGCCCAGACGGACACGGCAGCGACTCCAAAGAGACCCACCGCCGCGCCGGAGGTCCGGACCTGTCCTGGCTGGGAGATCAGCGACGTTCCTCGCGCTGCTTGCACGTCATGCACAGCGTCGCGCGGGGGAAGGCCATCAGGCGGCCCTTGCCGATGGGCTCGCCGCATGACTCGCAGTGCCCGTAGGTGCCGCGTTCGAGGCGGTCGAGCGCCTTCTCGGTCTGCAGCAACAGCTCACGCTGGTTCGCGGCGAGCGACATCTCTGCATCGCGCTCGAGGCTGGTGGAACCGACATCGGCCTGGTCGTTGCCCGCCCCGTCGACGCCGTCACGCAGGAGATCCTGCAGCTCCTTCGCGGAGAGGTCGAGCTCCTTGCGCAGCCGGACGAGGTCGTCCTCCAGCTCCGCTCGGACGGCCTTCTTCTCTGCGGCGGTCCACGGCTTCTCGTTCGCACGCACGGCCAGGGTGGTCTTCGGCATGCCGGGACAGTAGACCGACCACGGGGGAATGGCAACTCACCCCGCCGGAGGCGTCCCACCCGCCATGGCGACGCAGGTGAGCGCCGCCGAAGGCACATGAGCACAGTCGTAGACTTTCGCGCGTGACCTCGACCGATGGCCGACGCCCTGCGTATCGCCCTGTCCCGGCCCATGTCGACCTCCCGCAGCTCGAGCGCGAGATCATCGAGCTCTGGGACGAGCAGGGCACGTTCGAGGCGACGCTGAAGGCCACCGAGGGCGCCCCGCGCTGGACGTTCTACGAAGGTCCGCCCACAGCCAACGGCATTCCGGGCACCCACCACGTCGAGGCCCGCGTGTTCAAGGACGTCTTCCCCCGCTTCAAGACGATGCAGGGGCTGCACGTGGAGCGGAAGGCCGGCTGGGACTGCCACGGGCTTCCCGTCGAGATCGCCGTCGAGAAGGAGCTCGGGTTCAACGGCAAGCCAGACATCGAGGCGTACGGCATCGCCGAGTTCAACGCCCAGTGCCGCGAGGCGGTGCTGCGCAACGTCGATCTCTTCGCCGAGATGACCGACCGCATGGGCTACTGGGTCGACATGTCCGACCCCTACCGAACCATGGACGCGAGCTACGTCGAGAGCGTCTGGTGGGGGCTCACGCAGATCTTCGACCAAGGCCTGCTCGTCGAGGACTTCCGCGTCGCTCCGTACTGCCCGCGCTGCGGCACCACACTGTCCGACCACGAGCTCGCCCAGGGCTACGAGACCATCACCGACCCGTCGATCTACGTGCGGTTCCCGCTCACGTCCGGTCCATACGCCGGCCAGGCATCGCTGCTGATCTGGACCACCACCCCGTGGACGCTGGTCTCCAACGCACTCGTCGCCGCCAAGGACGACGTCGCCTACGTCACCGCCACCAACGGCAGCGAGACCATCGTGGTGGCCGAGCCGCTCGTGGACCATGCCCTTGGAGACGGCTGGACGGTGCAGGACCGATTCACCGGAGCCGACATGGTCGGCTGGACGTACCAGCGGCCCTTCGACATCGTCGACTGGCCCGAGCGTCTCGAGGGGCCAGCACAGCCCCGCGCCCACTTCGTCGTCACCGAGGACTACGTCACCACCACCGACGGCACCGGACTCGTGCACCAGTCGCCCGCGTTCGGCGAGGACGACTTCGCGTCGGTGCGTCGCAACGGCATCGCGATGGTCAACCCCATCGACGAGGCCGGCCACTTCGAGGAAGGCCTCAACCTCGTGGGCGGCGCATTCTTCCGCGACGCGAACGACGCCCTGCTCACCGACCTCACCCAGCGCGACCTGCTGTTCCACCAGGTGCCGTACGAGCACTCCTACCCGCACTGCTGGCGGTGCCACACGCCGCTGATGTACTACGCCTTGCCGGCCTGGTACATCCGCACCACGGCCAAGAAGGACGACCTGCTCGCGCAGAACGAGGCCACCAACTGGTTCCCGAACACGATCAAGCACGGCCGCTATGGCGACTGGCTGAACAACAACATCGACTGGGCGCTGTCGCGCAACCGCTACTGGGGCACCCCGCTGCCGATCTGGCGCAACGACGAGGACCCGGAGCGGATGGTGTGCGTCGACTCGCTGGCACGGCTGTCCGAGCTCACCGGTCGCGACCTGGCCGAACTCGACCCACACCGTCCGTTCATCGACGAGATCACGTTCGAGATCGATGGCGAGCCGGGCACCTACCGGCGCGTCCCCGAGGTCATCGACGCCTGGTTCGACTCCGGCGCCATGCCGTTCGCACAGTGGGGCTACCCGCACGCCCCGGGGTCGGCGGAGAAGTTCGAGCGCGCGTACCCGGCGCAGTACATCTGCGAGGCCATCGACCAGACCCGCGGCTGGTTCTACTCGCTGATGGCGGTCGGAACGCTCGTCTTCGAGCGCAGCTCGTATGAGTCGGTGGTGTGCCTGGGGCACATCCTCGCCGAGGACGGCCGCAAGATGAGCAAGCACCTCGGCAACATCCTGCTGCCCATGCCGCTCATGGACGAGCACGGTGCGGACGCCCTGCGCTGGTTCATGGCTTGTTCCGGCTCGCCGTGGTCGGCCCGCCGCATCGGGCACACCGCCCTGTCGGAGATCGTCCGCAAGGTGTTGCTCACCTACTGGAACACGGTCGCCTTCCAGTCCCTGTACGCACGCGCGGCCGACTTCGTCCCGGGCGAGACGCCCGCGCCGCCGGTCGAGGAGCGCACGGTCCTCGACCGCTGGGCCCTGTCCGAGGCCCATCGTCTGGCGCTCGCCGTGGAAGCGGCCCTGGAGGAGTTCGACACCCAGCGTGCCGGACGGTTGCTGGCGGCCTACGTCGATGACCTCTCCAACTGGTACGTCCGTCGCTCCCGCCGCCGGTTCTGGAAGGGCGATCCGGCGGCCCTGGCGACGCTGCACGAGTGCCTGTACGTCGTGACGCTGGTGATGGCACCGATCATCCCGTTCATCACCGAGCGGGTGTGGCAGGACCTGTTCCGCCCGACCTCACCCGAGCTGCCCGACTCTGTGCACCTGGCCCGCTGGCCGCAGATCGACCCCGCCGGAGTCGACGACTCCCTGCCCGGCCCGATGGCGATCGCCCGCCGACTCGTCGAGCTGGGTCGCGCGGCCCGGGCCGAGAGCGGCGTCAAGACCCGGCAGCCACTGCGGAGGGCCCTGGTCGGCTCGGCTGCCTGGTCGCAGCTCGGCGAAGAGCTCCGGGCCCAGGTGTGCGAGGAGCTCAACATCGGAGCGCTGGAGTCCGTCGGCGATGCCGCCGCCGACCTGGTCGATCACAGTGCCAAGGGCAACTTCCGCAACCTCGGCAAGCGCTTCGGCACCGAGACGCCCAAGGTCGCCGGCGCCATCGCGGCAGCCGACGCAGCCGCACTGGCCGCATCGCTCAGCGCCGACGGTTCGGCCAAGGTCGAGGTCGACGGCTCGGTCATCGAGCTGGGCCTGGACGACGTGATCATCTCCGAGCGGCCGCGCGAAGGCTGGTCGGTGGTCAACGACCAGGGCGAGACCGTGGCACTTGACCTCGAGCTCGACGACGACCTTCGACGTGCCGGTCTGGCCCGCGAGGTCGTCCGGGCCGTGCAGGAGGCGCGCAAGGCGTCCGGCCTGGAGATCACCGACCGCATCAGCCTGCGCTGGACTGGAGGCGCCGACGTCTCGGCTGCTTTGAGCGCGCACACCGACGAGATCGCCGATGAGGTGCTCGCGGTCAGTGTCACCGAGGACAAATCGGCCGGCGACCACGGCGACGACGACCTCGGGTTGCGTTTCTCCCTCGCCAAGGCCTGATCAGGACGACGAGAGGGCCGCCACCATGCGGTGACGGCCCTGTCTCATGACGGCTGCGGCGCAGTCTTGCGCCGGCTCTAGATCGAGCCGGTGTCCTCGTCGCCCAGCAGCGACCGGAGACGACGCGGTGAGGCGTCGGCCGGAGCCTGGGCTGCTGACGTCGAGTTGGTGTTCTCGTTGGCCGCGAGCTGGTCGAGCTGGCTCTGGAAGTAGTTCTTGAGCCGGGCCCGGTACTCGCGCTCATAGGCCCGCAGGTGCTCGACCTCACGCTGGAGCTCGTAGCGCTCGCGCTCGATCGTGGCGACGGCCTGCTGACGACGCTCGTTGGTCTCGTCGTCGAGCTTCTGCGCGCGGATGCGAGCGTCGGTCTCGAGGCGGTCGGCCTTGCCACGCGACTCGTTGGTGATGCGCTCGGCCTTGGCGCGGGCCTCACCGACGATGCGATCGGCCTCTTCCTTCGCCTGCTCCATGAGCTGGTCGGCGTTGGCCGAGGCGATCTCGAGCAGTCGGGCCGCCGCGACGGACGCATCGCCCATCGTGGGGTTCGGGCTCGTCGACACGCCAGTGGGCACGGACGACAGCGACGGGATCGACGGCTCGGGCTCGGGAGCGCGGTACGGCTCAGGAGCCGGCTCGGGCTCGGGTTCGGGCTGGACCTGGACGGCGGGCTGTGGTGCCGTCTCCTGCTGGACGGGGATGAGACCAGTGGGTTCGCCGGATGATGCAGCGGCAACCTTGGCGCGGAGCTCGTCGTTCTCGACGGTCAGTCGCTCGAGCTCGGCCTCAACCTCGTCGAGAAACTGGTCGACCTCGCCCATGTCGTAACCCTCGCGGAGACGGACCGGAGTGAAGCGCTTGTTGCGCACGTCCTCGGGCGTCAGCGGCATGAGTTCACCTCGTGATATCGGGTAGTCAAAGACTCTGTAGGGGCCCACGGTACTCCGTGGATCTTGACTTCTGCCACATACGCCCCCATCTGGACGTGAGTATGCGCACGTCCGGTGCGTTTGTTGTCCGGAAACAGCGTTTTGTGCCGTCTAGAACATCGTGCGTTCGACGACGATCTGGATGATGTAGATGCCGATCAGCAGGATCATCGGAGACAGGTCGAGCGCGGCGCCGCCGAGTCGGATGGGCGGGATGACCCCGCGGACCGCACGCAGCGGTGGGTCGGTGACGGAGTAGAGCGCCTCACAGATCGCGGCCACGACGCCCTGGGGACGCCACGACCGGGCCAGCAGCTGCACCCAGTCGAGCACGAACCTCGCGAGCAGCAGCACGATGGCCACCCAGAGGACGAAGAGAATGACGCTGCCGACGAGCTGCATACGTCAGCTCTGGTTGTAGAAGCCGCCCGCGGCGATGCGCTGCCGGTCCTCGTCCGTCACCTCGACGAATGCCGGCGACAGCAGGAACACCTTCGCGGTGACACGGTTGATCGATCCGTGCACGGCGAAGACGAGGCCGGCGGCGAAGTCGACGAGGCGCTTGGCATCGTCGTCGTCGATCTCGGAGAGGTTCATGATGACGGGCACACCGGACCGGTAGTGCTCGCCGACGGTACGTGCGTCGTTGTACGTGCGCGGGGTGACCGTCTCGATCCGATAGAGGTCGGAGCTCGGCTCCCCAGAGGTCGACCGCGGACGGCGGTGCTCCTCGATGTTGGACACCGTGGTGGGTCGGACGACCGCAGGACGCCGCTCGGGGTCGCGCCTGACCGGCACGGGTACCGAGGGCTCGTCGTCGAAGTCGTCGTCGAAGTCGGCCTGCTCGACCAGGCCGAGATACTCGCCTACTTTTCGCATTGCGCCAGCCATGAGCTTCTCCGTCATCCGCCGATCCGTGTCAGATGTGACACCTGTGACACTACCGGAGCACAGGCCTCTCCCCGAGGATCGAACGCCCGACGCGCAGGTGTGTCGCGCCGGCCTTCACAGCCTCCTCGAAGTCGTCACTCATGCCCGCCGAGACGATGCCGGCCACCGGGTGGTCGGAGCGCAACCGAGCCGCGAGGGCGACCAGCTGGTCGAAGACCGGACGCGGGTCCTCGCCGAGCGGCGCCACCGTCATGAGGCCGTCGAAGCGCAGGCATTCATCCGCGGCGATCAGGTCCGCGAGCTCGGCAACGTCTGACGGGTCGGCGCCGGACCGTTGCGAGGTCTCGGGGCCGTAGTCGACCTGGACGAGGCACCCGAGCTCGCGGCTTGCGGCCTCGGCCCCTCGCGACAGCGAGCGTGCGAGCTTGGCCCGATCGACGCTCTGCACGACGTCGGCATAGCTCGCCACGGCGCCGGCCTTGTTGGTCTGCAGCCCGCCCACGAAATGGCGGCGAACCGAAGCCGTCATCGCGGCCCACTTGTCCTGCGCCTCGGGGTGCCGGTTCTCCCCCACGTCGGTGATGCCGAGCTCGGCCAGCAGGTCGACGTCCGACGCCGGGTACGTCTTAGTGACGACGACCAGGGTGATCTCGTCGCGGGATCGGCCGGCCGACGCGCAGGCGGCCCTGATGCGCTCCTCGACCGCCTCGAGGTTGGCGGCCAGCTCTTCGCGCCGACTCATGTGCGCTCTCGCAGCACGGCGAAGGCGGCGAAGCGGCCGCTGGCCTCGCCCTCGCGGCGGAAGGAGAAGAATCGCTCGTCCTCCACCGTGCAGAGGTCGGCGCCCACGTCGTGCACGATGACGTCGCGAGCGGAGAGCTGGGCCACCACCCCGGCGCCGATGTCGGCGGCCGGCGTTCCCCACGACGTCGTCGACTTGGCTTCAGGTACGGCGGCGGCCACGGCCTCGGCCATGTCGGCGGGCAGCTCGTAGCAGCGGCCGCAGACTCGCGGGCCCACAAACGCCTCGATGCGGGTGGCGCCGCGTTCGCGCAACGACTCGATCGCGGCCGGGACGACGCCCGCCATGAGTCCCTGACGCCCGCAGTGGACGACACCCACGAACTGCTCGTCGGGGACAGCCAGGACGACCGGCACGCAGTCGGCGACGCGCACCAGCAGGCCGAGCCCGACGACGTCAGTGAGCAGGACATCGGCCTTCGGCTGCGTGCCCGCCACATCGACCCACACGACGTCGCTGCCGTGCACCTGGTGCATCGTGGCGACGGTTTCGACCTCGGCGGCGCCGGCGACCTCGGCGAGCGTGTGGTCGACCGCAGCGGTGCTCAGGTCGATCGAGCGGTCGGTGAACGCGAGGTCGATCGGGCCGCACGCGTCACGCAGGATGAACACACCGCGACGCTACCCGAGCGCCGCGAACGGTCAGCGCAGGAAGTCGGGGATGTCGAGGTCGTCGCCGTACTCGGTGGGCAGCGGGTCGGCCGGGACGGTGACCGGTTGCTGGCCGTCGAGAATCGGGTCGGACGACAAGTACGACTCGGCGGTGGGCGGGTCGGCCGGCGTCTCCTTGAGCAGGGCCGGCTTCGAGGCGTCGCGCACCATGGGCTCGCCGCCGTCGAACCCGGCTGCGATGACGGTGACTCGCACTTCGTCGCCAAGCGCGTCGTCGATGACCGCGCCGAAGATGATGTTGGCGTCCTGGTGCACGGCGTCGGCGACCAGGCCGGCAGCCTCATTGATCTCGAACAGGCCGAGGTCGGAGCCGCCGGCGATCGACAGCAGCACGCCACGGGCACCTTCGATCGAGGCCTCGAGCAGCGGACTGGAGACCGCCATCTCGGCGGCGACCGCGGCCCGGTGGTCGCCGCGCGCGGAGCCGATGCCCATGAGGGCCGAGCCGGCGTCGGACATGACCGACTTCACGTCGGCGAAGTCGAGGTTGATCAGGCCGGGTGTGGTGATGAGGTCGGTGATGCCCGAGACGCCCTGATGGAGCACCTGGTCGGCCTGGCGGAACGAGTCGAGCAGACTCACGTTGGGGTCGCTGATCGAGAGCAGGCGGTCGTTGGGGATGACGATGAGGGTGTCGACCTCCTCGCGCAGACCCTGGATGCCGGTGTCGGCCTGGGCCGATCGGCTACGTCCCTCGAACGTGAACGGGCGCGTGACGACGCCGATCGTGAGAGCGCCCAGCGACCGGGCGATGCGGGCCACCACCGGTGCACCGCCGGTGCCCGTGCCGCCGCCTTCTCCGGCGGTGACGAAGACCATGTCGGCGCCCTTGATGGCCGCCTCGATCTCCTCGGCGTGGTCCTCGGCGGCGCGCTTGCCGATCTCGGGGTTGGCGCCGGCGCCGAGCCCGCGGGTGGAGTCGCGACCGACGTCGAGCTTGACGTCGGCGTCGCTCATGAGGAGAGCTTGTGCGTCGGTGTTGATCGCGATGAACTCGACGCCCTTCAGCCCGACCTCGATCATCCGGTTGACGGCATTGACGCCGCCGCCCCCGATGCCGACGACCTTGATCACGGCGAGATAGTTCTGAACCGCCATGGTGCGTCCCTTCGTTGCGAACTCTAAACCTGAAGTGGAGGTTGATAGTTATGTCAACCTGGTGCTGGGAATGACGTTACGGTCGACCGGCCATGCATCCGTGCCGACACGCCGGGAGAAACCGGCAATTGGGTCAGCGACGAGTGGTCGGCTGCTCCGGAGCGCTCACGTCGTAGCCCCGGGCCTTGATCCGCAGCAGCGACCGGAGCACCGTCAGCTTCTGCCGGCCCTTGGCCGCACTCCCCCACGTGACCGTGCGGTTCTTGCCAAGCACCAGCTGCACCGAGTCCTTGGAGCTCACCCGCACGTACCGCACCTTCTTGAGCAGGCCTGGGTCGTCCGTGTGCAGCAGCCCGAGAACCGCCGTGGCGCTCTCGAGACCCTGCTGCCGCTTGCGGGCGACCAGCGTCTCGACCCGCACCTCGACGAGGTTCTTCGGCGCGGACTTCAGGGACCGGAAGTCGACGCCATAGCGGTCGAGGGCCCGGATGTCGCCGCCCGAAAACACCCAGGCGATGGGCTTGCGCTCGACGACCACGATCCGGATCGTGCGCGGCCAGTGCCGGGTGACCTCGACCTGGTCGATGCGTTCCATCGCGGCCACCCGAGACTCGATGGCGACGGTGTCGACCCGAGCCAGCGGCTCGCCGAGCCGCACCGCGGCCTGTGAGCGGACGTCCATCGGCTTGAGGGTGGTGGTGCCGGAGATCTCTATGCGATTGACCGCCAGTGCGCTGGAGAACCAGACCACCCAGACGATGGCACCCGCGGCCAGCACGCCCAACACGCCGAGCACGATCCGCCAGATGCGACGCCGGCGGAGGGAGCGTCGCCGGTCGGCGAACCGTTCCTCGGTGAGGACGTCCGATGAGGTGGTGCTCACGACGTCTCCAGGAGGGCCAGCACCCGGGGACCGACGGTGGTGATGTCGCCCGCGCCGAGGGTGAGCAAGAGGTCGCCGGGGCGCAGCTCGGGGACGAGCAGCTCCGCGAGCGTCTCGACCGGTCCACCCAGGGTGGCGACCGGACCGTCGACCGCATCGACCACGAGCTGGGCTGTGACGGCCGGGTCGGGATCCTCGCGGGCGAGGTAGAGATCGGCCACGACGACCCGGTCGGCGGCGGACAGCTCGCGTCCCATGGCCGGCCCGAACACACGGGTCCTGCTGACGAGGTGGGGTTGGTACGCCACGACCAGCCGGCCACCCGCCGCGAGCGCCCGGGCGGCTGCGAGGTCGGCCCGGATCTCGGTCGGGTGGTGGGCGTAGGAGTCGTAGACACGGATGCCGGCTGCGTCGCCGAGGTGTTCCATCCGGCGGTTCGCGCCTGCGTACGTGGACAGCCCCGCGGCGAGCGCTCCGGCGTCGTGCCCGAGGACGAGGCCCGCGGCGAGGGCGAGCAAGGCGTCCTGAGCGTAGTGGGCGCCGGGGACGGCAAGGACGACGTCGACCAGCGGTTCCCCGTCGCGCAGAACCGAGAAGGTGGTGCGGCCCGCCTCGACGACGAGGTCAATGGCCCGGAGGCGGGCGTCATCGGCCAGGCCGGTGGTGGTGACCTCGAGATCGTGGTCCTCGGCGACGGGGACGAGCGCCCGTGCACCGGCGTCGTCGATGCACAGGACGACGAAGCTCCGGACCGTGCCGATGAACTCGGTGAAGGCTGCCGCGTAGGCCTCCTCGGTTTCCCAGACGTCCAGGTGGTCGACGTCGACGTTCGTGACGACGGCGCCCTCGGGCTCGTAGACGAGGAACGCGCCGTCGCTCTCGTCGGCCTCGGCGACCAGCACGTCGCCCGAGCCGATGCGCGCGTTGGTGCCCAGCCCGGCGACCTCCGCCCCGATCGCGAAGGACGGAGCGGCACCGGCAGCCTCGAGCGCGCAGGTGAGCATCGCCGTGGTGGTGGTCTTGCCGTGCGTGCCGGCGACGGCCACCGTGCGACGTCCCGCCATGACCGAGCGGAGGCCGGCCGAGCGCGGCCACACCCGCAGCCCGAGCCGCTGCGCCTCCACGATCTCGGGGTTGTCGTCGCGCACGGCGGTCGAGGCGACGACGGTGTCGACGCCGTCGAGCTGGTCAGCCGCATGACCGACAAAGCAGGTGATGCCCTCCTCTCGGAGTGCGGCAAGGACCGGGGAGTCGACCGCGTCGCTCCCACTGACCGTGACGCCCTGCTGCACCATGAGCCGGGCGATAGCCGAGAGCCCGGCGCCGCCGATGCCGATGAAGTGCACGTGCCCGAGCTGGTGGACCGGTGGGATCTCGTCGGGGATCGGGATCCTCATTGAGAGACGCTCATGACCATGTCGGCGAGCCTCACATCGGCGTCGCGGCGCACCAGGTCGGAGGCGGAGCTGGACATCACGGCCAGGCGTGCGGGGTTGGTGACCAGAGGCACCAGGACCCGGTCGATCCAGGTGGGCGTGAGTGCTTCATCGTCGATGAGCAGCGCTCCCCCAGCCCGGACGACCGGATGCGCGTTGTGCGCCTGCTCGCCGTTGCCGATCGGCAGCGGAACGAACGCCGCGGGCAGGCCGACCGCGGCCACCTCGGTGACGGTGTTCGCGCCGGCCCGGCACACGATGAGGTCGGCGGCCGCATACGCGAGGTCGATGCGATCGATGAACCGCTCAAGCACGTACGGGGGGTCGTCCAGTCGCCGGTCAACCACGACTTCTTCAGGGCGTCCGGCCGCGTGCAGCACCTGGACGCCGGCGTCGGCGAGGTCGTGCGCGGCACCGGCCATCGCCAGGTTGATGCGACGGGCACCCTGGGAGCCACCAGTGACCAGGAGGGTGGGCCGATCGGGATCGAGCCCGAAGTACGCCCGGGCCTCATCGCGGACAGCTGCCCGGTCGAGGCCGGAGATCTGGCGGCGGATCGGGAGACCGATGTAGGTGGCGTGTGGCAGGTCGGTGCCCGGGAAGCTGGTGGCGACGTGCTCGGTGAACCGTGCGCCGAGCTTGTTGGCGATACCGGGGATGGCATTGCCCTCGTGCACCACGATGGGCACGTGCCGCTTGCGGGCCACCAGGTAGGCGGGCACCGAGACGTAGCCCCCGAAGCCGACCACGACGTCGGGACGCACGCGGTCGAAGACGTGGCCGGTGGCCCTGACGGCACGGCCAAGCTTCACCGGCACCTGGGCGAGCGCCTTGCCGGGCCGTCGTGGGAGCGGTACCGGTGGCACCAGCTCGAGCGGGAACCCGGCCTCGGGGATCAACGTGACCTCGAGGCCGCGCGGCGTACCGAGGCAGGTGACCTCGACCCCACGTTCACGCAGGACGATCGCGGTAGCCAGCAGGGGCGACGTGTGGCCGGCGGTTCCTCCGCCGGCGAGGAGGACGCGCACCGGTTATCGCCCCCCGGTGGTCCGGTGTCCTCGACGGCGCTGCCGGCGGGTCTTGCCGGCCTCCAGTGCACGCCGGGCGCCGGGTTCGGTCGTGGCGCAGTTCAGCAAGATGCCGCAGGCCACCAAGGTGACCAGCAGGCTGGACCCGCCGTACGACAACAGAGGCAGCGGGATGCCGATGACGGGCAGCAGGCCGAGCACCATGCCGATGTTGATGATCGCCTGGGACATGATCCAGATGACGATGCCCGCGGCGGTGTAGCGGACGAACGCGTCCTTCGTCCGGGTTGCCGTTCGGATGCCGGCCACAGCGAACAGCGCGAACAAGATGAGCACGACGAAGCTGCCGATCAGGCCGAGCTCCTCCCCGATGACCGCGAGGATGAAGTCCGTGTGCGCCTCGGGCAGGGCTCCCCACTTCTGCCGGCTGCCACCGAGGCCGACGCCCCAGAAGCCGCCGCGGGCGAATCCCATCATGCTGTGGATGGACTGGTAACCGGCCTTGTCCGGGTCCGCCATCGGGTTGATGAAGCTGAGCATCCGGGTGACGCGTTCCTGCTCGATCGCCACGAAGAACACACACACGACGGCGAAGGCAGCGACGACCGCGCCCATCGGCTTGCCCGGCAGCCCGACCACCCAGAGCATGCCGACGATGACGGCGAAGAGCACGAGCGCGGTGCCGAGGTCGCGCTGGCCGACGACGAGGGCCGCGACCCCACCGGAGATCGGCACCATCGGGACGAGGATCGACTTCGCCGAGCCCAGCTTGCGGTGGCGGCGTGCGTACAGGTCGGCGATCCACAGCACGACGGCGAGCTTCGCGAACTCCGACGGCTGCAGCTGGAGCGAGCCGGGCAGCGGGAGCCAGTTGCGGTTGCCATTGACCTCCAGCCCGACGCCCGGGATGAACGTCGCGATGATCAGCAGCACCGCCACGATCAGGAACGGCCGGATCAGCTTGCGCAGCAGCGACAGGGGCATTCGGGCGGCGATGACGGCGCCGATGAGCCCGGCGACGGCGAACAGGGCCTGGCGCTCCACGATCGCGAAGGAGTTGTGGTCGTAGAGGTTGTAGGCCAGCACCGAGCTGGCGCTCAGGACCATGATGAGGCCGAGGCCGAGCAGCAGCCCGGACGTGCCGAGCACGAGCTGGTAGGACGCGAGCGGCCGGTCGAGGGTGCGGCGGGTCGCCTCGACGATCGCAGGCGAGTGCCGCTGCCCCTTCTGGGCCGTGGTGGTCATGCGCGTCCGCCCTTCAGGATCGTGGGCCGAGGCGTCGTACCGCCTCGGCGAAGGCGTCACCGCGAGCTGCGTAGTCGCGGAACTGGTCCATGGACGCGCATCCTGGGGCCAGCAGCACGGTGTCCCCCGGCCGTGCCATGGTCGTCGCGGACTCCACGACGCGATCCATGAGCTCATCTTTCCCGGTCACGACCTCGACCACCGGCACATCCGGTGCGTGTCGCCGCAGCGCCTCGGCCACCACGTCGCGGTCGGCTCCGATCAGGACGACGCCGCGGAGCCGGTCGCGGGCCGATTCGACCAGTTCGTCGAACGTCGCACCCTTCGCGAGGCCACCGGCGATCCAGACCGCCGATTCGACACCCAGCAGCGATGCGAGGGCGGCATGCGGGTTGGTGGCCTTGGAGTCGTCGACGTACCGCACGCCGTCGATCTCCTCGACGAGGGCGATCCGGTGCGGGCCGGCCCGGAAGGACCGGAGGCCGTCCCGGACAGCTCGCGGGCTGACCCCGTGCGAACGGGCCAGTGCAGCCGCCGCGAGCGCGTTGGCCACGACATGCGGGGCCGGATCGGCCAGGTCGGAGAGCTTGCCGAGCTCGGCCGCCTGGGTCTGCCGTCCGTCGACGAACGCGCGGTCAGCAAGCACGTCGTCGACCACTCCGACCATGCCCGGCTCAGGGATCCCGAGGGTGAACCCGACGGCGCGGGCACCATCGACGACGTCGGCCTCGCGCACCAGCCGCTCGGTCCACGGGTCCTCGACGTTGTAGACACAGGCCCGCTGAACGTGCTGGTAGATGCGACCCTTGGCCGCGGCGTAGGCCTCGGGAGTGCCGTGCCAGTCGAGGTGGTCGGGCGCGACGTTGAGCACAGCGGCGGACTCCGCCTCGATCGACGAGCTCCAGTACAGCTGGTAGCTCGACAGCTCGACCGCCAGCACGTCCGGGCCATCTGGATCCATCACCGCCTCGAGCACCGGTCGGCCGACGTTCCCGACCGCGCCCGAGTTCAGGCCCTCGGCCGACAGCATCGCGTCGAGCATCTGCACCGTCGTGGTCTTGCCGTTCGTGCCGGTGACGCAGAGCCACGGCGCCGGATCGTCGCCGCGCAGACGCCAAGCCAGCTCGACCTCGCCCCACACGGGCAGGTCGCGACCGTCCGCCTCGACGAGCAGTGCCGCGGTGGGCGGCCATCCGGGCGAGGTGACGACGAGGTCGAGTTCCTCGGGCAGGGCGTCGGTGGAGCCGGGACCCAAGCGCAGGTCGGCTCCAAGGAACTCCAGCAGCCGGGCCTTCTCGTCGTCTTCCGGCACCTTCTCGTCCAGGACCGTCACGGTGGCACCGAGATGGACCAGGGTGTCGGCGGCCGCGAAGCCGCTGACCCCGAACCCGCAGACAAGCGCTCGCACGCCCTCCCAGGACGAGGAGCGTCCGAGCTGGGAGGGATCGCTCATACGCCGGTGACCCATTCCCAGTAGAAGATGCCGAGCCCGGTGATGACGGCCAGGCCGCTGATGATCCAGAACCGGACCACGATGGTGATCTCCGCCCAACCGAGCAGCTCGAAATGGTGCTGCAGGGGTGCCATCCGGAAGATGCGTTTGCCCTTGCTGAGCTTGAAGTAGGCGACCTGCAGGATCACCGACGCGGTGATGGCGACGAACAGGCCTCCGACGACGATGAGCAGCAGCTCGGTGCGAGTCATGAGGGCGAAGCCGGCCATCGCGCCGCCGAGGCTGAGCGACCCGGTGTCACCCATGAAGATCTTCGCCGGCGAGGCGTTCCACCACAGGAACCCGAAGCAGGCGCCGGTGAGCGCGGACGCGACCACGGCAAGATCGAGCGGGTCGCGGACCTCGTAGCACTTCAGGCCGGGGTTGTACTGACAGTTCTGGTTGCTCTGCCAGATGTTGATGAACACGTAGGCGCCGAACGTCATCGTGGCGGCACCGGTGGCGAGGCCGTCGAGCCCGTCGGTGAGGTTCACGCCGTTCGACGTGCCGGCGATCATCACGAGCACCCACACGAGCAGCAGCACGGTGGGCAGCTCGAAGCCCTCGATGTCGCGGGTGAAGGAGATCGCGTGCGTGATGACGGTGCGCCCGCTGTCGTCCTCCCAGCCGATCGCGACGATCGCGAAGGCGAGCCCGACGACGGCCTGGCCGATGAACTTCGCCTTGCTGCGGAGCCCGAGGCTTCGCTGCTTGGAGATCTTGATGTAGTCGTCGAGGAAGCCGATCGCACCGAGGCCGCAGAACAGGAACAGCAGGAGCAGCGCGGACGCGCTGGGCTTGAACCCGGTCGCGAGCTTGGCGAGCGCGTAGGCGGTCAGCACCGAGATGATGACGACGAGCCCGCCCATCGTCGGCGTGCCGCGCTTGGTGTGGTGCGACGTCGGACCGTCGTCGCGGATCAGCTGGCCGTATCCCCGATGCACCAGGACCCTGATCGCGAAACGCGTGCCGATCAGGGTGCCGAGGAGGGCGAATGCGCCCGCGATCAGGATGGCCAACATCGCGTTGCGGGATCCTTTCCTCGGTCGACCGGGACCTTGGTCGAGTATGGCGTCAGCGACCGAGCAGCGCCTCGGTGACCCGCTCCAGACGAATGCTTCTCGATGCTTTCACGAGGACGACGTCGGTCGGAGACAGCCACGCGGAGAGGTGGCGCACCGCCTCGTCGACGTCCGCGACCGAGGTGGCCCGCTCCCCCGCGCCCTCGGCTATGCCGGCGGCTCCGTCGCCAACCGCCAGAACGAGATCGATCCCCAGGTCGGCCGCCAGGCGCCCGACCTCGACGTGCGAGTCGTGGCTACCGTCCCCTAGCTCGAGCATCTCCCCGAGGACTGCGACTCTTCGGCCCTGCCCCACTCCGGCCAGGGCCCGAAGCGCGGCTGACATCGATTCCGGGTTGGCGTTGTAGGCGTCGTCGATGACCACGAGTCCGTCGTCGCGCACGTGCCGCGCCATCCGCATCGGTGAGCGGGCGGCAGCGTGGTCGAGTCGCTCGGCGATCGAGGGCAGGTCGAACCCGAGCGTGAGGGCGGCCGTGGCCGCGGCCGCCGCGTTGACCGCGTGGTGGGCACCGATCTGAGGCACGTGGACCTCGACACTCGTGCCGGCGTGCGTGAGCGTGAAGTGGGGCTCGCCGACCTCGTCAAGGTGGATGTCGCCCACGGTGACATCGCCGGCGGCACCGAAGGTGAGTACTCGCGCCGACGTCCGAGACGCCATGGTCATGACACGCGGGTCGTCCGCGTTGAGCACGGCTGTGCCGTCGGCCGTCAGGGCTTCGACGATCTCGCCCTTTGCCTGGGCTGTGACGTCCGGGGAACCGAACTCGCCGACGTGGGCCAGTCCGACGTTGAGGACCACCGCAACGTCCGGCGGGGCGATGCGGCACAGGCTCGCGATGTGTCCGATGCCGCGGGCCCCCATCTCGATCACGAGGAAGCTGGTCTCGGGGTCGGCCCGGAGCACCGTCAAGGGCACGCCGAGGTCGTTGTTGTACGACCCCACGGGGGCGATGGTCGGGCCGGCCGGCTCGAGCACGTCGGCCAGGAGGTCCTTGACGCTGGTCTTGCCCTGCGAACCGGTGACGGCGATGACGACGGGATCGAGCTGTTCGAGCACGTGTGTGGCGAGCCGAGCGAGAGCCTGCGTGACGTCGTCGACGACGACGCTCGGCTCGGCCACTGGCCGGGAGGCGAGCACGGCCGCGGCGCCGCCAGCCAGAGCCTGGGCCGCGAACTCGTGTCCGTCGACGTGCTCACCGGCGAGGGCCGCGAACAGCCCGCCTGGCTGCACGTCGCGCGAGTCGAGCGTCACCGGAGCGGTGACCGGAGTCGTGCCGTCACCGTGCACGTGTCCACCGACGACCTCGGCGACATCGGCGACGCTCATGACGATCATGCGCCGCCACCCTCGATCAGCTCACGGAGCACGGTGCGGTCGTCGAACGGATGCACGACGCCGTCGACCTCCTGGCCCTGCTCGTGCCCCTTGCCCGCCACGACCACCGTGTCGCCACGGTGCGCGAGCGCGACGGCGTGGGCGATGGCGTCGCGGCGTTCGGCCACCTCGAAGGCGACGCCGGGGCCGGCCGACGTCCCCGAGAGCACCGCGGCGCGAATGTCCGCAGGGTCCTCGGTGCGCGGGTTGTCATCGGTGACGACCACGATGTCGGCGTGCTTCGCCGCGGCCTCACCCATGAGCGGACGCTTGCCGTGGTCGCGATCGCCACCGGCGCCGATCACGATGATGAGCCTTCCGGCCGTGACCGGACGCAGTGCGGTGAGCACCGCGGTGACGGCATCAGGCTTGTGGGCGTAGTCGACGAACGCGGTGAACTCCTGGCCCGCGTCGACGCGCTCCATGCGGCCGGGCACACCGGGACTCGCGGCGATGCCGGCAGCGAGCACGGTGGGATCGAGCCCGGCCGTGGTCAGTGCGGCCACGACGGCGAGCGCGTTGGAGACGTTGAAGACGCCGGGCAACGGCACCGAGAGCTCGACCTCCTCCCCTGCCGGACCCAGCACCTGGAGATCGGTGCCGAGGCGATGCGGACGGATGTTCGCGGCCCTCCAGTCGGCGGGCTGTCCTTCGGACGAGAACGTGGTGACCGGCAGCGGGGTGAGGTCGATCAGCCGCCGGCCGTGTGCGTCGTCGACGTTGACGACAGCTCGCCTGGCGTGCTCGGGCGTGAACAGCGCCGCCTTGGCGAGGAAGTACTCGTCAAGATCACGATGGAAGTCGAGATGGTCGCGGCCGAGGTTGAGGAAGACGGCGACGTCGAACGTGAAGCCGTCCACGCGCTCCTGCACCATCGCGTGGCTCGACACCTCCATGACGCAGACCTCGACGTCCTCTTCGCGCATCACGGCGAACAGCGCTTGGAGAGCAGGTGCCTCCGGGGTGGTGAGCGCGGACGCGGCCGGGACGCCGGCGATCCGGGTGCCGATGGTGCCGACCACGGCCGAGCGTCGTGCGCCGAGGGCGGCCTCGGCCAGGTAGGTGGTCGTGGTCTTGCCCTGGGTGCCGGTGACGCCGACGGTGGTGAACGCCGCCGACGGGTGGTCGTAGAACCAGGCGGACAGGTCGGCCAGCAGGGCCCGGGGTTCCTCGACGACGAGGGTGGGCAACTCGAGGTCGTCGACCTTCGCGGCGCCCTCGGCATCGGTGAGCACAGCCACTGCTCCCGCATCGAGCGCGGCCGCCGCATGGTCGGCGCCGTGCGAACGGGCTCCCGGCAGCGCGGCGTAGAGATCGCCCGGCTCGACGAGCCCGGTGTTGAGGCTGATGCCGGTGAGCTCGGTGCCGTCGCCAGCGGCGATCCCGAGATGCGCGGCGACCTCTGCGAGGGTGCGGGAAGGAGGGCTCGCCGGCCGCACCCGCATCACGTCCACCACGTTCCGAGCCTATCCGCCGGTGACGGCGTCACCAGGTCTGGCGGACCTTGGGCGACTTCGAGCCCGTGGGCACGACGCCGAAGCGCTCCAGCGCCATCGACATGATGTCGTGGAACACCGGGCCGGCAGTCAGACCGCCGCCGGCGTTCGAGTACGGCTTGTCGAGCACGACGTAGGTGAGGAACCGCGGCTTGTCCGCCGGGGCGAAGCCGATGAAGGACACGGTGTTCTGGCCGTGCACGTAGCGGCCGGTGATCGGGTTGACGCGCCACGCCGTGCCCGTCTTGCCGGCCACGCGGTAACCCGGGATCGCCGCCGCCGGGGCGGTGCCGTCCTTGGCGGTGACGGCTTCCATCATGCGGGTCACGATCGCCGACGCCTTCTTCGACACCACGCGTCGCGTCTTGGTGGGCTCGGCATCGGTGCGTTTGCCATCTGGCGAGACGAAGCCCGAGACCACAGTCGGGTCGACCATCACTCCGCCGTTGGCGATGGCGCCGACCGCGCGAACCATCTGCAGCGCCGTGACCGAGATGCCCTGGCCGAACGCGATGGTGGCGTGGTTCGCCCGGCTCCACTCCGAGCCCGGCTTGAGGATGCCCTGCGACTCACCTGGCAGCTCGACGCCGGACTTGGTGCCAAAACCGAACTTGTGGAGGGAGCGGTACATCGCCCGGTCGCCCAGCTGCTGCGAGGCCACGATGGTGCCGAGGTTCGACGACTTCGCGATGACGCCGGCGGCGGTGAGGTGCAGGACGCCGTGCTTCCAGTAGTCGCCGATGTGGAACTTGTCGACCGTCATGCCCGACGGCACCACGATCGGCGTCTCCGGCGTCACCTTGCCGTGGTCCGCGAGGGCAGCCATCGTGATCGTCTTGAGCACCGAGCCGGGTTCGTAGACGTTCTGCACGGCGCGCGACACGGTGTTGTAGTCCTGCATGGCCGACTTCGTGTCCGGGTTGAACGTGGGCGCCTGCGACATCTGGACGATCTGGCCGGTACGGACGTCCATCGTGATGGCGAGGCCCCAGTCCGAGTGCGACGTGCGCACGGCGTCGCTGAGCCGCTGGTCGCCGTACCACTGCAGGTCCCGGTCGATCGTCGACAGCACGTCGCCGCCGGGCTTCATCTCCTTCACCGTGCTGTCGGCCATCGGGATGCGCTGACCGCTGGGCGAGACCTCGAAGGTGCTGGATCCGTCCTCGCCGGTGAGCTGCGCGTCGTACTGCCGCTCGAGGCCCTGCACGCCCTTGCCGCTGCCGTCGACGTAACCGATGAGGTTGGCCGCCAGCGAGCCGCCCGGGTAGGTGCGCAGCGACTCCTTCGTGGTGAAGACGCCGGTGAAGCCGGCCTTGCTCACCGCGGCGACGGTCTTCTTCGCGGTCCAGGCCGGCACGTCCTTCTCCAGGTAGATGAACCTCGTCTTGGGCTTGCGCAGCTTGTCGATCGTGTCGAAGTAGTCGACCCGGTCGGAGCCGAGCTTCGTCACCAGGATGCGGGCGATGCGCGGAGCGTTCTTCGCCGTCATGCTCGGATCGGCGGTGATCGTCATGCCGTCGACACTGGTGGCGAGGTCCTTGCCGTTGCGATCAAGGATCTCCCCGCGGGGCGCCGGGACCAGGTTGCGCGCCGTGCCCGCCTCGACCGCCATCGCCGCGTACGCCTTGGTGTCGAGTCCCTGGATCTGGAACAGCCGCAGGCCGAAGATGACGAACAGCACGACGACGAACACCAGGCAGGACCGCGACCGGCGCCGGGACAGGCGCTGGCGCGTCACCGGGTCACCTGCCTGAAGTTGCTGCGCGGAACCGCCGGCTTGGCCTTGCCGACCACCTCGCCGTCGGACAGTCGCAGGAAGACGGGGTTGGCGTTGGGCACCATGCCGAACAGGAGCGCCCGGGACGCGAGGTGGGACGGGCTCTGGAGCTGGTGCACCTGGCGGCTCAGGGCCTGCTGCCGCGTCTCGAGGGCGTCGACCTGCTGGTTGAGCGACGCGACCTCGAACGACTGGGCCTGCAGCACCGTGCTCATCAGGATCAGGCCGACGAGGCCCATCCCGACCAGCGTCAGCACGACGACGACGAACGGCGCCTTGCGGGCCCGGCTGCTGACCGGACCGACGAGGCGCAGCGCGCGGTTGCGCGGCTGGGCCTTCTGCGGGCGCAGTCGCGGCGCGGCGAGGTGCTGGAGGGCGTTCATCGGCGTTCACCCCCGAGCAAGCGGACCTTGCGGGGCGAGCACGCGTCGGGGTCCCCGCGAAAGCGCGAGCCTTGCGAGCGGTTTCGTGGGGTGAGGTTCATGCCGCGATCCGTTCCACCGCGCGGAGCCGGACCGAGCGGGCTCGCGGGTTGGTCGCGGTCTCGGCCTCGGAGGCCTGCTCCGAGCCACGGGTCAGCAGGCGGAACGCCGGCTCGTGCCCTTCCGGCACGAACGGGACGTCGCGTGGCACGTCGGATGTCGTGACCCGCGCGAACGCACGCTTGGTGAGCCGGTCCTCCAGCGAGTGGTAGGCCAGCACGACGATCCGGCCGCCGGGCTCGACGACCTCGAGTGCCGCCGGCAGAGCGCGCTCATAAGCACCGAGCTCGTCGTTGACCTCGATGCGGAGGGCCTGGAACGTCCGCTTGGCCGGATTGCCACCGGTGCGGCGGGCCGCCGCGGGGATCGAGGATCGGACGATGTCGACGAGGCGGGCACTGGATGTGAACGGCTCCTCGTCCCGGGCCGCGACGACTGCCGCAGCGATGCGACGGGCGAAGCGCTCCTCGCCGTAGACGTGCAGCACGCGGGCGAGATCGGCGACCGCATAGGTGTTGAGCACGTCGGCCGCGGTCGGACCGTCGCCGGGATCCATGCGCATGTCGAGCGGCGCGTCCTGGGAGTACGCGAACCCGCGCTCGGCCAGGTCGAGCTGCATCGACGACACCCCGAGGTCGAAGAGCACGCCGGACACGGCGTCGAAGCCGGCGTCTCGCACGACATCGCCCACCTCGTCGTAGACCGCGTGCGCGAGCGTGACGCGATCGCCGAACGACTCGAGCCGGACACCGGCTCGGGCGAGCGCCTCGGGGTCGCGGTCGATGCCGATGAGGTGCAGATCATCGAAGCGGGTGAGCATCGCCTCGGCGTGCCCACCCAGCCCGAGGGTCGCATCCACGACGACCGGGCGGTGGCCGGCGAAGGGCTCAGTCACGGGTGGAGCGAGGAGCTCGAGGACGCGCTCGAGGAGGACCGGGACGTGACTCGCCGACCCAGTCATCGGAGCCTCGCCAGGAGTGCGATCACGCCGGCCAGACCGACCGAGGTGCTGAGCGAGAAGGCCATGAGCACGACGGCGTCGGCGACATCGTGCCGCACGCGTCTCGTGGTGGTCATCGCTGCTCCTGGTTGGTGGTGTGCCCGGGTGGTGTCGGTGCTGTCGGTCATGTGGCCTGAACCCCGCCCGTTCGGTTCTGACACCGGGGAAGTGATGTCAGATCCAGACGGGCGGGTATCGAGCCACACGAGAACGGTCAGAAGATCCCGGGCATCACCTCGTCGGACATGTCGGAGTAGGCGTCCTCGTTCTCGTCGAGGAACTCGGCCCAGCGACCGGAGTCCCAGATCTCGATGCGGTCCATCGCCCCGATGACCGTGACGTCCCGCTCGAGGGACGCGTACTCGCGCAGCACCGACGGGATCGAGATCCGACCCTGCTTGTCGGGTGTCTCCGAGGACGCGCCTCCGTACAGCAAGCGCACGAACTTGCGGACCTCACGGTTGGTGAACGGGGTGTCGCGGATGCGGTCGGTGAAGGCGCCGAACGCCTCAGGCGTCCAGCCGTAGATGCACTTCTCCTGGCCCTTGGTGAGCACGACGCCGTGCTCGAGGCGGGGGCGGAACTTCGCAGGCAGGAAGAGCCGGAACTTGTCGTCCAGGCGCGGCGTGAAGGTGCCGAAGAAGTTGTTGACATCCAGGCTCACCCCGCTCCTCCTCACTCATGCGGCTGTCCCCCGATCAGCCTCGTGCTCCATGGGCTTGCGCTCCATTTCGCCCCACCGTACTCCACAAATCCCCACCCTGACCTCGTTTTGCGGTCGATTTACCACCCGTGTCGCCACCGCCTCCGCCCGCGGAAATGCCGATGTGGCCCGTGGGCACAGCGAAATGACCGCCCCTGGCGGAGCGGTCACGTGTGAGTGGAGCGATGTGGGGCGATTCAGGCCCCGGTGGTGGAACTAGAGGTCGTCGCCGTCCTGGCGGCGCTGCCAACGCTCTTCGAGGCGGTCGACGAACGAGCCGGACGGCTTCTGCGGCGTCGCCTCGTCACGGTCCTCCTCGGCCTGGCCGATACCCCGCCGCCACACGGTGACGAAGACGTAGGCCGAGCCGAGCATGACGACGAATCCGAGCACGCCGACCGGCGTCATCGCAGTCACGGCACCACCGAGCAGCAGGGCGATGCCGGCGAGGAACCCGAGGACGGCAAGGATCGCGACGCGGCGGTTGTGAGCCAGGAACTTCGACCCACGCAGGGTCGACGCGAAGTCGGGATCCTCTGCGGCCAGCGACTGCTCGAGCTGATGCAGCAGTCGTGCCTCTTCCTCAGACAGCGGCACGAAGGCCTCCTCGGTCGGACGGTTCTGCGGGCAAGTCTAGGCGGGCGATGCACTGGAAACCACCCGAAACGGAAGTCAGGTCCGGAGCAGTTCTCACGAGCCGCTCGAGCGCGAACAACCGGTCGCGCGCGCCGGGCTCGACGTCGACCAGCACGCTGGGCACCAGATCGGCGAAGACTCTGAGCGCGTTCGTCTGCTCCGGCGTGAAGCCGTGCTCCGTGAGCAGTGCGGCGATCTCGTCGACCACGAAGCGTCGAGGGCCCGAGTCTCGGAGGTCCCAGGAGGCGGCATCGGACTCGAACAATGACCGGGCCTCGACGAAGTCACCCGCCAGGGCGCGAGCGAGGACGGCGCCGAGCCGTCCGGCGACCACGACGCTCACGTGACCGCCGGGCCGCAGCGCCGCAGCGGTCGCCGCGAGCGCTTGACCAGGGTCGTCGACGTGCTCGAGCACGCCGTGGCAGACCACCAGGTCGAACGATGCCGGCTCGATGTGCTCCGCGAGGTCGGCGGTGTCGCCGAGCACACCGGTGACGCTGCCCGGCGGTTCGAGGTCGGCCTCGGCAGCGCGACGGTCGAGCGCGGCCAGCGCGTCTGGGCTCGGGTCGACGACGGTAACCCGGTGCCCCAGGCCGGCGAGACGCACGGCGTCTCCCCCGGTGCCACCTCCGAGGTCGAGCACGTCCAGGCCGTCGGCGGAGGTCGAGGCGGCCTCGACGGCGTCGAGCACCGACTGCCACATGACCTCGGTACGGACGGGTCCCATGCGGGTCACTCTCCCACAGGCGCGAGTACGGTCTGGTCATGGTCACGGACCTCGTCCCGCTCGTGTTCAGCAGCGGCTGGGCCAGCGGCGTCAATGCCTACATCACGGTGTTCGTGCTCGGATTGTTCGCCCGCTTCACCGACACCAGCGTGGTGCCGGACGCGTTCGGCCGGACCGACGTGCTCGTCGCCGCCGGCGTGATGGTGCTCATCGAGCTGGTCGTCGACAAGATCCCGTGGCTCGACTCCGGTTGGGACGCCATCTCCACGGTGGTGCGGCCCGTGGTCGGCGGCGTGGTGGCCTACCAGCTCGCGGGCGACACGGGAGGCGTTGACCAGGCCTTGCTCACCGCCCTCGGCGGGTCGACGGCGCTGGTCTCGCACACGGTGAAGTCCGGCTTGAGGCTCGCCGTCAACACCAGCCCGGAGCCGTTCTCGAACATCGCGGTGAGCACGGCGGAGGACCTCAGTGTCCTGGGTGTGGTGACGCTCGCGGTAGCGCATCCGTGGATCGCCCTGGGCATCAGCGCCACGCTGCTGCTGGCCGGCTTGATCGTCGTGATCCTGCTGCTGAGCGTCATCCGCCGGGCCCGCGCGGCACGACGCCAGCGGCGCGCGGGGACCCGGGACGCAGCCCAGTAGTCTGCGCCCATGGCGCGGGTCGTGGTGGTCGGAGGTGGCTTCGCCGGGATGTCGGCTGCCGCGCGACTGGCCAAGCTGCGGCACGATGTCACCCTGCTGGAGGCGGCCGACGAACTGGGCGGACGACTGCGCGGCCACACCATCGACGGACACACCTGGCAGCTGAGCCCTCCCACCGTGACGCTCCCCGGCGTGCTGCGCGACCTGTTCCGCAAGTCCGGCCGTCCGATCGAGAACGTGGTCGACCTCGTCCAGACCGCAGGACGCCGGCACGTCTTCGTCGACCGGTCGGTGCTCGACCTGCCACATGGCAACCGGGGCGATCAGCACGATGCGGTGGTCGACGCGCTTGGCGACGACGCCTGGTCGCCGTGGGTCGACACCCTCGCCGAGCCGTGGGACGTCCTGCGCCGGGTGGTCCTCGAGCGCGTCCTCGACGACCGGGACGACCTCGATCGTTCGGTCCGCAAGGCCCTCTCCGTGCGGCGAAATCTGGCCCGGCTCGCGCGCAGGGACGTCGCCAGCGAGCCGTTGCGCGCCATCGTGCTGGACGGCGTCCGCCTCGACGGTCATCAAGCCTCGACCACCCCGGCGTTCGTCGCCGTCCAGCACTACGTCGAGCGGAGCTTCGGACGATGGCGGGTCGAGGGTGGACTGCCCGCTCTGGCCGACGCCCTGGTGAACCGCCTCGAGGAGCGGTCGGTCGACGTCCGCACCGGCGTGCTCGCGCACGAAGTGGAGGTCTCGTCGGGTCGCGTCACCGGGGTCGTCACCCAGGGCGACCGCATCGACGCCGACATCGTCATCTGGTGCGCGCCGACCTGGCCGGCTCCCTTGAATCAGCCACGGGGCATGCCGGCGATCCCGGCGAGCCGCACCCTGCTCGTGCTGGACGCCGACGCTCCAGAGCTCCCGCCGGACGTCCTGACACACGGCGATCCCCCCGTTCATCTCTGGAGCGACAGCCCCGGCCAGTGGACCCTGGCGCACCACAACGCCGAGGACCCGGTGACCGCCCTGGCCCGGGTCGGGATCCGCATCAAGGACCACGTGGTCGAGCGGCATGACCTCTCCCCTGCCGACCTCGTGCGCCTCGGGCACTGGGGCTGGGTGTGGCAGGGCTGGACGACGCTGTTCGACCGCCCCGGCGTCGGCACGTCCAAGCGCCTGGGCGGCACGTTCTTCATGGCCGGTGCACACGCCCATCCCGGTGGCACGATCGAGGAGATCGGCTCTGCCACCGCAGCGATCGCCGAGGCGATCGGGGCAGTTCCCCGTTAGACCAGGCCCTCGGCCCGCAGGGACTCGAAGATCTCCCGCGTCGCCTTGGAACGGTTCAGCGTGATGAAGTGCAGCCCGGGAGCTCCGCCGGCGAGCAGGTCGCGGCACAGCTGCGTGGCCAGCTCGATGCCCTTGGCCCGCACCGCGTCCTTGTCGTCGGAGATCGGCTCGATCTCGTCGAGCACCTCACGCGGGATCTCGGCGCCCGAGAGCTCGGCCATGCGCGCCACCTGGGCGAAGTTCAGGATCGGCATGATGCCCGGGATGATGGGGATGTCGCAGTCGAGAGCTCGGACCCGGTCGACCAAGGTGAAGTAGTCGGACGGTCGGAAGAACAGCTGAGTGATCGCATACTCCGCGCCCGCCCGGGCCTTGGCGACGAGCACTTCGGCGTCGGCCTGGATGCTCTCGGCGTCCGGGTGGCCCTCCGGGAACGCGGCCACGCCGATGCAGAACCCGCCGAGGTCACCGGCCAGCTCGACGAGGTCGATCGCGTAGGTCATGCCGTCCGGGTGCGGCTCCCACACGGCTCGCGGGCCGCCTTTGGGGTCGCCGCGCAGCGCCAGGACATGGTCGATGCCGGCGGCGGCGTACTGCTTGAGCACGGACTCGATCTCGCCCTTGCTCTGCGCAACGAGCGTGAGGTGGCCGATGGCCCGCATGTTCGTCTGCTCCGCGATGCGTGCGGTGATGCGGACCGTGCGCTCCTGGCTGGTGCCGCCGGCGCCATACGTGACCGACACGAACGTCGGGTCCAGCGGCTCGAGCTCGGAGATGGTTCGCCACAGGACCTCCTCGCCCTCGTCGTCCTTCGGTGGGAAGAACTCGAACGAGAAGCTCGGTAGCTCGGCGCGCAGGTGCGCGGCGAGGGATCGATCCAGGTCCACCATGACTCAACGGTATCGTCCGGATCGTGACGGTCGCAGACGATGACGCATTCCGGACACGCGTCGACGCCGCTCTCACCGACTTCGTCGCTCGCCAACGGCAGGTCCTGGCTGACCTGGGCCCTGACCTCGACGAATTCGTCGATGCTGCGGTCGAATTCGTCCGCGGCGGCAAGCGGTTGCGACCACTGTTCTGCCGCGCCGGCTGGCTCGTCGCGGGCGGCGACCCCGACGATCCGCGGCTCGACTACGCGGCCGCGGCGCTGGAGTGGCTGCAGGGCAGCGCCCTCGTTCACGACGACTTGATGGACGACTCGGACACCCGTCGCGGTCGCCCGAGCATCCACCGCGAGTTCGAACGCAAGCACCGCGAGGCGGCACTGGTCGGCGATCCCGCGCGCCACGGTGCGTCCGTCGCCGTGCTCCTCGGCGACCTGATGCTGTCGTGGGCCGACGAGCAGTTCCGCACCAGCGACCTCCCCCGCATCGGCGAGGCCTTGCGCTTTCTCGACCTGTGCAAGACCGAGGTGGTGGCCGGTCAGTACCTGGATGTCCTCGCGCAGACGCGGCTCTCGGTCGGCGTCGAAGAAGCGATGCGGGTGGTGCGATACAAGTCGGCGAAGTACACCGTGGAGCGACCACTCCACCTCGGTGCCGCGCTGGCCGGCGCCGATGACAACCTCATCGCGGCCCTGACTGATGTCGCCATCCCCCTCGGTGAGGCGTTCCAGCTGCGTGACGACGTCTTGGGCGTCTTCGGCGATCCGGGGATCACCGGCAAGCCCGCTGGCGACGACCTGCGCGAGGGCAAGCGCACGGTTCTGGTCGCCAAGGTCGCCCAGCTCGGCACCGACGCCGACCGCGAGCTGCTGGCTCGAACCCTCGGCACCACGGACGGCGTCGATGCGCTGCGCGAGCTCGTGGAGCGCACCGGAGCCCTGGCCGCCGTCGAGGCCGACATCGACCGGCTCGAACGTGAGGCCGAGGCGGCGCTCGACGCACTGCCGGCCGGCGGCCGCGAGGTCATGGAGCCGCTGCTGCTCACGGCAACGCGCCGGTCGCGCTGACGATTTCGCCGTGGTGATCCTCACGCGGTAGGCGTGACACGCATCGCGGCAGCACCCTGTGGGTGTCAGGATCCTTACAATCGGCACAAGGCCACCCCCCGTACAGGCCGAGGAGGACACGTGGCAGTGATGGGCGACGACGCTCTCATCGGGCGCGTCCTCGACGGCCGCTACCTCGTCGGTGAACGCATCGCACGCGGGGGGATGGCCAGCGTCTTCAAGGCCACTGACCAGCGACTCGGTCGTGAGGTGGCCGTCAAGGTCATGCACCACGGCCTCGGCGATGACGCCACGTTCACCCAGCGCTTCGAGCGCGAGGCCCAGGCTGCCGCTCAGCTGAACCACCGAAACGTCGTGTCGGTCTTCGACCAGGGCACGGACGGCGAGATCACCTACCTCGTCATGGAGTATGTGCCGGGCCGCACGCTCCGTGACCTCATGCGCGACGAGACACCGATGAGGCCCGCGCGGGCGCTCGAGCTGCTCGCGCAGGTGCTGGTGGCGCTGTCCGCCGCTCATGGGGCCCACCTCATCCACCGCGACATCAAGCCCGAGAACGTGCTGATCACGCCCGAGGGCGAGGTCAAGGTCGCCGACTTCGGCCTGGCCCGCGCCGTCAGCGCGGCCACCACGGCCACCGGCGGCACCTTGATCGGCACGGTCTCCTACCTCGCCCCGGAGATCGTCGTCAACGAGGGTGCCGATGCCCGGTCGGACGTCTACGCCTGCGGCGCCATGCTCTACGAGATGCTCACCGGCGAGAAGCCGCACTCCGGTGAGTCGCCCATCCAGGTCGCCTACAAGCACGTGCACGAGGACATCGCGCCGCCGTCGAAGATCCAGCCTGGACTGCCGCCGTACCTCGATGCGCTCGTCGCACGCGCCACCTGCCGCGATCGCGACCAACGGTCCGCCGACGCCCGCGTACTGCTTCAGCAGGTCCGGCTGGTGCAACGGGCCCTCGAGGAGGGCCTCGAGGACGACCCCGACCTCACGGCCGACCTCATGCCGGCTCCGGTCCACCACCACCCGGCCGGTGTCGAGGAAGACACCGAGCAGGTCAAGATCCCGGCCGGCGCCATCGCGGCAAGCTCGGCGATCACCGCAAACGGAAGCACCAGCACATCGCTGAGCGACGCCGCGACCGAGGTCGTCGACCGCGCCGGTGGCGGCGGGCCTCCCGAGCACACCGTGCAGTGGGGCGGAGATCCCGAACCGGACCCGGTAGTACCCCGCGGGATCCTCCCCCCCATGACGGTCGAGCAGTACCGCGAGAGCCGTCAGCACGAGGAACGGAACGGGCGCGGACGGCTCATGCTCATCGGCGTCATCGTCGCCGCCCTGCTGGCCGTCGCACTCGGCTGGTACGTCGGAGTCGGCCGTTACGTCGACACGCCCCAGCTCGTCGGGCGCACCGAGGCCCAAGCGGTCAAGGAGGCCAAGGAGGCCGGCTTCACGTTCTCGGTCAAGGAGCGCTCGTACTCCGAGACCGCCCCACTGGGCACCATCATCAGCACCGACCCCGGACCCGGCGACCGGATCCTGCCCGGGGACACGATCGAAGGCGTCGTCTCCCAGGGCAAGGAGCGCTACTCGATCCCGAGCCTCAAGGGGCGGACTCTCGACGAGGCCACCACGGTCCTGGACAAGCTGCACCTCAAGGCCGGCGACGTCAGCACCGCGTACGACGAGAAGGTCGACAAGGGCAAGGTCGTCAAGGCGGCCGACTTCGGGATCGGCACACTGGTGAAGCGCAACACCGTCGTCGACCTTGTCGTGAGCAAGGGCCGCAAGCCCATCAACATCCCCAACTTCACCGGCAAGCGGGAGTCCGAGGCCACGGCCGGCCTGGACAAGGCCGGCTTCAAGGTCGAGGTCGATCGCAGCTACTCCGACGACGTCAACAAGGGCCGCGTCATCAGCCAGTCGCCCAACAGCGGCAAAGGCTTCAAGAACGACACCGTCACCATCAAGGTCTCCCGTGGCCCGGAGTTCATCAAGGTCCCGAACGTCGAGGGCAAGAAGCGCAATGAGGCGGAGAAGATCCTCAAGGACGCCGGATTCAAGGTCCATGCGTTCGGCCCCGGCAACTTCACCGTGCAGGCGCAGAGCCCGGGCCCCGACAAGAAGGCCAAGATCGGCAGCACGGTCACGCTCGCCGGCTTCTGACGTTTCCTCGCTAGCCTGACGCCATGACCACCCCCCGGATCACCCCCGGCGGCTTCCGCGAGCTCGGCGTCGTCAACCACGTCATCAGCACCGTGGCCGGACGCGCGCTCGGCGGGTCGAAGCCCAACGTGTTCACCACCCTCGGGCGCCAGCGCGGGCTCTTCCGGGCCTGGCTCTGGTACAGCGCGAAGATGATGCCCGGTGGCCGACTCCCCCGCCGCGAGACCGAGATGGTCATCCTGCACGTCGCGACCCTGCGCAACTGCGACTACGAACGACGCCACCATGTGCGGATCGGCCGGAGCGTCGGCCTCACTCCCGAGCAGATCGAGCACGCCGGCGATGACGGGTGGGAGGGCTGGAGCATCCGCGAGCGCGCCCTGCTCGCGGCCGCGACGCAGCTCGTGCAGGTCAAGGACGTTGACGACCCGACCTGGGCGGCCCTGCGGGCACACCTCGACGAGGCCGAGAGCATCGAGCTGCTCATGCTGTGCGGCCAGTACGACGCGCTCGCCACCACCTTGATGACGCTCCGCGTGCAGCCGGACTGACGGAGTCAGCGACCGCCGAGCATCTCGGCGACGAGGAAGGCCAGCTCGAGCGACTGCTCACGGTTGAGCCGCGGGTCGCACAGCGTCTCGTACCGGTGCGACAGGTCGGCGGCCGAGAGCTTCGCTCCCCCGCCGACGCACTCGGTGACGTCGTCGCCGGTGAGCTCGACGTGCAGGCCGCCCGGCCAGGTGCCCAGCGAGCGGTGCACCTCGAAGAAGCCGCGCACCTCGTCGATGACGTCGTCGAACTCGCGGGTCTTGTAGCCGTTGCTCGCCTCGAACGTGTTGCCATGCATCGGGTCGCACACCCAGGCGACCTCGATCCCGGCTGCGGTGACCTTCTCGACGAGGTTCGGCAGGAGGTCGCGGATCTTGCCCGACCCGAAGCGGGTGATGAACGTGACGCGTCCGGGCGTGCGCTCGGGGTTGAGCTTCTCGTACAGCGCGATGGCGTCGTCGGGCGTGGTGGTGGGGCCGAGCTTGACGCCGATCGGGTTGGCGATGTGGCTCAGCAGCTCCACGTGGGCGCCGTCGAGCTGGCGCGTACGCTCGCCCACCCAGACGAAGTGGCCGGACACGTCGTACGGGCGGTCGGTGCGCGAGTCGATGCGGGTGAGCGAGTGCTCGTACTCCAGGATCAGCGCCTCGTGCGAGGAGTAGAAGTCGACGGAGTGGAACTCGTCGGGGTCGACGCCAATCGCGTCCATGAACGCCAGAGCACGGTCGATCTCGGCGCCCAAGCGCTCGTAGCTCACGCCCACCGGGCTGCGCTTGACGAAGTCGGTGTTCCACGCGTGCATCTGGCGCAGGTCGGCGTAGCCGCCGGTGGTGAACGCGCGCGCGAGGTTCAGCGTCGCGGACGACGCGTGGTAGACGTCGACCAGCCGCTGCGGGTCGTGGACCCGTGATTCGGCGGTGAAGTCGAACCCGTTGACCGCGTCGCCACGGTAGGCCGGGAGCGTGACGCCGTCGCGCGTCTCGGTGTCGCTGGACCGCGGCTTGGCGTACTGGCCGGCAAGACGTCCGACCTTGACCACCGGGACGCTGGCCGCGTAGGTGAGCACGACCGCCATCGAGAGCAGCACCCGGAGCTTGTTGCGGACGTTCTCGGCGGTGACGCCCTCGAACGTCTCGGCGCAGTCGCCGCCCTGGAGCAGGAACGCCTCACCGCGGCCAACGGCTGCGAGGCGATCGCGCAGATCGTCGCACTCACCGGCGAAGACGAGGGGCGGCATCCGGCGCAGCTTCTCGACCGCGCGGTCGCGCGCAGCGTCATCTGCATACGTGGGCTGCTGGGCAGCACCCATCGCATGCAGGTCGTCGAGACTGGGGATGCTCACCGCACAAGGGTACCGGCCGTCATGAGGTGGCCGCGGCACGCGGGCTCAGCCGAACAACACCTCGACCTCGTCGTAGAGCTCGGGCCGGACGACCTTGAGCTCGCTGGTGCCCTCCGCCAGCGGCACCCGGACGATCTCGGTGCCGCGCAGCGCGACCATCATGCCGAAGTCGCCGTCGGTGACCGCCTGGATGGCGTGCAGCCCGAACCGGGTGGCGAGCCACCGGTCGAACGCCGACGGCGTGCCGCCGCGCTGCACGTGCCCGAGCACCACGGCACGGGCCTCCTTGCCGGTGCGCTCCTCGATCTCGTGGGCGAGCCGGTCGCCGATGCCGCCGAGCCGCACGTGGCCGAAGGCGTCCTTCTCGCCGCTGACCAATTCCATCGTGCCGGCGGCCGGCGTCGCGCCCTCGGCGACGACGATGATCGGCGAGTAGTGCGTGGCGAAGCGGCTCTCGACCTGAGCGCACACCTTGTCGATGTCGAACGGCCGTTCGGGGATGAGGATGATGTTCGCTCCCCCGGCCAGGCCGCAGTGCAGGGCGATCCAGCCGGCGTGGCGTCCCATCACCTCCACGACGAGCACCCGGTGGTGCGACTCGGCGGTGGTGTGCAGCCGGTCGATCGCCTCCATCGCGACGTTGACCGCGGTGTCGAAGCCGAACGTGAAGTCGGTGCCGGACAGGTCGTTGTCGATCGTCTTCGGCACGCCGACGACATTCACCCCGAGGTCCGCGAGCTTGGTGGCGACACCCAGCGTGTCCTCGCCGCCGATGGCGATCAGGGCGTCGCAACCGTTCACCGCGAGGTTGTCCTTGATCCGCTCGACGCCGCCCTCGATCGAGAACGGGTTGGTGCGGGACGAGCCGAGGATCGTCCCGCCGCGCGGCAGGATGCCGCGCACCTCGGGGATGCCCAGCGTCATCGTGTCGTTCTCGAGCGGCCCTCGCCATCCATCGCGGAAGCCCACGAAGTCGTGGCCATGAGCCTTGACGCCCTTGCGCACCGCGCCGCGGATGACCGCGTTCAGCCCGGGGCAGTCTCCGCCACCGGTGAGCATGCCGACTCGCATCGTTCCTCCTGCTGGTTCGTGGATTGTCAGGCTAGTCGGGCTTGATCTCGTCCCAGACCTCGTCCGCCTCGGCACGTGCCGCGACCTTGGCCTGCTCGCGCTCGGAGTCCCGGTCGCGCTTCTTCGCATCTTGCGCGTAGAGGTCGACGTACTCCTGGCCGGAGAGCCGCATGATCTCGTACATGATCTCGTCGGTGATGGCACGCAGGATGTAGCGATCGTCCTGCAGGCCCTCGTAGCGGCTGAAGTCGAGCGGCTTGCCGAATCGGACGCCCGGGCGGGCCATCGACCCGAAGACCTTGCCGGGCGGGGCGATGATGTCGGAGTTGATGACGGCGACGGGGATGACCGGCACCCCGGACTCCAGTGCGATGCGTGCGACGCCGGTGCGGCCGCGGTACAGCTTGCCGTCGTGCGACCGGGTGCCCTCCGGGTAGATGCCGCAGAGCTCGCCCTCCTTCAACAGCTTCAGCTGGGCGGCGATGGCGCCTGCCGCGGCGCTCCCGCTGCTGCGGTCGATCGGCACCTGACCGGCCCCCGAGAAGAACGTCTTCTGGAACCATCCCTTGACGCCCGGCGTCTCGAAGTACTCGGCCTTCGCCACGAACGTGACCCGCCGCGGGATGACGACGGGCATGAACAGCCAGTCGCTGTAGGACAGGTGGTTGCTGGCGAGGATGGCCGGACCCTCTTTGGGGACGTTCTCGGTTCCTTCGGCCCACGGACGGAAGATCAACTTGATGAGCGGACCCAGCGCCAGGAATTTGAGGAACCAATAGAACACGTCGCCTCCTCCAGCGCTGTACAGATCCTCGGCCTGCGGCGACTCTACTCTGAAGACCGACTGCACGAGGACCGAGCCATGCGCGAAGATGGGGGCATGCCCGAGACCACGACCGTCATCCCTGGAGCCGAGCCGTTCAGCAGTGATGGCGGCCCCGTCGGCGTGTTGCTGAGCCACGGTTTCACCGGCTCACCTGCGTCGACGGTGCCATGGGGGCGGTTCCTCGCGGATCGCGGTTACACGGTGCGGGTGCCGCGGCTTCCCGGCCACGGCACCACCTGGCAGGAGATGAATCGCACCGGATGGGACGACTGGTACGGCGCCGTCGATGCCACCCTCACCGAGCTGACGCAGCGTTGCGACCGTGTCGTCGTCGGCGGACTGTCGATGGGTGGTGGACTCGCGTTACGCGTCGCTGAGCTTCGCCCGGACGCCATCGACGCGGTGGTGGTCGTCAACCCGGCGATCGCCCTCCGGAACTGGCAGCTCCGTTTCGTCCCGGTCCTCAAGTGGCTGGTGCCCGCAATCCCCGGCATCGGCAACGACATCAAGAAGCCGGGTGCGGACGAGGTCTGCTACGACAAGACGCCGCTCAAGGCACTGGCGTCACAACTCCAGGGCTGGCGAGACACGGCAGCGGACCTCGGCAAGATCACCGCTCCGCTCCTGGTGATGCGCGCCACCGACGACCACGTCCTTGACGGCACGAGCCTGGGTCTCATCCAGGCCGGGGTGTCCTCGAAGGTCGCCGAGTACGTGACGCTCGAGAACAGCTACCACGTCGCGACCATCGACCACGATGCCCCGCTGATCTTCGAACGGTCGGCCGCGTTCATCGCCGAGCACGCGGGTGTCACCGATGGCTGACAAAGACGACTTCGACGAGATCGTCCAGCACCTCAACTTCGACCTGTCGTTCCCCGAGGAGCAGCCGGAGCACCCGAGCGTGCGTCGGCATCGACGCGCCCAGCCCGAGGCCGTGCCCGAGGAGCCGGTGGCGTTCGACGACCTGCCCGACGAGCCGTTCTACCGACGCGTCGAGCCCGCACCGATCCGTCCACGGCATCGCGGTCGCACTTTCGCCTGGATCGCCGTGCTCGGCTCGCCGTTGGCCATCGTGCTGTTCACGATGGTCCACGTCTGGCTGCCCAAGTCGGTGCTGCTCGGCGTCGGGTTCACCTTCGTCGCCGGGGCGATCTACCTGATCTCACAGCTGCCCGAGTACGGTCCCGGCCGTCCGGACTGGCCGGACGATGGCGCCGCCCTCTAGGGCTGGGCCTTCGCCCGGGCCATGTCGGCCGCACCGATGAGGCCCGCCTCGGGCCCGAGCTCGGCGGCCACGATGCGGGCCTCGGGTCGATGACCGCGCCCGGTCAGGCTGCGTGAAAACGCCGCCCGCGCCGGCTCGAGCAGCAGGTCGCCGGCGTCGCTGAGTCCGCCGCCGATGACCACGACGCCCGGGTCGAGTGCCGCCACCAGATTGGCGATCCCCACCCCCAGCCAGTCGCCCACGTCGGCGATCCACGCGATGGCTTCTTCGTCTCCGTCGCGTGCTGCTGCAGTGACGTGGGTGCCGTGGATGTCGTCAGCAACTCCCCCCACAGCATCGAGCAGTCGGCGGCCGAGCTCGGTTCCGTCCTCGGCTGCGGCTCGACCGCGGCGGGTGAGCACCCGGCCACTCGCGTACTGCTCCCAGCAGCCATGGTTGCCGCAATCACAAGGCAGCCCGTCGGGCACGACTCGCATGTGCCCGAACTCCCCTGCGATGCCGAAGCGACCTCGGTACGGCGCACCATCGATGACGATCGCGCCTCCGATGCCGGTGCCCAAGGTCACCACGACGACGTCCGGCTCGTCCTGCACCGCGCCGAACCTCCACTCGGCCCAGCCGGTCGCGTTCGCGTCGTTCTCGACGACGACGGGCAGGCCAGTGCGCTCGGTGATCGCGTCGCGGAGTGGCTCGTTGCGCCACGCCAGATGGGGCGCGAACAGCACCGTCGACCCGGACGCGTCCACGAACCCAGCCGCGCCGATCCCGAGCGCCTCTACGTGGTGCTCGGCTCCAAGTTGCTCGACGAGGTCGCCGATCGTGGCCAGCACGGCTGACGGATCGGTGCCGGGTGTCTCCGCGAGCCGACGAGCCAGGACCTGCCCGTCCGCGTCGACCACACCGGCGGCGATCTTGGTGCCACCGATATCGATGCCGATGGCGAGTGGGCCGGGCACAGCCGTCAGCCGTCTGAGCCCATGCGCGCCAGGTCGGCGGCGCCGATGATGCCGGCGTCGTTGCCCAAGGCGGCCAGCCGCACTTCGGCCACCTTGCGGTGCTCGCGCGCCGGGAGGTGCTCTTCGAACGCCTGCCGCACCGGGTCAAGCAGGAGCTCGCCCGCGTCGGCGACTCCGCCACCGATCGCGATCACGCTGGGGTCGAGGACGGCGGCGAGGGTCGCAATGCCCTCGCCCACCCATCGGCCCACGTCGCGGAGCAGGTCGAGGCACATCGGATCACCCTGTTGGGCCAGCCCGGTGACCATCTGGCCGGTGACGGCTTCGACATCACCAGCAACGCTGAGCAGCCGATCGGCTTGCGGGTCTCTGGACTCGACACGCTCGCGGGCGTCACGCACGAGAGCGCGACCGCTCGCGTACTGCTCGAAGCAGCCATGCTGGCCGCATCCGCACAGGCGACCGTCGGGCACGATGCGGATGTGGCCGATCTCGGCCGCGGCGCCGAAGCCGCCGCGCAGCACCATCCCTCGGTGAACGATGCCGCCGCCGACACCCGTGCCGATGGTGACGAACAGCAGGTCGTCGGTGTCCGCGCCGGCGCCGAAGCGGTACTCGCCCCAGGCGGCTGCGTTGGCGTCGTTCTCGACGACGACCGGGAGGTCGACGAGCTTGGCGACGTTCTCGGCGAGCGGCTCGTCGATCCAGTCGATGTTGGGCGCGAAGCGAATCGTGGCGCGATCGACGTCGACGAAGCCGGCCGCGCCGATGCCGATGCCGCCCACCTCGAGCTCATCCGGTCCGTCCAGCAGCCGCTCGACCAGGGTTCCCACGACGGACGCGATCTTCGCCGCGTCGTCGGGCGTCGGCTCGCTGTCAGCCCGCAGGATGTGGCCTTCTTCGGACACGAGACCTGCGGCGATCTTCGTCCCACCGATGTCGACACCGATGCCGTGCGCGCTCCGGGTGGGCGCTGAACTCATGCCTCGTCCGTGGAGGTGGGCGGCAGGGTGCGCTCCAGCACGTCGCGCACGGTTCGGCCGAACTGGACGGCGGCGTCGGTGACCTGCTCGACGACCTCGGGATGGTCGTGGACGTAGCCGACGACCTGGCAGATGGGGCACCAGCCGGTCGTGCACACGTGCTCACCACTCGCGGCCGCGGCTCCCTCTTCGTCCGACGGTCGACGTGCCTCCGCAGCGAGGGCGTGCAGCAAGCGGGCGGTCTCCTGGGCGAGCGACCCGACGGCCTCCGACTCACTCACCGGGCGCTGCCCTCGACGTGCTTCTTCAACCCCTTGAGGGCCGTGTCGATGATGACCTTCTCGGCCTTCCGCTTGAGCATCCCGAGCATGGGAATGGAGACATCGACGGAGAGCTGATAGGTGACCCGGGTGCTGTCGTCGCCGACCGGCTCGAGCTCGTAGCTGCCGTCCATGGACGTGAGCATCGAGCCGCGCTCGACGAGGTGCCAGCTGACCGAGCGGTCGCCGTCCCAGTCGTAGCCGAGGTCGTACTGGTCGCGGATGGGCGCAGCCTCGAGCACGAAGTGCACCCGGTCCGCACGGTCGCCCGACTTCTCGACCACTTCGGCGACCTTGACGCCCGTGGCCCACGAGGGGTAGTCCTCGAAGTCGGCGATCACGTCCATGATGCGGCTCGGGGTTGCGCCGATGACGATGTCGCTCGTCGTACGTGCCATCAGCCATCCTCCTCGTCGTCGGTGTCCATCGTAGTGGCCGTTGCGAGCGCAACGCCTGCGGGTCGACCCGCATCCGAGACCGCTTCACGTCCACCACCCAGGCCCTCAGCAGGCCGGCAGGTAGCCTGCCGTACGTGGCTCTGACGTACCCGACCGCCGACGGCAACCTCGCCGACGATGTCCTCGACCGGCTCGCCCTTGATGCCGATGCCGTGGCCCTCGCCCGGCGCGTGGACGGGGAGTGGCGCGACGTCACGATCGGTGAGTTCCACCGCGAGGTCACGGCCTTCGCCAAGGGTCTGATGGCGTCCGGCGTGGAGCCCGGCGACCGCGTGGCACTGCTGTCCAAGACCCGCTACGAGTGGACGCTCGCCGACTATGCGATCTGGTGGGCCGGGGCCGTCACCGTGCCCGTCTACGAGACCTCGTCCCCGGCGCAGATCGCCTGGATCCTTTCCGACTCCGGCGCCGTGGCCGCCGTCGTGGAGTCGGCCACCCATGCGACCCGCGTCAAGGAGGCCCGCAAGACGGCGCCTGACCTGAAGCACGTCTGGACGATCGACACAGCAGACGACGGGCTTGGCCTCGACAGCATCGTGGCTGCCGGCGCAGACGTGGACGACAACGCGCTCGACGGCCGGCGCAAGGCCTTGGGACCCGACTCACTCGCGACGCTGATCTACACATCTGGCACCACCGGTCGCCCGAAGGGCTGCCAGCTGACCCACGGCAACTTCCGCGGCGAGCTCGCCGGAGCCCTGGAGCGCCTTCCGGAGCTGTTCGAGCGCGAGGACGCCTCCACGCTGCTGTTCCTGCCACTGGCCCACGTCTTCGCCCGCGTCATCCAGGTCGGGGCGATCCGCGCCGGGGTGAAGCTCGCCCACACCGCCGACATCAAGGACCTGGTGAGCCACCTCGGCGAGTTCGAGCCCACCTTCGTGCTCGCCGTCCCGCGGGTGTTCGAGAAGGTCTTCAACACCGCCAGCAGCCGGGCCTACGCCGACGGCCGAGGCACCATCTTCGACCGCGCTGTCCAGACCGCGATCTCGTACAGCCGGGCCCAGGACAACGGCAAGCCCGGTATCGCGCTCCGCACCCGACACGCCCTTTTCGACCGGCTCGTCTACGGCAAGCTGCGCGAGGCGCTCGGCGGGCACACCGAATGGGCAATCTCCGGCGGTGCGCCGTTGGGTGAGCGGCTGGCTCACTTCTATCGCGGGATCGGCGTGCCGGTGCTCGAGGGCTACGGCCTCACCGAGACCACGGCGGCGCTCTGCGTCAACACCCCGGAGCACCAGCGCATCGGCTCAGTCGGACGCGTGTTCCCGGACACCGAGGTGGAGGTGGCCTCCGACGGCGAGCTACGGTTCCGCGGCCCGCAAGTCTTCACCGGCTACTGGAACAACCCCGAGGCCACGGCTGAGACGCTCGACGACGGCTGGTTCGCCACCGGCGATCTCGGCGACGTCGACGAGGACGGCTTCATCCGCATCACCGGCCGCAAGAAGGAGATCCTCGTGACGGCCGGTGGCAAGAACGTCGCCCCGGCGGTGCTCGAGGACCGGGTCCGGGCCCACCCCTACGTCAGCCAGTGTCTGGTGGTCGGCGACGGCAAGCCGTTCGTGGCCGCGCTCGTCACGATCGACACCGAGGCGTGGACGGGCTCGCTCGACGACCCCGCGCTGGAGTCTGCCGTCCAGGAGGCGATCGACGACGCGAACGCTCAGGTGTCACAGGCCGAGGCGATCAAGAAGTTCGTCATCCTGCCCGACGACTGGACTGAGACGAACGGCTACCTGACGCCGTCGTTCAAGGTGAAGCGGAACGCAGTGCTGCGCGACTTTCACGACACCGTTGAGGCACTCTTCGTCAGGTAGTCGCGCCACTGCGCGGTGAGCTGGTCGATCGACAGGTCGAATGACCGGCGCACGGCCTGGCCGACGTCGGTGCCCGCCAGCACGTCGCGGTAGAACCGCACGATCGTGGCGTCGTCGTGATGCTCGCCGAGCATCCGGAAGATCATCCAGGCCGACTCGTAGACCGCGCCGAGCCCGTGGTCGGCGCGCCCGAAGTCGGCCGCCGAGGGTAGCGCCTTGGGCGCCCCGTCCTTCTTGACCTGCCGCAGCGCCTGACCGGCACTCAGAGTGAGCGGTGCCGTGTCGTCGTGCAGAGCGACGAAGTCGGCGAACCCCTCGATCACCCACAGCTCGCCGGTGCGGCCCACCGCTCCGGTGAGCAGGTGCGTCGCCTCGTGGCTGACGACCACTTGGGCCGCCCGCTGGTCCATGGTGGCGAACTGGCCGGGGTTGAGGACGATGACACGGGCCGATCGGGTGCGTCCGTCGACGGTCGTGGTGATGGCGGCGATCGAGGCGACCTCGCTCTGCGGCCCGCCGACGAGATCGGCGGTGAGGGCCTGGGTCCGCGGGGAGATGATCGTCAGGTCGTCCTCGACCCGCGGCACCACCTCGCGAACGCGGTTGCGGGCGATCCGTGCCATCGCCGAGGCGTCGATGTCGGGCACCCCGCCGTCCACGGTGATGACCCGGGTGCCGCCACCCCGCTCGACCGCGATCCGACCGGCGAGCCACAACGGCAGCGGCTCCTCGTGAGCCGAGGCCGAGCGGATCGCGAACGTGCCGTCGCGTCGTGGATCTAGCCGAAAGTCGACCGTGGCGTCGCGGGTGGACGTGCCGGTGACCGCGGAGCCAGCACCGGCCCGCCACGACACCTCGACCTCGGCGACGGTGGAACCGTCCGCGCGATCGGACACCTCCCCACCGTGCAGGTAGCGCAGCTCGACACTCGCGACGTCGAGCTCGGTGCGGGCATCCCAGGCATCGGTGGCGAACGTCCGGGCGGACGAGCCGGAGCCTGCTGCGGCGAGAAACGCCTGCCGCGTGTTCGCGTCGCTCAGGGCACGGAACTGGTGAGCGAGCAGTGAACTCGCGTCGTCGGGAACGGGCACGACGTCGCCGGACGTCGAGGACTGCCACGGCCGCTGCCAGAGCAGCAGTGCGGCAGCCAGCACCAGGAGGAGTGCTCCGGCCGCCAGGTTCGGCGAAAGCCGGCGAGAGTCAGCCAACCCGCCCGGCTCTGCTGAACCCGCCGAGGCCCGTGACCTCAACGCTGCGTCCCGGGTGCGGTGCGTGGATGACCTTGCCGTTGCCGATGTACATGCCGTCGTGCGACATGTCGCCGTAGAAGACCAGATCACCCGGCTGGAGCTGGCTCATCGAGATGTGCCGCGTGGCGCCGTATTGGGGGCCGACCACACGCGGCAGGGCAACACCAGCGGCGCGCCACGAACCCTGCATGAGACCCGAGCAGTCCCACCCGTTCGGGCCGGTGCCGCCATAGACATAGGGGTCGCCGAGCTGCGCCTTGGCAAAGTTGATGGCCTTGGCTGCGCGACCGCTGGCCGAGATGTCGAAGTTGATGTCGGTGTTGCTGGTGGTGAACGCGGCCTGCTGCGTCGCGCTGAGGAGGGCGAGCTTGCGCTTGGCCTCGTCGTACTTGGCCTTGATCTTGTTGCGCTCCTTGGCCATGTCCTTCTTGTCGGCGGTCAGCGAGTTCTGACGATCCTCGAGCTGGTCGCGACGGTTCTTCAGCTGCTTCGCCGTCTTGCCGAACTTCTCGAGCTGGTCGGCGCGGGTGCTGTTGAGGGCCTGGACCGCGCCGAGCCCGTCGAGGAACTCCTCGGGGTCACCGCTGCCGAGCAGGTTGACGGTGGGGCCGAGCGGGGCGTCCATGTGCTGCTGCACGATGGCCGAGCTCAAGGCATCCTTCTGCTCGCGGTATCCGACCATCTGGCGGTTGATGTCGCCGGACAGGTCGGAGATCTCTTGCTTGGTCTGCTTGATCTGGACCGACAGCTGGTTGACCTTCTCGTTGGCCGCCTCGGCCTCGTGGAAGGCCTGCTTGACGTCCTTGACCTGGACGTCGGCTTTCGGCTCGGCTTGCGCTCCACCGATGAGACTGATGGTCACGATCGAGACGCTGACGGCTGCCAAAGCAGCCCGATGAACAGTACGGATACGCGAAAGGCGCACGCACAACTCCTACATGTTCCTCGACGCCTACCGGGTGAGCTGACGGGTTCGGGCTGAGGTTGCCCTACGGCTCAGGTGCGAGCCGATTCACCCCACACACATGGTTCCCCGGCATGTCGCGGTTGCCTTACTCCACATCCGCGTCATTTCGGCGATGCGCCCGATGTCGGCCTGGTCAGCCGCGCATACTCCGAGCGCACAAGCGCCCACTCTAGGGGGCGGACCGGTGATCGATCAACTTCCGACGGCGTGCGAGTCGGGCCCCGTGAGTGGGATCACCAGCCTGAGTGGCGGCACCAGGCCACCGTCGGCGAGCGCCTCGAGGGCGGCCACGTCGTCGCTGTCGAGCTCGATGCCCTCCGGCGGCGCACCCAGCAGGACGGTGACGACACAGTCGCCGCATGCGCCGGGGCTGCGCACGAGACACCGGTCGCAGTCGACGACCACGGGTTCGGTTGGATCCGTCATGACGCACCTCCTGGTGGACGTCTCGAACATTAGACGGCTCCACCGACAGAAACTCCTGTCACACCAGCCACTCCCGTCTGTCCGATGATCGAACTAGTGTTCGATCCGTGGAAGCAGTCCAGGGCTCGTTCGACGACCTCGGCCGGCCCCTGTCCGACGTCACCTTCTGCGTCGTCGACCTGGAGACCACCGGCGGCTCGGCGGCCGCGGGCTCGAAGATCACCGAGTTCGGCGCCGTGAAGGTGCGCGGCGGCGAGGTGCTCGGCGAGTTCCAGACCCTGGTCAACCCCGACGAGAACATCCCGGCGTTCATCACCGTGCTCACCGGCATCACCGACGCCATGGTCATCGACAAGCCGCGCATCGCCGAGGTGCTGCCGAGCTTCCTCGAGTTCGCCCGGGGCACGGTGCTCGTGGCGCACAACGCCCCGTTCGACACCGGCTTCCTCAAGTACTTCAGCCGCGAGCTGGGCATCCCGTGGCCCCGTTTCGAGGTGCTCGACACCGCGGTGCTCGCCCGACGCACCCTGCTGCGCGACGAGGTGCCCAACTGCAAGCTCTCCACGCTGGCCCGTGTCTTCCGCGCCACCACCACGCCCAACCACCGGGCGCTGTCCGACGCCCGCGCCACGGTCGACGTCCTGCACGCCCTGTTCGAACGGCTCGGCCCGCTCGGCGTCACCTCGCTGGAGGAGGTGTGCACCTTCACGGCGCGGGTCACGCCGGCTCAGCGCAAGAAGCGCCACCTGGCCGAGCACCTCCCCCAGCTTCCCGGCGTCTATCTCTTTCGCGACACCCGCGACGACGTCCTCTACGTCGGCACGTCCCGGCGGCTCCGGGCCCGCGTCCGCTCCTACTTCACCGAGTCCGAGACGCGGACCCGCATGGGCGAGATGGTCATGCTGGCGCAGCGGGTCGAGGGCATCGTCTGCGCCACCACGCTGGAGGCACAGGTGCGCGAGCTCCGGCTCATCGCCCGGCACCGGCCGCCGTACAACCGCCGCTCGAAGTTCCCCGACCGGCTCTCCTGGCTCAAGCTCACCCGCGAGGCCTGGCCGCGACTGTCCGTGGTCAAGCGCATCCTCGACGACGACGCCGACTACATCGGCCCGTTCGGCAGCCGGCAGTACGCCGACGATGCGATGGCCGCCCTGCACGACACGTTCCGCATCCGCCAGTGCACGCCCAAGCTGGCCAAGAAGTCTCGGCGCAGCGCCTGTGCCCTCGCCGAGCTCGGCCACTGCCTGTCACCGTGCGACGGCTCGGTCGAGCCAGAGACGTACAACGTCGAAGTGCTCCGCGTGCAGCGCGCCATGACGGCTGACCCGGTCGAGCTCGTCGAGTCCATCCGCGGACGCATGGCCGACCTCGCCCAGAACGAGCGCTTCGAAGATGCCGCCCGCTGGCGCGATCGCCTCACCGCCCTACTGCGCGCGGTGGTGCGCACGCAGAGGCTCGCCGAGCTCACCACGGTGTCCGAGCTCGTGGCTGCCGCCCCGCACCCGGACGGCTGGGAGATCCACGTGCTCCGCCACGGCCGGCTCGCCGCGGCCGGGGTCATGCCGCACGGCACCCATCCGTCCGGCTGGGTCGACGCCCTGCTCGCCACCGCCGAATCGGTCGACGCGGGCTATGGGCCCATCCCGGCAGCCACCGCCGAAGAGACCGAGTGCCTGCTGCGCTGGCTCGACACCCCAGGCCTGCGGGTCGTCCGCGGAACGTGGCAGGCCCCGCTGGCTACAGGCGCGCGCCACCTGGAGCGGCTCACCGATCTGGCGTCGCGCGCCAAGGCGACTACTCTGACCTCGTGATCACCGCGATCGTCTTCATCCAGGCCGACGTCTCCCGACTCTCCGAGATCGCCGAGAGCATCGCCGACATCCCCGGAGTCAGCGAGGTCTACTCCGTCACCGGCGACCTCGACCTGCTCGCCATGGTGCGAGTGCGCACCCACGACGAGATCTCCGACGTCGTGGCCGACCAGCTGAACAAGGTCGAGGGCGTGCTGTCCACGCAGACGCAGATCGCCTTCCGGACGTTCAGCCACCACGACCTCGAAGAGGCCTTCAGCATCGGGCTCTGACCGATCCCGGCGATTGGGGCGCGTCTATCGTGGTGCCGTGAATTCGCCCGCGTACCCCGATTCGCCGATCGTCATCGCGGCGCGGGAGCGAGCCCGGCTGGCCGCGGAGAGCAAGAACGCCAGGGACGCGGCGACTGACTTCAGTGAGCGGTTGCTCCGGACCTTCCTCGGTTTGTGCGAGAACCCGCGCACCCGCCAGCGCATGCTGAAGATGGTGCGATCGTCGGTCGGCAAGGGCGGCGCTGATCGAGCGCTGTACCGCATGCTCAACCGGTCCGTCGTCACCCCGACCGCCAAGGCCACCGGGATCAACGCCTCGGCCCTCCGCTACGAGCTCGTCTGCGGCCAGCTGGTCGGGCTGGCGATGATGCGATACGTGCTGCAGGTCGAGCCGGTGGCGTCGACGTCGACCGACGAGATCATCCGGGTGTTCGCTCCGGCGATCCGCGCCACGCTGAAGGGTTAGGGCGCGCCCTAAGCGAGGGACTGGGTCGTCTCGATCCATGTGGCGAGCACGTCGCGGGCAGCACCGGAGTCGAGGGACTCGCGAGCCCGTTCGACACCTGCAGCCATGCGGTCGTCGAGGGACCCGTCGGCGGCCTCGTGCGCGGCGATGCCGGCGCCGGCGTTGAGCATCACGGCGTCGCGGACGGCCGACTTCTCTCCCTCAAGGACTCGGTTGAAGACCCCGGCGTTGACGCTCGCGTCGCCGCCGGTGAGCGCGGACGGCTCGGACACGTCGATGCCGAATCGCTGCGGGTCGATGCTCTGCTCGCTCACCTGACCGGTGCCGGCATCACCCACCCACACAGTCGACGTCGTGGTGGTGGTGATCTCGTCGAGCCCGTCGTCGCCCCGGAACACGAGGGTGTCCGCGCCGCGGGCCGCGAGGACACCGGCCATGATCGGCGCCATCCGGGCATCTGCGACACCGACGGCCATCGCCTCCGGCCGAGCAGGATTCACGAGAGGGCCCAGGAAGTTGAACGGCGTGGGGATGCCGAGCTCGCGGCGTGGCACCGCGGCGAATCGGAACGACGCATGAAACACCGGCGCGAAGCAGAACGTGATGCCGACAGCCTCGAGCACGTCGACGAGCTTCGTGGGCGGAACATCGAGGCGGACGCCGAGCTCCTCGAGCACGTCGGCCGACCCACTCGCGCTGGTGGCCGCCCGGTTGCCGTGCTTGACCACCCGAACACCGGCTCCGGCGATGACCACCGCCGACATCGTCGAGATGTTGACCGTGCGCGCATGGTCGCCGCCGGTGCCGACGATGTCGACGACCCGGCCCTCGACCTTCATCGGGGCGGCGTGCTTGTACATCGCGTCGACCAGGCCCTGCATCTCCGCCTGCGTCTCGCCCTTGCTGCGCATGGCGACGGCGAAGCCAGCGATCTGCGCAGGAGTGGCGTTGCCGGAGAGGATCTCCTCCATCGCCCACGACGTGGACGAGGTGTCGAGGTCGTCACCGGCGACCAGCGTGGCCAGGACGTCCGGCCAGGTGTTGGACATGGCTCTAGGCCGACTGGAGCACGCCGCGGGCGAGATCGATGACGGTCTCGGCCAGGCGCAGCGGATCGATGGGATGGGGCAGCGCGGCCTCGGCCCGCGACCACGTGGCGAGCCAGGCATCCTGCGGACGTCCCGTGAGGACGAGCACGGGCGGCGCCTGGTAGATCTCGTCCTTCATCTGGCGAGCAATACCCAGGCCGCCGGCCGGGACCGCCTCGCCGTCGAGGATCACGAGGTCGAAGCCACCCTCGTCGAGATTGCGGAACACCACCGGCTCGGTGGCGCACTCGACGTACTCGAACGCCGGGAGATCCGGATGCGGACGGGTGCCGAGCGATGAGATCACCGTCGCGCGGACGTCCCGATCGTCGCTGTAGACCAGGACACGCAGGGGCTTGTGCTCGCTCACGATCGAATCGTACATAATGAGCGCGTGGCGACTACCTCCGTGATTCCCGCGTCCCGACTCCATGGCACCGATGGACGTCCTTCGATGGTCGCCGTGGGCACCATCGTGTGGCTCTCCAGCGACCTGCTGTTCTTCGCCGGCCTGTTCGCGGCGTACTTCACGATCCGCAACGTCTCACCGGATCTCTGGATCCAGGAGACGGCGAAGCTCGACCTCCCGTTCGCGGCCATCAACACCACGGTGCTGGTGCTTTCGTCGGTCACCTGCCAGTACGGCGTCTTCGCCGCCGAGCGCGGGCGCGCCGGACGCACCGGCCGGCTGTGGCAGTTCCCGCAGTGGGGCGTGCGCGAGTGGTTTGTCCTCACCTACTTCATGGGCGCGTTCTTCATCGCCGGCCAGGCCACCGAGTACGCGTCGCTGGTCACCGAGCACACCACCATCTCGTCATCGCCGTATGGCTCGATGTTCTACCTCGCCACCGGCTTCCACGGATTGCACGTCCTCGGCGGCCTGATCGCCTTCCTGCTCGTCATCGGACGCACGTTCCTGGCGCGTCGATTCACCCACGAACAGGCCATTTCCTGCATCGTGGTCTCGTACTACTGGCACTTCGTCGACATCGTCTGGGTCGGACTGTTCGCCACCATCTACCTGATCCAGTGAGAAGGCTGACCCATCGACCACGACGCGGTGTTCCGATCGGTACGCTGAGTCGACTTAACCAGGAATGAGGTTCTCGGTGCGGAAACTCTCGACCCGCCGCCGGCACCCGCTCGCCGGCCTCGTCGTCCTCCTCATGGGACTCGTCGTGGCCGGCGGTCTTTATGCCGCGTTCGCCCCGCGGGCCGCCACCGCCCAGGAAGCTTCCTCGCGCGATGTCGAAGCCGGACGCCAGCTCTTCCTCATCGGCTGCGCCAGCTGCCACGGCAAGAACGCCACCGGCATCACCACGAAGTCCGGCGGAAACTACGGTCCGTCCCTCATCGGCGTCGGCGCCGCGGCAGTCGACTTCCAGGTCGGCACCGGCCGCATGCCGTTGGCCCAGACCGGACCTCAGGCACCGCGCAAGGACCCCGAGTACACCGCCGAGGAGACACGTCAGCTCGCCTCCTTCGTCGCCTCGTTGGCGCCCGGCCCAGCCATCCCGGAGAGCGAGTACCTCGACTGGCGAGCCGCCTCCACCGAGGACGTGCGCGAAGGCGGCGAGTTCTTCCGCACCAACTGCACGGCCTGCCACAACTCCGTCGGCGCCGGCGGCGCCCTGCCCAACGGCAGGTACGCCCCCAGGATCAACGACGTCAGCCCCCGGCACATCTACGAGGCCATGCTCACCGGGCCCCAGCAGATGCCGCTGTTCTCCGACGCGGTGATCACCCCTGACGACAAGCGCAACGTCATCGCCTACGTCAAGTCCCTCGACGAGCAGCCCGACTACGGCGGACTCGCGGGTGGCGGCGTCGGGCCCGTGTCCGATGGCCTGTTGACCTTCATCGTTGGCATGGGCGCGTTCACCGGTTTCGCCGTCTGGATCGGTGCCCACGGAGCGAGAGTGAAGAAGCAGCGATGAACCCAGAAGACCACTCGGCACTCGAACCGCTCGACAAGCAGGAGCCGATCGACAACCCTGGCATCCAGCCGCACCAGTGGCGCCCTACGGACGTCGACCAGGCACTGGAGAAGCGTGCCGAGCGCCAGATCTCGGCGATGTTCGGCATCGCCACCCTGCTGCTCGTGCTCTTCTGCGTCGCCTACTTCACGGTCGACTTCGACCAGACCTTCCTCGGCTGGTCGGCTCAGAACTTCGCGCTCGGCGCGAGCCTCGGCGGCGCCCTGCTGCTGATGGGTGCAGGCATCATCAAGTGGGCCAAGCAGCTGATGGGCGACCACGAGATCGTCGAGATGCGCCACCCCGTCCGGTCCTCCGACGAGGACCGCACCAGCGTCATGGAAGACATCAACGCCGGCCTCAACGAGTCCGGCATCGGCCGTCGCCCGATGATCCGCAACAGCCTGCTGGGCGCCGTCGCCGCACTGGGCCTGCCCACGATCGTCATGCTGCGCGACCTCGGTCCCCTCCCCCACGGCCAGACCGACACCGTCTGGAAGAAGGGCATGCGGGTCGTCAACGACGTGTCCGGCGCACCCATCAAGCCGTCCGAGCTCGAGGTCGGCCAGCTCGTCAACGCCGAGCCGGCGATCCTGTTCCAGGAGGACGACAACGGCGAGCGCGTCCTGCACGGCACGGCCGCGCTGCAAGCCAAGTCCAAAGCCGCCGTCATCCTCGTGCGGATGCGGCCCGAGGACATCACCCCGGCCAAGGGGCGCGAGAACTGGGGCATCAACGGCGTCCTCTGCTTCTCCAAGATCTGCACCCATGTCGGCTGCCCGATCAGCCTGTGGGAGCAGCAGACACACCACCTGCTGTGCCCATGTCACCAGTCCACGTTCGACCTCGGCAATAACGGAAAGGTCATCTTCGGCCCCGCGGCCCGTCCGCTTCCGCAGCTGCCGCTCGGCATAGACTCAGAGGGGTACTTGATCGCGATGAGCGACTTCACCGTCGTCATCGCACCGAGTTATCCAGAACTGGCTCGCGACCAGAAGAAGTTGGATGAGCGCTCATGAGTGACTACACCGACATCGAGAAGACCAACGCGGGCAAGAAGATGGGCGGGCCCGTCGGTTGGCTCGACGATCGCCTCGGACTCGCGGCCGGCGCCAAGAAGCTCATGCCCGTGCGCAAGGTGTTCCCCGAGCACTGGTCGTTCATGCTCGGCGAGATCGCGCTGTGGTCTTTCATCGTCTTGTTGCTCACCGGCGTGTTCCTGACGTTCTGGTTCCAGCCGAGCATGGCCGAAACCGTCTACGACGGCTCGTACGCGCCGCTGCGCGGCCTCGAGATGTCGCAGGCCTACTCCTCCACACTCGACATCTCCTTCGACATCCGTGGCGGCCTGCTGATCCGGCAGATCCACCACTGGGCGGCCGCGATCTTCGTCGCCGCGATGATCGTGCACATGCTGCGCATCTTCTTCACCGGTGCGTACCGCAAGCCGCGCGAGGTCAACTGGCTCATCGGACTCGGACTGCTCACGCTGGGCCTGGTCGAGGGCTTCGCCGGCTACTCGCTCCCTGACGACCTGCTGTCCGGCACCGGCCTCCGATTCGTCGACGGTCTCATCAGGTCGATCCCGCTGGTGGGGTCGTACCTGGAGTTCTTCATCTTCGGCGGCGAGTATCCGGGCGATGTCATCATCCCGCGCCTGTACATGGCGCACATCCTGCTGATCCCTGCGATTTTGCTGGCGCTGATCGGCGCCCACATGGTGTTGCTCGTCTACCAGAAGCACACGCAGTGGCCCGGGCCCGGACACACCGAGAACAACGTGGTCGGCTACCCGCTGCTCCCCCAGTACGCGGCCAAGGCCGGCGGCTTCTTCATGGTGGTGTTCGGCTTCACTTCCCTGATGGGCGCCATGCTGCAGATCAACCCGATCTGGTTGTACGGGCCGTACAACCCGTCCGAGGTCACGGCCGGCTCGCAGCCAGACTGGTACATGGGCTTCGTCGAGGGAGCGGTGCGCGTCATGCCACCGCTGGAGTTCGACTTCCTCTCCTATACGTGGTCGATGAACATCTTCATCCCCGGCGTGCTGCTGATGGGCGTGCTGTTCACGGCGCTCGGCGCATGGCCGTTCGTCGAACAGTGGATCACCGGTGACAAGCGCGAGCACCACCTTCTGGAGCGCCCGCGCAACGCTCCGGTGCGCACCGCCTTCGGCGTGGCCGGCATGACGATGTACGCGGTGTTCTGGATCGGTGGCGGCAACGACATCATCGCCACCAAGTTCCACCTGAGCCTGAACGCCATCACCTGGTGGGTGCGGATCAGCTGGATCGTCCTGCCGATCCTCGCGTTCATCATCACCAAGCGCATCTGCGTCGGACTGCAACGCGTCGACGCCAACCGCATCCTGCACGGCTACGAGACCGGTGTCATCGAGCGCACACCCGACGGCGCCTACTCCGAGCGGCACGCTCCCCTGCCGGTCACCAGCCAATACGTGCTCACCCAGCACGACCGGCTACCGGTGCTCGAGGCACCGGCCGAGACGGACGCGAATGGCGTCCCGGCCCCGAACGGTCGCATGGAGCGTCTCCGGGCGCGGTTCCGCGAGTTCTACTACCACGGTGCCGTCGACAAGCCCACCGAGCACGACGTGGAGCACGCGGCCGAGCACCTGGCGGAGCACAACGGCCACCCGGTCGCGCTCGGCGAGGACTTCCAGGGCGTGTCCGAGACGGGCATCCCCCGCTCGCACTAGCGCCGGACTAGCTGCTGATCGCGGAGCCCCGCTGCCAGTCGTCCCACGACACGTTCCAGTCGGTCCAGCCGTTCTGGTCCTCGATACCGCGGGGGCTGTTGATGAACTTCACCACGTCGCCGCGCTTGGACTGGTGGAAGAGCCAGTCGGCGTTCGCGGTGCTCATGCCCGTACAGCCATGGCTGACGTTCGCGCTCCCCTGAGATCCGACGGACCACGGTGCGGCGTGCAGGAACTCACCGGAGTTGGTGACGCGCATGGCCCACTTGACGTCGCTGATGTTGTAGTAGCCGGGGTCCTCGGAGTCGACGCCAGTGGTGGCCGCGTCCATGTCGACCTTGGAGAACTTCTCCATGATGACCTTCGTGCCTTGACGGGTGCGGTGCGTGGCGTCGCCGGTGGTGACCGGGATGGTGCGGGCCCGGCTGCCGTCGATGTTGACCGCAAGACGGTGAGCCGAGACGTTGACGGTGCTGACCACCTTGCGCCCGATCCTGAACGGCACCTTCTGGTCCTGCTGGCCGTAGATGCCGTTGCCGGCGGGCAGCCCGTTGAGCCTCAGGTTCACCGTGACCTTGGTGTGGGCCGGCCAGAAGTCCTTCGGCCGGTAGTGCGCGACGCGGTCGCCGATCCACGACCAGGAGCCCTCGACGTCCTTGTTCGTCGTGACCTGCATGTTGCGCTCGAAGAGCGCCCGGTTCTTGACCGGCAGGTCGAACGTGACGATGACCGGCATGCCGACGCCGACCGTCTCGCCCCGGAGCGGTGCGACGGACGGGTAGGTCTGCTGCTGCAGCGTGAGGGCCTGGGTGGTGAAGGTGCGCTCGAGCGTGCCTTCCTTGTCGCCGGCACCCGTGCCCTTGACGGTGAGCTTGTACTCCGTGCCGGGTTCGAGCCGCTCCGACGCGATCCATTGCGTGCCGCTGATCACACCGTCGACGGTGGACTTGCCGTTGGCGGTGGTGAGCGTGACCTCCGAGATGGAACCGTGCTCGGCGTCGGCGGTGACGATCGTGTCGACCGTGACGTTCTTCGCGTCGTCCTTGACGTTCGCCGACAAGGAGATGGGGTCCTCCTCGGGCGTGACGGCTTCCTTGACCTTGTCGGCTGAGGAGCAGCCCGCGAGGAGCAGGGTCGCGGCAGCTGCCAGGACGATCGAGCGAGAGTTCACGACAGTCATCGTACGGGGGCGAACCCACTGGTCAGAAATCATCAGGGCGTGCCGTTGGACACGCTCGAGCAGGTCAGTGGGCGTGAATGCCGCGGTAGTACTCGAAGATCCAGCCGCTCAACGTCACTGCACCGATACCGGCGCCGATGATGAACAGCCACCAGCCGATGATGATGCCCAGCGCCACGGTGGCCAGCGCCATGGCGCAGAACATCGGCCACCAGCTGTAGGGCGGGAAGAAGCCCTGCTCCCCCGCCCCCTCGGCGATCTCGCCGTCGGAACGGTCCTCGGGTCGTGACGGGATCTGCTTGGCGACGACGCCCAGGTAGAAGCCCAGAAGGCCGCACAGCAGGAACGTCATGACGAGCGCGGTGGTGCCCGTGGGGTCGTAGGTCAGCCACCAGTAGATCGGCGCCGTGACGGCGAAGAACACGGCGCAACCGGCGATGGTCCAGTACTCGGCCTTCATGGGTCAGACGTCACCCTTCGAGTCGGAGAGGGCCTCGTCGCGGCCCTCGACGTCGGGAGCGTCGGCGAAGCCACCGCCCGGTCCCTCCTCCGGATTCTGGAGCAACTCGAGCTCAGCGATCTCCGGGTGGTGCAGGTCGAACGCCGGGCTCTCCGAACGAATGCGCGGCAGTGAGGTGAAGTTGTGGCGCGGCGGAGGCGAGCTCGTCGCCCACTCCAGCGACCGGCCCCATCCCCACGGGTCGTCGAGCTTGACCAGCGGGCTCTTGCGCGACTTCCAGACGTTGAACAGGAACGGCAGCGTCGAGGCGCCGAGCAGGAACGCACCGATCGAGGAGATCTCGTTCAGCGTCGTGAAGCCGTCGTTGGCGCCGTAGTCGGCGTAGCGGCGGGGCATGCCCTCGACGCCGAGCCAGTGCTGCACCAGGAACGTCATGTGGAAGCCGAGGAACAGCAGCCAGAAGTGGATCTTGCCCAGTTTCTCATCGAGCATGCGGCCGGTGATCTTGGGCCACCAGAAGTAGAACCCCGCAAACATCGCGAACACCACCGTGCCGAAGACGACGTAGTGGAAGTGCGCCACCACGAAGTAGCTGTCGGACACCGCGAAGTCCAACGGAGGGGCGGCCAGGACGATGCCGGTGAGGCCGCCGAAGAGGAACGTGGCCAGGAAGCCGAGCGAGAAGATCATGGGGGTGTCAAAGGACACACTTCCCCCCCACAATGTGCCGATCCAGTTGAAGAACTTCACTCCGGTTGGCACCGCGATGAGGAACGTCATGAAGGAGAAGAACGCGAGGTTGACCGCGCCGGTGACGAACATGTGGTGCGCCCACACGGCGACCGACAGGACCGCGATCGTGAGGGTGGCGCCGACCAGGCCGATGTAGCCGAAGATCGGCTTGCGGCTGAAGACCGGCAGCACTTCGGTGATGATGCCGAAGAACGGCAGAGCGATGATGTAGACCTCAGGGTGGCCGAAGAACCAGAACAGGTGCTGCCACAGGATCGGTCCGCCGTTGGCGGCGTCGAAGACGTGGGCGCCGAGCCGGCGGTCGGCCTCGAGCGCGAGCAGGGCGGCCGCGAAGATCGGGAACGCGATCAGCACGAGCATGCTCGTGACCAGCGTGTTCCAACAGAAGATCGGCATGCGGAACATCGTCATACCGGGGGCACGCATGGTGAAGATCGTGGTGACGAAGTTGACGGCGCCGAGGATCGTGCCGAGACCGGCCATCCACAGCCCCATGACCCAGAGGTCACCACCGACGCCTGGTGAGTTGACCGCGTCGCTCAACGGCGCGTAAGCGAACCACCCGAAGCTGGCCGCGCCGCCCGGTGCGATGAATCCGCTGACGGTGATGAGGCCGCCGAACAGGAACAGCCAGTAGCTGAACATGTTGAGGCGCGGGAACGCGACGTCAGGCGCGCCGATCTGCAGCGGCATGACTGCGTTGCCGAAGCCGAAGAACAGCGGCGTCGCGAACAGCAGCAGCATGATCGTGCCGTGCATCGTGAACAGCTGGTTGTAGGTGTCGTCGCTGACGACACGGGAGCCGGGCTGAGCCAGGTTCGCGCGGATGATGAGCGCAAGAATGCCGCCGAACAGGAAGAACATGAACGACGTCGCCAGGTACAGATTCCCGATGACCTTGTGATCGGTGGTCGTGATGACCATGACGATCTTCTGGCCGACGGAACGCTCCCGTGCGGCCGCGCGGTCGGAGCCCTCGTCGAAGGCAGCAGTGGTTGCCATCAGTTCTCGTCTCCATTCGCGAGCCCGGCGATGCGTTTCGCCTCTTCGGCTCCCTCGGGCGCACCGACGTCGCCGCGCGCCTTCAGCTTGGACAGGTGCCGGTCATAGTCCGACCGCGGCACCACGTGGACCTCGAACAGCATCCGCGAGTGGTAGAGCCCGCAGAGCTCGGCGCACCGGCCGGTGAAGACGCCCTCGCGGGTGGGGGTCAGGTCGAAGGAGTTCTCGCGCCCGGGCACGACGTCCATCTTGAAGTAGAACTCGGGGATCCAGAAGGAGTGAATGACGTCGGGCGACCGGAGCTCGAAGCGCACCGATTCATCGACCGGCAGCCAGAGCTCGGTCGGATCGGCCGGCGTGCCGACCTCGAAGACGTCGCTGCCCTGCGTGGCATTCTCCTGGAGGTAGTTGAAGCCCCACTGCCACTTGCTGCCCACGACGGTGATGGTGTGGTCGGGGTTGTCGACCTTCTCCAGCATGTCGTTCTGCGACACCACGGTGTGGAAGAAGAAAACGGCGACGATGATGATCGGCGCGATCGTGTACAGCGCCTCGATGGGCAAGTTGTAGCGCACCTGCGCCGGCACCTCGTCGTCGCTGCGGCGGCGGTAGCGGACCATCGCGTAAACCATGCCGCCGAAGACCAGCACGAAGACGACGAGCACGGAGATCCAGGCGCCGAGCCACAGGTCCCACATCGGGTCGGTGCGATCGCTGCCGGCGACCGGGAGAGCAAGGCGCTTCACGTCGGTGTCATCGACGGGAGAACAGCCGCTCAGCACGAGTACGGCGGCGGCCAGCGCCATCAGCTTCATCCGACCCACGGGATGCCTTTCTGATCCGAGCCCCATTCAGAGGGCACAGCCATCGATGTCACCAGCACCTTACTGCAGCGATCACCCCAGTTTGAGCGCGGCATCGACGTCGGAGGCGGCTGTGTCGCCGTAGGCCGCACCGAGTCGCTTGAGGAAGCCGTCACGCGTGAGCTCGTACTCCTGCGTGCCCTTGGTCTCGACGACACTGGCGGCGATCGTGCACCCGATCTGCGCCGAGCGCTCGAGGTCCAGATCAGCCGCCACACCGGCCAGGAAGCCGGCCCGGAAGCTGTCACCGACCCCCGTCGGGTCGATGGCTACGACGCCCTCGATCGCCTTCACTTCGACGGCCGGGCCGTCGGCCGGGTACACCGAGACGCCGTCCTTGCCGCGGGTGACCACCCGGGTGCCGACGTGGGCCTGGACGTCGGAAGACGTCCATCCCGACTTCTGCTCGATGAGGGCGGCTTCGTAGTCGTTGCTGAAGAGGTAGGCCGCGCCATCGATGAGTTCGCGGATGAGGTCGCCGTCGGCCCAGGCGAGCTGCTGGGACGGGTCCGCCGCGAACGCGACGCCGCGATCGCGGCAGCTCTTGGTGTGACGCTCCATCCCCTCGGGGTCGTCGGGGCCGACGAGCACGAGGTCGAACTCACCGAGGGTGGCGAGGTCGATGTCGCGGGCCTCGGACATCGCGCCGGTGTAGAACGTCGCGATCTGGGCCAGCGAGGAGTCGGTGGTGCAGACGAAGCGGGCGGTGTGGCGCGTGTCGGAGACGAGGACACCGGACGTGTCGACGCCCGCATCGTCGAGCCAGCCGCGGTACTCCACGTCGAAGTCGCGCCCGACCGCGCCGACCAGCAACGGCCGATGCCCGAGCCGGGCCAGGGCGAACGAGATGTTGGCCGCGCACCCGCCCCGGCGGACGTCGAGGTCGTCCACGAGGAACGACAGAGCGATCTTGTCGAGCTCCTCCGGCACCAACGAGTCGGCGAACTTGCCGGCGAAGGTCATCAGATGGTCGGTCGCGATGGAACCGCAGATGGCAAGGCGCACCCGCACAGGATAGACAACGACCCCCTGCGATCGCAGGGGGTCGTCAAAGGCCGTGATCTAGGTCAGTGGAACGAGTCGCCGCAGGCGCAGGATCCGGTGGCCATCGGGTTGTCGATCGTGAAGCCCTGCTTCTCGATCGTGTCGACGAAGTCGATGGTCGCACCGTGCAGGTACGGGAGGCTCATGCGGTCGACGACGACGTTGACGCCGTTGAACTCGCGGATCTCGTCGCCGTCGAGGGTGCGCTCGTCGAAGAACAGCTGGTAGCGAAGACCGGAGCAGCCGCCGGGCTGGACGGCGATGCGCAGCGCGAGGTCGTCACGACCCTCTTGGTCGAGCAGGCTCCTGACCTTGGCCGCGGCGCCGTCGGTGACGGACACGCCTTCAGTCGTGGTCTCGGTGCTTGTGCTGTCGACAGTCATCTAGGTCTCCCTGGTGGGGGTCACGTCGTCAGTTCCAACGCGCGTGGTGCGGGGTTCATTCCATGGTACAGAGGTCTTCGCGTGATGAACGATTCAGCACCGTGACACGCCCTAGAGTGCCGAAATGGCCAACACCACTTATGAACGGGCGGGAACCGCTGCCGTCCTCACCATCACCCGCCCCGAGCGCCGAAACGCCGTCGATGCGGACACGGCGGCGGAGCTCCTCGACGCCTATCGCCGCTTCGAGTCCGACGACGAGGCCCGCGTCCTCGTCCTCACCGGTGAAGGCCCGGAGGCGTTCTGCGCCGGCGCCGACCTGAAGGCGGTGGCCGAGCGTGGTGCGGCCTTCACCGGGGACGATCCGCAAGCCGCCGTCAACGAGTGGCTGGACACCGTGCCGGACGGACCGATGGGCTTCACCCGGCTCACCTCGCCGAAACCGACGATCGCCGCGGTGTCGGGCTGGTGCCTTGCCGGCGGGCTCGAGCTGGCGCTGTGGTGCGACCTGCGGATCGGCACGCCGAGCAGCAGGTTCGGCTACCCCGAGCGCCGCTGGGGCGTTCCCCTGATCGACGGCGGCACCCAGCGCCTGCCGCTCGTCGTGGGCATGGGCCGCGCTCTCGAGCTGATCCTGACCGGACGGATCATCGACGCCGACGAGGCCAACGCGTGGGGTCTCGTCAACGAGGTCGTGGACGAGGGTGCCCACCTCACGCGTGCCTTGGAGATCGCCGAGGCGCTCGCCTCGTTCCCGCAGCCCACGATGCTCTCGGACCGGAGCGCGGCGATCGAGGGCGCCGGCCTGGCACTGGACGACGGGCTCGCGCTCGAAGATCGTCTTGGCCGAGAGTCGGTCATCACCGGTGTGCTCGGCGCTGCCCGGTTCGCCGACGGCGAGGGACGCGGAGGCAAGGGCGCCGGGGCCTGAAACCGCGGTCACACGGGTTCGTCGCAACCGTCATCGCGCGGCGATGCGGTCCATGAGCATGATCCGCCCGGGGGCACGGAGCGCAGGAGCCCACGATGGATTCGCCCGAAACACCTACTCGACCTGCCTATCTCGGCCCCTTCGTCATCGCTCTGGCGGCGCTGGCGATCTCCCTGGTCACCAGCATCTGGTCGATCACGGAGTCACGAGCGGCCCGCGGGAACTCCCACGACACCGCCAGCCTGGTCAAGTCGGCGATGGGCAGCGTCGCCGGACCTGACGTCTTCAGTCCGAAGACCCCGAGTGATGCCTACAAGCCCGGCATGAAGCTTTTCGGAGCCTCGGCCTCGGTCAGCGCGACAGGCATCGTCACCAAGTACGCCGGAGACAAGCCGAAGGTGTCGGCCACCGGACTCGGTGCCCTCGAGAACCTGCTGGGGCCGGTCTTGCCGCCGGGGCTGAAAGCCGAGGGCCTGTGGTGTCTGACCGGCGGAGCATGGTCGATCAAGAACGTGAGCACCAAGGCGACCGTGACGGATGGCAAGGTGTTCACGGACTCCTCCCACCAGACCTGTCCGAAAGGAGTCTTTGTGGCCACCGCCACCAAGGCCACAGAGCTCCAGGCGAAGGCCTTCTCGATCAACATCGCCTGGATCGCAAAGGGCTGACAGCTCGGAGCCTGATCACCGCTGGCGGGGTGACCACGTGCGCGCGACCCGCTGGGCGAGCGCGACCATCGATGCATGCGGATCGTCCATCGCGCGGTCGACGCCGACCAGGTCGGCGGCCGCGTAGGCCGACTCGACGCCCATCGCCCGCATCTCGCGCGACCCGACAGTGACCTGGCCGGCCAGCACGATGCACGGGCGCGCCGCCGCGGCCGCCGCGGTGGCCACACCGTGCACCACCTTGCCGCTGCGGGACGAGTGGTCGTAGGTGCCCTCCCCCGTGACGACCAGGTCATGCTCGGCGCACGCGGCGGGCAGGCCGACGGCGTCCGACACGAGCTCGACGCCTGGTCGGGTGGTCGCCCCGAGAAGCATCAGGGCGAATCCGAGCCCGCCGGCCGCGCCGGCACCGGGTTGGTCGGCGACCCGGCGATCGGCGGGCGCCGAGCCGCAGGCGGCGACCACGAGCGCGTCAAGGATTCCGTCGACGGCGAGGATGTCGCCCTCGGCGAGCCCCTTCTGCGGCCCGAACGTCTTGGTGGCGCCGAACATGCCGAGCAGCGGCACGTCGACGTCGATGGCGGCCAGCAACGTCACGCCGTTGAGCAGGTCACGGGCCGGCCCGAGGTCGATGGCGGTGATACCGCGCAGTCCGGCCGGTCCAGCGTCGAGCGCCACGTCGGCGGTGGCACCAAGCGCTCCGAGCAGACCCGCTCCCCCGTCGTTGGTGGCGCTGCCGCCGAGCCCGAGCACGACGGTGGTGGCACCGGCATCGACGGCAGCCGCGATGGCCTCGCCGACGCCTGCTGTGGTCGCGTGCCACGGGTCGGGCTCGTCAAGGAGCGGGTGCCCGCAGGCCTGGGCCGACTCGACGTAGGCCGTGCCGTCCCTGATCAGGAGGGTGACGGGGGTCGGACGGCCGAGCGGCCCATGCACCGTGACGACCTCGAGGTCGCCGCCGAGCGCGTCGTGCATGACGTCGACGAACCCAGGGCCTCCGTCGGCCATCGGCACGGTGGTGAGCTCGTCGTCGGGAGCATGGCGCGACCAGCCCTCGACGATGGCTCGTGCCGCTTCGGGCGCGGTGAGAGTGCCGGCGAACGCGTCCGGCGCCACCAGGACCTTCATCGGCCTGGCGGGGGTGCCGGGCCACGGGCGGCCATGGTCAGCACAGTCAGGAGCTGAGGCGCTGCTCGGCGGCGGCGAGCAGCGCGCAGGTGGCGAGCCCGTCGATCGCCGTGCGCAGCTCCTCGGGCGAGGGGTACGACGGCGCGATCCGGATGTTGCGGTCGTGTGGGTCGTTGCCGTACGGGAACGACGCGCCCGCCGGCGTCATCGCGATGCCGGCCTCGCGGCACAGCTCGACGACGCGGGAGGCGGTGCCCTCCGCGACGTCGAGGCTCACGAAGTAGCCGCCCTTCGGCTCCGACCACGTCGCGATGCCATGTGGGCCGAGGCGGTCCTGCAGAATCTCGAGGACGGCCGCGAACTTCGGCGCGAGGATCGCCCGGTGCTGGTCCATCAGCCGGTGCACGCCGTCGACGTCGCCGAGGTAGCGGGCATGCCGCAGCTGGTTGACCTTGTCGGGCCCGATCGTGCGCTTGCCGAGGTTGGTCAGGTACCACTCGACGTTCTCCTCGGAGCTGCCGAGGAAGCACACGCCCGATCCGGCGAAGGTGATCTTGGACGTCGAGGCGTAGACGAACGCGCGGTTCGGGTGTCCGGACGCCGCGCAGAGTCCGACGATGTCGGCGGTCTTGGTGCGCTCCTCGGTGAGGTGGTGCACCGCGTACGCGTTGTCCCAGAAGATCCGGAAGTCCGGGGCGGCGGTCTCGAGCGCGGCGAGCTCTGCGGCGATGGCCTCACTCACCACGGCGCCGGACGGATTGCCGTACGTGGGGACGAGCCAGATGCCCTTGACGGAGGGGTCGGCGGCCAGCTCGCGCACGGCGTTCATGTCGGGCCCGTCGTCGTGCATGTCAACAGGCACCATGTTGACGCCGTACCGCTCGGTGAGGGCGAAGTGACGGTCGTAGCCGGGCACCGGGCAGATGAAGGTGACCTGGTTCTCCTGGACCCACGGACGCGGCGAGTCGGGCGTTCCCCTGAGCAGCGAGAACACCAGCGTGTCGTGCATCATCGCGAGGCTCGCGTTGTCGCCGGCGATGACCTGGTCGACGGGCACCTGCATGATCTCGGCGAAGATCGCCCGCAGCTCGGGCAGGCCGTTGAGGCCGCCGTAGTTGCGGGTGTCGGTGCCCTTCGCGTCCTTGTAGTCGTCGCCGGGGAGGGAGAGGAGCTCCATCGAGAGGTCGAGCTGCTCCGGCGAGGGCTTGCCGCGGGTGAGGTCGAGCTCCAGCCCGGCGTTCTGCAGCGTGCGATACGCCTTGAGCTGCTCGTCGTGGAGGGCCTGGACCTGGTCGCGGGTGAGGGATTCGAACGTCACAGGTCCCAACCTATCTTGACGATTGGCCACCCGGATCGAGGCCGGGAGCGCCCCAAAGGGCGAGCCAACGATCGAGCTTGGCCTCCACCGGGACGTCCTCGCTGACGAGTCCGCGCACCTGCAGCTCGAGTGCGTTGTCGCGGCGCTGGCCGTCCATCGGGACGAACGGGTAGAACGTGCCCTGCTTGAACAGGTAGACGAGCGCGCACGGCCCACCCGCAGGCGACGTGAACACCACGGTCGAGCAGAGCAGGCCGCCGCCGAAGCCGGCGTCGACGAGTGAGGAGTTGGCCGCGTGCAGGTCGGTGACCAGGCCGGTGACGTCGCCGGCGGCGCGCGTGACCGTGAGCCAGCGGAAGCCGTGGGCGTCGTTGGTGGTCTCGACCTTGACCGTGGCGTCGGTGCTGATGAGCTTCTGCGCGTCGGTGACGACGCCGTCATCGACCTGTCCCTCCTGGTCGCGGAAGCACACCGATCCCTGGCCGGTGGCGGTGAAGCCGGCGACCTGGAGCGACAGCGCCGCCTGCGGGACAGCGAACAGCACGTCGAGGTCGGCCGCGGGTGGGGTCGAGCGCCCCAGGATGGCGTCGAGGAAGCCCATCGATCAGGCCGGTTCGGCGAGCTCGGCGCCGACCTTGGCGAGCTGGTCGAGACGCTGCTGCAGCGGCGGGTGAGTCGACATCATGGCGCCGATCGACTCGCGGTTGATCGCCGGCGCGATGAAGAAGGCGCTGAGCGCCTGCGCGTCGCGCAGGTCGCGGTTGGGGATGCGGCTCATCTCGCCGGAGATCTTCACCAGCGCGGACGCCAGCTTCGACGGACGGCCGGTCAGATAGGCGCCGCTGCGGTCGGCGCTGAGCTCGCGATAGCGCGAGAGCGCGCGGGTGAGCAGGAAGCTGATGAAGTAGACGACCATGCTGACGAGGAACACGACGAGGAACGGCACGCCGCCGCCGTTGCGGTTGCGCCCGCCGCCGATGTACATCCCCCATCGCGTGATGAACCCGGCCAGCAGCCCGAGCGACGACGCAACGGTCATGACCGAGACGTCGCGGTTGGCGACGTGCGCCAGCTCGTGCGACAGCACACCCTCGAGCTCGTCCGCGTCGAGCCGCTGCATGATGCCGGTGGTGACGCAGACGACCGAGTGGCTCGGTGTGCGACCCGTGGCGAAGGCGTTGGGCATGTCGGTGACGGCGACGGCCACCCGCGGCTTGGGCATGTCGGCGAGCACGCACAGCCGGTCGATCATCGCGTGCAGCTCGGGCGCCTGCTCGGGCGTGACCTCCTTGCCGCCGATCGACTTCAGCGCGAGCCGGTCGGAGAAGTACCACTGCCCCCAGGCCATCGCGACCGTGATGACCAGACCGAAGATCGCGCTGCCGGAGTAGAAGATGAGGACGGCGCCGAAGGCGACGTAGAGCGCGCCGAGCCCGAGGCCGACGCCGCCCATGCGGAGACTCAGGCCCCGATCACTGCGAAATCTGCTGCGGGCCATCTCCCCGTCCTTCCAGCTCGGCATCGAAGCGACGCTGCTCGGCGTCGTCGGCGCTCTCCCCCGGCTTGCTGATGATGCCGCCATCGACGAGCTCGTCGACGGCGTCGGCCTTCGCCTCCAGCTCGCGGGTGTGGCGCTCGGCCGACTCCATGGCCTGGTTGACGTCGCTCATCGACGACGCAATTCCGCTGCCGGCGCCGGTGATCTCGGCACGAGCCGCGGCGGCCGAGTGCCGCGCGGTCAGGGTGTCCTTGCGGCGTCGGAAGTCCTCGATGCGCTGCTCGAGGTCGTCGGCGGTGCTGATGAGCTTCTGCTCCTCGGACTCCAGCGCACCGTGTCGCTCGCGCAGGTCCTCGGCGGCCTGTTCGAGCGTGACCTTGCGGGTGAGAGACGCGCGGGCTGCGTCGTCGTCGTTGCGGGCGACCGCGGCCTGCGCCTCGGTGTCGAGGGTGGCGGCCTCCTGTGCGAGCCGGGCGAGCTGGACCTCGACGCGTTTGCGGCTGGTGGCGACGTCGGCGACACCCCGGCGCACCTTCTGCAGGTGGCTCAGCTGGGTGCGGTACGTCTCGTCGAGCTTGTCGGCCAGCTTCTCGACGTCCTCCCCCGAGTCGCGGCGCGAACGGAGGATCTGCGTGATCCGGCGACCGATGCCCATGCGATCAGCCTACGGCGCCACTGGGCACCGACGAAGCCGTCGGTAGGGTGACCGGGTGGACGAAGACACCGCCGGCACGAAGGGCCGCAAGACGCCCAGCCGCAAGGAGGCCGAAGCAGCCCGCAAGCGCGCCATGAAGGTGCCGCTGACCCGCAAGGAGCAGGCGAAGCGCGACCGCGAGGCGCGCTCCCAGATCCGCGAACGTCAGCAGGCCGCGTTGAAGTCCGGCGACGAGAAGTACCTGCCCCTCCGCGATCGCGGGCCCGTCCGCAGGTTCACCCGCGACTACATCGACCGACGTCGCGTCATCGCCGAGTACCTCCTCCCGATCCTGGTCATCTCCTTCGTCGTCACCACGCTGCCGCCGCCCTGGGCAGGCATCGGGCTCCTGCTGTGGCTCGTCGTCACCCTGCTCACCGTCATCGACGAGTTCATCCTCATCCGCCGGTTGAAGAAGGAAGTGGCGCGACGCTTCCCGGAGCAGAGCGCCAAGGGCATCACGCTGTATGTCCTACTCCGCAGCACTCAGCTGCGCCGGTGGCGGCTGCCGAAGCCCCAGATCGAGCGCGGCGCGCCCCTCCCCGAGCGGTACTAGTCGGTCTCAGGGTGCAGTGACATCGGTCCGTAGACCTCGGTGTCGCCATCGAACAGGCGCACCTGGTCGATGCCCCGCTCGATGAGGTCGCCGAAGGACTCACCGACCCACGACTCGGCGTCGCTGCGGCTGTCGAAGGTTTCCGACGTGCCGACGGACTCGCCAACTGAGTTCTCCAGCTGCCAGGTCCAGGTCATGTCGGGCCTCCGTCGTCATGGATACGGTAGACGCGCCGAGCCACGTCGCGCACCAACTTGGTCAGGTCCACGTCGGACCCCAGCGCGTCGGTGATGAGCCGGATCGTCGCGGGGAGTGTCAGCTCCGGCTTGTCCATCGGGAAGTTCGAGGCCCACATCGTGCGGTCGGAGCCGAAGACGTCGTGGACGTGCCGGACCAGCGGAGCGCACATGTCGATCATCGGTCCCACGGACTCGGTGGTCAGGGGTCGAGAGCGGTCGGCGCCAAGGATCGGCATGCCGAAACCTGAGTGCTTGGCGACGACGTTCGGCAGGGCTCCGAGCGCGGCGATGTCCTCGCGCCAGGCCGCCACGAGCGCGGAGCGCTCACCTGTGGTGCGCCCGGTGCTCGCGCCACGCGGGCCCAGCAGGCCGACCGGGGTGGCGTAGTGGTCGAGCACGAACGTGGTCTCGGGATACTCCTGCACGAGCGTGAGCGCGTCCGGGAGCTGGTGGGAGTAGCACCAGATGTCGAAGCTGAGCCCGCGCTCGGCGATGGCGGAAAAGCCCTTCAGGAAGTCTGGGTCGCGCAGCAGGTGCGGCTGGTCGGCGAAGTCGCGGACCTTCGGGTCGGGGTGGTGGGCCGCGTCCTGCCGTACCCCACGCACGAGTGGGCTGACCTCGAGGTGCTCGTCCAGGATGTCGCCGACGTCGTCGAAGCGCGGGTCGGCCTGCACGACGATCGCCCCGAGGTCGGGTGCGCCGTCCCGCCCGAACGGGAGCGTGGTCAGCCAGCGGGTCTCCTCCACCGAGTCGCGGCGCTCGATGCAGAGCCAGTCGCACTCGATGTGCACGACCGTGGCCACCGGTACCTCGCGCGTGTCGGCGCGGTAGTTCAGCGGCAGGTATGGCTTGAGGGCGATGTGGGGGTCGCCGATGAACTCCCGGTCCGCCTGGGGCGCCAGCCGCCGCATGGCACGTGGGACATGGGACAGGGGCCGGAACATGCGGGCCATCGAGGAGGTGTGTCGGCGCGTCGTCAGCGGGTCCCACTGATGAATGTGCGGATCGATGACCCCGTCCGGCCAGGTTGTCGTCATCAGCGATCGACCGCGAAGAGCCGCCACTGGTCGGGGATGCCCTTGAGCTCGTGCTCTCCCCGCTCGGAGAACGTGATCCCGGATCCGGCGACAAGATCTTTGACGGTGCTCGAGACCAGGACCTCGCCGGTCCCGGCCAGCGCCCCGACCCGAGCAGCGATGTGCACGGCGATGCCGGCGACGTCGTCGCCGACGAGCTCGATCTCGCCCGTGTGCAACCCGACCCGCACCTCGATCCCCAGAGGCCGGACCGACTCAGTGACGGCCAGCGCGCACCGGATGGCCCGAGCCGGTCCGTCGAAGGTGGCGAGCATCCCGTCGCCGAGGGTCTTCACCTCGCGTCCTCGGTGACGGGCGAGCTCGGCGCGGATCACCTCGTTCTGTGAGTCCAGCAGGGCTCGCCACTGGCGGTCGCCCATGTCGGAGGCGCGTTTGGTCGAGTCGACGATGTCGGTGAACATCACCGTCGCCAGGATGCGATCGACCTCGACGGTGCGACGGACGCCAGTGAGGAACTCCTCGATCTCGTCGACGATCGCGTCGGTGTCGCCGGCGTACACGGCGTGGTCGATGCCCTTCAGCTCCACGTACTTGGCTCCCGGGATCTGGGTCGCCATCCACTCCGCTCCGCGACGGTTCACGGCCATGTCACCGTGGCGGTGCAGCACCAGGGTCGGCACGTCCACCGTGGGGAGGATCGAGCGGACGTCGATGTCCAGGAACATCATGAAGACCTGTTCGAGCATCGCCGGTGTCGCGGCGTATCTCTGGAAGCGGGCGAACATCTCTCTCGCCCGCGGGTCGTCGGCCATGCTCGGCGCCATGATCTCGATCGCGGCGCCCTCGAACATGAACGGAGACATCTCGAGCGAGGACTCGATCAGCGCGTCCGCCGGCGTGGCCCACGGATAGTCCGGCGCCTCGGTGGACCGGGCCATCCCCCCATAGAGGACGAGTCCGGTGACCAGCTCCGGGTGAGACGCCGCAAAGAGGATCGACATCGGCACGCCCTCGGACACACCCATCAATGCCGCGCGCTCCGAACCGGCCGCCTCCATGACCGCGCGGACGTCATCCATCCGCTCCTCGAGCGTCGGCGCCCCGACGACAGGGTCGGACAGCCCGGTGCCGCGCTTGTCGAACAAGATCAGCCGGGCGAACGACGTCAGGCGCTCGATCATGTGCACGACCGGTGGCATCTCCCAGGCGAGCTCCACGTGTGAGATGAAGCCGGGAACGTAGACGATGTCGATGGGTCCGTCACCGATGACCTGGTAGGCGATCGACACGTCACCCGAGCGCGCGTACTGCGTCTTGGGCTGCGTGATCATCGTTCAACCTCCGGGTCGGTCATCGGACTGTACCGATTGTCTCCGATCCCTATACCTAGATCTGCTAGGCTTCTACCTAGTAGACCTAGGTATGGAGGATCCGGTGCGCATCGACAAGGACTTGGTCGCCGCTTCGGCCACGCCATTGGTGCTCGGGATGCTGGTCGACGGTGAGTCGTACGGCTACGCCATCCTCAAGCGCATCAACGAGCTGTCCGGCGGCCACATGCAATGGACGGACGGGATGCTCTATCCCCTGCTGCACCGCCTGGAGCGGTTGGAGTACCTCTCGGCGGACTGGCGCACCTCGGACGGCGGGCGCCGCCGCAAGCACTACGCGCTCACCGACTCCGGCCGCAAGGCACTCGAGGAGCGGCGCCAGCAGTGGTCGGTCGTGTCGGATGCGCTCGACCAGGTGTGGCACCGCCTCCAACCTCACCCACCGATCGCAGGGGCCTGGTCATGACTGACGCCGACACCGAGCTCGAGTCCCAGATCGACCAGTGGCGCGGCTACGTCCAGCGCCACCGATCGATCTCCGCCGCCGACGTCGAGGAGATGGAAGGGCACCTGCGCGATCGGATCTCCGACCTCACCGAGGCCGGCCTGACCGCTGACGAGGCCTTCCTGATCGCGGTCAAGCGCATCGGCAACGTCGATGAGATCTCCCGCGAGTTCGCCCGCGAGCACTCCGACCGACTGTGGAACCAGCTCGTCTTGGTGCCGGCCACGCCGGAGGACGGCCTTCGCCCCCGACGCGAGCTGGTCGTCGTCCTCGGCTTCGCTGTCGCCGCGGCGCTGGCGATCCGTGTCGCCATTGCGACGCTCGAAGACCTCACGGTCGTCCGCAACGTCGGCGTGCTGGTGCTGCCGTTCCTGGCTGGGTACTTCGCCTGGAAGCGGCAGGTGTCAGTGCGTCTCGCAGCGGTCGCACTGGTCCCGTTCGCCCTGGCCGCGGTCGTGCTCAACGTGTTCCCGTTCGTGTCCGAGGGCTCGACCGAGGTCCTGGCCATCATCCATGCGCCGATCGCCTTGTGGTTCGCCGTCGGGCTGATGTACGTCGGCGGCGAATGGCGATCCGATCGCCGGCGGATGGACTTCATCCGGTTCACCGGCGAGTGGATCGTCTACATGACCCTGCTCGCCCTCGGCGGCGGAGTGCTGGTCGGCCTGACGGTCGGTGCCTTCGGGACGCTCGACATCTCGATCGAGAACACCATGGCGGACTGGTTGGTGCCGATGGGTGCCGCGGGTGCGGTGGTCGTCGCAGCGTGGCTGGTCGAGGCCAAGCAGAACGTCGTGGAGAACATCGCACCGGTGCTGACGAGGGTGTTCACGCCCCTCACGATCGTGATGATGCTCGCCCTGCTTGCCGCGTTCGCGACGATCCACAGCATCATCGACGTGGACCGGGATCTGCTGATCCTGATGGACCTGATCCTCGTGCTCGTGGTCGGCCTGCTGCTGTACGCCATCTCCGCGCGGGACCCACAGTTGTCGCCTCAAGCCTTCGACTGGGTGCAGCTGGTCCTCGTGATCAGCGCCATCGTGGTCGACGCACTGATGCTGACAGCCATGCTGGTGCGGATCGCGGAGCTCGGCTTCACGCCGAACAAGGTGACCGCGCTGGGGATCAACCTGATCCTGCTGGTGAACCTGGCCTGGTCGGTCCGGCTCAGCGTCGGGTTCCTCCGCGGCGAGCGCGGATTCAGCTCGCTCGAGCGCTGGCAGACCCAGTACCTGCCGGTGTACGGCGCGTGGGCTGCCGTGGTGGTCGTGCTGATCCCGCCGATCTTCGGCTTCGAGTGACCGTCAGCTCTCCTTCGTGGACGGCTCCACGAACGGCGGCTTGGTGACGGTGAACGCCTCCTGACGTCCACGCACGTCGACCGTGACCGTCGAGCCGGCCTCGACCGATCGGTCGAGCAGGGCCAGGCCGATGCCTTGACGCAAGGTAGGCGAGAACGTGCCGGACGTGATCTCGCCGAGCTCGGTCCCGTCGTCGGAGACCACGGTCATGCCCGGACGCGGGATGCCCCTCCCCTGGGCCAGCAGTCCGCGGATCGTCCGCACGCTCTTCTCGGCGCGCTGCTGTTCGAGGACCTCCTTGCCCCAGAACGCGGGCTTGTCCCAGCCGACCGCCCAGGCGGCGCCGGCCATCACCGGGCTGATCTCGGCAGACAGCTCGTGTCCGTGCAGCGGGTAGCCCATCTCGGTGCGCAAGGTGTCGCGGGCGCCGAGCCCGCAGGGTCGGATGCCGTGCGGCTGACCGGCCTCGACGAGCGCGTCCCAGACGTCGAGCGCACCCTCTGAGGACACGATCAGCTCGTACCCTCTCTCTCCGGTGTAGCCGGTGCGGCAGACCGTGAGCTCGTGGCCGGCGACCTTGCCGTCGGCGTAGGACATGTACTCGTGGTCGACCGGCAGGTCGAGGGCGCTGAGCACCTCGTCGCTCAGCGTCCCCTGCACGGCCAGCACGGCGTGCTCACGATGCTGGTTGGTGATCTCGAGGCCCTCCGGTGCGGCCGCCCGCAGCCGCTCGACGACTGCCGCCGTGTTCGCCGCGTTCGGCACGAGGAAGACCTCGAACTCGCTGCGCAGGTACAGGATGATGTCGTCGACCGTGCCACCGTCCTCGTCGCAGCACAGCGTGTACTGCGCCTTGCCGGGCCGGATGCGGCCGATGTCGTTGGTGAGGCAGGAGTTGACGAACGCCGCCGCCCCCCCACCACGCACGAGGGCCTTGCCGAGATGGCTGACGTCGAACAGCCCGACCGCGTCCCGGACCGCTGCGTGTTCAGCCAGAACACCCCCGCCGGCATACTCCAGCGGCATGCTCCAACCGCCGAATTCGGCGAACTTCGCACCGAGGGCAACGTGGCGATCGTGCAGGGGTGAGTGGAGCAGATCCATGGCCGCAAACCTATCGCGGGGTCCTCGCGACGCCTCACCTACAGTGGCGCCATGGTCTCCGTCTCGCTCAGCACGTCCAAGCCGACCACCGCCCGAGCCGATGCCCTGATTCTCGGGATCCGCAACGACGACGACCGGGATGTCTTCGCTCCCAGCCTCGAGGCGGTGGGCTTCAGCGGCGAGAAGGGCCAGGTCGTGACGTTCCCGGGCAACGACCTCGCTCGGGCCCGTGTCGTCGTCGCGGTCGCGCTGCCGTCCGAGCCCACGGCTGAGCAGCTGCGCCGAGCGGCAGGCAAGGGAATCCGCGCGGCCATGAAGGTATCCGCGACGTCCGTGGCGGTCGCCCTGCACCCCGCCGGCGTCGACGAGGTGGCCGCGATCGCCGAGGGCGTCGAGCTCGGCGCCTACAAGTACGACGCCTACAAGTCCCCGAAGCGCGGCAAGGACAAGGGGAAGACGAAGGGCAAGAAGGACGTGAAGCTCACGTCCGCCGTGGTGCTCAGTCCGTTCGCCCGCCAGACAACCGCCACCCGTGCCCTCGAACGCGCCGCAACGGTCGCCAAGGCCGTCAATGTCGCGCGCGACTGGGTCAACACCCCGCCCGGTGACCTTCGACCCCCGGCGTTCGCCGACGCCATCGCGGCGCATGCCGGCGACACCGTGAAGGTCTCGATCTGGGACGAGAAGCGACTGGCTCGGGAACGGTGTGGTGGCATCCTCGGCGTCGGCCTCGGCTCGGACGCCCCGCCGCGCCTGGTGAACCTCACGTACGCCCCTCCCGACGCGAAGGGGCATCTCGCCCTCGTCGGCAAGGGCATCACGTTCGACTCAGGTGGGCTCTCGCTCAAGCCGGGCTCATCCATGCAGACGATGAAGCTCGACATGGCCGGTGCTGCCGCGATCGTCGCCGCGACGGTGGCGATCGCCGAGCTCGGCCTGCCGATCAAGGTGTCGGCATACGCCTGTCTCGCCGAGAACATGCCGAGCGGCGGAGCCACCCGTCCGGGCGACGTACTCTCGATGCGCAGCGGCGCGACCGTCGAAGTGCTCAACACCGACGCCGAGGGACGCCTCGTGCTCGCCGACGGTCTCGCCCTCGCCGTGGAGAAGAAGCCCGACCACATCATCGACGTCGCGACGCTGACCGGCGCCTGCATCGTCGCGTTGGGCGAGAACACCTCGGGCATCCTCAGCAACGACGACGACTTCCGCGACCTCGTCTTCGCCGCGTCGAACACGAGCGGCGAGACGATGTGGCCGTTGCCGATCACCGAGGAGATGAAGGAAAAGGTCACGTCCTCCAACGTGGCCGACCTGCGGCAGCACAACCCCAAGCCCGCCGGCGGCACCCTGTTCGCCGCGGCGTTCCTGCGCGAGTTCGTCGCCGACACATCGTGGGCGCACCTCGACATCGCCGGCCCGGCGTTCAACGAAGGCTCCGCCCGCGACTACACACCCGTGGGTGGCACCGGCCACGGTGTCCGCACCTTGGTGCAGATCGCGACCGAGCTCTCCGGGAACTAGCGCCGCTCGCCCTGCAGCCCCAACGTTCGCGCTGCGGTCTCGACCTCGTCCCAGGCGGTGCGGTCGCCGCCACGGCGGTCAGGGTGGGCTCGGGACCGGGCCAGGCGCCAGATGCGGCGCAGCTCCTCATCATCGGGATCGCTGGTGGTCTGGCCGACGCCGGCGATGGCCTCAAGTGCCGCGATGGCGGCGCGATCGCGCGACGACCGCTCGGTCGGTGCCGACGAACTCCCCTTGGCCCGCTCGGAGCTCCGGACGGAGTAGTCGCGCATCCGCTGTGGGTATCCGACCCGGTTGGTGTCGTACACCGGGATGCCGGCCTTGCGCGCAAACTCGGCGGCCGCCTGCGGTGATGCGACGCGACGCCGGGTGAACTCGCCGTCACTCGCCACGAGCAGCAACGTGGTCTCGGTGACCGACGTCTTCGGCTCGACGAACGCCTCGACACCGGTGCGCTGGGCCGACCACTCACGTAGCTGGGCGAGGTCGTCCTTGGTGGCCTTTCGACCGCCCTTCGCGCCGTGACGACGGCTGAACAGACCCATGAGTCCAGTGTGCCCGACCCTGCCCAGTGACGGGGCGAATGCCGACTCACCCCGGTGGCAGGGACCACCAATGTGGTGACAGGATGGCAACCCGAAGGATTCCAACCGGGAGGCGACAGTGGCGGACAGCCCTGCGGACACCAACAACTTCGACATCGTGGTCCTCGGTGGCGGCAGCGGCGGGTATGCCTGCGCACTCCGGGCGGTCCAGCTGGGCCTGTCAGTAGCGCTCGTCGAGAAGGGCAAGCTCGGCGGCACCTGCCTCCACAACGGTTGCATCCCCACGAAGGCGCTGCTGCACGCCGCCGAGGTCGCGGACTCCGCCCGCGAAGGCTCCGTGTTCGGCGTCAAGAGCACGTTCGACGGCATCGACATGCCCGCCGTCAACGAGTACAAGGACGGCGTCGTCGGCCGGCTCTACAAGGGCCTGCAGGGCATGATCAAGGCCGCCGGCATCACCGTCGTCGAGGGTGAGGGCAAGGTCGTCGGCGACCGCACCGTCGAGGTCGACGGCACGCAGTACACCGGCAAGAACCTCGTGCTCGCCACCGGTTCGTACGCACGCACCCTGCCTGGTCTGGATATCGGCGGCCGCGTCGTCACCAGCGATGAAGCCCTCACCATGAGTGAGGTGCCCGAGGACGTCGTCATCATCGGCGGCAGTGTCATCGGCGTCGAGTTCGCGTCGGTCTGGAAGTCCTTCGGCGCCGAGGTCACGATCGTCGAGGCACTCCCCACGCTCGTCCCGCTCGAGGACCCCGCCCTGTCCAAGCAGCTCGAGCGGGCGTTCCGCAAGCGCAAGATCAACTTCAAGACCGGGGTCAAGTTCAGCGGCGTCGAGCAGAACGACGCGGGCGTCACCGTGTCGCTCGAGAACGGCGACTCGCTGAAGACCGACCTCGTGCTCGTGGCCGTCGGCCGCGGACCCCGAACGGAGGGTCTCGGCTTCGAGGAGGCCGGCATCACCACCGACCGCGGCTGGGTGCCCACCGACGAGCGCCTGCACACCAACGTCGAGGGCGTCTTCGCCGTCGGCGACCTGGTTCCCGGGCTGCAGCTGGCGCACCGCGGCTTCGCCCACGGCATCTTCGTGGCCGAGGAGATCGCCGGTTTGGGCCCGCAGCCGGTCATCGACTCGGGCATCCCGCGCGTCACCTACTGCGAGCCCGAGGTGGCGTCGGTCGGCCTCACCGAGCCGCAGGCCCGCGACAAGTACGGCGACGTCGACACCTACGAGTACAACCTCGGCGGCAACGGCAAGAGCCAGATCCTGCAGACGGCCGGTCTCGTCAAGCTCGTCCGCGAGAAGGACGGACCGATCGTCGGCGTCCACATGATCGGTGCCCGGTTCGGCGAGCAGGTCGGCGAAGCGTCGCTCATCGTCAACTGGGAGGCCTTCCCCGAAGATGTCGCACAGTTCATCCATGCACATCCCACGCAGAACGAGTCCCTCGGGGAAGCATCGCTGGCCCTGGCCGGCAAGCCCCTCCACGCCCACGCCTGATCGGAACTGAGGACACCCATGGCCACGTCTGTCACCCTCCCCGAGCTCGGCGAGAGCGTCACCGAAGGCACCGTCACCCGCTGGCTCAAGCAGGTCGGCGACGAGGTCGCGGTCGACGAGCCGCTGCTCGAGATCTCCACCGACAAGGTCGACACCGAGATCCCCTCCCCAGCGGCCGGGACACTGCTCGAGCAGAAGGTGGCCGAGGACGAGACCGTCGAGATCGGCGCCGAGCTGGCGGTGATCGGCGAGTCCGGTGAGTCCACCGGCGGTGATGACAGTGGTGACGAGGCCGAGGAGGCGCCCGCCGAGGAGGCCAAGGCCGAAGAGCCAGAGCCGGAGCCGGCGGCTGAACCCGAGCCGGAGAAGGAGCCCGAACCTGAGCCCGAGCCTGAGCCCGAGTCCTCCGAGTCCGACGACACCGGCGGAGCCGACGAGGCCGCCCAGGCGGAACCCCACCTCGACACCAAGCAGACCGGCGAGGGCACGGCCGTCACCCTGCCCGAGCTCGGCGAGAGCGTCACCGAGGGCACCGTCACGCGCTGGCTCAAGGAAGTAGGCGACGAGGTCGCCGTCGACGAGCCGCTGCTCGAGATCTCCACCGACAAGGTCGACACCGAGATCCCCTCCCCCGTCGCCGGCACGCTGATCGAGATCAAGGCCGCCGAGGACGAGACCGTCGAGGTCGGCGCCGAGCTCGCGATCATCGGCGAGGCCGGATCGTCGGCACCCGCCGAGAAGGCGCCCGAGCCCGAGAAGGAACCGGAGCCAGAGCCAGAGCCAGAGCCGGAGGCGAAGGCGAAGGCCGAACCCGAGCCCGAACCTGAGCCGGAGAAAAAGCCCGAGCCTGAGCCCGAGCCGGCTTCCACCTCATCCGAGCCCCCGCAGCCGGAGCAGGCGCCCACGCCGCCGCCCGCACCGTCGGCCCCCACGTCCTCGGACTCCGGCGCAGGCGCGGCCACCCAGACCGGCGGCGACACCTATGTCACTCCGATCGTCCGCAAGCTGGCCAAGCAGCATGGCGTCGACCTCGCCGCCATCACCGGCACCGGCGTCGGCGGCCGCATCCGCAAGCAGGATGTCCTCGATGCCGCCGAGAAGGCACCGGCCGCGGCGTCGTCCACGGCGGCTCCCGCTGCTGCGGAACCCTCAGCCCTGCGTGGCTCGACGGAGAAGCTGAGTCGCCTGCGCAAGACCATCGCCACCCGCATGGTCGAGTCGCTGCAGGTCTCGGCCCAGCTCACCCAGGTGCACGAAGTCGACGTCACCGAGATCGCCCGCCTCCGGGCGCGTCAGAAGGACGCCTTCCTCGAGCGCGAGGGCGTCAAGCTGACGTTCCTGCCGTTCTTCGCCAAGGCGGCGGTGGAGGCTCTCAAGTCGCATCCGAAGGTCAACGCCGCGCTCAATGCCGAAGAGGGCACGGTCACGTACCCCGACGGTGAGCACCTCGGCGTGGCCGTCGACACCGAGCGCGGCCTGCTCGTCCCGACCATCCGCGATGCGGGCGACCTGTCGATCGCCGGCCTGGCGCGCAAGATCGCCGACGTGGCCGTGCGAACCCGCACCAACAAGATCTCGCCGGACGAGATCTCCGGAGCGACATTCACGGTGACAAACCTCGGCAGCAACGGCGCGTTGTTCGACACGCCGATCATCAACCAGCCACAGGTCGCGATCCTGGGCATCGGAGCCGTCGTCAAGCGCCCGGTCGTGATGACCGACGACCGCGGCGGAGAGAGCATCGCGGTGCGCAGCATGGCGTACCTCGCACTCACCTACGACCACCGCATCATCGACGGTGCCGACGCCGGTCGCTTCCTCACCGCCGTCAAGGAGCGACTCCAGAACGGGTCCTTCGAGGCCGAGCTGGGGTCCTGATCACCGGGATGCATGTCGTCATCGGCGGCGCCTCGGGCTTCCTGGGCACGGCACTCGCCGCCCACCTGCGCGAGCACGACCATCAGGTCACTCGGCTCGTCCGCTCGGACGACCCGCTGTCGGACGCCTCCCTCTGGGACCCGCGCACCGGTCGCCTCGACCAGATCGTCATCGATCGGGCCGACGCCGTCGTCAACCTGTCCGGCTCCTCGGTCGGACGCTGGCCGCGCACCGGGCGCGTCCGCCGAGAGCTCCTCGCCTCGCGGATCGATGCCACCACCACGCTGGCCCGCGCCGTGGCCGCGTCGGAGAGCAAGCCGGCGCTGCTGTCCGGCTCGGCGATGGGACTGTACGGACCCGATCGCGGCGACGAGGTACTCACCGAGGCGAGCGAGCCTGGCACCGGCTTCCTGTCCGAAGTCGTGCAACGGTGGGAGGCGGCGGCGCAACCGGCTGTCGACGCCGGCGCGCGGGTCTGCTGGCTGCGCACCACGCTGCCGCTGGATCGCCACGGCGGTCTGCTCGCGCCGCTGGTTCCGCTGTTCAAGACAGGTCTCGGCGCTCGACTGGGGACGGGTCGGCAGTACATGGCGATGGTCGCCCTCTCCGACTGGCTCCGCGCGGTGACGTTCCTGATCGAGAACCCGGACGCGTCCGGCCCGTTCAACATCGGGATGCCCAAGCCGCCGACCAACGCCGAGTTCACCGACGCCCTCGGCAAGGCGCTCAGCCGCCCCACCCTGCTCGTGGCCCCGACCGTCGTCCTCAAGGGCGTCCTCGGCGGTGTGGCCGACGACCTGCTCGGCTCGCTGCGCGTCGACTCGGTGCGGTTGCGGGAGGCCGGCTTCATGTTCGACCACGCCGACATCGAGTCTGCGCTCAAGCCGGCGCTTGCCTGATGCTGCCGGAGCCGGCCGCCGACTCGACCGACCCGGCACAGCTGTTCATCACGTACCTCGACTTCTTCCGCGACGAAGTGGCGCGGAAAGTCGCCGGGCTCGATGACGATGCGCTCGACACCAGCCAGGTGCCGTCCGGGTGGACGCCACGGCAGCTCGTGAACCACCTGGTGCACATGGAGCGACGCTGGTTCGTGTGGGGATTCCTCGGCGAGCACATCGACGACCCGTGGGGCGACCGGGATGCCGACGGCACGTGGCACACCGACGCGGGCGTGGAAGAGCTCATTGACCAGCTCCGTGCCGGCGGGAGTCGCACCACCGAGATCCTCCGTGACCACGCACTCGTTGACCCATCCGCTACCACGGGTCGGTTCGCCGACACCGACGAGGCGCCCACCCTGATGGGCGTGGCCTTCCACGTGTTCCAGGAGTACGCCCGGCATATCGGCCATCTCGACATCGTGCGCGAGCTGACGGACGGCCTGACCGGCGAGGACTGACTCAGCTGGTCCGTACGCTGGCGACCCGCCAGGCCTGACCCGTCAGCTCCAACACGACGGTGTGTCGCGACGGACGGTCTCGCGGAAGGTTGAAGCGGCGACCGTCGTTCGATCCCACGGAGGTGGGGCCGAGCCGGTCGACGACGTCGAGTGTCACGCGTCGCGGCAAGCGCCTGGTGACGCGACACGACTCCCGCACCATGCGCATTCCCTCCAGTCGCAGCCCACGCTCTCGATACGAGCGGAACACGTCGACGTCCGCGCGTGCCGTAGTGGCGTCGACGTAGACCTCGTTCAGGAGATCCGGGTCCGCGCTGACGAATGACTGGCTCCGGGTCGCGTCCAGGCCACCGAGAACCAGGCATTCGGGATCGCTGTCGGAGCCGCCGAGCATGCCCGCGACCAGCCACAACAAGGCCATCAGCGCATCCATCCGGCCAGTGTTGCCACGGCCGTCAGCCCGTGCGGATCGCCGTCCACAGCCACCGCCGTAAACTGGCGAGCATGCGGATCCTCGACGACTGGTACGGCGATCAGGCGTTGCCGTATCAGGAGGCGTGGGACCTCCAGCGGCAGCTGCTCACCGAGCGCGCCGACGACCTGATCGGCGACACCGCACTCTTCCTCGAGCACCCGCCCGTCTACACCGCCGGCAAGCGCACCGAGCCGCACGAGCGGCCACTCGACGGCACCCCGGTCATCGACGTCGACCGGGGCGGCAAGATCACCTTCCACGGCCCGGGCCAGCTCGTCGGCTACCCGATCACCAAGCTCCCGTCCCACGTGCTCGTCGTCGACTACGTCCGCCGCGTCGAAGAGGCCCTGATCCGCGCCGTGGCCGACTTCGGCGTCACCGCCGGACGTGTGCCCGGACGGTCGGGCGTCTGGCTGGCGGCCGATGAAACCCGCCTCGAGCGCAAGGTTGCTGCCATCGGCATCCGGGTGTCTCGCGGCGTCACGATGCACGGCTTCTCCCTCAACGCCGACGTCGACCTGGCCTGGTACGACCGGTTCGTGCCGTGCGGCATCGCCGACGCCGGCATCACCTCGCTGAGCGTCGAGCTGGGTCGTCGCGTCACTGTTCCCGAGGCGGCCGACGCCGTCGCCCCGCACCTCCGTGACCTGCTGCGTTGGGACACCTACACACCATCGCCCGACCTCGCCGCGATGGAGCCCGAGGGCGCGCTGACGGTTCCCGTGGGCCACGTAGGGTGGACAGCGTGACGATCGCTCCGGAAGGCCGCAAGATGCTGCGGCTCGAGGTCCGCAACGCCGAGACCCCTATCGAGAAAAAGCCCGAGTGGATCAAGACACGGGCCAAGATGGGGCCGGAGTACAACGAGCTGATGAACCTCGTCAAGGGCGAGGGTCTGCACACCGTCTGCCAGGAAGCGGGCTGCCCCAACATCTACGAGTGCTGGGAGGACCGCGAGGCCACCTTCCTCATCGGCGGCGAGCAGTGCACCCGGCGCTGCGACTTCTGCCAGATCGACACCGGCAAGCCTGCGCCGCTCGACCGCGACGAGCCGCGGCGCGTGGCCGAGAGCGTCAAGAAGATGCAGCTGCGCTACTCCACCATCACCGGCGTCGCCCGCGACGACCTCCCCGACGGCGGTGCCTGGCTGTACGCCGAGACCGTTCGGCAGATCCACGAGCTCAACCCCGGCACCGGCGTGGAGAACCTCATCCCCGACTTCAACGGCATCCCCGAGCTGCTCGAGCAGGTCTTCGACTCCCGCCCAGAGGTGCTGGCCCACAACGTCGAGACCGTGCCGCGCATCTTCAAGCGCATCCGCCCGGCGTTCCGCTACGACCGCTCCCTCGACGTGCTCACCCAGGCGCGCGACTACGGACTCGTCACCAAGAGCAACCTCATCCTCGGCATGGGCGAGACCCGCGAGGAGGTCAGCCAGGCGATGCGCGACCTGCACGACGCCGGCTGCGATCTGCTCACCATCACCCAGTACCTCCGCCCGTCCAAGCGGCATCACCCGGTCGAGCGGTGGGTCAAGCCGCAGGAGTTCGTCGAGCTCAAGGACGAGGCCGACGACATCGGTTTCGCCGGCGTGATGTCCGGCCCGCTGGTGCGCTCGTCGTACCGAGCCGGCCGTCTCTACCAGCAAGCTGTGGCCGCCCGCTCCCACGCCGGCGACCCTGTCATCGGTCAGTAGACTCGCCCTCATGTCCAACGCCACCCCGGAACCAGCCAAGGGTCGCCTGCGCCAGATGCGTCAGGCGTACACGATCACCAAACGCACTGACTCGAACATCGGGCTCATCCTGCTGCTCTGGTTCCTGGTGGTCGGCGGGGTCTTCGCCATCGTCGGACTGCTCGTGTTCGGCCGCGGAACCCTCGGCATCGTCACGGCGGCCCTGTTCGCCCTGCTCAGCGGCCTGCTCGCGGTACTCATCGTCTTCGGCCGTCGCGCCGAGCGCGCCGCTTACGCCCAGGTCGAGGGCCAGCCCGGCGCCGCTGCCGGCGCACTGCAGATGCTCAAGCGCGGCTGGAACGTCAAGCCGGCCATCGCGTTCACCAAGAACCAGGATGTCGTGCACCGCGTGGTCGGACGCCCAGGCATCATCCTCGTCGGCGAGGGCAACCCCAGCCGCGTCCGCGCCCTGCTCGGAGCCGAGCGCAAGAAGCACGTGCGCATCGGCGGCGACGAGATCCCCGTGCACGAGATCGTCGTCGGCAATGGCGACGGCGAGGTCAAGCTCACCAAGCTCAACAAGCACGTCCAGAAGATGAAGAAGAACATCAAGCCGGCCGATCAGACGGCGTTGATGAACAAGCTGAAGGCCCTTGACGCCATGCGTCCGGCCGCGCCGATGCCGCGCGGCCCCATGCCGACGAGCATGAAGGGCGCCCGCAAGGCGATGAAGGGCTGAGCCTCAGCCTTCGATCCGGATCTCGCGCGAGCGGGCCGCGACGTCGTGGAGACCGCGGCGCTCGTCGTTCGTCACCAACGCCGGGATGACCAGGGCGAGCAGGAACGTCCGCAGCAGAGCCCTCGGCACACCGATCGGACGACCATCGGGACCCTCGACTTTCAGGCCCGCCAGACGCTTGCCGATCGAGAAGCCCAACAAGGCGACGAGCAGGCCAACCTCGACGATGAACACTCCAGAGACCAGCAGCGACTCACGCAGACCTCGCGGCGGGACGGTGGTGCCGGCGAGCGCGGCGGCGCTGAGCACGGCGATGACCCAGTCGACGACCAGGGCGACGAGACGCCGGCCGGTGGAGGCGGTCTGCACGTGACGAGGGTACGCAGGCCCGACATAGCCCCCGTCCGGGCCCACCGCTGGGACTTGTAACATGCCCGAAACAAACCGTTGACGGTCGGGAAACTGCCTGACCATAGCGTGTGGAACACCAAGCGATGGCCGCGATGAGCGCGGCCGAGGAGGCCCCATGTTCGGCAACGCCGACGAGCTGTTCAAGTTCATCAAGGACGAAGGTGTCGAGTTCGTCGATGTCCGGTTCACCGATCTCCCCGGCATCCAGCAACACTTCAGCGTCCCGATCTCCTCGTTCGACCAGGCTGCCTACGACAACGGCCTCGCGTTCGACGGCTCCTCCGTGCGTGGCTTCCAGAGCATCGACCAGTCCGACATGCAGCTGCTGCCGGACCCGACGACCGCCTACGTCGACCCGTTCCGTCAGCACAAGACCCTGGCGATGGACTTCTACGTCCACGACCCCATCACGGGCGAGGCCTACTCCCGCGACCCGCGCAACATCGCCCGGAAGGCCGAGGCCTACCTCAGCACCACCGGTATCGGTGACACCGCCTACTTCGCGCCCGAGGCCGAGTTCTACATCTTCGACCGGGTGAACTACTCCACCAGCGCCAGCGAGTCGTACTACAAGATCGAGTCGGCGGCCGGCGCGTGGAACACCGGCGCAGACATCGAGGACAACCGCGGCTACAAGGTCCGCTACAAGGGCGGCTACTTCCCCGTCTCCCCCACCGACCACTTCGCCGACCTTCGTGGCGAGATGATGACGAACCTCGAGGCCGTGGGCCTCACCGTCGAGCGTGGCCACCACGAGGTGGGAACCGCCGGCCAGGCCGAGATCAACTACAACTTCAACTCGTTGCGCGCCGCGGCGGACGACATCATGAAGTTCAAGTACATCATCCGCAACACTGCGTGGGCCAACGACAAGACGGTCACGTTCATGCCGAAGCCGATCTTCGGTGACAACGGCTCGGGCATGCACTGCCACCAATCCATCTGGGACAAGGGTGAGCCGCTGTTCTACGACGAGGCCGGCTACGGCGGACTGTCCGACACCGCCCGTCACTACGTGGGCGGACTGCTCAAGCACGCTCCGTCGTTGCTCGCCTTCACCAACCCGACGGTGAACAGCTACCACCGCCTGGTGCCCGGCTTCGAGGCCCCGATCGCGCTCGTCTACTCGGCCCGCAACCGCTCGGCCTGCGTGCGCATCCCGATCACCGGCTCGAACCCGAAGGCCAAGCGCATCGAGTTCCGCTGCCCCGACCCGTCGGCCAACCCGTACCTCGCCTTCTCGGCGCTGCTGCTGGCCGGCCTCGACGGCATCAAGAACAAGATCGAGCCACCCGCCCCGGTCGACAAGAACATCTACGAGCTGCCGCCCGAGGAGTACGCCGCGATCGACCACGTGCCGACCTCCCTGAACGCGGTGCTCGACTCGCTCGAGGCCGACCACGAGTTCCTCACCGCCGGCGACGTCTTCACGCCCGACCTGATCGAGACGTGGATCGACTTCAAGCGCACCGAGGAGATCGCCCCCGTCCAGCTCCGCCCGCACCCGCACGAGTTCGAGCTGTACTACGACATCTAGGCAATCGGCATACGGCAAACATTTCGGGAACTTGACCGCGAATCTCACCTTCGTCGGGCCCGGGCGGCTGCCGCCCAGGTCGAGTGCCAGACGAGGCCGACTGCATGCCGTAACGAGTAGGCGACACCCAGGCGTCGAGCATCGACTGGCGCTCGCTCCAGCCCCAGGGCGTCGGCCGCGCGCTGCCCGATCTCGACCGACCCGAGCGCGGTGGAGTGGGCACGGTCGGGCCGCATCCAGCGGCGCGAGGTGAAGTCCGACAGGTCAATCACGTGCGCACCATGCTTCGACGCCACGCGGGCGATGACGTCGTTGGCGATCGGTACGGACCGGTTGATCCAGGGATCCTCACCCGGCAGACGCCGGAGTGTCGGTGGCACCGTCGTCACGAGCACACGACTCGCCACCTCATCGAGGCGCGTCAGGATGGCATCCAGGTTCGCCGCGAAGCGTTCCGCGTCCCATTCGTAGATCAGGTCGTTGGCTCCGACCGTGACCGCGCCCACGTCGAAGTCGTCTCGAACGACCAGCGGCAGCTGTTCGTCGACGACCTGGCTCGAGGAATGTCCACCCTGCGCATAGTTCGTGAACGACCAGTCACCGATCTCGGCCAGGTGCTTCGCCCACGACTGCGGAGTCACGAACTGCTCACGCGTGAAACCGCCGTGGATGATGCTGTCGCCGACCGCGACCACACCCCCTCCCGAGCATTCTCTGCACCTGCCTAGGCCGACCGCGAACCCGCGCGCTCGTCCAGGTACCACCGCACTGCCGCGCGGATCGAGTCCGCGGTCGGGGATGGGTGCCAGCCGAGCTCGCTCGTGGCCTTGCTGTGGTCGAGCGCGGACTGGATGTGCATCAAGCGGATGCTGGTCGGCGAGACCACCGAGTCCTTGCGCAGTATCCGTGCGACTCCCCCGCCGACAGCCCCCATCACCCACATCACCGGATGTGGGATGCCGAACTTCGGTGGCGTGACACCTCCCTCGTCGGCCGCGATGCGGAAGAGGTCTTGGTAGGACATGAGTTCCTCGGAAATGATGTACCGCTCACCGCTTCGACCGTGCTCCTCGGCCAGCAGGAAGGCGGCGGCCGCGTCCTCGATGCCGACCACCTCCATCGAGCCACCCTTCGCATAGGCGGGCATCCTGCCCAGAGCAGCGGACCGCACCAAATTGCCGTGTGGGGTCCGGCCGTGGTCCCCGGGTCCGTAGGTCGTCCCGACGTTGAGCACGACGGCGGGCAGCCCCTGCTCTCGGTGGTAACGCAGGACCAGGTCCTCGGCCTGGATCCGAGAATCGACGTAAGCGCCGCCCTGGTGCCGCCAGTTGTGCGGCATCGACTCATCCGCCAGACCGGACTTGGCGCTGGCGATGGTGCCGACAGTGCTGCAGAAGACGAACTTCGGCACCCCGACCTCGACCGCCGCGTCCAGCACGTTGCGCAAGGCTTCGACATTGGTGGCGTAGAGCGGCGACGGGTCGCGGAGCCAGGCGCGCGTGTCGACGATGCAGTAGAAGACCGTGTCGACATCCTTCATCGCCGCGCGCAACGCGGCGCCGTCATCCAGGTCGCCGTGGTGTCGTTCGACATCGAGGTCGTCGAATCCCGCCGTCGAGCTGGACTCGCGGATCCACACCCGGACCTGGTCACCGCGCTCGACGAGCTGGCGGGTCACGTGCGAACCGAGGAAGCCGCTGGCTCCCATCACAAGCTTGGTTCCACTCACTGCTTCACTCCGTCTTCAGACATCCATGCCAGGCACTCGCGGGCCACATCCAAGTCTTCAGTACTTGTGTCGATGTGCCCACGTCCGCACAAGACGATGATGGTGTCACGCTCGCCGCCGGGCGTAGGGAAAGGACCCTCAATGACCTCGACGCCGCACAACCAAAGGGAGAGTGCGGCGATCGTCACTCGTCGCAGATTGCGCGCGCTGGCGGGACCTCTCGCCGCGGCCGCGCTGTTCGCCGGCTCGACGATCGGACCGCGCCTCGCTGACACAGTCACTTCTGACTCGACGGAAGCGGCCAAAGTCATTGTCGCCGTCGCGGCCGAGCGACAGGCTTCGCTCTGGGCCGGTGTGTTCCTGATGGTCGGGCTGGCACTGCTCGTCCCGTTCTTTGCCGGCGTCACGGGTGCGATCCGTTCCAAGGGCGCGATGCTGGCAACCATCGGAGGAACGCTGGCCATGGCCGGGGCCGTGTGCGGTGCGCTCTCGCAGTGGTTCTTCTTCAGCGAGTTCCAGCTGACCGCCACCGAGGTTCCTCGCGAAGCTTCGATTGCGGGCCTCACCAGCCTGCCCGGCGGACAAGGCATCCTGCTCTTCCTGGTCTTCATTGGTGGTCTGACGGTGGGCTGGGCACTCCTCGCGATCGCAGCGTGGCGCAGTGGCGTCTTCAACCGATGGCAGCTCGGCGCCTTCGCGGCCGCGTGGCTGGCGGTCGCGATCGCCCACTCATGGTGGGCTGCCCTGGTGCTCCTGGTTTCCGCCGTCTTGATGGCACCGACCATCGCAGCGCGGCCTCCGGACCACTAGGACGGAGGTCGGCCATCCGTCCGGAGTGCCGCCCACGACTCGCTCGCGGATGCCCAGGGAGCGTCCGACTCGAGGACGGCGATGGCTGAGGTCGACATCGACACCGACGCGTTCGTGAGGAACGAGGCCAAGTCCTCGAATCCGGGGTTGTGACCGACGAGAACCACGGTGCTGGCATCAGTGGGAAGCTCGCGAACGACGTCGAGCAAGCCGGTGACGGACGCGCCGTAGACGCGGTCGTCGAACCGGGTCTGCGGGGCCCGGCTCAGCTCCGCCGACGCGAGCTCCCACGTCTTGCGAGCACGATTCGCGGGTGAGACGACCGCAAGGTCGATCGCGTCGATGTTGTCGGCGAGCCAGCGTCCGGCCTCCGGCGCTTGACGGTGACCTCGTGGGTTCAGCGGCCGATCGAAGTCGGCCTCACCGGTCGACCAGTCCGACTTGGCGTGTCGAAACAGGATCAGGGTGAGATCGGACATGCTTGGCTAGTCTCCGCGCAGCACGGCCGCGATGGTGCCCCACGGGATGCCGGCTTCGCGTGCCCGGGCCACCGCGGACGCGACGTGCTCGTCGACGAGATCTCGAGCCGCATCACGTGCGCGAGCCAGATCGTCGAGGTGGGCCAACGGCAGTGCATCGAGCACGCTGAGGTCGTCGGCGCCGAGGGACATGGGCAGATCATGGCATCCGTTTCGGTGTCCGGCGACTCGAGGGTGACAGGTGTGCCTTGAGGCCCTCGGAAGCGGATGCGTGCCGCTAGGGTCAGGCGGGTGAAACGCGCCGTGTTCCTGCTGGTCGGACTTGCCGTGGTGCCCGGCTGCGCGTCACGTGTCGACAAGCCCGAACCGGAACCGCCGCCGCCTCTGGAGCTCACAGTGCAGCCGGACGATGGCTGGCTGTCGATCAAGGGGCGCACCTCGGAAGCTGATGGCACCAGCGTCACGCTGCTGGTGGGACGGAACGTGAAGTTCAGGAGGGACGACATCCCTCGGAGCACGACGATCGCCAAGGGTGACGCCACGGTCGACGGTGGGAGGTTCCATGCCCGGCTGCCGGTCGACGAGAGTCAGCTGGTCTTCGACGCGAACGGCAAGCGGTACGGCAAGATCGAGGTCGTCTCCGACTCCGTCACCGCGTGTGCGCAGGTGCAGTCGAAGGAATCGCCGAAACCGCTGGAGGCCATCGCGACGACCTTCTTCCCCAGCGGCGTCATGAAGGATCTCAGGACCGCCCTGAAACATCCGCCGGAGCATCGCCGCCAGGTCGGGCAGCCGTTCTGCGCGATCTAGAGGTCAACGGGTGCGAATCTCCGCCAACGCGGTGGCCCACTCCGGGTTCAACCAGTAGTTGCTGTGCCCGTGCAGGGCGTTGACCGGAGCTTCCTGGAAAGCATCAACTCGCGGCACCGGATCCACCAGACGCCAGTCGTCACCGCAGCGACGAGTCCCGTACGGATCAAACGTCTGGTCTGCACGGTCGCCCTGGTCCGGGAACGGGAAGTGGCCGGAGGTGGCGCCTTTGCCCTCGTTCTGGTGGTGCCACGAGAGCACGGGACCGGCCAAAGGATCGGTGTCCCGATAGAGGTTGATCCAGGCACCGCCCAGGCGATCATGCATGCGCTCGATCGAGTCGTAGTTCACGTACATCGGAAACGCACGGGCGAAGATCAGTCTCAACTGGGATCCGAAGGTGAGGTAACCGATTCGTGCACACTCGGCATCACCCATCAGGTTGAGCGCTGCGAAGCTGACCAGGCTCCCCTGACTGTGTCCGCACACGACGACGGCGCGGCCACCCGCGTCAGGGTCGTGGGCGTGATGACGGACCCGCTCAGCGAGATCGCCGACCGTCCTCAACGAGTACGGCGTGGGGATGAACGGGTGTGCTGCATGCGGCCAGAACGCCACGACGTCCCACACGATGTTGACCGCGCGACGCAGGGTCGCATCGCGGAACGCGCCGCGCGCCAGAATGACCATGCCGGCAACCAGTCCGAGCAGCACCCAGGTGCCGACTTGCACGAGCACCTTCCCTCCGCCATCACTGGTACCGCTGAGCGGTCCCATGGGATCTTCGTTTGGGTTAGAGGAGATTTCCACGATGATCGCCGCCGACAGCACCACCCCGGCCAGCACGATGGTCCAGACGATGTGGACGACTGCATTCTTGACCCGGGCGAACCAGATCGCGCTGGCCAGCACCTTGCGCCACACCGTCACGCGGCTCGTCGGGAAGGGAACGCCCAGCGGGTAGCCGATCTCGGCCGGCGCCTGCAACGCATTCCTGCTGCGAATTTTCTGCACGATCAACACGCCGGCGATCAACACCATCGGAACGATGGCAAGCGCCCAGGCGTAGGCAACGCGCTCCAGGAACAACGTGGTGTCCAACGCGTCGTTCGACTTCTTCTCGGTAGCAGGAGACAGCGCAGTCGATACGCCCATGACCAGGGCCGCGGCGTAGCCGACTCCAAGGAACAACGCCAGTCCCGAGATCGGGATGGCTGCACAGCCTTTGCTGTACGCACCGAAGTACGAAGGTGGTCCGAGTTTGGGGCGGGCCGACCGGGTGAACCAAGCTAGCGCGACGACCGCGACGGTCAGGACGACCAGGGTTCCTCCGGCTACGTAGAGCAGCCGTTCTGACCAGTCGTCGAACAGAACCAGATGCGTATTCGCCGTGCTGAACTTTTCCTTGCCCTCGATGCGTTCAATCTTGAAGACGGCTTTGAAACCATGCATTGACCGGGCGGACTCAACGAGGAAGTACGAGGCCAAGAGGACCAAACCACGTGTCACCCACTTCGCGAGCGTGTGCGACCACGACTCCTCAACGTCTTCAGCAACGATCTTGTCGTTCTCGCCGCGGCTGAAACCCAAGGTCGCTGCACGTTCCTTGTCCCCCAGCAGTGTGGCGACGACGACAATCACGATCAACAGCAGTGCTGCCTGATTCCCGTTGGCCGTCAATCCGGACGCGATCGATGCCGGTACGGCGAGTCCAGCGGCCACGTGCAGACCCCGCAGCGTCATGGTGTCGGCGTCGCCCGTGTAAAACGCCTTGCTGGCAAACGGGGTCAACACCCGGCCATGCTTTTCCGCGGCCGCCTGCACCGTCACGATGCTGGACGGGCTCCTTGGCGTGGCCTTGAGGGATTGATCCAGCCCACTCGTTTGCTCGTTCCTCTTGAGCAGCCGGGCAAACCACGACGCTCCGCCGAGGACCGCAATCACCAGGCCGGCCACGATCGTGGCGATCGATGGCGCGATATCTCGGATCGTGCCCTTGCTCCACGCTTGGGTTGGCAGCCAGCGCCCCGACACCACGTCGATCAGCGTCAGGGTGATGGAGAAGCTCAGCAGGATCGTGAGGAGGATGGCCATCAGCCTCAACGCACCGAGCGCCACCTTCCGGCTCGGCGCTGCACCAGGAATCGGCACCCCGTCGCTCCGGTGCGGAGACGGCATCATGAACGCGGCCATGTTGATCAGGCCGAACGGCAAGAGCGTGAGCCACAAGGACTGCTTCCACGAGCCAGACGTGTACCGACCCCAGTGGAAACCCTCGACCGCGTGACCGTCAGGAGCAGGCTGCACGTGTCGAGCGGAGTCGACGGCGCGGAAGAAACGGGAGCGCTCGTCACCGTCGATCTGCAACACGTGCGGCCACGCGAGCAGCTCCTCGGGAGGTGTGCCGCTGACGCCGTGAACTCTCAGCTCCACCCAGCGCTTGTCATTCGTCACGATTTCGTCGGTCACCAGCGCGCTCCCATCATTCCCGGTCATCATGGCCGACCCGGGACGCGGAAGGATTGAGGCGCGCCAAGATGGGGTCGTGAGCGACCGAGACCTGGTGATGCGCTGGGTGCACGCCTGGGCCCACGTCCGAGGACTTCTGGTCGAGGAGATCGACGGGTGGCCGCTGGTCCATGTGCTCGGACCGTCTAGAGACACCGAGATCATCTGCGTCGATCCCGGACGTGCGACGTTCGAGCAGCTGGCGCGGCACGCGGCCGGTGACCCGCGCGAGATGCTCACGGTGTTCGGGCGTGACCTCGCCGCCTATCACGCTCCTCCCCTGCCGCCGGGGCTGCGTGTCGACCGCGACGACGAGCTTTTCATGACCACGACGCTTGAGGCGGTCCCTGGGTCCGTGCCTGACGTGCTCCAAGCGCGCTGGACCGTCGACGGTGCACGTGCCTCCTACTCGCTCGACGACGGAGAGCGCGTCGCTTCCGAGGGCACCGCCGGCGTGCTCGGATCCGACGCCGTGTTCGACGCCGTCGAGACGTCACCGAGCCACCGCCGGCGTGGCCTGGGTCGTCACGTCATGGCGGCGCTGACGACGTGGGCCGTGGACGAAGGAGCCACGACGGGCCTGCTCGCCGCCTCTGCCGACGGAGCTGGGCTCTACACGTCGCTCGGCTGGGCCACCAGGTTGAGGATGTGGTCGCTCATGGGTTCCGACGACTGACGTCACCCGCGGCGTCGACGACAGTTGGTCGGGCTACGAGCGCCAGTCCTCGAACCCCAGAACGATCATCAGCATCTCCCGCCGTGCCTTGCGCTTGATCTCTTTTTCCAGGTCGGCGCGCCCGACGGGTGTATCGACGACCTGCTCAGCGCGATAGACCATGTTGCGCACGAAGAGGCCGGACACCATCGTGACGTCGTCGCTGCTCCACGTCGCCAGCTGCGGCACCCGCGCCAGAAACACGGCGAGCTCGCTGATGAACAGCTCGAGCTCGTGCTGGATGGCCGCACGCACCGCCGCCGATCCGCCGAGCCGCTCGCGGGCGACGAAGGCGAAGTGCTCGCGATTCTGCTTGACGGCATCGATCAGGACGTCGGACGACGCGTCGATCAGGTTGTCGACGATGTCCGGGTCGCGCTGAGCGCCGCGGATCATCGCGCGCAGCGTCGCGAACGACTGCTCGACCAGCGCCAGACCCACCTCGTCCATCGAGTCGAAGTGCCGGTAGAAAGCCGTCGGCACGACCCCGGCAGCCCGCGTGACCTGACGCAGGCTGAGCTGCGCGAACCCGTGGTCGTGGCTCAGGCCGAGCGCGGCGGCGAGGATCGCCTCACGCGTGCGCTCCTTCTGAGCCTGTCGCGACGGCAGGGGTTGTTCGGACACCGCATCAGTGTAGTGGGCGATTTCGGTGAACACCTGCGATGTGCGTGTTGCGGGTCACGCGGCGCGGCGGTTGCGCATGTGCGTGCAGTCGTGTCAGTATTTGAGTGCACACACGTTCACTGAAACTTTCGACCAGCACAAGGAGGGCGACGCATGGGCGTCATCCGTCGCACGCTCGGCTCCCGAGCCGTCCGCTCGCTCACGTCCCCCCACACCGTCGACCACTACCTGGAGCAGATCCACCCGCTCCTCACCGTCGATGAAGTTCGCGGCCGTGTGGTCGAGGTCGTCCACGAGACCGGCGACGCCAGCACGGTCGTGCTGCGGCCCAACGGCGCATGGCGCGGCTTCGTGCCCGGCCAGCACGTGCAGTTCGGCGTCGAGGTCGACGGCCGCCGCCGCGTGCGGGTCTTCTCGGTGTCCAGCTCCCGCGAGAACCGCGACCGCACGTTCAGCGTCTCCGTCAAGGCCCACCCCGACGGCTACGTGTCGCAGTTCCTGCACCACGAGCTCAAGCCGGGCACGATCGTCCACCTGTCGCAGGCCGAGGGCGAGTTCGTCCTCCCTAGCGTCGTGCCCGACCGCCTGCTGCTGCTCAGCGGCGGCTCCGGCATCACGCCGGTCATGTCGATGATCCGCACCCTTCGTGACCGCAAGCACCAGGGCGAGGTCACCTTCCTGCACTACGCCCGCTCCCGCACCGACGAGATGTTCACCGACGAGCTGGACCGTCTAGCCGCCGACCTGCCCGGCGCCCGCGTCGTCCGCATCTACACCCGCGACCCCGAGCCGGAAGCCGCGCTCGCCGGCCGCTTCCACATCGACCACCTCAAGCACCTCGGCGTCGACGCATCCGACACCCTCACCTACGTCTGCGGTCCGGCCGGCCTCATCGCCTCGGTCCGCGACACCTACGACGACCTCGGTGCCGGCAGCCAGCTGCGCGCGGAGTACTTCAAGGTGCCGAAGGTCGACCTCAACGCGGCCGACGCCACGGGCACGATCACGTTCGACGCCAGCGGCCGCACGGCCGACAACTCCGGCGCCACGATCCTCGAGCAGGCCGAAGCCGCAGGCCTCGAGCCCGCCTTCGGTTGCCGCATGGGCGTCTGCAACACCTGCGCCGTCAAGAAGCTCCACGGTGCGGCCCGCCACGTCGTCAGCGGCGAGGTCCAGGCCGCCACCGACCAGACCCTCAAGATCTGCGTTCACGTCCCCGTCGGGGACGTCAGCGTCGCCCTCTAGGCACAGGAGAGAAACGCCATGTCTCGAAAGCGCACCTACGCTCCGATCGAGCCGTTGAGCGCCAGCAACCACAACGCCGCGCCGAAGCCGCTCACGTCCGACGACCCGGACCACCAGTCCAACATCGGTCTGGAGTACATGACCCGTGACCAGCTCAAGGACTTCGGCCAGGAGCTGGACGGCATCCGCCAGCGCGTGCTCGACGACCTCGGTCAGAAGGACGCCAACTACATCCGCCGCGTCATCAAGGTGCACCGTGCGTTCGAGGTGCTCGGACGCGTGGGCCTGTTCATGCCGTTCTTCCTGCCCGCGTTCATCGCCGGCCTCGCCTTCCTGGCGCTGGCCAAGATCATCGAGAACATGGAGATCGGCCACAACATCATGCACGGCCAGTACGACTGGATGAACGATCCGGCGGTCAACGGCAAGACCTACGAGTGGGACATCGTCGCCCCCTCGCAGGACTGGGTGGAGGGCCACAACTACATCCACCACACGTACACGAACATCCACGGCATGGACCGCGACATCGGCTACAACCTGCTGCGCATCGATACCGGTCAGCCTTGGTACGCCAGCCACCGGTTCAACCTGCCGCTCGCGTTCGTCCTGATGCTCATCTTCGAGTGGGGCGTCATGTATCACGGCGTCGAGCTCGACGAGTACCTCTCCGGCCGGATGTCCAAGGCCGAGTTCAGGGCCCGTCGCGGCCGGGCGATGCGGAAGATCCGTCGCCAGGTGTTCAAGGACTACGTGGCGTACCCGCTGCTTGCGCTCCCGCTCGTGCCGTTCGTCGGCTGGTGGGCCCCGCTCGCCGTGCTGGGTGGCAATTTCGCCGCCAACATCATCCGCAACATCTGGACGTTCCTGGTCATCTTCTGCGGTCACTTCCCCGCCGATGTGCAGACGTTCGAAGAGGACGACGCCAAGGGCGAGAACCGCGGCCAGTGGTACCTGCGCCAGATGCTCGGCTCGGCCAACATCTCCGGCACGCCGCTCTTTCACGTGATGACCGGCAACCTGAGCCACCAGATCGAGCACCACCTGTTCCCGGACATCCCGGCCCGGCGCTACCCGCACATCGCTCCCGAGGTGCGCGAGATCGCGCAGCGGTATGGCCTGCCCTACAACAGCGGTCGATTCGGCCGTCAGCTGTCGAGCGTCGCTCGCCAGCTCGCCGTCTTCGGACGCAAGCCGAGCGACCCCTACCTCGTCGCGAAGAGCCCGGAGTCCAGAGCCCTGCGACGCGCCAAGCGCGAAGAAGAAGCCCGTCGCGCCGAGGCCGACAAGACTGCAAGAATGGCTGCCTGACCCACCCAGAAGGACAAGCCAGTCCCCGAAGCCGAGGAGCGACGTCCATGGCACTGAGTCGCCGCGAGATCGCCAAGGACGTCGTCCAGCAGGGCGCTGAGGCCGCGTTCGCCACGGCTGGGCAGGTCGCCGCGATCTTCTTCGACGCGGCCCGGCGCATCACCAGCGAGCTGGGTGCCCTCGGTACCGAGGTCTTCGAGATCGCCGAGGCCGGCCGCAAGGCCACCGTGGCCGATGCAGATCTCGGCCCAGCCACCCATCCGGGTGACGGCTGAGAACGAATCACTCACATGAGCGAGCCCGAGATGCGTACCGTCGCGGTCGTCGGGTCGGGCGTCGCTGGTCTCACGGCCGCCTATGTCCTGGGACGTGACCGCAAGGTCACCCTGTTCGAGGCCGACGACCGCTTCGGCGGGCACGCGCACACCCACGAGGTGCACGAGCCCCATGGTGTGCAGAGTGTCGACAGCGGCTTCATCGTGCACAACGACCGCACCTATCCCCTGCTGCGTCGCCTGTTCGGCGAACTCGACGTCGAGGTGCACCCCACCGAGATGAGCATGAGCATCCACTGCGACGGGTGCGGCCTCGAGTACGCCGGCGGACGCGGCGCCACCGGTATCTTTGCCCAGCGGCGACGCGTCGCCGACCCACGCTTCCTGCACCTCCTGGCCTCGATCAAGCGCTACCAGCGGCTCGCGCTGGCCCTCCTCGAGCAGGAGGAGTCGGCCGACGAACCGCAGACGTATGGCGACTTCCTGCGCAGCCACGGATTCTCCGACCACTTCACCGCGCACTACGCCATCCCGGTCGTCTCCTGCGTCTGGTCGTCAGGCCAGGAAACCGCTCTCGGCTATCCGGCGCGATACCTGTTCGCGTTCCTCAAGCACCACGGATTCCTGTCCATCAGCGGCTCACCTCAGTGGTTCACAGTCCGCGGCGGCTCCCATTCGTACGTCCGCCGGGTCACCGAGGCCATCGGTGACGTCCGGGCGTCGACTCCCATCCGTGCCGTCTCCCGCAAGCCCGACGGCGTGGAGCTGCTCGATGCGAGCGGCGCCACCCACCGCGCCGACGCCGTCGTCATCGCCACCCACGCCGACGACGCACTGGCCCTGCTCACGGACGCGACCGACGAGGAACGACGCATCCTCGGCGCATTCGCCTACTCCAGCAACGAGACCGTGCTGCACCGCGACGGCAGCCTGCTGCCGAATGCTGCGGCGGCGCGGTCGTCGTGGAACTACCGGATGGACGCCTGCGACAGCCGGCTCGACACCACCGCCGTCACGTACTGGATGAACCGGCTGCAGGGCATCGAGAGCGACGAGCCGTTCGTGGTCACGTTGAACTCCACCGACCGCATCGACGCCGATAGCGTCATCGCCACGATGCAGTACACGCACCCGATCTACACCACAGCCTCGGTGGCCGCCCAGCGCGAGCTGCCGTCGCTGTCGACCGCTCGCACCGCTTTCGCCGGCGCGTACCACGGGTGGGGCTTCCACGAGGACGGCTGCCGCTCGGGCGTGCAGGCCGCCGCGGCCCTGGGAGTCGACTGGTGAGCGCGCCGAGCCTTCCTGTCATGCCGGCCCTGGTCGTCGGCCGGGTGGCGCACGCCCGTCAGGCGCCGTTGAAGCATCGGTTCCGCTATCGCGTCTACCAATGGCTCGTCGACCTCGACGACCTCCCCCGGCTTCCCCGCTGGCTTCGCCCGTTCTCGACGTTCACGGCCGCCGACCACATCGGCGACCCCGACGTCGACATCCGCACCAACATCGAGCGCTACTGTGCGTCCGAGGGCGTCGACGTCACCGGCCACCGCATCCTGATGCTGGCCAACGCCCGCGTGCTGGGCCACACGTTCGACCCGCTGAGCGTCTTCTGGGCGATCGCCCCCGACAGTTCTCTGACCTGCATCGTCGCCGAAGTGCACAACACGTACGGCGGTCGGCACGCCTATCTGCTGCGGACGGACGAACGCGGACGCGATCAGGTCGACAAGGCCTTCTACGTGTCGCCGTTCTTCACCGTCGAGGGCCGGTACGACCTGCAGTTCCAGCTCACGCCCGACGTCGTATCGTCGACCGTGGTGCTCAAGCAGGACGGCGAATCCGTCTTCAGCGCGACGTTCAGGGGCGAGCCGAGACCCGTGACTCCGAGCCGCCTCGCGAAGATTCTGATTTCCATGCCACTCATGACCCATCGCACCAGCCTCCTGATCCGAATGCATGGTGTGTGGCTCTGGCTGCGCGGCCTGCCGGTCGTCCCCCGACAGGTGCACCCGACTCAGGAGGTACGGCGATGAGTGAAGCAGTCCAGGCCCGGTGGCCCGGTGTCTCCCACACACCTCGCACCCCGCTGAAGGCGCGCGTGGCCAAGATGATCATCAAGCCGGCCGCACAACGCGTTCCCGTACGGCTGACCTTCCCCAACGGCACCGTCTGGGGCGCCGGCGGCCCGCACGACCCCGAGATGGCGATCAAACGCCCGCAGGCGTTCTTCGCCCGCCTCGGCCAGGACACCAAGATCGGCTTCGGCGAGGCCTACATGGCCGGCGACTGGACCACCGGCCCCGGCACCGACCTCGCCCACCTGCTCACTCCGTTCGCCGACCGGCTCGCCAACCTCGTGCCCAAGCCGCTGCAGAAGCTTCGCGGTCTGGTCGACGACCGTCTCCCCCACCACGAGCGCAACTCGATCGAGGGCTCGCGCGCCAACATCGAGCGTCACTACGACCTCTCCAACGACCTCTTCGCCGAGTTCCTCGACCCGTCGATGACCTACTCGTCGGCGTGGTTCGCCTCGGAGACTGAGTCGTTGCAGTCCGCCCAGGAGCGCAAGATGGACGGCATCCTCGACCAGGCCGGTGTGCACCACGGCACCCGGATGCTCGAGATCGGCAGCGGCTGGGGCGCCCTCGCCGTCCGTGCGGCCCAGCGCGGTGCCCACGTCACGACGATCACCATCTCGCAGGAGCAGGCGGCGCTCGCGCGAACGAGGTTCGCGGAGGCCGGTCCCGACGTCGAGTCCCGGATCGACCTGCAGCTCATGGACTATCGCGAGGTCGAAGGCACTTATGACGCGATCGTCAGCATCGAGATGATCGAGGCCGTCGGCGAGGAGTACTGGCCGGTCTACTTCCGCACCATCGACCAGCACCTCGCGCCCGGCGGCAAGGTCTCCATCCAGGCGATCACCATGGCTGACCACCGGTACCGGGCCACCCGCAATTCGTATGGCTGGATCCAGAAGTACATCTTCCCGGGCGGCCTGCTCCCGTCGCCCGAAGCGATCGACCGCACACTCGCCCGGCACACGACCCTTGCCGTCACTGAGAACCGATCGCTCGGAAAGCATTACGCCCGCACCCTGCGGATGTGGCGAGACCGCTTCGACGCCAACTGGCCTGCCATCAACGCGCAGGGCTTCGACGAGACGTTCCGGCGGATGTGGGAGTTCTACCTCGCCTACTGCGAAGCCGGCTTCCGCACCGGGTACATCGACGTCCTGCAGTTGCAGATGCAGCGCCCAACTGAGGCCGGGACGGCCCGCTGATGGCTTCCATCGCCCGACTCCCGATGCCGATCCAGGAGTCCTACGAGTGGCAGCACCACAGCGCTTGCCGCGAGGTCGACCCGGAGACGTTCTTCTCCCCCGAGGACGAGCGTGGCCCCCGTCGCCGCGCCCGCGAGGCCGCCGCCAAGGACCTGTGCGCGCGGTGCCCCGTGCTCGCCACCTGCCTGCGGCACGCCCTCGACGTCCGCGAGCCCTACGGCGTCTGGGGCGGTCTCAACTCCACCGAGCGCGAGCACATCCTCCGCGCCACGGCATGACGTACTGCCCCGGCGTCGTCGCTGATCAACCAGGGTTGGTCAGCTGGGATCGCACTTGTTGAACTGCTTCGCGTACGGACCGTTCTCATCGTCGGTGTACTCGATGATCTTCCCGCCGAGAATGGCGATGAACGGGTACGCGATGTCATCGGCGTCCTTGTACTCGTACTTGACGTACTGGTCCGGGCCCGACCCGCACTGCTTGGCGTCGGCCTCGACGGTCTTCCCGTCTGCGCCGACACATCCGGCGTAGTCGGACGGAAGGGTCTTCCCGTCGACCCAGACGTCGGGGCATGCCGGCAGTTCTGCGGCCGCGGATGCCGATGGTGACTCGGACGTGTCCTTGGTGGGTTCGTCGTTCCCGCCACTGCACGCTGCCAGGGACGCGGCGAGCAGGACAGCCGCGAGGAGTTTCTTCATGGGCGCAAAGTAGCAGTACAGATCCGTCCGGGACTCGTTTTCGCAAACCCGGTCACGATCGACCAAGGGGTCACGCCCAGAAGACGCGCTCCACCACACGGCGGGCGAGGCGGGTGGTGCGGAGGTACTCGTCGACCATGCGCTCGCTCTGGTCGATGCCGTATCCGAGCAGGTGGGCGACACCGGCGCGTTCGGACGCCTGCTCGACCATCGACTCCGCCGGCTTGCCACGCATGAGGACCACGGCGTTGCGGATGCGGCTCACGAGTCGCCAGGACGACTCGAGCAGGCCGGCATCCTCCGACGTGATCAGGTCGGCTTCGGCGGCGGCGTGCAAGGCCTCAAGGGTGCGGGTGGTGCGCAGACCCGGCACCTCGTGCGCGTGGCACATCTGGAGCAGCTGCACGGTCCACTCGACGTCGGCCAGGCCGCCGCGACCCAGCTTGAGGTGGGTGTTCGGGTTGGCGTCGCGGGGCAGCCGCTCGGAATCGACCCGCGCCTTGATGCGCCGGATCTCGCGCACCTCGTCGTCGCTCATGCCGTTCTCCGGCCAGCGCAGCGGATCGATCAGCTCAGTGAAGCGGGCGCACAGATCGGGGTCGCCGATGACCGGCCGGGCGCGCAGCAGCGCCTGCGCCTCCCACACCGCCGAGTACTTCTCGTAGTACGACCGGTAGGCGCCGAACGTCCGCACGAGCGGGCCGTTGCGCCCGTCCGGGCGCAGGTCGGCATCGACCTCCAGCGGCGGGTCGTCCGATGGCGAAGCGAGCATGTTGCGGAGACCGGTGGCCACGGCGGTAGCCGCCTTGGCCGCGTCGTCCTCGTCAGCGCCCTCCAGCGGCTCGTGCACGAACATCACGTCCGCATCGGAGCTGTACCCGGACTCGTGGCCGCCGAGCCGGCCCATCAGCACGATCGCCATCCGGGTCGGCAGCTCACCCCGCTCTGCCTCCACCGCGGCCGTCGACGCCACGAGGGCACTCGACAGTGTTGCCGCGGTGATGTCGGACAGCGCGGCACCGGCTTCGACGATGTCGAGGCGACCCAGCACGTCCGCGATGCCGACGCGGGACAGCTCACGACGTCGCACCCGGCGCACCGCCCGAATTGCGTCGTCCGGCTTGCGGTGCCGGCGAGCAGCCAGCTCCATCTCCGAGTCCAGCCGGGCGGCGTCGCGCGGAACGAGCTCGGCGTCGTCCCCCAGCAGGGCGACCGAGTCGGGGGCACGCAGGATGAGGTCGGTGACGTAGCGACTCGACCCCACCACCTGGGAGAGCTGCTCGGCCCCCTCGCCCTCATCGCGCAGCTTGCGCAGGTACCAGTGGGTCCCGCCGAGGCCCTCGGAGATCTTGCGGAATGCGAGCAGGCCGGCATCAGGGTCGGGCGACTGTGCGAACCATTCGAGCATGGCCGGCAGCAGCGAACGCTGGATCGACGCGCGACGAGAGACACCCGCGGTGAGGGCCTTGATGTGCGCCAGCGCTCCGCGCGGGTCGACAAAGCCGAGGGCGGTGAGCCGCTGCTCGGCCGCCTCCGGGGTGAGCCGCAGGCCATCGGTCGAGATGGACGCCACGGCCTCGAGCAGCGGCTGGTAGAAGAGCTTCTCGTGCAGGCGGCGGACGACACGCTTCTGCGCGAGCCACTCCTTCTGCAGGTTCTCGGCCGGGTTGTGGCGGAACCCCATGCTGCGGCCGATGCGGCGCAGGTCCTCCTGGTCCTGCGGCACCATGTGGGTCCGGCGCAGACGGTGCAGCTGGATCCGGTGCTCCAGGGTGCGCAGGAACTCGTACGCCTCCTCCATCGCGGCTCCGTCGCGCCGGCCGACGTAGCCGCCGTCGATCAGCGACTGCAACGCCTTCAGCGTCGTGGGGCTGCGCAGTGACTCGTCGCCGCGGCCGTGCACGAGCTGGAGCAGCTGGACGGCGAACTCGACGTCGCGCAGCCCGCCCGCGCCGAGCTTGAGCTCTCGGTCGCGGTGCTGCGACGGGATGTTCTCGACGACCCGGCGCCGCATCGCGCGGACGTCCGTCACGAAGTTCTCGCGCGAGCTGACCGACCACACCATCGGCCCGACGGCCTCGAGATAAGCCTCGGCGAGCTGCTCGTCGCCGGCGGCGTACCGAGCCTTCAGCAAGGCCTGGAACTCCCACGTGGCGGCCCACCGCTCGTAGTAGGAGACGTGGCTCGCCAGGGTCCGCACCAGCGCACCGTCGCGGCCCTCGGGACGCAGATTGGCGTCGACCTCCCAGATCACACCCTCCGCCGTGTGCTCGCTGCACAGACGCATCGTCGCCGCCGCCATGCGGCCGGCCGCCTCCACGGCCTTTTGCTCGTCGGCGCCATCGACGGGCTCGTGCACGAAGATGACGTCGACATCGCTGAGGTAGTTGAGCTCGCGCCCGCCGGTCTTGCCCATCGCGATGATCGCCAGCCGGCAGGTGTCGGCGTCCTTCTCCTCATCGCGGGCGATGCGGAGCGCGGCGCCCAGGGTGGCCATCGCGAGGTCGGCCAGCTCGGCCGACGACTCCTCGAAGGTGGTCAGGGCCGTGAGGTCACGTGCAGCGATCCGCAGGAGCATGCGCCTGTACGTGACGCGCAGCTCGTCTGCCGTACCCGCGCTCTCCATCACCGCCCGTCGCTCGTCGAGTGGCAACGGCTTCTTCGAGAGCGTGTCACCGGCCAGGTCGTCGATGACGTCCGGATGGTGGGCGATGTACTCACCAAGCGCCTCGCTCGTACCGAGCACCACGAGCAGCCGCTGACGCAGCTCGTCGTCGCCTTCGAGTGCCGTGAGCAGCTTCGACTGCCCCCACGATTCAGCGATGTCGACGAGCGAGTGGAGGGCCGTATCGGGGTCGGCCACGCCGGCGATCTGCTCGACGAGCTCGTCGGAGATGTCCGGGATCCGCTTGAGGTCGGCCGCGGCACCCTCGCCGTTGCGGAAACCTCGCCGCGCCAGCGTCAGGTCGAGTGCTTCCGATGCCACTCGTGCAGGTTAGCCCGACTTCGAGAGCACGGCTCAGAGCACCGGCATCAGGCGGTCAATCTCGAACTGCGTGACCTGCGAACGGTAGTCCTGCCACTCGGCCCGCTTGTTGCGCAGGAAGAACTCGAAGACGTGCTCGCCAAGGGTCTCGGCGACGAGGTCGCTGTCCTCCATCGTGCGAATGGCCTCGTCAAGGTTGCGTGGGAGCGGTGTGAGGCCCATGGCTCGGCGCTCGTTCTCGCTGAGCGACCAGACGTTGTCCTCGGCCTCCGGCGGCAGGTCGTACTTCTCTTCGACGCCCTTCATGCCCGCGGCCAGCACGAGCGCGTAGGCGAGGTACGGGTTTGCTCCGGCGTCGAGGCCGCGATGCTCGATGCGCGCAGAGGCACTCTTCTGCGGCTTGTACATCGGCACGCGGATGAGCGCAGAGCGGTTGTTGTGGCCCCAGCACACGTAGTTGGGGGCCTCGCCGCCGCCGGCCAGCCGCTTGTAGGAGTTGACCCACTGGTTGGTGACCGCGGTGATCTCCGGCGTGTGCTGGAGGATGCCGGCGATGAACGCCCGGCCGGTCTGCGACAGCTGGTACTCGGCACCGGCTTCGTAGAAGGCGTTCTCGTCGCCCTCGAACAGCGAGACGTGCGTGTGCATGCCGGACCCGGGGTGCTCGGTGAACACCTTGGGCATGAACGAGGCCCACTTGCCCTGGCTGAGCGCGACCTCACGCACGACGGTCCGGAACGTCATGATGTTGTCGGCCGTCGAGAGGGCATCGGCGTAGCGGAGGTCGATCTCCTGCATGCCCGGGCCGGCCTCGTGGTGGCTGAACTCCACCGAGATGCCCATGTTCTCGAGCATCGTGATGACCTCTCGTCGGAAGTCCTGTCCGCCGCCCTGCGCGGTGTGGTCGAAGTAGCCGCTGTCGTCGACGGGTACCGGTCGTCCGCCGGGCTCGGGCTTGCCCTTGAGCACGTAGAACTCGATCTCCGGGTGCGTGTAGTACGTGAAGCCGGCGTCCGATGCCTTGAGGAGCGCCCGCTTGAGCACGAACCGCGGGTCGGCGAACGACGGCGTGCCGTCGGGCATGAGGATGTCGCAGAACATCCGAGCGGTGGACGGAGTCTCGCCACGCCACGGCAAGATCTGGAACGTCGACGGATCGGGCTTGGCAAGCATGTCGGATTCGTGCACGCGGGCGAAGCCCTCGATCGACGAGCCGTCGAAGCCGATGCCCTCGCTGAACGCGCCCTCGAGCTCGGCCGGCGCGATGGCCACGGACTTCAGCGAGCCGAGCACGTCGGTGAACCACAGGCGGACGAAGCGCACGTCGCGTTCCTCGAGCGCACGAAGGACGAAGTCTTCCTGCTTACCCATGGCCTCAGTCTCGCACGGCGCGTGTTACGCCCGCGTTACGCCGAAATCGACGGCGATACGCTGGTGACGTGCCCCAACTGCGCCTCGCCCTCGCCCAGGTGAACGCCCGTGTGGGCGACCTGGATGGCAACGCCGAGCTCGTCGTCGAGCAGTGCCGTGCAGCCCAGGAGGCGGGCGCCCACCTCGTCGTCTTCCCGGAGATGATGCTCACCGGCTACCCGATCGAGGATCTCGCGATGCGCGCCTCGCTCATTCGTGCGTCCCGTAGCGCCGTCGAGGACCTCGCTGTACGTCTGGAGCAGGAGGGGTGTGGCGAGCTCGTCGCCGTGGTCGGCTTCCTTGACCGCGCCGAGGATCTCGCCGACCGGGTCGGCATTCCGAAGAACGCTCCACTCAACTCGGTCGCCGTGTTGCACGGGGGCGAGATCGTCGCCCGGCAGGCCAAGCACCATCTGTGGAACTACGGCGTCGGCGACGAGATCCGCAACTTCGTGCCGGGCGACACGATCAACATCATCCAGGTGGGCGGCGTCGACGTAGCGATCGCGATCTGCGAGGACCTCTGGCGCGACGGGCCCTCAGCGGCCGCGAAGGCCGCCGACGCGGCCCTGCTGGTCGTCCCGAACGGATCTCCCTACGAGGCCGACAAGGACGACGTGCGCCTTGAGCTGTGCACGCAACGCGCGCGCGAGGGTGATTGCGTGCTCGCGTATGTGAACCTCGTCGGCGGACAGGACGAGCTGGTCTTCGACGGCGACTCCATCGTGGTCGGGCCCGACGGCACGGTGCTCGGACGCTCCCAGCAGTTCGAGTCCGAGCTGCTCGTCGTCGACCTCGACCTTCCGGCCGCCACGCCGACCATGCCGGATCCGGACGAGAGGTTCGGGGGCCTGGCGATCAAGCGAACCGTCATCACCGCCGACCCGGTCACGTCGTACGAGCCACTCGCGTCGACCGTGCACGAGCGGCTCCCTCGCCTCGAGGAGATCTATCGCGCGCTCGTCGTGGGACTCCGCGACTACGTCGGCAAGAACGGCTTCTCCAGCGTCTTGATGGGCCTGTCCGGCGGCATCGACTCCACGCTGGTGGGCACCATCGCCGTCGACGCGCTCGGGGCCGACCACGTCTTCGGCGTCTCCAACCCGAGCGAGTGGTCGAGCGAGCACTCCCGCTCCGACGCCGCCGAGCTCGCCGAGCGCACCGGGCTGCAGCTCGACACCATCCCGATCGCGCCGATCTTCGACGCCTACCAGGAGGCGCTGAAGCTCGACGGCCTGGCCGAGGAGAATCTGCAGGCCCGCATCCGCGCCGTCATCTGGATGGGGTTGTCGAACCAGCACGGCCATCTCGTGCTGGCGTGCGGCAACAAGTCCGAGCTCGCCACCGGCTACTCCACGATCTACGGCGACGCGGTCGGAGGCTACGCCCCCATCAAGGACGTCCCGAAGACGCTCGTCTGGGAGCTCGCTCGCTGGCGCAACGCGTGGGCCGAGGAGCGGGGCGAGACGCCGCCGATCCCGGAGGGCACCATCACCAAGGCGCCGTCGGCCGAGCTGCGTCCGGGCCAGCTCGACACCGACTCCCTACCGCCGTACGAGCTGCTGGACGCCGTGCTCGACGCGTACGTGGAGCGCGACCTCGGGTCAGCCGACGTCATCGCCGAAGGGTTCGACCCGGCCCTCGTCGAGACGGTCATCACGCTGGTCGACCGAGCCGAGTACAAGCGCCGGCAGTACCCACCGGGCCCCAAGATCTCCCGGCGCAACTTCGGCCGCGACCGGCGCGTGCCGATCACCAACCTCTGGCGCGAGAACCTCTGACGCTCATTCCTCGTCGAGTTCGTAGCCGGCGATGACGTCGCTTGCAGCCTTGACCTTGCGGTACGCCGGATCGGCCTCCGCGGTGGATGTGAGATCGTCCAGCGCCGACTTGCTCGCGGCGGCGTCGAGCGGATCGACGGCGTCGACCTTCGCGAACTGCGGCGCCAAGGCTCGACGAGCTTTCGGGACGGTGGCCCGGAGGGCCGCTAAGGCGTTGCGCAGATCCTGGTCCGGCTTGAAGCCGGGCTGCGTGCGCCGGGCGTGCTCGAGGCCCGACTCGGCGACCACCAGGTCCTGCGCGACGTCGAAATCCGCCACCGCGTACAGCAACGTTTCCAGCCGCTTCGACTCGAGCTTGTACCGATTGAGGGTCGACGGGCACTGGTCCGACGTGGCTGTCGTGGCCAGTCGTCCGAGCTCCGCGTCCATCTTGTCCCAGCGTTTCGTCAAGCGCGGGGTGACGTCCGATCCCGGGTTGCCGTTCTCTCCAAGCAGCTGCGCATGGTCGGCGAAGGCTTGCCGGCACTCGGCATCCGACATCTGCGGGCCCTTGCCGCATCCGGTCGCGGCCACTGCCGTGACCACCGCGATCACCGCCCAGCGGAGTCCGAACATCGGACCAGTGTGGCTCATAGCGTGATGTCGCACACACACCATGCGGCACCCGACCGAAGGTCTGGCACGCTGGTAGGTGTCCGTGGACCCCGAACGGGGCTGCGAGATTGGAGAACCAGATGAGCACGCCCGAGGAACCGGCACCGTACGGATCCGGCCCGACGACCTCTCCCGACGTCCGCAAGGTGCGCACCCACCACCTGCAGCAGTGGAAGCGCGACGGCGAGAAGTGGGCCATGCTCACCGCCTACGACCAGTACGCCGCCCAGGTCTTCGACGAGGCCGGCATCCCGGTGCTGCTGGTCGGCGACTCGGCGTCCAACAACGTCTACGGCAACGAGACGTCGCTGCCGGTCACGGTCGACGAGCTCATCCCCCTCGTCCGGGCCGTCACCCGCTCGGCCCGCCGCGCCCTCGTCGTGGCCGACCTTCCGTTCGGCTCCTACCAAGGCTCGCCGCAGCAGGCGTTCGACACGTCGGTGCGGTTCATGAAGGAGTCCAACGCCCAGGCGGTCAAGCTCGAAGGCGGGCTCGCGATGGTCCCGCAGGTGCAGCTGCTCACCGACGGTGGCATCCCGGTGATGGCGCACATCGGATTCACGCCGCAGTCCGAGCACAACCTCGGCGGCTACCGCGTACAAGGTCGCGGCGATGCCGCTCAGAAGCTCGTCGACGAGGCGCTCGCACTCGAGCGGGCCGGCGCGTTCGCCATCGTCATGGAGATGGTGCCGGCACCGGTCGCGGCCGAGGTCACCAAGTCGATCGGCATCCCGACGATCGGCATCGGCGCCGGGCCCGACTGCGACGCCCAGGTGCTCGTCTGGCAGGACATGATGGGCCTGCGCACCGGCAAGGCGCCGCGATTCGTCAAGCGCTACGCCGAGCTGCACGACGTCATGCTCGACGCGGCCCGCACCTACGCCGACGAGGTGGCGAACGGCGTGTTCCCCGCCGAGGAGCACTCGTTCGAGAACTGACGCACTACTTCAGGTGCCAGTCGAACACGAGCACGCCGAGCGCGTTGATCGCGCACCACGCGAGAAGCGCATAGACCGGAACCCAGATGCACCGCTCCGGCCGCGTGCGTGCCACCTTCTTGAGCACGGGGATGAACGAGGCCAGGACGACGAGGTGGATGAGCAAGCCCCACCACGGCGCGTAGAGAAACACGCTGGAGATCGCCAGCCACAGCATCACGAAGAGGCCGCCGACTCCGATCCACGGACCCGAGCGCTCGAGCTTCAGGTTCACCGGCCGACCGGCCCAGAACCCGGGCCCTGGTCGTTCCAGTTGGGGTCGTTGTCCCACGCCTCGTTCCGCTCCCGCACTTTCTCCAGGGCGCGCTCGGCCTCTTCCCTGGTCGGGTAGGGCCCGAGTCGGTCCATGGGTCCGCAACCATCGGCCTCCTCGACCGCGTGGTGCTTGGTGCAGAAGTAGAACTTGTTCTCCGAGCGTTCACTACCCGACCTTTTGACCATTCCAGCAGCCTACTTTGGGGCTGAACGTCCTTGCGCCGATCCACCCGTGATCACCACCTGATTCGAGTGCGGTCGCGATAGCGGCGCCGCATCTGCGGCGTGCACTCGCACTGCTCAGCCACGGTGCCTCCTTGGCCGCAGGGGCACGGGTTGGCGGCGAGGATGAGTTGGAACCAGCGCGAGTTGAAACGACTGCTGAGTTGGCCATCCCTCAGCTGGCGCTGGCCGGCGCTGACGTGGATCTCATCGTCGAGCACGTGGACCGGGCACGGAAACGGTCCCGGGTCGGCTTCTAGGTGGGCTGCTACGTCAGGGCGTATGACCGCGCAGCTTTTCCGTACCCCTTGAGGTCCACGTCTGCGTAATGCTGGCTGGCCACCCGGTGGCTCGTCGCAGCGTGGGTGGCGTGATCAAGAAGGACCTGGGCCGCCGACGCTTGGCTGCACAACCGCGCCGCTAGGTTCACTACTGCTCCCACCGGTGTGTAGTCGTAGCGTCCGTCGAACCCGACGACGCCGAGCGTGGCGTAGCCGTGAGCCAGGCCGATGCCGTAGCTCAGGTCGTAGCCACGACGCGTCCATGCGTCCACCAGCTTGTTCATCGGCTCGCGCAGCTCGGACGCCATCTGCACAGCATCGAGTGCCGGGTCCTCTCGCACGACAGGATCACCGAAGTACGCCATGATCCCATCGCCGGCATACCCGCCTATCGTCGCGTCGTACCGCTGTAGCATCTCGCCCACTGCGCGGTAGTACTCGTCAAGGACACCGACCACCTCCTCAGGTTCCGCTGCGTTGGTGAAGGCGGTGAATCCGCGAAGGTCGCAAAACAACACCGCGATCTCACGACGATGCGGCGCGAGCTTCGATTCGTAGCTCGAGGTGAGTACAGCTTCCGCGACCGGGGCCGACAGGAATCTACGAAGGCGGCCCAACCGCTCCACCTCCTCCACCTGCTCGGCCACCTTGGACTCCAAGTTGGCATTCAGGTCGGCGAGTTCCGCGGCGGTCCGGTGCTCGGCGTCGCGTGAACGCTTGAGCTGCTCGATCAGGTCACCGGTGAGGTAACCGGCGGTCAACAACGCGGCGGTGACAAACACCAACGTGACCCAAGTCGGCCATGGCACGTTCGAGAACAACTCCATGACGCCATGACCCACAATGAGTACCGCCACGAACGCAAACGCGAGCCAGCGGACCAGGAGATAGAAGGCCAGGATGGCGATGATCGGGTAGGAAATGGCAGCGATTCCCGAGTTGGGGTAGCCAATGAGAAAAAGCACGAGGGGCGCCGCGACTATTGATGCTAAGAACAGCGTGCCCGTGAACGGTGGCCACAGCCGCGCGACCAACGGGCGGTCGGCGGCGAGGCCGACAGCGCAAACTGCGACGCCGAAGACCGCCGTGAGAATGAGTAAAAGAAGATGCGCGTCGGGATGCGCAATCACGTCTCGCTGAATTAGCTGCAGGAGGCCACTGCTGAGCCCGAAAACTACGAAGATAATGCCGACGAGCAACGCGGCCCGCCGCATCTCGTCAGGCTCGCGAAAGCGGACCCCGTACCGGGCCTCAGCCGTCATGCCCCCGATGCTAGACCTCAGGTTCCTTGATCCAGCGGGAACTCCTGCTCGTGCAGAAGCTGAGCAGTCACTGATCGTCGAGCGGCGCAAACTGTGTCTCGAGTGGCGCAGTTTCATCGGTTCTTGCACTCCAAACCGGCAAGTTTGCGCCAGTCGGCGAGATGAAGATCCGCATGTACCTAGTGGAAACTAGAACTTGCCGTCACTCATGACTTTCATCCTGCCGCATAGGATCACCGGGTGCCCGCCCTGACCGCCGGCCGCCTCTCACCACGACGCGCCGTGCCCGACCACATCGACGAACCTGAGTACGTCGGTCAGCCCGCTCCCCTGCCCTATCGCGGGCCGATGGTGCGTTCGGACGAGACGATCGCTGCCATGCGCGTCGCCGGGCGCATCGCTGCCCAGGCTCTCGACGCCGTCGAGGCGGCCGTCGCTCCCGGGGTCACCACCGACGAGCTCGACCGCATCGGGCACGAGTTCCTCGTCGAGCATGGTGCATATCCTTCGACCCTCGGCTACCGCGGCTACCCCAAGTCGCTGTGCAGCAGTGTCAACGAGGTCATCTGCCACGGCATCCCCGACGACCGCCCGCTCGTGGACGGCGACATCGTCAACATCGACATCACCGCCTACGTCGACGGCGTCCACGGCGACACCAACAAGACCTACTTGGTGGGCAACGTCGACGAGGAGTCGCGCCTGCTGGTCGAGCGCACCCACGAGGGGATGATGCGAGCCATCCGTGCGGTGCGACCTGGGCGGCAGATCAACGTCATCGGCCGGGTCATCGAGGCCTACGCTGCGCGGTTCGGCTACGGAGTCGTCCGCGACTTCACCGGCCACGGTGTCGGCCCAGCGTTCCACGACGGCCTGATCATCCCGCACGTTGACGATCCCGATGCCGACACTGTCATCGAGGCCGGGATGACGTTCACGATCGAGCCGATGCTCACGCTTGGCACAGTCGAGTGGGACCTGTGGGACGACGGCTGGACGGCCACCACCCAGGACGGCTCGCGGGCGGCCCAGTTCGAGCACACCTTGCTCGTGACACCCGACGGCGCGGAGATCCTGACCCTACCTTCGGGTGGTGAATGAGTCGGCCTGTAAGCCGGATTCTGTCCTCACCCCGGGGGGTGAGGGGCGGTCATCCATCTGGGACGTGCATCGCTGCGCGCCTCGTGCGACCTACCCGCTGATGATGGACGAGCAGCCCGTCAGCGCAGGCACCGAAGTGCCTTCTTGGTCTTGCTCCCGGTGGGGTTTACCTAGCCGCTCCGGTCACCCGGAACGCTGGTGAGCTCTTACCTCACCGTTTCACCCTTACCCGCACCCCGAAGGGCCGCTGGCGGTCTGTTTTCTGTGGCACTGTCCCGCACGTCACCGTGGGTGGCTGTTGGCCACCACCGCGCTCTGTGGAGTCCGGACTTTCCTCGACGGTGACCCGCCGCGACCGCCCGGCCGACTCATTCGAGTCGATGGTAGCCGTCCGGTACAGTTGACGGCGAAAGGGAGTAGTCCCCAACAGCTGTGTCGACATACTGCCCCTCACCTCCGGGTGTGGGTCCGGTGCAGCAGGCCAGAGCGATCTGGCGGACGAGACTTTCGACCGAATTGTCGTACGACAATCCCGGTCGAGGTCTCGAGATCAGGCTCCTCGTCCGGGTGATGAGGAGCCTTTGCTGTGTATGCGGTCCTGCTGAGTGCCGTGCTGGTGTTCGTCGCCGAGCTCGGTGACAAGAGCCAGCTGTTGTCGATGACGTTCGCCACGCGCTATCGGGCGCGCACCGTGATCCTCGGTGCAGGGCTCGCAAGTGCCAGCATCGATCTGGTCTCGTCCCTGGCCGGGAACGCCATCGGCGACACGTTCCCGCGCGACGCCGTGCGACTCGCCGGCGGCGTGCTGTTCCTGCTCTTTGCCGTGTTGGCTCTTCGAGACGTCGCGAACGGTGACGAGCCGAAGCCGCGCGCACGAGGCGGACGAGCCGTCGTCGTGGTGGCCCTGGCTTTCACGCTGTCCGAGGTCGGCGACAAGACGATGCTCGCCACGATGACCCTCGCCACGCAGTACCACTGGTTGCTGGTCTGGATCGGCAGCACGATCGGCATGCTCGTGTCCATCGTGCTGGCCGTTCTCGTCGGTCGAACGCTCCTGACGGTCGTGCCACTCCGGCTGGTGCACCTGCTCTCGGCCGGGCTGTTCGCGATCGTGGGGGTCGTGCTACTCGTCGGATAGGTTCGGCCGGGTGAGCCACGATGTCTACTCATTGACGGCCGCGGTCGGGTTCCTCGTCGCGATCATGATGCTGGCGAAAGCGTGCGCGGACGAAGGACTGTTCGAGGCATGGGAAGCCGTCATTGAGCGGGCCACGACGCAGTTCCCGAGCCGGCGGCTCGCCTTGGTCGTCCTCTTGATCGCCGTCGTCACCGCCGTGCTCACGCTGCACGCGACGGTGGTGCTGCTGGTGCCGGTGGCGCTCGTGGGCGCCAGGAGTGCACGCAGGGCCAGCGGTCTCGCCGTCGTCCGTGTCGCGAACACCGGGTCGACCCTGCTGCCGATCTCGAACATCACCAACCTGCTGGCGTTCGCCGGCACCGGGCTCGCGTTCGTGGAGTTCGCCTGGCTGATGCTGCCGGCGTGGGCGTTCGGAGTCGCGGCCGAGTTCGCCGTGCTGCGCTTCTGGTTCCGCCGGGACATCCGCAACGAGCCGACGCCGGAGGTCGTCGAGGCGCCGGCCGTGCCCCTGGTCCCCGCCGCGATCGTCGTCGCCATCCTGATCGGATTGTCCGGCGGATCGCCCCTGTGGCTCCCGGCCGTCGCCGGCGCGATCCTGCTCGGCGGCTACGCCCTGGCCCGACGCACGACGACGTGGCGTGACCTCGCCGAGGCGGCGAACTTCCCGCTGGCCGCCCTCGTGCTCGTCTGGGCCCTGGTCGTCGTGTGGCTCGGTGGAACCCGAGCGGGCGACGGCATCGACAGGCTCGTGCCATCCAGCGACACCCTCGTAGCGCTGATCGGGACAGCCCTCGTCGGCATGTTGGCGGCGAACGTGATCAACAACGTGCCCGCAGCCGTTCTCCTGCTCCCCGCCGCGGCGGCCGCCGGCCCCGTCACCGTGCTGGCCCTGCTCATAGGGCTCAACGTCGGCGCCAACCTGACGGGCATTGGTTCCCTCGCCAACCTGCTATGGCGCCAAGCCGGACCGGCCGACATCACCTCCTGGCGGACGTTCCACGCGATGGGCCTGGTCACGACCCCATTGATCGTCATCCTCTGCACGACGGTTCTGTGGGCCTGGACGTCGCTGGTGCGATGACGTGCGGTGCGGGGTTCTGTACGACGCGCTGAACCAGCACTAGCCTCAGGAGAGGACTATCGCTAGTAGCGAAAGAGGCAACGACACGAGATCACCTCGAGGGTTCTACGGCGCCATCGCCATGCTGCTCGTCATCCCCACCGCAGTCGTCTGCAGCGCAGTATTCGACGACGACGAGACCGGCATCCATATGGTTCTGGCTGCCGGCGCCTTTCTGCTGGCGTCCGCTGTGTTCGACTTCGACGTTGCCAGACCGATCAACCTGCTGGCCTGCCTCGGCACAGCGCTCTTGGGTGCGATCTTCCTGCTGCAAGCCATCAGCCCTCTGACGTCCAACGATGGCTTCCACGATTTCGCCTACGACACGCTGGGCCAGTGGCTCGAAGGGACCCTCACGCTCGCCTTCGTCATCTGGTGCTTCGCCATGCTGCTGTCCGACTCGAAGGACAGGACGCGCCTGCTCGGTCTGGTGACCGTGCCGTTGCTGCTCGTCTACGCCGCAGCGTTGTGGTTGACCAACCTGGTCGGCGTCAGCCAACCGCCGGAGATCCTGAAGCTGCTCTTCATGCCGGTCATGGTCTGGTTGCTGCTCGAGAGCCGGAAGCCGCCAACGCCCGATCGCGAACGCCTTTAGTCGGGGACGACCGAGACCTCGACGACCACAGGCCATCCTGTGGTCCACCACTGGATCGTGGTGATCGACGCGGGAGCCAGCTCGAAGTGCTGGATCATCTCCATCTCGGTCTCGAGGGCGATGCGGAGCATCATCTTGATCGGCGTGACGTGGCTGACCATCACCACGGTCTGACCCTCGTAGTCGGCGAGCAGGCGCTTCCGTGCCTCGTCGACGCGTTGGTAAACCGCGTCGAAGGACTCGCCGCCGGGCGGGGCGACATCCGGTGAGCCGAGCCACCCACGCATGTCGTCGGGCCAGCGCTCCATGATGTCGAAGAACGCGAGGCCGTCCCACTCACCGAAGGCCATCTCGGCGAACCCCGGCTCGATCTCTGTGTCGAGTCCGAGCTCCTCGGCCACGATCGCCGCCGTCTCGCGGGTGCGACGCAGTGGTGACGTCACCAGCGCGTCGATCGGGCCACGCTTGGCCAGCCGGGCCGCGGCACGTTTGGCCTGTTCACGACCGAGATCGGTGAGGCCGGGGTCATCGCCGCCCAGCCCGCTGAACACCTTCTTGAGCGTGTGCTTGGTGACGCCGTGCCGCAGCATGATCACCGTGGTGGGCTTCTCCTCCTGGCGCTTGCGCCAGGACGTGCTGATCTCGTCAAGGTCCGGCTTCTCGGCGACGGGTGCCTGTTCGCCGACGCGGTCGACCATGCCCAGCTCGGAGTCAAGCGCCTCGTTCACCAGGGCATCGGCCGCCTTGTTGGATGCGCGCGGCACCCACGTCCACGTGACGTTGCCGGACACCAGCCGCTGGGCCTGCAGTGCCAGCGGCTTCATGTCGACGTGCTTGATCTTCCAGCGGCCGGCCATCTGCTCGACGACGAGCTTGGAGTCCATCCGCACCTCGACCTCGGCGTCCGGTGCATGCTCGCGCACGAGCTCGAGGCCGGCGATGAGGCCGCGGTACTCCGCGACGTTGTTGGTGGCGATGCCGATGGACTCGCCGCGCTCGGCGATGACCTCGCCGGTGTCGGCGTCACGCACCAGCGCCCCATAGGCCGCCGGCCCGGGATTGCCGCGAGAGCCTCCGTCGGCCTCGATGATGACTTTTTGGATCACAAGCCGGACTCGGCGGTGCGGACGAGGATGCGGCTGCACTCGGGGCAACGGAGCACCTCGTCGTCGGGCTTGGCCGCGATCTCGCGCAGGTCGGCCCCGTTGATCTCGAGACGGCAGCCCTCGCACCGGCGCGCCCGCAGCGCGGCCGCGGCCAGCCCGCCGTACTGCGCCTTGACCTTGTCGTACAAGGCCAGCAGCTCGGCCGGAACCAGTTCCACGATCCGCTCGCGCTCGGTCGCGATGGTGGCGGTCTCGGCGTCGACGGCCTCCAGCGCCGAGTCGCGGGCGGTGGTGACGTGCTCGAGGTCGACCTTGATGTGGTCGAGGTCGGCGGTGACAGAGCTCAGCCGCTTCTGTGCATCCTCGAGCTTTTCCATGACCTCGAGCTCCTCGTCCTCGAGCGTCGAGATCCGGCGCTCCAGCGCGCCGAGCTCGTGCTGCATGCTCTCGAGGTCCTTCGGGTTGGTGATCGCGCCAGAGCTCATCCGCTCCTCGTCGCGGGCGCGTCGCGCCTTGACGAGCTCAACCTCGGAGTCGGCCTTGGACTGGGCCCGCGTGAGGTCGCCGACCTCGGTGTCGGCCTCGATGCGGAGCCCGTCGAGCTCAGTGGCCCTCGCCTCCAGCTCAGCGATCTGCGCGTGCTCGGGGAGAGACTCTCGGCGATGGTGCAGCTGGGCGAGGGCGGAGTCCTGGGCCTGCAGGTCGAGCAGGGTCAGCTGGGCGGACGGTTCGGCGTTCAGCGGGTGCTCCTCGTGCTCGGGACGACCACGTCTGTCCACGGGTCGGTGACGATCGTCGACACTCTCGTCTCCACCGTATCGCCACACCGGGCGCCGACTTCGCGCGCTGCAACCGGCAGCCAGGTCCACTCCGCAGCCCAGTGCGGCACGTCGACGACGGCGCACGCGCCCGGTCGCTCGCGGTGCTCGCTCATGGGATGGTGCCGCAGGTCCGACGTCACGTAGACGTCGGCTCCGGACTCATCGGCGGCGGACAGCAGGAAGTCACCGGATCCCCCGCACAGCGCGACGTTGCTCACCGTGGCGTCGTGGTCGCCGGCCACGCGAGTGGCGCTGTGGTGGGTGGGAAGACGGTCGGTGACATGGGCGGCGAAGGCAGCAAGGCTCATCGGCTCGGGCAGCCGGCCGATGCGCCCGCTCCCCCGCCCGGACGCCCGCGGCGCCGTCTCGACCACGCTGTAGGCGACCTCCTCGTATGGGTGCGCGGCCAGCATCGCCTCGCGGACGGCCTCGCGGACGCCGATGTCCGCCACCATCTCGATGCGGGTCTCGGCGACGCGCTCGACCTCGCCGACCGTCCCGATGGCCGGCGTCGCGCCGTCGAGTGGCCGGAACGAGCCGGTACCGGACGACTGGAACATCGCCCGGTCGTAGTCGCCGATCGCGCCGGCACCGGAGTCGTGCATGGCCGCGGCGACCACCTCGGCGTCGGCGTCGGGCACGAAGACGACCCAAGTGTCGGTTGTCGGCTCTGCGTCAGACTCGAGAGGGCCGACGTCGACGAGCCCGAGGGCCAGCGCCATCGACTCCGAGACACCGAGCGGCGGGCTGTCGGCGTTCGTGTGGCAGGTGTGCAGCGCGATGCCATGCGAGATGAGGTCGTGGACGACCCGGCCCTTCGGAGACGACGCGGCCACCGAGGTGACACCAGAGAGGTAGAGCGGGTGGTGCGTGACGACCAGGTCCGCGCCCCAGGCGATCGCCTCCTGGACGACGGCCTGCACGGGATCGACCGCGAACAGGACTCGCGAGACATCGGCTTCCGGGTCGCCGACCACGGTGCCGACCGCGTCCCACTCGTCGGCCCAGCGTGGGTCGTACAGCGCGTCCAGGACGGCGACGACGTCACGCAGCGCAGGCATGGGGCGAGCCTAATGGCCCCTAGGCGATCGCACCGAGCGCGAACGGCAGCACCGCGTCCGCTCCGTTGAGCCGCAGCTCCCGGCTGGCGACGGTCATCGTCCATCGGCTGTCGACGACGTCGTCGACCAGCAGGACGGGTCCCGTGCTCTCGGCGAGCGCCGCGGCGAGCTCTGGGGCCACTTCGAACCGTCCCCACACCCCGGCGAGGCGATAGGCGCTGTTGCCCCCGGCAGTGGTCGTCGGAGCGCCATCGGCGAGGTCGAGCTGGCCGAGCAGCGGGAGTCTTCCGAGCCGAGCGATGCCCTCGGCGACGGATTGGACCAGTCGCGGCCGTGACACCGACGGCACGGCAACGACACCGACCGGCCGCTCGGCCCAGTTCCAGTCCTTCAGGACACGGACGCATCCGCCGAGGAGGTCGTCGCTCAAGGGCGCGTCGGGCGAACCGGCGGCGAACAGGTCGCGGAGCACACCGCCCCACCCGAGGTCGGTGAGTCGGGCGACCACTCGCCCGGTCTCCGGTCGTTCGTCGGCCGCGATCTTGCCCGAGACCGGCTTGCCGTCAGTCTCCACCCCGAGTCGTCCGGCGCCCGTGGGCCACTGGCCACGCGGCTCGATGGGTACGCCGACGCGATCGAGTGCCCCCGAGGCCGCAGCGACCGCCTCGGGGATCGCATCGGTCGGGTACCACGGACCCGCGCAAATGTCGCAGCGACCGCACCGCGCCGCAGTGGGGTCGTCGAGCTCGCGCTGGAGGAGCTCCATGCGGCAGCTCTCGCCACGTTCGTAGGCGAGCATCGACTGCTGTTCCGCGCGCCGGGACTCCGCGATCCGCTCGTAACGCTCCTCGTCGTAGGTCCACGGATGTCCGGTGGAGACCCACCCGCCTTGGACGCGGCGGACCGAGCCGTCGACATCGAGCACCTTGAGCAGCAGCTCGAGCGGCGTGCGGCGGATGTCGACCCTGGCCTCCAGCGCCGGCGTGGACAGCGGCTCATCGCCCAGGGCGTTGAGCACAGCCGTCGCCTTGCCTGGGCTGGGCATGGACGCCGTCGCGAAGTAGTGCCAGATGTCAGCGTCTTCGTGGCCCGGTATCAGCAGCACGTCGGCACTTTCAGTGGCGCGGCCGGCGCGGCCCACCTGCTGGTAGTACGCCACCGGCGACGACGGCGCGCCGAGGTGCACCACGAATCCGAGGTTGGGCTTGTCGAAGCCCATGCCGAGCGCGCTGGTGGCCACCAGCGCCTTGAGCTCGTCGTTCTTGAGGGCTTCCTCGAGCCGGATCCGCTCGTCCGGGTCGGTGCGCCCGGTGTACGCGTGCACGGCTTGGCCGGCCTCGGCCAACAGGCGGGCGGTGTCCTCGGCGGCGGAGACCGTGAGGGTGTAGATGATGCCGCTGCCCGGCAGGTCGGCCAGGTGGCTGAGCAGCCAGCCGAGTCGCTCGCGCGACGTGGGCAGAGTGAGGCAGCCGAGCCGCAACGACGGCCGCGCAAGCGAGCCGCGCAGCGTCAGGACGTCGTCGGCCGTACCGTCGGCACCGAGCTGCTCGGCGACGTCGGTGACGACCCGTGCGTTGGCGGTGGCGGTGGTGGCCAGCACCGGGACGCCGTCGGGCATCGAGGCGATCAGGTCGGCCAGCCGGCGGTAGTCGGGACGGAAGTCGTGGCCCCAGTCGGAGATGCAGTGGGCCTCGTCGACGACGAGCAGACCCATGCGCTCCCGCAGCACCGGTAGCTGCTCCTCGCGGAAGCGTGGGTTGGTGAGTCGCTCCGGCGAAACCAGCAAGACGTCGACATCGTCAGCCGCAAGACGCGCCCGGACGTCGTCCCACTCGTGGGCATTGGCCGAGTTGATCGCCACGGCCCGCACGCCCGCGCGCTCGGCCGCGGCCACCTGGTCGCGCATGAGCGCGATCAGCGGCGAGACGAGCAGCGTCGGGCCGGCGCCCTGCTGCCGGAGCAACGCCGTCGCGATGAAGTAGACCGCCGACTTGCCCCACCCGGTGCGCTGCACGACCAGCGCCCGACGGTGGTCGTCGACCAGCGCACTGATGGCCTCGAGCTGGCCCTCGTGGAACACCGCATCCGGGAGTCCGGTCAGGCGACGAAGCGCTTCGAGCGCCCCGGTTTCGGTGTCCGTGTCGGTGACCATGCCCTCATCGTGTCAGCCCGCAGACGTCGGACGTCGGGCCGTCCACAGCACTATCCGCCGTCGCGCTGCCAGCAGACGAACGACGCCTCGTCGGTGCTGCTCATCGCGAGAATCATCTGCTCGTTGTCGAAACCCGGGAGCGCCTGCATGCGGTCAAGCAACTCATCCGGCATCGCGGCTCCGGGAACCGCGACCCCGCTGCCGTCCGCCCCGACGAGCAACCAGAAGACGTCCTCGGCGAACGGACCCTCGGCAGTGGTGACGATCCGTACTTCCGAGAGGTCCCCCCACCGGACCTCCTCACGCTGCCCGTCGGGCGACATGCGACGGACGCCCGTGTCATCGACCGTCACCTGGCCACTCACGTGGGCGAAGAGGGGTTCGAACCCCCGACCTTCCGGGTGTAAACCGGATGCTCTGACCAACTGAGCTATTCGCCCGGGACCACCGCACACTACCGCAGCAATTCGGGCCCAGAAACTAAGACCGCAGCCGCCAGGGTCTCGGGTCCCGGGCGGCTGCGGCAGCTCAATCAAAGCGTATCTCGGACCACCATCGCAGGCTTTTTCACAAACTGAGAGCCGCCTCAGACCAGGCTTCTGAGAGCCTGCCCATAAGCCCCCAGATCACGCGCTTCTCCGATACCCTGCGCAACTTTCCAACGCACCACTCCAGCACCATCGACCACGTACGAACCACGTTCAGCGACCCCCACGTCCTCGTTGAAGATGCCGTACGAACGGGACACTTCACCATGCGGCCAGAAGTCGCTGAGCAACGAGAAGTCGAGATCCTGGGCGTCGGCGAAGGCTCGGTTCGCATGAAAGTGATCGCACGAGATCGCCAGCACCTCGGCGCCCTCGAGCTCGGCCGGATGGCCGCGGATCTCGGCGAACTCACCGGTGCAGATGCTGCTGAACGCGAACGGGAAGAACACCACTACCACCGGGGTGCCGCGGAACGACGACAGCGAGATGTCCTCGCCATGTTGATTCTTCAGCGTGAAGTCGGGAGCGGCGTCGCCAACCTCGAGCGTCATCGCTTGTGCGTGGACAACTTCGTCGCGGACCACTCGGGTGACGCCGACGACGTCGTGGTGGTCGAGAGTCCGGCGATCGGCGCGGCCTCGGCGATGTCGGCGCCGGACACGTAGCCGGAACGACCCACCTTCGGGGTGAGCAACCAGACGGACCCGCCCTCGGCGAGGTCCTGCAACGAGTCGACCAGGGCGTCGACGAGGTCGCCGTCCCCGTCGCGCCACCAGAGGATGACGCCGTCGACGACGTCGGAGACGTCACCGACCAGCTCACTGCCGCACTGGGACTCGATGGCCTGCCGAAGCTCCTCGTCGACGTCTTCGTCCCACCCGAGCTCCTGGATGACGGTGTCGGGGGCGAAGCCCAACCTGCCGGCGTCCAACGGTCCTCCTCATGAGTGCGAAATGGCTACTCGGAAGTAGCCCTGTGGCGCTGTTGCCGGTCTCACACTAGCGAATGACGCGTGGGAAGATGGACCGGTCCACGAGACGCGTCAGGAGTCATCCATGCCCACCGGCCCGCAGCACTCCGGCACCACCCCTTCAGGTGCCGAACGACCCCCCGTCATCCACGAGGGTCTGCCCACCCAACTCCCTGACATCGATCCAGAGGAGACGGCCGAATGGGTCGGGTCGCTCGACCAGATGGTCGACGAGGTGGGGCGTGCCCGTGCCCGCTACGTGATGCTCCGTCTCCTGGAGCGAGCCCGCGAGAAGCAGGTCGGAGTGCCGGCGCTGCGGAGCACCGACTTCATCAACACCATCCCGCCCGAGCGCGAGCCGTGGTTCCCGGGCAACGAGGCCATCGAGCGCCGCATCCGTGCGTTCATCCGCTGGAACGCCGCCGTCATGGTGTCCCGCGCCAACCGGCCCGGACTTGGCGTCGGCGGCCACATCGCCACCTACCAGTCGGCCGCCAGCCTCTACGAGGTCGGCTTCAACCACTTCTTCCGCGGCAAGGGCCATCCCGGCGGCGGCGACCAGATCTACTTCCAGGGCCACGCGGCTCCCGGCATCTACGCCCGGTCCTACCTCGAGGGACGCCTCACCGAGGAGCAGCTCGACCGATTCCGCCAGGAGCGGTCGCACGGCCGAGGCAACGGCCTGTCGTCGTACCCGCACCCGCGGCTCATGCCGAACTACTGGGAGTTCCCGACGGTCTCGATGGGGCTTGCCGCGATCAACTCCATCTACCAGGCGCGGTTCAACCGTTACCTCCACCACCGCGGCATCAAGGACACCAGCGGCCAGCGCGTGTGGGCGTTCCTCGGCGACGGCGAGATGGGTGAGCCCGAGTCGCTCGGAGCCATCGGGCTGGCGGCACGCGAGGAGCTCGACAACCTCACGTTCGTCATCAACTGCAACCTGCAGCAGCTCGATGGGCCGGTGCGGGGCAACGGCAAGATCATCCAGGAGCTGGAGTCGTTCTTCCGCGGCGCCGGCTGGAACGTCATCAAGGTGGTGTGGGGTCGCGACTGGGACGACCTCCTCGCGCGCGACACCGACGGCGTGCTCGTCAACCAGATGAACCGCACGCCGGACGGCGAGTTCCAGACCCTCTCGGTCGAGTCCGGCGCCTACAACCGCGAGCACTTCTTCGGTCCCGACCCCCGGCTCGCCAAGATCGTCGAGCACCTCAGCGACGAGCAGATCGAGCGCCTACCCCGCGGTGGCCACGACTATCGCAAGGTCTACTCCGCCTTCGACGCCGCGGTGGAACACACCGGGCAGCCGACGGTCATCCTCGCCCACACCATCAAGGGCTGGCTGCTCGAGTCGTTCCAGGGCCGCAACGCGACGCACCAGATGAAGAAGCTCACCAAGGACGACCTCAAGCAGTTCCGCGACCGGCTGTACATCCCGATCTCCGACGAGCAGATCGACGGCGATGACCTCGCGCCGTTCTACCACCCGGGCAACGACAGCGAGGAAATCCAGTACATGAAGGGGCGTCGTGACGCGCTTGGCGGCTCGATGCCGGTGCGCAAGGTCGACCCCGTTCCGCTGAAACTGCCCGGCGACGACGTCTACGCCCCGATGAAGCAGGGCTCGGGCAAGCAACAGATCGCCACGACCATGGCGTTCGTCCGTCTGCTGCGCGACCTGATGAAGGACCCCGAGATCGGTCACCGGATCGTGCCGATCGCACCTGACGAGTACCGCACGTTCGGCATGGACTCGATGTTCCCGTCCGCGAAGATCTACAGCCCGCACGGACAGACGTACGAGTCCGTCGACCGCAAGCTGCTGCTGGCCTACAAGGAGTCCGCGAACGGTCAACTGCTGCACGAAGGCATCAGCGAGGCCGGCGCCATGGCCTCGGCGATCGCGGCCGGCAGCGCGTATTCCACGCAGGGCGAGCCGATGATCCCGGTCTACATGTTCTATTCGATGTTCGGTTTCCAGCGCACCGCCGATTCCATCTGGGCGATGGCCGATCAGCTGGCCCGTGGGTTTCTCATCGGCGCAACGGCGGGTCGCACCACTCTCACCGGCGAGGGCCTCCAGCACGCAGATGGCCACTCACCGCTCATCGCACAGACCAACCCGGCGGTCGTCCACTACGACCCTGCGTACGGCTTCGAGATCGGCCACATCGTCAAGGCCGGGCTGGCCCGGATGTACGGGTCCACCGACGAGTTCCCGCACGGCGAGGACGTCATCTACTACCTCACCGTCTACAACGAGCCGATCAGCCAGCCGGTCGAGCCAGACGACCTCGACGTCGAGGGTGTGCTGATGGGGGCCCACCTGCTGAAGAAGGGTGAGCGCGGATCGAACACCGCCCGCATCCTGGCATCCGGTGTCTCGGTGCCGTGGGCGCTCAAAGCCCAGGAGATGCTCGCCGAGAACTACGACGTCGCCGCCGACGTGTGGTCCGTGACGTCGTGGAACGAGCTTGCCCGCGACGCCGTCGAGGCTGAGCAGTGGAATCTCAACCACCCGGGCGACTACAGACGAGTGCCGTGGATCACCACCAAGCTCATGGACCGGGCGTCCGTCACCGTGGCGGTCAGCGACTACATGCGGGCGGTGCCCGACCAGATCGCCCGCTGGGTCCCGGGGCCTTGGCAGTCGCTCGGTACCGATGGCTTCGGCTTCGCCGACACCAGGGCCGCCGCGCGCCGTGCCTTCCAGGTCGATGCCGAGTCCATCGTCGTCGCCGTCCTCCAGACGCTGGCCCAGCAGTCGAAGGTCGATCCGGCCGTCGTCCGCGAGGCCTTCACCACGTTGCGGATCGACGACCCCACAGCCGTCGCGGGCATCGCCCAAGAGGGTGGCGACGCTTGACCAAGAGTTGTTCCGCCGCTGGTCAGGCGGCCGATTGACGTGACCGTCCACACATCGGGCTCTAAGGCGAGGCTCAGGCGCGTTCCCTAGGATGTTCGCCATGCGTCGATGGCCGTACACCTTTGTGGTGATCCTGTCTGCCGTCATCGGGCTCACGGCCGTCATCTCATCGCAGCGTCTGGGGGTGCCGCTGCGTGACCCCGACGGCTTCCTCGGGCCTGCCTACATCCGCTTGCCGTTGATCGGCTTCCTGTTCTTCGCCGCCGGCATCATCCCGCAGGCCATCCGCCGCAGCGGATGGCGTCACGCACTCAAGTCGATGCGCGCGATCGTGCGCGAGGAGTGGACCTGGGGTCGTGTCGGCAACATCGCCGCCGGTCTCGTCTCCTTCTACATCTGCTACGTCTGCTACCGAAACCTCAAGAGCTACCTGCCGCTCGTGCGCAAGGACATCCTGTACGACCACGACATGCTGCAGCTCGACCACTTCCTGATGTTCGGCAACAACCCGGCACCGCTGCTGCACGACTGGCTCGGCACCAGCTTCACCGCCCAGATCCTCGCCTCCTCGTACCTTGCCTACCTGCCGTTGATCCCACTCACCCTCGGACTCGTCCTCACCTGGAGCAAGAACGTCTCTCTCGGCGCCTGGTACGCCACTGCCCTGGCCCTCAACTGGGTGCTCGGTGCCGTGAGCTACTACATCGTCCCGACGCTCGGTCCGGCCTTCTTCCAGCCCTCGATGTTCTCCGCACTCCCTGACTCCGGTGTCTCCGCGTTGCAGACCTCGCTGTTCAAGAACGGAGTCACCTTCAAGGCAGACCCCACCGGGACAGACATCTACGGCATCGCCGGCTTCGCGTCATTGCACGTGTCGGTCGTGGTCACCGCGTGCCTGTTCTTCGAGCGCACCGGGCAGCGCGCGATGATCCGCATCGCCGGCTGGACGTTCCTGTGCACCACGGTGCTCGCCACCGTGTATTTCGGCTGGCACTACATTGCCGACGACGTCGCCGGCGCGCTGATTGGCTGGGCGGCGGTGTCCGTCGGCGCTTGGGCGACCGGCAACCGCGGCCGGCGCAAACGACGGCTCGCGGAGGAGGAAGATCAGCCGGCGACCTCGACGCCTGAACCGAGCGCGGAGGCCGGCGAGGCCGTACCCAGCGTCACCTGATCGCCGCGGCGCATCATGGCGCGCCACTTGCCCCGGTGATAGCGGGCCGGCTCGTGTGATGCGACGAACTCCTCGACCAGTCGCACGATCGCTTCGGGGTGGTCCTTGTGCGGGAAGTGCCCGGCGTCAGCCAGCACGTGCACGTCCGACCACGCCTGCTGGCGCGCGGTCTCGGCGTGGGTGGCCGGGATGACCCGGTCGTCGGCACCCCAGATGACGAGCACCGGCAACACCCGGGCCAGGTAGGAGCGATCGGTCATGGTGACGAACTGACCGTGCCAGTTGAGCACGTGACTCGTGACCCGCTGGACCGCCCGGCGATGCGCCGGGTCGGCGAACGCGGTGTAGATGTGCGAGACCTCGTCGAGGTCGCGCAACGCCACGATGCCGGTGCGTGAGAGGGCACGAAGCCCTCCCGCGACGAGCGGGCGCCAAGGACGCCAGGTGGCCACGGCCGTCGCGGCTCCGCTGCCGGGCAGTGTCATGAACCGGATGATCCGGGTGACCTCAGGGCCGAGGCCCCCGGTGGAGATCAGCACGATGCGCTCGGTGCGCTCCGGGAACTGGTAAGCGAACTGCATCGCGACCCCACCACCGAAGCTATGCCCGACGACGGTGACGGTGTCGATGCCCAGGACAGTGAGCAGGTCACGCATGCCGTTGGCGTACCCGCCGAGCGAGTAGTCGGCGTCGGGCTTGTCGGAGGCGCCGTGCCCGAGCAGGTCAGGGGCGATGACGGTGAAGTGCTCGGCCAGCGGGGCGATGACCTCGTTCCACGTCGAGGAGTCGCAGGCCAGGCCGTGCAGGAGCAGCAGGGTGGGACCCGATCCGAGCCGTCGATACGCGCGTCGGTGGCCATGGACCACGACGTACTGGAGGTCGTCGTGGCTGATCATCCGGACATCGTAGGGTACGGCCGGCCGGTAGACTCGCCGAGTGCCTCCATCCGTCGACACCAGAGCCGAGGACGTCCGGTCCGAGCTGACCGACATCCTCGTCCAGGTCGTCGGCTGCGCTCCTGACGACGTCGTCGACCATGCGACGTTGAAGGATCTCGGGGTGGATTCGCTGGCCGTCGTGGAGATGGCCGACGAGCTCGGACGCCGGTTCGACCGCTACCTCTCCGACGAGACGGTCAACGGCCTGCGCACGGTCGGCGACGCCGTGAATGCTGTCGTCCGCCACGACGGCGGACACGCGCCACGCACCACCACCTACAGCGCGATCTCCCTGGACCCGCCCAAACCCGAGGATGCCGCACCGCCGCCCACCCCGTCCGCAGTCGCGACCGACCCGGTGGACCACGAAGAGCGGAACAACGCTTTCAAGCGGTTGGCGTTCTGGTTCGCGATCATTGGCGCCGCGGTCGGCATCGTGCTCGGCCTCGGCATGGCCGGCATCATCGGGGCCACCGGTCTCGGCTCGTCGACACTCCCGCCCCTGACGCTGCCCACCACGCCGGCGCCGACCACCGCGACGCCAACACCCACGCCGACGCCGACTCCGGGCACCGAGGAGACCGTCGACCCCGACCCGACGCTGACCATCCCCGACACCGAGGTGAAACCCGGCAAGCGGTTCACCCTCGAAGGCGCGTTCCCCGGTCTCGACAAGGGCGAGAAGCTCCAGGTGCAGGTCAAGGACCCCGGCCAGCAGTGGGACGACTTCCCGGTCACCGCCACCACGAAGGCCAATGGTGAGTACCGCACCCAGATCTACACGTCGCGAACGGGCGAACGGGAGTTCCGCATGGCCCACACCGCGTCCGACAAGACCACGCCGGCCGTCAAGGTGAGGATCGGCTGAGCCAGGTCTCAGATCACCTGGTGGAGCCAGCGCACTGGTGCACCGTCGCCGGCATGGCGGAACGGCTCGAGCTCGGCGTCCCAGGCGACACCCAACAGGCCGTCGAGGGCCTGGTCCATCGAGATCTCGCCGAGGGCGGCCTTGACGCGGAACGCCTTGATGCGGTCCTCGGGGATGAGGACGTCGCCGTGCAGTCCGGTCATCGCGTGGAAGATGCCGAGGTCGGGCGTGTAGCTGTAGCGCGCACCTTCGGACGTGGCCGTCGGTTCCTCGGTGACCTCGAACCTGAGCCGCTCCCACCCGCGGAGCGCGGAGGCAAGCGCGGCGGCCGAACCGACCGGAGCCTGCCAGGAGATCTCGGCGCGGTACGTGCCGGTCTCGGCTGGCTGCGCCACCCAGTCGACGTCGACGGAAGCGCCGAGCACGCCGGACGCAGCCCACTCGACGTGCGGGCACAGCGCAGACGGCGCGGAGTGGACGTACAGGACGCCACGGGTCGGGATGCTCATGGTGCCTCCTGGTGGTTCGAGAATCCGTCTTCCCCAACGTCTCTCGTCCACCGGGCGCCACAGGGATCGGTACCGCGCCCCTCCATTCTGCCTCATCCGCCCCATCGCCACCAAGCACCACGGCATGTCGCGGGTTGAACATCGTGTGAGGATGGACGTATGACGACTGCCGTCACCGACAATCCGTCGGAATCGCGCTTCGAGATCACCGTCGACGACGAGCTGGTCGGGTATCTGGAGTATCAGGACGACGATGGTGTGTATGCCATCCCGCACACCCGGATCTTCCCGCAGTTCCGCCACCGTGGGCTCGGCGCGACGCTGGTGGTGAGCAGCTTGGAGGAGATCCGCGACCGGCACGCGCAGGTACTGCCGTACTGCTCATTCGTGCCGAAGGTCATGCGTGAGCATCCCGAGTTCACGGACCTGGTGCCGGAGTCCGAGCGCGCGACGTTCCGCCTCTAGCGCCCGGAGGAGTCGCTGCCCCGGACCCGGCCGGCGAGCTCCTCGATCAGGCCGGCGAGCTCTCGATGCGTCGCCTGCGACTCGGTGACCACACGCACGGCCACGTTGTCGATCTTGAGCTCGATGCGTTCGAGATCGGCCGTCATGGTCGAGGCCTGGCGTCGCAGCGACATCAGGACGACGCCGGACAGCAGCACGATCAGAACGACGACAAGGGCCAGTGACCATCGCCACGAGCCCAGCACGAGGGCCACGGCGATCAGCACCAGCAACACTCCAGCCGCCGCTGCTGCCAGCTGTTCCTTGCGGGTGAGGTTCATCGGTCGTCCTCTCCGGGTCCGGCGAGCTCCTTGACGAGTGCCACGGCGGCATCTGCGGACAGGACCTCCCGACAGAAGGCGTAGCCGCGCTCACGGTACTCGCCGAGTCGATCGGGATCGGCAGCGAGCGCCGTGAGCTCGTCGTGGATGTCAACGGCGGCCGCGTACACGGCCGCGCCGCGAAGGTGAGCTTGGTAGGCCGGGTCGATCACCACGACGGCGCCTTCGGCCATCGCGGCCACGGCGCTCCACGGGAGCTCAGGTCCCCACGACTGCGACGGCACGGCCACGAAGACATCGAGCTGGCGCAGGAAGTCGCGCAGTGGACCCGACTCGTCCAGGACCAGCCAGCCCGGCGGCACTCGGCGATTCTTCAGCACCGCGTCGATGACCTCAGGGTCGGCCCGCAGCCGGACGTCGTAGTCGTCGTCCTGCGGGAGGAGGCGTCGCAGGGAAGCCCAGGTGGGGCGATCGCGGCGGGGCAGCTCGAGCGCAGCCGTGCCGACGATCAGGCGAGAGCCACCGCGCGAGCCGCCGTACGGACGGGGACGAACCGTCGGCACGGCGCGGAGTGTCCGGGCCGGCAGGATCTCGCCGGCCGCGCCGCATTCCCGGAGATCATCGGCGATGCCCTCGTGGGCCGGCAACCACGCGGGCTCGACGCCGAACATTCGCTTCGCGTTGCGCTCGACGGAGGCGGGGTCGTACGTCCACCAGTCGCCGGACGGGGCCTGTGGTGGATGCCCGGCGACGACGACCAGCCGGTCGGTGGACAGCGCCACCGTCTCGGGCGGACGGGTCAACGCGAGGATCTCCGGGTCGGAGACGATCATCAGACGGGAGTGTGCAGGTTCGGTCCAGACCGCGAACCGCGTTCGCCCCTCGGCCTGGAGCCGCAGGATGTCGTCGCTGATGGGGACGCGGTCCCGATGCGAGTGTCGTACGGCGGTGGCCTGGGCGACCATCGTGGACAACCCGGCGTCGCTGATGGCCTCCACGACCGTGCTGGATCCGACGTAACGACCCAGGTCACCGCGCCAGTCGGACACCCACATGACGTCGCAGTCGACTGGCGGTGCGTCCTTGCCGGTGAGGAACCGGCTGGGAGCCGGGAAGCGGCGGGGACCACCGGGCTCAAGAACCGGATGCTCTCGCCCCGCGGCGATCTCGCGATGCCAGTGGCGCGCGGCCTGGTTGTAGGCGACCCGCACCGGGTGGTGCCACCCGAAGGCGAACTCCTCCCGAGACAGGGACCCTTCGGTGAGCTGGGTGAGGACCAGCACGTCGAGGAGGTTGACGTTCGCCTCCGCCCCGAAGACCGTCTCGATGCGGTCGCCGAACTCGGTGTCTGCGGCCTTGCGCGTCTCGTCGAAGGCACCCAACGCCTCGACGACGACGTCCTTGCGGAACATCAACGACGCGGCCGCGCGACGAAAGGAGTTGTAGCCGACCTTCAGAGTGGTGAGGTCGTCGTGCACACGCAGGGACCGGGAGTGGCTGGCCACGAGCGACGGCGCGTCGATCAGCGGCGTGACCTGACGCGCGATGCGCTCCGGGTGCGCCCAGTCGTCGGAATCCTGGAACGTGACGAATTCACCTCGGCACTCGGCAATCGCCCGGTTGCGGATCTTGTAGGTACCACCGTTCTCCGGCATGCGGAGGAGCGTGATGCGGGGGTCGGTGGCGGCGACCGACCCGAGCAGGTCGTCGAACTCCGGCGGCGAGCAGTCGTCGACCACCATGATCTCGAGGTTGCGCCACGTCTGCGCCACCAGTGAGGCCACGGCCGTCGGGAAGCTGTGGTCGGGCTTGAACGTGGACATGACGACGGTGACGACCGGGGCGTCGGGATCGTCGACGACCAAGTGGTCGGGAACGTCGACGGCCAGCCGGTCGAAGGCCGCCTCTGGCCCATCGCGAAGCGTGACGGGCAGGAGCCCGAGGTCGACGAACCGCTGGTTGAACGCCTCGAGCCAGACCGCCTCGGATGCTCCGGGGCGGCCGTTCGCCGGGTGCTCGAGCTCGGCCCGAAGGATCCATCGCGTGTCGTCGTCGAGCTCGTCGTCGAGGATGCGGGCGACGTAGTCGTACCGGCCAAGGGTGAGATTCGCCTGGCCGTCGATCCGGGGCGCGTCACGGCTCAGCCGGATCGACCCGCGGATCATCCGTACGGCCTGGCTGATGTCGGCTGCGTCGCGGAAGTCCTGCACAGGAGTCATCAACCCGGCCATCAAGCGGGCGAGTGAGGACAACACGTCCGGGACGAGCATGGCGCGAGCCTCGGCCACGGTGCGGCGACCCTCGATGATGTCGTGGACGGTGGCGAGCACCTCGGTGTAGTCCATCTCGCCGCGGCTGGCCATCCTGGCGAGGAGATCCGGGGACTCCTCGTACCGGAATCGCAGGCATTCATCGGCGACAGTGGTGCTTCCTTTGCCGACGTGGAGGGCGAGATCGCGCAGCGGGGATGTCGCTGTGCGCGACCTGCTCGACATGCTCGATCCCCTCATCGACTCGCTGCGGAAGCCACCGCCCGCCGCGTCAGAATTCTAGTGTGTCGGCTCAGACAGCGTGCACCGTGATGCCCCGTGACTCCCACAGCGCGATGATGTCCGCGCTGTCCTCCCACGCCTCCGAAATCGTCCACCCGTCGGCCTCCAGCTGGTCCAGCATCTCGGCCTTGACGACGTCGTCGGCCCGGTAGTCGCCGACGATTCGCATCACCAGCTCGTCGTAGGGGATCTCGTGCGCGACGAGCCAGTCGAGGGTGAGGTCGCGCCAGACGAACTCCCGTGACGTGACGACGAGGACGGCTTTGCCGGCGTCGTGCGCGGCTCGCACCGCGTCCTCCACCTCGTCGTGCGTCGGGCAGTCGGCCGACGCCGCATGAAAGGCGGCGAAGTCGCGCTCCTCGCCTTCGAGGTGGTGCAGGATGCCCGAGACGTCGCACAACGTGCCGTCGAGATCGGCGATCACGGCATCCCTCATGGGGCGTTAGCCTAGCCAGATGCCGCCCTCAATCCTGGATCGCGTCCTTCGCCGTGCCCCGGCTCTGCCGGCGGACGACGTCGAGGGGCCGTTGCCGACGTTCCTGACGATCGGCACGATGAAAGGTGGCACCAGCGCGCTGCACAGCTACTTGGCTGAGCACCCACAGGTGGGGATGTCGAAACCGAAGGAGACCGACTTCTTCTCCCGGCCCGACCACGGCGGCCACGACCTGGCCTGGTACCGAAGCCGGTTCAGCGGGTCCGGACCGCAGTTCGGCGAGTCGTCCACGAACTACACCAAGCGGCACCTGTTCGACGGCGTCGTCGATCGCATGCAGCCCGTGCTGCCCGACGTCCGTCTCATCTTCCTGGCCCGCGACCCGATCGAGCGCGCGGTGTCGAACTTCCTGCACAACGTCGCGAAGGGACGGATCAGCAGCGGCGAGTTCTCCACCTACTTCGATGACCTCGACAACTCCGCGCTGGTGACGAGCCGGTATGCCTACCAGCTCGAGCCGTTCGTGGAGGCATACGGGCTGGAACGCATCCTGGTCGTGGCGTCCGAGGACCTGCGCGACGACCGCGCTGCAGCGCTCAAGCGGGTCTTCACCTTCATCGGCGTCGACCCCGAGTTCACCTCACCCAACTTCACGGTCGACCGGCACGTGACTTCCACCAAGATGGAAAAGGCCGGGGAGTCGCTCGATCGGCCGGCCCTGACCGAGCGCCAGCGCGAGGCGATCGCCGATCATCTGAGGCCCGACATCGACCGGTTCCGCGTCCTCGTCGGCCAGGATTTCGCGCACTGGTCGATCTGACCTCATCGGCTCAGGTGCCGATCAGCGGTCAGCCAGCCGCAGGCAGGTGGTGGTCAACCTCGGCCGGAGGTGCGTGCGCGATCGCGGAGATGTAGTCCTCGATCGCCGGGATGACGTGACCGCGACGGTCGGAGATGACGGACAAGTCGGGTACCTGCGCTCCCACGACTATGCGAACCTCGCCATCGTCGTCCCGCCGGAAGTATCCGGCTTCGAGGAAATAGCGGACGATTCGTTCACCCTGTGCTCGGTGCTGAACGTCCGGATCCATGGGTCCTCCTGGGAGTGACGTGGCCCGACATCCCAGCGTTCGATGCGCACCACGCTCTGGTTGTGAGCGTAGGCCTGCTGACGCCGCGAGAGGATGGGACTTCGGAGTCATTCGGACTGGTCAGTACGAGTCATCACGGCAACGCCGCGTCAGAATCCACATGCAGCTTCTCGTGGGGAGGGTGGGGCTCGAACCCACGACCCAAGGATGATGAGCCTCGCGGCTGAACGACTTGGACCTCTGCATTGGACCTCTGCAATCGGTGGAGGGTCTGAACCCACGACCCAAGGATGATGAGCCTCGCGGCTGAACGACATGGACCTCTCCCATTGGACCTCTGCAATTCGGTGGGGAGGGTGGGGCTCGAACCCACGACCCAAGGATGATGAGCCTCGCGGCTGAACGACTTGGACCTCTGCCATTGGACCTCTGCAATTCGGTGGGGAGGGTGGGGCTCGAACCCACGACCCAAGGATTATGAGTCCTCTGCTCTGACCGGCTGAGCTACCTCCCCGGTCGGGACTAGCCTAGTCACATGGAGCCCTCACCTCTGGAGCCTGTGGACGAGTCGTGGACATCAGCGCTGGTCGTGGTCGCGCATCCCGACGACATCGAGTTCGGCACGGCCGCGGCCATCGCGCGGTGGACCGACCAGGGAAAGACCGTCGTGTACTGCATGGTCACCAGCGGTGAAGCCGGCATCGACGGCATGGAGCCCGAGGAGTGCCGCAAGGTGCGCATGGCCGAGGAGATCGCTTCGGGTCACGTCGTGGGCGTCGAGACGATCGAGTTCCTCGGGATGCCCGACGGCATCGTCGAGTACGGGTTGCCGCTGCGACGCGGGATCGCCGAGGCCGTCCGCAAGCACCGGCCCGACATCGTCATCACGAACAACTTCCGCGAGTCATGGGGTGGCACGTTCCCCAACCAGTCCGACCACATGGCCGTCGGTCGGGCCGCCATCGACGCAGTGCGCGACGCCGGCAACCGTTGGGTCTTCCCCGAGCAGCTCACCGGCGGGCTCGAGACCTGGGGTGACGTCCGCCAGGTCTGGGCGGCGGGATCGCCCGACGCAGCCCACGGTGTCGACACCACCGACACGTTCGACCGTGGCGTCGAGTCCCTGAAGGCCCACCAGGCCTACATCGACGGACTCGGAGGGGCGTGGGCGAACTTCGACCCTGTCGAGTTCCTCGAAGGTGTCTCGCGGCCGGCGGGAACACGGCTCGGCGTCACGTTCGGTGCGGCGTTCGAGGTGTTCTCGATGCAGTACGGCCAGTAGTTGCTCCCCCGGTTGGACTCGAACCAACAACCCTCCGGTTAACAGCCGAATGCTCTGCCAATTGAGCTACAGGGGATCGGCTCCCCCATCAGCGGGCACTGTGAGGAGCGCGGCCACCTACCCTAGCAAGGCGGGCGCGGAGATGCGCCATCGCCCGAGCCTCGTCAGCACGCACCTGACCGACCGTCAGACCGAGCCTGACGGCCACCTCCTGGCGGGTGCGAGGTGGGCCGGCGGGCTCGCCCAGTCGGTAGCGAAGCCGGATCACGGTGGCGAGCCGGATCGGCAGGTGGGCCAGCACCGGCTCGAGGTCGTCAGTCGGATCGGCCGTTGCCTCCGAGGCGATGTCGTGCAGCACGGCGGTCGCTGTCTCTGGTCGCACCCGGGCCCGGATGGCGGCAGTGATCCAGGGCCAGGCATAGGTGGCGAGCCGGCATCCGCGGTCGGGGTCGAACCGATCGACCGCAGCGATCAGTCCGAGCGTGCCCGACTGCATCGCCTCGTCGAGCGCCTCGCCGCGGAGCCCGAGATGGAGCGCTCGCAGCGCCACGAGCCGGAGGCTCTCGCGGACGAGGGCATCGCGCGCCTCGCGATGGCCGGCGCGCGCGGCCCGCGCGAGGGTGCGCTCGCGGTCTGGGTCGAGGGGTGGCTGGGACATCAGAAGACGCGCGAGGGAATCCACGTGACCAGCGTCGATGCCGCATCATTGCCGCACCCGAACGTCGCTGGCGACTGTGGACAGCTTCGGGCTGGGGACGTCAGGCGCCGATGGCGCGGCCGCGCATGGTGCGGTGCTGCTGCTCCAGGGCGATGAGCTCGCCGAACATCCGGTTGTAGCTCTCCGTCTGCTCGACGGGGTTCGTGCGCTGGAGCTTCGACTTCAACTCGGCGATTCGCCGGGCCAGCGTGAGGCGCTGGAGCTGCGCGATGGTGGCTGAGACGACCGCCTGCATCGACGTCTCACTGGCACGAAGCGGCTCCACCGCGGCGACGGACAACACATTGCGCAGGTCGTCGGAGGGCAAGGCGTCCGAAATGCGCGGCACCCACGACGAGTCGGGGGCTGTGGGCCACTCCTGCTCGCTGATGTGCCGCCAGATCTCCTTCGCGACCGGATGGGTGAAGTCGTTCTCGTGCACGTCGCCGACATGCTCACGGGCGAGGTGCGGGTACTGGGCCAGAGCCTTGAGGGCCTCGCGCTCGTCGGCGAACTGCGGGTCGCCGAAGCTGACGAACGGCGCCGGTTCGGCGGCCGGTTCAGTGGCCTCCGCGGGCCCGGCCTGCGGCTGCGGCCTCGACTGCGGCTTCGCGGGAGCCTTGACCCGTCGGTGCTCGGCCCGGACCTGGTCGATGTCGACGCCGACCTTGGTGGCGATCTCGCGGAAGAACTCCTCGACTTTGCTCTTGTCGCGGATGGCTGTCGCGAGCTGCACCGCCTCGCGCACGGCGTCGACGCGCTGGTCGCCGCGGTCGAGGTCGTACCGCGCCAAGGTGTTCTCGAGGACGAAGCGGTAGAGCGGGATCCGGGAAGCCACCAGCTCGCGGACCGCCGCATCGCCGTCGGCGAGCCGCAAGTCGCATGGGTCCATGCCGCGCGGCTCCACGGCGACGTAGGTCTGGGCGACGAACTGCTGGTCGCCGGCGAACGCCTTCACGGCCGCCCGCTGGCCGGCCTCGTCGCCGTCGAACGTGAAGACGACCTCGCCGTGGAAGGCGTCGTGGTCGAGCAGGACGCGCCGCAGGATCCGCGCATGTTCCTCGCCGAATGCCGTACCGGAGGTGGCGACCGCGGTGCGGACGCCGGCCTGATGGCAGGCCATGACGTCGGTGTAGCCCTCGACGACGACCGCCTGGCTGGACGATGAGATGTGCTTGCGGGCGAGGTCGAGGCCGTACAGCACCTGGCTCTTCTTGTAGATCGGCGTCTCAGACGTGTTGAGGTACTTGGCCTCGACCTTGTCGTCGTCGAACATCCGCCGCGCACCGAACCCGATGACCTCGCCGGTCATCTCGCGGATGGGCCACAGCAGGCGACCGCGGAACCGGTCGTAGAGGCCGCGCTGCCCCCGGGAGGCGAGCCCGCCGACCACCAGCTCGTCGTCGGTGAAGTCCATGCCCTTGAGGTGGGCGACCAGCGCCTCTCCCCCGCGTGGTGCGAAGCCCATGCCGAAGGTCTCGGCCGCCGACTGGTCGAAGCCACGGTCGGTGATGAACTGCCGCCCGGACTGGGCGTCGGGCGAGGAGGTGAGCGCGCCGGCGTAGAACTCGCCCGCAAGGCGGTGCGCCTCGAGCAAGCGCTGACGCTGGCGCGGGTCCCGCTTCGGGCCGGTGGCCGCGCCCTCTTCGTACCGCAGCTGGATGCCGTACTTGGACGCCAGCCGTTCGACCGACTCGACGAAGGTGAGGCCCTCGATCTCCATGAGGAACTTGATCGAGTCGCCACCGACCCCGCAGCCGAAGCAGTGGTAGTAGCCCTGGGCCGGCCGCACGTTGAACGACGGTGACTTCTCGTCGTGGAACGGGCACAGGCCCTTGCGCGAACCGCCGCCGGCGTTGCGCAGCGTGACGTACTGCTCGACGACCTCGTCGATGCGGGCGCGCTCACGGACGAGCTGGATGTCCTCGTCCTTGATGAGCCCGGCCATGGGCCGATCCTAAGGCGTGCCGCCTACAGTCCACGCCGACTGCTTGCAGGTCGGCGTCATGAGCACAGCCGCTCTGCCCAGAGGGGTGCGGAGAGGTCGGTGAGACCGGCGACCTGGTCGATGACGGCACGCAGCCGACCGGCGTCGTCGGTCGCAGCTTCGTGGTCGGCGCGGATGTCCGGCTCGAGCTCGCGCCCCTCGGAATCGACCAGCGCCTTCACCAGGTTCTGCAGCAGATCACGCTGCGAGCCGAGGTGATCGGCGCGGTCGCCGGCTCGCATGACGTAGTGCGCGGCCACCGACTTCAGCACGGTGATCTCGTCCCGCGTGGCCTCCGGCACCTCGAGGTCGGCGTCGTAGCGCACCAGCGGTCCACTCCCCCACTGCTGCATCGTCGCCGACTGCGCGGCCATGACGAAACGGCCGATCAGTGCACTGGTGAGGCTCTTGAGCGCGGCCCGCGAAGCGCGGCTCTGGTCGAGTGGCTTGCGCGGCCACTCGGGCATCGCCTCGAGCCGTTCCAGCGCGGACGACAGCCGTCCGGCGTCGAGGCCCGCGTCGTACCAGTCGCGGGCGACGCGGTGCACGGCCGAGTCGTCGAGGGAGGCCAGGTCGAGCGTGAACCAGCCGCCGACGACACCGTCCTCGACGTCGTGCACCGAGTAGGCGATGTCGTCGGAGAGATCCATGACCTGCGCCTCGATAGGGCGCCGCAACGGTTCGGCTTCACCGCGCACCCAGTCGAACATCGCGGCATCGTCGGCGTAGACGCCGAACTTGCCGCTACCGTCCGGTGCCTCGCCGCGCGCCCACGGGTACTTCACACACGCCGCCAGAGTGGCGCGGGTGAGGTTGAGCCCGACGCTGCGCCCGTCCGGCGTGAACGTCTTGGCCTCCAGCCGGCTGAGCAGGCGGAGCGTCTGGGCGTTGCCCTCGAAGCCACCGCACGACACCGCGACCTCGTCGAGCGCCTCCTCCCCGTTGTGACCGAACGGCGGGTGGCCGAGGTCGTGGGCGAGCGCCGCGGAGTCGACGATGTCCGGGTCACACCCGAGGGACGCGCCGAGCTCGCGGGCGACCTGGGCCACCTCGAGCGAATGGGTCAAGCGGTTGCGGATGAAGTCGTCGCTGCCGGCGCCGAGGACCTGCGTCTTCGCCGACAACCGGCGCAGTGCCGCCGAGTGGACGACCCGGGCGCGATCGCGCTCGAACGGCGTGCGTCCGGCCCGTTTCGGCGGTTCGGACACGAAGCGGGCGCGCGCCTCGATACCGTACGGTTCGTTCATCGCTCGCAGGCTATCTCGCTCCCTGACGACCCGGCGATGAATGCTGCCCGACACCGAAGGGACCGGCCATGAACGTGGCGCGTCGCATCGGCATCGGGGTTCTGGCGGGCGCCATCAGCGGGTTCGTCGTCGGCGGCCTCGGCGGCCGGCTGTTCATGTTCGCTCTTGCGCAGCTCAACCCCGAGGAGACCGGTGTCAAGACCGACGACGGCTTCGAGATGGGACGGTTCACGACGTCCGGCACCCTCAACCTGCTCGTCATCACGACGGTCATCGGCATCATCGGCGGGCTGGTGTTCCTGGCGCTGCGCGGACTTCGCTTCGGTCCCCACTGGTTCCGCATCCTGAGCATGCCGGTGGGCGCGACCATCGTGGTCGGCTCTCTGCTCGTGCACAGCGACGGCGTCGACTTCACGCTCTTGCAACCGGTCGGGCTCGCGGTGGCGATGACGCTGTCCGTGCCGTTCCTCTACACGTTGATGCTGGTCGAGATCGCGGACCGGTGGCTGGGTGAGGAGTCCCGCATCTGGCAGGCGACGCCGGCCGTCGTTCTGTGGCTCGCGCGCGCCGCACTCACGGCGCTCGTCGTCGTCTCCCTCATCGGCCTGGTGTCGACGGTCGACGACATCCTGCACCCGTTCCAGTTCAACTGACGCCGCTCACCAACGGCCATGGCGTGGACGAGGCTGGCAGGCCGGGCACCGGTACGACGAGCGGTTCATGAACGCTTCGCGCCGGATCGGGGTGCCGCAGCGCCGGCACGGCACACCTTCCTGCCCGTACACGGCGAGCGAGCGCTCGAAGTAGCCGCTCTGGCCGTTCACGTTGACGTAGAGCGCGTCGAACGAGGTGCCGCCCTGGGCCAGCGCCTCGAGCATCACGGCGGAGATGTGGGCCAGCAAGTCGTCAACCTCACGCGTTCGCAGGTGGCGGGTGTTGCGGGCGTAGTGCAGCGGCGTACGCCAGAGGGCCTCGTCGGCATAGATGTTGCCGACGCCGGAAACGAGCGTCTGGTCGAGCAGGGCGCGCTTGACGCCGGTCTCTCGTCGACGCAGTCGAACCCGGAAGTCGGACGGGTCGAACAGCGAGTCCAGAGGGTCGCGGGCGATGTGGGCAATCTCTGCAGGCAGCTCGGCTCCCCCGTCGCTGATGGACATGCCGCCGAAGATGCGCTGGTCGGCGAACAGCAGCCGCATGCCGTTGTCGAGGTCGAAGGAGATGCGCAGATGACGCGGGTCCTCGACGTCGGGCCCTGCGATGAGCATCTGCCCGCTCATGCCGAGGTGACCCAGGACGGCGTCACCACCCTCGAGCGGCAGCCACAGGTATTTGCCCCGTCGCTCTGCACCGACCACGGTGACGCCGGCGAGCCGATCCACGAAGTCGGCCGGCCCGGGCAGGTGACGCCGAACAGAACGTGGGTGGTGGACCGTGACGCGATCAATGCGGCGGCCGACGACGTGCTCGGCCAGGCCCATCCGGACGACCTCGACCTCAGGAAGCTCAGGCAAGCTCAGACATCCGTGTCGGTCATGATGGCCCGCCACGCGATCTCCGCGACCTCCTGCTCGGCCTCCTTCTTGGAGCGGCCCGACCCGCCGGGGAAGACCCGCTCACCGATGTGGACCTCGGCCGTGAAGCGCTTGTCATGGTCCGGGCCTTCGCTCTCGAGCACGTAGCGCGGGACACCGAGGTCGTGGGTGGCCGTGACTTCCTGCAGCGACGTCTTCCAGTCGAGGCCGGCACCGAGCTCGGCGGCCTCGGCGATCACGGGATCGAAGATCGCGTGGATGACGTCAGATGCGCGCTCGATGCCGAACTGGACGTAGATGGCGCCGAGGACTGCCTCGACGGTGTCGGACAGGATCGAGGCTTTGTCGCGTCCGCCGGTGGCCTCCTCGCCGCGGCCGAGCCGGACGTGGTCGCCGATACCGAGTGTGCGAGCCACGACGGCGAGCGCCTTGGCGCTCACGACGGCAGCGCGAAGCTTGGCCAGCTGGCCTTCGGGGAGGTCGGGATGGTTGGTGAAGAGCGTGTCGGTGACGACGAGACCGAGCACCGAGTCACCGAGGAACTCGAGGCGCTCGTTGTTGGGCACCTGCCCGTTCTCGTAGGCGAACGAGCGGTGCGTGAGGGCGTGCTCGAGCAGCTCGGGATCGAGATCCGGAACCCCGAGGACGTGGGGCAGGTCCCCGCTCAGAGGACCTGGCGACGCTCGCCGCGGGGGCCGTACTGACCGCACACGGGGCACGCGCGGTGAGGAACGACCTTGGAGTCGCACGAGGGGTTGGCGCAGTCGACCAGCTGGGTGGCCGTCGCCTTCCACTGGGACCGGCGGTGCCGCGTGTTGCTCCGCGACAACTTCCGCTTCGGTACTGCCACGATTACTCCTTGATGTCTGTGTGAATGTCTGTCAGCTGGCTCAGCGCCGACCACCGTGGATCGATCGCGTCGCCGTGTGTGTGGTCTGGATCATCCGCGAGCCGCGCCCCACATTCAGGGCACAGTCCCGGACACTCCGGATCACACACGGGCTTGAACGGTAGCGCGAGCACCACCGCGTCCCGCAGGACCGGTTCGAGGTCGAGCAGCTCTCCCTCAAGTGACAGCTCGTCCTCACTCGACTCGTCGTACAGGTAGAGCTCCTGGAAATCCACGACGTATTCCTCGTCGAGGGAGTCCAGGCACCGTACGCACTCGCCGATGGCCTGCGCCGAGGCGGTTCCTGTTGCCAGGACCCCGTCCATGACCGCCTCGAGCCGGAGCTCAATGGCGATGTCCGAACCCTCGGGCACACCGAAGACTGCACTGCCCAGGTCCGCCGGTGCGGCGATGGAGAGACTGACGGTGCGTTCGTTGCCTGGCCGGCGTCCCAGCTCGTGGGTATCAACGACCAGAGGTCCCGACAGCACTTTTCGTCCATCCATCGACGTACACGACACTTCGACCTGCGAACAGGCCGACGATCATGCTATCGCGACGGGCCACAAGCCTCCTAATCAAGGCGATGCATGAAACAATCGAACACATGACCGAAGGCACTGTCTTGCACGCCGACCTCGACTCGTTCTTCGCGTCGGTCGAGCAGCGCGACGACCCGAGCCTGCGCGACCGCCCGGTCATCGTCGGTGGCGGGGTCGTCCTGGCGTGCAGCTACGAGGCGAAGGCGAAAGGGGTGCGCACCGCGATGGGAGGCCGTCAGGCGTCCCGGCTGTGCCCCGAGGCCGTCGTCGTCGCTCCGCGCATGGAGGCCTACACCCAGGCGAGCCGTGATGTCTTCGACGTCTTCCGCGACACCACGCCGCTCGTCGAAGGCATCTCCATCGACGAGGCGTTCCTCGAGGTCGGCGGGCTGCGGCGCATCCGTGGCGCTCCGTCGACGATCGCGCAACAGTTGCGCACGGACGTTCGGGAGAAGGTCGGCCTGCCGATCTCGGTCGGGGTTGCCCGCACCAAGTACCTGGCCAAGGTGTCCAGCGCACTCTGCAAGCCGGACGGCCTGCTCGTCGTCCCGATCGAGGACGAGCTGCGGTTCCTGCACGCGCTCCCGGTCGAGCGACTGTGGGGCGTCGGTCCGGTGACGTCGGAGAAGCTGCACGCCGTGCGGCTGCACACGGTCGGCCAGGTGGCAGTACTCCAGATGCGCGAGCTGGTGCCGCTGATCGGGCCGGCCGCCGCCCGCCACCTTCACGCCCTCGCCAACAACCGCGACCCCCGCCGCGTCGAGACGGGCAAGCGACGGAGATCGATCGGCTCGCAGCACGCCATCGGCCGCGGCCCGCACACCGTGGCCGACCTCGACCGCGTGCTGCTCGGCGTCGTCGACCGCGTCACCCGTCGCATGCGCGCGGCCGAGCGTCCCGGGAGCACGATCACGGTGCGGCTGCGGTTCGGCGACTTCACCCGCTCCACGACGTCGCACACCGTGTCGCGGCCGACGATGAGCACCAGCCTCGTGCTCGACATCGCCCGCCGATTGCTGCTGTCCCGCCTTCCCGACATCGAGGAGAAGGGCTGCACGCTCGTCGGTCTCGCGGTGTCCGGGCTCGACGACAACCCGGCGCAGCTGACGCTGCCGTTCACCTCGTCGAGCGGTGGAGAGCTCGACGAGGTCGTCGACGCCGTGCGCGACAAGTACGGAACGTCGGCCGTGCGTCGTGCGGTGCAGGTGGGCCGCGCAGAGCGTCCGGCGATGCCGATCCTGCCCGACTAGCCGGTTACGACGGCAGGACCTTGTACAGCTCGTATGCCGTCTCTTCAGGTGGCGTCTCGAACCCGCCCTCAATGCCGGCCTGGAGTGCCGGGAGCAGGATCTCGTCGCGGTATCGTTCCCAGCTCTCCTTCGATTCGTGGACGCCGAAGACGTTCCACCCGCCGGGAACGGGACCGGCAGCATGGAAGATCTGCCCGTAGGGGAGGCTGTTGGCGCCCGGATGAACGATCTCGATCGATGCGTCGTACTGCTGCTGAGTGGCACCCGGGAAGTGGTGCAGGATCGCGTACGCCATGGCCCGCTCCTTCAGTCGAGGTGGGTTTCGGGATTCCGGTCTATCCGGCGAACCGTTCCTTCATCATGTCGAGCACGAAGTCGGGCACGAGCTGGCTGACGTCGCCGCCGCCCTTGGCGACTTCCTTGACGAGACTGGACGCGAGGAAGGAGTACTCGGGGCTGGTGGGGATGAAGACGGTGTCGACCTCGGTGAGGCTGCCGTTCATCTGGGCCATCTGGAGCTCGTAGTCGAAGTCGGAGACGGCACGCAGGCCTTTGACGATCGCCTGGACGCCGTTCTCGGCGCAGAAATTCACCAGCAGGCCGCGGAACGACGCGACCGTGACGTTGGCCAGGTCGGACGTCGCGCGGCTGAGCATGTCGAGCCGTTCGTCCAGCGTGAACATGCTCGCCTTGTTCTCGTTGACGAGGACCGCGACGACGACTTCGTCGAAGAGCCTCGACGCTCGCTCCACGATGTCGAGGTGGCCATTGGTGACGGGGTCGAAGGAACCGGGACACACGACCTTCGTCATGTCAGCGACCGTACCAAAGCCGCGTCTCCCCGTAGGCCTTGTCACGAAGACCCGTGAGAACGTCCGGCCACGTGAATGGAGTGCGGACGGAGCGTTCGACGACGACGATGCCGTCCGGGTCCAGCCCACCGGCCCGGACGATCGCGGTGAGCAGCACGCCCACCTCGTTTGTGTCCAGAGCGTAGGGCGGGTCGAGGAGCACGAGGTCGTACGGCTCGGGAGGCAAGTTTCCGACGAACCGCTCGACCGTCAGGCGATGGACGCGCACACCGTCGGCCTTCAGCGCACGCGCGTTCGCTGCGATGACATCGGCAGCCTGGCGGTCGGACTCGACGAAGTCGGCGCTCGTCGCGCCTCGCGACAAAGCCTCCAACCCCAGAGCACCGGAGCCGGCGAACAGGTCGAGCACCCGGTATCCGTCGAGGCCACCGAGCTCGGACTCCAGCGACGAGAACATCGCCTCGCGCACCCGGTCGGACGTCGGCCGAGTGCCCTCACCCTTGGGCGTCTGCAACTTCCGGCCGCCCCACTGACCGGCCACGATGCGGGTCATGTGCGTTCCAGATAATCGGCCTGCTCGGTCTCCTCGAGGGCTCGCACGGCTGCGGCGAGTGCAGCATGATCGGCCAGCGACGGGTCCGCAGCCACCACCTCTTGCGCGGCGTCGCGCGCATCCGTGATGACGTCTTCGTGCCGGACCACCGACAACAAGCGCAGGCTGGAGCGCACGCCCGATTGACTGGCGCCCAACACGTCGCCCTCGTGCCGCAGCTCGACGTCGAGCCGGGACAGCTCGAAGCCGTCGGTCGAGGCGGCCACCGCGGCGAGTCGCTCGCGAGACGGTGAGTCCGGGTCGCTGGACGTGACCAGCAGGCACAGGCCCGGCTCCGAGCCACGACCGACGCGACCACGCAGCTGGTGCAGCTGGGAGACGCCGAACCGGTCGGCGTCCATGACCACCATGACGGTGGCGTTCTGCACGTCGACACCCACCTCGACGACAGTGGTGGCCACGAGCACGTCCAGCTCGCCGGCGGCGAACGCGTTCATGGTGGCGTCCTTCTCCTCGGCCGGGAGCCGCCCGTGCAGGATGCCGAGACGCAGCCCGGCCAGCGGCCCCACGGCCAGCTCGGCGTGGACGTCCAGCAAGGACCGGGTCTCCTGGTCCCCCGAGCTTTCAGCGCTTCCTTCTTCAGCAGTTCCGATGCGGGAGACGACGACGTAGGCCTGCCGGCCGCTCTCGACCTCCTCGCGCACTCGCTGCCAGGCCCGGTCCATCCACGCGGGCCGCTCCGCCGCTGGCACGACCGTCGTCTGGATCGGCTTGCGGCCGGCCGGGAGCTCGCGCAGCGTCGACGTCTCCAGGTCGCCGAACACCGTCATGGCGACGGTGCGCGGGATTGGCGTGGCGGTCATGACCAGGACGTGCGGCTTCACCTCGGAGCGGTCGACGAGGGCGGACCGCTGCTCGACGCCGAAGCGGTGCTGCTCGTCGACCACGAGCAGCCCGAGGTCGGAGAACTCCACGCCCTCCTGGATCAGCGCGTGGGTGCCGACGACGATGCCGGCTTCGCCGGACGCGGCGTCGGCCAGCGCCTCCTTGCGCGCCTTCGCCCCGAGCGACCCGGTGAGCAGCTGGACCCGCGTGGCACCCTCGGCCCCGCCGAGCATGCCGCCCTGGGCGAGGTCGCCGAGGAGCCCGGTGATGGCCCGGTGGTGCTGCGAAGCGAGCACCTCGGTGGGGGCGAGCAGCGCGGCCTGGCCGCCGGCGTCGATGACCTGGAGCATCGCCAGCAGCGCGACGACGGTCTTGCCCGACCCGACCTCCCCTTGCAGGAGTCGGTGCATGGGATGGGTGTGCGCGAGGTCGGCCGCGATGACGTCGGCGATCTCGTTCTGGCCCGCCGTGAGCACGAACGGCAGGCGTTCGGCGAACCGCTCCCGCAGGCCACCCTCGACCGACGGGCGCGCCGTCGCAGGGTCACGCTCGAGGGCGTGGCGGCGCTGCGCGAACACCGTCTGCAGGACGAAGGCTTCCTCGAACCGGAACCGGTCGCGGGCCCGCTGCCACTGCTCCTTCGCACGTGGACGGTGGATCTCCTCCAGAGCCGTGCGCACGTCGGACAGCCCTCTCTGCGAGCGGATCTCCTCCGGCACCGGGTCGTCGAGCGGTTCGAGCGCATCGAGGCACAAGGCGACCGACTGCTCGATCCGCCACGACGCCAGCTTCGCGGTGGCACGGTAGATGGGGATGATCCCGCGGCCGAGGCGGGAGTCCTCGCTGATCTCACCGGACCCGTCCACAGGCTCGAAGTCGGGATGAGTCGAGCTGAAGGCTCCCGCGGAACTCGCCGACTTCGCCCGCGAACAGGCCGACCTTCCCCTCCGTCATCGTCTTCAGCCGCCATCCCTGCTGGAAGAACGTCAGCGTGAGGCGGCCAGTGCCGTCCGTGACGACGACCTCCGTGCGGGTGCGGCGACCGCCCGGGCCGAACGAGTAGTTCTTCGCCGACACGACGCGGGCCATGATCGTGACGTGCTGCCCGACTCGCAGGTCGGACAGGTCGGTGAGCTGGCCGATGTCGGCGTACCGGCGCGGGTAGTGACGCAGGAGGTCGTCGACCACCGTCATCTCGAAGACCGACTCCAGCACCTTGGCGGTCTTGTCACCGACGACGGACCGCAGGCGGGTGGACGGTTCGACCTGCATCACTCCACCGCGACGAACAAGGGGTAGTGCTCCTGTCCGCCGTCGTAGGTGACGACCTCGACGTCGACGCGCTGGTCCCTGACGTGCTGGCCGACCCGCTCGGCAAGGCCGGGATCGGTGTCGGCACCCGTGACCAGGGTGAGCATCTCGACGCCGGGCGACAGCAGCCGGTCGACGACGTCGCAAGCCACCTGGTCGAGGTCGGAGCCGACGAAGGCGAAGTCGCCGGCCACGACGCCCAGGATGTCGCCGGCCTCGCACGGGCCGGCCATCGTGATGCCCGGCTCGGTGGCCACGGTGATGGCGCCGTGCTGGGTGTGGGCGGCAGCGCTCGACATCGCGACGACGTCCTCATCGAACCCGAGGCCCGGGTCGTGGACGGCCAGCGCGGCCAGGCCCTGGACCTGTGCGGTGGTCGGGATCACCGCGACGCGGATGCCGTCCTGCCTGACCTCCTTGGCCGCGGCTTCGAAGAGCCCGACGTACCTGGAGTTGTTCGGGAGCACGACGATCTCGTCGGAGCCGGCGTTCAGGAGCGCTGCACGCAACCGGTCGATGACGAGCGGCTCGGAGCGGGTGAACTCGAGGACCTCGGCGCCGGCCTCGCGGCACAGGTCGGCGAGTCCGCTGCCGGTGGCGGCCACCACCACGACCCTCGACTTGCTCACCGTGCGCTGACGGGCGATCTGGTCGGCGAAGTGGGTGACAGCGATGCGGTACGGGCGCCCGGCGGCGAGACCGGCCTCGATCGCGGCACCCACGTCGTCGACGTGGACGTGGACGTTCCACAGTCGGTCGCCCCCGACGACGACGAGTGAGTCGCCGAGGCCGTCCATGGTGGCGCGCATGGGTGGGACCCGATCGTCGTCGGCCTCCAGCAGGAACATCACTTCATAGGCCGGTCCGCCTTCGACGAGATCATCTCCAGAGGCGGCGGTCGGTACCGGCACCTGGTGGAGCACACGTTCGGGCAGGCGTCCGGTGAACGCCTGTTCGGTGGCGTCGAGCACGACCACGAGGGCACGCCCGCCGGCATCGACCACGCCGGCCCGGGCCAGACGTTCCAGCTGCATCGGGGTGCGGGCGAGCGCCTCGCGGGCGGCCTGGCCGGCACGAGTGAAGGCGGCGCGGCCGTCAACACCGGCGGCGGCAGCGGCCTCTGCACCGGCGGCGGCGGCGGCCGCGACCGTCAGAATCGTGCCCTCGACCGGGCGGCCGACCGCGGCGTAGGCGGCGTCAGACGCCGCACGGAACGACCGCGCGACGTCGGCCGCGGTCAGCTCGCCAGCGGTGTCAAGACTGCCGAAGCAGGCGCGGACCAGCTGGGACATGATGACGCCGCAGTTTCCTTTGGCCCCGAGCAGCAGGCCGTCCGTGTAGGCCTTGACCAGCACGCGGAGCTCGGTGTCGGGACCGAGAGCCTCGACGGCGTCGGCGCCGGCCACGAACGTCAGGTAGGCGTTGGTGCCGGTGTCGCTGTCGGGCACCGGGAAGACGTTGAGCGCATCGATCTCGGCGCGGGCCTCTGACAACGCGGCCACGCACAGCTGCGTCCACGCGCGGAACGCATCGGCGCGAAGCGTCAATGGCATGGGGCGAGGTTACCCGGCGCGGACGCTGGGTCGTCGGCATCGATGGGCAGAGCCGGATTCGCGTCGATCACGCACCGTCGGCTATCCTTGAGCGGTTGCCTGCTGGCTGGCCATCACCCATGACGCCGTCGCTGCAGGCTCGTTCGTTCAAGACACGATTCTCAGGAGTGGTCGCCGTGGCAGCGGTCTGTGATGTGTGCGGAAAGGGACCGGGCTTCGGCCACAACGTCTCCCACTCGCACCGGCGCACGAAGCGTCGTTTCGACCCCAACATCCAGCGTGTGCGCGCGGTGGTCGACGGCACCCCGAAGCGGCTGAACGTCTGCACCTCCTGCCTCAAGGCCGGCAAGGTCTCACGCTAAAGTCCCCCGGCATGAACGACTCCCTCCCCCGTGATCAACAGAGAGTCCATGCCTTTGCCGACGACGCACTCGGCGACCTCGACGCTGTCGGGGTCGCCGCTGCCATTCATTCCGGCGACATCAGCGCCCGGGAGGCCACCGAGGCTGCGATCGCTCGCGCCGAGCAGGTCGACCCCGTCCTGAACGCCTTCGTCGTCCGCGACTTCGAGCGCGCCCTCGACCAGGCCTCCAACCCGCGACCCGGCGTCTTTTCGGGCGTCCCCACGGTCATCAAGGACAACACCGACCTCGCCGGGCTGCCCACTCGGCAAGGGTCGGAGGCCATGCCACCGCGCGCTGCCCAGGCCGACTCCGAGTTCACCACCCAGCTGCTGTCGACCGGCGTCGTCCCCATCGGCAAGTCGACGATGCCGGAGTTCGGCTGGAACGCCAGCACCGAGTTCGCGAACCTCCCGCCGACCCGAAACCCGTGGAACCCGGAGTACTCCGCGGGCGCCTCATCCGGCGGTTCGGCCGCCCTGGTCGCGTCCGGCGTGCTGCCCATCGCGCACGCCAATGATGGTGGCGGCTCGATCAGGATCCCGGCAGCGGCCTGCGGGCTGGTCGGGCTCAAGCCCACCCGCGGACGCGTGGCCGATGCGGCGGAGGCGGCGAAGCTGCCGATCAACATCATCAGCAACGGCATCGTCAGCCGGACGGTGCGAGACACGGCGCACTTCATGGCCGCCGCCGAGGCACACCAGGCCGCGAGCGGCATGCCGACGATCGGGCTCGTCGAGGGTCCCGGGGATCGCCGTCTGCGCATCGGCCTCGTGCTCGACTCGATCACTGACACCCCCACGGACGACGAAACGCGGTCCGCTGTCCAGGACACTGCGCTGCTGCTGGAGAAGCTCGGGCACACAGTCGTCGAGGTTCCCACCGCTGTGCCGGACACGTTCGAGGCCGACTTCATCCACTACTGGTCGATGCTGGCCTTCTCGACGCATCACTTCGGACGCCGAGTGATGGACCCGGACTTCGACAAGTCGCAAACCGATCCCCTGACCCGCTACCTGGCCCGTCGCTTCGTGCGTCATGCGTGGCGCACTCCGTCAACCTTGTGGCGGCTCAAGCGCAGCGAGGCCCAGTACCGTCGCGCTTTCGCCGAGACCGGCGTCGATCTCGTCCTGACCCCCACCCTCGGACACACGACGCCGCGCCTCGGCTACATCTCCCCCAACGTCGAGTTCCCGGAGATGTTCGACCGGCTCAGCCGCTATGCCGTCTTCACGCCGCTCAATAACGCCACCGGTTCGCCGGCGATCTCGCTTCCGCTGGGCACCACGTCGGAGGGGCTGCCGATCGGCGTCCATTTCATGGCCTTGCATGGCGACGAGCGCACGCTGCTGGAGACCGCCTACGAGCTCGAGGACGCCCGCCCGTTCGCGCGGATCCAGGACTAGCTGGCGAAGTGTTTGTGGCCGGTGGGGCCGTCGAACAGTGAGCCGTCGACGAGCACGCTCGGCTCCTCCCCCGTGTTCATGTCGCGCACGGAGCCGATCCGGGTCCAGCCGTCGGGCAAGTCGGTTGCCGCACTGAACGTGGCGACGAGCGCGTAGTCGTCGCCGCCGGAGAGCACGAACCGGATGGGGTCGGTGCCCAAGGCGTCGGCCACGGTGGAGACCGCCTCCGGAATCGTGAACGCGGACGTGTCCAGATCGATGACCACTCCACTTGCGAGGGCGATGTGGCCGGCGTCCGCGAGTAGTCCGTCGCTGACGTCGATCATGGCGGTGGCCCCGGCGTCGGCGGCTTGAGGCCCCGCCGCGTAGGGCGGCTGGGGCACCCGATGCGCGTCGACGGCGGCCTTGGGCGAACGGAAGCCGCGGCTCAGTGCCGCGAAGCCCGCGCCGGCCAGACCGAGAATGCCCGCGAAAGCGACGGCGTCACCCGGTGCAGCTCCGTCGCGACGCACCGGATGGGTCGCGTCGCCCATCGCCGTGACCGCGATGACGATCTGGTCGGCCGCTGTGACGTCGCCACCCACCACGTGCGCACCGACGAGGGCGCACTCGGACTCGAACCCATCGGCGAGGTCCAGGACCCACGAGGCCGGCAGGTCGGCGGGCAGGCCGAGCGCGACCGTGAGCGCGGTGGCGACACCACCCATCGCGTTGATGTCGGACAGGTTTGCTGCGGCGGCCTTGCGGCCGACCTCCGTGGCGGACGACCAGTCGCGACGAAAGTGCCGACCCTCGATCAACAGGTCGCTGGAGACGACAAACGTGCCGTCACGGGTCTGGACCTGGGCGGCGTCGTCGCCGGGACCGATGAGCGTCTGGCGGTTCTCGCCGGCGCGCCGACGCACGAGATCGATCAGCGCGAACTCCCCGATCTCACCGACGGTTCGCTGATCTGATTCCACGGGTCCATCATCGCGCAGGCACGAGGTAGTCCGCGGGCACCGTCCGGTAGCGTGTCACCCGGTTCAATCCCAGGGCACTGCAAGGAGTCGTGATGGTCGTCCAGGCGTACGTCCTCGTCCAGACCGAGGTGGGCAAGGCAGCCGATGTCGCGAAGGCGATCGCCGCCATCAAGGGCGTGACGCTCGCCGAGGACGTCACCGGTCCCTACGACGTCATCGTCCGTGCCGAGGGTCCCACCGTCGACGAGCTCGGCACCCTGGTGGTCTCCAGCATCCAGTCCGTGCCCGGCATCACCCGGACGCTCACGTGTCCGATCGTCACGCTCTGATCGGCGGGGGTCTCCTCCTCTCCCTCCTGCTCGCCGGCTGCGCCGGCTCCTTCGACGTCGACGAGTACCCGACCGAGAAGGGCACGAAGGTCGACTGCGAAGCGCTCCTTGCGGACGTTCCACGCAAAGTCGCCGACCAGGACGCCCTCGACGTTCCGGGCCGCGTCGCCGCCGCGTGGGGTGATCCGGCGATCGTCCTCCGCTGCGGCGTGGAGAAACCAGCAGCGCTGACCCCCAGCTCCCGCTGCTTCGACATCAACCACGTGGGTTGGCTGTCCGAAACGACCGCCGACGGCTACCTGTTCACCACCATCGGGCGGAGCTTCCACGTGAGCGTCGAGGTGCCGAAGGCCTACGACCCGGCCGCCGACGCGCTTGCCGATCTCGCCACGACCGTCAAGAAGCACGACCCGGAGAAGAAGCCCTGCGTCTAGCGCAGACCCAAGGGACGATCCAGCGCCAGCTGCAGCAGCCGGTCGACGAGCTCGGCGTAGGTGAAGCCGCTCGCCTCCCACAGCAGCGGGAACATCGAGTAGGGCGTGAACCCCGGCATGGTGTTGATCTCGTTGATCACGAGCTCGCCGTCACCGTTCAGGAAGAAGTCGACGCGGGCCAGGCCCTCGCACCCGATGGCGTCGAACGCCTGCACGGCGTAGGCGCGGATGCGGTCGGAGAGCACGTCTGGGATGTCGGCGGGGACGATGTTGGTGCTCGTGCCGTCGAGGTACTTGGCCTCGAAGTCGTAGAACTCGTGCGCAGAGTCCTCCTGCACCACGATCTCGCCAACGACGCTGGCCGCCGCGGTGCCGTCGAGCTGCTGGATGACGCCGCACTCCAGCTCCCGCTTGCCCTTGACCGCCGACTCGACGAGCACCTTCGGGTCGAAGTCACGGGCCTTTTCGATCGCGGACTCCAGCTCGTCCCAGCCGTCGACCATCATCACGCCGGAGCTGGAGCCGGCACGGGCCGGCTTGACGAACACCGGCAGGCCGAGCGCCTTGACGCGGGCGACGACCCGATCACGGTCGCGCTCCCAGTCCCGCGGCTGCACCGTGACGTACGGGATCTGTGGCAGCCCAGACGCCGCGAACACGGTCTTGGTGAACGGCTTGTCCATGGCGACTGAGCTGGCCAGCACCCCGGCGCCGACGTAGCGCACCCCGGCCATCTCGAACTGACCCTGGATGGTGCCGTCCTCGCCCCATGGACCGTGCAGGAGGGGCAGCACGACGTCGAAGTCACGCAGGTCGTCCCACGCGAACGGAGGCATCTCCGCCCGGACTGCCGGCAAGGTTCCGGGCTCGAGATCGGGCCACGACGCCGTCTCGCGCACCCAGTCGCCGTCAGTGGTGATGCCGATCGGCGTGACGTCGAAGCGCTGGTCATCGACCACGTGAAGGACGTTTGCCGCGGTCAGACAGGACACACCGTGTTCGCTCGAACGTCCGCCGAAAACGACGGCCAGTCGAAGCTGGGAAGTCGAGGGGAGGCTCATTGCCGAGCACCTTACCGGTCAGGGCACAATGACCTCATGGACGGACACCGACTGTCTCCTTCGACCATCGCCGTCGGAGCCGGACGACCAGAACGCGTCCCCGGTGCTCCGTTCAACACCCCCCTCACGCTAGCTTCCACCATGGTTCCCGGAGGCGCGTCGGAGTACTCCCGCCACGGCAACCCGGCGTGGGAGTCGTTCGAGACGGTGCTGGGTGAGCTCGAGGGTGGGCAGGCGCTCGCCTTCGCCTCAGGCATCGCCGCGGCCACCGCGGTGTTCGACCTCGTGCCGGCGAAGGCAGCGGTCGTGGCGCCTCGGCACTCCTACTCCGGCACCCTCACCCAGCTGCGCGAACGGGCTCGGCGTGGGCTCATCGACCTTCGGCTCGTCGACATCGACGACACGCGCGAGGTGCTGGACGCCGCGTCTGACGCGGCTCTCGTCTGGATCGAGTCGCCCACCAACCCCATGCTCGAGCTCGCCGACATCGAGGCCATCAGCCACGCCGCGGCCGAGGCGGGTACCGCCGTGGCCGTCGACAACACATTCGCGACTCCCCTGCGGCAGCGACCGCTCGACCTCGGCGCGGACTTCGTCGTGCACTCGGCGTCCAAGCTGCTCTCAGGGCACAGCGACGTCGTGCTCGGGGCCGTCGTCACCAACAGCAACCGTGCGCTGCGTGCCGTCAACGTCCGGCGCACCAACCTCGGTTCGATCCCCGGCGCGATGGAGTGCTGGCTGGCCACCCGCGGCATCCGGACCCTCCACGTCCGCCTCGACCGGGCCGAGTCCAACGCGCGCGAGCTGCACCGGCGCCTGTCCGCGTCGCGCGACATCCAGTACGCCCGCTACCCCGGATTCGGCACGATCATCGCCTTCGAGGTGGTCGGCGGCGCCGAGATCGCCCAGAAGCTCACCGAGCAGAGCCGGATCATCGCCTACTCCACCAGCCTCGGCGGGGTCGAGTCGTCATGGGAGCGCCGTCGGCGGCATGCTGCGGAGCCGACGTCGGTCCCCGACGGCCTCATCCGGTTCTCGGTGGGCATCGAGGACGTCGAGGACATCTGGGACGACATCGAGCAGGCGCTGACGTCGCTGAGCCGTCGCCACTGACCTCTTACGAGGTGACCTCGGGCTTGGCCTCGCGGGAGATGAGCGCCTTGACCAGCGTCTGGGGGTCCATCTCGCCGGCGATGAGGGATGCCACGTGCTCGACGATCGGCATCTCGACGCCATGCATCTTGGCCAGCTCACTGACCGACGTGCAGGACTTGACGCCTTCGGCGACCTGACGCGTCTGGGCGGTGATCTCCTCGACGCTCATGCCCTGCCCGAGCTTCTCGCCGAACGTGCGGTTGCGCGACAGGGGTGACGAGCAGGTGGCGACGAGGTCGCCCATGCCGGCCAGCCCGGAGAACGTCTGCGGGTCGGCACCGATGACTGCACCGAGTCGCGACGTCTCGGCGAGCCCACGGGTGATGACAGACGCCTTGGTGTTGTCGCCGAAGCCGAGGCCGATGCACACGCCGACGGCCAGGCCGATGATGTTCTTGGTGGTGCCGCCGAGCTCGCAGCCGATGACGTCGGTGTTCGTGTAGGGGCGGAAGGCCGCGGTGTGGCAGAGCTTCTGCAGGCGCTCGGCGACTGTGACGTCCTCGCAGGCCACGACGCTGGCGGCTGGCTCACGCGCGGCGATCTCGCGGGCCAGGTTCGGCCCGCTGACGACGGCGATGCGGTCGGGGCCGGCTCCGGTGAGCTCGGCGATGACTTCGCTCATGCGCTTGTGGGTGCCGAGCTCGATGCCCTTCATGAGGCTCACCATCACGGCGTCGGACGGGATCGACGACCCCCAGGTCTCGAGGTTGACCCGCAGCTGCTGCGACGGCACCGCCAGCACGACGACCTGGGCGTCGTCGAGGGCTTCGGCCGGGTCGGCGTGGGCCGTGACCGCATCGGGCAGCGAGATGCCCGGCAGGTAGTCGGCGTTCTCATGGGTCGCGTTGATCTCGCGGCAGAGCTCGGCCCGGCGCCCCCAGAGGCGCACGTCGTTGCCCGCGTCGGCCAGTACGAGGGCGAATGCCGTCCCCCACGAGCCGGCCCCCATGACAGCGGTGCGCGCCATGCCTTACTCCTTCTCGAGTTTCTTCGAGTGCTTGGTCACGGTATGCGCGTCGATGCGTGGCGTCGACGGCAGCTCGCCGCGGACCTCGGCCATCATCGCGGTGAGGGTGTCCATGAGCCGATCGGTGGCCGTGCGCAACACCTTCTCGTTCAGGTCCTGGCCCTGGAGGTCGGACAGGTCGATCGGGTCGCCCACTCGGATGTGCATGGTCTTGCGGGGCAGCAGGCGTGGCTTCTTGGTGTACGGCCAGAGGATCTCCTGCGGCCCCCACTGCATGAGGGGTACCAGAGGTGCGCCGGTGGCCAGCGCGACGCGGACTGCGCCGGTGTAGCCGCTCATCGGCCAGGCCGCGGGATCGCGAGTGATCGTCCCCTCCGGATAGATGGTGACGACCAGGCCGTTCCGGACGGCGGCCTCGGCGGGGCCGAGCGAGTCCTTGGCGTTGGCGGTGCGGCGTCGCACCGGGATCTGCTCGGCCGAGCGCAGGATGGCCCCGACGACCGGAGCCGTCATCAGCGTGTCCTTGGCGAGGAATCGCGGGGTGACGCCGTGGTCGACCATGAAGTGCGAGATGACGAATGGGTCGACATGCGAGATGTGGTTGGGGGCCAGCACGTAGCCGCCGCTCTTCGGCAGCTTGTCGGCCCCCTGCCAGTCGCGCTTCGTGAGGACCATGAGCAGCGGCCGGATGATGAAGACGATCACCCGCGTGGTGCGCGGCAAGAACGTGCGTCGACTCATGGGAGCGAGCCTAGCCACCCCCCGGAGCGCTCGCCTTCAGGCGTTCGGCCAGGCCGGACGCACGCTGCACCTGACGTCCGATGGCGTCGCGGATCGCGGCTTCGCCGCCGACGATGCGGACCTGGTCCTGCGCGCGGGTGACCGCGGTGTAGAACAGCTCCCTGGTGAGCAGCCGGGACTCCGGTGGCGGCATCACGACGCTGACGACTTTGGCCTGCGACCCCTGCGACTTGTGAACGGTCATCGCGTGCATCGTCTGCACCTCCGGCAAACGCGTGGTGGCGAGGTCGCGAATCCCGGCAGTCGCTGCCAGGGCGACCGCCAGCCGTCCGTCGGGACGCAGCACGGTGACGCCGATGTCGCCGTTGTAGACACCGAGCACGTGGTCGTTGGCGGTGACGAGAATGGGGCGACCGGGGTACCACTCCTGGTAGTGGACGACCCCGGTGATCTCGGAGACCAGTCGCTCCACCTCGCGGTTCCAGCCGTTGACGCCGTGACGACCCTCGCGATGCGCGCACAGCAGGCGGTGTTCGTCTAGCGCGTCGACTGCTGCGGCGGCGTCGCCGTCGACCGCTGCGGTGCGAACGCGCAGCGCGGCGTCGCGCACCTGGTGGCGGAAGCGGGTCATGGCCGCAGCGTCCTCGGGATCGATCAGCTCGATCTCGTCATGGCCGGCCCGCACCAGCTCGATGGCCGCCTCCGCGTCGCCGATGCGCAGCGCCTCGGCGAGCGCGCCGATGTGCTGCCCGAACCGGTGCGTGGTGTGCAGCCGCGAGACCGGCGCCGCCGGATGGTGCTCGAGCCCGCGCACGATGTCGGCGAGCACCGCTCCGGCCTCGATGGACGCAAGCTGGTCGGCGTCGCCGACGAGGACGAGCCGGGCCGTAGGCCTCAGCGCCTCGAGCAGCCGAGCCATGTGGGTGAGGGAGACCATCGACGTCTCGTCGACCACCACGACGTCGTGGGGCAAGCGGTCGTTGCGGTCGTGCCGGAACCGGACGCCGCTGCCGGGCCGCCAACCGAGCAACCGGTGCAGCGTGGTGGCGGGAATGGCGCCGAGCCGATCGCGGTCGACCGGGTCCAGACGCCCCGTGGCCTCGGCGACCGCGTCCTGGAGCTTGGCTGCGGCCTTGGCGGTGGGCGCGCACATGGCGACGCGTGGCACGCGCCCGGTGTGGATCTGGTGCTGCTCGGCCATCAGTGCCAGCAGCCCGGCCACCGTCGTGGTCTTGCCGGTGCCCGGGCCGCCGGTGAGGACGGTGACCCAGCGCTTGGCCGCGGCCTGCGCCACCGCCCGCTGCTCCTCGTAACCCTCACCGGGGAAGGCTCGGTCGAGGCCCGCGTTCAGGGCGGCCTCGTCAAGCGGCGGTGCCTCCCGGGCCAGCCGCGCGAGAAGGTCGTCGCAGACGTCGCCCTCCTCGCGCCAGTAACGGTCGAGGTAGAGCCGGCCCTCGTGCAGACGAAGGGCGGACTCGCTGACGAACGCGCTCTCCGCGACCCGATCGGCCCAGCCGGCTGGATCCGGCCATGGGAGCGTGACGTCGTCTTCCGCCGGTAGTTCGGCGACGGTGGCGAGGTCGACGCACACCGATCCGTTGCGGACGGCGCGAACGGCCAGGGCCACCGCGAGGCGGACGTCGTCGCTCTCGACGCCCAGCAGCGAGCCCATCCGCGTGGCGACGTGGACATCAGCCGCCGACAGGACGTCGGCGCGGTTGAACTCGGCCAACGGGCCAGTGGCCTGCAACGCGAGGCGGCGGTCGTTCGGATCGTCGATCACGACGCCACCTCCCTCGCCGCGCCGGCCATGAGCTCGGACAGCTCGACGACCATGGCGGCCGGTGGATGCCACGCGAAGACGCCACAGGGGTGGCCGCCGATCTCGGGTGTCTCGGGGCCACACATGCCACGCACGTAGAGGTAGAGGATGCCGCCGAGGTGACGCTCGGGCTGGTAGTCCGGCACCCGCCACCGCAGGAAGCGGTGCAGCACGACGGAGTAGAGCAGCGCCTGCAACGGGTAGTGCGAGTGCAGCATGGCGTCCGTCATCAAGGACTGCGTGTAGTCGAGGGCGGTGAGCGGACGGTCGGGGTCGCCGAGCATGTTGGTCTTGTAGTCGACAACGACATAGCGCTGACCAGCATCAGGATCAGGAACGCGCAGCACGACGTCGATCGACCCGCTCAGGTAGCCGCGCAAGACCTGGCCGCCCAGCGCGGGCGACTCGAGCCGGTCGGCGTAGGCCCGCATCGGGTCGTCGTCCGGGAGGTGACGGCGGAGGACATCGGCGATGCCCCGCAGGTGGGTGTCGCCCAACGCGGTGTCGATCCGGTCGCCGCCGACGAGCGGGAACTCGAAGTCGAGCTCGGACAGCCGGTCGGTGACCGGGATGTCGACCAGTCGGAGACCGTTGGCCAGCGGGCCGAGCGACGTCTGGTGCATGGGCACGAGCGCCTCGGCGAGGTCGTCGACCGACGCGTCGACGGGCCACCAGCGCAGCTGCTCGGCGACGTGTGTGCGGAGCTCGACGAGGAGGTCGGCGGCCTGGGGGTCGGCGTGCTCGAGGACGCCGTGCACCAGGGAGCCGAACGTGGCGCCGGCAGGAAGATCGTTCATCGGCGAGGGTGGCCCTTCGGGGACGGTCTCCGCCGCAAGCGCAGGAGAGAGGTCCTCCTCCGGTTGGTCCTCGTCGACGGTGCCCGTCACCTCGGGCTCGGTGATCGCGACCGGCTCGACGCCCTGTTCCTCGATGCGGATCAGCCCTGAGTAGGACGTGCGACGCCACGCGGTGTCGATCGAGCGGTCGAACGTGCGAACCGCAAGATCGGCCGTGCCCGACTCGAGACTGACCGGCGGCGCCGGGTCGGCAACGACCTGCTCGAGGTGGAAGGCGCCGGCTGTCTGCCAGCCGCCGAGCGTCGTGCCCAGTTCCTGGTCGGAGGGTAGGCTCACCCGGTCGGGGACCTCGGCGACGTCCGGTCCGCGCCCGAGCAGCAGGCGGCTGAGGCCGGAGTTCGAGGCATCCTTGCTCGGACCCCACCAGCAGACGACCTGCGACTGAGCCCGTGTGAGGGCGACGTACGTGAGGCGAAGCTCCTCGGCCGCGTCCTCGGCCCGGGCCCGGGAACGGACCTCCGAGGTGGCGCTGCCACCGATGTCGAGCGTGCGGATGCCGGCTTCGTGATGGCGGTGGATGGTGGCGCGGTCTTCGAACCATCGGTTGAACAGTGTCGGCACGTAGACGATCGGCCACTGCAGGCCCTTGCTGCGGTGGATGCTGACGACCTGAACTGCTGCCGCGTCGGTGTCGAGGCGGCGGTTGCGCTCGTCGGACTGCAGGGCTCGACGACGTTCGCGCCGGAGCCACTCCAGCAGGGCCGGGAGGCCGAGCCGTTCCCGGTGGGCGACATCGTGCAGCGCCTCGGCGACGTGGTTCAGGTCGGTGAGCAGCCGCTCGCCCTCCGGCTGGGCGAGCACGCGCTCGGCCAGCCCTCCGGCGGCGATCGCCTCGTGCACTGCGGCAATGCCACGAGCCCGGAAGAGGTCGAGCCATCCCCGGATCTGCTCGGCGATCGCGTCGGTGAGGTCGTCACCGCCGGCGTCGAGCGAGGCCGGCGTGTGCCCGACGAACGGGCTGAGAGCCACCGCCCGTACACGGGGCGTGCGCTGCGCCTCGAGCGCCTCGAGCAACGACAGCCACTCGTCGCCGGCTCGCCCGAGCAGCACGTTCACCTGGTTGGTGTCGACACTCGGGATGCCTCGCGCGCGCAGGGCGTCGCGGAACAGGTCGACCTGCTTGAGGCTCTGCATGAGAATCGCGATGTCGCCGGCGCGCACCGCCCGCACCTGGTGGCCGGTGTCGAACGTGGCACCCGAGGCCAACAGCCGCGCGACGTCGTCGGCGAGGTCGAGGGCGATGCGCTCGCGCAGCTCGCCGATGCCGAGGCTCGACACGCCGGCGTCGGGCCGGACGACGCGAAGCCGCAATGGGTGCGGCGACGGCAGTCCGTCGAGGCGACTAACGGCGTGCTGGGCCTCGACCGGATGCACCGCGATGCGCGGGTCGCCCAGCTCGGCACGGTGCAAGAAGACCTGGAGCGCCTGGACCAGCGGACCATCCGAGCGGTGATTGGTCGGCAGCGTCCGGCCGTCGGTGGCCGTGCCGACGGCGTCAAGATAGCTGAAGACGTCGCCACCGCGGAACGCGTAGATGGACTGCTTGGGGTCGCCGACCAGCACGAGCGTGGCGTGGCCGGAGAACGCGCGATTGAGGACGCTCCACTGGACCGGGTCGGTGTCCTGGAACTCGTCGACGAGGACGATCTTCCATCGCTGCCGCATGCGATCGCGTGCGGGAGCGTCCTCCTCCTCGAGCGCGCTGGCGAGACGCTCGAGCAGGTCGTCGAAGGACAGGATGCCGAGCCGCTGCTTGCGACGGTCGAGCTCGGCCCGCACCGCGAGGCCGAAGCTCACACGCGCCGCGACGACGCTGCCTTCGTCGGCATCGGCCGGTCCGAGCACGGCCTGCGGGTCGTTGACCACCTTCGCCGCGAGCTCGCGGGCCGTCGCATGGCTGAACGGAGGGTCGTCGCGACCGTCGGCGAACCGCTGCAGGTAGAGGTCGTCGGTGACGTCGATGACGAGCTCGTCGAGGTTCTCGACCAGCGTCACCCGGGCGTCGGTGTCGCCGGCGACCCCCAGCGACGTGAGCACCAGCTGACAGAACTGATGGGTGGTCGCGATCGTGGCGCCATCGAAGTCGGCAAGCGCGTCGGCGATGCGGCGACGGCGGACCTCGACCTCGCCGTCGTCGCCGGTCGCGAGGTGAGCGAGCAAACCACCCAGCTCGCGAGCAGACGCGGGGTCGGCGAGGGCACGCTCGGCCTCGACGAGCTGCGCCCGCACGCGCTCGCGCAGCTCTTGGCTGGCGGCGCGGCCGAACGTGATGACCAACATCTCCGGGAGCGTGGCGACGCCTTCGGCGACGTAGCGGGTGACCAAGGCCCCGACCGTGAACGTCTTGCCGGTGCCGGCGCTGGCCTCGAGCACCGTGGTGCCGCTGGGCAGGGGTCCGAGGAGGTCGAACGGCTTCATGACCGCTGTCCTCCCTCGAGGACGGGCTTCCAGAGCGTGACGGCCAGTGCGCCGAGGCGCGTGCTCTCGCCCTCGACGCCCTCGCCCGGCCCCGGAGGTGCTGCCAGCAGGACGTCGAGCGGGGCCCCCGGTCCCCAGACCCGGACGTGGTGCTCATCCTCGTTCTCCGGGAACTTGTCGGACCAGACCTTCGTCGCCACACTGCGACAGGCCAGGTCGCTCGCACCGCGAAGCCGCTGCTGGGCCCACGCGTGCCCGGTCTTGAGCGGGAGCGGGAGCGGCTCGCGCATACCCGCGTCGAAGATGCGGACGAGCTCACCGAGTCGTTCGAGCGCGTCGTCGGGGCGGCGGAAGCCGGTGGTCACCGGCGGATCTCCCCTGCGACCGCGGCCGATGGCCCCGGCCATCCAGGCCCGCTCGGGCCACGCGCCGCACAGCGCGAGCAAGGAGATCCAGGCCTCGAGCTCCTGCTTCGGGCCAAGGCGGGAGTAAGTGGGCTTGACGATGTGGTCGCCGTAGACGCTGGTGACCGTGCCGACGAGGCGGCGACCGTCGCCCAGGTCGACGTCGACGTCGAGGGACGTGACCGTCGTGGAGCCGGTGACCTCGGCCGCGATCCTGCCCACCGGCTCGGCTTCGTCGCGGATGCGTTGTGCCTCGCGCCAGCCGAGCCGGCCGGGCGGGAGGTGACCTCGACGCCACTCCATGCCGAGTGCGCTCTCCTCGTCGCGGCCACGGAGACGATCGCGGAGCAGCCGATCGCCCACGCCCCACTCGACGAGACTGTCGATGGAGACCGGGAGGCCGTCGAGCACTTCATGGCCCTCGTCGGGGAGCGCGATCTGCGCTCGCCGGCGGAGAAAGGCCTTGACCGGGTGGGCGGCGAACGCGATCAGCGCCGCCAGGTCGACGTCTTCGGCGGGCTGCGCGGGCAGCGCGATGAATCCCTCGGGCACATGACGCTCGGCCGCGGCCGACCGCGCTCCCGCCAGCGAGGCCGCGTCGAACGAGAACGGCCGCGAGCCACCGAGGTCGCCGGGCACGAGGTTGCGGGGGTCGAACGGCTGCAAAGGGTGGTGGCGCACGGCATGGTCGCGGCCGCCGGGTGCTGTGACGTCGAGTGCGTCGAGCAGCTCGCCGAGCGGAACGGCCGGCGGCCGAGTCTGACCCGACGTCTCGTTGGCTCCGGTGTAGGTGACGACGAGGTGCTCACCGGCAGCGAGGACGGCGTCGAGCAGCAACTGACGATCTTCGCTGCGTGGGTCGCGCTCGCCGGTCATCGGTGTGCGGGCCAGCGCGTCGTCTCCGTCGACGATGGTGGAGCGCGGGAACACGCCGTCGTCGAGGCCGAGGAGGCAGACGACGCGGTGCGGGACCGACCGCATCGGCACCATCGTGCAGACGGTGAGCGACCCGCTGCGGAAGTTGGCTCGGGTCGGACGCCCGGCCAGCCGCTCGGCCATCAGGGCGCGCACGTCAGGAAGGCGGAGCTCGGTGGTGTCGCCATGCTCGGCGCCGAGGGCGGTGAGCTCGCGGTGCACCTGACCGAGCTGCCACTCCTCGCCCCAGGCGGCCGCGGCCAGGGCGTCGACGCCGTCGCGCAACGCATCGAGCCAGTGGCCGACCGGGTGGCTGCCGCTGAGTCGATCGGCGACGTGTTGCAGCCGGTCGATGAGCTCGGCCACCCGTCCGGCGAGGTCGATGGAGTTGGAGCCGACATCGTCGAGCGGCAGGACGGTGTCGAACCACCGCTGGGCGTCGTCGGAGACCGCGACACCAGCGAGGATGCGGTCGAGGCCGAGCCGCCAGGTGTTGTTGACCTGATGCAGCCCGAACGGCGCCCGGTGGTCGGCGTCGAACGCCCACCGCACGCCGGCCTCCTCGACCCACCGGCCGATGGTTTCGAGGTCGTCCTCGGAGAACCCGAACCGGCGGCGGACGGGCTCGGTGGCCATCAGGTCGAGCACCTGGCTGGCCTCGACGCGTCCGTCGGCGAGGTCGAGCAGCGACCCGACGACGGACATCAGCGGGTTGGTCTGGGTCAGAGAGCGGTCGGCGAGTCGGACCTGCAGGCGGTGTCCGGGGTGCCACCGCGAGGCACGGGTCGACGCGTCGCCGACGTCACCGAGGCCGAACGCCGCCTCGACGAGTGGGGCGTAAGCCTCGATGTCGGGGCACATGACGAGGATGTCGCGCGGCTCGAGCGTCGGATCATCGGCGAGCAGGCCGAGCAGCACCTCACGCAGCACCTCGACCTGCCGGGCCGGACCGTGGCAGCCATGCACCTGGACGCTGCGGTCCTGCGGGGCGATCGACCGCTCGCTGGGTTCGGGCCGCACGTCGGCGGCGAGGTCGCGCTGCAGCAGCCCGAGCAAGGTCGAGGGTGGTTCGTCTGGCGGTGAGATCGCCGACGTCTCGTCGACGACCGGCGCGAGCGAGCGCTGCAGCTCGCGGAGGTCGCGGCCGAGGGAGGCGAGCAGCGGGTGGCCGACGCGCTCGTGGGACGTGTCTTCGACGCGCGCCACTGTTCCCGTCAGATCGGCGAGCTGGTCCCACAGGACGGCCGAGGGGTGGGGGAGCCAGACGTGCACGTCGCGGTGAGTGCCGAGGGCGCCCAGGAGCTCGATCTCGGTCGACGCGATACGGGTGTGGCCGAACAGCGAGAATCGTGGCGGCAGGTCGGCCGCGGCGGCGTCGGCGCGCAGCTGGTCGAGCACCAACACGTGCCGCTCGGCCGGCGTCGGGCCGTCGATGCGGTGCGTGACATGACGCCACAGCTCGGGCTGCCACGCCAGGTCGGCCGCGATCGGTCCGCCGGCGCCATCGGTGTCGTCGCCCTGCTCCCATGCGGTGAGCAACGCGGGCCGCTGGGTGGCGTACGAGGCGAACAGTCCCGCCAGGCGACGCGCGAGGGCGAAGCGACGGCCGACCCGCACCTCGGCCTCGTCGCCGGTCCGGTCGCGCCCGAGGTGGCGATCGAGCGTGGCGCACCACGGCTCACCGGCGTGGTCATCGATCGCTCCGAGCACGGCCCACACGAGGTTGTCGGGTGCCCACGGGTCGTCCGGCCCGACGCCCAGCACCTCGGAGATCAGCGAGTGCGGCGTACGGAACTCGATGCCCGCGCACACGCCATCGTCGCCGACGCCGAGCCCCAGGTGGTGGGACAGGCGCTGGCTGAGCCATCGCTCGATGCCTCGCGCCGGTACGAGTACCAGCTCGGATGCGAAGGGGTCGGCCAGCGGCTCGCGCAGGACGTCGGCGAGCGCGTCGGCGAGCAGGTCGGCGCGTGGAGCGCGATGCAGGTGGAGCGGCACGGTGCGCCAGACTCTACGACGCCGCACCGACACTGGGAGGCAGCAGTAGCCTGAACTCATGCAGGGCACCGTCGCCAACTACGACCCCGTCTCCCGATCGGGCGATCTCCTCACCGACGACGGCCTGCGCATGCGCTTCGACGCCGACGCGCTCGCCGAGCACATCCGGCACCTGCGCCTCGGTCAGCGCGTGCACATCGATGCCGACAATCAAGGGATCACGGCCATCCGCTTGTGGTGAGATGTTCGCCATGGGACTCATCCCCGGCAACCCCGCCCAGATCCTGAACCGCGCCGACAAGGTGCTCGGCACCGTCGACGGAACCCTCGGTCGCGTCGACGGCACGCTCAGCTCGGTCGACGGAACCCTGACGACGGTCGATGGCACGCTGTCGGACGTGAGCGCGACGCTCACCACCGTCGAGAAGACCCTCACCGAGACGCGGACGACCCTCGACGAGACCAAGGCGACGCTCACCGAGGTGAAGGGTCTCCTCGAACAGCTCGACTCGAAGCTCGACCTGCTCGACCAGGTGCCGCACCTCGTCCAGCAGCTCGACGAGGTGCACCAGGCAGTCGCGAAGGGCTGAGCCCGGTCAGCTGAAGTGCCGGGCCAATCGCCGGTGTCGGTGTGCGAAGAACGCCGCCAGAAGCCGGCGCAACAACCCGGCTGACGGCCGCATGAACCAGCGCGGCTCGAACGTCACGCGGTCATGGACCTGCGTCACGCTGTCCGTCACGGGGGTCAAGGTCCGCTCGTGCTGCCACGACCGCATGCTGAGCATGGTCGACTTCTCGTGGAACGACCGGCCCGGTTCGAGGGCGGCGAGACTCAAGTGGTCGTAGTCGATCGGCAGGACACCGAACAGCCTGATCCATGCCCGCCCCAGTGGCACGCCCAGCTCGAGAGTGTCGATGCTGAGGCCTTCGGTTCCGCGCGGCATGCTCATCGTCATCCACGGGCGCATCTCGTCGTTGATGCCCTCGGGCGAGACGACCCGCTCCCAGACCTGGTCGATCCGAGCGGAGACCTCAGACGTCTGCTCGACCACCCGTGGGCTCATCGGCTCAGAGCGTCGAGGGCTTGAGCGACGGGCGCTGGCGCTCGTAGGCATCGATGTCGTCGGCGTGCGAGAGCGTGATGGCGATGTCGTCGAGGCCCTCGAGCAGGCGCCAGCGGGTGTAGTCGTCGATCGTGAACGAGTCCTCGATCGCGTCGACGCCCTCTCCCGCCTTGACGGTGCGTGACTCGAGGTCGATGGTGATCGTCGCGCCGGGCTCGGTCTCCAGGAGGTCCCACAGCCGCTGCACGACCTTGTCGTCGACCTGCGCGGCCAGCAGCCCGGACTTGCCGGAGTTGCTGCGGAAGATGTCGCCGAACCGCGGGCTGATGACGACCTTGAAGCCGTAGTTCTGCAGGGCCCACACGGCGTGCTCGCGCGACGAGCCGGTACCGAAGTCGGGCCCAGCCACGAGCACGGTGGCCTCCTGGTAGACGTCCTGGTTGAGCACGAATGACGGGTCGTTCCGCCAGGCGGCGAACAGCCCGTCCTCGAACCCGGTGCGCGTGACGCGCTTGAGGTAGACGGCCGGGATGATCTGATCGGTGTCGACGTTGCTCCTGCGCAGCGGGACGCCGACGCCGGTGTGGGTCGTGAACTTGTCCATGTCAGGCCTCCAGCGGCGGAAGGTCGTTCGGACCCGCCAAGTGTCCGAGTACGCCAGTGGCGACGGCGACCTCCGGCGAGACCAGGTGGGTGCGGCCGCCCTTGCCTTGGCGGCCCTCGAAATTGCGGTTGGACGTGGATGCGGCGCGCTCGCCAACCATGAGCTGGTCGGGGTTCATGCCGAGACACATCGAGCAACCCGCACCACGCCACTCGGCGCCGGCCTCCTTGAAGATGACGTCGAGGCCCTCTTCCTCGGCCTGCAGCCGCACGCGGACCGACCCTGGCACCACGAGGATGCGGGTGTCGTCGGCGACATGGCGGCCCTTGATCAGGGACGCCGCGGTGCGAAGGTCCTCCATCCGCCCGTTGGTGCATGAGCCGATGAAGACGGTGTCGACGTCGATCTCCCGCATCGGGGTACCGGCGGACAGGCCCATGTACTCGAGCGCGCGCTCGGCGGCGATCCGCTCGTTGGCGTCCTCGAACGACGCAGGATCAGGCACGGCGCCGGACAGCGGCACACCCTGTCCGGGGTTGGTGCCCCACGTGACGAATGGCGCGACCTTGGACGCGTCGAGCGTGACGACCTTGTCGAACTCAGCGTCGTCATCGGTGACCAGGCTGGACCAGAAGGCGACGGCCTGGTCCCATGCCTCGCCCTGCGGCGCGTGCTGGCGGCCGTGGATGTAGTCGAACGTCGTCTGGTCCGGTGCGATGAGCCCGGCCTTGGCGCCCCACTCGATCGACATATTGCAGATCGTCATGCGGGCTTCCATCGACAGCTGGCGGATGGCCTCACCGCGGTACTCCACGATGTAGCCCTGGCCGCCGCCGGTGGTCTCCTGCGTGATGAGCGTGAGGATGAGGTCCTTGGCGGTGGAGCCTTCGGGCAGCTCGCCGACGACCTCGACGGCCATGGTCTTGGGGCGGGCCTGTGAGAGCGACTGAGTGGCGAGCACATGCTCGACCTCGCTGGTGCCGATGCCGAAGGCGATCGAGCCGAACGCACCGTGCGTGGACGTGTGGGAGTCGCCACAGACGATCGTCATGCCGGGCTGGGTGAGGCCGAGCTGTGGGCCGATGATGTGCACGATGCCCTGGTCGAGGTCGCCCATCGGGTAGAGCCGCACGCCGAATTCGGCGGCGTTGCGCCGCAGCGTCTCGACCTGGGTGCGCGACACGGGGTCGGCGATCGGCTTGTCGAGGTCCGTCGTCGGGATGTTGTGGTCCTCGGTGGCGAGCGTCAGATCGGGACGTCGCACCTGCCGGCCGGCGAGGCGGAGCCCGTCGAAGGCCTGCGGACTCGTGACCTCATGGATGAGATGGAGGTCGATGTACAGCAGGTCCGGTTCGCCCTCATGGTGGCGAACGACGTGGTCGTCCCAGATCTTTTCGGCAAGCGTCTGACCCATGCGTCCAACGCTAACACTTGTGTCTCATGATGCGATACGGCAGTATCAGTGTATGGACAACTCCAGTGGCGTCGGCGTTCTCGACAAGGCTGCGCTCGTGCTAGCCGCGCTCGAACCGGGCCCGGCGACGCTCGCCGGCCTGGTCGCGAGCACCGGTCTGGCTCGTCCCACGGCCCATCGTCTGGCCGTCGCCCTCGAGCACCATCGCCTCGTCGCGCGCGACATGCAAGGCCGCTTCACCCTCGGTCCCCGACTCAGCGAGCTGGCCGCCGCCGCCGGTGAGGACCGTCTGCTCGCGGCCGCTGGACCCGTCCTTGCCCGACTCCGCGACATCACCGGCGAGTCCGCCCAGCTGTTCCGTCGCCAGGGCGACTTCCGCGTCTGCGTCGCCGCCGCCGACCGCCCCACCGGCCTGCGCGATTCCATCCCGGTCGGCAGCCAGCTGACGATGAACGCCGGCTCCGCCGCCCAGATCCTCCTGGCCTGGGAGGACCCCGAGCGGATGAACCAAGGTCTGCTCAAGTCGACGTTCTCCGCAGCCGAGCTCTCGGCAGTCCGTCGTCGCGGATGGGCCCAGAGCGTCGGCGAGCGCGAGACCGGCGTCGGCTCCGTGTCAGCACCGGTCCGCTCCCCCTCCGGCAAGGTCGTTGCCGCCGTGTCGGTGTCCGGACCCCTCGAGCGCCTCACCCGCCAGCCGGGACGCATGCACGCCCCGGCCGTCGCCGCCGCCGCCGAACGGCTCAGCCAGGGCCTGCGCCGCGCCGGGTGACTCAGCCGATCGAGTCGACCTGTGTCGCGATGAGTTTCAGGTCCCGTACCTCGACCGACTTGTCGGTGAGTGTTGTGCAGGACATGCTCACTGTGGCTCGCGCACGTGACGAGCTGACAGCGGCCGGGGCGCGTCCACGCCGCGAGCGCCTCAGTGGACCGGACTCATTGACGGCCAGCGAGCTCCGGGTCGCCCGTCTTGCCGCCGAGGGGCGCAGTAATCCGGAGATCGCCCAGGCGCTGTTCGTGACCCGCCGCACGGTCGAGGTGCACCTGACCCACGCCTACAACAAGCTCGGCATCGAATCTCGCGACGGACTGGCTTCGGTGCTCGCGACGGGCGAGGCCTGACGCGTCAGAACAGGCCAGGCTGCTCCAGTGCGAGGAGCACCTTTTTGCGCTCGATTCCGCCGGCATAGCCGGTCAGCGTCCCGTCCGCGCCGATGACACGGTGGCACGGCACGAGGATCGGGATCGGGTTCGCGCCGTTGGCCGCGCCGACCGCTCGGGAGATCACCGGTTCGTATCCCAGACGTCGTGCCACGTCGCCGTAGCTGGCGGTCTCGCCGAACGGGATGCGGCGCAGCTCGCCCCAGACCTTCTTCTGGAACTCGGTGCCGTCGCTGGCGAGGGGCAGGTCGAACGTCGTCCGATCGCCGGCGAAGTACTCGGTCAGCTGGCGCTGCGCCTCGTCGAGCAACGGGTCGGCCGCCTTGATCCGCCTGGGCCGGGCGTCGAAGTCGATCGCCGTGATCAGTCCGGATTCGGCATGCAGCCGGAGGCCACCAATCGGTGAGTCCATCCATCGTGTGGTCATGTCAGGATCCTTTCCCCGCGGCGTCAGCCGCATCATGTGCACTGCCGCTCGCGCGCCAGAGGTGGAGAGCGGCGTACGAACGCCACGGTTGCCAGGTGGTGGTGCGGTCGGCGTCGATGCCGTGGTGGATGAGCATGCGCCGGATGATGAGGTCGGTCTCGAGCATCACGTCGGGGTGCCCGAACGCCCGCATGACGATGTAGTCGGCCGTCCACGGGCCGATGCCGCGATGCTCGAGCAGCCGGGCGTGCGTCTCGTCGCGGTCCGCGCCGGGATCGAGGTCGAGCTCGCCGGACGCAACCGATCGCGCGACGCCGATCAAGGCCTGCGCCCGTGATCGCGGCATGCTCAACGCCGTGTCGTCGGCCTTCGACATGGACTCCGCAGTGGTGAAGGCGTGAGTGAGGCCGTGCTCTGCCGCGAGGTCGAACGAGACCGGTGTGCCGTAGGCCGCGGCGAATCGGCCGAGGATCGTGCGCGCGCCGGCAACGGACACCTGTTGGCCGACGATCGCCCGCACGGCGACCTCGAAGCCGTCGACCTGGCCAGGGAGCCGCATCCCCGGAACCTCCCGCACGAACGGCGCGAGCAGCGGGTCGGCGCCGAGCACCTCACCGATCGCGATCGGGTCGGCATCGAGGTCGAACAGGCGGCGGCAGCGCTCGACGGCCACCGCGGTGTCACGCAGGTCGGCGAGCTCGAGCTCGGCGTCGACGCGGTCGTGGTGTGGGGTCAGCCGCACGGTGCCGAGGCCGTGCGGGAGCCGGAGCACCCGGACATAGACCTCGTCGTCGACGTGCTCGACACCCGCGATGGCGCGGTCGCCGAGGAAGGTCAGCAGCCCGGCGGCGTCGAACGGTTGCCGGACCGCCAGCCGGAGGCTGAGACGGCCGTTCGGGCTGGTGGCGCGTCGACCGCGCATGTCGGTGGGCGACATTGCGTACACGTGCCGGATCGAGTCATTGAATTGCCGGATGGACGCGAAGCCGGAGGCGAAAGCGATGTCGGCCATGGCCATGTCGGTCGTCTCGATGAGCACGCGTGCGGATTGGGCCCGTCGGCTCCGAGCGAGCGCGAGCGGTCCGGCGCCGAGCTCGTCGGTGACCATGCGGTTGACGTGGCGGGTGCTGAACCCGAGCCGGGATGCGAGCCCATCGACACCTTCGCGCTCCACGACGCCATCGCCGATCAGCCGGACGGCGCGGGCCACGGCGTCGGCCCGCACGTTCCACTCTGGTGACCCGGGCGTGGTGTCCGGCCGGCACCTGCGGCAGGCCCGGAAGCCGGCGTCCTGGGCCGCCGCGGCGCTCGGGAAGAACTGCACGTTGTGCTGGCGCGGCGTGGTGGCTGGGCAGGACGGCCGGCAGTAGATGCCGGTGGTGCGAACAGCGGTGTAGAAGACTCCGTCGAAGCGCGCGTCGCGCGACTTCACTGCCCGGTAGCACCGTTCGTGGTCATCGATCATGCATTCATCATGACGTCCGCCACGGACAGATTCTGGCGGGAATCGGACATGCACGCCATGGGTTGAGTGCCCGAGAGGAACGAGCGGGTGTACCGAAACCTCAGGGTGCTTGGAGAGCTCCCAGAATGGCACCCATGACACCGAGGCCGATCACGACGTAGGCGGCGTTGATCGCCCAGAACTTGACCGACTTCGACTCGTAGATCGAGTTCTGCGCCATAATCGCTGCGCCGATACCGAAGCCAGTGCCAGCTCCGATCTTGATGCCGCAGGCCACGCCCTGCTCCTTGATCAGGAGACCGAGCGTGACGGCGATGACGAGTCCACAGATGAAGGAGCCGATGAACATGATGGGCTGCGTTGAGCCGGCATCAGCCTCCGCAATGCCCATCTCGGCCCGCCACATCTTGCCGAACAACACCGTGTACCAGACGCCCCCGAGGAAGAAGAACGCCAACGAAGCCAGGATGACGCCGAGTATCGAAAGATCGCTCATGCTTCGAGAGTACGCCCGCACCACCCCGAAGAACCGCAACAGACCCTTGACCGTGTCTCCACAGGTCAAGGGCCGTGCGATCTGGTAGCCCCGACAGGACTCCGTCGTAGGCTCCTCCCCGAATCACTGTGCTCGAAACAGGATTCGGCACCCACCCAAAGACACGAAGACGCCCACCCGAAGGAGTACCTCGGGTGGGCGCCGCATCCTGTAGCCCCGACGGGATTCGAACCCGCGCTACCGCCTTGAGAGGGCGGCGTGCTAGGCCACTACACAACGGGGCCAGATGGTCTGAATCGACCGGATGAAACCGTATCAGAGCGCACGAGAGCGATCGGAAAGGGTTTCGCTGGGGTACTAGGACTCGAACCTAGAACGACGGCACCAGAAGCCGCTGTGTTGCCAATTACACCATACCCCACCGGCTCGGAGCGTCCCCGAAACCGAGTGCCGACTTTACCCGACCGACGGCGTCGCGCCCAACCGGGTCAGAGCGCGTCGGCGAGTCGTCGCAGCGTCGTCTCGCGCCCCAAAAGCTCGAGCGACTCGAACAACGGCGGCGACACTCGGCTGCCCGTCACGGCGACGCGCACGGGTCCGAACGCGACTCGCGGCTTGAGCCCGAGGTCGTCGACGAGGGCGCCGCGCAGGGCCGCCTCGATGGACTCGGTCGACCACTCCCCCACGTCTTCCAACGCCGCCCGGGCGGCGCGGACCACGTCGAGGCCGGCATCGTCGAGCTGCTTGGCTCGGTCGGACTCGTCGACGACGAAATCGTCGTCGGAGACGAACAGGAATCGCAGCATGTCGACGCCCTCGGTGAGCAGCGTCATCCGCTCGTTGACCAGCGGTACGGCGGCCTCCAGCAACGTGGCCTGTTCAGCGGTCAGCGTCTCGCCCAGCAGGCCGGCAGTCTGGAGGTAGGGCACCAGACGGTCACGGACCTCCTCGACTGGCAGCAGGCGGACGTGCGAGCCGTTGATCGCCTCGCACTTCTGGAGGTCGAACCGGGCCGGGTTGGGGTTCACCCGGCTGATCTCGAACGCCGCGACCATCTCATCGAGGGTGAAGACGTCGTGGTCGTCGGCGATCGACCAGCCGAGGAGTGCCAGGTAGTTGAGCAAGCCCTCGGGGAGGAAGCCCTGGTCTCGGTAGCCGAGGAGGTTCGACTCCGGGTCGCGCTTGGACAGCTTGCGGTTGCCGGCACCCGTGACGTACGGCAGATGCCCGAAGTGCGGGGTGGTGCCGTCGCCGACGCCGATCTCGGCGAACGCCTCGTACAGCGCGATCTGACGCGGCGTGGAGCTGAGCAGGTCTTCACCGCGCAGCACATGGGTGATGCCCATCAGGGCGTCGTCCGTGGGGTTCGTGAGCGTGTAGAGCGGCTGCCCGTTGGCGCGCACGATGACGAAGTCCTGCACGTCCTCGGCGGGAAACGTGATGTCACCGCGCACCAGGTCGGTGAACGTCCAGTCGTGGTGCGGCATCTTGAAGCGGATGACCGGCTTGCGGCCCTCGGCCTCGAAAGCGGCCCGCTGCTCGTCGGTGAGGTCGCGGTGCAGGCCATCGTAGCCACTCGGGCGGCCTTCGGCGCGGGCCTTCTCGCGGCGCTCCTCGAGCTCCTCGGCGGTGTCGTAGGCCGGGTAGGCGAGCCCGGCGTCGACGAGTTTCAGGGCGACGTCGGCGTACGCGTCCATGCGCTCGGACTGGCGGTACGGACCGTTGGGCCCTCCGACCTCCGGGCCTTCGTCCCAGTCGAGGCCGAGCCAGCGCATGACGTCGACGAGCAGGTCGTAGGACTCCTCGGAGTCGCGGCTGGCGTCGGTGTCCTCGATGCGGAAGACGAAGCGGCCGCCGTGATGGCGGGCGAAGGCCCAGCTGAACAGGGCGGTGCGGGCCATGCCGACGTGCGGGTTGCCGGTGGGCGACGGGCAGAACCGCGTCACCACGTCAGTCACGGGACATCACACGGTTGGTGAGGGTGCCGATGCCCTCGATCGTGACGCTGACGGTGTCGCCGACAGCCATCGGCCCGACGCCGTCCGGGGTGCCGGTGAGGATGACGTCGCCCGGGAGCAGGGTCATGAAGCTCGAGACGTACTCGACGATGTCGGGCACGGAGAAGACCATGTCGGACGTGCGGCCGTCCTGCTTGGTCTCACTCTGTTGGCCTTCCTTGGCGAGTTCCGTGGTGATGGCGAGGTCCGCCGGGTCGAGCTCGGTCTCGATCCAGGGGCCCAGTGGGCAGAACGTGTCGAAGCCCTTGGCGCGGGACCATTGGCCGTCCTTCGCCTGCAGGTCGCGCGCGGTGACGTCGTTGGCGACGGTGTAGCCCAGGATCACCTTGCCGGCGTCCGCGGCGGCGATGTCGCGGCAGATGCGCCCGATGACGACCGCGAGCTCGCCCTCGAAGTGCACGTCAGCACTCTGACGCGGATAGAGGATCGATTCGCCCGGACCGATGACGCTGGTGTTGGGCTTGAGGAAGATCAGCGGCTCGTCGGGGACCTCGCCGCCCATCTCCGCAGCATGGCGGAGGTAGTTCTTTCCGACGCACACGACCTTGCTGCGCGGGATGACCGGTGCCAGCAGACGCACGTCGTCGAGGGGGATTTTCTGGCCGCTGAGCTCGACTCCGGCGTACAGCGGATCCCCCTTGAGGATGCCGATCGTGGGGACGCCGTTGTCGTCGCCGATGAGACCGAACTGAGGGTCGTCCTCCCCCGCAAACCTGGCAATACGCACGTGCTGAAGCCTATGGGGCGTCAGGCCGTGCCGTACCGACGGGTGCGCTGGGCATATTCCTCGACGGCAGCCCACAGAGCGCGGCGGTCGACGTCGGGCCAGGGGATGTCGGAGAACACCAGCTCGGCGTAGGCGGCCTGCCACAGCAGGAAGTTGCTGGTGCGCAGCTCTCCCGACGTGCGCCAGAACATGTCGACGTCGGGCATGTCGGGCTCGTCGAGGTAGCGGGCGAACGTGCGCTCGGTGATGCGGTTGGCGTCGACCTTGCCGGCAGCCGCATCGCGGGCGAGCGCCGCGGCGGCGTCGGCGATCTCGGCGCGGCCGCCGTAGTTGACGCACATCGTGAGAGTGAGGACGGAGTTGTGGCGGGTCATCTCCTCCGCGACGCGCAGCTCCTTGATGACGCTGCGCCACAATCGCGGACGCCGACCAGCCCAGCGCACCCGCACGCCGAGCTCGTGCATCTCATCGCGTCGCCGGCGGATGACGTCGCGGTTGAATCCCATGAGGAACCGGACCTCGTCGGGCGAGCGCTTCCAGTTCTCGGTGGAGAACGCATACGCCGACACCGCGCCGATGCCCAGCTCGATGGCCCCTTCGACGACGTCGAACAAAGCGGCCTCGCCGCGCTCGTGACCGGCCGTGCGCGGCAGCCCGCGCGACTCGGCCCAGCGCCCGTTGCCGTCCATGACGATGGCCACGTGATGGGGCACCTGGTCGCGAGGGATGGCGGGCGGCTTCGCCCCCGACGGGTGCGGCCGTGGTGCGCGGGGTGTCACCGGTCGACGTGGCTGAGGGAACGCAGGCCGCGCTCGAGGTGCCACGAGAGGTAGGCGGCGACGATGCTGCTCGCCTCGCGGCGCGAGCGCTCGTCAGAAGTGGCCGCGGCCTCCCAGTCGCCGCTGAGCAACGAGGCCAGCAACGAGACCGTGAACGGTGAGGGCGCGGCCGACCCGGGCATCCGGCAGGTGTGGCAGAGCATGCCGCCGGACGGGGCGTGGAAGTCGCGGTGCGGACCCGGTGCTCCGCATCGCGCACACGCTTCGAAGCTCGGCGCGTACCCGGCCACCGCCAGCGCCCGGAGCTGGTAGGAGTCGAGGATCAGGCTCGGTGTTCGATCATCGTCCACGGTCGTCAGGGCGCGGAGCGCGCCGACCAGCAGCTGGAGCTGCTGCACCGCCGGCTCGCCGTCGTCGTGGACGAGCCGCTCGGCGGTCTCGAGCATCGCGGTGCCGGCGGTGTAGGCGGGATAGTCGCCGCCGAGGTCGCGGGCGAACGCGGAGATCGTCTCGACCTGGGTGATGATGTCGAGGCTGCGACCCTCGGCGAGCTGGAGGTCGACGTGCATGAACGGCTCGAGCCGGCCCCCGAAGCGGGACGTGGTCTTGCGGACGCCCCGGGCGACGGCGCGGACAAGCCCGCGATCACGCGTGAGGAGCGTGATGATGCGGTCGGCCTCACCCAGCTTGTGGGTGCGCAGCACGACACCGGCATCCCGATAGAGGCTCACCCCTCCATCGTGCCGCATGGGACCCACGTTCCGCCGTATCCTCGTGCCATGACGCAAGCGGGATACTCCGACACCCCACAGCTTTCGAAGCTGGGCATCGTCCCCGGTGTTCGGTTGCGCATCCTCGGTGCCGACCCGGACTGGTCGTTCGACCAACCGCTCGAGGAGGTCGAGGTCATCGCGGAGGGCCCCTGCGACGTCGCACTCGTCTTCGTCCGTTCGCTCATCGAACTCGACGCCGTGGTGCGTTGGGGAGAGCTGGTCTTCCCGTCTGGCTCGCTCTGGGTGGCTTGGCCCCGCAAGGCCGCCGGTCACGTCAGCGAGGTCGACGAGAACGCCATTCGCGACGCCGCACTGGCGGTGGGGATGGTCGACGTGAAGGTCGCGGCGATCGACGATGACTGGTCCGGCCTCAAGATCGTCTGGCGCAAGGAGAACCGCACCGGCCGCATCTCCAAGAAGGCGATCCAGGACGCCCTGGCCGCAGAGACAGACGGGTAGCTCCTCGACCCGGTGAGGTGTGGCGATGGATCTCGACGAGCTGGTCTTTCACCCTTGGACTGCGCAGGGGCCGCGCAGCGTGTCCACCTTCGTCGGCGGTTCTGGCAGCCACCTCATTGACGCCGACGGCCGGCGTTTTCTCGACTTCAGCTCGCAGCTCGTCTTCACGAGCCTGGGCCACCAGCACCCGCGCATCGTCGCGGCGATCAAGGAACAGGCCGACCGGCTCTGCACACTCGCCCCTGGTCATGCCTCCGACATCCGAGGGGAGGCCGCACGGCTGATCGTCGAAGTAGCACCAGAGGGCCTTGGCCACGTGCTGTTCACGACCGGCGGCTCCGAGGCAATCGAGCACGCCGTTCGGATGGCTCGCCTGCACACAGGGCGACACAAGGTGCTCGCCGCCTACCGCTCGTACCACGGCTCGACGACGACCTCGATCCACCTCACCGGTGATCCGCGTCGCTGGGCGTCGGACACCGGTTCAGCCGGTGTCGTCCACTTCTTCGGGCCCTTCCTCTACCGCTCCGCGTTCGACTCCACGACGCCCACCGAGGAGTGCGAGCGGGCGCTCGCGCACCTGGAGCAGGTGATCCTGCTCGAAGGGCCGTCGACCATCGCGGCGCTGATCCTGGAACCGGTCACCGGCAGCTCGGGCGTCATCGTCCCGCCGACGGGCTACCTGCAGGGGGTTCGCGACCTGTGCACCCGTCACGGCATCGTATTCATCGCCGACGAGATCCTGGTGGGTTTCGGTCGCACCGGTAGGTGGTTCGCCGTGGGGCACGACGAGGTGACTCCGGACCTCCTGGTCTTCGCGAAGGGGGTGAACTCCGGTTACCTGCCACTCGGCGGTGTGCTGGTCGGCGACCCGATCCACGAGACGTTCACCAGCCGCGCGTACCCGGCAGGCATGACCTACAGCGGGCACCCGCTCGCCTGTGCCTCCGCGGTGGGAGCGATCGGTGCCATGCACGACGAGGACACGGTGGCAGCCGCCGCCCGGCTCGGCACAGAGATCCTCGAGCCCGGGCTCGCGGCGCTGGCCGACGGACACCCGAGCATCGGGGACGTCCGTGGCATCGGCGGTCTGTGGACTCTCGAGCTCGTCAAGGACCGGACGACCAAGGAACCGCTGGTGCCGGTCGGCGCCACCGGTGAGGCGAACGCCCCGATGGCCGCGTTCGTCCAAGCCTGCCGAGACCGTGACGTGCTCTCGCTGGTGCTGGGAAACCGCATCCACGTCGCGCCACCACTGAACGTGGACGACGCTGACGCCGCGACGGGCTTGGCGGTGGTGGACGAAGCGCTGGCCGAGGCTGACGCGTACGTTTCCTGACCTAGTCGAGGCAGAACTCGTTGCCCTCGGGGTCGCGCATCGTGATGAAGCCGAATTCCATCGGCGGATCGGGTTCCACCCGATAGGCACGACTGGCGCCGAGCCCCTCGAGCCTCGACGCCTCAGCCTCCAGCGTCTGCATGCGCTCGTCACCGGTGAGGCCCGGCGCGGCTCGCACGTCGAGGTGCACCCGGTTCTTGACCGTCTTGCCCTCCGGCACCCGCTGGAAGAACACCCGTGGCCCATCGCCGTCGACCGGGATGAGGGCCGACCTGGAGTTCCACTGGTCCTTCGGCGTGCCGAAGGCTTCGAGCGCCGCCTCCCAGGAGTCGAACCCGTCCGGCGGCGGCTGCACGCGGTAACCGAGCACGGCGGCCCAGAACTCCGCGAGCGCGCCCGGGTCGGCACAGTCGAACGTCACCTGCACTTCTCTGCTCATGCTCTCAACCTGCCAGCGCGCTCAGACGAATTCGACGCCCTGCGCCAGGGGCAGCTCGGTGGAGTAGTTGACCGTGTTCGTGGCGCGGCGCATGTAGGCGCGCCAGGCGTCCGAGCCGGACTCGCGGCCGCCGCCGGTGTCCTTCTCGCCGCCGAATGCGCCGCCGATCTCGGCACCGGACGGACCGATGTTGACGTTGGCGATACCGCAGTCCGAGCCGACGGCCGACACGAACGTCTCCGCTTCGCGGACGTCGAGCGTGAAGATCGACGACGACAGGCCCTGCGCCACGTCGTTGTGCAGGGCGATCGCTTCGTCGAGATCTTGGTAGGAGAGCACGTAGATGATCGGCGCGAACGTCTCGGCCTTCACGATCTCGGTCTGCTTGGGCATGTCGACGATCGCGGGGTGGACGTAGTAGCCGCCGCCAGTCGCATCACTGGCCTCGACCGCTTGGGTGCCGCCGGTGACGAGCGTCCCGCCGTCGGCCTGGGCCTGGGTGATGGCCGTGCCGAACGCCTGAAACGCGTGCTGGTCGATCAGCGGGCCGACCAGCGTGGACGGCTCGAGTGGCGACCCGATGGGCAGGGTCTCGTAGGCGGCGCGGAGTCGGGCGACGAGGTCGTCGCGGATCGACTCGTGCGCGATGACGCGGCGCAGCGAGGTGCAGCGCTGGCCGGCCGTGCCGACGGCGGAGAACACGATGCCCCGCACGGCGAGGTCGAGGTCGGCACTGGGAGCCACGATCGCGGCGTTGTTGCCGCCGAGCTCGAGCAGCGAGCGTCCGAGGCGGGCGGCCACACGGGGTGCGACCTCCTTGCCCATGCGGGTCGAGCCGGTGGCCGAGACGAGCGCGACGCGCGGGTCGTCGACCAGGGCCTCGCCCACACCGCGTTCGCCGAGGACGACGCTCGACAGGTGCTCAGGTGCCCCGACTCGGCGGGCCGCTTCGGTCACGAGAGCCTGGCAAGCCAGAGCCGTGAGCAGGGTCTTCTCCGACGGCTTCCAGACAACGCTGTCGCCGCAGACCAGCGCAAGCGCGCTGTTCCACGACCAGACGGCGACCGGGAAGTTGAAGGCCGAGATGATGCCCACGACGCCCAGCGGGTGCCACTGCTCCATCATCCGGTGGCCCGGCCGCTCGGTGGCGATGGTGAGTCCGTGCAGCTGACGCGACAGGCCGACGGCGAGGTCGCAGATGTCGATCATCTCCTGTACCTCGCCGAGGCCTTCGGAGACGATCTTCCCGGCCTCGATGGACACCAGAGCGCCGAGATCGTCCTTGTGCTGACGCAGCAGCTCGCCCAGTTCGCGCACGAGTGCGCCGCGTACCGGGGCCGGCACTGTGCGCCACTGCTCGAACGCGGCCTGCGAGCGTCCGACCACGTCGGCGACCTCGCGCGACGTGTGGGCCTGAAGGCGGCCGATCTCGTGACCGTCGATCGGTGAGATGCAGGCGAGGTCGCCATCGGGGACGAACGGGTCGCCGGCGCCCAGACGCTCGAGGATGTCGCGGGTGCGCGCGGTGATGTCGGTCATGTCAGGCCCTTTCCGACTGGGTGATCGTGGTGTGGTCGTCGAAGAGTCGGCCAGCTCGGGTGTCGAGGAGGTCGGCGAGCGCGATGTCCTCCTGCTTGACGAAGCCGCCGCCGGTCAGACGTCCGTCGGCGACGAGCTCGACGACCGCGACCGCCGAAGCAGCCGTGGTCCAGGAGATCGCGCGCCACACCCGTCCGCCGATCTCGATCGGCAAGTAGCCGCGCACATAGTTCTCGCGGAACGGCTCGGCGGCCTTGATGCCCTCGACCGCGGCATGCAGGTAGACGATGTCGTCGTTGACCGGCGGCTTGGCCTCGACAAGGATGCCGCCGATGAGCTCGCGCTGGTCGCGCAGGTTCAGCTCGTCGAACAGGAAGTGCATCTGACGGAAGTGTCCCGGGTAGCGCATCGTCTTGTAGTCGAGGCGCTGGACCCGGCCTTCGTAGGTCTCGCACATGGTGCCCAGACCGCCGGAGGTCAGCGCCGCCTCCAGCTCGATGCCGCCGATGAGCACGCGCTCCTTCTCCGTCATGGGGGGCACCATTTGTCGACGTCCGCTCCGCAGCACCTCGCAGTCGTTGAGGTACTCGTTGACGACGCCCTCGGCAGACCAGTTGAACGCGTAGCCCAGCAAGCCCGTGGGGTTCTGCGGCAGCGCGCCGACCTTGAGCTCGATGGACCGGATCTCGTCGAATCCCTCGGCGAGGGAGGCGCCGACGATGCCGATCAGCCCGGGTGCGAGGCCGCACTGCGGCGCGAACGTCTTCTCGGGCCGCGTGGCAGACAGCTCGAGCACACGCTGGGTGGTGGACACGTCCTCGGTGAGGTCGAAGTAGTGCACACCGGCGTCGTGCGCGGCCTCGGCCACCGTGATGTTGAGATTGAACGGCAGGCAGGAGACCACCGCGTCGACTCCGCGCAGCGACTCTCGGAGACTGGCCTCATCGGTGACGTCGAGTGGTCGGACCTCCAGCTCGACGCCGTCAGCCGTGAGCACCTTCCGTGGCTCGGCGTCGAGCCCGACGACCTTGAACCCGGCATCGGCCAGCAGCAGGGCGACGAGCTCGCCGACCTTGCCGAGCCCGAACACCGCGACCTGGTTGATGATGCGCGCCACGAAACCTCCTCGTCCGCACGGTGATCGGGGTGGTGATCACCTCGCGGGGAAACCCTCTTGCCGCAGGGTATGACGGCAAGGGTGTCGATGCTATCTCCTCCGACCGTCTGGTCGGTACATGAGTCAGGCGATCGGGATCGTCGTGGCCTCGGCGCGGTTGGCAGCCGACACCACGGCGCGCAGCGAGGCCATCACGATGTTCGCGTGGATGCCGACGCCCCACACGGTCTCGCCGGCGATGTCGCACTCGACGTAGGCGGCCGCGAGGGCGTCATTGCCGGCCGAGAGCGCGTGCTCGCTGTAGTCGAGCACGCGGATGTCGGCACCGGCCTGGCGGATGCCGTCGACGAACGCGTCGACCGGGCCGTTGCCCTCACCCTTGAACGACGCCTCCTGACCTCGCACGATCATGTCGACGACCTGCTGGTCGTGGCCGTTGGTCGAGGTGGACGAGCTGAACGTCACGAGCGAGTACGGTTCCTCGCGGTCGAGGTACTCCCGCTGAAAGGCCTGCCAGATGACGGCCGGCTCGACCTCGCTGGACTCGCCCTCGGTCATGCCCTGCACCACACGGCTGAACTCGATCTGCAGGCGTCGTGGCAGGTCGAGCTGGTGCTCCGCCTTCAGGATGTAGGCGACACCACCCTTGCCGGACTGGCTGTTGACCCGGATGACGGCTTCGTACGTGCGACCGACGTCGTGCGGGTCGATCGGCAGGTACGGCGCCTCCCACTCGATGTCGCGGACGCTGATGCCACGCTCATCGGCCCGCCGCTCAAGGTCCTCCAACCCCTTCTTGATGGCATCTTGGTGCGAACCGGAGAACGCCGTGTAGACGAGGTCGCCCGCGTACGGATGCCGCGGGTGCACCGGCAGGTTGGTGCAGTACTCGACCGTTCGCCGGATCTCGTCGATGTCGGAGAAGTCGATCAGCGGGTCGATGCCCTGGCTGAACAGATTGAGGCCCAGGGTCACCAGGTCGACGTTGCCGGTGCGCTCGCCGTGGCCGAACAGGCAGCCCTCGACGCGATCCGCGCCGGCCATCATGGCCAGCTCGGTTGCGGCGACGGCGGTGCCCCGATCATTGTGCGGGTGCAGCGACACCGCGGCGTGCTCGCGGTGGTTGATGTTGCGGCTGAACCACTCGATCTGGTCGGCGTAGGTGTTCGGCGTGGCCATCTCGACCGTGGCCGGCAGGTTGAGGATGATCTCGCGCCCCTCCCCCGGCTGCCAGACGTCCATGACGGCGTTGCAGACCTCGACCGAGAACTCGAGCTCGGTGCCGGTGAAGATCTCCGGGCTGTACTGGTAGCCGAAGGCGGTGCCCGGCAGCAGCTCCTCGGCATACTTCATGACCATCTCGGTGCCGCGGGTCGCGATCGCCCGAATCTCATCGCGCGAGGCGTTGAAGACGACGCGGCGGAACAGCGGAGCCAGGGCGTTGTAGAGATGCACGTTGGCGCGTGGTGCCCCGACGAGCGACTGGACGGTGCGCTCGATGAGGTCCTCGCGCGCCTGCGTGAGCACCGAGATCGTGACGTCGTCAGGGACGACGTCCTCCTCGATGAGCGAGCGGACGAAGGCGAAGTCGGTCTCGCTGGCCGACGGGAAGCCGACCTCGATCTCCTTGTAGCCCATGCGCACGAGCAGGTCGAACATGCGGCGCTTGCGCGCGGGCGTCATGGGGTCGATCAGTGCCTGGTTGCCGTCGCGGAGGTCGGTGGAGAGCCAGCGCGGCGGCGAGGTGATGACGGCGGACGGCCAGGTGCGATCGGGCAGGTCGATCGGGGTGAACGCGTGATAGCGCTCGAAGGGCATGCCGGACGGCTGCTGGGGTGATACGCGGTTGTTCGCTCTGCTAATCATGTGGGGGATCCTCATGGGTGCGGTTCGTCTGGGGCTGAAAGCGACCGGTCGTGACGAACTCCGCGTCGAGGGGCCCGGTCTAGAGGGCCTCGACGCGGCAGCGAAGAAGCAGGTTCGCGATCCGCATGATCGGCCCAGAATAGCAGGGATGTTCTGCCGGGTACCCATAGAATGCAGGCGTGGGCCTGACCGGCGGCCCGACCTGGCTCTGCCGCTCGCCGTGCCATGACCGTGACCGTGACTGAGAGTTCGACTCGACTCCCTTAGGATGAGCCGCGTGGCAGAGATCGCACTCCCCCAGGGCCATCACTACGCCGTGATGTGGGGAATCCCTGACAACTACGCCGGCATGACGAATTCGATGCTGCATCGATCGCGAGCGTTCGACGAGCTCGCCGGCACCGGCACGACGATCCTCACCTACGAGCACCGCGACGACTACGACGTCGTGCGCGCTCGCCTGCGGGATCGCGGCGCGCTGACCGATGGCATGAGCCTCGCGAATCTCTGGGAGGACCTGCGCGAGTGGGATGACGTGCAGCTGAAACAGGCCGAACCGTCGTTCGCGCCGGGTGTCGAGGCGACCTTCGAGCCGCTCGGCGACCGCGGCGACCACAGCAGCGCGCTCGTGCACTCCCTGCGCGACGACGACGGCAGCGTCACGCAGGTCGACTACTTCCGCGCCGATGGCACGCTGCTCGGCTCCGACCGTCGCCGCGTCCCCGGCGAGGAGCCGCGGGCGTTCACGCTGTGCGACACGTCCGGCGCGCCCCTCGGCGGCTGGCGCAGCATCTGGGATCTCTACTACTGCTGGCTCGACTCGCTCCCGCGCGAACCCGTCGCCTGGCTGATCGCCGACTCGAAGACGAGCGCCAACCACCTCGTCGACTACCGCCGCGACGACGTCGTCACGATGCACGTGGTCCATGCCTCCCACCTCGAGCCCGAGAGCGGTCGCCCGATGGGCACGATCCGGGAGACGCGGCAGTACGTCATGGAACGGCTCGACCAGTGGGACGCCGTCGTCTTCCTGACCAAGCAGCAGCTCGACGAGGTCGATGCCCTGCTGGGCGCGGGCGACAACCGTCACGTCATCCCACACGGCCGCTTCGTGCCCAAGCACCCGCCGAACCACAAGCGGTCGAGCCGACACGGCGTGATGCTGACCAGCCTCACCAGGCGCAAACAGATCTCCCACGCGATCAAGGCCATGACACGCGTCGGCCGGGTCGGACTTCGTCACGCGACGCTCGACGTGTGGGGCGAGGGACCGGACGAGAAGCGCCTCAAGGCCGCCATCGAGAAGAGCGATGCCCCGGTCGAGCTCCGCGGGTACTCCAATCAGGCGTTCAAGGAGTTCGACAAGGCCTCCTTCTCGCTGCTCACCAGCAACAACGAGGCCTTCGGCCTCGTGCTGGTCGAGAGCATGGGCCACGGCTGCATCCCGATCAGCTACGACATGCCGTACGGACCGGCGGAGATCATCACGCACGGCGTCGACGGCTTCCTCGTGCCGCCAGACGACATCAACGGCCTGGCCACCGAGATCCGGCGTCTGGCCCGCGCCAAGAGCTCAGAGCTCGCACCGATCCGCGACGCCGCGTACCGTCGCGCCCTGGAGTTCAACGACGAGCACGTCACCGAGAAGTGGGCCGCGGTCATGGGGCAGGCGCTCGCGTCGAAGCATGACGCATGACGGCTTCACTCGTCCTGCCTGACGGTGGCCTGTACGCACTCACCTGGTCGATCCCGCGCCAGTTCGGGGGCCTCACCAAGTCGTTGCTGCAGCGCTCGTGCCAGCTGGCCAGCGCTTCCGGGCGCGAGGTCACGGTCATCACGCTGGCCGCACAGCCGGATCTGGACGACGACCGCGCCTCGCTGCGCGAGCGCGGGTTGCTCGTCGACGGCGTCTCGATCCTCAACCTGTGGGAGCAGCTCAGCCGGGCCGACGACGACATCTGGGCCGACGTCCCGTTCGACCCGAGCATCACGACGTCGGAGATCCACGAACCGGCCGACGACGTCGGCGAGATCCGCCGTCCCGACGGCAGCCTGCTCGCCCGCCAACGCTGGCAGAAGCTCGGTGAGTCCAGCACGCTGACCCGGCGCGGCGACGAGGTGGTGCGTACCGAGCTCTTCGATCGTGACGGCGGGTTCCGCGGTGGATGGCACGGCGTGTGGCCGCTATGGCGCTGGTGGATCGACTCTGCTCTCCCGCGGCCGGCGCACATGATCGTCGACAGCGCCAATGTGGCCGACTGCTTCGCCGCCGCGCCGCTCGCCGACATCCCCACCACTTACGTGGTGCACAACAGCCACGTATCCGGCACGCGTGAGGCGCCGTACGGTCGGCTGGGCCGCTGGCGCTCGTACACGATGATCCGGGCCCACCGATTCGACGCCGTGGTATTCCTCACCCACGCCCAGCGCGATCATGTCGACCTCCTGTTCGGGCCCCGGGACAACTCCCATGTCGTGCCGCATGCCATCGAACTGGCGACCAGCGACCCCAAGCGCAAGCGTCCGGCCGGACGCGGCATCGTCATGGCGAACCTCGACGGACGCAAGCGCATTCCGCACGCCGTGCGCGCGGTGGCCGCGGCCTCTCAGATAGCGCCGTCGGTCGAGCTGAACATCTACGGTCGCGGCGAGGAGCGCGAGGCTGTGCTCGCCGAGATCGACGAGCAGAGCGCGCCGGCCCGGCTGGAGGGCTACACGTCGGATCCCGCCGGAGCGTTCGCCGACTCCTCGTACATGCTGCTGACCAGCAGCCACGAGGGCTTCGGCCTCGTTCTCGTCGAGAGCATGGCGGCCGGCTGCCTGCCCATCGCCTACGACGTCGAGTACGGCCCGGCCGACATCATCAACGATGGCGTCGACGGATTCCTCGTGGCCAGGGCCGACGAGAAGGAGCTCGCGGCCCGGATCGCCGAGGTGGCGCAGGCATCGCGGTGGCGCCTGCGACGCATGCGCAAGGCCGCTCGGCACCGCGCGGCCGACTTCCTTCCGTCCGCCGTGCTCCCGATGTGGGGTCCGGTGTTCGAGGCCGCGGCCGAGCACGCACGCGGCCGCGCCGGCCGGTCAGAGCCATCGCTCGATGAGTTGCGGGATCTCGAGCGCGTCGCCGCCCTGCACCGGTTCCTCGACTGCCGACTCGAGGCCACCATCACAGACGTCACGTGGGACGACGCATCTGTCGCCACCGTCGACGTGTCGTGCATCGTCGTCGGCGCCGGTGATCGAACCGGAGCTCCGGAGGTCGATGTCGAGCTCATCCACCGCCCCACCGGCACGCGCAGCACGCCGCCCGCAGTCGAAAGGCTCGCGCCCGACTCGTCGAGCGAGCAGCCGACCACGGTCCTGCGCATCACGCTTGATCCCTCGACGGTCGACCAGCCGGCCGACCACGTCGTGCTGCTCCGTGCTCGCCTCGGTGCGATCGACGTCATCGACACGCCCCAACCGCGCGATGGCGCGCCGACCTGGCTGCCGCTACCCCGACCTGCGACGTCCCGACCGGTGCTGATCCCGGCCCGTCGCAGCGGCCTCCGCCTGGTCACGGCCTCGCCACGCGCCGTGGCGTCCACTGTGCTGGCCCGCGATCACGTCGTGCTCGACGTCGCCGGTATCGATCCCGACGACACGGTCCGGACAGTCGAGGCGGTGGGCGTCGACGGAAGCCGTTCGATCGAGGCCGAACGGCTGTCGGACGGACGCCACCGCCTGACGATCGACTCCGACGGGGAGTGGAAGGTCCGCGCGCGCATCGACGAACAGTGGCGCGACGTCGCCTGGCGCGGTCCGGAGCCGGTGCCCGAGGCCGAGGGTGCGCTGCACGTCGAGCTCAGCCCGCGCGGCTACATCCGCCTGCATCGCGGAGATTAAGGCAGCATCACCTTCGCGACGATCATGTTGTGGTCGGACGGGATGATGCCGGCAAGCTTGCCGGTCGAGTCGAGGTTGAGCACCGTCTCCCACGCCAACGTGCGCATCCGGGTCGTGAAGATGTAGTCCATGTTGCTGCCGTTCTCGTCCGGTTGGAAATGCGCCACGGTGCGGAGAAAGCTGCTGTGTGAGTTGTAGTGCGCCCGGATGCGCTTCTCCACGGTGGCCTTCGACGAGACCTTCGGCGACTTGTAGATCTGGCCGAGCGGGTCGATGAACCCGTGCGACAGGATCTCGTCGTACGGCGCGTTCGTTGGTGTCGCGTACCGCGTGGAGTTGAAGTCACCCACGACGAAGGCCGGCATGCCACTCGGCCGGCGCTTGTCGACCTCGGTCATCATCGACTCCGTCTGCGCCTTGCGCAGGCTGTAGTAGCGGGACCCGTACTCGATGTGGGTGTCGGCGAAGAAGAACTTCTGGCCCGAGGACTTCTTCTCCATCACGGCCCATGACACGTAGCGCGAGTTGCAGCCCGAGCACTGCGGCAGCTTCTTCGAACCTTCAGAGACGAGCTTCACCGTATTGGTGTTGAAGAAGACCCTGGTGCCTTGGGACGCGCCTCGATCCTGGAAGCGGCAGCCAGATGGCGTCGTCGAGTTGACGCAGTTGTTCCGGAACGGGTTGGTGACCTCGTAGGGCGTTCCGCCTGAACGGAGCCGATTCCGCAGGTCTTCGAACTGGGAGAGGCTGACCTTCTTGCCACCCGACACCAGCCAGCCTTGCGACGCCTCCTGGATGCCGATGACGTCGGGTTTGCGCTCCAGGATGCTCGCCACGACCGGGCCGCGGCGCTCCGACCACGGACGCTCGAGGTTCTGCCCGGTGTAGCAGTTGGCGCAGCGAATGTTGTACGAGGCGACGGTGAGCGGTCCCCCATCGCCCGACGGAGGCGGTGGCTCCTCCGCACCGCCCCCGTCAGACGGCTTGACCGTCACCGCCGGCGAGTAGCTGCTCAGGTTGAGTCCCTCATCGGTGATGACACGAACCTTGGCGTAGTAGGTCTTGGCGGCGGCGAGCCCAGTCACCGTGCCGGTCGACTCCACGAAGCGGAAGTAGTTTGCGCCGCTCATGGACGAGTTGTCGGCGATCTGGATCCGGTAGCGCGGCGCGCCCGAGACGGCAGCCCAGTCGAACGTTGCCGAGGTGGCATCGCGCTTCGTCACCTTCAACCCGGTGGGGACGGCGAACGACGTCCACGCCCGCACGGCGTCCGAGTACGCACTTCGGTTGACGCCGTCGACGGTGATGACCCGGACCTTGATGTAGTAGCTGCGACCGGCTTGGAGGCCCTTCACGGTCGCGGTCGTTCCGGTGGAGCGTTGGTACGTGGGGTTCGTCATCGAGGAGCTCGAGCTGATCTGGAGCCGGTACTTCTGAGCCTTCGCCACCGAACCCCACGTCATCGAGACGCTGGTGGACGTCGCGGCGGACTGGGCGAGGCCAGTTGGAGAAGCCGACGGCCACTTGGCGGCGAACGCCGGGGTCGCCACACCGGCAATCAGCGCCACGGCGGCGATGATCGAGCTGGGGCGCAAGACTGAGCGCATTGAAGCCCCCCGGGGAAGATGTGACGGATGTGACAAGAGTGGCTGAAGGGACTCTAGCCCGATTTTCGGCCGAGCGGCAGTTTTCTGTCGAAATCAGTCGTCAGACGTGGACCAGCTGGTCGGCGTCCGGGCGTCGCGCGATCGCAGCGCGCGGCCCGAGGGACCGTGGCAGTAGACGGGCTCGCCACCGATCGGGGGCGCCGCATCCGGCCCTGAGAGCACCAGCCAGGTGCCGGACGTCCTGCACAGCCACGGGGTCGTGCCCGGAGTCGGAAGCGCGAGCGAACCGGGCCAGCTCGACCCGATGCAGCAGTCGCTCGAGCGACTCGGAATCGACTCCGGGCCGGTCACTGAGCCGCGCGGCGAAGCCGCGCGGCGTGTCGGTGAGCGGCACGTCCAGACCGAGGTCGAGCGCGACGTCCTCGAGCTCGCGCCACAGCGAGTCGGGCGTTCCGGACCCCAGTCGACGGCGGCGACGCAGCTCCCGCAGCAGGCCGGGCGCAGAGAGGATCATCAGCACGACCCCGCCGGTCACGGCGACCGTGCGCGGCGCGGTGCCGTCAGAAGCGTTCGCACCCCCGTTCGTCTCGTCGCCCAGGTTCCGTTCCCGCGGGTTGGCCTCGCTGGTGGTGTCGCCGTTCGACTCCTGCGGCGTCCCCGCGTCCGGCTCGTCGAAGCGGGTCGCGGTACCGATGCTCGTGGTCGGGTCGAAGCGCACCCAGCCGGCGCCCTCGAAGAACAGCTCGGTCCAGGCGTGCAGGTCGTCCGACGTGTTCGTGTACACCGACTTGCCTTCTTCGAAACCGGTGATCCGGCCCGGCGCGTAGCCCACGGCGATCCGTGACGGGATGCCGATCGTGCGCGCCATGACCGCCATCGCCGAGGCGAAATGGACGCAGTACCCGGCCTTGCGCTTGAGGAACGTGGCCACGACATCGAGTCCGTTGCCGTCGTACTCCTCGGCGACAGGCGCGGTCTCGGAGTAGCGGAAACCGCCACCGGTGCGCAGGTAGTCCTGGAGGGCCAGGGCCTTGTCGTAGTCCGTGCGAGCCGACGCAGTGACGTCGCGCGCGGTGTCGACGATCGACGACGGCACGTCGGGTGGCAGCGTCAAGAACGGACTGAGGCTGGGCCCGATCACCGTCGTCATCTGCCGCATCTGCTCGGCAGTAGGTGAGATCGTCAGGCTGGTGACGGTGTACGCCTGGCCCCGGGAGTCGGAGGAGTCGGACCGCACCGTCATGCCCATGCGCTCGTAGCGCCAAGCTCCCTCCAGGCCGCTGGTGTCCTGAGCCACGTAGGGCACCGGCAGCATCGGGCTGTCGAGCGCCTCGATCGTGATGCGAGTGGTGTCCTCCTTGACCTCGACCCCGTCATCCAGGCCGAGGTTGCCCTCGAAACGGTCCTCCGGGCGGGAGTTGCCGGGCTCCCAGGTGCGGCCGGTGAAATCACGCAGAGTCGCGACCTTGAGGTACGGCGGATCGTCAGCGGTGGTGGTGTACGTGAGCGCGACGGTGGTGGAGTTGCGGCGCAGGTTCTGCCCGAGCTCGAGCATCGGGTTGATGCCGTGTCCGAAGACGCCAGGTGGCGCCTTGCCCCAGGCGGCAGCCGCGGCCCGGATGTCGGGCGCGACACTCGGCAGCACCAAAGCGCATCCCATGGCGGCGACGGCGAGCACCACGGCGGGAGCCTGCAGCCCCAGGCTGCGCCGCCGTCGCACCACCGGCGCCGATCCGTTGCGCAGCAGTACGAGCCACGGCACGGCCGCGACGACGAACAGCCAGAATCCCGGTGTCCGGCCCGACACCATGGCCGGCACCGCGAACACGCCGAGCAGGAGCAGGCCGATCCAGGCCGCGGAGCGACGCAGCTCCAGGAACGCGTCGGCGACGACGACGAGCGAACCGAAAGCGACCGCGAGGAGCAGCACGATGCCGCGGGCGGCCGCGACGGGGGCCTGTTCCTCGACGATGACCTTGCGGGCACTCCCGATCAGGTCGGCGAGCGCGCCCACCGACCCCGGCGTCGGCAGGCCCGCGACCAGCGTGCCCGGCACGAACACCCAAGTGACGGTGACGAACAGCACCACGGCGGCGATGGGTGCGATGAACCGTACGCCCAGGGTCCGCAGCACCGCGCAGGTCAGGACCGCCACCAGCGTGACGAGGAGCGTCGTGATCCACCAGTCGTTGCCCTCGACGACGACGCGGTAGCCGGCGGTGAGCACCAGCAGGCTGGCGGTGACCAGACCCCGGTCCAACCATCGAGACGAGCGGGTCGTCCCGTCCGGCCGCTTGGACGGGTCAGCCCAGAGCACGGGTCACCACCCGGTCGAAGGCGAGCCACCGCTCGGCCTGGTCGTCCTGCACCCGATAGGTGACGACGTTCCACCGCGTCGCGTCAAGACGGTCGAGAGCCTCCGGGCGCGTCGAGTCGGCGACGAACGCGTGCACCGTACTGGCATGCCCCAACACGCGGATCCAGTGCTCGACCCGCTCGATGTCGAGGCGTCCGGTGACCAGCACGACCGTGCGTTCCGGCGGCTCCACTGCGTCGACGTCGTGCTCCCCCGGCTCCACGACGGCGAGGTCGAGCATGGCGTCGGAATGCATGTCGTGACCGTCGCCGACGCGGCGGTCGATGGCGCGGTCGCTGGACCGCAACGACACGATGCATCCCTCGCCCACGAGGTGCGTCATGACCGAGGCGGCCGCTACCACGCCCCACTCCAGCAGCGGTGAGTACTCCCAGTCGCCGACCCGATCGCGGGCTGTGCCGAGCGTGGACGGGTCGCAGTCGAGGTACACCGCGGCGCGCGGGTTCACCTGGCGTTCCTCCTGACGCACCATGAGCTCGCCCCGGTGCGCGGTGGCCTTCCAGTTCAGCCGCTTCAGCGCGTCACCGGCCTGGTACGACCGGGCGATCACGTCGTCGGCGCCGTTGCCTGCGTGCTGGGGCGCGGGGTGGCCGGAGCCGTCGTCGGACAGCCCGAGCGTGCCCAGGGTTGCGAGCTCCCGGCGTCGTGGGAGCACGATCACCGGGCTCGTGCCCGCGAGACGATGCCGCCGGCACACGAGACCGAACGGGTCGAAGGCCTCGAGCTCGAGCGGACCGACCAGGTGACGACCACGTCGCTGGGCTCGTAGGTCGTAGGCGAGCACCAGACCGGTTCGGCCGCGACTTACGCCCGGCAGCGTCGGCAGGTGGCCGGCAGCGCTCCCCGTCAGGCCGACCGGCAGCTGGTCGCGCCATCGCGACGCCGGTAGCGGCAGGCGGGAGAGGTTCAGGAACCGCAGCGTGACTCGGGCGCCCAGGTCGGGCTCGAGCACGGGCGGCGCGAACGTCCGGCTGACCTGCGCTCGGGGCGCGGCGACGAGCCCGTACACACCTGCGAGCAGCACGAGCCCGAGCAGGAGGCCGGTGGCGTCGAGCAGAGCCGGCAGCGACAGGGCCGCGGCCATGACGAAGCAGGCGAGGGCGACGAGCAGGCACCACCCGCCCCGACGGGTCAGCGCGAACCGGCGCACCATGCTCACGTCGGTTTGATCGCTCCCTCAGGCACGGGAGTGTCGGCGACGATGCGGCGCACGATCTCATCTGCACTGGCTGCGCCGCGATGGGCGATGAGCCGGTGCGGCAGGACCGAGGGCACCAGGAGATCGACGTCGTCGGGAAGCACGTAGTCGCGTCCGTGGACGGCGGCGTAGGCCTTGCTGGCGCGGACCAGCTGGAGCGTGGCCCGGGGACTTGCGCCGAGTCGCAGCTCGGGGTCGGTGCGGGTGGCGCGGACGATGTCGATGGCGTAGGTCTCGACAGCTGGGGACACGAACACTCTTCTGGCCGCTGCGATCATCGCGTGCAGCTCCTCGATGGAGGCCACCGCGTGGAGGTCGTCGAACGGGTTGGACTCATCACGCCCGCGCACCATCTCCAGCTCGGCTGCCGCGTCGGGGTAGCCCATCGAGATGCGGGCCATGAACCGATCGCGCTGGGCCTCCGGGAGCGCGTAGGTGCCTTCCATCTCGTACGGGTTCTGGGTGGCAACGACCGTGAATGGCGACCCGAGACCGTATGTGGTGCCGTCGACCGTGACCTGACGCTCCTCCATCGCCTCGAGCAAAGCCGACTGCGTCTTGGGCGAGGCGCGGTTGATCTCGTCGCCGATGACGATGTTGGCGAACACCGCTCCCGGTTTGAACTCGAACTCACGCTCGCGGACGTTGAAGACCGAGACACCGGTGATGTCCGACGGGAGCAGGTCCGGGGTGAATTGGATGCGCCGCACCGAGCAGCTCACCGACCGGGCCAGGGCTTTCGCGAGCACCGTCTTGCCGACTCCCGGGACATCCTCGATCAGCAAGTGACCTTCAGCCAGGAGGACGACGAGTGCCGTCTCGGCGACCTCCGCCTTGCCGTCGATGACGTGCCCGATGTTGTCGACGATCGCAGTGGACGACGCCTCGAGATCCATGCCTGATGGTAAGCACATCGCTGGTCAACGTGCCGCGGGGTGGCTCAGCGGCCCGGTCGTGACCAGGCCAGCAACCGGTCGACGGGCCAGGTCGTGACGATGCGGTCGAGCGGGAGCTCGAGCTCCTGCACGCGAGCAGCGCCGTGGTCGAGAAAGTCGAGCTGGCCGGGAGCGTGCGCATCGGAGTCGACGCTGAACAGGCAGCCGGCATCGAGCGCCAGGGCGATGAGCTGGTCCGGCGGGTCCCGGCGCTCGGGACGCGCGTTGATCTCCACCGCCACGTCGTGCTCGGCACAGGCCGCGAACACGCGCTTGGCGTCGAACTGCGACTCCGGACGCTTGCCGCGCGAGCCCTCCACCAGTCGTCCGGTGCAGTGTCCGAGCACGTTCGTGGCGGGGTCCTGCACAGCCTTCAGCATGCGGCGGGTCATGCCGATGCGGTCCATCCGGAGCTTGGAGTGGACGCTTGCGACCACGACGTCGAGCCGGGCCAGCATCTCCGGCGTCTGGTCGAGGGAGCCGTCCTCGTTGATGTCGACCTCGATGCCCCTGAGCAGGCGGAAGTCGTCGAGTGCGTCGTCCACCTCGGCGACGACGTCCAGCTGCTCGGCGAGCCGCTCGACGCTCAGCCCGTTCGCCACGGTCAGGCGCGGTGAGTGGTCGGTGAGCACCATGTACTGGTGGCCCAGGCGCTGGGCCGTGCGGGCCATGACGTCGATCGGCGACCCACCGTCGGACCAGTCCGAATGGGTGTGCAGGTCGCCGAGCAGTTGAGCGCGGACCTCCTCACCACCCGGCGACAGCGGGTCGCGGCCGCGTTCGCGCAGCTTCGCGAGGTAGTCCGGCACATCACCGTCGAGCACCTGGGAGATGACCTCGGCACTCCGGTCGCCGACGTCAGGGATCGACGTCAGGCGGTCACGACGGGCCGAGAGGTCGTCGCGACCGGCGACTGCGGCAGCCGCCTTGCGAAACGCCTGAACCCGATAGGTGGAAGCACGCTCGCGCTCCAGCCAGAACGCGATCTCGCCGAGGGCCTCTGCCGGTTCCATGACCCCATCGTGTCGCACCGCACGGATTGCTCACATCCGTCGTGGGGTGAGGACGGTGGGTGTGGGGCTGGTGTAGGTGTGGCCGGTGGGGGTGCGCCAGATGGTGTCGCGGCCCCTGGTGGTGACGTTCCAGCCGGGTTGGTGCTTGAGCGAGTGGCTGCGTCGGCACAGCCCCTGACCGTTCGGGCTGGCGGTGTCGCCGCCCTTGGCGTAGTCGGTGATGTGGTCGATGTCGCCGATGCTGCAGTCGCACCCGGGTTGTCTGCATCGGTGTCGGTCGCGGGCCCGGATGAACCCGTTCAGAGGACCGTCGAAGCGGCGCCGTCGGGGATCGCGGCCGATCAGGGTGTGGTCGAGGGGGTCGGTGACCAGTCGTCGGTAGAACGTGCGGTGGGCGCGTGAGATGAGGTCGTCGACCAGGCCGGGAGTGATCGGTCCGTAGCCGTCGAGCTCGGCCGGGCCGTCATCGGCGCCCAGCAAGGCGTCGGCACCGATCGTGATGCCGATCTCGACGTCGAGGTTGTCGGCGTGGGCGATGCCGGTGACCCGCTCGACCAGGGTGGCGCACATGATCTGACCCATGGACCGGGCGTCGCCGGTGGCCCGCAGTCCCTTGGCCCAGGTGGTCAACTCACGGTGGGCGGCGACCATCTGCTCAGCCGGACCACGGACCTGCAAGATCGCGACGCCATCGACCTCCGGATGCAGGCTGACCCGCTGATCGGCCCGGTTTCGCTCGGCTCGCGCATGTGCGGCATCAGCATCGAGCGCGATGACATGGTGGCGGGCCAATCTCGCGGCCCGGCCCGGCGTCAGCCCGGGCAGCACGTCGGCGATCTCGGCATCCAGCACGATCCGGTCGTCCCCGTTCAGGGCATCCGTCTCCCGCACCACGGCCCGGACGGTCGGCTCACTGATCAGGCCCGCTTCCAACACATCGGTGGTGTGCGGCAGCTCGGCCAACCCGACGGCGGTGGCGAACTGGGTGCCCGCTGCGCCGGGTGAGACGTTGCGGGCCATCGCGACCTCACCGATCACCGACAATGCCGGATCGGCCGAGCCGAACGGGATCTGCTGCACCCGCTCCGCATACAGGGCGCCGATCTGCTTCAGCTGCCGCGCCTGCGCCGCGCGGATGAGCCGCTCGTAGGCCACGATCGCGTCGATCCGGGCCGCTCCGAACTCGATGTCAGGGTCCGCGGAGAAGTCGTGGGCGTCGATCGCCGAGAGCAGGCTCCCGACCTCGACACCTTCGAACATGTGACCTATTCTATCCGAGAACCCGCAGGTCACACAACGTTTTCTCCACAACCGCGGAAGAGATTAGGGTGAGTTCGTGGTGAGGCGCATGGTGGTCGTACGCGGTCGGGTGCAGGGCGTGTCCTTCCGGATCCGCTGCCGCGACGCCGCGAGGTCCGCGAGCGTCTCGGGGTGGGTGTCGAACGAGCCGGACGGCACCGTGCACGCAGCGTTCGAGGGCGAACCGACCGCCGTCGACGCCATGGTCGAGTGGTGCCGGCACGGCCCGACCAATGCCATCGTCACTGATGTCTCGGTGATCGACGAAGAACCGATCGGCGAGCAGGGCTTCGAGGCTCGCTAGTCAGAACCCGAGCTTGCGCAGCTGCTTGGGGTCGCGCTGCCAGTCCTTGGCAACCTTCACGTGCAGGTCGAGGAACACCGGGCTGCCGAGGATGCGCTCGATCTGCGTCCGCGAGGTGGTCCCGATCTCGCGCAGGCGCGAGCCCTGGTGGCCGATGATGATGCCCTTCTGGCTGTCGCGCTCGACGTAGACGCTGGCCCGCACGTCGACGAGTGGCCGGTCCGCGGGACGCCCCTCGCGCGGCGACATCTCCTCGACCACGACGGCCAACGAGTGCGGCATCTCGTCGTGCATGCCCTCCAAGGCGGCCTCGCGGATGACTTCCGCGACCAGGGTTTCCTCCGGCTCGTCGGTCAACTGGCCCTCCGGATACAACGGTGGCCCTTCGGGCAGGGTGGCGACCAGCAGGTCGGCCAGTAGTTGAACCTGGTCGCCGGCGACCGCCGAGACGGGCACCACGTCGGTCCAGGTGAGGCCGGCCTCGTCGCCGACGCGCTGGATGGCCATCAGGTGCTCGGCCAGGCGGTTCGGTGAGACCAAGTCGGTCTTCGTGGCGATAGCGAGCACCGGCTTGCGACGCAGCCGGGCGATCTCACGCACCAGGAACTTGTCGCCCGGACCGATCTTCTCGTCCGCCGGCAAGCACAGGCCGACGGTGTCGACCTCCGACCACGTCGCCCGGACGAGATCGTTGAGCCGCTCCCCCAGCGTCGTGCGCGGCTTGTGCAGGCCGGGTGTGTCGACGAGCACCAGCTGAGCGTCAGAGCGGTGCACGAGCCCGCGGATGGCGTGTCGGGTGGTCTGCGGCTTGGACGAGGTGATGGCGATCTTGCCGCCGACGATGGCGTTCGTCAGCGTGGACTTGCCGGTGTTGGGTCGCCCGACGAAGCAGGCGAAGCCGGAGCGGAACGGCGTCGCGTCGGAGCTCGTCACGAGGCGCGAACCGACACGATCGTGCCGTCGTCGTCGGCGACGTAGACCGGGACGTCCTGACCGGCCAGCTCGCGGACCGTGCTGAGGTCGACGATCTCCTCTCGCTGATCGGACACCACGGCGCCGGCCTCCAAGCCAGTTGCGCCAGACGAGATCGCCATCGCGACGGCGAGGTCGAGCGCACCGATCTCGAGTGACGGCAGCGTCACCGACGAGGCGACGTAGGTGCGTCCGTCGAGGTCGCGGACTGCAGCCCCGCGCGGCGACTGCGTGCGAGCGCGAGAGGTGCGGGCGAGCGTGACGAGCTTCTGGTCCTCAGGACTCAGCGTCATGCCCGGACCCGTTCGTCGAGACGCCATGCGCCGAGGCTACCGACTGCGTCTGGTCGGCGACGCGGCTGACGTGGACTCTGCCGATGCGGTTGCGGCGGCCCAGCGGCGCCTCCGCACGCAGCTCGAGCCCGGCGACCTCGACCGAGCTGCCCGGGATCGGCACCTTGCCGAGGTGCTTGGCCAGCAGGCCGCCCACCGAGTCGACGTCGTCGTCCTCGATGCGGACCCCGAACAGCTCAGCGAGGTCGTCGACGTCGAAGCGCGGGCTCAGCCGGTACGAGCCGTCGCTGAGCGCCTCGAGCTGGTCGGGCTCGCTGTCGTACTCATCGGTGATCTCGCCGACGATCTCCTCGAGGATGTCCTCGATCGTGACCATGCCTGCGGTGCCGCCGTACTCGTCGACGACGATCGCGACGTGGGTGCGCTGCGCCTGCATCTCCTTGAGCAGGTCGTCAGCGACCTTGGTGTCAGGAACGAAGAGGCACATCCGCATGATCGAGTCGACCCGTTCGGTCGACTCGGCCGAGCGGTTGTCGAAGACACGTTTGGTGATGTCCTTCAGGTAGGCCATGCCCAGCACGTCGTCGAGGTCGTTGTCGTCGATGACCGGGACGCGGGAGTAGCCGCTGCGCAGGCACAACGACATCGCCTGTCGCAGGGTCTTGTTGGCCTCGATGTAGACGAGGTCGGTGCGCGGCACCATCACCTCGCGCACCACGGTGTCGTTCAGGTCGAAGACCGACTGGATCATCTTCGACTCGTCGGACTCGATCAGTGAGCTGGCCGCAGCAAGGTCGACGAGCTCACGCACCTCGACCTCCGAGGCGAACGGCCCTTCCCGGAACCCCTTGCCGGGCGTCAGGGCGTTGCCGAGGACGATGAGCAGCCGCGGCAGCGGACCGAGCAGTCGGGTCGCGCTGATCACCGGCAGCGCGGACGCGAGCGCGATCCGCTCGGCGTGCTGTCGCCCCAGCGTGCGCGGACCGACGCCGATCAGCACATAGCTGACGACGGCCATGATCACGACGGCGACGACGATGCGGGTCCAGAGCCCGTCGATGCGGTTGGCCACCACAAGAGCCACGAGTACGACGCTCGCCGTCTCGCAGAAGACGCGCAGCAGCAGCACGGTGTTCAGGTACCTGGCCGGGTCGTCGAGGATGTGTCCGAGGCGCTCCGCTCCCCCGCGGTTCTCATCGGTGAGCTCTTGCGCGCGGGCCCGTGAGAACGACGACACCGCGGCATCGACGCTGGCCAGCACGCCCGCCGCGAACGCCAGCAGGATCGACGCGACGACGAGCGAGACGATCACGACGTGCTCGCGGGTGCTGCGTCATTGGAGCCGTCCGGCTCCGGGTCCCCGCCGCGCTGCCACTCCAGCAGCAGCCGGGCCTGGACGCCGAACATCTCGCGGTGCTCGTCCGGCGAGGCGTGGTCGTAGCCGAGCAGGTGCAGCATGCCGTGCACCGTGAGCAGGTCGATCTCGTCGGACGTGCTGTGCCCGGCGGCCGGCGCTTGCTGCGCCGCGACCTGCGGGCAGACCGCGATGTCGCCGAGGTAGCCGGACTCCTGCTCATCCTCGGCGTCGTCGCGGCCGGGCGTGAGCTCGTCCATGGGGAAGGACAGGACATCGGTGGGGCCGGCCGTACCCATCCACTGCTTGTTCAGGACGCCCATCGTGTCGGCGTCGACGAGCCGGACCGTCAGCTCGGTGGCTGGGTGTAGCCGCATGCGACGCATGACGAACCGGCACAGCTGGGTGAGGGCGACGACGTCGACGTCGGCCCCCGACTCATCGAGAACGTCGACGTTCATGGCCGGATTCAGACTGCGCGGGGCCACCCGCCTCGAACTCGTCGTAGGCGGCGACGATGCGGCCCACGAGCTTGTGCCGCACGACGTCGTGCGCCGTGAGCGTGGAGAAGTGGATGTCGTGCACGCCGTCGAGGATGTCGCGCACCACGCGCAGGCCGCTCTTGGCACCGGTCGGCAGGTCGACCTGGGTCACGTCGCCGGTGACGACCATCTTCGACCCGAAGCCCAGCCGCGTGAGGAACATCTTCATCTGCTCTTGGGTGGTGTTCTGGGCCTCGTCGAGAATGATGAACGAGTCGTTCAGTGTGCGCCCCCGCATGAAGGCCAGCGGAGCGACCTCGATGACACCGCTGGTGAGCAGCTTGGGGATGGACTCGGGGTCGATCATGTCGTGCAGGGCGTCGTAGAGCGGGCGCAGGTACGGATCGATCTTCTCGCTCAGCGTGCCCGGCAGGTAGCCGAGCCGCTCCCCCGCCTCGACGGCCGGCCGGGTGAGGATGATGCGGGTGATCTCCTTGGCCTGCAGCGCTTGCACGGCCTTGGCCATCGCGAGGTAGGTCTTGCCGGTGCCGGCCGGACCGATGCTGAACACGACCGTGTGCTTGTCGATGGCGTCGACGTAGCGCTTCTGGTTGAGCGTCTTGGGGCGGATCGTGCGGCCGCGGTTCGACAAGATGTTGAGGCTCAGCACCTCGGCCGGCCGCTCCTGCGTCTCGGCGCGCAGCATGGCGATGCTGCGCTCGACCAGCTCGGGACTGAGCGCCTGACCGGTGCGGATGATGGCCACGAGCTCGTCGAGCAGGCGCTCGACGAGGGCCGCTTCGCCCGGCTGACCGGTGACCGTGATGACGTTGCCGCGCGCGTGGATGCGCGCCTCGAACGACGATTCGATGAGGCGGAGAAATTCGTCGGCGGACCCGAACAGGGCCACGGCGTCGACGCTCGCAGGCACGGTGAACGTGTGCGGCACGGGTTCGTCGGTCATAGGCCGACGATTCTATCGGTCACCCGGGTGGCCAGCCCAATGAGCGACCGGCCAGCACGTGGGCGTGGCAGTGGAACACGGTCTGGTGCGCGTCGGCCCCGGTGTTGAACACCAGACGGTAGCTGCCGCCGGCCTCGTCGGCGATGCGACGAGCGAGCGCCAGGAGGTCGATCGTCGCATCCGGCTCGGCGTCGGCCAGGCTCCCGATGTCGGGCTGATGAACGCGCGGGATCACCAGCACGTGCGTGGGCGCCTGCGGGTTGACGTCGCGGAACGCCACCGAGTGATCGGTCTCCGCCACGATGTCCGCCGGGACGTCACCGGCCACGATGGAGCAGAAGAGGCAGTCGTCGCTCATGCGTCCTTCTTACCTGAAGGCGTCTCGGATGCGACCGAACACGGTCTTGTGGGACGCGCCGAGGCGGGCCTCGGGCCGCTCCTCATTGCGCACCTCGGCCAGCTGCTGGAGCAGGTCGCGCTGCTCGTCGTCGAGCTGCTCGGGTGTCTCGACCAGCACCTGGACGACGAGGTCGCCGCGACCGGGGCCGCGCAGGCGGGGCACGCCCTGGCCGCGCACCGTGACGACGTCACCGGACTGCGTGCCGGGCGTGATGTCGACGCCGACCGTGGCGCCGTCGCCTTCATGATCCTGCAGGTCGGACTCCAGCGTCGGAATGTCGAGGTGGGTGCCGAGGGCGGCGGCGGTCATCGGCACGGTGACCTGGCAGCGCAGCTGGTCACCCTTGCGCGAGTAGATGGGGTGGCGGCTCACGTCGATCTCGACGTAGAGGTCGCCGGACGGGCCGCCGCCGGGCCCGACCTCACCCTCGCCGGTGAGCTGGATGCGCGTGCCCTGGTCGACGCCGGCCGGGATGGTGACGTTGAGCGAGCGACGCGAGCGAATCCGGCCGTCGCCGCCGCACTCGTGGCACGGGTCGGGGATCACCGTGCCGTAGCCGTGGCAGGTCGGGCAGGGGCGGGACGTGCGGATGTCGCCGAGCAGTGAGCGCTGCACGTGCTGCACGTCGCCATGGCCATGGCAGGTGCCACAGGTCACGGGCTGCGAGCCTTCGCGGGCACCCGTTCCGTCGCAGGTGGTGCAGACGACCGCGGTGTCGACCTTGAGGTCGTGGGTGACGCCGAAGGCAGCCTCGGCCAGGTCGATCGTCAGGCGGAGCAGGGCGTCCTGACCCCGCTGCGTGCGCGAGCGCGGGCCGCGGGCGCTGCCCTGGCCGAAGAACGCGTCCATGATGTCGTCGAAGCTGAAGCCCTGGCCGAAGCCGTGGTGGGCGCCGCCGAGTGGGTTGCCGCCGCGGTCGTAGATCGACCGCTTCTGCGGATCGGACAACACCTCGTACGCGATGGTGACCTCCTTGAAGCGGTCGGCCGCGTCGGGAGCGTCGTTGACGTCGGGGTGGAGCTGACGGGCCAGCCGGCGGTACGCCCGCTTGAGCTCGTCGGCGTCGACGTCGCGTCCGACGCCGAGCAGCTCGTAATAGTCCTGTGCCATTGGTCCTCTGGTTCGTCAGCTGTCCGCGAGCAGTCGACCGACGTAGCGGGCGACGGCGCCGACGGCAGCCATGGTTCCGGGGTAGTCCATCCGGGTGGGTCCGAGTGTGCCGAGCGTCGCCAGCGTCTGGCCCTCCGCACCATAGGGCGACGAGACGACGGCGGTACCGACCAGGTTCTCACTGCCGGTCTCCGCGCCGATGCTCACGTGCATGCCGGCGGTGGCCTCGCCGAGGAGGCGCAGCAGCACGACCTGCTCCTCCAACGCCTCGAGCACCGGGCGGATGGCGGTGTCGAAGTCGGAGCCGAAGCGCGCGAGGTTGGCCGTGCCGCCGACAGCGATGCGCTCGTCGGAGTGCTCGTTGGAGAACACGTGCGTGAGCGTCGTGACGATCGACGTGACGATCGGCCGATCGGCCGGCGCGAAGGTCTCGAGCATTTCGGCGAGCCTCAGCGACGCCTCGGGCAACCGTTCGCCGACCGTGGCCCCGGTGAGGTGGCTGCGCAGCCGCACGATGAGCTGCTCGGACGGTGTCGCCACCAGCTCGACGATGCGCTGCTCGACGCGACCGCTGCTGGTGATGACGACCAGTAGCACCCGGGCGTTCTCGAGCGCGACGATCTCGACGTGTCGCACGGTCGACCGGGTGAGCGACGGGTACTGGACGATGGCGACCTGGTTGGTGAGCTGCGCCAGCACGCGCACGCTGCGCTGTACGACGTCGTCGACGTCGACCGCGCCGGTGAGGAACGTCTCGATGGCCCGGCGCTCGGCTGCCGAGAGTGCCTTCACCGTGGCCAGGCGGTCGACGAACATCCGGTAGCCCTTGTCGGTGGGCACGCGCCCGGCGCTGGTGTGCGGCTGGGCGATGTAGCCCTCGTCCTCGAGCACGGCCATGTCGTTGCGGATGGTGGCCGGGGAGACGCCCAGGTGGTGGCGCTCGACCAGAGCTCGGGAGCCGACCGGCTCCTGCGTTGCCACATAGTCCTCGACGATGGCGCGCAGGACTTCGAGCCGTCGGTCATCCGACATGCGTTCCTCCCGCGCGTCGCGTTGGCACTCACCTGGGTCAAGTGCCAGTCTACCGAGATGGAGGGAATCATCGCGGAGGGTGACGCGGTGGTCGTCACCGGTGACGAACGCACCCTCACCTACGGGCCCCGGCTCGTCACCGTGTCCGACGGCACACGGATCGAGCACGAGTCGCGCGGCGGTTCGTTGAGCTCGGTATGGGCCACCGACCTGGGCGGCGGCCGCTACGTCGAGGTCGTGCACCTCGGACACGGACCCGATGGCGGCGAGCTCGTGATGGTGGTGCCGGACGCCGACGTCGTCGCGCTGGGCGACCTCGCCGGCGACGAACCGACCGGCGCCACGGCCGCGTGGGCGGGCGCCATCGACCTGGCGATCGGACTGACCCGACCGTCATCACAGATCCTGACGAGCAGGGGCGTCATCACGCGCGAAGAGCTCGAGGACTTCCACCAACAACTGCTCGGGGTACTGCATGGCTGACCGTTACGGATCTGACGTCCTGTCCGAGGACTGGAAGAAGCCGCCGCGCGGCCGGTCCGAGGACGCTTTCGCCGAGCGCGGGCTCGTGGTCGAGGAGGCCGTCACCGGCTTCTGCGGCGAGATCATGCGGGTCGAGCGCGACCTCGGCACCGTCGAGCTCGAGGACCGCCATCTCGTCCGCAAGGTGTTCCCGCTCGGACCGGGCTTCCTGCTTGAGGGCAAGCCGGTCGTGCTGGTGGCGCCGCCGAGAACCGCGCCGACCCTGCCCACCCGAACGGCGTCCGGCTCACGCTCGGTGCGGGACGGCCGCGCCAGGGTCGCGCTGCCGAGCCGCATCTACGTCGAGGGGCGCCACGATGCCGAGCTGCTCGAGAAGGTGTGGGGCGACGACCTGCGGGTCGAGGGCGTCGCGGTCGAGTACCTGGGCGGCATCGACGACCTGGTCGCCGTCGTCGAGGAGTTCGCTCCCGATGCCGACCGCCGGCTGGGCGTGCTCGTCGACCACCTGGTGCCCGGCTCGAAGGAGACCCGCATCGCGCAGCGCCTGTCGGGCCGAGCGCACGTGCTCGTGGTCGGGCATCCGTACGTCGACGTGTGGCAGTCGGTCCAGCCCGATCGCCTCGGCCTCGACGCTTGGCCGGTCGTGCCGCGCAGCACCGAGTGGAAGCACGGCGTGTGCGAGGCGCTCGGCTGGCCGCACGCCGACCAGGCCGACATCGCCCGCGCCTGGGCCTACCTCCTCGGCCGCGTCGACTCCTACGCCGACCTCGAGCCGTCGTTCCTCGGTCGGGTCGAGGAGCTCATCGACTTCGTCACGGGGTGAGGTCGCGCACCACGGCGTCGGCGAGCAGCCGGCCCTCGCGGGTGAGCACGAGGTGGTCGCCGGTCACCTCGACGAGGCCACGCTCGGCCAGTCCAGGAACCGCACCCCGTCCTGCCTCGAGGATGCCGAGTGGCAGACCCTCCCGCAGCCTGGCCTCGAGCATCACCCGCTCCATCACCGACGTGGACGCATCGAGCTGCTCGTGGTCGTGCATCGGCGACTCTCCCGCCGCCAGCCGCTGGGCGTAGGCCGCCGGGTGCTTGACGTTCCACCACCGGATCCCAGCCATCGTTCTTTCGACGTCACCACCTGAGTTTCCTATGTGTGAATGCGCTCCTGGGCCAACTCCCCACCAGTCCGCGCTGTGCCAGTACAGGAGGTTGTGCCGACAGCGCGCGGCGTCGTCGCGGGCCCAGTTCGACAGCTCGTACCAGCCAAGCCCCGCTGAGGTCAGCACGTCGTCGGCCATCAGGTACTTGTCGGCCATCGCGTCGTCGTCCGGCGGCGGGATCTCGCCGCGCGCCACCCGCCGGGCCAGGGCGGTGCCCTCCTCGACGATGAGCGCGTACGCGCTCACGTGGTCAGGCTCCAGCCCGAGGGCGTGGTCGAGGCTGGCCGCCCAGTCGTCGACGGACTCCCCCGGCGTCCCGTAGATGAGGTCGACGCTGACCTGCTCGAACCCGGCCTCCCGCGCCCACCGCACCGCCTCGGGAACCCGGGCCGGGTCGTGCGTGCGGTCCAGCGTCGCCAGCACGTGCGGCACCGCGGACTGAACGCCGAACGAGATGCGATTGAAGCCGCCCTCGCGAAGCTCGGCGAGCGACCCCGGCGTGACGCTGTCCGGGTTCGCCTCCGTGGTGACCTCGGCACCTGAGACGAGCCCGAAGCCGGTGTCGAGCGCGTCGAGCATCCGCACCAGGTCGGCCGACGGCAGCTGGGTCGGCGTGCCGCCGCCGAAGAACACCGTCTGGACGGCCGGGACGTCGCCGACGGCACCGAGGGTGCGCGTCGCCAGGTCGATCTCGGCGATCGCCGTGTCGGCGTAGGACGCTCGGGTGGCGCCCTCCCCCAGCTCGTCGGCGGTGTAGGTGTTGAAGTCGCAGTAGCCGCAGCGCACCGAGCAGAACGGGACGTGCACGTAGACACCGAACGGACCGTCCACCGCGGGGATGGACGGTCCTTCGGTCGACTTCACTCAGCCAGCGTAGAAGCCGTCGAGGATCTCGCGGTAGTTCTCCTCGACGACCTTGCGCTTGAGCTTCAGGCTCGGCGTCAGCTCACCGGACTCGACCGAGAGGTCGTGGTCGAGGATCGCGAACTTCTTGATCGTCTCCCAGCGGTTCAGCTTGGAGTTGAGCTCGTCGACGTCGGCGCTGATCACGTCGTGCATCTCCGGCGAGGCGACGATCTCCGCGTACGACTTGTCCTTCATGCCGTGCGATGCGGCCCAGCCGGCGACGGCGTCGGGATCGAGCGTGATGAGCGCGCTGCAGAAGTTGCGGTCGTTGCCGTGCACGATCATCTGGCTGGCGAGGGCGCAGACGCCCTTGAAGGTGCCCTCGACGTAGGACGGGGCGACGTACTTGCCACCGGACGTCTTGAAGAGGTCCTTCTTGCGGTCGGTGATGCGCAGGAAGCCCTCGTCGTCGAGCTCGCCGATGTCGCCGGTGGCGAGCCAGCCGCCCGGGAGCAGCGCGGACGCGCTCTCGGAGTCGAGATTGTGGTAGCCCTGCATGATGTTCGGGCCCTTGAGGAGCACCTCGCCGTCTTCGGCGATCTTGACCTCGGTGCCAGGCATCGGCAGACCGACGGTGCCCAGCTTGTAGGCGTCCGGCCGGTTGACGAACGCGCCGGCCGACGTCTCGGTGAGGCCGTAGCCCTCGAGGATGAGGATGCCCGCGGCGTGGAACCACTCGGCGATGTCCTGCGACAGCGCGGCGGCGCCGGAGATGAAGAACTTCACCCGCCCACCAAAGCGCTCGCGCACCTTGGAGAAGACGAGCCGGTCGGCCACTGCGTACTTGGCCTTGAGGATCGGTGACACCGGCTTGCCGGAGCGGGTGGCACGCGAGTAGTCGCGACCCACACCCTCGGCCCAGCGGAAGATCGCGAGCTTGGCGCCACCTTCCTCCTCCGCCATGCTCACGATGCGGCCGTAGGCCTTCTCGAAGATGCGCGGGGCGGCACCCATGAACGTCGGCTTGACGATGGCCAGGTTCTCGACGATCTTCGGCACCCGGCCGTCGATCGCGCAGGCGTAGCCCTCGGCGAGCTGGGCGGTGAGGAGCACCTTGCCGAACGAGTGCGCCATGGGCAGCCAGCGGAACTCCAGGTCGTCCTGGGAGAGGAAGCCGCCGGCCTCGAGCGTGGCGCCCTCGAACGTCCAGCCGTCGTGGCTGAGCCGCACGCCCTTGGGGCGCCCCGTGGTGCCGGACGTGTAGATGAGGGTGGCGAGGTCGCTCGGCTGGATTGCCGCGACGCGCTCCTCGATGACCTTGGGGTCCTTCGCGAGCAGGTCGACCCCGAGCTGCTCCAGCTCGTCGTAGCCGATGACCCAGTCGCCGTCGACCTGGCCGTCGAACGTGACGACCTTGACGACGTCGGGCAGCTCCGAGCGCTTCTCGGTGAGCTTCTTGATCTGCTCGTCGTCCTCGGCGAACACGATGCGGCTGCTGGAGTCGGCCAGGATGTAGGCGACGTCCTCGGCGGCCGTACTGGGATACACCGTGGTGGTGGCTGCCGCGGCGGCGTTGATGGCGAGGTCGGCGAAGATCCACTCGTAGCGGGTGCCCGAGGCGATCGCCACGCGCTGCTCCGGCTCGATGCCGAGGGCGACGAGTCCGGCGGCGAGACGGGTGACGTGCTCACCGGTCTCGGCCCAGGTCATGGAGTGCCAGATCTCGTTCTCGTCGGGATAGCGGTAGGCCTCCCGGTTGGCGGACTGCTCGACCCGGTCGTAGAACATCCGGGCCACGCTGCGCGAGCGGTTCTCGATGATTTCGAGCTGCTCCGGGGTGGCAACGACAGGACTCATGGGGTTCCTTCTCACAGGACGTACGGATGGAATGTGGTGCCGATCACCCTAACTCACTGGATCGCCGGTCGAGAGGGCAGCGATGAATGCCTCCTGGGGCACCTCGACCCTTCCCACCATCTTCATCCGCTTCTTGCCTTCCTTCTGCTTTCTCCAGCAGCTTGCGCTTGCGGCTGATGTCGCCGCCGTAGCACTTCGCGAGCACGTCCTTGCGGAGCGCGCGGATGTTCTCGCGGGCGATGATGCGGGCGCCGATGGCGGCCTGGATGGGCACCTCGAACTGCTGGCGCGGGATGAGCTCCTTGAGCCGTCCGGCCAGAGCGACGCCGTAGGCGTAGGCGTGGTCGCGGTGCACGATCGCGCTGAACGCGTCGACCGCCTCGCCCTGCAGCAGGATGTCGACCTTGACCAGGTCGGCCTCCTGCTCGCCGGTCGGTTCGTAGTCGAGGGACGCATAGCCCTTGGTGCGGCTCTTGAGGGCGTCGAAGAAGTCGAACATGATCTCGCCCATGGGCAGCGTGTAGCGGATCTCGACGCGATCCTCGGACAGGTAGTCCATGCCCTCCAGCTGGCCGCGCCGCGCCTGGCAGAGCTCCATGATCGCGCCGATGTGTTCCGACGGGCTCAGCACGGTGGCCTTGGTGACGGGCTCGAAGACCCTGGCGATCTTGCCGGTCGGGTACTCGCTCGGGTTCGTGACGATGACCTCGGTACCGTCCTCCATCTCGACGCGGTAGACGACGTTCGGCGCGGTGGAGATGAGGTCGAGGTCGAACTCACGCTCCAGCCGCTCGCGGACGATCTCCAGGTGCAGCAAGCCGAGGAAGCCGATCCGGAAACCGAAGCCGAGGGCGCCGGACGACTCCGGTTCGTAGGAAAGCGCGGCGTCGTTGAGCTGCAGCTTCTCCAGAGCGTCGCGGAGGCCCGGGTAGTCGTCTCCGTCGATCGGGTACAGGCCGGCGAACACCATGGGGTTCGGGTGCCGGTAGCCGCCGAGCGGCTCCGTGGCGCCATGGATGTTCGACGTCACGGTGTCGCCGACCCGGCTCTGCCGCACTTCCTTGACGCCGGTGATCAGGTAGCCGACCTCGCCGACCCCGATCTTGTCGGCCTTGACCGGGTCTGGAGAGATGACGCCGACCTCGAGCATCTCGTGCACGGCGCCGGTGGACATCATCTTGATGCGGTCGCGGTGCGTCAGTGAGCCGTCGAACACGCGGACATAGGTGACGACACCGCGATAGGTGTCGTAGACGGAGTCGAAGATCAGGGCTCTCGGCGGTGCGTCCGCGTCGCCGGTGGGCGGGTCGACCTCGTCGACGATGGTGTTGAGCAGCGTCTCCACTCCCTCGCCGGTCTTCGCGGAGACCCGCAGGACGTCGTCGGGGTCGCCGCCGAGGATGTGCGCAATCTCGGCGGCATACTTCTCCGGCTGGGCGCCCGGCAGGTCGATCTTGTTGAGCACCGGGATGACGTGCAGGTCGGCTTCCATCGCCAGGTAGAGGTTCGCCAGCGTCTGCGCCTCGATGCCCTGGGCGGCGTCGACGAGAAGGACCGCTCCCTCGCAGGCCTCCAGGCTTCGGCTCACCTCGTAGGTGAAGTCGACGTGGCCGGGGGTGTCGATGAGGTTCAGGACGTAAACGGTGCCGGCATCGTCGCCGCTGGACTTGGTGAACGGCAGGCGGACCGCCTGGCTCTTGATGGTGATGCCACGCTCGCGCTCGATGTCCATCCGGTCGAGGTACTGGGCTCGCATGGCACGGCCCTCGACGACGCCGGTGTGCTGCAGCATCCGGTCGGCGAGCGTCGACTTCCCGTGGTCGATGTGCGCGATGATGCAGAAGTTGCGCAGGATCTGGGGGTCGGTCGCACCGGGCTGGGGGGCAGTCGTGGCGGGGTGCTTGGGCATCGTGCGCTCATTGTTCCATTCAGCCCGCGCCGAACGGATTTGGGAGGCCGCCGCCGCCGCTGGTATCGTGAGCGGTCGCGTGCCCAGCAAGATGGTGCGGCATGCTCAATCTCTCGTAACACCACCCACCAGCGGAAAAGACAGGTCAGACACGTGGCGAACATCAAGTCGCAGATCAAGCGCAACCGCCAGAACGACGCGGCTCGCGAGCGCAACAAGGCCGTGCGCTCCGCGCTGAAGACGGCCGTGCGCCGCTTCCACGAGGCCGTCGACTCCGGCAAGGCCGACGACGCCAAGGCGCTCGCCGTCGACGCAGGCCAGAAGCTCGACAAGGCCGCCTCGAAGGGCGTCATCCACAAGAACCAGGCCGCGAACCGCAAGTCGGCCATCGCGAAGAAGGCCGCCAAGCTCTGAGCGCGAGCCGTTGAGACGCCCCGGGTGATTCCGGGGCGTTTTTCATGTCCGGCGCGCGGCCGCCACCTGGAGCACCATGCGCTCCACCGCGTATGCCGGGTCGGCGGCGCCACCCTTGACGTCGATGTCGGCTCCGGCCACGGCGTCGAGGGCCGACGCGAGCGATGCGGTGTCCCACGCGCGCAGCTGCCGACGCAGGATGCGGATCTTGAACGGCGGTGCACCGACGTGCCGCGCGAGCTCAGCCTCCGAGAGTCCGCCCGGGGCGTCGGCCAGCTTGGCGAGCGACCGCAGACCACTGGCGAAGGCACTGGTGATGAGCACCGGGGCGACCTTGGCGGCCTCGGCCCACCGAGCCTGTTCGAGGGCTACGTTGATGCGCCCGTCGATCGCGGCGTCGGCGATCTCGAAGCCGCGCACGTCGGCACGGCCACCGAAGTAGCGGCGCACCACCTCGACCGTGACGGGGTCGCCCTTGCCGATCGTCGAGGCGAGCTGGTCGGCGGCACCGGCCAGCGCCCGGAGATCCTGACCGACGGAGGCGACCAACAGGCTGGCGGCCTCCTCATCGATGGTCCCGCCGAGATCGCGCAGCTCGGTGCGGACCCAGGCCGCGAACTCGCGCTCGTACTTGGGCGCCTCGACCTTGACCTCCGTGACACTGGCCTGCCCGCGGAGCAGGTCGAGCAGCTTCTTGCCCTTCTGGCCGCCGCCATGCACGAGGACGACCGCGACATCGTCAGACGGCGCAGCTGCATAGGCGGTCAGCTCGTCCTGGGCGACGTCGGGGAGGTCCTCGAGCTCGGTGAGCACGAGCGCACTGGACGTGCTGAACAGCGACGGGCTGGTGAGCCCGGCGAGCTCGCCCTTGCCCAGACCACCGGCCGTGGCGGTGGCGACATCGCACTCCGGCTGCTCGGCGGCGACGGCCGCGATCGCACGGGCCGCAGTTCGGGCGGCCAGGAACTCGGCGTTTCCGCTGATGAGCAAGATCTTGCCGAACACCGTCACGCGTCCACACTAGTGGCGCGTCACGACGGACAGGCGACCGTCCCGCACCACCACGGCGATGTCGCCGTCGAGGTCGGTGCGCCACCAGGGGATGTGGTGCTCGCCAAGCAGGCGAAGGGCCGCCGCGGCCGGGTGGCCGTAGTCGTTGTCCTGGCCGGCGCTGATCGTGGCGACGCGCGCGCCCACCGCGTCGAAGAACGCCGCCGACTGACGTCCGCTGCCGTGATGCGGCATCTTGACGACGTCGGCGGCCAGGTCGGGGTGGATGCGCAGCAGGGCCTCCTGGGCGTCCGGCTCGACATCGCCGGTCAGCAGCAACCGGGCTGGGCGCCGTCCAAGGACGGTGACCAGGAAGACGAGGCTGGCGTCGTTCATGGACGATCCGTTCTCGGAGTCGGGCGCGGGCTCGCCGGCCAGCGGCCACAGCACCTCGACGCGGAGACGGCCGACGGCGAACCGTTCCCCCGCCACGACCGGGCGTGATGGCTCGGACCACGGCCCGCCAGACGGCCCGACGAGCACCTGACCGATGTCGCGACCAGACACCGCACCGGTCCAGCCGTTGACGTGGTCGGCGTGCGCGTGCGTGATCGCGACGACGGGCAGGTGACGCACGTGGAGGCGATCGAGGCAGCGATCGACCGATGCGGGTTCTGGGCCGACGTCGACCAGCATGGCCGAGCCGACTCCGGCGGCGACGACGGTGGCGTCGCCCTGCCCGACGTTGCAGGACACCATGACCCAGTCGTCGGGCGGCCAGCCCACCTGCGGCGGCCGCCACATGCCGAGGCCCACGCCCAGGGCGAGGCCGACGACAACCGCCGGATGCCGAGCGAGGCGCCAGATGACGACGAACACCAGCGGCACGAGGAAGACCAGCAGCCACCACGGCCCCCGCCAGCCGAGCGAGGCGCCGGCCAGCGAGGAAGAGGCATGTCCGATCTCGAGGATGACGGCGGCGCACCACCCGGCCATGGTTCCGGGCAGCCGGGCGAGGGGTTCGCTGACGAGGTCGACGAGCCCGCCGGCCAGGCCCGCGACGGTCGCTGGTGCCACCAGCGGCCCGGCCAGCACGTTCGCGAAGACCGCGACGAACGACACCTCGCCCGAGATCGCCGCGATCGCCGGCGTGCAGGCGAGCTGGGCCGCTATGGGGACGGCGAGGGCCAGTGCGACCCACCGTGGCAGCCATCGCTCGAGCCGCCGGGCGAGCGGCGGAGCGCCCAGCAAGATCCCGGCTGTCGCGCACACCGACAGGACAAAACCCGCCGACCGCGACAGCCACGGGTCGAGGAACAGCAGGGCGAGCACGGCGACCGAGAGTGCCCGCATGCCGCCGCGAGCGCCGAGGCCCAGCGCGGCAAGGCCGACCACACCCATCCCCGCCGCCCTCACGACGCTCGGGTCGGGACGGGCCAGCACAACGAATCCCGCGACCGACACGAGTCCGAGCACGACAAGCACCTGTCGCGGCGTGCCCAGCGATCGCGCCAGCACCAACACCACCGCCAAGACGATCGTGAGGTTCGTGCCCGACACGGCAAGCAGATGAGTGAGCCCACTGCGCCGGAACTCCTCCTGCACTTGGTCGGAGACACCCTGGTCGTCGCCGTCGACAAGGGCCGGGACGAGTGCCGACGGGTCGGTACCGGTGTGGGCGACGGCGTGCCGCACACCGGCCCGCACCCGCTCCGACGCCTCCCACCACCAGGCGGCCGGAAGGGTCGCCGACCGGCGGACGACGTCGATCGTCGCGACCTCGCTGGTGGAGTCGGACGGTGCCAGCCGGCCCACCATCGTGAGCCGCCGTCCGACCACCAGGTCGTCGGATCGGCCGTCGACGAACGCGGTGGCCGACTCGCGCGCAGCAACGGTGACGCCCTTCGCGGTGGCCCGCAGCACCCGCACACCGACAACGGCGGATTCGTGGCCGAAGCGGGCGAAGACCCGCGCGTCCCGGCTCACCTCGACGTCGAGCGTCACGAGGCGATGTCGTTGGGCGAGCCCGTCCAGCGGCGAGTGCTGCGTCTGGCCGAGCCGCCACGCGCACGACGCGGCCACCGCGGCCACGCACACCGCGACCAGCGCCAACGGCCGAGCGCGGCGGCGTCCGACTGCGACACCGGCCACCATGACCGCCGCCACCGATACGCCCACGGCGAGGCCGGACCCCACGTCGATGATGACCGCAGCGACACCCCACGAAGCGAGTGCCGGCAGTGCCAGCCGCAGGTCGTGCCTCAGGGAGTCACCTGGTCGCGGATGTCCGCGAGGGTTGCCTCGCCGATGCCTTTCACGTCGAGCAGGTCGTCGACGGACGTGAACCGTCCGTGCTCGGCTCGGTGGTCGAGGATTGCCTGGGCGGTGACCGGGCCGATGCCAGGCAGGGTGTCGAGCTGCTCGAGGGTGGCCGTGGCAAGACTGATGCGCGCGCCGGGCCCGGCCGGGCCGCCGCAACTGGCAGCACTGGCAACAGGTTCGACTCCGACGAGGATCTGCTCACCGTCGGTCAGGACTCGCGCCATGTTGAGCGTGGACGTGTCGACCTTGCCGCGCACCCCGCCAGCCTCCGCGACCGCATCGTGCACCCGCGACCCGGCCGGGAGGGACACGATGCCCGGGCGCTTCACCTTGCCCTCGACGTCGACGATCAGCTCGCCGGACGCGGTCGGGCCGGCTCCCGGTGACGTGGACGATCCCGGCGATGCCGTGTCGGACGAGAGGGTGACAGCGTCAGGCGACGCCGTGCGCGGTCGCTCGGACAGCAACCACCAGGTGAGCAGGACGCCAGCCGCGACGGCGATGGTGATGAGTACCCGGACGTGGGCAGTATCGACCCGCCGGCGGACGACGACCGGCTCATCGGCGGGCTGCTCGGCCGGGATCTCTGCCTCGAACGAGGCGGCGAGCTGGGCCAGGCGCCGGCGCGCGACCTCGGCGCGGGTCTCGCCGGTGTCGAAGGGCTGGGGTCTCACACCGCGACGCTAGGCATCGCCTGAACCGGGAACGACCGGCTCCGATGAATCTGTGGACGCGGCCGGCCAGCCGCGCTGCGGTGGACGGTTCGAGCTACTCGCGCGGCGTGACAGTGACGGAGACCATGCCCGGCCCGACGTGGGCGCCGATCGCCGCGCCGACCTCGTCGACCGGGCAGGTGTCACGCCCGAGCGATGTCGCGAGGCGCTGCGCGACGGCCTGAGCGGTCGCCTCGTTGGCGAGGTGCTGGACGCCGATGTCGAAGCCGTCGGAGCACGCCAGGCACGCCTCGACCGCAAGAGCTTCGAGCCGCGACAACGCCTTCGCCGCGGTGCGGACCCGCTCGAGCGGCACCACCAGCCCGTCACGAAGCGTCAGCAACGGCTTGACCGCCAGCGCGGAACCGATGAGCGCAGCGGCGGATCCGACCCGCCCGCCGCGCTTGAGGTACTCCAACGTGTCGACGTAGAGCATCGTCGTGGACGATTCCCCGGCTTCGCGGGCCGCGTCGGCAATGGCGAGGGCGTCGCCCCCGGCGTCGCGGACCCGCGCCGCGCGCCCGGCAGCGAACCCGGTGGCGATGCCGACCTGCATCGTGTCGACGCAGGTGACCGGCACGGGAGCCTGCTTGGACGCGAGCACTGCGGAGTCGAGCGTGCCCGACATCTTGGCGCTCAGGTGCACCGAGACGATCGCCGTCGCACCCTCGTCGGCAAGCCGTTCGTAGACGGCCAGGAAGTCGTCCGGTGTGGGCCGCGACGTGTTGACCGGCACGAACGAGGCGAGCGCCTCGGCGATCATGTCGGACGTGACGTCGACGCCCTCGGTGAACACGTCGGCGCCGATGACGACCTGCAGCGGGACCACCGTGATGCGCTCACGGGCCGCGTCGTCGGGACTCAAGGACGCCGTGGAGTCCGTGACGATCGCGACGGTCATGAGCGTGAGCCTAGGGCACGTCGCCTAGACGACGACGTTGACGAGCTTGGGCGCTCGGACGATCACCCGGCGCACCTCGCGGCCGTCGATCGCCCGCTGCACGTTGGGCTCGGCCAGGGCCATCTCGCTGAGCTCGTCGTCGGTGGCCGACGGCGACACCTCGAGCTTCGCGCGCACCTTGCCCTGCACCTGCACGACGCACGTGACCGCGTCCTCGACGAGCAGCGCCGGATCGGCCTGCGGGAAGGTCTCGAAGGCGAGCGACTCCGGGTGCCCCAGCAGGGACCACATCTCCTCGGCCAGGTGCGGGGCGAACGGGGCCAGCATCAGCACCAGCGGCTCGATCACGGTGCGCGGATGGATCTCCTGCTTCGTGATCAGGTTGGTGAGCTCGATCAGCTTGGCGATCGCCGTGTTGAACCGCATCGCCTCCAGGTCGGCGTGGACGCCGTCGATGGTGCGATTCAGGGCACGGTTCAGCGCGAGGTCAGGCTCCTCGTCTCCCACCACGACCTCACCGGTGTCCTCGTCGACGACCAGCCGCCACACGCGCTGCAGGAAGCGCTGCGAGCCGACGACCGCGCGCGTCTCCCACGGCCGCGACATGTCGATCGGACCCATCGACATCTCGTAGACGCGGAAGGTGTCGGCGCCGAAGGCGTCGTACATGTCGTCGGGCGTGACGATGTTCTTGAGGCTCTTGCCCATCTTTCCGTACTCGCGCGTGACGGGACGGCCCTCGTAGGTCCACTCCGACCCACGCTGCACGACCTCCTCCGCGGGCACGTAGCTGCCGCGCTCGTCGGTGAAGGCCTGGGCCTGGATGTAACCCTGGTTGAGCAGGCGGTGGAACGGCTCCTCGCTGGAGACGTGCCCGAGGTCGAACAGCACCTTGTGCCAGAACCGGGCGTAGAGCAGGTGCAGGACGGCATGCTCGACGCCGCCGATGTAGAGGTCGACCCCGCCGGTGCCCCCTGGTTCACGCGGACCGAGCCAGTAGCGCTCGTTCTCGGGGGCGGCCATGACCTCCGTGTTGTTCGGGTCGGTGTAGCGCAGCTCGTACCAGGACGACCCGGCCCAGTTCGGCATCGTGTTCGTCTCGCGGCGGTAGGTCTTGGGGCCGTCGCCGAGGTCGAGCTCGACGTTCACCCACTCGGCGACCCGTCCGAGCGGCGGCTCGGGATCACTCGTGACGTCATCGGGTGCGAACGTGCGGGGCGAGAAGTCGGGAACCTCAGGCAAGTCGACGGGGAGCATCGAGTCGGGCAGGGCGATCGGGTGGCCGCCCTCGTCGTAGACGATCGGGAAGGGCTCGCCCCAGTAGCGCTGACGGCTGAACAGCCAGTCGCGCAGCCGATAGGTGGTGGTGCCGCGACCAGTCCCCTGCTCCTCGAGCCAGGCGATGATCGTGGCCTTGGCGTCGTCGACGCCGAGGCCGTCGAGGCTCACGGAGTCGTTCGCGGAGTTGATCGCCGGACCCTCGCCGAGGAACGGCCCCTCGTGGCCCTCCGATGGCTGCACGGTGCGGACGATCGGGAGGCCGAACGTCTCCGCGAACTCCCAGTCGCGGTCGTCCTGCCCCGGGACCGCCATGATCGCGCCGGTGCCGTAGTCGGCCAGCACGTAGTCAGCAACGAAGACCGGGATCTGCTCGCCGTTGACGGGGTTGATCGCGAACGCACCAGTGAAGATGCCGGTCTTGTCGCGATTCTCCTGCCGCTCGATGTCGCTTTTCGCGGCCGCCTGCGCGCAATAGGCGACAACCGCTTCGGCGGGTGTCGAGGCGCCACCGGTCCAGCGTGGGTCGACGCCGTCGGGCCACTCACTCGCGACGATCTGGTCGACGAGCTCTGCCTCGGGCGAGACGACCATGTAGGTCGCGCCGAACAGCGTGTCCGGTCGCGTCGTGAAGACGTCAATGACCGCGTCCGAGCCCACCACCGAGAACGAGACCTCAGCGCCGTGGGATCGGCCGATCCAGTTGCGCTGCATGATCATGACCGGCTCGGGCCAGTCGACTCGCTCGAGGTCGTCGATCAGCCGGTCCGCGTATGCGGTGATGCGCATCTGCCACTGGCGGAGGTTGCGCTTGAACACCGGGAAGTTGCCACGCTCGCTCCGGCCCTCGGCCGTGACCTCCTCGTTGGAGAGCACCGTGCCCAGCCCGGGGCACCAGTTGACCGGGGCGTCACTGATGTAGGCCAGCCGGTAGGTGTCGATGACCTCGGGTTCGTCGGTGCCCAGCGTGTCGATCAGCTCGGCGATCGGACGCGCCTTCTTCTGCTCGGTGTCGTACCAGGAGTTGAACAGCTGCAGGAAGATCCACTGGGTCCACCGGACGAACTCCGGGTCGATGGTCGCGAACGAGCGACGACGGTCGTGGGCCAGGCCGAGGCGCCGCAGCTGGCGCTCCATCGTGGCCATGTTCTCGATCGTCGTCTCGCGCGGGTGGCGACCGGTCTCGACCGCGAAGATCTCGGCGGGGAGGCCGAAGGCGTCGTACCCGAGAGCGTGCAGCACGTTCGCGCCGGTCATGCGCTTGTAGCGCCCCACGACGTCGGTGGCGATGTAGCCGAGCGGGTGGCCGACGTGGAGTCCCGCGCCCGAGGGGTACGGGAACATGTCCATGATGAAGTACTTGTCGTCCGGCAGCTCGGTGCCGGCCGGTGCCGCGAGGTCGCCGACGGGGTTCGGCGTCTCGAACGTCCCCTCGGACTCCCAACGGTCCTGCCAGCGCAACTCGATGTCCGCCGCGAGGCCGCTGGTGTAGCGGTGCGCGGGGATGTCGGAGGTCGAGCTGTCGGGGCTGGTCACCGACCGAACTCTACTGTCCCCGCTTGGGACTAGGTTTTGAGGCATGGACATGAAACTGGAGCTGATAGGTGTCCCGGTGAGCGATGTCGATCGGGCCAAGGAGTTCTACGTCGACAAGGTCGGGTTCAACGCGGACCACGACCATGCCGTCAGCGATGAGGTGCGCTTCGTGCAGCTCACGCCGCCCGGATCGGCGTGCTCGATCACGATCGGTACCGGCATCACCGAGATGACGCCCGGCTCGCTCGACAACATGCAGATGGTGGTGTCGAACGCCGACGACATCCGCGCCGAGCTGGTCGGGCGTGGCGTCGAGGCCAGCGAGGTCGACGAGCAGCCGTGGGGCCGATTCGTCTACTTCACCGACCCCGACGGCAACAGGTGGTCCCTGCAGGAGCTGCCCGCGTGGAGCCAGGGCGCCGGTGGCGACGGGGTCAACCCGAACCCCTGAGGGTCGGCACGAGTGCGAGCAGCCGCTCCTCCTCCTCCGAGGTGAGCGGCACCTCGAGTTCGTGCAACAGCTGCTCGAGCTCCCCGTCCCGGAGGTCGCGGTGCTCGGTGGACTCGCCGGGTCGGCGGATGGTCACCGAGTCGGTCGACACGGTGGTGTGCCGGCCGTTCCCGTGTCGTGCGAGCATCAGGCCGTTCCGGAAGTGCGACGCCGGATAGGTGCTCGTGTAGTGGTGCCCCATGGTCACGTCGACCGGCTGCACGGGCAGATCGTCCGTGGTGTGCATGAGCTCCCAGCCGCTTTCGCGAAGACGGTGCAGCTCCCAGCCGGGCCCGGCCACGTCGGGGTCAGACCGTCGCACCCGGTGCCGCCAGCCGAGGTAGTCGTCCTCGGCACCGTCCTGCAGCGGGATCGGGCGCATCACGCTCATGCCGAAGCCCGGGTCGGCCAGGAGCCGCTCGCCGTCGAGCCTCACCTCAACCACACAGTGCGTGCGCGGTGACCTGGTCGGCGGCCCCACGCGGCCGAGCAGCCGCCGCACGTCGTACCCGAGCCGCTCCAGCACGGCCGCGAACAACGTTGCGTGCTCGAAGCAGTAGCCGCCTCTCCCCCGCCCGACGAACTTGGCCTGCACCGCGTCGAGCGTCACCCCGGGGTGCGTCTCCAGCAGGACGTCGATGTTGTCGAAGGTGAAGGTCCGCACATGCGCCTCGTGCAGCTCGTCGAGGGCCTCGCGGCTCGGCTCGCGGGGCGCGGCACCGACTCGAGTCAGATAGGCGTCGAGGTCGAGGACGTCGATCTGCCAAGGGTGGTCCGCCACGGTCCCAGCCTGCCACGCCACGTACTCCGACAGGAGTACGCCGACCTGCCGCAGCCGTGGGACGACGCCAAGGCTTGCGCTCGCCTACCGTGGTCACGTGCCGACCCCGTCCCGCGAGTTCCCGTTCCGTGGACCGCCGTTCCGGGGCGGTCCGATGTTCTACGGGCCGCCACGGCAGTTCTGGCTGTTCGGGCCGGTCCTGCTGGCCTTCGTGCAGGTGGTCGGCACCTTCGGCGCATCGAGGGGGCAGCCGGACGCCCGCGAGCCGGACGCGCTCGCCGTCTTGATCGCGATCGCCGGTCCGGCGAGCCTCTACCTGCTCAGGAAGCGCCCGCGCAGCGTGCTCGTTTTCATCACGGCGATCACCTTCCTCTACGTTGCCTTCGGCTACCCGTATGGACCGGTCTTCGCGTCCTTCGTGGGCGCGGTGTTCTCCAACATCGCCCGGGGCAACCGAGCTGAGGCCTGGGGTGCGGTGGCGGGTGCCGTCGCGCTGTCCCTTGTCGTCCGGCTGACCATCCTCGACGAAGGCTGGTCGTGGCCGGCGTTCGCCGGCGTGCTGGCGTGGAGCCTGCTGGTGCTGGCCGCCGGCGAGCTCGTCCGACTGAACCGGGCCCGGATGATCGAGTTCCGGCGAGCCAGGACCGAGGAACGACGGCGCGAGGCTGGCGAGGAACGCCTGCGCATCGCCCGTGAGCTGCACGACGTCGTGGCCCATCACATGTCCCTCATCAACGTGCAAGCCGGTGTCGCCCTTCACCTCGTCGACCGCAGGCCGGAACAGGTCGAGACAGCCCTCACCACCATCAAGGACGCCAGCAAGGAGGCACTCACCGAACTGCGCGCCCTCATCGGCGTGCTCCGCGCGGACGGCGAGCAGGCACCGCGCGCCCCCATCGCCCGGCTCGACGCGCTCGACGCTCTCGCCGATCGCACCTCCCAGGCCGGCGTCACCACCACCGTCGACGTGAGCGGCGACCTGACCACGGTGCCGACCGCCGTCGGCAGCGCCGCCTACCGGATCCTCCAGGAGGCGGTCACCAACGTGGTGCGACACAGCGGCGCCACCCGGGCCCGCATCACGGTGACGGTCGGCCCAGACGACCTGGACGTGTCCGTCACCGACAACGGCCGTGGGCCGGGCGACGTGGATCCCGACGACCCCGAGCAGGACGGCACCGGCCTGCGGGGCATGCGCGAACGGGCCTCCTCCCTCGGTGGCCGCGTCGACCTCACCGCCGCTTCTGGCGGTGGCGCCCGCCTGCACGCGACACTGCCCTTGAGGGGTCCGTCATGACGAGTGTGGTGCTGGTCGACGACCAGGCCCTGCTGCGCGCCGGGTTTCGGGCGCTCATCGACGCCGAGGACGACCTCGAGGTGATCGGCGAGGCCGGCAACGGTGTCGAAGCCGTGGCCGTCATCACGGAAGTCAAACCCGATGTCGTGCTCATGGACATCCGGATGCCCGAGGTCGACGGGCTCGAGGCCACTCGTCAGATCTCCGCCGATCCGGCCCTCTCGGAGACTCGCATCATCATCCTGACCACCTTCGAGCTCGACGAGTACGTGTTCGAGGCCATGCGGCACGGAGCCAGCGGATTCCTGGTCAAGGACACCGAGCCGGTCGACCTCCTGGCCGGCATCCGAGCCGTGGCCGCCGGTGACGCGCTGCTGTCGCCGAGCGTGACCCGTCGTCTCATCGCCGAGTTCGCCTCCCGGAGCCGACCCTCAGCTCCGACCGACATCCTCGACCCGCTCACCGACCGGGAGCGCGAGATCGTCGCGCTGGTCGGTGAGGGCTTGAGCAACGATGAGATCGCCGAGCGGCTGGTCGTGAGCCCCGCGACGGCCAAGACCCACGTCAGCCGGGCGATGATCAAGTTGCACGCCCGCGACCGCGCGCAGCTGGTGGTGCTTGCGTACGAGACCGGGCTCGTGCGCCCCGGGTGGACGTCCTGATCAGCGAACTACTCCCCTCGACGTAGTCGAAGTGCCCCCCGCTGGGCGACGACGCACGCCTCCTTTTTGGCGAGTCTGGATCCAGTCGTGAAACCACGACGGATTCGCAAAGGAGAACACCATGAACACGCTCATGACCCTCGCCGCCCATGACCCCGGCTACAACGGCCCGGGTCCCTGGTGGCCGATCTTCCCGATCTTCTGGCTGCTGGCCTTCATCGCGTTCGCAATCTTCTTCGCCACGGTGCGCCGCCGCCGCTGGAACGACTGCGGCCCGACGACCGGCCGGAGCCGGCTCGCCGATCGCTTCGCCTCGGGCGAGATCGACGAGAACGAGTACCGCAGCCGGCTGGCCGTCCTCGACGAGAACCGCAGGGGCGGACGCCGATGACTTAGGCGCGTGCTAACCGTGGGTGAGCGCGCAGAAGGACTCGACCTTCGTGGTGGGGCCGGAGACGATCAGCTCGTCCGACGACGAGATCGACGTCTCCGGCCTCGCGTACGTGAAGTCCTGGCCGCGCCGCTTGACCCCGACGACGGTGACGCCGTACTTCGCCCGCAGGCCGGTTTCCTCGAGGGTCCGGTCCCACGAGACCTCGGGTGCACGGGTGCGGGCGATGGCGAAGCCGTCGTCGAACTCGATGTAGTCGATCATCGCGCCGGTGACCATGTGGGCGACCCGCTCCCCCATCGCCGACTCCGGGCGGATGACGTGACTGGCTCCGACCCGTTCGAGGATGCGGGCGTGCTTGGCGTTGATGGCCTTGGCCCACACCTCCTCGACACCCAGCTCGACGATGCTGAGCACCGTCAGCACGCTGGCCTCGATGTCGGTGCCGATGCCGACCACGGCGCGGTCGAACTGGTCGGCGCCGATCTGGCGGAGTGCCTCGGTGTCGGTGGAGTCGGCGGCGACCACATGGGTGAAGTCGCTGGCGAAACGCTGCACGATCTCGGGGCGCTCGTCGACCGCGAGGACGTCGTGACCGAGCTGCACCAGCGAACGGGCGACCGCCGTGCCGAACCGGCCGAGGCCGATCACGAGCACGGGTGCGTGGTTCGAGCCTGACTTAGCCAATGATCGGTTGCTCCTCGGGAAGGTGATACCGCGTGGTGCGACGACGCAAGACGAACGCGGACGCCGCTGCAATCGTGCCCACTCGGCCCACGAACATCAAGACGGACAGGGTCATCTGCGCATCCACGGGCAGCCGCGGGGTGAGGCCGGTGGTGAGGCCGACGGTGCCGAATGCCGAGGCGCATTCGAACAGCACCTCGTCGAACTCGAACGACGTCATCGACATGATGGCGAACGTGGTGCCGATCACGAGCATCACGGCAAGGAGCGCGATCGTGACGGCGGTGCGTATCACCGAGGAACTGATCGACCGGCGACCGACGGTCACTTCGGGGTCGCCGCGCAGCTCGGCCAGGATCACGTAGGCGAGCAGCAGGAACGTGGTGATCTTGATGCCGCCGGCCGTGCTGGCGCTGCCCCCGCCGATGAACATCATCACGGTCGCGATGTTGAGCGTCTCTGGCCGAACCTGCCCCCAGTCGAAGCTCGCGAGGCCACCGGAGCGCGTCATGATGCTCCCCTCCAGCCCGGTCGTCAGCTTGTACTGCCACGGCGATCCGCCGATCGTCGCGGGATTCGTCCACTCGTAGGCGAGGAACAGCACCGCGCCGACCACGAGCAGCAGCACCGAGCCCCACACCGTGAGGCGGGTGTGGATGGTCCATTCGGCGGGTCGACGCCACGAGCTCCACAGCTCGGCGAGCACGGGGAACCCCATCGCACCCACAAAGACCCCGAGCGACATCGGCACGATGACCAGGAAGTCGCCGGCGTACCTGACGATGCTGTCCGGGTTCAGCGAGAAGCCGGCGTTGTTGAACGCCATGACGGAGTCGAAGACGCCGTGCCACAGCGACGTGCCGAAGTCGTCGAAGTACGACAGCCGGTACCGGATCGTCAGGACGGTGGCGATGAGCACCTGGAAGAACACCATCGTGACCGCGATCCGTCGAAACAGCGGCCGCACCTCGCCGAGGCTCACGACGTGCATGTCGGCCTGGGCGACGAGGCTAGTGCGCAGGCTGAGTCGCCCGCCGACGAACAGGCCGAGGACGGTGGCGAGGGCGACGATGCCGAGGCCACCGATCTCGACGAGCGCGAGGATCACGATCTGCCCGGCTGGCGTCCAGTACGTCGAGGTGTCGACGGTCGACAGACCGGTCACCGTCACCGCGGACGTCGATTGGAAGATCGCAGCCGGCAGACTGGCCGATCCTTCCCCCGAGCGGGCGAACGGCAGCAGCAGGATGAGCGTTCCGACCAACGTCAGGGTCAGGAAGGTGAGGGGCAGCAGCCGAATCGGGTGCAAGATCGCCTTCGGGAGGGTCGGTCGGTGCACTCCCCGACCGTACTAGGGACCGGGGCGGTGATGTGCCATGCCAGAATCAGGACGACCATGGCGAGCTTCACGTTCGGAGCCGGCAACGCCCGCAAGCTCCTCGGACTGCCGCTGTACGCGTTGTCGGCTGTCATGAGCATCGTCGTCCCGCGCTCGGACCGACTGTGGGTCTTCGGCTCCGGCATCGGGCTCGGCGAGGGCGCTCTCCCCCTGTACCGCCTGGCCCGAGAACGTCTGGGCGATGCGACCCGGATCGTGTGGCTGGCCCGAAGCGCGGCCGAGCTGGACGAGGCTCGTGCACTCGGGTTCGACACCGTGCGGAAAGACGGGATGCGCGGGTTCTGGACCACGTTGCGAGCCCGCGTCATCGTCGTCACCCACGGGTTCGGCGACGCGAATCGCTACGGCGTCAGCGGCGGCTTCGTCGTCCAGCTGTGGCATGGTCTGCCGTTCAAGCACCTCCACCTCGACTCGCCCTCGACATATTCGGTGTCCTTCCTGCCCGACCTCGGTGTCGTTCGCCGGATGCTCGCCTTCGGGTACCGCCGGGCCGGTCGCGGGATATCCCTCTTCCCGATCGCCTCCGAGCGCGTCCAGCCGAGCATCGTCAGCGGCTTTGGTATCGATCCGGCCAACGTCGTGATCACCGGCGACGTGCGCGATGACGTCCTGCTCGCCGACGACGGGGCCGCCCGCCGCGAGCAGGCGCGGTCGCGGCTCGACGACGCCCTCCCTGACCTGCCCCCAGCAGCCCACACCGTGCTGTTCGCGCCCACCTGGCGTGACGGCGCTGCGGACCCGACGGTTCCGACTGCCGAGGAGTGGGACGCCATCGTGGCCTGGCTCGATCGTCACGACGCGGTCCTGCTGGTGCGTACCCATCCGCTTGGCCGAGGCAGCTACGCCGACGGCCCGGCCCGGTCGCCGCGCATCCGGCTCCTCGGCGCCGACCTGCTGCGCGACGTCAACCCGGTGCTGTGGGCCGTCGACGTCGTCATCACCGACTACTCCTCCATCGTGTTCGACTTCGCCCTGGTCGGACGTCCGGTGGTGTTCTACGCGCCCGACCTCGACACCTACACGTCGTCTCGCGGCTTCTACCTGTCGTTCGAGGAATTCACCGGCGGCCGAGCCGTCACGACCTGGGCCGCCACTCTGGACCGGCTAGGCGCGGCCATCGCCGAGGACGAGGAGGGGCCGGCCCACCGCCACGCGCGTCACCTGCGGCAGGAGTTCTTCGACATCCTCGACGGGCACGCCGGCGATCGCGTGCTGGACGCGATCATCGGCCGGACCGGAACCGGGCCGGCCCCCTTCACCAGCACACTCCATCCTCTTGTCCACCGGCCGGCGGTGACCGGCCTGGGCTTCGACGAGGGCACCGCTGCACTCAGCATCGAGATCGAAAGCGACGTCTCCGGCGCTGCGTTGGTCGGTCGCCGGGCACGAGTCGACGCCCGTGGCTCGGCTGTCGACCTACTCGCCTCCCGATGGGGATCGGGTCCCCTAGCGCTCCCGACCGACACGTACCGCCTCGAGCTTCCGGACGGATCGACCCGGGTCATGGTCTCCACGGAACCGCTCGAGATTCGTCACCAGCTCTTCCATGCGACGGTGCGCGAGGCTGCCGGCGGGTTGGTCGTCGACATCCGGGCGCCGCTGGACGACGACGAGCGCGGTCCTGCCGCACAGCGAGCGCTTGAGCGGTCGTACCGCCGTGACGCTCCGACGACCGAAGACGCGGTCTTCCTCGAGAGCTATCGCGGACGCTCGGCGGCCTGCAACCCGCGGGGGATCGACCGGGCCCTCGCCCAGGTGCGGCCGTCGACGCGGCGCTATTGGAGCGTGGTCGACGGATCGGTGCCGATTCCGGACGGATCCGAGCGCTTGATCGAGGGCAGCCGCGAGTGGTGGCGCGTGCGCGGGTCGGCGCGTGTCCTCGTCGTCAACGACTGGCTGCGCAAGCGATGGCGCAAACGTCGGCACCAGCACGTCCTCCAGACGTGGCACGGATCGACGCTCAAGCGTCTCGCCCGCGATCGACCCGACGCCGGCCTACGCACGAAGATCGCCGCGACCCGCGAGGGCCGTCGCTGGGACGCGCTGCTCGCGCAGAACGAGTTCAGCGCCGAGCACCTGACTTCTGCCTACGCCTTCCGCGGCCCGGTCTGGGTGGAGGGCTACCCGCGCGACGACGTGCTCAGTCATCCGGAGCTTGCTGCCGATATCCGGGCCCGACTCGGGCTTGACGACGCTCAACGCATCGTCCTTTATGCCCCCACCTGGCGTGAGGATCGCGACGCGATGATCGATCACCTCGACGTCGCCGCGTTCGCCCGCGAGCTCGGCTCCGACCACGTCCTCCTCGTCCGTGGTCACAGCAGCACCTGGGAGCACGGCCGCGACCACGCCGCACCCGGATTGATCGACGTCACCGGCTTCCCGGACGTCTCCGACCTCCTGCTCGTAGCCGACGTGCTCGTCACCGACTACTCCTCGGTGATGTTCGACTGGGTCTCGATCGGCCGGCCGATCGTCTTTTACGTGCCGGACCTCCCGCGCTACCGCGGCGAGCTGCGCGGCTTCTACGCCGACCTGCTGAGCGAGGCACCCGGGCCGGTCGTCGAGTCCACGGAGGACCTGTTGCAGGCCGTCATCCATGCCGAGGAGAGTCGGGACGTGCATGCCGATGGTCTCCGCGCGTGGCAGAAGCGCTTCGCGTCCCACGACGACGGCCAGGCCGGACGACGCGTCGTGCAGCGCATGATCGATGCCGGCTGGTTCGACTGATTCATCATCGTCGCCGGCCTGACCCGGCTAGGCTGCCGTGCAATTGGTCGGGGTGGAGTCGACCATGGCGAACCGCGGGATCGTCGTCGGCTCAGACGGTAGGACCCCGATGGGCAAACTCAGGGACATCACGCACATCAAGCGTCGCGCTGGCGCGCAGCCCAGCACGGTCGGGATTTCGGGCAGCGGTGAAGTCGTCGCCCTGCGCGGAACGGGTCAGGAGACGATGGACACGCCCGTCTACGAGATCGATCTCATGGTCACCGTCGCCGGCGGAGAGCCCTACAAGGTGACCCATCGTCACATGATCGATTCATCGTCACTCGGCGATTGGAAGCTGGGGACGATCCATCCGGTCCGCGTCAGCACCACCGACCCGTCCCAGGTGATGATCGGTGAGGTACCGCGTTCAGCTGTCGACGCGTGAGGTGTCGACGGAATCGCCGCCGCCACGGATCGAGCCGACGATGAAGCCGGCGCCCCAGCAGAGGTGCATGGTGGCCAGCACAACGATGTAGCGGATCCGGTCGAGCAGCGACCCCGAGGCGGTGACGGCCGCGCCGACGAGGACCCCTGCGTAGGCGAGCGGGCCAAGGTACACCACCGACGCGATCCAGCCGAGCGTCCCGCTCAGGACGCCCATGAGCTGCAACACCGCGACCATGATTGCGACGGCGAGGTTGGCGACGAGGATGGGCGGCGCGAAGAACCGCAGCGGGTTCTTGGCCCCGAGCCTGCGGGTGAGCTCACCGCGCCAGATGCCGGTGGACAAGAACTGGCGGGCGAGCTTGTTCCAGGTGTCGCGCGGCCAGTAGGTGACGCGAAGGCCCGGGTCGAGCCACACCAGGTGGCCGGCCTTGCGCAGGCGGAAGTTCATCTCCCAGTCCTCGCCACGGCGCAGAGACTCGTCGAAACCGCCGATGTCACGGATGGCCGACGCCCGCATGATGCCGAGGTAGGCCGACTCCGCCGGACCGGGCTCGGCGTGCCCGGCGTGATAGGACGCTCCACCGAGGCCGAGGCTGCTGTTGTAGGCCCGTGCGACCGCGGCCTGGAAGCCCGGGCGCCCGGTGGCGACCATGATGCCCCCGAGGTTGGCGGCCTCCATGCGCTCGAGCTCGGCCACCCCGCGCTCGGTGTAGTCCGGCTCGAGCTGGGTGTGGGCGTCGACCCGGATCACAATCGGGTGGCGGGCGACCGCGATCGCCCCGTTGAGCCCGATCGGGATGTGCATCCCCGGGTTGTCGACCACCGTGATCCGCTCGTCATCTGCCTCCATGCGGTGCACGAGCGCGTCGGTGCCGTCAGTGGACGGCGCGAGGGCCAGCACGATCTCGACCGGTCCGTCGTAGTCCTGCGCGAGGATGCTCGCGACCGCCGCTTCGACGTAGTCGACCTCGTTGTAGATCGGCATCACGTAGGAGACGCCGGAACGAGGTTCCGGCGTCTTTTCCATCCCACGAGATTATCAATCCGGGCAGATGATCAGTGGTCCGCGGTGTCGCCGGCGGCGGCGAGGGCCCGCACGACGGCCAGATCGTCCGGGTGGGTGACCTTCAGCGTGCGCCGGTCACCCTCCACCCAGGCGACAGCCACATCGGGGAACGCCCGGAGCACCGCAGTGACGTCGTCCGTCGGCAGCGACTGGCCAGAGACACGGGCCCAGGCGTCGGCAAGCAGGTCTCGCTTGAAGCCTTGGGGCGTCTGCTGGAGCCGCACCCGGTCGCGCTCGGGCATCGAGTCCACCCGCTCCCCCGCCTCGTCCAGGACCACCACCGTGTCGGCCGGCGTGACGACGGTGGCGACGACGTCGGCGCCTTCCAGCGCATCGAGACAGGCGACGACGGTCGCCAGCGGTAGGAGTGGACGGGCCGCATCGTGCACCAACACGTGCGTCACCGACGGGTCGAGCGCGTCGAGGGCCCGGATCGTCGAGGACGCGCGGGTGTCACCGCCGAGCACGAAGCCTGTGACACCCTCATCGGCGAGGAGCTCGCGCGTCGCCGGTTCGTGCTCGGCCGACGTGACGACCCAGACCTCGGCGATCCGGTCGACGCCGACGAAGGCCCGCACCGCGAGCTGGATCACGGACGCGTCGCCGATGGGCTCGAACTGTTTCGGGCGCCCGAATCTTTGCGACGTTCCGGCAGCGAGTACGACCGTTGCCACCCGCATGAACGCCCTCACTTTGTAGACTTCGCTCGACCCTACTGGAGCAGGAACCGAGACCCCCCATGTCCAAGAAGCGACCGAGCGGCCGTCGTGTGAAGGAAACTCCCGCGCGCCCGCGGGCCCGACGCCGCCGTCGCGCCGCCCGTCGCCGGAGTCTCACCCGGGTCCTGATCGCCAGCGTTCTCGCCGGGATCGTCGCCGTCGCTGGGCTGGTCGTGCTCGCACCCAAGGTCGTCACCGGCACCCCCAGCCTGGCCCGGCCAGTGCCCCCGCGCGTCAGCGAGACCGCAGGCACGATGCTGCGCGTGAGCTGGCGCCCAGTGTTGTTCTCCGACTTCTACGAGCTCACCATCGCGCACGGCACGAAGACCGAGAAGATGCGCGTCGAGGGCACCGAGGTGCAGGTCCCGAACCTGTCGTCGGAGACCGACTACGCGGTGAGCGTTCGGGCGATCAGGCAGCTCAAGGGCGACGACCCGGTACGCAGCACGAAGTCCGACGCGACGCTCACCGCCACCGCCCAGCAGGGCCGGCCGGCCCTGCTCGTGCCGGCGAACGCCACCGTGAACTCCGCCACCAACACGGCCCTCGACATCACCTGGGACGCGGTCGAGACGGCTTCCGGCTACCGCGTACAGCTCGGGTCCGACGAGTCTTTCCGCAACCCGAAAGTCCTCACCACCGACAGCCGCACGGCGACCTTCAAGGGCCTGGACGCGGCCACGCCGTTCGCCGTCCGGGTCCGCGCGCTCGGCGACCAGGACTCCAAGAGCGCTTGGTCCGAGACGATCAAGACGGCGACCATCAAGCCCGACGACCCGCAGCCGCTCGCCGTCGCCAGTTACAACATCAGGTGCCACAGCTGCGGCGGTCCGTCATGGGTCAGCCGTCGTGGCGCGATCGCCTCGTCGATCGCTTCCCATGGCCTCGACGTCGTTGGCCTGCAGGAGGCTCAGGACTCCACTCCGCGAGGCGTGGGTACCAGCCAGTTCACCGATCTCATGCGCCAGCTTGGCGCGCTCGAGGGTGGCTGGGAGATCACCGACCAGCGCATCAGCGGGTCTCTGGGCACCCGCGTCATCTACAACACCAAGGCCGTGCGCCTGGTGAAGGCCGGAGCGGTCCACTACAACAGCCAGCAATCCGGCAACCCGCACCGCCAGCGCTTCTACAGCTGGGCCGAATTCCTCCAGCGATCGTCAGGCAAGCACTTCCTGTTCGTGTCGACCCACCTTGATCCACGCTCTGTCGGGGTCCGGCTCTCCCAGGCGCGACAGCTGGCCGCCGAGACGGCCAATCTCCGGGGAAAGATGCCGGCGGTCGTCGTCGGCGACCTCAACGCCTCGCAGTACCACGTCTACGGAGTGCACCAGTCGCTCACGTCAGCCGGCTACGTCGATCCTCTCGGCGTCATGCCCTCGTCGCACCAGCCTTCGGGCGAGGCGACGGTCGAGAAGCGCATCAACACCCATCTCGACAGCTTCAACAACTTCGGCTCACGCCCGAGCAACAGCGTCGGCCCGCCGCTGAACGGCACCTACATCGACTACATCTTCACGACGCCGATGCGAGTGATGGAGTACGAGAACGTCGTCGACCTCGACGGATCCGGACGCTTCCGCGGCGGACCGCCGTCCGACCACAACATGCTGCGCGCCGTGGTCGGGCTGCCCTAACCCTGAGTCAGCCTTCTTCGCCGGTGCCGGCCTCGAGGTCGTAGCGCTCGACCAGCTGGCGCGATCGCGACTTCGGGTCGTAGGCGAACAGGGCGTCGACCGCCCGCTGGGACGCATGCCCGTCGTCGGCGTGGTTGAACCGAGCCACCCATGCCTCGTACCGCTCCGCAAAGGTGGGTGCCCACGAGTCGATCGACCCGAGCAGCTCGACGACCTCCTTCGGTGTCCGCACCACTGGTCCGGCCGCGACCTCCTCGAGGTCGAAGTAGACGCCGCGCACCTTGGGGTTGGTGTAGTCGTCCAAGTCGGGCGTGAAGAAGATCATCGGGCGCCGGGTGACGCTGTAGTCGAACATCATCGACGAATAGTCGGTGATGAGCAGGTCGGCCGCGAGGTAGAGATCGTTGATCTGCGGATACGTGCTCACGTCGATGACGTTGTGGTGCTTGACCACGTCAGCCATCTCGAGGGTGCGCACGTGACCGCGCTGCAGGAAGGAGAACTCCGGACCGAGCTGGTCGGACAGCTCGACGACGTTCAGCAGCTCGACGTACTGGCCCTCTTCACGCCACGTGGGTGCGTACATGACGGCGATGTTGCCTTCGGGGATACCGAGGAGCGCACGGATCTCCTTGACCCGCGCCGGATCCGGGTTGCGGAGCTCGTCGTTTCGGGGATAGCCCGACTCGATGATGCCTTCGTCGAAGTCATAGGCGCGGCGGATGATCGGGGTCGTGTCGGAGTTCTGCGAGATGAACATGTCCCAGTTGCTGCGCTCGAGCTTGGCCCGCTCGAGCTGCGTGCGACCGACCTTGCGATCGAGGCCGATCTTCTTGTACATGGAGCCGTGCCACGTCTGCAGGATGGTCTGGAAGCTGCGCTTCACGAACTTCGTGCGCAACCACTCATTGGTGACGAGCCATCGTGCGGTCTCGCGAACCCGCCACCACTCCTCCGAGCCGATGATCAGCGGTGTCGAGCCCTCCGGCACCTCGATCGAGTAGTCGTCGACCGACCAGTAGCGGTGCAGGTCGGGACGACGGCGGGCGACCTCGCGGTCCATGGCGCGCGGGTTGCAGGTGGAGTTGCGGCCGAAGAAGCTCTCGAAGAAGACGGCGTCGATGGCCGGGAGCCGGCCGTACGCGAACCGCTGGAACAGGATGGCCTGGTTGTACGAGCCGTACTCGGCATCGGTGCGCGGCCGGGTGACATGCATCCGGAACTCATCACGTCTGGCGAGCTCGAGGCGGAGGCGCAGGTCAGGGCGTGAGTCGACGATCGGCAGCCGATCGATCAGCTGCTGGCTGACGAACGTGCTGAACGGCTCGGCGTCGATCCGCCCCTCCAACGAGTACGGGCCGCGCATGGGTGGAAGTAGCGGTCCGCCCCACACGCTGATGCGCAGCGGCACGGTGGCCGTGAACCGACCGTCCTCGACGCTGTCGAGGGAAACCGGTATGTCGAGCCGTGGCGCGGACATCACCAGCGAAAACGCGTCCGGGTCGCCGACGATCGTGCCGGTGAGACGGAGCCGCGGGTTCTCGTCGTCATCCACGCGCTCGACGTGATCGAGCTCGACGAAGTGCGGCACGTCGACGACCTCGAGCGTGCGGTCCGCATCGCCGCGCACGAGGAGCGTGCTGGCCTCGCTGGGTCGGTGGCCGAGCTCATCGTCCAGCAAGGTGAGCGGCTTGCGGCTCCGGCCAGAGCCGACATGAGCGGTCCAGGCCGGCGGGTAACGGTCGCCGAACTCCTCGTCGATGACGATGTTCCCGTGCGGCAGTGCGCCGACAAGCCGGACGCCGTCGGTGTCGCGCATCGCCGCGAGCGGGACGTCGTCCTGTCCAACTCCGCTCAGCACTGCCGAGCCGATCTCGGTTCCGGCGTCGACCCGCAGGCTGATCTCACGGCCGGTGAGCGTGACGTCGCGGACGAGCACGCCCTGCGCGCGGGTGACGATCAGGACGCCGCGGCGTTCGTGGAAACGTGGTCCGACCAGCCGGTCGGCCCCCTGCGGCCGCAACCGTATGACGGCCGGGGAGCCCAGGTTGTAGATGCGACGGAGCGGACCCCAGGTGTGCCGCCCGCCGCCGGTGATGCCGATGCGGATCTGCCAGGTGCCCCGATCGGGCAGCGCGGCCAGCGTCTCGGCCGAGAACCGAGCCTTGAAATTCATGTTCCTGTAGTTGAGCTCGGCGCGGGGCACCGCACCCAGGACGTCCGGGTCTTCGGCCAGCGAAACCGCGGCATGGATGCGCTCACGGCTGAACCGGCGGTGCAGCCAGATCTCGTACTCGGGACGGGACCCTTGGTCGGCGCCGCGGACGAACGCCCAGCCGTTCAGGACGAGGTCGTCACCATCCCAGACGGCGCGACGCAGGCTCGCCATCCAGCCGAAGTGCAGGAAGGGGAACCAGCGACCGATCAGCCGGTAGGTGGCCCGGACCAGCTCGAACAGCTGCCGGACCCGAGGGTTCGGGGACAGGCGGGCCCGGTTGGCCACCCGCCGCAGCAGGATCTTGGGGTCCACGCCGCACTCAGCCGAACACGTGGGCGTCGGTGCGCGCGGACTCGAGCACCCGGGCCATCCACCGCGACTCCGAGGGACGCAGCCGGAAGGTCTCGCGCTCCTCGCGCCGGATCAACGAGCAGAACTCGGCGATCTCATAGCGCAGGCCGTCGCCGTCGAACTTGTAGTAGAACTTCTTGTTGTCCGACTGGTTCTCGAATCGCACCTCGAAGTACTCGGTCTTCCACCACGGCGCCGGCACGTAGATGTAGCCCCGCGTACCTGCGATCACCAGGTCGCCCTCGGCCTTGACGCCCAGACCGGTGCGCGCCGAGGCGACCGCGTGGGGGAACCGGAAGTCGATCCGGGAGTACAGCTCGACGTCGCTGGTCTCCGGCTTGAACGACGTGGTGCGGATGTCCTCGTAGTCCTCGCCGAGCAGCTTGAGCACCGCCAGCAGAGGATAGCTGGCCAGCTCGGCCAGGCTGCCGCCCTGCTGGGACGGGTCCAGCTCGCGGACATCACCGGAGGTCAGCTTGGTGAACGTCGCGTCGACCGAGCGGATGTCGCCGATCGAGCCGCTCCGAGCCACGGCGATGAGCCGCTGGAATCCCGGGGAGAACGCCGTCTTGACGGCCTCGAGCAGGACGACGTCGGCCTTCTGGGCTGCCTCCTGCAGGCGCACGCACTCGGCCTCGGTGAGCACCATCGGCTTCTCGCACAGCACGTGCTTGCCTCGCTCGATGGCAGCGAGCGCGTACTCGAGGTGGGTGCCGTGCGGCGTGGCGACGTAGACCGCCTCGACCTGGTCGAGGAGCTCCTCGTAGGAGCCGGCCGCGAGGTCGAGGTCGTGTTGGTCGACGAACGTCTTGACGTTGGCGGGATCGCGCGACCATGCGCCTTCGACGTCGATACCACTCACGTAGTGGGCTTCATCGACGAAGCGGTTGGCGATGCGGCCGGTGCCGACGATGCCGAGCCGCATGATGCCGGCGTTCTCGTTGCGCAACTGGGTGCTGGAGATGCCCTTCGTGCGCTCGAGGTAGACGACCTCGCAGTAGTCCTTCAGGTAGTCGAACTTGCCCAGCCAGTCCGAGCCGATGGCGAAGATGTCGACGTGGTGTTTCTGGATGTCGTTGATCTTCTGGCCTTCGTACTCCTCGATGATCACCTCGTCGGCCAGGCCGCTCTCCTGGACGTTCTGGATCCGGTCCATGAGGCTCTGCTGCACGTTCAGCTTGCCGCGGGCGTCGTCGAAGTTCTCGGTGGTGACGGCGACGATGAGGTGGTCACCCAGAGCGCGGGCGCGCTCAAGGAGGCGTCGGTGCCCGTCGTGGAACAGGTCGAATGTTCCGTAGGTGATGACGCGCAATGGAGCTCCTCGGGGTGATTTCTGTGCGACCTCAGGTTACCGAGGCGTCACCCGGAATCCGAATCAGAACCGGCGGTGCTGCTGTGTAGCCTACTGGCGTGACTTCAGCCGATTCCGCGCCCGCGACGGCCGCCATCGACATCGCCGGTCTCGATCCCGACATCCGCGTCCAGGACGACCTCTTCCGGCACGTCAACGGCCCGTGGCTACGCACCACCGACATTCCCGCCGACCGCGCCACCGCCGGCGCCTTCATGACGCTGTTCGACGAGGCGGAAAGAAGGTCCGGTCGATCATCGAGACCTGCCGCGACGAGCCCGCTCCCGACGATGACGAGCAGCGCAAGATCGGCGATCTCTACGCCAGCTTCATGGACGAGGAGCGCATCGAGGCGCTCGGCGCACAACCGCTGGCCGACGAGCTCGGCCAGGTCGAGGCCATCACCGACGTCCCGTCGTTCGTCCGCACCCTCGGCACGCTCGAGCGGGTCGGCGTGGGCAGCGTGTTCGGCCTGTTCATCGCCCCCGACCGCGGCCAGCCCGACCGCTACGTCACGCACCTCTCGCAGGACGGCCTCGGTCTGCCCGACGAGTCGTACTACACCGAAGACGACTTCGCCCCCATCCGCGAGGCGTACGTCACGCACGTGGCCACCATGCTGGAGCTGGCCGGGCTCGACGAGCCGGTTGAGCGCGCGCAGCGTGTCATGGACCTGGAGACCCGCATCGCCGCACACCATTGGGACCGGGTGGCGTGCCGTGACACCCAGAAGACCTACAACCTCGTCGACGCCACCGAGCTGCAGGCGCTCGCCCCGAGCTTCGACTTCACCGCGTGGTCCACCGCGGCCCGCATCCCGGCACCGGCGGTGGCCGAAGTCGTCGTGGCCCAGCCGTCGTTCCTGCAGGGCCTTGCCGACCTGCTCGTCGACGACGAGCTGCCGGCCTGGCGCGACTGGCTGCGCTGGAACGTCGTGCACAGCGCCTCGCCCTACCTGTCGTCGGCTTTCGTCGATGCCAACTTCGAGTTCTACGGACGCACGCTGAGCGGCACCGACGAGCTGCGGCCCCGCTGGAAGCGCGGCGTCGGCTTCGTCGAGGGCGCCATGGGCGAGGCCGTCGGCAAGATCTACGTCCGCACCGAGTTCCCGCCTGCAGCCAAGGAGCGCATGGGCGAGCTGATCGACAACCTCATCGCGGCCTACCGCGAGAGCATCAGCACGCTGTCCTGGATGAGCGACGCCACGAAGGAGCGAGCGCTGGAGAAGCTCGCGTCCTTCACCCCGAAGATCGGCCACCCCGACGAGTTCAAGGACTACGGCGCGCTCGAGACCGAGCCCGCCGACCTGCTCGGCAACGCCCAGCGCGCCCTCACCGTCGCCATGGATCGAGAGCTCGCGAAGATCGGCTCCCCGATCGACCGCGACGAGTGGTACATGACCCCGCAGACCGTCAACGCCTACTACAACCCCACGATGAACGAGATCGTGTTCCCGGCCGCCATCCTCCAGCCGCCGTTCTTCCATCCCGACGCAGACGATGCCGTCAACTACGGCGCGATCGGCGCCGTCATCGGCCACGAGATCGGTCACGGCTTCGACGACCAAGGCTCGCAGTACGACGGCACCGGCGCGATGGTCAACTGGTGGACCGACGACGACCGGGCCGCTTTCGACGCCCTCACCGCGGTGCTCATCGACCAGTACAACCAGCTTTCACCGGAGGGCGGCGCCGACCACACGGTCAACGGCTCGCTCACCATCGGTGAGAATATCGGCGACCTCGGCGGACTGGGCATTGCCCACCGCGCCTTTCGGCTGGCCATCGAGGGTGACGAGCCCGCTCCCATCGACGATCTCTCGGTCGACCAGCGCTTCTTCTACTCCTGGGCGCAGGCGTGGCAGGCCAAGGTCCGACCGGCCGAGACGGTGCGCCGCCTGACGATCGACCCGCACTCCCCTCCGGAGTTCCGCTGCAACCAGGTCGTGCGCAACATCGAGGCGTTCTACGCCGCCTTCGACGTCAAGCCCGACGACGGCCTCTGGCTCGACCCTGACCAGCGCGTCACGATCTGGTGATCGTCGGGATTCGGTAGTTCAGCGGCGATATCCTCAGGCGTGACCACCACCGCGGAAAACGTCCGAGTCCAACGACGGATCGTCACGGTCCTCTCCGTCACGCAGATCGTCGGCGGGCTTGGCAACGGTGCCGGCATCGCCATCAGTTCACTCGTCGTCAAGGAAGTTTCTGGGTCCTCCGGCTGGGCCGGAATGGCCGTCGTGATGCTCACCCTCGGCGCAGCCGCCGTCACGGTGCCCCTCGCCGGGGTGGCCGTGCGGGCTGGTCGTCGCCCGGCCCTCACGCTCGGTTGGGCTCTCGGGGCCATCGGAGCGGTCCTCACGGTGCTCGGATCCGAGTTCGTGTCACTTCCGCTCGTACTGCTCGGGCTCCTCCTGTTCGGTTCCGGCACAGCCGCGAATCTGCAGTCACGGTTCGCGGCTGTCGATCGTGCCGACCCGTCACAGGTCGGGCGGGCCCTGTCACTCGTCGTGTGGTCCACGACGATCGGCGCCGTCATCGGGCCTAACCTGACCGGACCCGGTGCCACCGTCGCACGCCGTTTCGGAGTGCCCGACCTGGCCGGCCCGGTGCTGTTCTCGATCCTGGCGTTCGGCCTGGCCGCAGTGATGACGTTCGTGTTCCTGCGGCCCGACCCCCTCGTGCGCTTGGAGGATGCGGTCAGGGCGCCCAGCGGCGTGCGCGCCGCGCTGCCGCACCTGCGCGGCACGACGCTGGTCGCCGTCTATGCCATCGCCTCGTCCCACGCCGTGATGGTGGCGGTCATGGCGCTCACCCCGGTGCACATGAAGGACCACGGGTCCTCGCTCCAGATCATCGGTCTGACGATCAGCTTCCACATCGCCGGGATGTTCGCGCTGTCGCCGGTCATGGGCTGGATGAGCGACCGTTGGGGCGCACCCCGCACGATCCTGCTCGGGCAGTCCGCGCTGCTCGTCGCGGTGGCGGTCGCGGGCACGTCCGGTGACTCGGATCTGCAGATCACCATCGGCCTGACGATGCTGGGCCTGGGGTGGTCGGCGTCCGTCATCGCCGGCGCCGCGATGCTCACCCGCTCGGTCGAGATCTCCGCGCGGCCGGCCGTCCAAGGACTGAGCGACCTCGCGCTGAACATGGCCGGTGCATTCGGCGGGCTGCTCGCCGGCCTGGTGGTTGCCTGGCAGGGCTACGGAACGCTCACCGCGGCAGCGGGCGCGCTGACGCTACCTGTCATCGTGCTGGTGCTCGCCGGCCGGCGCGTCGCTGAGGTCGTCGCGTCCGACACGCCGTCGCAACCAATCGTCGAGGGCGACGTAGGTGCTCGTGCTGACGAAGATCGCGACCACGGCGAGCATCGATAGGGAGAACCACGGCAACGCCATCAGGACTGCGATCGAGACATGCAGCAGGATCGCGATGCCGATGGCGATCCGTCGTGCCACTGGGTGAAGGAGTGCAAAACCGAAGCCGAGCTCGAAGATGACCACGGCATACGTCGCGACGGCGACGACGACGCCGAAGTGGGTGAAGATGTCACTGAGCAGCGGAAACGGCCGAAACTCCTGGAGCTGCAGCGGGTAGTAAAGCGCAGTGCCGTGCTGCCAGTAGCCGCCACCCGCCTTGGCCATGCCGGCCCAGAAGTAGGCGACCACCAGCTGGAAGCCCAGCGTGGCGAGCGCGATGTTGTGCACCGCATTCGTGAACCACCGCGGCAGAGTCGGCATGGCGTCGCCCCGCCGTGTCCGTCGGCGGGCGTCCAGCGACCAGTGCTCGTTCGTCTGCATGAGCAGCAGGAACACCAGCCCGATCCGGAGGATGTTGTCCCCCTGGTCGCCCACCAGCGGCGCGCGTTCGAAGATCGACACTTCGCCGATGAGCACGAGGAGGCCCGTGAGCCGGGTGTGCCAGCCGGCGGTCCAGAGCAAGGCCACGATGATGACCGCCAGGTAGTACAACAGGAACGTCGTGCTGCCGAGATGGGCCACGATCTCGGTCGGCCAGTAGGCAGGCCGGACGGCCTGCGCGGGCTCGGCCCACTCCGATCCCGCGCCGAACAGGACGTCGCGGTGCCGGATGTTGCTGACGAGGAGGCCCAGCACGGTGCAGCCGGTCAGGATGCGGGCCGCTGCGGCGCCGTGCAACGCGTGTTTGTCCTCGACGAGCCACCGAAGCATCATTCGCTCCCCGGCCTCGAGGTCGGCACGGCGTAGCCCTCGAAGGCTCTCCGGGCCGCTACGTCACCGCGAACGGGCTTTCGCCAGCCCAGGGTCACGTGGGTGAACGGCACGTCCTCGAGGTCCACACGGTGCCGCTTCGCGAACGGCGGTACCAGTCGGTGGCCGACCCGGACCTGCACCTGGCTGACGCCATCGCCCCACCGTGCGATGGCGTACAGGCTGGCGAACCGCGTGAGCAGGTCGTCGATGAGGGCGTAGTCGTCGGGAAGGCCGTCCATCGTCGTGCGCGTCGGCGTGTCCGATCGGATCAGCTCCAGCTGCGTGTCGGTGAGCTCTGCGAACTGGTCGTTGGCCTCCCCGCCGAGTCGTCGCGTCACCGGGTGGATGCGCGACGGATTCAGCAGGTGGCGGAGGCGGTGGTCGTCGTCCCCGGTGATGTCGAACCATTCCGTGGTCCTCCCGGTCTCGCCGACATAGGCCCGGACCAGCATGTTCTCCCCCGCGCGGCGCGGCATCGGCGCGAAGACCGACCAGTTCTGCTCGAACGGGACGATCTCGTTCTCGATGTAGCCCTCGACGACCCTGGGGCCGATGGCGTCACGGATCGGGTTCGTCGGCATGACCCACACCACGACCAGGATCGAGTGGATGGCGAAGAGCAGGGCGATCGCCAGGACGATCGCCCGCCTGCCCACCGACGGGAGCTCAGTCGCGTGACGGCTCAGCGCTGGCTCAGGCATGGAAATGACCCTACGACGACGTCACCCCGCCGCGACCTTGGCGGGGAAACGCCGAGACCATCGTCGTTTGACGATGCCGGCAGCGAAGAGCCAGGTCTTGTCGCTGACGAGCATCATGTCGACCGCGATCATCGCGAGCGAGAAGTACATGATGCCCATGAGGAATCCGATGCCGATGTGCATCCCGGTGATGATCACCAGCGCGACCATCCGGGTGGGCCGGTAGATCAAGAGAACCGGGAAGAACAGCTGCACGACGATCGCCGTGTACGTCGCTCCGGAGACGAACAGCGAGTTGGCGAAGACCGGCTGCAGGAGGTCGTTCCAGGGCGAGTACGCCTCGGTCTGGAGCGGGAAGTACACCGCCGTCCCGTCCCGCCACAGCGGGCCCTGGACCTTCCACAGAGCCGATCCGACGTAGACCATGACGATCTGATGAATCATCAGGATCACGGCGAGGTTGTGCATGGTGGCCGACACCCACGGCGCGATGAGCCGGGTCCGGTAGCCGCGTCGTTCGCGCATCCAGGCGTCGACCGACCACTTCTGCCCGGCATCGGTGAAGCACAGGTAGAACAGCACCATCCGCAGCACCGCATCGCCGCCGGAGCCGACGTACGGGTTGGCGACGTAGAGCGACGTCCACAGGATCACGGTCGTGACGGTGGTGATCCGAGTGAAGACGCCCAGCATCAGGGCGATTCCACTCAGCACGACCAGCAGATAGGCGACGTCCCACTGCCAACCGCCGAGCGCGCGGAAGAGCCCAAAGAACCCCGGATACCCCTTGACGTCGGCCACCGACTCGTTCCAGCGGCCGCCCTCGCCCCAGGTGTACGAGCGATCAGGCCAGTTGAGGAGCAGCTGCGACGAGACCACGAACCCGATCATCATGCGGGTGACCGCGACGCCAAAGGTTGACCGCTCACGCTCGGTGAGCCAGGCCAGGGCGCGCTCCATCATCGGTGCCGCCGATCGAAGTCCCGCACGCCGCGCAGCTCCGCGGCCGGGCCGTACGTGGGTATGCGCCATCCGTCGATGCGCATCGTCGGCTCCGGGCGAGCCGCCTCTCGCTCGGCCTTGCTGCCGTGCCGGTCCTCGTACGGAGTGACCCCATGCTCACGCAGGGCGTACCGGACCGCGGTGATGTCGCGGGATGGGTAACGTTCTGCGATCACTTCGGTCGCGAGCCGAACGGCGGCGCGATCGAAGCGAAGGTAGTCGGCCAGGTCGTCTTCGTCGGGCCCGATGCGGGCGAGATAGTCACGGAGCGCGTCCCACGACGGGGGCGCAAGAGCGCTGGTTCGCGCCGACAGTGTCTTCTGGTCCGGATTCTCCAGCTCCTGGAATTCCTCGTCGAGCGCCGGGAAGAACTTGGTGCTGATGTACCCGGCCCGCCCGCCCACCAGGCGGTGCTCGATGACGTCCTGCTCGACTTCGGTCCAGTTGATCCACGGCGTCGTCCGCAGCTCTCCGCCGTCATCGACGTAGGCCCCTTGGAGAAGAAGGGTGTTGTCCTGGTCGACTGGGTTGGGCGCGAACAGGCGCCAGCTCTGCCCGAAGTAGGGCGACAGGTAGCCCAGTTGAGGATCGAAGGCATCCGACACGGGATTCGTCGGTACGGCGGCCAACGTGACCGCGAGCATGTGGAGGCCGACGATCGTCGACGCAATGCCGACGAATACCGATCGCGATTCGGTGTCGGCCACGGCTATTTGATGACCTCGAAGGTGTCGATGATCGCGTTCACCCGTGGAACGACGAACAACGGGTCGGAGTCGGCCGCAGTGAACGCGTTGATCGCGTAATTGCGGGGCTTGGCCTTGACCACGACGTTGACGAAGCTGATCTGCACCTTCTTGGCGTTCTGAGCCCGTCCATACGTCAACTTCGCCTGATGTCCATCAATCTTGCGCTGTTCCGTTCTCACTACGCGAACATTCTTGTACGACTGCTTCATCGCGCGGATGAACGATGTGCTGCTCTTCTTGATCGAGCCGATTTCGGCCGGGCCGGCCAGGACCGAGAGCGTCTTGTCGGCCGTCATCATCTGGATCGTGAAGTCCACCTTCTTCGCGACGACCTTGTCCGGGACGCCGATGGCGAAACGGGCCCTCTTGTTGACGAGTCGGGTGGTGTTCACCGTCGGCGCGGCCGTGGGTGTCGCGCTCGCCGTGCGCGACGCATCGGGCTTGGCTTTGGGCTCGGCTCCCTGGAAGGCGTGATACCCGTAGTAGATCGCGCCGATCAGGCAGATCACCGCGATCTCGAGGGGAAGCACCATGCGAAGTTTCACGAGTTCTCCCGGAGGACAGAGATCAGGGCCGGTGTAAACACACCGGCCCTGATCGCGATGTCACACAGCTGGCATCGCCTAGTTTGCGCCCGACTTGCGGGGGCGGCGTCCGTAGGCGACGGTCGCGCTGCCGAGACCGACACCGAGCATGCCCAGCGCCAGCAGGGCCGACGACGGTCCACCGGTACCCGGCAGTGCCTTGTCGTCCCCGTCGCCGTCCTCGTCCGAATCCTCATCGGATTCGTCGGACTCGTCCTTCTCGTCGGACTCGTCGTTCTCGTCGGACTCGTCATTCTCGTCGGACTCGTCGTTCTCGTCCGTCTCGTCGGTCTCATCCGTCTCGTCGGTCTCATCCGTCTCGTCGGTCTCGTCCGTCGTGTCGGAATCATCGGCGACGAGGCGCCCGTCGTTGTGGGCCAGCGTCTCCGTGTGTCCGGCCTCGGCGAAGATCGGCAAAAGGTCGGTCAGCAGGAAGAGCTTCAGACCATCCTGAGCCGTGCCGGCGAGGAGATTACCGAGGTAGCTCTCGCCCTGGTTGAAGAACAGCCCCAGGATCCCGTCGAGCGCAAAGCCTTCTGGCTCGTCGATGAGGAAGAACTGATTTTCTCCCAGCGCTATCAGGAAGGAACCGCGGTCCGAGAACTCCGTACCCGGCGTGGTGCCCGAGTCGGCCTGGCCGAACGAGTCCAGAACGGCAACCGGGATGACGCAGCCGGGAAGGACGCACGCACCGATTGTCGTGTCGTAGGCCTCGCTCGTCGTCTGTCCGGTCACCCGGTCCCGATTCACTTCAGCGCGCGACAGCCCCACACCGGCGCCCAGCAGGCCATCGCAAGCACTCGGAGGCTCTTCGCTCTGGCCCACCATCAGTGCCGGGCTACGCAGGCTGCCACCGGGAAGCTGGGGGAGGCCGCCGCCACCGATGCAGGCGTTGAGAATGCCGCTCTCGGCGTGCGCGTGGGAGCTCGTGGCGTCCTCTGTCGCGTGGGCCTCGGAGTAGAGCGCGTCAACGCAGACGTTGTTCGCCGTGATGGCACACACCACGTCAAGGACTACGCCCAGCGGTTCGTTGCGCTCGTAGTTCGTCCCACCCGAGCTGGCGGACGCGGGGAACAGTTCCAGTCCGAGAGCGTTCAGCGCGGACGAGTGGGCCGTGGTGGTGTCGTCGTCGTTGACCGTCGCGTTGTTGTGGTTGAGGCCGATGAGGCCCTGATTAAGGGCGAAGGCGCTCAGGCCGCGCGTGGTCGCGTGGTCCGGTCCGACCGGGTTCTCGGTCTCGTTGGGTGGAATGTCGTCATCGGACGCCGGGGGTTCCGGAGCATCGACGGCGGCTTGCACGTTCTTCGGCGAGACGAGGGTCTTGACCTTTTGAAGGGTCTTCACGACCGGATTCGGTGTGGTTTCGTCAGCGGAGGATGCAGTTGGTGCAAGCACCAAGGCAGTGCTCAAGCCGACGGACATGATGAGGACGGACAGCCTGCGGATCATCGTGCTCCCAATATGTGTGGCCCCCGGGAGAGGCACGCGGTTTTCAACTATCAGACCATACAACGAGCCTCTCAGGAAATGGTCTCGGGGTGAACACGCGTATTTTTCGATTTTCCTCGGGAAGGAGGGCGGCTCCTCCTCGGCAGGCTGGTGACATGGGTCGGCCCCCTCCGCGCGGAGGGGGCCGACCGTGCGTCAGTGGAGCTAAGGGGATTCGAACCCCTGACCTCTTCCATGCCATGGAAGCGCGCTACCAACTGCGCCATAGCCCCGCTGTGTGGCCCGAAGACCGGTCACCGATCTTAGCCGCTCGCAGACGACTGGCCCAATCCGGGGCGCTCGTCGTCAGACAGCACCGGCTGGGGCAAGGTTCCGGCGTTCCACTCCACGATGCGCCACCGCATCTTGGTGCCCTGCTCCTCCTCTTCGAGCACCGACCAGGCGCAGTTGTTGAGGCCGCCGAACGACCCCCAGGACTCGGGGGGGAACCCCAGGAACGCGCACGCACCGACCCGAGCAACGCCACCGTGCGAGACCACGACCAGGGTCTCGTCGGCGCCGAGAACGCCGACGTGTTCATGGATGGCTTCGGCGAAGCGGTCACCAGCCTCCACATGCGTCTCGCTGTCAGGGATCTTCGACTCGTCCCCGTCGACCCAGGCCCGCATGCCGTCAGGCATCTGATCCCACGCCTCGGCCCAGGTGAGTCCTTCGCGGGCACCGAAGCGCATCTCGCGCAGGCGGGCGTCCAGCTCCACCTCGACGCCGCACCACTCGGCCAGCACGGCCGCCGTGTCGGTGGCGCGTTTCAGGTCGGAGCTCACGATGCGGGTGGGACCGAGCGTGGCCAGCCTTGCGGCGGACGCACGGGCTTGTTGGCGCCCGACGTCGTCGAGCGGCACGTCGCTCTGGCCCTGCACGCGGCCGGCCATGTTCCACTCGGTGCGGCCGTGTCGCCACAGGACGATGCGTCGACTCATCGGACCGGCGCGAGGTCGACGAGCGGACAGTCGCTCCAGAGCCGCTCGAGAGCGTAGTAGGCGCGCTCGTCGGAGTGCTGGATGTGCACGACGACGTCGGAGAAGTCGAGCAGGACCCATCGACCCTCGCGCTCCCCCTCGCGCCGCACGGGCTTGGCGTCCAACTCGAGGAGCCTCTCCTCGACCGCGTCCTGGACCGCCCGCACCTGCCGCTGGTTCGCCGCCGAGCAGAGCAGGAAGACGTCGGTGATGGCGAGCTGCTCGGAGACGTCGAAGGCCAGCAGGTCCTGGGCGAGCTTGTCGGACGCGGCCTCGGCGGCGGCCCGGGTGAGCTCTATGGCGCGGGCGCCGGCGCTCATCGCTCCTGCTTTCGATAGAGGTCGTGCTTGGCGATGTACTGGACGACGCCGTCCGGCACGAGGTACCACACAGGTTCGTCCTGCTCCACGCGGTTGCGGCACTCGGTGGAGGAGATGGCCAGGGCGGGGATCTCGACCAGGGTGATGCGGTCGCCGGGCAGGCCCTCGAGGTTCTTCGGATTCAGCTCGTGACCCGGGCGGGTGCAACCGACGAAGTGCGCAAGCGCGAACAGCTCCTCGGGGTCGCGCCACGTGAGGATCGCCGCCATCGCGTCGGCGCCCGTGATGAAGTACAGGTCGGCGTCCGGCATGGCCGCCGAGAGCTCGCGCAGGGTGTCGATCGTGTACGTGGGGCCGTCGCGGTCGATGTCGACCCGGCTGACCTCGAAGCGGGGGTTGGACGCGGTCGCGACGACGGTCATGAGGTAGCGGTGCTCAGCCGCCGACACCTGTCGCTCGGACTTCTGCCAGGGCTCCCCGGCGGGCACGAAGACGACCTCGTCGAGGTCGAACGAGGCCTGCACCTCACTCGCGGCCACGAGGTGACCGTGGTGGATGGGGTCGAACGTTCCGCCCATGACGCCGACGCGTCGGCGCGGTGTGTCGGCATTGGCCACGGGAGGACTCAGGTGTGCTCGCGACCCTTGCCGAACGACAGCAGGGTGAGCATGGCGACGGTGAGGATCCCGAAGGCGATGCCACCCACGGCGTACGGATCGATGCCGATGTCGCGCAGGTGCTCGGAGCCTTCGGCTGCCGCGAGGATCGTGACCATGGCGTCAATCTATCAGCGGGTGTGACCGGTGCCGGTCACGACGTACGTGGTGGTCGTCATCTCCGGCAGGCCCATCGGGCCGCGGGCGTGCAGCTTCTGCGTGGAGATGCCGATTTCGGCGCCGAAGCCCAGCTCACCACCGTCGGTGAACCGGGTGGACGCGTTGACCATCACCGCGGCCGCGTCGACGCCGACGGTGAACGCCTGGGCAGCCGCAAGCGATGAGGTGACTATCGCCTCGGTGTGATGTGAGGAGAACTGCCGGATGTGCGCCACCGCGTCGTCCAGCGACTCCACAACTGCGGCCGAGATCTCCAGGGCCAGGTACTCGGTGGCGTGGTCCTCGTCGGTGACCGGAACCACGGCGGGGTCCGCGGCGACGAACGAGGCATCGCCGTGGATGATGACGCCGGCATCGCGCAGGGCGGCGACGACACGGGGCACGAAGACGTCGGCCACCGCCTTGTGGACCAGCAGCGACTCGGCCGCGTTGCAGACGCTGGTGCGGTGCGTCTTGGAGTTGAGGACGATGGCGAGGGCCATGTCGAGGTCGGCATCGGCGTCGACGTACACGTGGCAGTTGCCGACTCCGGTCTCGATGACCGGGACGGTCGACTGCTCGACGACCGCCTGGATCAGCCCGGCTCCCCCGCGCGGGATGACGAGGTCGACCAGACCGCGTGCCTGCATGAGGTGCTGGGCGGACGACCGGTCGTCCGCCGGGATCAGCTGGACCGCGTCGGCGGGGATGCCGGCCGCCGCGATCGCGTCGCGCATGACGGCGATGATCGCCGCGTTGGAGTGGGACGCCGAGGACGAGCCGCGCAGCAGCACCGCGTTACCGGACTTGAGGCAGATTCCCGCAGCGTCGGCGGTGACGTTGGGGCGTCCCTCGTAGATCATCGCGATCACGCCGATGGGCACCCGCACCTGCTGCATCCGCAGGCCGTTGGGCAACGTCGAGCCTCGGACGATCTCGCCGATCGGGTCGGGCAGGGCGGCGACGTCGCGCAGGCCCTGGGCGAACGCGGCGACGCGCGCGCGGTCGAGGGCGAGCCGGTCGACGACGTGCTCGGGAGTGCCGGCAGCCCTGGCGGCCTCGACGTCGCGCACGTTGGCGGCCAGCAGGTCGTCGGCGGCCTCGACGAGTGCGTCGGCGGCAGCCAGGAGTGCGGCGTCCTTGGCCGACCGCGGCAGCATGGCCAGCGTCGTGGCGGCCAACCTGGCTCGGCGAGCCGCTTCGTGCACCTGCTCCTTCATGCCGACCATTCTAGATTTGCGCCCCACCAGGGGCACCGACGATGACCAGGTCGTCTCGATGCACGACCTCGCGCTCGTAGTCGGCGCCGAGCTCGGCGGCGAGGTCGCGGGTGGACCGGCCCAGCAGCTGAGGCAGCTCCGTGCTGTCGTAGTTGACGAGGCCGCGGGCGACGACTTTGCCGTCGGGGGCCACGACGTCGACCGGGTCACCGGCCGCGAACGTGCCGGTGACACTCGTGATGCCGGCCGGCAGGAGGGACGCCTTGCGCTCCGTGAGTGCACGGACGGCGCCGTCGTCGACGTGCAGAGCACCTTGGGTGTCGCTGGCGTGCGCGAGCCAGAGCAGCCGGGTGGGGCGGCGGCGGCCAGTGGGAAGGAAGCGCGTGCCGACGGCGTCACCGGCCAGAGCCTCGGTGGCGCGCTCGGCCGTGGTGAGCACGACCGGGATGCCGGCGCCGGTGGCGATACGGGCCGCCTCGATCTTGGTGACCATGCCGCCGGTGCCGATCGCAGACGCGCTGGGCCGGGCGATGTCGATGCCGGCGAGGTCGGCTTCGCCGGTGACCTCACGGATCAGGGTGGAGCCGTCCTTGCCGGGATGCCCGTCGAAGAGGCCGTCGACGTCGGACAGCAGCACGAGGAGATCGGCATGCACGAGGTGGGCGACCAGAGCGGCGAGCCGGTCGTTGTCGCCGAACCGGATCTCGCTGGTGGCCACGGTGTCGTTCTCGTTGACGATCGGGACGACGCCGAGCTCGCTCAGCTTCGCGAACGTCTGGTACGCGTTGCGGTAGTGGCTGCGGCGGGTGATGTCGTCGACGGTGAGCAGCACCTGACCGACAACCAGTCCGTGCTCGGCGAACCGGTCGGAGTACCGGGCCATGAGTGCGCCCTGGCCAACGCTGGCGGCTGCCTGCTGGCTGGCGAGGTCGCGCGGGCGGCGGGCGAGCCCGAGCGGCGCGAGGCCTGCGGCGATGGCGCCGGAGCTGACGAGGACGACTTCGTCGCCGCGCGCCCGCGCCGCCGCGAGCGCGTCGACGAGCGCATCGAGGCGATCACCGTCGAGACCGCCGGTGGTGGTCGTGAGCGACGACGAGCCGACCTTGACGACGATGCGGCTCACGACTCGTCGTCCTCTGGCTTCTCGCGGGCCGCGCGGGCCTCGGCCTCGAACGCGCGCTTGGCGATGAGCTCCTCGCGACGCTGCTGGTTGGTGCGCCGGTCGTTGTCGTACAGGCGCTGGTCCTCGCCGCGGCGGCCGAGCATCTCGGCGCCCGCCTCGATCTGCGGGTCGAAGTCGAAGACGACCGCGTCGTCGTCATCGCCGATGAGCACGTCTGCGCCGGCCGTGGCGCCCATCTCGAGCAGACGGGCTTCGACGCCGAGCCGGTTGAGCCGGTCGGCGAGGAACCCGACGGCCTCGTCGTTGCTGAAGTCGGTCTGGCGCACCCACCGCGTGGGCTTCTCCCCGTGCACGACGTACTGCCCGTCGCGCTCGACGATCGTGAACTCCGCACCGACGCCGGACTCGGCGCGCGGACGAAGCACGATCCGGGTGGCCTCGGGCGGCGGAGTTGCGGCGCGCTCGGTCGCCACGATCTCGGCCATGGCAAAGGACAGCTCGCGGAGGCCGTCGTGGCTCGCGGCGGAGACGTCGTAGACGTCGAGCCCGCGCGCTTCGAGGTCCGCGCGGACGAAGCCGGCGATCTCGCGGGCGTCGGGCACGTCGACCTTGTTGAGGGCCACGATGCGCGGCCGGTCGTCGAGTCCGCCGTACGCGGCCAGCTCTCCCTCGATGACGTCGAGGTCGGAGACCGGGTCGCGGCCGGGCTCCGCCGTGGCGCAGTCGATGACGTGGACCAGGGCGGCACAGCGCTCGACGTGGCGCAGGAAGTCGTGGCCGAGTCCGCGTCCCTCGCTGGCACCTTCGATCAGGCCGGGCACGTCGGCGACCGTGTACGTGGTGCCGCCGGCGGTGACCACTCCCAGGTTGGGCACGAGAGTCGTGAACGGGTAGTCGGCGATCTTCGGCCGCGCGCGGGACAACGCGGCGATGAGGCTGGACTTGCCGGCGCTCGGGAACCCGACCAGGCCGATGTCGGCGACGACCTTGAGCTCGAGGGTGATGACGAGGTGCTCCCCCGGCTCGCCCTTGAGCGCGAATCCGGGGGCCTTGCGCTTGCTGGACGCGAGTGCGGCGTTGCCCAGCCCGCCGCGGCCGCCGGCCGCGATGACGACCTCGGTGCCCGCGCCGACCAGATCGGCCAGGACCTCGCCTCGCTCGTCGCGGACGACCGTGCCGTCGGGGACGTGAAGCACCAGGTCGTCGCCATTCGGGCCGCTCTTGTTGCTGCCCGCGCCGGGCTTGCCGCTGCCGGCCTTGCGGTGTGGCTCGTGGTGGTAGTCGATGAGCGTCGTGACGTCGGCGGCCACCCGCAGGATGACGTCGCCGCCGTGGCCGCCGTTGCCGCCGTCGGGGCCGCCGAGCGGCTTGAACTTCTCGCGGTGCACCGAGGCGACGCCGTTCCCGCCGTCGCCGGCAGAGACGTCGAGCGTCACCTGGTCGACGAAGCTGGGGATGGCCACGGCCACTGCTCCTGTGCTGGAAATGGAACTCTGCTGGTCAAAGAAAAGGGGGCAGCCCGCTCACGCGGACCGCCCCTTCCAAAGAGTGGGTTCGCTCGGTTACTGTGCCGGACCTTTTTGGGCCGGGACGATGTTGACGACCTTGCGGCCACGACGGGAGCCGAACTCGACGGCGCCGTCGGACAGCGCGAACAGCGTGTCGTCGCCGCCACGGCCGACGTTGGTGCCGGGGTGGAAGTGGGTGCCGCGCTGGCGCACGATGATCTCACCGGCGTTGACGAGCTGGCCGCCGAAGCGCTTGACGCCGAGCCGCTGAGAGTTGGAGTCGCGCCCATTGCGGGTGGACGCTGCGCCCTTCTTGTGTGCCATCTGTCAGGCTCCTACTTCGAGATTCCGGTGATCTTGACCTGGGTGTACTTCTGACGATGACCCTGGCGCTTCTTGTAGCCGGTCTTGTTCTTGTACTTCTGGATGATGATCTTGGGGCCCTTGGTCTGGCCGAGGACCTCAGCGGTGACCGAGACCTTGGCGAGCGCCTTGGCGTCGCTGGTCACGGAGTCGCCGTCGACGAAAAGCACCGCGGGCAGAGAGAGCTTCGCTCCCTCACCCTGGGCGACCTTGTCGATCTCGACGACGTCGCCGACGGCCACCTTCTGCTGCGTGCCGCCACTGCGCACGATTGCGTACACCACGGGATCCTCATTCATCGTTGCGAAAACTGAGTGCATGCCTGGCATCTTGACTGGGCACACGATGTCGGCGTGCGTCACGCCCGCCGACGTTCCATTCTACGGAGCCTGCCCCTCGTCGGTCAAAACGGGTGCGTCGTCCTTTTTCGGTGCATCGTCCTTGGGACCTTCGTCCTTCGGGGCGTCGCCCTTGGGAGCGTCATCCTTCGGGGTGTCATCCTTCGGGGCGTCATCCTTCGGGGCGTCATCCTTCTTGGGCGCAACGTCCTTCTTGGCGGTGCTCTTCTTCCCGCCGGACTTCTTGGCGGTGTTGCCGCCCTTGGCCTTGGTGTCGCCGCCGTTGCCACCGCCACCGTTGCCACCACCGCCGCGACGGCCGCGACGCGGCTCGTCCTTCTTCGGCTCGACCGGCTCCGCCGTGATGACGACGCCGCGGCCCTTGCAGTGCTCGCAGTCGGTGCTGAACGACTCCAGCAGTCCGGTGCCGATGCGCTTGCGCGTCATCTGGACCAGGCCGAGCGAGGTGACTTCGGCGACTTGGTGACGGGTGCGATCGCGACCCAGGCACTCGACGAGCCGACGCAGCACGAGGTCACGGTTGCTCTCCAGCACCATGTCGATGAAGTCGATGACGATGATGCCGCCGATGTCACGCAGCCTGAGCTGGCGCACGATCTCCTCGGCCGCCTCGAGGTTGTTCTTGGTGACCGTCTCCTCGAGGTTGCCGCCGGAGCCGGTGAACTTGCCGGTGTTGACGTCGACGACGGTCATGGCCTCGGTGCGGTCGATGACCAGCGAGCCGCCTGAGGGCAGGAACACTTTGCGCTCCAGTGCCTTGAGGATCTGCTCGTCGATCCGGTGCGCGGTGAACGCGTCGGTCGCCTTGGCGTCGTCGGCGCCCTTCTCCCACCGCTTCGCGCGGTCAGCCAGGTCGGGAGCGACGTGGTTGACGTAGGCGGAGATGTTGTCCCAGGCGTCTTCGCCCTCGACGACGAGCGAGGTGAAGTCCTCGTTGAAGAGGTCGCGGACGACCTTGATCATCAGGTCGGGCTCGGCATAGAGGAGCTCGGGAGCCTTTCCGGCCTCGACCTTCTTCTCGATGTCCTCCCAGCGCGCCTTGAGGGCGGTGACATCACGCGTCAGCTGATCTTCGGTGGCGCCTTCGGCCGCGGTGCGCACAATGACGCCGGCGTCCTCGGGCAGCACTTCCTTGAGCAGCGCCTTGAGGCGGACCCGCTCGTTCTCGGGGAGCTTGCGGGAGATGCCGCTGGTCTGGCCGCGCGGCACGTAGACGAGGAAGCGTCCGGGCAGGCTCACCTGACTGGTGAGGCGGGCGCCCTTCTGGCCGACGGGGTCCTTGGTGGCCTGCACGAGCACCGTCTGTCCCGGCGTGAGCGCGTCCTCGATCTTGCGCTGCTTGCCGTTGCCCAACGTGCTCCAGTCGACCTCGCCGGCGTACAGCACGGCGTTGCGACCGGCGCCGATGTCGATGAACGCGGCCTCCATGCTCGGCAGGACGTTCTGGACCTTGCCGAGGTAGACGTTGCCGATCAGCGACGTCTGCGACTCGCGGGCGACGTAGTGCTCGACGAGGACGGAGTCCTCGAGGACGGCGATCTGGGTGTAGGCGGAATGGTCGGCCCCGGCTCCGGCGCCTCCGCCGGGATGCTGGCGCACGACCATCTCGCGCTTGACCGACTCGCGGCGGGCCAGGAACTCGGCCTCGGAGACGATCGGAGCTCGACGTCGGCCGGCCTCGCGGCCCTCGCGGCGGCGCTGCTTCTTGGCCTCGAGCCGGGTGGAACCGCTGACGCCGGTGATCTCGTCCTCGGCGCTCCGGCCCTCTCGGACCTTGACCACGGTGTTCTCGGGGTCGTCGGGCGAACCGCTCGCGTTCTCACCGGAGCGGGCCCGGCGGCGGCGCCGACGGGTGGCGTTGCCGTCAGCGTCGTCTGAGTCGTCGCTGTCGTTGTCGTTGTCGTCGCTGTCGTTGCTGTCGTCGCCCTCGCCGGGCTTGCGGCGACGGCGTCCGCCGCGGCTGCGGCGACGGCGCCTCGGCCCGTCGCCACCGTCACCGTCGTCGTCGTCGCGGTCGTCCGACGTCTCGGCCTTCGGCCGGGGCGGCAGGGTGGTGGTCTCGGGCGGCTGGAACATGACGCTCCCCTTGGGGGCGTCATCCTTGGTGTCGGACTTGTCCGGCTCGGCCTTCGCCGCGGCCTTCTTGGCCGGAGCCTTCTTGGCGGCCGCCTTCTTGGCGGGCGCCTTCTTGGCGGGCGCCTTCTTGGCCGGCTGGTCGTCCGCGTCGTCCTGGTCAGCGGCAGGGGCCGACTTCTTGGCGGGAGCCTTCGTCTCCGCCGGTGGGGCGAAGATGTCGGTGCTCAGCGTGACCGGTGGTCCGGCGGGCCTCCCGGCGGCGCGCCGTCTGGTGGTGGTGCTGGTGGATGATTCGGATGATTCGGTGTCGTCGAGCATGTGCTCTCCTTCGCCCACGCGCCGGAACTAGTCCGGCCGGAGCTGTACGTCTGCGGCCCGCTCGTGGCGGGCCCAAAGCCTTCGGTCGCCCGGTGCGCCACGCGCTCCGGGAGTTGACGACGGTCAAGGCCTGTCACACGGTGATCCCTCCGCTCGCCGCGGTCAGCACCTGTCAGGATGCGTCGCGGTCGAAGGCGAGTGGATCGCCGACCGTGCCGGTGCTCTGGTCGAGCGGGCCCTGAGCCGAGCGAGTCGCCACTGGCGTCTGCTCGAGCTGCAAGCCTCCACGGGATCGGAGTCCGGCGAGAACGTCGTCCGGTCGTACCGACGGTGTGTCATGTCGGAGGACCACCTTCAGTATCGCACACGGGACATCTCCCCCATCCCCCGCGAGGGCTTCGAGGGCCAGCACGTCGGCACGGGCGTCGAAGGTGCGAAGCCCCTTCTTGGTCATGCGTTCGACCTCGACGACGTCGGCCGCGAGGAAGGCGTCGACGGCCGCCGATGCGGTCGCGACGTCCACGCCGCGGAGCTCGATGGACCATTCGCTCGCCTGCAGCCGATCGGCCAGGGAGCCCTGACCTGCGGCGACGACAACCTCGATCACGTCGAGACCGGGCGGGAGGGACGCGTCGAGATCGGCGCGGACGGCATCCGGGTCGCACGCGCGGGTGAGGCCGATCTCGAGGTACTCGGCCTCCGTCGCCGCCCCGGTGGGCGAAGCGTTGGCGTACGAGATCTTCGGATGGGGGCTGTAGCCCGAGGAAAACCCGATCGGCACCTTGGCGCGTCGGACCGCTCGTTCGAAGGCGCGCGCGAAGTCGCGGTGGCTGGTGAACCGCAGCCGGCCTCGCTTGGCGTACCTGATCCGCAGCTTCTGCGCGATCGGCAGCTGTGGATTGGGTGCCTCCGGGTTCGGCCTGCCCTCCGACGTGCTCACAGGTTGAGCCTATGGGGAGATGACCTGGGCCCGAGGCCGACTGTCATCTCCCCTGATCCACGACGCCACCGGCACCTGGTCGGCGCCGGTGGCGGTGCTGCCGGTGAGCTCAGCTGCGGTGGTCAGCCGGTGTGATGCCGGAACGACCGAGGCGAGCGAGGTGTGCGATGTAAGCCAGGCGGCTTCCGTACTTCTCGACGCCACGCTCGGCGATCAAGCGGCGCTCTTCCAGACGATCGAACAGTTCACGCTCGAACTGGAGGGCTTCGGTGTGGACGCTGTGGTCGGTGATGACAGTCATGGTGTTCTCCTTCGTCACCATGAACATTCGTCCCTGAGGTAGCGGCCGGACATCGGTCGACCGCCCTATTTGCGCCGCAGCTACCTCAGACGGTGGTGCGGTGCCTCAGACGACCGACAACGGCAGCAACTTCTTGCCGGTCGGGCCCATCTGGATCTCGGTGTCCATCTGCGGGCAGACGCCGCAGTCGAAGCAGGGCGTCCAGCGGCAGTCGTCGACCTCGCGGGCGCCGTCCGGATCGATGGCGTCCTGCCAGTCCTCCCACAGCCAGTCTCGGTCGAGGCCGGCGTCGAGGTGGTCCCACGGCAGGACCTCGGCGTACTCACGTTCGCGGGTGGTGTACCAGTCGAGGTCGACCGGCTCGGCGGCCAGCACCTCGGCGGTCTTGGACTCCCAGCGCTCGTACGAGAAGTGCTCGCTCCAGCCGTCGAACCGACCGCCGTCGCGCCACACGGCCTCGATGATGCGGCCGACGCGACGGTCGCCTCTGGAGAGCAGTCCTTCGATCGTGCCGGGCTCGCCGTCGTGGTACCGGAACCCGATGGCGCGGCCGTATCGCTTGTCGGACTGCACCGACGCCCGCAGCTTGCGCAGCCGCTCGTCGGTGGTCACGTGGTCGAGCTGGCTGGCCCACTGGAACGGGGTGTGCGGCTTGGGCACGAAACCGCCGATCGAGACGGTGCACCGGATGTCCCGGCGACCGGAGACCTCCCGGCCGACCTCGATGACCTTCTTCGCCAGCTCTCCGATCTGCATGACGTCGTCGTCGGTCTCGGTGGGCAGGCCACACATGAAGTAGAGCTTCACCTGGCGCCAGCCGTGCGAGTACGCGGCCGAGACGGTGCGGATGAGGTCGTCCTCGGTGACCATCTTGTTGATGACCTTGCGGAGCCGCTCGCTGCCGCCCTCGGGGGCGAACGTCAGGCCTGACCGGCGGCCGTTGCGGCTGAACTCGTTGGCCAGGGTGATGTTGAAGGCATCGACGCGGGTGGACGGCAGCGAGAGCGACGTGTTGCTGCCCTCGTAGCGGTCGCCGAGCTGCTTGGCGATCTCGCCGATCTCGGAGTGGTCGGCGCTGCTGAGCGAGAGCAGCCCCACTTCGTCGAGGCCGGTCTTCGCCAGGCCGTTCTCGACCATGGCGCCGATGCCCTCGATCGAGCGCTCGCGCACCGGGCGCGTGATCATGCCGGCCTGACAGAAGCGGCAGCCACGGGTGCAGCCGCGGAAGATCTCGACGGAGTAGCGCTCGTGCACCGTCTCGGCCAGCGGCACGAGGGGGTTGCGTGGGTACGGCCAGGCATCGAGGTCCATCAGCGTGTGCTTGGCAACGCGCCACGGGACGCCCGGACGGTTGGGCACCACGCGCTGAATGCGGCCGTCGGGCAGGTAGGTGACGTCGTAGAACTTCGGCACATAGACGCCGCCGGAGACGGCCAGTCGCATGAGCAGCTCGTCACGACCCCCGGGTCGTCCGTCGTCCTTCCACTCGCGCACGACGTCACTGATGGCGAGCACGACCTCTTCGCCGTCGCCGAGCACGGCTGCGTCGATGAAGTCGGCGATCGGCTCGGGGTTGAACGCGGAGTGACCCCCGGCCAGCACGATCGGGTCGTCGTCGCCGCGATCGGCGGCGTGCAGCGGCATGCCGGCGAGGTCGAGTGCGGTGAGGAGGTTGGTGTAGCCGAGCTCGGTGGCGAACGAGACGCCGAGCAGGTCGAACTCCCTGATCGGGCGATGCGCGTCGACCGTGAACTGCGGGATGTGGTGATCGCGCATGACCTGTTCCATGTCGGCGAACACCGCGTAGGTGCGCTCCGCGAGGATCCAGTCGCGCTCGTTGAGCACTTCGTACAGGATCTGGATGCCCTGGTTGGGCAGGCCGACCTCGTAGGCGTCCGGGTACATGAGCGCCCACCGCACCTTGACGGAGTCCCACTCCTTGACGGTGGCGTTGAGCTCGCCGCCGACGTACTGGATCGGCTTGCTCACGCTCGGGAGCAGCGGCTCCAGGCGTGGAAAGACGGACTCGGCGGGCATGCCCACCAGAGTAACGGCCGGTCAGGCCGAGTTGATCGCCCAGTTGAACCGGGACGCGCCCTGACCGCGCGCGATCGTCACCGCGATCCAGATACTCATCGTCATCTCTGGCCCGACGGCGGTGTCGATGCCGCCGAGGTCGACCATCTGCTCGCCGCGCCAGCCGAGCGTGGCGAGGAAGTCGCGGACGCGGGCCTTGGCGTCGTCATCGTCACCACTGAGGAAGACGACGTGGTCGCCGGGAACGACGGACGGGTCGACCATGACCGTGCAGTTCATCGTGTTGAGGCTCTTGACCACGAAGGTCGCCGGAAAGGCTTCTTGCAGCCGACGGCCGATCGAGCGCTCGGGCGAGGCAGCCGGCTTGGGATACCCGCCCTCGACCGGGACCAGCTCGTTGGACAGGTCGATGATGGTCTTCCCCGCCAGCGCCTCGGCACCGATCGACTCGAGTACGGCCAGAGAATTGATGCCGTTGGTGGCGTTCACGATGAGGTCGGCGTGCGCAGCCGCATCCGCGAACGAGCCGGTGCGGACATCGAGCTTGGCAAACGCCTCAAGGCTGGCCGAATCGGCCGATCGGGCACCGACGACGACGTCGACACCGAGCTCGGCCAGACGCGTCGCGAACGTCTGCCCAACCATCCCCGTACCCAGCACGCCGATGTTCGTCATGACAACGGTGTCGAGATGGGAACCAGAAGGCGATCTCGCGCTCGGCGGACTCGGCCGAGTCGGAGGCGTGCACGAGGTTCTCGCGGTTGGACAGCGAGAGGTCGCCGCGAATGGTGCCGGGATCGGCTTTGCGGCCGTCGGTGGCGCCGGTCAGGGCGCGGACGACGCTGATGGCTTCGTCACCCTCGAGCACCAGCGCGACGAGCGGCCCGGACGTGGCGAACTCACGCAGTGGCGGGTAGAAGTCGCGCTCGACGTGCTCGGCGTAGTGGGCGTCCGCCATCTCACCGGTGATGGTGCGGTGCTCCATCGCCAGGATGGTGAGCCCTTTCGCCTCGTAGCGGGACAGCACGTGCCCGACGAGGCCTCGTCGGACGGCATCGGGCTTGAGCAGGACCAGCGTTCTCTCCATGCTCGATAACGTAGCGTCAGCGCGCGCCGAGTCGCCCGGGAGGGGAATCCATGACTGAGACCGCCTGGTGGCGTGATGCCGTCATCTACCAGGTCTACCCGCGCTCGTGGGCCGACTCAGATGGCGACGGCATCGGGGACCTGCCCGGCATCACCGCCCGGCTCGGACACCTCACCTGGCTGGGTGTCGACGCGGTCTGGCTGTCGCCGTTCTATCGGTCGCCGCAGCGAGACGGCGGTTACGACGTCAGCGACTATCGCGACGTGGATCCCCGGTTCGGCACAGCGGCTGACTTCGACGCCCTCCTGACTCGCGCCCACGAGCTGGGTCTGCGGGTGCTCGTCGACCTCGTGCCCAACCACACCTCCAGCGACCACGCGTGGTTCCAGGCCGCCCTGACGGCGGCGCCGGGCAGCCCCGAGCGAGCCCGCTACCTGTTCCGGGACGGCAAGGGCGAGAACGGCAACGAGCCACCGAACAACTGGACCAGCGTCTTCGGCGGACCCGGCTGGACCCGAGTCACCGAGGCCGATGGCAGCCCGGGCCAGTGGTACCTGCACCTGTTCGACGTCAGCCAACCAGACCTCGACTGGACGAATGCCGAGGTTCGCGAGGAGCTCGAGTCGGTGCTTCGGTTCTGGCTCGACCGCGGCGTCGACGGGTTCCGCATCGACGTCGCGCACGGTCTCATCAAGACCGAAGGGCTGCCCGACGCCGACCTCCCGTACGGCTTCGCGACCGACCCGACCTCGCTGTCGCCGATGTGGGACCAGCCCGGCGTGCACGACATCTACCGGCGTTGGCGGACGATCACCGACGAGTACGCGCGGCCAGGCGAGGATGCCGACCGCATCCTCTGCGCAGAGGCCTGGGTCAAGCCGGCCGACGCACTGGCCCACTACGTGCGCGCCGACGAGCTCCACCAGTCGTTCAACTTCGAGTTCCTGATGACGCCGTGGCTCGCCGAGGATCTCCGCGACACCATCACCACGACACTCACCGCAGCCGAGGCCGTGGGAGCGCCCCAGACGTGGGTGCTGTCCAATCACGACGTCGTCCGGCATGCGACCCGACTCGGCTACGAGCAGACCCCCGGGCTCAAGCCGCCCCGCGGCATCGGTGCCGAGGACCCGCAGCCGGACGCCGCACTCGGCCTGCGGCGGGCTCGCGCTGCCACGACCGTCATGCTCGGGCTGCCGGGATCGGCGTACGTCTTCCAGGGCGAGGAGCTCGGACTCCCGGAGGCGACGCGGCTCCCCGACGCCGTCCGGCAGGACCCCACCTGGGAACGCTCCAACCACACTCAGCACGGTCGCGATGGCTGCCGGGTGCCGATGCCGTGGGAAGGCAGCACACCGTCACTCGGGTTCGGCCCGGGTGCCGAGACGTGGCTCCCGCAGCCAGCCGAGTACGGAGCGCTCGCCGTCGACCGCCAGCGGGGCATCGAGGACTCGACGCTCGAGCTGTACCGGCACCTTCTCGCGCTCCGGCGCGAGCTGCGCCTGGGTCGCGGGTCCCTGACCTGGTACGACGCGGGTTCTGACGACGTCCTGGCGTTCACCTCATCGGCGCCCGACGGCCGGACCGTGCTGGTGCTGGCGAATCTCGGGGAGTCGCCGGTGCGACTCCCGAAGGGCGTGCGAGTGCTGGTGGCGAGCTCCCCCGACGTCTCGTCGGAGCACGGTGTACCGATCGACGCCGCGGTCTGGGCCGAGATCGATCGACCGGCCTGACTTCGGGTTGCGGATGCCACCGGATGCGGAATACGTTCAACAGACGTGACGGGAGTCACACGAGTCGCTGGGGGTGGTCAGATGACGGTGCACCATCCGTCACGACGTGCACGACGTGTGGTCGCCGCGGCAGCCGCCAGCGTCATGGCTCTGACCGGACTGGCTGCGTGCGGTGGTGGCGACACCGGGACGCCGACCCTCACCTGGTACATCAACCCCGACCCCAATCCCCCACCTGACTTCACGGGTGCCTTCGGTCAAGCCGGCATCGCCGAGCGGTGCAGCACCGACGCCTACAAGATCGAGACCCAGATCCTCCCCCAGAGCGCCACCGAGCAGCGCATCCAGCTGCTGCGCCGACTCGCCGCCGAGGACCCGGCCATCGACCTGATGAGCCTCGATCCCGTGTTCACCGCCGAGTTCGCCGACGCCGGCTACCTCGCCGCACTGCCGCAAGGGATGTCGGACGGCGTGCTGAAGGGTGCTGTCGACGGGGCCAGCTGGGACGACAAGCTCGTCGTCGCCCCGCTCTGGGCCAACACCCAGATCCTCTGGTACCGCAAGTCGATGGCCGAGGCGGCCGGGCTGGACATGACCAAGCCGGTCACCTGGGACCAGATCATCGACGCCGCGGACAAGGAAGGTGGCAAGGTCGGCGTCCAGGCCAACAAGTACGAGGGCTACGTCGTCTGGCTCAACGCCCTGCTGCAGGGCGCCGGCGGCGCCATTCTCGACAACACCGAAGCGGGCGCGGACGCGAAGGTCGCGATCGACTCCGACGCCGGCAAGGCCGCCGCAGACGTGGTCGCCAAGCTGGCCGGCTCGAAGGCTGCCGAAGCCGATCTGTCGGTGTCGAACGAGGGCACGGTGATCGGTCCGTTCGCGAAGCCGGGCGGCTTCATGGTCAATTGGACGTTCATCTACAACACGGTCAAGCCCGACGAGGCGACGTTCAAGGATCTCGGGTACACCCGCTACCCCGCGACGGTCGAGGGCCAGGAGTCCAAGCCGCCGATCGGCGGGATCAACATCGGCGTCAGCAAGTTCACCGATGATCGCGCCGCGGCGCTCAAGGCGGTCGACTGCATCACGTCTGAGGCGAACCAGGTGAAGTACGCGGTCGAGACCGGCAACATGCCGGCTCGTGAAGCGGCGTACCAGGACGCGGGTCTCAAGAAGCAGTTCCCCGAAGAGCTCCTGACGCTCTGGCTCAACAGCATCGACACCGCCGGGCCGCGGCCGCCGTCCCCGTACTGGGGAACGATCGTGGGCGCGGTGCTCAACAACTGGCATCCGGCGAGCTCGGTCGGCGAAGGCACACCGAAACGGTCTGCCACCTTCATCCAAAGCGTTCTCAGCGGCGATGCGCTGCTGTGAGAAGGGACGGCGACCATGACTGATACGGCGACAGCGGCCCCCGGCCGGGCACCCGCCGTGGTCTCGGACCGCACTCGGGCCGAGAACCGGCTGGGGTGGCGGCTCGCCGGCCCCGCGGTCTTCGTGATGCTCCTGGTGACGGCCTACCCGATGTTCCGGGCGCTGTACCTGTCGCTGTTCCAGTACCGGCTCACGGCCCCCGACGACCGGACGTTCGTCGGTCTGTCCAACTACATCACGGTGCTCACCGACTCGGTCTGGTGGCGCGACGTCGGCGTCACCGTGCTGATCATGGTCGCCACGGTCGGCGTCGAGCTCGTCATCGGCTTCGCCTTCGCCATGGTGATGCACCGCATCATCTTCGCCCGCGGCATCATGCGGACGTCGATCCTCATCCCCTACGGGATCATCACGGTCGTCTCGGCCTTCGCCTGGCAGTTCGCGTTCAGCCTCAACAACGGCTTCGTCAACGGCTGGCTGCCGTGGGTCGGCGCCGACTACAACTGGTTCGGCGGCACCTGGTCGTCCCTGACCGCGATCTGCATCTCGGAGATCTGGAAGACCACGCCGTTCATGTCGCTGCTGCTCCTCGCCGGACTGTCGCAGGTGTCGGAGGACATGCTCGAGGCCGCGAAGGTCGACGGCGCAACCTGGTGGCAGCGGCTCTACAAGGTGATCCTGCCGAACATGAAGGCCGCGATCATGGTGGCCGTGCTCTTCCGAGCGCTCGACGCCTTCCGCATCTTCGACAACATCTACATCATGACGCGAGGCGCGCAGAGCACCGAGTCGGTCTCGTTCCTCACGTACCGCCAGATCATCGAGCAGTTCGAGCTCGGGATGGGCTCGGCCCTCTCCGTGCTGCTGTTCTTGTCGGTGCTGTTGCTCGCGTTCAGCATCGTGAAGCTGTTCAAGGTCGACCTGGCCGCGGCTCGAGGGGAGGGCTGACATGAAGCGCATGGGAATCGGACACTGGATCGGCTTCGTCGCGATCCTCATCTGGTGCTTGCTGCCGATCGCCTGGGTGGTGTCGCTGTCGTTCAAGCCGGTCGAGGAGACCGCGGCCGGCAGTCCGCAGTTCTTGCCCAAGGACTGGACGCTGGACGTCTACCAGACGGTGCTCCAGAACGAGGACTTCCAGCGGGCATTGCTCAACTCGTTCGGCATCTCGATCATCGCCACCGTGCTCTCGGTCGCGATCGCGACACTCTGTGCCTACGCGATCGCCCGGCTCGACTTCGGAGGCAAGCGCCTGGTGCTGACGATCGCGCTCGCGATCGCGATGTTCCCGGTCGTGTCGCTCGTCGGCCCGCTGTTCGACCAGTGGCGGCTGTTCGGCCTGTTCGACACCTGGCCGGGGCTGATCATCCCCTACATGTCCTTCACGCTGCCGCTGGCGATCTGGACCCTGTCCGCGTTCTTCCGCGAGATCCCGTGGGAGATGGAGCAGGCCGCCCAGGTCGACGGTGCCACCGCGTGGCAGGCGTTCCGCAAGGTCATCGTCCCGCTGGCGGCGCCGGGCGTCTTCACCGCGGCGATCCTGACGTTCTTCTTCGCGTGGAACGACTTCGTGTTCGGCATCTCGCTCACGTCGACGACCACCGCACGGCCCGTCACCGCGCAGATGGCGTTCTTCGTCGGGCCCGACCAGTTCAACCCGCCGGTGTCGACACTGGCGGCCGCGGCGGTCATGGTCACTGTGCCGATCGTCGTCCTCGTCCTGTTCTTCCAGCGCAAGATCGTCGCCGGACTCACCGCCGGCGCAGTGAAGGGTTGATCCCATGGCAGCCATTGAGATGAAAAACATCGTCAAGCAGTACGGCGACGGCTTCCCGGCCGTCAACGACGTCAGCATCGACGTGGCCGACGGGGAGTTCATGATCCTGGTCGGTCCGTCCGGATGCGGGAAATCCACGCTGCTGCGGATGATCGTCGGCCTGGAGGACATCACGTCCGGCGACATGATGGTCGGCGGCGACCGCGTCAACGACCTGGCGCCGCGCGATCGCAACCTGTCGATGGTGTTCCAGAACTACGCGCTGTACCCGCACCTCACGGTGTACGAGAACATCGCGTTCCCCTTGCGATTGGCCAAGATGAGCGACAAGGAGGTCGATGAGAAGGTCCGTGACGCGAGCAAGACCCTGGAGCTCGACGAGCACCTCCAGCGCAAGCCCGCCAACCTCTCCGGCGGTCAGCGGCAGCGCGTGGCCATGGGACGCGCGATCGTTCGCGAAGCCAAGGCCTTCCTCTTCGACGAGCCGCTGTCGAACCTCGACGCCAAGCTCCGCGGTCAGATGCGCACCGAGATCGCCCGCCTGCAGAAGCGTCTCGGCATCACCACCGTCTACGTCACCCACGACCAGACGGAGGCGATGACGCTCGGCGATCGCGTTGCGGTCCTCAAGCGGGGGATCCTGCAGCAGCTGGCCACCCCTCGGGAGCTGTACGAACAGCCGGTCAACCTGTTCGTGGCCGGCTTCATCGGCTCGCCGCCCATGAACTTCCTGCCGGCCACCGTCGAGGGCGATCGGGTCACCCTGCCGTTCGGCACGTTCCCGCTCCCCTCCGACAAGGCTGCGAAGACGGCGGGCAAGGGGTTGCTGATGGCCGGCATCCGGCCCGAGCACTTCGAGGACGTCTCGGTCATCGAGAGCGGCTCCGTCGACTCGTCGCGGACGTTCGAGGCCCGCATCGACGTCCGCGAGTGGCTCGGCGACCAGCAGTACGCCTATGTTCCCTACGAGGCCGAGGCATCGGTGCAGGACCAACTCAAGGAGCTCGCCCGCGAGCAGGACAGCGACTCGTTGCGCACCCAGCTCGTCGTCTCGCTTGATGCGGCCAGCAAGGTCAAGGAGGACGATGACGCGACGTTGTTCATCGACACCGACCAGATGCACCTGTTCGACCCGGCCACCGGCGAGAACCTCACGGTCGGGCTCTAGGGAGACGCGCTCTAGGTCAGCGCTTCTTCTTGCCCTTGCGGGTCACCGCGTCCATGACCTCGGTGTTCCACTCGTGCTCGCGAATGAGTCGGTAGCGCTCGCACGCCACCCGTAGGTACGCCTCGGCCGGTCGCTCGTCCTCACCGCGCACGCCCGCGTCCTCGATCATGTCGACCACCGGCCGGAACTCCTCGGCGTACCAGCGAGAAGCCATGGTTGCCTTGTCGAGGTAGGTGCCCTCGGCGTGCATCGTGCGTGCCGCCCAGGCCTCGACGGTCTCGGCGATGACGCCGTAGTCGAAGGGATCGTCGACGGCCACGGCCGCCCGAGCCTCCCCCGTGAACGGGACGCGTTCGAGCATCAACCGGCGCCAGTACTTGCGCTCCAGGTCGGCGCGGGCGCCGAAGTCGACCGGGGCCAGGAACGTGTCGATGGCCGTGACCTTGGCCTCGATGACGTCGAGGCCAAGGCTCCGCGCGACCGAGACGCGGTGGTGGCCGTCGCGGACGAAGTAGTAGTCGCCGACCTGGTAGACCTCGATCGGCGGAATGACCTCGCCGGTACGGCTGGCGCGAGCGAGCCGCTCCCAGCGCTGCCGACTACGCCCGGAGGTCGGCCGGAATCGCCGGTCGAAGTCGCGCACCTTGTCGACCGACCCCACGATCGCGTCGAGCGGAATGACCTTGGTGCCGAGGTAGTTCTCGGCCCGCCGGCCCAACGCCTCCACGACGTCGTCGAACGACATCGACTGCACGACGTCGTCCTTGTCGTTGCGCAGCCGGGCCGCGAGCGCTGACAACACCTGGTGGCGTCGGGCCCGCATGAAGTCGCTCTCGGCGTCGACCCGCGGCGATCCCGAGTCGCTCACCATGTCAGGCCCTCCGTCCGGTCGCGGCGGTCGGTTGTGCCGCCGCCCGCGGCTCGATGTCGATCAGCTGCCATGGGATGACATTGCGGATGGTCGTCTGCCCGAGCTGCCGGTCGGGCTTGTGCATCCCGTACGGGTGGATGTGGCCGTGCAGGTGCCAGCTCGGGAGCAGGGTCTCAAGCACTCCGTGCAGCGCCGAGATGCCGAGGTGCGCCGGATCGGACTCGTCACCCAGGCCCAGCGGCGGTGCGTGGGTGAGCAGGACGTCGACGGGCTCGGCGTCCCGCGCCTCCCTGAGCAGTCCGCTGGCACGCGTGTCGTACTCGCTCTGGGTGTACTGGTGCGGGCCCTCGTTGTAGCGGACGCACCCGCCGAGGCCGGCGATCCGCAGGCCGCCGATCGTGCGAACGTGCCCGTCGACGTCGACCAGCCCGTGCGGGCCGACGCCGCTTGGGTCGTGGTTTCCCGGTACGTAAGCCGCCGGCGCGTCCAGCAGGGAGACGAGCGACTCGAGGTAGTCCCACGGCAGGTCGCCGGCGGCAAGCACGAGATCGACCTGCAGGTCGCGTGCGCGCGACGGCATGGCGGGGACCTCCTCGTCGGCGACTGCCAGGACTCGGACCATGTCGCCGAGATTACGCCGCGCGCCGATCAGACGCCGTCGGAGCCAGCCGCCTCCGCGGCCCAGCGCGCCTTGTCGGCCTCGATCCTGCGGCCCAGCAGGTAGGCGGTCGTCCAGAGCGCGGCGAAGATCGTGCCGACCAGGAACATCACCGGCACCACGAACCCGAGGCAGATCGCGCCGACCTGAGCCAGATGGCCCACGACGTACGCCCAGGGCCGGCGGAGCAGACCGGCCGTGACGACGCACAGCACGGCGAGCCCGAGACCGAGGCCCACAGCCAGGCCGGCGTCGACGTCCTCGACCGAGATCATCACCGGCACACTCAACGCGAGCACGACCGCCTCGAGCGTCAGCATTGCGGCGCACAGTGCTCTCATGTCGGCTCTCCGCCGTGGCCCCTCACGGTGTTGCTCTCACTGGGGCTCCCCACCGAACAGCAGGCGGGCCTCGCCGACCGTGACGACCGAGCCGGTGATCAGCACTCCCCCGCTGCCGATCGCGTCCTCGTGACCTTCGCCGCCGGCGTCGGCGTAGGCAATCGCCCGCTCGATTGCGTCGTCCAGGCGCCGGATGACCGTGACCCGGTCGGTACCGAATACGTCGTCGGCTATCTCGCCCAGCTCTTCGGCCGGCATCGCGCGCGGCGTGCTGTTCTGGGTGCAGACGATCTCCGAGAACACCGGCTCGAGGAGGCGGATGATCGCTTCGACGTCCTTGTCAGCCATGACACCGACGACGCCGATGAGCGGGCTGAACGTGAACGCGTCCTGCACCGCCTCGATCGCGGCCTGGATGCCGTGCGGGTTGTGAGCCGCGTCGAGCAGGACCGTTGGACTGCGGCGGACGACTTCAAGGCGCCCCGGTGACGACGTGCCCTCGAAAGCCGCACGGACGATGTCGGCGTCGAGCTCGTGCGACCCGGTGAACGCCTCGACGGCGGCCAGCGCATAGCCGGCGTTGCGGGCCTGGTGGGCGCCGTGCAGCGGCAGGAAGATCTCGTCGTACCGCCCGGCCACGCCCTGCAGATCGATCTGCTGCCCACCGAGCGCGGTGAGCCGGTTCGAGACGCCGAAGTCGACGCCCTCGCGCAGTACGGAGGCGCCGACCTCGTTGGCGCGTTGCATGACGACGTCGAGCACCTCGGGCTCCTGCTCGGCCAGTACGAGGTGAGAGCCAGCCTTGATGATGCCGGACTTCTCCGCAGCAATGGCCTCGGCACGATCGCCGAGGTAGGCCGCATGGTCGACGGCGATCGGGGTGACGACGGCGACCTGGCCGTCGGCGACGTTGGTGGCGTCCCAGCGGCCGCCCATGCCGACCTCGACGACCGCTGCGTCGACCGGAGCGTCCGCGAATGCGGCGTAGGCCATCGCCACGGTCATCTCGAAGAACGAGAGCGGCGGGCCGTCGGTCGAGTCGTCCACGATCTGCGCGTACGCCGCCACGTCTGAGAACGCGTCGACGAATCCGTCCTCGGTGAGCGGCTCGCCGTCGAGACAGATGCGCTCGGTCATGGACTGCAGATGGGGGCTGGTGAAGCGCCCGGTGCGCAGCTCCAGGGCTCGCAGCAGGTTGTCGATCATGCGGGCGGTGGACGTCTTGCCGTTGGTGCCGGTGAGGTGGACGACCGGGTACGCCTTCTGGGGGTCGCCGAGGAGGCGGCAGAGCGCGCTGATGCGGTCGAGCGTCGGGTCGAGCCTGGTTTCCGGCCACCGGCCGAGCAGTGCCTGCTCGACCTCGGCGTATGTGGGTCTCATCGTCGCCAGTATCGCGGTCTCCCGGTCAACCCGTGTCGGTGGTCACATTGGTGGCGAACCTGCGGGGAGATTCGTCATGATGATCTCCAGTAGCGGAACGACCCGAGGAACCTCATGAATCGACAGATCGCCGGCTGGGTCACCCACCATTGGGCCAAGTGGGTCGTCCTCGTCGTGTCCCTCCTCGTCATCGGCTCGATGGGCTTCCTCGGCTCCAAGCTCATGAGTGTCCAGAACAATGAGATGGCCTCGTGGCTCCCCGGCGACGCCGAGTCCACTCAGGTCCTCGAGGAGGCGACCGCCTTCGCCGACCCGGACGCCATCCCCGCCGTCGTTCTGTACGAGCGCGAGGCCGGCGTCACTGCGACGGACGCGGCGAAGGCCGCCGCGGATGCCAAGGAGTTCGCGAACTTCGACAAGGTCACCGGCGACATCATCGGCCCCATCCCGTCGAAGGACGGGAGGGCCATCCAGACCATCGTGACGTTCAGCATCGGCTCCGACGGCTGGGAGGTCCTCCCCGGCATCGTCGCCGAGCTCAACAAGACCGCGAGCGGTACGGGCGGCCTCGACGTGAGCATCGCAGGGCCGGCTGCGGTCGCCGCCGATCAGATGGAGGCGTTCTCCGGGGTCGACGGCATCATGTTGCTCGTTGCCTTGGCCATTGTCTTCGTGATCCTGCTGATCACCTACCGCAGCCTTCAGCTCGCGGTCCTCTTCCTGCTGTGCGGTGTCGGCGCGGTAGCCACGGCGCAAGGTGTCGTCTACCTCCTCGCGAAGTACGCCGACCTCACCGTCAACAATCAGAGCTCCAGCATCCTCAGCGTTCTCGTCCTTGGTGCAGGAGTCGACTATGCACTCCTCCTGGTGGCCCGCTACCGCGAGGAGCTGCACAACTTCGAGGACCGTCACGAAGCGATGACCCATGCACTGCACCGAGCCGCACCAGCGGTGTTGGCAAGTGGTGCCACCGTGATCATCGGGCTGCTCTGCCTCCTGTTCGCCCAGATGAACTCGACGAGCGGCCTCGGACCGGTGGGAGCGGTGGGCATTGCCTGCGCCCTCCTGGTCATGCTGATCCTCCTACCGGCACTGCTGGTCATCGTCGGACGATGGATCTTCTGGCCGTTCGTCCCTCGGTTCGGAGATCCGATCAAGACCGAGAACGGGCTATGGGCTCGGATCGGTCTGCGCATCGCCCGTCGTCCTCGTGCCGTGTGGGTCGTCACGACCGTGATCCTCGGCGCCCTCTCCATCGGGATCCTCCAGCTCAACGCGACCGGCCTCAGCAACGAGGAGAGCTTCACCACCGATCAGCCGTCGATCGCCGCGGAGAAGGCCGTCGCTCGCCACTTCCCCGGAGGTGCCGGCAACCCCGTCGTGCTGCTGACCGACTCCGAGGCCACCGACCAGGTGCGGGCGACGGTCGGCAACGTTCAGGGCATCGCGCCGGGGAGCGTGGAGGTGAGGGGTGAGAAGGACGGCCGCGCCTACCTGGAAGCCACACTCGCCGCAGCTCCCGATTCGCAGGCCGCGTACGACACCGTCGACCGGGTGCGCGAGGCCGTGTCCCACATCGACGGCGCATCCGTCATCGTGGGAGGCAACTCGGCGGTTTTCGACGACATGCAGGAAGCCTCGGCGGCCGACAACCGGCTGATCATCCCCATCGTCCTTCTGGCCGTGTTCCTGATCCTGGCGATGCTTCTCCGTGCCCTCATCGCACCGCTCGTGCTTCTCACCACGGTGGTGCTGTCGTTCGGCGCGGCCCTCGGCATCAGCTCACTCGTCTTCAGGCAGGTGTTCGACTTCGCCGGTGCCGACGCCTCCTTCCCCCTGTTCGTCTTCGTCTTCCTGGTGGCACTGGGGATCGACTACAACATCTTCCTCATGACCCGTGTCCGCGAGGAGGCGCTGAAGCACGGAACGCGCCGCGGTGCCCTGATCGGCATCGGCGCCACCGGAGGCGTCATCACCTCTGCCGGATTCGTGCTCGCCGGCACATTTGCCGCGCTGGCCACGTTGCCGATCGTGTTCGTGGTCGAGCTCGGATTCGCCGTCGCCATCGGGGTCTTGCTCGACACGATCATCGTGCGGTCGGTGCTGGTCACGGCCCTCAACCTCGACATCGGACGCCACATCTGGTGGCCGTCCGAGCTGGCGCAGAAGCCCGACGTCGACACCAGCGAGCTCGAGAGCGAGCCCGAACGGGTGACGGCCGGGTAGCCGGTCCGGGCGCCCAGACGGGTCGCCCTAGACTGTTCCCCCGTGAACACCGTCCCTGACAAGCCCGCGCTCGAAGGCCTCGAGACCACCTGGTCACAGCGATGGGAAGAGCAGGGAACGTACCGCTTCGACCGCAGCAAGACACGCGAGGAGATCTACTCGATCGACACGCCGCCGCCGACGGTCTCCGGGTCGTTGCACGTCGGGCACGTGTTCTCGTACACCCACACCGACCTGCTCGCCCGCTACCAGCGCATGCGCGGCCGCGAGGTCTTCTATCCGATGGGCTGGGACGACAACGGCTTGCCCACCGAGCGCCGGGTGCAGAACTACTACGGGGTCCGCTGCGACCCCTCGCTCCCCTACGACTCCGACTACTCACCGCCCGCGGAGCCCGATCCCAAGAAGCAGGTGCCGATCAGCCGGCGCAACTTCATCGAGCTGTGCAACGAGCTGGTCCAGGAGGACGAGAAGGTCTTTGAGGGCTTGTGGCGCACCCTTGGCCTGTCGGTCGACTGGTCCCAGCAGTACACGACGATCGGGGCCGAGTCGCAGACCGTCTCGCAGCGCGCCTTCCTGCGCAACGTCGCTCGCGGCGAGGCGTACCAGCAGGACGCGCCCACGCTGTGGGACGTCACGTACCAGACGGCCGTGGCGCAGGCCGAGCTCGAGGCGCGGGACTACCCCGGCGCCTACCACCGGGTCTCCTACCACCACGCCGATGGCCCGGTGTTCATCGAGACCACGCGCCCCGAGCTGATCGCCGCCTGCGTCGCGCTCATCGCGCACCCCGACGACGAGCGCTACCAGCACCTTTTCGGGTCGACCGTCCGTTCGCCGTTGTTCAGCGTCGAGGTTCCGGTGCTCGCCCATCACCTCGCCGAGATGGACAAAGGCGCCGGCATCGCCATGTGCTGCACGTTCGGCGACCTCACCGACGTCCAGTGGTGGCGCGAGCTGCAGCTGCCCAACCGCACCATCATCGGCCGGGACGGCCGGATCCTGCGCGACGTGCCCGAGTGGGTCACCGACGACGCCGGCCGCGCGACCTTCGCCGAGCTGTCGGGCAAGACGACATTCACCGCCCGCGAGCTCAGCGTCCAAGCACTGCGCGACTCCGGTGACCTGCACGGCGAGCCCGAGCCGACCCAGCGCGTGGCCAACTTTTACGAGCGCGGTGACAAGCCGCTCGAGATCGTCTCGACGCGTCAGTGGTACATCGCCAACGGCGGCCGGGACGCCGACCTCCGAGCCGCATTGATCGCTCGCGGTGACGAGATCACCTGGGTGCCCTCCTACATGCAGTCGCGATTCACCAACTGGATCGATGGCCTCAACGGCGACTGGCTCATCTCGCGACAGCGGTTCTTCGGCATCCCGTTCCCGGTCTGGTACCGGCTCGACGCCGACGGCGAGCTGCAGTACGACGACCCGATCCTCGCCGAGGAGTCCACGCTCCCGGTCGACCCGGCGTCCCAGGCACCGCCCGGGTTCGAGGAATCCCAACGCGACCAGCCGGGCGGCTTCGTCGCCGACCCCGACGTGTTCGACACCTGGGCCACTTCCTCGCTCACCCCGCAGATCGTGTGCGGCTGGGAGCGCGATGACGACCTGTTCGCCCGCACCTATCCCATGGACCTTCGCCCGCAGGGGCACGACATCATCCGCACGTGGCTGTTCTCATCGGTCACCCGCGCGCACCTCGAGTTCGGCGGCGTCCCGTGGAGCCATGCCGCGCTCTCTGGCTTCGTCGTGGACCCCGACCGCAAGAAGATGAGCAAGTCCAAGGGCAACGTCGTCGTGCCGGACGAGATCCTCGACAAGTACGGCGCGGATGCCGTGCGGTGGCGCGCGGCCGGTGCCCGGCCCGGCGCGGACTCACCATTCGACGAGGCGCAGATGAAGGTCGGCCGTCGCCTCTCGATGAAGGTGCTCAACGCTAGCAAGTTCGTGCTCGCCTCCGAGGAGCAGTACGGCCTCGGCGCAGATGCGTCGCTCCTCGATCCCTCGCTGGTCACGGAGCCGCTCGACCTGGCGATGCTGCGCCGGTTGCGCCAGGTCGTCGAGTCGGCCACCGAGCACTTCGACGACTACGACTACGCCTCGGCCCTCGAAGTCACCGAGAAGTTCTTCTGGGACTTCTGCGACGACTACCTCGAGCTGGTCAAGGAGCGGGCCCGTCGCGACGACGCCGGTGGGCGGTCGTCCCGCGCCGCGTTCGTATTGGCGCTGTCCGTGCAGCTCCGGTTGCTCGCGCCGTTCCTGCCGTATGTCACCGAGGAGGCATGGTCGTGGTGGCAGGACGGCTCGATCCACCGTGCCGTGTGGCCCGACGCCGAGACCGATCTGTCCACGGAGCCGAACGATCCGGCCCTGCTCGCCACCGCCGCCGAGGCGCTCGCCGGCATCCGTGGCGCGAAGTCGGTGGCCAAGGTCAGCCAGCGCACCGAGGTCACCGCGCTGTCGGTCCGCGCCTCCCAGGAAGCGCTCGACCTGCTCAGCCTGGCGCTCGATGACGTCAGGGCCGCCGGCCGCGTCGTCGGTCACGTCGAATTGGTGGCCGATGCCGCCGGGGACGGCATACAGGTCGAGGCGACCCTGGCCACAGCCTGAGCTAGGAGGCCTTCTTCTCGACCTCATCGTGCGTGAGCACGGTGGGGCCATCGGAGCCTTGCACCGTTTCGCCGGTGACGATCACCTTGGCGACGTCCTCGCGACCGGGGATGTCGTACATGACCGGCTGGAGGACGTGCTCGATGATCGAGCGCAGCCCACGGGCGCCGGTGCCGCGGGCGAGTGCTAGTTCGGCCATCGCATCGCAGGACTCGCGGGTGAACTCCAGCTCGACGCCGTCGATCTCGAAGAGTCGCTCGAACTGCTTGGTGAGCGCGTTGCGCGGCTCGGTGAGGATGGAGACGAGGGCGTCCTGGTCGAGCTTGTCGACGGCCGCGATGACCGGCAGCCGGCCGATGAACTCCGGGATGAGGCCGAACTTGAGGAGATCTTCCGGAAGCACCTTGGAGTAGAGCTTCTCCGGCTCCCCGGTCGTGGCGATCTCGCTGCGGTCCACGTTGAAGCCGAGGCCCATCTTGCCGCTGCGCTGCTCGATGATCTCCTCGAGGCCGGCGAACGCACCGCCCACGATGAACAGCACGTTGGTGGTGTCGATCTGGATGAACTCCTGATGCGGGTGCTTGCGCCCACCCTGCGGCGGCACCGAGGCGGTGGTGCCCTCGAGGATCTTCAGCAGCGCCTGCTGCACACCCTCGCCGGAGACGTCACGGGTGATGGAGGGGTTCTCACTCTTGCGCGAGATCTTGTCGACCTCGTCGATGTAGATGATGCCCGTCTCGGCCTTCTTGACGTCGTAGTCGGCGGCCTGGATGAGTTTGAGGAGGATGTTCTCGACGTCCTCGCCGACATAGCCTGCCTCGGTGAGGGCGGTGGCGTCGGCGATGGCGAACGGCACGTTGAGCATGCGGGCCAGCGTCTGGGCGAGGTAGGTCTTGCCGCAGCCGGTGGGACCGACGAGCAGGATGTTGGACTTCGCCAGCTCGACTCCGTCGTCCTTGGCGCGACCGGTGGAGGCCTGCGCCTGCACGCGCTTGTAGTGGTTGTAGACGGCGACGGCGAGCGACTTCTTGGCGGCGTCCTGCCCGATGACGTAGCCGCCGAGGAAGTCGAAGATCTCGTGCGGCTTGGGCAGCTCACCGAGGCTCAGCTCGGCGCCTTCGGCGAGCTCCTCTTCGATGATCTCGTTGCAGAGATCGATGCACTCGTCGCAGATGTAGACGCCGGGGCCGGCGATGAGCTTCTTGACCTGCTTCTGGCTCTTGCCACAGAACGAGCACTTCAGCAGATCGGCGGTCTCACCAATACGTGCCACGTGTCATGTCCTTTCGCAGGCGCGAACAGAAGTCTCAGACGATCCGATGTCGTCTTTCTCACAGTACCGGCAGGACCGGCGTACGTCGCGAGGTCAGACCGCTGCCGTCTTCAGCGTGTCGAAGACCTGGTCGATGATGCCGTATTCGACAGCCTGTTCGGCGGTGAGGATCTTGTCGCGCTCGATGTCGCGGCTGACGTCCTCGGCACTCTGGCCGGTCGCGTTGGCGATCATCTCCTCCAGCAGGCTGCGCATGCGGATGATCTCGTTGGCCTGGATCTCCAGGTCGGAGATCTGTCCGCCGGTGCCCTCGGTGTAGGGCTGGTGGATGAGGATGCGGCTGTTCGGCAGGGCGTACCGCTTGCCGGGCGCGCCCGCGGCCAGCAGCACCGCGGCGGCCGAGGCAGCCTGGCCGAGGCAGACGGTCTGCACGTCGGGCTTGAGGTAGCGCATCGTGTCGTAGATGGCCGTCATCGCCGTGAACGAGCCGCCGGGTGAGTTGATGTAGAGCTGGATGTCGCGATCGGGATCCATCTGCTGCAAGCACAGCAGCTGGGCCATGACGGCATTGGCGACGTCGTCGCTGATGGGGGTGCCGACGAAGATGATGCGGTCCTCGAACAGCTTCGCGTAGGGGTCGATGCGCCGGAAGCCGTAGGACGTCCGCTCTTCCCACTGGGGGATGTAATAGCTCATTTGACGTCTCCTGCGCTCAGAACCACGTGGTCGATGAAGCCGTACTCCTGGGCCTGAGTCGGCGTGAACCACCGGTCGCGGTCGGAGTCGAGCTCGATCTGCTCGAGCGTCTGACCGGTGTGGTGGGCCTGCAGCTCGTTGAGCTGCTTCTTGAGCAGCAGACTCTGCTCGGCCTGGATCTTGATGTCGGACGCGGATCCGCCGATGCCGCCGGACGGCTGGTGCATCATGATGCGCGCGTGCGGGAGGGCATACCGCTTGCCCTTGGTGCCGGCCGCGAGCAGGAACTGGCCCATCGACGCGGCGAGACCCATGCCGACGGTGACGACGTCGTTGGGGATGAACTGCATCGTGTCGTAGATGGCCATGCCGGAGTCGACTGAACCACCGGGTGAGTTGATGTAGAGGAAGATGTCGGACTTGTCGTCCTCGGCGTTGAGCAACAGCATCTGGGCGCAGATCGCGTTGGCGTTCTGGTCCTTGACCTCCGAGCCGAGGAAGACGATGCGTTCCTTCAGCAGGCGTTGGTAGATGTGGCCGTCGAGGTCTTGCGGGCCGAGGTCGCCGGCGTCCATGCGGGGATTCACTGAGTTCACGTCCCCAAACCTAGACGGCCGAGGTGCGCGAGACACGCGCAGACACCCCCTGTTCGCTGACGGCAGACGTGCTGCCGCTCAGGGGTGGTGCGGAGCCGACCGATCAGTCGGTGCCTTCGGCCTCGGCCTTGATGCGGGCCAGCGTCGTCTTCATACCGGCCTGGAGCTCGATGTCGTGCTCGTCGATACCCCCCAGTGCGAAGGCTGCGGTGAGCTTGGACAGGATCGAGCGCTTGCCGCCCTTGAGGTCACGCCGTTCGGTGACCACGGTGCCGTCGCCGTCTGGCTCGAGGTCGTACGACCATGTGTCGGCGGCGAAGTAGACGTAGAACGCCAGACGCTTCTCGGGCACGAACTCGGTGATCAGGCTCGCCGTGGGCCAGAAGAAGCCCTTGCGCTTGTTGAGGTTGACGCTGCGGGTGCCGAGCCCGATCTCGTCACCGAAGAACTTCTGGCGGTACGTCTCCGGGCTGAATTCGTTCATGCGGCGTTGGTCGGCCACGATCTGCCAGACCCGGGCGGGTGGAGCGTCGATGCGGATGCTCGCCTCGATCGGGGGGATGCGCTCGGCCATGGGGAACCTCGGGTTCGGGGTGGGAGTGATCAGACGTGTGTGCTGGTGGTCAGTTCGCGGGGGTCGCTGTGGCGGTCGTTGAGCCACGCGACCAAAAGGTCGGCGATCCTGGGGTGGTTGAGCAGGGCGAAGTGGTGGGCGCTCGGCACGTACTCGAAGCGCGCGCCCTCGACGATCGGCCCCTTGCGGGTGACGCCGGTCGCGGAGGAGGCGGTCACGAGGAGGTCGCCGAGCACCGTGCTCACCGGATGCCGCTTCGACGCCCCCAGCGTCGAGGCGACAAAGTGGTAGTCGGCGCGCGGCAAGGGCGCCGCGGCGATGCGGTCGAGGCCCCACTGTGAGGTGAGGTCCTGGCCCTCCCACTCGTCGTTGCTGATGTAGCCGTGCCGCAGATCGACGATGCCGGCCGAGCGGGACTCGAGGATCCGGCCGAACCCCCGCGTTTCCGGCACGGCATTCAGCATGCGCGAGCCGACGTGGGCGACCTTCTCCAGGCGGGCACCGGAGTGCGGGGTGCCCAGGCAGACGACGTTGCGCACGAGGTGGTGCCAGGTCTGGCCCGAGGCGGTGGCGTGGTTGGTGGCCGCGCGGGCGACGAGTCCGCCCATCGAGTGGCCGACGAGCGTGATGCGCGTGACTCGCTCGGGCCACGCATCGACGAGCTGCTGGAGCAGGGCGTCGAGATGCTTGCCGTTCTCGGAGACGTGCAGGCCGGTGTTGTATCGGATCATCACCGGAGTGCCGTCGGTCTCGTCGCGCACCCGGGCCGCGTAGGTGGAGCCGCGGGTGCGCTCCCCCAGCGACCAGGACTCGTCGTCCTCGCACAGCCCGTGCAGGAACACGACCAGGTGGCTGGTGCCGCCGCGGAACGCCTCGGCGACCTGCCAGCCGGTGACCGGGACGTCGGCGCCGTCCTTGCGGACCGCCATGACAATCGCCTGCGGGTCGTCGAGCATGCGCAGCTCGTCACCGATCAGGCCGTTGACGGCTGAGACGATCCGACGGCCGCGGCGCGTGCTCTCGACCGGACGGCCGATGCCGCGCGAAGCGAGCGTGCGGATGCTGCCGCTGGACAGCCGCAGGAAGCCGGAGATCGCCCCGTAGATGGAGGTGACGGCGGCGTCGTGAACCGACTCGGGAACCCGCCCACCCACGGCGCGCGTCGCCTTGAAGGCGCGCGAGGCCACCGCCTGGTGCATCTCGCGGATGGTGCCGACGATCAGACGGTCGACGTGATCGAGCGCGAGTGCGGCGACGTCAGTCGTACGCGCGGGCTCGGATGGCATGAGTCCATACTGCCGGTATCTCGGCTGAATCGGAACTCAGACGAACGCGTTCTTCGTCACGATTCCGGCGAGGGCTCCTCAGCATCGTCCGTGGCAGCCTCGTCCGTGGCAGCCTCGTCGACGACAGGCTCGTCGGCGACAGCTTCGTCCACCGAGACCGCTTCAACCGCCGCTGCGGCCGCGGCCTTCTCTGCGGCGATGTCCTCGTCGCTGGCGACGGTGCCGTCAGCCCGCAGGCGCGAGAGCTCCAGCACAGTGCCGGACGCGTCCTTGACCGTGGCCGACTCAACCAGCGACGCGAGCGCCTTGCCGCGCAGCACCTCGCTCATCATCTCCGGCACGTGGTTGTGCTCCATGATGTGCTGGACGTAGGAGTTCGGGTCCTGGCCGGACTGCTGGGCGCGGCGCATGATGTGCGAGCTCAGCTCGGCGTCGTCGATGCCGAACTCACCATTCGCGACCACTTGGTCGAGCACGAACTGGGCGATGATCGACTCCCGGACGCGGCGCTCGAGGTCGGCCTCGAACTCGTCGGCCGTCTGCCCCTCGTCCTCGAGGTAGGCCTCCATGCTCATGCCGGCGAAGGCGAGCTGCTGGCTGACCTGCTCACGGCGGGAGCCGAGCTCCTCGGCCAGCAGTGAGTCGGGCAGCGGGACGTCGATCTGGCCGATGATCTCATCGAGCACCAGGTCGCGGGCCTCGTTCGCCTGCTCCATGCGCTTGCCGCGGGTGACGCGGTCGAGGATGTCAGCGCGCATCTCCTCGAGGGTGTCGAACTCGGATGCGGTCTGCGCGAACTCGTCGTCGAGCTCGGGCAGGTGCCGCTCCTTGATGTCGCTGACGGTGACGGTGACGTCGACGTCGGTGCCCTTCAGCTCGCCGCCGACGAGCTGGCTGGCGAATGTGGCGGTGTCGCCGGCCTTGAGACCGATGACGGCCTCGTCGAGACCGTCGAGGACCTCGCCCTGACCCACGGTGTACGGCATGCCCTGAGCCTCGGCGCCGTCGATCGGCTTGCCGTCCTTGTCGGTGGCGCTGAGGTCGATGGTGAGCGCGTCGTCCTGCTGGACCGGCCGCTCGACCTCGGTGAACGTGGCGAAGCGCTCGCGCAGTGACTCGAGCTGCTCGTCGACATCGGCGTCGGCTACCGCGGCGTCGGCCACCTCGACCGTGATGGCGGAGACGTCCGGCAGCGTGATCTCGGGGCGGATGTCGAGCTCGGCGGTGATCTCGATGGGCTCACCGTCGCTGAACTTGGTGAGGTCGATCTCGGGCTGGCTCAGCGGCTGGATCTCCTGTTCCTGCACCGCCTGGCTGTACCACTGCGGCAGGACGCTGTTGATGGCCTCGTCGAGCACGACGGTGCGACCGACGCGCTGGTCGACCACCGCGGCCGGAACCTTTCCCTTGCGGAAGCCGGGCACGGTGACCTGCGAACCGATGGTCTTGTAGGCCTCGTCGAGACTGGGCTCGAACTCATCGAATGGCACCTCGATGGTGAGCTTGATCCGGGTCGGGCTCAAGGACTCGGTGCTGCTTTTCACGTGGAGACTCCTGCGATGGATGACTGGGTCGACTGGTCGGGATGACAGGATTTGAACCTGCGACCTTCCGCTCCCAAAGCGGATGCGCTACCAAGCTGCGCTACATCCCGTCGCCGACTGTCGAGTCTAGTGGACACTGGCACGGTGGCCCGAATCCGGTACGACGAGCTCGTGGACACCGTCCGCGGCCGGCTTCCCGCGTGTGGACCGACGACCGTCGTGGCCGTCGACGGGCCCAGCGGATCGGGCAAATCCGAGCTCGCCGACCTCCTTGGTCGCCGGCTCGGAGCGACGGTGCTGCGGGTCGACGAGCTGGTGCCGGGTTGGCACGGGCTGGCGTCGATGCCGCCGGTGGTCGCGCGCGACCTGCTCGCCCCACTCGCGGCCGGCGAGATCGCCACAGTGCGCCTCTGGAACTGGGTCGACGACCGTCCAGGCGAGCTGCTGAAGGTGCCGCCGGTGCCCTACCTCGTGCTTGACGGATGCGGCTGCGGGTCACGAGTCATCCGCCCATATCTGGGCCTGCTCGTCTGGGTCGACGCACCCGATGACGTCCGGTACGCGCGGGCGATGGCGCGCGACGGGAAGCTTTTCGAGCCGTGGTGGGACGTCTGGGCCGACCAGGAGCGCCGATTGTTCGCGGCCGAGCAGACGATGACGGCGGCCGATGTGCGGATCAGTTCAGGATGACACCGGCATCTGCTGGTAGAGGGCGAGCCGCCACTCGCCGTCGCGGCGCACGTACAGGCTGGACATGATGCCGACGAACGCCGGCTGGTCGCCGACGCGATACCCCGTGCCGAGGTAGACGACGGCGGCACTGTCGGTCCCCGCGTGGACGAGGCGGACGTCGTCGATGTCGTAGCTGACCCACGGTGGTGCGTGCTCCAGCGAGGCGACTACGGCGTCGCGATCCATGACCGCACCGTTGGCGAGCACCATCACCGCGTCGTCGGTCATGAGCTCGCCATAGAATTTTCCGCCGGTGCCGTCACACAGGGCGTCCCAGCCGCGGCGCTCGAGGTCGAGAAGCGCGTTGTAGAGGTCTGGGTCATCCACGTGGTCCACGGTAGCCACCCCCCGCTGTGGCATCATGGAGCCGCTGCTCACGCAGCACGCGGACGTAACTCAATTGGTTAGAGTCTCTGCCTTCCAAGCAGAATGTTGCGAGTTCGAGTCTCGTCGTCCGCTCTCACGGCGAACTCACCTCATCGGGCCCTCCGAAGCGCCGCAGGCGCCCGTTCAGGGATCGTCGTCCTCGCACCGCGCGGTCATCAGCGGACGCTGGCACTCATCGGGCCCCTCCGTCGCGCCGTAGGCGCCGGTTCAGGGATCGTCGTCCGCTCTCACGGCGAAGCCGTCCGTCCGGACGCCGACACTCATCGGGCCCCTCCGAAGCGCCGCAGGCGCCCGTTCAGGGATCGTCGTCCGCTCGACACCGCGCAGCGGTCATCAGCGGACGCCGGCACTCATCGGGCCCCTCCGAAGCGCCGCAGGCGCCCGTTCAGGGATCGTCGTCCGCTCCACCGCACCATGCAGATTGCTGCCATGATCGCGGCATGAAGACCGTCATCATCACCGGCTGCTCATCGGGCATCGGGCAGGCCACGGCCGCCCGTTTGGCCAGGAGTGGCGACTGGACCGTCTATGCGACGGCGCGGCGCACCGACACCCTCGTCGAGCTGGAGAGCCTCGGCTGCCGGCCGCTCGCCCTCGATGTGACAGTCGAAGACTCGATGGTCGCCGCCGTCGACGTCGTGACATCCGAAAGCGGAACGATCGACGCCCTGGTCAACAACGCCGGCTACTCCCAGTCGGGCGCGAGTGAGACGCTCGACCTCGACGTGGTGCGGCGCCAGTTCGAGACCAACGTGTTCGGCCTGCTGCGACTCAGCCAGCTCGTGCTGCCGACGATGCGCGCGCAGGGCCACGGCCGCATCGTCAACATCTCCTCGATGGGCGGCAAGCTCGTGTTCCCCGGAGGCGGCGCGTACCACGCGACGAAGTACGCGGTGGAGGCGTTCTCCGACGCCATGCGGTTCGAGCTGGCCGGCTTCGGGATCAAGGTCATCATCATCGAACCCGGCCTGATCACCTCCAACTTCGATCAGGCCGCGGTCGGATCGATGGATCTCGAGGACGACGGGCCATACGGCCACTTCAACCAGAAGGTCGCCAGCGCGACGGTCGACACCTACAAGGGGCCGATGCGCTTCCTCGGTGGCTCGCCGGACGCCGTGGCCAAGGTCATCGAGAAGGCGCTCGGTGCTCGCCGTCCACGCGCCCGTTACACCGTGACGGCGTCGGCCAAGATGGCGCTGGCCAGCCGCGGCCTGATGACCGACCGGATGTGGGACACGGCGATGCGCAGCCAGTTCCCGCAGCCGCGCGCCTAACGACCGCGGCTGTAGTCGACGAGCGGACGCTCGCGGTCGAGGATGAGCACCGCTCGGTCGTCATCGCCGGTGGAGACGTGCGCAAGGATCTGCCGGGCAGCGTTGGGGAACCCGTCGGCCATGACGACGCCGCCCGCCGTCGCCCGCAACCAGTCGATGCCGTTGCGAAAGTCGCGCGAGCGCGACTCGACCACGCCGTCGGTGTAGAACATCAGGGCATCGCCCGGCTCGATCAATCCGGTGGTGCGATGGAAGTCCGGACGCTCGAGGACACCGAGGGCGGTGCCACGGGCACCGTCGACCTGCCACTGGCTCTGACCATCCACCCATCGCAGTGCAGGCGGGTGTCCGGCGTTGATGATCGAGAACTTGCCGGTGTCGAGGTGCACCAGGACGTGGACGGCGGTCGCGAAACCCTCGTCCCACTGCTGGCGGAGCAGGAAGTCGTTGGCCGCCGAGAACAGGCCCAGCGGCGGCAGCGACCCGATGAGACCACCAAGGGCCCCGGCGAACTGCAGCGACTGCGTGCCCGCGCCCACGCCCTTGCCGCAGACGTCGACCAGCACCATCTCGAGCTGGGTCTGGTCGTCGGAAAGGTTCGCGACGAGGAAATCACCGGCGAACTTCGCCCCTCCGGCCGACAGGACCGACGACTGCGAGCGCCAGCCGGCAGGCAGGGGCGGCACGACACCCTGCATCTGCAGCCGGTTGTTGAGCTCGACGAGCATCGCCTCGCCGAGCGGCCCGGGCAGACCGCTCTGGTAGCGACTCGCGGAGTACAGGATGATCGCCGCCACCAGCACGAGCATCACCAAGTTGCTCAGCCTCGGCGCCAACCAGCCGTTGTTCAGCGTTTCGTGGGTGACGGTCACGGCTGCGCACGCCGCGACGAACCCCGTCAGGATCAGCAGCGGTGTGAAGCGCAAAGCGATGCCGCCGAGGAGCAGGGGGATCACGTACATCGCGACCGGGGCCACGGAGTAGTTCACCACCGAGATCACCAGAACGACGACGGTGATCACCGCGACCGCGGCCATCGCGAAGAACTGTCCGCGCTGCGTCCCGTGCCGCCACGCCTGCGCTTTCTCACGCACGTATGCGGCGGGCGTCGCCGGTGCGCTGCGCACCTTGATGCTCACCCCGTGAGCCTATCTGCGCGCTGGCATTCCGGGCACCAGTACAGATTCCTCGCCGCAACGATCTTGGTGAGCACCGGGGTCTCGCACACCAGGCAGGGCATCCCCGCGCGGCGGTAGACGTACACCTCGCCGCCGTGGGCGTCGTCCCGTGGTTCACGCCCCATCGCCTCAGGCGTGTGCTCGGCGCGAACCGTGTCGATCTGGCCGGAGCGGACGCCCTCCCCCATCAGATGAACGAGGTCGTTCCACACCGCGTCCCAGGTGGGTCGATCGAGGTCGCGTCCCGGGAGGCCGGGCGGCAGCCGATGACGGAACAACACCTCGGCTCGGTAGACGTTCCCGATGCCCGCCACGACCGCCTGATCCATCAGCAGCGTGGACAACGGCGCCCGCGATCCGGAGATCCGGGCCCACGCCCGGTCGGGATCGGCGTCGTCCCGAATCGGGTCTGGTCCGAGCCGGGCCAGCAAAGCCGCGACCTCCCGCGGTGTCAGCAGCTCGCAGGCGGTCGGCCCGCGCAGCTCGAAGACGGTGGTCCCGCCCCGGAGCCGCCACCGTACCTGCCCCACGACGGGGGCGTCCGCGGAGTCCGTATGCGTCCACCGACCGAACAGCCCCAGGTGCACGTGGACCTGTTCCGCGACGCCGTCGAAGCACACCATCACGTGCTTGCCCCAGGCCTCGGCGTCGACGAGCCGGTGGCCGTCGACGCGCGCGGCGCCCAGCGTGAACCGGCCTTGCGGGCTGGACGAAGTGACGATGCGGCCGGCGAGGCGATGGCGCAGCGCTCCGGCCACGCGATGCAGGGTGTGGCCTTCAGGCAAGCTCGCCGGTCTCCTCGTACGCGCTCAGCATGTCGATGCGGCGCTGGTGTCGTTCGCCCTGGCTCCATGCGGTGGTCAGGAAGGTCTCGACGATCGCCGTGGCCTCCTCCGCCGTGTGCATGCGCGCCCCGATGGACACGACTAGGGCGTTGTTGTGCTCACGGGCGAGCGCCGCGGTCTCGGTGCTCCACGCGAGCGCGGCCCGAGCCCCTTTGACCTTGTTCGCGGCCATCTGCTCGCCGTTGCCCGATCCACCGATCACGACGCCCAACGAGCCCGGCTCCGCGACCGTGGCCTCAGTGGCGGCGATGCAGAACGGCGGATAGTCGTCGTCCGCGTCGTACTCGAACGCGCCGTGGTCGACCGGCTCGTGGCCGTGGTCGGCGAGCCAGGCGATCAGGTGGGTCTTGAGCTCGAAGCCGGCATGGTCGGAGCCGATGTGGACGCGCATGGGTGGCAGTCTCCCATTCAGTTCGATCTAGTCTCGCCGCTGGGACAGGAACGCGCCGACCGTGGCGATGGCGGCGCGGGAGGCGGCGAGTTCCGCCGGGTGGCGCCAAAAACCGTGCATCGTCCCGAGCGCCCGCCACGGAGTGACGTCGACGCCAGCTTGGGCCAGGGCCGCGGCGAACGCCTCCACCTGGTCGCGGAGGACGTCGTGCTCGGCGCTGACCAGCAACGTCGGCGGGAACGCGGTGAGGTCGGCGAGCAGTGGGCTGACCTCCGGGTTCTCCCCCACCTCACCCGGCGCGTAGGCGTCCCAGTACGCCCGCATCTCGGTGGCAGCGAGTGCGGCGTTGTCCTCGTCGACGAAGGCGGCGGCCGCGTCGACGGGCGGGTACATCAACACCAGGGCGTCGAGCAGGTCCGGCGCGCGCACGGCCAGTCCGGCCAGCAGGTTGGCGCCGGAGGAGTCACCGATTCCCGCCACCGTCTCGGTCGACAGCCGCAACCCGCGGCCCTCCTCGCGCAGCCACCGTGCCGCGGTCTCGACATCGTCGAGCGGGGCCGGGTGCGGATGCTCCGGTGCCCGCCGGTAGTCGACCGCGAGCAGCGCCCAGCCGGTGCGGTGGGCGAGCTCGCGGCAGAACGCGTCGTGGGTCTCGAGGTCGTGGAGGACCCATCCCCCACCGTGCACGTAGAGAGCCACCGGTGCGCCGATGCGCGGGCGGTAGAGGCGGCACGCGACGCCGGCTGCGTCGACCTCACGGACGTCGTCGAGACCGATCCGGTCGTCGTCGGCGATCGCCGCGGCACGAGCCCGCTCGCGGATCTGCTCGTGGCTCCACCCCGCGGTGATCTTGGCGTCCTGCTCCAGCAGTCGCAGGAAGGCGGCGGCGTCCGGCGTCAGCACCATGGCGGCAGGCTAACGCGTCACGTCAGCGAACGGCCTGCGCGCATCTCCGCGACGAGTGAGGCGACAACAGCATCCAGGTGGCCCTGGTTCGCCGCGGCCACGTCGCGCTGACGCTGGTAGGAGGCTCCGCCGGCCATGATGTCGCGGATGCCGCCGAGCTCGTCGACGCAGCCGAGCCGTTCGGCGACCGGCTCGAGGCGGGTGAGCAGCCGGTCGAGATCGGTCCCGACGAGCTCCTCCTCGGCATGCTCGTCGAGGATGAGGATCGACTCCATGCCGTAGCGGGCCGACCGCCACTTGTTCTCCTGGGCGAACCAGGGCGGGATGTTGGGCAGCGTGTGGCCGGCGTCGAGCTCGGATGAGAAGTGCTCGACCAGACAGTGCGTCAGGGCCGAGATGCTGAGCAGCTCCGCCATGTTCGGGATGCCGTCGCAGACCCGGACCTCCAGCGTGCCGAACTTCGGTGACGGCCGAAGGTCCCAGCGGATCTCGTCGAAGACGTCGATGACGCCGGTCTTGAGCATGTCGTCGACATACGCCTCGAACTCCGTCCACTTCTGGAAGTGGAACGGCAGCCCGGCCGTGGGGAGCTGCTGGAACATCAGCGCCCGGTTGGATGCGTACCCTGTTTCCTTGCCGCCCCAGAACGGCGACGACGCGCTGAGCGCCTGCAGGTGGCCGTAGTAGGAGAGCATCGCCGCGCTGATCGGCAGCACTTTGTCGCGGTCCTCGATGCCGACGTGCACATGCACGCCGTAGATGAGCATCTGGCGACCCCACCACTGGGTGCGATCGATCAGCGTCTGGTACCGCTCCTTGTCGGTGACCTTCTGGTTGTCCCACTGGGCGAACGGGTGCGTTCCGGCGCACATCAGCTCGACTCGCAGCGGGTCGGTGACGCGCCGGATCTCTTCGATGGCCCGCTCGAGATCGGCGCCGGCCTGGCCCACCGTGCGGCAGACGCTGGAGACCACTTCGACCGTGTTGAGCAGCAGCTCCTGGCGGATCAGGGGATGTTCGCGGCCGCTCTCGGGTGCCACCGCGTCGAGCACGGTCTGGGCCACTTGGCGCAGGTCACCGGAGTCGGCATCGACCAGGGCGAGCTCCCACTCGATGCCGACCGTGGAGCGCTGGGATGGTGCGAACGGGATGTTCACAGCTCCATCGTGCCGCATGAAAGAGTGACGACATGCCTGGAACGAATCTCACCCGTGAAGAAGCCCAGGAGCGCGCGGCAGTGGTCTCCACCGAGTCCTACGTCGTCGAGCTCGACCTCACCCAGCCATCCGACACCCGGTTCGGCTCCAACACCACCATCCACTTCAGTGCCACGCCCGGGGCGTCCACGTTCGTCGACCTCGTCGACGGCGAGATCACCTCGATCACACTGAACGGAACGTCGATCGACCCGTCTGTCTACGCCGACAGTCGCATCCCGCTCAGCGGGCTCGCGACCGACAACGAGCTGCGGGTCGAGGCGACCTGCCTGTACTCGCACTCCGGCGAAGGCCTGCACCGGTTCGTCGATCCGGTTGACGGCCGTCCGTACCTCTACACGCAGTTCGAGGTGCCCGATGCGCGCCGCGTCTTCACCACGTTCGAGCAGCCCGACCTGAAGGCCACCTTCGAGTTCCACGTCACCGCCCCGTCCGAATGGCAGATCGTGTCGAACGCCGCCACGCCCGAGCCCGTAGGAGTCCGCGACGGTGTCAGCGTCTGGCACTTCGCACCCACGGAGCGGATCTCCACGTACATCACCGCGCTGATCGCCGGCGAGTACCACGTCCTGCGCGACGTCCACCGCGGGCAGTTCGCCGACATCCCGCTCGGCCTGTTCTGCCGCCAGTCGCTCGTCGAGCACCTCGACTCCGACGACATCCTCGGCATCACCAAGGAGGGCTTCGCGTTCTTCGAGGGCGCCTTCGAGATGGCGTACCCGTTCGGCAAGTACGACCAGCTGTTCGTGCCGGAGTACAACATGGGCGCCATGGAGAACGCCGGCGCCGTGACGTTCCGCGACGAGATGCTCTTCCGCAGCCGCCAGACCGTGGCGGCCTACGAGCAGCGGGCGAACACGATCCTGCACGAGATGGCGCACATGTGGTTCGGCGACCTCGTCACCATGAAGTGGTGGGACGACCTGTGGCTCAACGAGTCGTTCGCGGAGTTCGCCGCGCACCACTCGTCGGTCGAAGCCACCCGGTTCACCGAGGCGTGGACCGGTTTCACCAACAACCGCAAGAACTGGGCCTACCGCCAGGACCAGCTGCCGTCCACGCACCCGATCGCTGCCGACAACTACGACCTGCACGCCGTCGAGGCGAACTTCGACGGCATCACCTACGCCAAGGGCGCGTCCGCGCTCAAGCAGCTGGTCGCCTGGGTCGGTGAGAAGGACTTCTTCGCCGGCCTGCGGGCGTACTTCACCAAGTACGCATTCTCCAACACCGAGCTCACCGACCTGCTGGCCGAGCTCGAGATCGCGTCCGGACGCGAGCTGGGTGAGTGGGCGCAGGAGTGGCTGCAGACCTCCGGCGTCAACACGCTCCAGGCCCGGTTCGAGACCGATGACGAAGGCATCTTCACGTCCTTCTCCGTCGAGCAGACCGCGATCGAGGCATTCCCGACGCTGCGGCGCCACCGGATCGGGATCGGCCTCTACAACCAGGTCGAGGGCCGGCTGGTGCGCATCGAGCGGGTCGAGACCGACGTGCGTGGTGCATCCACCCCGATCCCCGAGCTGCTCGACCACCGCCAACCCGACCTTGTGCTGCTCAACGACGACGACCTCACCTACGCCAAGATCCGCCTGGACGAGCGTTCCTTCACGACGCTCCTCGAGAGCATTGCGACGTTCGACGAGTCGCTGCCGCGAGCCCTGTGCTGGGGCTCGGCATGGGACATGACCCGCGACGCCGAGCTGGCATCCGCCGACTTCGTGTCCCTGGTGCTCGCCGGGGTGGGGTCGGAGACCGACCTCACCGCGGTCGGCGCACTCCTCCGGCAGGGCCAGAGCGCGGTCAACCTGTTCACCCCTGACGCGGCCCGGCCCGAGCTGGCCGAGCGGTGGGAGTCCGGCATTCGAGCGCTGGTCGAGGACGCAGAGCCCGGCAGCGACCACCAGCTCGCGCTCGTGCGGGCCTACGCCACTGCGGCGTCCGGCCCGGGGCACGTGCGCGAGATCCTGGGCGGCGCGCTCGACGGCCTGAGCGTCGACACCGACCTGCGCTGGACGCTGCTCACCGCGCTCGCTCGCCTCGGTGACGCGGACGCCGACGAGATCGCGGCCGAGCTCGAACGCGACAACACGATCTCCGGTCAGGAGAGCGCGGCCGGCGCGCTGGCGATCCGCCCGCTGGCGGAGGCCAAGGCGGAGGCGTGGCAGCGCGCCGCGGTCGACCCCGACACCCCGAACGAGACGAGGCGCTCGATCGCCCTGTCGTTCCAGGTGTCCGGCCAGGCCGACGTGCTCGAGCCCTACGTCGACCGCTACCTCACGATGGCCGAGACGATCATCGACGACATGGGCGTCTGGATCGGCCAGATCGCCTTGGTCTACCTGTTCCCGCTCGCCAACCCGGCGCAGGCGACGCTCGACAAGGTCGATGCCTGGCTGGCCGCCACGTCAGCGGGTCCAGCCGCGATCCGCTACGTGTCGGAGGGCCGCGACGACCTGGCTCGGGCCCTCCGCGCGCAGCGGCTCGGCTGACCGCTCGGCCTCGCCCCAGGGCTGGCCCCGATCAGTGGTCGGACGAGACCTCGACGTCGGTGCCCGGCGGCGGGGGCACGTAGTTGTTGCGCGCGGTGAGCAGGGCGAACAGCGAGATGACCGCGATGAGACCCAGTGTCGAACCACCGAAGAAGATCAGGTTCTCGAGCGGGCTGCGGGTTTCCGCGTCGGCCCAGGTGATCGGCGCGTCGGCGAGCGCCGGGGCGGCCATGCCGACCAGCAGAACGGCCGCGGACGTGAGAATCGCAACAGTGCGAGCGGAAGCCTTCATGGGCAGCACTGTAGCCGCCCGTACGCTGGGGCCATGTCCCAACTCGACTGGTTGCTCCCGGCCGAATGGAACCTGCCCGGGGACAAGAACCTGCCGTGGTACGTCGCCACGCCCGGGGCGATCGTGCTCATCATCGTCGTCGGTCTCCTGTTCCGCTGGCTGGTCAACCGCGGCATCGACCGCATCGTCCGGCGCGCCAGCGCCGGCACCGTGCCGGGCATCATCGCCGGCACGAAGGCCGGAGCCGTGCTCGCCGATCTGCGCCCTGGCGCGGGTGAGCGCCGCCAGCAGCGTGCTCAGACCATGGGGTCGATCCTCAAGAGCATCGCCTCCGGCCTGATCCTGGCGATCGTGGCCGTCATGGTGCTCGACCAGGTCGGCGTGAACATCGCTCCGATCATCGCCAGTGCCGGCATCGTCGGCATCGCCCTCGGCTTCGGCGCCCAGAACCTCGTCAAGGACTTCCTGAGCGGCATCTTCATGATCCTCGAGGATCAGTACGGCGTCGGCGACTCCGTCGACCTCGGCGAGGCCACCGGCACGGTCGAGGCGGTCGGCCTGCGCGTCACCCGCGTGCGTGACGTCGACGGCACCGTCTGGTACGTCCGCAACGGCGAGGTGCTGAGGGTGGGCAACCAGAGCCAGAACTGGGCCCGCACCGTGCTGGACATCACCGTCGCCTACGAGTCCGACCTCGACCAGGTGCAGCAGCTCCTGCAGGAGGAGGCCACCGCGATGTATGAGGACGAGCGCTTCCACGACGTCATCATCGAGCCGCCCGAGGTGTGGGGCGTCGAGCGCTTCGACAAGGACGGAGCGGTCGTGCGGGTCGTCCTCAAGACCGCTCCTCTGCAGCAGTGGCCGGTAGCCCGCGCCCTGCGTCAGCGCATCAAGTCTCGTTTCGACGACGCCGGCATCCACATCCCCACGTCGTTCATTCCCGGCCAGCCGCCGGGAGAGGTGCCATGACCGAGCCCACGACTGCGCCGACGTTCTACGAGCAGATCGGCGGCCACGAGACGATCGCCCGCATCGTGGAGGTCTTCTACGAGGGCGTGGCCACCGACGAGGTGCTGCGCCCGCTGTACCCGGACGAGGACCTCGCGCCGGCGGCGGCGCGGTTCACGATGTTCCTCGTCCAGTACTGGGGCGGCCCCACCACCTACTCGACCCAGCGCGGGCACCCGAGGCTGCGCATGCGGCACGCCCCGTTCGCCGTGACGATGGAGGCCCGCGACCACTGGGTCAAGCACTTCCGCGCCGGCCTCGATGCGGTCGACCTGACGCCCGAGCAGGACGCCGAGTTCTGGGCCTACATCCAGCACGCGGCGACGTTCATGGTCAACACGGTCGACGCGTAGTCTTTGCTCTTTTCGCGTCGGCCGGGTTGGGCCCTGAACCATCAGCAGAGCATGGTCAACACGGTCGACGCGTAGTCGTCAGGCCTCAGCTGGCAAGAGAGCCGCAGTGAGCGCCTCGCGCTCGTCGTCGTCCAGTACCCGCGATCCTTGGGTGTCCAGGTCGAAGCCGACCAGCGTGGCCGTCGCCGATCCGTACCGGCCGCCGTCGAGCCGCGTCATCGAGCTGAACGACGAGCGGCTGACGTGCGCGATGTGCGTCTGCACCGGGTAGGGGTCGCGACGCCAGAGCAGGGGTTCACCGAGATCGAGCTCGACGCGGCCCACGACGAATCGACCGGCTTGGCGATGCGGAATGATGCGCCCGAGGGCCTGGATGCGGCTCTCCTGGAACAGCTCGAAGAGATGGGTCAGCGTCACCGTGCCGTCGGGACCGACGTCCGACCGCCGCACCCGCATCTCCAGCGGCGTTCCACGACGGTCGTCGACCGGCTGGGCCTCGCCGTGCTCGACGACGACGGTGCTGAACAACGCCGAGCCGTCGTGCGAGCGGATCTCGTGGGTCACCACCTCGTCGTCGAAGGACGAGCGAACCAGCACGGGCTTGCTGCTCAGGAGCAGCGGCCGCTTGAAGTCGACCCGGACACGCTTGATCGGCCGGTCCGGCGCGAGCTCGCCGTCGTCGACGAGCCGGGCGTGGGCCTCCGTCGCGTAGTCGACGTAGACGACGTTGTTGACGTGGTTCAGCTGGTCGAGGTCGGCCCAGCGCATCGGGATGTGGATGTCGTGCACGGGCTAGATCATGACAGGCCCGGCCGGACGGGTCAGTCGATGACCGCGATGACGTCGCCCTCTTGCACGATCTGACCCTCGGTGACCCGGACCTCGGACACGCTGCCGCTGACCGGCGAGATGACCGGAATCTCCATCTTCATCGTCTCGAGCACGGCGATGACGTCGCCGGCACCGACTTCGTCACCGGGAGCGGCGACGAGCTTCCAGACGTTCGCGACGATCTCGGCCTTGGCCTCGTGCATCAGACCGCCGACTCGTGGGCCAGCATGCGCAGGGCGTTCACCATGCGGTCACGCGTCTCCTCGGGAAGGATCACGTCGTCGACGATACCGGCCTCGGCGGCGAGATAGGGCCGTGCGACGTTCTCGCGGTACTCGGCGGCGAGCTCGTCCCGCAGGACGTCAGGATGCTCCGCCTCCTTGAGCGCGCGACGGTGCAGGAGCGCCACCGCGCCGCCCGGGCCCATGACGGCGATCTCCGAGCCGGACCAGGCCCAGGTGAAGTCGGCGCCAAGTGAGCTGGCGCCCATCGCGATGTACGCGCCGCCGTAGGCCTTGCGGACCACGACCGTGAGCACGGGCGAGGTGGCCTCGACGTACGCGCGAAGCATGGTGGCGCCATGCGTGATGACGCCACGACCCTCTTCGACGGTGCCGGGGAGGAAGCCGGGCACGTCGACGAAGGTGAGGATCGGCAGGCCGAACTTCGCGCAGAAGTCGACGAACCGAGAGATCTTGACCGACGCTTTGGCGTCGAGGATGCCGCCGCGGGCCTGGGGCTGGTTGGCCACGATCGCGACCGGTCGGCCGTCGAGGTGGCCGAAGACCGTGAGCACGCTCGGGGCGTGGGTCGGCATGAGCTCGAGCCGCTCGCCCTCGTCGAGGACGGCGTCGAGCACCTCGTTCATGTCGAAGACGACGCTGGACTTGTCGGGCACGACGAACGGCAGGCGCTCGACCGCGGCTGGGTTGGCCGGGCGTGGCTCGATGATCTTGGGCGTGCCGCCGATGTGCGGGGGCAGGAACGAGAGCAGGCTGCGCGCCGCGTCGAGTGCCGCATCCTCGGACGGGACCTCGAGGTGGGCGACGCCGCTGACCGTGGTGTGCAGGCGCGAGCCGCCGATGTCGTCGGCGGTGGCGTTCTCCCCCGTCGCGGCCTTGACGATCTCAGGGCCGGTCAGGAACATCTGGCCCTGGTCGGCGACCATGATCGTCCAGTCGGTGAGCGCCGGCGAGTAGGCCGCCGCGCCCGCGCAAGGTCCGAGGATGAGCGAGATCTGCGGCACCTTGTGGCTGGCCTCGACGTTGAGCGCGAAGATGCCGCCGCAGCCGTGCAGCGCATGGATGCCGTCGTGGATGCGGGCGCCGCCGGAATCGTTGATGTAGACGATCGGGTAGCCCTTGTCGATCGCGATGCGCTGGGCGTGCATCACCGCCTCGGCGAAGACCGCACCGATGGCCCCGGCGCCCACCGCCGCGTCGTGACTGATCACGACGACGGGGTGGCCGCTGGTCAGGCCCCATCCGGTGACGACACCGCAACCGCCCGTGGATCCCGCCTTGCGCAAAGGCGTCAGGGCCACGAAGGTGCCCGGATCCACGAGGGTTTCAGCCCGCTCGAGTGCGGTGTAGACGCGTGTGCCCTTCGGCTCGACCCGGGCGAGCTGCTCGTCGCGTCGCTGCGTGAGGACGTCTCGATGGCTCGGGTGGTCAAGCGGAATGTGGGTGTCGAGCTGTGTCACGTCTTCTCTCCCGCAGTTGGTGGGTGCCGTCAAACATGAGGCTTTCCTCAACTATACAACAAGATGAGGAAAACCTCATGTTCTGGCCCTGAGGGATTTTGGTACGGTCTGACCCTCACCACTAAGCAAGCGCTTATCGAAGGAGTCTGCGGTGCCCGAAATCCGAACTGCCGTTGTCACTGGAGCCGCCCGCGGCATCGGCGCCGGCGTGGCCAAGCGACTGGCCGCCGACGGCTTCCAGGTCGCCGTCATCGACCTCGACGAGTCCGCCTGCGCCACGACTGTCGACGCGATTACGACAGCCGGCGGAACCGCCCTGGCTGTGGGTGCCGACGTCAGCGACGCCGCGAGCGTCGACGCCGCCGTTGCGCGCATCGTCGACGAACTTGGGCCACCCACCGTGCTCATCAACAACGCCGGCATCACCCGCGACAACCTGCTGTTCAAGATGACCGTCGAGGAGTGGGACTCCGTGATGGCGGTCCATCTCCGCGGAGCCTTCCTGATGACGAAGGCGACCCAGAAGTACATGACCGAGGCGACGTTCGGCCGCATCGTCAACCTGTCGAGCATTTCCGCGCTCGGCAACCGCGGGCAGGTCAATTACTCAGCCGCCAAGGCCGGCGTCCAGGGCTTCACCAAGACACTGGCCATCGAGCTCGGCAAGTTCGGCGTGACGGCCAATGCGATCGCGCCCGGCTTCATCGAGACCGAGATGACGGCCGCGACGGCCGAGCGCCTCGGCGTCGACTTCGAGGACTTCAAGAAGTTCAACGCCGACCAGATCCCGGTCGGCCGCGTCGGCCAGCCCGAGGACATCGCGCACACCGTCTCGTTCCTCGTCAGCGAGGGAGCCGGCTTCGTGTCCGGGCAGGTCATCTACGTGGCCGGCGGACCGAAGGCCTGACCCCAATCCCATGAGCACTGTGGAAGGTCTAGACACCGACGCTCTCGCCGCTTGGCTCGGGACCGAGCGGCCCGGGCTGCTCTCCGGACCACTCGAGGCGACGCTGATCACCGGTGGCAAGTCGAACCTGACGTACACCGTCACCGACGGATCCACCAAGGTCATCGTCCGGCGCCCGCCGCTGGGGCACGTTCTCGCCACCGCGCACGACATGGTCCGCGAGCATCGCGTCATCACGGCGCTCGGGCCGACTGACGTTCCAGTGCCGGCGACATACGCGCTGTGCGAGGACGACTCGGTCATCGGTGCGCCGTTCTACGTGATGGAGCGGGTCAGCGGCCTGCCCTACAGCCGTGCGACTCAGCTGGAGGAGCTCGGAACCGACCGAACCCGCGTCATCACCGAGCGGATGGTCGACACCCTGGTCGCGCTGCACGCCGTCGATCCCGCCGACGTCGGCCTGACCGACTTCGGCCGGCCCGACGGCTACCTCGAGCGTCAGGTGCGCCGCTGGAAGAAGCAGCTGGAGTCGTCCCGTAGCCGCGAGATCGAGGGCATGGACGAGCTCATCGCCAAGCTCGAGACGGACATCCCCACCGGCGGCGACGCCACGATCGTGCACGGCGACTTCCGGCTCGACAACCTGCTCGTCGACGAGGAGGCCGACACCGTCAATGCGGTGCTCGACTGGGAGATGAGCACCCTCGGCGACCCGCTCACCGATGTCGCGGTGCTGCTGGCCTATCAGCAGCTCTCCGCGGCTCTCCAAGATGATGCAGCGAAGCCCTCAGGTGTCGTCACGGCCATGGTCACCGACGCCCCGCTGGCGCCCGGCTACCTGCCCGGCGACGCCGTGCTGGAGCGCTATCACGCACAGTCCGGGCGGGACGTCAGCGACCTGGACTTCCACCTCGCTCTCGCCTTCTTCAAGCTGGCCGTCATCCTCGAGGGCATCCACTACCGGCACACGCACGGCCAGACACTCGGCAGCGGCTTCGACGGCATCGGTGACCTGATCGTGCCTCTGGTCGCCGCGGGGCTACACGCCAAGCCTGTAAACGGGAGTTAAAGTCGGTCCCGTGACCGCGGAGATCCTCGAACCACGGCGACGCCCGACCCAGGAGCGCAGCCACAAGAAGTTCGACCACCTGCTCGAGGTGTCGCGCGAACTGCTGCTCGAGGTCGGTTTCGAGTCGTTCACCTGCGAAGAAGTCGCGCACCGCGCCGGACTGCCGATCGGCACGCTCTACCAGTTCTTCCAGAACAAGTACGTCATCGTCTGCGAGCTCGATCGTGTCGACGCGGTGGCCGTCCGGCAGGAGCTCCAGCAGTTCGGCCAGGAGATCCCGTCGCTGGACTGGCTGAAGTTCCTCGACAAGCTGATCGACCACGTGGCCGCGCTCTGGGTGAACGACCCGTCGCGCCGCGCGGTGTGGCACGCCGTTCAGTCGACGCCGGCCACCCGCGCCACGGCCGCCGTCACGGAACGCGAGCTCGCCACCGAGATCGCCTACGTGCTCGGCCCGTTGACGCCCGGCACGCCCCGGGAGCGCCGAACGATCATGGCCGAGGTGATCCTGCACGTCGCGTACTCGATGCTGAACTTCTCGATCCGCGACGGGCAGAACCACTCCGAGGCGGTCGTCGAGCTCAAGCGCCTGCTCGCGGCGTACCTGCTCGGCTCCAACGACGAGTGACGCCGGTCTGCATCACAGCGACCGGAGCAGCTCGAGCACGGTCTCGCCGGTTGCGTCCAGGCTGCTCTCGGACACAGCCGAGCGATCGTCACAGGGCTGGTGCCAGCAGTCGAACGTGAAGTCGATCAGGTCGATGGACGGGACCCCGAGCTCGGCAAAGGGGATGTGGTCGTCGAGCATCGGGTTGACCACGCCCGCCGGGAAGTGATCGGCATGGCCGACCCGCGTCGCGGCGGATCTCAGCTTCGCCCACAGGTCGGGGTCCGAGTTCCTCTCGCGTGGGATCGACAGATCGCGGTCGCCGACGAAGTCGAGCAGGATCATCGCCTCGGCCTCGCCGTACGCCTCAGCCGTCACTCGACTGCCCCGCATCCCATCACGGGCGAAGTCCTCGCTCCCCCGCGGCGACTCCTCCCCGTCGAACAGGACGAACACCACCGTCGGGCGAAGCTGCCGCGGCTCGAGCCGGCGGGCCAGCTCGACGACGACTGCCGTGCCGGACGCGCCATCGTTCGCGCCGACGAATCCGGGCTCGTCCTTCGTGTCGTAGTGGGCGCCGACGACGACTGTCCGCTCCGGATCGCTGCCCTTGACCGTGCCGATCACGTTGCGCAACCCACCGCGGACGTCCTGGTACGTGCCGTTCGGCAGCTCGCGGCGGAGTCGTTCGGCCAGGGTGCGGGATGCGACCGAGCCGGCTGGGCGTGGGCCGAGCTCGATCTGCTGCTCGAGCAGCGTCATGGCCGCAGCGGCATCGAACCGGTCAGGCGGCGCGGGTTCACCGCCGCACGAGATCGCCAGCGCGCCGACGAGCGCCAAGGCAGGGAAGAGCGGCCGCATTCGACCATCTTGCCCGGGCTAGGGCGCGTCAGTCGCGATGCAGCACCGCGTAGGCGGTCGCGTACTCGCCGTCGTGGCTGAGCGAGATCTCCACGGTGCATCCCTCGAGGTGCTTCGCGACCTCGCCGTGCAGACGGATGCGGGGACGCCCCCAGGCGTCCAGGACGACCTCGATCAGGCGCAGGGCCTCATCATCCATGACCGGCGCCGTGCCGTAGATCGACGCCGACCACGCCTTGACCACGGCTTCCTTGGCCGCCCAGCGAGCGGCCAGGTGCCGGGCCGCGTCGGTGGTGCGTCCGTTCGCGTCGCGGCGCTCGCCGGGTGTGAACACCCCGGCGAACTCAGAGCCGGGCTGGTCGAGCTGGTCAGCGAACGATGGCACGTGGACCAGGTCGACCCCGACTCCCAGGACGCTCACGCGCAACCCGGTCCGGCGTAGACACCGTCGGTGCCGAGACGAGCGTCCCGGTCGAGCAGCATCGATGCCTCGAGGTTGCGGACGCCGTTCGTGCCGAGTCGTCGGCCAGCCGGCTTCTGGTACGCCGGAGCGCCGCCGCACATCGTGCGGACCAGCCGGAGCCGGCCCTCGATCGTGCGGGTCCGCGACTGCGCGACGTACTGCTCGCGGTCGGCCGGGTCCAGCGCCTCGAGGAACGCCTGCGGGTGCGCCAGCGCGATGAGTCCGGCCACGTGACCGAAGCCGAGGCTCGTCACGAGGCCCGCCTTGATCGGTCCGGCGGCCAACGGTTCGCGCAGCCACACCAGGTGCTCGTGCTCGGCGAGCACGTCGTCAACGCAGTCGAGACTACGGTTCGGCGGGACCGTGCCGGAGCCCATCACCTGGGTCAGCCCGACGAGCTGGAAGGCCGCCGCACCACCCTTGGCGTGACCGGTGAGCGTCTTCTGTGAGACGACGAACAGCGGGTTGCCGGGGCTACGGCCGATCGCCGCCGCAAGCCGCTCGTGCAGCTCGGACTCGTTCGGGTCGTTGGCGTCCGTCGACGTGTCGTGCTTGCTGATCACTGCGATGTCGTCGGCGGTGAGGCCGAGCCCGTCGAGCGAGCGGGCCAGAGCCGACTCACGTCCGCCGAGGCCGGCCGCCAGCGCACCGATGCCGGGCGCCGGGATCGACGTGTGCACACCGTCCGCGAACGAGGCCGCGTAGGCGACGACACCGAGGACGGGCAGACCCATGCGAGCCGCGACGTCGCCGCGGGCGAGCAGCAGCGTGCCGCCGCCCTGGGACTCCACGAACCCGCCACGACGACGGTCGTTGGCCCGGCTGACCCGGCGCTCGTCGATGCCCTTGGCGAGCATGGCGCCGGTGTCGGCGGTGGCCGACATGTCGGCGAAGCCGATGATGCCCTCGGTGCTGAGGTCGTCGAAGCCACCGGCCACGACGAACTCGGCCTTGCCGAGGCGGATCTTGTCGACGCCCTCCTCGACCGAGACGGCCGTGGTGGCGCAGGCGGCGACCGGGTGGATCATCGCGCCGTAGCTGCCGACGTACGACTGCACGACGTGCGCGGCGATGACGTTCGGCAGCGCCTCCTGCAGGATGTCGTTCGGGTTGTTCTCGCCCAGCAGCGTGTTGACGTACAGCGCGTGCATGGAGCTCATGCCGCCCATGCCGGTGCCCTGGGTGTTGGCCACGAGGGCCGGGTGCACCCAGCGCATCAGCTCGGCAGGCGTGAACCCGCTGGACAGGAACGCGTCGACGGTGCAGATGAGGTTCCAGACGGCGACGCGGTCGGCGCCCTCGATCATCTCGGCCGGGATACCCCAGACCGCAGGATCGAAGCCGGTCGGGATCTGGCCGCCCACGGTGCGCGACAGCTTCATCCGGCGCGGCACGCGGATCTCGGTGCCGGCCTTGCGGGTCACCGTCCAGTCGCCATCAGCGGTGGGCGTGATGACGGTGCGCTCCGGGTCGGCGTCGTGCATCGCCCGGGCCTCGGTCTCGCTGCCCACCGTGAAGGTGAGGTCGTTGTCGAGATAGACGGACGTCAGCAGCGGCGCGGTGTTGTCGCGCATCGAGCCGTCGTCGCCGTACGTGCGGATGCCACAGCGCTCGACGACGGTGTCGTGGTAGCGCTCGTGGATCTCGGACTCGTCGATCGCGTCGCCGCTCTCGGTGTCGTACCAGCCACCGACGTTGTCGTCCCAGGTCACCAGGCCGGTGCTCCAGGCCAGCTCGAGGACGCCGGCGGCGGAGAGCTCCTCGTAGACCTCCATCTCGAACCGGGTGCGTGCCGAGCCGTAGGGGCCGAGCTCGCCGGCGCCCACGATGACGACCAGGTCCTCAGGACGGGCCGTGACCTCGCCCCACTCCGGAGCCTCAGTCGCCGGGAGCTGCGCCGGCGACGGCGCCAAGGCGCCGATGGCCGGAACTTCCTCGACATCGTCGGTGACCGGGACCTCGACCTCGGCGGCGAGCGCCTTGAGGTCGATGTCGATGTCGGCGAGGCCGCCGGTCAGGTCGACCGTCAACGGGTGCTCGGCCGCGGCCTGGCGTGACTCGGGCGTGCAAGCTTCCAGCAGTGCCTCAGCCATGGCGTCCGGGGTCCAGGTGCGGACGCCGGCAGCCTCGACGGCCTCGACGAGCGGGTCGTTGGCGCCCATCAGCCCGGTGCCGCGCACCCAGCCGATGATCGCGTGGACCAGCGTCACGCGGTCGCCCCAGGTGCGCTCGGCACGCCACTTGGCCACGATCGCATCGAGCGCGGCCTTGGCCTCGCCGTAGGCGCCGTCGCCGCCGAACATGCCGCGGTTCGGTGAACCGGGGAGCACGACGTGGAGGGTGGCCCCGATGTCGTGGTCGCGCCCGTGGGCGGCCAGCTTGCCGATGAGGCGCTCGACCGACCACAGCAGGATGCGGGTGTCGATCTCGGCCCGGCTGCCGGCGTCGGTGAGGTCGCCGGCGACTCGGCCGGCCGCGAACGGGAACAGTGCGGTCGGCGAGAAGGCGGGCTTCACGACCTGCGTGGTGCTGCCGACGGTGCGGGTCTGCGCGGACGTGATCCACGCCGCGAGGTCGTCGACGTCGGTGAACGACGCCATGTTGGCGGGCACGACCCACAGGGCCGCGCCGGCGCGGGCGTGCGAGCGGTACAGCTCACGGAAGAACCGCATCTTGCGGTCGTCCAGGCCCGACGTGGTCGCCACGACCGTGGCACCGCCGGCGAGCAGCCGACCGACGACGGACGCGGCGATGGAGCCTTGGCTCGCACCGGTGACGACGGCGACCTCCCCGACGTGGGCGCCGACCTGGTCGCTGACCGCGGCCGTGGCGATGCGCTCGAGGCGCTCGCGGATGTCGGCGTCGTCGGTGCGCGAGGCCCACCAGCCGGCCTGGCTGGAGACGATGTCGCCGGAGCCGATGAAGGTGCCAACGACGTCCTGGCCTGTAGCGACGCGAGCGACGTCCTCGCGGGCGCTGGCCCAGCGGTCGTCGATCAGCAGGGCGCGACGTTCATCGAACGCCGGAGCGGTGAGGCTCACCCAGTCGCTGCCGAGCTCGGCCTCGACCCGCGCCAACACAGTTTCATCATTTGGGGCGTCGTCGCTGGAGGCCTCGACGACCGCAGGTGCGTCGTCGAGTCCGAGGCGGCTGAGCAGGTGGCGGGCGGTGCTGGCGAGCACGCCGTCGGCACCGGTGATCTCGCCGGTGATCTCGGCGAGCGCGGCGGCGTCGACCGTCGCCTCTCCCCCACCGGCACTCGGCAGGTCGACTGTGACGCCGTGGCGCGCGGCCACGGCCTGCACGCTGGCGTCGACAGCAGCATCGACATCCGCGACCGACGCGAGCCCGGACAGACTGCCCAGCTCGCCGCCCCGAACGCTGGACCCGTCGCGGGTCGCGAGCGCGAGCTCGGCCACGACGTGCTTGGCCCAGCCGGGGCCCAGCTGCCAGGTGTCGGTGACGCGCTCGGTGATCGCGGCCTGCTTCTTGCCGGCCGGGCCGAGCACCTTCTTGAGGTGATCGGCGAGCGCCTCGCTCAGCACGGGCCCGAACGGCTTGTAGGTGCGGGCGAGACCCGTGACCTGCGTCGACAGGGTCGGGATGTCGGCCTCGGCGGCACCGTCGATGGCGCCGAGCCCGAGCTCGCCACCCAGGTCGACGAGCAGCTGGTTGCGTCGCGAGGACACGCCGTCGCACAGCGACTCGATCGAGTCGGCTGCACCGATCTGGTCCAGACGCAGCTTCGTCCACCAGGCGACGAGCAGCTTCGTGCCGTCGGCGGCGCCGAACGTCAGGTCCTCCGGACGCGGGCCCGAGGAGGTTGACGGAGCTGGAGCCGCCTTCGTGGTCTCGGCTGGCTCGCTGGTCGGGGTCTCTTCGGTCTCTTCAGTCGGCTCGTCGTCCTCGATGGGCTCTTCATCCGTTGCGAACAGGATGGCGGCGTCGCGCTCGGCGTTGAGCACCTGAACGGGGCCGGCGAGGGTGCGCTGGACGGACGGCAGCTTCAGGGTCGACGTGGCGAGGTTGGCCACGGTCGGGGCGGAGCCCACGCCGATCTCGACGACCCGCTCGATCCCGAGTCCACCGTCGGCACGCGCGGCGAACATCAGGTCCTGGGTCTCGATCCAGCGCACCGGGCTGGCGAACTGCCAGGCCAGGAGCTCGATCAGGACCAGACGGCACAGCTCGCCCGGTCGCTGCGACCAGGAGTCGAAGTCGGCCAGCACATCGGCGAGCGGTCCGTCCGAGGCCAGCTCGGCGACCTCGGCGAGGAAGTCTCGGTCGAGGCTGAACGGCCGCGGCACGAGGTTGGGCACGTACCGCCCGACCAGCGTGGCCGGGTCGATCGCGGCGGGAAGCAGCTCCTCCAGGCGGGCGCGGAAGTCCGGCACACCGCCGCGAAGGACGCGGGAGTGGAACGGCACGTCGATGCCAGGCACGAGGATGAACGCGCCCTTGCCGCCGAACGCCGCGCGGCGCTCCTCGATCTCGTCCTCGAGCGCATCGAGTCCGGCGACCGTGCCGGCGATGGCGTACTGCGAGCCCTTGAGGTTGAAGTTGGCGATCTCGAGGAACTCGCCGGTGCGCTCGGCAGACGCCCTCGACGAAGCCTCGGACGCCCTCGTCGGCGATGACCGAGCTGCGACGGACGGATCGCGGCGAGGCGGTAGTTGCTGCGCCCCTCGGCGTCACGCGGCACGAGGGTGTGCATGACGGAACCGCGCTGGAACACGACCTCGACGACGGCTTCGAGCGGGATGACACCCGACACCGCGGCGAGCGCGTTGTACTCGCCGACGGAGTGACCGGCCAGCACGGAGCCCTCGACGAAGGCGCCGGCTTCGCGCAGCTCGGCCATCTGAGCCGCGCCGAGCACGGCCATCGCGACCTGGGTGAACTGGGTCAGGAACAGCACGCCGTCGGGGTGTCGGTGCGACGTACCGTTCGCGACGATCTCGGTCGGGTTGTCACGCACGACAGTGAGGATCGAGAAGCCGAGCGCGTCACGGGTGTGCTTGTCGGCACGGTCCCAGATCGCTCGCGCGGCCTTGCTGCGCTGGTAGCCGGCCATGCCCATGCCCAGGTGCTGGATGCCCTGGCCCGGGAAGACGTAGGCGGTGCGCGGGGAGGCCAGGCGGGCGGACGCGGCCATGACGACCTCGCCATCAATGCGGCAGGTGACGTCGACGACCTCGTCGCCGGAGTCAAGCCCGATGCGGTCGGCGCGCACGTCGACACGCGCGCCCGGACGCACAGGGCTCATGAAACGGCTGGTCCAGCCGGTGATCCGTCGACCGGTCTCGACGGCAAGCACGCGCTGCGCGGCGGCCGAGATCCACATGCCGTGGACGATCGGTTCGCCCAGGCCGGCCAGGCGTGCGGCGGCGAGGCTCGTGTGGATGGGGTTGTGGTCGCCGGTGACCGTGGCGAAGGCGCGCAGGTCGTCGGGGGCATTGAGGCTGGCGGACGCGCGCGAACGGCGCGGAGTCTCGCTGGGGTCCTCGAGCGTGCCGCCGGCGCGAACCGGGTCGACGAGCTCGGCATCGCCGGGACGGCCGCGCACGGCGAACCGCTCGACCAGGGTGGCAAGGTGTCGTCCGCCGACGTTGATCACGACGTCGACAGTCACGACGCGACCCATGTCGGTGTCGGCCACCGATGCGGTGGCGGCCGTGATGGAGAGCTCCGCGGTCGTCTCGGGCAGGCCGACCGTCAGGTCGATCGCGTGGTCGAGGTGAACGAGGTCGAGCATGCCCTCGACGACGGGGTGCCCTTCGTCGGTGGTCGCGTCGGCGACCGCGGCGAACACCGCGGGCCACGCGAGCCCGACCAGGACGTCCGGCACCTCAGCGGTGCCATCGACGCCGACGGCTCCGGCGTGATCGGCTACCAGGTCCGGGTCCCAGACGACGTCTACCGACGCGCGGCCGGACTCGACGGAAGGAGTGATGCCGGCGGCCGCGGTCGCGGTCAGCGAGCGCATGGCCATCGCGGCGGCGTCCGTCGTGATGACGGGCACAGCGCCGGTCGCGGCTTGATCGCCGATGTCGAGACGCACCGTGAGCATGTCGCCGTCGCGTGCGAGCGGCACGGACATGACAGCGGTGCGGCCGTCGGGGACGATCACGGCACCGGTCTCGGGGTGCTCGGCGCGGTCGGCGTCGACCAGGACCCAGCCGTCACCCAGTCGCTGAACCGGGTTGCGAACAGTGCGGCCGGCCCAGACGACGTCCGGTGCGGCCAGCGCGTGGGAGATGACCTCCGACGCGTCGTCGACGCGGCGACGACCGGTCACGGCAAGCGGCGCGCGTCCGCCGGCGACGACGTCGTCGACAACGGTCGACTCGAAGCGGCGCAGCAGGTCGGCGACGGGCTCGTCCACGCGGTCGATGCCAGCCACGGAGACCGGGCCGGGGATGACACACACGCCGTCGGCGGCGTAGCGGGCCTCGTGGGCCTGCCACAGCGAGTCCGAGCGCCACCAGCGACGCACATCGGCGTCGATGACGGGCACGAAGTTGACCGGCTTGCCGAGGCGCTTGCACTCGGTGATGAAGAACGGGACGTCGGCCGGGTGCAGCAGGACGTCGGCCGCTGCCGGATAGGTCTCGAGCATCGAGGTCAGCGCGACCGCGCCGAACTCAACATCGGCTGAGGAGGGGAACAGGGTGGGAACGTCGCCATGGTCGGCCTCGCTCAGGCGGGCCTCGGCACGCTGCAGCATCGCGTGGAAGCGGTCGCGCAGGGTGACGTCGAGCCAAGCCGGCGTGCCCGAGAGCTCGAGGAAGCGGGCCAACCACTGGGCGTACGTCATCGTGTCGACATCGCCGAAGTACGGCTTCGACGTGCGGTTCAGTGCCTCGATGATCTCGTCGCGACGGGCCTCGATGGCCTCGGCGTCGCCGGCGACCTCGTCGAGCAGTCGACCGGTCTGGGACGCGGTGTTGTCGATCTCGTGGATGTCCGCGCCGAGCTGGCTTCGGCTCGACGCCATGCCACCGACAGCGGTCCCGGCGCCGATCCAGTCCGGCGTGCCGGGGGTGTCGACGAGCAGCTGCTTCACCTCGGGCGACGTGGTCGCCTCGAGTGTGGCCATCGCCGCGGTGGCGACGAGGACGCCGTCGATCGGCATCGCCGGGTATCCGTGACGATGCGCCCAGGTTCCGCCGATGTAGGAAGACGCCGCCTCGGGCGTGCCGATGCCGCCACCGACGCAGACGACGATGTTGTCGTGCGCGCGCAGGTCAGCGTACGTCGTGAGGAGGAGCTCGTCGAGGTCCTCCCAAGAGTGGTGACCGCCGGCCTTGCCGCCCTCGATCTGCATGATCAGCGGCAGCGGAGCCACGGCGTCGGCGATGGCGATGACCTGGCGGATCTGCTTGACGGTGCCGGGCTTGAACACGACGTGCTCGATGCCGACCTCGCGCAGCTCATCGACGAGCGCGACAGCATCGTCGAGATCGGGGATACCAGCGGTGACGATGACCGAGTCGACGGCCGAGCCAGCCGCACGGGCGCGCTGCACGAGGCGCTGGCCGCCGAGGTGCAGCTTCCACAGGTACGGGTCGAGGAAGAGCGAGTTGAACGCGTAGGTGCGGCCCGGATCGAGCATCGAGTCGAGCTTGGCGACGTTCTCGGCGAAGATCGGTTCGCTGACCTGACCGCCGCCGGCGAGCTCGGTCCAGAAGCCGGCGTTCGCGGCCGCGGCGACGATCGTGGGATCGACGGTGGTCGGCGTCATGCCGGCGAGCAGGATCGGTGAGCGTCCGGTGAGCCGGCTGAAGCGGGTCTCGGCGTGCAGGGTGCCGTCGGGCAGGGTGACCACGGACGGCGCGTAGGCGGACCATGGCGTCGCGAGACGGGGGGTGGCGCCGGGCGCGGTGAGCGAGCGGTGGCCCTCGCGCGTCGTGGCCGGCACGATGCCGACGCCGCGGATGCGGAGCTCACGAGCGGAGAGCTTGGTGGCGATGTCTGACGGGCCGAGGTCGATCACCCAGCGGGCGCCGGCATCCATGGCCGACTCCAGCGACTCGACCCAGTCGACCGGGTCGACGCCGGCACGCATGGTCAGGAACCGGGCCAGCTCGGGGTCGAGGCCACAGGTTTCGGCCCAGGCGGCCGCCAGGTCGGCGGTCTCGGTGAGATCGGGGTGGTGGAAGGCGAGTCCGGACGAGATCGGGTCGAGCACCGGGGCGAACGGAGCGCCGCCCGTGGAGTGACGATCACGCTCGGCGCGCTCGCTCTCGGCGACGTCCTCGAGCAGGGCGGCCGCGCGGCGGAGCCCGTCCTCGGGGCCGGACAGGACGACGCTGCGTCGGCCGTTGCGCAGGTTCATGACGACGCGTGCCGATGCCGGAAGGTCGGCCAGCGCGGCCTGAACGCGTTCGGGGCTCTCGCCGGTGACGCTCAGCATCGTGGCGCCCAGCAGCCCGCGACGGCGTGCCACGACCTGAACGGCCGCACCGAACAGGCGGGTGAGGGCGAGCAGCTCGGCGTCCGGCGTGCCGGCCAGCGACTGGGCCGCGATGATGCCCTGCGAGTGCCCGATCACGGACACCGGCCGGACCTCGCGGGGGTCGAGGCCCTGGCGCTTGAGGGCACGAAGCCCGGCGAGCTGGGTGAGGAGGATGCCGGGCAGAGAGGCGGCCGGTGCCCCGAGCAGGTCGGCGTCCGGCAGGTTCGGTGCTTCGTCCTCAGCAATGGGCTCGACGGCGAGCATGTCGGCCCAGGCGATCGGGGTGAACGGGACACCGGAACGCAGCAGATCGGACGCGACCGGAGCGACGAGCTCATCGGCCTGGTCGACGAGCGACTCCAGCTCGTCCTCGAGCGCGAAATCGCGCATGAGTCCGGCGAGGGACTCGAGCCACGTGGCACCTTGGCCCCCGAAGGCAATGGCATAGGGGGTGCCATCGACGATGCGGTCGACGAGGGCCTTGCGGCGCTCGGATGTGGCGGGGGCAGCTGGGGTGGTGTCGATCGTCGTCATGCACCCATCATCGCAAAACGTGAGGGAAACCTCAACTTTTATCCGAGGCTTTCCTCATGTTTTCGAAATCGAATACGTCACACTCCCCCGGTGAGCGTGAGCCCACCGTCGATGACGATCGTCTGGCCGGTCACCCAGGCCGCGTCGTCGGAGAGCAGGAACGCCACCACCGAGCCGACGTCGGCGGGCACGCCGAGTCGCTTCAGCGGGTAGGTCGCCGCGACCGCGTCTTCGCGTCCTTCGTAGAGCGCGCCGGCGAACTTCGTCTTGACCACCGCCGGCGCCACCGCGTTGACGCGGACGTCGGGCCCGAGCTCGAGCGCGAGCTCCTGAGTCACGTGGATGAGGGCGGCCTTCGACGTGCCGTACATGCCGAGGTTGGGCGCCGGCTTGAGGCCACCGATCGAGGCGATGTTGACGATGCCGCCTCCCCCATTCTCTTGAGCACAGTCTTTCAGTGCCGCGTGATACGCCTTCTGCGCCCAGGCGACCGCCGAGATCACGTTGACACGCATGATCTTCTCCGCGGCGCCCAGCTCAACGTCGATCATCCGGCCGTAGACCGGGTTGATGCCGGTGTTGTTGACCAGCATGTCGAGCCTGCCGAACTCCTCGAGCGCCCTCGCGACCGTCTCGTCCTGGTGGGCCTCGTCGTCGGCGTGGCCGGCCACCCACGCGGCATTCCCCTCGCCCAGGGAGGCCGCCGCCTCGGCGAGTGCCTCCTCCTTGCGCGCGGTGATGACGACCTTGGCGCCGTCGGCGACAAGCCGCTCGGCACAGGCGAGCCCGATACCGCGGCTGGCGCCAGTGACGATCGCGACTCTGTCATCAAAGCGCCTCCGCGCCGGATCGTCGTGGGCACTCATCAGTTGAGGCGCTCGAGCACCATCGCCATGCCCATGCCGCCGCCGACGCACATGGTCTCGACGCCGAACGTCTTGTCGTGGTGCTGGAGCGAGTTGATCAGCGTGCTCGTGATGCGTGCGCCGGTCATGCCGAACGGGTGACCGACAGCGATCGCGCCACCGTTGACATTCAGCTTGTCGATCGGGATGCCCAGAGCCTGCGCCGAGCCCAGGGCCTGGACTGCGAACGCCTCGTTGATCTCGAACAGGTCGATGTCGTCGATCGTCATGCCGGCATGGCGCAGCGCCTGCCGTGTCGCCTCGACCGGCCCGAGACCCATGATCTCCGGCGACAGCCCGGTGACGCCCGTGGAGACGATACGGGCGAGCGGCGTGAGGCCGAGCTCCTTCGCCTTGGTGTCGCTCATGACGACCACGGCGGCGGCACCGTCGTTGAGGGCGCAGCAGTTGCCGGCCGTGACCGTGCCGTCGGGGCGGAACACCGGCTCCAGCTGGGAAACCGCCTCGAGGGTGACACCGGCGCGCGGGCCATCGTCGGCCGACAGGCTCGATCCGTCCGGCAGGGTGACCGGCGTGATGTCCTTGGCCCAGAACCCGTCGGCGATCGCCTTCTCGGCGAGGTTCTGGCTCCGGACGCCGAACTCGTCCTGCTCCTCGCGGGACATCCCGATGAGCTGCTGCACATTCTCGGCGGTCTGGCCCATGGCGATGTAGACGTCGGGCAGAGTCTCGTCGTCGCGCGGGTCGTGCCACTCGAGGCCGCCCTGGGCGAACTTCTCGGTGCGCTGCTGGGCGTCCTCGAACACCGGGTTCTTGAGGTTCTGGCCCTCGATGTGGTCGCTGTTGCCCTTGCTGAAGCGGCTGACGGTCTCCACGCCGGCCGAGATGAAGGCGTCGCCCTCGCCGGCCTTGATCGCGTGGAACGCCATCCGCGTGGTCTGCAGCGACGACGAGCAGTAGCGGGTGATCGTGGTGCCGGGCAGGTGGTCGAAGCCGAGGAGAACGGCCACGGCGCGGCCCATGTTGAACCCCTGCTCGCCGCCGGGGAGACCGCAGCCGAGCATGAGGTCGGTGATGTCCTTCGGGTCGAGCTCGGGAACCTTCGCGAGCGCGGCCTGCACCATCTGCACGGTGAGGTCGTCGGCCCTCATCTCGGTCAGCGAACCCTTGAAGGCTCGGCCGATCGGCGAACGGGCGGTGGAGACAATGACTGCTTCGGGCATCTCGATACCTCTCCTCGGATACGCTGCACCGGTGGTGACTAAGCGCTTGCTTAGCATCCGACGCCTGGGTCATGCTGTCAATCTGGAAGGGAGCAGCCATGAGCATAGTCACAGCACGCGAGCGGCTGCTCCAGGCCGCGGTCGAGGCGTTCGCCGAGAAGGGCTTCACCGCCACCACCACCCGCGACATCGCCTCCCGCGCCGGCATGAGCCCGGCCGCCGTGTATGTGCACCACGACACCAAGGAGAGCCTGCTCTTCACGGTGAGCGTTGACGGCCATCAGGCCGCGCTCGAAGTGATCCGCACGGCCGCGGACGTCGACGGTGACTACGTCGAGCGTCTGCGCCACATGGTGCGCGAGTTCAGCGCGTGGCACGCCGAGAACAGCCGGGTCGGCCGCATCGTCCAGTACGAGTTCGACGCCCTGACGCCCGACCACCGGGCCGAGATCGCCGGGTACCGCCGACGCATCGAGAAGGTCATGCAGGACGTCCTCTCCGCCGGGGTCACCGACGGATCGTTCGAGGTCGTGGACGTACGGGGCACCGCGCGAGCCATCCTCTCGCTGAGCATCGACCTGGTGCGCTGGTTCTCGCCGCAAGGCTCCCAGCCGGCCGACGAGATCGCCCAGCTGCATGCCGACCTCGCCGTCCGCATGACCTCACCCCGATGAGTCAGGAGACCCATCCATGTCACGCACCATGACCGTCCAGGACAGCGTCGTCGTCGACGCCGACCCGATGACGATCTACCGGTTAATCGCCGACCCGAGCCAGATGCACCGCTGGAGCCCCGAGAACACGGCGGGCGACGTTCCGGACCCGGGCTCGCCGGCCATCGTCGGCACCACGTTCGTCGGGTCCAACAAGCGAGGGTTCGCTCGGTGGCAGACCCGCTGCCGCGTCACGGCTGCAGATCCGGGTGAGCGGTTCGCCTTCGACGTCTTCCAGTTCGGGCTCAGCACGCCGGTCGTCCGGTTCCGCATCGCCACCTGGGCCTACGAGTTCGAGGCCGTCCAGGGAGGCACGAAAGTCACCGAGACGTGGACCGACGGGCGTCGCCGCTGGCCGGACGCGATGGCGAACACGGTCGACAAGCTCGCCACCGGCGGGCGGACGTTCGCCGACTTCCAGCGGCGGAACATCGCCAAGACACTCGCGAACCTCAAGGCCGACCTCGAGTCCTGAGACGCAGTTGTCTCGGACCGGGGCCGGCCTTGGGATGGGTGAAGCGGTTCAGCTCTGCAGAACGGCCTCGGCGTTGATGACGATCGAGATCTTGTCGCCGATCATCACCTTGTCGCCCTCGAGCGGGATGTTGAAGTCGACGCCGAACTCCTTGCGGCTGATGACGCCGGTGGCCTCGATGCCCACGCGGGTTCCGCCCCACGGGTCCTGGCCCTCGCCGAGAACGTCCACGGCGAGCTCGAGCGGCTTGGTGACGCCCTTGATGGTCAGGTCGCCGAAGACGACCAGCTGGCCGGCGCCCTTCTCGATGACGTCCGTCGAGACGAAGGTCATGGTCGGGTGGGTCTCGACCTCGAAGAAGTCGCTCGACCGCAGGTGGTTGTCGCGGTCGACGGTGCCGGTGTTGATCGAGCTGAGGTCGACGGACACGTCGACCTTCGACTCGGAGACGTCGTCGCGGGTGGTGACGGCGCCTTCGAAGGTCTCAAACTTTCCGCGGACCTTGCTCATGAGGTGACGGACGGAGAACCCGATCTCGGTGTGGGTCGGGTCGAGCGTCCAAGTGCCGGTGGTGATGGCTGTGGTGGTCATGTAGATGTCCCCTTTTAGTTGATGATTCAACTTTCATCCACCATAACACTGGTTGACGGTTCAATCATTCCCGACGAACGTAAGATGAGTCACATGACCACTCGCACCGACACCCCCTGGCTCGACCAGGAGCAGCAGCGCATCTGGCGCGCGTTCCTCGGCGGCATCACGGTGCTCCAGGACCAGCTCGACCGCGACCTCCGCACGCAGCACGACCTGTCGATGGCCGAGTACGAGATCCTCGTCCGTCTCTCCGAGGCGCCGGATCGTTCGATTCGCATGGCCGAGCTCGCCTCCGCCGTCGCGCACTCTCGGAGCCGCGTCACCCACACGATCAGCCGACTGGAGCGCGACGGCATCGTCCGGCGCGACCAGTGCTCCGACGACGGCCGGGGCGTCAGTGCCGTCCTCACCGACCACGGTTTCAGCGTGCTCGAGAAGGCCGCCCACACCCACGTGCGCGGCGTCCACGACTACCTGATCGAAAACGCTCCCGAGGACGAGTTCGCCGCCCTCGGCCGCATCATGGAGCGCGTCATCGCGACCCTGCACGGCCAGCGCTTCTGACGACTAGTCCCGCGTGAGGCGGCGATACGTGACGGCGTGCGGGCGGGCGGCTTCCTCGCCGAGGCGCTGGACCTTGTTCTGCTCGTAGTCCTCGAAGTTGCCCTCGAACCAGAACCAGCGAGCGGGGTCGTCGGCGTCACCCTCCCAGGCGAGGATGTGGGTCGCGACGCGATCGAGGAACCACCGGTCGTGGGACACCACGACGGCGCAGCCGGGGAACTCCAGCAACGCGTCCTCGAGCGACTGCAGGGTCTCGACGTCCAGGTCGTTGGTGGGCTCGTCGAGCAGCAGCAGGTTGCCGCCCATCTTCAGAGTGAGCGCGAGGTTGAGACGGTTGCGCTCGCCGCCGGACAGCACTCCCGCGGCCTTCTGCTGGTCGGGTCCCTTGAACCCGAACGACGCCACGTAGGCGCGGCTGGGCACCTCGAAGTTCGCGACCTTGATGAAGTCGAGGCCCTCGGAGACGACCTCCCAGACGTTCTTCTTGGGGTCCAGGCCGCCGCGACTCTGGTCGACGTAGGAGATGCGCACCGTCTGGCCGACGTCGAGCGACCCGGAGTCGGGCTTCTCCTCCCCCACGATCATGCGGAACAGTGTCGACTTGCCGACGCCGTTGGGGCCGACCACACCGACGATGCCGGCGCGCGGAAGCGTGAACGACAGGCCGTTGAACAGCTCACGCTCGCCGAAGCTCTTGTGCAGGTCGGAGGCGTCGAGCACCTGGTCGCCCAGCCGCGGACCGGCCGGGATGTTGATCTCCTCGAAGTCGAGCTTGCGATTGCGCTCGGCTTCGACCGCCATCTCCTCGTACCGCTTCAGGCGGGCCTGGCTCTTGGCCTGACGCGCCTTGGGGTTGGAGCGCACCCACTCCAGCTCCCGCTCGAGGATCTTGGCGCGCTTGGCGTCCTTCTTGCCCTCGACGACAAGGCGATCCTTCTTGGTCTCGAGGTAGGTCGAGTAGTTGCCCTCGTACGGGTGGGTTTGACCGCGGTCGAGCTCCAGGATCCACTCGGCGACGTTGTCGAGGAAGTACCGGTCGTGGGTGATGGCGAGCACCGCACCCGGGTACGCCTTGAGGTGGGCTTCGAGCCAGGCCACGCTCTCGGCGTCGAGGTGGTTGGTGGGCTCGTCGAGCAGAAGCAGGTCGGGCTGCTCCAACAGCAGCTTGCAGAGGGCGACGCGGCGTCGCTCACCACCGGAGAGGTGGTCGACCAGCTCGTCGGGTGGCGGGCAGCGCAACGCGTCCATCGCCTGTTCAAGGCGGGAATCGAGGTCCCAGGCATTGGCGTGATCGAGATCAGTCTGGAGATCGCCCATCTCGGCGAGCAGGGAGTCGTAGTCGGCATCCGGGTCGGCCAGAGCCTCGCTGACGGCGTTGAACCGATCCATCTTGCCCTTGATGGTCGAGACCGCCTCTTCGACGTTCTCGAGCACCGTCTTGCCCTCGGTGAGCGGCGGCTCCTGGAGCAGGATCCCGACCGACGCATCGGGGTCCTTGATGGCGTCGCCGTTGTTGGGCTGCTCCAGGCCGGCCATGATCTTGAACAGCGTCGACTTGCCCGTGCCGTTGGGCCCGACGACGCCGATCTTGGCGCCGTGCAGGAACGACAACGTGACGTTGTCGAGCACGAGCTTCTCGCCCAGCTTCTTGCGGACGTTGCGGAGGGTGAATACGTAGTCGGCCACCCGACAACCCTAACGACGTGGTCGTGACGTCAAGAGTGTGGCTAGTCGCGGGCGCGAAGGATGTTCGTGCGGAAGTCGGCGTACGCGTCGAGCTCGTCCTCGACCGGCGAGATCACCCGGGTGTCGGCGACTTCCTCGATGGCCTCGGTGAGCAGCCGCTCGGCCTTGCGGGCGCGGAGCCGCGCGGTCAGCCAGCCGGCGATCCGGGACAGCACGGCAAGCCCGATGCCCACCACGAGTCCGCCGACGGCCAGCAGCACCGGCAGCCCGTAGCCGCCCAGTTCGCGGTGGGTCGGCGATGATCAGGTGGTGTTGTTCGCCAGCCAGCTGCAGGCCGGACCAGCCGAGCCCGACGACGAATGCGGCGAGCGCCAGCCACTGGACCACGTTGACGACCCGCCACCAGATGGCCGACCGGGCGACGTCGACGTCGGCCCGGATGATGGCCCGGTCGAGCGCGATGACGATGTCGTCGGACCGGGACGTGGAGACGCCGCGCACGGCGTCGCGCCACGGCACCGACAAGCCGACCGACGCCTTCTCGGCGAAGTCACGCACGGCGGTCTCGGCCTGGGCCCGCTGGACGTTCGCCTCGCCGGGCACCTCGGACGCGCGGGCGAGCCGGGAGATGGACCGGTTCGGGATCGATGCCCAGCTCCTGAAGCGGGTCGCTGCGGCGCACGAGCCAGCGGGTGACCGGCCATCCGGTCAGCCGGGCTGCCCGGCGCCGGGTGGACGCCTCGATGGCCTCGACCAGCTGCGGGCACGCCGACGCAGTCGAGCAGCGCGAGGTCGAGAGCCTCCGGTCGACCGGCCCGATGCCCGGGACCTGACTGGTGCCGCCGACCTCCGCGAGATGCGTCGCCGACGCCGGTGATGTCGGAGATGAGACGACCCTTGGCGGACGCCTTGGCCCGGATGCGCTGGGCGAGCTCGCGCTTGAGCTCCTCGATGCCGTCACCACGGGTGGCCGAGGCACCGATGACCGTGACGCCCTGCAGTCCCTCCTCGTCGAGGATCCGCCGGACGTCGGTGAGTGCACGGTCGCGCTGCTCGTAAGGGATGCGATCGATCTGGTTGAGCACGACCACGGTGACGTCCTTGAACGACGCCATCGGACGGATGTAGCGGTCGTGGATGGCGGCGTCGGCGTACTTCTGCGGGTCGAGCACCCATACGAGCACGTCGGCGTACTTGACCAGCCGGTCCATCTCGAGGTGGTGGTCGACCTCGGTGGAGTCGTGGTCGGGCAGGTCGAGCAGCACGAGTCCGTCGAGCTTCTGGTCCTCGGCCGAGCGGTCGAGCATGCTCAGGCGCGACACCTGGTGCCGCGCCGGGATGCCCATCCACTCCAGCAGGCCCTGTGCGCCATCGGGACCCCACGCACAGGCCAGCGCCCATGAGGTGGTGGGACGTCGGACGCCGACGCCCGCGAGCTCGAGGTCGGTGAGGGCGTTGAACAGCGACGACTTGCCCGAGCCGGTAGCGCCGGCCAGAGCGACGATGGTGTGCTCGCCAGAGAGCCGCAGGCGTTCGGACGGCGCGCTCGGAGAGCTCGGCGGCCGGTCCAGGGCCTCGTCGTCGATGCGACCACGGGCGGCCACCACGGCCGCGGCCAGAGCTTCGAGCCGCGACGAGACGTCGTTGCGGTCTCCGCCGAAGGCTGGGCCCGGTGTCGGGGGTGCCTCGGCGGGGAAGGTCGCGCTCATGTGGCGAAGTCTCCGTCCAGGAAGTCGGTGTGCCGAGCGTATTCTGCCCGACGCGCGGCTTCACGCAAGGTGTCCTGGGTGGCGCGGACGGTCTCCGGGGAGTCGAGGAGGTCGAGGAATCGTTGCTTCTCTTCCTGCAGGAGGCGGCCGACGTTGGCCTGCAGGTCGGCGTGCGCGGCGGCCACGAGCTCGTCGAGCTTCTCGCGGCCGAAGATGGCTTCGAGCAACCGGCGGCCGACCTCCGAGGCGCCGCGTGGTCCGGCGGCGTGGTCGAGCACGACGACCATCAACGTCGCGCCGACGCCGTTGACGCCGAACGCGAGGAACTTGGCGGTCATGCGCTTGTCGGAACCCTCGACGCGCACCGTCTCGAGCACCTCGGTCTGCCAGTCGCGGACGATGCGCTCGGCGCGCGTGCGCAGCTCATGCGAGGCCCGATCGAGGCCGCGGGTGGACGCCAGCAGCGCACGGCCGGCCTCCTCAGCTCCCCATGCCCGGTTGACCGCCTCGGCCGCGGATTCCGCGTACCCGATGACGAGCGACTGGAGCCCGGCCTCGACCGCTTCGGCGACCTCGGTGGAACGCGTGCGCTTGCCGGTGACGCCCTCGACGAGGCGCTCGCGGATGCGGGTGACCCGCTCCTCGACCGAGCGCACCATCTCGCCGGTGCCGACGAACTCCTGCCACTGGGCGAGCACCTCGCCACTCAGGAGCGTGCCATCGGAGGACTCACGAGAGATGAAGGTGCCCGCCTCGGCGTAGATCTCTTCGGCCTGGCCGTAGAGGGTGCCGGCGGCCTCGATCTGGGCGTCGAGGGCGTCGGCGATGTCGTGGGTGCGCAGGACGTTGTGGCGCACGGCACCGTCGAGCGTTTGCGACACGACGGCCTCACGGGCGTGCGGATCGGCGGCGAGGTCGTGCAGCCAGCCGACGATCGGCGCCACAGCCTCTGGCGGCAGCAGACCCTCGGTGTCGGTGCCCGACTCGGGGACCGTGAACAGCGGCGAGTCGGAGAGCCCGCGGGACGTCATCATGCGGGCGAGGTGGCCACGCACCTCGATGACGGCGTCGGCATGGGTGCGGTCAAGCACCACGGCCACTGACGTGCTGCGCTCGGCGGCCTGGCGCAGGAAGTCCCAGGGCACCTGGTCGGAGTATCGCGATGCCGACGTGACGAACAACCACAGGTCGCCGGCGGCGAGCAGCTGGGCCGCGAGCTCACGGTTGCCGGCGTCGATCGAGTCGACGTCGGGCGCGTCGAGGATGGCGAGCCCGCGCGGCACGTTGACGGACGTGGCGACCCGCAACGCGTAGACGTCGTTCGTGGGGACGTCGGTGCGCGGGAGGTCGGGCAGGATGCGGTCGGGCAGGAACCACTCGGCGTCGTCGGGGTGGTGCACGAGCACCGGCGACCGGGTGGTGGGCCTCAAGACCCCGCTCTCGGTGATCCGCTCGCCGCAGATGGAGTTGACGAGGGTGGATTTGCCGGCCCCGGTGGAACCACCGACGACCGTCAGCAGCGGTGCATCGAGCTGCACCAGGCGGGGGATCACGTAGTCGGACAGCTGGTCGACCACGGCGCTCTGGCGCTTGCGAATCAGCGTCGACCCCCGGCACGTCGAGTCGCAGGGGCACTGCCGAGACCTCTGCGAGGAGCTTGGACAGAGCACCCAGCAGCGCGACCGAGGCTTGTTCGCTGGGCACGGGGTACTCCTTCCGGGAGCTTGACGAGCGTCCGATCCTGCTTCTCAGGTTAGTGGACGGCTCCTCGAAGCGTGCCCGGAGTCAGCAGGATGGGACGGCAGGGTTTATCGCGTGAACCCGCCTCCGAACAGGCGAAACGGGCGACGTCACGCAGGCGAGGGGTACCCGGCGGCCTCGGCCACCGCGGCACCGGAGCACCGGGTGCCCGACTTCAGCTTCACCACGCGTTCCTTGGTCGGGTCGGGGAAGCCCGACAGCACGCCACCGGCACAGCCGTCGGCGTCGTCGCGGACCGCGAAAGCGAGGTAGTACGGGTTCTTCTGGCTCGCCTCCTTCGCGGTGTCCTTGGGGAGGACCGCGAAGCCCGAGACACCGTTCTTCTGGGCCTTCCGGTCGTGCCCGACGACTCCGGCCTCCCCCAGCACCTCGGGGAACGCGGCACGCCAGGCGACGACGACGCCCATGTCCTCGGACGGCGTCTCGTGGTTGGCATTGGCTGCGCCGACCTTCAGCAGGTCGACGACCCACGCCTTGGCGTCGGCGACGCGGCCGCCAGAGATGTAGTCGACGGCAATCCTGCGCTGCTTGGTCGACCCGCTCGTGCCGGCCCCGGAGTCATCGTCGGTGCCGACGCCGAGGGCGTCCACGACCACCTGGATCGTCTCGTCGGCATGCTTCAAGGCGGCACTCGACGCAGGATTGGCGGCCTCGAAGTCCTCCGACGTGGTGGTGGCGGCCTGCTTGTCGAGCGCGGCAATGAGCTCACCGATGGCGCCGAGCATGGCGTTGGCGTCGTCGGTGACGCTCGGCGGCATGACAATCTCGCGCGTGGCGGTGTCGAGGTCGAAGTAGGCAGCGCGGACCGCGCGCACCGACGCCGTGGCGTTCTGGAGGCCACCCTTCTCGCCCAGGGCGGTGGCGGTGGCGAAGTCGGCGCGGAAGGCGGCGTAGGCCTTTGCGAAGGCTGCGGCGGCCTGGGCCTTGCCGGCGTCGGACGTGGGTCGTGGCTCGGGGTCGCCAGCTCTGCACGCCGAAACGGCGACCAGCAGCACCAGGACCAGGGCGAGCGCGGCGCGCCTCATCGGCGCTGCGCCGGCAATGCCGGTGGGAATCGCAGCAACGGGCGCAGTGCATACATGGCATCGAGCAGCGCATGCGTGCGCTCGACTCCGCGCGGCTTGCTGCGTCCGGACATCACCGAGTGGTGCAGAAATGCCATTTCGGTGGCCAGGGCCTGGTAGCGCCGGACGATGCGCGCTGCCACGCGGCCATGGTTCTCCTTCGCGTATCGCCGCGCGCGTTTGCGGTAGCCGAAGCGCGAGAGGTACGGGATCTCGGCGGGATGGACCCAGCCGCGATCGGCGACGTAGGTCAACGACTGCTCCAGGACCCGCACCTGCCGCACCCGCACGACGATGGCGACGATGGCGACGATCAGGACCACGACAGCAAGTGCCAGGTAGACCAGCACGAAGCCGGTGCCGCCGCCGAAGGAGAGCGAGCCGTTCCAGAGCCCGTGCAGGCCGATGCTGGCGGCGAGGCCGAGCAGGACGATGATCGTCTTCGCCGTACGCGTCTTTCGGGTCAGCGCGATGCCGATCGCGATGCCGAAGGCCGACGTGAACAGCGGGTGGGCGAACGGGCTGAACACGCCGCGCACGATGAACGTCGTGGTGACACCCTCGGCGCCGGCGATCTTGATGTCCGGCGAACCGAGGTAGCTGGCGGCGTAGTAGCCGATGTTCTCGATGAACGCGAAGCCGATGCCGACCAGGCCGGCGTAGACGAGGCCGTCGAGGAAGCCGTCGATCACTCGCCGCTGTCGCAGGAACGTCAGCAGCAGGAAGATGCACTTGGCCGGCTCTTCGGTGGCCGGCGCCACGAACGAGGCCATGCTCTCGTCGGAGAGGTTCCAGGTGGCCTGGATGAACAGCTGGAGCGAGAGCGCGATCGCGACCGCGATGACACCGCCCCACACGAACGCCGCGAACTTGTAACGGCGTGGCTCCGGCTCATAGCGGTCGAGCCACCAGTACGACAGCCACAGGAGCGGCAGCGGGATGAACGCGAACAGGATCGACAGGCCTGCACCCTCGGGGTCACCGGCGCTGAACGAGATCGCGATGCCGCCGGCGATCCCGATCAGGGCGATGAGGACGAACCCGATGAGGAGGAGGGCCCGGCCGCGCTGACGTGGCGTCTCGCGGTACTTCGGCATCCGTTTCGGGATCGGCGTCGTGGTCACGTCGGTCACCCGGTCGAGCCTAGGGCACGCCTGATGCCGGGGTATGCGGTTCGTCGCCGCTACGCTCTGAAAAGGGCTTCGTGCCCCAGGCGCCCGTAGCTCAGCTGGACAGAGCAAGAGCCTTCTAATCTCTAGGTCGCAGGTTCGAGTCCTGCCGGGCGCACGTGACCAGCACCGAGCCCGGCCGGGAGCGTCCACTCCCCCACGACCCCGACCTCGAGGCCGATGAGGGTCCCAGCGGTGAACCAATTCCGGTACACCTGACACCGTTCTTCATCGGTCTGGTGGCCATCGGCGGCTCGCTCGGCTCGATCGCTCGATACGGCGTCGAGCGACTGACCGGCACGGCGGACGGACTACCCGTGGGCACCCTCACCGTGAACCTCGTGGGCGCGTACGCCCTCGGGGTGCTGCTGGAGTGGCTGGCCGTCCGCGGGCCGGACGTCTCGCACCGCCGCGCAGAGCGATTGCTGCTCGGCACCGGTTTCCTCGGCGGGTTCACCACGTACAGCGCCCTCGCCGTCGAGACCGACGGGCTGCTGCGCGACGGGCGGGTCGGTCTAGGGCTTGCCTACGCGCTGACCACCGTCGTGGTCGGCCTCGTCGCGTCGCTGGCCGGCGTGCTGAGTGCCCGGGCGGTGGCCCGATGACCCCAGTGCTCATCGGCGTCGCGGGTGGGCTCGGCGCGGCCACCCGGCTGGTGGTCGACGGGCTGGTGCGCCAGCGAGTCTCATCGACGTTCCCGTGGGCGACCGTGCTGATCAACGTCAGCGGGTCGTTCCTCCTCGGGCTGCTGGTCGGCTTCGGCCCGCGCGATGGCTGGCACGACATCGCGGGCATCGGCTTCCTCGGCGGCTACACCACGTTCAGCACGGCCAGCCTCGAGACCGCCGGGCTCATGCTCGACCGACGACCGCTCGCCGCGTTGGCGAACGGTCTCGGCGTGCTGGTGCTGTGCGTCGCCGCGGCTGCGGTCGGGTACGCGCTCGGCAGGTCCTGAGTCAGGACTTCTTGGCGGCGTCGATGGCCTTCTGCAGCTGTGGAATCTGCGGGATGGTGTTGTTCGGACCAGTGACGGTCTTGCCGTCGATGCGGATCGTGGGCGTGCCGGAGACCTTGGCCTTGCGCGAGGCGTCGGTGGACTCGTTCAGCCACGGGACGAACCGTTCCTGGACCACGCACTCCTCGACCTTGGCCCCGCTCAGGCCGGCCTGCTTCAGGGTGTCGACGAGGTCCGGGTCCTCGGGGCCGGCGGAGCCCTCCGACGGCTGGTTGGCCCAGAACAGGTTGGCGACCTTCTTGAACGCGGCGCCGCCGCCGGCATCGAAGGCGCACAGCCCGGCCGAGCCGGAGCGGCTGGAGTACTTGTTGGGGCTGACGCGATCGAGGAAGTTGACCATGCGGTACTCCACGGTGATCTCGCCCTTCTTGACCGCAGCCTCGACGAACTGACCGTTAGCCCGCTCGAACGCCAGACAGCCCGGGCACCCGAAGTCCTCGTAGAGGATGACCGGAACGGTGTCTGACGAGGTCTTGCCGCCGGCGTCCTCGGGTGTGAACGTCACGCCGTGGTCGGCGGTGGCGCCCTTCGGGGTGATGACGTCGGTCTCGTTGGCGCGCGAGTCGCTGGTGGACTTGACCGCGTAGCCGCCGATGGCGACGAGCGCGAGGACGACGACGACGATGCCGACGGTGATGAGGTTGCGCTGCTTGCGGTCGGCCTTCTCGCGCTCTCTGCGCATCTGCTCGGCCCGAGCGGCTCGCTGCTGACGTTCGTTGGTCACGCAGGGGAGCCTACCGACCCGTCCGAAGGCACGATGAAACCCCGGGTACTAGGGTGGCTCGTCGTGAACGACAAGCTGGTGTGGATCGACTGCGAGATGACCGGACTCTCGCTGGACCACGACGCCCTCGTCGAGGTTGCCGCACTCGTCACCGACTTCGACCTCAACGTGCTCGGCGACGGCGTCGACCTGGTCGTCAAGCCGCCGGCCGCCGCGCTGGAGCAGATGAACGAGGTCGTCACCCGGATGCACACCAGCTCCGGCCTGCTCGACGAGCTCGATGCCGGGCTGACCCTGCCGGAGGCGGAAGAGCAGGTGCTCGCCTACATCCGCGAGTTCGTGACCGAGCCACGCAAAGCACCGCTCGCCGGCAACACGGTCGGCACTGACCGAGCGTTCCTCGCCCGCGACATGCCCGAGCTCGAGGGCTGGATGCACTACCGCGTCATCGACGTCTCCTCCATCAAGGAGCTCACCCGCCAGTGGTATCCGCGGGCCTACTTCGCGGCACCCGGCAAGGCCGGCAACCACCGTGCCCTGGCCGACATCACCGAGAGCATCGACGAGCTCCGCTACTACCGCAAGGCCGTGTTCGTGGCTCCGCCCGGACCCGACACCGAGGCGGCCAAAGCCCTGGCTGCAGAGGTCGAGGGCGGCGAGCCGGAGTAGCCCGGCGGGGCGTTACACTCGTCCTCGCCGTGTCGGGCGCATGCCCGGCACGCGTGGTGGGCGTAGCTCAGTTGGTAGAGCACCGGCTTGTGGTGCCGGTGGCCGCGGGTTCAAGTCCCGTCGTCCACCCCACGAGAACCCCTGCACACGACATTCGTGGCGGGGGTTTTTCCTTGCCCCCGGGACGTTCAGCGTCCGAGCCGGATGTCGCCGGAATCGCTCACGACACGAACGATGCCCTGTGCACCGCTGGCCGACTTGAGGCCCGACTGAGTGTCGCCGGTCCTCGACCTCATCGTGACCGAGTAGCCCACGTCTCCGTCCGGGATGCTCGCGCTGATGTCGCCGCTCTTCGTGCGGGCCTTGAACGCGAACGGCTGCTTCGTGAATGCAGCGACCACGTCGCCGCTGTCGGTGTTGGCCGAGAACTCCTGGACGCTCAGCTCACGCCCCCGCACGTCACCGCTGCCGGTGGCGATGGTGACGACCCGGTCCTTGACGCCGTCGACCGCCACGTCGGCGGAGTCGGTGGCCACGAGCACGGGCAGCTTCATCGGGACGGCCACCGTGACGACGACGCCGCAGCCCGGCGAGAGCCACTCCATGCAGCTGCCGACGACTTCGATCTCGTCGCCGCGACGCCGGAGCTCGTAGCGCGTCTCGATCACGCCGCTGGTGACCTTGGCCCGGATCACGACGTCGGAGCTGGTTCCCTCGATGAGCCGCACGTCGGCATCGGTGGACCGGATGACCAGCTGGGGATCGTCACCGACATCGAGGCGGTTCGCAGCGGTGCGAGTGCTGCTCGACGCCAAGGACGCGACAGCCACGACGCCGACAAGCACCGCGACGATCCCGATCGTCACCAGCACCGTGACGAGGGTGCGCACGGACGGAGGCCGCGCCTCGTCCTGCTCGAGGTGCCGGTGTCCTGACATCAGATCGGCGCACCGGCCTGGGAGATCGGCACGACGTCGACAGCACCCATGCGGGCGGCGTCGGCGGTCTCGTCATCGGGCATCGTCTGGCTCTCCCGCTCGGCCTCGACGCGCTTGAGGTAGTGGTCGACCTCGACCTTGCGCTGCTCGTCGCTCCACCCGAGCACGTCGCCCATCAGCGTCGGCGACCTCGACGGCGACCTCCGTGCCGCGGTCGAACGTCTCGATGGAGATGCGTGTGCGGCGGGCGATCGTGTCGTCGAGGTGCCGTGCGCCCTCGTGCGACGCGGCGTAGACGACTTCGGCCCGTAGGTAGTCGTCGGCGCCGGTGAGCGCCTCGCCGAGGTCGGGCCGGTCCGCGATCAGCTCGAGCAGCTCGGTGACGAGTGAGCCGTAGCGTCGGAGCAGGTGCTCGACGCGGCCGATGCCGAGTCCGCTCTCGGCGGCGAGCTTCTGCCGCTGGTTCCACACGGCCTCGTAGCCGTCGGCGCCGAGCAACGGGACGTCTTCGGTGCAGCACTCGGGCACGGTGCGGCCGTGGATCGTCGCCATCGACTGCACGGCGGCGTCGACGGCGTCCTTGGCCATGATCCGGTAGGTCGTGTACTTGCCGCCGGCGATGACGACGAGTCCGGTGACGCTGGTGGACACGGCGTGCTCGCGAGAGAGCTTGCTGGTGGCCGCGTCCTCGCCCGCCAGCAGCGGGCGCAGGCCGGCGAACACACCCTGCACGTCGTCGTGCGTGAGCGGCTGCACGAGGACGCGGTTGACGTGCTCGAGCAGGTAGTCGATGTCGGAGCGGCTGGCGGCCGGGTGGTCCTTCGAGAGGTCCCAGTCGGTGTCGGTGGTGCCGATGATCCAGTGCCGCCCCCACGGGATGACGAACAGCACCGACTTCTCGGTGCGCAGGATCAATCCGGACTCGCCGCGGATGCGGTCGCGCGGCACCACGAGGTGGATGCCCTTGGATGCGCGCACGTGGAACTGGCCGCGCTCGCCGGCCATGCCCTGCGTCTCGTCGGTCCAGACCCCGGTGGCGTTGATGACCTGACGCGCGGCGACGTCGTGCTCGTCACCGGTCTCGAGGTCCTTGACGCGGGCGCCGGTGACCCGGTCGCCCTCGCGGATGAGCGCGATGACGCGGGTGCGGCTCGCGACGTGGGCGCCATAGGCGGCGGCCGTGCGGGACAGGAACATCGTGTGGCGGGCGTCGTCGACTTGGCCGTCGTAGTAGTGCAGGGCGCCGATGAGGGCGTCCTTGCGGAGGGCCGGCATGAGTCGGCGGGCGCCGCGGCGAGTGAGGTGGCGGTGGTGCGGCACACCGCGCGAGCGCCCGGACAGGAACGCCATCGAGTCGTAGAGGGCCACGCCGGACCCGGCGTAGAAGCGCTCCCAGATGCGGCGCGTGAGCGGGTAGATGAACGGCACCGGGCGCACGAGGTGCGGGGCGATCTTCTCCAGCAACAGGCTCCGCTCCCCCAGGGCCTCCGCGACCAGGCGGAAGTCGAGCATCTCCAGGTAACGCAGTCCGCCGTGGATGAGCTTGCTGGACCGGCTCGACGTGCCCGAGGCGAAGTCGCGGGCCTCGACCAGTCCGACGCTCAGCCCCCGCGTCGCCGCGTCCAGCGCGGCGCCGCCGCCGACCACGCCGCCGCCGATGACCAGGATGTCGAGCTGTTGCGAGCTCATGGCGGCGAGGGCGGTCTCGCGGTTCTGCGGTGAGAGGGGGACCGATCGCATGGGGCTAGTCAAGCAGGCGAGAACGACTGGCGTTCAGACATCCTCGACCCAGTCGAGGGTGCGCTCGACCGCTTTGGCCCACTGGGCCCGTGCAATTTTGCGCTGCTCGGCGTCGGAGGCCGGCTCCCAGCGTGCGTCCTCGGCCCAGTTGGCGACCAGCTCGTCGGTGCCGGACCAGAAGCCGACCGCGAGGCCGGCCGCGTAGGCCGCACCGAGCGCGGTGGTCTCGGCGACGACGGGCCGGCTCACGGGGACGCCCAGCACGTCGGCCTGGATCTGCATGCAGAGCGAGTTGGCCGTGACGCCGCCGTCGACCTTCAGCGCCGCCAGCGAGAGATCGGCGTCGGCGACCATGGCCTCGACGACGTCGGCGCTCTGGTGGCAGATGGCCTCGAGCGCGGCGCGGGCGAGGTGCGCCTTGGTGTTGAACCGGGACAGGCCGACGATCGCGCCCCGAGCGTCCGACCGCCAGTACGGCGCGAACAGGCCCGAGAACGCCGGCACGAAGGCCATGCCGCCGGTGTCGTCGACCTCGGCCGCCAGGGCTTCGGTCTCTGCCGCGTCGTCGATGATGCCGAGCTGGTCGCGCAGCCACTGGATGGCCGACCCGGTCACGGCGATCGACCCTTCCAGCGCGTACACGGCCGGTTCGTCGCCGAAACGGTAGCCGAGCGTCGTGATGAGGCCGTGCTCGGACCGGACGATCTCGGTGCCGGTGTTGAGCACCAGGAAGTTGCCCGTGCCGTACGTGTTCTTGACGCTTCCCGGCTCGAAGCAGACCTGACCGACGAGGGCGGCATGCTGGTCGCCGAGATCGCCGGCGACGGGCACCTCGGCCCCGAACGGGCCGTCCTCGCGCGTCGTCCCGTACACCTCCGAGCTCGATCGGATCTCGGGCAGCATCGCGCGGGGTACGCCGAACAGGCCAAGGAGCTCGTCGTCCCAGTCGAGCGTCTCGAGGTCCATCAGCATCGTGCGGCTCGCGTTGGTGACGTCGGTGAGGTGCAGGCCGGTGAGCTGCCACAACACCCAGGTGTCCATGGTGCCGAACAGCGCGTGCCCGGCCTCGGCGTCGGCTCGGACGCCGTCGACGTTCTCAAGGATCCAGCGGAGCTTGCCGCCAGCGAAGTACGAGGCGGGCGGCAGCCCGGTGCGCGAACGGATCAGGTCGCCGTGGCCGTCGCGCTCGAGCTGCTTGGCGATGACGTCGGTGCGGGTGTCCTGCCAGACGATCGCATGGTGGTACGGCACGCCGGTCCGTTGGTCCCACACCACGGTGGTCTCGCGCTGGTTGGTGATGCCGATCGCGGCGAGGTCGGCGGACTCGATGCCGGCCGCCTGCAGCCCTTCACCGATGACGTCCTGCGTGCGCTCCCAGATCTCCGTCGCATCGTGCTCGACCCAGCCGGCCTGCGGCAGGATCTGCTCATGCTCGAGCTGGTGTCGTCCCACTTCGGCCCCGTCGTGGTCGAAGACCATGAACCGGGTGCTCGTCGTGCCCTGGTCGATCGCGCCGACATAGCGTGCCTCAGCCATGGAGGCACCCTAGCGAGGGTTACTCCTCGGGCTTGAACTCACCGTGGACGTCGGCGTGGGGCACGGACGGGATGGTGCCGAGCTTGCCCTTCTGGAAGTCCTCGAACGCCTGCAGCACCTCGGCCTTGGTGTTCATGACGAACGGGCCGGCCCAGGCGATGGGCTCACGGATCGGCTGACCGCCGAGCACGATGACGTCGAGAGCCGGGTGGCGTGACTCCTGTGCGGTGTCGGCGCCGATCGTGATGGTCTCGCCGTGTCCGAGCACGGCCAGCTGGCCGGTGCGGATGGCGCGACGATCGCGGCCGACGAAGCCGTCGCCGCTCATGACGTACACGAGGGCGTTGAACTCTGGACGCCACGGCAGGGTCATCTCCGCACCCGGTGAGACGGTGGCGTGCACCATCGTCATCGGCGTGTGGGTGCTGCCCGGGCCCTTGATGCCGTCGACCTCACCGGCGATGACGCGGATGAGCGCGCCCGCGTCGTGCGAGGCGCCGAGCCCGACGTCGTTCGCGCGGATGTCCTGGTAGTGCGGCGGGAGCCACTTGGAGTCGCGGGGCAGGTTGACCCACAGCTGGAAGCCGTGGAAGAGGCCGCCCTTGGCGACGAGCCACTCCGGCGGGCTCTCAATGTGCAGCAGGCCGCTGCCAGCGGTCATCCACTGGGTGTCGCCGTCGGTGATCGAGCCGCCACCACCGTGGCTGTCCTGGTGGTCGAAAACGCCGTCGATCATGTAGGTGACGGTCTCGAAGCCGCGGTGCGGGTGCCATGGCGTGCCCTTGGGCTCGCCGGGCGCGTATTCGACCTCGCCCATCTGGTCCATGTGGATGAAGGGGTCGAGGTGCCGCGGGTCGACGCCGGCGAAGGCGCGACGTACGGGGAAGCCCTCGCCCTCGAAGCCCTGCGGCGCGGTGGTGACGCTGATCGCCGCGCGGTCCTCGGCATCCGGGCGCGCTGCGACCGTGCGCGGAAGAATTGTCCAGTCGGGGGCTGTGACGGCGGGCATGGTGCTCTCCTTCGTGTGGTCCTACAGTAGTTCAACATTCAACTAGCGTCAATATTCCGTCGATAGGCTCCCGGCATGGACGACCTGGTCGCCGAGATCCGGCGCGTGCTGCGTGAGCATGCCGACCCGGCTCTCGCGCCCGGTCAGCAGGCGTACATGAAGTCGTCGATGCCGTTCCTGGGCGTGCGGGTGCCGGAGGTCCGGAAGCTCACGCGGGCGGCGGCGCGATCGAGTCCCCCGGCTGACCTCGACGAGCTGGAGCGCGCCGTCCGCGATCTGTGGGAGGGGGCAACACATCGCGAGGAACGGTACGCGGCGACCGAGCTCACGGCCCTGCGGCTCGCCAAGGGACGCCTCGAGCTCTTGCCCCTCTACGAGCACATCGCCGTCACCGGTGCCTGGTGGGACCACGTCGACGAGGTGGCTCATCGGATCGCCGACCTCCACGACGCACACCCCAAGCCGACTGCACGAGCGGTCCGGCGCTGGGGTGCTTCCAGTGACATGTGGCTGAGACGGCTCGCGATCATCAGCCAGCTCGGGCGCCGTGACCGCGTCGACCGTGCCCTGCTCGTCGATGTGATCGAGCCGAACGTGCCCGATCCGGAGTTCTTCATCCGCAAGGCCATCGGCTGGGCGTTGCGCGACGTGGCGCGTGTGGAACCCGGTTGGGTGCTGATCTTCGCCGACGAGCACGTGCTCAGCCCGCTGTCCAGGCGCGAGGCGCTCAAGCACCTCTGAACTCGGGCGATGCGACCGGCGCTAGGGTGCACGCATGTTCGTCGGTCACTACTCCGTGTCGTTCGCGGCCCGGAGCACCAGCGTGTCGTTGCCGCTGTGGGTGTGGTTCGTGGCGGTGCAATGGCTCGACGTCGTGTTCATGACGCTCGTGTTCGCCGGGGTGGAGAAGTTGCGCCTCACCCCCGGGTTCACGGAGTCGAACGCCCTCGACCTCTATTACATGCCGTACTCCCATGGCCTGGTGGGCGCCCTGGTCCTGTCGGGGGTGTTCGCCGCCATCATGGCCGCGGTGTTCCCGGCCGCTCGCAGCGCTCTTGGCTTCGGGCTCGTGGCGCTCGCCAGCTTCTCCCACTGGCTGCTCGACCTGCTCATGCACACCCCTGACATGCCGCTGCTCGGCGACGACTCCACCAAGGTCGGCCTGGGCCTGTGGGACCACGTCGCCATCGGCTTCACGCTCGAGCTCGCGCTCCTCGGCCTCGCGATGCTGTTCTACGCCCGTTCGGTGGAGCTCGTCGGTCACGGCCGCGTCATCCTGGTGGCCTTCTTCGTCTTCATGGCGGCCGCCCAGGTGTACGGGACCTTCGGGCCCGTCCCTGGATCAAACGAGGAGTTCGCGGGATCTGCGCTGGCGGGCTATGTGCTGCTGGCCGCGCTGGCCGCGTGGGTCGAACGTCGGGCCGTCGGGACGCATGCCCGCTGATCACGACGTCGTGATCGTCGGGGGCGGGCACAACGCACTCGTTTCTGCCACCTACCTCGCCCGCGCCGGTCTCGACGTCGTCGTCCTCGAACGCCTCGACCACGTCGGCGGGGCGGCCGTGAGCGTTCGGCCGTTCGACGACCTCGACGCTCGGCTGTCGCGCTTCTCCTACCTGGTGAGCCTCATGCCGGAAGCGCTGATCGAGGAGCTCGGTCTGCAACTGGAGCTGCGGTCGCGTCCGACAGCCTCGTACACGCCGTACGAGGGCGGCGGCCTGCTGGTCGAGACCGACGAGGGCGAGGCGACGAGAGCCTCGTTCCGCGAGCTGACCGGTTCCGACGCCGAGTTCGAGGCCTGGCAGGCGTTCGACGCCGATGTCGGCCGGCTGGCCGGGGCCGTGGCATCGACCTTGCTGGAGCCCCTGCCCCACATCGGCGACCTGCGCGACCAGGTGGACATGGTCACGTGGTCCGACGTCGTCGAGGAACCGCTGGGAGTCGCGCTCCAGCGGCGCTTCGCCCACGACCTGGTGCGCGGGATCGTCGGTACCGACGGCCTGATCGGGACGTTCGCGTCGCTGCTCGACCCCTCGCTCAAGCAGAACCGTTGCTTCCTCTTCCATCGGCTCGGCAACGGCACCGGCGAGTGGCGGGTGCCGGTCGGCGGGATGGGTGCCGTGACGGGCGAGCTGGAGCGGGTCGCGCGCGAGGCCGGAGCCGAGCTGCGGACCGGCTGCACCGTCGAGCACATCGACGTCCGCGCGGACGGCGTCACTGTGACGGGTGATGGTTTCGAGCTGGCCGCGAGCCACGTGCTCTCCGGAGTGGCGCCGTACGTCCTGGCGGGCCTGTTCGGTGATCCGCTGCCACCACGTCCGTCCGGTTCGCAGTTCAAGGTCAACCTGCTGGTGTCACGACTTCCCCGTCTGAAGTCCGGCCACGACCCGAACGTCGCGTTCGCCGGCACGTTCCACGTCAACGAGGCCATGACGCAGCTGGAGGAGCTGCACGACGCTGCAGCACATGGCCGGGCGCCGTTCGCATCCGGCGAGATCTACTGCCACACCCTCACCGACCGCTCGATCCTCGGTCCCGATCTCGCCGACTCCGATGCGCAGACTCTGACCTACTTCGGTCTCCACACCCCGTACGAGAACCTGCCGGACGAGGCGGCGGGCGAGACCGCGTACCGGCAGGTCCTCACGTCCCTGGACGCCTATCTCGACGAGCCACTCGAGCCACTCATCCTCGGCGTGGAGCACAAGACGCCGGCCCAGGTGGAGGCCGAGCTGGGCATGCCAGGTGGGAACATCTTCCACGGCGGCATCGCCTGGCCGTGGCTCGAAGAGGGCGAGAAACCGCACTCGCCGGCCGAGCGTTGGGGCGTCGCGACGGCCCACGATCGAGTGCTGATGTGCGGCAGTGGAGCCCGCCGCGGCGGCAATGTCAGCGGCATCTCCGGCCACCACGCGGCCCATGCTCTACTCGAAACTCTCGGCCGCTGAACGAGGCCGTCGCTCGATTTCGTCGGCCCCTCTGACGGCTGCTAAGGTTTCTCGTCGCGCGCCATTAGCTCAATTGGCAGAGCAGCTGACTCTTAATCAGCGGGTTCGGGGTTCGAGTCCCTGATGGCGCACCACCGTGATGGGTCCTAGCGCCTGAGCAACCGCCCCAAGGCCGTCCAGCGGGATGTTCCCGATTTCGCCCGGAGCGGGTTCAGCGCCGAAGGCGAATCCTGGATCGGATAGCTCCTCGACGGCGCCAAAGCAACACCGGCACCCATACCAGCGACTTGAGTAACGCACCAAATAAGAGCAGCGAGAGGAGTTGGAGGGAGAGGAGAGAGATGAAGTTCTTCGCCAGTGACGTGGTGTGTTTACAACCAGCACATCTGGCCGTAACGCGGAGCGGTGTGCACGCGGAGGCTCCCGCGTAACGGGTTGGCTCAGCACACCGCGAAATCACGTGGACTACACGGTGCGCGGAACGCGCGCGGGCCGCTGGGTTACCTACACTGCACCGATGAACGAGCACCATCATGTCCTGAGTGACGGGAATCGGCGAACCGTTGCCAGCGGGGCCGCCTAAGGGATGGTGGCCCTGAACTTCGCGGCTCAAACCGACGGAGACTTCGGCGAGGACGGGTTCTCCTCGCTGGCGCATGTCCGCGTAGAGCAAGGGGGACTTGTGGTCGACTTCGCCGGTGGCGGAGGCGGTTCTGTCTACAACGGGACGGCGGAGAGAACTGGTCAGACCACATCGAGTACGTGCTCGCTGAGTTCACAGGTCCACCGTTCACATTGTCTACGTCGCTGGCTCAACCAAACTGGACCGCGAGACCCTGGAGTCTCCCACCGATATGTGGCCGGTGACCCCATGAACAACTCCCGGGTCGCCGGGATTCTGTTCCTCGCATCGATCCTCAACTCTTCGTGATCCGACTCGGCGGACGCGACTTCCGGTACATCGGCACAACCCGGACGTCGGTGCTCCTCGTCGGCGTCCTTGCTAAGGCCGGGATCTCTTGGTGTGGTGAGCAAACTCGTGTGGGTGGTCCCAACACTTCGTAGACGTTATCGGCGTCGGGATCATCACCTGAAACTCTGGTCACCGCCGGGCACATCGACGGAGGCGCCCTGCCGTCGTAGGCATGTCGGAATGATCCTTGTGGCCGTGTGGATGATCGCGGACGAGGACCTGAACGCGAAGCCACCGCACGATCAATCGGGAAATCGGCTAGCGGATCTCGGGGTCGGTGCCCTCCTGGGGTTCGTTGTCGGTGCCGCCGCCGTCGGGGGGCTCATGATCTGGCGACGACTGCGCGATGGCGACTTCCACGAGATCATCGACCCACTGGTCCTCGGGGGCTACCCCATCCTGATCGTTGGCACTGTTCTCGGTGCGGTGCTCGGGGCCATCTATGGACGGCCGCCGTAGAGTCACGCGGGTGCTGAAGCGCTACCAAACCGAACCGACGAGCGTGCCGAGAAGCAGCAGCAATAGGCCACGCAACTCCAACGAGCGGCCCACGACTCCGCTGCCCGTACCTCCTGCTCCCGTTCTGCGAGGGTTGCCTCAATCCTCGCATCCCTCAGTGGTCTGTCTGAGCATCGTCTTTTTGTCGTTAGTCTGACGGAACTGGTCGAGCACCGCTACGAGGTTGTCGAGGTTGCGGGCGAGCTTTTCAACCCGCATGTCCACAAGGTCTGAGAAGAAGATGGTCAACTTGCGCCGGTCATGCCGCTCGATGGCCTCGGGTGCATCGGACAGGATGGCTTCGGCCACCTGCTCGGGCACATACCGGCGAATCAACCCATGTGCACGTTCCAGACGCACGTGTGTTTCAGCCAAGCGCCGGTGTTGCAGATCGGCTGCAGCGACCGCGACGAACCCCACCAGATACACCCCGACGGCAATGAGGAGGAATGTGGCAACGCTGACGACAAGCCAATTCACGGTATTCAAGCCGTCGATGTCGCGGATTTGGATCGCGGGTGCGAAAGGCACAACACCTGTCAGGTTGAGTGCACCCCCTGCCGTCAGCACCGCGAAGATGCAGCCAGCGGAGACCACTACCCATCCGGACGCACCACCAGAGCACGGTGAAGAACGGAAAAAACAGTGGGAACACCACGAACGGGGAGGTGAAGCCGCCGAGCGCAACGATAAGTACCACCGCCCAAGGTTGGAAAATGAGGATGTATGCGTAGCCGGTCCAGCGCCCCTCCTTGCCCCGCCGGTACGCGATCCACGACATCGCCCCAATAGCACCGTTGATAACGGCACCGAACAGGATCAGGTCGACCAGCATCGCCACGTCGAACGCAGGCGGCTGGGCCAGCAGGAGGAGTACCAAGATATACAGAAAGGCCGGAGCGATAATTGCGCGAGGAGTGCGGATTTCCTGCTCATGGGCCAGTGGTGAAGTCGATGAACGGCTCGACGAGCGTCATGCGAGCCTCGATTCACTCATGTCCGGGGTGCGTAGATGCTGATCGGGAAATGGACGCCCTTCACCGTGACCTCTCCAAGCGGGTCACACTCAACGGTGTCCTTCACGAGATGCCAGCTGGCGCTGCTGAGCACAATGCCGCCGGGCTCGCATTGGGCTTGGATACGTGCGGCAACGTTCATTTGAAGGCCAATCGCCGTGTAGGTGGCTCGGCCATCTGAACCGAAGGTGCCGACGCTGAGCATGCCGGTGTTGATCCCGATCCGTACCCTGAGGGGCTGCTCGATGCCGAGCCGGAACCACGTCTTGTTGAGCTCGGCGAGACGTGCGTGCATCGCGTTGGCCGCTGACAGGGCACTTTGCACCTGCTCCTCGGGTTCGAGTGCTTCGGGTGCGCCGAAGATGGCCATCAGACCGTCACCAGCGAACTCGGTGACGACACCACCTTGGCTTTCGACGACCTCGCTCATCGTGGCCATGTACTCGTTGATGATCTGGCTCAGCGACTCGGGATCGATCTGATCGGCGAGCGCGGTGAATCCCGCGACGTCCGAGGACATCGCCGTGACCCGCAGTCGCTGAGGACGGCCAACGGTCCCGGCGTTTCCTGACTCGATCCGCTCGGCCACCGCCGCCGGCGCATACCTGCGCAGGAGTCGCTGGCTGGCCTGAAGTTGAACCTGGGCCGCAAACTGCCTGCGCATACCCGTTTCGGTTTGTGCCGAGGCAAGTATCACCAACGGCAGCAGCGTCAGGAGCACCGCGACATAAGGCCAGCTGTCTTCAAGCCGAATCTGTTCGTCCAATGTGCCGATAATCAGGAGAGCAACAGGAAGGCCAAGAAGCACGATCGCGAGGAACGCCATCCCCCAAGTGCGAAGCCGCATTGCCAACGCGATAAACACCATCGCGAGCGCCGCGAGAGACACCGTGCCAAAAACGGTGCCGTACATGGTGCTCATGATCCAGATGAAGTTGAGTCCAATGACGAGGGCACCGAAGGTCATCGCCCCATTGGCCCACCGCACAAGCCGCGTGTAGCTGACGAGAAGGGCCGCGACCAACACCGGGACGGAAATCGCCCACGCACCGAGGAGAAGGACACGCGGCGTCATGCCCACGGACAGCCGGTACCACAGGGGGATGGAGACCCAGACCACGACGGACACCAACCCGACAACCCGCGCAACCGGGAGGATTTCCTCGCGGTGCCACGCACGGAAACTGGCCTCAACCACAGGATCGCGGAACGCCCGCCAGCGACCGCGCTGGGCGAACTCGTCCGGCATGGCTACCGAAACCGCTGGATCGGCCATCGAGTCCTCACCGGAGTAGAAGTGACCCCAGCAAGGTATCGGTCAGAAACCGGTCCGATTCCGTAAACGCCCGTTCGGACAAAAATCCGATGCACGCAGCGAGCCGGGCAGCGTTACTCGCCAGAGCGCGTCCGAGGGGAGTCGGGGAGTCCTAGCACCGACCTCTCACAGACGGCCCGGCACGAGCCGGGACTCGACGACATCCCTCAGGACATCACCTCGCTCTGGCAGACTGTGCGGAATCAGTCGGAACCATGCGGCGTGGGGTGCTCGGGCCTCGTGATCAGCAGGTTCGATGTCCGCGAGCAGGCGATAGTGACAGCACACGATGTGGGCGAGGTCGGCAAAGGCGACGCGACGCCGCGCATCAATCTGGTGCACACCGCGAGCAAGAACTATGCAGGCATCCAGCAGCAGATCCTCGGCGCGGTCACGCGGCACCTGGCGCCCTCGGAATTCTCGACCACCGTCGGCACGCGCGTCCCGGACCGCCTGAACTTCTCGCTGTTCATCCGTCTGCCTGCCGACGTGGTGATGTCGCACGGCATCGCGGACAAGAACTACTTCCTGCGCAAGGACGAGAACGGCGAGCGCATCAGCAACCGGCTGGCGCACCTGTTCGTGCCGGGCGAATGGCTCAAGCGGCGCCTACTGGCGCGCGACGACCTGAAGTTGGAGCGGACCGCATCCATGTCGTCGGCTGGCCGCGGCTGGACATCCTGCTGGCGACGCAGCAGGAGATGCCGGTGGTGCCGCGTTCTCCCGGCACCCGCCCGAAGGTGCTGTGGGCGCCGACGCATGACTATGTGCGGCACGGCGAGGAGAACTATTCGAAGTCCAGCTATCCCGACCTGCTGGAGTTCATCCCGATGTTCGAGAAGCACTTCGATCTTGAGGTGTCGCTGCACCCGCGCAACCGCAAGGACAAGCAGCCGACCAAATACGGCCTGCTCGACTGCGACTACGTCATCTCCGATTTCGGAACGATCGTGTACGAGGCGTGGGCGCTGGGCAAGCCGGTGATCTTTCCGCACTGGCTGATCGGCGACCGGATCAAGCGCCATCTCGGTCAGTCGGCCGAGGCGCACATCTTCCATGAGCGGTTGGGGCTGCATGCCGACAACCCGCAACAGATGATCGACTTCGTCATGGACGGCGCGGGCATCGACGCACGCACTATCGCCTTTCTTGGCGACTGGCTCGAGCCCGCGTATGCGGGGCAGAGCGGGGAGCGGGTCGCCTCGTTGTTGCAGTCGCTGTCAGAACCGAAAGCATCCAGATGGGCAGCGTTCCGACGGAGGTCTGCGCGAGCACGGCCCTAGATCGGGCCAGGTGGCGCGAACCGTAGGATCGCACCGAGTCGCAGGTCAGAGTCAGCGGATCCGGGGGCGGTATGGCTTCTCATCTCATGGCGGTCACGTTCGATGCGCACGACCCGGTCCGTCTCGCGCGATTCTGGGCCGGCGTCCTGGGCCGGGAGGTCGTCGACGACCCACCGGACGGTTTTGTGCTCCCGCCAAGCGACGACACCGGGTTCCGGATCGAGTTCTTCCCCACTCAAGAGCCGAAGACCCGCCAGAACCAGATGCACTTCGCCCTGACGAGCACGTCTCTCGAGGAGCAGGAACAGACGGTTGCGCGTTCGCTCGAGCTGGGCGCCCGGCACATCGACATCGGTCAAAGCGAGGTCAGCTGGGTCGTGATGGCCGATCCCGACGGCAACGAGTTCTGCGTCCTGACCCCGCGATAGCGCGGGTGCTCAGACTCCCCCGCCCTCAGGGGCGCGCGGGTGCAGGATCGCGTCGGTGCCGCCGTCGGCGTACACCACAGAGCCGACCATGAGGCTGCTGGCGTCGGAGAGCAGGAAGGCGATCAACGCGGCGATCTCCTCCGGTCGTCCAGGCCGATCCAGCGCGGTGGGGTAGGCGTCGACGAACGGTCCGAACACCGGGTCCGCGCGGAGCTGCTCAGTCATCGAGGTGGCGACGACGCCGGGGGCCACGGCGTTGAGCCGGATGCCCTGCCCGATCCAGGCGTCGGTCACGCCCTCGCGGCGCGCCCACCAGGCCAGCGCGGCCTTCGTGGCCGGGTAGACCATCACCGAGTCGACCTCACGAGCGTCCGCACGGGCGGCCTCCTCGTCGTCAGCCAGGCAGAGATCGGCCACGGATGTGTCGCCAGCCCGGCATGGCGGTGATCGAGTTGGACGCGAGCAGGACGACGCTCGCGTCCTCCGCCGCTGCCAACTGCGGCTGCAGGCCGCGGACGAGGGCGACGGCCCCGAAGAAGTTCACCGAGACCACCAGGGCAGAGTCGACGCCGGTGGCCCCGGCGATGCCGGCGCACGGCACCACTCCATGCACGACGTCGGTCAGCTGCTCGACCCCGGCCACGGCATCCGCCCGCCCGGCCGCCGTGGACAGGTCGGCGATCACGTCGGCGTCGCGGAGGTCGACGGTGATCACCCGGTCGCCCTGGTCGCGCAGCAGCGCGGTGGTGGCGGCGCCGATTCCGCTGGCGGCACCGCTGACGACGAACGTCTTCATCGCGTCCTGGAGTCCTGACCAGTCCAGCCAGGGTGGCGATGTAGGCGGTTCCGTCGGGCCCGAGATAGATCGCGGCGTAGTGGTTGTTCCACTGGATGCCGGTGCCGGTGAGGCGGCTCCAGACGGTCTGCCCGGTGCGGATGTCGATGGCGGTGAAGTACCAGGCGTCGAGCACGTTGCGGAGCGCCGGCGTGAGCTTCGGCTTCGTGTAGGCGTAGAGCAGGCCGTTGCCGAGCGAGGCCTTGGCCACCGAGCTGGGCGCGATCGAGTTGTTGGTCCAGGCAACGTGGCAGCCGTCGTCCTCGACCATCACGCGGGCCAGGCCCGGCGTCGTGGTCTTCGCCGAGGATCGTCGAGGTCGGGCCCTTGTAGCCGTAGTTGTTCTCGATGATGAAGGAGTTGCCGGCCGCGACCAGGCTGTTGTCGGTGGTGCCGGCGTTGGCGGCGAGGACCGGTTGCGTGCAGTGGAGCCGGTCGGTCCGCCCTCCCGGCGGTCGTAGACGAGCACGTTGGTCTGCGGGTCGGCGTTGTCGTTGATCGCGACCCACCGGTCGCCCAGCAGGGTCGGCGTCGTGCCGGACCCCTGGGACAGGTTGCCCGGCTTCAGGCGGGTGCCGCGGTCGTAGACCTCACGCCAGGTGACTTCGGGGGCCCCGCTGCTGTGCGTCGAGCCGGTAGAGCGCATGGGTGGAGACGACGTACATGCCGCCCGTCTCGTCGGTGGCGACCGAGTTGGTGACCTGCTCACCCTCGGGCAACTGCGTCGCCTGCACTGTGCCGGTCTCCCGGTCGATGGTGCCGACGATGCCCTGCTGGGTGAAGAACCAGATCCGGCCGTCCCAGTCGGGCATGGTCGCGATCAGGCAGTCCTTGGCGGGAATGTGGGCGGCCAGCGACCACTCCTGCTCTTTGAGGAGCTTGCCGTCGGGCTGGACCTTGATCTTGAGGACCGTCTTCTGACCCGTGGTCGGGTAGGGCGACGTCGCCGCTCGACGGAGAACGC
>CAVSEX010000002.1:0-1064084 GCA_963727135.1 uncultured Actinomycetota bacterium
TCCGCAAGATGCTCACCAAGGGCATGGATCGCGCCGGCATCAGCCGCGTGGAGATCGAGCGCACGCGTGAGCGCGTCCGCGTCGACATCCACACCGCGCGTCCGGGCATCGTCATCGGCCGCCGTGGCGCCGAGGCCGACCGCATCCGTGGCGACCTGGAGAAGCTCACCGGCAAGCAGGTGCAGCTCAACATCCTCGAGGTCAAGGCTCCCGAGCTCGACGCCCAGCTCGTCGCGCAGGGCGTGGCCGAGCAGCTGTCGGGTCGTGTGCAGTTCCGTCGTGCCATGCGCAAGGCGATGCAGACCACCATGCGCAGCGGCGCCAAGGGCATCCGCATCCAGTGCTCGGGCCGCCTCGGTGGCGCCGAGATGAGCCGCTCGGAGTTCTACCGCGAGGGCCGCGTGCCCCTGCACACCCTTCGCGCGGACGTCGACTACGGCTTCTACGAGGCCCGCACCACCTTCGGCCGCATCGGCGTGAAGGTCTGGATCTACAAGGGCGAGGTCGCCGGCACCCGCGCCGAGCGCGAGGCCGAGGCGGCCAAGCGCGCGGCCGCTCCCGGTCGCTCCCGCCCCACCCGCGGACGTCGTCCGGCCCGCGAGGGCGATGCGGCTCCGGCCGCAGCCGCCGCAGCGCCTGCCGCCGACGCCCCAGCAGCGACTGAGGCTCCGGCCGCAGCCGCCGCTCCTGCCGCAGAGGGAGGGACCAGCTGATGTTGATGCCCCGACGGGTCAAGTACCGCAAGCAGCACCACCCCAAGCGCCGCGGCATGGCCAAGGGTGGAACCGAGCTCGCCTTCGGCGACTTCGGCATCCAGGCGATGGAAGGTCACTACGTGACCAACCGTCAGATCGAGTCCGCTCGTATCGCCATGACGCGCCACATCAAGCGTGGCGGCAAGGTCTGGATCAACGTCTACCCGGACCGCCCCCTCACCAAGAAGCCCGCCGAGACCCGCATGGGTTCCGGCAAGGGCTCGCCCGAGTGGTGGGTCGCCAACGTCAAGGCCGGACGCGTCATGTTCGAGCTGTCGGGTGTCGACGAGCTCACGGCCCGCGAGGCCATGCGCCGCGCGATCCACAAGCTCCCGATGAAGGCCCGGTTCATCACGCGAGAGACAGGTGAGCTCTGATGGCCACGACCAACACAGCGGCCGAGCTGCGCGCCCTGAGCGCCGACGACCTGGACGAGAAGCTGAAGGAAGCCAAGGAAGAGCTCTTCAACCTGCGCTTCCAGAACGCCACGGGTCAGCTCGACAACTCCGCCCGACTCAAGACCGTGCGCCGCGAGATCGCGCGCATCTACACGGTCGTCCGCGAGCGCGAGCTCGGCATCATCGAGGCGGTCGAAGCATGAACAACGAAAAGGACACCACAGTGAGCGAAGCCACGGCGGCCGAACGCACCACCCGCAAGGTCCGTGAGGGCCTCGTCGTCAGCGACAAGATGGACAAGACCGTCGTCGTCAACGTCGAGGACCGCGTCAAGCACGCCCTCTACGGCAAGGTGCTGCGCCGCAACGTCAAGCTCAAGGCCCACGACGAAGAGAACAGCGCCGGAGTCGGCGACCGGGTGCGGATCATGGAGACCCGCCCCCTGTCGGCCACCAAGCGCTGGCGTCTCGTCTCCATCATCGAGAAGGCCAAGTAGGAGACGACCCATGATTCAGCAGGAGTCGCGACTCAAGGTCGCCGACAACACCGGTGCGAAGGAGATCCTTTGCATCCGTGTCCTCGGTGGCTCCGGTCGTCGTTACGCCGGTATCGGCGACACGATCGTCGCCACCGTCAAGGACGCGATCCCCGGCGGTGGCGTCAAGAAGGGCGAGGTCGTCAAGGCCGTCATCGTGCGCACCGTCAAGGAGCGTCGTCGCCCCGACGGCTCGTACATCAAGTTCGATGAGAACGCCGCGGTGCTGCTCAAGCCCGACGGCGACCCGCGTGGCACGCGCATCTTCGGCCCGGTGGGCCGCGAGCTGCGTGACAAGAAGTTCATGCGCATCATCTCGCTCGCTCCGGAGGTGCTCTGAGATGGCAGCCAGCAACAAGTCCGTCAGCATCAAGAAGGGTGACCACGTCAAGGTCATCGCGGGCAACGACAAGGGCGTCGAAGGCAAGGTCATCGAGGTCCTCACCGAGGTCGACCGGGTCATCGTCGAGGGCGTCAACCGCGTCAAGCGACACACCAAGGCCGCCCTCACCGGTGGCGCCAGCACCGGCGGCATCATCACCAGCGAGGCCCCGATCCACATCTCGAACGTGATGCTCGTGGTCGAGACGGACGGCAAGAAGACCACCTCGCGCGTCGGCTTCCGCCGCGACGAGGTCACCAAGAACCGTCCTGACGGTTCCACCTACCAGGCACAGCGCAGCGTGCGCGTCGCCACCAAGACCGGGAAGGAGATCTGAGTATGGCTGCCACGACCGAAGCCCCGCGCCTGAAGGCGCGGTACCGCGAGGAGATCCTCCCCGCGCTCCGCGAGGAGTTCGACTACCAGAACGTCATGCAGGTCCCGGGCCTCACCAAGATCGTCGTCAACATGGGCGTCGGCGAGGCGGCCCGCGACGGCAAGCTCATCGAGGGTGCCCTCCGCGACCTCACGGCCATCACCGGCCAGAAGCCGCAGGTCACCAAGGCCCGCAAGTCCATCGCGCAGTTCAAGCTGCGCGAGGGCATGCCGATCGGCGCGCACGTCACACTGCGCGGCGACCGCATGTGGGAGTTCCTCGACCGCCTGCTCACGCTGGCCCTGCCCCGCATCCGCGACTTCCGTGGGCTCAGCCCGCGTCAGTTCGACGGCGGCGGCAACTACACGTTCGGACTCACCGAGCAGGCCATGTTCCACGAGATCGACCAGGACAAGGTCGACCGCTCGCGCGGCATGGACATCACCATCGTCACCACGGCGAAGAACGACGACGAGGGACGCGCGCTGCTCACGCGGCTCGGCTTCCCCTTCAAGGAGAACTGACATGGCGAAGACCGGACTCAGGAACAAGGCGGCGAAGAAGCCCAAGTTCGCCGTGCGCGGATACACCCGGTGCCAGCGTTGTGGCCGACCCAGGTCGGTCTACAAGAAGTTCGGCCTCTGCCGCATCTGCCTGCGCGAGATGGCACACCGCGGCGAGCTCCCCGGCATCACCAAGAGCAGCTGGTAACCACACCACCCGACGGCCGAAGGTCCCTCGGACTCGATACCGAGGCGAAACCACGGCAGGAATGGAACTCAGAACCATGACCATGACCGATCCGATCGCCGACATGCTCACGCGTGTCCGCAACGGCAACCAGGCGTACCACGACTCCGTGACCATGCCGTACTCCAAGCTGAAGGAAGGCGTCGCCGCGATCCTCAAGCAGGAGGGCTACATCACGGGGTTCTCGGTCGCCGAACCGGCCGAGGGCGAAGTGGGCAAGACGCTCACCATCGACCTCAAGTACGGCCCGCACCGCGAGCGCTCGATCGCCGGCATCCGGCGCATCAGCAAGCCCGGCCTGCGGGTCTACGCGAAGTCCACCCACCTGCCCAAGGTGCTCGGTGGCCTCGGCGTGGCGATCATCTCCACGTCCCAGGGCCTCCTCACCGACCGACAGGCCAACAAGACAGGCGTAGGCGGAGAAGTTCTCGCCTACGTCTGGTGAGAACGGAAGGAAAGCACATGTCGCGAATCGGCAAGATGCCCGTCACCGTTCCCATGGGTGTCGAAGTGTTCATCGAGGGCCAGGACGTCCGCGTCAAGGGCCCCAAGGGCGAGCTCGCCCACACCGTCGCCGAGCCCATCACGGTCGCCCGTGGTGAGGACGGCAGCCTCGAGGTGGCCCGTCCCGACGACGAGCGCGAGAGCAAGGCGCTGCACGGCCTGAGCCGCTCGCTCATCAACAACATGGTCCTCGGTGTCACCGAGGGCTACGAGAAGAAGCTCGAGATCGTCGGCGTCGGCTACCGGGTCATGGCCCGCGGCCAGAACGCGATCGAGCTGAACCTCGGCTTCAGCCACCCCGTCAAGTTCGAGGCGCCCGAGGGCATCACGTTCTCGGTGGAGTCGCCCGACGAAGTTCGCGGTGCACGGCATCGACAAGCAGATGGTCGGCGAGGTCGCCGCGAACATCCGCAAGCTCCGCAAGCCCGAGCCCTACAAGGGCAAGGGCGTGCGCTACGCCGGCGAACGCGTCCTGCGCAAGGCCGGAAAGGCTGGTAAGTGATGGCCATCTCGATCAGGCACAACAAGAGCACGACCGGACGCACGGCATCGCGCCTGCGTCGTCAGGTGCGTGGCCGCAAGAAGCTCGAGGGCTCGGCGGACCGTCCCCGGCTCGTCGTCACCCGCTCGAGCAAGCACATCGTCGCCCAGGTCGTCAACGACCTGGAGGGCCGCACCCTGGTGTCGGCCTCGACGATGGAGGCCGACCTGCGCTCGTCATCCGACGACAAGACCGCCAAGGCCCGCAAGGTCGGCGAACTCGTGGCCGACCGCGCCAAGGCCGCCGGAATCGCCACGGTCGTCTTCGACCGGGCCGGCAACAAGTACGCCGGACGTGTCGCGGCCCTCGCCGACGGCGCCCGTGAAGGAGGACTGGAGTTCTGATGAGTACTCAACAGCGCCGCGGAGGCGGAGATCGCCGTGGCGGACGCGGAGGCGACCGGGGCGGCGACAAGTCCAACTACATCGAGAAGGTCGTCACGATCAACCGTGTCGCCAAGGTCGTCAAGGGTGGTCGTCGCTTCAGCTTCACCGCCCTGGTGATCGTCGGCGACGGCGACGGCCAGGTCGGTGTCGGCTACGGCAAGGCCAAGGAAGTGCCCACCGCGATCGCGAAGGGTGTCGAAGAGGCGAAGAAGAGCTTCTTCCGCGTCCCGCGCATCCAGGGCACCATCCCGCACCCGGTCCAGGGTGAGGCGGCCGCCGGCGTCGTCTTCCTGCGTCCGGCATCGCCCGGTACCGGTGTCATCGCCGGTGGTCCGGTGCGCGCCGTGCTCGAGGCCGCCGGTGTGCACGACGTGCTGAGCAAGTCGCTCGGCTCGTCGAACGCGATCAACATCGTGCACGCCACCGTCGAGGCCCTCAAGACGCTCGAGTCCCCGGAGGACGTGGCCAAGCGCCGCGGCCTGACGGTCGAAGAGGTCGCTCCGGCGGCCCTGCTTCGTGCCGGCAAGGAAGGCATCGCCGAGGCAGCGGCCAAGGCCGAAGGCCACGCGGGGCGGGGGCGTCATGACGAAGCTCCAGGTCACCCAGATCAAGTCCGGCATCGGTCGCAAGCAGAACCAGCGCAACACGCTGCGCTCGCTGGGTCTGAAGCGCATCGGCGACGTCGTCGTCAAGGAAGATCGTCCCGAGATCCGCGGCATGGTCGATTCCATCCCGCACTCTCGTCGAGACGTACGAGGAGGTCGACTGACATGACGCTCAAGCTCCATCACCTGCGTCCTGCTCCCGGAGCCAAGAAGGCCAAGACCCGTGTGGGTCGCGGCGAGGGCTCCAAGGGCAAGACCGCCGGTCGCGGCACCAAGGGCACCAAGGCCCGCTACCAGGTGCCCGCCGGCTTCGAGGGCGGACAGATCCCGATCCACATGCGCCTGCCCAAGCTGAAGGGGTTCAAGAACCCGTTCCGCGAGGAGTACCAGGTCGTCAACGTCGATCGCCTCGGCGCGCTGTTCCCCAAGGGGGGCACCGTCGACGTCGACGCGCTGGTCGCCGCTGGTGCGGTCCGCAAGGACCGTCCGGTCAAGGTGCTCGGCGGCGGCGACATCTCGGTCGCGGTCCAGGTCTCCGCGCACCACTTCTCCGGCTCCGCCAAGAGCAAGATCGAGGCGGCCGGCGGCAGCGTCACCGAGCTCTGACAGCCCGTCCGCCCCGTGTGGTCGGCTGTTAGGCTCGCCCCGTCGCGTAGCCAATCTCTGTAGGCGACCGTAGTCCGCACGATTCCAACGGCCCGAGGAGGACCGGCACGTGCTCAGCGCCTTCGCCAACGCGTTCCGGACACCGGACCTGCGCAAGAAGTCCTCTTCGTCCTCGGCATCATCGTGCTGTTCCGCTCGGCTCCACCATGCCGGCACCCGGCATCGACGTCGCCAACGTGCGTCAGTGCGTCGAGATCGCCTCGCAGGGCGAGAACAGCAGCCTGTTCGCGCTCATCAACGTCTTCTCCGGCGGTGCGCTGCTGCAGCTGACGGTGTTCGCGCTCGGCATCATGCCGTACATCACCGCGAGCATCATCCTGCAGCTCCTCGTCGTGGTCATCCCGCGGCTCGAGGCGCTCAAGAAGGAGGGTCAGGCGGGCCAGACCAAGATCACCCAGTACACCCGCTACCTGACGCTCGGGCTCGCGATCCTGCAGGCCACCGGCATCGTGGCGCTCGCGCGCAGCGGCCAGCTGTTCGGCGGCGCCGAGTGCGGCGACCTGATGTACAACAAGGACTCCATCGCGCAGTACCTGCTGATCGTGCTCACGATGGTCTCCGGCACCGCGGTCATCATGTGGCTCGGCGAGCTCATCACCGACCGCGGCATCGGCAACGGCATGTCGATCCTGATCTTCACCCAGGTCGTCGCCACGTTCCCCGGCGCGCTGTGGCTCATCAAGCACGCAGAAGGGCTGGACGACGTTCATCATCGTGACTGATGGTCGGCCTCGTGGTGGTCGCCGGCGTCATCTTCATGGAGCAGGCGCAGCGCCGCATCCCGGTGCAGTACGCCAAGCGCATGGTCGGGCGGCGGATGTTCGGCGGCTCGTCCACGTACATCCCGCTCAAGGTCAACCAGGCGGGCATCATCCCGGTCATCTTCGCCTCCAGCCTGATGTACCTGCCGGCGTTGTTCTCGCAGTTCCAGCCCGAGAGCGCCGGCTGGCCGGCTGGATCAACTCCTACCTCGTGCGCGGCGACCATCCGCTCTACATGGCGCTGTACTTCGCCATGATCATCTTCTTCACGTACTTCTACGTCGCGATCACCTTCAACCCCGAGGAGGTCGCCGACAACATGACGAAGTACGGCGGCTTCATCCCGGGCATCCGGGCCGGCCGGCCGACGCAGGACTACCTCGCCTACGTGCTCAGCCGCATCACCGCCCCCGGCGCCGCTCTACCTCGGCTTCATCTCGCTGATCCCGATGATCGCCATCGCCCTGGTCGGCGCGAGCCAGAACTTCCCGTTCGGCGGCACGACGATCCTCATCATCGTCGGCGTCGGCCTCGACACCGTGAAGCAGATCGAGAGCCAGCTGCAGCAGCGCAACTACGAGGGGTTCCTGCGATGACGCGCCTCGTCCTCATGGGCCCGCCAGGTGCGGGCAAGGGGACGCAGGCGGAGTCGCTCGCCGAACGCATCGGCGCGCGCGCACATCTCCACCGGCGACATCTTCCGCGCCAACGTCAAGGACCAGACCGAGCTCGGGCAGCACCGCGCAGCGCTACATGGACGCCGGCGAGTACGTGCCCGACGAGGTCACCAACGCGCATGGTCAAGGACCGCATCTCCCGCGACGACGCCGAGTCGTTCATCCTCGACGGCTACCCGCGCACGGTCGACCAGGTCGAGACGCTCGACGCCATGCTGGCCGAGCTCGGCCGTCCGCTCGACGTCGTCCTCGCGCTCGTCGTCGATCCCGAGGAGCTCATCGGCCGCCTGCTCAAGCGCGCCGAGACCAGCGGCCGCGCCGACGACACCGAAGAGGTCATCCGCCACCGGCAGGAGGTCTACTCCGCCGAGACGGCGCCGCTGCTCGAAGATCTACGGCGAGCGCGGCCTGCTCCGCGAGGTCGACGGCATGGGCGACGTCGACGAGATCGCCCAGCGCATCGACAGTGCACTTGAGGCGCCTCTCGGCGACCGGGGGCCTCGAGGCCTAGCCGGTGGGCTGTTCAGCCGGGCGTCGAGATCAAGACGCCCGACCAGATCGCGCGTCATGCGCGAGGCCGGCCTGGTGGTCGGACGCACGCTCGAGCTCCTCCGCGAGGCCGTCGCCCCCGGTGTCACCACGGCCGAGCTCGACGCCCTCGCCCACGACACCATCCGCGCGCACGGGGCGACGTCGAACTTCCTCGGCTACGGCGCGCACGCACCGGGGCAGGCGGCTTTCCCGGGGTCATCTGCACGTCGGTGAACGACGAGGTGGTGCACGGCATCCCCGGGCTGCGCGCGACTGCGCGACGGCGACGTCATCTCGCATCGACTGCGGCGCGATCGTCGACGGCTGGCACGGCGACGCCGCCATCACCGTGGCCGTGGGCGAGGTGCCCGACGAGGTCACCGAGCTCATGCGCGTCACCGAGCAGGCGATGTGGCGCGGCATCGCGGCCGCCTCGCTCGGCGGCCGGGTGGGCGACATCGGCGCCGCTGTCGAGGCTCACGTGCGTCCGCAGGGCAAGGTGATTCGGGATCGTCGAGGGCTACACCGGGCACGGCATCGGCTCGGCGATGCACCAGCCGCCGGACGTGCCCAACGTCGGCGGCCGCGGACGCGGACCCAAGCTCGTGCGCGGCCTCGCGCTGGCGGTCGAGCCGATGGTCACGCTCGGATCGGCCGAGACTCGAGTGCTCGCCGACGACTGGACGGTCGTCACGACCGACGGCTCGTGGTCGGCGCACTTCGAGAACACCTTCGCGCTCACCGACACCGGCATCTGGGTGCTCACCGCGCTCGACGGGGGAGCCGCCGGGCTGGCCGCCCTAGAGTGACGCCATGGACGTCATCCGCACTCCCGACGAGCGGTTCGCCGACCTGCCCGACTACCCGTTCGAGCCGCACTGGACGACCGTGGACTCCGGTGATGGCGGCACGCTGCGGATGCACTACGTCGACGAAGGGCCGCGCGACGGTGCCGTCGTGGTGCTGCTGCACGGCGAGCCGACCTGGAGCTACCTCTACCGCACGATGATCCCGCCGCTGGTCGATGCCGGGTACCGGGTGCTCGCGCCCGACCTGATCGGGTTCGGCAAGTCCGACAAGCCCACCGCGATCGCCGACTACACGTACCAGCGCCACGTCGACTGGGTCGACCGCCTGGATGGACACCCTCGGGCTGAAGGACATCACGCTGTTCGTGCAGGACTGGGGCTCGCTCATCGGGCTGCGGATCGCGGGGAGCAGCCCGAGCGGTTCGCCCGCATCGTCGTCGAGCAACGGCTTCCTGCCCACGGCACAGCACGGCACGCCGATCGCCTTCAAGGCGTGGCGGGCCTTCGCCCGATGGACGCCGGTCTTCCCCGCCGGGCGCCTCGTGCAGGCCGCGCACGGTCAACCCGGTCGACGCGCAGGTGCGCGCCGCCTACGACGCGCCCTACCCGTCCTCGAAGTACCAGGCCGGCGCCCGCGCGTTCCCGCGACTGGTGCCGACCGACCCCGACGACGTCGCCGTCCCGGCCAACCGGGCCGCGTGGGACGCGCTGGGCGAGTTCGACCGGCCGTTCCTGGCGATCTTCGGCGAGAACGACCCGATCCTCGGCAAGGGCGACCGCCCGCTCATCGCGCACATCCCGGGGGCGAAGGACCAGCCGCACGACCGGATCCGCGGCGGTCACTTCATCCAGGAGGACAGCGGGCCCGAGCTGGCCCGCCGGATGATCGACTGGATGGCCTGAACCCCAGGCACTTCTCTCAGGCGTGCAGCTCCATGGTGCAGCACTTGACGCTGCCGCCGGACTTGAGCAGCTCGCCGAGCTCGACCGGCACGGGCTGGTAGCCGCGGGCCTTCAGGGTCTCGGCGAATCCGGAGGCGGCCGTGGGCAGCACGACGTTGCGGCCGTCGCTCACCGCGTTGAGTCCCAGCACCAGGGCGTCCATCTCGGACACCTGCACGGCGTCGGGGAAGAGGTCGCGGAGCGTGCGCCGGCTGTGCGGGCTGAAGGCGCCGGGGTAGTACGCGATGTCGGCCGGGGCGTCGCCGCCACCGTCGTCGAGCACGGCGAGCGCGGTGTCGAGGTGGTAGAAGCGCGGGTCGACGAGCTGCAGCGAGACCACCGGGCGGTCGAGCGTCTCGGCGGCCTCGATGTGCGCCTCGAGCGAGGTGCGGAACCCGGTGCCCGCCAGGATCATCGAGCTGAGGGCCAGGAAGTCGCCCTCACCCTCGTTGACGTGGGTCGGCTCGGTGACGTCGAGGCCCTGGGCGCGCAGGAAGTCGGCGAACGCCGGGGCCTCGGCCTCACGCTGGGGGTGGCGGAACTTGGCGCCGTAGGTGCGGCCGCCGACGGTGATCCCGCCGTTCGCGGCGAACACCATGTCGGGCTGGCCGGGAACGGGCGCGATGACGTCGACGCGGTGCCCGAGGTCGAGGTAGGCGTGCCGCAGGACGTCCCACTGCGCGGTCGCGCGCTCGGAGTCGACCGGCACGCGTCGGGTCCATCCACGGGTTGATCGCGTACTCGACCGCGAAGTGGCTGGGCGTGCACATCACGTAGTGCCGCGTGCGGGCGCGGCGCCGCGTCTTCGTGCCCGGTGTTGGCGCAGTCCGGGCCAGATGGGTCCGGGTGTCGATGATCGTCAACGAGGCCTCCTTCGTGATGTGTGCAACGAATCAATGCTAGTTCGGCGGATCGCTGCACCACGAACCCGAAATCGTGCATGCATGCCGCGATTTCTTGCGTCAATCGGCCATTCGCGGAGATTTCTTGCAACGATGGACGCATGGACGCTCTCGACCGCAAGATCCTCGACCACCTGCTCGAGGACGGCCGCGCCGGCTATGCCGCGATCGGCGATCAGGTAGGGCTCTCGGCGCCGGCGGTGAAGCGTCGCGTCGACCGTCTGGTGGGCGATGGCGTGATCCGCGGCTTCACCGTGGTGATCGATCCCGACCACATGGGCTGGACCACCGAGGCGTACGTCGAGGTGCACTGCCAGGGAGCTGTCTCGCCCGACGACCTGCGCGCATCGTTCGCCAAGGTGCCCGAGGTCCACGTCGCGGCCACCGTGTCCGGGCCGGCCGACGCCATCCTGCACATCGTCGCCCGCGACGTGCGCGACCTCGAGCGTGCGCTCGAGCGCGTCCGGGACGAGACCGCGAACATCGGCCACACCAACACGTCGATCGTGCTGTCACGCCTGATCGACCGCTACGGGCCGTGACGCTGGTCACCGCCTGTTCACGCGGGATTTCCTCCGATGAGGCGGCATTTTTCCCGCGAGTAAGGCATGATGGTCAGGTCGTGTGGCGCTCTTACTCCTGTGGCGCCTGACTGGCCTCCTACCCCTTGGGGATTTACGCATGAAGACTTTCAAGACTGCCCTCGCCGTGATCACCGCTGCGCTGCTGCCGCTGGCCCTTTTCGCCACACCGGCGTCGGCCGTCCTCGGCCAGCCGGAGGCTGACGATGACGGGGCGAATCTCCATCAGGACGTGTCCGACCACCGATCACACGCATCTTTCGGGGCCGTTCGACGAGGGCCAGCAGATCGCTCTGCAGGCGAACTTCGACAACGGCGCACGGTGAACGTGACCTTCTACCGGAAGATCGGCGCAGCGCCCATGGACGTCCATCGCCACCAAGACCGTCCAACTCCAGCGGCAACGCCTACATCTCCTACACGGTGCTCGGCGGAGCACAGCAGCTCTACGCCGAGACGTCCGGCGACCTGGAGACCGAGGTCGACACGATCACCGGCACGGTGCCGACGCCGCCGCCGGCCCAGACCGGTGTGCTGAACCAGTCCACCGATGGCAAGAACTGGACGGCAGACTTCACCCGGGTTCCGCCGGCACAGGCCACCAAGCTCCAGATGCAGCGGATCTGCACCAAGGAGACCGACGAGGTCAACGAGGCGATCCGGCTGCGTCGAAAGAAGGGCCCGTGGATCACGATCGCCACAGCCAACCAGGACGCCGCCGGCCACGTCGTCTTCCCGGCCTTGGCCAGCCCGTACCCGTACCGGGTCAAGCACAAGTACCGAGCCACCTCGGGCACGGCACGACGAACATCAGTCCGACGAAGTGACGTTCGGCCTCGGCCAGGTGACGCCTGAAAACCACTGGCCTGTCCGCGGTGTACTTCAACACCAACGAGGGCCACGCGGTCGACACCCGCACCCGCTACTTCGAGGGCGAGTTCGCCATGAAGGCCGGCGCCGCGGGCTGTGCGCAACGTCGGCTACACGGACGGCACGTCAGACCGACAAGCCCATGAAGGAGTCGGTCATGAAGGGCCGCGGCAACTACTCGTGGTCGTTCAAGCGGAAGTCCTACACGCTCAAGCTCGGCAAGCAAGACTGACCTGTGTGGCATGGGCATCAGCAAGAAGTACGCGCTGGTCTCGCAGGACTACGACAAGTCCTTCCTGCGCAACGCGCTGGCCGGCTACGTCGGCTCGAAGCTCAACGAACATGGCGTGGACGCCGAAGTCCAAGCCGGTCGACTTCTACCTGAACGGCAAGTACCGCGGCAACTACCTGCTGATCGAGCGCATCGCCATCCAGGGATCCGTCACAGAATGCGATGGACCCGCCCGACACGTTGAGCAACCGCGTCGACATCGACGAGCTCAACGGCAGATGACCCCGAACGAGCAGGTCGACCCGGGCAAGACCGGCGGCTACATCCTGGAGTGGGACTTCCGCAAGGGCGCCGACTACAACGTCAACCTCGGGACCGACAGCGGCTACGTCGGCGTCAAGGAGCCGGAGAACGATCTCGACCGCACCGGCGCCAACACCGGCGAGGGCATCAGCTCGGCGCAGAAGACGTACATCAGCAGCTACCTCAACTCCGCGGACAGTGCCCTGCGCGCGAGCAGCTGCCGGAGCACGGACTGGAAGAACTACATCGACCAGGACTCGGCGGTCGACTACTACATCGCGATGGAGTACATGAAGCCCGTCGACGGCAACATGTGGGCCAGCGTCTACATGTACAAGCCGCGGAGCGGGAAGCTGTTCTTCGGCCCGATGTGGGACTTCGACCTCGCGGCGGGCTCGGCCAACCGCGCCGGCAACGTCGTGAGCTCGTCGAGCTTCTACCTGCGGAACAACCTGGGTGTCTCGGCGCAGCAGTCGTCCAACACCTGGTTCAACTGCCTCAACAAGCGCTCGAGCTTCCGAGCGGCCGTCAAGGCGCGGTGGGCCGACGTCAAGAACGACCTCGACGTGACCGGCTTCATCGATGACCAGGCAGCCATCATCGGCACCTCGGCGAACAGGTCGTTCTCGCTGGCACCCAATGGGGCGAGCCACAGCTACAGCATCAGCAAGTACCAGGTCATCAAGAGCAACTGGAGTGCCGATGTCTCGTACCTGCGAGGTTGGGCTAGCGGCAGGAAGAGCTGGCTCAGCAGCAACTTCTGATCGGCTGTCTCGATCGAGTTTGGCAAGGCCCGGAACCTCTGGTTCCGGGCCTTGTCCCTTGATTGACCGCCCATCAAATGAGACCCTGTGGGACACCGCCCGGCGTCTCAGGGCATAGTGGTGGGCGTGACCGCTTCCCAACGGTCACATCCTGCGGCTTCGGCGGCTCGGCTCTCACAACTCCCGGGGGACGGACACCCATGAAGACACTCAAGACCACACTTCTCATCGTCACGATCGCCTTCACCCTGCTGGCGTCCGTGACCTCGGCCACGGCCCAGGGGAGTGACCCCAGCTCACCCGGGGGCATCCTCGGAGGCCTGTTCGGTAGCTCCTCATCGCAGCAGCAACCGAAGCCGACGAACCCGCTCAATGGTGTGATCTCCCAGCAAGAAGGTCCGGTCGGCATTGCGGCGGCGTCCACGCTCTCGCCCATCACCGGCAGCGGCAAGACGGCCACGGCGAAGTTCAATCCGGTGGTGAGCGGTCAGAAGACGTCGCTCCAGCTGCTCACGATCCCGACAACCGAGACGAACGAGACCCCGACAGCCACGTGGGAGACGATCGCCACCAGCAAGCAGAGCTCCTCGGGCAACACGACCTTCAGCATCGCCGACCCTCGTGAGGTGTCGCACTCGTACCGCGCCGTCAGCGGGTCGTCGGTCACCAACACCGTGACGTTCGCGGCCCCGCTGCCCAGCAAGGCCACCGGCTTGTCGCAGGTGTACTTCAACTCCAACGAAGGCGACTCCGTCAACACCCGCACGCGCTATTTCGAGGGTGAGTTCTCCATGACCTCGGGCAACGGCTGCGGCAGCGTGCCGAAGACGGCCCACGCCCGGCTCAAGGGCCGTGGCAACTACTCATGGTCGTTCGCCAAGAAGTCGTTCTCGCTCAACCTCGCGGACGGCCTGAACCTGTGCGGCATGGGCAAGGCCAAGAAGTGGGCCCTGGTCGCCAACCACTACGACAAGTCGCTGCTGCGCAACACGGTCGCCGGCAATGTGGGCAAGCACTTGTCCAACCTGGCCTGGACGCCCGACTCCAAGCCCATCGACGTCTACATCAACGGTTCCTACCGCGGCTCCTACATCCTCATCGAACGCGTCACGATCGACGGCGACCGGGTGAACATCCCCAAGCTCAAGGGTGCTGTCGACAACGGCCAACCCAACGTCACCGGCGGCTACCTGCTCGAGTGGGACTTCCGCAAGGGCGCCGATCGCAACGTCGAAGCCGGCGGACGCGGCTGGGTCGGCATCAAGGAGCCCGAGGATCCGGGAGCCTCCGACGGCATCACCAGCGCCCAGGTCAGCTACATCAACGGCTACCTCGACCAAGCTGACGCCGCACTGTTCGGCAGCAACTTCACCAGTGACACGAGCGGCTGGAAGAAGTACATCGACATCAACTCCGCGGTCGACTACTACATCGGCATGGAGCTGATGAAGCCCGTCGACGGCAACATGTGGGCCAGCGTCTACATGTACAAGCAGCGCAACGGCAAGCTGTACTTCGGCCCGCTGTGGGACTTCGACCTTGCGGCCGGTTCAGCCAACCGCGCCGGCAACGTCGTCAGCCCATCCGGCTGGTACCTGCGCAACTCACTGGGTGTCTCGGCGATGCAGTCGTCCAAGACCTGGTTCAACCGGCTCAACGAGGACCCGGACTTCCGCAACGCCGTCAAGGCGCGGTGGAACACGGTCTACCCGGGGCTGAGCCAGACCAGCTTCATCAGTCAGCAGAAGTCCATCATCCAGTCCTCGGCGAACGCGAACTTCCAGAAGTGGAGCGTGACCGAGCACCTGAGCAAGTACCAGGTGGTCAAGGGCTCGTGGTCTGCAGAAGTCAACTACCTCAGCAGCTGGATGAGCAGCCGACGCAGCTGGATGAACGGGCAGCTCTGACCTGAGGAACAGCCAGCTCGACAACAACGATTGACAAGAACTGCATCGATTTTGCGTCGATGACGGGTCGTGGACCGCTACATTCCGGCCATGACTCCCATGCGCGCTGCAGCATTGCTGGCATCGTTCGTCCTGCTCACCGGATGTACGTCCGGGGACGAAGTCGATCAGACCTCCGAGCCTGATCTGTCCACCGTTCGCGAAGCGGCCTGGACCGTCACGGCCGATGAGATCGCCGGCGCCAAAGGTGCCACGATGTCGACGATCGGCGGCTTCCAGTCGGTCGACTCGGTGGCCACCGGTGGCTTGGTGGTCTCGGCGGCCGACAGCAAGAAGAAGCTGACGCTGGCCGGCATCGACGCGAAGTCGGGCAAGGTCGCCTGGCGTCGCGCCCTGCCGTTGATGGAGGACTTCGGGGCGAATTGCCAGGACGACGGCGGCGGACGGTGGGTCGCGTGTGCCGTCCATGACTTCGATGCCAAGACCCAGGAGATCGTGCTCATCGATGAACGCAGCGGCAAGCTTGGCAAGCGCCTGGAGATCGAGTCCGACCAGGCCTTCGCTGTCAGCGGCGACCAGTTCTACGTGGCATCCTTCCGGCCGAAGAACAAGGACAGCAGGCTCGACGTCACGATCGAGCGACGGTCGGTCAAGACGGGAAAAGTCACCTGGCGCCAGGAGACCGCGTTCGCCATCGAGGGTTGGGGCCATGACGGCGCCCAGGGGCTCGACATCGGTGCTGAGCGCGTCGACGCCTACTCCGCGTCCTGGGAGGTCGTCGTCGACCGAGGTACGGGCCGCCTGCTGGCGAGGTCGGACGACGGACGCTACGAGCAGTCGCTCGGCGGCGGCGGCTGGCTGGTGACCGACACCGGCGACGGGACCAGGGACGAGGTCACGGCGACGCTGTTCGACCCGTCGGGTGAACCGGTGGCCGAAGACCGCACGTCGGCCTACTTCTCGCCGGATCGCCGCGATCCGCGTTTGGTGTCGATCGGGCGCCATCTCCGCGAGCAAGGCACCGGCCGCAGCGTGTTCGAGGCCCCAGAGGGCCAGCAGATCCTCACGTACACCGACGGAGGTGGCACGGTGCTGACCGAGCCTGCCGGCAGCGAGCATGGCGAGGACGAGGAGCTCACCTACCAGGTGTGGGGCGCGGACCCCGCGAAGCGTCGCGGCACGGTGAATGTCAAGGCGGACGAGCTGAGCGACTGTCTCGGCAGCGGCCCGGGCGTGCTGCTGGTCACCAACCGCTACGACGAGAAGGCGGACAAGCAAGTTCCTTCGTCGGTCTCGGTCGTCGACACCAGCAAGGCAACCGTGGTGGCAACCATCGACCTCGGCTGGACGATCGACGCCTTCGACCGACCGACGGTGATCCGCACGAGCGCGGGAGCCGCGGTCACCGGTGGGGGCGGGGTCAAGGGGTTCGTGCCGCGTCCCTGAGCGTGACCGCGATTTGAATCCGACGCCCTGACCGGCGTAGACTTGCCTGTCGGCTGTTCGGCCGCGTTTTTCCCTGTCCCGCACTTGATGGGGCCCGCTCACGCGGGCGGGATCCGCGCGCGCTGGGCGACCGAGACCAGATGAAGCGAGCGAAGAAGAGGTTATGGCGAAGAAGGAAGGCGTCATCGAGATGGAGGGCGCCGTTGTCGAGGCGCTGCCCAACGCGATGTTCCGGGTGGAGCTGGCCAACGGCCACAAGGTCCTCGCGCACATCAGCGGCAAGATGCGCCAGCACTACATCCGAATCCTCCCCGAGGATCGGGTCGTGGTGGAGCTTTCGCCCTACGACCTCAGCCGCGGTCGCATCGTCTACCGATACAAATGAATACACCACGCATCGAGACCGGAAGTAGAGCTCAATGAAGGTCAACCCGAGCGTGAAGAGGATCTGCGAGAAGTGCAAGGTGATTCGTCGCCATGGCACGGTCAGGGTGATCTGCGAGAACCCACGACACAAGCAACGGCAGGGCTAGACCTCTTCACCAGCACCAACAACGTTTGACGGCTCGCCTGGTTCACACCGGGTGCCACCCCCGGCGCAGAGGCCGGGGCCCGACTGGAGGCAGTCGGGACGCCCCAGACGCCGACACCTCTGCCGAACGGAAGGAACTGCCTACATGGCACGCCTCATCGGAGTCGACCTCCCGCGCGACAAGCGCATCGAGGTTGCTCTCACGTACATCTTCGGGATCGGTCGCACCCGCGCCCAACAGACTCTCGCCGCCACCGACGTCAGCCCCGACCTCCGGGTCCACGAGCTGAACGACGACCAGCTGGTGGCTCTCCGCGACCACATCGAGGCCAACTACCAGACCGAGGGCGACCTGCGCCGCGAGGTCACGGCTGACATCCGCCGCAAGATGGAGATCGGCAGCTACCAGGGCCGTCGCCACCGTGCGCACCTGCCCGTCCGCGGCCAGCGCACCAAGACCAATGCACGCACGCGCAAGGGTCCCAAGCGCACCGTCTCCGGAAAGAAGAAGGCCTGATATGCCCCCCAAGACCACCACTGGCGCCAAGAAGACGCGCCGCAAGGTCAAGAAGAACGTCGCTCAGGGCGAGGCCCACATCAAGAGCACGTTCAACAACACCCACGTCACGATCACGGACCCCGCGGGTGCCGTCATCGCCTGGGCCTCCGGCGGAACCGTCGGATTCAAGGGCTCGCGCAAGTCCACGCCATTCGCCGCAGGCATGGCCGCAGAGTCGGCCGGCCGGCAGGCGATGGAGCACGGGATGAAGAAGGTCGACGTCTTCGTCAAGGGCCCCGGCTCAGGACGCGAGACGGCGATCCGTTCGCTGAGCGGCGTCGGCCTCGAGGTCGGCACCATCTCCGACGTCACCCCCACGCCGCACAACGGCTGCCGCCCACCCAAGCACCGGAGGCTCTGAACCATGGCTCGTTACACCGGCCCCCTCACCAAGAAGTCGCGCCGTTTCGGCGTCGACCTCGTCGGTGGTGACGCCGCCTTCGAGCGTCGTCCCTACCCGCCCGGCATGCACGGGCGCGCCCGCGTCAAGGAGTCCGAGTACCGCACGCAGCTGCAGGAGAAGCAGAAGGCTCGCTACACCTACGGCGTGCTCGAGAAGCAGTTCCGCAGGTACTACGAAGCCGCGCACCGCAAGCCCGGCAAGACCGGCGACAACCTGCTCGCCCTCCTGGAGAGCCGACTCGACAACGTCGTCTACCGTGCCGGCCTGGCCCGCACGCGTCGGCACGCCCGCCAGCTCGTGACCCACGGTCACTTCGTGGTCAACGGCGTCAAGACGAACATCCCGTCGTTCCAGGTGAGCAAGCACGACATCATCGACGTCAAGCAGAAGTCGTTGGAGTCGACGCCGTTCATCGTCGCGCGTGAGACGCACGACCAGGACACCGTCCCCGGCTGGCTGGATGTTTCGCCAGACCGTGGCCGCATCCTCGTGCACGACAACCCAGTCCGTGAGCAGATCACCGTTCCGATCCAGGAACAGCTGATCGTTGAGTTCTACTCCAAGATCTGATCCCAAGCTGCAACAACGCAGTATTTACCCGGTCCATCAAATAACGGTTGGTCCGGAAAGGAAGAAAACATGCTGATCGCCCAGCGCCCCGTTCTGTCCGAAGAGGTTGTCGACGAGTTCCGTTCGCGGTTCGTCATCGAGCCTCTCGAGCCAGGATTCGGCTACACCCTTGGCAACTCGATCCGGCGCACGCTGCTGTCGTCGATCCCGGGTGCCGCCGTCACGTCCATCAAGATCGATGGCGTCCTGCACGAGTTCTCGACCGTCCCCGGCGTCACCGAGGACGTCACCGAGATCATCCTGAACCTCAAGGACCTCGTCGTCTCCTCCGAGAACGATGAGCCGGTCGTCATGTACCTGCGCAAGTCCGGCAAGGGTGTGGCCACTGCGGCCGACATCGAGCCGCCGGCCGGCGTCGAGGTGCACAACCCCGACCTGCACGTCGCAACCCTCAACGAGAAGGGTGGCCTGGAGATCGAGCTCGTCGTCGAGCGCGGCCGCGGCTACGTCTCGGCCACGCAGAACAAGACCGGTGAGGAAGAGATCGGCCGCATGCCCGTCGACTCCATCTATTCGCCGGTGCTCAAGGTGACCTACAAGGTCGAGGCCACCCGTGTCGAGCAGCGCACCGACTTCGACAAGCTCGTCATCGACGTCGAGACCAAGAAGTCCATGCTGCCGCGCGACGCCATCGCGTCGGCCGGTTCCACCCTGGTGGAGCTGTTCGGCCTGGCTCGTGAGCTCAACATCGAGGCCGAGGGCATCGACATCGGCCCGTCGCCCGTCGACGAGCAGCTCGCCGCCGACCTGGCCCTGCCGATCGAGGACCTCAACTTCACGGTCCGCTCGTACAACTGCCTCAAGCGCGAGGGCATCCACTCCGTGGGTGAGCTCATCACCCGCTCGGAGCAGGACCTGCTCGACATTCGCAACTTCGGCTCCAAGTCGATCGACGAGGTCAAGGCCAAGCTCGCCGAGATGGGCCTCGCGCTCAAGGACAGCCCGGCTGGTTTCGACCCGACGGCCGTCATCGAGGCGTACGACGACGACGCCAGCTTCGCCGAGGACGAGCAGTACTGACCTGCCGCTCGACCCGGCACCGACGAATCTGGAGATGTAGACCATGCCAACGCCCACCAAGGGAGCACGCTTCGGCGGCAGCCCGGCTCACCAGCGCCTGATCCTCGCCAACCTGGCGCAGGCGCTGTTCGAGAACGGCCGCATCACGACCACGGAGGCCAAGGCACGACGCCTCCGTCCGTACGCCGAATCGCTCATCACGAAGGCCCGCATCGACACGGTGGCCAACCGCCGCCAGGTCGTGAAGGTCATCCGTGACCAGGAAGTCCTGCACACGCTGTTCACCGAGATCGGGCCGGCCATGTCGACCCGTCCCGGCGGCTACACGCGCATCACGAAGATCGGTCCGCGCAAGGGCGACAACGCCCCGATGGCCGTCATCGAGATCGTCGAGGCCAAGGAGTTCGGCGCACAGAACCAGACGCCGAAGAAGCCGGCCAAGAAGGCGGCACCCAAGCCCGTCGCCGAGCCCGAGGACGCTCCGGTCGAGGACGAGGCGGTCGCCGAGACCGTCGAGGCCGCGGACGAGACGCCCGAGGCCGAGGCCGCAGAGCCGGAGGCTGAGGTCACCGAGGAGCCGGCCGACGAGCCGGTTGCGGAGGCCGATGTCGAGGAGGCTGCCGACGAGGTCGCCGAGTCGATCGAGGTCGAGGCCGACGCTGAGACTGACGCAGGACAAGTAACGACGCGACGACGGCCCGGCATCCCGTGAGGTTGCCGGGCCCTCGTCATGTCAGGAGCGTGTTGCGGTCGCGATCATCTCGTCGATGATGGTGGCGGCAATGTCCCTGGGCCGCCCATAGGCCGGGCACAGGTGGACCCGGATGTTCGCCCCCTCGTTGAGCTCAAGAACCACCGCCCCGTCCGCGGAGCCGATGTCGGGTGCCAGTAGGTCGACACCGGCCAGCCCCAGACCGGGGACCGCTCGCACGGCGTCGACGGCCATGGCCAGGAGGTCGGGGTGGGCCAGGTCGGTGACGTCCACGTTCTCGCCGCCGAGATGCAGGTTGGACAGGCTATTGACCACGACGACCTCACCGACGCGTGGGACCGTGTCGACCGCGCGTCCGCCCTGCGCCAGAAGCACTGGGTCGACCGTGAACGGCCGCTTCCGCAAGATGACGTGCTGGTCGCGCCACTGTTGCTTCTCGGCGATGAGCTCGGTGATGGTCTGACGGCCGTCGCCGACGACGTGCGCGTGGATGCGGGTGGCCGCAGCGACCACGCGGCGGCCGACGACGAAGGCACGGACGTCCACCCCTGCGGCCTGCTCCTCCAGCACGAACCATCGGACCTTTCCGGCGGCGGCTTCTGCGGTCGTCCACGCGGTTCGGAGATCCGCTTCGGACGTGATCCCGGTCGTGATGCCCTTGCCGGCCTTGCCAAAAGAAGGCTTGAGGACGTAGGGCCGACCCGCGGCTTGTACGTGGGCCAGGGCATCGTCGAACTGGTCAGGACTCACTGCTATCCCGGCCGGCGTCGGCACACCCCCCGCTTCGAGCATCTGCTTGGTCAGGTCCTTGGACCTGCAGATGATGAGCGCCTCACTCCCCACCAGGGTGGGCACCCATCCGGTCATCCCACCAACGGCACGTCGTCCGTCGTAGAAGTAGGTCGTCCCCCCGATGGACTTGACCGACAAGCCACGGTCGGTGGCTGCACGCCGAATGAGCTCGAGGTGTCCGGTGGAGTCGCCACCGATTTGCCGTCCACCCGGAACATGCGGGATGACGTCGCGGACGAACCGCTCGATCGGGGCGAGGCTCGGCGCGTCAGGGGTCGGCCGGGGGCGCTTCGTCATCGGCCACCGCATGTTACGGGCGGTGGACGGCCAGCACTCGGAAGCTCTGTTCGGCCGCCATGCGGTCGGTGGGCCAGCCCTGCTCGATGAGCCAGCGCTGCAAGGAGTCGGCGCCGAGGTTCTTGCCGACGACCAGGTGGGCGCGGCCCTCTGGCTTCAGCCGGGGGAGCCACTCCAGCAGCATCTTGTGCAGCGCGGCCTTGCCGATGCGGATCGGCGGGTTCGACCAGATGGCGTCGAACTTCAGCCGAACGGGAAAGTCTTCGGCTTTCTCGACGCGCACGTCGACACCCATCGACTCCGCGTTGAGCCGGGTCATCTCGATGGCTCGCTCGTTGACGTCGGTGGCCCACACGGTGGCGTCAGGCGAGGCGACGGCGATGGAGCACGCGATGGGTCCCCAGCCGCAGCCGAGGTCGAGCACAGTGGTGTCCGCCGGCGGTGGATTGGTCTGACGCAGCAGGATCGCGGTGGCCTTGTCGAGTCCCTCACCTGCGAAAACTCCGCTGGACGTGGCGAGTTCAAGGTCGTTGCCCCATGCCGAGAATCGGACGCGGCGTCGACGTTCTTCGGCGGTGGGCTTGTTGCTGAAGTAGTGCTCGGTCACTGAGCGTTCGCCTCGATACGGGGATAGGTGAGGCCGAACGCGAGGAACTCGTCCCAGGTGGCCGGCATTGTTCCAGTGTCTCATTGCCGACACTCACACCGTTAATGCCCTCGGCGCTGCCTGGCCTCGGCCGCCCGGTCGGCCAATGCGTCGTCCGACGGATAGACGACCTCCTCGAGCACGAGTCCGTGCGCGGGCATGACTCGCACTCGGGGGTCACGCTCAGCCGCCAGGAGCAGGTCACCCGTCCAGTCGGGAGCGAATCGGCGCTCGCCCACGGCGACGAGTGCTCCCATCAGGGAGCGAACCATCGAGTGGCAGAACGCATCCGCGCGGACGGTCGTCTCCAGGAGGCCGTCATCGGCCCGGGCCGTGTGGAGGGTGAGCAGCGTGCGGATGGTCGTCGCGCCGTCGCGCTTCTTGCAGAACGCGGCGAAGTCGTGTTCGCCCAGCAGCGGCTCGGCGGCGGCGTTCATGGCGTCGACGTCGAGTTCTCGCGGCCAGTCGACGACGTGGCCGCGGATCAGCGGGTCGCCCGGCTCCCGATCGCGCAGCCGATACACGTAGCGCCGCTCGAGGGCGGAGAAGCGGGCGTCGAAGCCCTCCGGTGCCGCGGCGAGGGCGCGGAGCCGGATGTCGTCGGGCAGCAGCGCGCGCAAGCGCCGGGCCAGGAGCTCGACGTCAACGTCACCGAGGTCGACGTGCGCCACCTGGCCGCGGGCGTGGACGCCGGCGTCCGTGCGCCCGGCACAGGTCAGGGCGGCGGGCGACTCGAGCCGCAGGACCGTGGCAAGCGTGGCCTCGACTTCGCCCTGCACGGTGCGCATCCCCGGCTGCGCGGCCCAGCCATGGAACTGCTCCCCGTCGTAGGAGAGGTCGAGCCGCAGACGCATGGCGCCACGCTAGCGTCAGGGCCGCCGCGTCAGGTCCAGGACTGGAAGGACCACAGGCCGATCCAGAGGCCCACCAGGGCCGCCGCGGCGTAGAGCACCCACCACCGCGATCGCGGTGTGCGGGGCCGGGTCGGGTCTGCGGCGACGCCGGGGATGTTGACCCTGCCCGCCAGGATGATGACGACCAGTGCGGGCAGTGCCATCGCCTCGAACATGACGCCGCACACCAGCCAGCCGATGATGACGCCCTCGTCCTCGAAGGCGAAGGCGTATTCGAGGAAGTTCCACCCGAGCGACCCGAACAGGGCGACCCACATCGGCAGGATCAACGTCGGGGCACCGAACGTCAGCGCCAAGGCAGACCCGGCGAACGAGGCGAGCAGGAGCACGGGGATGCCAACCGTCAGCAGGGCGTCCGCACCTGCCGGACAGGGCTGGATCGGGACGAAGGGTCCGCCTGACGCGCACGCGCCGCCGATGTCCATGACCGCTCGCATGCCGAGGTATGTCCAGGTGGTGCCCATGGCGACGAGCGCCACCGAGATGACGAGGCCGGAGAGACGGATCAGGGGGAAGGGGAGGGAGCGGGCAGGCGTCGGTGAGATGGCCACGGCTCAATCGTGGCAGAGCGAGCGGTCTGTCGTCAGGCCCAGCGCTTGGCGGCCGGCACGAATTCGAGCTGGCGGTCGCCGGTGTAGATCTGCTTGGGGCGGGCGATCTTCTGCTCCTTGTCGTCGACGAGCTCGAGCCACTGGGCCAGCCAGCCGGACGTGCGCGGGATGGCGAACAGCACCGTGAACATCTCCGGCGGGAACTGCAGGGCCTCGTAGATGAGGCCGGAGTAGAAGTCGACGTTCGGGTAGAGCTTGCGCTTGACGAAGTACTCGTCCTCGAGCGCGATCTTCTCCAGCTCCTGGGCGATCTCCAGCAACGGGTTGACGCCGGTGACCTCGAAGACGTCGTCGCAGGCCTTCTTGATGATCTTGGCGCGCGGGTCGTAGTTCTTGTAGACGCGGTGGCCGAAGCCCATGAGCCGCTCGTCACCGTTCTTGACACCCTCGATGAACTCGCCGACCTTGTCCTTGCTGCCGATGCGAGTGAGCATCTTGAGGACTGCCTCGTTGGCCCCGCCGTGCAGGGGGCCGTAGAGCGCCGCGACACCGGCCGAGACGGCCGAGTACGGGTCGACCTGGCTGGACCCGACGGAGCGCACCGCGTTGGTGGAGCAGTTCTGCTCGTGGTCGGCGTGCAGGATGAACAGCACCTCGAGCGCCTGGGCCAGCCGAGGGTCGGGCTCGTACTTGTGCTCGCTCATCTTGAACAGCATCGACAGGAAGTTCTCGGTGTACGTGAGGTCGTTGTCGGGGTAGACGTACGGCTTGCCCTGGGCGTGCCGGAACGACCATGCGCCGAGCGTGGGCATCTTCGCGATCATGCGCACGATCTGCTCGTGCCGGACTTCGTCGTCCTTGATGGCGCGGGCCTCGGGGTAGAACGTCGAGAGGGCACCGACGCTCGACAGCAGCATGCCCATGGGGTGCGCGTCGTAGCGGAAGCCCTGCATGAGGCTCTTGAGGTTCTCGTGGACGAACGTGTGGAAGGTGATCTCGTGCTCCCACTGCGTGTGCTGCTCCTCGGTGGGCAGCTCGCCGTGGATGAGCAGGTAGGCGACCTCGAGGTAGGTGGAGGACTCCGCCAGCTGCTCGATCGGGTAGCCGCGGTACTCGAGGATGCCCTCCTCGCCGTCGATGAACGTGACCGAGCTGCGACACGATGCCGTGTTCGTGAATCCGGGGTCGTACAGGGCGATGCCCGCCTGGTCGTCGGTCTTGCCGATCTTGCCGAGATCGGCGGCGCTGACGGTGCCGTCGGTGATGGGGAGCTCGTACTCGTCGCCGGTGCGGTTGTCTCGCACGGTGAGCGTCGGGTTGTCGGTCACGATGGATCTCCTGTGCCGGGCCGGGTTCCGGGTGGCGCACGGGGTGTCCGCGGCCGTTCCAACCTAGACCGGGCTGTCGGGTCCTGCACAGAGGGGCCGCCGAGATGTTTCGGGGGCCGCGCCCGTTTTGACCCCAGGGGCAGCGGCCGGTTAGTCTTGTACGTCGTCGTACCCAGCGGAATCACGCCCAGTCCGTGATGCTGCGAACCAGCGACAGCACCCCGAAACCACTGAACGAACAACGAGAAGGTCACGCCGTGCGCACGTACAGCCCGAAGCCTGCTGACATCAGCCATCAGTGGCACGTCATCGACGCCGAAGACGTCGTCCTCGGCCGTCTGGCGGTGCAGGCTGCCACGCTGCTGCGCGGCAAGCACAAGCCGACCTACGCCCCGCACGTCGATGGTGGTGACTTCGTCATCGTCGTCAACGCCGACAAGGTCTCGCTGTCCGGTCAGAAGCGCACCGACAAGCTCGCCTACCGCCACAGCGGTTACCCGGGCGGGCTCAAGTCCATCGCCTTCGGCGAGCTCCTCGAGAAGGACGCGCGCAAGGCCATCGAGACGTCCGTCCGAGGGATGCTCCCCAAGAACCGCCTCGGCCGTCAGCTCCTCAAGAAGCTGAAGGTCTACGCCGGTCCCGAGCACCCGCACGCCGCCCAGAAGCCCCAGCCGTTCGAGATCAAGCAGATCTCGCAGTGATGACAGAAGAGACCACCGTGGCAGACACCGAAACCCCAGACACCGGCGCTGACGTCGAGACCGAGATCGAGACGAACGCCGAGGGCGTGGCCTACACGTCCGAGACGAGCCCGTCGGCCGACGTTCCCGACAAGCCGGCCACGATCGCTCCCGCCGCGGCCACCGGCCGCCGCAAGGAGGCCATCGCGCGGGTCCGCATCGTGCCGGGTACCGGTGAGTGGACGGTCAACGGCAAGAAGCTCGAGGAGTACCTCCCGAACAAGCTGCACCAGCAGATCGCCAAGGAGGCGTTCGCCGAGACCGGCCTCGACGGCCGATTCGACGTCATCGCTCGCGTCACCGGCGGTGGCATGACCGGCCAGGCCGGCGCCCTCCGCCTCGGTGTGGCCCGCGCGCTCAACCTGGTCGATGAGGAAGCCAACCGTCCGGTGCTCAAGAAGGCCGGGCTGCTCACGCGCGACTCACGCATCAAGGAGCGCAAGAAGGCCGGCCTCAAGAAGGCCCGCAAGGCTCCCCAGTACAGCAAGCGCTGAGCAAGGGCGAGCCAATGGGCCGCATTTTCGGCACCGACGGGGTGCGCGGCCTTGCCAATCGGGACCTGACGGCCGAGCTCGCGCTCGACCTGTCGGTCGCGGCGGCTCACGTCCTCGGCGAGGCCGGTGCGTTCGCCGATCAGCGACCGACTGCCGTCGTGGCCCGCGATCCACGCGCGTCCGGCGAGTTCCTCGAAGCCGCGGTCGTGGCCGGTCTCGCATCTGCCGGCGTCGACGTCCACCGCCTCGGTGTGGTGCCCACGCCCGGCGCAGCCTTCCTCACCGCCGAGCTCGCCGCCGACATGGGTGTGATGATCTCAGCCAGCCACAACCCGATGCCCGACAACGGCATCAAGTTCCTGTCCCGCGGTGGGCACAAGCTCGCCGACGACATCGAGACCCTGATCGAGAACCGGCTCGAGGAGCCGTGGGACCGCCCCACCGGCAACGACGTCGGCCGCATCGGCGACAGCCGAGCCGGTGTCACCACCTACGTCAAGCACCTCGTCGACTCCACACCGGCGCGGCTGGACGGGCTCACGATCGTCCTCGACTGCGCGAACGGCGCGGCGTACAAGGTCGGCCCAGAAGTCTTCGAGCGGCTCGGCGCGAAAGTCGTCGCGATTCATGCCGAGCCCGATGGCCTCAACATCAACCTCAACTGCGGCTCCACCCACCTCGGCGACCTGCAGAAGGCCGTGGTCGAGCACAGCGCAGACGCCGGCTTCGCCTTCGACGGCGACGCGGATCGCTGCCTCGCGATCGACGCCCAGGGCAATGTCGTCGACGGCGACCACATCCTGGCGATCCTCGCCCTGGCCGCCCGCGACGAGGGCCGCCTGGCGGGCGACACCGTCGTCGCCACGGTGATGAGCAACCTCGGGTTCGTCCAGGCCATGGAGCAGGCCGGCATCACGGTGCTTCAGACGTCCGTGGGCGACCGCTACGTGCTCGAGGAGATGCGGGCGGGTTCGTTCACCCTGGGTGGGGAGCAGTCCGGACACGTCATCATGAGCGACTTCGCCACGACTGGCGACGGCGTGCTCACCGCTGCCCACCTCGCCGCCCGGATCGCCGTCACCCATCACCCGCTCGCCGACCTCGCCGCGGTCATGACCCGACTGCCGCAGGTACTCCTGAACGTCCCTGACGTCGACAAGTCGCGGGCCGCCACCGATCCGGTGCTGCAGGGCGAGATCGCCGCGGCCTCGGCGAGGCTCGGCGACTCCGGGCGCGTGCTGCTGCGTCAGTCCGGCACCGAGCCCCTGGTGCGAGTGATGGTGGAGGCGCCCACGGCCGAGCTCGCCACCGAGGTCGCCGAGCACCTCGCCGGAGTGGTACGCGCAACACTCGCGCTGTGACCGTGTCAAAGCTTCGCCGCGGTGGACGTCTCATCAGCGCGATCGCCATCGTGCTGATCCTGCTGGCCACCACCGTGTCGGCCCCGTCCGTCCTGTCTCCGCTCCTCGCCGCCGAGCTGGATCCGGTGCGGCTGCCACCTGTCGCCGCGGTCGAGCCACCGGCGGCACAGGCCCGCGCCATCAGACGGCTTGACCACATCTCCGAGCGGACGCATGTGGCGGTCAGCGTCCTCGACGAGGAGTCCGGCGTCAGTTTCGATCACGGGCCCGGCCGTTTCGAGACCGCGAGCCTCGTCAAGATCCACCTCGTCGCGTTGATGTCGTGGCGTGCCGCGAAGCACGGTGCCGAGCTCACGGCGGCGCAGAGCAGCGACGCCAGGAGGATGCTCGTCCGGAGCGACAACAAGGCCGCACTGCGCACGTACTACGCCCTCGGCGGCCCTCCTGGCATCGAGCACGGGCTGGCGTTGGCATTCGGGTCGCCTGGGGTCCGCGTCGGCGACCTCGGGTACTGGGGACACTCCTCCACGACCCCGCGTGACGTCGTGAAGCTGCTCGACCGGGTGCTGGACCCTGGCGCCGCCCCCACCTACGCGCTGATGCAGCACGCGATGGCTCGTGTCGTGCCCGACCAGCGCTGGGGCATCTCCGTCCTGGCCGACGACGGGAGCACCGTGCAGACGAAGGTCGGCTGGGTCGAGGACCCGGACGGATGGGTCGTCAACAGCTCCGGCCGCGTCATCGTCGACGGCTCGCCGGTCGTCATCTCGGTGATGACCGACCGGAATCCGAACCTCGAGGCCGGCATCGCGGCCATCGAGGACGTCGCCCGGCTGGCCGGTGACGTCGTGCGGGCGCGCCGCGAGAGCATCACCCAGGGCGACACGGGATCCTGCTTCGTCTCGGTGCCGCCCATCTCCATGTGTTGAGACCCACAGTCGCACTTGCCGGATTTCCCGATCGCCGGTGAGCGCGCGGCACTAGGATCTGGCCACTCCTTCGACGACAGGACCCGCTCATGCTTCGTCGTATCATCGCCGCCGCGTCGGTCGCGGTTCTGCTCGCTGCGTGCACTCAGTCGGGGGACTCGGACCAGGCCGAACCATCCACGAGCCCATCTGGCCCGCCCGCTGCATCTGATCCCGTGATCGCCTTCACGCGTCCCTCCAATGACGTCATCAGCACGTCCCGGATCCTGGCCAAGTCCAAGACCCTGGACGTCGGCGGACTTGTCCATGACTTCCTCCCGAACGGATCGGTGTTGGTCGACCGCTATCTCGGTGGCGACATCGACAAGCCCTCCTACCCGGTCATCGTCGACCCCGCGACGGGGAGCGAGACCGAGGGCCGGAAGGCCTACAACGCCGACTCCGGGGTCGTGGGATTCGGCCGCGACTCGTTGCTGGTCGTCACAGATGACGGCAAGAAGCACAAGCTGCAGGAGTTCGGCCTGGACTTCGCCAAGAAGCGGGAGATCGCCCTGCCTGGGCGATCTGGGGTCGGCGACCCGGACGTCGGTCGGGCCACCGTCTACGGCAATGCGGTCGACGGCGACGGTGCGGTGTTCATCACCACGTCCGAGTGGAAGGGAGTCGAGTCGGTTGCCGACTCGGTGACGCGCGTGGACAGCGACGGCAATCTCACGACGCTGCTGAAGAACAAGCACGTCGACCAGATCAAGCTCGCGACTGATGGCAGGACCCTGCTCGCCTCGATGGCCGAGGACGGCCCGTACTACGAGGGCGGCGCACCGCTGAAGGACATCGTCGAGCTCGACGCCAGCTCGGGCAAGCTCGTCCGCTCCTACGGAATTCCCGATCCGTGCACCTCCTTTGAGCCGCTGTTCGACGACGCGTCCTGCCTCGACGAGCTCGACAAGGTCGGAGGGGTCGTGGCCGTGACGGTCTACGAGTCGGCGAAGCCCGCCGAAGACCTTGACGCCTACAGCACGTGGCGGTACACGGACGGCGCGTGGTCCGAGGTCAAGAGTCAGCGCAACAGGAGGGTCGTCTGGCAGTCGCACTCGACCCGGATCCAGCAACATGTGGAACTGGGCGTCACCATCGAGGATCCCAACAAGTACCCACTGGAGTGGGTCGTGGGTGACAAGGTGTCGAAGATCCCCGGCACGTCCAATCTCACCGCGTTCGATTGGCATGCGCCAGGTTCGCTGATCCGCCCCTGACGCGCACCGCACCGTCGGTGGCGGCCACCCGTCCCTAAACTCGGCGGGTGACCACGATCGAACGAGTCGACCTCGAGGACGACGAGGCCTTCGCAACCTTCCACGACGTGTACGCGCGAGCGCACCAGCGGGATGTCGACCAGCCGTACTCGGCGATCGAGAAGCGCGTCGGCATGCGGCCGGACGACTACGTCGACAAGGTCGTCCTGCTCGCCCGCGATGACGACGGCACGGCGGTGGCCGGCGGTACGGCTGAGCTGCCACTGCGCGACAACACCCGCGTCGCCTACGTCGACGTGTTCACCGCGCCGGAGCATCGTCGCCGCGGGCACGGTGCGGCCGTCGTCGAGGCCATCGAGGAGATCAGCCGCGACGCTGATCGCTCCGTCCTCTTCGCCGAGGCCGTGTGGGAGCTCGACGCCGTGGATCCTGTTCCGCAGGCGTTCGCCGAAGGAGTCGGGTTCTCCCTCGACCTGATGGACGCCATGCGTGAGCTGCCGCTTCCCGCCACGCTGCCGCCGCTGCAGATCGCGGACGGCTACTCGATCCACTCGTGGCGGAACGTCTGTCCGGAGGAGTGGGTCGAGGGGTACACGGAGGTCCGCCGCCTCCTCATGGAGGAGGCCCCCAGCGGAGACATCGACCTCGAGAACGAGTTCTGGGACGTCGCCCGCACGCGCGAGGAGGAAAGCAGGTGGGCCGACCAGCGTCGCACGCCCCAGGTGAGCGTCGCGGTGAGCGACGACGGCGAGGTCGTCGGCCACACCCAGCTGTTGTTCTCCGCTGACGGCGTCAACGTGTTCCAGTGGGACACCCTGGTGCTGCCGACGCATCGCGGCCACGGGCTCGGCCTCGCACTCAAGGTGAGGACCATGCAGGAGGCAGCCGATCTGCTGGAGGGTCGCCGCCGGATCATCACCTACAACGCCGCGGGCAATGAGCCCATGATCCGCGTCAACCATGCCCTCGGATTCCGGCACATCGCCTGGGTGGGGGAGTACGTCAAGGAGCTGTGAGCTCGGCGGGTCCGACGGTCGGTGAACGAAGTTCACGCAAGAGCCGAAGGGTTCGGGACGGGTGGACGTGCCCACCCGTCCCGAACCTCCGTGCCGATCAGCCCGTGGGCAGCAAGCCCACGATCTGGTTCAGCAGGCTCTCCACTGCCGGGTTGGTCGACGCCTGCCCGACGACCAGGTCGACGGCCTCGTTGACTGCGTCGGTCAGCTTCTCCGCTGCCGGCGACGGGTTGTCGACCGGGTCGAAGACCGTGCCGAATCCGACCGGCAGCGGGTTGTCGAAGATCGCGACGCCGGTGCCGAGCAGCAAGTCGAACGTGAGGCAGCCGATTCCGGGGGCCAAGGGGCCCTCGCTCGCCGACCACGTCGCCGTGCCGATGAAGTCGAGCGTCTTCGGCGTGGCCACGTGAGCGGGTGTGCTGAGGAACGGCTCGACCCACACCGGATAGCCGTTCGGCTCGTCGAAGGCTGTGTCAGCTCCGATGATGGCCGAGGCGGTGTTGATGAGCGCGCCGGCCTTGAACTTGCCGGTGACGTGGTAGATCGGACCGCCGGTGATCGCGCCCAGTGGGCCAACGGCCGGGACCTTCGGAAGCAGGTCCGACTTGGACACGGTGTACCCGTAGCCGGTCTTCGGCGTGTACCGGCCGGGCTCGGTCGAGGAGTCGGCCGCGTTCGCGACACACACATTCGCCAAGTCGAGGTCGGTGTAGATGTGCAGCAGGATGCCCGCCTGGACGGTGGACTTGGAGTTGATCTGCACGCCGGTGTGGCTCGTTGTCGGATCGATTTGCAGACCGTTGAGCAGGCTCAGCGTCGTGGCGTTGCCCGAGAAGGCGACCCGAACCTCGGTTGCGAGGATCGACATCAGGTCGATGCCCTTCGCGGAGGCGGAGGTCGCCAGCTTGGCCAACGCGGCCTTGTACAAGGCGTCGTTCTCGGTGCCCAGCGACATCATCACCCGCTTCGTGCCGTCGATGATGGTGCGTGCGATGAACGCCTTGGTCTTCACGTCGAAGAAGCCGGAGATGACATTCTTGTCGGCTGCCGAACCCAGCTTGTTGACGATGACCAGCCGCGGGACGCAGCCGGTGCCGGGCAGGCATTTCGCGGCTGCCGTCGGCACGCACGATGCGGGATCGCTCGCGCACGCCTCAGGATCACTGGGGAGGGCGACCGAGTCGGTGCCCGCCAACGAGTACGAGGTGATGGCCGCTCCGCTGGCGGGGGTGTAGATCGGCGTCGACTTGCTGCCGATGACGGCCTTGACCTCGCCCGGGTCGGGGTTGATCGAGATCGAGCCACCGTTGAAGACGTCGACGAACTTGTCGTGCCACGGCCGGTACTCGAACGTCGTGGTGGTCACTTCCGGGCCGGTGATGATCGCATTGCCGGTGCCCGGTCGCGCGGTGATGCAGCTGGTGGCGGCACCGGTGCGCACCTTGTGCTCGTGGGTCGTCTCGACCGTGTATTGGCCCGCGGGCTTGCCCGTCAGGTCCAGTGCGGCTGTCATCCCGTGGTAGGCGTTGCTGTCCGAGACGTCACCGCGGAAGTTCGTTGCCGACGGTGTGGTCTGGTTGGACTGCGGAGCGTACCTAGGACTCGTCCCGAGGCCGGCCAACCCGGTGGTGCGTGCCGGGCTCACGGCGGTGAGGATGGTCCCGCCGGACGGGTCCTTGACCTTGACCGTGGTCCGCGGTGACGCGTTGGTCGTTGCGGGGTCGTCTCCTCGACAACCTTGAACGCTGACGGCAAGGCCGGACACCGCGGCCGGGGTCCCGCTGGCGCTGGACCGGAAGTAGCTGAGGGCGCTTCGGTCGACCGAGATCGTCACCGAGCTGTCGCGCACGACGCGAGGGTTGCCTGTCCCCCCGTCCTCGCTGGGGTCGGTAGTCGTCGCAGCCATCGTCGGTGAAGTCAGCGCGCCGGCGATAGCGACCAGGCCGACCAGGCCGACGGCCATGCGCCTGAAGGCGCCGAACTTGGACGTTGCGGATCGTGCGTCACGTGGAGACATCGCGGGTGTCCTTCTTGGGAGTGGGTGGGACCCCGAGACGCCACTGTGATGGGAGTGACGCGAGATCACTGTCGTGGCGCGGACATGGCCTGTCAAGCGGAATTGACCAATTCGTCCTAATTTGCCGTGTTCGAGACGCTCAGAGCTTGCGAAACCGCACCCATTTGACCGAGTGGTCGGAGTCCTTGCGCAGCACGAGCGTGGCGCGACCTCGCGTGGTCTGGATGTTCTCGCGCAGGTTGGGCCAGTTGATGGTGTCCCAGAGCGTTGCGGCCTGCTGGTTGGCCTCGTCGTCGGTGAGGGCGCTGTAGCGGTGGAAGTAGGAGGCCGGGTCGGCGAACGCCGTCTTGCGCAGCTTGAGGAACCGCTCGATGTACCAGGTGCGAATGTCCTTGCTGGACGCGTCGACGTAGATGGAGAAGTCGAAGTAGTCGCTCACGGACACCCCGGGTGAACCGTCGCCGCGCTGCTTGGCGGGTGCGAGCACGTTGAGGCCTTCGACGATGACGATGTCCGGGCTGTCGACCGTCACCACCTCGTCGGTGCGGTCGTAGGTGAGGTGGGAGTAGACCGGCGCCTGGACCCGCTCCACGCCGGACTTCACGTCGATGACGAACCGCAGCAGCGACTTGCGATCGTACGACTCAGGGAAGCCCTTGCGGTCGAGGATGCCGCGGCGCTCCAGCTCCTTGTTCGGCCACAGGAAGCCGTCGGTGGTGACGAGCTGCACGCGGGGATGCTCCGGCGACTGGGCCAGCAGCTCGCGCAGCAGGCGGGCCGTCGTGGACTTGCCGACCGCCACCGACCCGGCGATGCCGATGACGAAGGGCGTGCGCTCGGGTTGGGGCTCGTGCAGGAACTTCTCGGTGGCGCGCCAGAGGTCGGCCGCGTAGCGGATGCGCATGCTGATGAGGACGGTGAGCGGGAGGTAGACCTCGCGGACCTCGTCCACGTCCAGCTCGTCGCCGAGACCGCGCAGGCGCTCGATGTCCTCGGGCGACAACGGTTGTGGCACGTTCTCGGCGAGATCGGCCCACGTGGAACGCTCGAGCTCCACGTAGGGCGACTGCTCGCGACCGTCGCGACCGTTGGCCATTCACCCATCCTGCCGCTCCCGGTGCAGGTCGGCTCACTCGGTACCTCGCTTCGCTCGGAGCAAGCTCAATCGGCTCGGCAGTGAACGCAGTCGTGGCAGTGGCGCTGACCAGTCAGGTCAGCGCCACTGCGCTCACTGCTCTCGCCTCACTCGCTTGTACCCTCGTTGTATGTGCGGAATCGTCGGCTACGTGGGCCATCGTTCGGCGCTCGACGTCGTCATGAACGGCCTGCGACGACTCGAGTACCGCGGCTACGACTCCGCCGGCGTCGCCCTCGTCGAGGGCGACACGATGGTCACGGCCAAGAAGGCCGGCAAGCTCGCGAACTTGGACGCCCTGCTCGCGGAGCACAAGCTGCCCGACTCGCACACCGGCATCGGGCACACCCGCTGGGCCACCCATGGCGCTCCCAACGACGTCAACGCGCACCCGCACCTCGACAGCGACGGACACATCGCCGTGGTGCACAACGGCATCATCGAGAACTTCGCCGAGCTGCGGTCCGAGCTCGAGAAGGCCGGCCATGAGCTGGTCTCGGAGACCGACACCGAGACCGTCGCCCATCTGCTGCACGACGAGCTGGAGCGCACGCCAGACCTCTCCGATGCCGTCCGAGCCGTGTGCCGCCGCCTCGAAGGCGCGTTCACCCTCGTCATCGCGGACGCTCGCCAGCCCAACGTCGTCGTGGGCGCACGGCGCAGCTCACCCCTGGTGGTGGGACGCGGGGACGGCGAGAACTTTCTCGGCTCCGACGTCGCCGCCTTCATCGAGTACACCCGCGAGGCGATCGAGCTCGGCCAGGACCAGGTGGTCACCATCTCCCGCGACGACATCGTCATCACCGACTTCGACGGGCAGCCGGTCGAGACCAAGGAGTACCACGTCGACTGGGATGTCTCGGCCGCCGAGAAAGGTGGCTACGACTGGTTCATGCTCAAGGAGATCGCCGAGCAGCCACAGGCCGTCGCCGACACGCTGCTCGGGCGGCACGCGCCGGACGGCACCCTCCAGCTCGACGAGATGCGGCTGTCCGACGGCGAGCTGCGCGAGGTCGACAAGATCGTCGTCATCGCCTGCGGCACGTCGTTCTACGCCGCGATGGTGGCGAAGTACGCGATCGAGCACTGGACGCGCACCCCCTGCGAGGTCGAGCTGTCGTCGGAGTTCCGCTACCGCGACCCGATCCTCGACCGCTCCACGCTGGTGGTGTCCATCAGCCAGTCTGGCGAGACGATGGACACCCTGATGGCCGTCCGTTACGCCCGGGAGCAACGCGCGAAGGTGCTCTCGATCTGCAACACCAACGGCTCGACGATCCCGCGGGAGTCCGACGCGGTCATCTACACGCACGCCGGGCCCGAGATCGCGGTCGCGTCCACCAAGGGCTTCCTCGCCCAGGTGGTGGCCTGCTACCTGCTCGCCCTGTATCTGGCCCAGGTCAAGGGCACCAAGTACGGCGACGAGATCACCAAGGTGGTCGACGAGCTCGCCACCGTGCCGGCCGGCATCCAGCGGATGCTCGACGAGGCCGACGGTGTCCGCAAGCTCGCCCGCGACCTGGTCGCATCCCGGTCGATCCTGTTCCTCGGCCGTCACGTCGGCTTCCCGGTGGCCTTGGAGGGCGCGCTGAAGCTCAAGGAGCTCGCGTACATCCACGCCGAGGGTTTCGCGGCCGGCGAGCTCAAGCACGGACCGATCGCCGTCATCGAGGACGGCACGCCGGTCTTCGTCATCGTCCCGCCGCGCGGGCGCGACCAGCTGCAAGAAAAGGTCGTCAGCAACATCCAGGAGGTCCGTGCCCGCGGTGCGCTCACCATCGTGCTCGCCGAGGACGGGGACGACGATGTCGTGCCTTATGCCGACCACCTGATCCGGCTGCCCAAGGTGTCGACCCTGCTGCAGCCCCTCGTCGCGACCGTGCCGCTGCAGGTCTTCGCCTGCGAACTGGCCGACCAGCTCGGCCACGACGTCGACCAGCCGCGCAACCTCGCCAAGTCCGTCACCGTCGAGTGAAACCATGACGATTTGGGGCGTCGGAGTCGACGTGGTCGACCTGGCTCGATTCGAGGCCACGCTCGAGCGCACGCCCGAGATACGGTCGCGGCTGTTCACGGACGCCGAGGCGACGTTGTCGCTGGAGTCGATGGCGGGCCGCTTCGCCGCCAAGGAAGCGTTCGTCAAGGCTCTGAGGGCGCCGGCGGGCATGTCGTGGCAGGACATCGAGGTCGTCACCGATCCGCAAGGAGCGCCGTCGTTCGCCCTGCACGGCGCAGCCGAGGCCCGAGCCAAGGAGCTCGGCATCGTGGCCGCCCACCTGTCCATCTCTCATGACACGTCCGTGGCCACAGCATTCGTGGTGGCCGAGTGCTGAGGGCACACAGCGTCGCCGACATCAGGGCCGCCGAGGAGGCGCTCATGGCGACCCTGCCCGAGGGCGAGCTCATGCAGAGAGCCGCTCGCGGGCTGGCCGACGCGCTTGACGCCGTGCCCGCCGGCGACTTGGTCGTCGCGCTCATCGGGCCCGGCAACAACGGTGGCGACGCGCTCTACGCCGCGACGCACCTGCTCGACCGCGGGGTGCGCGTCGACCTCTGCGTGCTCGACGACGAGAAGGTGCACAGCGACGGCCTGGCGGCGGCGCTGGCAGCCGGAGCTCAGCTGGTGGAGGCCCCAACCGAGCAGCGGTGGTGCCTCGACGCGGTGCTGGGCATCGGCGCCCGGCCGGGACTGTCCGGGCGCGCGGAGGAGTGGGCCACCTGGATCGACGAGCGGCGCCCGCACACCGTTGCTGTCGACGTGCCGTCCGGCGTCGACGTCGACGGCGGAACGGTGCCGGGGCCGAGCGTGCGGGCCGACGCCACCGTCACGTTCGGCACCTACAAGGTCGCTCTGCTGTGTAGTCCGGCCGCCACGAGGGCCGGCCTCTCCGCCCAGCTCGTCGACATCGGTCTCGACCCGCACCTGCCCGAACCTGTGCTGGAGGTCATCGAGGCCGATGACCGTCACCTGCTCGGACCCGCGCTGGCCTGGCTCGACAGCCCGGTCAGCCACAAGTACGCGCGCGGCGTCGTGGGGATCATCGCCGGATCCGTGGACTACGCGGGCGCCGCCCATCTGACTGTCGCGGGAGCCCAAGCCGGCACGGCCGGCATGGTGCGTTTCGTCGGCACGCCCGAGCTGAGCGCACGCATCGTCGACCGCGCGCCCGAGGTCGTCGCCGCCATGCCCGATCAACCCAGGGGCCGCGTGCAGGCCTGGGTGGTCGGCCCCGGTGGTGGCGACGACGCCGCAGCCCAGCTCGCCCTCGCGCTCGAGGACGACGTGCCGGTCGTCGTCGACGCGAGCGCGCTCGGACACCTGCCCGTCACGATGCTGGTCCCCGCGCTGCTCACACCGCACGCCGGCGAGCTGGCCGCGATGCTCGGGGTCGACCGCGACGACGTGGAGGCCGACCCGCTCGGCCACGCCACGCGGGCTTCCTTCCAATGGGGCGCGACCGTGCTGCTCAAGGGTCAGCGCACGATCGTGGCGACACAGAGCCGCGCCACCAGGGTGAACCTCAGCGGCTCGTCGTGGCTGGGTACGGCGGGCACCGGTGACGTACTCGCCGGCTTCGCGGGTTCGTTGATGGCGTCGGGCCTGCATCCGCACGATGCGGGGTCGCTGGCGGCCTTCCTGCACGGTGTCGCGTGCGTGCGCGCGAATCGCGGCGGGCCGGTCACGGCGTCCGACGTCGCATCAACACTACCGGCCACCGTTGCGGCCTTCCTCGACGGCACGTTGGGCGACGTCCGGGACTGGGGTGACCCGGGGTGACCGCGCCACAGGCCGAAGCGCTGATCGACCTCGACGCGTACCGCGGGAACATCGAGGCCCTGGCCGCCTGCGCACCGCAGTCCGCCCTGATGGCGGTCGTCAAGGCGAACGCGTACGGGCACGGCATGGAGCAGTGCGCTCGCGCGGCGCGGGAGGCCGGTGCGGAGTGGTTGGGCGTCGCCACCCTCGCGGAGGCCATGGCCGTGCGGTCGCTGGGCGACACCGGCCCGGTGCTGTGCTGGCTGGCTTCGCCGGGAGCCGACTACGCGTCCGTCATCGAGGCGGGCGTGGAAGTCACCGCGTCGTCCGTCGAGCAGCTCGACGAGATCCTGGCTGCCGGGCCGTCGCGGCCGAAGGTGCAGCTCAAGGTCGACACCGGCCTGTCCCGCAACGGGGCCTATGGCGAGGAGTGGACCCGGCTCGTCGAGGCTGCTGCGAAGGCCCAGTCGGCCGGTCGCCTCGAGCACACCGGCACCTGGTCGCACTTCGCCTGCGCCGACGACCCACGTCACCCGGCCAACGACGCGCAGGAGCAGGCCTTCGAGCGCGCGCTCGAGGAGCTGGAAGCCGGGGGACTCGAGCCAGGCCTGCGGCACCTCTCGAACTCGGCCGCGACGCTGGTGCGCCCCAGTGCGCACTTCGACCTCGTGCGGGTGGGCATCTCGACATACGGGCTCCCACCAGCGCCCCGGATGGTGTTCAGCACGCCGTTGCGGCCGGTGATGACGTTGCGCGGGCGCCTGGCTGGCGTGAAGCGCGTACCGGCCGGCTCGAGCGTCTCCTACGGCCACCGTTACACAACCGACCGCGAGACGACGCTCGGCCTCGTCCCGCTCGGTTACGCAGAGGGGCTGCCGCGCAGCGCGTCGAACCGCGTCCAAGCGGCCTTCGCGGGACAGCGGGTCCGGGTGGTTGGCGCCATCTGCATGGACCAGGTCGTCGTCGACCTGGGCGACCTGCCGGCCGAACGCGGTGATGTCGTGACGTTGTTCGGCCCGGGTGACGACGGCGAACCCACCCCTCAGGACTGGGCCGACGCCGCCGATACGATCAACTACGAGGTCGTCACGCGGATTGGCGGCCGCACGGCACGCACCTACCGAGGAGCTCGTTGACTTGAGCACCGCCTCCAAGCTGGCGACCACAGCCGGAGCCTTCGTCGCCGCGGGAGTCGCGGCCAAGCTCCTCAACAACCGTCAGATCGAGCGTCGTCGATTGCGCCGGGGTGAGGGCACCCCCTTCGGCTCGGTGCACTCGGCCACCCGCAAGGTGGTGTCCGCCGACGGCATCCGCATCAACGTGGAGGTCGACGAGCCCGAGCTGGACGCGCCCCACCTGCCCACGATCGTGTTCGTGCACGGCGTCATCTGCACACTCGACGCCTGGCACTACCAGCGACTCGCCCTGCGTGGCCAGGCCCGCATGGTGTTCATGGACCATCGCTCGCACGGTGGGTCCGACGTCGCCGACCGCGCCAGCAGCACGATCGAGAACCTCGCCGCCGACCTGCACGCGGTCATCCAGGCCTGCACCAGCGGTCCGGTCATGCTGGTCGGCCACTCGATGGGCGGCATGACGATCATGCAGCTGGCCGCCGACCACCCCGAGCTGTTCCCGGATCGCGTCGTCGGGGTGGTGCTGCTCAGCACGAGCAGCCGCCTTCCCCTCGTGTCGTCGCCGGCCGCGCGGCGCATCGTCCCGTTTGCTCGCCGCGCAGCTCCGCTCGTCGACTGGGGGAAGGGCTTCAACAGCTTCTCCGTCGTGCGGCGCTTCGGGCTCGGACCGAACGCCCAGGAGCGGCACGTCGACATGACGAACGAGATGGTCCTGCGCGCTCCGACTCGCGTCCTCACCGACTTCCACCCGATGTTCGCCGAGCTCGACGTCCGGCACGCGCTCGAAACCCTGTCGACGGTGCCCACGATCGTCATCGCCGGCACGCACGACTTCGTCACGCCGCTGAGCCACAGCCGCCGGATTGCCGACGGCATCGCCGGATCGTCGCTGGCCATCCTCGAGGAAACCGGCCACATGGCCATGTTCGAGGAGCACGTTCGCGTCACTGACCTCATCCTCGAATTGGCCGAGAAGGTCGCAGCATGACCACCCCACGAAACTGCTCCCTCATTCGCTGTGTGCCCTCGAGGCAAGTCCGGGGTCGGTCGCACTTTCGCGGGGACCCCGGGTGAGCGTTGCTCTCGACGTCATCGACGCCGGGCCAGAGCACGCCGAGGCGGTCGTCGACATCATCCATCGGTCGTTCGGCGCACGCCCGACGCTCGACCCGCCCAGCACGGCGCTCGACGAGACCGTGGAGTCGATCGCCGAGGTACTCGCCGGTCCCGGAGGTCTGCTCGTGGAGCGCCGTGGCGAACCGATGGGCGCCTTGCTCTTCGACGAGTCGCGTCCCGGCCTCCTCGGCCTGAGGAGGGTCAGCGTCGACCCCGACCTGCAGGCGCGGGGCGTCGCGTCGGCCATGGTCGGTGTCGCCGAGGACACGGCCGAGGAACGCGGCAAGGACGGCATCTGGCTGCGCGTGCGCGAGGAGCTTCCCGACACGGTGCAGTTCTGGTCGCGCCGGCGATACCACCCGCTGCGCCGCGACGGGGCGTTCATCGAGTTCGGCAAGACGCTCTGGCTCGCCCGCGAGGTACCGACGCCCGAGGCGATGCACGAGCTGGCCGAGAAGACGGCCGAGCTCGTCCGTGCCGGTGACCTGCTCGTCCTTACCGGCGACCTCGGCGCCGGCAAGACGACGTTCACGCAGGGACTCGGCGACGCCCTGCGGGTCCGCGGGCCCGTCACGTCGCCCACCTTCGTGCTGGCCCGCACCCATCCGTCGCTCGTCGACGGCCCGTCCCTCGTGCACGTCGACGCCTATCGCCTCGGCAGCGCGGAGGAGGTCGACGACCTCGACCTCGACGCGTCCGCCGACCGGTCCGTCACGGTCGTCGAGTGGGGTGCCGGCGTGGCCGAACAACTCAACGACAGCTGGCTGTCGGTGACGATCGAGGTCCGCGGTGTCCGCCCGATCGACCCGCTGGGCACCGCGATCGACGACGAAAGCCATCCGGACAGCGACGACCACGAGCCTCGCGTCGTCACCATCAAGCCCAACGGCCCGCGCTGGGCCGGCGTCCCGCTCCGTTCGACGCTGCTCTCGTAGGCTCTCGTCATGCTCCTCCTCGCGTTCGACACGGCGACGCCGGCGATCACCGTCGCCGTGCACGACGGGTCCGACGTCGTGGCCCAGGCGTCGGGGGAGGGGTCGATGGCGCACGGCGAGCTGCTCGCACCGGCCATCCATGCCGCGTTGACCGACGCGGGCGTCGCCATGTCGGACCTCACCGACGTCGCCGTCGGTGTGGGCCCCGGCCCGTTCACGGGCCTGCGGGTCGGCGTCGTCACCGCCCTGACGCTCGGATCAACCCTGGGGATCGCCACCCACGGGGTGTGCACGCTCGACGTCCTCGCCGCCGAGCTCGCCCAGGGCGGTGCGCCGCAGGAGGAGTTCCTGGTCGCCACGGACGCGCGGCGCAAGGAGGTCTACTGGGCGCACTACCGGGCCGCGGCCGGCCGGGTCGATCGCGTCGACGGCCCGCACGTGTCGTATCCCTCCGACCTGGCCGAGCTGCACGCCGGCATGCCGGTCTTTGGACGTGGGGCGACGCTCCACCCCGATTATCTGGTGGCGCTCGACGGCCCCCTCGACCCGTCCGCCGGCGCGCTGGCCAGGGCGGTGGTCGACGGTTCCGTTGTCGAACTGCCGCTCGAGCCGCTTTACCTCCGCCGGCCGGACGCCACCCCGCTGGTGCTCCCCAAACAGGCATGATCCGTTCGGCAACGCCTGACGATGCCGCCGCGATCGCGGAGATCGAGCAGGTGGTCTTCGAGTCCGGTGCATGGGGCGAGGGCATGGTCGATCTCGAGCTGATCGCTCCGGGTCGGGTCGTCGTGGTCGCCGAGCACGAGGGTGCACTGGTCGGGTATGCGTCCGCGGCCGTGATTGCCGATGTGGCCGACCTGACCCGCATCGCCGTCATGCCGGCCGATCGGAGGGAGGGGTTGGGCAGCACGCTGCTCGCGACGCTGCTCGAGACGGCAGTCGCACGGGGTGCTGCCCGGATGATGCTGGAGGTCGCCGAGACGAACGAGCCCGCGCTCGCCTTCTATGTCGCATCGGGATTCGCCGAGATCGCGCGCCGGCGTGATTACTTCAGTCGCGGAGTCGATGCCGTCGTCATGGAACGCGGATTACTGAGTGAACAGGTGTGAACTAGGCTCGGAAAATGCGCGACATCACCTACCCGCCGGTCATTCTCACCGCGAAGACCCTCTTCAAGGTCCTTGACCTGAAGTTCCAGATGTCGGGCACCGAGAACATCCCGCGCCAGGGCGGCGCGATCCTGGCGGCCAACCACATCGGCTACGTCGACTTCATCTTCGACGGGTTTGCGGCGCAGCCGAGCAAGCGACTGGTGCGATTCATGGCCAAGAAGGAAGCATTCGACCACCGGATCACCGGGCCGATCATGCGGTCGCTGCACCACATCTCGGTCGACCGTGAGCAGGGCGTGCAGTCCTACCGCGATGCCGTCGACTACGCCCGGTCCGGCGAGATCGTCGGCATCTTCCCGGAGGCCACCATCAGCCGCTCCTTCGAGATCAAGGAGCTGAAGACCGGGGCCGTCCGGATGGCTGCCGAGGCCGGTGTGCCGCTGATCCCGATGGTCACCTGGGGCACGCAGCTGTTGAAGACCAAGGACCATCCGTCCGACCTCAAGGGCCGCGGCAAGACGATCGGCCTGCACGTGGGCGAGCCGTTGGAGGTCACTGGCGCCGATCCCGTGGCCGAGACCGAGCAGCTGCGCGCGTCGATGACAGCCCTGCTCGACAAGGCCATCGCCGAGTACCCGATCGCGCCCGAGGGCCAGTGGTGGGCACCCGCGCGCCACGGCGGTCTCGCGCCGACTCCCGAAGAGGCGCAACGCCTCGACGAGGAGGAGAAGGTCGCCCGCGCCGCCAAGCGCGAGCAACGTGGTCAGCAGTAGCCGACTTCCTCAGTCGCCGACGCTGCCGTCGGCCATCTCGCGGAGGATGTCGAGATGTCCGTTGTGCCGAGCGGTCTCCTCGATGAGGTGCAGCAGCACCCAGCGAACGGTCAACGGCCGCTTGCGCCGTCGAGCCGCGACGTCATCGAGGTCGGCGCCACCGAAGAACGCGCGGGTCGCCTCGGCCTGTTCCTCGTAGAGCCCGATGACGTCCTCGAGCGGCAACTCAGAGCCCTGGTCGAACTCGGCATCCGGGTTCTCCTTCGTCCACGGGCCCTCGTCGGGCTCGCCGAGGATGTCGACGTGGATCCACGACCACTCCACCCAGCGCAGGTGGTTGAGCACGTTGCTCAGCGCCATCCGCGGCGACGTCGGGAGGGGCGTGGCGCGGGCCAGTTCCTGGCTCAGGCCACTCACCTTCGCCACGGCGGTCTGCTGGGTGTAGCGGAGCATCGTCAGCAGCAGCGAGCGCTCGTCCCAGTTCTCGTCCGCACCTGGAATGTCGTCTCTGGTCATCGGGCCACCCTGCCACAGCGTTCTGTCAGGATGACCGGATGAGCGAGCCCGTGATACTCGGCATCGAGTCGTCGTGCGACGAGACGGGCGTGGGCATCGTCCGGGGCACCGAGCTGCTGGCCAACGCGGTCGCGTCGAGCGTCGAGCAGCACGCCCGATTCGGCGGCGTCGTGCCCGAGGTGGCCAGCCGTGCTCACCTCGAGGCGATGGTCCCGACACTCGAGCAGGCGTACGCCGAGGCAGGCCTGCGGGTGCAGGACGTCGACGCGATCGCCGTCACCTGTGGGCCGGGGCTCACCGGTGCGCTGTTGGTCGGCGTTGCGGCAGCCAAGGCGCTCGCCCTGGCCCATGACAAGCCGCTCTACGGCGTCAACCACCTGGTCGCGCACGTCGCGGTCGACCAATTGGAGCACGGACGCCTCGACCAGCGAGTCGGAGCGCTGTTGGTCAGCGGTGGCCACACCGAGGTGCTGCTCGTTGACGACATCACCCGCGACGTCACCATGCTGGGATCCACGATCGACGACGCAGCCGGCGAGGCGTTCGACAAGGTCGCGCGTCTGCTCGGCCTGCCCTACCCGGGCGGCCCGCACATCGACCGCGAAGCCCGCGACGGCGACGGCTGCGCGATCGACTTCCCGCGTGGCCTCACCCGCCCGCGCGACCTGGAGCAGCATCGCTTCGACTTCTCGTTCTCCGGGCTGAAGAGCGCCGTGGCCCGCCACGTGCAGCACGAGGAGCGCATGGGCAGGTCGGTGTCGGTACCCGACGTCGCCGCGTCGTTCCAGGACGCGGTGTGCGACGTGCTGACCCGCAAGACCGTCGAGGCGTGCCAGGCGCACGGCGTCGACACGCTGCTGGTCGGCGGAGGCGTGGCCGCCAACGGCCGGCTGCGCACCATGATCGAGGAACGCGCGGCTCTCGCCGGGCTTACGGTGCGAGTGCCTCGCCCGGGCCTGTGCACCGACAATGGGGCGATGGTCGCGGCCTTGGGTGCCGAGGTCGTCCGGCGTGGGCTGCCGCCGTCGTCACTCGACCTCCCGGCTGACTCGAGCATGCCGGTCACCCAGGTGCTCGCCGCCTAATAGCGTCGGCGCGGCGAGCCGCTCGGCGCCGACGAAGAGATTCCACGACTCGACGCTGACGATGTCCAGGTGCTCTGAAAGCGTCCAGGGGTCGTCGGCCAGTCGCAGCTCGATCTCGGCCTCGTCGGCGGCGTCGACGATCACCATGGCGCGGATGCGCCCCGCCTCGCTGCCGGCGAGCGGTCCGGCGAAGAGCACGAAGCCCTGATCGGAGAGCCCGTTCATGAACATTGCATGGTCGTTGACACCCTCTTGCTCGAACGTGCCTTGGCCGTCCGTCCACGCGGGCCCGGCTTCTCGGATGACGCTGAAATAGCTCATCGGTCGGCCCTCCTCGCCGAGATCAACCACATGGCGGAGCCGAACTGCACTCCGTCTCGGGTCGCGTGCTCCTGCATCGTCTGCAGCAGCTCGGCCACGGCAGCCCGGCGAGGGGCCTCGTCGAGGTCGGCGACGAGCCAGCCCAGCTGGCCGAGGATGAAGTCGTGGGCCTGGTCGGCCGTCTCACCGAAGTACATCGGGGCTCGCAGCTCGCCGAACTCGACGTCCTCGAATCCCGACGATTCGAGCAGTGGCCCGACCTGGTCTGGCTCGCTCATCGAGAACGGGCTCGGTGCGTCCGGGGGAGGTGCCGGCAGGTCGCGTCCCGCGGAGAGGGCGCCGACGAACGAGGTGAACCACTCGTTCTCCGACATGGGCTGCCAGACGGCGAGCGCCAGCCGGCCTCCTGGCCGGAGGGACCGGGCGATGTTGGTGTGCGCCGCGGCGCGGTCGCCGAAGAACATGCTTCCGGTGCGACTCAGGGCGACGTCGAAGAACGCCGCCTCGAACGGGTGAACCTGGGCGTCACCCTGGACGAACGTGACGTTGTTGAGGCCCTCGCCCTCCGCCCGGGCGCGGGCCACGTCAAGCATGTGCGAGGAGAGGTCGATGCCAAGGGCAGTGCCCGAGGCGGCGAGACGAGCCGCGTCCCGGGTGCTCTGGCCGGTGCCGCACCCGATGTCGAGCACCGCGTCCGTGGGCGCGATCGCGGCGAGATCGAGGAGAGCGTGGTGGTAGCGGTCGACGCAGGCGTCGTACAGAGTCGCATTGGCTGCCCAGTAGTCGCCCTCACTGCCGTCCCAGGCCTGGAGCTGTTCGGCGTTGGTCGCATCGACCTGGAGATTGGTCGTGTCGTTCATGGTCGAGTCCTGTCAGAAGGTATATAGTCCCAAAGGGACTATCTAGTGATACGCCCGAAAGGACGCAATGTCAAGGAGTCAGCGGCTCACCACGACGTCGTACGCGATCCTCGGCCTGCTGGCCGTCAGGTCGTGGAGCACGTATGAGCTCACCCGGCAGATGGAGTGGAGCCTCGGGCGGTTCTGGCCGCGGGCGAAGAGCAAGCTGTACGAGGAGCCGAAGAAGCTCGAGGCGCTGGGACTGGCCACGTCACATACCGAGCGGGTGGGCCAGCGGCCGCGCACGGTCTACACGATCACGGCGAAGGGGCGTCGGGCCCTGGCGGCGTGGCAGGCCGAGCCGTCGGCCGTCATCGCCTTGGAGGCTGAGCCCCTGCTGCGGCTCTTCCTCGCTGACCAAGGCACGCGTGACGACGCGCTGGCGACGCTCGCAGCTGCCCGGGCCTGGGCCGAGGAGCGCAACGAGGGCAACCTGACCGCCGGTCGCGCGTTCCTCGCCGGCGGTGGTGAGTTCGATGCGCGAGCAGCTCCGACGATGCTGGTGGGCGCCTTCTTGACCGACTTCTACAAGCTCGTCGCCGACTGGGCCGACTGGGCCGAAGAACAGGTCGCCGACTGGCCCGACGACCCGGCTGACGCGACGGCCGATTTCGACGAGCTGCGCGCCATCGTGGCCCGCGCCGAGTGGAGCGAGGACTAGCGCAGGAAGCTGTCCAGCGCGTCGGAGATCAGCTGGCTGGGGGAGACGCCGCGCGACTTGGCCGCGTCGATGACCCGTGACTCGAGCGCCGGGGTCAGCAGGTCGGGCTCGCCGTCCGGCTGGGTGCGACGACCGAAGATGCCCAGCGCGGCGAAGACGACGGTGCCGAGCACGTCGAGGATCGCCACGACCCCGAACGCGCGCCAGTACAGGTCGCCGAGGTTCTCGCCGTTCACGATGGCATTGCAGATCATCCCCGCGACGATCGCCATGGCCACCAAGGTGCCCGCAGAGCAGCAGGCCACGGCGCCCGTGGTGCAGCGCCAGCAGCAGGCAGGCGTGCGCGATCGTCGCTGCGATCGTCACGCTGACTCCGAAGACGTCCCAGACCGGTGCATCACCGTCGTAGCCACCCCACGTCAGTGCCAGCGCGATGCCGAAGGGGACGAGCGACACCAGTGCTCCGACCAGTCCGACGATCGCGGTCGGACGCCCGGAAACGGCGAGATAGCACAGCATCGCGATCGACTCGACGCCGACGATGACCGTGGTGAGCAGGACATGACCCTCGGTCTCACCGAGCTCGCCGCCGCCGAGCAGAGCGATGATGCCGAGCAGCGCCGCGACGGAGAACGAGCCGATGACGAGCGTCGTGACCAGGCGTCTGAAGTCCTTCATGGACAGATCCTGACAGCGCGCCGGCTCAGGGGGAGTGCATACGGGTGAATCGCACGACCTCGCCGGGACGCACCTGCGCCAGCCGGTCGACGTGGTCGTCGGCCACGACCGCGATGACCGGGTAGCCACCGGTCACCGGGTGGTCGGGTCCGAGCACGACCGGCAGGCCGGCGGAGACGACCTGCACGCTACCGCGCACGCAGGGCTCGCTCGGCAGCTCGTCGGTCACCTCGCGCTTGAGCGCCGGCCCCTCGAGCCGCACGCCGATGCGGTCGGAGCGCGGCGACACGGTCCAGGCCGTGGAGAAGAAGGTGCGCACGGCGTCGTCGGTGAACCAGTCGTCGCGAGGGCCCGGGACCGCTGCCACGGTGGTCGCGCCGCTGGTCAGGAGTGCAAGGACGTCCTCGACCTCCGCGGCGTGCGCGGGTGTGCCGACCTCGAGAACGTCGCCCGCGGTCAGCTTCGCGGGGCCGAGGCCACTCATGGTGTCGGCCGATCGGGAGCCGAGCACTGAGTCGGCCTGCACCCCTCCGGCCACGCCGACGTACGCCCGCAGGCCGAGCTCGATCAGCCCGATCGCGACCTCCTGACCCTCGTGCACGACGAAGGCACGGCCATGCTCTACCCGCTCACCGTCGACGTGGACCGGCCCGATGCCGCCCGTGACGGCAAGCCGGTGGTCGGTCTCGGCACGAACCCGCAGCCCGCCGGCGAGGACCTCCAGCACTGCAGCCTCAGGCGGATCGCCCAGGAGCGCGTGGACCTGACGCATCGCGGCTCGATCGAACGCCCCGGAGGCTCCGACGCCCTGGGCGCCCAGGCCCGGACGTCCGGCATCCTGCACGAGCGTCAGGTAACCCGGTTCCACGACGAGAAGAGTCACTGCGCTGGCCTGGATGGGGCCGCCACGAAACGGATCTGGCCACCGGGAGCGAGCAGCGCCGGGGGATCGCGGTCGACGTCGAACATCACCACGTCCGTGTGTCCGATCAGCTGCCACCCGCCGGGCGACGATCGTGGGTAGATGCCGCTGAACTCACCGGCCAATCCGACCGAGCCGGCGGGAACGCTCGTGCGGGGCGAGTCCCGGCGCGGAACGACCAGTCGCTCGTCGCCGCCGACCAGGTACGCGAAGCCGGGCGCGAAACCCCCGAACGCCACCGTCCATGGCGTGTCCGTGTGGGCAGCAACGACCTCGTCCTCGGACATTCCGGTGTGGCTGGCGACGTGGGCCAGGTCGGGGCCGTCGTAGACCACCTCGATGGTGATCTCGTCGGGCGCTTCGGCGGACGCGATGTCCCGCGGCTCGCTGCGGTGGACGAGCGTTCGCAGGGCGGCCGGCTCGCCTCGCAGCAGCACCGTCCGAGCACCGAGCACGGCGTCGACCTCCTCGTGCAAAGCCGCGAACCACTCCTGCGCCTCGTCGAGTGACGCGCAGTCGATCAGCACGGCACGATCGCCGCACGGTCGCAGATTCATGGATGCCGCACCTCTGCGCCGGCGTACTGCAGGGCCACCCGAACGGCTCGCACGATGTCCAGAGCGCCGGGGCTGTCGCTGTGCACGCAGATCGAGTCGACGCCGTCGTGCAGGAGCCGGACCGCCTGCAGCGCGGCGTCACGCGGGTCGCTGAGCAGGGCACCCGGCTCGGATCGAGGGATCAGCGTGCCCTCATCGGTGTACCCGCGATCGGCGAACCCCTCGAGCACGACCGTCACGCCGGCCGCCCTGGCCAACCGCAGCGACGCGGCTCCCGGCAGGCCGACGAGCGGGAGGCCGGCCTCGCGGACGGCCTCGACCACGGCCGCCGCCTGCACCTCGTCGCGGACGATCGTGTTGTACAGGGCACCGTGCGGCTTGACGTAGGTGACCTCTCCGTCGACCTTCTTGGCCAGGTCGGCAAGGTGCGCGATCTGGCCGGCGACCTCGTCGCGCAGGGCGGGGGACGCCATGTCCATCGGCACCCGGCCGAACCCCTCCCGGTCCGGGTAGCCGACCTGGGCGCCGATGGCGATCTCGTGCTCAACGCAGGCCGCGCAGGTGGCCGAGATGAGCTCGTCGTCGCCCGCATACGCGCCACAGCACACGTTGGCGCTGGTCACGTGCCTGAGCAAGGCGACGTCCTCGCCCGATGCCCACCGCTCGGCGGACTCACCGAGGTCGGCATTCAGGTCGATGCGCATGGCACGAGGCTAGTCATCGGCCGTGTTCCTCAACCAGGAAACAACGGGCCCCGTCGTCGATCCGAGCGAGGATCACCGTCCCCGGCTGGGAGCCCTTCAACTTGAGCCGCTTCACCAGCTGCTCCGGCACGACGTCGACGCCGCGCTTCTTGACCGTCAGCGTCCCGACGTCGTGGGCGATCAGCGCCGCCCGCATCGGCTTCTCGCGGTGCGGGAGCTCCTCAACGATCCGGAACGAGCGAGTGAGGGGGTCGGGGCTCGCGTCGTCGGTCGTGACATAGGCGAGGTGCGCGTCCACGAGGCGCCCGCCCATCCGCGCCGCCAGCTCACCCACCAGGCCGGCCCGGATGACGGCGTCGTCCGGCTCGTGCAGCCAGGTGCCGACCTCGCCGACGTCGCCGTGGTCCCCGAATCCGATGAGTTCGGCGCCAGACGGCAACGCGGTGGCCCTTCGAGGCGCGGTCGCGAGGCCGGGGCCCCACAGGCAGGCCTCGACGAGGTCGCCTCCGTCGCTCACCCACTGCGCCTCGACGCCCTCTGGCAGGAGGCGGTGCGGGAAGCCCGGGAGGGTCTTGACCACGGCTGGCTGGGTGAGGAACTGCGAGACGACCTCCCAGGACGGGTTCATCGCTGCGGGGTCGAACACCCGGCCCGCGCCGTCGCGCCGGGCGGGGTCGAGAAACGGCACTTCGTCCGACTGCGGCTGGACGGTGGCGAGATCGGCCTCGATGATCTCGCCGTCGAGCCCGAGCGCTCGCAGGTTGGCCCGGGCGATGGCGGCCCGTACCGGATCGCGCTCGACGCCGCGGACGCGCAGACCGGCGCGCGCGAAAGCCACCAGGTCGCCGCCGATGCCGCAGCCCAGGTCGACGACGCCCGTCACGCCCGCCGCCGTCAGGCGCTTGGCCCGCGCCCGGGCGACCGTCGCGCGCGTGGCCTGCTCGAGTGCTTCGTGGGTGAAGTACATCCGGGCCGCGTCGTCGCCGAGCTTGCCGTGGGCCCGTCGCCGCAGATCACCCTGCGTGACCGCGGCGGCGACGAGCTCCGGCGCGTGGTCGCGTCGCAACCGCGTGCCGAGCGCGAGGTCGGACTCGCCGTCGCGGGCCTCGACCTCCGCCAGCAGCTCCTGTCCCGCGGGGGACAGGAGGAGCTCGAACGTCGCCAAGTCCACGAAGGTGACCATAACGAGGAGCGAAGCGAGAGAACGGGCAGCGGGAGGAGCGCCAGCGACGAGCGCGAGTGAGTGCGAAGCGAAGCGAGCACGTCCCGTTAGCACTCTGTTGGGGCGAGTGCCAGCCGCGTGCTAGATTTCCATTGGCACTCACCTCGTGGGTTTGCCAGCCACGTTCACCCGTTGAAAGGGGAGGTCGACCAGTGTCGGTCACCATCAAGCCGCTCGAGGATCGCCTTGTCATCAAGGCCATCGAGGCCGAGCAGACCACCGCGTCCGGTCTCGTCATCCCGGACACCGCCAAGGAGAAGCCGCAGGAGGGCGAGGTCATCGCCGTGGGCCCGGGCCGGGTCGACGACAACGGCAACCGCGTCCCGCTCGACGTCTCGGTCGGCGACAAGGTCATCTTCAGCAAGTACGGCGGAACCGAGGTCAAGTACGGGGGCGAGGAGCTGCTCATCCTCAGCGCCCGCGACGTCCTCGCCGTCGTCTCGTGATCTGACGTCCCCGCGCCCGGAGGGCGCAGTTCAGCACAGTCTCCCTCCGGCGCAGGGGCTCATCACCTCCACCACCAGCTTTCAGAAGGAACCTCATGCCCAAGATCCTCGAGTTCGACGAGGAAGCCCGCCGCGCGCTCGAGCGCGGCGTCGACAAGCTCGCCGACACCGTCAAGGTCACCCTCGGCCCGAAGGGCCGCTACGTGGTGCTCGACAAGAAGTGGGGCGCGCCGACCATCACCAACGACGGCGTCACCGTCGCCCGTGAGATCGAGCTCGACGACCCGTTCGAGAACCTCGGCGCCCAGCTCGCCAAGGAAGTCGCCACCAAGACGAACGACGTCGCCGGCGACGGCACCACCACTGCCACCGTGCTGGCCCAGGCCATGGTCCACGAGGGCCTGCGCGCCGTCGCGGCCGGCGCCAACCCGGTCGGCCTCAAGAAGGGCATCGAGGCCGCCGTCGAGGCCGTCACCGCCAAGCTCCGTGAGCTGGCCCGTGACGTCGACGACAAGAAGGACATGACCGCGGTCGCCACCGTCTCCTCCCGCGACGAGCGCATCGGCGAGCTCATCGCCGAGGCCTTCGACAAGGTCGGCAAGGACGGCGTCATCACCGTCGAGGAGTCCAACACCCTGGGCACCGACCTCGAGTTCACCGAGGGCATGCAGTTCGACAAGGGCTACCTGTCGCCGTACATGGTCACCGACACCGAGCGCATGGAAGCCGTCCTCGACGACGCCTACATCCTCGTGAACCAGGGCAAGATCTCCTCGGTCTCCGACCTCCTGCCGCTGCTGGAGAAGGTCATCGGCGCAGGCAAGTCGCTGTTCATCATCGCCGAGGACGTCGAGGGCGAAGCCCTGTCGACGCTGGTCGTCAACAAGATCCGCGGCACGTTCACGTCGGTGGCCGTCAAGGCGCCCGCATTCGGCGACCGCCGCAAGGCCATGCTCCAGGACATCGCGACACTCACCGGCGCACAGGTCGTCACGCCCGACGTCGGCCTCAAGCTCGACCAGGTCGGTCTCGAGGTGCTCGGCAGCGCTCGTCGCATCGTCGTCACCAAAGACGACACCACGATCATCGACGGCGGCGGCGACGCCGGCGAGGTCGATGCGCGGGTCAAGCAGATCAAGTCCGAGATCGACCTCAGCGACTCCGACTGGGACACCGAGAAGCTCCAGGAGCGTCTCGCCAAGCTGGCCGGTGGCGTCTGCGTCATCCAGGTCGGCGCGGCCACCGAGGTCGAGCTCAAGGAGAAGAAGCACCGCATCGAGGACGCCGTCTCGGCCACTCGCGCGGCCATCGAGGAGGGCATCGTCGCCGGCGGCGGCTCCGCCCTCGTCCACGCCGTTGCCGTGCTCGAAGGCGACCTCGGTCTCACTCGGCGACGAGGCGGTCGGCGTTCGCGTCGTCCGCATCGGCGCCGACGCCCCGCTGGAGTGGATCGCCCGCAACGGCGGCGCCTCCGGCGAGGTCGTCGTGGCCAAGGTCCGCGAGTCAGGCCAGGGCTACAACGCCGCCACCAACGAGTACGGCGACCTGGTCGCCCAGGGCGTCCTCGACCCGGTCAAGGTGACGCGTTCCGCGCTCGCCAACGCCGCGTCGATCACGGCCATGCTGCTCACCACCGAGACCCTGGTGGTCGAGAAGCCTGCTGAGGAAGAAGACGCGCACGCCGGTCACTCGCACTGATCGACCGAGACGGCGCCCGCTCTCCTGCTGGAGGGCGGGCGCGGTCGCGTCCGGCCACTAGTTTGGGGTCGTGACGATCGAACCGGGCTGGCCGGTCGCGTTCGCGCTGGCCGCGCTCCTCCTGCTCGCGCTGGGCGCGCACCGAGTGGGCGGCTACGGGCTCGACCGGTCGGTGCTGGTCGCGGCGATGCGCGCCCTGGTCCAGCTGACGATCATCGCCCTCGTCATCGAGGCCGTCGTCGACGACCTGCTGCTCTCGGCCGCGCTCGTCGTCGTGATGTTCGCCGTTGCCGTCCTCACCACCGGACGGCGGGTTGAGGCCAGTCACGCTTGGGCCTGGGTGGCCCTCGCCGTGGGCGCCGGCTTGGTGCCAGTGCTGGCCGTCATCCTGGCCAGCGGAGCCGTGCCGGCCGAAGGCATCGCGATCATCCCGATCGCGGGCATCATCGTCGGCAACTCGATGACTGCGCACACGCTGGGCGGTCGTCGCAGCTTCGCCGCCCTCCGGGACGAGCACAGCCAGTACGAGGCCTGCTTGGCGCTCGGCCTGCAGCCGGCTCAGGCCATCGAGGAAATCATCCACCGGAGGGTGCCCGAGGCCCTGCTGCCGGGGCTCGACCAGGTGCGCACCACCGGCCTCGTGACTCTCCCCGGCGCGTTCATCGGCGTGATGCTGGGTGGCGGCTCACCGGTCCAGGCCGCCACCGCGCAGGTGCTCGTCCTCTTCGGCATCATGGCGGCGCAGACGATCACCGTGGTGGTCGCGGAGCGTCTCGTCGCCGCCCGCCGCCTGCTGCCTGTCGATTTGCGCTTGTCGCTGATCGACTGACGCGAGGTCAGGCGATCGAGCCCAGGATCGACTGGGGCTCGATAACGCCCTCGTCGCTGGGCGGGCCTCCCTCGCCGAACACCTTGGTGGCTTGCTTCGCCCGGAGCGCGAGATGCTCCTCGGCGGGCTTGTCAGCCGAAGCCTTCCGCGCCTCGGCCGGCGTGACGATCGCCGCAGCCAGGCTGGTTCAGGGCGTCCCGGACCGCAGGTAACATTGGTGCATGGAGCAGCCTGGCATCCCTGACAAGTTCGCCGCCCTGGGGCTCACCTACGACGACGTCCTCCTGCTACCGGGCGAAACCGACGTCATCCCGAGCGAGGTCGACACCACCGCCCGGCTCACCCGCGACCTCGACCTGCGCATCCCGCTGCTCTCCAGCGCCATGGACACGGTCACCGAGGCGCGCATGGCGATCGCGATGGCGCGCGAGGGCGGCCTCGGCATCCTGCACCGCAACCTCTCGGTCGAGGACCAGGCGTACCAGGTCGACCTCGTCAAGCGCACCCAGACCGGCATGATCCCCAACCCCGTCACCATCCACCCCAAGGCCACCCTCGAGGAGCTCGACGAGACGTGCGGCGAGTACCGCGTCTCCGGCCTCCCCGTCGTCGACCAGGACGACAAGCTGCTCGGCATCATCACCAACCGCGACCTGCGGTTCGTGCCCGTCGCCGAGTGGAGCACCCGCACGGTCGGCGAGATCATGACGCCGATGCCGCTCATCACCGGCCCGCTCGGCATCAGCCGCGAAGACGCATCGGCCCTGCTCAGGGCGCACAAGCGCGAGCGCTTGCCGATCATCGACGACGAGGGCCACCTGCGCGGCCTCATCACCGTCAAGGACTTCGTGAAGTCCGAGCAGTACCCGCTGGCCAGCAAGGCCGCGGACGGTCGACTCCTCGTGGGTGCCGCCGTCGGTTTCTTCGGCGACGCGTGGGACCGCGCCAATGCGCTACGCGAAGCCGGGGTCGACGTCCTCGTCGTCGACACCGCGCACGGGCACGCGCGGCTCCTGCTCGACATGGTCAAGCGGCTCAAGGCCGACCCCGCGTTCAGCGACGTCCAGATCATCGGCGGCAACATCGCCACCCGCGCGGGAGCCCAGGCCCTCGTCGACGCCGGTGTCGACGCCGTCAAGGTCGGCGTCGGCCCAGGCTCCATCTGCACGACCCGCGTCGTCGCCGGTGTGGGCGTGCCGCAGGTGTCAGCCGTCTATGAGGCGTCGCTGGCCTGCAAGCCCGCCGGTGTCCCGGTCATCGCCGACGGCGGCCTCCAACACTCCGGCGACATCGCCAAAGCGCTCGTCGCCGGTGCCGACACCGTGATGGTGGGCTCGCTGCTGGCCGGCTGTGAGGAGAGCCCCGGCGAGCTGATCTTCGTCAGCGGCAAGCAGTACAAGAGCTACCGGGGCATGGGCTCCATCGGCGCCATGGCTTCCCGCGGCAAGCAGTCGTACTCCAAGGACCGCTACTTCCAGGCCGACGTCACCAGCGACGACATGATCGTGCCCGAGGGCATCGAGGGCCAGGTGGCCTACCGCGGCCCGCTCGGCGCCGTCGCCCACCAGCTCATCGGCGGCCTGCACCAGTCGATGTTCTACGTAGGGGCGCACACCATTCCGGAGCTGCAGGAGCGGGGCAGGTTCGTCCGCATCACCGTGGCCGGCCTCAAGGAAAGCCACCCGCACGACATCCAGATGACCGTCGAGGCACCCAACTACAGCTCGCGCTAGGTGGTGCTCGAGCGCTCCCTGGGACGCTTCAGGGACCACGGCTCCAGGTGTTCGAACCCCTTCACCGACGTCCGACGCATGCGCTTGAGGCGCAGCTCGTCGTCGTCGGCGAGCAACTCGCCCATCACGCGATCGATCACGGCGCTGCCGGGCCGAGCCACCGACGTGAGGCGTGACGCGAGGTTCACCACGGAACCGAAGACGTCACCCATGTGGTGCAGGACGTCGCCGTAGGCCATCCCGATCCGGACCTCGGGGAACGTGTCGTCGTCGAGGTGCTGCTCGAGCAGTTCGAGCGCAAGGAGGGCGCCCTCCTTGGCGTCGTCGAGCTCGAAGAGCACTTCATCGCCGATCGTCTTGACGACGCGGCCGTGGTGGTCGGTGATCAGCCCGGTGGTGATCTCCTCGAACCGCTCGACCATGTCGGTGAGCTCCGTCCGTGTCATGCGTCGGCTGCGGGTCGTGTACCCGACGATGTCGACGAATCCCACGCACATCGAGGCCACGTCGGCGTCGTCCGACTCGGTCATCAGCAGACGGTTCGATGCGTTGACGAGGTGCCGGCGCCACACGTAGGCCTGCACCCGCTCGCCGAGCGGGACGACCTTCTGGAGCAGCTCGAGCTGGTTGATCGCGTCGTCCTCGTCCGCGTCGGCCGGGACCATCGAGCCGATGAACGCCCGCGCCTGCCATTCGGCGAGTCGGGCGAAGGTGCGGCCGATCGTACGGATGAAGGCTTGCTCGGTGCCGGCATCGATCACGCCGAGATCGACCAGTTCCTGCGTCAGCCGCAGGGCTTCGACGTCCGCCTCGGTGAAGGCGACGTCATCGTCATCGGCCTCGGGAAAGCCGAGCGCCCGCCACCTGGCCCGGGCGACGTCCGGCGGGACGCCAGACTGCTCGGAGACGTCGGCGCGGCGGAGGTGCGGCGACTCGCCGAGCATGAGCTCGGTGAGCGCGTCGATGACGACGGACGGATCCAGTGCCGGCTCCGCGTCGTCCGTCATTCGCCTTGATTGGCCTCGAGTCGCGCCTTGTCGGCCGCGGAGATCGCCTCTCGGATGGCCGGGATGCTGTCGGTCAGCTCGCGGCCGGCCTCCGGGGTGAAGTTGAGTGCGGTGACGTTGGTCTTGGTGACCACGGCTGCGGAGCGGAGCGCGTGGTTCATGATCGCGGCCTCACCGATGAATGTGCCCGGCCCGACCGTGGCGACCTCTTCCTTGTGGCGCCGGACGGAGACCTCACCCTCGAGGATGTAGTACGCGGCGTCCGCGGGCGTCGACTCGTGGATGAGTGTCCAGCTCTCGGGCAGGTGCACGAGGCGTCCTGCTTCGGCGACCTGCTGCACTTCCTTGTCGCTGAGACCTGACAGCTCCTTCAGCCGGGCAATGGTCGCCGGATCAGGGGCGAAGCGGTCTTTGCGCATGATGGCACCGGGAACTTCCTGTCAGGGCGACCGAACGGGTCGCCATTCCACCGTCTTGGCTCGAATCCTCGCATCCACCCCCGCCGGTGTCCACCAGCCGCGACGGTGTCGCCCCTCACTTCCACGCCGGGGTTCCCGGTCGCAGGTTGCGTACGCTGAGCGCATGGACACCGAGATCGGCACGGCCAAGCGCGGCCGCCGCGCCTACTCCTTCGACGACATCGCGATCGTGCCCAGCCGGCGTACGCGTGATCCGGAGGAGGTCTCCACGGCCTGGCAGATCGACGCGTACCGCTTCGAGCTCCCGGTCATCGCCGCGCCGATGGACTCGGTCATGAGCCCCGAGACCGCCATCGCGCTCGGACGTCACGGGGGCCTCGGCGTGCTCGACCTCGAGGGGCTCTGGACGCGGTACGAGAACCCCGAGAAGCTGCTCGACGAGCTCGCATCCATCGACGCCGCCCAGGCCACGCGTCGCCTGCAGGAGGTGTACGCCGAGCCGATCAAGCCCGAGCTCATCACCGCCCGGCTCCAGCAGATGCGATCTGCAGGTGTCACTGTGGCTGGGTCCCTGTCGCCACAGAGGACGAAACAGTTCGCCGATGTCGTGGTTGATGCCGGCGTGGACCTGTTCGTCATCCGCGGCACGACCGTCTCGGCCGAGCACGTCTCGGGGCAGACCGAGCCGCTGAACCTCAAGGAGTTCATCTACGAGCTCGACGTCCCCGTCATCGTCGGCGGGTGCGCAACCCACCAGGCCGCTCTGCACCTGATGCGCACCGGGGCCGCAGGCGTGCTCGTCGGCTTCGGTGGAGGAGCGGCGCACACCACTCGTTCGGTGCTCGGCGTGGCCGTGCCGATGGCCTCGGCGGTGGCCGACGTCGCCGCGGCACGTCGCGACTATCTCGATGAGTCCGGCGGCCGGTACGTGCACGTCATCGCCGACGGGTCGATCGGCCGCAGTGGCGACATCGCCAAGGCGATCGCCTGCGGCGCCGACGCGGTGATGATCGGCTCCCCGTTCGCCCGGGCCATCGAGGCGCCCGGCCGCGGCTTCCACTGGGGCGCCGAGGCGTGGCACCCCGAACTGCCACGGGGTGAGCGGGTCGAGATCGGCAGCGTTGGCACGTTGGAGGCCGTGCTGTTCGGCCCGTCGTCCGTCCCCGACGGCACGATGAACCTCATCGGCGCCCTGCGCCGCGCCCTCGCCACCACCGGCTACACCGACCTCAAGGAGTTCCAGCGCGTCGAGGTCGTCGTCGGTTGAACCCCACCCCACGAAAGCGTCCCGCGCCAATTTCGCCGGGTGGAGGAATCCTTTCGGCGGGACCCTTTCGCAGGGACCCCGGATGAACGTCGATCCCCTCCCGTTCGACCATCCGGACGCCGTGGCGCTCCGCGCGGCCCACGAGGCATACGGCGACGAGCTCTACGCCTCCGACCCCGCGTCCGAGCACCGCTTCACCTCCGAGGTGCTCGATCCGTCGTCGGTCCTCATCACCGTCGTGGCATACGTCGAAGGCATGCCGGTGGGCCACGCCTGCCTGCGAGCTCTCAGCGGCACCATGGCCGGTGACCTGGAGATCAAGCGGATGTATGTGGAGCCGGACGCGCGGGGGAGCGGCGTCGCGGACGCACTCCTGGCTGCCGTCGAGCAGCGCGCGCGCGATGAGGGAGTGCCGCGCGTCGTGATCCACACCGGCGATCGTCAGTTGGCTGCGCTGCGCTTCTACGAGCGGCACGGCTACACCCCGATCGACGTCTTCCCGCCGTACGAGGAGGTCACCTACTCGCGCTGCTTCGAGAAGGTCTTCTGAAGCCGCACCGGGGCGTGATTTCTCCCCGGGACTTCCGGTAATTGCCGGACAGGCTGAGGGCGCGAATCTAGGCTTTCAGCAGGGGGATTCACACAGTAGGAGCCACCAGCGGTGCGTCGTTTCCCCCTTGTCGCCTTGACGCTGACTCTCGTCGCGTCCACCCTCGGCCTCGCCTCGACCGCGACCGCGGTCGACTCGGCTCCGGCGCCGACGGCGTCGCCGGCCAGCCCGATCTCCGGTCAGCCGTTCACCATCTCCGGCAACATCGGCACCACAGGAAGCCGCGCGGTCCAGCTCCAACGGCTGAACTCCGGTTCGTGGGACACCTACAAGTCCGGGACGACCGCCACCGACGGTTCGTACTCGTTCTCGGCGAGCACCACGGCTTCGACGCGCACGTATCGGGTGCACGCCGCGTCGTCGGGCAGCAACCCCGCGGTCGACAGCGAGTCGCTGACCGTCACCACGGCCACGCCGCCGCCGGGCGTGATCACCCCGAACGGCCCGGACACCGGCAGCCTCACCGAGAGCCCGTCGACGCACCCCGCGGGTTCGACGGTCTCGATCACGGCGAACTTCCCCGACGGGACGTTCCCGATCACCTTGTACAAGGAGGGCCCGGCTGACACCTGGACCGAGGTGGCCACGCAGACGAGCAGCAGCTCGGGCAAGACCACCTTCACGGGCTTCCCGGTGACGGCAGCCGATCAGCGAGTCTTCGCGCGGAAGGCGAACAACGACCGCACCGAGGTCGACACCATCAGCCCGTCGCGGGCGGCGACCTTGAGCATCAGACGCGACTGCACGGGCAACAGCTGCGGCTCGACGGCCACCGCCTACGGCGTGGTCGATCCGGTCCAGCAGGGACTGGTGTTCATGCTCCAGTACAAGAGCGGATCGTCGTGGAAGACGATCGGCCCCACCGCTACGACCGGCGCCGACGGCAAGGCCCAGATCCAGTTCTCGCTCAGCGGCATCTCCGCCTGGTCGGCTCGCACCTACCGGCTGAGCGCCGCGGCAAGCGGGTCGAACCCCGCGCTGACGTCGAACCAGATCCAGTTCATGCCCGGCCCGGTTCAGCTGGGCCCGAACGTGCTGCGGGTCGACGTCACGGGCGGCGTCTTCCCCACGAGCAAGGGCGCGGAGTACACCGGCAAGGCCACCTTGAGCGTGAACGGCACGACGACCTTCGACCACCTCCCGCTGGAGAACTTCGGGGTCCGTGGCAGCACGACCGCCGCCTACGTGAAGAAGCCGTTCAAGCTGAAGTTCCTGGACAAGCCCCCGAAGAACACGACCGTCTTCGGCATGCCGAGGGGCAAGACCTGGACCTTGCTGGCCAACTTCAAGGACCAGTCGAACGTCCGGGACAAGGTCGGGCTCGACCTCGGACGACGCATGGGCCACATCGCGTGGACGCCGGACAGCCGCTACGTCGAGCTGTTCGTCAACGACCAGTATCGCGGCGCGTACCTGATGACCGAGTCCGTCAAGATCGACGGTGACCGCGTCAACGTCGACGAGACCAACGGCATGATCATGGAGACCGATGGCTCCGGCGTCGAGGACCCCCTGCTGGGGTTCAAGTCCACGAACGGCATCGTGTTCGCGTTCAAGGATCCGGACGAGCGCAAGACCCTCACCGGTGGCGCCGTGGATCCGAAGGGCGTCACCACCGCCAAGCTCGATGCCATCAGGGACCGCATCAACGCATTCGAAGCCAAGCTGTACAACGCAGCCACCCGCACCCAGTACCCGGACTTCATCGACGTCAACTCGGCGATCGACTTCCACCTCGTCCAGGAGTTCGTCAAGAGCGGCGACGGCGCCTTCTACCGCAGCCACTACTTCTCCTGGGATCCCTCCGACCCGAGCGGGACCTCCGGCAACCCGTTGCGGGACGGCAGGTTCCACTTCGGTCCGGCGTGGGACTTCGACGGGAGTGCGGGCAACCCCTGCTGCGACTCCACGAGCTCCTACTTCGCCTCGACGGAGGGGTGGGTCATGCGGGGGACCGGGTCGGGCAACAACGACGCGACGTACCGGACGCAGTGGTTCGCGCAGCTCTTCAAGGATCCGGCGTTCGAGGCTGCGGTCAAGCAGCGTTGGGCGCAGATCAAGGGCGAGTTCGAGAAGGTCTCCACGACCGACGTCGCAGCGGACAAGGCCGCCATCGGCATCGGTGCCGCCAACGACCGGAATCGCTGGGCCAGCGAATCGAAACCTCGCAAGTCCCGCGGCACCTTCGACCAGGAAATCGCCTTCGTGCAGGGCTGGTACCAGAGCCGATTCGCCTGGATGGACCAGCAACTGTCTCACTGAGAAACCGGTTCGTGAACTCTCATGGAGTTCTGCGGACAACCGGAGACTGCAGACCTACTCTGTCCGCAGGGGGATTCACAGTCGTAGGAGCAACAAGCGGTGCGTCGTTTTCCCCTTTTCGCCTTGACACTGGCTATGGTCGCGTCCACCCTGGGCCTCGCCTCGACGGCCACTGCAGTCGACTCGGCACCCGCGCCGACGGCGACGCCGTCCAGCCCGACCTCCGGTCAGACGTTCACCATCTCCGGCAACATCGGTACCACGGGCAGTCGTTCGGTCCAGCTCCAGCGGCTGAACTCCTCGTGGGACAACTACAAGTCCGGGACGACCGCCGGCGACGGGTCGTACTCGTTCACGGCCAGCACCACCGAGCCGACGCGCACGTATCGCGTGCACGCCGCGTCGTCGGGCAGCAACCCCGCAGTCGACAGCGAGTCGCTGACGGTCACGACGGTCACGCCGCCGCCGGGTGTGATCACCCCGAACGGCCCGGACACCGGCTCACTCACCGAGAGCCCGTCGACGCATCCGATCGGTTCGACGGTTTCGATCACCGCGAACTTCCCGAACGGCACCTTCCCGATCACGCTGTACCAGGAGGGCCCGGCTGACACCTGGACCGAAGTGGCCACTCAGACCAGCAGCAGCTCGGGCAATACGACGTTCACGGGATTCCCTGTGACGGCTGCTGATCAGCGGGTCTTCGCGCGCAAGACGAACAACGACCGCACCGAGGTCGACACCATCAGCCCGACGCGGGTGGTGACGCTGAGCGTGAGACGCGACTGCACCGGCAACGACTGCGGCCCGACGGCCACCGCCTCTGGCGCGCTCGACCCGGTCCAGGAGGGACGTCTGTTCACGCTCCAGCGACAGAGCGGCTCGTCCTGGGTGTCGGTCGGCAGCACGGCCACCACGGGTGCCGACGGCAAGGTCCAGATCCAGTTCAGCCTGTCCGGCGTCCCGCAGTGGACGACCCGCACCTACCGGCTCACGTCCGCCGCAGTCGGATCGAGCCCTGCTGTGACGTCCCCCCAGATCAAGTTCATGCCCGGACCCACGCAGTTGGGGGTGAACGTCCTGCGGGTCGATGTCGACGAAGGCGTCTATCCGGTCACCAAGGGTCCTGAGTACACCGGGGTCGCCACCCTGACCGTGAACGGCGGCACACCCGCCCTCGACCACGTCCCGCTGGAAAGCTTCGGGGTCCGGGGGACTTCGACGGCCAACTACACGAAGAAGCCGTACAAGCTGAAGTTCCTCAACAAGCCGGGCAGCGGCAAGACCGTCTTCGGGATGGCACGGGCGAAGTCCTGGACCCTGCTGGCGAACTACCTCGACCAGTCATTCGTCCGCGACAAGGTCGGCCTCGACCTCGGTCGGCGGATGAGCAACATCGCGTGGACTCCCGACAGCCGCTACGTCGAGATGTTCGTCAACGATCAGTATCGCGGTGCCTACCTGATGACCGAGTCGGTGAAGATCGATGGCGACCGCGTCGACGTCGACCCAGAAACCGGCATGATCATGGAGGTCGACGGCTTCGCCGTCGCGGACTCGCTGCTGGGCTTCAAGTCTTCGATCAGCAAGCTCGCGTTCGCCTTCAAGGATCCGGACGAGCGCAAGACGCTCACCGGTGGCGCCGAGGATCCGGAGGGAGTCACCACGGAGAAGCTGGAAGCCGTCAAGACGCGTATCAAGGACGCCGAGACGGTGTTGTACAGCGCAGCGCGCACCGGGCCGGACGGATGGGCCAAGTACCTCGACCTCGCCTCGACGATCGACTACTACTTCGTCAAGGAGTTCACGAAGGACGCCGACGCCGACTTCTACCGGAGCCAGTACTTCTGGTGGGACCCGGTGGCGGGCGACGGCAAGTTCCACTTCGGCCCGGCCTGGGACTTCGACCGGAGCGCGGGCGTGCAGACCGACAGCGGTTCCCGCTTCGACTACCTGAGGTCGCCCGCCGGCTGGTACCTGCGCGGAACCGGCACGTCGAGCGGGCGCTCGACGTACACCACCCACTGGTTCGTTCAGCTGTTCAAGGACCCCGTCTTCGCTGCCGCGGTCAAGGCACGTTGGGCCGAGGTGCGGGCCGAGTTCGAGAAGGTTGGCACCCAGGATGTCGCCGCTGACAAGGTCGCCGTCGGCGTCGGCGCCGCCAACGACAAGGCTCGCTGGGCAAGCGAGCCGAAGCGGTTCAAGTCGCGCGGTTCGTTCGACCAGGAGATCGCCTACGTGACGAAGTGGTACCAGGATCGATACACCTGGATGGACGAACAGCTCTCGAACTGAGAAACTGTTATCTGAACTCTCAATTCTTCCTGTAATTGCCGGACAGGCCGCGAAATGCGAACCTATCCTTTCTGGGGGATTCCCTTCATCACGTAGGAGTATCGCGTGCGCCGTTCCACTGCCGTTCTGATGACGTTGGCTGTCATCGCGTCCACTTTGGGGCTCGCCTCGTCGGCCACTGCCGCGGCGCCTGCCCCGACGGCGACGCCGTCCAGCCCGATCTCCGGTCAGACGTTCACCATCTCCGGCAACATCGGCACCACGGGCAGCCGTCCGGTCGAGCTCCAGCGGCTGAACTCCGGTACGTGGGGCACGTACAAGTCCGGGAACACGACCAGCAGTGGTGACTACTCGTTCACGGCGAACACCACGGAACCGACCCGCACCTATCGCGTGCACGCGAACGCGTCGGGCGGCAATCCGGCGGTGGACAGTGATCCGCTGACCGTCACGACGGTCACGCCTCCGCCCGGTGAGGTCGGACCCACCGGTCCTGTCAAGGGCTCTCTCACCGAGACCCCGAGCACGTACTCGGCAGGCGACGCGATCTCCCTCAAGGCGAACTTCTCGAGCGGCTCGTTCAACATCACTCTGTACAAGGAAGGTCCGGCTGACACGTGGACCGCGGTGGGCACCAAGAAGAGCAACTCCTCCGGCGATGCGACGTTCACGAGCTTCCCTGTCACGACCGCGACTCAGCGAGTCTTCGCCCGCAAGTCGAACAACGACCGCACCGAGATCGATGTCATCGCGCCGTCTCCGAAGACGACACTGAGCGTCCGGCGCGACTGCACCGGCAACAACTGTGGCACCACGGCGACCGCCTACGGCACGCTCGATCCCGTTCAGCAGGGACGGGTGTTCACGCTCCAGCGACTGAACGGCTCGACCTGGGAGTCGGTGGGCAACACCGCCACCACGGGCGCTGACGGCAAGGTCCAGATCCAGTTCAGCCTGTCCGGCGTCCCGCAGTGGACGACCCGCGACTACCGGCTCACGTCACCAGCGGATGCCACGAACCCCGCGGCGACGTCCCCCGTGATCAAGTTCATGCCCGGCCCCACTCAGCTGGGCGTCAACGTCCTGCGCGTCGACGTCGACAAGGGCGTCTACCCGACCAGCAAGGGTCCTGAGTACACCGCCAAGGCCACCTTGAGCGCCAACGGCAACGTGTTCCTCGACCACGTGGCGGTGGAGAAGTTCGGCGTGCGCGGCACATCGACCGCCGGGTACACGAAGAAGCCGTACAAGCTGAAGTTCGACAAGAGCCCCAAGAACACGACCGTGTTCGGCATGGGGGCCGACAAGAGCTGGACTCTTCTGGCCAGCTACCTCGACCAGACGTTCGTCCGCGACAAGGTCGGCCTCGACCTGGGCCGTCGCATCAACCAGCACGATCGCTGGACGCCCGACAGCCGGTTCGTCGAAATGTTCGTCAACGACCAGTATCGCGGCTCGTACCTGATGACCGAATCGGTCAAGGTCGACAGCGACCGGGTCAACGTCGACCCTCAAAAGGGCATGATCATGGAAGTCGACAACGCCACCAGCTCCGCCATTGATTTCACGTCCACCATCGGCAAGATCGTGTTCGCCTTCAAGGATCCGGACGAGTTCAAGACAACCTCCACCGGAGCCGAGGACCCCGAAGGGGTGACCGACGCCAAGGTGTCGGCGGTCAAGAACCGCATCAACGCGTTCGAGTCGAAGCTGTACAGCTCGTCCACCCGCAACCAGTACAAGGACTTCATCGACGAGGAAGCAGCGATCGACTTCAACCTCGTCAAGGAGTTCACGAAGGACAACGACGCCGACTTCAACAGCAGTCACTACTTCTCATGGACCATGGATTCTTCCGGTCCGCCAACGACAGGCCATACGCCATCTCTTCTGGACGACGGCAAGTTCCACTTCGGTCCGGTCTGGGACTTCGATCGCAGCGCCGGCAACGTCGACCCCGACACGGCGGGACACACGTACATGTCGTCGCCCAACGGATGGGTGTTGCGCGGCACCGGCACGCCCAGTGACAGTGGACGGCAGCTCTACAAGACCCACTGGTTCGTCCAGCTGTTCAAGGACGCTGGCTTCACTGCCGCCGTCAAGGCCCGCTGGGCCGTGGTCAAGGGCGAGTTCCAGAAGGTCGGCGACTCCGAGGTGGCCCAGCTGAAGACCGACATCGGTATCGGCGCGTCGAACGACCGGAACCGGTGGGCCTCCGAACCCAAGCGCTACCGGTCGCACGGGTCCTACGACGGCGAGATCGCCTTCGTCACCCAGTGGTACAAGGACCGCTACAACTGGATGAACGGACAGCTGTCCTGAGAACGCGTTTGCGGACTCTCAGGTGCGTCTGCTGACCGGCAAATAATGGCGCGCTGACCAGTCCGGAAAGCGGTGACGCGAGGGTGATCGCCGATTAGTGTGACCACACGCACTGATCGACGAAACAGGATTCCCTTTGATGCGCCGAATCGTCTCCATCACTGTCGCGGTCGCACTGATGAGCTTCACGCTCAGCAGTTGCGGCGGAGGCGACGACGTACCGACTGTCTCCAATTCCGCACCGTTCGTGGGTGAGAAATTCACCATCAGCGGCAAGGTCGATTCCGACGGCGCGCGTCCGGTCAGGCTCGAGTCGTTCGACGAGGGCTGGAGCAAGGCCGCCGCAGGGAGCACGACCAAGGACGGTGGGTACAGCTTCACGACGTCCCTCAACGAAGCCGCGACGCGATTCCGCGTGGTCGCCCCTGCGACCGGCAAGCTCGAGAAGCACGTCACCGCCCCGGTGAAGGTCACCACCGTCGACGACTCCGTTTCGCTGGCGATCGTGCGCTCCGGTTCGGGCAGCACGGGCACGGCGATCGGCGAAGCGAAGTACCGCCAGGAGGGGCGCAAGTTCGAGCTGCAGTGGCTGGACGGGTCGAAGTGGAAGAACCTGGGCAGCGACGGCGACGACGGGCACGGCCGCACCGCGATCGACTTCTCCGTCAAGGGCTCGCGCTTCTACCGCCTGGTCGGCGAGGTCGTCAGGGGCACCGAAGGTGCGGTATCACCCGCCACGCGGTTCACGAAGGGCCCGAAGAAGGTGGGCAAGAAGGTCGTCTACATCAACACCGACGGGTTCAAGGACCCGGTCGTCCGCAAGGCGCCCTACGGAGCCAACGCGGTGCTGGTCACGGACGGCGAGGTCAGCAAGCCGCTGCGTCTCGACGAGTTCGCGGTGCGCGGCAACACGACGGCCACGAAGATCAAGAAGCCGTACAAGATGAAGTTCAAGAAGTCGCGCCGGCCCTTCGGGCTGCCCGACGACAAGACCTGGGTGCTGCTGGCGAACTTCCAGGACCGCACGCTCGTGCGCAACCAGATCGCCTATGACGTCGGTGCCGGTCTCGACGGACTCACGTGGACCCCGCGCGGCACGTTCGTCGAGCTCTACCTGAACGGCGTCTACCGAGGGGCCTACCAGATCTCCGAGTCGATCAAGATCGACAAGAACCGCATCAACATCGACCCGAAGAAGGGGATCATCGTCGAGGTCGACAAGCACTACAAGGAGGGCGGAGTCCCGGGCTTCTTCGGTGACCACCAGATCCCGTATTCGTTCAAGGATCCCGATGAGCGCAAGACCGGCGCGAAGTACGAGGAAGGCATCACCGACGCCAAGATCGCCGGGATGAAAGAACGCATCCTCGCCTTCGAGAAGGTCCTCTACGGCAGCAACTTCAAGGACCCCGACGAGGGCTGGACCAAGTACCTCGACCTCAAGTCGGCCGTCGACTTCTACCTGGCGAAGGAGTTCACCAAGGAGAACGACAGCGACTTCTACCGCAGCACGTTCTTCTACATCCCCGATTACACATCGACGGACAAGAAGATGTTCATGGGCCCGATCTGGGACTTCGACCGCAGCGCCGGCGCCAAGCCCGATGCCGTCGAGACGCAGACCACGATCGCTAGCCCACAGGGCTGGTGGCTGCGCGGCCACGGGTCCCAGCACCACAGCACGGACAAGACCCATTGGTACGTCCAGCTGGTCCAGGACCCGGTGTTCATCGCCGCGCTCAAGAAGCGCTGGGCCGAGAAGCGCGGATTCTTCAAGGACATCGCCGATCACGGCGTGGATCGCGAGGCCGCCAAGGTGGGGATCGCTGCCAAGAACGACCGCGCGATGTTCAACGCGATCAGCAGCGGACGTCTCGCGGCTCGCGCCCCGACGTATGCCGGCGAGATCGCCTACGTCAAGGACTGGTATCAGAAGCGGTTCGCCTGGATGGACAGCAAGTTGCGCTGACTTTCCCGCCTGAATGCTGAGATGAGTTCGGCTGATTCTCAGCAAACGCGTAGGATGCATTCCAGCCTGAGGTGTCCATCACGCCTCCCGTCCACCAGTCTGGGATGCACTCCATGCGTCGCTCCACCCTCTTCGTCGTCGTCGCCATGCTGGCGATGTTGCTCAGCAGCTGCGGTCGCGGCGGCGACGCGCCGTCCGTCTCGAACGAGCACCCGTTCGTCGGCGAGAAGTTCACGATCAGCGGCACCATCGACGCAGACGGAGCCCGGCCGATCACCCTCGAGGCGTTCGACGAGCAGTGGGACGAGGTCGCCGAGGCGAAGACGAACGCCGACGGCGGCTACCGCTTCACCACGAGCCAGAAGGAAAGCACCAGCCGGTACCGCGTGGTTGCCCCCGCCGCGGGCGAGCTCGACCGGCTGGTGACCGCACCCGTCAAGGTCGCCACCGTTGAGGACGCGGTGACGCTCTCGGTGGTTCGCGCGGGTCGCTCCGGCACAGCGCTGGGCGAGAGCAAGTTCCGCAAGCCGGGTCGCACCTTCGAGCTGCAGCGGCTGGACGGCACGACATGGAAAACGATCGACACCGCCCACGAGGACCAGCACGGCCGCACCAAGATCCCCTTCGACGTCGAGGGCACCCGCTTCTACCGTCTGGTCGGCGACGTCATCAAAGGCACCCAGGGGGCGACGTCGCCCACCGAGAAGTTCAGCAAGGGTCCGAAGAAGCTGAGCCCGAACGTCATCTACGTCACCGTCGAGGGCGGCAAGAACCCGATCATCAAGGGCGAGGACTACAAGGCCAACGCGGTGCTTGTCACCGACGGAGAGCCGAGCAAGCCGCTGCGGGTCGACGAGTTCGAGGTCCGCGGCAACTCCTCCGCCGCGAAGGTCAAGCACCCGTACAAGATGAAGTTCAAGAAGTCCCGTCGGCCGTTCAACCTGCCCGACGACAAGACCTGGATCCTGCTTGCGAACTACGGCGACCGCAGCCTCGTCCGCACGGCCCTCGGCTACGACATCGGCGCCGGGCTGAACGGCCTCGACTGGACGCCGCGAAGCGCATTCACCGAGCTGTTCATCAACGGTGAGTACGTCGGCAGCTACCAGATCTCGGAGTCGGTCAAGATCGACAAGAACCGCATCAACATCGACAAGGAGAAGGGCGTCGTCGTCGAGGTCGACAAGCACTTCCGCGAGGATCACGTCCCGGGCTTCTACGGCGATCACGAGATCCCCTATGCGTTCAAGGATCCCGACGAGCGCAAGAAGGGCAAGAACGCCGAGGAAGGCATCACCGACGCCAAGGTCGACGGCATCAAGTCCCGCATCCGCGACTTCGAAAAGGTGCTGTACGGAGACGACTTCAAGGACCCCCAGAACGGCTGGACGAAGTACCTCGACCTCGACTCGGCGGTCGACTACTACCTGGTCAAGGAGTTCACCAAGGAGAACGACGGCGACTTCTATCGCAGCAACTTCTTCTACACCGACGACTACTCCTCGCCGAACTCGCCGTTCTTCATGGGACCGGTGTGGGACTTCGACCGCAGCGCCGGGTCGAAGCCGGACCAGACGGAGTCCGGCACCACCGTCGCGAGCCCGACCGGTTGGTGGCTCCGCGGCCACGGCTCCCCAAACCACAGCACCGACAAGACCCACTGGTACGTGCAGATGACCCAGGACCCGGTGTTCCTCGATGCGCTCAAGCAGAGGTGGGCGGAGAAGCGCGGATTCTTCAAGGACATCGCCGACCACGGCGTGGAGCGCGAAGCGGACAAAGTTGGAGTCGCCGCCGACAACGACCGCACCCGCTGGGGCCCGAACTCCCCACAGCGGCTGCCGGCCCGTGCCTCGACGTATGCGGGCGAGATCGCGTACCTCAAGAACTGGTACCAGCAGCGCTTCGCCTGGATGGACAGTCAGCTCCAATAACGCCTCAATACTGAGACCTGGTCAACCGTTTCTCAGTGACGAGGTACGATGTTTCCAGCCTGAGGTGCGCTGGAGCGCACCTCGACCTTGACCTCCTGGGGAATCTCATGCGCCGATCTGTCCTTGCCGTCGTGCTCACCATCTTTGCGGCCCTGCTCGCCTCCCTCGTCAGCGTGACGAGTGCGACGGCGGTCGACCCGGCGCCGGCGCCCACGGCCACTCCTTCGAGCCCGGTGTCGGGTGAGACCTTCACCCTCAGCGGCAACATCGGCACCACCGGCAGCCGGGCGGTGGAGCTCCAGCGCCTGAACGACTCCACCTGGGCGAAGTACAAGTCCGGCACCACCACGAGCGGCGGCGCCTATTCGTTCACCGCCAACACGACCGAACCCACCCGCACCTATCGCGTCCATGCGCCGGCCTCGGGCAGCAAACCCGCCGTCGACACCGCGCCGCTGGTCGTCACGCCGGTCCCGCCACCGCCGGTTTCTCCCACGGGACCTGACGTCGCGAATCTGACGGAGAACCCGGCGATCTTCACCGACGGGCAGAAGATCTCGCTCACCGCGGACTTCGCCAGTGGCACCTTCCCCATCACCTTGTACAAGGAGGGCCCGGCCGATGTGTGGACGCCGGTCGCCACCAAGACCAGCAGCAGCTCCGGCAATGCGACTTTCACCGACTTCGCGGTCGCGGGGACGCAGAACGTGTTCGCGCGCAAGAGCAACGGCGATCGCACCGAGGTCGACACGCTCACGCCGACCGTCATCGCGCCGGACAACTTTCCGCAGACGGGCACCCTCTCGACTCCAGCGGTCTATGACGGCCGCACGGGCACCGTCACGGCGAACTTCCCGAGCGGCACTTTCGGGGTCACGCTCTACAAGGAAACCGCGCCGGGCGTGTGGACGGGGGTCGGCCAGAAGACCAGCAACAGCTCCGGCGACGCTTCCTTCACCAGCTACGCGTTCGATGGCACGCAGACGCTCTTCGCTCTCACCAGCACGGGGCAGCGCACCGAGGTCAAGACCGTCGTGCCGAAGGCGCCCAACGACGTGACCGGCGGACCGACGAGGCTCGGCAAGAACGTGATCTATGTGACGACCGACTCCGGCGGCACCCCCGTCACGAAGGGCGTGGACTACAAGGCCAAGACCGTGATCAAGGCCGGTGACGCGATCTCGGACACCTTCGACCTCGAGACCATCGCCGTGCGCGGCAACTCCTCGGCCGACAAGGCGAAGAAGCCGTACAAGATCAAGTTCGAGGACAAGCAGAAGCCGTTCGGCATGAAGAGCGACAAGACCTGGATCCTGCTCGCCAACTACGGCGACTGGACGCTCATCCGCAGCATGGTGGCCTGGGACCTCGGCAAGCTGCTCGACGGCCTCAAGTGGACGCCGGACAGCAGGTTCGCCGAGCTGTTCCTCAACGGCAAGTACATGGGCAGCTACCAGATCGTGCAGTCGATCAAGATCGACGGCAACCGGGTCAACGTCAACAAGACGACCGGCCAGGTCATCGAGTTCGACCCGCACTGGAAGGAAGACGGCGTCCCGGGCATGATCGGCAAGACCGGCATGAACTACGCCTGGAAGGACCCCGACGAGTTCAAGGAGCTCGACGGCGGGGGAGAGGACCCCGAGGGGCTCACGAACGCGAAGATCTCGGCGATGAAGACGAAGATCAAGAACTTCGAGAACGTGCTCTACGGCGTCGACGGCAAGAAGGACTGGAGCACGGTCCACTACTCCACGCTCGCCCCTCAGGACGACTGGATGTCCTACCTCGACCTCAACTCGGCGGTCGACTACTACCTCGCCCGCGAGTTCACGAAGGACAACGACGCGGACTTCTACCGCAGCAACTTCTTCTACACGAACAACGTCGATCCGAACTCGGTCGACCCGACGAACCCGAACGACCCCGACAAGTTCTTCATGGGCCCGATCTGGGACTTCGACCGCAGCGCCGGGGCCAAGCCGGCCGGAGACACCAGCGTCACCTTGCCGACCGGCTGGTGGGTGCGAGGAAACGGCTCGCCGAACCACGACACCAACAAGATCCACTGGTTCACCCGGATCGCCAAGGACCCGCGGTTCCTGAAGGCCTTGCACGATCGATGGGCCGCGAAGAAGGCCGCGTTCGAGGCTGTCGGTCCGACCGGCGTCTCGACCGCCGTCCGCAAGATGAGCGGCAACGACGACTACGACCTGGGCAAGCAGGTCGCTGCCAACGATCGTGAGCGGTGGGCCGGCTCCGGCGGGCGTTACCCGGCGAAGACATCCTCATACACCGGTGAGCTCTCCTGGGTTCGCGACTGGTACTCCGATCGCTACGCCTGGATGGACACCGAGCTCCTCAAGACGCCTCCGCCCATCCCGGACTGAGGGGTCGGTTCGCCGGCTGGATCGATCCAGCATGGTAGGCCCTACCTCACTCTCGATCGACATCGCTGCTGGCCTAGGTCGTGAGCCCGTCCGCGGCTCGGATCGCGACAGACGCGTTGTCATACCAGCGGTATCCTGTCCCTCATGTCCACTCCCTCCGCCGAGCGCTCGGCCCGCGATGCCGTGACGCCGGCTCGCATCGCCGAGCTCACCGGGCTCATCCGGAGCACCACGGGTGAGAGCCGCACCACGGTCTCGCCGCTGACCGGAGAACCGGTCGCCGAGATCCCCAAGTCGAGCATCGACGACGTCGAGGACGCCTTCGACGCCGCCCGAGCGGTCCAGCTCACCTGGTCACAGACGCCCCTGCGCGAGCGCCGCCGTGCCCTGCTCCGGCTGCACGACCTCGTGCTGGAACGCCAGGACGAGCTGCTCGACCTCATCCAGGTCGAGTCCGGCAAGTCACGGTCGCACGCATTCGACGAGGTCGCGCACCTCGCCCTCACGGCGCGGTTCTACGCACGTCGACTGCGTCGGCAGCTGAAGCCGGAACGACGGTCCGGAGTGCTGCCGGGCCTCACGTCCGTCCGGGTCAACCACGTGCCCAAGGGCGTCGTCGGCATCATCAGCCCCTGGAACTACCCGCTCACCATGGCCATCTCCGACGGGCTCCCGGCCATTGCGGCCGGCAACACGGTGGTGCACAAGCCGGACAGCCAGAGCCCGCTCATCGCCCTGGCCGGAGTCGAGCTGTTGCGTGACGCGGGATTCCCGCCGGACGTGTGGCAGGTCGTCAGTGGCGCGGGTTCCGTCGTGGGCACGGCGATCATCGAGCGCGCCGACTACATCTGCTTCACGGGATCCACGGCGACCGGCTCGCTGATTGCCCGGCAGGCGGCCGACCGGCTGGTCAGCTGCTCACTGGAGCTCGGCGGCAAGAACCCGATGATCGTGCTTCCCGGCGCGGACGTGGAGAAGTCCGCGGCGGGCGCCGTGAACGCTTGCTTCTCCTCGGCCGGCCAGCTGTGCGTCTCGATCGAACGGCTCTACGTGCCCGACAGCCTCTACGACGAGTTCCGCGACGCCTTCGTGCGCCGGGTGAAAGCGCTCTCCCTCGGCGCGAGCCTCGACTGGGATGCCGACATCGGGTCGCTCGTATCGCCGGCCCAGCTTGAGACGGTCACCAAGCACGTCGACGATGCCATCGCCAATGGCGCCACCGTGCTCGCCGGCGGGCGAGCCCGTCCGGACGTCGGGCCGTTCTTCTTCGAGCCCACGGTCCTCGAGGACGTCACCGATGCGGCCGAGTGCTTCGCCGGTGAGACGTTCGGTCCGCTTGTCTCGCTGTATCGGTATGGCACGGTCGACGAGGCCGTCCAGCTCGCCAATGCCGGCGAGTACGGCCTCAACGCCAGCATCTACGGTCCTGTGCGGCAAGCCCGCGGGCTCGCCGCGACGATCAAGGCCGGAACGGTCAACATCAACGAGGGCTTCTCAGCCACCTTCGGCAGCATTGACGCCCCGATGGGCGGCATGCGGCACTCCGGGCTGGGTCGCCGTCAGGGCGCCGAGGGCATCCACCGCTACACCGAACCGCAGTCCGTGGCCGTACAGCGCGGCTTCCCGGTGGCCGGGCCGGCCTTCCTTCGCGCCGAGACATACGCGAAGATCCTCACCATCGGCCTCAAGGTACTCCGCCGCACCCCCCGAGCATGAGCAGAGCACCTGAGCCAATGGACACGGAGGTCCCATGAGCGAGTTCGACCACGACGTCGTCGTCATCGGTTCCGGGTTCGGCGGCAGCGTCGCGGCGCTGCGGCTGACGGAGAAGGGCTACAAGGTCGCCGTCCTCGAGGCCGGCAAGCGGTATCGCGACGAGGACTTCGCCAAGACGTCGTGGCGGCTCCGAAAGTTCCTCTGGATGCCCCAGCTCGGCTGCTACGGCATCCAGCGCATCGACAAGCTGAAGGACGTGCTCATCCTGTCCGGTGCCGGCGTCGGCGGTGGCTCACTGAACTACGCGAACACGCTCTACGAGCCGCTGGACCCGTTCTACAAGGACCCGGCGTGGGGGCACATCACCGACTGGAAGCGCGAGATGGCGCCGTACTACGACCAGGCGAAGCGCATGCTCGGCGTCACGATCTACCCGATCGAGACCGCCGCTGACCGCATCATCAAGCAGGTGGCCGCCGACATGGGCGTCGAGGGCACGTTCCATCACACCCCGGTCGGCGTCGTGTTCGGGGACGAGCCGGGCGCCGACCTGGGTGACCCGTTCTTCGGGGGTGTGGGCCCGCAGCGCAACGCCTGCCTGCAGTGCGGCGAGTGCATGACCGGATGTCGTCACAACGCCAAGAACACGCTGGTCAAGAACTACCTGTACCTCGCCGAGAACAACGGCGCGGAGATCCACCCGCTCACGACCGTCGTGGCCGTGCGGCCGCTGTCGGGTGGCGGGTACGAGATCGAGACGCGTCGCACCAACCGACGCTTTCGCCCGCACCGCAAGATCACGGCGGAGCAGGTCGTGTTCGCGGCCAGCACGATGGGCACCCAGAAGCTGCTGCACAAGATGCGGGATCGCGGCTCCTTGCCGCGGGTCTCCCAACGGCTCGGGTTGCTCACCCGGACGAACTCCGAGGCGTTGCTCGGAGCCATCGCCGACAAGCGCGACGTCGACTACAGCCACGGCATCGCGATCACGTCGTCGTTCCACCCAGACGAGCACACGCACGTCGAGCCGGTGCGCTACGGCAAGGGCTCCAACGCGATGTCGCTGATGCAGACCGTCCTCACCGACGGCGGCACCGACACCCCGCGGTGGCGGGTTTGGCTGCGCGAGCTGTGGCGGCAGAAGCGCAACCTGTTCAAGCTCTACGACCTGCGGCACTGGTCGGAGCGCACCATCATCGCCTTGGTCATGCAGACCCACGACAACTCCATCACCACCTTCACCAAGCGCGGCTTCACCGGTCGGCGCAAGCTCACGTCGCGCCAGGGCCACGGTGCGCCGAACCCGTCGTTCATCGCGCCGGCGCATGAAGCAGTGCAGCACATGGCCCGTCACATGGGCGGCACCGCGGGCGGCACGATCGGCGAGCCGTTCAACGTGCCGATGACGGCCCACTTCATGGGCGGCTGCGCGATCGGCGACAGCCCGGAGACCGGCGTCATCGACCCGTACCACCGGCTGTTCGGCCACGAGGGCCTGCACGTGGTGGACGGCTCGGCGATCAGCGCAAACCTCGGCGTCAACCCGTCCCTGACGATCACCGCCCAGTCCGAGCGCGCGATGGCCATGTGGCCCAACCGCGATGAGACCGACACCCGCCCCGCGATGGGCGAGCCCTACCGCTCGGTGGAACCGGTCCAACCGAAGAGCCCCATCGTCCCCGACGACGCCCCCGCCGCCCTGCGACTCCCCATCGTCGGGGTGTCCTAACTCACGCCCCGACCATTGCGAGGGCGGGAGCCCGAGGCTCGGCCCTGTGGTGCGCCATGCTTCGCAACCATTGCTCCGGCGAAGCCTGAGGTCCGCCCCTGTGGTGCGCCCCAGCGCGCCACAGGAATGAGTGCGAGCGCCAGCGAGCACGTGGCGGACAGCACAGAGCCCGACCTGGAGGGAGCTCACGGGTCGGGCTCTGTCGTGCCACGAGGAGCGGGCACCTGATCTAACGGGAGGGAGTGTAGTTAGATCCACCCCGATCAACGACGTTCTTCCCGATAGGTTACTACCGTTTCGAAATATTTTCAGGCGGATACGATCGGGTTGTGAACCCCGATCATGACACCGTTCTCGTCGTTGATTTCGGGGCTCAATACGCCCAGCTCATCGCCCGCCGCGTGCGCGAGGCGAAGGTGTACTCCGAGATCGTGCCGCACACCATGCCGGCCGCCGAGATGCTGGCCCGCAAGCCGGCCGCGATCATCCTGTCCGGCGGACCGTCGAGCGTCTACGAAGCGGGGGCGCCGCAGCTCGATGCATCCATCGTCGACGGCTCGGTACCGGTCTTCGGCATCTGCTACGGCTTCATGGCCATGGCCCAGGCCCTCGGCGGCGATGTCGCCCGCACGGGGCAGCGGGAGTACGGCCGCACCGCTGTGTCGGTCCTCGAGCCGGGCACCCTGCTCACCGGCCTTCCCGACGTTCTGACGTCGTGGATGTCACACGGCGACGAGGTCGTCTCCGCACCCGACGGGTTCACCGTCAACGCCCGATCGCCGCGCGCCACGGTTGCGGCGTTCGAGCACGTCGAGCGCCGACTCGCGGGTGTCCAGTGGCATCCGGAGGTCATGCACAGCGAGCACGGGCAGGCCGTGCTCGAGCACTTCCTGGTCGACATCGCCGGCTGCGCCCAGACGTGGACGAGCGCGAACATCGTCGAGGAGCAGGTCGAGTCCATCCGCGAGCAGGTCGGCGACAAGCGGGTCATCTGCGGGCTGTCGGGCGGGGTCGACTCCGCGGTCGCTGCGGCGCTGGTCCAGCGGGCTATTGGCGACCAGTTGACCTGCGTGTTCGTCGATCACGGGCTGCTGCGGCAGGGGGAGGCCGAGCAGGTCGAGCGGGACTTCGTCGAAGCCACCGGCGTCGATCTCAAGGTCGTTGATGCGCAGGAGCGGTTCCTCGGCTTCCTCGCCGACGTCACCGACCCCGAGCTCAAGCGCAAGATCATCGGGCGCGAGTTCATCCGTGTCTTCGAGGCGGCCGAGCGGGAGATCGTCGCCGAGGCCAAGGGCACGCCGGTCGATTTCCTCGTCCAAGGCACCCTCTACCCCGACGTGGTCGAGTCCGGGGGCGGCGAGGGCGCGGCCAACATCAAGAGCCACCACAACGTCGGGGGACTGCCCGACGATCTTCAGTTCCGCCTGATCGAGCCTCTGCGCACCCTGTTCAAGGACGAGGTCAGGCAGGTCGGTGAGGAACTGGGTCTGCCGTCCGCCATGGTGTGGCGTCACCCGTTCCCCGGACCCGGCCTCGCCATCCGCATCATCGGTGCGGTCGACGCCGAGCGCCTCGACATCCTGCGGGAGGCCGACGCCATCGCTCGCGAGGAGGTCACCGCTGCCGGGCTGGACCGCGAGATCTGGCAGTTCCCCGTCGTGCTGCTGGCGGACGTGCGCTCGGTGGGGGTGCAGGGTGACGCTCGTACGTACGGCCATCCGATCGTGCTGAGGCCCGTCACCAGCGAGGACGCCATGACCGCCGACTGGGGCCGGCTGCCCTACGATGTCCTGGAGCGGATCTCGACGCGCATCACGAACGAGGTCGAAGAGGTCAACCGCGTGGTCGTCGACATCACGAGCAAGCCTCCCGGCACCATCGAGTGGGAGTGACGATGCGCCTCAGGCGAACGCGAAGTAGCGCAGCCAGATGTACGGTGCCGCGACGGCGATCGTCACGGCAGTGACGATGATGCCCTTCTTGGTGAACTCCCAGAACGAGATCGGCGTGCCGTTGCGGTAGGCGATGCCGAGCACCACGACGTTCGCGCTGGCGCCGACGGCCGTCAGGTTGCCACCGAAGTCCGCACCCAGGGCCAGCGACCACCACAGTGCCTGCCCCTGTGCGGCGTCATCGACGCCTTGGACGAGATCCAGGACCAGCGGACTCATCGTCGCGACATAGGGGATGTTGTCGATGATGCCCGAGAGCACCGCGGAGACACCGAGGATGAGCATGCTGGCGACGCCGGCGTCTCCGCCGGTTGCGTCGGCGGCCAGCTCGGCCAGGTCGCCGATGACGCCGGTGTGGATCATCGCGCCGACCATGATGAACAGGCCGGCGAAGAACAGCAGTGTCTCCCACTCCACGCTGGCCAGATACTGATCGGGGGAGCTGCGGGACATCAACACCAGGACCCCCGCACCGAGCAGGGCGACCACGGACGGCTCGATGTGGAAAACCGGATGGCCGACGAAGAGGACGAAGACGCCCAGCAACACCACGCCGCACTTGATCAGGAGCGCGGGATCCTCGATGGCCTCACGCTCGTTGAGCGCCATGACGTCTGCGGCTCGATCCGGGTCGGTGGTGTACGGGCCTCGGAACAACAACGGCAAGATGGCGACGAAGACGATCATCTCGACGATGACGATCGGCCCCATGTGGATCAGGAAGTCGTTGAACGTCAAGCCGGACCGACTGGCGATGATGATGTTGGGCGGGTCGCCGATCAAGGTGCCCGCACCGCCGATGTTCGAGGCGAAGACCTCGGCGATCAGGAACGGGACCGGATCGGTCCGGAGTCGATCACACACCAACAGGGTGACGGGCGCGATGAGGAGCACAGTGGTGACGTTGTCCAGCAAGGCCGATGCCACCGCCGTGATCAGTACCAGCAGCACCATCACGCGTCGCGGAGAGGCCTTCGCACGCTTGGCGGCCCAGATCGCGGTGAACTCGAACACACCGGTCCGCCGCAGCACCGAGACGATGACCATCATGCCCAGGAGCAGGAAGATGACGTCCCAGTCGACGCCGGTCTCGCGGGAGTAGAACACGTCCTCGGACCCGACCACACCGAGGGCGAGCACGAGGCCCGCGCCGACCAGCGCGACCACGGTCTTGTGGATCCGGTCGGTCGCAATGAAGAGGTATGCGGCCGCGAACACCGCGACAGCTATCACCGCGGTCATGGTCGAGTCCCTCTCATGGTCGGGGCTGCTACTTGGCTGCCAGCGCGGCCTGCAGCAGCCGCGATGCCGTGATCACGCCGATCAGTTGGTCCTCATCACGCATCACCGCCGCGAGTGGGCACCGGAGCCGGGCCATGATGGCGGCGACCTCGATGATCGTGTCGTCGGCGTCCACGACGGCGAGCTCGGGCGCCTCGTCGGTGATGAGGTCGCCGACCGACTTTCCGCCGAGCGACTTCGCGACCTGATCGGCCATCGACTCGTCGAGAACACGTGCCAGTGACGGGTCGTCCTGGACGTAGCTGGGGACCAGGAAGCGAACCACCTGGGACGCCGGAAGGATCGAGCGCGGACGGCCTTGGTCGGTGACCACCAACCCCGGCAACCGGTGTTCCGCCAAGAGTCTGGCGGCTTCCACCGCATCCGACTCCACCGTCAGCACGGGGTAGTCCTCGGCCATGTTCTCGGCGTGCATGGTCGCATCGTACGTGCTTCATCGAGCGGACCGGCCTCGGGTTGAACATCGGACGATCACCGCGGTCCGGCGTTGGCGCCAAGGAAGACGTCGGGGATCCCGTCGTGGTCGGGGTCGGCGGTCTCGATGACCTCGATACGGCGATAGACCCGGTTTCGGGCCCGCAACACCGCCGCTGCACCTGCCGCCGCCAGCACGGATCCCACCAACACGCCGATCTTGGCGCGCTCGTCGGCCTCGCTGCCCGGGCCGAGGGCGAGCTCCCCGATAAGGAGGGAGACGGTGAATCCGACGCCGCCGAGCATCGACAGGCCCAGGACGTCCCACCAGGACAGGTCGTCGTCCAGGCGTGCGTGGGTGAATGTCGACGACAGCCAGGTGGCCCCGAGGACGCCGAGTGTCTTCCCGGCGAACAAACCCAGGACGATGCCCATCGTGATCGGGTCGCGGAGCGCCTCGGTGAAGCCGGCCCATCCGGCAATCGGGACGCCGGCGGAGAGGAACGCGAAGATCGGCACGGCCACGGCAGCCGACAGAGGCCGCATGCGGTGCTCGAGGTGCTCGGCCAGCCCGCGCTCGTCCTCCCCGTCATGATGATGCACAGGCACCGTGAAGGCTAGGAGCACTCCGGCCACCGTCGCGTGCACTCCCGAGCCGTGCACGAGAGTCCATGCGGCCAGGGCGAGCGGGACCAGCAGCCACCACGACGTCACCCGCCGCTGCACGAGCACTCCGAACGCCACGATCGGGACGAACGCTCCGAGGAGCCAGACGATCTTGAGGTCGTCGGTGAAGAAGAAGCCGATGATCGTGATGGCCAGCAGGTCGTCGACGATGGCCAGGGTCAGCAGGAACGTGCGCAGCGCCGACGGCAGGTGCGTGCTGATGACGGCGAGCACCGCCAGCGCGAAGGCGATGTCCGTGGCGGTGGGGATCGCCCAACCACGGATCGCACCCCCCAGGTTGACGAGGACGTAGATGACCGCGGGCACGGCCACTCCGCCGATGGCGGCGACGATCGGCACCGCTGCGCGTCGCGGATCACGCAGGTCGCCGGCGACGAACTCACGTTTCAGCTCGAGACCGACCACGAAAAAGAAGACGGCCAACAGCCCGTCCGCGGCCCAGGTGCCGAACGAGAGGTCGAGGTGCAGGGCGGACGGCCCGACCACGGTGTCACGAACGTCGGCGTAAGTGTCCCCGAGATTGGCCGCGACCATGGCCAGCAAGGCGGCCACGATGAGCAGGACGCCGCCGATCGTCTCCTGCCGCAGCAGCTCTGCGATGCGCGCCGTCTCAGGCCAGCTGCCCCGCTGGAACAACCGCATATCGCTCACACGGCCACGCTACCCGTGGCGTCGCCGTGAGCCGTCAACGGCGGTACAGCTCGACGAAACGCCGCGCCAGCGCCGGCGGGTGGACGACGTTGCTCTGGGCGGCGGCGTCCTTGAGCCCTTGTGCCTCGTCGGGGGCGAAGTACCCGTAGTCCTTGTAGATGTCGATCCTCGTCTGGATGCCGGGGATGTCGAGCTCGGGATGGAACTGAGTCGCGTAGACGTTCTGGCCCACCCTGAAGGCCTGAACTGGGCAGGCGACCGACGAGGCGAGGTGGACCGCGTGGTCGGGCAGCTTCGCGATCGCCTCCTTGTGTCCCAGGAACGCTTCGAACTCGTCCGGGAGGACGCTGAACAGCGGGTCGGCCCGGCCGGCCTCGGTCAGGCGGAGCATCGCGGCCCCGACCGGCTCGGGGTAGGTGCGGTCGACGAGGGCGCCGACGTAGCGACCGATGATCCCGATGCCATAGCAGGCGCCGAGGAACGGGTAGTCGACGTCGATGACCTCGTCCAGCAACCGCGTGAGCTCGGCCTCGACCCGGATCTGCGCGGGAGACTTCGACTGCTCCGGCTCGCTGATCGTGTAGGGGCTCCCGCCGAGGATGATGCCGGAGTACCGATCCAGGTCGACCTCGCCCAGCGGGTCGCGCTCGACCCGACGGCGCTCGAGGTCGCGCTCGTCCAGCCCCCCGCAGCGGAGGAACTCGGCGTACTCGTCGTCGGCGGCCAGGTCTTCAGCACGCGTGGCAAGCAGCAGGAACGGTTTCACGGGGGAAACCTACCCGTCGAGGTCCCTGCCTGACGAGACGATGCCCAGACTGCACGCCATGATGAGGTCGTGCCTGAATTCACCCATCCGCTCGTCATCGCCCACCGGGGCGTCCCCGGCCTGCGCCTCGAGCACACCCGGCCTTCGTACGACCTCGCGATCGACGACGGGGCCGACTACATCGAGCCCGACGTGGTCGCCTCGCGCGACGGGCACCTGGTCGTGCGTCACGAGAACGAGATCGGGGGCACGACGGACGTGGCGGACCATCCCGAGTTCGCCGACCGCCGCACGACGAAAATCGTCGACGGCTCGACCAAGGACGGCTGGTTCACCGAGGACTTCACTCTGGCCGAGCTGAAGACCTTGAGAGCCAAGGAGCGCATCCCGGACGTGCGACCCGGCAACGTCGGGCTCGCGGGCTCAGAGCAGATCCTCACGTTCGACGAGGTCGTGGCGATCGCCGAGGAGGGTTTCGTGCGCCGAGGGCGACCGGTCGGCGTGTACGTGGAGACGAAGCACCCGACGTACTTTGCCGGCATCGATCTGGACCTCAACGACCTGCTCATCGACGCGCTCGAGCGCCTCGGCCTGAACCACGAGGACTCCCCGGTGATCGTCCAGTCCTTCGAGTCGGCCAATCTGCAGGATTTCAGGCGCCGTTCGCCGCTGTTCCTCGTCCAGCTCATGTCACCCAACGGGTCTCCCGCGGACTTCGTGGCGACGGGTGACCGGCGCACGTACGCCGACCTGATGACGTCCGACGGGTTGGCGTACGTGGCCACCTACGCCAACGCCATCGGCCCGTACAAGAACCTGGTGATCTGGCTCGATGACGCCGGCAGCCTGGGCGAGCCGACCGGCCTGGTCGAGCGGGCGCACGCGGCCGGCCTCGACGTGCACATCTGGACGATGCGCAACGAGAACAACTTCCTGCCGACCAACCTGCGACTCGGCTCGAAGAAGTCCGCCTACGGCGACATGCTCCCCGAGTACCTCGCGTACTTCGATGCCGGCATCGACGGGATGTTCTCCGACTTCACTCGGACGGCGGTGCTGGCGCGGGAGCAGTGGTCGCGTAGGGACGATCGTCCGCCTTCGGCATGATGATCCAGGCCACCACATAGGCCACGATCAAGGATCCGAAGCCGAGGATGGTGGCAACGGCCACGACCAGGCGGATGAGCCCGGCGTCGACGCCGGTGTAGTCGGCGAGGCCGCCGCACACACCGCCGATCCATCGGTCGTCGGTGCTGCGCTGAAGTCGCTTCGCGGTGGTCATGCGGGATTTCCTCCATGGGTGTCTGCGTTCTCGGTGGCGTCGTCCGCGGCCGGTTCGGTCTCGTCCGGCTCGTCGTTGGTGTTCGTCGTGGTTGGTGGGGTGAACGGCGCCGTGCGGCGATGTGACTGGACGCTGATGGCGGTGCCGGCGATGCCCAAGAGTCCGAGGACGATGAGCACGACGGCGCCCAGGTAGGCCAGCTCGTCGGGATTGAGCAGGTCCTGCTCCCAGACGGCCCATTGGCCGAGCACGGCCAGGAAGAACAGCCCGAAGGCGAGCCCGTCCCAGCGGAACGAATGGCGGTTCATCGCTCGATCACCTCGATCCCTCCGAAGGTCTCTCTGATCTTGATGGTGAGGGCCGGCTGGTCGGGATCGTCGGCCGGCCGGATGAACGTGACGTCCGTGCCGCTGGTTCTGCGATTGAAGCTCCGGATCTCTCCGGCGTCGACCTGCGCGTCGATGGTGACGTTGAGGTCGTGCGGAACGGTCACCGTGATGTCGCCGGCGCCGTTCTCCAGCTCGATCGTGCTGCCGAGGAGCTGATCGGCGTCGTTCACGTGGGTGAGGTCGAACCGGAGTCCGCCGAGCCCGTGCCGGTATGAGCCGTCGATGCTGGCGGCCGTCAGCGGTTCGACCCGCTTGTCGCCGATGCCGGCGCTCGGCATGAGGGAGCCGACGGCCAGCAGGATCGTGAGCAGGATGCCGATCGGGATCAGCGGGCCGGGGCGTCCGAAGAACGTCCCGACGAGGAGCCCGACTGCCACGACGCCCAGGGCGACGGCGACGTAGGTCGTGAAGTTCGACTCCGTCGACTCCGACGCCAGCACGGTGATTGCGACGGCGATGGCGGCGACGGACAGGGTCAGCCCTGTCAGGGCCGAGGAGCCCGGCGGGCGGCTTGCACGCTTCTTGGCCTCGCGGCGCGGCCTCTGATCCGGGGTGGCATCGGCGGGGAGCACCAGCGTGGCGCCCGAGTCGGTGGTGTCATCGGGGTCGGGGCTCATCAGGTTCTCACGATCCTTGCGTCGGGGTCGCACCACGAAGATCCAGTACAGGACGGCGAGCGGGACCAGGACCCACGGCACGCCCCACCACGCCCACTGGTCGTTGCCGACGATGGCGAGGGCGGCCAGGACGGCAGCTGCGACGAGTCCGACGACGCGGACCTGCTCCTCGTTCTTGTCGAGGTTGAACCATTCAGCGGCGATGCTCTTGGCCGGCTCGCTCTGCCCGGCGTCATCGACAGGGAGGAAGAACCAGGCGGCGACGTAGAGGATGAGGCCGGCCAGACCCACGAAGGTCAGCACGGCGATGACGACACGGACGACGACCGGGTCGATGTTCAGGTACTTCGCGGCGCCCGAGCAGACGCCGGCGACCATACGGTCGTCGCGGGATCGCCGCATGTCGGTGATCGTGCGCAGCCGGTGCGGGTCGAACCCGTCCTGCTGATCGGTGGGTGCTTGGTTGCCCGCGCTATCAGGGCCGGGCATGTCCTTGGTGTCTTCCATGCGTCCATCGTGGATGCGGGCGCACAGGATGACCATCGGGTTCCACCCTGGTTCTGGAGCCCGGCGTCTCAGGGTGAGGCAGGGGTCGTCCTCGCTGGCGTACGCACGTACGCGCGTGTGACGATCGACGGGTGAGCCTGCCAGCGTCATCATCGGCCGCCCGCGGGTCGGCACCCCCGCCGGGAGCGACGACCTATCGCCGCGCCAGCCGGCCGGCCGACCGTCGGCTCGTCGGTGGCGTCGCCGAGGGGCTCGCGGAACACTTCTCCACCCCGGTGCTGGCCGTCCGAATCGCCTTCGTGGTCGCGACGTTCTTCAATGCGGCGGGGATCTTCGCCTACCTCATCCTCTGGCGGCTGCTGCCCCTGGCCGAGCCGACGTTGCCGGCCGGCCTGGAGTCCGCCTCCCGACGAGGACTGCGCACAGGTCGGGGCCGCATCGGGCCGATCGAGGTGCTGCAGACCGTGGCCATCTGCGCGATCGGCGCCGGTGTGCTGCTGCTCCTCCAGCTGACCGGTCGCGGCGTCAACGGATCGTTGCTGCTACCGCTGCTGGTCGGGCTGCTCGGGGTGTCCGTCATCTGGCGCCAGCTCGATGACGTCGCCTGGCAGCGTTGGATGCGCCAGACCTCGGGCTGGGCCTTCGCGGCGCGGATCGGCGCCGGCGTCGTGATGGTCGCGCTCGCCGCCATCTACGTCCTCAGCCAGGAGCGCGGGTTGAGCGGAGTTCTCGACGTCGCGTCGGCCACCGGCATCGCGCTCGTAGGAATCGCCCTCATCCTCGGCCCCTGGATCTCCAAGCTCCTGGGCGACCTGACGGCCGAGCGCCGCGAACGCGTCCGCTCGCAGGAGCGCGCCGACGTCGCCGCCCACCTGCACGACTCGGTGCTGCAGACGCTGGCCCTGCTGCAGAAGAACGCCGACGATCCGGCCGCGGTCGCCACCCTGGCCCGGCGCCAGGAGCGCGACCTACGGGCCTGGCTGTACGGCGACGAGGACCGGCACGGCGACTCGCTGGTCGCCGCGCTGAGGCTGGCCGGCGTCGAGGTGGAGGAAGCTCATCACGTGACGGTGGAGGTGGTCGGTGTCGGCGACGCCGCGCTCGACTCCGACGTCGCCGCACTCGCTCGAGCGGCCCGAGAGGCCATGGTCAACGCGGCGAAGCATGCCGGCGTCGGCCGCGTCGACGTCTACGCCGAGTGCGACGGCCGAACAGCCGAGGTGTTCGTGCGTGACCGCGGCAAGGGATTCGACCCCGATCAGGTGGCGGAGGACCGGCTCGGCATCCGTGGCTCCATCGTGGGACGCATCGAGCGGCACGGCGGCACCGTCACGATCCGCAGTGCTCCGGACGAGGGCACCGAGGTACGGATGCAGATTCCGCTCAGCTCCAGTCAGGAGACACCAGCATGACGACGCTGAGGGTCGTTTTGGTCGACGACCACGCCATGTTCCGCACCGGTGTCCGGGCCGAGCTCGAGCGGGGCGAAGGTGTTGAGGTCGTCGCCGAGGCCGAGGACGTCGACACCGCCGTGGCCGCGATCAAGGAGCATCGGCCGGACGTGGTGCTGCTCGACGTCCACATGCCCGGCGGCGGTGGGCTGGAGGTGCTGCGCCGGCTCCAGCAGCTCGGACCCCATTCCATCGGCGGAGCCACCACGTTCCTGGCGCTGTCGGTGAGTGACGCGGCGGAAGACGTCATCGGCATCATCCGGGCCGGTGCCCGCGGCTACGTCACCAAGAACATCTCCGGCCCCGACCTGATCGACGCGCTCGGACGCGTCGCCGGTGGTGACGCGGTGTTCTCGCCACGGCTGGCCGGGTTCGTGCTCGACGCGTTCGCCGGCACGATCGAGATCGCCCAGGTCGATGAGGACCTCGACCGCCTCACCGAGCGTGAGCGCGAGGTCATGCGGCTGATCGCCCGGGGCTACGCGTACAAGGAAGTGGCGAAGGAGCTTTTCATCTCGATCAAGACGGTTGAGACACACGTGTCGAGCGTGCTGCGCAAGCTGCAGCTGTCCAGCCGCCACGAGCTGACCCGCTGGGCCAACGACCGCCGTCTGATCTAGAGCGCCGGCAGTGGTGTGCGGGAAAGCCACACCGTGCCGAGCCGGTCGGTGTTCATGCCGTCCATGCCGATCTCCTGGTGCGCGACGTCCAGGCCGGCTTTGGCGAAGAAGGTCTTGAGCTCGTCCCACGTATGCCCGTCGACCGGGTGGTACTCCATGACGACTCGCTGCACGTCGGACCAGTCGGACGGGTCGGAGCCGAGGACGATGTCGTACTCGGCTCCTTCGGTGTCGATCTTGACGACGTCGACCGGTCGATCGGCGCGGCTCAGCGCCTCGGCGAAGGTGACGGCGGGCACCTCGATGGTGGGCGTGCCCTCCGGGGCGGTGAGACCGTTCAACCCGCTGCCGCCGGCGTTGTCGGCGAAACGCAGCGTGCCGCTCGACGACGAGACGGCGGTGTGGTGGACGGTGACGCGATCGTCGAATCCGTTGATCGCCATGTTTCGGCGGGTGTAGGCGGCCGTGGACGGTGACGCCTCGAACGTCTCGACGCGCGCTCTCGGATGCTGACGGGCGAACGCGAGCGAGAAACACCCGATGTGTCCGCCGATGTCGAGAGCGCGCGGGTCGTCGCCGAGATCAGAGGTGAACCAGTCGAGGTGGTAGGCGTTGTCGGCGAAGACCTCGTAGATGGGGACGCGAGCTCCGGGCATGTTGGGGCAGACGATGCTGAGGTCGTCGTCGAGCCGGTACATGAGCTCCGCGGGCCTGTTGCGAATCTTGCTCCCGACGATCCCGGCCAGGACCGTGGGTCCGTTCTCGAACCCGGTCAGGGTCTGTCGGACGCGGCGGGCGGCCAGGGAGATGCGCCACGCGGCGCCCATCGTCTGCACGCGTCAGAGCATAACCTCAGGCAGCCCAGACCGAGGCGACGTCTCGTTTGTACCGGCGACCGAAGAGTCCGTCGAGCATCGCCAGGACCGGACCGGGGATGCTGCCGCGGATCGATCTCCTGCTCGTCCTTAGCGCAGCCAGGTGGTCTCGACGAGCCGCTGGGCCTCGTCCAAGGAGAGTCCGCGGTTGCGTGCCGTGTGCACGTAGGCCATCGCGGCGTCGCCGGCGTCGGCGTCACCGATGCGACGGGTGGCGACAAGAGTGCCGTTGCGTCCGTGCGTCTCGACCACGCCGTCGGCCTCGAGCTCGCGATAGGCGCGAGCGACGGTGTTGGCGGCGATGCCCAGGTCGATGGCGAGCTGCCGGACCGTGGGCAGCTTGTGGCCGGGCGCGAGCATCCCGGCGGCGGCCGCTTCGGCGATCTGCCGTCGCACCTGCTCGAACGGCGCCTCGCTGCTCGCGGGGTCGATGTGCAGCAATTCCATCAGGCCGTTGTAGCACGACGTGGGTGCCATCCGGCAGCGATCCGCCGACGTCCCTGTCGTCGTCGAACCGTAGGCTGGGACAACGATGACGTTGCCGTTTCCCGTGCCCGAGAAGGCCGCCCCACCCCCTGGCCGCGAGCGTCCCAAGTCGGGCAAACGCACCCCCCGGTCGGAGTCGCTGCTGGAGGGCCTCAACGACGCCCAGCGCGAAGCCGTCGGTCACAAGGTCGGCCAGCTGCTCGTCGTCGCCGGGGCCGGATCGGGCAAGACGCGCGTGCTCACGCGCCGCATCGCCTGGCTGATCGCCGCCCGCGGAGCCCACCCGGGCTCCATCCTCGCCATCACCTTCACCAACAAGGCGGCCGCCGAGATGCGCAACCGCGTCGCCGAGCTGGTCGGTGGGGCATCGCGGGCGATGTGGGTGTCCACGTTCCACTCCGCGTGCGTCCGGATCCTGCGGCGCGAGGGCAACCGGTTCGGTTTTACCTCGTCGTTCTCGGTCTACGACACGGCCGACTCCCGCCGGCTCATGACCCTCGTGTGCCGCGACATGGACCTCGACCCCAAGCGGGTCAACCCGCGGGCGGTGCTGAACTGGGTGTCGAACCTCAAGAACGAGCTCATCGACCACGAGTCGGCGGGCGGCCGGGCCGAGAACCCCACGGAGGAGCTCTACGCCGAGGCGTACGGGCACTACCAGCGGCGCCTCAAGGCGGCCAACGCCATGGACTTCGACGACCTCATCATGATGACCGTCCACCTGTTCCAGGCGTTCCCCGACGTTCGCGAGACGTACCGGCGCCGCTTCCGCCACGTGCTCGTCGACGAGTACCAGGACACCAATGCCGCGCAGTACGCCCTCATCCGCGAGCTGTGCGACGACGAGTCCGACCTCATGGTGGTGGGCGACTCCGACCAGTCGATCTACGCCTTCCGCGGCGCCAGCATCCGCAACATCCTGGAGTTCGAGGATGACTTCCCGAACGCGTCCACGATCCTGCTGGAGCAGAACTACCGCTCCACTCAAAACATCCTCACCGCGGCCAACGCCGTCATCAGCCGCAACGAGGGCCGCAAGGACAAGAACCTGTGGTCGGCGGAGGGCGACGGCGAGAAGATCATCGGCTACGTCGGTGACGACGAGCGCGACGAGGCGCAGTTCGTGGCCGACGAGGTCGACCGCCTCACCGACTCCGGCGACGCCAAGGCGTCCGACGTCGCGGTGTTCTACCGCACCAATGCGCAGAGTCGTGTGTTCGAGGAAGTGTTCATCCGCGTCGGCCTGCCCTACCGGGTTGTCGGCGGTGTCCGCTTCTACGAGCGCAAGGAGGTCAAGGACGCGCTGGCCTATGTCCGGGTTCTCGTCAACTCGGTCGACGCCGTCTCGCTGCGCCGCATCGTCAACGAGCCGAAGCGCGGCATCGGCGACCGTGCGCAGGCGGCCATCGAACGGTTCGCCTCACGCGAGGGCATCTCGTTCTGGGAGGCCATGCAGCGTGCCGAGGAGACCGGCGAGCTCGCCACCCGCTCGCTCACCGCGGTCAACGCGTTCGTCGAGACGATGAGCGCGCTCATGGAGATGGCGGCGTCCGGTGAGCCGGCTGATGCCGTGCTCGAGGCCGCGCTCACCCGTAGCGGTTACCTCAGCACCCTCGAGCAGAGCAACGACCCGCAGGACGAGACCCGCGTCGAGAACCTGGCCGAGCTCGTCGCGGTGGCCCGTGAGTTCGTGGTGGGCGCCGGGACGATGTCTGACGAGGAGGCCGGCACGGAGCCGGACGACCTCGCGCGCGGGTCGCTGGCGGCCTTCCTTGAGCAGGTGTCCCTCGTCGCCGACGCCGACTCCGTGCCCGACGTCGGTGACGGCCTCGTCACCCTGATGACGCTGCACACGGCCAAGGGGCTGGAGTTCCCGGTCGTGTTCCTCACCGGGCTCGAGGACGGCGTGTTCCCGCACATGCGGTCCCTGGGCGACTCCGCCGAGCTCGAGGAGGAGCGGCGGCTGGCCTATGTCGGCATCACCCGCGCTCGCACCCGGCTGTACGTCACCAGAGCCTCGAGTCGGTCGGCCTGGGGCGCGCCGTCGTACAACCCGGCGTCGCGCTTCCTCGACGAGCTGCCCGACCACCTGATCGACTGGCGCCGCGAGGCACAGTCACCCACGCAGTGGACGCCGCGCCGGCCGGCCGTCTCGGACGGCTTCCGGTCGACGACGGTGGCGGCGCGGTCGTCACGCTCACGCGAGATCCCCTCCCTCGATCCGGGCGACCGCGTCAGCCACGACAGCTTCGGCCTGGGCACCGTCATCGCGCTCGAGGGTCAGGGCGACAACGCCGTGGCCTCGGTCGACTTCGGCTCGCAAGGCGTCAAGCGCCTGCTGCTGCGCTACGCGCCCGTCGACAAGCTCTGAGGAGCCTTACGGGTTGACGCCGTGCTGTTGGAGCACGGGGACCGGGTCGACCGCGTCGCCGCCGCCCGGGTGGATCTCGATGTGCAGGTGCGGTCCGGTGGTGTTGCCGGTGGAGCCGGTGTAGCCGATGACCTGGCCGGGGTCGACCTTGTCGCCGGGGGAGACCGCGAAGCGGCTCTGGTGGCAGTACCAGACCTCGGTGCCGTCGAGCAGCGTGATGATCGTGCGGTTGCCGTAGGAGCCCTCGTAGCCGGTGGACTTCACCGTGCCGGCGGCGACCGAGACGATCGTGGAGCCGGACGGGCCGGACATGTCGAGGCCGGTGTGGTAGCCGCTGGACCACAGCGAGCTGCGGGCGCCGAAGCCGGCCGACAGGCGATAGCCGGTGACCGGGAGGACCCACTGGTTCTTCTTGAGCTCGTTGGCACGCTGCTGGGTCTTCTTCTGCAGGTTCTTGAGCGCGACCGCGCGCTGGGCGACCTGCTCCTTGGCCTGCTTCTCCAGGAGATCGCGGTCGAAGTCGCGGCTGACGTCGACGGCTGCACCGGCGCCGGCGTCACCGTCGCTGCCGGTGTAGTTGGCCGAGATCGTCTGGTAGTTGGCGCTCAGCACGTCACGATCGGTGTGCGAGGACGCGACAGAGGAGCCGATTCCGGCGATGACCAGCGCAAATGCACCAGCCATGGCGGGGGTGGGACGAAAGCTGCGTCGGCGACGACGGGTGGCCGCACGCCTGCCGTTCGACCGCTGCGGGGTCTGCTGGCGTACGTCCAGTCGGCGTTTGGGCGCTGACGAACTCACGCAGGAATCCTCCGGGCTTGGGGCACGAACTCGTCGAGTCTAGGGGACGAGCGAGTAACGTCAAAGTGCTGAGCCAATGAATGTGTGCTGATCACGGGGTGAGCGGGGGCCTGGAGCGAGGCCCGAGCGACCTCGGGGGGTGTCCGGGTGTGAGGGGTCTCACGCCATGGCGGCACACTGTGGGTATGGCGAGGCGGCGCGTCGTGGTGGGTGGCTTCGATGCCGATCGCGCCCGCGATACTGCCCAGCGTCTGCGTGACGCGGGAGACGAGGTCGTGCTGCTCGGTGCCGACCTCGACGTGGATGAGCTCGGCCGTGCCGTGGTCGCCGAGGACGCCACCGCAGTGGTCGTAGCCAGCAGGAACGAGGCCGATCGCTTGCATAGGTGGCTCAACGAGCGTGGTGTGGGCCACGTCACGGTCCGACCCGTGGATGATTGAGACGGTCAGCGTTCTTCGATGTCCTCGACGAACGCCCGCACGGCGTCAGCCACCAGATGTGGCTGCGTCTGCACGACCCAGTGGTTGGCCACCACGTCGAGGCGACGCAGGTCGGGCGCGAAGGTCTCGACGTCGTCGAACATCGCCGGCGTGACGTACGCGTCCTTCGTCGGCACGATCAGCTGCACCGGCACTGTGGTGGTGGACCGCCGGAAGTCGAGCCGGTTGGCGCGGTAGAGGTTGACGCCTCGCCGCGCGTCCTCGCGAAAACCGTCGTCGTCCCAGTGGCCGTCCAACCGCTCCCGTCGCTCCAGCACGGCCCGGATGCGTCCGCCCAGGCGCGAGAACACCAGCTCGGGGACGAAGGGGACCTGGAACGCGGCGATGTACCAGGAGTGCACCAGCTGGCGACCGACCGCGGTGAACCGGCGTTGGCGGAGGCCGTTGCGCCAGAAGTGGCTGAACACCTGCAGACCCGGTCCGCTGATCGACGTGAACGATGCGATCCGGCCACGCAGCCGGGCGTCGTTCGACTCGCGCATGACCGCACCCCAGAGCTGGGAAGACCCCCAGTCGTGTCCGACGAGGTGGACGGCACGTCCGTCCGGGGCGACCTCGTCGAGCACGGCGACGAGGTCGTCGATCAGTCGGCCGATCTTGTAGCCGGCGCGGGTCGATGGTGCGGTGGACTCCCCAGCACCCCGCACGTCGTACGTGGCCACCTTGTGGTCGCGCTCCAGGTTCTCGGCGACGTGCTTCCAAACCGTGCGGTTGTCGGGGAACCCGTGCACGAGCACCACGACGGGACCGTCCTCCGGCCCGCTGACCTGCACGCTGAGCTCGACGTCCGTGGTGGCGATCCGCGTGGCGCTCATGGCTTCCCTCCGTGACAGTTCTGGTGTCACCGTATGCCGCCGAACCCGAGGATGTTGAACGGGGCTTGAACGGCTAGAGTCACGAACGCTCAATTCACTGTGCCGGCCGCCGCCCGCGGCCCGGCACCACGCCGGAGAACGGACATCACCGTGGATTTGATGGAGTACCAGGCGAAGGAGCTGTTCGCCAAGCACGACGTCCCTGTCACCGAGGGCATCGTCGCCACCACCCCGGACGAGGCGAGGGCCGCTGCCGAGCAGCTCGGCGTCGTCGTCGTCAAGGCGCAGGTGAAGGCCGGCGGCCGCGGCAAGGCCGGTGGCGTGAAGCTCGCCAAGACCCCGGACGAGGCCTACGAGCACGCCCAGGCGATCCTCGGCATGGAGATCAAGGGCCTCACGGTCAACCGCGTGCTCATCGCTCCCGCCGCCACCATCGAGGACGAGTACTACTTCTCCTACCTGCTCGACCGCGCCAACCGCCGGTACCTCTGCATCGCCAGCGTCGAAGGCGGCGTGGAGATCGAGGAGGTCGCCAAGACCAATCCCGACGCCGTCAAGCAGATCCCGATCGACCCGGGCACCGGCGTCGACGAGGCCAAGGCCCGCGAGATCGTCGCCGAGGCCAAGTTCCCGGCCGAGCTCACCGACCAGGCGGTCACCATGGTGCTCGCCCTGTGGGAGGTGTTCGTCGAGGAGGACGCCACGCTGGTCGAGGTCAACCCGCTCGCCCGGCTCGAGGGCGATGTGCTGGAGGCGCTCGACGGCAAGGTGTCGCTCGACGACAACGCCGACTTCCGCCACGAGGACCACGCGAAGTTCGAGGACAAGGCCGCGGCCGACCCGCTCGAGGCCAAGGCCAAGGAGAAGGGCCTCAACTACGTCAAGCTCGACGGCGCCGTCGGCATCATCGGCAACGGTGCCGGCCTCGTCATGAGCACGCTCGACGTCGTCGCGTACGCCGGTGAGGCGCACGGTGGCGTCAAGCCCGCCAACTTCCTCGACATCGGCGGCGGAGCATCGGCGCAGGTCATGGCCGACGGCCTCGACGTCATCCTCGGAGACGAGCAGGTCAAGTCGGTGTTCGTCAACGTCTTCGGCGGCATCACGTCGTGCGACGCGGTGGCCAACGGCATCGTCGGCGCGCTCGACCTGCTCGGCGACACCGCCACCAAGCCGCTCGTCGTCCGCCTGGACGGCAACGCGGTCGAAGAAGGACGCCGGATCCTCGAGGCCAGGAACCATCCCCTCGTGACCCTCGTCGACACCATGGACGGCGCGGCCGACAAGGCCGCCGAGCTCGCGAACGCCTGAGGACGGGAATCATGTCGATCTACCTGAACAAGGACTCCAAGGTCATCGTCCAGGGCATCACTGGCGGTGAGGGCACCAAGCACACTGCCCTGATGCTCAAGGCCGGGACGAACATCGTGGGCGGCGTCAACGCCCGCAAGGCGGGCACCACCGTCACGCACACCGGCGCCGACGGCACCGAGATCGAGCTGCCGGTCTTCGGCACCGTCGAGGAAGCCATGCAGCAGACCGGCGCCGACACCTCGGTGGCGTTCGTGCCGCCGGCGTTCACCAAGGACGCCGTCATCGAGGCCATCGACGCCGGCATCGGCCTGCTGGTGATCATCACCGAGGGCGTGCCGGTGCAGGACACCGCCGAGTTCTGGGCCCACGCCCAGGGCAAGAAGACCCGCATCATCGGCCCCAACTGCCCGGGCATCATCACGCCGGGCGAGGCGCTCGCCGGCATCACGCCGGCCACGATCGCCGGCAAGGGTCCGATCGGGCTGGTGTCCAAGTCGGGCACCCTGACGTACCAGATGATGTTCGAGCTGCGCGACTTCGGCTTCTCGACCTCCATCGGCATCGGCGGCGACCCGGTCGTCGGCACCACGCACATCGACGCGCTCGAGGCCTTCGAGGCCGACCCGGAAACGACGGCGATCGTCATGATCGGCGAGATCGGCGGCGACGCCGAGGAGCGTGCGGCCGAGTTCATCAAGGACAACGTCACCAAGCCGGTCGTCGGCTACGTGGCCGGCTTTACGGCGCCCGAGGGCAAGACGATGGGCCACGCCGGCGCCATCGTGTCCGGCTCTTCCGGCACTGCGGCCGCCAAGAAGGAGGCCCTCGAGGCCGCCGGGGTCAAGGTCGGCAAGACGCCGTCCGAGGCCGCCCACCTGATGCGCGAGATCCTCAAGAATCTCTGAGCGTCAGTCCAGATACACGAGGCGCTGGGACGCGCGGGTGGCCAGATCGACGAACGTGCCCTGGTTGATGTCGTAGCGGCCGGATGCGGTGAAGGTCACCTGGGCGACGTCGGAGCCCTTGCGCACGATCGCCATGCGGTAGTACACGCGTGACTTCTTGTTCACCTCGAGGCCCACGCGCCAGGCCGTGCCGCTGTCGTTGCCGGAGGTGATGGACTTCTCCTGGTCGACCTCGGCGGACAGGTTGGCCTTGGGGCACTTGGCGACGCGCTTCCCGACCTCCTTGACGAACGCCTTGGCATCGCCGTCGGTCCCGAACCGGCCGACCGTCTCGGCGACGCCGAAGGCCTGCGGAAGGTCGTGCGCAGCGGGGATGACGAAGATGCGCGACTGCGTGGCTTTCACCGACTTCGCCCGGAAGTTCGCCGCATCGCACTGCGTGGCAGCGGGGTTGACCTTCGGACGGAACGGCTTGACTCCAGCCCACACCTGGTCGATGTCGGCGATGGGTGGTAGGTCGACGATGCCCAGGAACGCGGGGGCTTCCGACGTCGGCGGTGGGTCGGTGGGGACGACCTCGATGTTGTCGGAGCAGCGTCCACCGCTCTCTTTGCAGACCTGGGCCACCGAGTCGTTCAGCGTCAGGGCGAAGTTCTCGATGTCGGGGCCGCCGGCGCCGTCGACCTCGTGCACCAGCGTGCTCGTGACCGTGCCGGAGTGGCTGAAGCCGACGGTGAACGTGCGCTCGGGGGAGCGGTGCGAGCGCAGCCGGAGGATACGGAAGTCGCCGAACGGGCGCTCGACGACGTACGAGCCCACCAGCTGGACCCGCGGGTGCTCGCAGTCGGAGTACCAGCTGACGATCTGGCTGTAGGCGTCCATGGCTTGGTCGGCGCTGCGTGAGACCTCGATGGCCTGGGCCACCCGCTCGTCGGGTCTCCCGCCCACCTCGTAGGTGCGGACGAACGCACGAAGCGGATCCTTGTTGGCGAAGCGCTTGGTGGGGCAGGTGGCGTATGGCGTCGTGGACTGGGTGTTGTCGTCGGTGTCGACGATCTTCCAGGCGCCCTGGGGATCGAGGCGCCTGACCTGCGCACTCGTGAGGAGATCGTCGGTACCGATCTTCTGGGCCTGCAGCACGAGGTCGGGCCCCTCGGACCCGATCTTCTCGCGGTGCGGCAGCGCGGCCCGCATCTGGAGAGCATCACCGTCGGTGACCATGAACCCGCCACCGACGACCAGCAGGAACGCGGCAGCGACGAGCAGGACGGTGTTGCGTCGGCGGCCGACCTGCGCGCGACGGCGGACGGTGCTGGCGGGGGGCATCTCGAGCTGGTGCGTGACGGCGCCGAGCCCGTGCATGCGCTCCTCGATCTCGCCCAGCGACTGGCCGAGCCGCTGCTCGAGCTTGCCCAGGGAGGCAGTGACGGACTCGATGCCCTGCTGCGCGGTGATGCCGACCTCGCGCGACGCCTCCTCCAGGTCGGTCTGGCCGAGGGTGAGGAGCACGATGAGGCGGCGGTTGTCGACCTGCAGCTCGCCGAGCGCGTCGAGCAGCTCGACGTCGGCGTCCTCCTCGTGCTTGCGGCGCAACAGGTGCGTGCCCCGGCTGAGGGCGGTGAGCTTCCAGGCCTCGTTGCGGACCCAGCCGAGCGGGTTGTGGTTGCGGATCTTGGTCCAGTCGCGCCAGGCGCGCCGGTAGGCATCGACGGTGGCCTCGAACGCCACCTTGCGGTCGCCGCACACCGCGTAGGTGGCCTTGAGCGCGGTGGCCGAGGTCGAGGAGTAGAAGTTGTTGAACTCGTCGACGCGAGTCATCCGCACTCCTCCTCAGTCTGATTGCCGCGGGGGCCCGGCACAGCTCTCCGTCGGCGTGCCTGGGTGCAACAGCGCAACTTTACAGGTTGGATGATGAGGTGCCCGAGGCTCCCGCGACCCCCTATCTGCGGCCGGCGTTCCTCACCGCAACAGTGGCGATGACGCTGGGAATCGCCGTCAGCGGAGTCCTGACGATGCTCGCCCAAGGCGGTGTCGGCAGCTCCTTCACCAGCCTGCTCCGGGCCGCTGTGCACGGCTGGTTGGTCGCCCAGGGGTCCGGTCTGGACCTCGAGGGGACGTCGGTCCGGCTGGTTCCGCTCGGCGCCACGCTCCTCGTGGTCGTGCTGGTGGCCCAGGCCGCCCGTTGGATCGTGGCCGACCCCGTCGAGGAGCTCGGGCCGTACGCCGCGACGGTCGCCGGCACCTGCGGGGCCGTGGCCGCGATCCTGTCCGCAGTCACCAACGCCGGCGAGCTCCACACCTCGGTGGTCCGGTCGGCGTTCGGCGCGTTCGCCGTCGCCGGCATCGGCAGCGCCGTGGGCGCGGCCCGCAAGCACGACCGCATCGAGATGCTGTGGTTCACCGATCGCGCCGACGTCCGCGCCGTGGTGCGCGGGGCGTGGTGGGGCGTGGCCACGATGCTCGGTTCGGCCGCGGCGCTCGTCGTCGCGCTGCTCACCCTCCACCTCGACCGCGCGGCCGACCTTTGGGCGCTGCTCGACCCTGGCCTCGGTGGAGGGTTCGCCCTCGCGGCCGCCTGCCTGCTGTTCATGCCGACGCTCGTGCTCTGGGCGGCCGCGGTGCTGATCGGTCCCGGGTTCGTGCTGGGCACCGACACGTCCGTCGACCTCACCGGCGCCCACCTCGGTGAGGTGCCCGGCTTTCCGCCGCTCGCGGCGCTGCCCGCGCCCGGCGAGTTCCCGGGCTGGGTGTTCGTGCTCGGTCTGGTGCCCCTGCTGGCTGGCATGATCGCCGGCTTCCGGACCGAACCTCCGAAGTCGGACAACTCAGATGCTGCCCTGCTCCATCGCGTCGTCCACGGCGCCGCGGCCGGCGCCGTCGCGGGACTCATGGTGGGTCTGGCCGTTGCCGTGTCCGGAGGCGGAATCGGGCCTGGACGCATGACCGAGGCAGGTCCTCCGGTGTTTTCGCCGTTGCTCGTCGCCGTGCCCGTGCTGGCCATGGGGGGTGCCCTGGGCGCGGTGCTCGCGCACTATCGTGGCGCCCGTGCCCCCCAGCAGCCCGACCAGCCGAAGGACGGCTCGGCTCGTCGTCCTCGCCTCCGGTGGTGGCACCAATCTGCAGGCCCTGATCGACGCGACAGCACTCTCGACGGGAGCGACGCCTGAGCTGGAGGCCGAGATCGTCGCCGTCGGGTCCGATCGAGACGGCATCGAGGCCCTGGCCCGCGCCGAGCGAGCCGGCATCCCCACGTTCGTCGTCCGCACGTCCGACCACGATGACCGGGCCGACTGGGACGTCGCCCTGGCCGACGCCGTCGCCGCCCACGACCCCGACCTCGTCGTGCTGGCCGGCTTCATGAAGCTGGCCGGCCCGGCCTTCCTCGGGCTCTTCGGCGGCCGCACCATCAACACGCATCCGTCGCTGCTGCCGTCGTTCCCCGGCATGAATGCCCCCCGCGACGCGCTGGAGCATGGCGTCAAGATCACCGGCGCCACCCTGTTCGTCGTCGACGAGGGTGTCGACACCGGGCCGATCATCGCCCAGGTGGCGGTGCCGGTGCTCGACGACGACCAAGTCGAGACGTTGCACGAGCGCATCAAGACCGAGGAGCGCGCCATGCTGGTCGAGTGGGTCGGCCGCCTGGCGCACGAGGTCGTCGACCGCCGCACCGCCACCGGAGGAGAAGAGTCGTGACCCAACCCGCATCAACGTCGGGTGTCCGCCCGCTGCGCCGCGCCTTGGTGTCGGTGTACGACAAGACCGGGCTGGACGACCTCGCCCGCGACCTGCACGCCGCCGGCGTCTCGATCGTGTCCACCGGCTCGACCGCCAAGACCATCGAGGCCGCTGGTGTACCGGTCACGCCGGTCGAGGAGCTGACCGGCTTCCCCGAGTGCCTCGACGGCCGGGTCAAGACGCTGCACCCGCGCGTGCATGCGGGCATCCTGGCCGACCTGCGGCTCCAGTCGCACGTCGCCCAGCTGGCCGAGCTCGACATCGAGCCGTTCGACCTCGTCGTCGTCAACCTCTACCCGTTCATCGACACCGTGGCCTCGGGCGCGACGCCCGACGAGTGTGTCGAGCAGATCGACATCGGTGGTCCATCGATGGTCCGGGCGGCGGCCAAGAACCACCCGAGCGTTGCGGTCGTCGTCTCACCGGATCGCTACGACGAGGTGCGTGCGGCGATCGCCGCGGGCGGCTTCACCCTCGAGCAGCGCAAGAAGCTCGCCGCACAGGCGTTCGCGCACACTGCCGCCTACGACGTCGCCGTGGCCTCCTGGTTCTCATCCGGCTACACCGTCCCCGACGACGGCTCGGTTTTCCCCGACTTCGTGGGAGCAACCTGGGACAAGGCCTCAGTGCTGCGGTACGGCGAGAACCCGCACCAGGCGGCCGCCCTCTATCGCAACTGGCGTGGCGGCTTGGCCACAGCCGAGCAGCTGCACGGCAAGGAGATGTCCTACAACAACTACGTCGACACCGACGCCGCCCGGCGCGCGGCCGGCGACTTCGACGCACCGGCGGTCGCGATCATCAAGCACGCGAACCCGTGCGGTATCGCGATCGGCGACGACATCGCGCAGGCGCACGCTCGCGCCCACGCGTGCGATCCGGTGTCGGCCTACGGGGGCGTCATCGCGGCGAATCGCCCGGTCTCGGTGACGATGGCCGAGCAGGTGGCGGAGGTGTTCACCGAGGTGATCGTTGCTCCCGACTACGAGCCAGGCGCGCTTGACGTGCTGCAGGCCAAGAAGAACGTGCGCATCCTGCGTCTGCCCGAGGGCGGGCATCCGGAACCGATCGAGCTCCGCGCCATCAACGGCGGCGTGCTGATCCAGCAGGTTGACCGCGTCGATGCCGAAGGTGACGACCCCTCGACCTGGACGCTGGCTGCCGGCGAGCCGGCCGACGAGCGCACCCTGGCCGACCTCGCCTTCGCCTGGACGGCGGTGCGGGCGGTCAAGTCCAACGCCATCCTGCTGGCCAAGGAGGGCGCATCGGTCGGCGTCGGCATGGGCCAGGTGAACCGCGTCGACTCCTGCCGGCTCGCGGTCGAGCGGGCCGGAGCGGAGCGGGCCGAGGGTGCCGTGGCCGCCTCAGACGCGTTCTTCCCGTTCCCGGACGGTGCAGAGATCCTCATCGCCGCCGGAGTGCGGGCGATCGTCCAGCCAGGTGGGTCGATCCGCGATGATGCGGTCGTCGAGGCGGCTCAGGCGGCCGGCCTCACGATGTACTTCACCGGGACGCGGCACTTCTTCCACTAGCCGCGCTTGAGGAGCGAGGCCACCTTTTCCTCGCCGAGAACGTGCGCCGCGATGAGGTCGCGGATCGCTTGGGTCATCAGGCGGGCCTCCTCCTGCTCGGTGTACTGCCCGGACTGACGCCGCAGGGCGGTGCCGGCGACGATCGCGATGATCGAGGCGGCCAGCGGCTCGGCGCCGTCGACGCCGAGACGAGAGAGCACCCGCACGGCGAGCTGCTCGAACTGGCGGAGCGCCTCTGTGGCGGAGTCGCGCAGGGCCGGGTCGCGGGTGGCCGCGAGGAAGATCGACAGCTCGAGTGCCGCCACCTCCGGGCCGCGCTGCGCGAAGACGTGGCTCACCAGACCGGTCGCGTCGTCCAGACCGATCTTGGCGCCGAGGTCGAGATCGGTGAGAGCGGCGAGGTCGGCGGTCCACTGCTCGATGTGGGCCGCGAGTGCGTCGCGGAGCAGGTCCTCGATGGACGCGAAGTAGTACGTGGTCGTGGCCGGGGGGAGTCCGGCCCGGCGAGCAACGGCCCGGTGCGTGACCATGCGCGAGCCGCCCTCGGCGAACAGCTCGATCGCCGCGTCGAGGAGCTCGTCGCGACGCTGTCTGCTGCGTCCCTGCGCGAGCTGGGCCCGTGTGACCAATTGACTCTCCATCGGCTGATCTGGACTTCGTCTCACGACTCGTCCGGTGTGAAGGAAAGTCTAGGCGTCACACCTCGGTCATATCGGCTGTCGTCACACCTGATCCCAGTGGCAGACGGCGCCTCCGTCGGTCGGGGAGTGGACCACGGGCCGCCGGGGACATCGTGCAAGACTCGTCCCCGTGACAGCGCAGATCCTCGACGGCAAGGCGGCGGCGGCGGCGATCAAGGCCGAGCTGACGTCGCGGCTGGCCGTGCTTCGTGAGCAGGGCGTCGTGCCCGGGCTCGGCACGGTGCTCGTCGGCGACGACCCGGGCAGCCGGTGGTACGTGAACGCCAAGCACCAGGACTGCGCCGAGGTGGGCCTCGAGTCGATCCGGGTCGAACTGCCCGCCACCGCCTCGCAGACCGACGTGGAGAAAGCGGTCGACGGCCTCAACGACGACCCAGCCTGCACGACCTACATCGTCCAGCTGCCCCTGCCGAGCGGCATCGACGAGAACGCGATCATCGGTCGCATCGACCCGACGAAGGACGCCGACGGCCTGCACCCCACCAATCTCGGCTGGCTGGTGCTCGGCAAGGACGCCCCGCTGCCGTGCACGCCCCGCGGCATCGTCGAGCTGTTGCGCCGGCACGACGTCGAGATCGCCGGTGCGAACGTCGTGGTCGTCGGTCGCGGAATCACGGTCGGACGTCCGCTCGGCCTGCTGCTGACCCGTCGCAGCGAGAATGCCACCGTCACCCTCTGCCACACCGGCACCCGCGACCTCGGCGCCGAGGTCCGCCGCGCCGACATCGTCGTCGCCGCGGCCGGGGTGCCGGGCATCATCACCGCCGACATGGTCAAGCCCGGCGCGGCTGTGCTCGACGTCGGAGTGAGCCGCGACGAGAGCGGCAAGATCCAGGGAGACGTCGACGCGTCCGTGCGCGAGGTCGCCGGCTGGCTGGCGCCCAATCCCGGCGGTGTTGGCCCGATGACCCGCGCGATGCTGCTCAGCAACGTGGTCGAGGTCGCCGAGAAGCGTCTGGCCGGTGCTGGCAGGTGAAGGTTCGCCTGCCGCGCAGCCGAGGGTCGCAGATCTACCTGCTGCTGCTGCTGGGAGTGTTCGTCGGTCTGCTGATGGTGGTCAGTGGCCCCTGGCGGGCCGGACTGGTGCTCGTGGGCGCCACGTTCGTGGTCGCGACCCTCGCGCGGGTGGTCGTCTCCGCCGAGCACGTCGGGATGCTGCGCGTGCGCAGCAAGGCGTTCGACATCTTCTGGACGGCGACGCTCGGCATCAGCCTCTGCCTGCTCGCCCTGCTGGTGCCCGCGGGACCCGGCGGCTAGATCAGGCCCAGCTCGGTGACGGCGTCGCGCTCCTCGATGAGCTCGGCTGCAGTGGCATCCATCTTGCCGCGGCTGAACTCGTCGATCTCGAGGCCCTGGACGATCTCCCAGTTGCCGTTCGACGTGGTGACCGGGAAGGAGTAGATGAGCCCCTCGGGCACCTCGTAGGACCCGTCGGAGACCACGGCCATCGAGGCCCAGTTGTCATCGGGCGTGCTGGTGAGCCAGTCGCGGGCCGCGTCGATGGTGGCCGACGCCGCCGAGGCGGCCGACGAGGCTCCGCGCGCCTCGATGATCGCGGCGCCACGTCCCGCGACGGTAGGGATGAAGTCGTTCTCGATCCAGTCCTGGTCGTCGATGACCTCGGCGGCGTTGCTGCCGGCGATCTCGGCGTGGAACACGTCTGGGTACTGGGTGGCGGAGTGGTTGCCCCAGATCGTCATCTTGCGGATGTCGCCGACCTGGGCGCCGGTCTTGGCCGCCAGCTGCGACAGCGCGCGGTTGTGGTCGAGGCGGGTGAGGGCGCTGAAGCGCTCCTTCGGGATGTCGGGGGCGTTGGACATCGCAATGAGGGCGTTGGTGTTGGCCGGGTTGCCGGTGACGCCGATGCGGATGTCGTCGGCCGCGACCTCGTTGAGCGCCTTGCCCTGCGCGGTGAAGATCGCGCCGTTGGCCTCGAGGAGATCGCCGCGCTCCATGCCCTTGGTGCGGGGACGAGCGCCGACGAGGAGAGCCAGGTTGGCGCCGTCGAAGATGTGGTTGGCGTCGTCGCCGATCTCGACCGAGTCGAGCGTGGTGAACGCGCAGTCGTCGAGCTCCATGACGACGCCCTCGAGTGCCTTGAGGGCCGGCGTGATCTCGAGCAGGCGCAGCTGGACGGGGGTGTCCGGGCCGAGCAGGGCACCGCTGGCGATGCGGAAGAGAAGGCTGTAGCCGATCTGGCCGGCGGCTCCGGTGACGGCGACCTTGACGGGTGCGGTGCTCACGACGATGTGCTCCTTGAGAGACGGACGACAATCCGAAACTAGCGCAGCCTCTGCAGCATGCGGACCCGGCATTCGATCTCCCGCCTTTTCTTGACTCGTTCAAGAAAAGCGACAAGACTCGGCGACGTGACCACGACCCGGCCAGAAGAGTCGCTGCGCGCCGCATCGCTGCGCGTCACTCGTCCCCGGGTCGCTGTGCTTGACGCCGTGAGCACCCATCCGCACGCCGACACCGAGTCGATCATCGGTGCCGTGCGGGCCGAGCTGCCCGAGGTCTCCCACCAGGCCGTCTACGACTCACTGCATGCCCTGACCGCAGCCGGACTGGTACGCCGCATCCAGCCCGCGGGCGAGGGCATGAGGGCCGTGGCGCGCTACGAGGCGCGCATCGGCGACAACCACCACCATGTCGTGTGCCGCTCCTGCGGCGCGATCGCCGACGTGGACTGCGTCGTGGGTGAGGCCCCCTGCCTCGACCCGTCCGAAAGCCACGGCTTCGCGATCGACGAGGCCGAAGTCATCTACTGGGGCCTGTGCCCCGCCTGTTCCACCACCCGGGAGGAAACGCATGTCTGAGCACGAACAGCCCGATGCCGTCGTCGGCGAGATGAACGAGCCCGAGGAAGCGGCTGGCCAGTGCCCGGTCGCCCTCCCCCACCCGACTGCTGGTGACGCGAACCGCACGTGGTGGCCCGAGCGCCTGAACCTCAAGGTGCTCGCCAAGAACCCCGACGTCGCGAACCCGCTCGGTGCCGACTTCGACTACGCCGCCGCGTTCTCCGCACTCGATCTCGCCGCAGTGAAGGCCGACATCGCCGAGGTCCTCACGGACTCCCAGGACTGGTGGCCGGCCGACTTCGGCAACTACGGGCCACTGATGATCCGGATGGCCTGGCACAGCGCGGGGACCTACCGCGTGTGGGACGGCCGGGGCGGTGCCGGGGCAGGTCAGCAGCGCTTCGCTCCGCTCAACAGCTGGCCGGACAACGGCAACCTCGACAAGGCCCGGCGCCTGCTGTGGCCGGTCAAGTGCACGTACGGGCAGAGCCTGTCCTGGGCGGACCTGATGGTTCTTGCCGGCAACGTGGCCCTCGAGACGATGGGTTTCACCACCTTCGGTTACGGCGGGGGGCGCGTCGATGTGTGGGAGCCCGACGACGATGTCTACTGGGGTCCCGAGACCGAGTGGCTCGGCGACGAGCGCTACACCGGCGAACGCGACCTGGAGAAGCCACTGGCGGCTGTCCAGATGGGCCTGATCTACGTCAACCCCGAGGGTCCGAACGGCACCCCCGACCCCCTGGCGGCCGCGCGCGACATCCGCGAGACCTTCGCGCGCATGGCGATGAACGACGAGGAGACTGTCGCGCTCATCGCCGGCGGGCACTCGTTCGGCAAGACGCACGGCGCGGCCGACCCCGACGAGTACGTGGGCTCGGAGCCCGAGGGCGCGTCGATCGAGGACCAGGGCCTCGGATGGAAGAACTCGTTCGGCACCGGTGCCGGGCCCGACGCCATCACCAGCGGCCTGGAGGTCACCTGGACACGGACTCCGGCCCGGTTCAGCAACGACTTCCTCGAAATCCTCTTCGGCAACGAGTGGGAGCTCACGACCAGCCCGGCCGGTGCCCACCAGTGGGTGGCCAAGGACGCCGACGCGATCATCCCCGATGCGCACGGTCGTGAGAACCGGCTCCCGACCATGTTGACGACCGATCTGTCGCTCCGACTCGACCCGATCTACGAGCCGATCTCGCGCCGCTTCAAGGACAACCCCGAGGAGTTCGCCGACGCGTTCGCCCGGGCCTGGTTCAAGCTCACGCACCGCGACATGGGTCCCGTGGTGCGCTATCTCGGCCCCGAGGTGCCGAGCGAGGTCCTCATCTGGCAGGACCCCCTGCCCGAGCATGAGGGCCAGGTCATCGACGCGAGCGGTATCGCGGACCTCAAGGCGCGCATCACCTCGACCGGCCTGCCCGTCACCGATCTCGTCGCGACGGCGTGGGCGGCCGCGTCGTCCTTCCGCGGCAGCGACAAGCGCGGAGGTGCCAATGGCGCGCGCGTGCGGCTCGAGCCCCAGACGGGCTGGGAGGTGAACAATCCAGCCGAGCTGCGCCGCGTCCTGGGTGCGCTCGAAGGCGTGCAAGCCGAGTTCAACGCGAGCAACGACGCACACGTCTCGCTCGCCGACGTGATCGTGCTCGCCGGTGGTGTCGGCGTCGAGCAGGCCGCGCAAGCCGCGGGTCACGCCGTCGAGGTGCCTTTTCGGCCCGGCCGCGTCGATGCGTCTGCGGAGCAGACCGACATCGAGTCGTTCGAATGGATGGAGCCGCGCGCGGACGGGTTCCGCAACTACCTCGGCAAAGGGAACAAGCTGACGGCGGAGTACTTGCTCGTCGACCGCGCGAACCTCCTGACTCTGAGCGCACCGGAGATGACCGTCCTTGTCGGTGGCTTGCGAGTCCTGGGAGCAACGTTCGACCGGTCAACGTTGGGTGTGCTCACCGACGCTCCGGGCACACTGACGAACGACTTCTTCGTCAACCTGCTCGACGTCGGCGTCACTTGGACGTCAGTGGACGCCGAGAACGGGATATACGAAGGCCGTTCGGCTTCCGGCGACGTTCGGTGGACCGGCAGCAGGGCCGACCTGGTCTTCGGCTCGAACTCCGAGCTGCGTGCGCTCGCAGAGGTCTACGCGAGCGACGACGCGCAGGAGAAGTTTGTGCATGACTTCGTCGCGGCGTGGGTGAAGGTGATGGAGCTCGACCGCTTCGACCTGAACTGAGCCCGGGCGGCGCGCCCTCCGTCAGGCGTCGTCGGGATGGATCGCCTTGAACACCAGCGCCGCCGCGACGCCGGCGACCACTTGGGAGATGAGATAGATCCAGAGGTTGGACCAGGCGCTGAGCTTCGCGACGCTGATGCCGAGCGCCACCGCCGGGTTGAACACCGCACCACTGATGTCGCCCACGGTGACGACGCCGGCCGCGACCAGGAAGCCGACGGCGAGCCCGTAGAAGTGGTTGTCCTCATGGCTCTTCGACGTGGCCACGTTGAGCATCACCCAGCCGAGCGCGAACGTGAACAGCGCCTCCACCACGAACACTTTGACGATCTCGTTGTTCTCGTAGGCGCCGCCGGCGGCGTTCTCGAAGAACCACAACCCGATCACGGCGGCAACCACGCCACCGGCCAGCTGGGCGACGACGTAGCCGGCGAGGTCGGCGACCTCGAGGCGGCCGCGGACGAACGCGGCGATCGAGACCGCGGGGTTGTAGTGCGCCCCCGAGATGTGACCGCCGGCGTAGACCATCGCGATCAGTACTGCGCCGATGCCCAGCGCCGCCAGCGGCGACTTGCTGCTCACGACGAAGACGATGGTGAGCACGAGGAAGAACGTGCCGATGAACTCGGTGGCGAGCTTGGCGGATGTGCGCACTCTCATGAGGGTTCCTCGTCAGGCCGGCGGGTGATGTCGCTTCTCACCAGCCATCATCGTCCCTGCAGGCACCGGGTCTCGGGATTGACGTAGCTCCGGATATCTTGAGCGCTACCCCATCCTCACGCCCGCTCATCTCATCCTTGGGAGGCCTTCCGGCATGGCCACGATCATCTACACGCACACCGACGAAGCACCGCTCTTGGCCACCTACTCCTTCCTTCCGGTCGTCGAGGCGTACGCGTCGACCGCCGGCGTCGACGTCGAGACCCGCGACATCTCCCTGGCCGGCCGCATCATCGCGCTGTTCGGTGACCACCTGACGGCCGAGCAGCAGGCCGGCGACGCCCTGGCCGAGCTGGGCGCACTGGCGAAGACGCCCGAGGCCAACATCATCAAGCTGCCGAACATCAGCGCCTCGATCCCGCAGCTCAAGGCCGCGATCACCGAGCTCCAGTCGCAGGGCTACGCCCTCCCCGACTACCCGGAGAACCCGTCGACCGACGAGGAGAAGGACGTCCGCGCGCGCTACGACAAGGTCAAGGGCAGCGCGGTCAACCCGGTGCTGCGCGAGGGCAACTCCGATCGACGGGCACCAGCCTCGGTCAAGAACTACGCCCGCTCGCACCCGCACTCGATGGGGGAGTGGAGCAGCGACTCGCGCACGAACGTCGCGACGATGGGCGCCGACGACTTCCGCTCGAACGAGAAGTCCGTCGTCATCGAGGCCGACGACACGATCGCGATTCAGCATGTTGCCGACGACGGCACTGTCACCGTCCTGAAGGACGCGTTCGCGGTGCTCGCAGGTGAAGTGGTCGACAGCACGGTGATGCGGGCCGCCGCGCTCGACGAGTTCGTCGCGGCGCAGATCGCGCGAGCCAAGGACGAGGGTGTCCTGTTCTCCGTGCACCTGAAGGCCACGATGATGAAGGTCTCCGACCCGATCATCTTCGGCCACGTCGTCAAGGCGTTCCTGCCCGCCGTGTTCGAGCAGTTCGGCGATGACCTCGCCGCCGCCGGCCTCAGCGCGAGCGACGGACTCGGCTCGATCCTCAACGGGCTCGACGGACTGGCCAACGGCGCCGAGATCAGGGCCGCCATCGAGCAGGGTCTCGCCGACGGCCCGCCGCTCGCGATGGTCGATTCCGACAAGGGCATCACCAACCTGCACGTGCCCAGCGACGTCATCGTCGACGCCTCGATGCCGGCGATGATCCGCACGTCCGGCCACATGTGGGGACCCGACGGCAAGGAAGGCGACACGCTCGCTGTCATCCCCGACAGCAGCTACGCCGGCATCTACCAGGCCGTCATCGACGACTGCCGCGCGCACGGCGCCTTCGACCCCACCACGATGGGCTCGGTGCCCAACGTCGGTCTGATGGCCCAGGCCGCCGAGGAGTACGGCAGCCACGACAAGACGTTCGAGATCCAGAAGGCCGGCACCGTGCAGGTCGTCGACGGATCCGGACAGGTGCTGCTCGAGCACAGCGTCAGCCCCGGCGACGTGTGGCGCGCGTGCCAGACGAAGGACATCCCGATCCGGAACTGGGTCGAGCTCGCCGTCACGCGGGCCCGGGCCTCCGGCACACCAGCGGTGTTCTGGCTCGACCCGAGCCGGGCCCACGACGCCAACCTGATCGCCAAAGTGGAGCAGTACCTCCCTGAGCACGACACCGGCGGCCTGCAGATCGAGATCATGTCGCCGGCCGAGGCCTGCGCGTTCTCCCTCGAGCGCATCCGTCGGGGCGAGGACACGATCTCGGTCACCGGCAACGTCCTACGCGACTACAACACCGACCTCTTCCCGATCCTTGAGCTCGGCACCAGCGCAAAGATGCTCTCGATCGTCCCGCTGATCAATGGCGGCGGCCTGTTCGAGACCGGCGCCGGCGGGTCAGCTCCCAAGCACGTGCAGCAGCTGCTCAAGGAGAACCACCTGCGCTGGGACAGCCTGGGCGAGTTCCTCGCGCTCGCCGCCAGCCTCGACCACCTGGCCACATCGGCAGGCAACCAGCGCGCCCAGCTGCTCGGCGACGCGCTCGATCGCGCCACCGGCACGTTCCTCGCTGAGAACAAGTCGCCCAGTCGCAAGTGCGGCGAGATCGACAACCGGGGCAGCCACTTCTATCTCGCGCTCTACTGGGCCCAGGAGCTGGCCAAGCAGACCGACGACGCAGACTTGGCCGCCGCGTTCGCGGAGATCGCCGGCGATCTGGCCGAGAACGAGCAGGCGATCGTCGACGAGTTGCTGGCCGTGCAGGGTTCTCCCGTCGACGTCGGCGGCTACTACCGACCCGACGACGCCCGCACCACCGACGTCATGCGTCCGTCCACCACGTTCAACGACGTGCTGGCCAAGCTCGGCTGAACGGCTCGTCAGCCGAGGCGGAGGTCGTCGATCAAGGCGTCGACCGTTGGCATCTCGACGTCCGGCACGTCCGGGAGGCTGGCGTAGAGGACGCCCGGCCGCTCACCGGTGGCGACGAGCACGAAGACGGCGTCCTCCCGCGCGAAGCCGAGGTGGTCGTCCGTGACGTCGAGGGGGACGACGAGCCGCCACGTCTCCCGACCGTCGAGCACGCCGGCCTCCGGTGTGGGCGGGTCGTGCGGCTTCTCCGCCGGGTAGAACATCTCCAGCATCGCCGTGGCGAACGCCGAGCCCATGGCGTCGAGGTCGTCGCCGAGGTAGGCGTCCGGCAGCCCGCCGATGAACACGCAGCCGATGTAGTCGCCGCGCGGGGTGTGGCCGACGACGACCTGCTGGCCGATCGCGTCCTGCAGGTGCGGGTAGTCGGGGCACCACGCCCAGGGCTCGGGGAGCGCCGCGCAGGAAAGCCCGCCGCCGTGGAAGCGGCCCCCAATGGCGCCTGGCGGCGCAGTGGAGTGTGGTACAGGAGCGGCGTTGCGGATGACGCTGACGTGATCGGTCCATTCCTCGCCGTCCCACCAGCGGAACAGTCCGGGCATGCCCTTCGGGTCCCAGTACCAGCCTGGTTGCGTCGGCTGCATGGACCTACCGTAGGCCCCGAGGGTCGGTCGACCGATCGACACGAACCGCATGAGTGGGAGCGTGATCGGTGATGAGCAAGGTGATCGTCAGCAACCTGATGACCGTCGATGGTTATGTCGCGGGGCCGGGAGGCGATGTCATGGTCTTGCCGTTCGACGACTCATTCAGCACCCACAACCTCGGTCTCATGCAGGCTGCTGGGACGTTGTTGTACGGCGCCACGACCTATGCCGGGATGCGCGACTACTGGCCGGCGATCCTCGATGATGAGAGCCAGCCGCAGCTGGAGCGCGACATCTCTCGGCGGAACAACGAGATGCCGAAACTGGTGGTGTCTGACTCCCTGACCAGTGCCGACACCGGACCATGGCGCGAAACGACGACCATCCTGCGCCGAGCCGAGGCGCACGATCGGATCGCCGAGTTCCGGCGCGACGGGGCCGACGACATCCTGACGTTCGGGAGCATCACGCTGGTCAACGACCTGCTCGCCGCGGGCCTGGTCGATGAGCTCCAGGTACTGGTGGGTGCCGGAGTCCTGACCGATGGAGTTCCCGCGTTCTCCGGGATACCGGTGCAGGGACTCCGCCTGGTGGAGGCACGGCAGCTTCCCGACTCGAACACGGCGCTGCTGCGCTACGCGCTCGAGGGCTAGCCCCGCAGCTCACGCTCCACGGTGGTCCAGCCGCGGGCGCGGGCCTTGAGGCGGACGTCGCCGAGCATGGTCGTGAGCTCGGCCGCGCGCTGTTCGATGCGGGCTGTGGTCTCGGTGCCGACGTCGTCGAGCACCTGCGCCACGACCTCGCCGTCGTCGCGCTGGGCCCAGCCACCCACCATCTGCCCGTCGACCCAGACGGTGGGCCCGGCATTGCCGTTGACGTCGTAGAGCAGCTCCTTGTGCGGGCCGAGACAGAAGTCGCGGTGCTTCCACCCCATCGCCGACGCGTCGAGGGCCGGAAGCAGCGCCACCCACGGTTCGGCCGCGGGCACCGGGTCGGCATCGTCGGCCAGCAGCAGGCCGGTGGCGCCATCGAGGTCGACCTCGACGGTGTCGAGCGTCGCGAGTGCGGCGCGGGTGCGGGTCTTGGTCCAGCCGGTCCACCACTGAAGGTCGTCGAGCGTGGCCGGTCCGTACGACCGCAGCCAGAGCTTCGCCACCTCCGTCGTGGCGGTGGCAGTGTCGGGCCGCTCCACATCACTGATCCAGGCGTCCAGTGTGGCCCAGCGGAACTGGGTGGACGTCCAGCCGCCGCGGGGACGGGTGCGGACGACCTTGCCGTCCGCCGACATCAGGGTGAGGAGGCGGCTGGCGACGCTGACCGTGGTGGCGTACTTGGTGCCGGGAGCGATCTCGATGCGGGTACTGAGCAAGGGATCGGCCTTGGCCAGCTCGGTGCTCATGATCTCGCCGGCGCCGTCCATCGCGGCCAGCGCCGCGGACTCGGCCCGATCGACCCAGGGGCCGGGATCGTCGGTGACGTCGGACTCCACGAGCATCTTCTCCAGCAGGGTGCGCTGCTGGCGCCCGATGTCGGCGCCCGCCCCGACCAGCACGATGCCGACGTGTTCGCGCGGAACGGCGAACAGCGTGCGCCGCATGGCGAGCACACGCACCAGGGTGCGGTCGTCGTACAGTGCCCGCTCGACGTCGTCCGTGGTGGCTCCGGGCGTGCGGGCCAGGGCAGCGAGGAACGTCGATGCCGGATCGGTGCCGTGCAGCCCGACGACAGCCCGAGAGGCATCGACGACGTCTGGAACACCGTGCTCACCTGCGAGCGCGTGCCGGACGCCGAGGCGCGCGCGACGTTCCTCGACGGTGATGCGGCGCATGGGCCCAGCGTGCCATCGCTCGCCCACGGAATAGCCCGAGGACCCACCGACTTGACCGAAGTGTGACCTCCCTCCAGACCGCCGCGCGCACCTCACACGTCGGTCTGGCGATCCTCGCGCTGGCCCTCGGCGGTTTCGCGATCGGCACCACGGAGTTCGTCACGATGGGCCTGCTGCCCGACATCGCCACCGGCATCGATGAGTCGATCCCGACCACCGGCCACATCATCTCCGCCTACGCGGTCGGCGTGGTCGTCGGCGCCCCGGTGATCGTCTCGCTGGCCGCCCGCTTGCCGCGACGTGAGCTCGCGATCGGACTGGTGCTGGCGCTCGGGCTGGGCAACGCGATCACGGCCGTCGCCCACGGGTACTGGGAGGTCATGGCAGCGCGGTTCATCTCCGGCCTGCCGCATGGTGCGTACTTCGGGGTGGCCTCGCTCATCGCGGTCTCACTCGTCGCACCCGAACGTCGTGGCCGCGCGGTCAGCGGCGTGATGCTCGGGCTCACGGTCGCCACGCTCGTCGGCGTCCCGGCCGGCACCGTGCTGGGGCAGCAGCTCGGCTGGCGGACCGCGTACTGGGCGGTGCTCGGCCTCGCCGTGGTGACCGCGGCCATGGTGCTGCTCTTCGTGCCGCACCAGGCCGGCAACCCGCAGGCGACCGTGCGCGCCGAGCTGGCGGCGCTACGCCAACCCCAGGTGCTGTTCGCGGTGTCGGCCGGCATGGTCGGCTTCGGCGGCGTGTTCGCGATGTACAGCTACATCGCCCCGGTCGTCACCGACGTCACCGACCTCTCCCGCGGCGCGATCCCCGCCTTCGTGTTCGCGTTCGGGGTCGGGTCGGTCGCCGGCACCTGGCTGGCCGGGCGGCTCGCCGACTGGAACGTCGAACGATCGGTCCTCGCCGGTTTTGCGGTCCTCATCGCCACGCTGGTCGCCTTCTCGTTCGCTGCCGGGCTCGCCCTGCCCGCGTTCGCGCTGGTGATGGTCGTGGGCGCACTCGGCTCGGTGCTGGCGATCAACCTGCAGATCCGGCTCATGCACGTGGCCGGCGACGCCCAGATGCTCGGCGCAGCGCTCAACCACTCGGCCCTGAACATCGCCAACGGCCTGGGCGCGTGGCTCGGCTCGATCGTCATCGCCGCTGGCTATGGCTACCGGGCACCCAGCCTCGTCGGTGCCGCGCTCGCGGTCGGCGGCTTGGCTATCTTCGCCGTCGGGCTGGCCCGGTCACGGCGATCAGACCGGACGTAGCCACACCTGGTCGCCGACGTGGAGGTCGAGGGCATCCGCTTCCGCGCGGGTCACGACGACTTGCACCGGTTCGGTCTCCTGCTGGCCCGTGGTCGTCACTTCGAGCCTGATCTCGAACCCGACCCGCGTCCACCGGGTGATCTTCCCTGGGGTGTTCACCGGCACTTCCTGCTTCGAGATGTCGATGTCGTGGGGACGGATGAGGCGGCCATTCAGCTGCGTCACTGGTCCGAGGAATGACTGCACGAAGTCGTTGGCCGGCCGGTCGTAGAGGTCGTCGGGGGTGCCGATCTGCTCGATCTTCCCGTCGTTGATGACGACGATGCTGTTGGCGACCTCGAGGGCCTCCTCCTGGTCGTGCGTGACGAACACCGTGGTCACGTGCACCTCGTCGTGCAGTCGGCGGAGCCAGTCCCGCAGCTCCTTGCGGACCTTCGCGTCCAGCGCGCCGAACGGCTCGTCGAGCAGCAGCACCGTGGGCTCGATGGCCAGCGCCCGGGCGAGGGCCATGCGCTGCCGTTGACCGCCGGAGAGCTGGGACGGCAGCCGATGGCCGAACTGGGTCAGGTGGACGAGCGCGAGCAGCTCTTCGACCTTGGCCTCGACCTCGTCCTTGGGACGCTTGCGGATCTCCAGGCCGAACGCGATGTTCTTCGCCACGGTCATGTGCTTGAACGCCGCGTAGTGCTGGAACACGAAGCCGACGTTGCGCTTCTGGGCCGGCAGCCCGGTGGCGTCAGCACCGTCGATCACGACCGTTCCGCTGTCGGCTGCCTCGAGCCCCGCGATGATGCGCAGCAGCGTCGACTTGCCGCCGCCGCTCGGGCCGAGCAGCGCCGTGAGCTGTCCGGTCGGGATGCTCAGCGTGACGTCCTCGAGCGCGACGAAGTCGCCGAAGTTCTTGTTGACGTCGCGGATCTCAATCCCCATCGGGGTTCTCCTTCGGTCGGAGCACGGTGACGACGACGAGCGCCGCCACTGCGATCGCGGCGAGCAGGAAGCTGGTGGCAAACGCCGACCCCTGCTCGAAGTCCTGGTACTTCTGCTCGACGACGAGGGTCGCCGTCTGGGTCTGCTCGGCGACGTTGCCCGAGATGATCTTCACAGCGCCGAACTCACCCAGGGACCGGGCGAGGCTCAGCACCACGCCGTACACGAGGGCCCAGCGGATCGACGGCAGCGTGATGCGCAGGAACGTCTGCCACGGCTTGGCGCCGAGGCTCTTCGCCGCCTGCTCCTGGTCGGTGCCGATCTCCTGGAGCACCGGCACGAGCTCGCGGATCACCAGCGGGAGGCTGACGAATGCGGTCGCCATGATCAAGCCGGGGGGCGCGAAGGCTATCTGCAATCCGGCCGACTCGAGCGTCGGGCCGAACAGCCCTTCCGAGCCGCCGTAGGCGAGCAGGAGGGCGAGGCCGACCACGACGGGCGACACCGACAGGGGCAGGTCGATCAGCGCCGACAGCACTCCGCGTCCGGGGAAGTCGTAGCGCACCAGCAGCAGCGAGATGCCGATGCCGAACACGGTGTTGATGACGACCGCCCAGATGGCGACGTAGACCGTCATCTGCAGAGCGAAGACGACGGTGGGGTCGGTGAGCGCGGTCTGCAGGTTGGTGAGGCCGCCGTCGAACGTCTTGACCACCACGAGCGACACCGGCCACGCGACCAGCAGGAACAGGTAGGCAGCGACGATGGCGCGGCGCACGTACGTGCCTCGCGTCGTCGGCTGCGCGATGCGGCTAGCCACGGCGCGCCACCACCGACGAGAGCACCTGCAGCACCACGATCGCCGCGAGCGCCACGACCAGCAGGATCGTCGCCACCGAGGCCGCGGCCGCCTCGTTGCCGTTCTCGATGTAGGAGAGGATGCGCACCGACGCGACCTCGGTCCTCATGGGCAGGTTGCCGGACAGCAGGACCAGCGAGCCGTACTCGCTGATGCCGCGGGCGAACGAGAGCGCGGCGCCGGCGGTGATCGCCGGGGCGAGCGCGGGCAGCAGGATGCGGCGGAGCGTCGTGAACCGGCTGGCGCCGAGCGACGCCGCAGCCTCCTCGACCTCCGGGTCGAGCTCGAGCAGCACCGGCTCCACCGTCCGCACGACGAACGGCAGCGTGACGAACAGCAGGGCCAGGAACACCGACCGCTCGGTGTTGGCGACGTTGATGCCGATGGGGCTCTGCGGGCCGTACAGGCTGAGCAGCACCAGCCCGGCCACGATCGTCGGCAGCGCGAACGGGATGTCGATGATCACCTCGAGCAGTCGCTTGCCGGGGAAGCTGTCCCGCACGAGCACCCACGCGATGAGCGTGCCCATGACGACGTTGACCAGCGTGACGATGAACGCCTGGGTGACGGTGAGCCGGAGCGCGGCCGACGTCTGCGGACTCGTCACGGTGTTCCGGAACGTCTCCCACCCGCCGTCGACCGACTGGATGACGACGAGCGCGAGGGGGATGAGCACGAGCAGGCTGAACCACGTCAACGCGATCCCCAGGCCGAGGCCTGAGGATCGCGTCAGCGAGGTCGCCGAACGGGAGCGGCGTTTTCGCGCCGCTCCCGTCACGAGCGTGGCGTCAAGCGTCACGCCTTGCCCGAGTCGGCGATGATCTTCGTGATGATGCCGTCCTTCTCGTCGAAGAACTTCGTGTTCACGGCCTCCCAGCCACCGAAGGTCTTGTCGATGGTGGCCAGATCCTTGATCGCCGGGAACGGCTTCGACGGATCGTTGGCGCCCTCGACCGAACCGACGTCGACGCCGTCGACCGACCCGACCGGCCGGAAGCCGTGCTGGGCGTAGATGTCCTGCCCCTCCGCACTGATGGCGAAGTCCAGGAACTTCTTCGCCGCCGGAGCGGCCTTCGTGGTCACCGCGGCAGGGTTCTCGATCAGCAGGTTCTGCTGGGGGATCACGTAGTCGATCTTCTCGCCACTCTGACGAGCGAAGATCGCCTCGTTCTCGTAGGAGAGCAGGACGTCGCCGGTGCCACCCTGGAAGGCCGTCGTCGCGTCGCGGCCGCTACCAGGCAGCGCCTCGACGTTGGCGAACACCTTCTTCAGGTACGCCTCCGCGTCCTTCTCGCTGCCACCGCTCGCGATGACCGAGTGGTACGCAGCCAGCACGTTCCAGCGAGCCGAGCCGGACGATCCCGGGTTCGGGGTGACGATGCCGATGCCCGGCTTGGCCAGGTCGGCGAACGACTTGATGTTCTTCGGGTTGCCCTTGCGCACGACGATCGACACGACGGACGTGCTGATGATGCCCTTGTTCGGGCCGTCAGCCCAGGTCTTGTCGACGAGTCCAGCGTCAACGAGGCGCGTGACGTCCGGCGTGAGCGAGAAGTGCACGACGTCGGCCTTGAGCCCGCCTTCCACGGCCCGGCTCTGGTCGCCCGAAGCGCCGTACGACTCCTTCCAGGTCACATCTTTGCCGCCCTCCGTCTTGGCGAAGGCCTTCTCGAGGGCACCGTTGGCGGCCTTCGGGACGGAGTAGGCGACGAGCGACAACGCGTTGGACGTCTTGGAGTCGCCCGAGCTGTTGTCCGAGGCGGGAGCGCAAGCGGCCAGCAGGGCGATGCTTGCGCTGATCGCGACCGCGGCGGCCAGTCGAGGACGGGGGAGGGTCTTCAATGTTCTGCCTTGTCGTCAGGGCACGCCAGGGTGCGTGCTCGTCCGACCTAAAGTACAGTATTTCTATCGACAAACGCTACATCTCGCGAAATGAGACGGATCACATCACGGCGCGCGGGCTCCGTGACCGTCCAATGCGAGCAGTCGATCGAGGGCGACGACCCACGCCTCGTAGTACGGAGTCGCGTCGGGGAGGTCGGCGATCGCGGCCATCAGGTGGGTGCGGAAGGTGGCCCAGTCCTGGCCGGAGGCCTCGAGATACGCGGCGGCGAGGCCGAACGCACGGCTTTGCCACGGCGCGTCGAACGCGAGCTCGCCGTTGCGGCGCGGGACGTCCTCGGGCGGCTGGTCGGAGGTCACCGGACCACGCCGATCATGTGGTCGCGCGTGACCCGGGCGGCGAGCTCGTCCTCGCTTCGTCGGTCGATGTCGTCGGGGGCGAGGGGGAGCACCATGTAGCGGACCTCCGCGCTGGAGTCCCAGACCCGCAGCTCGACGTCGTCGGGCACGGTCGTGCCGAACTCGGCGAGCACCGCCCGCGGCTCCCGCACCATGCGCGAGCGGTAGGCGAAGCTTTTGTACCAGTGGGGTGGCAGGCCGAGCACCGGCCACGGGTAGCACGAACAGAGCGTGCAGACGACGACGTGGTGGACGTCGTCGGTGTTCTCGAGGACGACGAGGTGCTCGCCCTCGGCACCGCCGAAGCCGAGCTCTCCCACGGCGCTGGTGCCGTCGGCGAGCAGGCGGGCCCGGTATTCCGGGTCGAGCCACGCGCGCGCGACGACCTGGGCACCGTTCATCGGACCGACATCCTGCTCGTAGGTCTCGACGATGGCGTCGATCATGTCGGACGTGATCAGTCCGCGCTCGACGAGCAAGGCCTCGATGGCTTCCACGCGCTGCTCGGTGGCGCTCTTCGGCTTGGGGTGGTGCCCGTGCTCGTCGCTCATTGGAGGTAGCGCTCCCAGAGATCGATGTACAGCCAGCCGGGCTCGGCGTCGTCGCCCCACAGGTCCGCCATGGCGAAGCGGACGGTGTACGTCGCCTCGGGAGGCTCGTCGCTGCTCGCGTGCGGCCATCCGCCGGGAAGCCGGGTGACCGTGCCGGTCGCTCCGCGGACGTAGCGGGGGCACCGGTGGTGCCCAGCTGGCGCCGCCGGCTTGACCGTGACGGTGTCGCCGACGGCGAAGCGTGCGGGGACGTCGTCACCGCTGGATTCGCGCGGACGGCCGGCGAGTGCGCGAGTGAGCCTGGTCGCCTCCGCCGGGTTGGTGTCGTCGGCGTGCTCGCGAGGGGGCCGGGGTGCGTCGGCGCGGGCATCGATCTCGGCGGTGGTGAGCGTGCCGGCGTCGACGAGTCCGGACTCGACCGATCGAGCCCATCGCTCGAAGTAGCTCGAGCCGAGATAGGTCGCTGGGTCGATGGCCTCGATGCCCGGTCGGATGGATCCGGAGCGGAGCCCGGCCGCGCCGGTGGCGATCATCAGGCCGAACGTGCGCCCCTCCCATGGCTCGCGGAACACCGGCTCATCGGACTCGATGGGGACGGCGCCGAACCCGTCCATGCCGCCCATGTCGTGCACGCCGTTCATCGCGCCAGCGTACGTCGCGAGGAGTCCGTGAAACTAGGCCGCGACGTCGTGTCCCAGGCTGCGGACGAACCTGGCGATGGCGTCTTCCGCTGTGGGGACCTGACCGAAGACTTCTCCCTGGCGCGATGTGTCCGCCACGTAGTTGCCGGTCTCGAACCACTTCAGCATCGCGGCGATGTCCTTGACCATCGGATTGACCGGGCCAAGCACGGTCGCGACCCCGGAGATCAGTCCTCCCGGGATGGTGCGCACCCGGATGCGCTCGCCGAGCTGGTCGCCGGCGATCTGCGCGATGTCCTGCATGCTCACCGGACGATCCCACCCGATGTCGATGCGCTGCCCGTCCACGCCCGGTACGTCAACGGCGTCGGCCAGGTAGGCGGCCAGGTCCGACACCAGGACGAACGTGATGGGAGTCTTCGCGGAGCCGATCCAGGTGAGCCGCCGCTTGGCGAAGGGGTCGCCGCCGAACTGGGTGATCTGGTCGAGGAACGCGCCCGGCCGCAGGGAGACGAAGGGGACGCCCAGCTCCTCGAGGCGGTCCTCGACCAGCTTCTTGTGCCAGAAGTGCGGGACGCCCGGGGTCTGGTCGCAGGTGAGGATGCTGGTCAGCACGAACCGGCGGACGCCGACCGCGCCGGCAGCGTCGACCAGATTGCGGTTGCCGACGGTGTCGATGTCAGGGGTGTCGCCCTTGCTGTGCCGGGTGTAGCCGGCCGCGGACGTGACCACGGCATCCACATCATTCAGCGCGGCTCGGAGCGACTCCGGGTCCATCAGGTCGCCTCGGGCGATCTCCACCCCGGCGGCCTCCAGGCCGGAAGCATCGGAACTCGGTCGCACCAGCGCGCGCACCTGCTTGCCGCGCTCGAGCAAGGCCGAGACCACCCGGCCGCCGAGCGTCCCGGTGCCACCCACGACGAGTGTTGGTCCATCACCATTCATGTCGACTCCTCCGTCGTCGGTGTCAACGATGTCTCGCGGGGTCGGCATTCCCGACGGAGCGGATGGCCTAGGGGAGACCGGTCTCGGCCGGCTCGGCCGTTGGAATGGCGGCGCCGCTGTGGCCGTCGTGCGAGGGCTTTTCGAAGAACAGCACGAGGACCACGCCGACGAGGAGGGCGATCGCGGGCAACAGCATGCTCTGTGCCATCGCATCGGCGAACGGGCCGGCCACGGCGCTCGGCAACGCGCTCCCCACGGACTGCTGGGCCTGTGGGCCGGCCGAGTCGAAGCCCGGGAGGTTCGCCGACAGCCGCGCCTGCAGCAGGGCAGCGATCGCGGCGCTACCCAGCACGGCGCCGACCTGGCGGGTCGTGTTGTAGACGCCGGCGCCCGCTCCGGCCGAGCTCATCGGCAGGTTGCGGGTGGCCGTTGCGCTGAGCGGTGCCCAGAGGAAGGCGTTGCCGACGCCGAAGAGGGCGAAGAAGGCGAGCACCACCCACACCTGAGTGTCCGGCGACATGACGGCCGCGACACCGAACATGGCTGCGGATCCGGCCGCGAAGCCGACCACGGTGATGGTCCGGGGATGGATGCGGTCGGTCAGGCCGCCGACCGAGCGAGCCAGCGCGGCGGTGAGCAAGGCCATCGGCACGAGGAGGAGGGCCGACTGCGTCGGGGAGTAGCCGCGGACCACCTGCGCCCAGAGCATGAACGGGAAAGCCATCGCGGTGATGGCGAACGAGACCAACGAGATGCCGAGGTTGGCGAGGGAGAAGTTGCGGTCGCGGAACAGCCGCAGCGGCACGAGCGGCTCCTTGCGAATCCGGCTCTGCCACCACACGAACACCGCCAGCACGGCGAGCCCCAGGGCGATCAGCAGCGGCACCGAGAGGATGCCCGTGATGGTGCCCCAGTCGTACGTCTCACCCTCCTGGAGGCCGAAGACCAGCAGGAACATGCCGACTGCGCTGAGGCCGACGCCGACCCAGTCGAACGTGTGCGAGTGCGTCGGCAGGGTCGGCACGAGCCGCCATGCCGCCACGAAGCCGATCAGGCCGACCGGCACGTTGATGAAGAAGATCCACTCCCACCCGGGTCCATCGACGAGGACGCCGCCGAGGATCGGGCCGACCAGGGTGGCCACCCCAGCTGTCGCGCCCCACAGGGCCATGGCCGTGCCGCGGTTGGCCGGCGCAAAGGTCCGGGTGATGACCGCCATGGTCTGCGGCGTCATCATCGAGGCCCCGAAGCCCTGGAAGACGCGGGCGACGATGAGCATCTCGACGGTCGAGGTGAGCCCGCACCACAGCGAGGCGATCGTGAACAGCGTGAGCCCGACGAGGTAGACGTTCTTCGGGCCGAGCCGGTCGCCGAGCCGTCCGGTGATCAGCAACGGCACCGCGTAGGCCAGCAGGTAGGCGCTGGTCACCCAGATGGCGTTGTTGTAGTCGGTCTTCAGGCCGTCGCGGATGGCCGGCGTCGCGATCGAGACGATCGTGGTGTCGACCAGGATCATGAAGAAGCCGATGACCATCGCCCAGAGGGCTGGCCACGGGTTCGGCTCGGTCGTCACGTCGGCATCGGAAGCGCTCATGAGTCGATCCTAGTGACGTGCCAGAATCGCTCCGATGGTCCAGACGGCGGAGCAGGAGTCGGCAAGCCCCCGGTTGGTTCACACTGCCGCGGTGGCGATCGGGACACTCCTCACGATCGTGCTGGTGTTCGCGACGATCCGCCTGTTCACCGACTGGCCGGACATCCTCGCCGGCACCACCACAGACAACGAGTTCGCCGAGCGATACGTCGAGCACCCGTGGCGCGGTTACCTGCACATCGCGCCCGGTGTCATCTACCTCCTGGGTGCGCTGTTCCAGCTGAGCCGGCGGTTTCGCACGCGCCACTACCCAGTGCACCGTCGCATGGGGAGGGTGCTGCTCACCTGCGGGCTGCTGAGCGGGACGTTTGCGCTGATCTTCGGCATCCCGTTCGCGTGGGGCGACGCCCCGGAGTCGATCGCCACCGTCGTGTTCGGCACCTGGTTCATCACCTGCCTGCTGCTCGCGTTCCGCGCCATCCGAGGCGACAACGTCCGGCAGCACCGCCGGTGGATGATCCGAGCGTTCGCCGTCGCGGTCGGCATCGGCACGATCCGGATCTGGGTGGGCATCTTCGAGGGCATCGAACAGGGCAGGTCCGGCGGCACGTCGCCGGCCACTCCGGACCACACCATGTTCGGCGTGGCGTTCTGGTTGGCGTTCACAATGCACGTCGCCATCGGCGAGTGGTGGCTGCGGCGCACGCCTGCGCTCGACGGCTAGGGGCTTCCTGAAACACGGCTCCACCGGGGGCTCTCGTGGGACCATCACCACATGGTCGCCACCACCCCAGAGGCGCCGAGCCGACGTCGTCTGCGAACGGCCTCTGCCCTCCTCGTTCTGCTGTTCGCCATCGTCCTGGTGTCCGTGCTGACGCGGCTCACGACCGACGTACCGAGCATCCGGAACGACACGATCCCCAGCGACGAGTTCTCCCAGCGGTATGTCGCGCACCCCTGGCTGGGCTACCTGCATCTCGGGCCCGGTGTCATCTATCTCCTCGGCGCTCCGCTCCAGCTGAGCCGCCGGTTCCGGACGCGGCACTACACCGTGCACCGTCGCATGGGGCGAGTTCTGCTCACCTGTGCGCTGGTCAGCGGCGTGTTCGCCTTGGCATTCGGCACCCGGTTCGCCTGGGGCGGCATCGTCGAGACGATGGCCGCCGTCGTCTTCGGAGTGTGGTTCCTCACCTGCTTGGTCCTGGCCTTCCGCGCCATCAGGAGCGACAACGTGCCGCAGCATCGCCGCTGGATGATCCGCGCGTTCGCGGTCGGCATCGGGATCGGCACCGTCCGCATCTGGATCGGCGTGTTCACCGCCATCGCGCAGTCGAGTGGGGCGACCGGCCCGACACCCGATTCGGCGACGTTCGGTCTGGCCTTCTGGCTGGGGTTCTCGATGCACGTGGCGTTCGGCGAGTGGTGGCTGCGCCGCACACCCGCCCTCAACGGCTGACCTAGCGCAGCAGCTCGTAGCCGTGCAGGTCGTCGAATGATCCGTCGCCGAGTGGCTCCGCGGCGGTCTGCGTGCCGAAGAGCCTGAACCCGGCGGCGGCGGCCACGGCGTTGCTCGGGGGATTGCCAGCCGCGGCGTAGAGCACGAGCCGCTGGCGATCGAGGCCGGACGGGTCGAAGGCGTGCTGGACGACGGAGCGGACGGCCTCGGTCATGACGCCCCGCCCTCGCTCGCGCGGATGCGTCCAGTACCCGATCTCGCCGGACCCGCGATGCAGGTCCATCACCGCGACGTTGCCGAGCAGGACGTCCGTCTCGCGATCCGCGACGGCCCAGGTCGCCTTGGCCCCTCGTGCGGCCTGCCACACGCAGTCGGCGAGGTAGCTGCGCGCGGAGGCTTCGACGTAGGGATGGGGCATGCCGTGCAGCCAGTGCCGTGTGGTCGCGTCAGTGCACGTCTCGACGACGCGCGGGATGTCCGCGTCGACGAACGGCCGTAGCCGCAGGCGGTCGGTCTCGATCACCGTCGACTCGGCCCACCGGGTCCGTGGCACCGGTGGGTCGCCGAACCGCCTCGATGCGGTCCAGGCGTCGAGCACCCGGCCACGCTCGTGCAGGAGCCCCGGGACCACCCCGATCAGGGTGAACCCGGTCTGGTGCGCGACCCGCAACGACGCCTCATTGCCGACGTGGGCGCTCCAGTGCACGACCTCGACGCCGGCCTCGGTGAAGGCCCAGTCGATCGCGAGCTGCACGGCCCGCACCATCAGCCCGCGACCACGCGCCCACGGGTGGAGGGCGTACCCGATGTGGGCCACGGGCTTGCCGCCGCGGATGTCGACGTTGCCGGCGAACCGCCCCTCCGTCTCGATCGCCCAGCCGAAGTGGGTGCCGGCGTCCCATCCGTCTCGGACGATGGTGAAGACGAAGATCTCGCCGTCGTCGCGGGAGTAGGGGTCGGGGATGCCGGTGTCACGGACCGTCACCGGGTCACGCGCCATCTCGAACATGCCGTTGACGTCCTCGCGCGTGTGGGCGCGCAGCGTCACGACGCCGTCGGACAGGACCGGAACGGACAGTGGCCAGACCAAGCCCCCGGCCATCGGGTCAGGCGTTCTCGGCGCGGAACGGGTCCGCCGGGTACACGCCGAGCACCTTCACCTCAGTCGTGAAGAATGCCAGCTCGTCCAGGGCGCGTCGGACGGGGAGGTCGTCGGGGTGGCCGTCGACCTCGGCGAGGAACTGGGTGGCCGTGAACTCGCCGCCGACCATGTAGCTCTCCAGCTTGGTCATGTTGACGCCGTTGGTGGCGAAACCGCCGAGCGCCTTGTAGAGCGATGCCGGCAGGTTCTTGACGTTGAAGATGAAGCTCGTGACGACCGGGCCGTCGCCGGACGGCGCCTCGACCAGCTCTGGGGAGAGCACCACGAAGCGGGTGGTGTTGTGGTCCTCGTCCTCCACATCGTCGGCGAGGATCGTCAGGCTGTAGATCTCCGCGGCCAGCGGCGGCGCGATCGCCGCCTGGGTGACGTCCTGCGCATCGGAGATCTCGCGGGCGGCGCCGGCGGTGTCGCCGGAGATGACCGGCGTCAGACCGTGCTCACGGATGATGCGACGGCACTGCCCGAGGGCGTGCACGTGGCTGTGCACGGTCTTGATGGTGTCGAGGCTCGAGCCGGTCACGCCCATGAGGGTGAACTGGATGCGAAGGAAGTGCTCGGCGATGATGTGCAGGCCCGACGTGGGCAGGAAGTGGTGGATGTCGGCCACCCGGCCGGCGATCGAGTTGTCGATCGGGATCATCGCCAGCTCGGCCTCACCGCTCTCGACCGCCGCGAAGACGTCCTCGAACGACGCGCACGCCACCGCCTCCCAGTCGGCGTAGTGCTGCTTGCACACGAGGTGGGAGTTCGAGCCAGGTTCACCCTGGTAGGCGATGCGTCTCACGGGCCTAGTGTCTCAGGCCCGATTCGCCAGGCCCAACGTCCGCACCTTTGGGCGTCGCCAGCCGACTCCGTCGAACCGGCGTTCCACCAGCTCGCGGACGGCCGGGACCCGGTCCGGTGGCACCAGCGCGAGGCTCAGGCGGGCGCCGAGGGCACCGGCCTCGATGGCCGACTCGGCGACGACGTCGAGCTCGGCGCAGCTGACCTCGAAGTCGTCACGCAGCGAGGCGTGTGACGCGGAGAGAATCGTGCCGAGCTGGGCCCACGCCTCGGACTCAAGTGCGCGTTCGGCGGCGCGCACCCGCGCTGTCTCGGTGATGACGTGCCTGGTGCGCGCCTTGAGGGACTCGTCCTCGAGCTTCAGCACGGCGTCCGGACCGGCCTCGGCCAGATGGACCAGCCCGATGGCCTCGGCGGCCTGCCGGCACTCGTCGCGTCGGTCGGCGGGTTCCGCGGCGCCGGTCTCGACGATCATCAGCACCGGCCCGTCGTCCGTCGCCGGCCATGCAGACGGCTCGGTCTCGACGACGATGTCGACGCCACCTGACCCGACGCCATGGTCGTCGAGAGTCGACTCGACCGCCGTGGGCAAAGACGAACGCTGACCATCGACCCAGACGTTGACGGCGTCGTCATCACGGGGTCGGGCCTTCACCGTCAGCGTGCGTCCGGTGGTGATCGAGAGGGATGGCGCGCCGCAGTGGTCGAGCTGCTCGCCGAGCAGGTGGACGACCTCGGGAACCTGCCACTTCTGAACGTCGACCACGCCATGAGCCTAGGTCAGGCGGCCCGCTGACCTGCTGGCACAATGCACACCATGCCCGAGTCCAGCCGTCGACCGCGTGTGCTCTCCGGCGCGCAGCCGACCGCTGATTCGTACCACCTCGGCAACTACTTCGGGGCGTTCAAGCAGTGGGTGGCGCTGCAGGACGAGTTCGAGGCGTTCTACTTCATCCCCGATCTCCATGCGATCACCGTCGAGTACGACCCGGCGCAGCTGCGCGAGCGCACCTACGTCGCCGCTGCCCAGCTGCTCGCGGCCGGCGTCGACCCGGAGCGCAGCGCCCTCTTCGTGCAGAGCCACATCCCCGAGCATGCCCAGCTGGCATGGGTGCTCGGCGGCGTCACCGGCGTCGGCGAGGCCGGCCGCATGACGCAGTTCAAGGACAAGACCGCCAAGAGTGGACGCGATGCCGCGAGCGTCGGCCTGTTCACCTATCCGGTGCTGATGGCGGCCGACATCCTCATCTACCAGGCCGACAAGGTGCCGGTGGGAGAGGACCAGCGCCAGCACATCGAGCTGACCCGCAACCTGGCGCAGCGCTTCAACCACCGCTTCGGCGAGACGTTCACGGTGCCCGAGCCGTACATCGTCAAGGCCACCGCGAAGATCTACGACCTGCAGGACCCGACGGCCAAGATGAGCGGCTCGGCCGTCTCGCACTCCGGCGTCGTCAACCTCACGGACGACCCCAAGAAGGCGGCCAAGAAGATCCGCTCGGCGGTCACCGACTCCGGCTCGGAGGTCCGCTTCGACCCGGTCGAGAAGCCGGGCATCTCCAACCTGCTGCTGATCTACTCCGCCCTCACCGACCGCCCGATCCCGGAGATCGAGGCCGAGTTCGATGGCCAGCAGTACGGGCACTTCAAGGTGGCCCTCGCCGACCTCGTGGGCGACTTCGTGGACGTGTTCGGCTCACGGACGAGGGAGCTGCTCGACGACAAGGGCGAGCTCGACCGCGTCCTCGCTGCCGGCGCAGCGACGGCTCGGGAGGTCGCATCGAAGACGCTGGCCACGGTCTACGACCGGTCTGGGTTCGTCCCGGCGACCGACGGATGACCCGCTTGTCCATCGGGGTGGCGATCGCCGTCCCGGAGCCACACGGCTCACTCCTGCGTGAGATGCGCTCCGCCTTCGGCGACCCGCTCGCCCAGACCGTCCCGAGCCACGTGACGCTGCTGCCGCCGCTCGACATCGCGGCCGACGACCTCGACGAGGTCTGTGCCCAGCTCGACAAGACGGCCGGCGCCATCCCCAGCTTCCGGATGCGGCTGCGCGGCACCGGCACGTTCCGCCCGGTCTCGCCGGTCGTGTTCGTCACCGTGCACGCGGGCTTCATGGCGACCGAGGTCCTCGCCGGGCGCTTGCGATGGGCCCTCAGCGCGCCGGCGGCCGAGTTCCCGTACCACCCGCACGTCACCGTGGCGCACCACCTCGACGACGCGGCACTCGACCACGCGGACCGCGTGCTGAAGAACTTCGAGTGCACGTTCGACGTCGAGGAGTTCTCGCTCTACCTGCACGACGACGCCGCCGGCTGGGAGCCGCAGCGCAGCTTCGCCCTGGCCAACCGGCCCACCTGACTAAGCGCGCGAGCGCACCGGCGGGAACGCCGCGAGCAGCTCGTCGCGGAAGGCGAGAGCGGCCAGCTGGAGGGCGTCCGTGCGGTGCGCGAGAGCGATCTCCCGCCGGAGTGACGGCTTCTCCAGCCGGGTGCGGCGGAGCTTCGGCCGATTGCCCATCACCATCTCGGGCACGACGGCATGGCCCAGGCCGGCCTCGACGAAGCGCAGCACGGCACTCATCTCGCCACCCTCGACCGCGAGGCGCGGCTCGAAGCCGGCCGCGCGGCACGCCCCGAGCGTCACTTCCCGTAGGTCGTAGCCCTCGCGGAACATGACGAGCGGCAGGTCGCGCAGTGCGGCGACGCCGATCACCTCGGGCAGGTCGGTGTCGGCCGGGCTGGCGAGCACGAGACGCTCGCGCAGGATCGACGTCGTCTCGATGGCGCCCGTCTCGATGGTGCTGTCCGGGCGCAGCGGCACGATCAGCAGGGCGAGGTCGAGCCGGCCCTGGCCGAGCTCGCGGGTGAGCACTCGCGACCCGGCCTCCTGCACCTCGAGCTGAATGTCCGGATGGAGGTCGTGGAACCGGGTGAGGAGATGGGGCAGCAGCCCGTCGCACAGCGACGGCGTGGCCCCGAGTCGCACGCGCCCGCGGCGCAGCCCGGCAACCTCGTCCACCGACCGTTGGGCGCTCTCGACGTCGATGAGGATGCGTTGGGCGTGGGGGAGCAGTGCCTCGCCGGCGCTGGTCAGCTCGATCTGTCCGCGGTTGCGCACGAACAGCGGCGAGCCGAGCGAGTTCTCGAGCACCCGGATCTGCTTGGACAGGGTCGGCTGGGAGACGCCGACGAGGTCGGCGGCCCGGGTGAAGTGACGTGTACGGGCGACTGCCGCGAAGTACGCGAGCTGCTGGACCTGCATGGAATCAGGCTAGCCCCGAGCATAGACAGAGTCTATGAATGGTGGCCTCACTATGACTTTGCGTGCTCCCATCGGCCGGGCATACGGTGACGGAACCATCACTCCCGTTGGCTCCAGCCACTGAGCGAATCGACGAGGCATGACGACCACCTCTCCTCACCCCGGCGCCGGCCGCGCCGCGATTGCCGCCCGTACTCTCCGAACCGATCGTTGGTGGTTCCCGCCGGCCATCCAGGCCACCGGACTCATCGCCTGGGTCGCGTATGCCGTCGCCCGCACCTTCATGCAGGCCGACTACTGGGTCGAGCAGTATCACTACCTGACGCCGTTCTACTCGCCCTGCGTGTCGACCGGCTGCGTCCCGGAAGCCTCGCACTTCGGCGCGTTCCTGCCGGACTGGTGGTTCCTGCCGTACGCGGCGCTGAGCCTGCCGTTCCTGCTGCTCTTCCGCCTGACCTGCTACTACTACCGCAAGGCGTACTACCGGGCGTTCTGGCTGTCGCCCCCGGCCTGCGCCGTCGCCGAGCCGCACCAGAAGTACACCGGGGAAACCCGGTTCCCGTTGCTCGGCCAGAACCTGCACCGGTACTTCTTCTACGCCGCGTTCATCATTTCCTTGATCAACACCTACGACGCGATCCTGGCGTTCCGCACCGCCGACGGTGAGTTCGGGCTGGGGCTCGGCAACGTGATCCTGGTGACGAACGTCGTGATGCTCTGGCTCTACACGGCGTCTTGCCACTCGTGCCGCAGCATCATCGGCGGCAAGCTCAACCACTTCTCCCAGCACCCGGTGCGCTACAAGCTCTGGGGCTGGGTATCGAAGCTGAACGGCCGCCACATGCTGCTCGCCTGGGTCACCCTCGGCACGCTCGCGATCACCGACTTCTACATCTGGGGTCTGGCGTCCGGCTGGTACTCCGACCCCCGAGTCTTCAACTGAGAGGAGTGAATTCATGAGCGAGATCGAGACGCACTCCTACGACGTCATCGTCATCGGCGCCGGTGGTGCCGGCCTCCGCGCGGCCATCGAGGCGCGCCTGGCGGGCAAGCGCACGGCCATCATCTCCAAGTCCCTGTTCGGCAAGGCGCACACCGTCATGGCCGAGGGCGGGTGCGCGGCCGCGATGGGCAACGCGAACCCCAATGACAACTGGATGGTGCACTTCCGCGACACGATGCGCGGCGGCAAGTTCCTCAACAACTGGCGAATGGCCGAGCTGCACGCCCAGGAGGCACCCGACCGGGTCTGGGAGATGGAGACGTACGGCGCGCTGTTCGACCGCACGCCCGAGGGCAAGATCAGCCAGCGCAATTTCGGCGGGCACACCTACCCCCGCCTCGCCCACGTCGGCGACCGCACGGGACTCGAGCTCATCCGCACGCTGCAGCAGAAGATCGTCTCGCTGCAGCAGGACGACTTCGCCGAGCACGGCGACTACGACGCGAAGCTCAAGGTCTACGCCGAGTGCACCGTCACCGACCTGATCAAGGACGGCGATGCGGTCGCCGGCGCGCTGGCCTACTGGCGCGAGTCCGGCCGCCACATCCTCTTCGACGCGCCGGCGATCATCATGGCGACCGGCGGCGTCGGCAAGTCGTACAAGGTCACCAGCAACTCCTGGGAGTACACCGGTGACGGTCACGCCTTGGCGCTGCGGGCCGGCGCGAACCTGATCAACATGGAGTTCCTCCAGTTCCACCCCACCGGCATGGTGTGGCCGCCTTCGGTGAAGGGCATTCTCGTCACCGAGTCGGTCCGCGGTGACGGCGGCGTGCTCACCAACTCCGAGGGCAAGCGGTTCATGTTCGACTACATCCCGGACGTGTTCAAGGCGCAGTACGCGACCACCGAGGAGGAGGCCGACCGCTGGTACGAGGACGCCGACAACAACAAGCGTCCACCTGAGCTGCTCCCGCGCGACGAGGTGGCGCGAGCCATCAACTCCGAGGTCAAGGCCGGCCGCGGATCACCGCACGGCGGCGTCTTCCTCGACGTCTCCAGCCGCATGCCGGCTGAGACGATCATGAAGCGCCTCCCTTCGATGCACCACCAGTTCAAGGAGCTGGCCGACGTCGACATCACCAAGGAGCCGATGGAGGTCGGGCCCACCTGCCACTACGTCATGGGCGGCATCGAGGTCGACCCCGACACCGGCGCCGCGTCGGTGCCCGGTCTGTTCGCGGCCGGTGAGTGCTCCGGGGGCATGCACGGCTCCAACCGGCTGGGCGGCAACTCGTTGTCCGACCTTCTGGTCTTCGGCAAGCGCGCCGGTGCCGGCGCGGTGGAGTACATCGACGGCCTGCCGGCCCGACCCCAGCTCGACGAGATCGCGGTCAAGGAGGCGCAGGAGCGCTCCGTGGCCCCGTTCGGCGACGGATCGCAAGAGGGTGCGGAGAATCCGTACACGCTGCACCAGGAGCTCCAGCAGTCGATGAACGACCTGGTCGGCATCATCCGCAAGGAAGAGGAGATCCAGCAGGCGCTCGACAAGCTCGCCGAGCTCAAGGAGCGAGCGAAGAACATGGTCGTCGAGGGCCACCGCCAGTTCAACCCGGGCTGGCACCTGGCGCTCGACCTGCGCAACATGCTGCTGGTCAGCGAGTGCGTCGCCAGGGCGGCCATCATCCGCACCGAGAGCCGAGGCGGCCACACCCGCGACGACTTCCCCGCCATGGATGCCGAGTGGCGACACATCCTGCTGGTGTGCACCGAGGCCGACGACGGCTCGGTCGACGTCACCCGGCAGGAACAGATCCCGATGCGTCCCGACCTGATGGAGCTGTTCGAGATGGATGAGCTCAAGAAGTACTTCACCGACGCAGAACTCCCCTCCGAAGGGACGAACTGATGGGCTACCAGCAGAACTTCCGAGTCTGGCGCGGCGACGACGAGGGCGGCGACTTCGTCGACTACGACGTCGAGGTCAACGAGGGCGAAGTCGTGCTCGACGTCATCCACCGCCTGCAGGCCACCCAGACGCCCGACCTCGCGGTGCGCTGGAACTGCAAGGCCGGCAAGTGCGGCTCCTGCAGCGCCGAGATCAACGGCCGTCCGCGGCTGCTCTGCATGACGCGCATGTCGACGCTCCCGCGGGAGTCCACGGTCACGATCACGCCGATGCGGACGTTCCCGGTCATCCGCGACCTCGTCACCGACGTCTCGTTCAACTACGAGAAGGCACGCGAAGTGCGCGCCTTCGTGCCGCCGTCCGACCTCGAGCCGGGCGAGTACCGCATGCAGCAGGTCGACGTCGAGCGCTCGCAGGAGTTCCGCAAGTGCATCGAGTGCTTCCTGTGCCAGAACACCTGCCACGTGGTGCGCGACCACGAGGAGAACAAGGTGGCTTTCTCCGGCCCGCGGTTCCTCATGCGCATCGCCGAGCTGGACATGCACCCGCTCGACGCCGCCGAGGCCGAGGAGGGCCTGGATCGCAAGGCGTCAGCCCAGGACGAGCACGGACTCGGCTACTGCAACATCACCAAGTGCTGCACCGAGGTGTGCCCCGAGCACATCAAGATCACCGACAACGCGCTCATCCCGCTCAAGGAGCGCGTGGTCGACCTCAAGTTCGACCCGATGTTCATCCGGCGCCGCAACAAGAAGGCCAGCAAGGACTGAGCTCTGGACGTTTTGCTTAGCATAGGTAATGACCTATGCTAAGGGTATGCCTTCAGACTCGCAGCGACTCGCCCGCGCGGTCATCCATCTCACCCGGCGGCTCCGCCAGGAGCGGCACACCGAGCTGACACCGACGCAGCTCGCCGTGCTCGGCACCGTGCGCGTCATGGGTCCGGCCACGCCGAGCGCGATCGCCACCCGCGAGGGTGTGCGGCCGCCGTCCGTGACGCGCACCCTCAACTGCCTCGCCGACGACGGCTACGTCCTGCGCGAGGACCATCCCGACGACGGCCGCCAGGTTCTAGTGCGCCTCTCCGACAAGGGCGAGGTGCTGCTGGCCGAGGAGCGCAACCGCCGCAACGCCTGGCTGGACGGCCGGCTTGCTGCGCTGACGGTCGACGAGCGCAGCACGCTCCGGGAGGCCTCCGACCTCCTCGAGAGGCTGGCCGCCGAGTGAGTCCCACCTTCCGTTCCCTGCACGTCCGCAACTACCGCGTCTACGCCATGGGTTCGCTGATCTCCAACATCGGCACCTGGATGCAGACCACCGCGCAGGCGTGGCTGGTGCTCGTGCTCACCGACAGCGGCTCGGCGCTCGGCATCACGATCGCGCTCCAGCTGCTGCCGACGCTGCTCCTCTCGCCCCTCGGCGGCGTCCTCGCCGACCGGTTCTCCAAGCGCACCGTGCTTCGCGTGATGCAGGTGATGATGGCCGTGCCCGCTGCGGTATTGGGTGTGCTCGCGGTCACCGGCGTCGTCCAGACGTGGCACGTCTTCGTGATCGCGTTCGTGTTCGGCATCGGCCGCGCGCTGGAGGCGCCGGCCCGTCAGTCGTTCGTGCCCGAGATGGTGGGCCGTGAATACCTCGGCAACGCCGTGGCGCTCAACTCGGCCTCCTTCAACGCCGGCCGCCTCATCGGACCAGCCGTCGCCGGCCTGCTCATCGCCGCCCTGGGCGGCGGCTCGACGGGTACTGGCTGGGTGATCCTGGTGAATGCCGCCAGCTATGGCGCGGCGTTCGTCGCGCTGAGCATGCTCGACCCCGTCCGGCTCACCCCCACACCGGTCATCGCGCCCGGCGCCGGCGCCGTTCGCGAAGGCCTGCGGTACGTCCGGTCCCGTCCTGACCTCGTCCTCGTGCTCTGGTGTGTCTTCTTCCTCGGCGGGTTCGGGATGAACTTCCAGATCACCAGCGCGCTGATGGCCACCGAGGAGTTCGGGAAGGGTGCCAGCGAGTTCGGTGTGCTCGGGTCGGCGCTGGCCCTGGGCTCGCTTGCTGGTTCGTTGCTCGCTGCGCGGCGGGCAGGGCCCCGGCTGCGTTTCATCGTGCTCTCGGGCCTCTCCTTCTCGGTCGTCCAGGTCGCGTCCGGGCTGATGCCGACGTACTACTCCTACATGGCGGTGCTGCCGCTGGTCGGCCTGAGCATCCTGACGATGGCCACGACCGCCAACGCCATGATCCAGATGACGTCGACGCCGGCGATGCGTGGTCGAGTGGCGGCGCTCTACGTGATGGTCTTCATCGGCAGCGTGCCGTTCGTCGCCCCGGTCATGGGCTGGGTCGCCGAGACGCTCGGCCCCCGCACGGCACTGGTGGGATCCGGCGCGCTCGCCGGCCTCGGCATCGCCGTCGTCACCGCCTGGTACGTGCGTCGGACCGAGGGGGAGACTGAGCACTTGCGGCGCGAGGCCGCCGCCGTACGCTCGGTGTATGCACGTCGAGCGCACCTTCATGGTCGACCGCGAGATCGCGCACGTCTTCGACTTCCTCAGCGACTTCGAGAACACCGAGAAGTGGGATCCCGGGACGATCGAGACCCGGCGCCTGTCCGGTGACGGCGGCGTCGGCACCACGTATCGAAACCGCTCGCGGTTCATGAAGCGTGAGGTCGAGCTGGAGTACGAGACCATCGGTCACGACCGCCCCAGCTCGTTCGTCTGTCGCGGCCGGAACGGCCGCACCACTGCGACAGACCACCTGACGTTCACCCCCGACGGCGGCCGCACCCAGATCCACTACCGGGCGGTCTTTGACTTCCCGTTCCCGGTCAACGTCCTCGCTCCGGTGCTGGCACGGAGGTCCCTGGAGAAGCTCGCCGACGAAACCGTCGAACAGATGAGGACCGCACTCGGCGCCTGACGTGCGCGTATCCTGAGTCTGTGCCCCACGAGCAGATCAGCCGCACGATCGAGGTCATCACTCCTGACCTCATCGAGTTGCGCCGCGATCTGCACGCCTTTCCCGAGCTCTCGTGGCACGAGGAACGCACGACCGACGTCGTCGCGTCGTGGATGGACAAGAACGGGATTTCCCACGAGCGGTTCGACGGTTCCGGACTGGTGGCGGACATCGGACCGAAGGAGGGGCCGATCGTCGCGCTGCGCGCCGACCTCGACGCCCTCCCGGTGCAAGACACCACGTCCGATCCTTGGCGCTCGACCGTGCCCGGTGTCGCCCACTCCTGCGGTCACGACGTCCACACCGCTGGTCTTGTAGGCGCGGCCGTGGCGCTGGCCCGGCTTCACGAGCTGGAGACCCTCCCGGTTGGGGTCCGCCTGATCTTCCAGCCCGCCGAGGAGGTCATGCCCGGTGGCGCACTCAAGCTGCTCGCCGGTGGCGTCCTGAAGGGTGTCTCGCGCATCTTCGCGCTGCACTGCGACCCCACGCTCGACGTAGGTCACGTCGGCCTTCGTGAGGGCCCGATCACCGGGGCGTCCGACCGCATCCACGTCACGCTCGCCGGCCGCGGCGGCCACACGTCGCGCCCGCACCTCACCGAGGACCTCACCTACGCGATGGGCGCGCTGGTCACGCAACTTCCCGCCGTCTTGTCCAGGCGTTTCGATCCGCGCGCCGGCGCGAGCATGGTCTGGGGCCACCTTCGAGCCGGCAACGCGGCCAACGTCATCCCGTCGCAGGGCGAGCTGAGCGGAACACTTCGCATGCTCGACGCGTCGGCCTGGCACTCCGCCGAGCACCTCGTGCGAGGACTCATCGCCGACATCCTGGAGCCGTTCGGGGTGAGTGCTGGTGTCACCTACATCCGCGGCGTTCCGCCGGTCGTCAACGACTTCGAGGCCACCGAGAGGCTGCGACGGGCGGTCGGTGAATCCGTCGGCCCGGGCGGGGTCGCCACCACCACTCAGAGCCTCGGCGGCGAGGACTTCGCCTGGTACGTGGAGTCGGTGCCCGGCGCGATGGGTCGCCTCGGCACCCGCACGCCGGACGGCGCCACGTACGACCTCCACCAAGGCAACTTCCGCATCGACGAGCGCGCCATCGCCGTTGCTGCGTCGGTGCTGGCTCACGTCGCCATCGGGTGACAAAACGGTTACGGACGCAGGGAATCGTCGTTCAGCCCTGCCGTTACGCCCCTGACGCCGACTAGGGTGCGAGGGTGCCGGGGACCCGGCCGCATATCGAGGAGGAACTGTGCGTCGATTGACACAGCTTTCCGCCGTCGCTGTTGTTGCCGTATTCGCCCTCTCGGGCTGTGGCAGCGACTCCAAGACCGACGGTGGCACGACCAGCGCCAGCAAGGACGTCTGCAAGACCGCCAAGGGCGACGGACCCAAGATCGGTCTGGCGTACGACGTCGGCGGTCGCGGCGACCAGTCGTTCAACGACTCTGCCTACGCGGGTCTCGAGAAGTCCGTCTCCGAGTTCAGTGCGACCTGTGTCGAGGGCGAGGCCACCGATGGTGAGGCCGAGTCCGCTCGCGAAGACCGCCTGCGCCAGATGGCCGACGGTGGCGCGACAGCCGTGATCGGCGTCGGATTCGCCTACAGCGAGGCGATCAACAAGGTTGCTCCCGACTACGCCGACGTGAACTTCGCCGTCGTCGATGGCTTCGACCCGGACAAGGACGTCAACAAGAACGTCGCCTACCTCGGGTTCGCCGAAGAGCAGGGTTCCTACCTCGTCGGCGTCGCTGCTGCTGAGAAGAGCAAGAGCGGCACGATCGGCTTCGTCGGTGGCGTCCACAACGACCTCATCAAGAAGTTCGAGGCCGGTTATGTGGCCGGCGCCAAGGCCGCCAAGCCTGACGTCAAGGTGCTCGTCAACTACATCCAGGAGTCCGACCTCAAGGGCTTCGGCGATCCGGCGGGCGGCAAGTCCGCGGCCACCGGTCAGTTCGACAAGGGTGCCGACGTGGTCTACCACGCTGCCGGCGGCTCGGGTGCGGGCGTCTTCGACGCTGCGGTCGACGCGGGCGACGGCAAGTGGGCGATCGGTGTCGACTCCGACCAGTGGAAGACCGCTACGGAGGCGCAGAAGCCGCACATCCTCACGTCGATGCTGAAGCGCGTCGACACGGCCACCTACGACTTCATCAAGTCGGTCGACGGTGGCAAGGCGCTGACGAGCTACCAGGTCTACGACCTGAAAGCCGACGGCGTGGGCTACTCGACGTCTGGTGGATTCATTGACGACATCACCGCCGACATCGACGGCTACAAGGAGAAGATCGTCAGCGGCGACACCAAGGTTCCGACCAAGCCTTAGATCACACGAGACGGGTCTGGGCCGGCGCGGTAGCGTGACGGCCCAGGCCTGGTTCGGGTTCCGGGCGTGGGCGGAAAGATGTGCCCTGTTTCTTGGACTGGGAGGGCAGCGTGGCGACTGAGGCTCCGGCCGTCGAGCTCATCGACATCGGCAAGCGGTTCCCCGGTGTCGTCGCCAATCACGATGTCGACGTCACCATCCGGCCGGGCACTGTACACGCGTTGGTGGGGGAGAACGGCGCCGGCAAGTCGACGCTGATGAAGATCCTCTACGGGGTGCAGCGTCCCGACGAGGGCACCATCCGCATCGCCGGCACCGAGGTGAACCTCAAGTCGCCCACCGAGGCCATCGAGCACGGCGTCGGCATGGTGTTCCAGCACTTCATGCTCGCCGACAACCTCACGGTGCTCGAGAACATGGTGCTCGGCGCGGAGAAGCTGCACGGCATCGGCGATGACGCGCGAGCCGAGATCGCCCGCATCTCCGATCGGTTCGGCTTCGGCCTCCAGCCGGACGTGCTCGTCGAGAAGCTCGGCGTGGCCGCCCGCCAGCGGCTCGAGATCGCCAAGGTCCTCTATCGCGGGGCCAGCATCATCATCCTCGACGAGCCCACCGCCGTCCTGGTGCCGCAGGAGGTCGACGCGCTGTTCGACAACCTCCGCGAGCTCAAGGAGGCCGGCAACTCGGTGCTGTTCATCAGCCACAAGCTCGACGAGGTGCTCGACATCGCCGACGACATCACCGTCATGCGTCGCGGCACCACGGTCGGCACGGCCGACCCCGCCACCGCCACCAAGCGCGAGCTCGCCGAGATGATGGTCGGCGCCGAGCTCCCGTCACCGGAGACGGGGGAGTCCACGGTCACCGAGGACGTCCAGCTGCAGCTCGACAGCGTCAGCCTCGTCGACGAGTTCGGCCGCAACCTGCTGTCCGACGTCTCGCTGTCCATCCGACGGGGCGAGGTTCTCGGCATCGCCGGTGTCGAGGGCAACGGGCAGACCGAGATCGTCGAGGCGATCATGGGCATGCGCATCCCCACGTCCGGCACGGTGCGCCTCGGTGATCGCGACGTCACCCGCTGGCACACCCGCAAGCTGCGCGAGGCCGGCATCGGCTACATCCCCGAGGACCGCCAGCGGCATGGTCTGCTGCTCGACTCGCCCCTGTGGGAGAACCGCGTGCTCGGGCACCAGACCCGCCCGCCGAGCGCCTCCGGCCCGTGGATCAACCGCTCCGGCGCCCGCAAGGACACCGAACGCATCGTCGAGGAGTACGACGTCCGCACACCGGGCATCGACGTCCCGGCGCGTGCCCTGTCCGGCGGCAACCAGCAGAAGCTCATCGTGGGCCGGGAGATGAGCGGCAACCCGGTGCTCCTGGTCGCATCCCATCCCACCCGGGGCGTCGACGTCGGTGCCCAGGCCGCCATCTGGGAGCACATCAAACGGGCTCGGCGCGACGGTCTCGCCGTGCTGCTCATCTCCGCCGACCTCGACGAGCTGATCGGCCTGTCCGACACCATCCAGGTCATCCTGCGTGGCCGCATGGTCGGCACGTTCGACCCCAACGACGTCACGCCGCAGGACCTCGGCGCGGCCATGACGGGGGGCGAAGCCGCATGAACGCGTCGGTCCGGCTGCGTGCGGTCGGGATGGCCCTGCTCGCGCCGCTCATCGCCGTCGTCGTCGCAGTGCTCGCCACCACCATCGTCATCGCCGCGGCCGGCAGCTCGCCCGGCGACTTCTGGTCGGCGATGTTCAGCAACCCGCTGCCGCGCATCCGGGTCAACATCGTCAACCAGGCGGCGCTCATCTACATCGCGGCGGTCTCCGCTGCCATCGGCTTCCGCATGGGGCTGTTCAACATCGGCGTCGAGGGGCAGTACACGATCGCGTCGTTCGCGGCGGCCTCGTTCGCCGGCGCGGCCTACCTCGGAGGCTTCCTCAACGTGGTGGTCGCCCTCCTGGTGGCGATCGCCGTCGGCGCGGCCTGGGCGGGCATCGCCGGCGTGCTCAAGACGACGCGCGGGGTCAGCGAGGTCATCTCCACGATCATGCTGAACGCCATCGCCGTGACGCTGGTGGGCTATCTGCTCAACCGCTACGGCGTGCACGAAGGCAACACCGTGCACACGACCAAGCTGGCCGACAGCAGCGAGCTCACCGGCTTCACCCCGTTCGAGCCGCGCGACGGCCAGGTGTGGGCACTCTCGATCCTGGCGGTGCTGCTCGGCGTCGGCTTCTGGGTACTGCTGACCAAGACCCGGTTCGGCTTCGACCTGCGAGCCAGCGGGCAGTCCGAGACCGCCGCCCTGGCCAGTGGCATCGACCCCAAGCGGATGATCGTCATCTCGATGCTGCTGTCCGGCGCCGTCGCCGGACTCATCTGGATGCCGGCGCTGTTCGGTGGGGCCGGCTCGTACGGCACGTCGTTCCAGGCCGGTCTCGGGTTCACTGGTCTCGGAGTGGCGCTGCTCGGCCGCAACCAGCCGCTCGGCATGCTCTTCGGAGCCGTGCTGTTCGCGTTCCTCACCGCGCAGTCCAACACGCTGACGTTCAGCACGGACATCTCGCCCAGCATCGTGCAGATCACCCAGGGCGTGGCCGTGCTCGCGGTCGTCGTCGCGTACGAGGTGGTGCGCCGCTGGCGCTCGAGGCTCGAACAACGGGTCGTCGCGCAGGAGCTGGCACCGGCGGAGGCGGCCGCATGAGCACCGTCGTCGAGACCGCAGCCCGCAAGGCGACTCAGTACTGGTTCGTCCTCGTGGTGGGCATCATCGCCCTGGTGTCGCTGGTGCGCATCGTCTCGAATACCGACGACATCAGCTCACCCGGCACGATCCGGGCAGCGATCATCGCCACCTGCCCGATCCTCATGGCCGCCCTCGGCGGGCTGTGGGCCGAGCGAGCAGGTGTCGTGAACATCGGCCTCGAGGGCCAGATGATCCTGGGCACCTGGGGCGCGGCGTACTTCACCTACCAGGGTGGGCCGTGGGTGGGCGTCCTCGGCGCCGCGTTGTTCGGCGTCATCGGCGGTCTGCTGCACGCCGTGGCCACGGTGACATTCGGCGTCGACCACATCGTGTCCGGCGTGGCGGTCAACCTCATTGGTGCCGGAGCGGCGACGTTCCTCGCCGAGGCGATCTTCCCGGACCTGAAGGGCGGCGGGCCACGCCAGCTCGTCGGCCTCGAGTCACCCACCAAGATCACCGTGCCCGGCCTCTCCGACGTCTCGCTCGATCTCGCCGACAAGCACTGGTTCTTCGTCTCCGACGTCGCGTCGTTCGTCGGCGCCCTCACCACGGGTCTGTCGACCCTCAGCATCGTCGTGTTCGCGCTGGTGGCGCTCTCCGGCTGGATCCTGTGGCGCACGTCGTTCGGGCTGCGGCTGCGGTCGTGCGGTGAGAACCCACAGGCTGCGGAGACGCTGGGGGTCAACGTCTACCTGTACAAGTACATCGCGGTCACCGTCTCCGGCGGGCTGGCCGGAATCGGCGGCGGATTCCTCGCGCTGGTGGCATCCAGTGGGTTCAACACCGGCCAGACCGGCGGGCGCGGGTACATCGGCCTGGCGGCGATGATCTTCGGCAACTGGCGTCCGGGCGGTCTGCTCGCCGGCGCGCTCACCTTCGGCTACACCGACTCGCTCCGCCTCCGCAACGCCGACGCCGTGCACGCCCTGCTCCTGCTGCTCGCGATCGGACTGCTCGCGTTCGCCGCCTACCGCGCCGTGCAGGGCTCATGGCGTTCCGGCATCGGCGTCGGCGTGGTCGGCGCCCTGCTGCTGCTCTGGTACCTCGCCACCGAGACGGTGCCGCGCGACTTCACCTCGATGACGCCGTACGTCACCACCATGTTGGTGCTCGCGCTCGGCGCCCAACGGCTGCGAATGCCCGCGGCCGACGGCCGTCCGTATCGCAAGGGGAGTGCGGGCTAGTGGCTGACGTCGACTGGGAGTCGCTCACGCGTTACGCGACCCAGATGCTGGATCGGGCCTATGCGCCCTACTCGAAGTTCCCGGTCGGGGCGGCCGGCCTCGTCGACGACGGGCGTGTGGTGCTCGGCTGCAACGTCGAGAACGCGTCGTACGGGCTCGGCCTGTGCGCGGAGTGCGGGCTCGTTTCCGCGCTGCACGGCACCGGGGGAGGCCGCCTGGTGGCCATGATCTGCGTCAATCGCGACGGCGAGACGTTGATGCCGTGCGGCCGGTGCCGCCAGCTGCTCTGGGAGAACGGCGGCGCCGAGATGCAGCTCGCGACGCCCTCTGGCATCAAGACCATGGCCGAGGTGCTCCCGGACGCCTTCTCCGCTGACGACCTGAGTTGATGACCACCCTCGACCTCAGAGACCCCGAGTTCGTCGCCGACCCGTACCCGGCCCTCGCCGAGCTCCGCAAGACCGGCCCGATGCTGTGGCACGAGCCGAGCGACCGCTGGCTTGCCACCACCCACGAGGCGGTGAGCGCCGTGCTTCGCGACCGTGCGTTCGGCCGCATCTGGGCCGACTGGGAGCCAGTCGAGGCGATGGAGCCGTTCAACACCCTGCACCGCAACCAGATGATGGAAAACGAGCCACCCGAGCACACCCGGCTCCGCCGACTCGTAGCCGGCGCTTTCGGCCGAGGGCACGTCGAGCGCATGCGTGGCCCCATCGAGGAGCTCGTTGCGGACATGCTCGACCGGCTCGACCCGTCCGGCCCCGTGGACCTGCTGAGCCAGTACGCCGAGCCGCTGCCCGTCTACGTCATCGCCGATCTTCTCGGCGTGCCGCGGGCCGACCACGTCCAGCTGCGGGCCTGGTCGCAGGCGATCGTGCACATGTACGAGCACGACATCGACCAGGTGACGCGCGACGAAGCCGTGGTCGCCGCCACCGCGTTCGCCGACTACGTCCGTGGTGTGGTCGAGGGTCGTCGAGCCCAGCCCGGTGACGACCTCATCAGCGACCTGATCTCCGAACGGGACGGCTCAGCCCGCCTGAGCGATGACGAGCTGGTCGCCTCGGTCGTCCTGCTGCTCAACGCCGGCCACGAGGCGTCCGTCAACGTCTTCGGCAACGGCGCGCACGCGCTGCTCAGCAGCCCTGACCAGCTGGAGCGCGTCACCTCCGCCACGGTGCCGATGGCGAGCGCGCTCGAGGAGCTGATCCGCTACGACGCCCCGCTCCAGCTGTTCGAGCGCACGGCCACGGCCGACGTGGAGGTTCTCGGTACCGAGATAGGCGCAGGTCAGACTGTGGCCTGCCTGATGGGGTCGGCGAACCGCGACGAGCTCGTGTTCACAGATGCCGAGACACTCGACGTCGGGCGTGACCCGAACCCGCACGTCGGCTTCGGCATGGGACTGCACTTCTGTCTCGGTGCTCCGCTGGCCCGACTCGAGCTCGAGATCACGTTCCGCCGGCTGCTCGAACGCTGGCCCGACCTGCGGCTCGCCGCACCCGCTCCGCGTCGACCGACGTGGGTGCTGCGCGGGTTCGACCGCCTCGACGTCCACCTGGAGAAGCCATGACCGAACCCTTCGACGCCCCCGCCGTCATCGCCACCAAGCGCGATCGCCAGCGGCTGAGCGACGAGCAGATCGACTGGGTGGTCGACGCGTACACGCGCGACGTGGTCGCGCCCGAGCAGATGTCCGCGCTGGCCATGGCCATCCTGCTGAACGGTATGGACCGCGAGGAGATCGCCCGCTGGACGAACGCGATGATTGCCAGCGGCGAGCGGATGGACTTCTCCGGGCTCTCGCGACCGACCGCCGACAAGCACTCGACCGGCGGTGTCGGCGACAAGATCACGCTGCCGCTCGCCCCGCTGGTCGCCGCCTGCGGAGTCGCGGTGCCGCAGCTCTCCGGCCGCGGCCTCGGCCACACCGGCGGCACGCTCGACAAGCTCGAGTCGATCCCGGGCTGGAACGCGTCGCTGTCGAACGAGGCGATGATGGCGCAGCTCGACGACGTCGGCGCGGTCATCTGCGCCGCCGGCAGCGGTCTCGCTCCGGCTGACAAGAAGCTCTACGCGCTCCGCGACGTCACCGGTACCGTCGAGGCCATCCCCCTGATCGCCAGCTCGATCATGAGCAAGAAGATCGCCGAGGGCACCGGCGCGCTCGTGCTCGACGTCAAGGTCGGATCGGGTGCGTTCATGAAGTCGGAGGCGGATGCGCGAGAGCTCGCCGAGACGATGGTCGCTCTCGGCACGGATGCGGGCGTCACCACCGTCGCCCTGCTCACCGACATGTCGACGCCGCTCGGGCTCACTGCCGGCAACGCGGTCGAGGTGGCCGAGTCGGTCGAGGTGCTGGCCGGGGGAGGACCCGCCGACGTCGTCGAGCTCACCCTCGCACTGGCTCGGGAGATGCTCATCGCGGCCGGCAAGCCGGACGTCGACCCGGCCGAGGCACTAGCGGACGGCCGCGCCATGGACGTCTGGCGCCGGATGATCGCGGCCCAGGGCGGCGATCCCGATGCGCCGCTCCCGGAAGCGCGAGAGTCGCACGTCGTGACCGCCCCGAACGGCGGCACCCTCACCCGTCTCGATGCTCTCGGCGTCGGCATGGCGGCCTGGCGGCTCGGCGCCGGACGGTCCCGTCCGGGCGAATCAGTGCAGGCCGGAGCAGGTGTGGTGCTGCACGCCAAGCCCGGCGACGCGGTCACGGAGGGCGCTCCGCTCATGACGCTGCACACCGACGAGCCCGCGCGGTTCGAACGCGCCCTGGCCGCCCTCGACGGGGCGTTCCACGTCGATCCGCAGGGTGGATCGAGCCAAGACACCTCGGCCAGCATCGTGCTCGACCGGATTGGCTAGGTTGGAGCACATGCGTGTGCTGAACAACCGAAAAGAGATCGCCGCCGCCTCGGGCAAGGAGCTGGGAGTCAGTGAGTGGGTGCAGGTCACCCAGGAGCGCATCGACACGTTCGCCGATGCCACCGGTGATCGCCAGTGGATCCACGTCGATCAGGAGCGTGCCGCCAACGGGCCGTTCGGTGCCACCATCGCGCACGGCTACCTCACGCTCTCGATGCTCCCGTTCCTCAGCGCTCAGGTGTACGCGTTCGCCGGTGACGTCGCGCGCATCAACTACGGCCTCAACAAGGTGCGCTTCGTCTCGCCGGTCGTCGTTGACTCCAAGGTGCGCAACCGGGTGGAGATGATCGACGTCAAGGACCTCGACAAGGGGCAGCAGATCACCCTGCAGCACACGATCGAGATCAAGGGCGCCGACAAGCCCGCCTGTGTGGCCGAGACGGTCACGCTGCTCATGGACGCCGGATGACGGCAGCAACGCCTGAGCAGGTCGCCGCAGCCCCCAAGGTCGCGCTGCACGAGCATCTGGACGGTGGCCTGCGGCCGGCCACGATCGCCGATATCGCCGGTCAGATCGGGCACGAGCTGCCGGCCAACGGCGCGGATGAGCTGGGCGCATGGTTCGCCGAGGCGTCCTCGTCCGGCTCGCTCGAACGCTATCTCGAGACGTTCGTGCACACCGTCGCCGTCATGCAGCGCCCCGAGGACCTCGCCCGGGTGGCCCGAGAGTCTGTCGTCGACCTGGCCACCGACGGCTGCGTATACGCCGAGCTTCGGTGGGCGCCGGAGCAGCACCTGTCCGCCGGGTTGACGCTGCGCGAGACCGTCGACGCCGTGCAGGCGGGCATCGACGAGGGCCGTGCGCTCGCGGCCGAGCAGGGACACCCGATCGTGGTCGGCCAGCTGCTGACAGCGATGCGGCACGCGAAGCGTGGGCTCGAGATTGCCGAGCTGGTGGTCGAGTACCGCGACAAGGGCGTTTTCGGCTTCGACATCGCCGGCGCCGAGGACGGCTTCCCGCCGATCCTGCACCTCGAGGCGTTCGAGTACCTGCGCCGCGAGAACTCCCACTTCACGATCCATGCCGGCGAGGGCTTCGGGCTGCCGTCCATCTGGCAGGCCATCCAGCGCTGCGGTGCCGATCGGCTCGGCCACGGGGTGCGGATCGTCGACGACATCGACCTGACCAACCCCGCAAGCCCCGTGCTCGGCCTGCTGGCCGCCTACGTGCGTGACTGCCGCATCCCGCTGGAGATGTGCCCGTCGTCCAACCTGCACACGCACGCCGTGCCCGGCATGACATCGATCGCCGACCACCCGATCGGCATGCTCAAGGAGCTCGGCTTCCGCGTCACCGTCAACTGCGACAACCGCCTGATGAGCAACACATCGATGAGCAAGGAGATGAACCTGCTGGTCGACGCATTCGGCTACGGCCTCGACGACCTGCGCTGGTTCACCGTCAATGCCATGAAGAGCGCCTTCCTGCCCTTCGACGAGCGCCTCGATCTGATCAACACCATCAAGCCGGCCTATGCCGCCTTGTCGGCCTAGAGCTGGGCGAGCGAGCCGCGGCGGCGGGTGAGGTAGGCCCGCTCGGCGTCGTTGTCGGTCGCCGCAATCGCGGCGTCGTACGCGTCCCGCGCGTCCGCGCTGCGGCCGAGCCGCCGCAGCAGGTCGGCACGGGTGGCGTGCCATGCGTGGTAGGTCGTCAGCTGGAGCCGATCGACCTCGGCCAGGGCGACCTCGGGACCGTCCAGCTCGGCGACGGCAACGGCCCGGTTCAGTGCGACGATCGGCGTCGGGGTGACGGCGTACAGCTGGTCGTAGAGCGTGGCGACCTGCCCCCAGTCGGTGGCGGACGCGGACGTGGCATCAGTGTGGACGGCGTTGATCGCCGCCAGCAGCTGGTAGTGCCCCGGGCGGTTGGCGCGCAGGCACTCGCGGACCAGGTCGTGACCCTCCGCGATCAGCGCGCGATCCCACCCACCACGATCCTGCTCGTTCAGCGGGACGAGCTCGCCGTCGGCGACTCGCACGGCCCGCCGTGACTCGGTCAGGAGCATCAGGGCCAACAGACCGGCCACCTCATAGTCCTCGGGCACGAGCCCGCGGAGCACCCGGCCGAGCCGGATGGCCTCGCCGGTGAGCTCGTCGCGGATCGGAGCCTCGCCGGCGCTGGCGAGGTAGCCCTCGTTGAACACGAGGTAGACGACGGCGAGCACGCCGGCCAGCCGTTCGGCCAGGTCAGCCTTGCTCGGCACCTGGTAGGGGATGTGCGCCGCCTTGATCTTGGCCTTCGCACGCGTGATGCGCTGCGCCATCGTCGTCTCGGGCACGAGAAACGCCTGGGCGATCTCGGCGACGGTGAGCCCGCCGAGCAGACGAAGGGTCAACGCCACCCTCGCCTCGGGAGCGAGGGCCGGGTGGCAGCAGGTGAAGATGAGCCGGAGCCGGTCGTCCTCGACGATGCCGGTCGGCTCGTGGTGGGTGTCGTCGGTGATCATGAGGGCCGCCTGGTGCTTGATGTCACGCTGCTGCTCGCGTCGGATCCGGTCGATCCCCTTGTTGCCGGCCGTGGTCGTCAGCCAGCCGCCGGGGTTGGGGGGTACCCCCTCCGCGGGCCACTTCTCGAGGGCGACCAGGAGGGCTTCGCTGGCGGCCTCCTCGGCGATGTCGATGTCACCGAAGCGGCGTACCAGCGAGGCCACGATCCGGCCGTACTCCTCGCGAAAGATCCGCTCGATCTGCTCGTCCGGTGAGCTCACAGCGTGGACTTCAAGCCGGTGCGTCCTGGAAGGGACGGACCTCAACCTTGCCGGCGCAGGCCTTGGAGCCTTCCTTGGCCCACTGCAGCGCCTCGTCCAGATCGGCGGCCTCGATGACCCAGAAGCCACCCAGGTACTCCTTGGACTCGACGAACGGACCGTCGGTGACGATCGCGGAGTCGCCGGTGTTGTCGACGCCGGTCGTGGCGGTCGGCGGCTCGAGGCCACCGGCGAAGACCCAGGCGCCCGCGGCCTGGAGCTTCTCGTTGAAGGCGTCAACCGCATCCATGATCGGTTGGATGACCGCGGGGTCCATGTTCTCCATGGTGGGTGCGTCGTCCGTCGGGTGCGGCACGGAGATCAGGTACTGCGTCATGTCGTTTCCTCCTGGTGCAGTGGCGGCCCGGTTGGCTGCCTCTCACCTACTCCACGAAGAGAAAGCCCCCGATACGACACACCTTGGCAGAATCCTTCCGTCAGACGCCGATCGGATGCCAGACGGTCTTGATCTCGACCCATGACTGCAGGCGGTCGAGCGTGGGATCGGCCACCCACTCGTCGTCACTGGGGCGCCGGACGCGTTTGAGGTCCTGGGCGGCGTCCGACTCCAGCGTGCGGGCCAGGTCGGGATCCTCGACGCCGGTGAGGTCGAGGGCGTCGACGTCGAGGTGGGTGGCGAGCCACGGCGCGATCTCGGCTGGACTGCCAGTGAGCAGGTTGACGACGCCGCCGGGGAGGTCGGACGTGGCCATGATCTCGCTGAGGGTGACCGCCGGGATCGGGTGCTTCTCGCTCGCCACGACCACCACCGTGTTGCCGGTCGTGATGGCCGGCAGCACCGTGCTGACGAACGGAAGCAGCGGCACGGTCGGCGCCACGATCGCGACGACCCCGGTGGGCTCGGGGGTGGAGAGGTTGAAGAACGGGCCGGACACCGGGTTCGCGTTGCCGAGCACCTGCACGTACTTGTCGGCCCAGCCGGCGTACCAGACGACGCGGTCGATCGTGACGTCGATGCGCTTCTCGGCCACCTTCGCGGTGATCCCGGTGGCCTCGCGGAGCTGGTCGACGAGCTGGTCGCGCCGGCCCTCCATCACCTCGGCGATGCGGTAGATGATCTGGCCGCGGTTGTAGGGCGTCCGCGTCGACCATCCGGGGAAGGCCGAGCGAGCGGCGCGCACGGCGTCGCGAGCATCCTTGCGGGACGCCTTTGCCATGTTCGCGAGGAACCGTCCCTTGGCGTCGAGCGCCTCGTAGGTGCGGCCGGACTCCGAACGTGGGAATGCGCCGCCGATGTAGAGCTTGTGCGTCTTGCGCACCGCTAGGCGATCTTCTGGCCGGCTCATCGCGGCACCACCGTGACGAAGATCCGAGAATGCGGCGGCGCCGCGATGAGATCCCGATGGTTCACTCGCTGGCGCTCGCTCATGCGGAGTGTCCCTTCAGGTATGCGGCGAGCCCGTGCTTGCCGCCCTCGCGGCCGTATCCGGATTCCTGGTAGCCGCCGAACGGGCTGGTGGGGTCGAACTTGTTGAACGTGTTGGCCCACACCACGCCGGCGCGGAGCTGCTGGGCCATCGACAGGATGCGCGAGCCCTTCTCGGTCCAGACACCCGCCGACAACCCGTACGGCGTGTTGTTGGCCTTCTCGACCGCCTCGGCCGGAGTGCGGAACGTCAGCACCGACAGCACCGGACCGAAGATCTCTTCGCGGGCGATGCGGTGGGCCTGGGTGACGCCGGTGAAGATCGTCGGGGCGAACCAGAAGCCGTGATCGGGGATCTCGCACGGCGCCGACCACCGCTCGGCGCCCTCGGCGTCGCCGATCGCGGACAGCTCACGGATGCGGGCGAGCTGCTCGGCGGAGTTGATGGCGCCGATGTCGGTGTTCTTGTCGAGCGGGTCGCCGAGGCGCAGCGTCGCCATGCGGCGCTTGAGTCGCTCAAGCACCTCGTCGTAGACGCTCTCCTGCACCAGGAGTCGCGACCCGGCGCAGCACACGTGGCCCTGATTGAAGAAGATGCCGTTGACGATGCCCTCGACGGCCTGGTCGAGTGCGGCGTCCTCGAAGACGATGTTGGCGGCCTTGCCGCCGAGCTCGAGGGTGACTTTCTTGTGAGTGCCGGCGACTGACGTGGCGATCTGGCGCCCCACGGCAGTGGACCCGGTGAACGCGATCTTGTCGATGTCGGGGTGCTCCACCAGCGCCTGCCCGGTCTCGCCCGCGCCGGTGATGATGTTGACGACGCCGGGCGGCAGCTCGGCCTGCTGGCAGATCTCGGCGAAAAGCAGTGCGGTGAGCGGCGTGGTCTCGGCCGGTTTGAGCACGACGGTGTTGCCGGCCGCGAGCGCCGGCGCGATCTTCCAGGCCAGCATCATCAGGGGGAAGTTCCACGGGATGATCTGGCCGGCCACGCCGAGCGGTTGCGGATCCGGTCCTTGGCCTGCGTAGCCGAGCTTGTCGGCCCAGCCGGCGTAGTAGAAGAACCACTGCGAGACGAGCGGGACATCGACGTCTCGGGACTCCTTGATGGGCTTGCCGTTGTCGAGTGACTCCAGCACGGCGAGCTCGCGACTGCGCTCGGCGATGATGCGCGCGATGCGGTAGAGGTACTTGGCACGCTCTTGTCCGGGCATCGGGCCCCAGACCTTGTCGAACGCGCGGCGGGCGGCCTTGACCGCGGCGTCGACGTCGGCCGTGGTCGCCTCCGCGACCTCGGCCAGCACTTCCTCGGTAGCTGGGCTGATCGACTTGAACGACGTGCCCGACCCGTCGACGAACTCGCCGTCGATGTACAGGCCGTACGAGCTCTTGAGGTCGACGATCGCGCGCGACTCTGGCGCCGGGGCGTACTCGAACTTGGTCATGGGATCAGTCCAACGTCACGTAGTCGGGGCCGGAGTAGTGGCCGGTGATCATCTTCTGGCGTTGCAGCAGCAGGTCGTTGAGCAGCGAGGACGCACCGAAACGGAACCAGTCGGGGCTGAGCCAGTCCTCACCGGCGATCTCGTTGACGACCACGAGGTACTTGATGGCGTCCTTGGAGTGACGGATGCCGCCGGCCGGTTTGACCCCGACCTGTCGTCCGGTGGCGATGCGGTAGTCGCGCACGGCCTCCAGCATCAGCAGCGTGACCGGGAGGGTCGCCGCGGGCTGGATCTTGCCGGTGCTGGTCTTGATGAAGTCGGCGCCGGCCTCCATGGCGAGCCACGACGCGCGCCGCACGTTGTCGTACGTCTGCAGCTCGCCGGTCTCGAGGATGACCTTGAGATGAGCCGAGCCAGCGGCTTCCTTGATGGCCACGATCTCGTCATGGACCTTGTCGAGGTTGCCGGCGAGGAAGGCGCCGCGGTCGATGACCATGTCGATCTCGTCTGCCCCGGCCTCCACCGCGTCCTGGGTGTCGGCGAGCTTGATGTCGAGGGCGGCGCGTCCGGACGGGAAGGCGGTGGCCACCGCGGCGACGTGCAGATGGTCGCCGACCACCTCGCGCACGGTGCCGACCATGTCCGGGTACACGCAGACGGCGGCAGCGGAGGGGCAGCTCGGGTCGGTCGGATCAGGCTTGAGCGCCTTGGCGGACAGGGCTCGCACCTTACCGGGGGTGTCCGAGCCCTCCAGCGTGGTGAGGTCGACCATCGAGATGGCGAGGTCGATCGCCCACTGCTTGGCGGTGGTCTTGATCGAGCGGGTGCCGAGCGAGGCGGCCCGGGCCTCGAGCCCGACGGCGTCGACGCCGGGCAGGCCTTCGAGCGTCCTGCGGAGCGACGCGGTGGCGCCAGTCACGAATGTCCTCCCTCGCGATCACGTCTCTGGGATCGCATCGTCCAGCGTACGGCGCGTCTCGGTCGCGAAGCCAGCGGGACGAACGGCAGACTGTGACCCATGGTGGACGCGCCCCCGACGGACGGGCTCAGCCTGGCGATCGTCGTGGCGCACCCCGACGACGACGCGTACGGCATGGCGGGGATGGTGGCGCTGCACGCCGAGGACCCGGGTTTCCGCTTCATCCTGATCCATGCGACGAATGGTGGCGGCGGCGACATCCGCGAGGGCTTTCCGGCCACCCGCGAGACGCTGGGGCGCATCCGCCAGCAGGAGGACGAGGCCGCGTGGCGCGCGCTCGGACGCGAGCCGGACCGGCACGAGTGGCTGGGTTTCCCGGATGGCGAGGTGGATCAGGTGCCGTTCGACGAACTCGTCGACGTCCTCGCGGCGATCCTCGAGGAGGAGCAGCCGACGGTGGTCGGCACGTTCGGGCCGGACGGTATCTTCGCCCATCCCGACCACATCGCCATCGGCGCGGCGACCGACGCCGCGTTCGCCCGCCACGCACGCACGAGCGGCACAGCGTTCCGGCGGCTGCTGCACAGCGCCATCCCGAACGCGGTCTTCGAGCGGTGGCAGCAGCAGCGGGCGGAGAGGGGTCTGTGGCTGTTCGACCCGACGCGGGTCTACCACATGCGCGGGGTGCCGGACGAGGAGATCGGCCTCGTCGTCGACTGCCGCAGCGTCGCTCATCGCACCGTGGCCGGGCTGCGTGAGCACAAGAGCCAGCACCACGTGATGACCGACGACCCCGATGACGTCGACCGCTTGCAAAGGATCATGAGCCGGGACTGGGCCGTGGTCGCCTGGCCCGAACGCCAACCCGGGTCACCGGTGCTGGCCGACCCGTTCGAGGGTCTCCCGTGATTCAGACGGTCGGCAGCCCGAGCGCGGCAGCCAGGTCGGCCTTGATGCCGTCGATCATCGTCTGGGCCTCGTCGCGGGCGGCGTCCATGGACTCGCCGACGACCACGACCACCTCGACGTAACACTTGAGCTTGGGCTCGGTGCCGGACGGACGGCAGATGATCCGGGCGTTCCCGGAGAGCCCGAGCCGGATGCCATCCGTGGCCGGCAGCCCGTGGTAGCCGGCCGCGAGGTCGTCGACCTCGGTGACGTCGAGGCCGCCCAGCGCCGCCGGGGGTGACGTGCGCAGCGACTGCATCGCGGACGTGATGATCGCGAGGTCGTCGACGCGGACGGACAGCTGACTGGTCGCGTGCAGGCCGTGCTCGCGGTACAGGTCGTCGAGCCGGTCGATCAGCGTGCGTCCCTCGGCCTTGAGCGCCGCCGCCATCTCGAGCACGGTGATGATCGCGGAGATGCCGTCCTTGTCGCGAGCGATGTCGGGAGCGACGCAGTAGCCGAGCGCCTCCTCATAGCCGAAGGCGAGGTCGGGAATCTTGCCGATCCACTTGAAGCCGGTGAGCGTCTGCTGCCAGGGCCGGCCGAACGCCGCGGCCTGGCGACCGAGCAGGTCCGAGCTGACGATCGACGCCGCGTAGGTGCCGCTGAGCCCACGCTGGAGGCAGAAGTCGGCGAGCAACGCTCCGACCTGGTCGCCGGTGAGCATCCGGTACGACTCGCCGGGCGCTTCGCGTACGCCGACCGCACATCGGTCGGCGTCCGGATCATTCGCGACGATGACGTCCGCGTGCGCCTCCGACGCGAGCTTCAGCGACAGGTCCATCGCGCCGGGCTCCTCGGGGTTCGGGAACGCGACGGTCGGGAAGTCCGCGTCCGGGTCGCCCTGCTCGGGCACGACGTGCAGGTCGGGGAACGCGGTGCGGCGGACGACGTCAACCAAGGTGTCGCGCCCGACGCCGTGCAGCGGCGTGTAGACGGTGACGATGTCGCGTGGCCCGTCGTGAGGGAGCGCGGCCACCGCCTCGATGTAGGCCTCGGCGACCTCGGGGCCGAGGCGGGCGTACTCGTCGCTCCGCGGCATCTCGTCGACCCGGCCGGTGGCGTCGATCTGGGCGGAGATGTCGGCGTCGGCCGGCGGCACGATCTGGCTGGAGTCGGCGAGATAGACCTTGTAGCCGTTGTCCTGGGGCGGGTTGTGCGACGCCGTGACCACCACGCCGGAGCTGCAGCCGAGGTGACGGATCGCGAACGCCGTGACGGGTGTCGGCAGCGGCTCGGGGAGCAGGTGGGCGTCGACGCCGGCGCCTTGCATGATCTCGGCAGTGTCGCGAGCGAAGATGTCGGAGTTGTGCCGGGCGTCGTACCCGATGACGACACTGGGCCTCGCCGCATCGGCATCGGCGTGGTCGAGCAGGTACGCCGCCAGGCCTGCCGCCGCCTGGGCGACGATGACGCGGTTCATCCGGTTGGGTCCGGCGCCGAGCGCGCCGCGCAAGCCGGCGGTGCCGAACTGCAGACGTTCAGCGAACCGGTCCTGCAGCTGGGCGATGTCTTCGTCGTCGATCAGACGCTGCAGCTCGTCACGGGTGACCGGATCGGGGTCCTGGCTGAGCCAGTCTCGGGCGCGCTCGAGAAGGTCCATGCGTTCAGATGCGGGGAAGGACGTCGGCGAGCAGGGTGCCCATGCGGGTGGCCGACGCACGGCCGGCTTCGAGGACCTCCTCGTGGTTCAGCGGCTCTCCGGTGATGCCGGCCGCGAAGTTGGTGACCAGAGAGATGCCGAGCACCTCCATGCCGGCCTCACGTGCGGCGATGGCCTCCAGAACCGTGGACATCCCGACGAGGGTGCCGCCGATGGCCTTGACCATGGCGATCTCGGCGGGCGTCTCGTAGTGCGGCCCGGGGAACTGCACGTAGACGCCCTCGTTCAGCGACGGGTCGACCTCGCGGCACAGGGCCCGCAGCCGCGACGAGTACAAGTCAGTGAGGTCGACGAAGTTGGGCCCTTCGACCGGCGAGGTGCCGGTGAGGTTGATGTGGTCGCGGATGAGCACCGGCGTGCCGGGCGTCCAGGACGTGTCGAGGCCGCCGCAGCCGTTGGTGAGGACCATCGTGCCCACGCCGGCCGCGGCCGCGGTGCGGACGCCGTGCACGACCGAGGCCACGCCGAGTCCCTCGTAGAAGTGCGTGCGCCCCAGGAAGATCAGCAGCCGACGATCTCCGAGCCGCACCGAGCGGATCGTGCCGCCGTGGCCCTCCACCGCCGGTGCGTTGAATCCCGGCAGCTCGGCCGTGGCGATCTCGTACTCGGGCTCGCCGAGGGCGTCGGCCGCGGGCAGCCAACCCGACCCCATCACCAGCGCGACGTCGTGCTTCGCCCCGTCGGTGCGCTCGGCGAGTGCGTCGGCAGCCTGGCGGGCGAGGTCGGAGTGCGTCACCTGTCGTACCTTACGGAACGCCCTGGTTCGGATGCCGGGCGTGGGCGGCAATGGGTGCGCAGATCGTGCGACACAATGGCCGGGTGACTCATGTGGCGATCATCGGCGGCGGCCCCGGGGGATACGAGGCGGCGCTCGTGGCCGCCCGGCTGGGAGCCGACGTCACCCTCGTGGAGCGCGACGGTCCGGGTGGCTCCACGGTGCTCACCGACTGCGTGCCGAGCAAGACGCTCATCGCCACGTCCGATCTTCTCACCGAGGTCGAGTCGTCGGCCGAGCTCGGCGTCGACGTGCCGCGCGAGGCACGGGCGGACATCGCCGTCGCCAACGACCGCGTGATGGCGCTCGCCAAGGCTCAGTCGGACGACATCGGCCAGCGGCTCAAGTCCAGCGGGGTCGAGGTGCTCGCCGGCACCGCGACCCTCGACCCGTCCGGCGGCGGCGCCGTGATCGCGACGACGGCCGACGGCGAGCGGCGCATCGACGCGCAGGGCGTCCTTCTGGCCACCGGCGCCCACCCGCGCATCGTCGACTCGGCGCAGCCCGACGGCGAGCGGATCCTCACCTGGGAACAGCTCTACGGCCTGCGTGAGCTGCCCGAGCACATGGTGGTCGTCGGTTCCGGAGTCACCGGCGCCGAGTTCGCGAGTGCCTACAACGGGCTCGGCTCCCCGGTCACCCTGGTCTCGAGCCGCGACCGGGTGCTGCCAGGGGAGGACGAGGACGCCGCGAACCTCATCGAGGAGGTCTTCACCCGTCGCGGGATGACCGTCATGGACCGCTCCCGCATGGCCTCGGTCGAGCGAACGTCCGATGGTGTCCGCGTCACCCTGACCGACGATCGGACGATCGAGGGCTCGCACTGCCTGCTCGCTCTGGGGTCCGTGCCGAACACCGCCGACCTCGGGCTGAAGGAGGCCGGGGTCGAGCTCGACGACGCGGGGTTCGTGAAGGTCGACCGGGTGTCCCGAACGTCCGCCTCCGGCGTCTACGCCGCGGGCGACTGCACCGGCGTCCTGATGCTCGCGTCCGTCGCGGCCCAACAGGGGCGTATCGCGATGTCGCATCTCCTGGGCGACGCCGTGCACCCGCTGGACCTCACCAAGGTCTCCAGCAACATCTTCACCTCACCGGAGATCGCGACCGTCGGACTCTCCCAGGTCCACCTGGAGGAGACGGGGACGCCGTACGACGTCGCGATGCTGCCGCTCGCGGCGAACCCGCGCGCCAAGATGCAGGGCATCCGCGATGGGTTCGTCAAGCTCTTCTCCAGCAAGTCGACGGGGATCGTCATCGGGGGAGTGATCGTCAGCCCGCGGGCTAGCGAGCTCGTGCACGTCGTGTCGTTGAGCGTCTCGTCGGCCCTGACGGTCGACCACGTGGCCGATGCATTCACGATCTATCCGTCGTTGTCGGGGTCGGTCGCCGAAGCCGCACGTCGTCTGCATCGCCAGGGATGACCTTCGTCCGTGTAATCACACGTGTGTAGTTCCGCAGGTCAGGGACTGACGTCGCAAAAGCGCTGGTCAACGGCCTAAGAGTGCTGTCTAATGTCTGCAGCGGTGTCCCTCTACCACTTCCCCGTTCGGCCGCTCTCACATGATTGGACACGACATGCGTTCTCGGCGCGTGATCCTGCGTTTTCTGCCACTGGGCATCGTGGCCATGCTGTTGGGCTCCGTCATGGCTGGCAGGACAGTGCCGAGCGCCGTCTCGGCGAGGACGTCAACGCCTCGCCCGAGGTCGTCGTCTCCGAGCACGACGTGCCGGTCGTCGAGGCCGCCGACCCGGTCCCGGAGCAGGCCGAGAAGCTGACCACCGCGCCCAAGATCCAGGCGGCCGCACCGTCGGGCCCCCGCACGGTGGCAGAGCTCGCACCCACCAAGGTCAAGCCGTTCTCGATGGTCGGCGTCACGTGGCGATCGGGTGTGCCGAACGACGCGGCGGTCGAGGTCCGCTGGCGCCAGGACGGCAACTGGTCGCAGTGGTCGGCGCTCGAGAACGACGTCCAGAACACCTGGACCGAAGGCGGCCGGCCCGGTACCGAGGCCGAGTGGGTCGATCATGCCGATGCCGTCGCCGTTCGGGTACGCGCTGACGAGCCGTCCGTCCCCCGGGACCTTCGGGTCGCCACCGTCGACCCCGGCTCGTACTCGGGAACGACGGCAGTCGCGGCCTCGGTCGGCCAGCCTCCGATCATCCTTCGCAGCAGCTGGGGTGCCAAGGGCAACTCCGGGTGCGACTCCCCGATCTACGGCGCGACCACCCGCGGTGCCGTCATTCACCACACGGCCGGTTCGAACAGTTACACCAAGAGCGATTCCGCCTCGATCGTGCGAGCCACGCAGGCGTACCACATGAACAGCCGCGGCTGGTGCGACATCGGCTACAACTTCCTGATCGACAAGTACGGACAGATCTTCGAGGGTCGTGCGGGCGGCATCGACAAGCCGGTGCGCGCGGCGCACTCCGGGAACGGACCGGTCAACGAGGAGACGATGGGTGTCTCGCTCATGGGCACGTTCACGAGCGTCGAGCCTTCCTCGGCCATGAAGTCCGCGGCGACGGATCTGGTGGCCTGGCGGTTCTCCCGCTACGGCATCCCGGCGAAGGGCACCTACTCACTGGGTGGCAAGACGCTGAACCGCATCGCCGGCCACCGCAACGTGGTGTCCACCGAGTGCCCCGGCACCAAGGCCTATGCATGGCTCTCGGCCAGCGGCGGGCTGCGCGACCGCGTCGCCGACCTCCTGGCCGGCGGGAACAGTAGTGGTGGCGGCTCGACCGGCACGGCGGTGCCCACCGGTCTGCACTCCACGGCCCAGACCACGAGCTCGTTGACGTTCGGATGGAACACCGTCGACGGTGCGCCCCGCTACCGCATCCAGCTGTCGACGTCGTCCTCGATGTCCGGAGCCACCTACCACCGGTTCACCGGGACGTCCGGCACGATCTCTGGGCTCAAGGCCAACACGAAGTACTACGCGAAGATCCGCACTATCGAGGACGACGGCACCAACCTGTCGTCCTACTCCAGCGCGGTGACGGCTACGACGAAGTCGTCCTCGACCACCAAGACCAGCACTCCGACCGGCCTGAAGTCGACGGCGCAGACGTCGACATCGCTGACCTTCGGGTGGAACTCGGTGAGCGGAGCGCCGCGCTACCGGATCCAGCTGTCGAGGTCGTCGACGATGTCGAGCGCGACCTACCACCGCTTCTACGGCACGTCAGGCAAGATCACCGGGCTCAAGTCCGGCGCGACGTACTACGCCAAGATCCGGACGATCGAGGACGACGGCACGAACCTGTCGAGCTACTCGTCGGCGGTGAAGTCGGCCACGAAGTCGGCCAGCGCCGCGGCCGCGAACGCCAGGTCGTCCGAGCCGGAGGTGTCGTCCGCGGCAACCGTGTCCAAGGCGGCGTCGGTGCCATCGAGCAAGTCGTTCACGTTCAAGGGCCACGGCTACGGCCACGGCATCGGCATGAGCCAGTACGGCGCCGAGGGAGCCGCACGTGAGGGCAAGTCGTACACGGCGATCCTCAACCACTATTACCCGGGCACCGACCTCGGCTCGAAGAGCGGCAAGATCCGCGTGCTCGTCTCCGCCGACTCGAGCGATTCGGTGATGATCGAGGGCCGTAGCGGTGTGACTCTGCGCTACCTGTCCTCGGACAAGACCCTCAGCCTGCCGACCACCGTCGGCGGCGCGAAGGTCGCCCGCTGGAGCATCGACACGCTGTCGAGCGACAAGAAGAAGTCGACGCTGCGGTACCGCACCGGGAGCACCTGGAAGACCTACAAGAGCACGACGTGGACCGGCGAGGCCCAGTTCGAGGCCTCGACGATGGATCTCGTCATGCCGTCCGGGCCTGACCGCACGTACCGCACGGCACTCCGATCGGCCCTGCCGAAGTCCGGCGCGACCAACCGCGACACCGTCAACGCGCTGTCGATCGACAACTACACGCGCGGCGTCGTCCCACGCGAGGTGCCGTCCAGCTGGCACGCCGAAGCGCTCAAGGCCCAGTCGGTCGCGGCCCGCACGTACGGCGTGCGCGCGATCACCTCGAGCCGTCACTACGACATCTGCGACACGACGTCCTGCCAGGTCTACGGCGGAGCCGACGCCGAGGCATCCTCCACCGACGCGGCGGTCCAGGCCACCGCCGGCAAGATCCTGACCTACGGGGGCAAGCCGGCGTTCACCCAGTTCTCGTCGTCGTCAGGCGGCTTCAGCTCGCCCGGCAGCCAGCCCTACCTCAAGGCCGTCTCCGACCCGTGGGACAACTGGTCCGGCAACGCCAACCACGATTGGACCAAGTCCGTCTCGGCGTCCACGATCCAGTCGAAGTACTCCTCGATCGGCACTCTTCAGTCGCTCAAGGTGACGCAGCGCAACGGTCACGGCGCCTGGGGTGGACGCGTCACCTCGCTGGAGATCAAGGGATCCAAGGGCACGAAGACGATCTCGGGCAACGCCGCGCGATCGGCGTTCGGCCTCCGCTCCAACTGGTTCACGTTCTGACCCCAGTCGCGGAGTCACCGGTCTCGGAGCATCTGGGATACTCGGCGGCATGAGACCGCTGCTGACGTCGCTCGCCATCTCGGCGGTCGCCAACGCCTTCTCCCTGGCCGCCGCCGCCTGGTTGTTCGACGGCTTCGACATCCGGTTCTGGTGGTTCGTGCTCGCGGTCGTGCTGTTCACCGCGCTCACCGTGACGCTCCGTGAGGTGGTGCTCGGCACGGTCGACCGGTTCGTGCGCGGCTACACCATCGTCGGCGGCCTCGTGCTCACGTTCGTCGCGCTGTGGGTCACTGACCTGGCCGTCCCGCGCCGCGGGTTCGCCATCGACGGCAACTGGACGTGGATCGGCGTCACCGCCATCGTCTGGGCGGCCGGTGTCGCCTACGGCGAGGTCGACAAGAAGGCCCCGTCGGACGCGCCCCCGGTAGGCGAGTCGCTGCCCTAGGAGATCTCGGCGACGACCGCGCCGGCACCGATGGTGGCGCCGACCTCGGCGCTGAGGTTGCTGATGGTGCCCGCCTTGTGGGCGTTGATCGGCTGCTCCATCTTCATGGCCTCGATGACGACGACGAGGTCGCCCTCCTCGACCTCCTGGCCGTCCTCGACCGCGATCTTCACCACGGTGCCCTGCATGGGCGAGGTGAGCGAGTCGCCGCTCGCGGCTGCGGCACCGCCTCCGCCGGACTTGCGCTTCGGCTTCTTGGCTCCGGCCACCGCGGCCGTGGCGCCGAGGCCACCCGGCAGGACGACCTCGACGCGCTTGCCGCCGACCTCGACGACGACGCGCTCGCGTTCAAGGGGCTCGTCGGGGTCGTCGCCGGACGCGACATATGGCTCGAGCTGGTTGTCGAAGTCGGTCTCGATCCACGTCGTGTAGACCGTGAAGTCGCCGTTCTCGGCGGTGTACGCGGGGTCGTCGACGACCGTGCGATGGAACGGGATGACCGTCGGCATGCCGTCGACGACGAACTCGTCGAGGGCACGGCGGGACCGCTCGAGCGCCTGCTCGCGGGTGCGTCCGGTGACGATGAGCTTGGCGACGAGGGAGTCGAAGGCCCCTGGAATCGTCTCGCCCTCCTCGTAGCCACCGTCGAGACGGATGCCGGGGCCCGACGGAGGCGCCCACCTGGTCAACGTGCCGGGGGCGGGCAGGAAGCCCCGTCCACCGTCCTCGGCGTTGATGCGGAACTCGATGGAGTGACCGACGATCTCCGGATCGTCATACCCGAGCTCTTCACCGGCGGCGATGCGGAACATCTCGCGCACCAGGTCGATGCCGGTGACCTCCTCGGAGACCGGGTGCTCGACCTGCAAGCGGGTGTTGACCTCGAGGAAGCTGATGGTGCCATCGCGAGCCACGAGGAACTCGCACGTCCCCGCACCGACGTAGCCGGCTTCCTTGAGGATGGCCTTGCTGGAGTCGTAGAGGATCTTGACCTGCTCGTCGGACAGGAACGGCGCGGGGGCCTCTTCGACGAGCTTCTGGTGGCGACGCTGGAGCGAGCAGTCTCGAGTCGAGATGACCACGACGTTGCCGTGGCTGTCGGCGAGGCACTGGGTCTCGACGTGTCGGGGCTGGTCCAGGAACTTCTCGACGAGGCATTCGCCGCGGCCGAACGCCGACACGGCTTCGCGCACGGCCGATTCGTACAGCTCGGGGATCTCCTCGATCGTCCGCGCGACCTTGAGCCCACGACCGCCGCCGCCGAAAACAGCCTTGATGGCAACCGGCAGTCCGTTCTCCTTGGCAAACGCGACGACCTCGTCGGCGCTCTGGACCGGGTCTTTGGTTCCGGGGGCGAGTGGGGCGTTGGCCTTCTGCGCGATGTGCTTGGCCTTGGCCTTGTCGCCGAGGCTCTCGATCGCCGCCGGGGGCGGGCCGATCCAGACCAGCCCGGCGTCGATGACGGCCTGGGCGAAGTCGGCATTCTCGGCGAGGAAGCCGTAGCCGGGATGGATGCTGTCGGCGCCGGTCTTGGTGGCGATCGCGATGATCTTCTCGATCGAGAGGTAGGAGTCGCCGGGCGTCGAGCCCTCCAGCGAGTGCGCCTCGTCGGCCAGGCGGACGAACAGCGCGTCGCGATCGGGCTCGGCGTAGACGGCGACGCTGCCGATACCGGCGTCCTTGCATGCGCGGATGATGCGGACGGCGATCTCACCGCGGTTGGCGATCAGGACCTTCTTGAGGGGCTCGCTCACGTACTGGTCTCCTCGTGTCGACAGGCGTCCCGAGTCTAGGGCAGCGGCGCGGGACCATCGTCCCCGACCTTGGCCGAAACCGCCTTGCCAACGAGGTCTGAGCCCTACATTCGACGCAAGAGAAGGGACGTGGGCCATGAGACCTCGTCGCCGTGTGTTCGTCCTGATCGGGGTGCTGCTGGCCGGTGTGCTGCTGTCCGCCGGCTGCGCCAAGGACGAGCCGCCCCCAAAGGACCCACCGCAGTCGTCTGAGGCGCCGACCACCGAGTTCACCTCGCCCGGCGGGATCGATTTGACGATCGTGACGCCACGCCAGGGTGCGGCGGTCACGAGTCCGCTCGAGGTCGCGGGACGCGTGCCGGGCTCCTGGTCCTTCGAGGCCGACTTCCCCCTCGAGGTCCTCGATGCCGATCGAAAGTCCGTCGGCGAGGGTCATGCCACCGTCAAGGGCGACTGGATGACCGAGGACGACGTCGACTTCGCCGGCACGATCGAGTTCACAGCACCCAGCACGCCGAAGGGCTTCCTCGTTCTGCGCAAGGCCAATCCGTCCGGTGAGTCCGATCAGGACGATGCGGTCGAGGTCCCGATCACGTTCGAGCCCTGACGGACGCTGCCAACGCGAAGTTAACAAGCGTTAACATGGCGCCATGCAGTTTTCACCGGAACATGAGACCTTCCGTCACTCCGTTCGCGAGTTCGCCGAGGGCGAGGTCGCCCCGCACGTCGCCCAGTGGGACCGCGACCATCACTTCCCCGTCGACGTGGTGCGTTCGATGGGCAAGCTCGGTCTGTTCGGCATCACGGCGCCCGAGGAGTACGGCGGAGCGGACGGCGACTTCACCAGCCTCTGCATCGCGATCGAGGAGCTCGGCCGGGTCGACCAGTCGATCGGCATCACGCTGGAAGCGGCCGTCGGTCTCGGCATCAACCCGATCCTCACCTTCGGCACCGAAGAGCAGAAGGAGCGGTGGCTTCCCGGCCTGGTCGCCGGCGAGGCGCTCGCGGCGTTCGGCCTCACCGAGCCCGGCTCCGGCTCGGACGCCGGTGGCATCCGCACCAAGGCCGCGCATGACGAGGCCACCGACGAGTGGGTCATCAACGGCGCGAAGCAGTTCATCACGAACTCCGGCTCCGAGATGACCTCGCTGATCACGGTCGCAGCACGCACCGGCGAGCGGGACAACGGCCGCGCGGAGGTCTCCGCCATCATCGTTCCCGCCGACACACCCGGGCTCGACGTCGGACCGGCCTACGACAAGCTCGGCTGGCACATCTCCGACACGCATCCGCTGAGCTTCGACGATGCACGCGTTCCCACCGATCACCTGCTCGGCGAGCGCGGGAGGGGCTACGCACAGTTCCTGTCCACGCTCGACGACGGGCGCATCGCCATCTCGGCCCTGGCCGTCGGATGCATCCAGGCGTGTCTCGACCTGTGCGTGCAGTACGCCGGGGAGCGCACGACGCTCGGTGACATCCCCATCGGCCAGAAGCAGGGCGTGGCCTTCCCCATCGCGGACATGGCCGTCATGGCGGAGGCCGGCCGGGCCCTGACCTACCAGGCGGCCGCGCTCAAGGACGGTGGCGCCGGGCACGCAGAGCTGAAGCGGGCCGCATCGATCGCCAAGCTCTACACCTCCGAGGCCGCAGTCACGGCGACGCGGATCGCCACGCAGGTCTTCGGCGGCTACGGATTCATGGAGGAGTACCCGGTCGCGCGGTTCTACCGGGACGCGAAGATCCTCGAGATCGGCGAGGGTACGTCCGAGGTCCAGCGCATCCTCATCGCGCGCAGCCTCGGCTTGCCCGCCGAGTGACGCTCACACCCAGAGGTCGGTCCAGCGGACGCCCAGGTCGCCCACGAGGTCGCGCAGCAGCGGCAGGCTGATGCCCACGACCGTGTGGTGGTCACCCTCGATGCCGCGGATGAACGCGCCACCGAGGCCGTCGATCGTGAACGCTCCGGCCACGAGCAGCGGCTCACCGGTGGCCACGTAGGCATCGATCTCATCGTCGGTGACATCGGCGAAGTGGACGATGGTCGCCGCCGCCTCGACGAACTCCCGGTTGCCGCGCCGGACACAGTGGCCGGTGTGCAGCACCCCGGACTTGCCGCGCATCCGCCGCCACCTCGCGACGGCCTCGCGCGCATCCGCCGGCTTGCCGAGGTTCTCGCCCTCGAAGGCCAGTACCGAGTCGCACCCGATCACCAGCGCTTCGGGGTCCTCCAGCCGGGCGTCGACCGCCCGGCACTTCAGCTGGGCGAGGGCGGCCGCGAGATTGGCCGGGTCGTGCGAGGTCATCTGCTCCTCGTCGACGCCGGACACCTCGACCTCCGGGTCCAGGCCCGCTGCGCGCAACGTCTCGAGCCGTGCGGGTGAAGCAGAGGCGAGAACGACCCTCATCGGTGCTCCTTCGTGGCGTAGCGGGTGCGGACGACCTCGAGGCGTGAGTCGCCCAGCAGGGCATGGGCCAATGCCGCGGATCCGCCGACGCCGGTCCAGGTGGTGTCGATGTCAGTGGCGACGCACCAGGCATGGTCGGCCGGCCAGAGCACGTTGGGGCTGTTGATGTCGCGGGGGATGCCGTGGCCGAACGAGACGGCGCCCCAGCGTCCGGCATCTGCGACCGGCCCGGCGAAGAGCAGGTGGTCGCGGCCCTGGATCCGAAACCGCGGACCGTCCATGACCTCGGGCGCGAACGCCGGCGGTGGCGGGGGAGTCGGCTTCGGCTTGGTGAAGATCCGTCCCGGCCACACCGCGGGTCCCGCGGCGAAGGAGAGGAACCCGACCGCCTCGCCGCCGAGCAGCTCGCCGTAGCCGTCCCAGAGTGCGTGAAAGCACTGGTCAGGGGTCTGGGTGTGGTGAGCGAGCACGTCGACGAGGGCCGCGAGCTCGTCCTCGGGCAGGTGGCCTTCGACCCGGTCGTCGTCACCGTCGTGTCCACCAGCCCACGGATGCAGGACGCGCACGTACGCCTCGAAGCCCGGCGGGCCGAGATCGGTCATGGCTTCCCGAGCCAGCCAGTCGCCTGGGCTGACGTCCGAGACCGGTCGCAAGGACATGGTCAGGCCCAGGCGGAACGGCGCCATTGGTCGGGGCCAAAACGATGCGCCCGGCGCACCAGGCGCGCGGGATGGCCCCACTCGCTCCGCGGGCGCTTCGCGACCCGGGCGGCGGCGCTCGCGGCCGCGGCGTTGCGGGCGGCGATGACAGCCACCAGGGCGGCCAGCTCCTCCGACGTCAGGTCGCCCTTGACGACCCGGAGGACCGGGCGTGGAGGCAGGGCTTCGACGGACTCGTCAGCGTTGCTCATCAGAGGGGGATGTTTCCGTGCTTCTTGGGCGGAAGCGTCTCGCGCTTCGTGCGCAGCAGACGCAGCGCCTTCGAGACCTCGGCGCGGGTCTCCTGCGGCTGGATGACCGCGTCGACGTAGCCGCGCTCGGCCGCGAGGTACGGATTGCAGAGCGTGTCCTCGTACTCGGTCATCAGCTCGGCGCGTCTCGCCTCGGGATCGTCGGCCTCCTTGAGCTCCTTGCGGTACAGGATGCCGACCGCACCGGAGGCGCCGACCACGGCGATCTGCGCCGACGGCCACGCGAGGCTGAGGTCGGAGCCGAGGTGCTTGGACCCCATGACGTCGTAGGCGCCGCCGTAGGCCTTGCGGGTGATCACGGTGACGAGCGGCACCGTGGCTTCGGCATACGCGTAGATGAGCTTCGCGCCCCGGCGGATGATGCCGTTCCATTCCTGGTCGGTGCCGGGCAGGAAGCCCGGCACGTCGACGAACGTCAGGACCGGGATGTTGAAGGCGTCGCAGGTTCGAACGAAGCGGGCGGCCTTCTCGGAGGCGTCGATGTCGAGGCAACCGGCCAGTTGCATCGGCTGGTTGGCGACGACGCCGACGCTGCGTCCTTCGACTCGGCCGAACCCGATGACGATGTTGGGCGCGAACAGTGGCTGGACCTCGAGGAAGTCGCGATCGTCGAGCGTGGCCTCGATGACGGTGCGGATGTCGTAGGGCTGGTTGGCCGAGTCGGGGACCAAGGTGTCGAGCGCGACGTCGGTCTCGTGGGGGTCGAGATCGAGTACCTCGTCGTAGGGCTCGGGTTCCTCCATGTTGTTCTGCGGGAGGAACGAGAGCAGCGCCTTGACGTACTCGATCGCATCGTCCTCGTCGGCGCCCATGTAGTGGGCGTTGCCGCTGCGCGTGTTGTGCGTGCGGGCGCCGCCCAGCTCCTCCATCGTGACTTCCTCGCCAGTGACGGTCTTGATGATGTCCGGTCCGGTGATGAACATGTTCGACGTGCCGTCGACCATGACCGTGAAGTCGGTGACCGCGGGTGAGTACACGTGGCCGCCGGCGCACGAGCCCATGATCAGGCTGATCTGCGGGATGACGCCGGATGCGTGGACGTTGCGTTTGAAGATCTCGCCGTACAGACCGAGCGAGACGACGCCTTCCTGGATGCGGGCGCCGGCGCCCTCGTTGATGCCGATGATCGGGCAGCCGCTCTTCATGGCGAGGTCCATGACCTTGACGATCTTCTCGCCGTAGACCTCACCGAGAGCGCCGCCGAAGATGGAGAAGTCCTGAGCGAACACGCACACCTGGCGTCCGTCGATCGTGCCGTAGCCGGTGACGACGCCGTCGCCGATCGGGCGCTTCTTCTCCAGCCCGAACGCGGTGCTGCGGTGCCTGGCCAGGGCGTCGAGCTCGACGAACGAGCCGTCGTCGAGGAGGATCTCGATGCGCTCGCGGGCGCTCTTGCGGCCGCGCGACTCCGCCTTCTCGTGCGCCTCCTGGGCGTGCTCGACCTCGACCTCGTGCCGACGCCGCTGGTAGTCGGCCAGCTTGCCGGCCGTGGTGTGCAGCTCGGGGTGCTCGGTGATCTCTTCGGGAGCCTCGGTCATGGGGGTCAGCGTACTGACCGCGCCCGGTCGAGGGTGTGTGAGGCTGGAGCCATGTCGTACCACGACCTGGACCGACCTCCGCTCGACGCTCGAGCCCTGCAAGCTGCGCTCGTCGTCCCGGGCAGCTTCTGGACCGACGTGGTTGTCACGCCATCGACCGCCAGCACCAATGCCGATCTCGCGGACGCCGCTCGCGCCGGCGCCGCCGAGGGCACCGTCCACACCACCGACCATCAGGTTGCCGGGCGCGGACGACTCGACCGCATCTGGGAGTCGACAGAAGGCTCCGGCATCGCCGTCTCGGTGCTGCTGCGCCCGACCGAGGTGCCCGCCGGACGGTGGGTGTGGCTCCCGCTGCTCGTCGGGCTGGCCGTCGCCGCGACCGTCGAGGAATGCGGCGTCGAGACCGGCCTGAAGTGGCCGAACGACGTGGAGGTCGACGGCCGCAAGATCGCCGGCATCCTGATCGAACGGGTGGACACGCCGGGCGGCCCCGCTGCCGTGGCGGGTATCGGCCTCAACGTCTCGTTGCGCACGGAGGAGCTCCCCGTCGACACGGCGACGTCGCTGCTGCTCGAGGACGCCACCGAGACCGACCGGACCGTCGTGCTGCGGCTGCTGCTGCGCAACCTCGAGGCGCTCTACCGGGCCTGGCGTGGTGCGGGCGGCGATCCCGGCGCCGGCGTGCGTGAGTCGTACGTGCGACGCTGCGTCACGCTCGGCTCGGACGTCAGTGTGGCTATGCCGGACGGCTCCACGCTGGAGGGCCGCGCCGAAGACGTCGACGACCTCGGACGCCTCGTCGTCGACGGCACCCCCGTCAGCGCTGGTGACATCACCCATGTCCGGCCCAGCGCTGGCCCTTCGTGACAAAATCGGTTCATGACTCTGCCGCGCAAGCTGATGATCGACGGTGAACAGACCGTCGCCACCACCCGCACCCATGTCAAGGTGCTGTTCATTCCGTTCGTCATCCTGCTGGCGGTCGGGGCGGCCGGCGGGTTCCTGGCCGCGCGGGTCGGCGAGGGCGCTCCGCGCTGGGTCGTCATCGGCGTCGCGATCCTGCTGGCCATCCTGGGCGCGGTCATCCCGTTCCTGCGCTGGTTCCTCTGGACGTACACCCTCACCAACAAGCGCATCGTCGAGCAGAAGGGCATCCTCACCCGCACCGGCCGGGTGATCCCGCTGAGCCGCATCAACGACGTCTCGTTCGAGAAGAACCTCAACGACCGCATCCTCGGGTGCGGCACGCTCGTCATCCACGACGCCAGCGAGACGGCCGGCCTCGAGCTGCGCGACATCCCGCACATCGAGGGCCTGCACCGGACGGTCACCAGCCTGGTCGACCAGGCGCACCGGACGAGTGATGAATCGATCTGATTCCACCAGTCAGCCGAGGGAAGCGCTCAGGGACGAGCTGGCCCGCCTGATCCTGGGTGGCGACCCCGGTCTCACCGGCGATGAGGTTGCCTCCCAGGGTGGCGTGAGCCGCGAGCACGGTGAGCGACTATGGCGAGCACTGGGATTCCCCGATCCGGGCGACAGCCCCACCTACGTCGAGTCCGACGTCGAGGCGCTCGCCCTCGTCGCGGCCGCGCTCGAGCGCGGACTGCTCGATGAGGACACGGTGTACCGGATGACCCGCGCGCTCGGTCAGACGATGGCGAGGCTCGCCGACTGGCAGGTGGCCACGCTCGTCGAGCAGGTCGAAGCGCACGTCGGCGAGGGCCGGGCGCAGAGCCGGCTCGAGGCGGCCGTGGCGCTCGCGCAGCAGGCCGAGCCCGGCTTCGAACGGCTGATGATCTACGCGTGGCGCCGGCATCTTGCCGCGGCGGCCGCGCGGATGGAGGCCCTGGGGGCTGCCGACGCAGAGCTGTTGTCCGCGACGATGACGGTCGGGTTCGCCGACATGTCGAGGTTCAGCGCGCTCTCGAACGAGCTCGACGACGCCAGCCTCGGCGCGCTGGTGGAGAATTTCGAGAATCGCTGCACCGACGTCGTCACCGAGCACGGCGGCCGCGTCATCAAGGCACTCGGCGATGCGACGCTGTTCGTGAATGCCGACGCCCGCAGCGCCACGGTCACGGCGCTCGACCTGATCGTCAGTGTCGGGTCGGTCGAGGAGATGCCGGCCATCCGGGTCGGGCTGGCGACCGGATCGGTGCTGAGCCGCCTCGGCGACATCTTCGGTCCGCCGGTCAACCTGGCCGCGCGGCTCTCGCATGTCGCCCGCAGCAACCGGGTCATCGTCGACCTGCCCACGTCCGAGGCGCTCGACTCGGCCGAGTTCGACTGCCGCCGCATGCCGGCCCGGCCGCTTCGCGGCTTCGGCGAGATCGCGCCGATCACGGTCAGCCGCCGGCGCGGGTTCCGCGCCCCTAAGGTGAAGGCGTGAGCACCCGTGCGGATCTGGCCGTCATCGGTGGCGGCCAGCTCGCCCGGATGATGCAGCAGGCGGCCATCGGTCTCGGCATCCGCATCCGGCTGCTGGCCGAGGGCCCCGACGTCTCGGCTGCTCAGGTCATCCCCGACCACAGGGTCGGCGACCACACGAACCTCGACGACCTGCGTGCGGTGGCCGCCGACGTCCCCGTCATCACGTTCGACCACGAGCACGTCCCACCCGAGCACCTGCGCACCCTCGACGCGGAGGGCCACGCCTGCCGACCGGGCCCGCACGCCCTGCTCTTCGCGCAGGACAAGGGCGCCATGAGGGCGCGGCTCAGCGAGCTCGGCGTCCCGTGCCCGCGCCACGCCACGGTGGCATCGATCGACGATCTCGAGGTGTTCGGCTTCCCCGCGGTGCTCAAGACGACGCGCGGCGGCTACGACGGCAAGGGCGTCTGGGTCCTGCACTCGGCCGCCGACGCCGAAGAGCCGCTGTCCACAGGTCGTGACCTTATCGTCGAGGAGCTTGTCGACTTCCGTCGCGAGCTCTCGGTGCTGGTCGCCCGCCGACCGTCCGGCGACGTCGCGGCATGGCCGATCGTCGAGTCTCGGCAGCTGGGCGGCGTCTGCAAGGAGGTCGTCGCACCGGCCCCCGAGCTGGACACCCGCCTCGCCGAGGAAGCCGAGTCGATCGGCCGGACGATCGCCACCGAGCTCGACGTCACCGGCGTCCTCGCCGTAGAACTGTTCGAGACCACCGACGGGCGACTCCTCGTCAACGAGCTCGCCATGCGGCCGCACAACACCGGCCACTGGACGATCGACGGCGCCGCCACCAGTCAGTTCGAGAACCATCTCCGCGCGGTCCTCGACCTCCCCCTTGGTCCCACCGCGGCGAGCTCGCCGTGGTCGGTGATGGTGAACATCCTCGGCGGCTCGGTCGACGACCTCGAGGCGCAGCTGCCCGTGGTGCTCGACGCCGTGCCAGACGTCCACGTGCACTTGTACGGCAAGACGGTCAAGGCCGGCCGCAAGGTCGGGCACGTCACCGCGGTCGGCGACGACCTCGACCATGCTCTCGCGCGAGCCCGCCGGGCGGCAGATCTCTTCGAGAAGGGGACGACGGATGAGTGAAGCACGAGGCGGTCCAAGGGTCGGGCTGGTGATGGGGTCGGACTCCGACTGGCCGACGATGCAGGACGCAGCGACCGCACTTGGCGAGTTCGATGTCGCCTTCGAGGCCGACGTCGTCTCAGCGCACCGGATGCCGGACGAGATGCTCGCCTATGGGCGCGAGGCTCAGGACCGCGGGCTCGAGGTGATCATCGCCGGCGCCGGCGGTGCTGCGCACCTGCCCGGCATGCTCGCCTCCGTCACGACGCTTCCCGTCATCGGCGTCCCCGTCCCGCTCAAGAACCTCGACGGCCTGGACTCCCTGCTCTCGATCGTGCAGATGCCCGCGGGCGTGCCGGTCGCCACGGTCTCGATCGGCGGAGCCCGCAATGCCGGCCTGCTGGCCGTCCGCATCCTCGCTGTCGGCGATCCCGAGCTCACCGCCCGGATGGCCGCGTTCCAGCAGGAGCTGGGCGATGATGCGCGCGCCAAGGGCGAGAAGCTGCGCAACCCTCCGGGCGAGACCGGCTTCCACGCGTAAAGGCCGGTCAGCTCACGACGTCGGCAGGTCGAGCTGGACGATCACGAGGGCGGTCCGCCACGGCAGGTCCTGCCGAACGTGCAGCAGGGGTGGCTTGCCGGCGGCGCAGGCTTGCAGCGACAGGGCGAGGCCGGGACAGGACAGGTTGCGCACGTCCTCCCCGACCGTGACAACGGCGACCATCATGCGGTCGGGCCCACCTCGCGTCAGCGGCCTGATCGCGCCCAGCGCCCGCCCGGCGCTCGAGGGCAGGCTCCGCACGATGGCGCGGTTCATCTCGTAGTGCATCGTGTAGCGCCGGACCGGTTCGTCGAGGGCAAAGGTCTCCGCCCGGTTCACGACACCGTCCGGCACAGGTACCGACCGGTCCTGGGTGGTGATGCGAACCTTCGAGGCATACGGCTTCGCGGCGTCGAATGTCGACCCGACGGTGGAGAAGTCGGGCGGCTGCACGGCGATCGACTCGGTGGGGGACTCCAGCAGGACCAGTTCCGTGACGGCGAACGCGGAGTCGGTGGCGCGGGAGGCAACCAGGAGGATGCCCGGCTCGGTCGTTCCGGGGCCGTCTGGGCGGGTGGCGGAGTCACCGGCTTCCGATGGCGCCTGCTGGTCCGGCCCGAGGCGGTAGAAGGCGATGGTCGAGGCGATGACCGCGACGACGATCCAGGCACCGACGATGCGGCGAAAAGCCTGGGATAGCCACGTTTCTGCGGCCACGTCGATCACCCTCCACGATGCGGTTCGCCCATCTCCCGGGCGGCACCCCACCGTGCGCTGATCTCTTGTCGAATATCTCACATGTCCGTAGCATCGAACCGCGTCATGGGGTGGGCTCGGTGTGGTCGCTCAGACCGCGCCCCGAGCCGAAGGAACCGCCGTGAACCCCATCGCCATTCATCGCGCCCCGTTCGTCCTGGCCTGTATCGGAGCGCTGGCACTTGCCGGTGTGATGGTCGGTCCCGGCTACGCAGCCGACACGGCCGAGATCTATGTCGTCCAGGGCCTGCCGGGCAAGACCCTCGACGTGGCGGTCGACGGCAAGTCGGTCGACCAAGATGTCGCCACGGCCAAGGTGGTCGGCCCGTTCGACGTCGAGCCGGGTCGCCGCACCGTGACGTTCTCCGACGGCAAGGACGTCGTGCTCGAGCGTGCCCTCACCGTGGAGCCGAGCTCGAGCTCGGACGTCGTGGCCCACTTGCCGGCGTCGGCGTCGGAGCCACCCACGATGACGATCTTCAAGAACGACCTGTCAGCGGTGCCGAAGGGCAAGGCCACGCTCACCGTGGCGCACACGGCGGCGGTGCCACCGGCTGACATCCGGGTCAACGGCAAGGTCCTGTTCGAGAACGTCGCCAATGGTGAGTCGCTCACCCTCGTCGTGCCGGCCGACACCTACAAGGTCGACATCGTGCCGACCGGCAAGAACGGTCCGGCAGTGCTGGGACCGCTCGACCTCACCGTCAAGGCCGGTGGCCTCGACCGGGTTTTCGCGGTCGGCGACCCGGCGAAGAAGACCATGAACGTGGCGGTCCATGTGATCCCGACCGGCTCCAAGGGCTCCGGTCAGCCGGCCAAGGTCAACACCGGGACGGGAGGCCAGGCAGTCGGGTACCACGGCCCTGCGATGGCGACGTTCCTCCATTGACGGTCGCGTCGGTCGTCCGCGCCGCGTCGATCGCGGCGCTCGTCACCGGGCTGTCCGCCGGTTGCTCGTCAGGGGCTGGGCAGACGCCTGAACCGGACTCCACGGCGTCCGCGGCTCGCATCGGTTCCGCCGCTCCCTCGACGCGGGTCACCTTCATCCCTCGGCGCGTGATCCTCCCGGACGGGTCGAGCGCCGAGGTTCGCCCGGCCAGCACAGTCGACGGCCTGCTCGTGGTGCCCGAGAACGTCCGCCATGTCGGCTGGTGGGACGGCAGCGCGAACGTCGGCGATCCGTACGGCTCGACGGTCATCGCCGGCCACGTGGACTCCGCGACAGGCGGCCTGGGCTACTTCTTCCGGCTGCTTTCGATCAAGAAGGGCGAGCGGGTCTCGGTGCACTCGGGAGCGCACCGTCTCGTCTATCGGATCGTCTCGGTGAAATCGGTCGCCAAGCGGGCACTGGCCACCACCAGCGCCGCGTTCGACCAGTCGGGCGAGCACCGGCTGGTACTGATCACCTGCACGGGAACCTTCCGTCCGGGTCGCGGCTATGACCGCAACCTCGTCGTCGTCGGCAAGCCGCTCGGACTCGCGCGGTGAACCGGGTTCAGGGGTGTGCCGATGATCTCGCGCGGTGGGCGGCATCGGTGATCGTGGTGCGAGGCATGCCTGAGGGTAGGAGCCGCGCTCAGCGCTTCGGCAGGCCGTCCTTGGTGCAAAGGTTGCCGACCTTGTCGGTGGTGTCGTTCTTGATGTGCCCGAACATCTTGAGGGCTCGCTCGCGGTCCCAGCGGACGCTGAAGTCCGCGATCGGTACGGTGCAGTTGAGGCCGCCGCCACCCATCGACGACGAGAGCGCGAGCGCGAACCGGGCCAGGGCGACCGGACCCATGCCCTCGCCGACCTGCACCGAGCTGGCGGCGCCGGCGTTGACCCGTAGGTAGCGGACCGGGTTGATGAACGTCCACGGCGACTTGGTCTTCTTCGCGATGCCGCCGAGCACCTCGCGCTGGCTCTGCCCGCGCTGGATGTCGCCGGTCACGTGGGCATGGCGGCTGCGGGAGTAGGCCAGCGCCGTCTTGCCGTCCGCGTTCTGGCAGCCCTTGTCGACGTCGAGCCCGGCGTCCTTGTCCTTCAGCTTCTTCTTCGGGCAGATCTCGACGCCACCGAGCGCGTCGACCACCTTGACGAGCCCGCCGAAACCGATCTCGACGTAGTCGTCGATCTCCACGCCGGTGTTCTGCTCGATTGTCTGGACGAGCAGCTGCGGTCCGCCGAAGGCGTAGGCCGCGTTGATCTTGGTGGTGCCGTAGCCCTCGATCGGCACGAGCGAGTCGCGCGGGATCGACAGCAGCAGCGACGGCCCGCTGCCGGTGTGCAGCATCAGGATCGTGTCGGTGCGGCCACGTCCGCCAGAGTCCTTGCCGGTGGCGAGCTCGCGCTGTTCCTTCTTGGTCAGGCCCTTGCGGCTGTCCGAACCCACCAACAGATAGGTGGCACCGGGCTGGCCTTCCGGACGCTTGCCGCCCGGATCGGCGTCCACGCTCGTGAACGTCGACCACGCCCACAGGGGAACGGCGACGAGGAACAGCAGCCAGGCGAGGATGACGATCAGGGCGATGCGCAGCCCGCGACGTCCGGACCGACGCCGGGGCGGTCGGGGCTCGCCTCCGCGGCCGCGACTCGACCCGGGCGGAGGCAGGTTGGGCGGGGGAAGGTCGTCGCCACGGGACTGCGTCGGCTGGACGGTGGTCGGCTTGGACTCAGAGCCGCTGCCGTACAACCAGTCGTATCCGGGGCGCTCGTCTGGCATGCGGCGAGGGTACCCGACCACCGTTCGCTCAGCCCGGCTCGAGGAGCCGCGCCCAGGCGGGAAAAGCCTGCGTGTCGCGGCGAGCCCTCGACCTCTACTCGAGACTTTTGTGGTTCGATCAACGGGACCTCATTTCCTTCCCCAGTGAGGACCTCATGCTTGACGAACGGGTGAGCGCGTTCGGCGGTTCATACGCCCACGCCACCAAGGCGTCCGAACGCGTCCAGTTCCGGCGTGCCCTCACGCTCACCTTCATGACCCTGCTGATGCCCGGCTCGGCCCAGCTGGTGATGGGCAATCGCCGGATCGGCCGGATCGCGATCCGGGTGTGGCTCGGCTGCCTGCTGGTCGGCGGGCTCATCCTGTTCCTCGTCCTCACGTCGCGCAGCGGGCTCTTCACGCTGCTCACCAACGAGCGGGTGCTGACCCTCGGCCGCTGGTTCCTCACCGCCGGCGCGGTCGCCTGGGTGGCGCTGCTGCTCGACGCCTGGCGGCTCGGCCGGCCGTTGCAGCTGGCCCGCAACCACCGTCTCTGGATGACCGGCCTCAACGGCGTGCTCTGCTTCATGACGGCCGGCGCCATGCTGTTCGCCGCCCACCTGGTCGCGGTGCAGAACGGCTTCATCGGCACGGTGTTCGCCTCCGACACCGTCTCCGGTCCCGAGTCCGGCCGGTACAACGTCCTGCTGCTCGGTGGCGACTCCGGGCCCGACCGCACCGGCCTGCGTCCCGATTCGCTGACGGTCGCCAGCATCGATGCCGAGACCGGGCGCACCGTGCTCGTCGGCCTGCCGCGCAACCTTGAGAACATCCCGTTCCCGAAGGGCTCGGTGATGGCCAAGCAGTTCCCGAACGGTTTCGACTGCGAGGGGTGTGAGCTCAACAGCGTCAACACCTGGGCCAACGACCACCACACCCTGTTCGGCCAGAGGAAACCCGGCATCGCGGCCACGATGGGCGCGGTAGAGGAGATCACCGGCCTCGACCTCAACTACTTCGCGATGGTCAACCTGCGCGGGTTCGCGAAGCTCGTCGACGCGGTCGGCGGCGTCACGGTCGACGTCAAGGAGCGCACCGCCATCGGCGGCATCGGCGCCCCCATCCGCGGCTGGATCCCGGCCGGGGAGCACAAGCTCGACGGCAAGCAGACGCTTTGGTACGCGCGCAGCCGGGTGCAGAACGACGACTGGTCGCGCATGGGCCGGCAGAAGTGCGTGATGAACGCGATGCTGCACCAGCTGAGCCCCAAGACCGTGCTCATGAACGTGGAGAAGATCGCCGACTCGAGCAAGAGCCTGCTCACCACCGACATCCCGGCGAAGCAGCTGGGCACGTTCATGGACCTCGCGCTGAAGGCGAAGACGCAGAAGGTCTCGACCGTCTCGCTGGTGCCGCCGGTGATCTTCACCGGCAACCCGGACTTCGACAAGGTCCGCCGGATCATCGACAAGGCGATCGCCAAGGCCGAGGGGAAGGCGACGACGGTCGGCATTCTCGATGCCCGCCTGCCGATGCCCGAGACCGACGCGGAGAAGAAGGACCCCCGCAAGGCCAACCAGACCGAGGACCTCGACGCGCTCTGCTGAGCACCTCGTCGCCTCCGACCAGACGGGTGGCGGCAACCAACCGTCGGTGATAATGGTGCTTTGCCTCGTTCACCGTGAGGATTCATGGGCCACCGCGCGACCTTGTTGGGCCGCGGCTACCAGGACCACCACCTGGATTCGCCGCGCGTCCGATTCCGGCGTGCCTTGGCCCTGTGCGGCATGACGGTCGTCGCGCCCGGCTCGGCCCAGTACGCGGTCGGACGACGCTGGGTCGGGGTGCTCGGGCTCATGGTGTGGGCCGGCCTGCTCGTCAGTGGAGCGGTTCTCGTCATGCGGTTCCGGTCCGATCGCTCCGGCGCGCTCGACCTGTTCACCGACACCAACGTCCTGCTCGGGGCCCGCTTCGGCGTCGCCCTCCTGGCCATCGGCTGGATCGCCCTGCTGATCGATGCCTGGCGGATGGCGCAGCCGTTCCACCTCAACCTTGTGCGTGGCGGGCTGGTGATGCTCGTCAACACCGCGCTGGTGCTCGGCGTGGGCGCGTCCGCCGTGGTGGCCTCGCAGGCGATCGACGCGCCCCGGCAGGTGATCAAGGAGGTGTTCACGGCCACCAAGACGTCCGCGCCGCTCAAGGGCCGCTACAACATCCTGTTGCTGGGCTCGGACTCCGGCAAGGACCGCATCGGCGTCCGCCCCGACTCCATGACGGTTGCCAGCATCGACACCGACACCGGCCGAACCGTGCTCGTGTCGTTGCCCCGAAACCTGCAGAACGTCCCGTTCAGCGAGGACTCCCCGATGCGCACGCTCTATCCGAACGGCTACAACTGCGGCACCACGTGCCTGCTCAATGCGGTGCACACTGCAGCGCAGAACCGCAAGGACCTCTACCCGCACAGCGACGACCCCGGCCTGGACGCCACGATCGACGCCATCGAGGGCGCCACCGACCTGAAGATCAACTACTTCGTCATGGTCAACCTCAAGGGATTCAAGTCTCTGGTTGACGCGGTGGGCGGCGTCGAGGTCGACGTCAAGACCCGCATCGCCAAGTTCGGCAGCACCACGGTCTACAAGCAGCAGTACATCGAGCCCGGCAAGCAGCGGCTCAACGGCGAGGACGCGCTTTGGTACTCCCGCAGCCGCTACGGGGCCGACGACTACGTCCGCATGGGACGCCAGAAATGCATGATGAAGTACATGGCTGACCAGCTCAGTCCGCAGAAGGTGGTGTTCAACGCCCAGGAGATCGCCGCGTCGAGCAAGCGGCTGCTCCGCACGAACATCCCGGCCAAGGAGCTCGGTCAGTTCGCCGACCTCGTGCTCAAGTCGCGCGGCCAGAAGATCTCGAGCGTCTCCCTGGTGCCGCCGGCGGTCTCGGTCCAGAATCCCGACTTCGACGTGATCCACCAGATGATCGCGAAGAAGATCGCCAAGTCCGAGAGGGGCGGCGGCAGCTCGCCGTCACCGTCGAGCTCCCCGGACGAGACGCTCGACGCCTCGCCCAGCCCGAGTGGCTCGGCCGGCACGCTCGGCACGGACAACCCGCGCGAAGCCAACACCAGCGACGACCTCGCCGAGGTCTGCTGAGCCGGGGCCCGCCTACTTCATCGAGTCCTCGTAGGCGCTGATGACCTCGTCGGGATCACCATCCGCCATCAGCTCGCCCTTGTTGATCCAGATGACCCGGTTGCAGGTGTCGCGGATCGACTGCATGGAGTGGCTCACCAGGAACACCGTGCCCGCGTTGTCGCGGATGGAGCGGATGCGGGCCTCGCTGCGGTTGCGGAACGTCTTGTCGCCCACCGCGAGCGCCTCGTCGACGATGAGGATGTCGTGCTCGCGAGCCGTCGCGATGGCGAACTTCAGGCGGGCCGTCATGCCCGAGGAGTAGGTGCGCATCGGCAGCTCGATGAACTCGCGGATGCCGGCGAAGTCGACGATCTCGTCGAAGCGGGACTCGATCTCCTCGAGCGTGAGGCCGAGGGCCAGGCCGCCGAGGATGACGTTGCGCTCGCCGGACAGGTCGCGGATGAGGGCGGCACCCACGCCGAGCATGCTCGGACGAGTGGACGCATAGATCGAGCCCTGCGACGTGGGCGTGAGCCCGACGATGGCCCGCATCAGCGTCGACTTGCCGGACCCGTTCGAACCGATGATGCCGACGCTGTCGCTCTCGTACGCGGTGAAGGAGACGCCCCTGAGTGCGTGCACCGTGCGGGTCTTGCGGCTGCGTTGGAGCAGCTTGCGGGCCGAGTCCTCGGCGGAAGCGCGTTTGCCAGTGGCGAGCACCTTGTACTCGACGTGCACGTCGTCGACGACGACTGCTGGCTTGCGGCCGTCAGTCGGTGCGGCCATAGCGCTCCTCGGCGGCCCAGAAGTACACGGTGCCGACGATCAGGGTCACGAACGACCACGCGGCCGCATATAGCCAGTACTCCGGCTTGATGATGTAGTCGGGGCCGGTGAGCATGATGTCGCGCGCCATCTCCATGAACTCGTGGATGGGCTGGAAGTCGGCGACCCGCATGACCATCGAGTCCTCGCCGAAGCGGCGCTCGACGCTGAAGAAGGTGCCGGACGTGTAGAAGAAGAAGCGCGACACGAACGGCAGCAGCTGGGTGAGGTCGCGGAAGTGCACGGTGAGTCGTGCGGTGATGAGCGTCAGGCCGGCGTTGAACACCGTGAACATGACGATGAGCGGAAGCAGCAGGAGCCAGTCCCACTGCGGGACGTTGCCGAAGCCCAGGATGAGCCCGGTCATGATCACGATCATCGGGGCGAACTCGAGCAGCCGCTGGGTCACGAGGGCGAGAGGCAGCGACATCCGGGGGAAGCTGAGGCTCTGCACGAGGTTCGCGTTCTTGGTGATCGACTTCGCCCCGGAGGTGAAGCAGCTCGAGAAGTACTCGAAGAAGAACACCCCGATGACGAGGAACAAGATGAACTGGTCGGGGCGGCTGCGTGAGCCGAGCAGGATGCCGAAGATCGTGCCGTAGACCGCGGCGTTGATGAGCGGCTTGAGCACGACCCAGGCCATGCCCAGCCGGTTGCCACCGTTCTCGGCCTCGATTCGGAAGCGCGCGAGCGAGTAGATGAACGCACGTCGGTGCCAGACGTCGACGAGATAGGCCCCGAGGGGAGGGCGTCCGCCGACCTTGTGCAGCCCTTCGCGCGCCGCGTACTCGGCGAGACTCATGGATGGAGGGCCTCTCGTGCTGGTCTGGGGCCTGGTGACGGACGGCCGCCTCGGCATCGATGAGTGTAGTGGATCGTCCTAGGCGATCCGGGCGCGCTCCTGCTCGGCTAGACCGGCCAGGATCTCGGGGGATCCACCCGCCACGACGACCACGGAGCCCCCACCGAGACCGGCCGCCACGAGCAGGTCGATGTCTCGCGACAGCGATCCCGGCTCGACGAGCAGGCGATCGGCCGACGGCTCGATGGCGGACATCAGCTCGGCCTGCGTCAGGCGCCGATCGTCGAGGTCGAGCGCAAGCGTGTCCGGACCGGGCGGGTCGAGGGCGGCGAACACGTCGCCGTGCGGGGGGACCTCGGCGCCGATGTCGAGGAAGCCGGCCGGCGGCTCGGCGAACCGCCCGCCGAGCGGTCGCAACGAGGCAGCCACCCGCACCGGCTCGTCGGCGTCGAGGTCGGGGCCGCTCAGGCCGATGTCGGCCTCGGAGTCGACCACAGCCGCGCCGACCGACCAGCTGGAGAGCAACCACACGAAGCGTAGCCAGTGCGACGGCAGGCCCAGGCGGATCCGTGTGCCGGGTTCCGCCTCGAGGTCGTCGACGAGGAAGTTCGACGTCTTGGCCACCCAATTTGCGGTGGTGACTCCGCTCAGCTCGACTCGTTCACCCGTGGCGTCGTCGTAGTAGGTGAGGAAGGGTCGAGCCGGGTCCGGGAGCCGGTCGAGCAGGCTGTCCAGACTCATGGCCCGGCTCCCACAGCGTCGCGTGCGGCGGCAAGGATCGCGGCCGCATCGCTCGGGACGGGGGCTGCCGGCAGGGTTTCGGGTTCGGCACGATCGACTCCGAGCACCGGTGCCGTGAGGAGGTCGAGGAGTCCTGGAGTGGCGAACAGCGGGTCGATCGAGAGTACGGGGGAGGACGGGCCGAGCACGACGACGTCCGCTCTGGTGAGGATCTCGCGCACGGGTTCCGACACCGACCACGACGTCGTGACGATCGTGGCGTCAACCGCCCGATGGGCGTCCGGGTCGACGAGGTACTCCGCGACGTGCACGGCACGGCGTCCGTCCGGCCCCTCCACGACCACGTGCAGCTCGGCTCGATCGTTGCTGACCGGGTGCAGGCCGAACGGCAGCGAAGCTCGGGTCGCCATTGCGGCGGTCGCGTCACCGAGGGTGTAGCCGGCCTGCAGGAGCTCGGTGCGGACGAGCTGCCGGGCGACGTCCGCGTCGCTGGGTCGCATCCAGGCCGGGGAGAAGCCGACTGCGGCCAGCTCGTCCGCGACCGCGAACGTCGCCCCTGCGCTGCCCTGGAGGGCCAGGAACGCATCGACATCGGGGCACATCTTGAGCCCGTGCCCCCACAGATCGCGCGTCACGGGCACGACGACGTCGAGGCTGTCGTCGACTGAAAACAGGCCCGAAAGGGCGTGGGCGAGGTCGGCGCCCTCACCACCAGTGAGCAAGACCAATCGCATCTGGCTATGGTGTCAGCCCATCCACCAGCGGCGATGGGCGGGCGACACGCCGACGTTTGGGTGAACTTTGGATTTCTGCTTGACATATGAGATAGCACAGGAGTGTAATTTCACACATGTCATTCGATGAGGGTCTGGAGCTCGAGCACGACGAGGAGCTCATGTGGCAGGAGCGCGCCCTGTGCGCGCAAACTGACCCTGAGGCATTCTTCCCTGAAAAGGGAGGCTCCACACGCGAGGCGAAGCGGGTCTGCTTGACCTGCGACGTGCGTGGTGAGTGCCTCGAGTACGCCCTCGCCCACGATGAGCGGTTCGGCATCTGGGGCGGCCTGTCCGAACGTGAGCGCCGCAAGCTGAAGAAGCGCGCCTGACCCATCGACGATCGTCCCTCCGGCCCGTGAACGCGGGGCCGGTTTGGGGCAGGCGCTGTCTCTGATCCGTCAGGTGCCGTCCACTAGGCTGCACCCTCATGGACGAAACCGGATCGACGCGCCACTGGCTCGACGATCCGCCGACCGTTGGAGCCGTTCTCGTCTCCCACAATGGCGCCGCGTGGCTGCCGAAGGTGCTCACGTCTTTCGCCGAGATGTTCCATGCGCCGGCGGCCTGGCGGGTCGTCGACGTCAGCTCCACCGACGGCTGCGCCGACCTCCTCCGCGACTCCTTCGGTGCCGAGCGCATCACCTATGCACCGTCCGGCACGGGCTTCGGCGAGGCCGTCCGCATCGGCGTCGAGGCCATGCCGCGCACCGACTGGATCTGGCTCCTGCACGACGATGCCGCGGTCCTGCCCGGAACGCTCGCCGGCCTGCTCGACGTGGCGACGTCGGCCGACGACATCGCGGCCGTCGGGCCGAAGCTCCGGGAGTGGCCGTCGCTGCGCCGGTTGCTCGAAGTGGGGCTCACTGTCACGAACACCGGCTCGCGAGAGACCGGTCTCGAGACCGGAGAACCGGACGCCGGCCAGCACGACCGGCCGCGTGACGTGCTAGCCGTCACCAGCGCGGGCATGCTGGTGCGCCGTGACGTCTGGGACGAGCTCGACGGCTTCGACCCAGCGCTCCCGATGTACTTCGACGACCTCGACTTCGGCTGGCGAGTGGCTCGCGCCGGCTACCGCACCAGCACTGCTCCCGGTGGCGTGATGTTCCACGCCGAGGCGAGCCGCCGCGGCACCAGGCGGCGCACTGCCGGCGACGTGCCGCACTGGGAACCGCGTCGCGCTGCGCTCTACACGCTGCTCGCCAACACCTCCGCTCCGCACGTCTGGTGGCAGCGTGTCCGGTTGTTCGTCGGCTCGCTCCTGCGCGTGCTCGGCTTCCTCATCGGCAAGGACCCGGAATCGGCCAGCGACGAGCTGCTCGCGCTCCGGGCCGTCTACCTCCACCCGCTGGAGATGCGCGCCGCCCGCCGGGCCCGCGCGGCCACGTCCCGGCGGTCCGACCGCGACATCCGCGGCCTTTTCCCACCGTTCTGGCTTCCGTACCGGCACGGGTTCGACGCGATCCGCGACACGATCGTGGCTCTCGTGAGGCCCGAGGCAGTCGAGACCGTCGGCCGTCGATCGACGCTCGGAGGCTCTGCCCTCGGAGATGGGGGCCCGGAGGAGGCCGACGACCTCGACGACGGTCCGAGCATTCTCGAGCGCCGTCCCTGGCTGGCCACGGTGCTGGGGCTCATCGCTCTGTCCTTCGTCGCCGGCCGTGGACTGTTCGGCGGCATCTCCGGCGCCAGCCTGCACGGCGGCGCCCTGCCGCCCGCGCCGGGAACGGCCGGCGACTGGTGGATGCTCATGTGGGAACGGGGTCACGACATCGGCCTGGGCAGCACGTCGATCGCGCCGGTCTTCTCGATGCTGCTCGGCGCCCTGGCGAGTCCGGTCTGGTTCAAGCCCGGCGTCGTCATCACGGTCCTGATGCTGTTCGCGGTGCCGCTCGCCGGACTCGCCGCGCACCGACTCGGCCGACGCCTGACGTCACGTCGTGGCCTTCGCATCGTGTGGGCGGTCTCGTACGCGCTCGCCGTGGTCGCCACCGGCGCCGTCGCCCAGGGCCGCATCGGCACGGTCGTGGCGCTCGTGGTGCTGCCGATCGTCGTCAACACGGCCGGGCAGCTCGTGGACAAACCGGGGTGGCAGCTGGGCCTGCGCCTCGGCATCTGGGTCTCCGTCGGAGCGGCCTTCGCGCCGGTCGTCCTGCCTCTGTGCCTTGTCGGCCTCGTGCTGCTGCTGGTGCTCGAAGGCCGTTGGGTGCTGCGCAACGGCATCATCGCGGCGATCGTGCCCCTCGCGCTGCTCGGGCCCTGGCTGGTGCAGCGCGCCGAGCACCCATTCCGCATCTGGTGGGAAGCCGGTTTCCCGCTTCCCGGCCATGCGTCGGTGCTCGACCTGGCCCTCGGACGCGCCGGCGGAGCCGGAGCAGCTCCCGTGTGGCTCGGCGCCGGCCTGTTGCTGCTCGCCGTGCTTGCCCTGGTGCCCCGGCACTCGCGCGTCTATGTGCAGGTGTGCTGGGTCGTCGCCCTGATCGGCCTCGCCTTCGCCGTGGTCGGCACGGCCGTCATGTACTCCACCGAAGCCGGCCCTGCCGCGATCACCCCGTGGGTTGGCGTGCCGGTGGTCGTCTGGGTCGCCGGACTCCTCACCGCGGTGATGTTCGCCGCGCCGGAAGCCACTGGCCTGCCCAAGCAGGTCGTCGCACTCCTCGCGGTCGTGGCCCTGCTGCTCCCGGTCGGCACGGGGGCCTGGTGGCTGTGGCGCGGTGAGGACGACCCGCTGGTCAAGGGCCGCCCCACGGTCGTGCCGGCCTTCCTGGCCGAGCGTCCAGGTGACACCCTGGTCGTCACGGGCTCGGTCGCGCGCGGCGTCGACATCCGCGTCGTCGCCGACGAGGGTCCGTTCCTCGGACAAGAAGCACTGACGCCGGATCCCGAACGAGCCGCGCAGACCCAGGCAGCCGTGCGCCGCCTGCTTGCGCGGGCATCGGCCAGCGACATCCGCGCGCTCGCGGCGGTCGGTGTCGATGCCATCTATGCGCCACGAGCCGACCCCGAGGTGGCCCAGCACATCGACTCCGCACCCCTGCTCGAACCAGCCGGCAGCGACCGTCCCGACTCGCGGGTCTGGACGCTTGCGGTCAAGCCCGTCCAGAGCAACGACAAGGCCCCCCTGTGGCGGTTGGGCGTGTCGGCCCTGCAGATGTTCGCCTGGATCGCCGCGATCATCCTCACCGCACCCGTCCGTCGTCGTCATGTGCCCGAAGCCCTTGGCGCCGACGACGAGGAACTGGCGGAGACATGATCACCCCACGGAACTGCGAATGAGCACCACTGCCGGAACCCGGGCCAGGCGCCGGGCCAAGCCGACCTTCGGACAACGGGCGCGCGCGGTCGTGCCCCCGGTGGGCGCGGCACTCCTCCTCGGCCTCGCGCTCGTGCTTCCCGACGGCTCCGACGACGACCGCGCACCGGGCCCGGTCACCGTCGCCCGCTCGGCCTACGCCTGCCCCGGTGGGCCCGGCGTCTCGGTGGCAGCCGGACAGGTCGTCGCCGGCAGGTCCGCGACTGCGCGCAACCTCACGGACGGCACGTCCGTCGACTCACTCACGGACGCGACCCGATGGCGACGCGACGCGATCGCTGGTGACGGTGTCGACGTGGATCAACGCGGTCAGGGCTCGGGCGCCGTGGGCTTCTTCGGCCAGATCGCCCGCAAGGCCGCTGGCGGTGGGCTCGTCGTGGGCTCGTGCCCGGCGACGCTCGACGACAGCTGGTTCCTCGGGGTCGGGTCCGGCGGCAAGCACCGGTCCACGCTCGTGCTCAGCAACCTCTCGTCCGCACCGGCCGTCGCCGACGTCTCCTTCTGGGGGCCGGAGGGCCGCATCGACGCGGTCGATGCCGACGGCATCGTGGTCGATCCGTTCACGGTCCGGCGCGTCGACCTGCGCGACCTCGCGGCCGGCGAGGCCGAGCTCGCGGTCCGGGTGGAACGGCGCCGCGGGTCGCTCGCGGTGGCCACCCTCGACGCGTCGACCGCTGTCTTCAGGGGTTCAGAGGCACTCGACCCGACGAACGCGCCTCGACGCGAGCAAGTTGTGGCCGGCGCCCCGGCGGGCTCGGGCATCCGCACGCTGCTGCTCCTGAATCCCGGATCGTCCACCGCACGGGTCGGCGTCCAGGTGCTGGGGGCGAAGGGCACGTTCGCGCCCAAGGGCCTGGAGTCGGTCAAGGTCGACGCCGGCCGATTCATCGCGGTGCCCGTCCCGAAGTCGGTCGGCTCTGGCGGCGCCGCGCTGCGGCTGCGCTCCGACCAGCCGGTCTCGGCGTCCATGCGGATCTCACCCGGCACGAAGGACCACTCGGTCGTCGAGGCCATGCCGGCACTCGACGGTCCAGCGGTCGTGCCGGTCGACCTTGGCGCGGGCACCGGCCTGCCCGACCTCGTCCTGACGGCACCGGGTCGCCGCGCCACCGTGCACCTCGAGGCGTTCGACGAGCAGATGCGCAGCCAGGCCACGTCCGACGTCACGATCGATGCCGGCACGACCAAGAGCGTCGACCTGGAGGCCAAGAAGGTGCTCGACGCGAAGGGTGTTGCCTACGTGGTCGTGCGGACCGAGGGCACGGTCGTCGGCGCGGCCACGTACCACCGGCGGAGCGGGGTCGCGTCGCTCGGCCTCACGGGAGCGCCGATCACTGTGCTCGGACCTCAGGTCCGATTCGTGAGTTGATCAGCGCGGGTCGATGTCGTCCGGTGAGATCTGCCAGACCTCGCCGAGGCGATCGAGCAGCACCTGCCAGACGGCGTCCTCCAGTTGGATGGCGTCCTTGCACCGCTGGCTGATCGGCAGCCGATAGAGCACGATGCGGGCCCCGAGCTCGTGACGCGTAGCCATGCTGGTCGGCACCTCGTCGGACCACTCGGGCGGCAGCAGTGGTGCCTCCTCGACGACGACGTCGACGGGGTCCGGCTCGGCCAGGAAGTGCTTCTCCATGGCCGCCAGGACGTCCTCGACGAGCACGTCGAACTGCTCGCGTGGCGTGCGGTGCGACGGGACGCTCCCAGGTGAGAGCGGGCCCGGCAGGGCCATCGGGCCGCGGGCGCCGCGGCCACGGCGGTCGCGCATGCGGCCAGGACGGGGACCGCTGACCACTCCACCGAGGTGCGCCATGCCGGAGAGACTGGCGCCCGGCCCGTGCATGTCGGCGCCTGGCTCCATGGTGGGCACACTACTGCCGCGAGCCTCACGCGGAGCGCAGCAACGGCCGGATACCCTCGCCACGTGGGTGCATCTCGACGGTGCACGCGGTCTGCGTGCTCCCTTCCAGCAGTGGCGACGCTGACGTACGTCTATGCCGATCAGACCGCTGTCCTCGGGCCTCTCGCCACGCTGGCCGAGCCGCACACCTACGACCTGTGCGCCGACCACTCGCAGCGGCTCTCCGCGCCGCGCGGGTGGAACGTCCTGCGCCTGGCGCCGGACCCCGCCACCATCGAGCCGACCCACGACGACTTGCTTGCCTTGGCCGACGCGGTCCGCGAGGCCGGCCGCCCCGTGCCCCAGCCCGAGCCGGGTGGCCCGCCGGCTCTGCACCTGGTGAAGTCCCCGCCGGCCGACTCCATCACCGAGCCCCACGGTGGTGGCGGGGACTGATGCATCCACGCCTCCAGGCGGTGGTCAAGGCGTACGACGTCCGTGGCCGTTCGCCCGAGCAACTCGACGCGGCCCTGGCCCGCGCTCTCGGATCGGCATTCGCCGACGAGACCGGGATCAGCGACGGTCGCGGCAAGGCCGTCGTCGGACGCGACATGCGCGCCTCCTCACCGGAGATCGCCGGTGCGATCGCAGACGGGATCCGGGGGCGAGGCGCCGGCGTGGTCGACATCGGGCTGGCGTCGACCGATCTCCTCTACTGCGCGTCCGGCGTGCTCGACCTCCCCGGCGTCATGGTGACGGCGAGCCACAACCCGGCAGGCGACAACGGCCTCAAGATGTGTCGCGCCGGCGCCCGACCGATCGGCCTTGACACCGGCCTCGCTGCGATGGCCGAGGTGGCGGGGCCCATGCTGGAGACCGACTCCACTCCAGCCGATGAATCCGGAGAGCTGGAGCATCTCGAGTTCCTCGACACCTACGTGGCGAAGCTGCTCGACCTCGCCCCTGTCAGCGGCCGCCGGCACCTCACCGTCGCCGTCGACGCCGGCAACGGCATGGCCGGGCACACTGTCCCGGCGGTGTTCGACGCACTGCGTGCCTCGGGCCTCGACGTCGACCTGGTGCCTCTCTACCTGGAGCTCGACGGCACGTTCCCGCACCACGAGGCCAATCCCCTCGATCACGCCACACTCGTCGACCTGCAGGCGGCGGTGCGCGAGCGCCATGCGGACATCGGGCTCGCCTTCGACGGCGACGCCGATCGCTGCTTCGTCATCGACGAGACCGGCGAAGTCGTGTCACCGTCGGCCATCACCGGCCTCATCGCGACGCGCCATCTGGCGACCGAGCCGGGCGCGACGATCCTGCACAACGTCATCACGTCCCGGGCCGTGCCCGAGATCGTCGCCGAGCACGGGGGAACCGCGGTGCGGACTCCGGTTGGCCACTCCCTGATCAAGGCCGAGATGGCGCGCACGGGTGCGATCTTCGGCGGCGAGCACTCCGGCCACTTCTACTTCCGCGAGTTCTTCCTCGCCGACTCCGGCATGCTCGCCGCCCTGCACGTGCTCGCTGCCCTCGCCGAGGGCGACCGCACCGTGAGCGAGCTGATGGCCGAGTTCTCGCGATACGCCTCCTCGGGTGAGATCAACAGCCGCGTCGAGGACGCCGCCGCGGTGATCGCGCGGCTCGAGGACGAGTACGGCGAGCACGACCTGGATCATCTCGACGGGCTCACGGTCACCGCGGACGACTGGTGGTTCAACGTCCGGCCATCCAACACCGAGCCGCTCCTGCGACTCAACGTCGAGGGCGCCGACGCCGCGACGATGGCCCGCGTGCGCGACGACGTCCTCGCGGTCATCCGCGCAGACTGACGACCTCTGGGATCCGTCGTTAGAGTGTCGGCATGAACCTCGATCCCGCCTTGCTCGACATCCTGGTGTGCCCGCAGTGCCGGGCGACGCTGTTCGTCGACGACGACGCCGAGGAGCTGGTGTGCAACGCCTGTCAGCTCGCCTACCCGGTGCGCGGGGACATCCCGGTGATGCTCGTCGACGAGGCGCGCGACCTCTCCTCCCAGGGCTGAGCCATGGCGACCAGCGGGGGAACCAGGGCCGTCGTGGCTGCGCTGGCGGCCAACACCGGCATCGCGGTCACCAAGTTCGGGGCGTGGGGGCTGACTCAGTCGGCATCGATGCTCGCCGAGGCCATCCACTCGGTGGCCGATGCCGGCAACCAGGCTCTGCTGCTGGTGGGCGGCAAGCGAGCCCAGCGCGAGGCCACTGAGGAGCATCCGTTCGGCTACGGGCGTGAACGCTACGTCTATGCCTTCATCGTGTCGATCGTGCTGTTCAGCGTCGGGGGCCTGTTCGCGCTCTACGAGGCGTACCACAAGCTCGTCGAGCTGGCCGAGGGCCACGGGGGTGGTGGCCTGCTCACGAGTCGCTGGAAGTACGTGCCACTGATCGTGCTCGGACTGGCCATCGTCATGGAGTCGCTCTCGTTCCGCACGGCGATCATCGAGACCAACAAGGTGCGCGGCGACCACAGCTGGTGGGCGTTCATCCGACGCGCCAAGGCCCCCGAGCTGCCCGTCATCCTGCTCGAGGACCTCGCGGCGTTGCTCGGCCTTGCCGTGGCCTTCTCCGGCGTGGGGCTCGCGCTGCTCACCCACAATCTCTACTTCGACGTCGTGGGCTCAGCCGTCATTGGTGCTCTGCTCGTGGCCGTCGCCGTGATCCTCGGCATCGAGGTGAAGAGCCTGCTCGTGGGCGAGGCGGCCACGCCCCAGGCGGTCGCCCGCATCCGGGACGCGATCGACTCAGTGCCCGGCATCGAGCAGATCATCCACCTCAAGACGCTGCACGTGGCACCGGAGGAGCTGCTCGTCGCAGCGAAGATCGCAGTCCCACCCGGCGCCACTGCTGCCGAGGTCGCGGCGACCATCGACGCGGCCGAGCGCGCACTCAGGGCGGCCGAGCCGATGGCTGCGCAGGTGTTCCTCGAGCCCGACATCCACCGTGATGACTACGTGCCTGACGAGCGACCCGAGATTCCCGAGGCTCCCGGCCACTAGTTCGTTACGTGGACGGCGGGGTCTTGATGGCGTCGAGCTCCTCGACGACGTTGGGGTCGCCCGCGTCTGAGTGGTAGTCGCCCGGGCGCGTGTCGTCGACACCCGCGTCGACCCCGGCAGCACGGAACACCACCGTCAGGATGGCCGAGACCAGCAGGTTGAGCACCAGGGCGGTGAGGCCGAAGTAGATGAGGTTGTCGGTGATGTGGACACCGAAGACCTCGAGCGGCGCCACGGACCCGCCGAAGTGCGAGCCGGGATCGCCGACCACCGGCGTGTTGTACGCCGCGACCGTGCCCCACACCATGCCGACGGCCCATCCAGCCAGCAGCGCGTGGCGGTGGAACCAGCGCGTGTAGAGGCCGATGACGATCGACGGCAGTGTCTGCACGATCCAGATGCCGCCGAGCAGCTGCAGGTTGATGGCGAAGTCGTTCGGCAGCGCCAGCACGAACACCAGGGCACCGAACTTCACGACCAGGCTGGCGAGCTTGCTCTGCTGTGCCTCCTGCGCGTCGGTGGCATCCGGCTTGATGAACGCCTTGTAGATGTTGCGGGTCCAGAGGTTCGCCGCCGCGATCGACATGATGGCCGCCGGCACCAGGGCGCCGATCGCGATGGCCGCGAACGCGATGCCCGCGAACCACGGACTGAACTCCTGCTCGAACAGCTGCGGGATGGCCAGCTGGGCGTTGTCGACCTTGACACCGGCAGCGATGGCGGCGAGTCCCAGCAGGGCCAGCAGGCCGAGCAGGAATGAGTACGCCGGCAGAAGTGCCGCGTTGCGCCGGATGATGTCGCGGCTCTTCGTCGAGAGGACGGCCGTGACCGAGTGCGGGTACATGAACAGCGCAAGCGCCGAGCCCAGCGACAGCGAGGCGTACGCCCACTGCGCCGCACCCATGCCCGGCACCAAGCCCTTGGGCTTTGCTTCGCCGGCCGCGATGGCGTCGGCGTTGTCCTTGTTGAACAGGTCGAACGACGCACCCGCCTTGTCGAAGATGCCGTCCCAGCCGCCGAGCTGCGTCGGCAGGTAGATGACCGCCACGATGATGACGAGATAGATGAGCGTGTCCTTGACGAACGCGATCAGCGCCGGAGCGCGCAATCCCGATGAGTAGGTGTAGGCCGCGAGCAGGGCGAACGCGATGAACAGCGGGATGTCCTTCTCGAACCAGCCTGCGTCCTCGCGGCCGCCGAGTCCGAGGACGTCCAGCACTGCCTGGATGCCGACGAGCTGCAGGGCGATGTACGGCATGGTCGCGAGGATGCCGGTGAACGCCACCGCGAGGCTGAGCCCCTTGGAGTCGAACCGGCCCTGGACGAAGTCGGCCGGCGTCACGTAGCGACGGCGGTGCGAGACCGACCACAGCCGCGGCAGGAACACGAAGATGATCGGGTACAGGATGATCGTGTACGGCACCGCGAAGAAGCCCGTGGCGTTGCCGGCATAGAGCAGCGCCGGCACCGCGATGAACGTGTACGCGGTATAGATGTCGCCGCCGATGAGGAACCAGGCGATGAACGTGCCGAAGCTCCGTCCGCCGAGGCCCCACTCGTCGAGGGACGCCAGGTCGGGTGCCCGTCGCCACCGTGCGGCCAGGAAGCCCATCACGGTGACCAGCAGGAAGAAGAAGATGAAGACCGAGAAGGCCACGCCGTCGACGTCGCTCATGACTGGCCCCCTCGTCCGAGGCCCATCGCCGCACGGCGGTCACGGTCGTGTGACTGCACGAGGCGGAACGCGATCGAGGTGAGCAGCACCGACGCGATCACGAGCAGGAACTGGTACCAGAAGAAGAACGGGATGCCGCCGAGCTCGGGAGTGGTCTTCGCGTAGGTCCACACCAGCAGCGGCACGACGATCGCGATGACCAGCGCGACGCCGGCACCGATCAGCCGACCTGGCCCTGGTGGGGCGGATGGTCCTGCAGACGTGCTTTCGGACATGTCGTTCCCCCTTGGTTCCCGGTTGTCACCCGGCACCGTGACACCCGTCACGGCATCACCGGACACCGTAGCGCCGGGGTCCGGCCAGCGCGAGTCCGGGAGGCACTGGGCCCAGCCTCGGCGACCATGACCCCCCGGTACGATGGCGCTCATGGATTTCAACGTCGCTGACCTGTCCCTCGCCGAGTTCGGCCGAGCCGAGATCACGCTCGCCGAGCACGAGATGCCGGGGCTCATGGCCATGCGTGAGCGCTACGGCACCGACAAGCCCCTCGCTGGTGCCCGCATCGCCGGATCCCTCCACATGACGATCCAGACGGCGGTCCTCATCGAGACCCTGGTCGACCTGGGCGCCGACGTGCGCTGGGCCAGCTGCAACATCTTCTCCACCCAGGACCACGCGGCCGCCGCGGTCGTCGTGGGCCGGAACGGCACGGTCGACGACCCGCAAGGCATCCCCGTCTTCGCCTGGAAGGGCGAGACGTTGGCAGAGTACTGGGACCTCGCCGAGCAGATCCTCGTCTGGCCCAACGGCGAGGCCCCGAACATGATTCTCGACGACGGCGGCGACGCCACGCTGCTTCTGCACAAGGGTGTCGAGTTCGAGAAGGCCGGCGCCGTGCCGTCGCCCGACACCACCGACAATCACGAGTACAAGGAAGTCTTGCGCGTCCTCGGCCGCGCCCTCGAGACCGACCCGAACCGCTGGACCACCATCGCCGCTGAGGTCAAGGGCGTCACGGAGGAGACCACGACCGGCGTCCTCCGCCTCTACGACCGCTTCCGCGAGGGCACGCTGCTGTTCCCCGCGATCAACGTGAACGACTCGGTCACCAAGAGCAAGTTCGACAACAAGTACGGCACGCGCCACTCACTGATCGACGGCATCAACCGCGCGACCGACGTCCTCATCGGCGGCAAGGTGGCCGTGGTCTGTGGCTACGGCGACGTCGGCAAGGGCTGCGCGGAGTCGCTGCGCGGCCAGGGCGCTCGCGTGATCATCACCGAGATCGACCCGATCTGCGCGCTGCAGGCCGCGATGGACGGCTTCGAGGTCAAGACCCTCGAGACCGCCCTGCCGGAGGCCGACATCATCATCACGGCCACCGGCAACTTCAACGTCGTCACGGTCGAGCACTTCCAGAAGATGAAGCACCAGGCGATCGTCGGCAACATCGGTCACTTCGACAACGAGATCGACATGGCCGGCCTCGAGAAGCTTCCCGGCGTCACCCGCCAGACCATCAAGCCCCAGGTCGACGTGTGGCAGTTCGAGAACGGCCACAAGGTCATCGTCCTGTCCGAGGGTCGCCTGCTCAACCTGGGCAACGCCACCGGTCACCCGTCGTTCGTCATGTCGAACTCCTTCACCAACCAGGTGCTGGCCCAGATCGAGATCTTCACCAAGCTCGAGGACTACCCGCTCGGCGTCCACGTGCTGCCGAAGCACCTCGACGAGGAGGTCGCCCGCCTGCACCTCGACGCCCTCGGTGTCGAGCTCACCGAGCTCACCAAGGAGCAGGCCGAGTACCTCGGCATCGACATCGCCGGCCCGTACAAGTCGGAGCAGTACCGCTATTGAGCCAGCGGTGAACAGATGAGTTATCACCCCACGAAGATGCGGTTCCTGTCTGCGGGGCGACTCCATCGTCATTCGCATCTTCGCGGGGACCCCGAAAAATGAGTTACCGCCGGAGCAAGCGCGATCGGGTGCTCGTCGTCGACGACGACGCCTCGTTGGCCGAGATGCTGTCGATCGTGCTGGAGAGCGAAGGCCTGACGACGTCCATCGTCCGGTCCGGCGAGCAGGTGATGCCGGAGTTCGAGAAGTTCAAGCCCGACGTCGTGCTGCTCGACCTGATGCTGCCCGGCCTGGACGGGATGAGCGTCTGCCGGCACATCCGGGCGACGTCGGCGGTGCCGATCATCATGCTCACCGCGAAATCCGACACCCCGGACATCGTCCGCGGCCTGGAGGCCGGCGCCGACGACTACATCACCAAGCCGTTCAAGAACACCGAGCTGGTGGCGCGCATCCGGGCTCGGCTACGTCGCACCGACCAGCTCGCCGAGAAGCTCGAGTTCGGCGACATCGTGCTCGACCCCACTGGCCACACCGTCACCCGAAAGGGGGAAGCTCTCGACCTCACCCCGCTGGAGTTCGACCTGCTGGCCTGTCTGCTCGCCAGCCCCGAGCAGGTGTTCACCCGCGAGACGTTGCTGCAGAAGGTGTGGGGCTACCACCACCCGGGCGACACGAAGCTCGTCAACGTCCACATGACGCGGTTGCGATCGAAGATCGAGGACGACGCGGACGATCCGCAGGTCATCCGCACCGTGCGCGGCGTCGGCTACCAGGCGATCGCGCCCGAATGAGTCACGCACCATGAGCCCGGGCGTCCGATGCGCAACCTGACGCGCCTGTGGCGCCGCTCGATCCAGACTCGCGTCGTCGCCAGCACGATCCTGCTCAGCACGCTTGTCATCGGCGCGACCGGTTGGGCATTGCTCAGCGACGTTGCCGACGGCCTGGCCGACTCCCGGCGCAAGGCCGCGATCGCCGAGGCTCGCTCCGGATTCCAGGTCGCCCAGGACCAGCTCGACGCGGCGCTGGAGTCCGAGCCCGAGACCCAGGCCCAAGCACTCACCCAGATGGTCGACTCGCTCACCGGCGTCCGCGGTGGGCGTCGGGCGTACGAGCTCGTGCTTGAAGGCCCGCTCGGCGGAGAGGACACCCCGGTCCGTTCCTCGGCCGCGATCGCACCCGGCTCGCTGCCGTCGAGCCTGCGGCGCTCTGTCATCAAGTCGCCCGGCACGTACTGGAGCTTCTCCGGCCTGTCGGTGATCGGCCAGGACGACCCCGAACCGGCGGTGGCGGTCGGCAGCCGGTTGCGGGCACCGCGCACCGGCGACTCGTACGCGATGTTCTACCTGTTCTCGATGAAGGAGCAGCAGGCCACGCTCGACCTCGTGCGGCAGGCGCTGCTGCTCGGTGGCTTCGCCATGGTGCTCATGGTCGGTGGTGTCGCCTGGCTGGTGTCGCGACAGGTGCTGAACCCGGTGCGCCTGGCACGACGCATCGCGGAGCGGTACGCGTCCGGCAGCCTCGAGCAGCGCATGCATGTGAGCGGCGAGGACGACATCGCGCGCCTGAGCACGTCGTTCAACCAGATGGCGGCCAGCCTGCAGAGCCAGATCCGGCGGTTGGAGAACCTGTCCCGGCTGCAGCAGCGATTCGTCTCCGACGTCTCCCACGAGCTGCGGACGCCGCTCACCACCGTGCAGATGGCCAGCAGCCTGCTCTTCGAGGCGCGGGAGCGGTTCGACCCGCAGACCGCCCGATCGGCCGAGCTCCTGAAGAGCGAGCTCGACCGCTTCGAGGAGCTGCTGTCGAACCTGCTCGACCTCAGCCGGTTCGACGCCGGCGCAGCTCGGCTCGAGCTCGACTCCGTCGACCTCGCCGCGATAGCCCGCGGTGCCGTGGACGACCCCCTGCTGCAACGCCAGGGCATCGAGGTCCGGCTGGTGGGCACCGACGAGCCCGCCGTGGTGGAGGCCGACGTCCGGCGCATCGATCGGATCGTCCGCAACCTGTTGACGAATGCCGCCAAGTACAGCGGGTCGCCGCTCGTCGAGATCGAGATCGCCCAGGACGACGAGCATGTCTCCCTCGCGGTTCGGGACTTCGGGGTCGGGCTGGCCGGTGACGAGAACATCCGCGTCTTCGACCGCTTCTGGCGAGCCGATCCGGCTCGCACCCAGGGCGGCACCGGGCTTGGGCTGCCCATCTCCCGGGAGGACGCGGTGCTGCACGGCGGCTCCCTGCAAGCATGGGGACGCCCGGGCGAGGGCAGCGAGTTCGTGCTCACCCTCCCCAAGACCGTGCCCAGCGCGGACGAGCAGAAGGACGGCGGGGGAGGCCCACCACCACTGGTTCAACGGGTGTTCGCGTGAAGAGTTGGTTGGCCACCCTCGTCGCCGGCGTCCTGGTGGGCGGGTGCGCCGGTATTCCGTCGTCCGGCCCGGTCGAGCGGGTGGAGGACGACAGCGGACCCGCCCAGAGCACCGTGCGATACGCGCCGGTCGGCCCGTCCCGGGGTGCGTCGCCCCAGCAGATCGTGCGCGGCTACCTCGACGCGATGCTCGCGTACCCGGTCTCCACGGGCACCGCGGCCCTGTACCTGACGCCGGAGGCTGCGCGGAGCTGGCGGTCGTCCGAAGGCGTGTCCGTGTACACGAATCCGGGGGTGGCCCTGTCCGACTCCGTCGTGCGGGACGCCGAGCGGGAGTCCATGCTGGTCGACCTGCTCACGAAGCCGGTGGCACGCCTCGACCGACAGGGCCACTACCAGGCCGTCAGCGCGGAGAAGCCGCGCTCGTACGTCCTGGAGAAGGTGAAGGGTCAGTGGCGGATCAGCGATCCGCAGGACGGCGTCATGGTCACCCGCACCTACTACGAGGACTACTTCCGCCCGTTCTCGTTGTACTTCTTCGACGCACCGGGTGAGCGGCTTGTCCCGGACGTCGTGCACCTCGCCGTCGGCGACCAGCTGCCCACCGCACTCGTCACCGCCTTGGCTCGAGGTCCTCGTCGCATGTCGGGATCGTTCCGCAGTTATGTGCCCGGAGCGGGCTCGCTCCGGCCGTCAGTGACGGTCGGTGCCGCGGACGTGGCCGACGTCGAGTTCTCGAACTCCCTGACGAAGCTGTCCGGTCGCGAGCGCGACCGTCTGGCCGCCCAGATCGTCTGGACGCTCCGGTCCGCCCCCGGCCTGAGTGGGGTGCGCATCTTCGGCGGCACGGCGATCCTCTCCTCGCGCGGGGAGCGCGTGCACCCCATCGACTCCTGGGGCGGGTTCGGACCACCATCCGGTGACGACCACACCTATGCGCTCACCGGCGACAAGCTCGTCGAGGTCGACGGCACCACCGTGCGCCCGGTCGACGGGGCCTGGGGCCGCGACGCCGGTGGCGCGCTGGACGCGGTGGTGAGCGACGACTTCGTGGCCGCGGTGTTCCCGGGCCGCGACCGGGTCCGGATCACGGACCGCGCCGGGAAGGATCCCGTCGACATCGACGGCAGCCGGTTCGTCGCACCGACCTGGGGGCTCGAGGACCGTCTCTGGCTCGTGGACCGTCCCGGCTCGACCCGGGTCCGGGTCGTCGAGGATGGCCGCGCCCGTACCCTTCCCGCCCGTGGCCTGAGCGGGCTGACGGTGCGGTCCTTCGCCCTGTCGCCCGATGGCGGCCGCTACGCCGTCACGGCCAGCAAGGGTGGAACTCCGTCGCTGTACGTCGGCCCGGTGCGCCGCGACAAGGACGACCAGCTCGCGTCACTCGGTGACCCCCGGCGCCTGTCGATCGGGGTCGGTGACCCGCACTCGGTGAACTGGGCATCCACCACCCGGCTCGGGTTCCTCGGGGAGAGCAACGCCGGGGTGCAGGTGTATGAAGTTGCGCTCGACGGCACCGACCTGACCGGCGGCGACACCGGTGGCGGGCCGCTGCTGCCCGACGTCGACTCCATGGTCCTGGCCGCACGCACCGACGAGGACCCCGCCCGGTGGGTGCTCGACGGACGTCGCCGGCTGTGGTACCTGGCGCCGGGTGGCTCGTGGGAGCTGGTCGACGACCGGCGCTTCTCCGGCCTGTCCACCGGCGACTGACGTCCTTCGCCCGTCCACACCCGGCCGGAACCGCGACACCGTCGGGCACGCTGCTCCGCAGGGTGGCCGAGTGGATCTCGCAACCGCAGCCGTCGACCTGCTCCTGGGAGCGGCGTGTCCCGGATGCGGCCGCCCGTCGAGGTCGCTGTGCGAGGGATGCTGCGCGGCGATCAAGCCGCGCCCGACGGTGGTGCGTACCCGCCCACTGCGCGTCGCCGCGTCCGGCGAGCATGCAGGTGTGCTGCGTCTCGCGATCGTCGCGTGGAAGGAGGAGGGCCGCAGCGCCTTGCTGCGTCCGATTGCGCACCTGCTCGCGGCATCGGTCGTCGAGGTGATGCGTGACCCGGGCCCGGCCGTCCTCGTGCCGGTGCCGACGAGTCGTCGGAGCCGGGTGGCCCGCGGAGCCGATGTCGTCGATCAGCTCGCCCACAGCGCCGCAGCGTTGCTGCGCGACGTCGGCGCCGACGTCACCGTCCGGCCGGCCCTCGCGGTCGCCCGCCGGACAGCCGATCAGTCCGGGCTGGGTGCCCTCGAGAGGGCCCGCAACCTGGACGGCGCCTTCGGAGTGCGCACATCTGGAGGACTCGGTGGCCGCGAGATCGTCGTCGTCGACGACATCGTCACGACCGGCGCCACCCTGCACGAAGCGGTGCGAGCACTGGCATCCGTGGGGCATCGACCACATGGCGCCGCGACGGTGGCGCACCGACCGCGTCGCTGAGGACAGATCGGTGGCCGATGCCTCTGGCAAGTCGACCCACGCGGGGCTACGGTCACAGATATGCAGTGAGCGAAGGTCCGGACACTCTGTCAACGGTGAGGGAGGCCCCATGGAAATCGTCGTCACAGGTCGGAACAGCGAGATCTCCGACCGGTTCCGGGAGCACGTGCTCGAGAAGCTCCACCGGATCGACAAGTACGACCAGCGTCAAAAGATCCTCCGCATCGAAGTGGAGGTCACCCACGAGAAGAACCACCGGCAGTACGACAAAGCCGCCCGCGTCGAGATGACCTTGCTCTCCCGGGGTCCGGCCGTCCGAGCCGAGGCGTCATCCACCGACCAGCACTCCGCCCTCGACGCCGCGATTGACAAGCTCGAGTCGCGACTGCGTCGCGTCACCGACCGTCGTCGCATCAGTCACGGCCAGCACAAGCCCACCTCGCTCGCCGAAGCCACTGCGGCCGTCCCCGATGACCTCCTGGTGCCCGGCCCAGAAGATGTCGCGGTGCCCACCCATCTCGTCGGCGGCATGGAGGTCCAGGGCGAGAACAGCCCGCTCGTCGTGCGCGAGAAGACGCACGCGGCCGCCCCGATGACCCTTGATCAGGCACTTCACGAGATGGAGCTCGTGGGCCACGACTTCTTCCTGTTCATGGAGAAGGACTCGATGCGCCCGAGTGTCGTCTATTTGCGCAAGGGCTACGACTACGGCGTCATCCACCTCGACGTCGCCGAATAACCGTTCGGTCGACCACGCCGGTCGAATCGTTCTCTCCGTTGGCTCGTGGCATGATCGAAGCGTGCCTGCTGCTCGGGAAGTCAGTATCCGCGTACTCCTGGTCGACGACCAGGAACTGTTCCGTCGTGGTGTCCAGATGGTGCTGAGCGCCGACGAGACCCTCGAGCTCGAAGAGGTCGACGACGGGGACAAGGCCATCGCCGCCGTCGAGCAGAACCCGCCGGACGTGGTGCTCCTCGATGTCCGCATGCCGGGGCGCAGCGGTGTCGACGTCTGCGCGGCGATCAAGGAGATCTCGCCGTCCACCGGCATCATCATGCTGACGGCCAGCGACGAGGAGACCGACCTCTACGAGTCGATCAAGAGCGGCGCCTCCGGCTATCTGCTCAAGGACGGCTCCACGTACGACCAGGTCGCCGAGGCAGTGCGCCTCGTGGCGAGCGGGCAGTCGCTGATCAGCCCGAGCATGGCCACCAAGCTGCTCGACGAGTTCGTCAGCATGACCAAGAGCCCGAGCCCGGCCGCGACCCTCACCAACCGCGAGCTGCAGGTACTTCGCCAGGTCGCCCACGGCCAGAGCAACCGCGAGATCGCCGAAGAGCTGTTCATCAGCGAGAACACGGTCAAGAACCACATCCGCAACATGCTGGAGAAGCTCCAGATGAAGTCCCGCATGGAGGCCGCCATGTTCGCCGTGCGCAGCAACCTGCTCGACGACCAGACCTGACCAGACGTGTCGGTGTCACCGGCCATGCTGGCGTCGTGATCTCGCTCAGCCCGCTGCAGGCGCGCCGCATCGCGCTCGGAGCCCAGGGATTCACCCGCGCCCGGCCGACCGCTGTCACCAGTCGGCACCTCAACGCCACCATCTCGCGGCTCGGGTTGTTCCAGATCGACTCCGTCAACGTGCTGCAGCGCGCACAGTACCTCCCGCTGTACTCGCGCATGGGCCCGTACGACGTCGAGCTCCTCCACCGGGCCGCCGGTCGCGCGCCGCGCCGTCTGTTCGAGTACTGGGCGCACGAGGCCGCCTTCGTCGACGTCGGCTTGCGTCCCGCCCTCCAGTTCCGCATGGACTCCGGCGCCCGCATGTGGGGCGGCATGGCGCGGATCATCCAGGAAAAGCCCGACTTCGTCGCCTGGGTGCTCGACGAGGTGCGGGCCAACGGGCCTCTCACGGCCCGTGAGGTCGAGCACGACGCGCCGCGTGACAACGACAACTGGGGCTGGAACTGGTCCGAAGTCAAGATGGCCCTCGAGTACCTCTTCTACAAGGGCCAGGTCACGGCGGCGCGGCGCAACTCAGCGTTCGAGCGGGTGTACGACCTCCCCGAACGCGTCCTCCCGCAGCACGTGCTCAACCAGCCGGCTCTCGACCCGGAGGCGGCGCACGTGGAGCTGGTCCGTCACGCGGCCACGGCCCTGGGCGTCGGCTCGGCCCAGTGCCTGCGCGACTACTTCCGGCTCGCGCCCGAGCCGACGGCGCGGGCCATCACGACCTTGGTCGATGCGGGCGAGCTCCTGCCCGCCACCATCACCGGCTGGAAGCGGCCCGCGTACCTGCACGCCGAAGCGGCTCGCCCGCGCACCGTTCGAGCCCGCGCGCTGCTCAGCCCGTTCGACCCGCTCATCTTCGAACGCACCCGCACGGAGGTGCTGTTCGACTTCCGCTACCGCATCGAGATCTACGTGCCCAAGCACAAGCGGCAGCACGGCTACTACGTGCTGCCGTTCTTGCTGGGCGACCGGCTCGTGGCCCGCGTCGATCTCAAGGCCGATCGCGCGTCTGGTGTGCTCCGGGTGCTCGGCGCCTGGGCCGAGCCGACCGCGCCCGACCGCACGGCCGTCGAGCTGGCGTCCGAGCTCCGTCTGATGGCTTCCTGGCTCAGCCTCGACTCCGTGTCCGTCGTCCGCAAGGGTGACCTTGCCGCCGCGCTCACCGCCGCCTTGCCCCTCACCTAGACTGATTCAGTCCGTCAGTTCCGTCAGGAGTACTCAGTGCCGCCCAAGGTCATCGACAAGATCCTTCGCATGGGCGAAGGCAAGATCCTTCGCCAGCTCGAGGCAGTCGCCAAGCAGGTGAACGCGCTCGAGGACGAGTTCGTCGCGATGAGCGACGACGATCTGCGGGCCATGACGAAGGAGTTCCGCGAGCGCCTCGATGGGGGAGAGACCCTCGACGACCTGATGCCGGAAGCTTTCGCCACCGTGCGCGAGTCCGCGAAGCGGGTGCTCGGCCAGCGGCACTTCGACGTGCAGATCCTGGGCGGAGCCGCGCTGCACCTCGGCAACATCGCGGAGATGAAGACCGGTGAGGGCAAGACCCTGGTCGCGACCCTGCCCTGCTACCTCAACGCGCTGAACGGCCGCGGCGTCCACGTCGTCACCGTCAACGACTACCTCGCCAAGTACCACGCGGAGTGGATGGGCCGCATCTACCACTTCCTCGGCCTCACCGTGGGCATGATCCTGCCGAGCATGACGCCGGATGAGCGTCGCGTCGCCTATGGCGCCGACATCACGTACGGCACCAACAACGAGTTCGGCTTCGACTACTTGCGCGACAACATGGCCGACGACCTCGCCGCCTGTGTTCAGCGTGGGCACGCCTTCGCGATCGTCGACGAAGTCGACTCGATCCTCATCGACGAGGCCCGGACGCCGCTGATCATCTCCGGCCCCACCGAGGACGAGGTCAAGTGGTACAGCGAGTTCTCCCGCATCGTCGGGGCGATGCAGCTCGACACCCACTACGAGGTCGACGAGAAGAAGCGCACGATCGCGGTCAGCGAGGAGGGCATCGAGCGGGTCGAGGACCAGCTCGGCATCGAAAACCTCTACGACGCCGTCAACACGCCGCTGATCAGCTTCCTCAACAACGCGATCAAGGCCAAGGAGCTGTTCAAGCGCGACAAGGACTACGTCGTGATGGACGGCAACGTGCTCATCGTCGACGAGCACACCGGCCGCATGCTCGAGGGGCGTCGCTACAACGAGGGCCTCCACCAGGCCATCGAGGCCAAGGAGAACGTGCGCATCCGCGAGGAGTACCAGACCCTCGCCACGATCACGCTGCAGAACTACTTCCGTCTCTACGACAAGCTCGCCGGCATGACCGGCACGGCCCTCACCGAGGCGTCAGAGTTCGACAAGATCTACAAGCTCGGTGTCGTGCCCATCCCCACCAACCAGCCGGTGGCCCGGGTCGACCAGCCCGACCTCGTCTACCGCACGGAGGACGCCAAGTTCGACGCCGTGGTCGCCGACATCGTCGAGCGCCACCACACGGGGCAGCCGATCCTGGTCGGCACCACCAGCGTCGAGAAGAGCGAGCGTCTGTCCCAGCAGCTGCGCAAGCAGGGCGTCCCACACGAAGTCCTCAACGCCAAGCAGCACGAGCGTGAGGCCTCCATCGTCGCGATGGCCGGCCACAAGGGTGCCGTCACGGTGGCCACGAACATGGCCGGCCGAGGCACCGACATCATGCTCGGCGGCAGCATCGAGTTCCTCGCCGACCAGGCTCTGCGCGACAAGGGCCTCGACCCGCTCGAGGACTCCGAGGCCTACGAGGCCGCCTGGCCCGACGCCCTGAAGCAGATCGAGACCCAGGTTGCGGCCGAGCACGACGAGGTCACTGCCGCGGGCGGCCTCGCCGTCATCGGCACCGAGCGGCACGAGTCGCGCCGCATCGACAACCAGCTGCGTGGACGCTCCGGACGTCAGGGCGACCCCGGGGAGACCCGGTTCTACCTCTCCCTCGAGGACGACCTGATGCGCCTGTTCAAGGCCGACTGGGTCAACTGGGTCCTGCAGACGATGAAGATCCCCGACGACGTGCCGATCGAGAACAAGCGCGTCACTGGTGCCATCGCCTCCGCGCAGGCGCAGGTCGAGGCGCAGAACTTCGACACCCGCAAGAACATCCTCAAGTACGACGACGTCATGAGCCGCCAGCGTGAGGTCATCTACACCGAGCGTCGTCAGGTGCTCGAGGGCGAGGACATGCAGGAGTGGGTGCACTCGATGATCGCCGAGGTCACCGGCGCGTACATCGCCGGCGCCACCGAGGGATTCCCCGAGGAGTGGGACCTCGAGCAGCTCTGGACCGCCCTCGCCACGCTCTACCCGATCGGCCTCACCGTCGAAGGCGTCGAGGCCCAGGCCGGCGGCCGTGAGGCGCTCGCCCGCGAGTACCTCCAGCAGCTCGTCGCCGAGGACGCCCAAGGCGCCTATGCGCGCCGCGAGGAGGAGCTCGGGGCGGAGATCATGCGCGAGCTCGAACGGCGCGTCGTGCTCAGCGTGCTCGACCGCAAGTGGCGCGAGCACCTCTACGAGATGGACTACCTGCGTGAGGGCATCGGCCTGCGGGCGTACTCGCAGCGTGACCCGCTCGTCGAGTACCAGCGCGAGGGGTTCGAGCTGTTCACGGCGATGATGGACGCGATCGCCGAGGAGTCGGTGGGCTTCCTGTTCAACCTCGACGTCCAGGTCGAGGCGGAGGAGGAGACCCCGGCCGACTCGGTCGGCGCACAGCCGCAGCTCTTCGCCAAAGGTCTGCAGGAGCGCAAGGCCGCCCAGAACCTGTCGTACTCGGCGCCCACCGAGGGCGGCGAGGTGGAGGTCCGCGGCGAGGATGGCGCGGGCGGCGATCCCGAGGTTCAGGCCCGCCAGCGCCAGACCAACGTCAAGAACAAGAACCGGCAGAAGGCGAAGCAGCAGCGCAAGTCGCGCAAGAAGAACCGCTGACCGGTATGGCATGAGCGGATTTCGGCGCCACCCGGCGCTGCGATAGACTCTCCGGGTTGCCTCGGCGAGGGCCGGGACTCATGTCCCAGGCCGTGATCGACAGGGTGCTCCACTGTGAGTTCCGTGTCGAGCACCCCGATCCGAAGTCACTGCCCGATCCGACGACACCGCCTAGACGACTGACCAGAACTTCCGAGGAGCATCAACCCCGTGGCCGAGATCAAGATCGCCGCCGAGAACCGCACCGAGTTCGGCAAGGGCGCCGCCCGCCGCATCCGGCGCGCCGACAAGGTGCCCGCCGTGCTGTACGGCTCGGGCATCGACCCCACGCACATCACGCTGCCGGGCCACGACCTCGCGCTCGCACTGAAGAACTCCAACGCGCTGCTGTCCGTCGACCTGGGCTCCGACACGCACCTGTGCATTCCCAAGCAGGTCCAGCGCGACCCGCTCACCCGCATCATCGAGCACGCCGACCTGCTGCTGGTGAAGAAGGGCCAGAAGGTCACCGTCGACATTCGCGTCCACCTCGTGGGCGAGGCCCTTCCGGAGGCGCTGGTCGTCACCGAGAACTCGACCATCTCGGTCGAGGCCGAGGCCACGCACATCCCCGAGTCGGTCGAGGTGTCCATCGAGGGCCTCGAGGTCGGCTCGCAGATCCACGCCGTCGACCTCGACCTCCCGGCCGGCAGCACGCTGGCCATCCCCGAGGACTGGCTCATCGTCAACGTGGTCGCCGCGCCGACCGCCGAGGAGATCGAGGCCGAGCTCGAAGAGGCCGAGGCCGAGGCCGGCATCGAGCACGACCTCTCCGACGCTGAGGTCGAGGCTGCGGCTGCCGAGGCTGCGGCTGCCGAGGGCGCCGACGGTGAAGGCGCCGAGGATGGCGCCGACGGTGAGTCCGCCGAGGGCGACACCGCTCGTGGGGACTCCGAGGACGAGTGACCTGGTTGGTCGTCGGGCTCGGCAACCCGGGTCCGACGTACGCCGCCACCCGGCACAACGTCGGGTATCTCGTCACCGACGTGCTGGCTGCGCGGATGGGTGGCGCCTTCAAGGCGCACACGTCCCGCCGTGCCGACGCCATCGAGGGACGACTGGGCGACGAGCGGGTGGTGCTGGGGCGATCCCGCTCGTACATGAACGAGAGCGGTGGCGCGGTCTCCACATTGGTGAAGTACTACGACATCGAGCCCGAGCAGCTGATCGTCGTGCAGGACGAGCTCGACCTCCCGTTCGGGTCGCTGCGGGTCAAGTTCGGGGGCGGCGACAACGGCCACAACGGATTGCGTGACATCCGCAGTGCGCTGGGCACCGGTGAGTACTTCCGGGTCCGCATCGGGATCGGCCGACCTGGTGCACACAGCGGCGTCACCGACCACGTGCTCAAGACCTTCTCGGTGAAGGAGCGCAAGGAGCTCGCCGTCTACGTCGAAGAGGCGGCCGACGCCGTCGAGAGCCTGATGACGCACGGCCTCGAGGCCACCCAGAGCACCTTCAACCGATGAGCTCTGGCCACCGGTGAGCACCCCCACGGCAAGGATCGATGCCCCGCTGGCTTCCCTCGCCGGCCTCGTCGGATCGGACCCCGGTGTCGCACGCATCGTCGATCGGGACGGTGTCGACGCGATGACACTGCGCGGTCCCGAGGCGCTCCGTCCGTTCGTCTCGGCGGCGCTGTCGCGCACCGGCACCGTGCTCGTGGTCACCGCCACGGCCCGCGAGGGCGAGGACCTGGTCGCCGAGCTGGGCGACCTCATCGGCGCCGACGACGTGGCCTACTACCCGGCGTGGGAGACGCTGCCGCACGAGCGTCTGTCGCCACGCTCGGACACGGTCGGTCGCCGGCTGGCGGTCCTGAGACGCCTCGTGCACGCGGATCCGCTGCCCCTCAAGGTCGTCGTCGCTCCGGTTCGATCGCTGCTCCAACCGCAGGTCAAGGGCCTGGCCGACCTCGCGCCGGTCAACATCTCGACCGGTGACGAGCACGGCCTCGAGCGGCTCGTCGCCGACCTCGCTGCTGCCGCCTACGTCCGAGTCGACCTGGTGGAGCGACGCGGTGAGTTCGCCGTCCGCGGTGGCATCGTCGATGTGTTCCCGCCGACCGAGGAGCACCCGCTGCGGGTGGAGTTCTGGGGCGACGCCGTCGAGGAGATCCGTCGTTTCGCGGTGGCCGATCAACGGTCGCTCGATGCCGTCGACGGCTTGTGGGCGCCACCGTGCCGCGAGCTGCTGCTCACCGACGATGTCCGCGAGCGGGCCGCGGAGCTGGCGCGCGAGCACACCTCGCTGGCCGAGCTGTTCTCGAAGCTGGCCGAGGGGCACGCCGTCGAGGGCATGGAGTCGCTTGCGCCGGTGCTGGTGGGTGACATGGAGTCTCTCGTCGCGCTTCTCCCATCGTCATCCACCGTCCTGTTGTGTGACCCCGAACGCGTGAGGGCGCGAGCCCACGACCTCGTGGCCACCAGCGACGAGTTCCTCCAGGCGTCTTGGGCGGCGGCGGCCACGGGCGCCGAGGCACCGATCGATCTCGGTCCGGCCGCGTTCCACACGCTCGACGACGCCCACGACGAGACCCGCGGTCTCGGCCATGCCTGGCTCGGGCTGTCGCCATTCGGGCTCGACGACGAGGAGGCGGGGTCGGACGTCGAGTCCACGCCCGCGTACCGAGGCGACACAGAAGCGGCGCTGGCGGACATCCGCGGCTGGCTGGGGGACGGACGACGCGTCGTCATCGTCGTGCCAGGCCATGGTCAGGCACAGCGCACCGTCGAGTGGCTGGCCGAGCACGACGTCGCGGGGTCGCTCGAGCCGGAGCCACCCGCCGCAGTCGTTCAAGTGCTGTGCGGCGAGCTCGGCCACGGCCTCGTGCTGCCGTCCAGCGACCTGGTGGTCGTCACCCACGACGACCTCGTGGGGCAGCGGGCCGCGGACCGGGCCGAGCGCAGCACCATGCCGGCCCGGCGTCGGAAGCAGGTCGACCCGCTGGAGCTCACCGCCGGTGACTTCGTCGTGCACGAGCACCACGGCGTCGGCCGGTACGTCGAGCTGGTCAACCGCACCGTGCACGGCGCCGCCCGCGAGTATCTCGTCATCGAGTACGCCCCCGGAAAGCGCGGACAACCCGGCGACCGCCTGTTCGTGCCGATGGACCAGCTCGACCTGGTCAGCCGCTACGTCGGCGGCGAGCACCCGAGCCTCGACAAGCTGGGTGGCTCCGACTGGGGTGTCCGCAAGAACCGGGCGCGCAAGGCGGTGCGCCAGATCGCCGGCGAGCTCATCAAGCTGTACGCGGCGCGCCAGGCCACCAAGGGTCACGCCTTCGGACCGGACACCCCCTGGCAGGCCGAGCTCGAGGACGCCTTCGCGTTCGTGGAGACGCCCGACCAGCTCTCCACTGTCGAGGAGGTCAAGCGCGACATGGAGCGCACTGTGCCGATGGACCGGCTGGTCTGCGGCGACGTCGGCTACGGCAAGACCGAGATCGCGGTGCGCGCTGCGTTCAAGGCCATCCAGGACGGCAAGCAGGTCATCCTGCTGGTGCCCACGACGCTCCTCGTGCAGCAGCACTTCGCCACGTTCGCCGAGCGGTTCGGCCAGTTTCCGATCTCCATCCGCCCGCTCTCGCGATTCCAGAGCGACCGCGAGGCCAAGGACACGCTCACCGGACTCGAGGACGGCACGGTCGACCTCGTCATCGGCACCCATCGCTTGCTCCAGCCGGGCATCCGCATCAAGGACCTGGGCCTGGTGATCGTCGACGAGGAGCAGCGCTTCGGCGTCGAGCACAAGGAAGCCCTCAAGCACCTGCGGGCCGCCGTCGACGTCCTGAGCATGTCCGCCACACCCATCCCGCGCACGCTGGAGATGGCGATCACCGGCATCCGCGAGATGTCGACCATCGCGACGCCGCCGGAGGAGCGCCATCCGGTGCTGACCTTCGTCGGCGGGTTCGACGAGAAGCAGGTCACCGCCGCGATCCGGCGCGAGCTGCTGCGCGAGGGCCAGGTGTTCTTCATCCACAACCGGGTTCAGAGCATCGAGAAGGCCGTGCGTCGCCTGCAGGAGCTGGTGCCGGAAGCTCGCATCGCCGCTGCTCACGGACAGATGGGCGAGCACAAGCTCGAGCAGGTGATGGTCGACTTCTGGGAGAAGCGCTTCGACGTGCTGGTGTGCACCACGATCGTCGAGTCCGGCCTCGATGTCTCGAACGCGAACACCATGATCATCGAACGCGCCGACGCCCTCGGCCTCTCGCAGCTGCACCAGCTGCGCGGCCGGGTGGGTCGCGGCCGCGAGCGGGCCTACGCGTACTTCCTCTACCCGCCGGACAAGCCGCTCACCGAGACCGCCTACGACCGGCTGGCCACCATCGCGCAGCACTCCGAGCTGGGCGGCGGCATGCAGGTGGCCATGAAGGATCTGGAGATCCGCGGCGCCGGCAACCTGCTCGGCGGCGAGCAGTCCGGACACATCGCGGAGGTCGGGTTCGACCTGTACGTGCGGCTGGTCGGCGAGGCCGTATCGGAGTTCCGGGGCGAGGGCGCGCCGGAACGCGAGGTCAAGATCGAGCTGCCCATCGAGGCGCACCTGCCGCACGACTACGTGCCCAGCGAGCGGCTGCGTCTCGAGATGTACAAGCACCTCGCCGATGTCCGCACGACCGACGAGGTCGACGAGCTGCGAGCCGAGCTCGTCGACCGGTACGGCGAACCGCCGGCCACCGTCGAGACGCTGCTCGAGGTCGCCCGCCTGCGGGTCCGCATCCGCGAGGCCGGCCTCACGGAGGTCACCACGGCCGGCGCGAACGTCCGGTTCGCCGGCGCCTCGCTGCCGGAGTCGTCCCAGCTGCGGCTGCGGCGCATCCACCCCAAGAGCATCTACAAGCACGCGGCGGAGATCGCGCTGGTGCCGCACCCGCGCACGGCCCCGATCGGCGGCACTCCGCTGCGCGACGGCGAGCTGCTCGAGTGGATCCGCACCGTCGTCGACACCCTTGTCCCACCGGGCTGATGCAGGACCGTCCGTGGGTAGGGTTGGCGCCATGAAGCTGCGCCTCCTCGTCGCGGCCGCGGTGGCGCTGCTGCTGGCCGGCTGCGGAACGGTCCACCCCGGTTCGGCCGCCGTCGTCGGCGACACCTCGATCTCGATGAGCGACGCCGACGACGTCGCCTCGGTCTACTGCCGACTCGCGCTGCTGTCCTCCGGCCCCGGCACGCCGGTCTCCAACGCCGACGTCCGCCGCCAGGCGGTCACCGACCTCGTCGTCGGTGTGGTGGCCGGCGAGATGGCGAAGGACGCCAACGTGACCCCGAACCCGTCGTCCTACGAGATCACCCCGGCCCAGCGCAAGGACATCGCGAAGTCGTTCCCTGACGACCAGATCGATCTCGTGGTCCAGACGATCAACGACGCTCAGCGCACGTACGCCATCGCCGAGCTCCTGGGCGCCCAGAGGGTCGCCGACCCGGACGCCGAGGCCGAGCAGCTGCGCAACCAAGGGCTGGTGCTGATCCAGGCCGAAGTCGCCCGCCGCGACGTCCGGTTCGACCCACGCTTCGGCATCGGCCGCAACGGCCGCCAGCGGGCGGCCACCGGTTCGCTCTCGGTCCCCGTCAAGGCGCCGGCGTCCGATCAGAAGGGGCTCCCCGCCACGCAGCAGTGCACGAGCTGATGCGCATTCTCGTCGTCAGCCCCCGGGTCGCACCGGGCCTCCTGACGCTCGAGGCCTGGGACGCGCTGAGAGCCGCCGATCGCGTTCTCTCGGCCGAGGACGGTCCGCATGTGCAGGGCATCCGTTCGGCCGGCATCGGCGTCGAGATCGCTTCAGGCCTCCCCACAGAAGCCGATGACGGTGCCATCTGGATCGCGCCACCAGGGGACGCCGTCTGGGCTCGCGACGTCGCTGCCGACGTGGTCGGCGATGGTGAGTGGGAGATCGAGGTCATCTTCGGTTCACATGATTTACCAGGCGCCAACCTGCTCGATCTCGTCGCGGTGATGGACCGGCTGCGGCGCGAGTGCCCCTGGACGCAGCTGCAGACCCACGCCTCGCTCGCTCCCTACCTCACCGAGGAGACCAACGAGGCTCTGCATGCGATCGCCTCCGGGGACGTCGACGACCTCATCGAGGAGCTCGGCGACGTCCTGATGCAGGTCGTGTTCCATGCCGCCATCGCTGCGGAGGGTCCCGAGGTACGTGACATCGACGATGTCGCCATGGGCATCACGGCCAAGCTGGTGCGCCGCAACCCGCACGTCTTCGGCGATGCCGTGGTCACCTCCGCCGACGAGGTCGACGCCCAGTGGAACCGGATCAAGGCGGAGGAGAAGGCGCAGAAGCGGTTGAACCGGTGAGCCCTCCCGGGTCCGTGGAGCCGCCCGACTAGGCTGTCCCGGTACGTCGAACCTCCTGAGGAGACTGTCTTGGCCAGCATCGAAGCCGTCGGCGCCCGCGAGATCCTGGACTCGCGCGGCAACCCCACCGTCGAGGTCGAGGTCGCTCTCGACGACGGCACCATCGGCCGTGCGGCGGTGCCGTCCGGCGCCTCCACCGGCCAGTTCGAGGCTGTCGAGCTGCGCGACGGCGGCACCCGCTATCTCGGCAAGGGTGTGCTCAAGGCCTGCGACGCCGTCAACACCAAGCTCGGCGACGCGCTCGTCGGCTTCGACGCTGACGACCAGCGCGCCATCGACCTGACGATGCTGGCCGTCGACGGCACCCCCAACAAGGCGAAGGTCGGTGCCAACGCGATCCTCGGCGTCTCGCTCGCGGTGGCCAAGGCGGCCGCGGATTCGGCCCGGCTGCCGCTGTTCCGCTACGTCGGCGGGCCCAATGCCCACGTCCTCCCGGTGCCGATGATGAACATCCTCAACGGCGGCGCCCACGCCGACTCCAACGTCGACGTGCAGGAGTTCATGATCGCCCCGATCGGGGCACCGACCTTCGCCGAGGCACTGCGTCAGGGCGCGGAGGTCTATCACGCGCTCAAGTCGGTGCTGAAGACCGACGGCCTGTCCACGGGCCTCGGTGACGAAGGTGGTTTCGCCCCTGACCTGTCATCCAACCGGGCCGCGCTCGACCTCATCGCCAGGGCGGTCGAGGAGGCCGGCTTCGTGCTCGGTACCGACATCGCGCTGGCCCTTGACGTCGCCGCGTCGGAGTTCTGCGACGACGGCACCTACACGTTCGAGGGCACGGCCAAGACGTCCGCCGAGATGGCCGACTACTACGCCGACCTCGTTGCCTCGTACCCGATCGTCTCCATCGAGGACCCGCTCGACGAGGAGGACTGGGACGGCTGGATCGCCCTCACCGACGCCATCGGCGACCAGGTGCAGATCGTGGGCGACGACCTGTTCGTCACCAACGTCGAGCGGCTCAGCCGCGGCATCAGCGAAGGCGCCGCGAACGCGCTGCTGGTGAAGGTCAACCAGATCGGCTCGCTCACCGAGACCCTCGACTCCGTCGACCTCGCCCACCGCCACGGCTTCACCTGCATGATGAGCCACCGGTCCGGCGAGACCGAGGACGTCACCATCGCCGACCTGGCGGTCGCCACGAACTGCGGGCAGATCAAGACCGGCGCCCCCGCCCGGTCTGACCGGGTGGCCAAGTACAACCAGCTCCTGCGCATCGAGGAGCTGCTCGGCGGCTCGGCGGCCTACGCCGGCGCGTCCGCCTTCCCGCGGCTGGTGCTTTAGGCCGTGTCTGCCAATTCACGGCCGGATCGCGCGGCCCCGCATCCCGACCGGCGGCGTTCTCGTCGGTCTGCGCACAACCCCGGTGCGCATCCCTCCTCGGCCTTGCCGGATCGGGCGCGGATGCCACGCGCTCTGATCGACCGCCAATTGGCAGACACGGCCTAAGGCCATGGCCCGCACGACGCCACCGCGTGGACCGGGACGGTCGTCGTCGCGACGTCCGGCCGGGTCCTCGACGGCGAACCGGCGTCCGGTGGGCACAGGGCGCAGCCGGCCGGTCGCTTCGCGAGGCCGGCAGGCGCCGCGGTTCACGACCCGGGCCGTCGTGCTCCTCTCGGTCGTGCTGCTGCTCGTCGCGTCCTACACCTCGGCCCTGCACGCCTGGTGGGAGCAGCGTGGCGAGATCCAGTCGGCCAAGGCCGAGATCGTCATGCGTCGTGACGCGATCGCCCAGCTCAAGGACACCAGGGCTCGCTTCGACGACCCGGCGTTCATCAAGCAGCAGGCCCGCGCTCGGTTCGGGTGGGTGATGCCGGGCGAGGTCGGGTACCGCGTCATCGGCAGCGACGGGTCGGTGCAGGGTGATGTGCCGACGCTCGACGCGCCGCCGACCACGGTGGAGCGGCAGTGGTACGACACCCTCTGGGCGAGCGTCGAGCAGGCCGGCCAGGAGCCGAAGAAGGCCAAGCCGGCGGCCGACCCCGACGAGGTGCTGAAGAAGCAGTGAGTTCCGCCTCATCCCACCTCGACCCCTCCGATCTTGATGCCGTGGCCGAGCAGCTCGGGCGCCCGGCGCGCGGCATCGTCGAGGTCTCCTCCCGTTGCCCGTCGGGACACCCCAACGTCGTCAAGACCGAACCGCGCCTGCCCGACGGCACACCGTTCCCGACGCTGTATTACGTCACCTGCCCGCGACTGTCTGGGGCGATCGGGACCCTGGAGGCGTCCGGCTTGATGGCCGAGATGACGGAAAGGCTGGCGTCCGACGCGACTCTCTCATCGGCCTATCGGGACGCTCACGTCTCCTACCTGCGCGAACGTGAAGACTTGGGACACGTGCCGGAGATCGAGGGCATCTCGGCCGGGGGAATGCCGACCCGGGTGAAGTGCTTGCACGTGCTGGTCGGTCACGCCCTCGCGGCAGGACCGGGGGTCAACCCGCTCGGCGACGAGGCCGTCGGCCTGCTCGGCGACTGGTGGACCGGCTCGGAATGCGCCCCCGCTCCACCTGGGTAACACTGGCGAGGGTGTCGACCTTGGGGGGAATTCACCGTGTCCGAACGGACGTCCAACACTTCAGAGGCCACGCGCGATCGCACGCACTGGCTCTACATCGCGGTCGTGGTGGCTGTCGCACTCGGCATCATCATCGGCTTCGCCACGCCCGACTTCGCCGTCAAGCTGCAGCCGCTTGGTGACTTGTTCGTCAACCTGATCAAGATGATGATCTCGCCGATCATCTTCTGCACCATCGTGCTGGGGGTCGGCTCGGTCGCCAGCGCCACGCAGGTCGGCAGGGTGGGCGGGCTGGCGCTCGGCTACTTCCTGACGATGTCGACGTTCGCCCTGGCCATCGGCCTGGTGGTCGGCAACATCATCAAGCCCGGCGAGGGTCTCAACCTCACCGACGAGCTCGCCGGCGCCGGCAAGGAACAGGTCGGCGAGAAGGTCGGCAGCTGGGACTTCATTCTCGGCATCATTCCGGACACGTTGGTCTCGGCCCTGACCTCAGGTCAGGTGCTGCAGACCTTGCTCGTGGCGCTGCTGGTCGGGTTCGCGCTGCAGGCCATGGGCCGCGCCGGTGAGCCGATCCTCGTGGGCGTCGGCCATCTGCAGCGGCTGGTGTTCCGCGTGCTGGCGATGGTCATGTGGGTCGCCCCCATCGGCGCCTTCGGCGCCATGGCTGCCGTGGTCGGCGCCACCGGCTGGGATGCTCTCAAGAGCCTGGCCATGATGATGTTCGCGTTCTACGTCACCTGCGTGCTGTTCGTCTTCGTCGTGCTCGGAACGCTCCTGCGGGTCGTGGCCGGCGTCAACATCCTCAGCCTGTTCAGGTACCTGGCTCGCGAGTTCCTGCTGATCCTGTCGACGTCGTCCTCCGAGACGGCCCTGCCGCGACTCATCGCCAAGATGGAGCACGCCGGGGTGCAGCAGACAACCGTCGGCGTGGTGGTGCCGACCGGCTACTCGTTCAACCTCGACGGGACGGCGATCTACCTGACGATGGCGTCGCTGTTCGTCGCCGAGGCGCTGGGGAAGCCGTTCGGGATCGGCGAGCAGATCTCGCTGCTGCTGTTCATGATCATCGCGTCCAAAGGCGCGGCGGGCGTCTCCGGTGCGGGCCTCGCGACCTTGGCCGGCGGTCTCAACTCGCACCGTCCAGACCTGGTCGAGGGAGTGGGGCTGATCGTCGGCATCGACCGCTTCATGTCCGAGGCGCGGGCGCTCACCAACTTCTCCGGCAACAGCGTCGCGACCGTTCTCGTCGGGCAATGGACGGGCACCCTCGACCGCGAGCGGCTCGACACCGTGCTCGCCGGGGACGACCCGTTCGACGAACGCACGATGCTCGATGACGAGCCCCAGAGCGCGCGCGCGTCTGCCGACCCCGATCAGGACGCCGAGACGCCGGACTGATCGGGGACGGGAGGCCCGCCGCTATCCTCGACCCATGCCCCGCCGAGACCGGGTCGCCGCGATCGACTGTGGCACCAACTCGATCCGCCTGCTCGTCACGGACATCACCGATGACCGCGTAAGCCCCGGTGGGGGCGCCGGGCCGTGGGCGGCGTCAAGTACTGAGCTGGTGCGGGAGATGCGCATCGTCCGGCTCGGCCAGGGCGTCGACGCGACGGGTCGTCTTGCCGACGAGGCGATCGACCGGACGCTGCAGGCCACCCGCGAGTACGCCGGGCTGATCACGATGCTCGGCGCGGACAGGCTCAGGTTCTGCGCCACCTCGGCCGCACGGGACGCCGAGAACGCCGACGACTTCGCCGACGCCGTCGAGTCCATCCTCGGCGTGCGCCCCCAGGTGCTCAGCGGCGAGGAGGAGGCGCTGGCGTCGTTCGTCGGGGCCACCCGCGGACTGGAACCCGCTCGGACGCTTGTGGTCGACATCGGCGGTGGGTCCACCGAGCTGGTGCTGGGCGAGGGCTCGGACGTCGAGTGGTCGACGTCCCTCGACATCGGCTCCGTCCGGCTCACCGAACGGCTCCTACCGAGCGACCCGCCGCCGGTCGCCGAGGTGACCAGCGCCATGAACCACCTCGATGCCGTGCTGGCCCCGGCGGTGGCGGGCCTCGACCCGGTCGCGTCGATCGTCGGCGTCGCCGGCACCATCACCACCGTGGCCGCGCACGCGCTGGCCCTTCCGTCCTACGACCGTGACACCATCCACGGCGCCCGGCTGTCGGTCGACGAGCTCAGGTCGGCGTGCCTGTCGCTGGTGCAGATGTCGGTCGCCGACCGCCGTGCGCTGCCCTTCATGCACCCGGGTCGCGCCGACGTGATCGGTGGCGGAGCGCTCGTCCTCGACCGCGTGCTCGAGCAGCTGCCGCTCGACACCGACTCCGTGGTCATCAGCGAGCACGACATCCTCGACGGCATCGCCTGGGGCGTCGCCGGTCAGCCCGCTGCGGAGGGCATCGCATGACCGTGCGCCTGAGCCTGCCGGACCAGAGGACCCAGGCCCGGTTCACGAATCTCCGCGACGTCGAGCTCGTCCTGTGGGACTTTTCCAGCCAGATCCCGAGCGGTGCTCCGATCGACCTCGCCGTGCGCCCCTACGTTCTCGCGGGCGACCTGAGCAAGCTCGACCCGGACCGCGTGCGGGCGGTCCAGTCTCAGGCGCTCGGCTACGACGACGCGATCGGGAACGTGCCCGAGGGCGTCACCTGGTGCAACGCGGTCGGCGTGCACGAGGGTCCGACGGCCGAGCTCGCGGTGGGCCTGCTGATCGCCGCGTTCCGGGGCTTCGACGAGTTCGCCCGCGCCATGCCCGAGGGACGCTGGGTGCGCGCCTGGAACCCGGGCCTGCTCGGCGCTCGGGTCATGCTGCTCGGCTACGGCGGCATCGGCATCGAGGTGCACGCCCGGCTGACCGGCTTCGGCGTCGACATCGTGCGCGTGGCACGTACCGCCAGGCAGGACCGGCACGGCGAGATCCATGGGATCGACCAGCTGTCGTCGCTGCTGCCCAAGGTCGATGCGGTCGTGGTCGCGGTGCCGTACGGGCCCGAGACCCACCACCTCGTCAACGATGCGTTCCTCACCGCGATGCACCCGGGCGCACTCCTCGTCAACGTCGCGCGCGGCATGGTCGCCGACACCGCCGCGCTGGCCCGTCATTCCGCGAGCGGTCATATCCGGATCGCCTCCGACGTCTGGGACCCCGAGCCTCTGCCGAGCGAGCACCCGCTCTGGACCACTCCCGGCGTGTTCGTCTCACCGCATGTCGGCGGCGCCGTGACGTCCATGCACGACCGCGTCGAGGCGCTGGTGCGCGACCAGGTCGCGCGCCTGCAGTCGGGGCAACCGCTCGCGAATGTCGTCGACGTCAGCGGACCGGGGGGAGCACACCGGTCGCCGGGTCCCGGTCGGTGACGCAGTACTCGAGGCCGGCGGGGTCGCGCAGGACCGTCCAGTTGCCCGTCTCGCGCACGAGCTCGGCGTCGAGCGAGCGGTGGCGGACCACCTCGGCCACCCGGTCGGCGCTGGAGAGGTCGAAGTGCGCCCGTACGGGTCCGTCGTCGGTGTCCAGGCGCTGCAGCAGCAGCCGCAACGGCTGGCCGTCGGGACGTTCGAGGGTGGTGAACTCCGGAAACCGGCCCTGGGTGTGCTCCCAGCCGGTGAGCCGGGCCCAGAAGGCGGTCTCGGCCTCGAGCTGCTTGCCGGGTATGTCGAGACAGACTTGGTCGACGATGCTGGCGCCGCCCCACCACGGCACGGGCGAGGGAACGGCTCGGCCGGCCGGAGTGCGGGACCAAGCAGAACGTGAACCCGCCCGGAGACGTCATGACCACGTGCTCGCCGGGCTGGACCACCCGGGCTCCGCGCGCGAGGGCCTGCTCGACGAAGCCGGGCACGTCGTCGGTGTGCAGGTCGAGATGGATGCGAGCCGGGCCTTCGGCGAGTCGCTGCACCTTGAGGTACGGGTCGCCATCGCGCGGCAGGAGCGTCGCGAACTCGTCGTTCTCACCGCGCTGGGACGAGAGGCCGCTTGCCGTGACGGCCCGCCAGAAAGCCGTGTCGGCGTCGAAGTCCGCCGCCGGAAAGTCAAGAAAGGCCGTGATCCACCGCAGCTCCGCCATCCGACCAGCCTAGGCTTGGCCTGCTCCCGTAGCCCAATGGCAGAGGCAGGCGGCTTAAAACCGCTCCAGTGTGGGTTCGACCCCCACCGGGAGCACCAAGTTCCATAGCCCGACCCAGGGCGTCTGGGACCGTGTATACATCTGGCATGCGGATCGAGTTCTCGCGATGATCTGGATCGTCCTTGCCGCGTTCGTCGCGCTGCTCTTCGTGCCCCGGCGGATCCTGGGCCCGGTCAAGGCGCCCCTGATCATCGGTGTCATCGTGGCCGGATTCATCCTGCTCCCGGTCTGGACGTTCGACCCCAAGTCCTCGGACGAGCCGGTGTACGACCCGGCGACCATCACCGACTACAGAGCCCACTTCCGCGTCGCCACTGACGGCGACCTCACCGTCGCCGAGCGGTTGACGGTCGACTTCCCGGTGCCGCTCCACGGCATCTTCCGGTTCTTCGACATCGTCGATCCCACCGCGCCCCACGCGCGGCGCATCCCGCACGACCTCCGAGTCACGCGGGACGGCGCCGAGGAGCCGATCGACCTGAGCCGCCGCAACGACGGCCGCTTCCGGGTGGTGCGGATCGGCTCGCCGGACCGCACCCTCGACGGCCAACACGTCTACGAGATCCGCTACCGCATCCGCGGCGCCATCGAGCCCGGCACGACCGGTCAGAGGTCGCAGTTCTACTGGAACCTGATCCCGAGCGGATGGGTCATGAGCATCTCGCGATCCGAGCTGGCGGTGGACCTGCCGGTCGCTGCGCCGGAGTCGGTCCGGTGCGCCGTCGGTGCCGGCGCGACCGGCGGTTGTGTGGTCGATGGCGAGGGCACGCGCCACCTGCGCGTGACGACGGGGTCGCTCCTGCCCAACACCCCGGTGACGATCAAGACCGGGCTCGACCTGCCGACGCCGCCGGCCGGGGACGCCTTGCCGTGGACCGCTCGATGGGACGGCGTCCTCGGTCGCTCCCCGATCGTCACGGGGAGCGTGGCGCTGCTCGCCGTCCTGGCCGGTGTCTGGGGCTGGGTGTGGCGCAGGCGGTCGTGGGAGAACGACCCGGCGTTCCCGCTCGTGTACGCACCGCCGGATGGCATCGGGCCCGGGCAGGGTGCGTACATCCTGAACGAGTCGGTCGGCCGCGACCAGTTCGTCGCGACGCTGCTGCAGGCAGCCGAGAAGGACGCCATCGACCTCGAACGCGACGACGAGAGCTGGACCCTGCGTCGGGCCGAGCACAGGACCGACGTCGAGCTCGACTCGATCACGGAGTCGGTGCTGAGGGTCCTGAACATCGGAAAGGACGGAACGCTCAAGATCGCGAAGGGGCACGTCAAGTCAGGCCACACGCTCGACACCGCCCAGGACGCGTTCGCGACGTCGGTCGCCTCGTGGGCCAAGAAGGAGAAGCTGGTCAGCTCGATCCCGCGCGTGACCCGGCATGGCGTCTATGGCCTGTTGGCCCTGATCGTGGCGCTCGTCGTCAGTGTTTTCAACCTGTTCGACATGAGCCTCGTCGCCGCCATCCCGGGTGCGTACGGTGCGATGACTCTCGGTTTGCTGGGCGGAAGCTCGACGACCAAGCGAACGGCTGCAGGTCGACGCCTGTGGTCGGAGGTGGGCGGGTTCCGCAGAGTGTTGGCCACCGACTCCGGGTCGGCCCGGTTCGACTTCTCCGGTCGCAAGGAGCTCTACACCGCCTACATCCCCTGGGCGGTCGCCTTCGGGTGCGCGGATGAGTGGGCCAAGAAGTACCGCGCCGAGACCGGCGAGGAGCCGCCGTTCCCCACGTACGGCTCGATGGCCAACGCTGGCGGCGGCTCCTCGATCAGCCCGGCAGCGCTCACGGCCAGCTTCGGTGCTGCGGTCGGAGCAGCGATCGGGGCGTACTCCGCGAGCATCTCCACATCGTCCTCGTCGTCGAGCGGCAGCTCGTTCAGCAGCAGCGGGGGAGGCTTCTCCGGCGGGGGCGGAGGCGGAGGCGGGGGCGGCGGCTCCTGGTGAGGTGCGCTCAGTGGGTCTCGGCCCACGCGAGGGAGTAGTCGGCGACCTCTTCCCAGCCGTCCTGGCCCACCGTGAAGTGCGCCCGCCCGGGGAACTCCTTCACGTCGACCACGCCGGCGCGGTAGCGCTTGGCGTTCTTGTGGTTCACCGACGCCGGCACGATGTTGTCGGCGCCGCCGGCCACGAACAGCAGGGGAGCGCGGTCGGTCTTCGCATAGTCGATCTTCGAGTCGCCGGAGTTCATGAACAGATGAGTGGCGGCCTGCCACAACGGCTTGCCGGGAGCCGGGATCTGCATCTCCTGGCTGACGCGGTCGGACTCCTCGCGGGTCAGCGTGTTCGCCCAGGCGTAGTGGAACTCCTTGGGCTTGAGCAGCACGGTGCGGCTGGCAGTCCAGGGCTTGCCGAGCACGGGCATGCCGGCGCGCACGATGCTCCACGCCAACGCCGGCACTCCGGCGGTCTGGGCCGAGTCGATGGTGACGCCGACCCTGCCGAGCCCGCGGTCGAGCAGCAGCTGGGTGACCAACCCGCCCATGGAGTGGCCCATGATGATGGGCGGCTCATCGAGCGCTTCGATGATCCGGGCGTGGTGGTCGGCGACCGTGGAGATGCGCAGTCCGTTCAGCGCGGACGGGTCGCGTCGCATCGCGGCAACGTCATCGGTCACCCCGGGCCAGGCGGGATTGATCACCGAGTATCCGGCGGCCTCGTAGCGAACTTTCCAGCCGTCCCAGCTCTTCGGGGGCATCCAGAGGCCGTGGATCAGGACGATGGTGCCTTTGGTTTCGCTCATGTCGCTCCTTGACGAAGGAGAACGATCGTCCCACGCAAAGCCGTAGGTTGGCAGCATGATCCTGGCCGCGCCCGACCCGGCCCTCGACCCGTCGTTCGCCCGCGAGCTGCTGCGGCTGCAGCACGCGGCCTACAAGCGGGAGGCCGCGCTCGTCGGTGACGACCGCCTCCCGCCGCTGCAGGACGATGACGTGACGCTGCCGGCCTGGCGCGGGCGCTACCTCGTGTCCTGGCGTGGTGTGCAACTGGTTGGCGCGATCGCGTGGCGCGATCACGGCGACCACATTGACATCGACCGCCTGATGGTCGATCCCGGCGCGCATCGCCAGGGCATCGCCACCACGCTGCTTCAAGCGGTGCTCGAACGGGCCGAGGGTCGCCAGGTCGTGGTGTCGACCGGACGCGACAACGAGCCCGGGATCTCCCTCTACGTCCGTCACGGGTTCGTGGCCGACGGCGACGAGCGCGTGCCACCCGGCGTCTGGGTGACGCACCTGCGGTGGGCTCAGAGCTGACGGAGCCGGACGGCGCACCACGTCTCGTCGAGGTTGACCTGGGGGCCCAGGCCCCAGCCATACTCGCCGACCAAGGCGAGGAGGGCATCGCGGTCAAGCTCGTGCGGATGCCCCGAGGGGTACGAGATCCAGGCCACCGGCGTCGATCCCAGCGAGGGGAGTACCTCGTCGAGCCGGACCTCGACGGCAGCGAGATTGTCGGCGAGAAGCACGGCAGCGTCCATGCCGTCGGCCGGCTCGTCGACGGTCTCGGCTCCCGGTGGGAGCGGATCGAGCAGCGCGGTCTCCTCGACGGAATCGGCCACCACCCAGACAACCGAGCCCTCGGTGATGCCGAGCTTCTCGGCGTTCGTGGGATCGGTCACGGGGTCAGTGTAGGTCGGGCGGCGAGGTCGTGGATCGTACGACCGGCGTCCACACCCTTGCGCTCGAAGCGCGTGAGCACCCTGCCCTCCGGGCGCGGCACGGAGCCGCCGTCGACGTGCCGGGACGCAGCGATCACCTCGGCGGCGACCTCGGCGTAGTCCTCCCAGTCGGTGGCGAACCGCCACGTGCCGTCGGGCTCCAGCACACGGGCGACCAGCCGGGTGAACGGGACGGTGACGAGACGCCGCTTGTGGTGTCGCTTCTTGTGCCACGGGTCGGGGAACCACGTCCACAGCTCGCGCACGGACTGCGGCGCAAACATCGTTGCCATCGCCTCGGTGGCGTTGACCACGGCCAGCCGAAGGTTGGTGACACCCTCGTGGCGCATGGTCACCAGCGTCTGCGCGACGCCCGGCACGTAGACCTCGAGTCCGAGGAAGTCGTGCTCGGGATGCTCGGCCGCGGCCGCGACGATCGCCTCTCCACGACCGGAACCGATCTCGACGACGAGTGGTGCCCGCCGGCCGAACAGCGACTCGACGTCCAGCCGGAAGTCCGGGTCGACAGACGTGCTCGGCCCGTGGCGCGGCACGTCGACGACGTGCGTGCCGTGCAGGTCGTCCCATCCGCGCTGCTGGCGCGGCGTGAGGCGACCACCGCGGCGGATGAACGAGACCGGGTCGGACCGGAAGGCGCGGGCCGTGGCGCGATCTCGATGCACTTCGGCGGCCGTGTCCATGGTTCGAACCCTAGCGATCTGCCACGCTGTCGCTCATGGCGATCACCCCTGACACGAAGGACTGGACCTGGGTGCTGCGTGAGCCGTGCCCCGAGTGTGGCTTGGCAGCCGCCGACGTCGACCCCACCACGGTGGGCGACCGAGTGCGGGCCTCGTTGCCGCGGTGGGAGGAGGCGCTGGGCCGCGAGGACGCCCGCGAGCGTCCGGACGACGACACCTGGTCGCCCACCGAGTACGCGTGCCATGTGCGCGACGTGTTCCGGGTCTTCGCGGGCCGTGCCGCCCTGATGCTCGAGCAGGACGACCCGCAGTTCGAGAACTGGGACCAGGACGAGACCGCGGTGGCCGACCACTACGACACCCAGGATCCCGCCGACGTCGCCCCGCAGCTCGTCGAGGCGGGGGAGCGCGTCGCCGACGTCTTCGACTCGGTGCCCGCCGATCAGTGGACCCGCGTGGGCCGCCGCAGCGACGGCGCGCCCTTCACGGTCGCCACGCTGGCGCAGTACTTCATCCACGACATCGAGCACCACCTCCACGACGTCCGGGCGTGATCAAAACCCCTTTTGAACTGGGGAAAAGGACTGTTTTTCAAACACATGTTCTGATAAGTTAGGAGCATGTTCGGGGCCGCCGAAACCACCATCGCCAAGATGCGGGATGCTGCCCGCGCGATGCGGTCGGTCACGACCTCGCCGACCGCCAAGGCGGTGGTGATTCAGCGCGCAATCGACGCGCTGACCGCTGAGCAGGCACAGAATCTGGCCGAGATCGATGAAACGAAGGCCCATGAGGCTGAGGGTGCATCGAGCATCGTCACCTGGGCGCGACGGGAGCTGCACCAGGACGCAGCCACGACGCGTCAGATGGTGCGGGCTGGAAGGACGTTCCGGGACCTGCCGGCGGTAGCCGAGGCGGCTCGCGCGGGTGCGATCTCGTTCGAACACGTCACCTCGTTCACGTACGCGCTCAAGCACCTCGGGGTCGCCGAGACGCAGTTGATCGAGGAGCCATTGTTGGAGGTCGCCCAGCACGTGGCGCCGTCGGAGTTCCACGCCAAGGTCCGGCAGGTCCGTGACATGACTCATCCCGACGACCTGGACGCTGCCTGGTTGAAGGGGATGGACAAGAGAGACATCCGATTGGCCAGGACGACAGAGGGCTGGCATCTGACCGGCTTCCTCGATATCGAGACCGGCGCCAAGCTGAACGCGATCCTGACGAACCTTTCGGTCCCGCGTGACGCGCAGGACGACCGGGCGCCCTCGACCCGGCGGATGGACGCCCTCGACCGGATCTGCACGGCCGTGGTGGAGCACGGTCTGCCGGCCGACAACGGGGTCCGGCCGCACATCAACGTCACCGTCGACGCCGAAACCCTTCAGGCGATGGCTGAGAAGCAGGCCCAGCGGTCAATGAATCTCGACTCTCGAGCCAGCGATTCTGGACGGGTTTGGGCCGATCGGCCCCGGCCTTCTGGCCCACCTGCTCTGCGGCGCCGAGCTGACACCGTTCCTGATCACGCGGTTCACGAAGAACTTCGAAGTGTTGGATGTCGGACGGACCCAACGCCTCGCCACCCCACGCCAAGCCAAAGCCATCGCACTGAGACAGCACGGCACCTGCGCGTCACCGGCCTGCCATCACCCCATCGCCCACAACCACCACATCGTGCCCTGGTCCAGAGGCGGACCCACCGACCTCGACAACCTCATCGGCTTGTGTCGCAAGTGCCACAGCCTCGTCCACGCCGGACGACTCCAGCTCGCCCGCGGTTCACCCGTGGCCCAGGCGGCGTGAAGATGGGTGCATGACAGGTCTCGGCTGGGACGCCATCGTGCTCGCAGGCGGTCGCGCGTCCCGGCTCGGAGGAGCGGCCAAGGCTGATCTGGTGGTCGACGGACGCACGCTGCTGGATCGGACGCTGGAGGCCGTGTCGGCAGCGTCGACCGTCGTCGTGGTGGGTGACGCCGAAGCACCCGGCGCGATGGTCGTGCAGGAGAGCCCGCGGTACGGCGGCCCAGCGGCGGCCATCGGCGCCGGCCTCGCGGAGGTCACCGCCCCGTGGGTATTGATCGCCGCCTGCGACCATCCCTTCGTCGCAGACGCCATCGGACCGCTGCTCGATGCTCGTGCTGGTGACGGCGCGGTCGCGGTCGATACGAGCGGTCGTCGTCAGCACTTGTTGTGCGTCGTCTCGACGCCGGCGCTGCGCGACGCGGTGGCCGCCCAGCGGACGCTCACCGACCTCGCCGCCCATCGACTGCTCGAGCCGCTCGACCTCGCCGAGATCGCCCTCCCTCCCCGGGCGACACATGACGTCGACTCGTGGCACGATCGAGACGTGGCTGAGGAACAGACCGATGAATGACATCTCGCTCGACGACTGGGTGGCCGCCGTGGCGGCCGAGCTGGGCCTCGAGGACCTCGAGGTCGACGTGGAGCAAGTCCTCGACCTGGCCGCCGATGCCGCCCACGCCGTGGTGCGCCCAGCGGCTCCGCTCACCACGTTCGTCGCCGGGTTCGCGGCCGGTCAGGCCGGGGGCAAGCCGGACGACATCCGCGAGGCGATCGACGCGGTCAGCGCGCTGTGCGTGCGCGTGGCCGAGGAGGACTGAGTGGCCGGACGCCGCACCCGTCGCACCCGCGTCGAGCGGTTCGATGCCGGCAGCTCGGTGGTGCGCGAGGACGCGCTCGCCGTGGAGGAGCCGCTCGAGGTACGGCTCAATGGATCGCCCTTCGTCGTCACCATGCGCACCCCGGGTGACGACTTCGATCTCGTGGCTGGGTTCCTCGTCTCCGAGGGCGTCGTCTGGTCGGCCGACCAGCTGACCGCGATGCGTTACTGCGCAGGCACCGACGAGGAGGGTCGGCAGACGTTCAACGTCGTCGAAGCCGTGCTCGCGCCCGGTGTCGCGCTGCCGGACGCGTCCATGGAACGGCACGTCTACACCTCCAGCTCATGCGGCATCTGCGGCACGGCATCGATCGAGGCGGTGCACAAGGTGGCGCACGCGTCCGTGGCCGACGACGACACGAGGTTCAGCCAGGAGCTCGTTGCCGACCTCCCTCGGCGGCTGCGCGAACACCAGGAGGTGTTCGATCGCACCGGTGGGGTGCACGCGGCTGGCCTGTTCGACTCCGGCGGCGAGCTGCTGTGCCTGCGCGAGGACGTCGGGCGCCACAACGCCGTCGACAAGGTCGTGGGATGGGCCCTGCGCGATGGACGCGTCCCACTGCGCGGCACCGTGCTCCAGGTGTCCGGCCGGGCGTCGTTCGAGCTGGCGCAGAAGGCGCATCTGGCCGGTATCCCCATGCTCTCGGCCGTCTCCGCCCCGTCCTCCCTCGCCGTCGAGCACGCTGCGTCGGCCGGCCTGACGCTCGTGGCGTTCAACCGCGACGGGCACTTCAATGCCTACGGAGCGACCCACAGAATCGCCGTACCGGTTGACCAGATCAACCATCAGATCGGGAGCAATGGGGCGCCTCAGGACGTTGTATAGGGTGAAGTCAACGACGTCGCCCTGACGTCTGATCCCCGGAGGAACCATGCAGAGCAGAAACCCGGTCTTCGCCCGCAACGACAGCTTCAACGGTCGTGGCGGCGCGGTGACCACCGATCCCTCGCAGTGGAAGGTCGACGTCGGTTCGGGCTCGTCCCCGACCCACACCGAGCTCGGTCAGGGCCGCATGACGCTCGACACCGTGGTCGAGAAGACGGCCATCACGCTGGCCGTGCTGGTCGCCGCAGCCGCGGCCGCCTGGGTCATCATCGGTGATCTCGAGGCAGTCGACGGTCCCGCACTGCAGAAGGCCTACATGCTGTCGCTCGTCGGCGGTCTGGGCGGCTTCGTGCTGTCGCTGGTGAACTCCTTCAAGAAGGTCGTCAGCCCGGCGCTCGTCCTCATCTATGCGGCGCTGGAAGGCCTGTTCGTCGGTGCCTTCTCGAAGCTCGTCGTGGTCTACGTCGGCGGTGATCCGTCGATCGTCTTCGGCGCCGTCCTCGGCACGGTGGCCGCTTTCGGCGGCACGCTCGCGGCCTACAAGTTCTTCAACATCCAGGTGAACGATCGCTTCCGCAAGGTCGTCATCGCCTCGATGTTCGGGTTCGTCGCCGTGTCGCTGCTGGACTTCGTCCTCAGCTTCTTCGGCAGCAGCTTCGGTTTCAACGGCTTCGGCACGATGGGTCTCATCTCGAGCGTCATCGGCGTGGTCATTGCCGTGTTCATGCTGATCCTCGACTTCGACTACGTCGAGCGCGGTGTCGCGGCGGGCATCCCGGAGCGGGAGTCCTGGCGCGCTGCCTTCGGCCTCACCGTCACGCTGGTGTGGCTGTACATCGAGCTGCTGCGGATCCTGGCGATCCTGCGCGGCAACGACTGACGTCACGACCACGAACGGCCGGTTTCCCTCGCGGGCGCCGGCCGTTCGTCCGTTCAGCTCGCTCGGCGGCGGCGCAGGACGGTGGCCCACCGACCCTGCTGCGTGACCTCGGTGCCGGACAGTCGCCCGGCCCGGTAGGCCGCCTCGTCGATCGACATCACGTCTCGGGTCGGCTCGGTGACGGCCGGTGCCACGTCCGGCGTCGCGGACTGTGCCTCCACGGCGCGCTCCCGGATCGCTGCGGCGATCGACGGCACCAGCACCGACGCCATGTTCGCGTAACCGGTGGCAGAGGGATGGAAGCGGTCGGCGCCGAACATCAGGTCGTGCTTCTCGGTGAAAACGGGGCCCAGGAGGTCGCCGAGGGACACGGCGCGCCCGCCGGCCGCCACGACGGCGACCATCTGACGACGCGCCAGCGCGCGGCTTCGTTGCCGGGCCACCCAGCGCAAGGGCTGCGGGATGGGCTGGATCGTGCCGAGGTCAGGGCAGGTGCCGACGATGACCTCGCAGTCGGCGGCGACCAGCCGCTTGACCGTGGCGCCGAGCAGACGGGCCGACGGCGGCGACGCCAGGAGCCGGTGGGTGACGTCGTTGGTGCCGATCACGATGACGGCGACGTCCGGCTTGTAGGTGAGGCCGCGGTTGACCTGTTCGCGCAGGTCGGCGGTCTTGGCGCCGACCACCGCCATGCTGTGTACGTCCACGGGCGTGTCGAGCACGTGCGCGAGACCCATGCCGATGAGCGCCGGCGGAGTGGCGTCGGCCCGATCCATGCCGTAGCCGACCAGGGCGGAGTCGCCCAGCATGATGCAGCGAATGGGTCGGCCGGGGAGGTCGTCTCCGTAGACGCCGTCAGCGGACGGTGGCCGGTCCTCGGTCATGCCGATCGCCCGGCGGGCCAGCAGGCTCTCGCCGAACAGGACACCGTAGTAGCCACCGATGGCCGCTCCAGCGCCAACGGCAGCCGAGACGGCCGTCTTGGGGAGCGGACGCATGCCTCCCATTTTAGGTGCCCGACCCAGCAGATCGGGGAGTTCACACACCTGTCACATCGCGTTGACCCCGTGGACGCAGGCGATCCCTACCGTGGATCACGTGATGGGGACCCAGCAGCTCTTCCGGTTCGCGACCAGGCGCGCCACGCAGTGGTACGTCGACATCAATCAGGTGTCCCGGCGCAACGCCATGGTGGCGAGCACGGCGCTCGCGCAGCGCAGGCTCGAGCACAACGAGGTTGAGGAGTTCCTGGCTCTCCATCAGGGTCGCCACGACGTCTTCGCGCGTCGTACCGGCTGACCCGGCGGCCCTGTCGGCCCCCCGACCTAGGATTGACGCGTGCCAGCCGACCTCCCCAACCTCCGCGACGTCGCGGGCGTCTCCACCTCCGACGGCCGCCGCGTGCGGCCGGGCATCCTGCTGCGCAGCGCCCTGCCGCAGGCCGACGACGTCGTGCCCGACGATCTCGCCTGGCCGCCCACGGTCGTCATCGACCTGCGGTCGCCGTTCGAGCTGAGGCACGGGCATCCGCTCGCGCACCTCGACGCCCGGCTGGTCAATCTCCCGCTGCTGCAGGCTCTGCGTCCGGGCAACCAGAGCATGGAGTCACTCGCGGTGCTCTACCGCATGCTGCTCGACGACGCGGCCCACCTCCTGGTCGACCTGGTGCACGAGGTCGCCGACGCCGACGGGCCGGTGCTGGTGCACTGCGCAGCCGGCAAGGACCGGACCGGCGTTGGTGTGGCACTCGTGCTGCGGCTGATGGGTGTCTCGCGCGATGAGGTCATCGCCGACTACGTGCTCACCGACCACGCCCGTTCCGCCATCGACGATCGACTGCACCGCGACGAGATCGAGCCGATTTACCCGGTGTCGTTCTACCTCGTGGCACCCGAGGCGCTCGAGGGCGTCCTCGACGCCTGGGACGAGCACCCGCGCGGCACCGAGGGCTGGTTCGTCGATGCCGGCGGCGACACCGAAGCCCTTGAGCGGCTGCGGGAGCGCATGCTCGAGTGAGCCGTCACTGGGTCATGGCGGCGAACGGTGCGGCTGCTCCATAGATCTTGTAGAGCGCGAACGGACCCGCCTGGAAGGTGCTGCAGCGGTCCTCGAAGACCGTCCCGGCCTGCGCGTCCGAGATTCCGGGTCCGTAGCCGAGTACCTTGGTGCCGTCGATCTTCCCGGTCGCGAAGCTGCGGATCCGTTGCACGATCCCCAGGCGATGCGCTGCGTCAGACTTGCGCCACCAGCTGCAGGTGAAGTTGCCCAACGGACCGGGTGTCGAGGCGGCCTTGACGCCGGCGAAGGGATCGGGTGACGACTTCAGCGGGCTCGTGCCTGCGAGGCCCTGGAGATCTGCCTTGTACGGTCGGCACAATCGTGTGGCGAGTCCGTTGGCACAGATCGTGGCCAGGCCCTTCTTCTGCGCCGCCGTCTTGTCGGCCGTCAGGGCGAGGGCCGATCCGCCGGGCTGCGGAGGCGTCTTCGTCCACGAGCACAGCTGATCGTTGCCCGCGGGGTACCCGAAGATCGTGAATCCGGCGAAGCAGGTCACGAGCTCGAGTTCGTTGACGAGGGAACCGGTGCCGATGCTGGTCACCGGCAGCTTCCCGGCCGCACACGACGGCAGGTACGCGGGCGACTTGGTCACCTGTTTGCCCGGAGCCGCGGTGTTCGCCCACCAGCAGTTGCCCCGGTTGGTGGGGAAGGAGTCCCACCAGAAGTCGACGCCGTTCGGCTTGACCTCGCCGCTGGGACTCACGCCCATCTTGTTGTGGTGGAAGGAGTTGTGGTGCGACGTCGTCAACCCGAGGACGCTGCATCCGGGCACCGGCGTCGCGCTGCCGATCGGGGGCGGACCGCACACCAAGGCGTCCGGCACGGCGAAGAGCATCGCGCCGCGCCGCCAGTTGTCGTAGAAATGGTTCTCGCGGACGATGTTGGCGTTGCCGCCGGCGAGCCACAGCCCGGTGCCGACCGGTGCGGCGATGAACGGCGCCACGTCGGAGCCGGGGAGGAACGGGTTGAAGTTGTTGTCGTAGAAGTTGTTCTTCTCGACGACGTTGCCGTGCTGCGGGAAGCCCGGGTGACCAGGAGCCGTGAACACGTCAGTCGTGTAGCCGAGGGCGTTGTCGTAGAAGTTGTTCTCCGTGATCAACGTGCCGTGGCTGTCAGTGCCCGAGAAGCCGCCGGTGTTGTGGTGGCTGTCGCACCAACGCACGACCTGGCTGTAGCGGTACTTCGGGTAGAAGGGCTTGTAGCGGTTGTCCGTCGAGTCCGCGCCAGAGCCGGGATACAGGCCCGAGTCGCCGTTGCCGGCGGCGTCACAGTTCTGCATGACCCCGTGGTCCTCCACGAAGGTGAGCACGCCGTACCCGCCGGCGTAGTACGTCTTGAACCGGTCGAACAGGTAACCGTCGGTCTCCATGATGTAGATGTCGTGCTCGCGCGCGTGCCGCACGGTGACGTTGCGGAGCACGAAGCCGTCGGCCCGATCGGCGAAGATGCCGACGTGCTTCTGGTGCCCGACGCCGGAAGGCCCGCCGTTGCCGGCGCTGGCATCGCCGGCCTCGACGATGACGTCATCAGCGCTGACGCCCGATCCCTCGAGCTGGAGGTTGCACCGGATGCACGGACCCGGGTTCGGGATGCCGTGACGATTGGCCTTCGGAGTCGAGGGCGGCGCAGCCGTGTCTGGCCCGCGACCGATCACGGCCACGAGGTTCGCGTCGTTCGGGCAGTGGAGCTGGTAGTCGTGGCTCAGCGCTCCGGGGTCGCCGCTGTCCGCCGGCATCTTGTACTGGGCGCAGGCTGGGTCGTCGGTCGGCTTGGCCCGGGCGGTCGGCTCCTCGTACAGACCGGGCATCACCACGACGCGGTCGTTGTTGCCCGCCGCAGTCACCGCGGTCTGGATCTCGTGATAGTCGCAGCGAGCGAACAACTGCGTGTTGATCTGCAGCAGCGCGGTGCCCTCAGCATCGGAGAAGGTCTGATGGTCGCTCGGCCGAATGTCGTAGCCGTTGGCCTTCGCGGCGGTGATCGACGCGTTCACCCGGTCCATCGAGTCGGGCTGGCAGACGACGAGGGTCTCACCGGGAGGCGCGTCGTCGAGGGCCGACGCGAGCGAGCGGGCCGTCGGGACCTCGCCGCCGGCGCAGGGCGTGATGGAGCAATCCGGCTTCGGGTCCGGCCAGTAGGACGGGCGTTCTACGTGCGCCTGGGCGGCAATCGACGGCAGGAGCACCGCGAACAGGGAGACCACCATGAACAGGACGACTCGACGCATACGGGCTCCTTCGGGGCTCGACCCTGAGAGTGAGAACGACCCGTTCGTCGCCGAGTTACGTCACATCGTGTCGGTCAGCACCCAAGAGTGTCCAGCGCGGGGCCGCTGAGCCGGTACGTGAGCCAGTCGTCGAGAGGGCGCCCGCCGATGGAGTCGTAGAACGCGATCGCCTCGGTGTTCCAGCGAAGCACCGACCACTCGAGGCGGGTCCAGCCGCGGTGCACCACGATGCGGGCGAGCGACGTCAGGAGTGCACGTCCGAGTCCGGATCCGCGCTGGTCCTCGGACACGTAGAGGTCCTCCAGGTAGATACCCGGCACGCCCTCCCACGTCGAGAATGAGCGGTACCAGAGCGCGAAGCCCGCAGGTTCGCCAACCTCGTCGAGGGCGATCAGCGTCGAGGCGACCGCGTCGGACCCGAACAGGGCGTCGTGCAGCTGCTCCGGCGTCGTCCTGACCGCGTCCGGCTCGCGCTCGAACTCGGCGAGCTCGCGGATCATCCGCCCGATCACGGGGACGTCGTCCGGGGTGGCGATGCGAATGTTCGCCGGCAGCTCGGGAAGGTCCACGTCGCGACTCTACGACGGGCGGCCGCGTACGCTGACGCCCATGACCGGGGACCTCCTGATCGAGCCTCGCGAGGTGCCCCTCGGTGGCGTCCGTGGGCTCAGCGTCCAACGCACGTTGCCGCATCGCGACCTGCCCACCGTCGGGGCCTGGTGCTTCGTCGACCACTTCGGGCCCACCCGTGAAGCGATGACCGTGCTGCCGCACCCGCACACCGGGCTCCAGACCGTCACCTGGCCGCTGGCCGGCGACATCCGGCATCGCGACAACCTCGGCAGCGACGTCGTGCTACGGCCGGGAGAGTTGAACCTCATGACGTCCGGCCACGGCGTCGTTCACTCGGAGTTCTCGGTCGGGCGGACCATGATGCACGGCGTGCAGCTCTGGGTGGCCCTGCCGGATGCCAGCCGGGCCGGTCCTGCAGCCTTCGAGCATCTCCCCGAGCTACCGCGCACGGGCGGCAACGGCTGGCGCGCGATCGTGCTGATCGGGCGGCTCGCTGATGCGGAGTCCCCGGCGACCATGCACTCACCGATCATGGGTGCCGAGCTGACGTTGGGCGCCACCGCGACCGCCACGGTGCCGCTGCAGCCGGAGTTCGAGCACGCGATCCTGGCCGTCGACGGACCCGTCCGCGTCGGCGGGTTTGACCTCACACACCGGCAGATGAGGTACCTCGAGCCCGGACGCGACTCGGTTGACCTCGTGGCTGCACGTGACTCCACGGTGCTGCTCATCGGCGGGGAACCGTTCACCGAGCCGCTGGTCATGTGGTGGAACTTCATCGGCCGGAGCCACGAGGACATCGAGCAGGCGCGCGAGGAGTGGGAGCAACAGACCGAGCGGTTCGGCCCGGTCGAGGGTCACGACGGCAAGCTCATCCCCGCTCCGCCGCTGCCGCACGTCCACCTCAGGCCGCGGCGACGCCGGGTCTGAGTCCGCCGTCACACCTGCTGGCGCACCGACGCGTGATCGGGTACGGTCGGTTTCGGATACTGCCGGTATCTGAGTTTCGAGAGGACCGTCATGACCCACTTCACCGACAAGGTCGCCGTCGTCACCGGCGCCGGTTCCGGTATCGGCCGCGCGCTGGCCGTCGAGCTGGCCCGACGCGGAGCCAAGCTGGCCATCAGCGATGTCGACGACCAGGGCCTCGCGGAGACGCTCGAACTGGTCAAGCAGCAGGGCGCGGACGTGCGCAGCGACCACCTCGACGTCGCCGAGCGTGAGCTCGTCCTCGCGTATGCGAACGCGGTGGCCGAGCACTTCGGCAAGGTCAACATGATCTTCAACAACGCCGGCATCGCGTACACCGGCAGCATCGAGGAGATGTCGTTCAAGGACGTCGAGAAGATCATGGACGTCGATTTCTGGGGCGTCGTCAACGGCACGAAGGCCTTCCTGCCGCACCTGATCGCCTCCGGTGACGGGCACGTCATCAACATCTCCAGCGTGTTCGGCCTCTTCGCCGTGCCCACGCAAAGCGCCTACAACGCGGCCAAGTTCGCCGTCCGCGGGTTCACCGAGTCCCTGCGCCAGGAGATGCTCGTCGGGAAGCGACCCGTCAAGGTCACCTGCGTGCACCCCGGTGGCATCAAGACCAACATCGCGCGCAACGCCGACCAGGCGGAGGGTCGCGATCACGAGAAGCTCTCGAAGGAGTTCGACAAGCTCGCCAGCATGGACCCCGACAAGGCAGCGAGGGTCATCCTCCGCGCTGTCGAGAAGGGACGGGCGCGCGTCCTCGTCGGCTGGGACGCCAAGGCGATGGACGCGTTCGTCCGGTTGACCGGGTCGGGCTACCAAGGCATCTCCGCACGCTTCAGCAAGAGCAGGGGTCTCTAGCCCCAAATGAACAACGACTGGGCCGGCCAGACCTTCCCGCACCCCTCCGGGCGACGCCCGGTGATCGGTGACGTGGCGGGCGTCGACCGGTCCAGGCCGCTGCAGGACACGATGCAGCGCGCCGCCGACCTGCGGCCGATCTTCGAGATGCACGTCTTCGCCCAGAAGTTCGTCTTTGTCGGTGGCGCCCACCTGGCGGCCGAGATGTGCGACGAGTCGAGGTTCGCCAAGGGCCTGTCTCCGGCCCTCGAGGCGCTTCGCGACTTCGTCGGCGACGGGCTGTTCACGGCCTACAACGACGAGACGAACTGGCACCTGGCGCACGACCTGTTGCGTCCGGCCTTCACACGCGAGGCCATGCAGAGATATCACCCCACGATGCTCGAGACGATCAGCGAGCTGTTCGCGATGTGGGAGTCGCACGACGGACCGGTCGACGTCGCGCAGGGGATGACCAAGCTGACGATGGAGACTCTCAGCCGAGCCGCCTTCAGCCACGACTTCGGCTCCTTCACGGCGGAGGAGCCGCACCCGTTCGTCCCCGCGATGATCGCCGCTCTCTCGACCGGTCAGCGCATCGGCTCACTGAACGCGATGCCGGGCGCCAAGATGTTCGCCAACCGCCTGCGCAGCAAGAACGCGTCCCACCAGGAGTACATCGACGGCATGCTCGACAGCATCATCGCCGATCGCCGTGCCGCCGACGATGTCGAAGATCGCGATCTCCTCGGCCTGATGCTCGGCACCGGGCACCCGGAAACGGGGGAGCGGCTCGACGACGTCAACATCCGGCACCAGATCCTGACGTTTCTCGTCGCGGGTCACGAGACGACCTCGGGCGCGCTGTCGTTCGCCATGTACTACCTGTCGCGGAACCCGGACGTGCTCGCGCAGGCCCAGGCCGAGACGGACGAGATCCTCGGCGCTGATCCCGACGTGGAGCCGACCTTCGAGCAGGTGCCGAAGTTCCGGTACCTCCGGCGGGTGCTCGACGAGTCGCTGCGCCTGTGGCCCACGGCGCCGGCCTTCACCCGCAGCCCGCGTGCGGAGCTCACGCTCTCGACCGGGCACCGGATGCGGCCGGAGGACTGGGCGATCATCATCCTGCCGATGGTGCATCGCGATCCGGAGGTCTGGGGCGACGACGCCGACCAGTTCGACCCCGACCGGTTCTCCCCCGAGCGATCGCGAGGACGTGCACCCCACGTGTACAAGCCGTTCGGCACCGGCGAGCGCTCGTGCATCGGCCGGCAGTTCGCGCTGCACGAGTCCATGCTGGCGCTCGCCCGGCTGGTGCACCGCTACGACTTCGCCGGCGACCCCGACTACGACCTCCGCATCACCGAACGACTCACGCTCATGCCGGAAGGCTTCGAGCTCCGGCTGACGCCGCGCACGCCCGCACTCGTCACCTCATCCCGCAACGCAACCCCCACAGGAGCACTGTCATGACCGCACGCATCGACCTGCGCGGATCCCGCGCCCTCATCACCGGAGCCACCGGCGGCCTCGGCCAGGCCATCGCCCGACGACTGTCGAAGGAGGGTGCCGAGCTCGTCCTCAGCGGCCGCCGTCTCGACGTCCTCGAGCCGCTCGCCAAGGAGCTCGGAGCGACGGCGATCGTGGCCGACCTCGAGGATCTCGCCGACGTCGACCGGCTGATGGCGGAGGCCGGCCCGATCGACCTGCTGGTCGCCAACGCCGCTTTGTCGTCGTCGGGTCAGCTGTTGGAGTACACGCCCGAGCAGATCGCCCGATCGATCACCGTCAACCTGCACGCCCAGATCATCATGGCCCGCACCGCCGCCCTCGGCATGGTCGAGCGCGGCAAGGGACAGATCGTGATGATCGGCTCGGTTTCCGGCAAGATCGCGTCCACCAACAGCTCGCTCTACAACGCCACGAAGTTCGGCCTCCGCGGTTTCTCCCTGGGCTTCCGGCAGGACGTGGCCAGCCGCGGTGTCGGGGTGTCGATCGTCGAGCCCAGCTTCGTGCGGGAGGCCGGCATGTTCGCGAACTCGAAGGCGAAGCTGCCGTCGACCGTCCGAACAGTGACGCCGGAGGACGTCGCGGACGGCGTCATCAAGGCGATCCGGCGCGATCGCGCCGAGGTGGTCGTCGCGCCGGCCGAGATGCGCGTCGGCGCCATGCTCATCGCGTCGCTCCCCGAGCTCGCCGCCAAGGCGCAGAAGGCCAGCGGGGGCGAGAAGGTGAGCGGCGCTCTGGCCGAGGGGCAGCGCGACAGCCGCTAGCGACGCGCCGGGTCCTAGGCCCGGCTGCCCTTGTCGTCGCCGAAGGCCTCGTCGCGCTCGCGCACGGCCTCGCGGAACCCGACTGTGGCCGCGCGCATCTGAAAGGCGTAGCCCTCGCGGGTGTGGCGGGAGACGCCATCGAACACGGTGCTGACCAGGCCTGACGTCGCCACGCCCTGGGCGAGCAAGGCGCTGTTGAGGGCGAGCTTGACCATCATCAGCTGGTTGACCGGCAGCAAGGCGATCTTCTCGACGAGCTCCTCGGTGCGGGCGTCCAGCTCGTCGGCCGGCCACGACTCGACGGCCAGTCCCCAGTCGGCGGCAGTACGTCCGTCGATGCACTCGCCGGTGAACAACATCCGCTTGGCCCGGGCGTCGCCGATGCGGTGCGCCCACATCCCGGCTGCGGGCACGCCCCAGACACGGGTGGGCGGGTAACCGATGCGGACGTCGTCGGCGCAGATGATCTGGTCGGCGAACAGCGCGATGTCGGACCCGCCGGCCACGGCGAAGCCATGCAGCTTCGCCACCGTCGGCTTGTTCGCGTGCAGCAGGCTCGCGAAGCCGCGGTTGAAGCGGCTCATCATCGCGTAGTCGACCATCGGGTCCCAGGTGCGTCCGGGAATGTGGTTGGTCATCTGCACGGCCGGGTCGAGCACCGTACCGGTAGAGTCCGGCTCGCCCTCGGGAGCGAACGCATTCTCGGCGAACACCGTGAGGTCGTAGCCGCCGCAGAATCCCTTGCCGCGTCCGGACAGCAGGATGACGTGGACGCGTGGGTCGAGATCAGCGCGTTCGACGGCGTGCGCCAGGTCGACGGGAGTGTCGTTGGTGATGGCGTTGCCTTGGTCCGGGCGGTTGAACGTGATGCGCGCGATCCGATCGGTCACCTCATAGGTGAGGGTTCGGTACTCGCGGTCGGCGTCGGAATGCTCGCGTCCGGCGTAGAGCGAGTCGTCGCCCTCCAGCGCGCTCTCCCGCCAGGCAGCCGGCCGTTGGCCCGCCCCATTGTTTGATGGCGTCATGCGATGACCGCTTGGGTCTCGCCGGTGCCCTTGGGTGTGCACCGTTCGATGATCGGGGCGAGGTCCAGCCCGTTCGGGAGGGTGCCGAAGACGTCGCCCCGGTCGCGGCCGAGTCTGCTGGCCGCGAACGCGTCGGCGACGGCCGGGTGTCCGTGTCGCAGGAGCAAGGAGCCCTGCAGCGCGGTGGCCATATCGCCGACCACGCGGCGGGCGCGGTACTCCATGGTGTCGAGGTCGGTGAACGCCGAGCCCAGCTCGTCGACGAACGCGTCGTAGCGCCGGTCGGTGCCGCGGGCCTCGTCGAGCTCGCCGAAGAACACCTCCAGGGACTTCGGTTGCTTGGCTGCCGCCCGCAGCGTGTCGAGCGCGGCGACGTTGCCCGAGCCCTCCCACACCGACATCAGCGGCGCCTCACGGTAGAGCCGTGGCATGCGGGAGTCCTCGACGTAGCCGTTCCCGCCCAGACACTCCAGGGCCTCGGCTGCGTGGATGGGCGACCGCTTGCACACGTGGTACTTGCTGACGGCCAGGCTGACGCGGCGAAGCATCGCGGCGTGCTCGTCGCCGGACTCGGCCCGGTCGGTCAGGGCCGCCAGCCACAGCGCGACGGTGGTGGCGCCCTCGGCCTCGACAGCGAGGTCGGCGAGCACGTTGCGCATCAACGGCTGGTCGATCAGCTGGGCGCCGAACACCTGTCGGTGCGCGGCATGGTGTGCGGCTTGCAACACGCCGGCCCGCATCGAGGTGGCCGAGCCGATCGTGCAGTCGAGCCGCGTCATGTTGACCATGGCGATGATCGTTGGCACGCCCCGGCCCTCGTCGCCGAGCCGCCATCCGACCGCGTCGACGTACTCGACCTCGCTGCTCGCGTTCGAGTGGTTGCCGAGCTTGTCCTTCAGCCGCTGCAGGCGGATGCCGTTGGCCGTGCCGCCCGGGAGGACGCGCGGGACGACGAAGCAGGTGAGTCCGCCGGGTGCCTGGGCGAGCACGAGCAGGAGGTCCGACATCGGCGCGGACGTGAACCACTTGTGCCCGGTGATCCGGTACGTGCCGTCGGGCTGTTCCTCGGCACGGGTCGTGTTGGCCCGAACGTCGGATCCGCCCTGCTTCTCCGTCATCGACATGCCGGCGGTGATGAACTGCTTGTCGCCGGGCGGTCGGAACGCGGGATCGTAGCCGGCCGCGGTGAGGCCGGGCTCGTATTGCGCGGCAAGGGTCGGGTCGACGCGCAGCGCCGGAATCGAGGCGTAGGTCATCGAGATCGGGCACTGGTGGCCGGCGTCGACCGGGCCCCAGGCGCTCAGCTTGGCCGCACGAACGAGGTGGGCGTGCGGATCGTCGGACGCCCACGGCGTGCCGTGCAGCCCGAAGCCGGTCGAGAGCTCCATCAGCTCGTGGTAGCTCGCGTCGTAGGCCACCTGGTCGATGCGGTGGCCGTAGCGGTCGTGGGTGTGCAGCACCGGCGGGTGGGCCTCGGCCCGGTCGCCGAGCGCGATGGCGTGCGTGCTGCCGGCGAGCCGGCCGACCTCGTGCAGCTCGTCGAGTGCGGCGGTGGCGCCTTCGCGGCGGAGCGCCTCCTCGAACACGGCGTAGTCGGCGGTGTCGTGGCCGGTGAGCGGTGGGACCTGGTTGGTCACCTCGTGCGTGCTGGTCATGACTCTCCTTCGGTGCGCAGTCGCTTGATTTCGGTGCGGAAGTTTTCGTAGCCCCGTCGCATCGCGGCGGCTGGCCAGTCGTCGGGCAGAAGCGGTTCGGGCAGGGCCGGGTCGGTTCGCAGGTGACGGACCAAAGCTGCGGCGGCGGTGAACCGGTCGGCGAACGTGGCGCCGTTGCTGGTGGCGTCGAGCAGGGCGGCGCCGGTGTCCGCCCACTGGGGCAGGTCCCAGAGGCTGCGGGCCAGCGCGGCCGGATCGTCGGGATGCGACAGCAGACGCAGCGTGCCCGGTTCGGCCGCGTCGTCGCGGGGCAGGTTGTCGGGCCGCATCCAGACGCCCTCGCGCAGCATCCCCAGGTGGCGTGCGGTGAGGCGTCGCCGCAGCTCAGCGCGGGTTGTGGCGTCGCGTCCGCCGGCCGTGACGACGACGGTCTCCCAGGTGCCGTCCCACGGCAGCCGGACCTGGTCGAGCTCGAGCTCCTGCAGCCGGTGGCGTTCCAGGTGACGGTCGCTGAGCGCGTAGACCGCCTGCTCGGCGACGAGGTCGCCGGTCTGGACGAGTCGGGTCAGGGCGACTCGCATCGTCGCGGGAGAGATGCCGAACTGCTCACCGGCGTCGACGATGTCGCGAACCGGCAGGCGTGGGGGATGGGCGCCGAGCAGCAGACTGAGCACGACCGAGCGGGCGGTCAGCGGTCGCACGAGCGTGGCGGTCGTCGGCATGAGGCTCCGTTACAGAATCAGAACGTCTGTTATCAGAAGTGTAATGCGACGCGACGGCTGTTGTCTACGGCAGGACACGCGCGGCTACGGCGACCTCGCGGTAGGCCGCGGCCAGCGTTTCGATCGTGGCGTGCGCATTCAGCCCGCTCGGGTTGGGCACGACCCACAGCTCGGCACCACCGATGGTGGCGTCCTGGCTTCCCAGTTGCGCGCGGCGCTCGCCGAATGCGGTCCGGTAGGCCGTGATGCCGGCGACCGCGACCACGCGCGGATCGTGCTCGTGCACGAATCGCTCGAGCCGGGCCCGGCCGGCGCGCAGCTCGTCGTCGTCGAGCTCGTCGGCCCGGACGCTCTCCCGCGCGACGAGGTTCGTGATGCCGACACCCCGCTCGATGAGCACGGGAGCGGCCTGCTCCGGCGTCAGCACGTCGTCGGGCAGGATTCCGGCGGCCCGCAGCGCCGGATAGAACCGATTGACGGGGTGGGCGAAGTGAAACCCGGTCTCGGCGCTCATGATGCTCGGGTTGATGCCGACGAACAGCAGCCGGAGGCCTGGGCCGACGAGGTCCGGCACCGGTGCGGTCGCCATGTCGTGACGATAGACGGATGGCTAGGCTGCGACGCGTCCTGTCGTCCACGGAGGAGCTGAGTCGCGCATGGAGAAGGTGCTGTACCTCCTGAACGCCGGCGATGGAACGTCCGGGGACCTTCTGCGTGAACGGCTCGTGGACGACGTGGCTCCCCGGCTACTGGCCATCGGCGCACACCAGGTGCAGGTCAACGTGATGGACTCCGGTGTCGAGGCAGCCGCGGGAGTCCGTCTGCGCAGTGGGACCGGCCCCTGCCCCGATGCGATGGTCTCGGTCTGGGTCGACTCGGCCAACGGTCCGTTGCGAGCAGCCCACGACGAGGTGCTGCGTGAGGTGGACACCGACCTCGTGGCCTACCTCGTGACGGAGTCGGCACCGCTGCCCGGCGAGCCGGTCGACGGGCGACGTCCGGGGTACACCCAGGTCTCGTTCCTCCAGAGACCAGAGCGACTCGACGAGCCATCGTGGCTGGCGCACTGGCACGACCACCACACTCAGATCGCGATCGACACCCAGGCCACCAGCCGCTACGTCCAGAACTTCGTGGTGCGGCCGCTGATACCCGGTGCGCCACCGTGCACCGCCGTGGTCGAGGAGACCTTCCCCGAAGAAGCCATGACCGACCAGTCGGCCTTCTTCGACGCGGTCGGTGACGACGCTCGACGCAAGGCCAACGCGGATGCGCTGATGGCCAGCGTCATGGCGTTCCTCGACTTCGACCTGATCGACGTCGTTCCCACCAGCGAGTACTCCGTCAGTCGTACGTGACCCCGGTGGCGTGCAGCGGGCAGTAGCCGAACGGGTTCTTGACGAGGTACTGCTGGTGGTAGTCCTCGGCGTAGTAGTACGCGTCCAGCGGCTGGATGGCGGTCGTGATCTGGCCGTAGCCGGCGGCGGTCATCTTCTCCTGGTAGTGGTCGCGCGACTCCTCGGCCAGCTTCTGCTGGTCAGGCGTGGTGGTGAGGATGATCGAGCGGTACTGCGAGCCACGGTCGTTGCCCTGGCGCATGCCCTGCGTCGGGTCGTGGTTCTCCCAGAACACCTGGAGCAGCTGCTGGAACGTCACCACGGCGGGATCGAAGACGATACGGACGACCTCGGCGTGGCCGGTGCGGCCAGTGCACACCTCCTCGTAGCTCGGGTTCGGCGTGACGCCACCGGCGTAGCCGACCGACGTCGACCAGACGCCGGGGACCTCCCAGAACGTCTTCTCCTCCCCCCAGAAGCAGCCCAGCCCGACGACGACGACCTCGAAGCCCTCGGGCGGGTCGGTCTCGATCGGGTTGCCGAGGACGAGGTGTCGGTCGCCGACGGTGTGCTGACGCGACTCGCGGCCGGGCAACGCGTCGTCGATGTCGGGGAGCTGGGTCTTGGACTTGCCGAAGATCATGATGGGACCGCCTTCCGACTCCCAGCGTACGGACCTCGCGCACGCCACGCCCGGGTGTGGTTGTGACGAGCCGATGACGGTTAGGCCCATGAAGGTTAGGCTCCGAGTCGTGTCGGACGACGTGAAGCGCAGGTACCAGGTGCCGGTCGGTGTGGACATCGCCGCCGGCTGGGCGTGGCGACTGCTGCTCATCGCGGCCGCGGGCGGCCTCGTCATCTGGCTGCTCCGGTACTTCTCCGAGATCACCGTCCCGGTCGCGATCGCCGTCCTCGGCACCGCGCTGACGATCGGAGCGGTCGACTGGCTCGCCGAGCACCGGGTGCCCCGCTTGCTCGCGACGTTCATCGTCGTCATCACGATGCTGCTCGCCTTCTTCGGCATGCTCGCCCTCGTCGGGCAGCAGCTGTCCACGCAGGTCGACGACCTCAGAGCCAACGTCGTCGAGGGCATCTCGCAGGTGCAGGACTGGGCCCGCACCGGACCCCTGAAACTCAGCGACGCCCAGCTGCAGAGCTGGATCGACGAGGCGAAGGCGACGATCTCCTCGAGTGACTCATCCGTGCTCACCCGCATCACCGCGGTCGGCGCCACCATCACGCACGCGATCGCCGGGTTCTTCATCGCCCTGTTCTCCGCATTCTTCTTCCTCTATGAGGGCGACCGGATCTGGAGCTGGATCGTCGCCCTGTTCCCGCGCGCCTCCCGCGAGCGCGTGCACACCTCCGGCCAGACGGCGTGGCGCTCGCTCACCGCCTTCGTCCGAGCCACGGTCATCGTGGCCCTCACCGACGCGATGGGGGTGGCCTTCGCCGCCTGGGCCCTTGGGGTGCCGCTGACGCTCGCGATCGGTGTGCTGGTGTTCATGGGCGCCTTCGTCCCGATCATCGGTGCCTTGATCTCAGGCATGGTGGCGGTGCTGGTCGCGCTGGTCGCGCAAGGCCCCTGGACCGCCCTGTTCATGCTGCTGGCCGTCATCGCCGTGCAGCAGTTCGAGTCGCACGTGCTGCAGCCCTTCCTGATGGGGGCCTTCGTAGCCGTTCATCCGCTGGCGATCATCATCGCGATCGCCGCCGGCGTCGTGGTGGCAGGCGTCGTGGGTGCTCTGATCGCCGTCCCGCTGGCGGCCTGCCTCAACGGAGTGGTCCGCCATCTTGCGTCGACCGCCCGGGAGTTCCAGTCGAACCCCGAGGAGCTCCCACCTGAACCAGAACCGGCTTAGTGTGGCCGGCGTGAATCTCTCCGACGTCGAAGCCGCACGAAGTGTCCTCAAGGGCGTCATCGAGGAGACGCCCTCGTTGCACTCACGGTGGCTCAGTACCCGCGTCGGCACGCCCGTCTACCTCAAGTGCGAGAACCTCCAGCGCGCCGGCTCGTTCAAGATCCGCGGCGGCTACCTACGCATCTCGCGGCTCAGCCCGGAGGAGCGCGCCCGTGGCGTGGTTGCGGCGAGCGCCGGCAACCACGCGCAGGGCGTCGCCCTGGCCGCGTCGATGCTCGACACCAAGGCGACCATCTTCATGCCGGAGGGTGCCGCGCTGCCCAAGATCGCCGCCACTCAGGGCTACGGTGCCGAGGTCGAGTTCTCGGGCACCGGCGTCACTGAGGCGCTGGTCGCGGCCCAGGAGTTCGCCGAACGCACCGGTGCGGTGCTCATCCACCCGTTCGACCACGCCGACATCATCGCCGGCCAGGGAACCGTGGGCCTGGAGATCATCGAGCAGGTGCCCGACGTACGAACGATCGTCGTGCCGCTCGGCGGTGGCGGGCTGGCTGCCGGCATCGCCCTCCTGCGCGAGACCCATCCGGACGTGCACGTGGTGGGCGTCCAGGCCGAGGACGCGGCCGCCTATCCGGGCTCGCTCGCCGAAGGACACCCGGTCCAGGCCACGATGGGCGCCACCATGGCTGACGGCATCGCCGTCGCGCGGCCCGGCGACATCCCGTTCGAGATCGTGGCGTCCCAGCTCGACGGTGTCGTCACCGTGAGCGAGGAGTCGATGAGCAAGGCTCTGCTCGGCCTGCTCGAGCGCGGCAAGATGCTCGTGGAACCGTCCGGGGCGGCCGGCGTGGCCGCCCTCCTCGACCAGCCGGGCGAGTTCGAGGGGCCGATCGTCGCGGTCATCTCGGGCGGCAACATCGACCCGCTCCTGCTGCTCGACGTCATCCGGCACGGACTTGTCGCCGCCGGTCGTTTCATCCACCTGCGGGTGCGCATCTCCGACCGTCCGGGCGGGCTGATGCGGCTCCTCGTCGACCTGGCGAACCTGCAGGTCAACGTCATCAACGTCACCCATGACCGCTCAGGTGAAGGGATCGGGGTGCGTGAGGTGGACGTGGCGATCGAGGGCGCGACCCGCGGTCCCGATCACCGTGAAGAGGTCAGGCGCCGGCTGGTCGAGATCGGCCACCTCGTTCTCTGAGGTTCAGAACGGCTTGGCGGCGACGATCTCGACCGTGATGGTCGAGCCGTTGGGGGCCTCGTAGGAGGCTGTGTCGCCGACCTTCTTGTCGACGATGGCGGCGCCGAGCGGAGACGTCGGTGAGTAGACGTCGAGCTTGACGGCGCTGTCCATGCTGAGCAGCTCGCGGGAGCCGAGCAGGAACGTCTCGGTGTCGGTGTCGCCGGCGAACCGGATGGTGACCTTCATGCCGGCCTCGACGAGTCCGTCGTCGGCCGGCTTGTCGCCGACCTCGGCACGGCGCAGCATCTCCTCGAGCTGACGGATGCGGGCCTCGGTCTTGCCTTGCTCCTCGCGGGCGGCGTGGTAGCCGCCGTTCTCCTTGAGGTCGCCCTCGTCGCGGGCGGCAGCGATCTTGGCGGTGATGTCGGCGCGCACGTCTCCCTTGAGATGCTCCAGCTCCTGCTGCAGGCGTTCGTAAGCCTCCTGCGTGACCCAGATGGTCTCTGTGTCGGTGGGCTGTGTCATGAGCTCACTCCCTCTACGTGCGGCACCCCAGGCACGTGCCCGGGGTGAAACACCGAGATTACCACTCAATGTGGGGTTTTACACATGCGCAGGACGCCTGTCACGGCTCGTCGCTCAGTCTCCAGGGCGATCTTCACCCGGGTGTTCTCGCGGTCGCCGGCGGGCACCGTGACGGTCTTCTCGCCGACGTTCGAGTGGTCGTGGGCCTGGGCGTAGACGGTGCAGCGGACGGCCACCGGTTCCGGTCGATGAACGGCGAGTGTGACGGTCACGTGGTGGTCGTCGACTACCTCATACCCGTAGACCTGGGCGGTGACCGGCCGGGGCTGGAACGCGACCCACGCCGCCGCGAGCACCCCGATCGTCACGCCGACGACGGCCACGGCCGGCCACAGCCAGCGCGGACGTCCGCGGGTGCCGTAGCGGTCGGAGAGGTCGGTCACGCCGCCCAGTGTCTCAGGGGCGAGCGCCAGTGAGTCCGTCGCCGGCCTGGCCTCGGCGCCAGATGCTGGGCGACTCGCCGTGCGCGCGTTTGAAGGCGCGACTGAACGCCTCCTCCGACTCGTAGCCGACCCGACGGGCGATCGGGCCCACACCGAGCTGGGTCGATGCCAGGAGGTCCTGGGCCAGGTGCATGCGCCACCCGGTGAGGTAGCGGATGGGCGGCACCCCGAGCACGTCGCGGAACCGCTCGTCGAGCAGGGACACCGAGATGTTCCCGGATGCGGCCAGGTCGGCCACCGTCCACTTGCGACCGGGATCCTCGTGGATCAGAGCCATCGCCGGACCGACGACCGGGTCGCGCAACGCCTTCACGAACCCCCGCTCGGTGGTGGGTGCGCTGGCCAGGTGCAGCTTGAGCACCTCGATGAGCAGCAGCTGGGGGATGTGCGCAGGAACTTCGAAGCGATCCTCGCCGACCAAGGTCGTCTGGTGCATCGCGTACTCGATGCTGGCCCGCACCCACTCCCGCGCGGCGCCCGTCGGGCTGGCGACGAACACCGGCGGCAGCGCCCTCATCCGCGGGTCGAAAAGCGCGTCGTCGGAGGTCAGATAGCCGCAGAGGACCTGGGTCGGGTCGCCGCCCTCGCCGTACTCGATGACCGGCATGCGGTCCCACGGCGGTGCGGCCACCAGGTTGGCGGCCGATGCCAGCACCGCGGTGTCGGCCGTGCCGCCCATCCGGTGCACGTCGCCGTACGGCAGCACGACCACGTCACCTGCGTCCGCCCAGTGCTTTTCGCCGCCGTCGACCTGCACCCAGCAGCGTCCTTCGGCGACGACGTGGAACAGGATGACCCGTTCGGCGTCGGGGATGAGGAACTTGGCGAGGTCCTCGACCGGCACGGACTCGTACGCCCAGCTCTCCGAGTAGAAGCCGGCGAGGAAGATCGCGCCGCTGAGGTGCAGCTGGCCGAAGGCGTCGGAGAGCACGGCCGCGGGGTCTGGGTCAGGTGCGGCGGGGGTGTGGTCATGGTCAACGACAGAGCCTGACACAAGGATCAGTTTGACAGAACAACCATCTCGACAAAGGAAAAGACCATGCCGCTTTTCATGGACGTTCACGACGAGCTCCCCGCGGGTGCGACCGCCACTGACGTGGCCGAGGCACACAAGGAGGACCTCAAGACCCAAGGCAAGTACGACGTCGACTACCTGAAGTACTGGGTCGACGAGACGAACGGGAAGGTGTTCTGCCTCGTCGAGGCACCGGACGCCGAGACCGCGGCCATCGTTCACAAGGAGGCACACGGCCTGCTCGCCGACCACATCTACCCGGTGGTCGAGGGCGGCTGAGCCCGCTGGACGCCGCCCCGAGACCGCTTCGCTGCGTGCTCGTCCTCGATGTAAGGATGGGTGCGTGGCCGAGCAACTCAGACTCATGCACGTGCATGCACATCCTGACGACGAGTCGAGCAAAGGGGCGGCATCCACCGCCAAGTACGTCGCGGAGGGCGTCGACGTCCACGTGGCGACCTGCACCGGAGGCGAGCGCGGCGACGTGCTCAACCCGAGCTTCGACCACCCGGGCATCATCGACAATCCCGGGCTCATCGCCGAGATCCGTCGTGACGAGATGGCGCGCGCGCGCGACATCCTCGGCATCCGCCAGGACTGGTTGGGCTTCGTCGACTCCGGCTGGCCCGAGGGCGACCCCAAGCCGCCGCTGCCCGAAGGCTGCTTCGCGCTGGTGCCGGTCGAGGACGCAGCCGAGCCGCTGGTACGGCTCATCCGTTCGTTCCGTCCGCACGTTCTCACCACGTACGACGAGAACGGGGGCTACCCGCACCCCGACCACATCAAGTGCCACGAGATCAGCGTCTACGCCTTCGAGGCGGCCGCCGATCCCGACCGCTACCCCGACGCCGGCGAGCCGTGGGAGGTCTCCAAGCTTTATTACCACCTGAGCTGGAGCCACACCCGCATGGACGCGATCGCCGAGGCGCTCGAGCGGCACGGCATCCCCAACCCGTACGCGGAGCGCTTCAAGGACTGGGAGCGCGATCCCGAGCACGAGGCCAGGCTCACCACCCGCATCGAGTGCGCCGAGTACTTCCACGTCCGCGACGAGGCACTGCTCGCCCACGCCACCCAGATCGACCCGAACGGCTGGTTCTTCGCGATCCCGCGCGAGATCCAGGCCGAGGCCTGGCCCACCGAGGACTACCAGCTCGTCACGAGCCACGTCGAGACGTCGATCCCGGAGGACGACCTCTTTTCCGGCCTGCGGTAGAGCTCAGCCCGGTGCGCTCTGCCAGAGCCCGACCAGGTTGCCCTCGGAGTCGGTGAAGTAAGCCGCGAAGCCCATGTCGCCGACCGGCTCCTTGCCGCGGACGGTCGACCCGCCGAGCTCACCGATCGTGCTGAGCGTGGCATCGATGTCGGGGACGTCGATGACGAGCACCGGCGACGTGATCGGGGTCTGACGCTGAAGCATGCCGCCGTTGATGAAGCCGGGCTCGGACGGGCCGGTCTCCTGTGACGACGGCCCGGTGGTCACGAGCGTGTAGCCCATGCCGGGCATCGACGCGAGCTGCCAGCTGAACGCCCTCTCGTAGAAGGCACTCGCGCGATCCTGGTCGTCGAACGGGATCTCGAAGTGCACGATGCGACCGGTCATGTCGATGTCCTCTCGTCGATCGCCTGTGAGGTCACCGTAGGACGCGGTTGGGCCAGGCGCCAGAGCCCGTTCGGCGACGGCATACGCTGGGTGGATGCCCGATCTGTTGCCCCAGCTTGTGCAGAGTCTCGTCATGGCCGACGTCCCCCTGACCCGCGAGAACGTCAGGCCGGGATGGCTCGCCATGCTGGTCGTCGGCATCCTGATCGTGGCCACGATCTTCCTCATGCGCTCGTTCGTCACGCACTTCCGCCGCGCCTCCGAGCCGTGGGAGGGCGAGGGGGAGGACGACGCTCCTCCAAAGAGCTGACGGTCCTCAGAACCGCAAGAACATCACGTGCAGGCCGACCGGTCCGAGTCGCGGGTGGCGGAAGGCGCCCGGCACGGTGCCGATGATCTCAAAGCCCATCCGCTCGTACATCGCCACCGCCGGGTTCGTCTCGACGACCGCGTTGAACTGCATCCCCTCGTAGCCTTCGCCTCGGGCCTGGGCCAGCGTGTCCTCGACCATGGCGGTGCCAACACCGCGGCCACGCGCGTCGCTCGACACGATGAAGTTGGCGTTGCTGATGTGCGACCCCGGGCCGGACTGGTTGGGTCCCCAGGTCGCTGCGCCAAGGACTTGGTCGCCGTCGACCGCCACCGTGGTGCGCCACGGTGGCGCTTTCATCCACTTGCCTCGGCCCTCGTCCTCGGTCATGTCCGGGTCGTAGGTGTACGCATCGCCCTCGGCCAGCACCTCGGTGACGATCGCCCAGATGCCGGGCCAGTCCTCGTGGCGCGCGTCTCGAATCTCCACGAGCCCAATCTAGACAGGCCAGTACGTTGGAGAACATGGCCAACCGACTCGTCGACTCGACCAGTCCGTACCTCGTCCAGCACGCCGACAACCCGGTCGACTGGTGGGAGTGGGGCCCCGAGGCGCTAGCCGTCGCGCAGGAGCTCGACCGCCCGATCCTGCTGAGCGTCGGGTACGCGGCCTGCCACTGGTGCCACGTGATGGCGCACGAGTCGTTCGAGGACCCCGCCACCGCGGCCTACATGAACGACCACTTCGTCAACATCAAGGTCGACCGTGAGGAACGGCCCGACATCGACGCCGTCTACATGCGAGCCACCCAGGCGATGACCGGCCAGGGCGGCTGGCCGATGACCTGCGTTCTCACGCCCGACGGCGAGCCGTTCTTCGCGGGCACGTACTTCCCGGCCGAGCCGCGGCAGGGGATGCCCGCGTTCACGCAGGTGCTGCAGGCGCTGGCGGACGCGTGGGAGAACCGTCGTGATGACGTCCGGGCGGTCAGCGCCGACGTCATCAGCCACCTGCACCAGGAGACCGGCATCGGTGGTGACGCCCTCGACGCCGACGCCCTCGATGCGGCCGCCGCGACGCTGTCGTCCCAGCATGACGACGAGGCCGGTGGCTTCGGCGCCAGTCCCAAGTTCCCGCCGTCGATGGTGCTGGAGTTCCTGCTGAGACAGCACGCGCGCTCGGGCGACGCCCGCTCGCTCGAGATGGTCACCACCACGTGCGACGCGATGGCCCGCGGCGGCCTCTACGACCAGCTCGGTGGTGGCTTCGCCCGCTACGGCGTCGACCGGTTCTGGCGCGTCCCGCACTTCGAGAAGATGCTCTACGACAACGCCCAGCTGCTGCGCGTGTACTTGCATCTCTGGCGCCAGAGCGGTTCGGCCTTGGCGGAGCGTGTGGCTCGAGAGACGGCTCACTTCATGGTCGACGAGCTGGGTACTGCCGAGGGCGGTTTTGCGTCCGCGCTCGACGCCGACAGCGACGGGCACGAGGGCACGTTCTACGTCTGGAACCCGAACCAGTTCATGCGCGTGCTGGGTGCGCAGGACGGCGCGTGGGCCGCGACCCTCCTCGGCGTCACGGGGGACGGAACCTTCGAACGCGGCTTCTCGACACTCCAGCTGCTCGAAGACCCCGACGACGCTGATCGATGGGCGGATATTCGGACCCGGCTGCTCGCGGCCCGGTCCGACCGCATTCGACCAGCGCGCGATGACAAAGTGGTGGCGGCCTGGAACGGTCTCGCCATCACCGCCCTGGCGGAGGCGTCAGTGCTGCTCGACGACCCGTCCCTCGGTGATGCGGCCGTCGCGGCCGCCACCCTGCTGGCCGACGTGCACGGCGCCGGAGCGGAGAGAACCCCATTCGTGCGGGCATCGCGCGACGGCAACGCCGGCCGGCACGCGGCAGTCCTGGAGGACCACGGTTCCGTGGCCGAGGCGTTCGTGGCGGTGCTCGGCATCACCGGCGACCCGGCCTGGCTCGACCGCGCCCGCGTGCTCCTGGACGGCGTGCTCGAGCACTTCGCGGCACCGGCCGGTGGGTTCTTCGACACCGCAGACGACGCCGAGGTCCTCGTGGTTCGGCCGCAGGACGTCTCTGACAATGCCTCGCCGTCCGGCACCTCGTCCGTCGTGGCGGCGCTGGTCGCGTTCGCCGCTGTCACGGGCGAGCACCGGTATCGCGCGGCGGCCGAAACAGCGCACGCCACGGCCGCCGAGGTCGCTCGCCAAGCTCCCCGCTTCGCCGGCTGGAGCCTCGCCGCCGCCGAAGCGATGCTGGCCGGTCCGGCCGAGGTCGCCGTCGTCGGCCCACGTCCCGAGCGGGACGACTTGCACCGCGCGGCCCTCCGGCTGACGACTCCCGGCGCCGTGGTGATCGCCGCGGAGGCCGGCTCGCCAATAGCGCTGTTCGAGGGGCGTACAGAGGTCGACGGCAAGCCGGCCGCCTACGTGTGCCGCGACTTCGTCTGCCGCGTGCCGGTGACTGACCCCGACGCGCTCGACGCCGAGCCCTAGGTCGCTCAGGCCGTCGTGGGCAGCCGCTGCCGGAGGCTGGCGAGCCTCTCGGTGAAGACGACGTTGCCGCATCGCTCGGCCACCGTGTGGGCGACCTCCAGCTGCGCTCCCGCCTCCTCCACGTCACCTGCACCGGATCGGTCCAGCAGCCAGCTGACGAGCGACTCGCGGGCCCACAGCTCGCTCAGCCCGAGGGTCTGGTCGACAGCGATCTCGACGGCGCGGTGGCCGGCCTCGATGCCGTCGTCGAGACGTCCGGTGGCCACGAATGCTGCGCCCAGCCCTGAATAAATCAGCGACTCGGACTCCTTGCCCGCCCCGCGATCATGGATCTCGGTCAGCGCGCGGGTGAAGCCGTCGACGGCCTCGTCCGCGTGCCCCGACCTCAGGGCTGAGTACGCCGTCCAGTACCGGGCCCACGACCTGGAGAACGCGTCGCCGAGACGCATGGCGATCTCGGCGGAGGCCTTCGTGTGCTCGGCGAGGTCCTCGACCGGTAGGTCCGGATCGATGAAGTGGAACGTGGCGGCAAACATGTGCGCCCAGCCCAGCAGCTCCTCGTCGACATCCGTCGCGAGGGCGAGGGCCTGCTCGATCGCCTGGTTCGCCTCCTCTGTACGTCCGAGTGAGAGGAGTGACGGGGCGCGCGCGGTGATGGCCCAGACGCGCGGGTTACCCACGAACTCGGCAAACGGGATCTCGGGGTCGCCGTCCGTCAGCTCGATGACCTCGTCGCACATGGCGACCACATCGGACATGAGCCCTTCGAGCCACAGACAGTAGATGAGGAAGATCTTGCTGATGGCCCGCAGGCCCGGATCACCGACGGTGTCGGCGATGCGGGCTCCCTCCATCGCGATCCACTTGCCCTCGATGAAGCGACCTTCACAGGTCAAGGGGCAAGCGGCGAAGCTCGTGTGAAGCAGGGCGAGCATGGTCTGGTCGTCGTTGCGCTCGGCGATGAGGACGCCTTCGTCGAAGGCCTTGCGGATGACCATCGGCTCCGCGCCGACCCGCCAACCCATCGTCGCGACGTACAGCCGAGCGGTGAGCCGCACGCCGTCCGCTTCAGGTCCGACCGGGAGGTCCTGGTCGAGCTCCACGACCTGCAGGGCGTGGCGGATGGACGCCATCGGATCCCGGAGCCCCGACCAGAAGACGGCCTGGAGGTGCCACTGGGCTGCTTGGAGGGCGTCCCCGGCCCGCTCGTAGTGCTGGGCGATGAGCCCGGAGTTCTCGTCCAGGCGGTCCGGCTCGGTCGCCTGCAGGCCGACCGCCACCGCGGTGTGCGCCCGGGCGCGGGCCGGCGCGAGCTGGGATCCGTAGGCGACCTCCTGGGTCAGCCGGTGCCGGAACGCATACACCTGCTCCGGGTACAGCGCCGTCTCCTGGAGGAACTCGTTATCAGTCAAGCACTTGAGAGCAGCGTCGAGATCGTCCGGCGCGAGGTCGACGACCTGCGTCAGCAGGGCCCGGCTGACCTCGGAGCCGGCCGCCGCGGCCGCCTGCAGGGTCGCCTTCGCCTCGGGTGGGAGGCGGTCGATCCGCGCCGCCAGGATGGCCTGCACGGTGGGGGGCACCGACAGCTCACCGATCTCGCGGGCCATCGAGTAGCTGCCCTTGGCGCCGACGAGCGTCCCTGACTCGGCCAGTTCGCGCACCACTTCCTCGACGTAGAACGGGTTGCCGCCGGTGCGTTCGGCGATGAGGTCGACGAGGCCGTCGAGGGAAGCGTCGTGGCCGAGCAGCTCGGAGAGCAGTGTCTCCAGCGACTCCGCCGTCAGCGGTGCCAGGGGCAGCTGGCGGTAGTGGGATCCGGACATCCACGAGGCGTGGTACTCGGGCCTGAAATTCACGACGACGATGCCGCCGCTCGACGGGATCGCCTCCACGAGGGTCTCCAGGAACACCGCGCTGGCCGGGTCGATCCAGTGCAGGTCCTCGACGAGCACGACACTGGGGTCGCGATTCGTGGCCTGTACGAGACCGCGGACCATGTCGCGGAGCCGGCGGTTCCTGGCATCACCGTTCATCTGGACAACGGGTGCCTCCGGGTCCGGCACGCCGAGAAAGTCGAGCAGGATCGCGATGTCCTCTTCCATGCGCGGCCCTGGTCCGAGCACGAGCATCTCGGCCCGGATCTTGCCTTGCGCATCCGCGTCGGAGTCGGCGGTGGTGACGCCGAAGCGGTCGCGCAGCAGCTCCAGCACGGGGACGAGGGGGATGTCCTGGGTGTGGGCCCGGCACTGCGCCCGGTACACGGCGATTCCGCGCTCTCGGCAGTGCTCGACGAACTCGTGGCAGAGCCGGCTCTTGCCGACGCCGGCCGGTGCGACGACACCGACCACTTCACCGGTGCCGGAGAGGGATCGCTCGAATGCGGCGTCGAGCTCGGCGAGCTCGGCGTCACGGCCGACGAAGCTGGACAACCCGCGAGACCGCGACACGTCGAGGCGATCATGCGCTTGACCGGCGCGCTCGAGCCGGAACACCGCGAGCGGTGCACTCGCACCCTTCACCTCGCGCTCACCGAGGGGAGCGAGCTCGAAATAGCCCTCGGCGAGCGCCGCCGTGCTCCCGGTCAGGTAGGCCGTGCCCGCGTCAGCCATCGTCTCCATCCGCTGGGCCAGCCCGACGGTGTGGCCGATGGCGGTGTACTCCATCTCGCCCTCGTCGCCGATCGACCCGACGACGACCTCGCCGGAGTTGATGCCGATCCGGACGGCCAGGTCGATCCCCTCGGCGCTCACCTCGGCCGCCAAGGCTTTGACGGCGTCGATCATCTCCAGAGCGGCTCGGCAGGCGCACTGGGCATGGTCTTCCCGGGCGATCGGGGCTCCGAACAGCGCCATGATGCCGTCGCCGGTGAACTTGTCGACCGTCCCGTCGGCGTGGTGGACGGCATCGGCACACACCTGGAAGAACCGGTTCATCAGCTCGCGCCACGACTCCGGGTCGAGCCGTTCGGCGAGGTCCATCGACCCCTCGACGTCGGCGAACAGGACGGTGATCTGCTTGCGCTCGCCCTCCAGCGACTCTCGTCCGGCATCGATCTTCGAGGCCATTTCGTCGGGAACTTCGAGTGGTGCCGGACCAGGAGCACCGACGGGCGTGCCGCACTGGTTGCAGAACTTCGACCCGGCGGCCACCTGTTGACCGCAGCCCGAGCAGACGGTCTCGACCACGAGCGCCTTGCCGCAGGATCCACAGAAGCGGGACCCTTCAGGGTTCCCGTGGCCACAGCTCAGGCAGACGATGCCGGGGTCATCGTGCATGGGCTGATCGTATGTGCGTGACGACAGGGTCGCAGGAAGTTCCGCAGGGATCAGTGCTGGTACGCAAGGATGCTGACGCCGATGTAGTGCACGACGAACGCCGCGATCGTCAGCGTGTGGAACACCTCGTGGAAGCCGTACCACGAGGGCCAGGGATCCGGCTTCTTGAAGCCGTAGACGACGGCTCCGAGGCTGTACAGTCCGCCGCCCACGACCAGCAGGACGAACACCGACGTGGGCGCCTCGCGGGCGAACTCCGGGAGGTAGAACACCGCAGCCCAACCGAGAAGCAGGTACAGCGGCACGTAGAGCCACCGCGGCGCACCGAGCCAGAACAGGCGGAAGAGCACGCCGAGGACGGCGCCGCCCCACACCACCGAGAGCAGGATCCAGGCATGGGTGGAGGAGAGCAGCAGCAGCGAGAACGGCGTGTACGACCCGGCGATGAGGACGAAGATGGTGGCGTGGTCGGCGCGCTTCCAGAGCGTCTTGGCGCGGTCGCTCCAGTGGCCGGTGTGGTAGACCGCGCTCACGCCGAACAGGGCCAGCGCGCTGAACATGAACACCGCTGCGCCGGTGCGGACGAGCACGTTGTCGGCGAGCACGAGCAGCACCAGGAACGACATGAACGCGAGCGGCCAGGTGGCGGCGTGCAGCCAGCCTCGGAGCTTCGGCTTGATCTCCTGGACAGCTCCTCGGACGGCCTCGGCCGCCTCCTCACGCAGCGTCTCGGGACCCTGGTCGGACATGTGATGAGATTAGCGGCATGAACGTGAGCGACCTTCTCTACGGTGCCTACGAGCGCCGGCTGCTCCGTCGCCTCGATCGCACTCGTCTCCCACGTCACGTCGGCGCCATCATCGACGGCAACCGGCGGTGGGCCAAGGACACCCGGCAGGACCTGGAGAGCGGCTACCAGGCCGGAGCCAAGAAGGTCGACGAGTTCCTCGAGTGGTGCCACGAGCTCGGCGTCGGCACCGTCACGTTCTGGGTGCTGTCCACCGACAACCTGCAGCGTTCGGCCGGCGAGCTGTCGAGCATCCTCGACGCCGTCGAGACCCTCGTCGATCGCCTCGCCGCCGACGGCCGCTGGCGGCTGACGCTGATGGGCAGCCTGGAGCTGCTCCCACCGGAGTCGGCCGGCCGCCTCAAGGCTGCAGCTGACGCCACTGCTGGTGTCGACGGCATGCAGGTGAATGTGTGCGTCGGCTACGGCGGCCGCCAAGAGCTCACCGACGCCATGCGCTCGCTGCTGCTGGAGAAGGCCGCCGAGGGCTACGACCTCGCCGACGTGGCCAGCACCCTCGAGGTCGACCACATCGCCGAGCACCTCTACACCAAGGGACAGCCCGACCCCGACCTCGTCATCCGCACGTCGGGGGAGCAGCGGCTGTCCGGCTTCCTGCTCTGGCAGAGCGTCCACTCCGAGTTCTACTTCTGCGACGCGCTGTGGCCGGCGTTCCGTCGGGTCGACCTGCTGCGGGCGATGCGGTCGTACGCGTCCCGCGAACGTCGCTTCGGCACCTGACCCGCTGGTTTCCCCGTCCCATCCGCCCCACGGGATCGGGCGTGTCGTCCCTGCTGAACCGGTCCGCCGGACGTAGCGTCGAACTGTGTTGATGCTCGCCCCTGAGCCCAGCCGCCCCACTCGCACCGACGACTAAGGGCCGGCGCAGGAGGCGCGCGGGCTCACCGAGGAGACAGCCGTGGCTGTGAAGAAGAGCGCGAGCACCAGTCCCCGAAACGCCGAGCAGAGCACCACTCCGAAGTGCCACACCTTCGTCCTGGACACCAGCGTTCTTCTGGCGGATCCGGCGGCGGTCACACGCTTCCACGAGCACGAGGTCGTCATCCCCGTGGTCGTGATCACGGAGCTGGAGGCCAAACGGCATCATCCGGAGCTCGGCTACTTCGCACGGACGGCGCTGCGATTCCTCGACGACCTGCGGGTCCAGCACGGCACCCTCGATGTTCCGCTCCCGATCGGCGAGGAGGGCGGCACGATCCGGGTCGAGCTCAACCACACCGACCCCGAGTCGCTCCCGGCCGGCTTCCGGCTCGGCGACAACGACACGCGCATCCTGTCGGTGGCGCGCAACCTCGCCAACGAGGGCCACGACGTCACGCTCGTCTCGAAGGACCTGCCGATGCGGGTCAAGGCATCGGCGGTGGGCCTCACGGCCGAGGAGTACCGGGCCGAGCTCGCCTTGGAGTCCGGGTGGACCGGGATGGCCGAGATCGACGTCGACAGCGCCGACCTCGACACGCTGTACGAGGCCAATGAGCTCGACCTCCCGGAGGCACGGGAGCTTCCCTGCCACACCGGGCTGGTGCTCGTCTCGGACAAGGGCAGTGGCCTCGGCCGGGTGATGCCCGACAAGCATGTGCAACTGGTGCGCGGTGACCGCGACGCGTTCGGTATCCACGGCCGTTCGGCCGAGCAGCGGGTGGCGCTCGACCTCCTGCTCGACCCGGAGGTCGGCATCGTCTCGCTCGGCGGCCGCGCCGGCACCGGCAAGTCGGCCCTCGCGATCTGCGCGGGCCTCGAAGCGGTCATGGAGCGGGGCCAGCACAAGAAGGTCGTCGTGTTCCGCCCGCTGTACGCCGTCGGCGGCCAGGAGCTCGGCTACCTGCCGGGCAGCGAGTCCGAGAAGATGGGCCCCTGGGCGCAGGCCGTGTTCGACACCCTCGGCGCCGTCACCTCATCGCCGGTCATCGAGGAGATCCTCGACCGCGGGATGCTCGAAGTGCTGCCGCTGACGCACATCCGCGGACGCTCGTTGCACGACTCGTTCGTCATCGTCGACGAGGCCCAGTCGCTGGAGCGCAACGTGCTGCTCACGGTGCTGTCGCGGATCGGGGCCAACTCCAAGGTCGTGCTCACCCACGACGTCGCCCAGCGCGACAACCTGCGGGTCGGCCGGCACGACGGCGTCGTCGCGGTGGTCGAGAAGCTCAAGGGCCACCCGCTGTTCGCGCACGTCACGCTGACCCGGTCCGAGCGCTCCCCGGTGGCCGCCCTGGTCACCGAGATGCTCGAAGACGTCACCTTGTGAGCTGACCGCCACGACCCAGCTCTTCCACGGGCGGCCGACGCTCCTCGGCCCGGCTTCCACCACCCTTCCCGAACACCCGATTCGGCCCCGTCCCTGTGGCAGAGTTGCGCCCGTGAACAGGAGGGTTGTCGTCGGAGCAGTCGTCGTCCTCCTGTCGGTGATGCTGGCCGGCTGTGGCGGGACGAAGGCCACGTCGCCGCGCGTCCTGCACTGGTGGGTGGCGCCCGACCGCGTCGACACGCGGTCGCTCGCCCAGACCTGCAGCACGGACACCTACACGATCGTGCTCAACCAGCTCCCGAGCGGCCTTGACCGGCGGCGGGCCGAGATCGTCCGCCACCTCTCCGCCGGCAACGGCACGATCGACATCCTGAGCCTCGACACGTCCCTGACCGCCGAGATGGACGCGGCCGGCTACCTCGCGCGCATGCCGGCAGCGGTCGAGCAGGCCCTGAGCGTTGGGACCCTGCCGAAGGCCGCCGAGGCCGCCACTGTGGGCGACCGGCTCGTCGTCGCGCCGTGGTGGCTCGACCCCCAGCTGCTGTGGTTCCGCGGCAGTGCGGCCGAGCGGGCCGGGCTCGACACCACCAAGCCGATCAGCTGGGACGACCTGCTGGGTGGCGCTGAACGACTCGGCACCACGCTGCAGATCGACGACCCGGACGGCACGGGCCTCGCCGACTGGGTGCGCACACTCGTCGCCGCTGCCGGCGGCACGATCATGTCGGGCGAAGGACGCACGCCGAAGATCGGCCTGGCCACAGAGGCCGGAAAGGTCGCGGCCGGCGTCGTGCAGTTCTACGCGAGCGCCAACGTCGGTCCGGGGCCATCGCCGGACGCACGGGCGGACTTCGCCGGCGCGCGCGGTGGGTTCCTGCTCGCGAGCAGCGCCATCCTCACCGACCCGGTGCTTTCCTCGATCGTCGGCGACATCCATGCCGTGCCGTATCCGCAGGTCGAGAACAAGAGCGTGGCCCCCTTGTCCGGAGTCTCGCTGGCCGTGCCCGAGGACGCCGCGGAACCATCGCTGTCGTACGAGGCCGTCAGCTGCCTCACGTCGAAGGACTCCCAGCAGAAGATGATGATCGGGTCCGGCCACGGGGCGACGAAGACGTCCGTCTACGAGAGCGAGGAGATCAAGGGCGCGATCGCGTCCAGCAAGGTCGCCCTCGACGCCGTGAATTCCGGAGTCAACGTGCCAGCCACGCCGTACTGGCAGCGCGTCCGGGCGGCACTGCGCGACACCTGGCTGCCGATCACCGGCGTCAGCCCGTCCACCACGCCTGCGGAGTCCCAGCAAGCCGTCCTCGACCTGGTCGGGGGTGGTCTGCGATGACGTCGCACGCTGCACGCCGCCGCCCCGCCAAGGGCGGATGGTCCCTGGTCGCTCCCGCCCTGATCGTGCTGGCCGTCCTGACGCTCTGGCCGCTGGGTCAGGCCATCCGGACGTCCCTGTACCGCGAGTCGCTGACGACGCCCGACGACACGTCCTTTGCCGGAGCGCACAACTACGTGGAGGTGTTCGAGAGCCTCGACTGGTGGGTCGCGGTGGCGCTCACGCTCGTGTTCGTGGCCGTGGTCGTCGTCCTCCAGCTGCTGCTCGCGGCAGGATTCGCCGCCGCGCTGCGACGCATCACGGTCATCGCTCCGTACACCCGCGTGCTCGTCCTCGTGCCGTTCGCGGTGATGGCCACGGTCGTGGCCTTCGTCTGGCGCGAGGGGATCACCACCGGTTTCGCGCCGTCGTGGTTCCACTACACCGGCGACGGCCAGGTCGCCGCGCTGGCGTCGGTTGCCGCTGGCGAGATCTGGCGGGGCACGGGCATCACCACGCTCATCCTGCTGGCCGGACTGATGCGGGTGCCGCCGGCACTGCTGGAGTCGGCCGTCGCCGATGGAGCCACTGGGCGCCAGCGTCTCACACGCGTCGTGCTCCCGGCCGCGGCTCCGGCCGTCGCGGTGGCCGTCGTCTATCGCTCGTTGGACGCCTTCCGCGCGTTCGAGGCGCCGATGCTGGCTGAGCCGTCCCTGCCGCAGCTGCGCACCGCACCGCTGCTGGTGTGGGACACGACGTTCACGTCGTTCGAGATCGGCCTCGGCGCGGCCATGTCGGTCGTGCTGCTCGCGCTCGTCGGCGTGCTCGGCGTCCTGCTCATGCTGCTCCTGCGCGTCAGGAGGGTGATATGAGGCCGTCCATCCGATCCCGCGTGGTCGCGTCCGCCGTCGCGTTCGTGCTCGGCTTCGGCGTGGCGAACTACGGCATCCTGCGCGTGCCCGGCCGCGACCGCTGGCTCTGGTTCGCCGTCGCCATCGTCCTGATGATCACCAGTGTCGTCGGCGTGCTGATGGCCGACTCGCGCCGCCGACTCTCGATGTGGGCGGTGCTCGGTGTGGAGGTGCTGGCCATCTTCACGTTCCTGCCACTGCTCTGGACGTTCACGCTCGCCACCTCGACCGAGACGCTGACGACGCAGTCGTTGCTGCCGGGCGAGATCCACTGGGGCGTCTTCCGCGACGTGCTCAGCAGCAACACGATCCGGCATGCAGCCGTTACTTCCGTCCTGGTCAGCCTGATCGCGACCGTGGTGTCAGTGCTGCTGGCGGTGCCGGCCGCCTACGCCATGGTGCGACGCCACGTGGCCGGCCGGCGGGCCGTGTACTTCTTCGTGCTGGCCGTCCTGCTGATGCCGCTCGTCGCGCTGGCCGGCCCGTTCGGCGACCAGCTGCGGACGTTCGGGGTCTTCGGCTCCCGGTTCGTCCTCGTGGTTCCGACGCTGCTGATCACGTTGCCGCTGGCGTGGTGGCTGAGCATCACGTTGATGCGCGAGCTCCCGTGGTCGCTCCGCGACGCCGTGCGTGCCGATGGCGCGACTCGCGCCCAGGCGTTCCGCGCGTTCGGCCTGCCCTCGGTGCTGCCCGCGCTCGTCACCATCTCTCTCATCACGTTCATCGCGGCTTGCAACGACGCGGTCATCGGCGCGACGCTGACCGCCGGCGACGAGTCACGCACGCTCCCAGCCACGCTCCTGCTGGCCGCCGACCAGCTCGCGGAGCCCTCCGCGGCGGTGGCCGCCACCGGGCTGCTCTGGCTCGTTCCGGCCATCCTTGTCCTGCTCGCACTGCCTCGCCGGACCATTCGTCTTCTGGGAAGGTCGTACTGATGACCACGATCGAGGTCCGCCACGTCAGTCTCGACGCACCGGACGGACGCCGTCTGCTCGACGACGTCAGCCTGTCCGTGCCATCCGGATCCCGGCTTGCGGTCTGCGGCCCGCCCGGGTCCGGGAAGACCGCGCTCATGCGGGTGATCGTCGGCATCGACGACCACACCGACGGCGACGTCGTCATCGACGGGAATGTCGTGAATGCCGTGGACCCGCGTCAACGCGACATCGCGATGGTCTTCTCCGACTTCGAGCTGCACCCGCACCTCGATGTCTACGACAACTTGGCGTTCGCTGCCCGGCTGCGTCGGGGCCGGGACGACGACACGATCGACGACCGGGTCGAGGAGGTCGCGGATCTGCTGGCCCTGGGCCACCTGCTCGAGGTCAAGCCGTCCGAGCTCGACGACAGCCAGCGGCAGCGGGTCGCGATCGGACGCTCGATGGTGCGCGATGCGCTGGGGTACCTGTTCGACGAGCCGTTCACCGCGCAGGACGACCGCGTGCGCTCTCACGTCCGGTCGGTCACGACCCAGTGGCAGATCGACCGCGAGCGCACGTCCATCTTCGCGACGTCCGACGTGAACGAGGCGCTCACGCTCGCCGAGCAGGTGGCGGTCATGCACCACGGGTACGTCCACCAGGTCGGGACGCCGCGCGAGCTGTACGACCGGCCGGCCGACCTCTTCGTCGCCGGGTACCTCGGGGCGCCGGCCATGAACCTCGTCCCGGCTCGGCCGGCCGGACAGCAGCTGCTGATGCCGCTCGCCACGGTGCTGCTCGACGAGACACTCCTGCAGCGCATCGGTGATCGCGAACTGGTGATCGTCGGCATCCGACCCGAGCTCTGCCACGACGCCTCGACTCCCGAGGGTCGGGACGTGCACGACGGAGTGGAGTTCACGACGCGGATCGACGACGTCGAGTGGCGTGGCAAGACCCAGCTCGTCTACCTCGGCTACGAGATCGAGCCGGAGATCGAGGAGAAGCTCACCGCGATCGAGGACGCCCTCGACTTCGACCTGTTCGGCAACTTCGTCGTGGCCGAGCTGCCCGCGAGCTCCGATCTGCGCGCCGGCATGACGGCCCGGATCATCGTGCCGCGGGCGGCCATCCATGTCTTCGACGCAGAGACCGGCGAGAACCTGACCCACGGCTGATGGCGACCACGGTGTCCACCGCACCGGCGCGCGCGGTTGCCGCTGCCTGGGCCGTGCTCTGCGGCGGCGCCTACACGGTGCTGGCACTCGTGCGTTTCGCTCGCTTCGAGCCGACGTCGTACGACAACGCCATCTTCGAGCAGGCGATCCGTGGCTACGCCCACCTGCAGGCGCCGATCGTCCCGATCAAAGGTCCGGGGTTCAACCTGCTCGGCGACCACTTCTCGCCGATCATCGCCCTGGCCGCGCCGGTGTACCGGTTGTTTCCGGAGGCACAGACGCTGATGGTGGTCCAGGCCGTGCTGATCGCGATCTCGGTGTACGTCGTGACCTCACTCGGCCTGCGCCGACTCGGCTGGTGGGCCGGCGGCGGGATCGCGCTGGCCTACGGCCTGTCGTTCGGACTGCAGTCGGCCGTCGCGTCGAACTTCCACGAGGTCGCCTTCGGGGCTCCGTTGCTTGCGCTCGCCGGAGCGGCTTACGTCGAGCGCCGGTACGGGCACGTCGTCGCGTGGTCGCTGCCGCTGCTGCTCGTCAAGGAAGACCTCGGCCTCACCGTGGCCCTGATCGGCCTGGTGTTGTGGGTGGCTGGTGAGCGGCGGCGGGGCCTCATGGTGGCGATCGCCGGCGGCATCGGGTTCCTGCTCGTGCTGCTCGTGATCATCCCGGCGTTCAACCCTGATGGCGCGTACGCCTACACCGGCACCGTGGGCGGCGATCGCGGGCTCCTCGCGACGGTGCTCGACGACTCCGGGCGCAAGCTGCTCACCGTGGTCATGACGTTCGCGGTCGGGGGCCTCGCCGCGCTGGCATCTCCGTGGGCGTTGCTGGTGCTGCCGACCTTCGCGTGGCGGTTCGCCGGCGACAACCCGTACTACTGGGGCACAGACTTCCACTACTCGATCCTGCTGATGGTGATCGTCGCGGTGGCGGCGATCGACGCGATGGCCCGTCATCGGTGGCTGCGTCCGCTGGCGGCGGTGGCGGTCGCGTTCACGGTGGGGATGCAGTTCGGGTCGCCACTCGCGTCGCTCGCCGATCCCGTCACCGACGACCACGCCCAGCGGATCGATGCCGCCGAGCACGTGCTCACCCTTGTTCCGGACGGCGCGAGCGTCGACACCGACATCGGGCTCATGACGCATCTCGTCGCCGACCACGACGTCACCTGGATCGGCACACCGGACAACGCCACCCCGGACTTCGTCGTGCTCGACGTCGGCGCCGGTTTCGGCTCACCGCCCGACGCGGTCGCATACGCCGAGGAGCGCTACGAGGTGCCGTACACGATGGTCGAGGAAGTCGACGGCTACCAGCTCGCCCGCCGCAACCGCTGAGCCGCTCGCGAGGGCGGTCTCCTCCCAGGTCGCGAGAGTGAGATTCTCCCATCGCGATTGGGACGCTTCGGAAGAAGTCCGTCGCAACGCGAGACGTCACCTCTCGCGACCTGGGAGGAGACCGCCCTCGGGAGCGGCGGTAGTGACGGGAAGGTCCCCGCCCGCGAGAATCGGCCTCCCCGCGCGCGAGAGATGACTTCTTGCGTCGTGATGGCCTCTTCCGAAGCCTTGTTCTCACGCCGGGAGAACCTCACTCTCGCGCGCGGGGAGGCCGACTCTCACGAGCGGGGAGCAAGCGCTACGGATGCGTCATCGACATGACGTCGAGTGCAGCGTCGAGGTCCGCTTCGGAGATGTCGCCGCGCTCGACGTAGCCCTCCTCGATCACGACCTGACGAATGGTCTTGCGCTCCTTGACGGCCTTCTTGGCGATCGCGGCGGCGTTCTCGTAGCCGATGTGCCGGTTCAGAGGCGTGACCACTGACGGGCTCGATTCCGCATACTCCCGGCAGCGCTCCACGTCAGCGGTGATGCCGTCGATGCAGCGGTCGGCGAGGGTGCGCGAGGCGTTGCCGAGCAGGCGGATCGACTCCAGCAGGTTGCGACCGATGACCGGCAACATGACGTTGAGCTCGAACGCTCCGGACGCGCCTGCGGTGGCAATGGTCGCGTCGTTGCCGATGACCTGGGCGGCGACCATCAGCGTCGCCTCCGGGAGGACCGGGTTGACCTTGCCGGGCATGATGCTCGAGCCGGGCTGCAGGTCGGGCAGGTGGATCTCGGCGAGACCGGTGCGTGGGCCCGACCCCATCCAGCGCAGGTCGTTGCAGATCTTGGTGAGGCTGACGGCGATGGTGCGGAGCTGGCCGGACATCTCGACGAGCCCGTCGCGCGCGCCCTGGGCTTCGAAGTGGTCGACCGCCTCGGTGACCGGCAGGCCGGTGCCCTCGGCGAGCAGCTCGATGACGCGTTGGGGGAAGCCAACGGGGGTGTTGATGCCGGTGCCGACGGCGGTGCCGCCGAGCGGCACCTCGGCGGTGCGGGGGAGCGAGGCCTCGATGCGCTCGATGCCCCGGCGGATCTGGGCGGCGTAGCCGCCGAACTCCTGGCCGAGGGTGACCGGCGTGGCGTCCATCAGGTGGGTGCGGCCGGACTTGACGACCTCGGCGAACTCCTTCGCCTTGGCCTCCAGCGATTGCGCGAGGTGGTCGAGCGCCGGGATGAGCTCGTTGGTGGCCGATGCGGTGGCCGCCACGTGGATGGACGTCGGGAAGACGTCGTTGGACGACTGGCTGGCGTTCACGTGGTCGTTGGGGTGAACGTCGCGACCGAGCGACTTGGTGGCGAGCGAGGCGAGCACCTCGTTGGTGTTCATGTTGCTCGACGTACCGGAACCGGTCTGGAACACATCGATCGGGAACTGGTCGTCGTGGGCGCCAGTGGCGACCTCCTCGGCGGCGAAGACGATGGCATCGGCCATGTCCTGGTCGAGGATGCCGAGCTCGGCGTTCGCCTTGGCGCAGGCGGACTTGATCTGGGCGAGGGCCTTGATCTGGGCCGACTCGAGGGGGGTGCCAGAGATGGGGAAGTTCTCGACGGCGCGCTGGGTCTGCGCGCGCCACAGGGCGTCGGCGGGCACCTTGATCTCGCCCATCGTGTCCTTTTCGATGCGGTATTCGGTCATGTCCCGAACGATAGCGCCGGGCGGCAGGCTTGCTGATGGCAGCATGTCGGCATGAACCCGGTGCAATGGTTCTTCATCGTGGGCGGCGCGCTCTTCCTGTTCGCGGCTCTCTTCCTCCGCGAGATCCACGATCAGGCCGCGCAGATCGTCGCCCTGACGTTTGGGCTCATCGGATTCTTCTGGCTGGTGCCGCAGGTGATCATCATGCTGGTGAAGAACCGCCGCGGGAGCTGACGTCCACATCCTGCTGCTCGCCTCTTCCGTCCCGCGTCGCAATGGGGCAGGATCACCTCATCGCTCTTCGGGGGAAAGGGCCATCGGGGGATGGATTTTCAAGCGCCTGAGCTGTCCGAGCGCGTCCGTGAACTGGTCCGCGAACGTCGCATCGACCCCCGCACCAACGCCGCGGCTGTGCGCAGCCTTGCGCTCGACGTGGTGGCCGATCACGAGCGTCGCAGCCTCACTGGAGTCGTCCTCGCCATCGACGAGCCTGAGCTCGTGGTGGGCCAGATCGTGGCCGACCTCGCCGGCTTCGGGCCGCTTCAGACATACCTCGACGACCCGTCGATCGAGGAGATCTGGATCAATCAGCCCGACCGCGTGTTCGTGGCGCGTGACGGCAGGCACGAGCTCACGGCCACGATGCTCACCGCGTCTCAGGTGCGTGAGCTGGTTGAGCGCATGCTCTCCTCGTCAGGGCGTCGCCTCGACATCAGCCAGCCGTTCGTCGACGCGATGCTGCCTGGCGGTCACCGGCTGCACGTGGTCCTCGAGGGCATCAGCCGCAACTTCGCCGCCGTCAACATCCGCAAGTTCGTCGCCAAGGCGCACAACCTCGACGACCTCGTCACCTTGGGTTCCGTCGACGAGGCCACGGCGACCTTCCTCTACGCATGCGTGCTCGCCGGGCTCAACATCGTCGTCTCTGGCGGCACGCAGGCCGGTAAGACGACTCTGCTGAACTGCCTGGCAGCCACGATCCCCGGCTCGCAGCGTCTCGTGTCGGTGGAGGAAGTATTCGAGCTGAAGTGCGGCCATCCGGATTGGGTGGCGCTGCAGACGCGTCAGGCCGGTCTGGAGGGCACCGGAGAGATCACGCTGAGGGCGCTCGTCAAGGAGGCCCTGCGGATGCGGCCGTCTCGCCTGATCATCGGCGAGGTGCGCTCGGCCGAGTGCCTGGACCTCCTGCTCGCCCTCAACGCCGGCCTTCCGGGCATGGTCAGCATCCACGCGAACTCGGCCCGGCAAGCCCTGGTCAAGATGTGCACGTTGCCGCTCCTCGCAGGGGAGAACATCGGCGCCGGGTTCGTCGTGCCCACCGTGGCCTCGTCCGTCGACCTCGTCGTCCACACGGCGTTCGATGGTGCGGGCGAGCGCCGGGTGCGCGAAGTCGTCGCTGTCACGGGACGCGTCGAGAACGGCATCATCGAGAGTGAGCCGGTCTTCACACGACGCAACGGCGAGCTGGTCCGAGGCACCGGCGTGCCCGCACGGCGTGAGGCGTTCGAGACGGCCGGCATCGACCTCGACGACGTCCTCGGATCCGGGTCGGGTCGATGGGAGCACTGATCGGCCTGCTCGCCGGTGTCGGGCTGGTCCTCGTCCTCTGGACGTTCGGCGACCCGGGCTGGAAACCGCGGCCGCGCGAACGCGGGGACGGGCTTCACGGGCTGCTGGCTCGCGCCGGGCTTGACGACGTCACGCTGGGCAGTCTCGCCGGCTGGTGCACCGGAGCGTTCGTGCTGGCCACGTTCGTCATGACAGCCATCTCCGGCGTCCTTCCCATCGGGCTGGTGTTCGGAGTGCTTGCCGCGCTGCTGCCCGTCGGCGTCATCCGGGGCCGCGCGCTGCGCCGCCTCCGTGAGCACGCTGAGCTGTGGCCTGACGCGGTCGACAACCTCGCATCCGCCGTGCGTGCAGGTCTCTCACTGCCCGAGTCGCTGGTCCAGCTGGGAGAGCGCGGCCCGGAGGGTCTGCGTGCCCCCTTCGTCCGGTTCGATCGCGACTACCAAGCCACCGGTCGGTTCGACGAGTCGCTCGACCTGCTCAAGGCACGACTGGCCGACCCGGTCGGCGACCGCGTCATCGAGGCCCTGAGGATCGCACGCGATGTCGGTGGTGGCGACCTGGGCCGGATGCTGCGCGCACTCTCCGGCTTCCTCCGCGACGACCTCCGCACCCGGGGCGAGCTCGAGTCGCGTCAGTCCTGGACGGTCAACGGCGCGCGGCTTGCCGTCGTCGCCCCGTGGGCCGTGCTGCTGGTCATGAGCTTTCAGCGCGACGTCGTGGCGCGGTATGCATCGCCGACCGGCGGCGTGGTGCTCGTCGTCGGCGCGATCTCCTGCGTCCTGGCGTACCGACTCATGCTCTGGATCGGGCGCCTTCCCACCGAGCGCCGGGTGCTGTCGTGATCGGCGCGCTCGCCGGGGCACTCCTCGGCACCGGAGTCGTGCTCGTTGCCTCGGGTTGGCGTCGAGTCAGTCGACCCGCCCTCGACCTCCGAGTGCTGCCGTACCTCCGCGACGTCCACCCATACGTCGAGGTCAGTGCGCGTCCGGGCGTGCTCGGTGCCGTCTTCGGTCCCTCGGTGCGTGCCGCGGCCGATTCGATCGGCGGGATCCTGGGTGGCTCGGCGAGCGTCCAGCGGCGGCTGGTCCGCCTCGGCTCGCCATCGACGCTCGAACAGTTCAGGGTGCGTCAGGTCGTTTGGGGCATGGCCGGATTCGCCGGCTCGGCCGTTCTTGCGTCCTTCGTGTGGTCGATCCGCGGCGGCAGTGTCCTTGCGCTGCTTATCCTGTGCGTGGTGGGCTTCCTGGTCGGTGTCCTCGGCTGCGACAACCGACTGTCCGCCCAGGTTCGTGCGCGTGAGGACCGGCTCCGCGAGGAGTTCCCGGTCGTTGCCGACCTGCTCGCCCTCGCGGTGGCTGGCGGCGAGAGCCCGGTCGCCGGCCTCGAACGGATCCTCCGCGTCATCCACGGCGCGCTCGGGGAGGAGCTGGGGCAGGTACTCGCCGATGTCCGCACTGGGACGCCGGTGGCCGCAGCCTTGGACGCCCTGGCTGCCCGCACCGGAGTGCAGAGCATCGCCCGGTTCGCTGAGGGCCTGGCCGTCGCGATCGAACGAGGCACTCCGCTGGTCGACGTCCTGCACGCCCAGGCCGCCGACGTTCGCGAAGCCACGCGCCGCGATCTCATCGAGGCCGGCGGACGCAAGGAGGTCACGATGATGATCCCTGTCGTGTTCCTCATCCTCCCCGTCACCGTGGTCTTCGCCTTCTTCCCCGGCTATGTCGGACTGCACCTGGCTTCATGAGAGAGGAAATCGTGATGAAGACGTATCTACTGGCGAGGCGCGACGAGCGCGGCGACGTGCCGGGTTGGGTGATGATCACCGTGATGTCGGCAGGTCTCGTCGCCATCCTCACCGCCGTTGCAGGGCCGCAGCTCCGATCGATGCTCGAGAATGCACTGTCGGCCGTCGGAGGGTGAGGGCGAACGCGGATCGGCCGTCGTCGACTTCGTCCTCGTGATGGTGGTGCTGGTGCCGATCATGCTCGGCATCGCCCAGGTGGGCCTCGTGCTGCACGTCCGCAACACGCTCACCGCAGCGGCGTCCGACGGCGCCCGAGCGGCGGCCCCCATCGGAGCCACGCCTGAGAACGGCGCCGAGAGGGCGCGGGACCTCATTCGCGCAGGTCTCGCCGATCGGTACGCCGACGACGTCAGGGCCACGATCACCTCACTTGGCGGCGTCCCCGCGACAGAGGTCGTCGTCCACGCGCGAGTGCCGGCGTTGGGCGTCCTCGGTCCGTCGATCGATCTCACGGCGACGGGGCATGCCGTCCTCGAGATTGAGCCATGACGAGTCGCCGAGAACGCGGCTCAGCAACGGTGGAGTTCGTCTGGCTGACGATCCTGCTGCTCATCCCCTTCGTCTACGTCCTCATCGCCGTCTTCGACACCCAGCGAGCATCGTTTGCGGTCTCGGCCGCGAGCCGGTCGGCGGCCCGTGCCTACCTGCAGGCGACCGACCCGGCGACCGGTGAGCAGCAGGCACGGATAGCCGCGCGAGTGGCCCTCGACGACCAAGACGTCGACGCGAACGTCGTCATCAGATGCGAGCCAGATCCATCCGCTTGCCTGCAGCCGGGTTCGTCGGTGCGAGTGATCGTCAGCACCGTTCAGCCGTTGCCCCTCACCCCGTCCGCGCTGGGCGACCAGCTCGGCGGCATCGCTGTCGACAGCACCCACACAGAGCCGTTCGGCACCTATCGCGCGGCGCGGTCATGAGAAACGAGCGAGGCACGGTCACCGTGATGACCATCGGCTTCCTGCTCCTGCTGGGGCTCCTCACTGTGGTCGTCGTCGACGCGTCGTCGGCCTTCCTCGAGCGGCAGAGGCTGAACCATCTCGCCGATGGCGCCGCCCTCAGCGCCGCCGCCGGCCTCGACGAGGCAAGTTTCTACTCCGACCACCGCGTCGTGCTCGACCCCGATGAAGCCCGGGGGCTGGTGAGCGACTACCTCTCGGGCGAGGATCTCCAGGTCGTCGACGTGAGCGCAGTCGGCGACACCATCAGCGTCCACCTTGAGCGCGAGCTCGACCTTGCGATCACGCCGCCAGGCTGGAGGTCCAGCACCACGATCGTCGCGGACGCGACGGCGCAGCTGCGCCGAGCGCCGTGAATGGTCAGCCGGTGTAGTCGACCGTGGAGTTGTTCTTGTAGTCGGCGCACGTGTCGCCGGCGATGGACGCCGGCACCGAGTACTTCTTCAACATGTCGCAGCCCGGAAGCTGCTGTCCCGAGTCGATCTGCTGCCACACGCCATCGACCTTCGCCCAGAGGAAGCCTGAGCCTTCGCACCGGAACATGCTGCCATTCGCGAAACCGGCGGTGTCGAGCTTGAACACCCTGACGGTGACCGGGCACTCCTTGGTGGTCTCCGGCGCGTGCGCCAAGTAGTCGATGTACCCGGCGACGAACTGCTTGAAGTCTTCTGGCGCGCCGTTGAGCTTCGCGACGTCGGCAGCCTTCTTGAGGACTACGCCACCGCCTCCATCTTTGTCCTCGTAGCTGATGAGCTTGGTCGCGGCGTTCGTCGGGCTCGAGGACGGCTCGGTCCCGCCCTTGTCGTCCGAGGAGCTGCAGGCGTTGGAGAGGAGGAGGGCAGCAGCGAGGACGGCTGCCACCGGGAGTCGGTGGCGTCTCATGACCATGGAGCGTGACAGTGCGCAGGATCATCGCCATGGTCATTCCGAGGCATACGCCCGACGGGGTCCGAGCTCAGCCCGCGTGCGACTCCTGCGCCGTCGCGCACGCCGCCGATGATGGCCTCGGGCACGGAGTACTTGTTGGTGAGGTCGCAAGGCGGTGCGACCTGGCCGCCGAAGATCTGCCGCCAGACACCGTCCACCTTGGCCCAGATGAGCTCGGCGCCTCCGCAGTCAAAGATCGAGCCCGAAGCAAACCCGGCCGGGTCAACCTGGGAGACGCTGATGTAGGGACCGCACTTGTCGGTCGCGCTGTCAGCCGTCATCACCTGGCTCGCGGCGCCGGAGATGAACTGCTTGAAGTCCTCCGGTGCGCCCTCGAGCTTGTTGACATCTTCGGGCGTCTTGAGCGCCACCCCATCGGGGTACTCGATGATCTTCGCGGTGGCGGGAGTCGTGGCCGAGGGAGACGGCGATGTGTCCTTCGGAGCTTCGTCCTTCGCACCGCAGGCACTAGCGAACAGGAGCGCGGCGGCCAAGAGGGCCGCGGCCGGGAGTTGGTTGCGTCTCATGAGCATGGAGCGTGGCAGTCCCGCCGGGGCGCCGCCATAGTCATTCCGAGGGATTCACCCGACGGGTGCCGACGATCAGCCCGCATAGTCGACCTCATTGTCGCCGTCGTAGCACTTGTCGCCGGCGATGGCCTTGGGCACCGAATACTTCTTCATGTCGTCGCAGGGCGGTGAGATCTGCCCGCCGAAGATCTGCCGCCAGATGCCGTCCACCCTGGCCCACATGAGCGCGGCGCCTCCGCAGTCGAAGATGCCGCCGGAGGCAAAGCCGGCAGGGTCCACCTGGGAGACGCTGATGTAGGGACCGCACTTGTCGGTCGCGCTCGTATCCGTCATCACCTGGCTCGCGGCGCCGGAGATGAACTGCTTGAAGTCCTCAGGTGCGCCCTCGAGCTTGTTGACGTCTTCAGGCGTCGCCAGCGCTATCCCGTCGGGGTATTTGATGATCTTGGCGGCGGCGGTCGTCGCGGCAGAGGGAGACGGCGACTCGTCCTTCGTAGCATCGTCCTTCGCGCCGCAGGCGCCCGTGAACAGAAGTGCGGCGGCCAAGAGGGCCGCCGGTGGGAGTTGGTTGCGTTTCACAACCAAGAGCGTGGCAGTACCGATGAGGGGGCGGCCATAGTCATTCCGAGGCATTCGCCTACGGCGCTTTGGGAGCTCCGGCGATCCGGTACGAATCCTGCAGAAGTTCTTCCAGCTCGTCCGGTTCCACCTGCGGGAGTCGCACGAGGACGAGCTTGGGTGATCGCTCGTGGTGCGGCGTCCAGTAGAACGTGGCCGGATCATGACCCACCAAGGCTTCGCGCTCCGTCGTCTTCACGGTCAGTACCCCGGGTTCCCAGATGCGGGCCATCATCGTGCGAGCGAACCACGTCGGCTGGCCCCAGCTGGGGCGCTCGACCACGCCCGGGAACGAGAGGCAGATACGCCGGACGTCGTCCTCAGAAGGCATGCCTCGATCGTCACCCATCCCGCCGACGGTTTCCCATGCGACCCCGTCGGAGCCACGCGCCGTGGCTAGTGTGGGTCATGACGCAGGAGGGTGAATGAGCGACGACGACATGAAGGCCAAGTTCCGCGAGGCGCTGCAGAAGAAGCAGAAGCAGAGTCACGCGACGGCCGAGGGCGCCGAGCACGACACCAGCGAGAAGTCGCACGGCGCCGACAAGCCGATCGAGGTCAAGGAGTTCCGCCGCAAGAGCATCTGAGGCTCACCAACCGGTCAGCACGAGTCCGACCGTGACCAGAAGGATGACTCCTCCGAGCATCTGACGAGGCCACGTCCACTGGGGATCGGGGCCGTCGTGGCCGAACAGCCCGATCAGGGACAAGGCGAGCCCGGGCAGCGACATGAGGATGAAGCCGTTCCGCAGCATGCTGTCGGGATTGTCGAGGATCGAGAACACCAGCCTGCCGAAGAACGTGGCGATGAGCAGCATCACGAGCACCTTGAGGATGCCGGACGGCAAGAGTCGGTTGAGCCGCTCGGAGTTCGGGAACGAACGCTCGTAGACCGAGAGCACCTGCGGCACGAGGAACAGCACGGTCCCAACCCAGAGCTGCCAGCAGTTGCCGATGAAGGCGATGGCGAGGAACACGAACAGGACGGTGCGAAGGCCGGTCGCGAAAAGCCGCTGACCGGTACCCGCGAACGGCAGCTTCCCCGTCGCCACCGCACCCAGTCGCAGCGGGTACCGCCAAGCGGCGAACTCCTCGACCAGGACGCGGGAGATGACCGCCGCCATCGCGATGAGGGCGAGCCGGTTCGCGTCGCCTGCGATCGGGAGGTCGAGGCCGGACAGACCTGGAAGTCCACCGATGGTCTTCTGGGTGGCCCAACCCGCGATCAAGGTGGCAATGACCGCATCACCGAACCTGTCCCAGGCATACGTGCGAGCGGCGACGGTGGATCGTCGGAACGGCCGGGCGGCGGAGGCGATCAGCGGTATGGCGAACCACAACGCGGCCAGCCCGAGGAAGGAGCGCACTGACGGGGCGAGCCCGAGCTCACCGGATCGCCAGACCAGCATCCCGATGCCGAACCCGAGGACGCCGGCGGCGCCCCAGGTCGCGTCGAAGACAGCGAGGACCAGTAGCGCGGCCGTCAGCGCGAGGCTCGGCGGTATCGGCAAGCCGCCGGTGTCCTGCGCCGAGGCGATGCCCAGGCCGAGCCCGCCGACGATGCCCAGCGCCCAGATCGAGCCGAACATCGCTCGCAGGTAGGCGCCGTCGATCAGGATGCGGGCGGTGAGGGGTGAGCGGGTCGCGAGCCAGATGGGCACGGCGAGGCCCCAGGCATCGGACTTCTCCCATCCCGGTGTGTGCCAGGTGCGCGACTGGTCGCCGACGCCGGAGCCCTCCGCCGAGAACTTGGCGAACTTGACCTTGGCGGCCTTGACGCTGCCGCCCTTCTTCCTGGCCGCGGCCCCGCCACCGCCTCCAGCGCTGACTGCGGATGCTGCGGCGGCGCCAGCGACCATGGTGGCGCCTGCACCGGCCATGCTGCTCAGCGCCAGCCCGGTTGGGCCGATCAACGCGAGCGCCGTGAAGGTGGCGGCACCGAGGGTCAGGACCTCCTTGGGGTGGTCGCTCGGGTCCCAGGTGGAGAGGCTGGTGTCCTCCTCGCTCGGGATGGAGGGCTGGTGCGGGATGAGCTCAGGCAGCGCCTCCGGAATCGGTTCGGGTGCTGGTTCGGGCTCGGTCGGATCGGTCGTCGGGATGACGAGTGGCGGGACGAACGAAGGTGTCGGCGACGCAGAGGCGTTGGGTGAGGGATTCGCGGGCGGGTTGGGCGGCGGAGGCGGCGGAGGAGGTGTGTCGACGATCTCGATGACGATCGACGTGATGCCGGCGTTGTCGACGCCGTTGTTCCACACGACGTCGACCGGATGGCTGCCGACCGCAAGAACGGTCGCCTCGCAGGACCACGACCCGTCGGGCTGGACCTGCGTGGTGGCGAATGGTGAAACGGAGCAGATCGCAGGAACGTCCGGCGGTGGTGCCGGCCCGATCTGAATCTGGTTGAACACGCCGGCCGCTACCTCCGCCGGTGGGACGACCCCTGAGAACGTGATCGGCTGATCGGCGACATTGATCGTGAACGTCGGAGGCGAGGTGACCGTGGGGTCGGTGAGGTCGGCCTGTGCGGGCGAACCGAGCATCAGCCACATCGCAAACATGCCGAGGAGGGCGACCACCCGGGCGGCCGAACGAGTCACCGCTTCAGCGTAAGCCGGGGTCTGCCTGTTCTCAGGGACCTCGGTGTCAACGGCTCAAGGCGTCGCGCAGGCGGTCGCCGTACTCGGCCGCCTCGCCGCTCTTGTACTTCGTGCGAGGCCAGAAGAACCCGCGCAGGCCATCACCCTTGGTGCGCGGCACGACGTGCACGTGCAGGTGCGGCACGCTCTGCGACACCACGTTGTTCATCGCGACGAACGTGCCTTGGGCGCCAAGGGCGGACGTCATGGCCGCCGCAACCCGCTGCGCCGTCGTGAACAGCGGAAGGACGAGGAGTTCCGGCAGCTCGAGGAAGGTGTCGATGTGCTCGCGCGGCACCAACAGGGTGTGCCCCTTGAACACCGGCCTGACATCGAGGAAGCCCACGACATGCTCCTCGTCCAGCACGATCTCGGCCTCCACCTCGCCGCTCACGATCTGGCAGAACAGGCACATGACGGCATCCCACCACACCGTGGGTACGCTCGTCGGGTGGTTGCCGTCGACTTTCCCGAGCAGATCAAGGAGCTCGGCGCAACGCTGACGTCGATCGAGAAGGTGCTCGACCTCGACAAGATGCGCGGCGAGATCGCCACGCTCCAGCAGGAGGTCGGGGCCCCCGACCTCTGGGACGATCAGGCCAACGCCCAGCGCGTCACCGGCCGTCTCTCCGTGCTGCAGGCCGACCTCGAGCGCATCACCGGACTGCGCCAGCGCCTCGACGACCTCGAGATCATGGTCCAGCTCGGCGAGGAGGAGGGCGACGCGGATGCCATCACCGAGGCCGAGACCGAGCTCGGACGTCTCCGCACCCAGGTCGACTCGCTCGAGGTTCGCACGCTTCTCTCGGGCGAGTACGACGAACGCGACGCCCTCGTCTCGATCCGGTCCGGAGCCGGTGGCGTCGACGCGGCCGACTTCGCCGAGATGCTGCAGCGCATGTACATCCGGTGGGCCGAGCGTCACCAGTACGGCGTCGAGGTCTACGACGTCTCCTATGCGGAGGAGGCCGGCATCAAGTCGACCACCTTTCTGATCTCGGCGCCCTACGCCTACGGGACGCTCTCGGTCGAGGCGGGCACCCATCGCCTCGTGCGCATCTCGCCGTTCGACAACCAAGGCCGCCGGCAGACGTCGTTCGCCGCCGTCGAGGTCGTGCCGGTGCTGGAGGAGACCGACGAGATCGACATCCCGGACGAGGAGATCCGCGTCGACGTGTATCGCTCGTCCGGCCCGGGCGGCCAGAGCGTCAACACCACCGACTCGGCCGTGCGCCTCACCCACATCCCCACCGGCGTCGTCGTCAGTTGCCAGAACGAGAAGAGCCAGCTGCAGAACAAGGCGAGCGCCATGGTGATCCTCAAGGCCAAGCTGCTCGCGCTCAAGAAGGCCGAGGAGCGGGCCCAGCTCGACGAGCTGCGTGGCGACGTCCAGGCCTCGTGGGGCGACCAGATGCGCAACTACGTGCTCAACCCGTACCAGATGGTGAAGGACCTGCGCACCGAGCACGAGACTGGCAACACCCAGGCGGTGCTCGACGGCGAGATCGACGATTTCATCGAAGCCGGCATCCGCTGGCGCCGGTCCCAGGACGCGGTCGCCTGACAAAGGCGACCGCCCCTACACCCCCCGGAGACGAGGTGTAGGGGCGGTCTCTCCCTCCCCAGGGCTGCGTGGTTAGGCGCCCATGGAAGACCGGCGGCGGACGGCGTACGCCGCGCCGGTGGCTGTGACGAGCCCGGCGCCGGCCATCAGCCAGACGAGCCCCATGCCGCCCTCGCTCGAACCGGCACCGGCGTCGATGCAGTTCGGCCGCGGGATGTCGCCCCCCTCGAGCTCGTCCTCGGCGTCGTCGCCAGGATCCTTCTCGACCTGGATCTGCGGCAGGGGATCCTCTTCGGGCTCGTCCTCGGGCTCGTCGGGCGTCGAGCACGGGCTGGGGGGCGGGATCTTGTCGTCCGGCCGATCCGATCCTTCGGGGTCGGGATCAGGCTCCGGGTCGGGGTCGTTCTGCGGGTTCTGCTCGTCGGGGTCCTCCGGGAGGTGCGGGTTGATCGGACCAAGCTTGGTGCTCGTGATCTGGTCGCTCCCGGGCCCGGCGGGCTCAGCCACGGCCGGGGTCGCACCCAGACTGAGGGCGATGGTGGCCAGAGGAGCGGCCAGCGCGAGGGTGGTGATGGTGCGGTTCATGGTCGTTCTCCTTGTGGGCGATGTTGCTGTGTGGTTGTGGTGTAGGTAGGAGCCCCGACAGCGGGGACTTCTTGCACTTTTCGCGAACCTTTTTCAGACCAGGCGCGCGTAGACGATCGTGTTGTCGGGGTAGCCGCCGATCTGTGGGTCGAACTCGCCGCCGCAGGTGATCAGCCTCAGCACCGACGCTTCGGTCTTCGGCCAGATCCGGTCGTACGGCAGGTCGTTCTTCTCGACTTGCTCGGACCGCTCGACGACGAACGTGGAGGTGCCATCGGTGCGGTGCACCGTCACCTGGTCGCCGGGCTCGAGCTCGTGCAGGTCCCAGAAGACGTCGGGTCCAGCCGGCGAGTGCACGTGGGCGACGAGGACGGCGGGTCCAGGTGCGCCGGGGCGCGGGCCCAGGTCGTACCAGCCGGCGTCCCCGAAGCCGGGCATCTCCATCGATCCGTCGCCCTTGAGGCCGACGCCGTGCAGGTTCTCGGCGACGTCGATCGCGGGGATCTCCAGGCGGGTCGGCCGACCGGCGTCAGGGATGGGGGTGGCGGCCTGCGCCGGTTCCGTCCTCTGTACCGGTGACTGGTCTTCGGCGGGCTTGGCGGCGCAGCCGCCGACGCCTGCAACGAGCGTGAGGACGGCGGCGGCCAGAGTGGTGGAGCGGAGTGTGCGGTTCATGTGGTCTCCCGGTGTCGTGTCTCGGACACAGGTGGGAGCACCCAGAGGAGCCAGTCCTTACAACTTTTCGATTACTGGGGGCACGGGTCGACGCTGGTGGTCGTGGACGGCCCGGTTGAGGAGTAGCCGTGGGTGTCGGTCGCGGTGACGCTCATCGTCACCCTTCCGCCGGCCCTGAACGGCCCCATGACTCCGGACCAGCTCGAGTTCGAGCCCGACATCGTGGCGCTACCGCTGGACGCGCCTGTCCACTTCAGGACGACGGAATCGATCCCGGAGGCGTCCGACGCCGAGACGCCGACCTTGACGGTCCGTCCGCCAGACCCGCAGGTCGAAGCCCCGGCGGACGGTCGCCCGACGCGAGGAGGTTGTGCCTCGGTCACGCGAACCGTGACCGGGGCGCTGCCGCGGTCCCAGGAGATCGTGAGGGCGCCGGTCGACTGGCCCTCGGACAGCTCGGATCGTTGCGCCGCGACCACGACGGTCGCGCTCGCACCCGGGCCGACCGATCCGCCGGCGGGGGAGACGCTGAGCCACGGCGTGGCCGTGCTCACCCGGTAGGTCATCGGGGTGTCGCCGGTGTTCGTCAGTCGCACGGGCGCCGAGGTGCCCTCCCGGCCGAGTTCGATGACCCGCGTCGAGACGACGAGTGTGCCGGCCAGCAGCTCGTTCGTCGGCGTGGGCTCGGGGGAGTCGGTCGGCGTGGGCTCGGGGGTCGACGTCACCTCCTCGGAGGCAGTCGGTGGTTCGGAGCCGGAGTCGTCGGCCCCGCCGGGCCAGATCAGCAGCGTGCCGGCGACCACGATCGCTGCGGCCCCAGCGGCCGCGGCAGCCTGATTGCGGCGGCGTCCCCACAACGAGGGCGTCGGTTCCGTGTAGGCGACGAGCCGGGTGTCGTTGACGACCCGGTCGCGTAGTGACAGCGGTGCGGCCATGGCTGGCACTCCGGCCAGCAGGGCCAGCGGGCTGACGATGCGACGCCGGCGCTCCTCGCACGTCTCGCACGAGTCGACGTGGCGAGCCACCCTCTTGCGGATCAGCGGTGAAAAGCGACCGTCCCAGTCGACCAGGATGCCGTCGAGCTCGTCGCAGTCATCACGTCCCAGCCGGGCGATCAGCAGGGCGCCGAGGGAACGCTCGACCTGCCCGCGCATCCGGTTCAGCATCACGTAGGCGTTCGAGGCGCTGACGCCCATGGCCTCGCCGAGCTCGGCGCCCTCGAGTCCTTGGCGGAGGTGCAGGTCCAGCATCGCCCGATCGCGCTCGGCCAGCCCGGCCGACGCATCCCAGATGAGGTCGCGCAGTGCGGACACCTCCGCCTCCGCTTCCGGGGACATCGCGGTGTCAGCCATCTCGACCAGCTGCTCCTCGCCGCCATAGGCGACCCGCTTGCGCGCCTTGAGCCGGCGCAGGCACTCGCTGCGCACGATGGCGTAGAGCCAGGGCCGCAGCCGATCCGGGTCGCGCAGCTGCCCGAGGCGCTCCGCGACGATCACGAACGAGTCCGCCACCGCGTCCTCGGCTTCCTCGCGCTGACGCAACATCGAGTGGGCGAAGTCGTAGAGACGGTCGCCGTACCGGTCGTAGACCGCGGCAAAGGCTTCCCGGTCCCCCGCGAGCACGTCGGCGACGAGCTGCGCGTCCGGAGTCCCGGCCTCGTCGGACGGCGCACTCATGCCCGGATCCTACGGCGCGAGGCGCGCAGTCGATGGTCGTCCGTGACATGGGTCATCCCTCGGTCTCCTGGTGTGCGGTTCATCAGTAGGAGGTTCGAGCGGCAAGGACCTTGCACTTTCCGGCGCGTTCGATTCACTGGTGGAATGGCCGGTGCGGATGTCGATGCCGCGTTCGACGTCGTCGATCGCGCCGAGTTCCTGCGGCCGAGGGACCGGGTCGTGGCCGACCTCGACGAGCCGCTGTCCATCGGCCTCGGTCAGACGAACTCCCAGCCGCGCACCGTGCGGAACATGCTGCGGCTGCTCGAGGTCGAGACCGGCCACCGAGTGCTCGACGTCGGTGCTGGCTCCGGCTGGACGACCGCGCTGCTCGCCCAGCTCGTCGGGCCCACGGGAACCGTGCTCGGCGTCGAGCTGGAGCCGGACCTCGCGACGTGGGGCGCGGAGAACCTCGGCCGTCAGGACGTCTCGTGGGCCTCGATCCGTGCCGCCGCCCCGAACGTCTTGGGCATCCCCGCCGAGGCGCCTTTCGACCGCATCCTGGTCTCTGCGTCGGCGCGCCGGTTGCCCGATGAGCTCGTCGAGCAGCTGACCGACGACGGGATCATGGTCGTGCCAGTCGGAGCCACGATGACGCGGGTGCGACGCATGGGTCCCGCCTTGGGCGATGCCGACATCACGACCCACGGCTCCTACAGCTTCGTGCCCCTGCGTTGACGCCAGGTCTAGCGGAATCGTGGCCGGCGCGAGCACAATTGAGGCAGGTGATTGGAGGTCGACATGACCACGATTTCTTCATCGGAACGACTGCTCAAGACCATCTGCGGGTCCTGTCTCATTCTCGCCCCCGCCGTGCTCCTGGTCGGAGGTCTCATCCATCCGGAGGAGTCCACGGACGCTGCCCGCCAGTTCGAGATCATCGTCGACAATCTCGGGCGCTGGGAGCTCGCGCACTGGCTCATCTCTGCCGCGATGCTCCTCATGGCAGGGGCGGTGGTGGGGCTAGCCCACCTGTTGCACGAGCACCGGCCGGCCGAGGGGATCGTCGGTGGGGCCGCGACCATGACCGGCGTCATGGCCCTGTTCGCCGTGGCGACGTTCGAGGCGGTGAGCGTGCCGCAGATCGGGCGATCGGGCGATGCGCAAGTCTTTGAGAGCATCTTCAACAGCGGCGGGTTCATGCTCCAGCTCAGTCTCGTCCTGCTGCTGCCACTCGGCTTGATCATCATGAGCTACGGGATGTATCGAAGCCGCGTCGTGCCGGTGTGGGTCGCCGGCTGCGTCGCTGTGGGCGGATTGCTCTTTGCTGTCGCTCTGCCGACCGGTTCGCCGGTGGCCTTCGCCATCGGCCTTGGCTTGCTGTTCGTGGGCCTCGCCCGAGTGGGGTGGAGCGTGCTCACCGAGACCGATGAGCAGTGGGATCACCCGCCGCAGACGGGAGCCCAGCTCACCGGGTAGCCGCCATACGCACGCCTTCGCGCCGCACCGGCAGGCGAGCCTCCGCAGGGCCATGGCGCCGTCTGCCTAGACTCGTCCGAGTGATTCGTTTCGACAAGGTGACCAAGACTTATCCCGGGCAGAAACGCCCTGCATTGCAGGGCGTCGACCTCGAGGTCGAGAAGGGCGAGTTCGTCTTTCTGGTGGGCGCTTCGGGTTCCGGCAAGTCCACCTTTCTCCGCCTCGTGCTGCGTGAGACGCGGCCGACAGCTGGGCGCGTCTACGTCGCCGGCAAGGAGATCAACAAGCTCTCCAGCTGGAAGGTCCCCAAGCTTCGCCGCCAGGTCGGCACCGTGTTCCAGGACTTCCGGCTGCTGCCAAACAAGACCGTGTCCGAGAACGTCGCCTTCGCGCTTCAGGTCATCGGCAAGTCCCGCGGAGAGATCGCGAAGCTGGTGCCGGAGACCCTCGAGCTCGTCGACCTCGACGGCAAGGGGCACCGCATGCCCGACGAGCTGTCCGGCGGTGAGCAGCAGCGCGTCGCGATCGCACGGGCGTTCGTCAACCGGCCGATGATCCTCATCGCCGACGAGCCCACCGGAAACCTCGACCCGGCCACCAGCGTCGGCATCATGAAGCTGCTCGACCGCATCAACCGCACGGACACCACCGTCGTCATGGCCACGCACGACTCCACGATCGTCGACCAGATGCGCAAGCGCGTCATCGAGCTCGACGACGGGCAGATCGTGCGCGACGAGGCACGCGGCATCTACGGATACCAGAGCTGAGGCGCCCATGAGCGAGCGACAGCGAGTGAATCATCGGCCTCTCATCGTGGCGCCGCCGTATTCTTGGCTCTTCACGGCGGTGCCACGATGAGAACGACGTTGAGCGAGCTCCGCACGAGCCTGGCCCGGAACAAGTCGATGACGATCTCGCTGGTCGTCACCATGACGGTCTCCCTGCTGCTGGCCGCGCTCGGCCTCCTGATCCAGAGCCAGGCCGACCGCACGGAGCGGTACTTCGGCGACCGCCTGCAGCTGCAGGTCAACCTGTGCACCAAGAACTCGCCGAGTGCCACCTGCCTCGGCGGCGTCGCCACGGACGACCAGAAGGCCGCGGTCAAGGAGGCGCTGAACACGAACCCCGAGGTCAAGTCGTTCGACGTCCGCACCCCGGCCGCCAACTACGAGCAGGCCCGCGAGCTGCTCGGTCAGACCGACACCGGCAAGAAGCAGCTCGAGACGCTCGGCCCGAGCGCCTTCCCGGAGTCCTACTTCGTCACTCTCAAGGACCCGCAGGAGTTCGACGGCGTGGTGAGCCAGGTCTCGGGCATGGACGGCGTCGGCAACGTCAACTCGCTGCGCAAGCTGCTCGGCCCGCTGTTCGAGATTCTCGAGAAGATGCGCTGGGCCGCGCTGGGCACGTCGCTGCTGCTCATCGTCGCGGCCATCCTGCAGGTCTCGAACACCATCCGCATGACGGCGTATGCGCGTCGCCGCGAGATCGGCATCATGCGGCTCGTCGGCGCCTCCAGCTGGCACATCCAGCTGCCGTTCGTGCTGGAGTCGATGCTGGCCGCGATCATCTCCGCGGCGCTGGCCGCGGCCGGTCTCGGCATCTTCATGTACGTCGTCGTCTATGGCTACCTGCGCGACACCCTGGGCCAGATCACCACGTGGGTGCGATGGCAGGAGTCGATCATGGTCATGGGCTACACGACCGTGCTCGCCCTGCTCTTGGCGCTGGTCCCGACCCTCGTGATGACCCGCAAGTACCTCGACGTCTAGGAATGCCGGCGACCAGCAGGTGAGTACGCGCGCGAGGCGCGCAAATGCCTTGACGCCCGCGGCTGATGACCTAGAGTCACATGAGTAACACCAGTCACATCCGTCGACACCCTCCCATCCCCGGGAGGACTTCCCCAAGGTCGAGGTCATGGTCATCAGCACGCGCACGGCCCGCACGGCCGCTGTCGTCGTGCTCGCAGTGCTTGCTGCTGCGTTGGCCAGCCCGGTCTTCGCCGACGACAAGGGTGACCTCAAGAAGCAGCGTCGTGGCGTCAACGGCCAGATCGGAAGCGCCAAGAAGTCCTACGACGAGTCAAGCAAGAAGTTCGCGAACGCCGTCGCGGCGTTGAGGACGGCGCAGCGCCAGCTGGACGCCGCCGAGGCGCACCTCAGCTCGACCCGCGGCGAGCTCGCCACCGCGAAGGCCCGCGACGAGCAGATGCAGGCCGAGCTGGTGAAGAGCGAGGCCGAGCTCGACGCCGCCATCGCCCGTCTCGACCAGGGCAAGCAGGAGCTCGCGTCGTCGGAGATCCGGGTGCAGCAGTTCACCGTGGAGACGTTGCAGGAGGGCGACCGCGGCCTGCAGGCCTTCGGCGACCTGCTCCGCGGCGAGAGCCCGACCAGGTTCTCGCAGAAGATGAGCCTCAGTGACTCCGTGAGCGACGCCCAGCTCGCCACGATGCAACGCCTTGCAGCGTCGAAGGTCATCCTGAAGCTGAACCGCGAGAAGGTGCAGAAGCTGCGCGACGAGGTCGCCGCCGCGCGTGCCGCCGCGGCAGCCAACCTCGTCCGCAAGCAGCAGCTCGAGGCCGACGCCGAGGACCAGGCCACGGAGGTCGATCAACTCGTCGACGCCCGGGGCAGGGCCAAGAAGTCAGCGGAGGAGATCAAGCGCGAGGACGCGAAGCGGCTCAAGCAGCTGGAGAACGAGCGGGCCCGTCTGAACGCGCGCCTCGCCGCGCTCGCCCGCAAGGATCAAAAGAGCGGCGGTGCGGGCGCCGGCGGCGACAGCGGCGGAACGCTCTCCCGCCCGGTCAGCGGCCCCATCACCTCTCCCTACGGCATGCGCCGGCACCCGATCACACACGTCTACAAGCTGCACGACGGAACGGACTTCGGGGTGCCTTGCGGCACGCCTGTCCACGCAGCCGCGGCGGGCACGATCATCGAGCAGTACTACAACGGTGCGTACGGCAACCGCGTCATCCTCAACAACGGCATCAAGCGGGGCGCCAGCGTCGTGACGACCTACAACCACCTGTCGCGGTTCGCCAAGGGCCGGGGGTCGCACGTCTCGCGTGGTGAGGTGATCGCCTACTCCGGCACCACCGGGTACTCGACCGGCTGCCACCTGCACTTCATGGTCATCGTCAACGGCCACACGACCAACCCCATGGGTTGGCTCTAGGGCGCGCCTCCCCGTTCCGGTCCGTGTGCGCGCGGCGTCGCATCTCACCTGGCGGCGTTATCGTCGGTCGCCGCACAACCCCGGTGCGCCTCCCTCCTCTGCCTTGCCAGCCGCGCGCGACCCCACGCGCACCTCGAACCGGAACGGGGAGACACGCCCACAAGTGGGAGGATGGTCCGGTGCCCAAGGAGACCGGACGCAAGATCGTCGCGCAGAACAAGAAGGCCCGCCACGACTTCCACATCGAGGACACCTATGAGGCCGGACTGGTCCTCACCGGTACCGAGGTGAAGTCGTTGCGTGCTGGCCGCGCGTCCCTGGTCGACGGATTCGGTGAGGTCGAGAAGGGTGAGGCCTGGCTGCTCCAGGTGCACATCCCGGAGTACACGCAGGGCACATGGACGAACCACGAGACCCGCCGGCGCCGCAAGATGCTGCTCAACCGGCAGGAGATCGACCGCATCGAGCAGCGCGTGCAAGCCAAGGGCCTGACGATCGTGCCGCTCTCGCTGTACTTCAAGGACGGCCGCGCCAAGGTGGAGATCGCGCTGGCGCGCGGAAAGAAGCAGTACGACAAGCGCCACGCGATTGCCGAGCGCCAGGCCAAGGCGGAGGCCCAGCGAGAGATCGGCCGCCGACTCAAGGGCATGGAGTGAACACTGTGCCGATGAAGGATGGCGACCTGCGGGAGTTCACCGGCGGGCTCGGGATTCCGGGGCTCTTCGACGTCCACGTGCACTTCATGCACCCGCGGGTGATGGCCAAGGTGTGGGCGTACTTCGACGGTGCCGGCTCGCTGCCGGCCGGCCTGTGGCCGGTCCAGTACCGCGGCACGGATGACGAACGCGTCCAGCACCTGCGCTCGATGGGGGTGCGCCGGTTCACCTCGCTCTCCTACGCGCACAAGCCGGGCATCGCGGAGTTCCTGAACGACTGGACACGCGAGTTCGCGGAGCGCACACCCGACACCTTGTGGTCGGCGACGTTCTTCCCCGAGCCCGAGGCGGCGGACTACCTGCCGAAGCTGGTCGACGCCGGGGTCCAGGTGTTCAAGGCGCACCTCCAGGTCGGCGACTTCGCCGCCGACGACCCGCTGCTCGAGCCCGTGTGGGACGTGCTGGCGGAGTCCGGGACGCCGATCGTGCTCCATGCCGGTTCCGGTCCGGCGCCCGGACGCTTCACCGGACCAAACGGCGTCGGCCGTGTGCTGGCCCGCCATCCGGAGCTGCGTCTGGTGATCGCCCGCCTGGGGACGCCGGAGACCGCGGAATTCATGGACCTCGCGGACGGTTACCCGAATGTGATGCTCGACACGACCACGGCGTTCGTCGACTTCTGGGGCCAGCCGGCCGATCCGAAGATCGTGCAGCGGCTGCCTGGGCTTCAGGACCGGATCCTGTTCGGCACCGACTTCCCCAACATCCCCTACGACTACGCCCACCAGGTCGAGGTCCTGCAGCGCCTCGAGCTGGGCGACGCGTGGATGCGCGATGTGCTCTGGAACAACGCCACGCGCCTGTTCGGCTCACCCCAGGAGGACGGCTCATGAAGCTCGACAGCGCCCAAGGACGATGGCTGGTCACCGCGATGGTGCTGGCCTCCGGCATGGCCTTCCTTGACGGCTCGATCGTCAACCTCGCGTTGCCGACCATCGATCGCGAGCTCGATGCCGGCGTCGCCGGACTCCAATGGACAGTGAACGCCTACACGTTGACGCTGGCCTCTCTGATCCTCGTCGGTGGGTCGCTGGGTGATCGGCTCGGGCGTCGCCGGGTCTTCATCGTCGGTGTCACCTGGTTCGGTGTGGCGTCCGTGCTGTGCGCGGCCGCCCCGACCATCGAGGTGCTGGTCGCTGCGCGAGCGCTGCAGGGTATCGGGGGTGCCTTGCTCACGCCGGGGAGCCTCGCGATCATCTCCTCGTCGATCGATCCCGCCGATCGCGGGAAGGCGATCGGTGTGTGGTCCGGCTTTTCCGGCATCACGACCGGAGCCGGCCCGCTGGTCGGAGGGTGGCTGATCGACCAGTTCGGCTGGCGATCGGTCTTCTGGCTGAACGTCCCACTGGCCTTGGCAGTCGTGGTCATCGCGCTTCGCCATGTCCCCGAGACGAAGGGTGAGCAGAGCCGTCTGGACTACGGGGGCACAGTGCTCACCGTCGCGAGTCTCGCGTTCATGACGTACGGACTGGTCGAGCAGCAGTGGTGGCCGACGTCGGTGGGCGTCTTGCTGCTGATCGCCTTCGTGGTGCATCAGTGGCGCACACCCCATGCGCTGGTCCCCCTGAGCCTGTTCGCCGACCGGGTGTTCACCGCTGCCAACATCTGCACGTTCGCGATCTATGGCGCGCTGAGCGGCCTCGGATTCCTGCTGGTCCTTCAGCTGCAGTACGTGTCCGGGTACTCACCGCTCGAGGCTGGTCTGGCGACGATCCCTCCTGTGGTTCTGATGCTGCTGTTCTCCGGACGCGCCGGCGCGTGGGGTGCGCGTGCCGGGCCGCGATGGCCGATGACGCTGGGCCCACTCATCATGGCGCTGTCGATGCTCATCTACTTGCGCGTCGACGAGCACCCGAACTTCTGGCTCGAGATCATGGGCGGCGGCATCGCGTTCGGCATCGGGCTGACCATCTTGGTCGCGCCGCTGACGACGGCCGTGTTGGCCTCGGCGCCGGCGGACCAGGCCGGAATCGCTTCGGGCATCAACAACGCCGTCGCTCGCACGTCCAGCCTGCTTGCGGTCGCAGCCATTCCGCCCATCGCCGGCATCGCGGGAGCGAACTTCTCCTCGCCCGAGGTGTTCAGCCCGGGGTACCACACCGGAATGCTGATCTGCGCGGGCATGCTGGCCCTGGCCGGGATTCTGGCGGTCGCCCTCATCAGCAAGCCGAAACGGTTCGACGAGGTCGTTCAGGCGCCGGAATCGGATGTCGCCTGACCGAGGTACCATGGAAGATGCTGCGCGAGCAGCGTTTGACAACTCAAAAGGGGCTGATCGGTTTCGACTGTGGTCGTATCGATTCAGGAGAAGCGGGTAGAGAATCCAAGGTCATCTCTCGAACGTTCCTTGGAAACTACAAGTGCCGATTCACAGCGCACTGACTTCGCCCTCGCTGCCTGACAGCGACTGGTGAAGGGCAGACCCGGGAGTGTCCCCGTCCCGGATCGTCTGTCTCATCAAGGGGACTTGCTGATCACGTATCGCCGTAGGGCGTGATCGGGACTTTTCTGCGGCTGAGCCTGTCGGAGACGTGTTCGTCCAAGCTCCGGGGCCGAGAAAAGCGCCAGACGAACTGCACCCGGAGAAGACCTGAATCGGCGCCAGAGGACCCGGGTTCGATTCCCGGCAGCTCCACGAGTGCGCATGGCCCTCCACCCCGGTTTTGGGTGGGGGGCCATGCGCATTCGTGAATCAAGCAGAGTGAATCAGTGGAGCGGGCTCAGTGCGGGAACATGAGCCGCAATCGAGCCGGCGGCTGGAACGGAGCCCACTCACCGACCGGCTGCGCCAGTCGGTCGGCGAGCAACCACAGCACCGCGGCGTCCACGCCGATGCCGAGGTGCCCGGCGCGGACCTCGATGTTCTCGTGGGTGGCGGTCTCCGGTTCGATGCAGGCTCGCCAGTGGACGATGCCGTCGGTACGTGAGTACACCGACGTACTGGGGACCGGGATCGGCTGCCGCACCCGCTCGCGGGATGCGGAGCTGTTGCTGGCGACGTGCTGGCCCGAGCGTCGTCGGTACGCGGCGTCGGCGCGGCTCGGCAGACTGTCGTCGGCCATGTACGGGCTGGCCAGCGTGATGACCTGCTGCACCAGCTCGGGGTGCTGACGTGCCAGCTCACGGGCGAGGATGCCGCCGAGGCTCCAGCCGATCAGCGACACCGGCTGACCACCGGTGCGGTCGATGACGTGCTCGAGCCGACGTGGAAGCGCCTCGACGACCTCGCGCGTCGGCCCGACGTTGCGGCCGAGGCCCCAGCCGTACACGCGGTGGTCGATCCGTCGCAGGAAGCGACGGATCGGGCCGGTGCTGGCATCGTCGGCGAGCAGGCCTGGGAGCACGAGCACCCCACGACCGTCGCCTCGCGGTGCGCGGCTCAGCAGTGGCCGAGCGAACGGCAGCCCGGCCAGGGAGACTGCTCCGCGCAGCGGTTCGGTGACGAACCACCGAAGTGCCGGTGGTCGCCCGATATCGCCCTCGACCGTGGACATGAAGGTCAACCCTACGATGCGAAAAGCCGTCGAGGGCGAGAACCAACGCACGGCTCGGCGCGTTGGTGCCTGGGTGCGCGTCGTGGCAGTCTCGGAGACGTCAGCGCGACGAGAGGTCAGGGGAGTTCATGTCCGACCAGGGTTCCAGTCCCGAGTACCCCAAGTACCCCGGAGAGGGCTCATCCGAGGGTGGCCGGCCGTCACCGCCGCCCTCTGGATCGGCGCAGCCGGTGGCCGAGCAGCCGAGCAGCATCGGCAAGGCCGTCAAGCTGATGCAGCTCGGAGCGGTGTTGAGTCTGGTCTCGGTGGTCGTCTCGCTGCTGACGCTCGACACACTCAAGGACACGCTCGCCGATGCCATGCGCGAGAGCGATCCGGGCGTCTCGCAGAGCAGCATCGACGCGGCCTACTCCGTCGGCGTCGTCTCCGGCGTGCTCGGAGGGGTCATCGCGGCAGGCCTCTGGCTTTGGATGGCCTGGAAGAACGGGCAAGGCCGATCGTGGGCGCGCGTCCTGTCCACCGTGTTCGGTGCCCTCAACCTGCTGTTCACCGCGGTCGGATTCCTCTCGCCCGGCATGACCACCGTGAGTCTCGTCTTCGGTGTGGTCAACGTCGTCCTGGCCGCCGTCGTCCTCGTGCTGATGTGGCAGAAGTCGTCCACCGCCTACTACAACGCCGTATCCCAGAAGCAGATGATCTGACATGACACTCAACCCATCCGACGTCGACGCCGCTCTCGCCGAGCTCGAGGGCTGGACGAACGACGGAGACGCCTTGACCAAGACGTACTCGTTCGACGACTTCGCTGCCGCCATGGACTTCATGCAGCGGGCGGCCGGGCCGATCGACGAGGCAAACCACCACCCGGAGTGGACGAACGTCTACAACCGAGTCGACGTCCGGCTGAGCAGCCACGACGCCGGCGGCATCACCGATCGCGATCTCGCGCTGGCGAAGACGCTCGACGGACTCGTGGGCTGATCCTCAGGCCCAGAGCCGGTCGCCGAAGTGGAACCAGATCGCGCTCGCGATGCCCACGTACCAGAGGGCGACGATGAGCAGCGACCAGTTGGAGACGAATCGCGTGACCGCGCTCCGCGGGGCCGAACCGCGCAGGCTGCACGCGGTGACGTAGACGAACAACGGGATCATCACCACCCACACGACCATGCAGTACGGGCACAGCAGGTCGAGCCGGTAGATGCTCTGGAACTGCAGCCACGTCACGAAGCCGATGCCGACGATGCACCCGAGCTGCAGTCCGGTCCACACGAAGCGGACGACCGGGGCGCCGGACCAGAGCATCACCCCGAGCGCCATCACGACGCTGAACCCGACAATGCCGATCAGCGAGTTCGGGAATCCGAGCACCGACGCCTGATCGGACTCCATCACGCCGCCGCAGCTGACGAAGGCGCTGAAGTCGCAGGTGAACGACGACTCGACGCCGTCGACCTTGTCCTGCAGCTGGGTGAACTTGTCGACCGTCAGCTGGAAGGCGGCAGCAAGGCCGATCGCCCCGGCGATCGTCATCAGGACGTGCGGCGTGCGATGCTCGCGCGACTCGGTGTCGAGTGGGACGTCGGTCTCATCGGTGGCGGTCACGACTCGATCCTAGTTAGTCTCACGACACCTGCTCCTCCCGGAGGTTTCCGATGGCCGACCACGTCGACGTGCTGATCGTCGGAGCCGGGTTGTCCGGCATCGGGGCTGCCTACCGCCTGCAGAGGATGTGCAAGGGCAAGACGTACGCGATCCTCGAGGGCCGCTCGCGGTCCGGCGGCACCTGGGACCTTTTCCGCTATCCCGGCATCCGCTCGGACTCGGACATGTACACGCTCAGCTATCCGTTCAAGCCGTGGACGCACGGCAACGCGATCGCCGACGGTGAGGACATCCGCCGGTACATCCACGAGACCGCCCACGAGAACAAGATCGACCAGCACATCTGCTACGGCCACCGGGTCACTCGCGCGTCGTGGTCATCCGACGAGGCCCAGTGGACGATCGACGCGACCACCGACGACGGCCCGGTCGTCCTCACCGCCTCGTTCCTCTACCTGTGCAGCGGCTACTACAACTACGACACCGGCTTCACCCCCGAGTTCCCGGGTCTCGAGGACTTCGAGGGCGAGGTCGTGCACCCGCAGTTCTGGACCGACGACGTCGACTACGACGGCAAGGAAGTCGTGGTGATCGGCTCGGGTGCCACCGCGGTCACGCTCATCCCGTCGATGGCCGATCGCACGAAGCACGTGACGATGCTGCAGCGCTCGCCGACCTATATCACGTCCCTGCCGCAGGGCGACCCGATCGCGTCATTCCTGCGCAAGGTGCTGCCGCTCGGACTGGCCCATCGGCTGACCCGCCGCAAGAACGCCGCCATCGCGGTCGGCTTCTACGTCTTCTCCCAGCGGTTCCCGAAGCTCGCGCGAAGGTTCCTGATCGGCAGGGCCCGGCGGGCACTCCCGGACGACTTCGACGCCAAGCACCTGAAGCCGAAGTACAACCCGTGGGACCAGCGCCTGTGCATCGTTCCCAACGGCGACCTGTGGCGCACGCTCAAGTCCGGCAAGGCATCGATCGCCACCGACCAGATCGCCCGGTTCACCAAGACCGGCATCGACCTCGAGTCAGGCGGGCACCTGCCCGCCGACCTGGTCGTGACGGCCACTGGTCTCCAGGTGGTGGCGTTCGGTCAGATCTCCGTCGAGGTCGACGGACGCAAGATCGACTCCCACGAGACGTATGTCTACAAGGGCATGATGTTCAGCGGCATTCCGAACTTCGCCTGGTGCGTGGGCTACACCAACGCCTCGTGGACGCTGCGCGCCGACCTCACATCCAAGTACGTGTGCCGGTTCATCAACCACATGGACGCGAATGGCTATGCCTTCGGCATGCCCGACCCGATCGGAGCCGAGGGCGACTCGGCGCCGCTGCTCAACCTGCAGTCGGGTTACGTGCAGCGCGTGGCCGGCCTGCTGCCCCAGCAGGGCACGACGTCGCCGTGGACGATCCGGCAGAACTGGTTCCTCGACTCCTGGGACAGTCGCCGCACCGACCTCGACCAGGCGATGGTGTGGACCAAGCAGCGCGAGGTGGCCAGGGCGAGCTGATCAGGTCTGGCAGCGCGGGCACCAGAAGGTGTTGCGCTGCCGGATCGGATCGTCGCCGAGCTCGCCTCGTTCGACCGTGGTCCCGCAGCGCCGACAGGGTCGGCGGTCGCGCCCGAACACCCAGTGCTCGTCGCCGCCGCGGGTGCTGTCGGTGAACGTGCGCACCACGCGCTCGCAGTTGATGGTGATGAGCCGTCGCCCGCGCTCGATCACGTGGCCGATGTCGCCGACCTCACCGACCGGTCGCGTGGGCAGCAGGCCGTGCAGGAAGCAGAGCTCGTTGACGTACTCATTGCCGAACCCGGCGAGGTTGCGCTGGTCGTGCAGCGCGAGGAACACCGGTCGCGCGGGATCGGCGGTGACGCGTCGCACGGCTTCGTCGAGCGACCAGTCGTGGCCGAGCAGGTCGGGGCCGAGCCAGGCCATCGCGTCGTCCTCGGCCGCCCGGTCGAGGACCTCGACCAGCCCGAGCGAGAACCCGACGGCCTGGTGGTCGGCGTTCTCCAGCACGACCCGGGCCATGTGCGCCGGCCGCCGCCACCGGCCACCGGGCGGGTAGACGTGCCAGACGCCCTCCATCTTGAGATGCGTGTGCAGCGAGGCGTCGCCAGCCCGCACGAACAGGTGCTTGCCACGGCTGACCGCGTCGTCGACCGTGACGCCGGTCAGGTCGAGGGTGGCCCACTGCGGCACCCGGATGTCGGAACCGGTGAGCGGCCGGCCGGCGAGCGCATCGTGCAGCAGCCGCGCGGTGCGCCAGACGGTGTCACCTTCGGGCATCGAGCCGCAGGCCCTTGGGGTGGGGAGCGAACCCCGCCTCGCGCAACGCCTCGCCGAGCGCGGTCGAGCCGACGGACCTCCCGCCGGCCGTCTCGACCGTGAGGCGCGGGACGCGTCCGCTGCGGACGAGTGCGGCGAGGGCCGTGGCAGCCGGGACGAGGCGGCGCGGGTCGTCGTCGAGGACGAGCACCTTGCGCCCACCGCGTTCGAGGTAGAGCACTGCGTGGCCGTCGTGGATGACCGCCAGCGAGCCGGCCTTGCGGGCCGGCCGGTGCCGGGACGACTCGTCGGGGTCGACGACGTCCGGCCACGGCAGGGCAGCGCCGAACGGGTTGGCCGGATCGGTGGCCGCGAGCACGATCGCCTCAGCCTCGACGGGTTGGTCGTCGTCGCGCTGGTGGGAGCGCAGCCGGTCGACGGTGGCGGGTGAGGCGAACTGGGCGGCACCCAGGGTGTCGACGTAATAGCCACGCAGGCAGGCGCCGGTCTGCTCGAGCTCGCGGAGCACGCGGTAGACGGCGGCGAAACCGCCGGGTGTCTGCTCGGCGACGACCGACCCGCGGGTGACGATGCCGTAGCGAGCCAGCAGCGCCTCGGTGCGAGCCAGCTGCAGCTTGGTGGGATCGGTTTCCGCCGGGTCGAGCCGGAACCAGCGGCCCGAGACCGTCGGTGGTCCCTGCTGGGCGAGTCGCGGCGAGGCAGCCCGGCCTCGCCCGGACCGGAGCCGGGCACGGGGCGAGCGCGAGGACGACCGGTGCGCACCCCTGCCGCCGAGCATCGCCCGCAGCGGGGCGAAGGTGTCGCCGGCGACCCGGCCCGACCAGACCAGCTGCCAGAGGGCATCGACGACGAGGGAGTCGTCGGTCTCGTCCGAGCGCTGCCGTGAGCTGACGGAACAGGAATGCGCCGCCACCGTCGAGAGCATCGAGGACGGCCTGCCCGATCGCGTCCGGCTCGGGTATGTCGCGAAGCACCGGGAGGACGAGGTCGGCCGGGTGCAGCTGCACCCATCCGTCGCTGCCGGGCAGGGTGCCGGCGCCGGTCCAGACCACCTCGCCCGCGCCGAGCAGCTCGTCGAGCATGGCGGGGGAGTAGTCGGCGACCCGTGCAGGGAGCACCAGGGTTTCCCACGCCGAAGCCGGCAGCGACGTGCCGGCCAGCTGGTCGATGGCGGCGAGCACGCCCTCGGTGCCTCGCGATGACGATCCGACGCCCTGCCACGACGGCAGGAAGCGGGCCAGCGCGGCCGGGTCGACCGGCTCCACCTGTTTGCGGGCCGCGGCAAGCGACCGGCTGCGCAGACGTCGGAGGACACCCGGCTCGACCCACTCGCTGCCCGTGGCTTGGGGTCGGAACTCGCCCTCGGTGAGCCGTCCGTCGCGGGACAAGCGACGCAGGACGTCGGCGACGACGGCGGTGCCGAGCCCGAACGGGGCGGCCGCTTCGGCCGTGGTGAACGGACCGTGGGTGCGTGCATAGCGGGAAAGCAGGTCGGCTAGCGGATCGTCGACCCTGGCCAGGTGCGCTTCGGCCACGCCGAGTGGCAGGGCGGCACCCAGCGCGTCGCGCAGGCGGCCGGCGTCCTCGACGGCGGCCCAGCGCACGTCGCCGCCGATCGGTACCTCGATGGCTCGCCGGCTGTCGCGCAGCTCGGCGAGCAGTGGGGCAGCCTCACCCTCGGCAAGCCGCCGTTGGACGTCGTCGGTGGTGAGCGGACCGAGCAAGCGCAGCAGGTCGGCAGCGCCCTCGACGCCGCCGACCCGGCGGTCGTCGGCCAATCGCTGCAGCTCGGCCTCGGTGCGCTCGATGACCTCGGGGTCGAGGAGCTCGCGCAGCTCGGCCCGACCGAGCAGCTCGGCGAGCAGGGTGGGATCGAGGGTGAGTGCGGCGGCCCGTCGTTCCGCCAGCGGAGTGTCGCCCTCGTAGAGGAACGAGGCGACGTAGCCGAACAGCAGGTTCTGGGCGAACGGCGAAGCGCGTTCAGTGGTGACTTCGGCGATCTGGATCTCCCGCGAGGCGATGCGACGAGTGAGCTCGGCCAGGGCCGGCAGGTCGTAGACGTCCTGCAGGCACTCGCGGGCCGTCTCGAGCAGAATCGGGAAGTCGGGGTACTTGCGGGCGACCTCGAGCAGCTGCGCGGAGCGTTGCCGCTGCTGCCAGAGCGGGGCGCGGGCGCCGGGATTGCGGCGCGGCAGGAGCAGAGCGCGGGCAGCGCACTCGCGGAAGCGGGACGCGAACAGGGCCGAGCCGCCCACTTCCCTGGTGACGAGCTCGTCGAGCTCGTCGGCCTCGAACACGAAGATCTCGGCGCCCGGCGGCTCGCCACCGGTGTCGGGCAGGCGAGCAACGATGCCGTCGTCGGAGGCGACCACCGAGCCGTCGATGCCGAACCGTTCGAGGATGCGGGCGCCCACCGCGAGCGCCCATGGGGCATGAACCCGCCGGCCGTAGGGCGAGAGCAGCACCACGCGCCAGTCGCCGAGCTCGTCGTGGAAGCGTTCGACGACCAGCGTGCGGTCGGTGGGGACGATGCCAGTGGCATCGCGCTGCTCGAGCAAGAACGCGGCGAGGTTGGTGCCGGCCCGCGTGTCGAGGTCGCCGAGCTCCTCCCCGTCGAGGTTGCGCCGGACGTAGTCGCCGATGGCCGCGCCAAGCTCGTACGGACGCCCGATGGTGTCGCCCTTCCAGAACGGCAGCCGGGCCGGCTCGCCGAACGCGGGTGTGACGACGACCCGGTCGTGAGTGATCTCCTGAATGCGCCAGCTGGTGGCACCGAGGGCGAAGACGTCGTTGATGCGCGACTCGTAGACCATCTCCTCGTCCAGCTCGCCGACCCGCCGGCCACCCGATCGCCCACCTGATTCGTCGACACCCTCGGCGAGGGTGACGGCGAACATGCCTCGGTCGGGGATGGTGCCGCCACTGGTGACCGCCAGCCACTGAGCGCCCGGTCGTCCGGTGAGCGTGCCGGCATCGCGGTCCCAGACCAGCCGGGGACGCAGCTCGGCGAACTCATCAGACGGGTAACGCCCGGCCAGGAGATCGAGAGTGGCGTTGAACGCCGAGCGCGGCACGGTCGCGAACGGGGCGCTACGGCGGACCAGATCGAACCACTGCTCGACATCGAGCGGGTCGAGCGCAGCCGCCGCGACCGTCTGCTGGGCCAGCACGTCGAGCGGGTTGGCCGGCACGACGAGCTGCTCGATGAGGCCGGCCCGCATGCGCTCGGCCGTGACGGCAGCTCCCACCAGGTCGTGCCGGGAGGTGGGGTAGAGGATGCCGCGGGACACCTCGCCGACCTGGTGCCCGGCGCGACCCACCCGCTGCAGCCCGCTGGCCACCGACGGAGGAGTGGACACCTGCACCACGAGGTCGACGGCGCCCATGTCGATGCCGAGCTCCAGGCTTGAGGTGGCCACCACGCAGCGCAATCGTCCGGACTTGAGGTCGTCCTCGATGAGCGCCCGCTGCTCCTTGCTGACCGAGCCGTGGTGCGCCCGAGCCAGCACCGGCTCGGCACCCTGCCCGGTCGCGCTGCCGCCCATCTGCTGCGCGGGTGGCCGGGTAGGCGTGGGGGAATCCGCCGTGCCCTGGCTCTCCGCCCAGGCCTCGTTGAGACGTGCCGTCAGTCGCTCGGCCAGCCCGCGGGAGTTGCAGAACACGATGGTGGAGCGCACTTTCAGCACTCGCTCGAGGAGGTCGTGCTCGACGTGCGGCCATATGCTGGCCGGGGTGCGCTCCTCCGTCCCGCTCGGTCGCGGCTCCGCCGCTGCCCGGCCGCCGGGCTCCGCCCGGCTTATGGCCAAGTTGGTCATGTCGTCGACCGGAACCGTGACGTCGAGGGAGAGGAGCGACTCACTCTCCGGCGCCACGATGCGCACGGGCGCGCGGCCGCCGAGGAACCGGGCGACCTCGTCGTGCGGCCGCACCGTGGCGCTGAGCCCGACGCGGCGTGCCGGCTGTTCGAGCAGGTCGTCGAGCCGTTCGAGCGAGAGGGCCAAGTGGGCGCCGCGCTTGGTGCCGGCCACCGCGTGGATCTCATCGACGATCACGGTGTCGACGTCGAGCAACGACTCGCGAGCCGCGGACGTGAGCATCAGGAACAACGACTCTGGCGTGGTGATGAGGATGTCCGGCGGGTGCGAGATCAGCCGTCGACGTTCCTGCTGCGGGGTGTCGCCCGAGCGGACGCCGACGGTGACCTCGTGGAACGTCTCGCCTCGGCGGGCTGCGGCCTGGGTGATGCCGACGAGGGGTGAGCGGAGGTTGCGCTCGACGTCGACGGCGAGCGCCTTCAGCGGGGAGACGTACAAGACCCGCGTGCCCAGCTTGCGATCCGCTGGCACGGGCGGGGGTTCGTGCAGGAGCCGATCGATGCTGGACAGGAACGCGGCCAGGGTCTTGCCCGAGCCCGTGGGCGCCACGACGAGGACATGGTCGCCTGCCTCGAAACCCTGCCAGGCGCCGACCTGCGCCGGCGTGGGCGCAGCGAAAGCCTGGGAGAACCACTCGCGCGTCGCGGGAGCGAAGCGATCCAGGGATGGGGGCACCTCCCGCGAGCTCTGCGAGTGGGGGACCGACATGTGCTCATCGTTGCAGCCCGCGGTGACAGGTGCGGAGGCTACAAACCGCCGCGCCAAGGAATGCAGTGGGGTGGTGCCCGAATGACGTGGCTCGCTGCGGCATGCTGGGCGGCATGAAGCTGCGACTCCTTGCACCCGCTCTCGCCGTGACCCTCCTCCTCGGTGCCTGCACGAACGACGGTGGGTCCTCGTCCGATTCGTCCGCCAAGAAGGGTGACAGCGAGAAGCTCGTCGAGATCTCACCCCTGACCGGACAGCCGCTGCCGAACGGCCGGCCCAATAACCCGGTACTCGTCGTCAAGATCGAGAACACCGTCAACGGTGAGCCGCAGTACAACGTCGACAAGGCCGACATGGTCATCGAGGAACTGGTCGAGGGCGGCCTGACGCGCCTCGCCGCGCTCTACTACTCCACGCTGCCGACCCACGTCGGCCATGTGCGGTCACTGCGCACCACCGACATCGGCATCGCCAAGCCGGTCGCCGGCAAGGTCGTCGCCTCGGGCGGTGCGCCCAAGGCTGCGCGCCAGATCCGCAAGGCCGGCATCCGCGTGTTCACCGAGAGCAGCCCCGGCTTCAGTCGCGATGCCAAGGCGGCCCCGTACAACGTCGTGGTCAATCTCAAGCGCCTCGGCGCTGCGGCGAAGGTCAACCACATCCCCGGCCCGTACCTCACCTGGACGCCTCCCGGGAAGTCGTCGACACCGACGCCGGACCCGTCCGAGTCCGCATCCGCGGCACCTGAGCCGAAGCAGGCCAAGCGAGCCACGGTGCACTTCTCCAACGGCACCGCGACGAAATGGAAGCTCGGATCGGCCGGCCGCTGGACCCGCAAGAACGGGCACGCGGCCCCAGGCCAGGAATTCGCTGCCGACACCCTGATCGTGATGTTCTGCCGGGTCGGCGACGCCGGCTACCGCGACCCCGCCGGCAACCCGGTGCCCGAGACGGTCGTCGAGGGCTCCGGCCGAGCGGTCGTGATGCATGACGGCACCGCCATCGAGACCACCTGGAAGAAGCCGACGGTGGGCGACAAGATCAGCTTCGAGACCGAGGACGGGAAGCCGCTCACGATCGACCCGGGCAAGGTCTGGTTCGAGATGGTGCCCAAGGGCAAGGGCAGCGTCGACTACTGACCTTCGATGGTCTCGGCGGCGTTCTCGATCTCCACGCCGATGGACGGCAGCAGCCGGAGGCCGGCGAGGATCGCGCCGATGGTGGCCTGCACCTCGCGTGATGCCGCCTCCGGGTCCTCGGCGTCGGCGACGAACTCCGATGCCGACCTGATGGCCCCGTAGAACACGATCCCGAACGACTCGTTGAGCTCCTCGCCGCCGCCGAGGTCCTTCAGCAGGGCGTCGACGGTGCGCTGAACAATGCCGAGCGAGGCGGCCCGCTCCGCCTCGGTCCAGCGCTCGTGGCCCAGCGCCACCGGACCTTCCTGCAGGACGATGCGTCGGAACTGCGGCTCGCGGCACACGTCGAGGAACGCGCGCAGGCCCACGGCGGCGCGCTCCCAGGGGTCCTTGATGCGGTTGACCTTCTTCTCGATCTGCTTGGTGGTGGTCTCCTGCAGATGGTTGAAGACGCTCTCGAACAGGGCCAGCTTGCTCGGAAAGTGGTGGTACAGCGCGCCCTTGGTGACGCGGGCGGCCGCGACGACCTCGTCGAGCGACGTCCCGGCATAGCCGTGATCGGTGAAGAGCTCGGTGGCGTTCTCGAGCAGCGCGCGCTTGGTGGTGGAGGAATAGTCCTGTCGCCGCGACCCCTTGCGGGCTGCGCGGATGACCTTTCCAGGGCTCACCTTCGCTGAACTGGGCATGAGTGGACCCATCGTACGGGGTCGTGGTGAGCGTCACATACCAAGAGTTTGTCTGGCCCCCAGGAGGGTTACATACTGAAAGTACGTACCGAGAGTATGGAAACTCGGTTCGACGGTAGAGACAAAGGAGCACCACCATGACCTGGGATGCCTACAACCGTCGTGTACCCGTCCTGCGCGAGGTTCTCGCGGTCGCCGATCGGCGTCGCGACATCACCGTGGACGAGATCTTCGAGATCGTGCCGGACGCCCGGCACGTCTTCGACGACACCAACGACCTGCTGCTCGACGTGCAAATGCGCTGGTTCCAGCGCCTGAACGGCCAGCTGGAGCTCCAGCTCTCCGAGGGCTCGGACGACCCGGAGACGACGGCCATCGACGCCTGGAAGGCAGCGGCAGCTGCCATGCCCGGCGGTCGCGCCCTGCTCGACACCAACCTGCGCCGCCCGGAGATGGCCAAGGCGCTTGCTCACGAGAACACGTTCATGGCGATCGCCGCCGGCGTCCCCGACGAGCACCCCGAGCTCGAGTCACGCGGACGATTCGTGGTCGAGAAGGCTCGCGACTCGGCGGTCTATGACCGAGCGGACGAGGGCGAGGCCAGCAGTGGGCTGATCGCCCGGCTGCGGCACGCACTCGCCGCCTGAACCACCCGAAGCCACCCGCCCCGGCGCCAACCTCCCCCCGAGGTGCCGCGGGCGGGTTTCGCGTTCTAGGCCCGGGTTGCCCCGCGGAGTCGGTCAAAGGCTTCGAGGTCGCCGAGCTGTTCACCGAGCTCGCGGTCGATCACCTCGCTCAGCTGGTTGCGGAAGATGCCCAGCGTCACCTGGCTCGCCACCGGCAGCAGGCTCTCGACGGCCTGGAGGATGCGAGGCCATTCGCTTTCGGGCATGCCGGCGTCGCGGAACGGCTGGAAGATCTCCGACGCCACGCCGGACACGAACGCGTCGGCGATCTCGCGCAGGTTGTCGGACAGCAGGGGGAACAGGCTGATGACCGTCTTCGGGTCGAGCCCGAGGGCGACGGCGGCCGCACCGGCGCGCACGATCAGAGGCTGCAGGAGCCGGACCTCGTCGTCGTCGAGCCACTCGACGAGGTTGAACTCGCCCAGGGCAACGATGAGCGCGTCGTCGCGCGGAACCCCGGCCAGTGCAGCGAGCGCATCGCGCGACATGACCTCCGGCTCGGCGTCATGGTGCGGCTCGTCGAGCAGCCGCAGCAGGTCGAGGGTGTGGCCGGCCGACGGACCCGGGTTCCGGGTGACCGCGCGCTCGACCGCGGTGAGGGTGTAGCCCCGGTCGATGAGGTCCCGGATGAGCTGGAGGCGCTGCAGGTGTTCGCGGGAGTAGTAGCCCGTGCGGCCCTCGAGCCGAGGGGCTTCGATCAGGCCGCGACCCGCGTACGCCCGGACGTTGCGCACCGTCATCCCGGCCCTCGCCGCAAGCTCGTCGACCGTGAATTCGTCAGGTACCGGCGACTGGTCGGCCATGTGGGCATCATAGAGGTATGGACACCCTGCGAGGCCGGCTGCTGGTGGCCACTCCGGCCATCGATGCGGGTCCGTTCTTGCGCAGTGTGGTGTTCGTCCTCGACCACGACGGGGACGGCGCCTTGGGCGTCATCGTCAACCGGCCGCTCGACTCCGACGTCGACGACGTCCTGCCCGCCTGGGGTGCGTACGTCAACGCGCCGGTGTGCCTGTTCGACGGCGGCCCGGTGGCCATGGACTCTGCGCTCGCTGTCGGAGTGCTGGCCGACGGGCTCCCACCGCTGGGTTGGCGCCAGATGGCCGGCCGGGTCGGGCTGGTCGACCTCGAGGGGCCACTGCCGGGAGATGGCCAGTTCGCTGGTCTCCGCGTCTTCGCCGGATACGCCGGGTGGGGAGCGGGCCAGCTCGAGGACGAGCTGCTCGAGGGCTCGTGGGTCGTCGTCGACGCGCTCGACTCCGACCTCAGCTCGCCGACGCCGGAGACGCTATGGCGCGAGGTGTTGAGACGCCAGCCCGATGACGTGCGGTTCTGGGCCACCTTCCCGCCCGACCCCGGTATCAACTGAGACTGGGGCGCGTCTGTCTGCTCCGATCGTGGTTACCATGGCCGGGATGGGATTCTTCGGAACCGGCACCCAGACCGTCCACGACGAGCGCACCACGCTGCGCACGGAGGACGGCGATCACGAGCGCTTTTCGCACTACGTGCCCGCCGACACCCTGACCGAGGCGATGGTCCTCGGTACTCCGGTGGTCGCGCTCTGCGGCAAGGTGTGGGTGCCGAGTCGTGACCCGCAACGGTTCCCTGTCTGCCCGGAGTGCAAGGAGATCTGGGACAGCATGGAGCCAGGAGACGACGGCGAGGGTGACCCCCCGAGCGATGCGTAACTCGTGACCGACCGCGACGTCGCGGGTGTGCCGCTGCCACCGCCGCTGATCTTCCTGTTCGGGCTGGGCGCAGGCGGTTTGGCAGAGCTGGTGCAGTCGACGACCGGCCCCTCGCGGTCGGTGTCGATGACGATCGCCATCGTGGGTGTCGTTCTGTGGTTCGCCCTCGACGGGTTGGCGTCGATCCGCTTCAGTCGCGCCGGCACGCCGGTGATCCCGTTCAAGCCGACCACCGCACTGGTCGTCGATGGGCCGTACCGCATCAGCCGGAACCCGATCTACCTCGGCATGGCCGCGCTCTACATCGGTCTCGCGTTCCTGCTGGGATGGATGTGGGCACTGCTCCTGCTTCCGGTCGTCCTGGTCGCGGTCGACCGCCTGATCATCGCCCGCGAGGAGCCGTACCTCGAGCGGAAGTTCGGCCAGGACTACGTCGAGTACAAGCGGCGCGTGCGTCGCTGGATCTGAGCGCGGGAACGAGCAACCTCCCGACCGATCGTGACCTCCGCTACGCTGCGGTCGTTGTGACCGGGGAGTAACTCGAAGGGGTTCCATGCGCGGTTTGCGGAGTCACCGGCACTTCTGGCCCATTGCCGTGGCGATCACCACCTTGGCCGTGACCATGGCGACCTTCCCGGCGTACGTCTCGTGGGCCAGGCAGTTCCACGGGCAGACGCCGCAGGATCTCAAGAACGCGATCTCCCGCGCCGAGCTCACCGAGGGCACCGAGGACCCGACCACGGCCAGACAGGCCCTCTTCCATGCCGACGCGGTCAGCGACCAGCGCGCCGAACCCGATCCGACGCTCGTGCCGACGCAGAGCGCCGAGCTGCGCCCACACGCTGATGTGCCCGATGATGTGTACGCGATGGCCGGCGGCTGCTACGCCCTGCAGTCGCCCACGAACAACAAGTGGCTCGCCCGGTCCGGCGGCGGCTACGCAGCGTCGGCCGCTGATGCCGCTTCCGCCGAACCGTTCCATTTCCAGGCCACCGACCTGGGTAGCTACCTGTTGTGGGATGCCCACCAGAGATTCGTGAGGACCAATTTCCCGCCGACGGCCGTCGGTTCGCCGAGCCCGGCGAAGACCGCCGACTGGACGGTGAGACAGTCGGACTCGTCGTTCGTGTTCACGATCTTCACGAAGCAGAGCCTCAAGGTCGACTCCGCGGGCAAGCTCGCGACGTCCACGACCGGCACGCCGTTCAAGCTCAAGTCGACCACCGGCTGCCAAGCGTGGCCCGAGGTCGACGTCAACGTCACCGGCGCACCGCACGGCGGCGCGTCGACCCACCAAGAGGTGCGTGGCTACATCGACGGGCACACCCACGGCATGGCCTTCGAGTTCCTCGGCGGAGACGTGCACTGCGGACGTCCCTGGCATCCGTACGGTGTCGCCTTCGCGCTGAAGGACTGCCCCGACCACTCGGTCGCCAAGGGGGCCGGCGCCGTGCTGGAGAACGTCACGCGGAAGGGGTCGCCGGTCGGGACGCACGACCCGGTCGGCTGGCCGACGTTCAAGGACTGGCCGGCGCCCGACTCGCTGACCCACGAGGGCACGTACTGGAAGTGGCTCGAGCGCTCCTGGCGTGGTGGGCAGCGGATCCTGGTCAACCTCCTCGTCGAGAACAACAAGCTCTGCGAGCTGTACCCGATCAAGCACAACTCGTGCAACGACATGAAGTCCATCCGCCTGCAGGCCGACGACATGCACAGGCTCGAGCGCTACATCGACGCGCAGTACGGCGGACCCGGCCGCGGCTGGTACCGCATCGTCACCAACCCTTTCGACGCCCGGGAGGTCATCAACGCCGGGAAGATGGCGGTGGTGATGGGCATCGAGACCAGCGTGGTGTTCGGCTGCACGATGAAGGTCGACAAGCCACAGTGCACGGCCGCGCAGATCGACAAGCAGATCAACGAGGTCCACACGATGGGCGTCCGGCAGATGGAGCTGGTGAACAAGTTCGACAACGCTCTCTCGGGCGTCGCCGGCGACTCCGGCACGATCGCGCCGTTCGTCAATCTGGCGAACATGCTCGAGACAGGGTCGTTCTGGGACATGCAGAAGTGCCCTGAACCCCACGTACCCGGCGTGGAGGACCACACCCAGCTGACCTCGGTGCCCGCCGGAACACCTGCTCAGGACGAGTTGTTCGGTGCGATCGCCAAGCTGCACCTCGGCGGTGTGCTGCCGATCTACCCAGCGCCACCGACGTGCAACCGGCGGGGCCTGACCTCGCTCGGCGACCACACGATCGGGCGCATGGCTGCCAAGCACATGATCTTCGACCCCGACCACATGAGTGTGAAGGGCCGCAAGGCGTCCCTCGACGAGACCGAGCAGCTCGGCTACCCAGGAGTCATGTCCAGCCACTCGTGGTCGACGCCGGACGCCTACCCGCGCATCTACAAGGCCGGCGGCTTCATCACTCCCTACGCGGGCGACAGCACCGGCTTCGTCGCGAAGTGGCAGCAGCACGTCCCGTGGGCCGACCCGCGCTACTACTTCGGATTCGGGTACGGAGCCGACATCAACGGCCTCGGCGCTCAAGGTGGTCCCCGCGGGGCGAACGCGGCGAACAAGGTGACGTATCCGTTCACCGGGCTCGGCGGGGTCACCATCAACAAGCAGGTCAGCGGCCAGCGCACGTACGACCTGAACGTCGACGGGGTGGCCCACTACGGCCTGTACCCGGACTGGATCGAGGACCTGCGCAAGCTGGGCGGCCAGGACATCGTCGATGACATGTCGCGCGGTGCCGAGGCCTACCTGCAGATGTGGGAGCGGGCCGAGGGCATCACCAATGACGCCTGCCGCGACCCGGAGGCGGCCAAGCTCGACACAGTCGTCCTGGGCGTCGCGAACGGCTCGACTCCCGAGCAGGTGCTCCGAGCCGCCGGCCAGCCGCACTCACGCCTGGGGAACACGTTCACCTACTGCACCAAGACCGCGGGCGGTGTGGAGAAGAACGTCACCGTGACGTTCGACGGCTCCGGCAAGGTCAGCTCGATCGACTGAGCCGCGAACCGTTACTTCCACACCTTGACATAGTCGACCATCATCGTTGCGGGAATGGGCGTCGCCGTGGTGAGGGCGTTGGAGGTGACGCCCAGCAGGCTGCTGAGGCTCATGAAGTACGACTTCTTGAACGCCACGTTGCCGGACGTGTTCACGAGGCAGGACTTGCCGTTGACGTCGATGGCGATCTTCGTCGCGGACCACGTGAGCGTGTAGGTGTTGTAGACGCCGCGGTTGGCGACGCAGTTCCACGCGGTGTTGAGCCCAGGCACCGGGCCGCCGTTGTTGTTGTAGGTGTAGTGCAGGAACGGCACCGAGAGAGTCGAGTACTGCGAGTAGGTCTCGGAGACATCGATCTCACCGTTGGCCGGCCACGTCGCGGTCGGCGGGCCCGAGGGCAACATCCAGAACGCTTCCTGGAGGCCGGGCTTGGTGGATGGGTGGGGCTTGATCCGCGCCTCGAACCGGCCGTACTGCTGGCTGAAGAGATCGTGAGTCGTGACGCCGCCACTGGTGTAGTAGGCCGAGTAGCCGTCGCACCGCACGAGCCTGCTCACCTTGCGGACCGTCAGCTGGAGGTTGCCCGACAGGACCCTGACGTTGTTCGGGTCGTCGACCATGCATGCGCCCCGCCTGGTCGCGGCGAGACCGGAGTGGAAGTTGACCTGCGGCGTCCAGTTGCCGCGATTCAGCGCCGTCCCGCTGAAGTTGTCGACGAACGTGCAGTCCCACGTTCCCCCGGTGGGCTTGGGCAGATCCGGCCCGCACTCGTCGGCGAAGGCAAGGCCCACCGCGGGCGTCGCTGCTTCAGACGCGCTCATCCCGAGCATGGACGTCGAGATGCACAGCACGGCACTGATCATCAAACGGCGCATGTGTCATCGCTCCCTCGCTGCACACGCAAAGACGTCGGCCGAGGCGCGACATCCGAACCACATTGATAGCACATGTCACGCTCGCGCCGACGCTGAACGTGGATGTCCGCGGCCTGCCGACGTCGAATCGATGGCGAAGCCCGGGGATGTGGATGCCGGTTGAACTGCGCCACAATGGTGAGGTGAGCACGCCGACCCCTGTGGAGATCGAGGAGCCCGACGTCAAGGACGTCGTGGAGCTCGAGAACCCCTGGGTCACCATCGTCTGGAACGACCCGGTCAACCTGATGTCGTACGTCGCGTACGTGTTCCGCAACTACTTCGGCTACACCGAGGAGAAGGCCAACAAGCTGATGCTGGCCGTCCACCACGAGGGCAAGGCGATCGTGTCCAGCGGTAGCCGGGAGCAGATGGAGCGACACGTGCAAGCCATGCACGAGTACGGGCTCTGGGCCACGCTGCAGCGGGCGGACGAGTGAAACCGTTCAAGAAGCGCCGCCGCGGCGGCATCTGTGCCACGTTCGAGCCCGGCGAAGCACAGGTCATCGCCAGCCTGACGAGCCAGGTCGTCGAGCTGCTGCGCGACCGCAACGCCGAGCTGGCGTCCGAGACGGATCCGTTGGCAGGCGAGCTCGGGCTCAGTGGCGGCCCGTCGCTGCCCCCCGACGACCCGGTGCTCCAGCGTCTGCTGCCCGATGCGTACCGCGACGACTCCGACGAGTCGGCCGAGTTCCGACGCTTCACCGAGCGCTCCCTGACGTCGGCCAAGGTCGCGAACGCCGAGGCAGTGCTCGCCTCGCTGCGCGAGGCCGGTTAGCTCGACGAGCTCGACGAGGACAGCGAGGTGTCGGTGGAGGTCGAGCTCGACCCCGCCGCCGTCCAGGCCTGGCTGCGCTCGCTCACCGACGTCCGTCTGTCTCTCGCGGTGCGCCTCGGCATCGAGGCTGACGAGGACGCCATGCTCCTGCACCAGTCGGAGGACGAGGCGGTGCTCGCGATGACCGAGCTGTACGACTGGCTTGGCTACGTGCAGGAGACGCTGGTCAGCGCTCTCGGCTGACTCGCTAGGCTCGACGGGTGCTCACCATCGACCGCGCCACCCATGACGCCATTGTCGAGCACGCCCGTCGCGACCACCCCGATGAGGCGTGCGGTGTCGTCGCGGGCCCGATCGGCTCGGACCGGCCGGCCCGGCATGTGCCGATGCTCAACGCGGCGATGTCGCCGACGTTCTACGAGTTCGACTCCGGCGACCTGCTCAAGCTCTACCGCGACATGGACGACCACGACGAGGAGCCCGTCGTCATCTACCACTCGCACACCGCCACCGAGGCCTACCCGTCGCGCACCGACATTTCCCTCGCCCAGGAGCCCGGCGCCCACTACGTGCTGGTCTCCACGCGCGATGGTGCGCACGAGAGCGGACCCGTCGACTTCCGCTCGTTCCGCATCGTCGACGGCGTGGTGAGCGAGGAAGAAGTGACCATCGTCGAACGTTATGCCGGCGACGCACCCCCAACACAGAAGGCAGCTCACTGATGGCCATCGAGGTCCGCATCCCCACCGTCCTGCGCCCGTTCACCGACGGTGAGCGCGCCGTCGACGGGCAGGGCGCCACCGTGGCCGAGCTGATCGAGGACCTCGAGGCGAACCACGCGGGCCTCAAGGAGCGGCTGATCGAAGACGGCGGTGTGCGGCGCTTCGTCAACGTCTACGTGAACGACGAGGACATCCGCTTCACCGGTGGTCTCGAGACGGCCGTGGCCGATGGCGACACCGTCGTCATCCTCCCCGCGGTCGCCGGAGGCGGGCTGCTGTTCAGCGGTACAGCGGTCGCGGGCGGCTGAGTCGGTGCGCTACGACTCCCTGATCGACTCGGTCGGCAACACCCCGATGGTGGGTCTCCCGAACCTGTCGCCGTCCGACGACGTCCGGCTGTGGGCGAAGCTCGAGGACCACAACCCGACCGGATCGCTCAAGGACCGCGCGGCGCTGGGCATGATCTCGCAGGCCGAGCAGGACGGGCTGTTGACAGCCGGGTGCACGATCTTGGAACCCACCAGCGGCAACACCGGCATCTCGCTGGCGATGGTCGCCTCGCAGCGCGGTTATCGGCTCGTCTGCGTGATGCCGGAGAACACCTCAGAGGAACGTCGCCAGATGCTCCGGATGTGGGGCGCCGAGATCGTCCAGTCGCCGGCCGCCGGCGGCTCCAACGAGGCCGTCCGTGTGGCCAAGGAGATCGCGGGGCAACACCCCGACTGGGTGTTGCTCTACCAGTACGGCAACCAGGCGAATGCCGACGCGCACTATGCGGGCACGGCGCCCGAGGTCTACGCCGACCTGCCGACCATCACTCATTTCGTCGCCGGACTCGGCACCACCGGCACGCTCATGGGTGTCGGCCGGTACTTCCGTGAACACCAGCCCGACGTGCGCATCGTTGCCGCGGAGCCCCGCTACGGCGAGGCGGTGTATGGGCTGCGCAACCTCGAAGCCGGTTTCATCCCCGAGCTGTACGACGAGTCTCTGATCGACGCCCGGTTCTCGGTCGGCCAGCGCGACGCGGTGCGCCGCATGCGTGAGCTGATCCAGGCCGAGGGCATCTTCGCCGGCGTCTCCACGGGCGCGATCCTGCACGCCGCGCTGGCCCAGGCCGGCAAGGCGATCAAGGCCGGCGAGCGCGCCGACATCTGCTTCGTGGTCGCCGATGGCGGCTGGAAGTACCTCTCCACCGGCGTCTACGAGGGCAGCCTCGACGACGCCGAGGATCGCCTCGAGGGCCAGCTCTGGGCTTGAGCCGGTCTGGCTCGATCAAGTGGGTGCGGCACGGCGCCTGCGTCGGCTAGCCTCGGTTCCGTGAGCGAGATCGTCGTGTTCTCCGGCAGCGCGCACCGTCCCCTCGCCGAGAAGATCTGCTCCGAGCTCGGCCAACCACTCTCCGCGTCCGACACCGTTCGCTTCAGCAACGACTGCTTGCAGATCCAGCTGCTCGCGAACTGCCGCAAGAAGGACGTCTACATCATCCAGCCGCTGGTCCCGCCCACCCAGGACCACTTGATGGAGCTGCTGCTGATGATCGACGCTGCTCGCGGCGCGTCGGCCGAGTCGGTCACGGCGGTCATCCCGCACTACGCCTATGCGCGGTCGGACAAGAAGGACGCCTCGCGCATCTCCATCGGCGGCCGGCTCGTCGCCGACATGCTCAGCACCGCCGGCGCCGATCGCGTCGTGACGATGACGTTGCACGCCCCGCAGGTGCATGGATTCTTCAGTACTCCGGTCGACCACCTCACCGCCATCGGCGAGCTCGCCGACCACTACCGCGGCCGCGACCTCAGCAACACCGTGGTCGTCTCACCCGACCTCGGCAACGCCAAGACCGCATCACTGTTCGCGCGCCTCCTGGGCGTGCCGGTCGCGGCTGGCAGCAAGCAGCGCCAGGCCGACGACAAGGTCGTCATCGACGCCATCGTCGGCGACGTCTCCGGCAAGACGGCGATCGTGCTCGACGACGAGATCGCCACCGGGGGCTCGATCGTCGAGCTGATGGACAAGCTCGAGGAAGAGGGCTGCCTGCAGGCGTCGGTGGCCTGCACGCACGGCCTGTTCACCGGCAAGGCGGTGGAGCGCTTGCGCGACCATCCATCGATCACCGAGGTCGTCACCACCGACACCGTGCCGGCGCCGCACGACTGGCCCGAGCTGCAGGTGCGCACCGTGTCGCGGCTCTTCGCCGAAGCCATTGCTCGCATCCACGCCGGCGAGTCGGTGTCCAGCCTGTTCGACGGTGTCGACCCCTCTCACGCTCCGCCGCAGCCCAAGCTTCCGCTGTAGCGCCACCCGCGAACCTCGCCTGTAGTGTTCGCCGTGTGGCGGCCCTGAGCGACGTGGGGGGCAGACCAGAGTTCTTCGGCACGATCGACCGCGAGGTCGACGAGCCGGCTTTTCATCATCCCTGGGAGGGCCGTGTCTTCGGCATGTCCGTCTACGTGCAGTCGCTCTTCGGCCCCAACACCGACGCCGCACGCTCGCAGATGGAGCAGCTGCCAGGCGAAGTGTTCTGGTCGAGCTACTACCGTCGCTGGCTCGGCGGCCTCGAGCGTCGTCTGGTGCACGACGGATATCTCGGCGAGGACGAGGTCGATGCCCGCGTCAACGGGCGTGAGCCCGCGATCGTCGGGCGGCGGGCACCCCGAGGACGGCGTGCGGTGACGTCAGCCGTCCTGCGCCGGCTGGCTCGCCCCACCTTGCCGACCTGGTTGGCAGCGCATGTCCTTCCCCGCGCTCTCGGCAACTCACGGCCGTCGTTCCGGCGCCCGCGGTTCTCCGTCGGCGACGCGGTCCGCGTCGGCATCGGTGCGACACCAGGGCACACCCGCAAACCGGACTACGTCGCCGGGAAACTCGGCGTCATCACTGCTCGGCACGGCGCGGCGCTCCTTCCCGACGCTCACGCCGAGCGGCGACGCGATGCGCAGCATCTCTACACGGTCGCCTTCGCCGGCACCGACTTGTGGGGCGACGCCGCGGAGCCGGGTACCGAAGTGCGGATCGACCTCTTCGAGCCCTACCTGGAGACGCCATGAGCCTGGATGACAGCGCAGTGCGAGTCGAAGCGGTCGAGGCCCTGCTCGTGGAGAAGGGACTCGTCGACCCTGAGGTCGTCGACGAGATCGTGGAGCACTACGAGTCGAATGTCGGCCCGCTCAACGGAGCGAAGGTCGTGGCCCGCGCCTGGTCCGATCCGGCCTATCGGGAGCGCCTGCTCGACGATGGCACGAAAGCGATCGCCGAGCTCGGGTTCGGCGGCCCCGAGGCGGCGAAACTGATCGTCGTCGAGAACACGTCCGACGTTCACAACGTCGTCGTCTGCACGCTTTGCTCGTGCTACCCGTGGCCGGTGCTCGGCTTGCCGCCACGTTGGTACAAGGAGCCGGAGTACCGCTCGCGCGTCGTGGCGCAACCGCGCGTGGTGCTGCATGAGATGGGCCTCGACATCTCGGAGGACGTGCTCATCCGGGTGTGGGACAGCTCCGCTGAGGCTCGGTACCTGGTGCTCCCCGAGCGACCGCAGGGCACTGGTGAGCTCGATGCCGAGGAGCTGGCGACACTGGTGACGCGTGACGCGATGATCGGCGTCGGTCTGCCGCTGGAACGGAACGCCGGATGACCGAGCCGTCCGTCATCGAGGCCGACCTCGTCGGAGCGGTGTCACCTCCCCGCGACAACGGCGAGATCGTGTTCGAGGCGCCGTGGCAACGCAGGGTCTTCGGGCTCGCGGTGGCTGTGAGCCGCACCGACCGGTTCGGGTGGGATGCGTTCCGCGACCGACTGATCGTGCGCATCGCAGAGGACGAGGCGCGGCCGTACTGGACGAGCTGGGCGATGGCGTTCGAGGACATCCTCGCGACGTCCGATGCCATGGAAGCCGCCGAGCTGGACGCGAAGGTCGAGGCGTTCCGCCACCGTCCGCATGGCCACGACCATCGCCACTGAGACGTTCAGGCGCTGATGCTCCGGCGCTGCAAGTCGCGACGTGCGGCTGGTAGGCCCGTGTGGCCGGTGCGGCGATAGGCGGCGCGGGCGCGGGGGAGCAGCGTCAGCCGGTCCGGTAGGACCGCCCAGCCGGCGGCGACGACTCGTCGGAAGATCGCGAACGCCACCTCGTCGGCGCGGGACCACCGGAGACCGAACATCTCCCGCGCCTGTGGTGGCAGCGTCGCCGTGGTGACCCACATGTATGGCGGCATGCCGGCCGCGGCAACGACTTTCCAGACTGGTTCCGGCAGCCACGGCTGCGCCATGCTCGTCGGGTTCTTCATCATCTCCACGAGCCGCACGGCCGCCGGCGTCGGCTCGAGGACGTCGGTGAGCATGTGGTTCCAGTAGACGAGGAAGTCGTCGTATGTGGGCGGCACCGGGCGCATCGACAGCCCGTACATCTGCCACCACTCGACGCACTCGAGGTAGTAGGCGCGGCGCTCCGGTAGATCGAGCGGGTTGAGCTTGAACAGCGAGTTCGTCGTGAACGCCGCGTCGGTGAACGTCGCATGCGCCCAGAAGTACGTGTCGGGGTCGAGCGCGTGGTAGCGGGTGCCATCGTCGTGCGAGCCCTTGATGTCGCGGTGGAACTCGCGCACCTGATCGGCCGTGCCCTGGGCCTGGTCGCCGTCGAAGATGGTGCCGACGATCTGCGGCACCGAGCGGAACAGCCGTTCCCAGGGCTCGGTGTAGAACGCCGAGTGCTGCTCGACGCCGCGGCCGAGGTCGGGGTACATCAGCTGGAGGAGGCCGGCCCGGGGTGCCACGAGATAGCCGATGCGGTCGCCATAGGACTCATACAGCAAGGAGCCCGGTCCGAACGCCATGTAGTCCTCCATGAGACATAATGGATCGTGATGTCTCACGACGATACACCTTCGGACTCCACGACAGCCATCCTCGACGCGGGCCTCGCGGAGTTCGAGCGCGTCGGCATCCGTCGCGCCCGCGTCGAGGACGTCGCCCGGCAGGCCGGCATCGGCCGGGCCACGCTCTACCGCCGGTTCGCCGACAAGGACGCGCTCGTCGCGGCCGCACTGATGCGGAAGTTCGAGCTGTTCATGGCCCAGCTCGACGAGGTGATGGCGGCGCAGGCGACGCTCGAGGACAGCCTGGTCGAGGGCTTCGTCGCGCTGCGGCGGTTCACCAGGGACGATCCGCTGCTGAGCCGCCTGCTCGCCGTCGAGCCGGAGACCGTGCTGCCGTTTCTCACGGTCGAGGCAGGGCCGGTGCTGGCGATCGGGCGGGAGTACCTCGTCCGGACGATCCGCGACGCCGGGCGCGAGCTGCCGGATGGCGTCGATGCCGAGGTCGCTGCCGAGATGGCGGTCCGACTCATGCACTCGCTCATCGCGACGCCCCAAGGAGTCATCGCCCAGGACGACGAGTCCAGCCGCGCCTTCGCCCGCCGCTACATGGTGGACCAGTTGTTTCCGCCACGTTGACTGTCATCAATCGTTCACCCTGCGTACTCTCAATGCTTGTGACGGACGCTCCGATCGGCATCTTCGACTCCGGCTTCGGTGGACTCACCGTCGCGCGGGCCGTGATCGACCAGCTGCCGCACGAGCCCATCCTGTACCTCGGCGACACCGCCCGGCAGCCGTACGGCTCCCAGCCGATCGCCGCGGTGCGCGAGTTCGCCCTCGACTGCCTCGACCATCTCGTCGACCAGGGTGTCAAGACGCTCGTCATCGCCTGCAACTCCGCCAGCGCCGCCGTGCTTCGGGACGCTCGCGAGCGATATGACGTCCCGGTCGTCGAGGTCATCATTCCGGCCACCCGCCGGGCCGTCAGCGCCACCCGCAACGGACGGGTGGGCGTCATCTGCACCGAGGCCACCGCCACCTCCCGCGCCTATGACGACGCGTTCGCCGCCAACCCGTCTGTCGAGCTGCACACCCAGGCTTGCCCGCGCTTCGTCGAGCTCGTCGAAGCCGGCATCACCAGCGGACCGGAGATCGAAGCGGTCGCGCACGAGTACCTCGAGCCACTCGTCGAGGCGGACATCGACACGCTCGTGCTCGGTTGCACGCACTACCCGCTGCTCACGGGCGCCATCTCGTACGTCATGGGTCCCGACGTCACGCTCGTCTCGAGCGCGGACGAGACGGCCAAGGACGTCTACGCGCTGCTGGCGCGTGAGGGTCTCGAGCGCGGCCTGGACGAACCCGAGCCCCAGCACCACTTCCTCACCACGGGGCGCCCGGTCGACTTCGGCGTCCTCGGACGCCGATTCCTCGGGCCAGAAGTCGAGACCGTTGAGCAATTCTCCTGGGTGGTGACAGCATGACGAGTATGAAACTGACGGTGATCGGCTGTGCGGGGTCTTTCCCCGGACCGGACTCGCCGTCCAGCTGCTACCTCGTGGAGGCACCATTCGAGGGTCGCACGTACCGTCTGGTGCTCGATCTGGGCAACGGAGCGCTGGGTGCACTGCAGCGACACATCGACCTCCGCGACCTCGACGCCGTCGCCCTCTCGCACCTGCACGCCGACCACTGCTTCGACCTCGCCGGCTACTACGTCGTCAGCCGCTACCACCCCGACGGCGCACTCGAACGTCTTCCGCTGTTCGCACCCGCTGGAGCCGCCAGGTTCCTCGCCGTCGCGTACGGACCTGAGCCGGACCCGGGCATCCTCGACCACTTCACCTGCCACGACTGGCAGGACGGCGAGACGGTCGAGCTCGGCCCGTTCCGCCTCACCGTCGCGCGCACCGACCACCCGGTCGAGGCTTACGCCATGCGGATCGAGACCGACGATCACGTGCTCGTCTACTCCGGCGACTCCGGACCCAGCGAGAAGCTGGACGCGCTCGCCGCCGGCGCCGACATCTACCTGTGCGAGGCGTCCTTCGTGGAGTCGAAGGTCAATCCTCCGCACCTGCACCTGACCGGCGCCCAGGCCGGCGAGTCGGCCCGCGCCGCCGGCGTCGGCCGCCTGCTGCTCACCCACATCCCGGCGTGGACCGATCGTGCCGAGGTGGAGGCGGACGCGAAGACGACGTGGGACGGTCCGCTCGACCTCGTCACCTCCGACGCCACCTACGAGCTCTGACGGTCGCACCTGCTGGATAGGCTCGTCCAATGACGTCTCGCGAAGACGGCCGCGCAGCCGACGAGCTGCGCCCCGTCACGATCACCCGCAACTGGCTCGACCACGCGCAGGGTTCCTGCCTCATCGAGTTCGGCAAGACCCGCGTGCTGTGTGCGGCCGCTGCCAGCGAGGGCGTTCCGCGCTGGCGCAAGGGCTCGGGCCTGGGCTGGGTCACCGCCGAGTACGCGATGCTCCCGCAGGCCACCCACGACCGCTCGCAGCGTGAGTCCGTCAAGGGCCGCATCGGCGGACGCACCCACGAGATCTCCCGCCTGATCGGACGGTCGCTGCGCGCGGCGATCGACTACAGCGCGCTCGGCGAGAACACCATCACCATCGACTGCGACGTCCTCCAGGCAGATGGCGGCACCCGCACGGCCGCCATCACCGGCGCCTACCTGGCGCTGTCCGACGCCGTCTCGCACCTGCGCGAGGCCGGTGCCCTCGTGGGGGAGCCGCTGGTCGAGTCCGTCGCCGCCATCAGCGTCGGCATCATCGACGGCGTCCCGCTGCTCGACCTCCCGTACGTCGAGGACGTGCGGGCCGAGACCGACATGAACGTCGTGATGACCGGTTCGGGCTCGTTCGTCGAGGTCCAGGGCACCGCCGAGGGCGCGCCGTTCGACCGGGCCGAGCTCGACGCTCTGCTCACGCTCGCGGCCAAGGGCTGTGCCGACCTGACACAGCTGCAGAAGGAAGCCCTCAGCGCGTGACGTCCCGTCGGGTGGTGCTCGCGTCGCGCAACGCCAAAAAACTGGCTGAGCTCCGGCGCATCCTCGACAACCTCCTGGCCGGCAACGCTGTGCTCGGGCTCGACGACGTCACACCCTTCGATGAGCCGGCCGAGACCGAGCCGACCTTCGAGGGCAACGCGCTCCTCAAGGCCCGCGCCTGCCTGGCCGCCACCGGACTTCCGTCCTTGGCCGACGACTCGGGTCTGTGCGTCGACGCCCTCAATGGCATGCCGGGTGTGCTGTCGGCACGTTGGAGCGGGGTCGCGAAGGACGAGGGTGGCGACGCCGCCAACAACGCCTTGCTGCTGAGCCAGCTCGGCGACGTGCCCGACGAGCGCCGAGGCGCGACGTTTCGCTGTGCCATGGCGTTCTGCACGCCGGATGGTGTCGAGATCGTCGAGACGGGCGAGATGCGCGGTCGCATTCTGCGCGTCGAGCAGGGAGCCGGCGGATTCGGCTACGACCCGCTGTTCGCTGCCGACGGCTACGACGTGTCGACCGCCGAGCTCTCGCCGCTCGCGAAGGACCGCATCAGCCATCGCGGTCACGCACTCGCGGCCATCGCGCCACATGTCGTGGCCGCGCTGGACTGACTACTCCAGAGCAGCGATGACCCGGTCCGCCAGCGCGCGGCTGCCGGCCCGGTTGGGATGCACGCCGTCGAGTACGTGGTTGCGGCGGTCGAGCGTGCCCATGGTGCTCACGTACTGCACGTGGTGCGCCTTGGCTGCGGCAAAGACGATCGCGGTCAGTCGGCGCCGTCCCAACTGGTCGAGAGTGCCCCACGGGGGGCCGAGCACCACGATCCGCGTCGAGCGCGGCAGGTTCTCCTGGATCACATCCAGGTAGTGGTTGACGGCGTCGGCGATCTCCGCATTCGGGGCCTCGACATGCTGCCCCTCGATGCAGGACGCCCAATCGTTGCGGCCGCCCTCCACGATGAACAGGGACGGAGCCGTGCCGCGGAATGCCCCGGGCCGGTCGATGAACCGGTTGCCGCTGCACTCCAGCCCCTGCCGGAGGTAGCCCGAACCGGTCTGCGCGTGGGTCGTGACGTGCGCCCCGAAATGACGCCCGACCATGCTCCACCAGCCCTGGAAGTCGTCACCCTTGTCGTCGTTGTACTCGGCCGTGATCGAGTCGCCGACGACGACGATGCCGCGCTTGAACGGTCCGTTCGGATCCGGCTGCTCACCGCCCCGCGCGCTCTGCCATGCAGCAATCAGCGCGATGGTCATGGTGACCACCACGCCGATGCGGAGGACCGATCTGGACACGTCTTGCCTTCCCGAGAGCAGGAGCAGGATATGTCCCCACGGACCGGTTGCTCGGCGGATTCGAAGAAGTCGTGGAAGGAGATGTGAGCAGGCGAACAGGGCCGTCTTTCCGGATCCTCCACAGGGGCTCGCGCAGCGGCACTACCGTGGCGGAATGGTGCCCGAGACGCACTACGCGAAGAAGGGCGATATCAGCATCGCCTACCAGGTCGTCGGCGATGGTCCGATCGATCTGGTGTTCTCGAGCGGAATCGTCTCGCAGATGGCGCTGATGTGGAGCGACGCTCAGGCCAACGCGATGCTGAGACGCCTGACGTCCTTCACTCGCTTGGTGATGTTCGACAAGCCCGGAACGGGCCTGTCGGACCCGGTCTCGGGGCCACCGTCACCTGAGCAACGCGTAGAGGACATTCGAGTGGTGATGGACGCCGTTGGCCTTGAGCACGCCGCGCTCCTCGGGTTCTCGGAGGGCGGGGGGCCATCGATGCTCTTCGCAGCGACCTACCCGGAGCGTTGCGATGCCCTGGTCCTGCTGGAGACGGGCGCGAAGTGGTATTGGGCTCCCGACTACCTCGTCGCCGAGTCGGAGGTGATCGATTCCCTGTGGGAGCTCCTGACAGAACGCTTCGCTGAGTGGGGCAGCGGCCGGGTCATGGAGCTCTGGGCACCGAGCATGGCCACCGTGCCTGGATCGATCCAAGTTCTGGGGAGCGCCGAGCGCATTTGCGCCAGTCCCGGCATGGCGTGGGCATGTCTCGAAGCGACGAAGCTGGTCGATGTGCGTGCCGCACTGCAGAGGATCTCTGCCCCCACGTTGATTCTTCATCGGGACGAGAGCATTGTTCCCCTCAGCTTCAGCAGGTATCTGGCGCAGGAGCTCCCGGCGGCAAAGTTCGTGGAGTTCTCGGGGCAAGATCACCTCACCTGGGTCGGAGACTGGGAGCCGATCGTCGACGAGATCGAGCAGTTCCTCACCGGTGCCCGCCACCGGTCCGACCCGGATCGCGCACTGGCGACCATCCTGTTCACGGACATCGTCTCCTCGACGCGGCGTGCCGCGGACATGGGGGACGAGCGCTGGCGTTCGCTGGTCGAACGTCATGACGAGGTCATACGATCCGAGATCGAGCGCTATGAGGGCCGTCCGATCAAGACGCTCGGCGACGGTTTCCTCGCCCTGTTCGAGGGTCCGGCGAAGGCCATCCGGGCCGCACGTGCGATGAGCGACGCGGTTCGTGAGCTGGGCATCGAGATCCGTGCCGGCGTCCACACCGGCGAGTGCGACCGGCGCGGTGAGGACCTCAGCGGGATCGCCGTCAACGTGGCCGCCAGGATCGTGGCGCACGCTGACGCGGGGGACGTATTGGTGTCGAGCACCGTGCGAGAGCTCGTGCTCGGCTCGGGCATCGAGTTCGTCGAGCGCGGGACCTACACGCTGAAAGGCGTGCCGGATGCGTGGCATCTCTTTGCCGTCACCGGCGACGGACGAACCGATGCTCGACCCGTGAGCGAAGTGGATGCCGAGACCGCAGCCCTCACACCGGGCCCACAGGAATCGCTGCGGATGCGAGACCGCATGCTTCTGGCCGGCACCCGCCGAACGCCCGGCCTCATGCGGACCTTGGGTCGCCCCCTTCTGCACCGCCAACGACCGTGGGCACGCTCGAACGTCACGTGAACCCGTGCTGCCGCCAGGCTTCATAGACGGCGATCGACGCGCAGTTCGCGAGGTTCATCGAGCGCCTCCCGGGGAGCATCGGGAGACAGAGTCGATCGGTGACGCGGGGGTGCGCGAGGGCGTCCTCCGGAAGGCCGTCGGGCTCGGCGCCGAACATCAGGATGTCGCCCGGCTCATACGCAACGTCGGTGTAGACGCGCTCGGCGGCAGTCGTGAACGCGAACACGCGCGCCGGACCGAGCGCCTCGAAGGCGGTGTCGAGGTCGGGATGGACCGTCATCACGGCGAGGTCGTGGTAGTCGAGGCCGGCACGGCGCAGCTGGGCGTCGGACAGGTCGAAGCCGAGCGGCTCGACAAGATGCAGCTCGGTACCTGTGGCCGCGGCGAGGCGGATCGCGTTGCCGGTGTTGCCGGGAATCCTCGGCTCGTGGAACAGCATGCGGAACATCAGGCCAAGAGCCTAGACTCACCGACCATGCCGGCACCTCAGCGCGTTCACGTCACCCACACCTACCGCTCCGACCCCGCCACTGTCTTCGAGGCGCTCTCCGAGCACGAGAACCTCGGCCCGGTCATGGGTGCGAAGGTCACCCGCGTCCGCGACGGTGACGCGTCCCGCAACGGCGTCGGTTCGACGCGCCGGCTGAAGATCGGTCTGTTGCCGGCGTTCGAGGAGACCGTCACGGCCGCGGAGCCGAACAGTCTGATCGAGTACGCGATCAGCAAGGGCTCGCCGATGAAGGGGCACTGGGGCGTGCAGCGACTGACCGCAACGGCCGACGGCGGCACCGAGCTCGACTACCGGATCGGATTCGACGGTCCCGCTCCCGGCCTGGCTGGCGTTGTCGGCAAGGTCATCTCGGCCGCGCTCAACCGCGGCCTGCCGAAGCTCATCGACTAGCCGAGCAGCTCCGCCCGCGAGGGCGGATCGGCGCCCGCGCGGCCGACGACGATCGCCGCAGATCGAGCCGCGGTGTCGATCAGCCGCCGCGTCGTCTGAGCGTCGATCTCACGCAGTCGCTCGCGCGCAGTCACGTCGAGAAGCCCCTCGATCTCCAGCGCGACGATGAGGCCTGACATGTAGGCGTCGCCGGCTCCAACGGTGTCGACCACGTTCACTGGTGCGACGGTCATGTCGAGTCGACCCGAACGAGCCCGCGCGACCGAGCCCTTTCCGCCACGGGTCACCACGACCATCGAGGCACCGGACTCGAGCCAGCGCACGGCGACGTCGTCGAACGGTGTGCCCGGACTCAGCCAGGCGAGGTCTTCGTCGCTGACCTTGACGACGTCGGCGAGCTGGACGAGTCGCTCGACCCGTTCCGTCACCTCGTCCCGGTCCGGGGTGAGTGACGGCCGGACGTTGGGGTCGAACGTCACGATGCTGGTGGGTCGAAGGCGGTGCAGCAGGGCTTCGACGGCATCAGCACCTGGTGCCAGCGTGGCGGCGATCGAGCCGGTGTGCACGGCATCCGGAGTGGCGGGAGGGTCCACCAGGTCCGGGTCCCAGGAGATGTCGAACTCGTAGCTGGCCGACCCGTGGCCGTCGAGTCTGGCCACCGCTGACGCCGTGTGGTCGGTCGTCGATGCCAGCACGTTGACGTGGGAATCGGACAAGTGCCGGCGGATGAGCTCGCCGTACCCATCGTCGCCGAGCGCGGTCGCGAGGCTGACGTCGAGCCCGACTCGGCCGAGACCGACCGCGACGTTCATCGGACTGCCACCAGCATGCTCGCGTCGTGATCCGTCGGGGCGCTCCACGACGTCGACGAGCGCCTCACCGACGACCAGGATCATGCGGACAGACTAGGAGTTCGTGTGCCGAAGGCGGGACTCGAACCCGCACACCCGAAGGCACGGCGACCTAAACGCCGCGTGTCTACCAGTTCCACCACTTCGGCCCATGCCCACAGACTAGGCGGCGTCAACCCCCAAGTCCCTTCGCAGCTTGGCGACATGCCCGGTGGCCTTGACGTTGTACTGCGCCAGCTCGATGCGGCCATCCGCGCCGACGACGAAGGTCGAGCGGATGACGCCCTCGACGTCCTTGCCGTAGAGCTTCTTCATTCCCCAGGTTCCCCACGCGTGATGGACGGCCTTGTCGACGTCGGAGAGGAGCGTGATGGTGAGGTCTTCCTTGGCCCGGAACTTCGCCAGCTTCTCGGCCGGGTCCTTCGAGATACCGAGCACCGTGTACCCCTCGGTCTTCAGGTCGTCGAGGGAGTCGCTGAAGTCGCAGGCCTGCTTGGTGCAGCCCGATGTCAGGGCTGCGGGATAGAAGTAGACGATGACACGGCCTCCTCGCAGGTCGGACAGCGTCACCATCTCGCCGGTGTCGGTGGGGAGGGTGAAGTCGGGTGCGATGTCTCCGGGCTGCAGGCGCGTCGTCATGGGCCCTATCCTTTCAATACCGACGTTCCCGATCCGAGTGAGGCATCCCGTGGGCAAGTCCGAGACCGATGAGCTGGTCGACGAGATCGAGCAGATCCGGCTGCGACTGGCCTCCACGGTCGACGAGCTGGTCGACCGCGCCCATCCCAAGAGCATCGCGCGCCGCACGCTGCAGAGCGTGAAGGGACATTTCATCGACGAGCAGGGCTCACCCAAGTTCGAGACGATCGTGCCGGTCGTCGCCGGCACCGCGGCGGTCATCACCGTGCTCGTCGTCATCCGCCGGCTGACGCGCTGACCATGCCGCCGCACTGATCGCGATGAGTCCGGCTCGCGACATCCCGCTGCGACGGATGCGCCTGCGGCCGCGCGGTGACTCCTTCGCTGACCGCCTCATGACGGTCCGACGCCGATGGCGCCTCTTGGTGCGCCTCAGCCTTGCCACGTCCATCGCGTACTTCATCGCCACCGAGGTCCTCGGCCACCGGCAGGCGTTCTTTGCGCCAATCGCCGCGATCGTCGCCCTCATCTCCGGCGGCGGCGCCCGGGTCCGTACGGTCCTCGAGCTGGTGCTCGGCGTGGCCACCGGCGTCCTCGTCGGAGAACTGCTGATCCTGGGCATCGGACGGGGGCCTTGGCAGATGGCCGTCGTGGTCGCGCTCGCCGTGGTCGTCGGCACCCTGGTCGGTCTCACCGGCCTGGCGCTCACCCAGGCGGCGACGTCGTCGGTGCTGCTCACCGCGGTGATTCCGTTCGCCGGCACCGGCAATCCGGCGGTCACCCGGTTCCTCGATGCACTGGTCGGCGGGCTGGTCGGACTGGCGATGGTGCTGCTCGTCCCGCGCAACCCGGTGCGTGACATCGACCGGGAGATGCAGCGGTTCCTGACCCGTCTCAGCGCGATCCTCACGCGGATCGCCGCCGCGCTGCGCGACGAGGACGCCGACCTCGCCGACCGCGCGCTCGCCGATGCGCGGAACATGCAACCGCTCGTCGACTCCATGACCGCGACGGCCAGCAACGTCGCCGAGGTCGCCCGCATCTCGCCGCTCCGCTGGCGCCAACGGGCGCACGTCCAGCTCTACACGGCCACGGTCATCGACCTCGACAACGCGGTGCGTGACGCCCGCGTGCTCGCACGCAAGACGTCGGCGCTGTTGCGGCACCACGAGCAGGTGCCCGCTGACATGGCCCTTGCTGTTGACGCGCTCGCGGGTGCCATCGGCATCTTCGCCGACGACCTCTCCGAGCAGGATGACTTCGAGGAGGCACGCGGCGAGCTCGTGCAGGCTGCGCGAATGGCGTCGGTGGCGCTGCCCGCCGCGGCGACGATGAACAGCGCCTCTATCGCCGCGCAGGTGCGGTCGCTCGCCGCCGACTTGCTGTACGCGAGCGGCTACACCCGTGCCGAGATCGACGAGCGTCTCGACTTCGACTGAACGAAATCGTGCGTGGGTCTCGACAATGGGTGTGACCTGCGTTAACGTACTGAGGTCGCTCCGGTCCCGGAGCGTTTGGCACGTCGAAGGAGGTGGATACCCGTGAAGATGTTCTCTCTCATCACGCCGGTCGTGTCGTTCCGCGACGCCGCCGTGCTCTTTGCCGGTCCCACCTCCGGAGCAGTGTCTTCGACGTAATTTCTGTCGGTACGTCGGTCAACGCTTCGGATAGGACATCCGGAGCGTTTTTTGTTGTCCACCCATCAACACATCCAAGAAAGGAGGCGCGCTTATGACCACGAAACTCGATCCACGACTCATACCCGCTCAGAACCTCACCGACCCCTCACCGACGACCGGTACGGACAGAGGGGAGGTGAAGGACGTGGCCATCTCCGAGTCCCGTCGGGCCCGCGACAAGCGCGCCTGGGATGAGTTGTCCGAGCTCGATCGCCTGGTGATCCTGGAGTCTGTGCGTCAGCGACGCAAGCTCCGAGCGCATCAGGACAGGGTTCACGCCGAGCTCTTCGGGCTTCGCGCGAATCGCTGAGTCAAGCCGCTACCTGGCGGACGACGGGTGGTGACCCTCTGGTCGCCACCCGTCGTTCGGCGTTCAGCGGGACGTGATGGCCTCGTGGAACGCGAGAATGCGCTGTGCATCCCTCACGTGCAGGTGCTCGATCATCCGGCCGTTGACGGTGACGACGCCGCGGCCCTCGGCCTGGGCGTTCTCGAAGGCCTCGATGACTTCGGTGGCGTGCTCGACGTCGGCCTCGCTCGGCGCGAACGCCTCGTTCGTGGGCTCGACCTGGCTGGGGTGGATCAGCGTCTTGCCGTCGAAGCCCATCTCGCGCCCTTGCCGCGCCTCGGCGGCGAAGCCCTCCTCGTTCTTCACGTCGTTGTAGACGCCGTCGAGGATGACCTTTCCGGCCGCACGGGCCGCGAGCAGCGCGATGGTCAGCGACGGCACGAGGGGTGCGCGGCCGGGCACGTGCAGCGCGAACGTCTCGTTGACCAGGTCGTTCGTGCCCATCACGAGCACGGCGAGACGCTCGTGCGCGGCAGCAATTTCCTCGGCGTGCAAGATCGCGGTCGGGGTTTCGACCATGGCCCACAGGTGGGTGTGGTCGGGGGCACCGGCCTTCTCCAGCGCGTCGACGAGGGACCGCACCTCATCGGCGGAGTCCACCTTGGGCACGACGACGCCGTGGGGGCCAGCTTGGGCCGCGGCGATGAGGTCGTCCTCGTGCCACTCGGTGCCGATGCCGTTGACGCGGATCGTCAGCTCACGGTGGCCGTACTCGCCCGAACCGACCGCGGCACAGACGCGCTCGCGTGCCTCCGGCTTGGCATCCGGCGCGACGGCGTCCTCGAGGTCGAGGATGAGCGCATCGGCGTCGATGCCCTTGGCCTTCTCGAGCGCGCGCTCGTTGGCGCCGGGCATGTACAGGACGGAGCGGCGGGGCCGCAGCAGCTCAGAGGTCATACGCCTCGGCCAGCTCCGGGTCTCGCTCGGCGAGCGCCGTGGCGAGGTCGAGCATCACCTGGCACTGCTTGCAGGACGCGTCGTCCTCCATCTTGCCGTCGATCATCACGGCGCCGGAACCGTCGCCCATCGCCTCGACGACGCGTTTGGCATGTGCGACGTCGGCGGGATCGGGGGAGAAGACCTTCTTGGCGATGTCGATCTGCACCGGGTGCAGGCTCCACGCGCCGACGCAGCCGAGCAGGAACGCGTTGCGGAACTGGTCCTCGCAGGCCACGACGTCCTTGATGTCGCCGAACGGCCCGTAGAACGGGAGGATGTCGTTCGCCGCGCAGGCGTCGACCATGCGGGAGATCGTGTAGTGCCAGAGGTCCTGCTGGTACGTGCTGCGGCCCTCGTTGATGTCGTCGCCCGTGGGGTCGGTGCGCACCAGGTAGCCGGGATGCCCGCCGCCGACCCGGGTGGTCTTCATGCGACGACTGGCGGCGAGGTCGGCCGGGCCGAGTGACATGCCCTGCATGCGCGGGCTGGCGGCGGCGATCTCCTCGACGTTGGTGACGCCCTCGGCCGTCTCCAGGATGGCGTGCACGAGGATCGGCTCCTCGAGGCCGGCACGGGCCTCGAGCTGGGCCAGCAGTCGGTCGACGTAATGGATGTCCTGGGCACCCTCGACCTTCGGCACCATCACGACGTCCAGCTTGTCGCCGATCTCGGTGACCAAGGTGATGAGGTCGTCGAGCACCCACGGGGAGTCAAGGCTGTTCACGCGGGTCCAGAGCTGGGTCTGGCCGAAGTCGGTCTTCTTCGCGATGTCGATGAGGCCCTGTCGCGCGGCCTCCTTGTTCTCCGTCTTGATGGCGTCCTCGAGGTTGCCGAGGATGATGTCGACCTTCGCCGCGATGTCGGGCACCTTGGCCTGCATCTTCTCGTTGCTCGGATCGAAGAAATGGATCATCCGGGACGGCTTGAACGGGATGTCCGCGACCGGCGTCGGCGCTCCGACTGCCAACGGCCGCAGGAAGGCACGAGGATTTCGCATCTGGCCAGTATGTCGAGTCGAGTCCGGACGCCGAAAGGGCGGGGGTCACAGCATCAGGAGTCGTCGGCGCGACCGATGTGGTGTCGCACGGAAAGCACCTCCACCTCGGGGTGGTAGGCGACGAGCTGCTCGATCTTGTCGAGCACCTCGACCACGTGCGCGCGATCGGCGGCCACGATGCTCGCGCCGATGCCGGCCCGGCGGTGGAGATCGAGGTGATCGGTCTCCGCCGCCGCGACGTGGAAGCGTCGACGGAGCTCAGAGACGATCGGGCGCACGATCGAGCGCTTCGTCTTCAGTGAGTGCACGTCACCGAGGCGCAGGTCGAGCTCGATCCAGCCGATCCACATGAGCTCTACCTTCTCAGCCGCCCGCGGCCCGGCACCCCCGCCGGGGTCTGGCGCGGTCAGCCGGCGAGCAGGGGCAGCAGGTCGGCGGTCTCGAGACCGAGGGCCTCGCCGACGGAGTGGTGGTAGAGCCGTCCGTCGTGCGCGTTCAGGCCCAACGAGAGGTCGGCGTCCTGGGCGAGCGCATCGTGCCAGCCGTGCTCGGCCAGGGCGATGACGAAGGGCATCGTCACGCTGGTCAGTGCATACGTGGACGTACGGGGCACGGCGCCGGGCATGTTCGCGACGCAGTAGAACTCCGACTCGTGCACGCGGAACGTGGGCTCGGCGTGGGTGGTGGGGTGCGAGTCCTCGAAGCAGCCGCCCTGGTCGATGGCAATGTCGACGAGCACCGAACCAGGCCGCATCCGCGACACCAGCTCGTTGCTCACGAGCTTCGGCGCCCGGGCTCCGGGCACCAGGACGGCACCGATGACGAGATCGGCGTCGAGGACGGCTTCCTCGATGGCGTGGGCGCTGGAGTGGAGCGTGCGGACCTGGCCGCGGTAGCGCGAGTCGAGCTCGCGCAGGCGGGGGACGCTGAGGTCGAGCACCGTGACGTCGGCGTGCAGACCGACCGCCATGTCGGCGGCGTGGGTGCCGGACACGCCACCGCCGATGACGACGACATTGGCCGGCTCGGTGCCGGGCACGCCGCCCATGAGCACGCCGCGGCCGCCGAGCGGCCGCATCAGGTGGTACGCGCCGACCTGGGTGGCCAGGCGACCGGCCACCTCGGACATCGGCGCCAGCAGCGGCAGTGAGCCGTCGCGACGCTGCACGGTCTCATACGCGATGGCAGTGATGCCGCTGTCGAGCACCGCTTGCGTGACGTCAGGCGCGGCAGCCAGGTGCAGGTAGGTGAACAACACCTGGCCACGCCGCATGCGATGCCATTCCTCCGCGATCGGCTCCTTCACCTTGAGGACGAGATCTGCTCCCACCCAGACCTCGTCGGCAGAGTCGAGCATGGTGGCACCGGCAGCGCGATAGTCGTCGTCGGTGATCGAGGATCCGACACCGGCTCCCGCCTGAATAGTGACCTCGTGACCGCGACGCACCAGCTCGGTGACGCCGGCGGGCGTGATGGCCACGCGATACTCGTGGTTCTTGACCTCAGTGGGAATTCCGACTCGCATGCCTCCATGGTGAAGAAATGATGGGATGATGGCAACATTGATGAAGATGATTCTCTGAATCCGAGTCAACACCGACGATACGACTGGTGAAGGTCGTGATGAGATGCCCCCGCCGAACGATGTTCAGCCGCTCGACAGCGTCGATCGCGTGCTGCTCGCCGCCCTGCAGCGCGACGGTCGCACACCCAACAACGAGCTGGCGCGTCAGGCCGGCATCGCCCCGTCCACATGCCTGGCCCGCGTCCGGTCGTTGCGGGAGCGAGGAGCGATCCGCGGCATCCACGCGGACGTCGATCCGGAGGTGCTCGGCCTCTCCATCCAGGCGATGATCGCTGTCAGCCTGAAGGCGGATGCTCGCGGCGCGCTCACCGACTTCGCGGCCGCGGTGGCCAAGAAGCCGTACGTGCTGAACGTCTTCTTCGTGTCCGGCTCCTACGACTACCTGCTGCACGTGGCGGCGGACAGCAGCGACGGGCTACGCGACATCGTCACCGACCTGAGCGGGACGGGTGTGGTCAGCGACACCGAGACGCACCTCATCTTCGAGCACCTGGCCGGCCGGGCCGACGCCGCCCACCATCAGTCCTGACAGCATCCCTGCTTGGCGTGGTACTGCTCGGCGCGGTCGAGCAACCAGCTGAGGTGCGGCCACGGGTTGCGTACGCCGTGGAGGGCGCGGTGCTTCACCCAGGCGTCCGCTGGCTCGCGGATGGCGCTCAGCGGGTGGAACCACGCGCTCAGCACCAGTCGCTCGCTGACGATCTTGCGGCGCATGTAGACGGCGAGCGTGTCGTACACGGCCAGCGACTGGTTGATGGCGTCCCAGTCGGGGTCACCGGGGTCGGGCAGCCTGTCCTGTGCGTGGGCCAGGAAGAGGATGCGCCGGCCTCGTGCGGTCTCCGACGAGACGAGCATCTCGTGCATCCGGGTGTACGCGTCGAGGCGGGACTGGCGCACCGAGAGCCAGACCGTGAACATGCTGAGGGCGAGTCCGAGGACGGCGAGGAACAGTGCCACGAGGTCGGTGTTCTGAGCCAGCCAGTCGAGCATTCGACGCATTCTTCCTAGTCGGGGAGCCGCGCCCCCATATGGTAGACGGGGAACTCGGGGACACGCAGGAAGTGTGCAGATGACCGACTCACCGTCCGACGCGGCCGGCCGGATCTTCATCAGCTACCGGCGGCAGGACATCGGCGTACCCGGCCGGGTGGCTGTACGACCGCCTGGCCGAGCGATTCGGCCCGGACCAGATCTTCAAGGACGTGGACTCCATCGAGCTCGGCGACGACTTCGTCGAGACGATCAGCAACGCCGTCGGGTCGTGCGACATCCTGCTCGCGCTGGTCGGCCAGGAGTGGCTCGACGTCGCCTCGGCCGACGGGTCGCGGCGACTCGACGATCCCGACGACTTCGTCCGGCTCGAGATCGAGGCTGCGTTGAAGCGCAAGGTCCTGCTCATCCCGATCCTGGTGGACGGCGCGATCATGCCGCGTGGCGACCAGCTGCCGCCGAGCATCGCTCCCATGGTTCGCCGCCAGGCACTAGAGCTCAGCCCCAACCGCTTCCGCGCCGACACCGATCGTCTCCTCGACGTCATGGAGCGCACCCTCGTCGATCTGCATGCCGAACAAACCGAGCAGCCGACGGAAGCGCCCGCCGCAGCGCCTGCGCCGGCGAAGCCCGAAACGGAACCGAAGCCGCCGAGAACGCCGGGCATCCCGCGGCGCATCCTGCTGGCCGCCGGCGCAGCCGTGGCCGTGATCGCCGTGGTGATCGCCATCGTCCTGAACGCGCAGTCCGACGATCCCAACACGTCGGCGAACGCGACGAACACGCCGACACCGACGATCAAAGAGACCAAGCCACCCAAGCTCGGGGGGGCGGCCGCACCAACCGTGCTCGCGCATCGCGGCGGCGACGAGGAGTTCGCCTGGCAGACGATCCCCGCATTCGAGCACGCGGCCCACCTCGGCGCTCAGATCGAGACGGACGTGCGCTGGACCAAGGACGGCGTCGCCATACTCGTGCACGACGCGGGCACCACGCCCGGGATGGAGTGCGAGGGAGGCAACCTCACGATCGCCGAAACCGACTGGTCGGTGCTTGACGCCAAGTGCCGGTCCGCGTCGATCGCGTCGAAGGACGGCAAGCAGTACGGCATTCCCACCTTCGCCGAGGGGGTGGCGGCAGTCGCCAAGGTACCGGGCGCCGAGATCTACCCGGAGGTGAAGGTCGAGCAGGGGGCGCGTCAGACTCGCCACTTCGTGGAGACCATCAAGAACGCCCGGATGATCGACCGCACGGTTGTCACGTCGTCGTCCCCCGACGAGCTGGCCAAGATCCAGGCCGAGGCCGAAGCGCAGGGCGAGAGCAAGCTCCGGACCATGCTGTTCGTCTCCGGGGAGCGTCCGCCCGCGGCGCAGCTCGCCGAACAGGGCTACTGGGCGGTGGCCGTCAAGGCCGACATCATCTCCAAGGCGTATGTGAAGGCCCTGAACGATGCCGGCCTCCAGGTGATGATGTGGATCGTGAACACCCCCGACCAGTGGCTGGAGGCGCACCGGGTGGGGGCCGACCTCGTGCTCACCGACAAACCGGCGGCCTACGGGAAGTGGGCGAAGGCCGAGATCAGCTGAGCTGGGGCGGCTGCGGGCGCGCCTTGTGACCCTCGTCGCTGCCGACGCCTGACTGCGAGCCGTCGGAGGCTCCCGAGTCTGTCCCGTTCGCCGACGGCTCCAGCCGGATGATGACGGACTTCGACGTCGGGGTGTTGCTGCCGTCGGCGGTCGAGTCGAGCGGCACGAGCGGGTTCGTCTCGGGGTAGTACGACGCGGCGGTTCCGCGGGGTGTCTCATAGGACACCACGCGGAAGTCTGGGGCGACACGCTCGACGTCATCGCCGTCCCACTGGCCCACGAGGTCGACGATCTGACCGTCGCTCAGGCCGAAGGCGGCGATGTCGTCCGGGTGGACGAACACGACCCTTCGGGTGTCCTCGATGCCGCGGTAGCGGTCGCTGAGCCCGTAGATCGTGGTGTTGAACTGGTCGTGGCTGCGCAAGGTCTGCAGCAGGAGGTGGCCATCCGGTACCTGAAGGACCTCGATCGGCGACACGGCGATCTCGGCCCGCCCGCTCTTGGTGGGGAACTCGCGGGAATCCCGCGGCGGGTGCGGCAGCACGAATCCGCCCGGGCGGTCGACCTTGGTCTCGAAGTCGTCGAATCCCTTCACGACCCGGGAGATGTGACCGCGGATGCGCGAGTAGTCGCCGGCCAGTTCTTCCCAGTCGATCGTGTCGGCGCCCAGGGTGGCCTGGGCGATGCCGCAGACGATCGCGACCTCGGAGCGCAGGTGCTTGGAGGCCGGTGAAAGCGGCCCGTGCGAGGCGTGCACGGCCGACATGCTGTCCTCGACCGTGACGAACTGCTCGCCGCCGGCCTGGACATCTTTCTCGGTGCGGCCGAGGGTCGGCAGGATGAGTGCCGTCTCGCCGCAGGTCAGGTGCGACCGGTTGAGCTTGGTGGAGATCTGCACGGTGAGAGTGGCGTTGCGTCATCGAGTCCCGCGTGATGTCGGTGTCGGGCGCGGCGTGCACGAAGTTGCCGCCCAGGCCGATGAACACGTGGGCGTGAGCGTCGCGCAGGGCGCGAATGCTGTCGACGGTGTCGAAGCCGTGCTCGCGGGGCGGGTCGAAGCCGAACTCGGCCTCCAGCGCGTCGAGGAAGTGCTCGGGGGGACGTTCCCAGATACCCATCGTGCGGTCGCCCTGCACGTTGGAGTGACCGCGCACGGGGCACAGGCCGGCGCCGCGCTTGCCGATGTCGCCACGGACGAGCGCGACGTTGGTGATCTCGCGGATCGTCGCCACGGCGTTGCGGTGCTGCGTGAGCCCCATGGCCCAGCAATAGATGGTGGCGTCGGAGTCGGCGATCATCTTCGCCGTCTGGGTGATCTGCTCCCAGCTGAGGCCGGTGGCCCGCTCGACCTCGTCGCGATCGACGTCGCGCACGTGCTTCGCCCATGCGTCGAAGCCCTGCGTGTGCTCCTCGATGAACGCGTGGTCGAGGGCGTCCCACTCCACGAGAAGCGACCCGATGGCCTGGAACAGAGCGAGGTCGCCGTTGACGCGGATGGGCAGGTGCAGGTCGGCCATGTCGACGCCCCGGCCGATGACGCCGCGGGGACTCTGCGGGTTGCGGAAGTTGACCAGCCCCGCTTCGCGCAGGGGGTTGACGGCGATGATCTTCGCGCCCCGGCGCTTGGCTATCTCCAGGGCCTGCAGCATGCGCGGATGGTTCGTGCCCGGGTTCTGCCCGGCGATGACGATGCACCTCGCGTCGTAGATGTCGCGCAGGCTGACGCTGCCCTTGCCGATGCCGATCGCCTCGGCCAGCGCGACGCTGGTGGACTCGTGGCACATGTTCGAGCAGTCCGGCAGGTTGTTGGTGCCGAAGGCGCGGACGAACAGCTGGTAGGCGAACGCCGCCTCGTTCGACGTGCGTCCGGACGTGTAGAAGATGGCTTCGTCGGGAGAACCGAGAGCCCGGAGGTGCTCGGAGATCAGCGCGAAGGCGTCGGCCCACTCGATCGGTTCGTAGTGCGTGCCACCCGGCCGGACGACCATGGGGTGGGTGATGCGGCCCTGCTGGCCGAGCCACATCTCGTCCTTCTGCTCGAGCTCGGCGATGCTGTGCTGGGCGAAGAACTCGGGGGTGGCCCGCTCGCGGGTGGCCTCCTCTGCGACCGCCTTGGCGCCGTTCTCGCAGAACTCGGCGGTGTGCCGATGCTCCGGGTCGGGGTCGGGCCAGGCGCAGCTCATGCAGTCGAACCCGTCGGTCTGGTTCAGCTTGAGCAGGGTGCGGGTGGAGCGGGCGAGCCCCATGTGCGACACCGCCCGCTGAAGGGCGACCCGGACACCGGTGACACCGGCCGCGGCGGTCTTCGGATCGTGCACGTCGGTCATGGCAACCCCTCGCCTGCGACGTTACCCCGAGAGGCGAGGAGTTGTGGGGCGACGATCGGTGGCGAGGTCGCCGGCCAGGGTGACGGGCTCGTGCGGCACGAACCGCAGCACCCGAGACTCGCGAGCCCACCGTTCGACGGCGGTGTCGGAGTCGGGGAGGTTCAGCCGGCCGCCCTTCAGCGCAGCGGTGATGGTGTCCCAGTCAGGATCGTCAGGCGAGACCGTGCCGACGGTGGCTGGCACCGTCGCGACGAGCTGCCGGTTCGTCTTGGAGCGCAGCAGGAGAGTCACCGTGTCGCCGTCGTGGACGTCGGGGAGGGGCTGTTCGCCACCGTCGCCGACGACGCAGATGGCAGCGTCGACGAGCTCGTGCCAGACCGCCTGAGCCTCACCGTCGTGCTCGATCCAGACGAGTCCGGACTTCTTGGCCAGGTCCGTGACGAGGTCGAGGTCGCTCACCGGCTTGCGGCGCGGGTGCGCGGCCGGGCGACCTTCTTCGGCGCCTTCGCCGGTGCCGCGATTGAGCCGTCGGCAAGCGACTGCACGAACAGCGCGATCTCGTCGATCGCCGCACGGGCCTCGGGCACCCAGGCGGCCGCCGCCTGGAAGACGTGCACCTGGTTCTCCCAGACCTGCAGGTCGCACGGAACGCCAGCTGCGACCAAGCGATTGGCCATCAGCTCGGCGTCGGGCATGAGGATTTCGCGCGAGCCGATCTGGATGATGGCCGGCGGCATGTCGGCCACCGGCATGTTGACCGGACAGACGCGCTGGCCGGAGATGCCGCGGCGGGTGTCAGCGTGCAGTGCGACCTGGGTGAACCGCTCGAGAGCGTTGAGCGGGAACGTCTCGCAACGGTGGGCATTGGGGTGGTTGCGCTTGCTGGTGGAGTCGACGTCGAGCAGCGGCGAGATGGCCACGACCCCGGCGGGACGGCCCCAACCGGCGTCGATCACCGCCCGAGCGACGCTGAAGGCGAGATAGCCGCCGGCCGAGTCGCCGGCGATCGTGATGTTCTCGGGCCGGTAGCCCTCGTCGAGGAGCCAGCGGAACGCGACGACTCCATCGGCGACCGACTCGGTGATCGGTTCGAGCGGCATCTGTCGGTAGCCGACGTTGAGCACCGGCTGGCCGGCCGCGTACGAGATGCGCGAGACCAGGTTGCGGTGGGTGTTGAGGCCGCAGGTGAGGAACGCACCGCCGTGGAAGTAAAGAATCGCGCCCGGGTTGCCGCCGTGCACGTCGCGGACGTCCTTGGCCAGCAGCCACTCACTCGAGCAGGGGCCGAGGTCGACCGTGCGCCAGCTGGTGCCTTCGTGGACGGGTAGCAGCCGGGCGACGTGGTCGACCACGTTCGGCGGGTAGAGGTGGAAAGGCAGCCGGGCCCACGCTCCGAGGAGCGGGCGGACCGTGTGACGCAGCCCCAAGCCGAGGAGGCGGGACTGTACGCTCGAGCTCTTGAAGTACCGAGGCTCGGCAGCGAGTGTCAGATGCGCGGCCATCTGGACCCTTTCGTCAGGTGAAGAGCCGTTCATGAACTTTTCACATGATGTGACTTGCTGCACTTCCGGCCACTAGCGTAGGGCCCACACCCGCCCTGATGAGGGAGGTTCCGCACATGTCGTTCATGCCACCCACGGACTCGATGTTTCTGCTGGCAGAGTCACGTGAGCACCCGATGCACGTGGGTGGACTTCAGCTTTTCGAGCTGCCTGACGACGCGGGCCCGGAATTCGTCACCGAGCTGATCGAGACGTTCCGCGCCACGGACAATATTTCCCCCACGTTTCGCAAGCGCCCCGCTGAACCGGTCAGCTCCCTGGGCAACACCTGGTGGACGCTGGACGACACGATCGACTACGACCACCACATCCGGCACTCGGCGGTGCCGCAGCCGGGCCGCATCCGTGAGCTGCTCCAGCTGACGTCCCGCTGGCACGGGTCGTTGCTCGACCGGCACCGTCCGCTCTGGGAGGCGCACGTCGTCGAAGGGCTCGCGGACGGCCGCATCGCCGTCTACAGCAAGATCCACCACGCCCTCGTCGACGGGGTGGCGGCCATCCGGCTGATGAAGCGCTCGCTCAGCGAGGATCCCGATGCCCGCGATTGCGTGCCGCCCTGGGCGTTGCCTCCACGCAAGTCGTCCGGCGGGGGAGTCGCCGGCTTCGACCCGATGGGACTCCTGAGGGGCATGGGCACGGTGGTCGGCGAGACCGCCGGCATGCTGCCGGCGTCGACCAAGATCGTCAGCCAGATCCTCCGCGACGGCGACATCACGCTGCCGAGCGCGCCGCGGACCATCCTGAACGGCCGCGTCGGTGGCGCCCGCCGGTTCGCCGCGCAGTCGTGGGAGATCGAGCGCATCAAGCGGGTGGCCAAGTCGTCGGGCACCACGCTCAACGACGTCGTGCTGGCGATGGTGTCCGGCGCCCTGCGCGAGTACCTGCTCGAGCAGCACGCGCTGCCGGACGAGCCGATGAGCGCGATGGTGCCGATCTCTCTGGCACTGCGGGCCGAGTCGGCCGGCAAGGAAGCCGGCGACGGCAACTCGGTGGGCGCGATCATCGTGAACTTGGCCACCGACCGCGAGAACGGTGCGACCCGCCTCGAGGAGATCGCCTACTCCTCGCGCACCACCAAGAAACTGCTCAGCGACCTCTCGCAGAACCAGGTCCTCGCGTTCTCCGCGTTGCAGATGCTGCCGCTCGCGATGTCACCTTTACCGGGCTTCATCAAGTACTCCAGGCCCCCATTCAACGTCGTCGTCTCGAACGTGCCGGGCCCGAAGAACCAGATGTACTTCAACGGCGCCCGGCTCGACGGCATGTACCCGGTGTCGATCGTGCTCGACGGGCAGGCCATCAACATCACCCTGTGCAGCCGCGACAACTACCTCGACTTCGGCATCATCGGCTGCCGCAAGAGCGTCCCGCACCTCCAGCGACTGCTGACGCACCTGGAGACGTCACTTGGAGAGCTGGAACATGCCTGGGGTTGATCGCTGGAGCTTGCTGCAGCGGCTGCTCACGCACCTCGAGACCTCGCTCGCCGAGCTCGAGACCGCTTGGGGCTGACGGGTGGGAGCCCGGGCCAAGTGGCTGATCTGGCTGGTCGTCGTGGCCGTTCCACTCGGCTTCCTGGCATGGGACATCGCCGACCTCTTCGCCGACCCGAAGTCCGAGCGCGAGGTGATGGGGGAGAACTTCCTCGAGGACGACCTGTATGCCGACGCCGTCGACGAGGTGATCGCCGCACACGGCCGCGAGGCGACTTTGCTGGACGTCTACGTGGACCTGCGCTCAGCGCAGTTCAGCATCGCCACGGGGCCACGGAAAGCCGTGGTGGAGGGCTTCGGCAACCGCGGCGGCGGCGAGGCCTACACCGGAGGCGGCCCGGTGAAGGACTACCAGCGGAAGATCTTCGACGGCGAGCTCGACGATGCGATGAGGCTCAGTGAGCTCGTGCCCGATGCTCCCCGCCATGTCGTGGACGGGCTGCGCATCCACCACGTCGGCATCGACGACATCGTCTCGATGCGCCTTGAGCGCGGCACCTGGTCGGTGCTGGTACGAACGGGTCCGGAGGCCGATGCCTCCCGGCGCTTCAGTGCATCACCGGACGGCGGGATCGTGAGCCCCTGATGCCGTTTGCGGGGGCGATCTGTCGTTCAGCGGGTGACGTCGCGGGACAGGGCCACACCCAATGTCCGCGCCAGGATGCGGGCGTCCAGCCGTAGGTTCCAGTGATCGATGTACTGCAGGTCGATGCTGATCGTCTCCTCCGGCGACAGTCGCGAGCGTCCACTGACCTGGCTCAACCCGGTCACTCCGGGTCGGACCGACAGGCGCCGCCACATTCGGTCGGTGTACCGCACGGTCTCACTGGGTGGCGACGGCCGCGGACCCACGAGCGACATGTCGCCCTTGAGGACGTTGAAGAGTCTCGGCAGCTCGTCGATGGAGGTCTGGCGAAGGAAGCGGCCCAGTCGGGAGATTCTCGATTCCATTCCCTGGTTGGCGACGACGGTGCGGAAGGTGTACATCGCATAGGTTTCGCCGTCTCGTCCCGAGCGTGCCTGCCGAAGGATGGCCGGCTTCTTCGTGGTGACTCGCAAAGCTACGGCCACGGCGACCAGGAACGGGACGAGCAGCAGCAGAGCGAATGCCGCCACGCACCGGTCGATGAGATCCTTCACCGCGGTCGAGACCAGATACTCAGACGGTGGGCGCGTCGAAAGCGCCACCTGGTCGACCAGCTGGCGAGTCCTGATGTTGTCGCCCTTCTCGTTCCCGTCGGCCAGCACCATGCACTCGACACCAGCGCGTTGAAGCGGCCAGGCAAGATCGCGCAACGTGGAGGTGTTCAGGGACATCTCCGAGGTGATGACCACGGATCGCGCGTTGTTACGCTCCGCCGCTCCGAGCACTTGGGGTATCAGCTCCGAGAGCGATCCGTCGGGGATGCCCGGCTTGCTGCCGCGCCACGCGCAGGTGGCCACGATCTTCACGTCCGTGCGCTCCTGCCAGCGTGTCGCAAGCCGTCGGACCGAATCCTCATTGCCGACCAGGACGGTCGGCGTACGTCGGAACGCGAGCCGGGAAACCACGGTGAGCGCAGCGAGCAGTGCGGCGGACCCCAGCCCCACATCCAGGCTGCGGCGGAGCTGTGCGGACGTCTCCGCACCCATGAGCTGCGCGAACACCAGACCCACCCCCAGGAAGGCGACGAACCACAGCACCGGTTTGAAGGATCGCGCGCGTTCGTAGGCCGGCAGGACCGTGAAGCAGATGGCCAGCCAGGTGCCGACGGCAACGAGTGCGAGTGTCTCGGACCGAGACGAGAGCTGGCCCCCGTCGGCCAGGAAGAATGCCATCGCGAACGTGAGGAGGTAGGCGAGAGCACCCCGGTGCACGAGGCGCAGCAGACGTGTCTGCACGCCCAGTCCTCGACGCCGTCGTGGCCGTAGCCGCACTTCCCCGCGTTCGATGCGATACGCGGTCGGATCATGTCCGGAGGCGAGCAGTCGCACCGCCTCGCGGACTCCCGGCGTCGAGCGGCGCTTGCTCAGACGCGACGAGACCGTGCCGGACCTCGTGCCGTCGAGCAGTCGCGCCAGGTCCTCAGCTGACTCAGCGACGTGAACGACTCCGAGGTCGGCGAGCCTGCGGCACAGGATCACCTGGTGGTCGTCGACCACCTCTTGGCCGATGGGGATCCGGGGCACGACGATGGGGATCCGTCCGGCCTTGCGAGCATCCATCACGCCACCCGCGCCGCCCTGAAGAACGATCGCGTCCGCTGCCCGGTATTGCTCGAGCAGCTCTTTGGGCGAGAGCATCTCGTGGTTCTCCGAACCGCGCATCGGACGGGTGGAACCGTGCTGGAAGACCACCCGCGCCCTGTTGCGCATGGTCCAAGGCTCGAGCCACTCGACGAAGCGGTCGAACGGATGGTGGTACGTGCCGACGCTGGCGACGACCGTGAACACGTCGCTCACAGGACCAGCCCCACGAGCTTGGAGCGAGGCAGACGCTCGCCGAGCTGTTCCCATTGGGTGAGGTACTCATCGACGACGGGGTAGACCAGACGCCCGCTCAACGACGGTTTGTAGATGCAGTCCGGTGGCTCGAGGTAGATCGAGCGCGCGCCGACGCTGTGCGCCTGCCACATGAACGGCACGGCGATGGCGGCTCCGGTGCTGAAGACGACATCGGGGCGATAGTCACGCAGCACACGACGGGCCAGTCGTGCATTGCGCAGGAGCTTCGGAATGCTGCGCTGTGTCGGCCAATGACAGGCGATGGCTTGTTCACCCCTCAGCTTCATCCGCGCGTCAGGCGTCGGCCCGGTGACCCACAGCCGGTCGTGATCGCCCCACCACGGCTTCAGCGCCAGCGCCTGAGCGAGGTGACCCCCTGATGAGCAGACGATGAGCACCTTCATCAGATGCCCTTTCCGAACCGGTTCGCCACGCGACCGACCGTGTCGGCCGAGATGAGATGGGCGGAGATGGCCAGTGATAGCCACGCCCGCAGATTGAACGGATCCTGGCTCAGCACCCGTCGAACCAGCGATCGCGCCTCCCGGCCCTGTCCGGAGGCTGCGAGGGAGAAGGCGATCTGCGACTGGATGCGCGTCAAGGCCGCTGGATCGTCGGCAATGGCCTCGTGCTTGGACAGAAGGTACGTCAGCGCCTGGGCGTACTCCGCCCAGCGGCCGAAATAGTACGACTGCCCCTGCCAGCGCACCGAGACGAGCGGTTGGTTCACCAGCCGGATGGGGCCGAGGCCGGCCGTGGTGAGCAGCACGTCGTAGTCCTCGCCGTAGCCTGCCGGAAGGCTTTCGTCGATGAGCCCGATCTCGTCGACCAGGGCATCGCGGCGAAAGACGAAGCTGCTGGAGTGCAGGCCGGCCAGCCGGTTGCGGACGAGGTCCTCGCGTGTCACGACGTTGGACGGGACGAGGCGCTCGTGCGTCTTGTGGCCGTCGTCCACCTGCATCGCGGTGCCGACGAGCCGGACGTCGGCGTGTTCCTCGAAGATGGGCATCTGCGCAGAGAGCTTGCCGGGGAGCCACGTGTCGTCGTCGTCGAGAAAGGCGACGAACCCGTATGTCGCAGCAAGAATGCCGGCGTTGCGCGCGCCAGCCAGGCCCCTGACCCGCTCGTTCACCACCGCGCGGAGCGTTCGCAGGGGTCCGGTCTGGACATCGGGCAGCTCAGCTGCGCAGGCGTCGAAGACGACGATGATCTCGATGAGCCCTGGATAGTCCTGGTCGATGATGCTCTGCACGGCTTCGCGCATGAGCTCCGGACGTCGGTGCGTGGGAACGACGGCGGTGACCGCGGGACTGGCGACCACGGCCGTTCCGACCTCGCGCGGGCTCACGATGCGCCTCCCGTCTCGGTGTCGTCGAAAAAGGCGCGCAACATCGTGCTGGAGGTCTGCCGGGTGTACGGGAAGTAGATGACGTCGGCTCCGACCTCTGACATCGCGCGTTCGAGCCGGTAACCCCGTGGCGTGCCCTGCCAGTCCGTGCCCTTGAAGATGACGTCGAACGGGCGCTGCTGCCAGATCAGCGTCTTGTCCACGGAACGATCGATGACGACTTCATCGACGATGCCGAGTGCCGCGATGATCTCGATGCGCTCATCGCACGGCACCACCGGCGCTCGTCCTTTGATCTCGTCGGCATACTCGTCACTCGCCACGCCCACGATGAGGTAGCTGCATCGGCTCCGCGCACTCCGGAGCAGGTTCAGATGACCGACATGAAACATGTCGAAGACGCCGCTGGCATATCCAATGCGATACGTCTTGTGCGTCGTGGGCACGGGGTTCCCCTTCTTCGGCAAAGATTCGTTTGGCACCCTTGCTATAGGGAGTGCGGGACAGCCTCAGTCTGACGCCATTTCGCCTGAAATCGTCGAGAATCAGTGACGAAGTCGTCGAAAAGCGCCGCGCGACGTTCGAAACAGGGGCTGATCGGTCATGACTTCTGACGAAAGACGCGGACGTAGTCGACCTCCAGCCGCGCCGGCAGCCGCGTGCTCTCGGGCCTCGTCTCATCGACCCGACCCCAGAAGCTGCTGCCGACCTGCAGGTTGAGCCGGATGTTGAACCTTCCCCTCAGTGAGTGGGGAATCCAGGTAGCCGCATCGAGAGCAAGCGATCCGGTGACGTGGCCGTCGAGGGTGAACTTGAGACACGCGGGAGACCAGTCGACGGCGAAGACGTGGAAGGAATCCGCCAGTGACGTCCGGTCCGCCGTCGTGCCCCAGCCGTGAAATCGGCCACTACCACTCCCGGCCGGCGCGTTGGTGTCCTCATGAACGTTCCACGCGTAGGTGGACGGACCGGTCGGACGATGATCGGCCGGCGTTCCCCATGCCTCCATGACGTCGATCTCGCCGGAAGCGTCGTCTGCGCGCAGCCAGAACGCCGGCCACAGACCCCGGGACGAACCGGCCGCGACGGGCAGCCGGGCCCTGATCTCCCAGCGACCGTGGCGTTGCGAGAAGTGCCCGATCGTGTCGAGGTAGCCCGTGGTGTAGTCGCGGTCGCGCATCGACTCGCGCCGCGCTTCGATCGCGAGCGTGCCATCGTGGACGGCCACGTTGCGGGCACGGATCACCGCCTGGTCGAACGACAGCGTGGTCCGGTCGCGGACGGTCCAGCGTCGCGGGTCGACGGCATTGCCGTCGAACTCATCGGCCCAGGCGAGCTCGCCCTGATCGGTACGGGAGTAGTCGAGGTCCCGTAGTTCCTCAAGGCTGCAGGTCGTCGGATCGGACGACGACGACGGGCTCGGCGCCGACGGGCGGGGGGAGGAGATCAGCAAGGCGTGGGAAGAAAGTCCCGCGACCACGAACAGGATGACCAGCCCGAAAACGAACAAGGCCGATCGGGCCTCATTCCTCGACGACACCTGCGACCAGGTTCTTGACCTTGTCCGTTTTCAGCCCTACGACCTCGTCCGGGACCTTGATCGAGATCCGCGTGTCCTGGGGCTCACGGAGTTCGACGGACGCCGTGGCGTCGACGCCGGCCGCGCTCGCGGAGGCGGATACCCCGGTCTTGTCGACGTTGATGTCAGCCGTCCGGCTCACGGAGGCGGATACCCCGGTCTTGTCGATGTGAATGTCGGCCCCGCTCACCGAGGCGGATACCCCGGTCTTGTCGATGTGAATGTCGGCCCCGCTCACCGAGGCGGATACCCCGGTCTTGTGAACGTCGATTGCCACCGGGGGCAAGCCTCCAAGCGATGGCGAATCCGGTGGCGTGCTGGGTGCTTGTTGTCCGTCAAGTGCTTGTGCGGCCGCTGCGGCCGAGAAGACCTCGTCGTCCTGAGCGGCCCGCTTCTTCGGCGACGTCGTCGGCGCGGCTGCTGGCCCGATCGCTCGGTCTGGCTCCTCCTCAGGCGTCAGGACGGGGAATGCATGAATCGCTTCGGCATGGGCAGGTGGCGCCACCGGGATGTTCAGGACGGTGACCGAGGTGGCCACGACGGCGGCCGTCGATCCCAGTGCGGCGGCGACGGACTTCGCGATGAACGTCGCCTTGGCGACCGTGCCGCTCACGAGGGTGGCAGTGGCCGGAGCGGCAACCCCGATCGCCAGTGCGCTCGACACCGCGCCGAGGTGCGTGTTGACCTCCTCGAGCTCGAGGTAGACGTCCATGCACGAGACGCACGTCTCGAGATGCGGGTCGATCATGATGACGTCACTCGTCGTCGCCGAGCCCCGGACAAAGGCGACGAGGCGGCGACGCACCTCCCCACATGCGGTGGCCCACGACTTTCCCTTGGTCAGCACGTGCTGCTCGAGGTAGGCCTTCCTGAGCCCCTCTCGAGCCCGGTAGGCCAACGCCGAGACGGCATTGGGTTTCAAGCCCAGGTGCGACGCGAGCTCGTGCGGTTTCCGCCCGTCCACGTCGAGCTGCCAGAGCACCGTCCGCCAGCGCGCGGGAAGTGACGCGAACGCCGCACGCACCAGCTCGCGCTCGAACGTGTCGGCGCCGCCGCCACCGAACGGCACCGGTTTGTCGATGGTCGCCATGTCGTCGGTGACACGCACACGCTTGTGCAGCTTGGCGCGCTTGCCCGCTTCACGGCGGACGGAGGTGAAGAGGTAGCTGCGAAAGGAAGTGTGAGGACCTTGGCCTCGACGAAGCTGGTGGAGCACGTCCGCGAACGTTTCGGCGACGATGTCCTTGGCGTCGACGGCGTTGGAGAAGTAGGTCGCCAGCCGGTAGGCAGGATGGCGATAGCGCTCGAACAACACCCCATAGGCGTCAGCACTGCCCCCGCGCACGAGATCGAGCAACACGTCATCAGGGAGAAGCGTGAGGCCGTCATCAGGGATGACGAGATCGCCGTCGACTTCGAGCACAGCCTTGAGGTGAGGCTTGACCATGCGTTTTCCTGGTTCTTGCGCCACACGCTGGGTGGCGCTGGGAGTGTAAACGGAAGTGACAGCGCGATCAATCTAGTCACCGCAGCGAGGGTTTGCAGACGAATCGCGAAGAAAATGTCCAGATGATTGCGGAATCAGTCACAGGCGCATCAATTTTCACACGGCCCTCATGTTGGTCGATGTCGCGTCATGGATGACGACATGCACACTCTGGCTCGGTAACCGCGTGACCACCCGGGGTCGTTCGGAAGGGACAACATCGCCATGCCAAGCCCCACACAACCTGCACAGCTCTCGGACGTCTTTGGTGCCCTACGTCGCCACTGGCGAGTGGTCGCGACTGCGGCACTCGTCGGGATCGTGGTCGGCATCGTGGCGGGCTTGGTGATCCCAGCCCGTTATGCCGCCACGGCCACCGTCGCGGTGAACCCCATGAACACCGATCCGCTCAACACGTCCGCCGACAGTGCCCACGCCATCAACATGGCCACTGAGGCGGAGCTGATCCAGTCACGCACGGTTGCCGGCGCCGCCGCCGACCTGCTTCGAGCGCGCCACCGACTGAGCACGCAGGACGTCCAGGACGCGACGTCGGTCGAAACCCCTCAGGACTCGCAGGTACTGCGCATGACCTTCGTCGGCTCCAGCCGAGCCGAAGCGTCCAACGGCGCCAACGCCGTGGCCAAGGCCTATCTCGAGGCTCGGCACGATCGTGCCACGATGCAGATCGAGAACTTGGGGAAGAGGCTGCAGAAGCAGGTCGACACGCTCCAGGCCTTGGCCACCAAGTCGACGAAGTCCGCATCACCGAACGCGGACCTGGTGGATCGTTCGTGGCGGATCCAGGTCGATGCTCTCGGAACGAAGCTGGCCGAGCTCACCACGCTCGACCTCGACCCTGGCAGGATCGTCGGCACCGCGACGCGGCCGAGTGGTCCCTCGACCCCGGGAATCGTCCCGCTCGCGCTTGCCGGGATGTTCCTCGGACTGGTCATCGGTGTCCCGCTCGCTCTGACTCGGAAGGACGAGGACACGCACATCGACAACGTCGACGGCTTGACGCTCACCGGTGAGCAGCTCGTGCTCGACGGGACGCAAGACACCGACCGTGCCGAGACCTGGGACATCGCCGCCTTCATGCTCAAAATCCCGCAATACATGGAACCGGAAGGAACATTCCTGATCATGGTCGACTCCGAGCCTGTGGCCGGGCGGCCGGCGCCAGGTCAAGAGTTGGTCGAAGCACTGTCGCGGCGCGGCCGACCGGCCCGGTTCGTCGACGCCGGGGCGATCCACGAGGGCAAGATCAGCCGCGGTTGGCCCACCGACAAGAAGCGCAAGTCATGGGCTGGCGAGGTGGTCATCATCGACACCACGAACGTCGCATCCGACGCCCGCAAGGTCGCGCTCGCGACGAGATCCAACTCGGTGCTGCTGGCCCGTTCGACCACGGACGACGCCGGAGCGCTGCGACGCTTGGTCGGACTGTTCCACTCCAAGGGCGTCGAGATCGCGCTCACGGCACTGTTCCCGCCGCGGCCCGAGTACATCGTGCTCGGTCAGTGAGTCGGAGCTGACCAGGACCGGATGGCAACCAGCTGGGTGAGACCGAGCGCGCTCCGGGCCTTCCAGCCCGCAGCGAGATAAAGGACTCCCAGCACCGAGGCGGTGGCGATCAGGGTCGTCGCGGACGAACCCAGGATCAGCCGTGCGGCGAGCGCAGGTAGGGCGACGAGAACGACCGGTTGGATGATCGCCGGCCTGAGGTGGCGACCCGAGGGGTGCACGTCCATGAGGTGGTGAACCTGCCACACGACGACCGCCGTGTCGACGACGATGGTGACCGCCCAAGCCACAGCGGCTCCCCGAATTCCCCACGTGGGGATCAGGAGCAGATCAAGGGTGATGTTCAGGACCAGGGCACCGGTCTTGTCGGCCAGCTGCCACACGCTTCGACCGCCCATGAGCAGGATCGACTGCACCGTGCCGGCCGCCGTCGCCACGGCCATCGCAACGGCGAGCACCGCCATCGGGATCGCGCCGTCACCGAAACCCGGCCCAAACACGCGGAGCACCTGGTCGCCGAAGACGGCGAGCAAGATGAAGAACGGCCAGGTCACCCAGATCATCGCTGCGGTGACGACACCGTAGACGTCGCGCGCATGGTCGGTGTCACCTCGCGCGAGCGCAGCGCTGATCTGTGGGCCCACCACGATGCGCGCGGCCTGTTGCACGACCTCGCTGGCCCGCAGGCAGCGCGTGACGACTGCATAGACACCGGCCGCCGCGGGAGAAGCGAGCACACCGACCAGCAGCACGTCGATCCACTCGAGCATGATCTCCACGCACGCCGCAAAGCCGCGCGCTGCACTGAACTTCCAAAACGTCGCACCGAGCTCCTTCCGGCCGCTCGCATCGATCCCGGCTGAGGATGGCGTCCTCCGCACCAGCCGTGCCGTGACTGCCACCGCCACGACCAGGACGAGTGGCACCGGTACGAGCCATGCCGCCAGCACCCCTGACAGTCCCCAACCTGCGGCCACGGCCACGCCGATCGCTGCGAGCCTCCCCACAGGCAGCAGGACGTTCTGCAGGGCCGGATACGCCAGCGTGTCGCCGTACCCCCGGGATACACCCAGCAGCACCGCGACGATCGCGAGGGCGCCGGCGACGGCCGCTGCGACCACGAGCAACCATCGCGGGACGCCGACGAAGGGTTCGATCGCGAGGACCACGACGGCGGTCGCGGCCACGAACAGTCCACCAGCCACCAGAACAGGACGGAGGGCCGATCGCAACAGGACCGGGATCTCCTCCGGCCGGCCACGGGCGTGTGCGGCCGAGATGAAACGGACCAATCCGGTGTCCGCTCCGAGCTCGATCGTGTTGGCGGCGATCATGAAGGCCGCCACGACGAGAAAGTAGTAGCCTGCCCCGACGACTCCGAGATGGCGTCCGACCAGCGCGGCGATCAACAGGTTGGCCATGGCACCGATGGCACCTGCGGCCAGGTTCACCCCTGCGGCGCGACCCAATCCGATGCCGCCGTCAGGGCTCGTCATCCTCGTCCAGCCCATAGCGTTTCCGTAGCAGAACCGCGGCCACCAGCACCATGGACAGCATCTGGATGATGTCGAGTCCGTAGATGAGGATCGACAGGCTCGTGACGACGAGGACGCTGTGCAGCACCAGTTGGATGTCCGAAGGTGCGCGCCAGGTGCGGAGCGTCGTGCCCCAGATGAACAACAGGAACAGCGCGAGGCCGATGAAGCCGTGGCTGAACATCACGGTCCAGACGTATCCCTGGGTGCCCACCGAGAGGTCTTGCACGCTCGAGGGTCGCGGCGCGCCATACCCGAGCAACGGATTCTCCAGCGTGCGCTGCAGAGTCTCTCCATAGAGAGAGAATCGCGACCCGGTCGACTGCCCGTACTGCTGGCGTGCGGCGATCTGGTCGACCAGCCCGCGGGACAGAAGAAACAGCGCAGCAGCGAGACCGATGGCACCGAGTCCGAGCACGGGCGCCGCCCGGTTTCGCACCCCCAAGCGCGCCACGATGTAGATCACGGCGATGCCGAGTGCCGCGAACATGCCCCGATTCGATGTCGCCATGGCCGGCGGGACCATCGCAATAGCTCCGGCGAGGAGCACGGCGCGGGTCAACCACGAACGAGCCATCAGAAACGCCGCCACGGCGACCGGCGTCAAGACCAGGATGGCGACCCCCCAGCTGTTGGCGTAGGGGAACGGCGCAGATGGCCGGACGATGACGTCCGGTGCGCCGAACGGATGCTGCACCTCGGCGAGTGGAGGGAAAAAGAGGTCGCGCACGTACTCGTTCGACGTGAGAGTCGACGGCAGGAGCAGGCCGACGGGCGTGCTGAGACGGGTGCCGGGGAAGATCATGCCGAGGATTCCACCGATGATCGTGAAGAGCCAGACGAACGCGAGCCCGTTCACGATCGACCGGACCGTCAGGTTTCGACGGGCGCTCAAGGTGTAGACGAGAGCGACCAGGGCGAAGACGATGATCGCGAATCGGTAGAGAAAGCCCAGCGCGCGGGGGGCGGAGTCGAGCTTGATCGCCGTGAGGGCGATCCACGTCGCGAAGGCGAAAAACGCGCCGACACCCGGAACGATGGGGATGTCACGCTGGAGGGCGAGGAAGGCGATCATCACCCCGGTCATCGCGATCGCGGCTGGAACGACGGTCATGCCGAGCACCCAGAACAGCGGGAACCCCCAGAGCATGATCAGGACGGGCCATCCCGGCAGGCCGTCGACGTCCAGTCGGGATCGTGACGCACGTGCCGAAACGACGTCGGCGGTCACCGCGTCGACCCGTTCTGCAAGGCACGACGGCGACGTCGAAGCGTGGCCAGCAGCAGCAGCAGGTTGCCCGTCCCGAGCACGGAATAGCCGACCAGAAAGGCCGGGGTCCAGGCCCAGAGCAGAAAGGCGCTGTTGATGATGCCGGGGTCGGCCGGGGTCTGGATCCAGGCCCGCGAACCCTGCGCCGTCTGCGGCGAGCTCATCAACTGGTCGCCGAGTATCTGGGCGAAGAATCGCAGCGAGGCGACGAACGCGAAGCCCAGTGGAACCAACGACCACGTCGTGCTGAGGTCAGTGTGCCGCTGGAGGCACACGGCCACGCCGAGATGCAGCAGCAGGATCCGTGCGGCGTCAACCACGTGGTCGAGCCATTCCCCGGCCGCCGAGCCGGTGCCCGTCAGCCGGGCGAGCTGACCGTCTGCGGAGTCGAAGGCGAACCCGAGCTGAAGCAGGACGGTGACGACCAGTGCGAGGAGGATCGATGGCGAGAACCAGACCAGCGCCGACATCGCCATCGCGAAGAGCAGCGCGCTCGCAGCGGTCATCTGATCGGGAGTTGCCCCGACCTTCTTCGCGACGGCCGCGATCACCCGGCCCAGCCGCCGGTTGACGAAGCGCATGTAGTGCGGCACACCGGCGCCGGATTTCTGCGCGCTCGCGAGCCTGGCGTACGACTCACGGACGTCCACCATGAAGCTCATGCGGATGGCGCTCCTAGGGTTGCGCGGTGATCGTGGCGTCCAAGCTGGTGTTCGGCGTTGACCGGTAGTTCGAGTGCACCTCCACGGCAATCGTGTTCGAGCCGCTCTGGATCAGGTTCACCGGTATCTGCGCCGTCACCGGGTTCGCGATCGCCGACGCTGTGGAGGGCGCAGCCGTGGCGTACGTGGTGGGGGTGATGCTTCCCGCCGGCAGGTTGGTGCGCTTGACCTCGGTGCCGTTGACATAGACCACGATCCCGTCATCAGCGCGCGTGGTCAGCAGGAACGAGCTGAAAGCGCCCGGGTTGCCGACGTTGAACGTCGCGCGGTGATACGACGTGATGGCGCGCGTCTGACCGGACGCGACGTCGATGTTTGTCGCGATCGGACCACTCGTGCCCCACCCGAGTGGAGCCGGGCCGGACTTCCACGCGGTGTCGTCGAACGAGGCCTGGTTCCACGACGGAGCGACGGTCACCGTGTTGTCGAAGAGGTAGCGCCAGGTGCTTCCGGTGGCCAGGACGGTGGTGCTTGTCCCTCCGCCCGGCTGCACGACCGAGGTCGACGCGGACCGGTTGCCGTTGCCGTCCGAGGCCCGGACGAAGAACCGGTCGCCGCCGGCCGAGTCTGGGACGGTCGCGGTCGATCCCGTGGTGACGGCGACGACGCGATCATTGCGGATGACCTCGTAGGTCGCTCCGGATGTCGAGCCCTTGGTCCACGACACCGCTGCGAGGTCATCGGTCAGGTGGACCGCGGGGGCCGTCGGCTTGTCGGGCGCGGTGTGGGGGCGCTGGTCGAAGCGGACGAATCCACCGACCCATTGATTCGTGCCGTTCTCGCGGACCGCTGACTCGAAAGACCCGCCAGCCCACAGGGTCCCATCTGACGAGACCTTCAGTGCCCAGGCACCGAAGCCTCCTCGCGACTTCCACTGGGGCGCGAACTCGGGGACGTAGGCGCCGGTGTCGGCGCGATAGGCCCCGACGAGCGAGATCTTCTCAGCCTGGGTCCAGGTCACGGTGGACTGACCGGGACTGAGGCTGTCGTACTGGGTGGTGGCGTAGTTCCAGTCACCGCAGTGGCAGCCGCTGTAGACGACTCGAGGGTCACCGTCGATGGCCTGGATGTCTCCACCCGAACGGCTCACCCAGAAGCTCTTCAGTGCGAACGTCGATGTGTCGTAGGAAAACATGTTGTGCTGCGAGCCGCCGAGCCAGACCAAGCCGCCGATCTGGCGCACCGCCTGCTGGTACTTCGCCGAACCGTTCGTGCTGTGTGTCGGCGTCCATCCGGGATTCACGGGCGAGGCCGTTGCGCCAGTGCTGAGGGCTGCACCTCGGTCGGCGGTCGCCGACCCCGACTTGGTGAAGTAGCCCGAGAAGTAGACGCGCGAGTCGTTGTCGTCGACGTCGACCGCTGCCGCGGTGCCGTTGAGGTTGGGGTTCCACGCGCCGTCCGCGCGACCTGTCGCCAAGGACAGCCGGGCGCCGTTGCGAGCGAAGACCGCCGAGGTGCCACGCACGAAGTGCGAGAAGCTTCCGGCGGCGTAGAGGTGCGTGCCACTGGTGTCGAGTCCGCGCACGGTGATCGGGTCCCCGCCGCTCACCCGGTTCTCCACGTTTGAGTCCCACATCGGGTCGAGCTCGCCGGTGGAAAGGCTCAGCACGACCAGCCCGGTGCGCGCCGCACCGTTGACATTGGTGAAGCTGCCGCCGACAGCGAGCTTGTTGCCCGGCAGCGCCGCCAGAGACATGACCCGGTTGTTGAAGGTCGGCCTGAACGAGCTGATCCAGTCCCCGGTCGTCGCGTCGAACGCCGCGAGGTACCCCTGGCTGACCTTGTCCGGGCCGGTGGCGTTCGCCCCCTTCTGCACGGTCGTGAAGTTGCCGCCGACGTACATCGTGTTACCCACCTGGGCGAATGCCTTCACTTCTGTGGCGAGCTCACCGGTGCCACCCGCTCCGGTGCCGGTCACCCCCCACACCGCCGGCAAGGCACCGCTCTTGGCAACCGGCAGGGCCGTCTCCGCCGACGTGCCCGAGTTCGGGATCGCGTCGTACGACAGGTCGGCCGTGGTGATCTTCGGTCGGACGAAGACCTGGGTGAACGGTGAGCCGTAGCCGCCGACGGTCGAGTACACGTAGCTGCTCGAGTCGCTGCTTCCGCTTCCGCCCTGGCCGAAGGTGAAGCCACGGATGTAGTTGTTGGCTGATGTCTCGAAGGTTCTGACCCGTTTGAGGGACGAGTCCGTACCAAAGTCACGGGTGCTTGTGTTGGAGCCACTCGAGCCATCCATGGTGAACGACGCGAGCGGATGCCCGGCGCCGAAGGCCCATGACCAGCGGTCGCGGGACTTGAACTTGAATCGCACCTCCTGCCAGTTCGTGCCGCCCGTGTTCGTGGCCCGGCGCAGCCGGACGCCATCAGTCAGTGAATCCAGGCGCCGACCCCCGAGCAGGCCATCGATGACGGAGCTCGGCAGCTGACGAGGGGAGAATGCGGCCGTTCCGGTGATCGTGGACGAGACCTGGTCGACCGTGCCCTTGCCGCCGCCATCCCACATCCAGCCGTCGCGACCTCGGCCGACGAGCACCCAGCCGCCGCCGTCTGTGGTCATGTCGCAGTAGAACTGAGCCGGTGCTTTCAGCTGAGGGGTGATCAACCAGTAGCGTCCGTCGGTGGCGCTCGGTTGGTTCTGCTTGATCTCCCAGCACGATGCAGCAGCGCGATGTGAGGCCGACCCGTCGATGACGACAGCCGACTGCGCTGGCGAGCCGATGAGCGCCGCAGCGAGAATCAAGCCGAGAACAAGGAGAACGGCTTGCCGAAGGTTCGTGGGTCGAGGAGCTCGCACGTGCATCCTTCGCTCGGGGTCATCACCTAAGTCGGAGTCTCCGCGCATGACGGAGTCCCTCTAGCATGAGCCTCGAACTGCACGGGTATGACGCTTTCGTCATGAATACCTGTGCGCGGCCTCTACTCTTGCAGGACGCTCCAGAGCGTCCTTCATCGACATATTCATGTACGGCTGACACCGACCTGGTCGAAGGGATGAGCCCATGAGTCACCGTTTCCACGACGCGTTGCGACTCGCCGGGACGGTTGCCTTGGGCGTCACAGCCAGGCGGGCTGTCGATTCCGTGCGTTCGCTGCTCGATGAGCTCGACGCGGAGCCTGATGGCGGCCCCGCCGAGGCCGCTGTGCCGTCGCGCATCGCGACCGATGAACAGAACATCGCCCCGATACCGGTGCCTCACGCCTTTGGGCCGACCACGGCCGTTGCGACTTATCGCGGTGTCGGTTTCCGACCCACCACCAAAACGTCAGGAATAGACATGGAAAAGGAACACGTTCAGACTGCGGCCATGCTGGCTCAGGAGCCGACTTTGGCGTCCGTTCAGGCTCTTCCCGAACCGGACACACACGTTGTCGTGCACGACACTTCGTCACCGGAGCCCGCCGTCGACGTATCGGCTCGAAAAGATCGGGGGGCCGTGTCTGGATCGATCACGAACGTCCATGGCCGCGGCCTGCGGGGTCTGCGTGTCGAAGTGGTCGACGTCGACAAGGCGGTCGTGGGCGCATCAACGACCGGCGCAGATGGCCAGTACGAGGTCGGCGAGGTCCCACCTGGTATCTACAAGCTGCGGGTGCTCGACGTCGTCGATGGCGACTTCGAGAAGTCCTGGATCGGTGGGTCAACGTTCGGGTCCGCCGAGACGTTCACGGTCAAGCCGGGGAAGACCCGTCAAGCTGACACGGTCGTGCTGCGTTCCAAGGCACGGATCGGCGTCGCCGTGACCCCGACCAAGCGCAAGGTTGATGTCGTCGTCTCAGTGACTCACCGCGCCACTGGGGCGCCGGCGACCGGCGAGATCGAGTTGTCCACGAAGGACGTCAAGATCACGATGGCGCTCGTTGATGGGCAGGGACGAGTCCGGCTCAAGCAGGCGGGCAAGAAGCTTCGGATCGACTACGCTGGCGACGAGCAGACGCATCCGGCGTCGACCAAGGCTCGTCTGCGCTGAGTGCCTGCCGAGCATCTGACGGGGTGGGTGTGTGTCCGTCCTCGTGACTGGTGGTGCCGGCTACATCGGCAGCCACCTCGTCCGGCTCCTGGGTGATCGCGGGGACGAGATCGTCGTCGTGGACGATCTCAGCACAGGCCTGGCATCGCGCGTAGGCGATGCGCCCCTCATCCGGTTGGAGCTGTCCGGCGCGAACGCCGTGGAGGTTCTGCGCCGGACGATCGACGAGCATCGCGTCGATGCGGTCGTCCACGTCGCCGCCCAGAAGCAGGTTGGCGTCTCGATCCAACGACCGACGTTCTACATGCGCCAGAACGTCGGCGGGTTGATGAACCTGCTCGATGCCATGGAGCTGAGCGGCGTGCATCGCCTGATCTTCTCCTCATCGGCAGCGGCATATGGCGTCCCGAGCACGGAGGTGGTCGACGAAAGTGCGGCGTGCGACCCGGTCAGCCCGTACGGCGAGACCAAGCTGGTCGGTGAGTGGTTGTGTCGGCGGGCAGCCGACGCATGGGGCCTGTCAGCGTCGAGCCTCAGGTATTTCAACGTGGCCGGAGCGGGATGGCCGGATCTCGGTGACCAGGCCTTGCTCAACCTGATCCCGATCGTCCTCGATCGACTGGTTCGCGGCGAAAAGGCGCAGGTCTTCGGTGACGACTACCCCACGCCGGACGGTTCCTGCATCCGCGACTACGTCCATGTGCTCGATCTCGCGGAGGCACATCTGACCGCCCTGGACGCACTCGGCGAGGCCGGTCACCAGGTGTTCAACATCGGCACGGGACAAGGATCCAGCGTGTTCGAGGTCATCGACGAGATCGAGCGGACCACGGGGTTGGACGCGTCCCCCGAGATTGTCGAGCGGCGGCCGGGCGACCCGACTCGTCTCGTCGGCAACGTCAGCAAGGCGGATGTGACGCTGGGCTGGCGCGCGAAGCGGGGACTCCCCGAGATCGTCGCCAGCGCATGGGACGCCCATCAACAACGATGACGTCAGTCGGTTCAGCCCACCGGTCGGTAGACGCGCACGTAGTCGACGAGATAAGTCGCCGGCAGCTTCGTCTGTTGGGGCGCGGCGGCGTCGGCAAAGCCCCAGTAGCTGCTGCCGATCTGCAGGTTCAACCTGATGTTGACCGGGCCGGCGAGCGAGGGAACCAGCCAGGGCGCGGTTGCGAGGGCAACTGAACCAGTCGTCACCCCATTCATGCTGAACTTCAGGCACTCGGGCGACCAGTCGACCGCCCAGACGTGGAACGAGTCGGCGATGGGGTTCCTGAGCTGCCCCCAGCCGCCGAACCGCTGGCTGCCGGCGGGGCTGTTGGTGTTCTCGTGGACCGTCCACGCGTAGGAGCTGGTGAGCGAGTTGGGTGTCCGCGACGCCGGATCACCCCACGCCTCCATGACGTCGATCTCCCCGGGCAGCTGGTCGGCGCGCAACCAGAATGCGGGCCACAGGCCTCGCGATACCTGGGGTGCTGTCGGCAGCTTCGCTCGGATCTCCCACCGACCGTACTGGCGGGAGAACTTGCCGATGGTGTCGAGGTATCCGGTGGTGAAGTCGCGTCCGCTGATGCTCTCGCGCCGGCCCGTGATCGACAGCTTGCCGTCGCTGACGCTGACGTTCGCGGCCATGATGCGAGCCTGGTCGAACGAGAGCGTGGTCTCGTTGCGAACTCGCCAGCGTGCGGTGTCGACGCTGGTGCCGTCGAACTCGTCCGCAAAGGCCAGCTCACCCCGGCCAGGGCGGCTGTAGTCGAGCTGCTCGAGCTGCGTGGCGCTGCACGGCCTGACCCCGGCATTTCCGTGCGTGTACCCGGGAACCGGCACGTCGGACGTCGTCGGAGTCGGCGGCGGAATGGAGCCGCCGGACGTCGCCGACGGACTGGGTGTCGGTGTGGGTGTCGGTGCGACGACGGTCACGTTGATGGCGCGCACCCTGAGGCTCTTCGACTCGGACATCGAATACGCCGTGATGCGCACGGCGAACCGATGGTTTGTCCCACGCGTCTTGAGGGTGAGCTTGGGCGTGCGCCACTTGCTGCTGTCGCTGGAGCTCGTCCACGTCGTCGACTCGACGACCTGGCCCTCGACGTCGACCTCGCGAGCCTCGATGCCGATCTTGACCGTGGGTTTCGGTGTCTTGACCTCGAGCTTGAGAGTCGTGGTCGAGCCCTCTGGCAGAAGATGCGTGGAGGGAAGCGATGTCATCGAGACGGTCCTCTTGCCATCTCGCGACGTCAGTCGGCCGTACGGGACGTCCGATGACTCGAGGGCAACCAGCCGGGCGTACGACGAGACCGCCCACGATGACGTGTCGCTGGCGAACGTCGGGTTGGCCACCCAGTCGGTCGTTTCCGACGCGGCTGTGGCCGCCAGACCAGCGAGCGTGCTCGTGGCCACGATCGTGACGATCGCGAGGTGACGGACGTGGAGCAGTCGAAACGCCATGCGTCCTACCCCCTTGCCGGTCATCCTCGAAGTGCTCTTCCGAACTACTGAGGTCAGAGTGACCAGAGTGGCGCATTGTGGCCTCGCATGTCACGGAAACCCGGAAATATGCCTGCAACCACGCACGATCGCGGCCCCTGAATGACGGCTGACGGCCGGACACGAGCGCTGGGGCGCGGTCGACGACGGCCACGGCACCTGATCTGCTGGGGCGGTGACCCCGTTCCTCGCTGTCGTCGCGATCCTCGGCGTCTCGGCATCCGGGCCGTTGATGGCCGGCACCGCCGCGCCCGCGTTTGCGATCGCCTTCTGGCGCAACGCCGCGGCGTCGGTGCTGACCGCCCCGGTCGCCCTCACCCGGTCCCGGGCCGAGCTGAAGGTCCTGGGCCGTCATCATTGGATGGTCACGGTGCTCGCCGGTTTCGCCCTCGCCGGCCACTTCGCCACCTGGGTGTCTGCGCTCAAGCTGACGTCGGTCGCGGCGGCCACCGCGCTCGTGTGCAGCCAGATCGTGTGGGTGGTGCTGTACGACCGGTTGTGCGGCGTCCGGCTCCGGCCGCTGGTGGTGATCGGTCTGGTCGTGGCCGTGGTCGGGGTGCTCGTGGTGACGGGCGTCGACTTCACCTTGTCGCGCCGGGCGCTGGCCGGCGACGCGCTCGCCGTGGCCGGTGGCTTCTTCGCTGCCATCTACCTGCTGACCGGCCGGTCCGTGCGCGTGCGCCTGTCGACGTCGCCCTACACGTTCGTCTGTTACGGCATCTGCGCCGCCGTGCTGCTGGTCTTGTGCGTGGTCACCGACGTCCAGCTGACCGGCTTCTCGACCCGCACGTGGCTGCTGATCGCCGCCGTCACCGTGTCCGCCCAGATGCTCGGGCACTCGCTGCTCAACCACCTGCTGGCCGTCATGAGCCCCACCGTCATCTCGCTCCTGCTGCTCCTCGAAGCACCCGTCGCAGCCCTGCTCGCCGGCGTCTTCCTCGGGCAGTCCCCGGCCCTCGGCGTCTATGCCGGACTCTTGCTGATCCTGATCGGGCTGGCCGTAGTGACCTCCCAGCGTCCACCACCGGCCCCCGTGCAGGCAGATTGATTGCGGATAGGATCACCGGGTCAAGATCCGTTCCCCCCGTCACCAGGAGTATCCATGGGTCGCCTCGCCACCACCGACGGTCTGACCGAGGAGCAGCAAGAGATCCTCAAGGTCGTCCGCCAGTTCGTCGAGAAGGAGATCCTGCCGGTCGCCACCGAGCTGGAGCACAAGGACGAGTACCCCACCGACATCGTCGAGGGCCTCAAGGAGCTCGGCATCTTCGGCCTGATGATCCCCGAGGAGTACGACGGGCTGGGCGAGTCGCTGCTCACGTATGCGCTGGTCGTCGAGGAGATCGCCCGCGGCTGGATGAGCGTCTCCGGTGTCATCAACACACACTTCATCGTCGCCTACATGCTCATGCAGCACGGCACCGATGAGCAGAAGCAGAAGTACCTGCCGAAGATGGCCACCGGCGAGGTGCGCGGCGCGTTCTCGATGTCAGAGCCGGCGCTCGGGTCGGACGTCGCGGCCATCACCACCAAGGCCACCAAGGGCGACGACGGAAACTACACGATCGACGGCCAGAAGATGTGGATCACCAACGGCGGCTCGTCGAACCTCGTGGCGGTGCTCGTCAAGACCGACGAGGGTGACGACTCGGTCTACCGCAACATGACCACGTTCCTGGTCGAGAAGGAGCCCGGCTTCGGCGAGACGGCACCGGGCCTCACCGTTCCCGGCAAGCTCGAGAAGATGGGTTACAAGGGCGTCGACTCCACCGAGATGATCTTCGAGGGACACCAGGTCTCCGCCGACCAGATCCTCGGCGGCGTGCCCGGCAAGGGCTTCTACCAGATGATGGACGGCGTCGAGGTCGGCCGCGTCAACGTCGCCGCCCGCGCCGTGGGCCTGGCCACCCGGGCTTTCGAGCTCGGCATCGCCTACGCCCAGCAGCGCGAGACGTTCGGCAAGAAGATCGCCGAGCACCAGGCCATCCTGTTCCGGCTGGCCGAGATGGGCACCAAGGTCGAGGCCGCGCACGCCATGGTCGTCAACGCCGCCCGCAAGAAGGACGCCGGCGAGCGCAATGACCTCGAGGCGGGCATGGCGAAGTACCTCGCGTCGGAGTTCTGCCGCGACGTCGTGGAGGACTCGTTCCGCATCCACGGCGGCTACGGATACAGCAAGGAGTACGAGATCGAGCGCCTGTACCGCGAGGCGCCGATGCTGCTGATCGGCGAGGGCACGGCCGACATCCAGAAGATGATCATCGGCCGTCGGCTGCTCGAGGACTACAAAGCCTGATCTTCGCCTCCGGCGAGGTGGCGTCACCAGCCTCGGTAGGCTGGCAGCATGCCTGAGATCTTTTCGTTGCAGTTCCCGCAGTCCCTGGGTGTTTTCGACGCCTACGCGGACGCCCAGAAGGCCGTCGACTACTTGTCCGACGAGGAGTTCCCGGTCGAGAACTGCCTGATCGTCGGCACCGACCTCAAGCAGGTCGAGCGGGTCACCGGCCGGCTCACCACCCCGCGGGTCGCCGCGGCCGGCGCGGCGTCGGGTGCCTGGCTGGGTCTGCTCATCGGCCTGCTGCTCGGCATCTTCGCCAAGGAGGGCGGCTGGCTGCCCACTGTGCTCGGCGGCGTCGCGTTGGGCACGCTGTTCGGCGTCGTGTGGGGCCTGTTCGGCTACTGGGCCACCCGTGGACAACGTGACTTCAGCTCGGTCACCAAGGTCGTCGCCACTCACTACGAGGTGCTCGTCGAGCACAAGCTGCTCGCTCGCGGCCAGGAGCTGCTTGCCAAGATGCCGGGGCGCGCCCAGACGTTCTGACGTTCTAGGCCATGATGGTCGGCATGCAATTCGGACGTAGCTACGAGGAGTTCGAGGTCGGCGCCACGTACAAGCACTGGCCCGGCAAAACGGTCACTGAGTTCGACGACCACATGTTCTGCCTGCTGACGATGAACCATCACCCGCTGCACCTCGACGCCAACTACGCCGGGGAGACCACCCAGTTCGGCCGCAACGTCGTCGTCGGCAACTACGTGTACTCGATCCTGCTCGGCATGAGCGTCCCGGACATCTCCGGCAAGGCCATCGCGAACCTCGAGATCGAGTCGCTGCGCCACGTCGCGCCGACGTTCCATGGTGACACGCTCTACGGCGAGACGACCGTGCTGGACAAGTGGGAGAGCAAGAGCAAGGACGACCGCGGCGTCGTCCACGTCGAGACCATCGGCTACAACCAGGACGGCAAGATCGTGTGCATCTTTCGCCGCAAGGTCATGGTGCCGAAGGACTCCTACCTGGAGGAGCGCGGCGGCGAGCAGCCTGGCCGCCCGGTGCCCCAGCCCGACAAGAACTGGTCCGGCCCGGATGGGCCACGTGCACAGAGTCCGGACGGAGCCAGTTCCGAGTGAGCTTGTGGCTCGTCCGCCACGGCGAGACCGAGTGGAGCGCATCGGGACGTCACACGTCCACGACCGACATCGACCTCACCGAGGCCGGCGTCGCTGCCGCGAAAAGGCTCCGGCCGGTGCTGGCCGCGGAGTCGTTCGCTCTCGTGCTCTCGAGCCCGCGCCTCCGCGCCCGGCGCACCGCTGAGCTGGCCGGGTTCGACCCCGAGGTCGACGAGGATCTTGCCGAGTGGCAGTACGGCGACTACGAGGGCGTGACCTCGGACGAGATCTGGGAAAGCGTGCCCGGCTGGACGATCTGGACGCATCCCTGCCCGGGCGGCGAGACCCCGCAGCAGGTCACCGAGCGGATCGATCGCGTCGTAGCCCGCGTCCGAGCGGTCGACGGTGACGTGCTGGTGTTCGCCCATGGCCACTCGCTGCCGGCGCTGGCCGCCCGGTGGCTCGAACAGCCGGTCGAGGAGGGACGGATGTTCCGGCTCGGCACCACGACGATCTCCGTGCTCGGCGATTACCACGACACGCCCGTCATCGAGCAGTGGAACACCCCTCTAGCCTGAACACCGTGACCATCGACCTCCACACCCACTCCAACCGTTCCGACGGCACGGACACCCCGACCGAGCTCATCGAGAACGCCAAGGCTGCCGGTCTCGACGTCGTGGCGCTCACCGACCACGACACCACCGTGGGGTGGGACGAGGCCGAGGCGGCCGCCGAGCGGGTCGGCATTCGGCTGATCAAAGGCATCGAGGTGTCCACCGAGCTCGAGCACCGGAGCATTCACCTGCTGGGCTACGGCATCGACCCGAATCACGCACCGCTCGTGGAGGAGCTGGCGAAGGTCATCGAGGGTCGAACCGGCCGCGTGCCGAAGTTCGTCCAGCGATTCCAGGCGATCGGCATCGATGTCACCGCCGAGGAGATCCTCGCCAAGGTGGGCGATGCCGATGCGGTCGGTCGTCCGCACCTCGCCGACGTGCTCGTCGACAAGGGCGTCGTGGCGACGCGGGACGAAGCCTTCGCCGACTACCTCTCACCCGGCAAACCGGGCTACGTCGGGCGCTACTCCATCCCCACGGATGAAGCGATCGTGCTGGTCAAGGCTGCCGGCGGCAAGGCGGTGCTGGCGCATCCGTGGTCGCGCGGCAGCGACAAGGTGATGACGGCCAGCCGCATCGCCGAGCTCGTCGAGTCCGGCCTCGACGGGATCGAGGTCTATCACCACGATCACGGTACGGAGCAGCGCAAAGGCCTCCTGGCGATTGCTCACCAGCACGATCTCGTCGTCACCGGGTCGAGCGACTATCACGGCACCGGCAAGCCCCAGGCCGGGTTCCAGCTGGGTGCCCAGTACACCGAGCCCGAGGAGCTTGAGAAGCTACTCGGCTGAGGTCAGCTGGACGCGAGGAAGGGGAGCCACGCGTCGGCGAGGCCCTGGGTGTTCTCGATCGCGGGGGAGTGCGCCGAGTCCGCGATGACGTGGGTCTCGGTGCCGAGCCGTTTCGCCATCTCGGCCTGGATGTCGTGCGGCCAGGCGTCGTCGTCGGCGCCGCGACCCACCCAGACCGGCAGCGGCAGCTCGGCGACCTCGTCGATCCGGTCCGGCGCGTCGATGAGGGCCTGCGTCATGGCCTTGAGCGACATCGGGTCGTTGGACGTGAACCGGCGCAGCAGGAACTCGGCGATGTCGGGCGCCCGCTTGGCACCGGTCGCCTGTTCGCGGAACCGGTGGATGTCGGCCATCGGGACGACGCCGATGGCGTCGAGAAGCATGGTCAGGGGCCGGTCCGGTGTGTCGCCGAGGGCGCCCGGTCCGGAGTCGAGCAGGCTCAGACTGCGCCAGGCGGACGTCGTGGCGAGCGCGGTCTGCTGGGCGACGAGCCCGCCGAAGGAGTGGCCGAGCAGGTGGGACGGGTGATCGCTGCACGACGACGCGACGGCCAAGGCATCCGCGGCGTAGCCGTCGAGCGAGTAGGTGGTGCCGGCGACGCCTGGCGTCTCGAACTGGCCCCGCTGGTCGTAGGCGGTGGCGTCGTACCCGACGTCGGCGAGCAGCGGCAACAGTGGCGTGAAGTCCTCCTTGCTGCCGGTCCAGCCCGGGATCAGCAGGACGTGCGCCTTCGGCGTATCCACCCGCGTGACGTGCGCGGCGAACGTGCCGGCCGGCGTCTCGATGCCGGTGGCCTCGACGCCCTCGGGGAGCGTGAGGGTGCGTGGAGTACTCATCGACCTCGTTTGGCGATGCGCGCCACCAAGGGCTTGGGCGCGTACTGCGAGATCGTGGCCAGCACCTTCCAGCGGACGCTCGGGACCGAAACCGCCTTGCGCTTGTCGAGGTCGTCGAGTGCGTCCTTGACCACCTTGTCGGCCTTGAGCCACATCCATCGTGGGACGGACTCGTTCGGGTCGATGCCCATGCGCTGGTGGAACTCGGTACGGACGAACCCTGGACAGAGGGCCATCACCGTGACGCCGGCGTCGGCGTACTGGTAGTTGGCCCAGCGCGAGAGGGAGACGATCCATGCCTTGTGGGCCGAGTAGGTGCCGCGCGGCGTGAAGGCGGCGACGCTGGCGACGTTGAGGATCTCGCCGTGCCCGCGCCCGGCCATGGCCTTGATCGCGGCGTCCATCAGGTACATCGGGGCACGGACCATCAGGTCGAGCTGGCGGTTCTCGTCGGTGATGTCGGTGGTGCCGAACCAGGCGGCGATGGATGAGCCGGCGTTGTTGACCAGCAGGTCGACCGGTCGGGCACTGTCGGTGAGTGCGTTGACGGTCGCCTGGAGCCCCTCGTCGGTGGTGAGGTCGGCGGTGATGACGTCGACCTCGACGTGGTGCTTGTCGCGCAGGCCGGCCGCGATGGTCTCGAGCCGCTGGGTGTCGCGTGCAACGAGCACCAGGTCATGGCCGCGCCGGGCCAGTTCGCGGGCGAAGGCGTTGCCGATGCCGGCGGTGGCACCGGTGATCAGGGCGCGTCCACGCATGGCGATCAAGGTACCGTGTGAGCCGTGACGACGACGATCGCGGTGGTGAACCAAAAGGGCGGCGTCGGCAAGACGACGACGGTCGCCTCTCTGGGCGCCGCACTCGTCGAGAAGGGTCAGCGAGTCCTCCTCGTCGACCTCGATCCGCAGGGCGGACTGACGTTCTCGCTCGGCATTGATCCCGAAGACGTCGACGTCACGGTGGGCGACGTCCTGCTCGGCACCAAGAAGGCCGACGACGCCATCGTCATCGTCGAGGACGGCATGCACCTGCTGCCGAGCAACATCACCGTGTCGCAGGCCGAGGAAGCCCTGGTCAATCGCACCGGCCGCGAGCAGCGCCTGCGTGTTGCGCTCGACAAGGTGGCCGATGACTACGACTGGATCCTCGTCGACTGTCCGCCCACGCTCGGCGTCCTCACCGTCGGCGCCCTGTCGGCATCGCAAAAGGTGCTCGTGCCGCTGCAGGCCGAGACGCTTTCGCACCGCGGCGTCGGCCAGCTGCTCGACACCGTCCACGACGTGAAGCAGTTCATCAACTCCGAGCTGGAGATCCTCGGCGTCCTACCGACGATGTACGACGGGCGCACCAACCATGCCCAGGCAGTGATCAAGGCCATCCGCGAGACGTATGAGCTGCCGATCGTCACGCCGCCGATTCCCAAGACCATCCGGTTCGCCGAGGCGCCGGCGATCGGGCGTTCGATCCTCGGCACCAACAAGAACCACAAGGGAGCGGAGGCCTACCGCCAGGTGGCTGCAGGCCTGCTCAACGGCACACCGCACTGATCGTCCCGTCACTAGAATGGGCGGCGTGACCTCCCCCCCGGCTGACCGACGTCGAGTCGCGCGCCACCGCGCGCGCCGTCGTCGTCGGCTGGGTGCGCTCAGCGGCGTCGTGGTGCTGACGTTCGTCCTGGGGTCAGCGGCCGTCGCCGTCCTGCCTCAGGTTCGTCCGATCCGGGCGCCGAGTCCCACCGCAACGCAAAGCGGGACGACGACGCTGGAGCAAGCCTCACTGGCCGCGCTGTCGCAACCTGTGTCGAAGGCCATCGCCGAGCACGAGGAGGCGGCTGAGGACCTCAAGCTGAAGGCCCAGAAGATCGCCAAGCTCCAGACATCCGACGCCCTCCCCTCCGACTCAGGTGTCGGCCGGCGCATCGTGTACTCCGAGACGGCCCAGCGAGTGTGGTTGGTGGAGGTCGGCGAAAAGGTGGAGCGCACCTACCTGGTGTCGGGCAGCAAGTTCGACAACCTCAACCCGGGCACGTACGCCGTGCAGTCCAAGTCGCGCTTCGCCACCGCCTTCGACTACAGCGGATCGATGGAGTACTTCGTTCGCTTCGCCACGGGCTACACCGCGCCGATCGGCTTCCACACGGTGCCGGTCGACAACGCCGGCCGGCCTGAGCAGACGAAGGCCGAGCTCGGCAAGCCGAGATCGGCCGGGTGCGTGCGCCAGTGGCTCGACGACGCGGTCGCCCTGTGGACCTTCGCGCCAGTGGGCACGAAGGTCGTCGTCACCGCTTAGGGCGCGCCTCCCTCTTCCAATCCGCATGCGCTCGGCGTCGCATCTCGCCTGGCGGCGTTATCGTCGGTCGCCGCACAACCCCGGTGCGCCTCCCTCCTCTGCCTTGCCAGCCGAGCGCGACCCCACGCGCACCTCGGACCGGAAGAGGGAGACACGCCCTAATCGGACTTGGCGACGGTCTGACCGCTGCGGGTGCGGTTGCGGCGACGTCGGTTGCGATTCCGGCTGGGCCCACCCTCGGAGGCCTTGGCCTCCTGCTGTGGGCGGCCGCCCTGGCTCTTCGGCCCCTGCCTGGAACCCCCACGACCGCGGTCGCTGTCGTTGCGAGGCTCCTTCGGCGAGGGTGGCTTGAGGCGACCCTTCACGTCATGGGCGATGCCGAGGTCGTGGAAGAGGTGCTCCGACGTGGAGTAGGTCTCCTGCGGCTGAGGGAACGGCAGGTCGAGCTCCTTGTTGATGAGCTGCCAGCGCGTCATGTCGGCCCAGTCGACGAACGTGACCGCGATGCCCGATGCGCCCGCGCGACCGGTGCGGCCGATGCGGTGCAGGTAGGTCTTGTGGTCCTCGGGACAGTTGTAGTTGATGACGTGCGTGATGCCGGCAACGTCGATGCCGCGGGCCGCGACGTCGGTGGCGACCAGCGTGTTGACCTTGCCGTCGCGGAACCGCTGCAGCGCCTTCTCGCGGGCGGTCTGAGCCATGTCGCCGTGCAGCGGTGAGGCCGGGAAGCCGCGGTCGGCGAGGTCGTCGGCCACCCGCTGTGCGGTGCGCTTGGTGCGGGTGAAGACGAGCACGCGTCCGACGTCGTCGGCCTGCAGGATGCGGGCGACGACCTCGGGCTTGTCCATCTCGTGCGCCTGCCACACGAACTGCGCCGTGGTGGGGACGAGGTGGTCCTCGTCGGGAGCCTCGGCGCGGATGTTCATCGGGTGGCGCATGTGCGTGCGGGCCAGGGTGACGATCGCGCCCGGCATGGTGGCCGAGAACAGCATCGTCTGGCGCAGCTCGGGCGTCTTGGCGAGAATCGCCTCGACGTCGGGCAGGAAGCCGAGGTCGAGCATCTCGTCGGCCTCGTCGAGCACCAGCGACTTGACGTGCGAGAGGTCGAGGGCGCCACGGTTGGCGAGGTCGAGCAGGCGGCCCGGGGTGCCGACGACGATGTCGACGCCGGACTTGAGCATGTCGAGCTGGGGCTCATAGGGCACGCCGCCGTAGATCGTGAGGTTGCGGGTGCCGCGCAGCTTGGACGCGATCGCGATGTCACTGGCGACCTGGATGGCCAGCTCACGGGTGGGCGCGACGATGAGCGCCTGCGGCTTGCCGGGTGCGGCGAGCTGGTCGTAGTCGGGGTCGTGCGGCGCGACGGCGCGCTGGATGACGGGGATGGCGAACGCCAGCGTCTTGCCGGTGCCGGTGCGCGCCTGGCCGATGAGGTCGGTGCCCATGAGGGCCACCGAGAGCGTCATCTCCTGGATGGGAAAAGGATGGGTGATGCCGACGTCTTCGAGCGCGTCGGCGATCTCGGGCATGACGCCCAGATCTTTGAACGTAGTCAGGGTCTTCTCGAATTCTTGGGTCTCAGATGTATTTTCTGGCTCCATCCTATCGTCCGGCGCCCCCCTTCCCGTGCACACGGCCGCGATACGCTGCGATCCCATGGCCCACAAGGACGTACAGCCGGACACCTCCACACCGCCGGCACAGCCCTCCGCGTTCGACGATCCGGTCTACCGGACCGGCGTCGTGGAGCTGCTCGGCGTCCTCGCCTACGGCGAGATCAGTGCCTGTGAGCGCCTCGCCGACGACGCCAAGATGGCCCCTGACCTGCACACGAAGGTCGAGGTCGCGAGCATGGCCGTCGCGGAGTTCCAGCACTTCGAGCTCATCCGCGACCGTCTTGTCGTGCTCGGTGAGGACCCGTTCGAGGCGATGGCACCGTTCACGGCGACGTTCGAGCGATTCCACCGGCAAACCGCGCCATCCGACTGGCTGGAGGGGCTGGTCAAGGCGTACGTGGGCGACGGGCTGGCCTCCGACTTCTACCGGGAGGTCGCGTCCTACCTCGACCCGGAGACCCGCGAGCTGGTGCTGGAGACGCTCAGCGGCACCGGGCACTCCGAGTTCGTCGTCGACCAGGTGCGCGCGGCCATCGAGGCTGATCACCGCGTCGGCGGCCGGCTGGCACTGTGGGGACGCCGGCTCATGGGCGAGGCGTTGAGCCAGGCGCAGATGGTGGTGGCCGAGCGGGATGCGCTGAGCGCGGTCATCGTCGGCGGCATCGACCAGCCAGGAATGGACCTCGCCGCGATCGGGCGGATGTTCACCCGTCTCACCGAGGCCCACGCCGAGCGCATGGACCGGCTGGGGCTGGCCGCCTAGCGACGAGTTTTCCCTGATATCCCGGCGAAAGCCGGTCAATTGACATGCCATGGTGCGAATCTGGTGTTGATATGACACCAAAATGGTGTCATAGTGGCGTCATGGATTTGAGACCACACGTTGAACGCCTCCGCCACGAGTTCATGCTCGGGGCCGAGCTGGGAGGAGACGACGCCCGCGAACTGGCGGAGCGTCTGAGCGGCTCGCTCGAGTCGGCGATCCGTCTTGGCTTGCTCGACGCCCTCTCCGCAGCGGCGGACGAGATCACCCGCGAGCTCGCGCCCGGCTCCGCCGAGCTGCGGCTGCGCTCCGGGGAGCCCGACTTCGTCGTCACGCTCCCGCCGGTCGACGAACCCGCCGAGGCCGCCTCGGTGTCGGCTCCGCCGCCGGCGGAGGCCGACGAGGGCACGACAGCCCGCATCAATCTGCGTCTGCCCGAGGCACTGAAGGCCGGCATCGAGCAGGCCGCGGGCCGCGAGCGGTTGTCCGTCAACGCGTGGCTCGTCCGCGTCCTCGCCACTGCCGTGGCCCAGGGCGACCCTGACCAAACATCACCGCGCCCGCGCAGCAGCCGGGTCGGTCAGTCCTACTCCGGATGGGTGCAATGACATGAAGACCTTCGACACGACACAACCGATCTCGGCCATCGTCGATCTCGCGATGGGTGCGGTGCGGATCACCACCGACGACACCGGCGTCACGTCGGTCGACGTCCGGCCCAGCGACGACGCGAACGAGGAGGACGTCAGGGCGGCCGAGCTGACCCACGTCGACTTCGCGAACGACCGACTGCAGGTCAGGGGCCCGAAGGTGCGCGAGATCGGCATCCTCCGATCCTTGCGGAGCCGGAAGGGCGGATCGATCGACCTGGTGATCTCGCTACCCACCGGGTCCCAGCTCGACGCTTCGGTCGGCATGGGGGATGTCAGCTCTACCGGACGGCTCGGCAACTCCCAGATCCGAACCGGATTGGGACAGATCCAGCTGGACGAAGTAGGCACCCTGGGCGTGAAGTCCGGCGCCGGGAAGGTCGCGGTCGAGCACGCGAGCGGCGCCGTCGAGATCACTGCCGGTTCCGGTGCGGTGCGGGTCGGTGAACTCGACGGCATCGGGCTGATCAAGAACTCGAACGGCGAGACGTGGGTCGGGGTGGCGAACCGCGACCTGCGCGTCAAGGCGGCCAACGGCAGCATCGCCGTCGACGTCGCCCATGCCGACGTCAGCGCCACCTCGGCCAACGGCAGTGTCCGGGTCGGTGAGGTCGAGCGTGGCTCGATCAACCTCCAGACCTCGATGGGCGACCTCGAGATCGGCATCCGCGACGGTGTCGCCGCCTGGGTCGACGCGAACGCCACGGCCGGCACCGTCCAGAACACGCTCGAGGCGTCCGGCGCTCCGGATGCCTCGGCGGAGACCGTCGAAGTGACCGCCCGCACCACCGTCGGCGAAATCCTCATCAGAAAGGCTTCATGATGTCCGCCATCACCACCACCGGCCTGCACAAGTCGTACGGCGATCACCTCGTACTTGACGGCATCGACCTCGACGTCGCAGAGGGCACGGTGTTCGCCCTGCTCGGCCCGAACGGTGCCGGCAAGACGACGATGGTCCACATCCTCTCGACGCTGATCAGCGCCGATGCCGGCGAGATCCACGTGGCCGGCCACGACCTCACGGAGAATCCCGACGCCATCCGCGCGGCCATCGGCCTGACCGGCCAGTTCTCCGCAGTCGACAACCTGCTCACCGGGCAGGAGAACCTGATCCTCATGGCCGACCTGCACCACCTGGGCCGCGCCGAGGGACGCGCCCGGGCTGCCGCGCTGCTCGAGCGCTTCGACCTCACCGAGGCGGCCTCCAAGCCGGCGTCGACGTACTCCGGTGGCATGAAGCGCCGGCTCGACCTGGCCATGACATTGATGGGCGACCCGCGGCTGATCTTCCTCGACGAGCCCACCAGCGGACTCGACCCGCGCAGCCGCCGCACGATGTGGCGCATCATCCGTGACCTCGTCGCCGGCGGCGTCACGGTCTTCCTCACCACGCAGTACTTGGAGGAGGCCGACGAGCTCGCCGACCGCATCGCCGTGCTCGACCACGGACGCCTGGTGGCCGAGGGGACGGCGGACGAGCTCAAGCGGCTCGTGCCCGGTGGGCACATCCGGCTGGAGTTCGCCGACCCTGACGTCTTGGCATACGCGGAACGGACGCTGGGGGAGTCGGCCCGCACCGGCGACGGCCTGACGATCACCATCCCCCACGACGGGAGCGTCGCGTCGCTCCGTGAGCTCGTCGGGCGGCTCGACCACGATTCGATCGAGGTCACCGGCCTCACCGTGAACACCCCCGACCTCGACGACGTCTTCTTTGCCCTCACCGGCCACGACGCAGACACCAAGGAGAAAGTGTCATGAGCACCGTTTCGTATGCACTCCAGGACTCGGCGACGATGCTGCGCCGCAACCTCCGGCACATGCAGCGCTACCCCTCGTTGACGCTGATGCTGGTCGGCCAGCCCATCGTGTTCATGCTGCTGTTCGTCTACGTGTTCGGCGGCACCATGGGTGCCGGCATCGCCGGTGTGTCAGCCGGGCGCGCGGAGTACCTCGCCTACATCACGCCCGGCATCCTGGCGATGACGGTGGCCAGCGTCGCGTTGGGCACGGCGATCTCCGTGGCCATGGACATGACCGAGGGCATCATGGCGCGGTTCCGGACCATGGACATCGCTCGCGTCTCGGTCCTGACCGGGCACGTACTGGGCGCCATCATCCAGACGGTGATCGCGGTCGTGGTCGTCGTCGCCGTCGCACTCCTGCTCGGGTTCCGGCCCACGGCCGGCCCGCTCGACTGGCTCGCGGTGGCCTTCGTGCTGGCGGCCTTCACCTTCGCGCTCACCTGGCTGACCGTCGCGCTCGGACTGGCCAGCAAGAGCGTCGAGACGGCCAGCAACTCGCCGATGTTCCTCGTGCTGATGCCGTTCCTGGGCAGCGGCTTCGTGCCAACCGACTCGATGCCGACCGTGCTTCGCTGGTTCGCTGACTACCAGCCCTTCACGCCGGTGATCGAGACCGTTCGTGGACTGCTCGTGGGCACCCCCGTGGGTGACGACCTCGTGCTCGCTCTGGCGTGGTCGATCGGCATCGCGCTCGTCAGCTACATCTGGGCGAAGCGGCTGTTCAACCGTGACCCGACGCGCTCGTAGCGCAGGTCAGCTGCCGGCGACGAGGCCGAAGCCGACCTTGCGGCCGGTGTCGGCGGTGAAGTACAGGTACGCGACCTTGTCGGCAGGGACGGCCACTGTGCGGCCCTTGTCGTCGGTGATGCTGAAGACGGTCTCGTCCGTGATCGACGACTCCAGCGACTTCAACACCTCGTCTGGGTCCTGGTCGGTCTCGACCGACAGCTCACGGGCGGCGTTCTGCACGCCGATCTTGACCTCCATGGTCACTCATCTCCTGGGGATTGACGGTGCTCGTCGTGAATGGGGAACCCGCCGATGCCGCGCCACGCCAGACCGGCGGCGAGCTCGACGGCTTCGGTGCGGCTGAGGCGGGAGTCGGCGGACAGCCAGTTGCGTGCGCCGACGTGGCCCATGCCCACCAGGCTGACGGCGAGCAGGTGCGAGGCCGGGCCGGGCAGGCCGGTGTCCTCGTGGATGACCTCGGCGATCGCCGAGGCTGACTCGTGGACGACGCGATCGACGTGCTCGCGGACGGCCGGGACGTTGGTGAGGTCGGACTCGAAGACGAGTCGGAAGGCCGCGCCGCGGTCGGCCACGTAGTCGTACCAGAGCTCCATGGTGGCCTGGACGCGCCGGCGGTTGTCGGTGGTGGACGCGAGGGCGTCCTTGACGCCGGAGATGACGGTGTCGCACGACGTCTCGAGCAGCGCGAGATAGAGCTCGAGCTTGCCCGGGAAGTGCTGGTAGAGCACGGGCTTGGAGACACCCGCCCGCTCGGCGATCACGTCCATCGACGCCGCGTGGTAGCCCTGCTCGACGAAGACCTCGAGTGCAACCTCCAGCAGCTGGGCCCGTCGCGCGGACCGTGGCAGACGGTTGGTCCGTTGCTTGAGGGGGAGTGCTTCGCTCACGGACCCCAATGTAGTGGGTGGTTGCTCACCATCCGGACCTCGCGTGTGCCGCCGCCGCCGGTGAGGGAACATTGATGGTCCGGACGATGTTTGTACCGACGACAGCATTCCTGCTGCTTGGAGGAGAGATTCCGTGGTCGCCCCACTCGTGGAACCCGCCGACGAACTGACGATCGACGAGGTCCGCCGCTACAGCCGACACCTCATCATCCCGGACGTCGGCATGACCGGCCAGAAGCGACTCAAGAACGCCAAGGTGCTCGTCATCGGCGCGGGCGGCCTCGGCAGCCCGGCCCTGCTCTACCTCGCCGCCGCCGGCGTCGGCACGCTCGGCATCATCGACGACGACGTGGTCGATGAGTCAAACCTCCAGCGCCAGATCATCCACGGGCAGTCCGACATCGGCCGGCCGAAGGTCGAGTCCGCCGCAGCATCGGTCGCCGAGATCAACCCGTACGTGAAGGTCATCCAGCACCACGTGCGCCTCGACACCGACAACGTGCTCGAGATCTTCGCCGGCTACGACCTCATCCTCGACGGCACCGACAACTTCGCCACCCGCTACCTCGTCAACGACGCCGCCGTCATCCTCGGCAAGCCGTACGTGTGGGGTTCCATCTACCGGTTCGAGGGCCAGGCGTCGGTGTTCTGGGCCCAGGAGGGTCCGCAGTACCGCGACCTCTACCCCGAGCCGCCGCCGCCCGGCATGGTGCCTTCGTGCGCCGAGGGCGGCGTGCTGGGCGTGTTGTGCGCCTCGATCGGATCGATCATGACCACCGAGGCGATCAAGCTCATCACCGGCATCGGCGACCCGCTCATCGGGCGCCTCATGGTCTACGACGCGCTCGAGATGAGGTTCACGACGCTGAAGATCCAGCGCGATCCGAACGCCGAAGCGCCCACCGAGCTGCTCGAGGACTACGAGGCGTTCTGCGGCGCGATCAGCGAGGAAGCCGCTGAGGCCGCCGCCGACTCCACCATCTCGGTCGCCACCCTTGACGGCTGGCTCAAGGAGCGCAACGACGGTGGCCGCGACTTCGTCCTCGTCGACGTCCGTGAGCCCAACGAGTACGAGATCAACAAGATCCCGGGTTCGGTGCTCATCCCCAAGGGCGAGTTCGCCCGAGGCGACGGCTTCGAGCAGCTGAACAGCGACAAGCAGGTCGTCCTGTACTGCAAGACCGGACGACGCTCGGCCGAGCTGCTGCCCGTGCTCAAGGGAGCCGGATTCGCCGACGCCGTGCACGTCGGTGGCGGCGTGGTGGCGTGGGTTAACCAGATCGACCCGAGCCAGCCCGCCTACTGACGGTGGACTTCACCGAGCGGGTGCTCGAGTTCGTCGAGCGTGTCCCGCCCGGCAGAGTGGTGACGTACGGCCTGATCGCCGACGTCCTCGGCGACGGCGGCGCGCGCCACGTCGGCCGGGTGATGGCACTGGAGGGTGCGGCAGTCACGTGGTGGCGGGTGGTTCGCGCGAACGGCACCTTGCCCGTGCACCTCATGACCGACGCCCAAACGCACTGGAGTGCTGAGGGCACGCCGGTGCGGCGCGGACACGTCGACATGGAACGCGCGTTGTGGCGCCCGCCTGTCTGAGTCGTCTGGTGAGATGGGCGCATGCCCCAGTACGTCCTGCAGCCGCCTGCTGCCCGTGAACCTGGGGTCGCGCCTGTCCTGGACGACGAGCAGCGCGCGGTGGTCGAGCACGGGGCGACACCCGGCAGCGGGCCTCTGCTGGTGCTGGCCGGGCCAGGCACCGGCAAGACCACGACCATCGTCGAGACCGTGGTCGAGCGCATCGAGCGCGAGGGCCTGAGCCCCGACCAGGTGCTCGTGCTGACGTTCAGCCGCAAGGCGGCCGACGAGGTCCGTGGCCGCATCGCGCGCCGGCTCGCTCGCACCACGGCTGCCACGCCGGCCATGACCTTCCACGCGTTCTGCTACGCCCTGTTGCGCTACGAGCAGGCGTCCGACGCGTACACGAACCCGTTGCGGCTGCTCAGCGCTCCCGAGCAGGACGCCTCCATCGCAGAGCTGCTCCGCGGTGCCGATCCCCTCGCCTGGCCCGTGGGCCTGCGGCCGGGACTCCGCAACCGGGGGATGGCCACCGAGCTCCAGCGCCTGATGGCGCAGGCTCGCAGCCGCGGCATGGATGCCGCCGACGTCGAGCACCTCGGCGAGAAGCTCGGGCGTGACGACTGGGCTGCGGCCGGGCGGTTCTTCGACGAGTACACCTCCGTGGCGGCGCTGCAGAACACCATCGACCACACCGACATGGTCTTTCAGGCCGTGCGTCTCCTCGACCACCCGGAGACGCGGGACCGATGGCGCAACCGTTTCCGCCTTGTGGTGGTCGACGAGTACCAGGACACCGACCCCCTCCAGGTCCGACTCCTGCACGCCCTGGCCGGCGATGGTCGCGACCTCGTTGCCGTGGGCGACCCCTACCAGTCCATCTACGGGTTCCGCGGTGCAGACGTCCACGGCATCCTCGACTTCACCGAGGAGTTCGGCCGGGAGGGCGTGGTGGCTCCGCAGGTGGTGCTCAGGAACACCCATCGCTTCGGCCCACGCATCGCGGCCGCCGTCCGTGCCATCGTGCACGGGCGCGGGTCGCTGGCCCGGGTCGACGGCCCGGGGCACGAGCAGGTCCGCACCCTCGTCTCGCAGGTCGCCGATCCCGGCTCCGTCGACGTGCAGACGTTCGCCACGGCCACCGCCGAGGCCGAGCACGTCGCCCTCCGACTCCGCGACGCTCACCTCCACGCCGACCTCGAGTGGTCCGACATGGCCGTGCTCGTCCGCTCGGGTGTCCACCTCGGGCGGCTCCAGCGCGCGCTCGCCGCGGCAGGCGTCCCTGTCCAGGTGGCCGGCGATGAGGTGCCGCTGGCCCTCGAGCCATCCGTGCGGGCGCTCCTGGCCGCGCTGCACGCAGCCGACGACCTGTACGCCGGCCGTCCCATCGACCCCGAGGCGGCGGCGGCGCTGCTCACCGGTCCGCTTGGCGGGCTCGACGCCGCATCGATGCGACTGCTCGGCCGGGCACTTCGATCGGACCAGGGCGCAACCCGTCCGTCGCGGCTGCTGGTCGCCGATGCGCTCAGCGATCCCCGCGAGCTCCTCGGCGTCCGTCCGCACACGCCCACCGGTCAGGCCGTCGAGGCGTGCCGCCGGCTCGCCGAGCTGTTGCGCACGGCCGCCGGCCAGATCGCCGCCGGCGATGCCGCCGAGCAGGTGCTCTGGACCCTGTGGAACGGCACCAGCTGGCCGAGGCGACTGATGGCCCGGGCGGAGTCGTCCGCCGACGTGGCGCTGCAGGCGAATCACGATCTCGACGCGTTGTGCGCCCTGTTCGCGGAGGCGGCACGGGCGGAGGAGCAGGCGGCCGAACGGTCCGTCACCGAGATGGTCGCCGCGCTCGAGGCCCAGCAGATCCCGGCCGACACCCTCTCCCAGCGCGGCGTCGGCAGCCCCTCGGTCCAACTGATGACGGCTCATCGCTCGAAGGGCCTGGAATGGCCGCTGGTCGTCGTCGCCGGCGTCCAGGATGGCGAATGGCCCGACACCCGCATGCGCAGCAGTCTCTTGCAGGTCGAGAGGCTCGAGGCCGATCGGGTCGGCGAGCCCATCACGGCGCGCGAGCTCGTCGCCGAGGAGCGACGTCTCTTCTACGTCGCGTGCAGCCGGGCGAAGCATCATCTCGTCGTCACCGCGGTCCATGCCGGCACCGAGGAGGGCGACCAGCCGTCACGGTTCGTGGCCGAGATGTACGCGCACGTCACGGGCTCCGCCGAGCGCAACCTGCCTGAGGCGCCGCTCGAACGGCCCCAGCGCGGCATGTCGCTTCGTGCCGCCATCGCCGAGCTCCGGCGACTGGGCGAGGGCACCGACGACCCCACCGTCCGGGATCGCGCTGCAGTGGCGCTGGCCGCACTGGCGGCCCACCCTTCGGGCCGGAGCGCCGATCCGGAGCGATGGTGGGGTCTGCGTGAGCTGTCGACGTCGGATCAGCCGCTGCGCGATCCGGAGGTGCGGCTGAGGCTCTCCGGGAGCCAGGTCAGCAAGGTCGTGTCCTGCCCGCTGCACTGGTTCTTTGACCATGAGGCCAAGGGTGGGCAGGGCAGCACGTCCGCCCAGGGCTTCGGCAAGATCGTCCACGCCCTCGCTGCCGAGGTGGTCAATGCCTCACTCGATCCCGATCCGGCCGCTCTGGCCGCCCATCTCGACGAGGTCTGGGATCAGCTGCCGTTCGAGGCAGCGTGGATCGGCCGCCGCGAGCGAGCCGCCGCGGTCGAGGCCATCGTGCGTTTCTGCGCGTGGCACGAGGCCAACGGCCGTCGGGCGATCGAGGCCGAGCGCACGTTCACCGTGGAGCACGAGGTCGACGGGCACCCGGTCCTCCTCAACGGCTCGTTCGATCGGGTCGAGCTGGGCGACGACGGTGTGCACGTCGTCGACCTCAAGACCTCCAAGACCAAGCTCAGGGCCGCCGAGGTCGCCGAGCATGCGCAGCTCGGCTTCTACCAGGTGTCGATCGACCTGGGCGCCGCCGAGGCCATCACCGGCGACGCCCAGTCGGCCGGAGCAGAGCTTGTCTCACTGCGCATCCCGGCGTCGAAGGCCCAGCCCGACCAGCCGTACGTCCAGGCGCAGGACGCACCGCGACCCGGCGAGGTGTTCTTCGGTGTCGAGCACCTGCGACGCACGGTGCACGTCATGACCGACGAGGCGCTGGTTGCCACCGAGTCGGAGAACGCCTGCCGGTACTGCACCTTCCAGATGGTCTGCCCGGCCAAGGACGAGGGCCGCACGATCCTGGGTGGTGGCGCGTGAGTGCGCTGCTGAGCGACGTCTCGGGACTGTACGACGTGTTCGGCTTCGAGTTCACGCTGGAACAGCAGGCCGCCATCACCGCCGACCTCGATCGCCCGGTGGCGATCATCGCGGGCGCAGGTTCGGGGAAGACAGCCGTCATGGCGGCTCGGGTGGTGTGGCTGGTGGGTCACGAGGGCGTGCTGCCGGAGCGGATCCTCGGCCTCACGTTCACCAACAAGGCCGCCGCCGAGCTCGGGCGTCGGGTGCGGACGTCGCTCGAGCGACTCGGCGGCTCGTTCGACGGCGAGCCCACGACATCCACGTACCACGCGTTCGCCGGGTCGCTCATCGCCGAGCACGGCCTGAGGCTCGGCATCGAGCCCGACCTGCGCATCGTCGACGACGCCACCCGCTTCCAGCGGGCCGCTCGTGCGATCGCCACCTACGACGGCGACCTGAACGAGGTCAGCACTCACATCCCGGCCATCGTCACCGGCGTGATGAAGCTCGACGGGCAGCTGTCCGAACACCTCGTCGACACCGAAACGCTTCGGTCACACGATGTGGAGCTCATCGGCCTCTGTGAGCGGTGCGATGGCAAGCCGGCCGGTCTGCGCGACGCGGCAGGGAAGGCCGCCGTGCGCATCGAGCTGAGCCGGCTCGTCGACCGCTACCGCGAGCTGAAGGCCGACGACGGCGTCCTCGACTTCTCCGACCAGATGGCCTGGGGTGCTCGGCTGGCCGCCCTGCCGGAGGTCGGGGCCGATCTGCGCGAGCGCTTCGGTGTGGTGCTGCTCGATGAGTACCAGGACACCTCGGTCGCCCAGCGCGATCTGCTGCAGGCGCTGTTCGCCGGGCATCCGATCACTGCGGTCGGCGACCCGGCCCAGGCCATCTACGGCTGGCGGGGTGCGGCCTCGGGCAACCTCGAGTCGTTCCTCGACGACTTCCCGGCCGCGGACGGCGGCCGCGGCCTGCAGTTCTCGCTGCCCGAGACCCGCCGATGTGCACCGGAGATCATCGACGCGGCGAACGCGCTGGCCGGGCCGTTCTACGCGACGTCGGAGGCGGTGCAGCCGTTGCGATCGGCGAAGGATCCGGGTGGCGTGGTCGACGTCGCCCTGTACCCCACCGTGCAGGACGAGATCGGCGCGCTGGTCGCCGACATCCGGAGACAGGACCAGAACGAGCTGAAGGAGATCGGCATCCTCGTACGGGTCGGGCGTGAGAACGGCGAGATCGTGGCGGCGCTGCGCGAGGCCGGGATCCCGTTCGAGATCGTCGGCCTCGACGGCCTGCTCGCTCAGCCGGAGGTCCTCGACCTGCTTGCCGTCCTCGAGCTGGTCGAGGACGTCACGGCCAACCCAGCGATGCTGAGACTGCTCACCGGCCCGCGCTGGCGCATCGGTCCGCGTGACCTGGCGCTTCTCGGCCGCCGGGCCTCCTCACTGATCCGCGATGCCGAAGGGGATGAGGACACCGAACGGGCGCTGGCTGAGCAGCTCGCGGAGGCGGTGGAGGGTACCGACCCGACCGAGGTGGTGTCGCTCTCCGACGCGGTCGACGATCCGGGCGACCTGGCCTACTCCCCGGCCGCGAAGGAGCGGTTCGCCGAGGTGTCGGCGGTCATCCGGTCGGTGCGCTCGCACGTGGGCGATCCGCTCCTCGACATCGCCCGCCGTGCCGTCCGTGCGCTCGACCTCGACGTCGAGCTCGAAGCCGGTCACGTCACTGGCGGCTCCGACAACGTCGCACTGCTGCTCGACGCGATCGCGTCCTATGCCGAGAACGATCGGTACGCGTCGTTGTCCGGCCTGATCTCCTATCTCGATGCCGAGAACTTCTACGCCGAGGGCCTCGATGTCGCGACCCCGTCCCAAGCGAACTCGGTCAAGCTGCTCACGATCCACCGAGCCAAGGGGCTGGAGTGGGACACCGTCTACGTCCCCCTGATGTCGGCGACGATCTTCCCGTCCGGCCGCGGTCGCGACAACTGGACCTCGAGCACGGCGTTGCCGCACGAGCTGCGGGGGGATGCCGCGACTCTGCCCGTTCTGTCGGAGTGGACCCCCACTGCGCTCAAAGCCCATGCCCAGGAGATCTCCGAAGACGCGAAGATGGAGGAGCGGCGGCTCGGCTACGTCGCCTACACCCGCGCGCGGAGTCGGCTCGTACTCAGCGGTCATCAGTGGGGTCGCACTCAGCAGAAGCCCCTCGGGCCGTCGGAATTCCTGACGAGCACGGCCGAGTGGCTCGAGCTGCAAGGCCGTGAGCCGCTGGTCTGGGCGCCTGCACCCGAGTCCGACGAGACGAACCCCCACTTCGTCGATGCCGAGGGCATCGCGTGGCCGGCCCCGCTTCCCTCGATGCCAGGCCGCCGCGCCCTGGCCGACGCGGTTCGCGCGGCAGGAGAGGGTGATCTCGACCAGGTACCTCCGCGCTCGGAGACTGCCGAGCACCTCGACCTCGACCGTCTCGAGGCCGACATCGAGCTACTGCTCGCCGAGGCCGACGCCGAGGCTGATGACATCCGCCTCGTGCCGTGGCCCACGCGCATGTCGGCCACCTTGGCGATGGACCTGTCCAAGGACCGCGCAGAATTCGCCCGGCAGCTGGCTCGACCGATGCCGCGACGCCCCTCACCGGCCGCCCGGTTCGGCACCCGGTTCCACGCCTGGATCGAGGACCACTACGGCATGACCGGCCTGTTCGACCCCACCGACCTCCCGGGTCGCGGAGACGCCGGCATAGACAGCGACGCCGAGCTCGACCGGCTCAAGGAGATGTTCCTGGCCTCGGAGTTCGCTGCCTGCACCCCTGAGCAGATCGAGGCGCCGTTCTCGCTCGTCCTCGGTGGGCAGCAGTTCAACGGGCGCATCGACGCGGTGTTCGGTAACACGGAAGCCGGCGGCAGCAGGCGGTACGAGGTCGTCGACTGGAAGACCAACGCCAAGGTCGACGCCGACCCGCTCCAGCTCGCCATCTACCGGCTCGCGTGGGCCGAGCTGACCGGCGTCGACCTCGACCAGGTCACCGGCGCGTTCTACTACGCACGTCTCGGCCAGACGGTTCGCTACGGCTCCGACGACCTGCTCGACCGCGCCGGTCTCGAGCAGGCGCTGGGACTGCACGCTTAGGGCGCGCCTCGCTCTACCCTGACGAGGTGGACTACGCCTTCTACCGCACGCAGCACGACCGTGCGGCCCACCTGCGAGCCGATGGCGCGTGGCGCACGCCCGACCTGAAGGTCATGGTGGTCGGCGGCGAGCACGTCGCGTCCGTCGACGGCGACGGCATCCGTTGGGTCGACGCCGCCGAGGCTCCGGACGGTGAGTGGTTGTTCCTCGGGATCCGGGACGGCCATGCCTACGGGGCGGTGGTGGTCGACCGCGTCGACCAAGATCTGCAGCCGGTCAGCCTGCGGATGCTCGGCCCAACGGTCGCGGCCGAGGACGCGTCGCTGGCCGTGCACGCAGTTGGGCTGTCGCGTTGGCACCAGACCCATCAGTTCTGTGCGCGCTGCGGCTCGCCCACGGTCGTGGCCCAGGCCGGCCATACGCGGGAGTGCCCGTCATGTGGCGCCACGCACTTCCCACGCACCGACCCCGCCGTCATCATGCTCGTCACCGACGGCGACGACCGCGCCCTGCTCGGGCGGCAGCCGAGCTGGCCGGAAGGACGCTTCTCCACCCTTGCCGGATTCGTCGAGCCGGGGGAGTCGCTGCCCGACGCCGTGCGGCGCGAGGTGATGGAGGAGGTCGGCGTCGAGGTCGGCGACGTGGAGTTCGCCGGCAGCCAGCCGTGGCCGTTCCCGTCGAGCCTGATGCTTGGCTTCTTCGGCGCCGCGCTCACCGACGAGATCACCGTCGACAAGGCCGAGATCGCCGAGGCCCGCTGGTTCACCCGCGCGGAGATCACCGAGCTGACTGCGTCAGAAGACCTGCTGCTGCCGCCGATCGTGTCGATCTCGCGGTGGCTGGTCGAACGCTGGCACGGCGGCGAGATCAGCGGCCGTTGGTGAGCTGAGCCTTCACCTGCGCGACGGACGGGTTGGTCAGTGCGGAGCCGTCGGCGAACACCAGGGTGGGCACCGTCTGGTTGCCGTGGTTGGCTCGCTCGACCAGCTTGGCGGCGTTCGGATCGGTCTCGATGTCGACCTCGTGGAAGGTGATGCCCTCGCGTCGTAGCTGACCCTTGAGGCGATGGCAGTAGCCACACCACGGGGTCGAGTACATCGTGAACGCACCGTGCATCGAGTGTCTCCTCCGGCGATTAGTCTGACAGTCAGTTCAACCATCGTGCCCCGTGCGCCATTCCGTCCGTGAGGAGACCCGTGCCCGAAGCCGACGACCTGCTCGACCGCCTCGATCCCGAGCAGCGCGACGTCGCCACGGCGTTGCGGGGGCCGGTCTGCGTCGTCGCCGGAGCTGGCACCGGCAAGACCCGCGCCATCACCCACCGCATTGCATATGGCGTGGCCACCGGCATCTACCAGCCGCCCGAGGTGCTGGCCGTCACCTTCACGACCCGGGCGGCCGGCGAGATGCGGGCGCGCCTCGGCGCCCTCGGCGCTCCGGGCGTCCAGGCCCGCACGTTCCACTCGGCGGCACTGCGGCAGGCGCGGTACTTCTGGCCACAGGTGTATGGCACCGAGTTCCCCGAGATCGTGCAGTCCAAGTTCGGCCTGGTCGCCGAGGCTGTCCGCCGGATCGGCCTGCGAGCCGACACTCCGCTGCTGCGCGACCTCTCCGCCGAGATCGAGTGGGCCAAGGTCAGCACCATCCGGCCGGCTGACTACGCCGCGGCCGCGGCGAAGCAACGTCGCGAGGTGGCCGACCTCGACGCCGCCACCGTCGGGTCGCTGATGACGGCGTACGAAGACGTCAAGCGCGAGCGCGGCCGCATCGACATGGAGGACATCCTGCTCATCACCGCGGCCATCCTCGCCGACGACGATCGGGTGGCAGCCCAGGTGCGTCGCCAGTACCGCTGGTTCGTGGTCGATGAGTTCCAGGACGTCAACCCGCTGCAGTCCACGTTGCTCGACCTGTGGCTCGGCGGCCGCGACGACATCTGTGTCGTCGGCGATCCGCGCCAGACCATCTACTCCTTTGCCGGCGCCTCGCCGAAGATCCTCGCGTCCTTCACCCGGAAGTATCCGGACGCCGAACGCATGGAGCTCGTCCGCAATTACCGCTCCACACCGCAGGTCGTGGCCGTCGCGAACGCGGTGTTCGACGGAGGAGGTGGCGACACACCCGGGGTGCGGCTCCAGTCGCAGGCCGAGCCCGGCGACCCGGTCACCTACCTCGGCCACCCCGACGAGACGGCGGAGGCCAATGCGGTCGCCAACGAGATCGCGCTGCTGCACCGCCGCGGCACGCCGTACCGCGAGATGGCCGTGCTGTTCCGCATCAACGCCCAGTCCGAGGCGTACGAGGAGGCGCTCGGAGAGCACGGCATCCCCTACACGTTGCGTGGCGTCGAGGGCTTCTTCCGCCGGGCCGAGGTCAGGCAGGCGATCACGCTGCTCCGCGGCGCCGCCCGCGGTGGCCAGGACGAAGCCGGTGGAGCGCTCGTCGACGAGGTGCGCGCGGTGCTCTCGAGCATGGGTCACACCGACGAGGCGCCGAGTGGCACCGGCGCGGTCCGCGATCGCTGGGAGTCGCTGCACGCCATCGTCTCGATGGCCACCGATCTTGCCGACGAGCGCGGGGCCGACGCCGATCTCACCGCGCTGGTGGGCGACCTCGATCGCCGTGCCGAGAGCGCGCACGCGCCCACCGCCGACGGCGTCACGCTGGCCACGCTGCACTCGGCCAAGGGCCTCGAGTGGGACGCCGTGTTCTGCGTCGGCGTGCACGAGGGCATGGTGCCGAGCATCCACGCCGACACGCCGCAGGCGATCGCCGAGGAACGCCGCCTCTTCTACGTCGGCATCACCCGGGCCCGATTCACGCTGGTCATCTCGTGGGCGGCGACCCGCAAGCCCGGCGGGCGCGGCAACCGCCGGCCCAGCCGGTTCCTCGACTCGCTGCTGCCGGCCGACCACGAGTCCCGCCAGACGGCCCGCACCGCTCGTGACCGCAAGGTCGCCCGGTGCCGCATCTGCAAGCGGCCGTTGGCGGCTGGCGCCGAGCGCAAGCGCGGACGCTGTGATGACTGCCCGGCCACGTACGACGAGGAGCTCTACGAGAAGCTGCGCGCGTGGCGCACCGAACGAGCCGGCGAGGCCAAGGTGCCCGCCTACGTCGTCTTCACCGACGCCACGCTGCAGGCGATCGCCGAGACCAAGCCGGCCGACCCCGACGCGCTCGCCACCGTGCCCGGCGTCGGGCCCACCAAGTTGGAGCGGTACGCCGAGCAGGTGCTCGCCCTCGTCAACGCCTGAGGTTCAGCCGTCGGCGAACCCGGGCATGTTCTCCTCGAGGATCGACCGGAAGTGCGCGGTGGCGCCGAGCTGGCTGAGCACGCCGACTCCGCCGGCCCACACCCGGTGCAGCAGGACGTACTCGCGCGGGATGTTGATCCGCAGGGCAGTGCCGATGCCGTCGGGGGTGGGAGCGCTGACGCGTGCCATCTGCGCGCGCATCCACTCACGGCTGAACGTGAACACCTCGGCGCTGGCCGGCTCCACGAACGGGCCCACGTAGCGCTCGATGGTGTCGGAGTCGAGTCCGGCGCCGGGCCGGAGGAAGCCAATGTCGCGCAGCCCGTCGGTGACGGCCTCGTAGTCGCCGCGGACGGCGGCCCGCAGGACGCGGCCCACCTCGGGCGGCACGCCGTCGGGGAGCCGAGCCACGGCGCCGTAGTCGACAACGCCGAGCCGGCCGTCCGGCATGATCCGGTAGTTGCCGGGGTGCGGGTCCGCGTGCAGCAGGCCGGTGCGCGCCGGCCCAGCGAACAGGAACCGCACGTACGACTCGCCGTAGTGGTTGCGCTCCTCCTGGGTGCCATTGGTGATGATCTCGGCCAGCGAGTGGTCGCTCTCCAGCCACGTGGTGATGAGCAGCTTCTCGGTGTGGGCGACCACGCTGGGCACGACGATCTCCGGGTCGTCGACGAACTCCTCGGCGAAGATCGACTGCGACTCCGCCTCCAGGCGGTAGTCGAGCTCTTCCACGACCCGGTCCTGCAGCTCCTCGACCATGCCCTTCACGTCGACCGCGGGGGCGATGACGCTGAACAGTCGCGCGAGCCGGGCGACCTGGCGCAGGTCGGAGCGGAGCGCCTTGGCGGCACCTGGGTACTGCATCTTGACGGCGACCTCGGTGCCGTCATGCCACGTGGCGCGATGCACTTGGCCGATGGACGCGGCGGCCGCCGGAACGTCATTGAAGATCGGCAGCTGATCGCGCCAGTCGGCGCCGAGCTCGGCTTCGAGCACGCGGTGCACGACGCCAGGTGGCATCGGGGGCGCGGCGTCCTGCAGCCGGGTGAGGGTCTCGCGGTAGGGGCCGGCGATCTCGTCTGGCAGCGCCGCCTCGAAGATGCTCATCGCCTGCCCGAACTTCATCGCTCCGCCCTTGAGCTGGCCGAGCACGCTGAAGATCTGATCGGCGGTGCGGCGCTGGACCTCGAGCAGCACGGCCTCCGCCGGAGCGCCACCGAGGCGTTGGGCCACGCCCAGCGTCGTGCGGCCGGCGAATCCCACCGGCAGCGACGCGAGCTTCACGCCCCGCGCAAAGGCGCTGCTGGGCAGCGACTGGCGGGGGCGGTCCTTGTCCTCGGGCACATCCCTCAGGATAGTCGGCGGTGGCCGCTCAGGCGGCCGGAAGCAACGCGCAGGCGCAGCCGTGGTGGAACGCGACCGGCCAGGTGACGCGGGCGTCGTGCGACGGGCCGACCGCGAGAACCTGCCCTGCGGTACGCGGGCGCGACCCGCTGGCCAGGGCAAGGACCTCGACTCCGACCTCGGCGGCCGCCGAGTACGCGAGTGGCGTCGGGAGCGACGGCGGGATCGTCCACGGTGAGCGGCCGAGCTGCGCCAGGAGGGCCGGCCACGCGCGATCCCAGTCGGTGCGGTTCAGGTCGAGGCAGGTCAGGCACGGCGTGAGGCCGGGAATGACCACGGGCCCGATGCGGACCCGTTCCTCGTCGATCACCACCGGTAGGTGGCTGATGCGGTGCAGCTGGGCCTGGTCGAACACGGCTCGCGCCGGCTCGCCGCAGCTGACGACGAGGAGGAGGTCGGGGTCCGGGGACTCGAGCGAGCGGATGCCGAGGTCGGTGAGCGCGTGGCCGATGGCGCGGGCCAGCGGTCTACTGCCGGAATCGCCGTGCAGGGCGACGCGCAGCCGCGGTCGGCGGACCTGGATGCTGCTCGCGTCGACCACGGCCCCGCAGGCGAGCAGTGGCCTCAACACGTCCTCGACGTCGGCCTCGAGCTCGGGAACATCGGAGCGCACGAGCCGCCGCAGCCTGTCGATGTCACGGGCTCCGTTGAGGAGCCGAAGGAACGCACCCAGCCCAGGCCGGTCGTCGATGACCGTGCCGGGGGAGGTGCCCACCTGCAGGTGGGTGGCGTCACGGCGCAGGAGCGGGGCACCGGGACGGATGGTCGGCCGCAGGGTCACCGGCACAGCGTGACGGGTGGACGCCCGCCTGACGAGCCGGCCGTCCACACAGAGAGCTCTGTCGACGTGCTCGACGATGCGGCCGACGTGGCGTCTAGAGCGAGGATGTTCTGACTCACATTGGCTGGCATGTTGGTTGGGAAGCCGTACAGGATGGATCACCCTGCATGAGTGATGTGGTGGTCGCAGCACGCACCGGCAGGGTCACAGATTCGACAACGCTGCTTGGGATTCGGCGGTCAGGTCTCGTTGTTGGCGTGCCTCCAGAGGCTGATTCCGATGAGCGAGGTGCCTGCCGCGAAAATGATCGGGGCGACGTTCTGTGCCGCCGGGACGTCGAGGAAGGCCGGCACGCCGATGACGCCCGCCAGGGCGAAGATCAGGCCGCCCCACTTCACCAACGTCCTGGAGCGCCAGACCGCGATGCCGGTGAGCACGTAGCCGAGGTTGAGGAAGATCCCGCTGAGAAACGGGACGGCGATGAACGGTTCCTTGAACGTCTGGGCCATCACGTCAACCGCGTCGGGCTGCCCCGAGGCGACCAGTTCGCCGACGGACGGGACCACGAAAGCTGCGAAGCCGTACATCGGGACGAAGAGCAGCAGCAGTCCGACCGACAGCACCAGGCCGATCCGCGCTAGACGCCGTGCGTCGGTGCGGGACAGCTGAGAGTAGAGCGAGACGAGACCGAACACCAGGAGCGGGACGGACGCCATCGCCAGGAGCATGCTCACCCGCCAGCTGATGGTGTTGGCGCCGGTGGCGAAGGCCAGGTTCTCGTCGGGATTCGTCACGGTGTTCTGCAGGAAGGGCACGGGAACAAGCACCAGCCCCGAGAGGATGAGGGCCGTCGCTCCGGCCCGGATGTCCCGTGCGCGGGGTGCGACGCCGACCGGCGCGTGCCTGGTGGCTGACTCGGACATGGTGAATTCTCCTTACGCCCGGCTTGAAGGTGACGGTGTGCCACCGGGCCGGATGTTGTGGTTGAAGCGGAAGATGTTGGACGGGTCGTACGCCTTCTTGAGCGCGACCAGCCGCGCGTACTTGGCGGCTCCGAAGCCGTCGATCAGCCGTTCGTCGCCCTCGGGGCTGAAGTTCAGGTAGACGCCTCCGGTCTTGAACGGTTCCATGTCGCGGACGAGGGATCGGAGCCACTCCATCTGCGGATCCTCGTCAGAGGGTTCCGCCCACGCTGCGAGCGGATGCAGGAGGTAGGCCGAGCCTCGGTTGCTGAAGGCCGTGTCGGCCTCGGGAACTCGGCTGACTGCGCCACCATGGCGGAAGAGGATCATCTGAGTAAGCGGCGTCAGCACTTGCGGCGCGTGGCCGACGAGGGTCTCGATCGCCTCATCGGTGAGGCCGTCCAGGTGCTCACCGGTGTTGTACCAGTTCCACCCCGGAGGGGCGGTGGGGTCGAGCATCGCTTGCATGTCGACGTAGGGCATCGGTCCGATGAGATCGACCGCCGGCGGACCCAGCTCCTTGAGCGGCTCCACGCACCGCAGACCGTCCTCCACGTCTCCGCAGTGGCACGCGATGATCCCCAGGACGGTCTTTCCCTGAACGCGGCGGGCACGAAGGGCTCAGGTGGCGCCGGAAAGAAGGCGAACGCGGTCGCGAGTTCGTCGGGCGCCTGCTCGACGTAGTCGCGGTAGTGGCGGAGCACGTCCTCGGCCTGCTCGAGCGGGTGCAGAAGCATCCCGCCCACGACGGTCGGACCAACGCGATGGAGCCGGAACACGAACGACGTGACGATGCCGAAGTTTCCGCCGCCGCCACGCAGACCCCAGAGAAGCTCGGCATTCTCGTCCTCACTCACCGAGAGCCGCTGCCCGTCGGCCGTCACCACCTCTGCTGCGATGAAGTTGTCGCACGCCAGCCCGTACCGGGGCGAGAGCCAGCCGTACCCGCCTCCCAGGGTGAACCCGCCGATGCCGGTCGTCGTCGCGCGGCCGCCGGGCGTCGCCAGGCCGAACGCCTGGGTCTCCTGGTCGAGCTCGCCCCAGAGGACTCCGCCGTCTGCACGTGCCGTCATCTGCTCCGGATTCACCTGCACGCGCTTCATCAGTGACAGGTCGATGAGCAGCCCGTCGTCGCAGACGCTCGTCCCGGCCACGCTGTGTCCGCCACAACGCACCGCCACCGGTAGGTCGTGGTCACGAGCGAAGACCACGGCGGCGGCAACATCCGAGGTGTCTCGTGGTCGCGCGATCAGGGCCGGCCGTTTGTCGATCGAGACATTCCAGACCTGGCGGGCCTGATCGTAGGCGGGGGCTCCTGGTGCGATGAGCTCTCCGGCAAAGCGGGCGCTGAGACCTCGAGTCACATCCTCTGCGTCTGGTGACTGCGACATCCTTCTGCCTCCTGGGCTGTCCCCTGGAACGACACTGCGCCACTCGGGATACCCGAAACATCGGTCAGGTGCCCTATTTCGGGGCGCTCTTCTCGACGCGTTGGCGTGCCGCGAAGGCTGCCGCCTCCGCCCGCGTCCGGACACCCAGCTTGGCGAGGACCTGGCTCACGTGGTGCGAGGCGGTCTTGGGCGCGATGTACAGGCGTGCGGCGATCTCCTTGTTGGACAGGCCGTGCTCCAGCAAGGAGAGCACCTCGATCTCTCTCCTGGTCAGTTCGCCGTGACGCCTGGGAGCGGCGCGCCCGCCGGCGCCGAGCGTTCGAAGCAGGCCCGCCGCCCGGTCGGCTTCGCGAGCGGCCCCGAGCCGCTCGAAGAGCTCGAGCCCTGCGCGCGCTTCGGCAACCGCGAGCTCCGGCTCGCGTTGTGCCACCAGCGAGGCCAGCGCGATATGGGCTCGAGCCTCGTCGAACGGCATCCCGAGCTGAGTGAACAACTGCACCGAAGACTCCAGACCCGCTACGCCCACCTCGTCACCCCGTGCAGCATCGACCTGGGCCACGGCCAATTCGGCCAGCGCGACGAGATGCTCGTGGCCCAAGCTCGTGGCAAGACGCAAGAAGTCATCCGCAGCCCGTTGAGCCGCATCGGTGTCTCCCTCCGCCAGCCGCAACCTGACGAGGAGGGGCAGAAATGGAGCAACGAACGGGCTGTCCTGACCCAGTCGCTTGAGCTGCTGGTCCAGCCGCGCCCGCGCCAAAGCGGTCTCCCCGCGGTCGAGAAGCAGCGCGACCACCACCACACCCATCTCCGGATGACCCTCCCAGCCGGCAATCAAGTGCTGAGCCTCCTCCGGACGCCCCTGACGCGCGCGGAGATCGGCCAGTCGAGCGAGCGGGTACGCCGCCAACGGCTTCCCGATCCCGCGGTACGTCTCGAGCGCGGCGAGCAGCTCCGCTTCGGCGCGCTCCCAGTCACCGCTCTCGATGAAGACGCCCGCGAAGACAGACCGGCAGAGAGCAGACAGCGGTACGTAACGCCGACGTTCGGTGAAGTCGAGCACGACCCTGCACCAGTCGTGCGCGCGCTTGAGGTCGGAAATTTGATCGCAGGCGAACAGCATCGAGCAGCACGTGGCACCGATCGCCCAGGGATCTCTCAGCTCGCCACTCATGGCCGCAGCCATCGTCTCGTCGAGCAGGGCCATGCCCTCCTCAACGTCGCCGAGAGTGACCTTGGCGAACCCGAGCTGATTGAGACCGCGCACTTCGCTCGCCTGATCACCGAGCCGCTTGCCGATCTCGGCGGCACGCTCGAAGTGCGTCACCGCATCGTTCGGATCGCTGCAACGCTGCCCGCGGTGCACCTCGAGCTCCGCGTGTGCCGGGCAGAGCGGGACCTCGGCGAGAATCCGCTCCGCCCGCTTGAACCAGCCGCCGGCAGCAGCCTCGTTCCCCAAGGACGTCCCGTGCTCGACGACGAGCCACAGGGCGATCTCAGCCGCCTTGCCAAACTGGCCGGCGCGCCGAAACGCCGCGAAGGCCTCCTCGCGCAGGCCGATGGCGGCGTCGATCTCGCAGAGGAACCAGAGTGCCTGCCCGAGCCCATCGAGGGCATCCGCGCTGCGCTTCTCCTCAAGAGCCGCTTCGAAGAGTTCGCGGGCTGTGTCGAACTGCGCCCGGTCCAAGGCCGTGCGAGCGGCGTCAAGCGTCGAGACGGCAGTTTTCCTGCCCACCCGTCGATAGTTGCACACGACCACGTGGGCGTCGCTACATCTGCCTGCGATCGGCCTGGGCCACTGCTAGGCGTCGCATCCGCCGTGGAGGAGGCGTAGAAATCAAACGAAGCCTCGGTCGATCGTCGATGACGATGCCGTGGGAGGTGCCCACCTGAAGGTGGTTCGCATCACGGGGTGACGTTAGACGAAAATCAGCTAGGACGTCCGTTGAGAATTCGTCTAGTACGAGCTGCCGATTGTCACCCTGCATGAGTGATGTGTAGGTCGAGGCAGGTGAGGCACGGCGTGACGCCCGGGATGACGAGCGGCCCGACGCGGACGCGGTCCTCGTCGAGCACCACCATCAGGTGCGGGATGCCATGCCGATGGGCTTGCTCGAACACGGCCCGCGCTGGCTCGCCGCAGCTGACGACCACGAGCAGGTCTGGATCTGGGTGCTCGAGGGAGCGGATGCCGAGATCGGTGAGCGCGTGACCGATGGCCCGGGCGAGCGGCCGGCTGCCCGCATCGTCGTGCAGGGCTACGCGCAGCTGTGGCCTCCGGACGTGCAGGGTGCGGGCGTCGATCACCGCGCCGCAGGCGAGCAGCGGCCGCAGGATGTCGTCGACGTCGGCGATCCAGCTCGGGGACGTCGGTGCGTGCGAGGTGGCGCAGACGCTCGATGTCGCGCACGCCGTCGAGGAGCCGCAGGAACGTACGCAGGCCCGGCTGGTCGTCGATGACGATGCCGGGGGAGGTGCCCACTTGGAGGTGCGTCGCGTCACGGCGTAGCAGAGGCGCACCAGGACGAATCGTCGGCCTCAGGGTCACCGGCACAGCGTGACGGGTGGATGCCGACCTGACGAACCAACCGTCCACACGCCGCTACGTTCAGACCGCGCCGCTCGGAGTCGTCGGATCAGTTCGTAACGCGAGAGCGATGCTCGCTGCCACGAACCACAGCAAACCGATGGCGAACGCCATGAACGCCACGACGGAGGGATCGTGTGGACGTCCGATCATGCCGCCGACCAACCCGACCGCAAGAACGGCGGCCGACCAGGCGAGCCAGAGGGGCAGCACCCGGTAGCGGATCCCCGCGGCCGCGACACAACCGAGGAACACCGCGAGCGGCAGGAAGCTGAGAGCGAACGAGCCGTTGAGAAGGATGAGGGCGCGAGCAACGTGTGGGTCGAGCTCGCTCCCGGCCTGCACCGCGGCGAACTGCGCCGGCGCGGCCATGAACTGCAGGACGACGGCCACGATGCCCGCGGCGAGCACGGCGGCGGAGAGGGTCCCGTTCCCGCGCTCGGCCGCTCTGATCCGCCTCGACACGTGTGCGACGAAGACGAGGAGAGCGCACAGCCCGAGCAGGCCGATGGAGCGCCCCCACCAGAAGGAAGGCGTGTCCGCCCTGGCGACGTAGGACGTGAACTCCCGCAGCGACGCATTCACCCCGGGCACCTCACCCGCAGGGTTGATGAAGTCATCGCCACCGACCAGTAGGGCGACGTACAGAGCACCGCAGGCGGCTCCCAAGCGTGTGCGTGTGTTCCCGATCATCATGTTTCCTCTCGCCGAAGTTCAGGATCCTGCTCAGCTGGTGCCACGGACGGAACCGACATTCCCGCATTCCGCAGCAGCATCACGGAAATGAACACCATCCACAGCAAGACGGGGAGAAGGCCTGCTCCGACCTCACCAACAGCGATCGTCAATGCCGCCAAGATGAGGCTGGCCGTCTGGAGGCGACCAGATATGAAGCCGGAGGCGTGCAGTCCGACTGCGGTCGCCGCCGTAGTCACGGTGAGCGGCCAGACGGCAATAGCCGCGAGGTGGAAGCCTGCAGCGCAAGCCCATCCGGGTCGACCACAACCGTCAATCGTGTCAAGATCATTGACTGTACCTTGCGTGCCTGAGGGGAGGGTTGGCTATGACGGATCATCCGCACATCGACACGTTTCGTCGCGTGTACCAGGCATTCAGTGCCGGTGACATGGTGGCTCTACGGGAGCTCTTCGCCGAGGACGTGGTCTGGCACACGCCCGGGCACCATCCGATTGCCGGGGACTACACAGGTATGGATGCCACCCTTGACTCGTTCGAGCGGGAAGCCGAGCTGTCCGGCGGCACTTACGACGTCGAAGTGCGCGACGTGCTTGCGAATGACGAGCACACCCTCGCGTTGCTGCACGCCACCGCCGAGCGGGAGCAGAAGCGGCTCGACCAGGACTATGCGATCGTCTTCCACGTCCGCGACGACAGGATCGCCGAGGCGTGGGAGGTATGGACCGATCAGGAGGCTTGTGATGCCTTCTGGTCCGACTGACATGAGGTACATGCAGAAGCTTGGATGCTGTGGAAGATGACTGGGTCGCAGCCGATCACCCGTCATCGGCACATGTCCCAGGGCGTCCGCGTCATTCCGCCGCGCCTTTGATGCTGCTTCTCGCGAGAGAGTCTCCGATTCCGATTTGAATTGGCGTTTCGAACACCAATGAACGTCCCTTGTTGTCTGGGCCGACAAGGGATCGAGCGTGTCGATCTGGGATCGGACGTTCATTGAGATGTTGATTAGGACGCTCGTTAGGAATCCTCCCCCTGCATGAGTGAGGTGTTGGTCGAAACAGGTGAGGCACGGCGTTGTCCACACGGGCATTGAGCTCGGTCGAGGCCTTGTGTCGCGATCGCCTGGGTCGCCCTGCTCAACCCGTCACTGTCAGCTTCCGAACGAACCCACGGCGCGGGCGATCACCAGCAGAGATGTGAGCAGCGCCGCGGTCGCCTCGATGCCCATCAGTACCTTGGCGCGGGAGGATAGCGGCATGGTGTCGGTAGGACTGAACGCACTGGAGTTGGTGAGCGAGACATACAGGTAGTCGATGAACGTCGGTATCCATCCGGCCTTGTCGCTGGATGAAATCGCGACCTCGTCGATCGTGTCAGCGTTCTCGTCCTGGGAGAACCGCCACTCAGCGGGCTGCATCTTCGTGCGCGGCGTGACGCGTCGGGCCACCGGACCACCCCGGTCCATCTCCCAGAACAACAAGCCGAAACCGATGACATTGGTGAGCCACACCTGCATCGCAGCGATCAGCAGTGGACCGCCGGGAGTGTCGGGGTCCGTCAATGCGTGGACCAGCAATCCGAGGGCCACCATGTTGGTGAGGATGATCAGGCAGGCCAAAGCGATGGAGGCGAGACGCGACCACTTGGTCTCGCGCGTCATCCGGCGGGGATTCGTCGCGATCAGGGCGATCAGCAGCAGGACCTCCAGGCCCGGGATGACATACCGCGGCCCGAAAAGCAGTGAGCTCGGCAACAACGCATAGGCCACTCCTGCGACGACCACGGCGATTGCCGGCGGGAGCCGCTGTTCGCCATCGGCATTGCGGCGCTTGGCCAGCTCCTTCTTCTCCGGATCGCTCGCCGTCGCCATGCACTGAACTCAACCACAGTGGCGGTCTCAATCAGCGAAACCAAGCCAGCCCCCGGCCGACACTTGGATTCGAGCTGTCGAAACTAACCTTGGCTGACTACTCAAGCCCAAGACCACCCCGCAATCCGGTTGGTTTGGGTCGTCCGTGAATGTTTACGCCGGTGGCGGTGCCTCTTCGGGACCTCCATCGGGCTCGGCGGACGGCTCGTCGTCCTGAACCGGGCCCTCGGGGCCGACTTCGGGTTCGGGCATTGATTCGGTCATGATTCCTCCTCGTGGTTGCCGTAGATGTACCCGAAAATGCCTCGGTTACCCACGGACGACGCGGCGGCCCGGACACGGCCCTTTCGACGGCCTTCGAATGGCGATGAAGTTCGCAGAAGCGCTTTGTGGGTCAGGCCGCTTTACCACGGCCCGGCTCTAGCTGTCGGGGACCGCTCGAAATGCGACTCCTCGAACAAGGCCATAGCATTCAGTCGCTCGAAGCAGGATTAGTCCGACGAAAGGTGCTCGTCATGTACTTCGGTGGAGGTATCGCCATGATCGCGATCGGCGCGATCCTGTCTTTCGCAGTTCGAGACGCTGTGCCCGGGGTGGACCTGACCGCGGTGGGCTACATCCTGATGGTCGTCGGTGCCCTCGGGATTGTCTTGACCATGGCAATGACTGGTCGCCGCGACGCCCGCGACCCACGCCGAGACGACGTACCGCCGCCGCCCGCGTGAGCGGTGAGCGAGTGGACGTGACCAAGTCGGGAGCAGAGCCGGGAGAACAGGTCGAGGATTTGGACGCTCTTGAGCACAACGTCGCCGCAGCGGCCGAGGCCGCGGCGACAGCCGCGGCACACGCCGTCGCCGCGGCAAAGGCGGCCGAGGAAATCAGCAGAGTTCGAGCGGAAGCCGAAGCAAACGTCGCGGAAGAGGACACGGACGCGATAGCGAGAAGCATCGCCACCGTCGCTACTTCCAAGGTTGAGAAATCCAATGAAACACCCGACCTGACCCAACCTGACCTAGCTCCGCCCGCACCGGATGCTCGAACTGGTCCGAGGGTCTCGACAGGTCAGGGTGCCAGCACCGACGAGGAGCCTGGCGATCTGCTGAACTTGGACCATCCAGAAGTCACGATGCCCAGCGTGCTCACCCGCCTTGCGCTGATAGCGCTTGGTGCGGCAGCGGCAATCTTCGTGGTGTCGTTCCTTCTCGTGGCCACCGTCCCGAAGGGCACGGTCTTCGACGTCATCATCCTCGTCACCTGGGTGGGGGTCGTTGTCCTGTCTATCGGTGGATTCGCGCTGCTCGCGGCTGCTGGCATCACGAAGGTCGTCAAGTCCGGAGAACGGGCCTAAGACCCCTCGCTCAGGGCAGTCAGGATCGTTACCGCGGTCGGTGTTCGACGATGAGGTGGCGTCACCCTGGGGCGGAACGGGGCTGAGCTGCTCAACTCGCCTGGATTGGATGCCTATTGAGTCGTTGAGTAGGACGCCAGTTGGGAAAGTCCTCGCCAACGTTAGGCGTCGTAGTCGATCCGGAGCTCTTCACTGACAGGATGCGCCTGGCAGGTGAGGATGTATCCGGTGTCGATCTCATGGTCGCTGCGGGTGAGGCATCGTGCACGGTGATAGCCCTTTGCTGCGGTGGACGTGGTCCGACCGGATTACGCTGCCCACCATGGACCCGGCGCCCACGCAATACGTCGACCGCGAAGGTGTGGCCTTGGCGTATCAGGTGGTGGGCGACGGTCCGGCCGAGGTGGTGAACTTCCTCGAAATCACCCAGCACCTCGACCTGGCCTGGTCGACCCCCGATCTGCACAGCTACTTCGAGCACGCGGCAAGCTTTTCGCGGACGGTCTACTTCCAGCGACGGGGGTTCGGCCTGTCCGACCAGATCGCCTACGTGCCGACCCTCGAGCAGCAGGCCGACGACGTGCTCGCCGTCATGGACGCAGTCGGCATGCCCAAGGCAACGCTGGTGGGTGTGTACTCGACGTGTGGCGCGGTGGCGCTCGTCGCAGCGAAGGCACCTGAGCGTGTCCGAGGTCTGGTACTCGTCGATCCGGTGTGTGGGGGCTCGAAGACATCGGGGCCGACGCCAGGCTGGACCGATGCTGAGCACGCCCGCTACTTCGAGGCGTTGCGTTCTGCCTATGCAAACTGGGGCTCTGGCGGAATCGTCGACATCTGGGATCCCGTCCTGGCCACCCCGTACAACCGGCGCTTGATGGCGATGCTCGAGCGCTGCTCCGCTACCCCGTCGGTGGCCTATCCACACTACGAGTGGATTCGCGAGCTCGACATCCAGGACGTCCTGAGGTCGGTTCAGGTCCCAACACGGGTGCTCCACTTCCCCTCGAACCCTATGCCCGAGTCGAGCATTCGTTACGCGGCAGACCTGATTCCCGCCGGGACGTTTCACCTGCTTCCGGCGTCCCTGCCCGGTGCGTCGTTGGGGCAGGGCCTGATTCCGTCGTTGGACCACGTCGAGGAGGTGGCGACGGGTACCGTCCATTCGGCCGATGCGGACCGATACCTCGGCACCGTGCTGTTCACCGACGTGGTTTCGTCCACGGAGCTGCTGGCACGGGTCGGGGATGCGACCTACCGGAAGCTGCGCGCCGACCACGAGCGACTCGTTCGGCTCGCGGTCGAGACCAACGGTGGACGGGTGATGACCGTCAGTGGTGACGGAACGTTGAGCGTGTTCGATGGACCGACCGCAGCCGTCCGGTGCGCCGAGACGATCTGCCGCGAGGCCGAGGATGCCGATATCTCCGTTCGCGCCGGCATCCACACCGGCGAGCTCGAACGCGACGCGACGAACGTCACCGGTCTGACCGTGCACATCGGCGCCCGGGTGGGTGCTGCAGCAGACCCTGGTCAGATTCTGGTCTCACGGACCGTCCATGATCTCGTGGCGGGTTCCGGTCTGACATTCAGAAGTCGGGGCGAGCATGAACTCAAAGGCGTTCCCGAGAGCTGGGAGTTGTTCGAGGTGACGCATGCCGGTGACCAGCCGGAGGACCTGCCCCATGAGGAATCGCTGCAGACACCGATGGACAAGATGGTGCTGGAGACGGCCCGCCGAGCGCCGGGATTCGTTCGCGCCGCTGTTCGGCTGGGTGACGCCATCGAACGCCGGCGGGCACGCGGGGCGTGAGGCTCAAGCCCGGCGGTCTTGGAGCGGACGGCTGGAATTGAACCAACGTCTTCGACCTGGAAGGTCGCTGTTCTGACACTGAACTACGTCCGCACGAGAGCTGACGCTCCGCCATGCAGCGTAGCCGCAGATCACACGTCTCGAGACGCGGCCTCGCGAACGAGGTGTGACACTTTCGTCGTGGCCAAGACGACCGATCACGCAGGCGAACCGCGGAAAGAGCGGTTGGAGGAACTCGTCCACCTCGAGACCAAGGTGTCCGAGGCGGCCGAGGCGGCGGCTGACGCCACCGCCCACGCGGTTGAGGCCACCAAGGCGGCCGAGGCGGCGAGCAAAGCGCGCGCGGCCGACAAGGCCAAGAAGGCCAAGGCAGCCCGTACCGCGAAGGCCGCGCAGTCGGCGAAGGCTGCCAGCGCCAAGGCCGCGAAAGCGGAGCGGCGAGCCAAGGCCGCCAGCGAATCGACCGTTGCGGACGCACCTCTTCCCCGGCGCCAGAAGAAGGCGCGTCCGAAGCCCGACCACGTCCTCGAGCTGCACCTCACCCATGACGAGTGGGAACAGATCGATCGACTGGCGGGCGAGAAGGGACTCGACGTGCAGGCTTTCGCCCGATCGCTGCTCGAGGAATCGTTCGGCCGTCCAGACGAAACGGACTAGACCAGGCCCGGTTGGTCACTCGATGGTGAGGTCGGTGCCCTTCTTCGTGACCTTGCCGCGTTTGAGTGGGAGCACCCTCGTCATGGCCATGAATCCCGCGCCCAGGCCAGGGATTTTGGCGAAGACGCCCTGCGGGCCCTGAACCATGCGTCCGGTCTTCACGTCGTACTTGGACTGGTGCCACGGGCAAACGAGGCATCCGTCGGCGTCGATGCTGCCGTTGGCCAGATCCGCGCGCAGGTGGCGGCACTTGCGGCTGACGGCGAAGTAGTCGCCGTTGTTGCCGACGGCGTAGCCGCCGACACCGGTCACGGTTCCTTCAGGGACGTCTGCGGCTGGGAGTGAGTGACTCATGGCAGCTCCTGGTGTTGTTAGGTCATGGTGCCACGCCGGGCAGGGACTACGCCTCGAACCGGTAGCCCATGCCCGGTTCGGTGATGATGTGCTCGGGGTGAGAGGGATCGGCCTCGAGCTTGCGGCGGATCTGCGACATGTAGACCCGGAGATAGTTGGTCTCGGTGGCGTAGATCGGTCCCCACACGGCGGTGAGCAATTGGCGTCGGCTCACCAGCTTTCCGGCGTTCTTCGCCAGGATCTCCAGCAGATGCCACTCCGTCGGGGTGAGCCGAACCGGTCCCGATTCCATGGTGACGCGCTTGGCCGCAAGGTCGATGGTGAACCGGCCCGTGCGGATGACCGGTTCGCTCTCGGCCGGCTGAGCCCGCCGCAGGGAGGCGCGGATGCGAGCCAGCAGCTCGTCCATGCCGAACGGCTTGGTGAGGTAGTCGTCGGCGCCGGCGTCGAGGGCGCTCACGGTGTCGCTCTGACCATCGCGGGCGGTGAGGACGACGATCGGGGTCTGGGTCCAGCCCCGCAGGCCCCGGATGACCTCGATGCCGTCCATGTCCGGAAGACCGAGGTCGAGGAGCACCAGGGCCGGCGGATTGCGCGCGGCGAGTGTCAGAGCCGTTGCCCCATCGCTCGCGGTCTCCACGTCGTACTTGCGCGCCCGCAGGTTGATGCTCAGGGCCCGCTGAAGCTCAGGCTCGTCTTCGACGATGAGGATCGTGGTCATCGGGCCACCGGAATCGACAGCGACATCGTCAGTCCGCCGTCGGGGGTCTCCTGCGGCGTGAGCGTGATGTTCATCGGTTCGGCCAGCCCGCGGGCGATGGCCAGGCCCATGCCGATACCCGCGGTGGAATCACGGTCGCCGAGCGTCTGGAACGGCTGGAACATGTCGTCCCAGCGTTCACGGGGCACGCCCGGTCCGTGGTCGACGATCGTCAGGGTGACGCGATCCCTGTCCGGCTGGGCGTTGATCGCCGCTGGCGAATCCGCCGGACTGAACCGGCGCGCGTTCGCGACGAGATTCGCCACGACCCGCTCGAGCAGTCCGGCGTCCGCCAGCACGGGAGGGAGGTCCTCGGGGACGTCGACCAGCTCGTCACTCGGCCCCAGGCTCAGAAGGGCTGCGGCGACGACCTCGTCCACGGCGACGTCGCCGAGATGCACCGAGAGTTTGCCGGCTTGGATGCGCGACATTGCGAGGAGGTTGGAGATGACCATGTCGAGGCGGTCGGTCGAGTCCTCGATCGAGGCGAGGAGCTCGCTCTGCTCCTCGGGAGTCCAGGTCAGGTCGGTCTGCCGCAGGCTGGACACGGATGCCTTGATGCCCGCGAGCGGCGTGCGCAGGTCGTGGCTGACCGCGGCCAGGAGCGCGGTCCGGGTCCGGTCGGTCTCCGCGAGCTGCTGTGCCTGCGACGCCTGCTCGGTGAGCCGCTGTTCATCCGCGGCTCGCGCAGCTGCACTCGCGAGGGTTCGCAGCAGGCGCCGATCCTCGGCGAACAGCTCGGGACCGTGCGCCACCAAGGTGAGATCGTCGCCCGCTGGGACGGTGAGGGTCGGTGTCCCCGAGTCCTGCGCGCCGACGTGGGCCAGCACCGAGCCACCCTCGGCTTGCACCAGCTCCACCGAGGTCATCCCGAACAGCTGCTGCACCTGCTCGAGGACGCCGTCGACAGTTGATGTGCCGGCCGCCCTGGACGCCAGTCGTGAAAGCAGCTGGGCCTCCATCCGGTTCCGTTCGGCCGTGACGCGGGCCCTGGCTCCGACGTCGACGGTAAGACTGACGAGCGAGGCGACGATCACGAACACGATCAGCTCGATCAGGCGGTCCTGCCCGGCCACCTCAAAGGTGTAGTACGGCGGCGTGAGAAACCAGTTGGCCAGCAGGAAGGACGCGACGGCGGCGAGGAGCGAGACCACGGCACCGCCGACGGCGGCGATCACCACGACGACCAGCAGGTAGATCAGCAGCACGCTGTCCAGCGACACCCGGTCCCTGACCGCGACGAGGAGCGCGGTCAGCGCTGGAAGTCCGGCGACACAGAGGACGAGTCCGAGCAGCCGTCGGTTCCGCGACAACCCGCCGCCCGATGGCGGGAGGACCGACGAGGCCACCATGGGCTCAGCGTCCCACAACCGGCCGGTCGCCCTCTCCGCCGGATTCTCCGGTGCCCTCGGCATTCAGCTCGTCCTCGAGCGCCTCGGCGGACCCGAGCTGCCACGGCACGTTGGTCACCATCACGCCGGGCTGAAAGAGCAGCCTGGCCTTGAGGCGCAGCGCGCTCTGGTTGTGCAGCAGCTGTTCCCACCACCGACCCACGACGTACTCGGGGATGAAGACCGCGACAACCGTGCGCGAGTTCTCGCGTCGTACCTCATGGACGTAGTCGATGACGGGCCGGGTGAGCTCCCGATACGACGACGACAGGACCTTGAGTGGAACCGGGACCTCCCGGTCCGTCCACTCCTTCACGAGGGCTTCTGTCTCTTCGGGAGAGACCTGGACCGTGACCGCCTCGAGTGAGCTCGGTCGCGTGGCCCGTGCAAAGGCCAGGGCCTGCAGCGTCGGCATGTGCAGCTTCGAGACGAGCACGACGGCGTGGATGCGCGCCGGAAGGGTGACGCCACCCGGTGGCGGGGTCAGCTCCTTTCCGACCTCGTCGTAGTGACGGCGCACTCCGTTCATCAACGCGTACACCAACGGCATCGCGATGACGACGATCCACGCTCCGTGGGTGAACTTGGTGACCAGCACGATGACGAGGACCAGGCCCGTGGTGATCGCGCCCAGCAAGTTGAGCAGCAGGGATCGGACCATCCGCGCCCGGGCAGCACGACGATCATCGTGGGGGAGGAGGCGGAGCCAGTGCTTGACCATCCCGGCCTGACTCAGCGTGAACGACACGAACACGCCGATGATGTAGAGCTGGATCAGGCGAGTCGTGTTGGCGTCGAACGCCCAGATGAGCGCGATCGCGAGGCCCGACAGGATGACGATGCCGTTCGAGAACACCAGCCGGTCGCCGCGCCGGGTGAATTGATGGGGCATGAAGCCGTCGCGAGCCAGGATCGACGTCAGCACCGGGAACCCGTTGAACGCGGTGTTGGCCGCGAGGATGAGGATCGCGGCGGTGAACGCCTGGACGGCGAAGAACCCGATGGAGTCCAGGCCGAAGACGGCCCCGCCGATCTGGGCGATCACCGTTCGCTGGGTGTACCCGGCCGGTGCACCGATCAGCTGCGTCTGGTCCTGCGCCACGTGGACGTCACTGATGAGGGCGAGCGCGGTGATCCCGGCGAACATGACGATCGTCAGACCACCCATGATCGCGAGCGTCATAGCGGCGTTGCGGGCCTTCGGCTTCTGGAAGTTCGGCACGCCGTTGCTGACGGCCTCGACGCCGGTCAGCGCCGTGCACCCCGAAGCAAAGGCGCGCAGCAGCAGGCCCAACAGCAGAAGACCCGAGACGTGCTGCTCTGCTTGGATCCCCAGGTGGGCGGACTCTGCCACTGGTGTGTCACCGGAGAACGTCCGGGCCAGGCCGAGTCCGATCATGGCGAGGACGCACACGACGAACCCGTACGTCGGGATCGCGAACACGGTGCCTGACTCCTTGGCGCCGCGCAGGTTCATCAGCGCCAGGACGGCCACCAGGGCGACCGAGATGGCCACCGCGTGATCGCCGAGGCTGGGCGCCGCCGAGATGATGTTCGAGACGCCGGCCGCGACCGAGACGGCGACGGTGAGGACGTAATCGACGAGCAACGCGCTGGCAGCCACCAGAGAAGCCCGACGTCCGAGGTTGGCGCGACTCACGGCGTAAGCCCCGCCGCCGTTCGGATAGGCGTGGCAGGTCTGCATGTACGACAGGACGACGATCACGAGCAACGCCACCACACACAGCGCCACCCAGGGCGACAGGTGCAGCAGCGAGAGACCGCCCAGGCTCAAGATGAGCAGGATCTCCTCGGTGGCGTACGCGTTCGACGACAGCGGATCGCTGCAGAACACAGGGAGGGCGAGCTTCTTCGGCAGGAGAGTCTCGCCCATGCGCGAGTTGCTGAGCGGCCGGCCGACCATCAGCCGCTTGGGGAGTGCGGTCACATGCGTCACATGGCCAGATAACCGCGTCTCAGGCGGGGTCAAAGCTTTCCATACGGAACCGATACGCCGAGCGGGCAGTTCTTGACGGCTTCCTGACGAACGAAACCCGGCCATCGTCATGACGATGCCGGGGGATGGGCCCATGTGACGAGTGGACGATCGGCTATGGAGCCGACCGTCCACCCGCCAGATGGATCAGGCCTTGCCGAGAATCCTGTTCAGCTTGGTGCCGCAGACAGGGCAGATGCCCTTAGCCATGCGGGTTCCCTTGTCGCTGACATGAACCTCGCCGCTGGCCTCGCGCTTTGCCTTGCACTTGACGCAGTAGAACTCGCCACTCCACGTTTCCGTCATCACGGCCTCCTTGCCGATGTGAATCTGGTGTCACCGTACGCGAGAACCACGCGTGGACGGGGCAGGCTTGCCGTGTGGACGCACACAATTTCAGCGGCACATTTCGGGCCTGCGGAATGGCGGAAACCTAGAACTGCGGCCGCGGCGCGTCAACCGTTTTGGAAAAATGTTGTCCACGCCTGTGGATAACGGTGGGGACAACTTGTGGGGATCGCCCGGTCCCCGTGTGGACGGCGGGTGGACGACCGCTCGAGTGATCACGGCCGCGCGGACGTGACCTGCCCATTCGGCCCCCGAAGGTGTGGACGAAAAAAAGGTGAGTGGTGGGTGGGGCCAGATAGGTTGAAGCGCATGGGAGAGGTCGAGATCCGGCGCAGCTCGCGCCGCCGCCGCACCATCCGCGCCTACCGCGAGGGCAACAAGATCATCGTCCTGATGCCGGCCCATCTCAGCGCCGAGGAAGAGCAGACCCACGTCCGGAGCCTCGTCGAGCGGCTCGACCGCCGCGAGCAGCGGGTCCGTCCGAGCGACGACGAGCTGTTGGCTCGCGCCGGGCAGCTGTCCGATCGTTGGCTCGAGGGTCGAGCCGTGCCGTCGAGCGTCCGCTGGGTCACCAACCAGAACTCCCGCTGGGGCTCCTGCTCCTCGAACGATGCCTCCATCCGACTGTCGCACCGGCTCAAGGGCATGCCGGAGTGGGTCGTCGACTACGTGCTGCTGCACGAGCTGACCCATCTCCTCGAGCCCAATCACAGCCCCGCCTTCTGGGCCTTGGTCGATCAGTACCCGCACACCCTCAAGGCGAAGGGCTTCCTCGAAGGCGTGAGCTGGCAGCAGCGATGAGGTCGCGCACACTCTGATCGGTCGGCTCGGGCGGGTCGTACAGCGCGAACCAGCGGAGGTCGAGCGACTCCTCGCTGATCACCGGCTGGGCATCGGCGGGAGCCACCGCGATGAACTGCACGTCCAGGTGGTGCGACGGACGCAGCGGACCGCACGGCACCTCATGCCGCGACAACAGCACCGGCACGGGATCGAGTTCGAGGTCGGCGATGCCGGTCTCCTCCCGGGCCTCCCGCAGCGCGGCATCGGCCAGCGTCGCGTCGCCCGGTTCGCAGTGGCCGCCGGTCTGCAACCAGCGCTCCAGGATCGCGTGCAGGGTAAGGACGGCCGAGCGATGGTCGTGCGACACGACGAGAGCACTCGCGGTCAGGTGGTCGGGGTGGCAGACGCGGAGCATCGCGTCCGGATGTCGGTCCAGGTGCTCCAGGTACGCCGTGCGCAGCGAATGCTGCGCGTCGTCGGGTGCGGCCCACGCCGTGAGCACCGCACGCGCGTCCTCGTGGAGGCTCACTCGTCGGTGTTGCTCTCATCCGCCCGTGGCCCGGAATCCTCGCTCGGGGGCTTCTGATCGTCGCCGTCGAGCAGCTCGCCGATGGCGGCGTCGAACTCCTCATCCGACATCGAGCCCGCGTCTTCGTCCTGGGCGAAGCCGAGCGGGTCGTCGAGATCGGCGGCCGTGGGCATCATGTCGGGGTGCTTCCATACGGCGTCGCGCGCCTCGGCACCCTGACGGTCGCGCAGGGCGGCCCAGAGGGTGGTGGCGTCGCGCATCCGGCGTGGCCGCAGCTCGAGCCCGACGAGTGAGGCGAACGTCTGCTCGGCGGGACCACCGGCGGCCCGGCGTCGGCGCATCGCCTCGGCGAGGGACGCGGCGGCGGGCATGGTCTCCCGGGTGGCCTGGTCGACGACCTCGTCGACCCAGCCCTCGACGAACGCGAGCAGCGTCTCGAGCCGGTCGATCGCGTGCTGCTGCTCCGGCGTGCGCTCGGGCTCGAACAAACCGCCCTGCATGGCCTCGGCGAGCTCCTCCGGCCGGGACGGGTCGAGGCCCTGCATCGTCGACTCGATCGAGGAGAGGTCGATACGGGTGCCGCGGCCGAACTCCTCGATGGCGCCGACGAGTGCTCCGCGGAGCCAGGTGGCGTGCTGGAACAGCCGGTGGTGGGCGCACTCGCGCAGCACCACGTACAAGAGGACGTCGGCGGCCGAGTGCTCGAGCCCCTCGCCGAACGCCTCGACGTTGTGGGGGAGCACGGCCGCGGTGCGGTCAGGACCGAGTGGCAATCCGATGTCGGTGGAGGAGACGACCTCGCCGGCCAGTCCGGCGAGCGCCTGGCCGATCTGCTGGCCGAACATCGCACCGCCGGCCTGGCTCAGGATGCCGATGAGTGGGCCGGCCATCGCCTTGGCCTCCTCGGGGACGGCGTCTCCCATGGCACCGACGACGTGCTCGGCGATGGGCAGCACGAGCGTCTCCCAGGTGGATGCGGTGGCTTCGATCCACTCGGCGCGGCTCCAGGCCGCGGCCGAGGTGGCGCCGGCCGGAACATCGGTGACGCGGTCGAGCCACGACTCGGCCAGGCGTACGGCGTCGTCGACCGCTCCCACCTGCCCGGAGTGCGGCGAGGGGTCGGGCCCGGCAGCCGCGAGGGCATGCCGGGCGACGTCCTTGGCCATCGCGAAGTCGACCGGGCCGTCGTGCGGCCGGAACATCTGCTGCATCTGCCCGAACAGCGCGCCGAGGTCGGGCGTCTGGCCGCCGGCACCACCGAACGCTGCGAACAAACCTTCCATCGGCGTGCCGGCGAAGGGGTTCTGCGGGGTCGGATCCGACTCGTCGTCGCGGCTCGGATCGTCCTGGTCGGCCATGCGGCAAGACTACCCAGCGATCCCAGACCCCTGGTGCCTACGATAATCGGGTGGCCTCATCCCCGAGCACGCAGCTGCGGCTGCTCGACATCCGCGACACCCCGCTGAGCCTGGACGAGGTGTTCGACGCCGTGCGTGATCCCGCGGCCGGAGGCATCGCCCTGTTCATCGGCACGGTGCGCGAGATCGACGAGGAGCAGAAGGTGGCGCAGCTGTCGTACAGCTCGCACCCGACCGCGATCGACCGCCTGACCGACGTGGCCACCCGCATCGCGGGCGAGTGTGACGTCGTCGCGCTGGCTGCCGTGCACCGGGTAGGTGACCTCGCGGTGGGCGACCTCGCGGTCGTCGTCGCGGCGTCGGCAGCGCACCGCGAGGACGCATTCGAGGCGGGTCGACGTCTCATCGACGAGCTCAAGACCGAGGTGCCGGTGTGGAAGCACCAGACGTACGTCGACGGCGACGCCACCTGGGTTCACGCCGAGTGAGACCGTCTCCCGATTGGTTGGCTACGGCCAGACCGGGCGGGCGGCGTACGCGTCGCGCCAGCCGCCGACGTAGCCCTCGACCATGGGCGGGGGCAACCGGTCCAGGATGTCCTGCGCGTTGCGGGCGTCATTGACCAGCCAGGGAACGAATTGGGCCGCTTCGGGGGCGACTCGGGCGCCTGAGCCCTGCCCGAACTGCATCCACTGCTCCTCGGTCAGCACCTGACCCATCAAGGGCAGGCCCTCGTCCTCCTCGTGGCGCAGATGGTTGCGGAGATGGGTGACCATCGCGTCGATGACGTCCACGAGTCGTTCGTCGGACTCGCCACGAAGCACCGCGTTGGCCTGCTCGAGCAGTGGGTCGATCTGTGCGTGCTCGTCCTCCAGTGAGGCAACCAGAGCGAGGTCGTCATCGCGGCCCTCGAGCGCCTGCTGCAGCATCGGCCAGAGAAGGTCGTCCTCGGCCCGGTGGTGGATCTCGAGGAACCGGGAGAACAGCTCCCAGCCGAGCGCGGCGTCGAGCTGCCCATTGGGGTCGGCCGCCCGCCGAGCGACCTGTTCGACATCGCGCCGCAGCGCATCGTGGATCGCGATCATGATGGTCGTGTCGAGAGTGGTCATGTGCTCCGCCCTTGAAAGTCGGTGGTTTCACCGTAGGCGTTCGGACACGTCCATGTCGTCCGGTTTGCCGCACCGCCGAGTGCCGCGATGTTTTCCGTCGTCTCTAGGCTGAGCCCGTGTCCGACGCCGATCCCACAGTGCTCGACTCCTCGGGGCCGAGCCGCCGCTACGCCACCCTGGTGGTCGCGTCGCTCTCGCTCATCGTGCTCTCCTGCGTCGCATTCCTCGTGCCCGTGCCCTACGTGACGATGCGCCCGGGCCCCGCGTTCGACACGCTCGGCACGTTCGACGACAAGCCGATGTTCACGTTCGGCAAGGGCGTCACGACCTACCCGACCAAGGGCTCCCTCGACTTCACGACCGTCTCGGTCACCCGGGCCGAGGCCGACGTCTCGCTGGCCCAGGCGTTCGACGCCTACTTCGACGAGGACACTGCCGTCGTGCCGCGGTCGTTCATCTACCGTCAGGGGGAGTCGGCCAAGGACGCCAAGGCGCAGGGACAGGCCCAGCTCTCCAGCTCCAAGGACGCCTCCCGTGTGGCCGGGTTGCGCGCCGCCGGTTACACGGTGCCCGAGGTTCCGACGATCGACTACGTCGGCGTCACCGCATCCGCCAAGGGAAAGCTGGAGAAGGGCGACGTCATCCGGTCCGTCAACGGCCGCGACACGTCGACCGCGCAGGCCGTCGTCGAGGCGGTCGGACGCGTCACGGTGGGCGACCCGGTGACGATCGGATACACCCGCGGCGGCGCGAAGAAGAGCGTCGACATCGTCACTCGTCCGGACCCCAAGAACAACAAGCTGCCGCGGATCGGGGTGCTGCTGCGCGCGAAGTTCAACTTCCCGATCAAGATCACCAACAACGTCGGCCAGCAGGTCGGCGGCCCGAGCGCCGGAACGATGTTCGCCCTCGCCATCTACGACCGGCTCACGCCCGGCGCGCTCACCGGCGGGAGGAAGGTGGCCGGCACCGGCGAGATCACGTCGGACGGCACGGTCGGCCCGATTGGTGGCATCCGGCAGAAGATGGCAGGAGCGGCCGACGGCGGCGCGAAGATCTTCCTTGTACCGGCCGCCAACTGCGCCGAGGCGGTCAAGGGAGACGACCACGGCATGCACTTGGTGAAGATCTCGACGCTCACGACCGCCATCGACGCGCTCGAGGCCTTGGCGAAGAACCCCCAGGCTTCGGTGCCCCGATGCACATAGACGAACCGATGCCCAGCACCCCGTTGCGACTCGTCACGCTGGAGGTCGAGTCGCACGTGGCCGCCGACGGCTGGGACCAGCCACCGCGCCTCTACGCGCTCGTCCCCACGGCCGAGCTGATCGAGCACGAGCCGGCGCTCGCCGAGCGGCTGTCGGTCCAGCTCGACGCCCAGCCCCACGGGCTCACTTCCATCGAGCAGGACGGCCTGCCGGCCGACCGACCGCTCGAGGACGTGCTCGCGGAGATCGAGTGGCCCGAAGCCGTGGCGGGGTGCATCGCGGTCGTCGAGCGGGTCATGCTGCCGCCTGAAGCGGAGGACGCGCTGCCCGACGATGTGGACGAGATGCTCGCGTTCGTGGCGGAGCACCCGGACCGCCGCGAGGTCCGGTTGATCGCGGCCGTGACTCGTGACGGCGAGCGTCACAGTGCCGTCCGCGCTCGTGAGCCGGAGGATGCCCCGCTGCTGGAAGGGCCCGACCTCGTACCCGGACTCGTCGACCACCTCACACGAACTTTGACGTGAGGCATAAAGTGCAGGTCAAGACTTCCCTGCGACACGCCCCGCCACCAGGAGCCACGTGAGCGACATCTTCGGACCTTCTCGGCCCCGCCCCGAGCCCGGTGGCGTGGACCGGCGGCGCCGGGTGCTGGTGCCGACGCTCATCACGCTCGCGGTGCTGCTGTTCATCGGGTCGATCTTCACCAGCGTCTGGACCGACCGGCTGTGGTTCGACTCGGTCGACTACTCCGACGTGTTCCGCACCGTCCTGTTCACCCGGGTGGGGTTGTTCCTGGTGCTCGGCCTGGTCTTCGGCCTCTTCGTCGTCGCGAACATCTTCGTGGCCTGGCGGTTCCGACCTGAGTCCGTGCCGATGCGTCGCGACGATCCGGCGTTCCGGTACCGCCAGACGCTCTCCCCGATCCTGCGCCCGGTGCTCATCGTGCTGGGCCTCGTGCTCACCGCGTTCGCCGGCTCTGTGAGCGCGAGCCACTGGGACACGTTCCAGATGTGGAGGCACGGCACGTCCTTCGGGGTCAAGGACGCGCACTTCCACAAGGACGTCGGCTTCTACGTGTTTGACTACCCGTGGCTGCGGTTCCTGACGTCGTACGGGTTCGCGATGATCGTCATCTCGGTGATCGCCGTCGTGTTCATCAGCTACGTCTTCGGCGGCATCCGGCTGGCCGGGCGGGGTCCGCGGTTCACCCGCGCGGCGCAGGTTCATCTGTCGGTGCTGCTCGGCCTCGGCGTTCTGCTCCGAGCCGTCTCGTACTACCTCGACCGGTTCGGGCTCGCGGTCGGCTCGTCGGCGCTGTTCGACGGCATCGGTTACACCGACGCCAACGCCCGTATCCCGGCTCGCAACATCCTCATCGGCGTGGCGATCGTGTGCGCGCTGCTCCTGTTCGCGGCCGCGATCATCCGCTCCTGGGTGCTCCCGGCGATCGGCCTCGGCCTGCTGCTGCTCACGTCGATCCTCATCGGCGGCATCTGGCCGTTCATCATGCAGTCCTTCCAGGTCAAGCCGTCCGAGCCGGACAAGGAGGGGCCGTACATCGCGCGCAACATCGAGGCCACGCGCTCGGCCTACGACGTCGCCAACACGAAGGTGGAGTCGTACACGGCCAAGACCTCGCTCACGCCGTCGGAGCTCACGACGTCGGCGGAGTCGCGGGTCAGCACCCGCCTCCTCGACCCCACGCTGATCGCGCCGGCTTTCGAGCAGCTCCAGCAGGTGCGCGGCTACTACTCCGTCCCTACCACTCTCGACGTCGACCGCTACCAGATCGGCGAGGGTGCGCCGCAGGACATCATCATCGCCGCTCGCGAGCTGAACCTGTCCGGCTTGCAGGAGTCGCAGCGCAACTGGGCGAACGACCACACCGTCTACACCCACGGCTACGGCATCATCGCGGCCCGCGGCAACAAACGCGGCCCGCAGGGCGAACCGGTGTGGGTCGAGAAGGACATTCCCCCGACCGGCGAGCTCAAGCTCGGCCAGGCGCCGCGCATCTACTTCGGTGAGAACTCGCCCTCGTACTCGATCGTCGGTCGGCCCAAGGGTGCGAACGCGATCGAGGTCGACATCCCCCGCGGCGGCCAGGCGGCCGGCGACGACAAGGCGAACGCCACCCAGAACACGTACGACGGCACCGGCGGCGTTCCGATCGGCAACTTCTTCACGCGCGGGCTCTACGCCTTCAAGTTCGCCGAGCCGAACATCGTGCTCTCGAGCCGGGTCAACTCCGCGTCCAAGATCATCTACGACCGTCACCCGCGCGATCGCGTCAAGAAGGTCGCGCCGTGGCTCACGGTCGACGGCGACACGTACCCGGCCATCGTCGACGGCAAGGTCGTCTGGATCGTCGACGCGTACACGACCAGCAACTCGTTCCCGTACTCCGAGCACCGCTCGCTGCGAGCCGCCACCGACGACACCCTGACGCAGGGGCGCTCGCAGGCGGCGCTGCCGACCGACCAGGTCAACTACATGCGCAACTCCGTCAAGGCCGTCGTCGACGCCTACGACGGTTCGGTGAAGCTCTATCAGTGGGACACGAAGGATCCGGTCCTCAAGACGTGGATGAAGGTGTTCCCCGGCGTCGTCGAGCCGAAGAGCTCGATCAAGACTCCGCTGCTCGAGCACCTGCGCTACCCGGTCGACATGTTCAAGGTGCAGCGCGATGTGCTGCGCGAGTACCACGTCACCGATGCCCAGACGTTCTACGAGGGTGGCGAGCGCTGGAAGGTGCCCGAGGACCCGGCCGGCACCCAGAGCTCGCTGCAGCCGCCGTACTACCTTTCGGTGAGCACACCGGGGGAGAAGGCCGACCTGCCTCCGGAGTTCTCGCTGACGACGGTCTACCTGCCGAACAGTCGGCAGAACCTCGCGGCGTTCGTCTCGGTCAACTCCGAGGCCACCGCAAAGGACTACGGCAAGCTCGAGGTGCTGCAGCTGCCGAGCGACACGCAGGTGCCGGGCCCGAGCCAGATCGCCAACCAGTTCAGCTCCGATCGTGGCGTCACCCAGGCCCTGCTGCAGTTCCGGCAGTCCGACGCCCAGGTCCAGAACGGCAACCTGCTGACACTGCCGGTCGGCAACGGGTTGCTGTACGTCCAACCCGTCTACATCCGCCGATCGGCGGCCGAGGGCACCTACCCGGTGCTCCAGTTCGTCGCGGCGTCGTTCGGGGAGGACGTCGGGTTCGGGCAGACGCTCGACGAGGCGCTCCGCGTGGCGCTCGGCCTGGAGGAGGGAAGCACCGAATTCGGCACCGAGGCGCCACCGAAGGACAGCGGCCAGTCCGGTGGCCAGAAGACGCCGAGCGAGTACCTCGCCGACGCGTCCGACAGCTACAACGAGGCCCAGGACGCGCTCAAGAAGGGCGACCTCGCCACCTACCAGCGCAAGATCAACGAGATGAACGACAACATCAAGGCCGCCCAGAAGGCGCTCGAGAAGAAGTAGCACCATGGCCTGGCTGTCGGTGCGGGCGACCGCGGTCGAAGTGGCCGCAGCGCTGCCAGGTGACGACTTGGTGCCAACCGACGTCACCATGGACCGCGCGTTCACGCTCGATGCCTCGCCGTCGGATGTCTGGCCGTGGCTGGTGCAGATCGGCAAGGAGCGCGCCGGCTGGTACCTGCCGCGCGTGGTCGAGCGGTTCGTCCCGCGCGGTCGCCGGGCTGCGCGTCGCCTCGATCCGCACTTCGACTCATTGGAGGTCGGGCAGATGATCGCCGACTGGGGCGGGCGCGACGCGACGCTGACCGTCGCGCAGATCGAGCCGACGCAGACGCTCGTCTACCAATCGCGTCGAGGTCGTACCAGCTTTTCCTGGGCGCTCGTCCTGTGCGACTCCGACGGTGGACGCACGCGCGTTCACTCCCGCGTCCGCATCGGCCCGGTTCGGCACAAACGCCTGGCCGAGCATGGCGGGGGACTTTTCGACGCCGCGACCATCTCCGGCCTCGCGCATGGCCTGCGTGAACGCTTGCGCGAGGCGGGGGACCCGAGTTGAGTGCGGCGGGGTCGCTCCCGTAAAGTGGAACGAGCAACGCGGGGTGGAGCAGTTCGGTAGCTCGCTGGGCTCATAACCCAGAGGTCGCAGGTTCAAATCCTGCCCCCGCTACGAGATCCGGCCCCTGATCTGCGGAAACGCAGGTCAGGGGCCGGATTGCTTACTTGGCCTCGGTTGTCGCGCATCCGACACCCATGGCGGCCCGCGTCGGGGCTATGATGGTTCCGCATTACACCGACGGCTTGGTCGTCGGAGTCTCACACCGGACGGGTTGTCGGAACCCGACGTCGATCTCTCGCAGATCCGTGGGACCAAGTCGGGTGCGGGGGCGGTCACCAGACCGGATCCGCCCGACGTGTTTCGCCCCGGCCGTGGGTGCACGTGCCGGTCACTCCCCAAGGAGGAGTTCGTGGCCCGACGAGGGCGGCGCCGACCAAGCGCCAATCGAACCGCTACGCGGACGCAGCAACGCGGCCGCGGACGTGACGACGACGGCATCATCCCGGTGCTGGCGCGCGCCGTCCGTGAGGTCGAGCGCGCCGTGGAGCGGGGCACCGTCATGCCCTCCGTCCGCACCAAGTTCCAGGTGGTCGCCCTGCTGATGCGCGAGGAGCGCGCCCGCGTCAAGACCGACGATTCCAGCACCGAGGCCCACCGCACCGAGCAGCTCAAGCGCCTCGAGGGCGTGGCCACGATCCTTGCCAAGACCGCCGCCCGCAGCCCCTCTCTTCTCGCGCTCCTCGAGGAGGACGCCGAGGTCACCGACGCCGCCAAGGCCCTCCGACGCGAGATGCTCGAAGCAGCCGGCGTCGAAGCACCCGTCGAGGAAGAAGTCCCCGAGGAAACCGCGGCCACGACCAAGCGTCGAGTCGTGCCGCAGTCGGTCGTCTCGCGGCAGCTCGCCAACCCGTTCCTCGCCCCCGACTTCGAGTCCGCTGCCCAGAGCGACACCGGCCCGACCCGACTGGCCACCTGGGAGCTCCTCGGCCCGCTGTTCCGGTCGTTCGAGTCCGTCGCCGACGACGTTCCGGCCTGCATGCCCCTGCCCGAGCCCGGCTCGCTCGACGCACCCGGCGACTTGACGCTGATGCCGCACCAGGCGCAGCTGTACTCGGCCGCCGCAGCCGGCCATCGCACCTTCCTGCTCGCCGACGAGCCCGGCCTCGGCAAGACCGCCCAGGCGCTGCTCGCCGCGCAGGCCGCCAACGCCTACCCGCTTCTTGTCGTGGTTCCGAACGTCGTCAAGACGAACTGGGCCCGCGAGGTCGGTCTCTGGACGCCCAAGCGCACTGTCACCGTCATCCACGGCGACGGCGACACGATCGACGGCTTCGCCGACATCGTCGTCGTCAACTACGAGGTGCTCGACCGCCACGTCGGATGGCTCGGCGACCTCGGGTTCAAAGGAATGGTCGTCGACGAGGCGCACTTCATCAAGAACAAGAACTCCCAGCGATCGCAGCACGTGCTCGAGCTCTCCGACCGCATCCGCACCCGCATCGCGAACCCTCTGCTGATGGCCCTCACCGGCACCCCGCTGATCAACGACATCGAGGACTTCCGCAACATCTGGCAGTTCCTCGGGTGGATCGACGAGAAGAAGCCACGGGCCCAGCTGATGGCTTCACTCGAGGAGACCGGGCTGACCCCGGTCGACCGCGGGTTCTACCGCGCGGCCCGCAGCTGCGTCATCGACATGGGCATCGTCCGTCGCCGCAAGGTCGACGTCGCCGCCGACATCCCCGCCCGCCGTATCGCCGACATCCCGGTCGAGCTCGACGACGAGGCCGGCCGCTCGATCCGCGAGGCCGAGCGCGAGCTCGCCCGCCGCTTGGTCGAGCGCTACGACTCGGCCCTCGAGACCCGCAAGTCCGGCGCCGTGGTCGACGGCATCGACCACGAGCTGGTGCGCCGCGTGGCCGGCTGGGAGCGCGAGGACGCGAACAAGGACTCCAACGAGAACGTGTTCGGCATGATGCGTCGCATCGGCCAGGCCAAGGCCGGCCTCGCCGCCGACTACGCCGCCCAGCTCGCGCGCAGTGTCGACAAGGTCGTCTTCTTCGCCAAGCACATCGACGTCATGGACGTCGCCGAGGAGACGTTCGCCAAGCGCGGCATCCGTTACTCCTCGATTCGTGGCGACCAGACGCGCACGGTCCGGCAGCAGAACATCGACGCGTTCGTCGAGGACCCCGACGTCTCCATCGTGGTGTGCTCACTCACCGCCGCCGGCGTCGGCATCAATCTGCAGGTGGCTTCCAACGTCGTGCTCGCCGAGCTCTCATGGACATCGGCTGAGCAGACCCAGGCCATCGACCGCGTGCACCGCATCGGTCAGGAGCAGCCGGTCACGGCATGGCGCATCATCGCCGCGCAGACCATCGACACCCGGATCGCGGAGCTGATCGACAGCAAGGCAGGGCTCGCCGCCCGGGCGCTCGACGGCTCGGACGAGGACGTGTCCTCGTCGGCCGACCTGCAGCTCGAGGCGCTGGTCGCGCTGCTGACCGACGCGCTGTCAGACCGGCAGAGCGGCGCCGTTGACGGCGCCTGACGACGGCGACGCCAGGAACAGGTAGACCCGCGCAAGGTCGGGGATCTTCGGCCAGGCGTCGTGGTTGGCGTCCGGCATCGAAGCGCGATTGGCCGCGGTGTCGATGATCGACGGTACGACGCTGTTGACGGTGATCCCCGAGCCGGCGACCTCCTCGGACGCCATCCGTGCGAGGTGCAGCACCGCGAGCTTGCTGACCGAGTAGGCGAAACCGTTGGTCTTGGTGGCCGTGGCCGCCTTGCTGGAGGTGAGGACGACTCGCCCCTCGCCGATCGGCTTCATCACGCGCAGGGCGTGCTTGGTGACGACCGCGGCCGTCATGAGGTTCAGGTGGAGCTGCTTCTCGAGCTCGTCGGGATCGAGCTCGGACAACGGTGACTGCGGGGCGAAGCCGCCCACCGTGTTGACGACCGCCCATGGCGTGCCGACCGAGTCGAGCAAGGCGGCGACGTGCGCGTCGTCGGTGAGGTCGGCCGTCTCGTAGCGCACACCGTCGACGACGGCTCGCTCGTCCGGGGCTGCGCGGTCGACGCCGACCACCTCGGCACCGGCGTCGCTGAAGGCGGTCGCGAGCCCGGACCCCAGGGCGCCACTCGCGCCGGTCACGACGACGGTCCGTCCGGTGAAGTCGTTCATGGCTCTCCTCGATCGGCCGTGCCAGCAGGGTCGCAGCAACGGTAGCCGCCGGGTTCCCCGTGCCGATCGGGGTGGTCTCGCTCCGGTGTCAGGCTGGTTTGGCTCGTCGACGTCGGGTGCCCATCTCCGACGCCTTGGGGGCGCGCTCCTGGGGAGGCCAGGACGTGGCTCCGAGCTCACGGGAGACCGACCGTGCGGCGGCCCGTAGTGACGTCACCACGGCGGGGTCGATCGGCCACTCCTCGTTGGGGGCGACCAGGCCGATGGCGCCCACCGCTCCACCGAGCCGGTCGCTGATGACTGCAGCGATGCCGCACTCACCGAGCACGGCCTCTTCGATCTCCTGCGCGATGCCACTCGTACGTGTCTCCTCCAGCTGTCGGCGCAGCTCGACCGGGTCGGTCGTCGTCTCGCCGGTCATGCTCCTCAGAGTGCCGCCGTGGTCGAGCAGCTCGTCGACGACTTCGTCGTCGAAGGCGAGGATCGCCTTGCCGAGTGCGGAGGCGTGTGCAGGGATCACGATGCCCACTTCGGGCATCTGCCGGGATCCGTCGGGACGCGGTTCATGGTGGACGACGACGACGTCGTCGACGAGCATCACAGCGGTGCGGACGGCCAGCCCGCTCCGGCGAGCGAGGTCCTCGGCCCAGGGCACGACCCGCGACCTCAGCTCGAGCGTGTCGAGATAGACGTTGCCCATCGTGAGGACGGCCGGGCCCAGACGATACTGACCGGAGTCGTGTTCCTGGATGACCAGACGATGAGCCAGGAGCGTCCTGACGATGCCGTGCACCGTCGAGGGCGGCAGCCCCAGTCGCTGAGCGATGTCTCCGAGGCTGAGGCGGTGGTCACCCTGCAGGACAGTGAGAATCCGCAAGGCTCGGTCGACTGACTGAATCATCGGGTCACCCTCTCAGGCTCCGTTCGCTGGGCTCTTCGGGGAGCGCGAGGAAGTTTCGAACGGGTCTTGTGCTCTGGATCACACTAGCGTATTGTCCAAACATCATTCGACATTATCGAATGGTTTTCCAAGAAACGCGGCGCAGTGTGGGACTCGCAAGGCGACCGTGACCGACTCAGGAGAGTTCCATGAACGAACCGTCCACCCCCCAGAAGCTCGCCGCAGAGGCCATCGGAACCGCCTTCCTGGTGTTCGTCGGCGTCGGCTCGGTGCCCGCCACGCTGATCGTCAACGGCGACGCGCCGTTCACCATGGCCGATCTCGGCATGATCTCGCTCGCGTTCGGCACCATCGTCATCGCGACCGTCTACGCACTCGGGCACATCGGTGGCAACCACATCAACCCCGCCGTCACCCTCGGCCTGGCCGTCACCGGGAAGTTCCCGTGGAAGGAAGTGCCGGCGTATCTCGGGGCCCAGCTCGTCGGTGCCATCATCGGCGCGGGCGCCATCATCGCCGTGCTCGGGCAGAAGGCCAGTGATGTCGGCCTTGGTGTCGCGACCTACGCCGATACGGTCGGAGTCGGGCAGGCGTTCGCGGCAGAGTTCGTCGGCACCTTCATCCTCGTGTTCACGATCTTCGGAGTCATCCATCACAAGGCCCCTGCGGGATTCGCCGGGCTGGCGATCGGCCTCGTCGTTTTCGCTGCCATCATCCCCGTCGCACCGACCACCGGCGCTTCGATCAACCCGGCCCGCACCTTCGGCCCGATGCTCGTGCAGCAGGTTGCCGGCGGCACCGTCCAGTGGGAGCAGCTGCCCGTCTACCTGGCAGCCGAGCTCCTGGCCGGCATCGTCGCCGCGCTCGTCTACACCGCACTGGTGAAGGGCGCCGACCCGGTCGACGTCCCCGAGCGGGTTCATGCCGAGCCCTCCGCCCGCGTTTGAGGCGTCCATCCCAACCATCGAAGTCGAAGGAACCATTGCCATGAAGAAGCTCATCAACGATCCAGCCGACGTGCTCTCGGAGTCACTGCTCGGTGTCGAGGCCGCCCATCCCGAACTGCGGGTCGATCACGACAACAAGGTCGTCTTCCGCGCCGACCCACCGCGCCCCGGGAAGGTCGGCCTGGTCTCCGGCGGCGGCTCCGGCCACGAGCCCCTGCACGGTGGCTTCGTGGGCGAGGGAATGCTCGACGCGGCCGCGTGCGGCGAGGTGTTCACATCGCCCGTGCCGGACCAGATCATCGCGGCCACGAACGGCGTGGACGCCGGCGCCGGAGTCCTGCACATCGTCAAGAACTACACCGGCGACGTCATGAACTTCGAGATGGCCGCAGAGATGGCCAGCGATGTCGAGGTCGTCCCGATCGTGACCGACGACGACGTCGCCGTGCAGGACAGCACGTACACGGTCGGCCGACGAGGAGTTGGCGTCACCGTCCTGGTCGAGAAGATCGCCGGCGCGGCAGCCGAGCAGGGTCGTAGCCTCGCGGAGGTCGCCGACGTGGCTCGCGCAGTGAACTCGTCAGGACGCAGCATGGGCATGGCCTTGACGTCGTGCACCGTGCCGGCTGCCGGTGAGCCGACCTTCGATCTACCGGAGGACGAGATCGAGCTCGGGATCGGCATCCACGGCGAACCGGGCCGCCAGCGGATACCGCTCGCACCAGCTGCGGAGATCGCCGAGATGCTGGTTGAGCCGATCCTCGGAGATCTGGAGTTCGGCACGAACGGCGTGCTCGCCTTCGTCAACGGCATGGGCGGTACGCCGCTCATCGAGCTCTACCTCATGTACCACGAGATCGACAGGCTCCTGTCGAAGGCCGGAATCCCCGTGGCCCGTTCGCTCGTGGGCAACTACATCACCAGCCTCGACATGGCCGGATGCTCGGTCACGCTGCTCAAGCTGGATGACGACCTGCTCCGACTGTGGGACGCTCCCGTCAAGACGCCCGCGCTGCGGTGGGGCGTGTGACGACATGATGCTTGGGGACGTGACGACGGTGATCGATGCAACAGCGGTGAAGGCATGGCTCCTGGCATTCGCACAGGAGGTTGCGGACAACCGTGACCTCCTCACGCAGCTCGACTCGGCCATCGGCGACGCCGACCACGGAGCCAATCTCGATCGTGGTCTCGATGCCGTCGTCACGGCCCTCGACGGCATCGACGGGGGGACCCCCGGCGAGATCCTCAAGACCACGGGGATGACGCTCGTCAGCACCGTGGGAGGCGCCAGTGGACCGCTGTACGGCACCCTGTTCCTGCGCATGTCTGGAACTGCGGGTGACGACGGCTCGCTTGATCCCTCGCAGCTCGCTGCTGCCCTCCGCGCGGGACTGGAGGGAGTCGTCGCACGTGGCCGTGCGCAGGCCGGTGACAAGACGATGTATGACGCGCTGGCTCCGGCCTGCGACGCGCTCGACGCGGCGATCGCCGACGGACTGGGACTCGACGAAGCGTTGGATCGAGCCGCCGAAGCTGCGGCAGCGGGTCGCGACGCGACGATTCCCATGCTGGCCCGCAAGGGTCGCGCTTCGTACCTCGGCGAACGCAGCGTGGGACATCAGGATCCGGGGGCGACGTCCACCGCCATGCTGGTGGCGACGGCACGGGTTCTGGCCGGCGAAGGTTCGCCATGACCGGACTGGTTGTGGTGTCCCACAGCCGAGCCTTGGCCGATTCTGCCGTGGCACTGGCATCAGAGATGCTGCACGGCTCCCAAGTACGGATCGCCGTGGCGGCCGGCCTGGACGCGACGACGTTCGGCACTGACGCCACGGCCATCGTCGAGGCGATCCGCGCCGCGGACGACGGCGAAGGAGTCGTCGTGCTCATGGACCTCGGCAGCGCCGTGCTCTCGGCCGAGATGGCGCTCGACATGATCGATCCCGCTGTCCGTGAGCGGGTGGTGCTGTGCCCAGCGCCCCTCGTCGAGGGTTTGGTGGTTGCCGCGGTGTCCGCGGCCGGCGGGGCGACTCCCGCCGAAGTGGCCGCCGAGGCGATCGGATCGCTGGCCGCCAAGCAGTTTCATGTGAACCCGCCGGATCTGTCCTCGGTCGCCTCCGATGGAGCGTTTGAGGGAGGACTCGACGAGGGCATCTCGCCGGACGCCGAGACGTTCGCGTCGGTGGTCGTGAAGATCGCCAACCCGCACGGGTTGCATGCTCGTCCCGCTGCTCGTCTGGTTCAGGAAGCGCGTCTGTTCGACGCGCGGATCGAGCTTCGCAACCTCGACACCGGGGCGGGCCCCGTCCCCGCGACCAGCCTGTCGAAGGTCGCCACGCTGGGTGCCCTGTCCGGCCATCGCGTCGAGCTGACCGCCACGGGCAGCCAGGCCCGCGAGGCGCTGGATCACGTCGTCGCGCTCGCCAACCGGCGCTTCGACGAGCAGGAGTCCGTCATCCCGTCGAGTTCGGAGAGCTCTGCTGGAGACCGGGCGCCCGGCACGCCGATGCCCGCCTCGCCCGGTATCGCGATCGGACAGGCTCTCTCGATGCGTGCGGCGGACATCGAGGTTCCCGACGAGTCGCCACAAGACCACGAAACCGAGTGGCGTCGGGTCCGTGGAGCCATCGCCGAGGTGCGCAGCGAGATCCAACGGATCCGCGCCAAGGCCGCACGCGAAAGTGGCGAGAGTGAAGCCAGGATCTTTGATGCGCACCTCATGCTCATCGACGACACCGACCTCCTCGATGCTGTTCGATCTGGCATCGTGTCGGGCGCCGCGGCGACCCGGGCCTGGGCAGACGCGATCGCCAACGTCGAGGCGGAGTTCGACAACGTCTCCGACGACTACCTCCGGTCCCGAGCCCTCGATGTGCACGCAGTCGGACAGCAGGTGGCGCGATCGCTCGCAGGAGCACCGCCGCCTCGGATCGATGGTGAAGGCATCCTGATCACCGACGACCTGGTGCCGGCCCAGGTGGCCGATCTTGACGTCTCACGCGTGACTGGCCTGGTCATGGCCACGGGAAGCCCGACGAGTCACAGCGCGATCCTGGCCCGATCACGCGGCATCCCTGCCGTGGTCGGGGCCGGTTCAGTGGTGCTCGACGTGATACCGGGAACGACAGTCGCGCTGGACGGTACGACCGGTCGCTTCTTTGTCGATCCAGACGACGACACGCTTCGGGGGCTCCGAGCCGCAGATCATGACGCTCGAGCGAAAGCGGCGCTCGCGAAAACCCGTGCGTTCGACCCCGCCGTCACATCGGACGGGGCCGAAGTCCTTGTCGGCGCAAACCTCGGATCCCTCGTCGATGCAGAGGCAGCAGCCGGCGAAGGTGCGGACCTCGCAGGGCTGGTGCGAACCGAGTTCCTCTATCTCGGCCGGGACGAAGCGCCCACCGTGGACGAACAGGTCGAGGTGTACCGGTCGCTGGCCGTGGCGCTCGGCGGACGACGTCTCACCCTGCGGACCCTCGACGTCGGTGGCGACAAGCCCCTCACGTACGCACCTCAGCCCGCTGAGGCGAACCCTTTCCTCGGGATGCGGGGGATCAGGCTCGCGCTGACCCAGGGTGATCTGCTGGACGCCCAGCTTCGAGCGATCGTCATCGTGGCGCATGAGACCCCGGTGAGCGTGATGTTCCCGATGGTGAGCACGCTGGCTGAGCTGGTGCAGGCGCGCGAGCGGTTGGACGCCGCGATGGAACTGGTCGGCCGCGGAAGACCTGAAGGCCTCCAGGTGGGGATCATGGTCGAGGTACCGGCCGCCGCCCTCAAGGCAGATGTCTTCGCGGCCCACGTCGACTTCTTCAGCATCGGCACCAACGACCTGACGCAATACACCTTGGCGGCGGAGCGCGGCAATGCCGCCGTCGCCGCGCTCGGCGACCCCCTTGACCCGGGTGTCCTTCGCCTCGTCGAGTCCGTGTGCCGGGCTTCTGAAGGGCGCTGCCTCGTCGCGGTCTGCGGCGAGCTGGCCGCCGACGAGGCCGCCACGCCCCTCCTGGTCGCTCTGGGTGTCCGTGAGCTGAGCGTGGCCCCGTCCTCGGTTGCGGCCATCAAGCACGCGGTGCGACAGATCGATCGCGCCACCGACGTCGACCTCGTGCGCCGGTGCCTGACGGCCGCAGGGCCGGACGACGTCCGCGCTATCCTCGGCTGAACCTGCAGCGCACCGAAGGGGCGTGGCGATGACGCAGTTCGTGTACGGGTTCGCGGAGGGCAACAAGGACCAGAAGGCCCTGCTCGGCGGCAAGGGAGCCAACCTGGCCGAGATGACGAACCTGGGACTCCCGGTGCCACCGGGATTCACGATCACGACCGAGGCCTGCCGCAGCTACCTGGCCGCCGGGAGCGAGCCGAGTGAGCTGCGCGTCCAGGTCACCATGGCGATGCGCAAGCTCGAGTACGAGATCGGCCGCGATCTCGGCGACCGCCACGACCCACTGCTGGTGAGCGTCCGGTCCGGAGCCATGCACTCCATGCCCGGGATGATGGAGACGGTGCTCAACATCGGCCTCAACGACGAGAGCGTGAAGGGCCTGGCCGACGTGAGCGGCAACGCGCGGTTCGCCTGGGACAGCTACCGCCGGCTGCTCCAGATGTTCGGCAAGACAGTTCTCGACATCGATGGAGAGGTGTTCTCCTCCGCGCTCGACGCCGCCAAGAAGGCGAAGGGCGTGGCCACCGACGTCGAGCTCCAGGAGGACGATCTCGAGGCCCTGGTCGACACGTTCAAGGAGCTCATCCGCGAGCACACCGGCCAGGACTTCCCGCAGCAACCGCGCGACCAGCTCGACCAGGCCGTCCGGGCCGTGTTCGACTCCTGGAACACCGACCGGGCCCGCCTGTACCGGCGACGCGAGCGCATTCCCGACGACCTCGGCACCGCGGTCAACATCTGCACCATGGTGTTCGGCAACCTCGGTGAGGACAGCGGTACTGGGGTCGCGTTCACCCGCGATCCCGCGTCCGGTCAGAAGGGTGCCTATGGCGACTACCTGGTCAACGCCCAGGGCGAGGACGTCGTCGCGGGCATCAGGAACACCTTGAGCCTGGCCGACCTGCAGGAGCTGGACCCGGCGTCCTTCAAGCAACTCATGAAGGTCATGCGGCGCCTCGAGGACCACTACCGCGACTTGTGCGACATCGAGTTCACGATCGAGCGCAGCAAGCTGTGGATGCTCCAGACCAGAGTCGGCAAGCGCACCGCAGCCGCGGCCTTCCGCATCGCGACGCAGCTGGTGGACGAGGGCCTGATCACGATGGACGAGGCGCTGACCCGCGTGGATGGTGCCCAGCTCGGCCAGCTGATGTTCCCGCAGTTCGACGTCACCGCCGAGCGCACGCTGCTGGGCGTGGGGATGGCGGCCTCGCCGGGCGCCGCCGTGGGAGAAGCCGTCTTCGACTCTCCGGCAGCGGTGGCCGCCGCGGCCGATGGCCGCAAGGTCATCCTCGTGCGCAAGGAGACCAACCCGGACGATCTCGAGGGCATGATCGCTGCCGAGGGCATCGTCACGGCACGAGGTGGGAAGACCAGCCACGCCGCAGTGGTGGCGCGCGGGATGGGCACCACCTGCGTCTGCGGCGTCGAGACGCTGGATGTCGACCTCGAGTCCCGCACCGCCCGGATCGGCGACCAGATCATCTCCGAGGGCGATCCACTCAGCGTCGACGGTACGACCGGCCAGGTCTTCGCCGGCTCGGTCGACGTCGTGCTCTCGCCGGTGGCGGCCTACCTGGAGACCGGCCTCGAGGTAGCCGTCGAGGACGTCGACGAGGGAACGGCTGACCTGGTGCGCTCGGTCGATCGCCTGCTCGGGCATGCCGACTCGGCTCGCCGGCTCCGCGTCCGCGCCAATGCCGACAACGCCGAGGACGCGACCCGCGCCCGCGAGCTCGGCGCGGAGGGAATCGGCCTCTGCCGCACCGAGCACATGTTCCTCGGCGACCGCCGCGAGCTGATCGAGCACGTCATCCTGGCCGCCGACGCGACCGGGCGGCAGGCGGCCATCGACGAGCTGCTGCCCCTGCAGAGGCAGGACTTCATCGAGCTGCTCACGGCGATGGACGGGCTTCCGGTCACGATCCGGCTGCTCGATCCGCCCCTGCACGAGTTCCTGCCCGATCGCGCCGACCTCATGGTCAAGGTCGCCGTCGACCAAGCGGCCGGCACCGTCGATCCCAAGGACGAGGTGTTGCTCGCCGCCGTGCAGCGGCTCCACGAGGTGAATCCGATGCTCGGGCTGCGCGGCGTCCGGCTCGGGCTGGCCGTGCCCGGCTTGTTCGCCTTGCAGATCAAGGCGATCGCCGAGGCGTCGGCCCAGCTGAAGAGCGAGGGGAAGAACCCTCGGGTCGAGATCATGATTCCGCTGGTCGGGTCGGTGATGGAGCTGTTCCTGATCCGCGACGAGAGCGACCAGATCCTCCGTGAGGTCGCCGAGAGCACCGGCGTCAACCAGACGATCCCGATCGGCACCATGGTCGAGCTGCCGCGTGCGGCCCTCACCGCGACTCGCGTGGCCGAGGCCGCCGAGTTCTTCTCCTTCGGCACCAACGACCTCACCCAGACGACGTGGGGATTCTCCCGCGACGACGTCGAGGCAGCCTTCTTCGCCGTCTACCTCGACCGGGGGGTGTTCATGGTCTCGCCGTTCGAGAGCCTCGACGTCGACGGCGTCGGCCGGCTGATCCAGATCGCGGTCGAGGACGGCCGGCGCACGCGTCCCGACCTCAAGCTCGGCATCTGCGGCGAGCACGGCGGTGACCCGGAATCGATCCACTTCTTCCACGAGGTCGGGCTCGACTACGTGTCGTGCTCGCCGTTCCGCGTCCCGGTCGCCCGTCTCGAGGCGGGCCGCGCCGCGCTGCTCTGATCAGGCGGCCTTCTCGAACGTGTAGCTGTCCAGGTCGAAGCGCCGGCTGGTCCACATCGTCTCGATCGTGGGGGAGGGCCGGAACGGCACGTCGCCGTGCACGTCGAAGTAGTAGCTGTTGGCCTCGCCACATCCGCCCTGGAAGAACACCTGGTTCTTGCGCCGCGCCAGGGACGAGGCGAAGTACTCGGCATTGGCCTCGGGCGTGACCTCCACGCGGGTCGAGCCCTGCTTCCTGGCCCGACGCAGGCAGCGCACGATGTGCGTCGTCTGCGTCTCGATCAGGTTGAAGTAGGACGACCCGTTGAAGCCGTAGGGGCCGAGGATCGAGAAGAAGTTGGGGAAGCCCGGCACGCTGACGCCCTGGAACGCCTGGAATCGGTTCTCCTCCCAGAAGGACTCCAGGTCGAGTCCGCCGGAGCCGCGGATCGAGAACGGCGGCATGTTGCCGGTCTCGAACACCTTGAACCCGGTGGCGAGGATGAGGACGTCCACGTCGTGCAGCGTGCCCCCACTGGCGTGCGCAGTGGTGCGTACGCCCGAAGCGGTGATGGTCTCGATCGGGTCGGTCTCGAGCAGGACGTTCTCGCGATTGAACGCGGGCAGGTACTCGTTGGAGAAGCTCGGTCGCTTGCACCCGAGGGAGTACCGAGGCGTCAGCTTGTCGCGGACGACGGGGTCGTGCACCGCCCGCCGGAGGTGGCGCAGGCCGATCCGCTCGCCGGCGTTCGCGATGTGGAGCAGCCGGTTGAAGTGGGCCGGCAGCGGGAAGTTGATCTCGACGAAGGCCTGGCTGATCAGCCGGGACAGCCGCTTCGCGCCGGGGATGCGCCTCAGGGCGAGCCGGAATGGCCTCGCGAGCTTCGCGTCGGGCTTGGGCAGGCACCAGATCGGCGTCCGCTGGAAAACGGTCAGGTGCTCCACCTCGGGCGCGATGGACGGGATCACCTGCACGGCCGACGCTCCGGTACCGATGATCGCGACGCGCTTGCCGCGCAGGTCGACGTCGTGGTCCCATCGCGCCGTGTGCATCACCGTGCCGGTGAAGTCGTCGAGGCCGGGGATGTTCGGCGGCTTCGGCTTCGTCAGCACACCAGTGGCACCGACGACGTATCGCGTGGTGATGGTGTCGCCGTCGGCGGTCTCGAGGTTCCACACATGCAGCTCGTCGTCGAAAGTCATGCCGATGATCTTGGTGTTGAGCTGCGTGCGCCGGCGGACGTCGTACTTGTCCATGCAGTGCTCGGCATAGGCCTTGAGCTCGTGGCCCGGTGCGTAAACGCGCGACCAGGTGTCGCGCTGCTCGAAGGAGAACTGGTAGCTGAACGACGGGATGTCGACAGCGACACCGGGGTAGGTGTTCCAGTGCCAGGCGCCGCCGACGCCGTCGCCCTGCTCCAGCATCAGGTAGTCGTGGAACCCGGCTCGGTCGAGACCGATCGCCACACCGATGCCGGAGAACCCGCCGCCGACGATGACGATCTCGTGGTCGAACGTGACGGTCATGGTGGCACGCTACCGAAGCGTTGCGCTGAGAGTGAACGGCGGATGCTTCTGTCTCGAACCGCGGTTGAATGGCGCATGGGCACCGAGAACCAGCCCGACGACGATCTCGCCCTCGATGAGCTGGCGCTGGATGAGTACTCGAGTGTGGTCACGCGCGTCGCGGCCACACTGGCGCCGAGCGTCGCCAGCCTGTCGGTGCGAACGTCGATGTTCCGCGGAGCAGGCAGCGCGAGCGTCGTGTCCGACGACGGTCTGCTCCTCACCAGCGCGCACGTCGTGCGCGACGCTCGCCGGGTGGTCGCGGAGTTCGCCGATGGCAGCGAGACGACGGTCGACGTCATCGGCAAGGATCCACTTTCCGACCTTGCCGTGCTGCGCGCCCGCGACGAGGTTCCGCCCCCCATCCCGTTCGGCGACGCCGGCCGTCTGCAGGTCGGCCAGATCGTGATCGCCCTCGGCAACCCCAACGGGCTGGCTGGGAGCGTCACCGCCGGCATCGTGTCCGCCCTCGGCCGCTCGCTCCCGACCCGGGCCGGCCGTGTGGTCGACGAGGTCATCCAGACCGACGCGGCACTCAACCCCGGCAACAGCGGGGGCGCGCTCGCCGACAGCCGCGGACGCCTGGTCGGCGTCAACACGGCCGTCGCAGGCGTCGGCCTCGGCCTGGCCGTGCCGATCAACGAGACGACCCGCAACATCATCGACGCTCTGACCACCCGCGGTCGCGTGCGCCGGGCCTGGCTCGGCGTGGCCGGCTCCCAGCGGCCGCTGCCGCCCGACCTCGTCGAACGCACGGGCGGTCAGCGCACCGGTCTTCTGGTGGCCCAGCTCGTGTCCGGCAGCCCCGCGGCCACGTCCGGCCTGCACGTAGGTGACCTGATCGTGGCGGCTGCCGGCAAGCCGGTCGCCTCGGCCACCGAGCTGCAGCGCTTCATGGTCGAGGACGCGATCGGCCAGCCCGTGGAGATCACCGTGATGCGCAACGGCGCGCTCGTCGATGTGATCGCCGTCCCACGCGAGCTCGACGACGCGAATTAGCACCTAGCATCAGCCCATGAAGCAGATGGTCAAGGGCATCAAGCCCTGGCACGTGGTGGCGGACATCTGGCTGGCCAACGTGGTGGGCGTGGCGCTGCTGTTCGTGGAATACCTGTTCGTCCTGCCACTGCCGGAGGAGGCTCAGGTCGCGAGCGTGACCCGGGACAACGTCGTCCTCGGGATCGCCTGCACCTTGTTCTCCTGGATCGTCGTCGCGGTCTACGGCGCGCCCCGCGCCCATCGGGCCCTCGACTGGACGGTCCGCGGCACGGACCCGACACCCGAGGAACAGGAGCTGACGCTCGCGTTGCCGTGGACCATGTTCAAGATGAGCGTGGTCCTGTGGATCATCCCGACCATCGCGTTCCTGGTGCTCGACCTGCCGACCAGCATTCCCTTTGGGTTGCTGGCCGCCGGCGCGGTCCTGTCCGGCGGCCTGGCCGCGAACGCGACGGCCTTCCTGCTGAGCACACGGCTCCTGCGACCCTCGACGGCGCGTGTCCTCGAGCTGCACCCACCGGAACCCGGCACCACGGCCGGCGTCGGTGAGCGGGCGATCTTCATCTGGGGCCTGACCACCGGTGTGCCCCTGCTCGGCCTGGTCCTGATGGTGGGGTTCTTCCCGTTCTCGGGGGCATCGCTGGTACGTCTGTCGATCAGCGGCGTCGTCGTCGGGTCGCTCGTCCTGCTGGGGGGCCTGTTCGCGACGCTGCTCTTCGCCAAGTCGATCGGGGAGCCGCTCTGCGAGCTGACGACGGCGCTGGCCGAGATCGAGGCCGGCGACCTGCACGTGAACGTTCCGGTCGACGACAACGGGGAGATCGGGCAGATGCAGGCCGGACTCAACCGGATGGTCGGGGCGATGCGTGAGCGCGAGCAGCTGCGCGACCTGTTCGGACGCCATGTCGGCGAGGACGTCGCGAGGCTGGCGCTGAAGGACGGCGTGGCCCTCGGCGGCGAGGAGCGGGAGGCCGCTGCGCTGTTCGTCGACATCATCGGCAGCACCACGTTCGCGGCGACGCACTCGCCGGCGGAGGTGGTGAAAGCGTTGAACCGGTTCTTCGAGGTGGTCGTCGACGTGGTGGCGTCTCATGGGGGGTTGGTGAACAAGTTCGAGGGTGATGCGGCACTGTGCATCTTCGGGGCGCCGCTGGCGCTGGAGGATCCGGCCGCGAACGCATTGAGCGCGGCCCGGGAGATGGCGGCTCGGCTGAAGGCCGAGGTGCCGGACCTCGACGCCGGGATCGGCGTCTCCCAGGGCCTGGTGATCGCGGGCAACATCGGCGCCACCCAGCGGTTGGAGTACACCGTGATCGGTGACCCGGTGAACGAGGCCGCTCGGCTGACCGAGCAGGCCAAGGAGTATCCCGGACGGGTCGTGGCGTCGCAGCGGATCGTCGACCGCGCCGCGTCCGGTGAGCGAGATCGCTGGAAGTTGCTCGAGCCGTTGCTGCTCAGGGGACGGCTGGAGCCGACGACGCTCGCTGTGCCGCGCTGACTCAGCCCAGGAGGTTGCTCAGCAGGTTTTCGAGCCCGTTCCGGTGGGTCGGCGAGGGCGACGGGGTCTGCGGCGACGGGGGCTTCGGGTTCGTCGGAGACGACGTCGCCTTCTTGCGCGTCGACGACCGGCTGGAGTCGGTGGGCGAGGGGCTCGGCGACGGAGCCACGCTCGTGGGGATGTCCAGCGCCGGTGTGGGCGACGGCGAGACCGTCAGGCCACTGGCATCGACGTTGGGTGCGGCGGAGTCCGAACCGGGGACGTTCGGGAGGATCGCGGCGACCGTGGACGAACCGGCCTGCTCGGAGGTGGTGAAGGTGACGACGGTGGCTGCGGCGACCGTGGTCATCACCGCCGCGGCAGCGAACTTGTACAGCTTGGTGGGCGGCACGGTGGAACTCCCCTGAATGCGGACGTGGTCACGACAACGCCATCCACCGTAGCCGGGAGATCGCCTCAGGTCACATCCGAATTCTCAGACGGCCGACGCTAGCCTTGGTCGGACCCACCCCAAGGAGCGTGCATGAGCCCGTCCGAGCCACGGTCATTGTTGGTCGTCGGCGCCGGTGTGGCAGGCTGGCGCACCGCGAAAGAGACCCGCAAAGCCGGCTTCGACGGCACCATCACGGTCATCGGCGAGGAGGACGAGCTCCCGTACGATCGGCCACCCCTCTCGAAGCAGGTGCTGACCGGCGAACGCGAATCCGACTTCGCCCTGCTCACCGACGAGGACGAGGTCGGCACCCTCGACATCGACCTGAGGCGTGGTGTGACTGTTGCGTCGGTCACCGCTGACGTCGTCGAGACGACGGACGGCGAGCGGCTGGAGGCGGATGTGGTGGTGATTGCCACCGGCGCACGGGCGGCGACACCGCCGATCGTGGCCGACCAGTCAGCCGTGCGGACGTTGCGGCGGCTCGGCGACTCGCTCCAGCTGGCCGCCGACCTCGATCGCGCCGATTCGGTGCTGGTGCTCGGTGGCGGGTTCATCGGGGCCGAGGTGGCTGCGGCCGCCAGGGTCCACGGCACGGACGTGACGATCGTCGAGGCGATGCCCGGCATCCTCGGTCCGCTCGGCCCCGAGGTGGCCGGCGTCATCCAGGCGCGGCTTCACGACGTCGGCGTCAAGACGCTGACCGGCACTCCCGTCACGTCGGTCGACGCCCACGACGACGGCGCGGAGGTCACGCTCGCCGACGGCCGCGTGCTCAGCGCCGACTTCGTCATCGCGGGGTTCGGCGCTCGGCTCAACTCCGAGGTGCTCGGCGACCTCGCCGGTCCCGAAGGCGTCCGTTGCGACGACCATGGACGGGTCGTCGGTCATCCCGGTCTGTACGCGGTGGGTGATGTCTCGGCTTGGTACGACCCGCGTTCCAAGCAGCACGTGCGTCGCGAGCACTGGTCGTCGGCGAGCGACCAGTCGGCGATCGCCGCGCACGCGATCGTCGGCCTCGAAGCACCGCGCTTCCTTGAGTCACCGGCGTACTTCTGGACCGACCAGCCCGGCGTCAAGGTCCAGCTCATCGGCTGGCCGGAGCTGGCCGATCACGACGGCTGGCTCGAGATCGACGACGTGGAACCGCACTCCGTGTACGGCTGGCATCGGGGCGACGACCTCGTGGCCGCGGCCGTGCTCGGGCTGCCCCGGCAGTTCGTCCGGCTCCGCAAGGAGCTGATCGCTACCGGGCACCGCCTGGCCGGCTCAACCCCCGACGACGTGTGACTCGCCGAAGGTGGCAGTGAGCCGCTCGGCGGAGAACGTAAAGAACGGGGGGCGGTCCATCCCGAGTGCGCGAGCGCGATCAGCCATCCGGTGCTCGCCCCACGTGATGGTCGTGCCGCGTCCGCGGCCGACACGCAGTCCGTGGAACCGCATCGACGTCGCGCCGCGCAGCAGCTGACCCGCGAGCGGACCGTCCTCGGCCCGCGCCCAGGTGCGTCCCCTCGACGGCATCGGCACCGGCAGCGCCAGGGGACCGGTGCGTATCGTCGCGTCCATCACGGGGATGTCGCCGTCGCTCATCACCATCGTGGAGCGGGAGCCGCCGAGATCGGCCTTCGACGTCATCAGCCACTTGGGGAGTCCCCAGATCTCCCGGCCGGCCTCACGGGTGAACGTGCCGGTGACCGGCAGCTCGAGCACGAACAACCCCGAGCCACCCGGTCCCGAGGCGAACACGCCGACACCGACCTCGTCGTAACCGCCGAGCACAAACTCTTCCGGGTACACGACGCACACGAGCATGGCGAGGCCAGTGCCGCGGAACCCGGCTGATGTCAGGCCGTAGGGCTCGAGCTGGGCGTCGACGGCCGAGCGCGGCGCCCTCCACAGGGCTGCGGCGAACGACGCGTCCTCGACGGTGACCGGCAGGTCGATGCGATCGCCCTGGACTTCCCAGACGTCGGGTGCGGGGTGGGTCGCCATGGCAGCGTCCTCTCGAGCTACGGGATGTCGCGGAAGGTCGGCGTGCGCTTCTCGTTGAACGCCGTCACGCCCTCGAGGAAGTCCGCCGCGTTGAGGAGGCCGAGCTGGCCCTCACGTTCCAGGTCGAACGCGGCGTCGAGGGCTCCGAGGGTCGCCGTGTTGATGGCGTGCTTGGTGCGGGCGTAGCCGGCCATCGGTCCGCTACGCAGCACCGAGATCACCGCTTCGACGTCGTCGTCGAAGGTGTCGGCGTCGAACACGTGCGAGACGAGTCCGGCCGCCTCGGCCTCAGTGGCGGTGAGACGTTCGGCCAGGAGCGCCATCCGCATGGCCTTGGCCCGGCCCATCGAGGCCGCCACCAGCGCGGTGGCGCCGCCGTCGGGCATGAGGCCGATCTTGGCGAAGGCCAGCATGAAGAACGCCTTCGAGCTGGTGAGAACGAGGTCGGCAGACAGGGCGACGGACACGCCGACCCCGGCGCACGGTCCCTGCACGACGCTGACGACCGGCCGTGGCACGTCGCGCACGGCGGCCACAAGACGGTTGGCGCCGTCGAGCGTCGCGGCATCGCCACCTTCCTCGGCGAGATCGCCACCGCCAGTGATGTCGGCGCCCGAGCTGAAGCCGCGGCCGGCCCCGGACAGGACGATGACGTGGACGTCGGGCTCGGTGCCGGCCTTCTCTACGGCGTCGGCCATGTCCTCGAGCACGTCGGCGGTGACGGAGTTGAGTGAGTCGGGCCGGTTGATCTCGATGCGGAGGGCGCCGTCGTCGAGGGTCACCTGGACCTGGTCGCCGGCACGGGTTCCGGGGCTGGTGGTCACCCTCGATAGGTTACTGAGCATGGACATCAGCAACCACGTCGCCCTTGTCACCGGCGGGGCGTCCGGCCTCGGTCGCGCCACCGTCGAGAACTTCGTCGAGGCCGGCGCGCGTGTCGTCATCGTCGATCTGCCCGGCTCACCTGGCGAGGAGGTGGCCAAGGACCTGGGCGATGCCGCACGCTTCGCACCCGGTGATGTCCGTGACGCCGACGCCGTCTCCGCCGCGCTCGACGTCGCCGCCGAGCTCGGTGACCTGCGGGTCGTGGTCAACTGCGCCGGCACCGGCAACGCGATCAAGACGGTCGGCAAGCAAGGCGCGTTTCCTCTTGACGACTTCCAGCGGATCATCGCGATCAACCTGATCGGCACCTTCAACGTCATCCGCCTGTCGGCGGAGCGCATGAGCCAGCTCGATCTGGTCGGTGAGGAACGCGGGGTCATCGTCAACACCGCGTCCATCGCGGCATTCGACGGGCAGATCGGCCAGGCGGCGTACTCCGCGTCCAAGGGCGGCATCGTCGGCATGACGCTGCCGATTGCCCGCGACCTCGCGTCGCTCGCCATCCGCGCGGTCACCATCGCGCCGGGTCTGTTCCACACCCCGCTGCTCGGATCCCTTCCCGAGGCGGCCCGCGAGTCCCTCGGCAGCCAGGTGCCGCACCCGAGCCGGCTCGGCGACCCCACGGAGTTCGCCAAGCTGGCCGCGCACGTCGTCGACAACGCGATGCTCAACGGCGAGACCATCCGTCTCGATGGCGCCATCCGCATGGCTCCTCGCTGAACCTCGCTCGACTCGCGGCACGCTCCGATCCAGCGGACGATGGCACCGGAGGGCGCATTCCGGCGTCCCTGGACCCGGAGGTCAGCATGACGGAGACACCGCAGGAGAACGAAGGACACGCCGGCCAGGAGGTCGACGCCGACGACGCGGGTGTGCCCAACGACTCAGCGGGGCCGGACGTCCCCGAGGACCCGGAGGGTGCCGACGGTACTGATGTCCCGAGCAACCCCACCGCCGATCAGCCCGAGGGTACGGAAGGCGTGGACGGGGCCGATCCGGACGATGACGACGATGACGACGAGGACACCGAGGAGATGGCCGAGACCGACGACGACTCGGACATCGACGAGGACTCGGATGACGACGGTGGCGACGCCGACTCGAACGAGCCCGACGACGACGACGCCGGCGACGAGGACGACGCGGACGACGAGGACGACGAGGACGACGAGGACGATGACGCCGATCCGGCAGACGACATCGGCGCCCCGACCAAGCCGGCCGAGCCGGCCTAGCTCACTCCCAGCGGCCGCGGCGCGACTTCTTGACGTCGCTGCGACGCTTCTTCGCGTCCAGACGACGCTCGACAGACGCGCGGGTGGGTCGGGTCGCTCGTCGTGGTTTCGGCGGCACGATGGCCTGGGACACGAGCTGCTCGAGCCGGACGCGGGCGGCCTCGCGGTTCCGGTGCTGGGAGCGGTAGCGCGACGACACCACCGTGATCGCGCCGTCGACGAGGCGATTGCGCAGCCCGTGGGCCGCGCGCGCCTTCTCGTCGGCGGTGAGCGCGGTGGTGTCGTCCAGTGACCAGATCAGCTCCACGCGGGTGTCGGTGGTGTTGACGTGCTGGCCACCAGCGCCCGACGAGCGAGAGAACCGCCAGGTCATCTCGCTCTCGGGCAGGGTTCTGCGGCCGCTATGACTCATCGTCCGCCAGGATGCGGTACATCACCTTGCGGGCGTCGTCGATGGCCGCGTTGGCCTTGGCCTGCTGGGCCGGCGTGCCGGTGTGCATCACCTGGCGCCAGGCCAGGATGAAGCCCTTGAGGGACTGGCCCATCTCGCGGCCGATCGGGCCGTCTGCAGCACGGGAGGCGTCCTCCCACGGTGTGCCGAGCTCGTCGCGGTGCTCCTCGACGTAGGCGTTGCCGTCGTCGGTGAGGGTGGCCGTGTTGCGGCCGTTGACCCGCTCGAACTCGATCAGGCCCTCGTCCTCGAGCTGCTGGAGCACGGGGTAGATGGATCCGGGGCTGGGCGTCCAGGCTCCGTCGCTGCGTTCGGCGATCTCCTGGATCAGCTGGTAGCCGTGGGCAGGGTTCTCGGAGAGCAGCAGCAGGGCAGCGGCTCTGACGTCTCCGCCACGTCCGCCGCGTCGGCGACCGCGTCGTCGACCGGGCTGGCCGTGGCCATAGCCGGGACCGATGTCCCAGCCGAAGTCGCGGGCGTCTTCTCGACGGCCGCGCCTGCGGTCGTCGGGGCGACCGCGTCTCATGTCGTTGGTGTCTTTCATGGTGGTTCCTTGTCTGTGTGGCGCCGGGTCGCTCTCAGCTGTTTGCCGGGCGAGTCGTAGGCGCGATTCATTCGATACATAAACGATATATCGTAAATGTATCGAATGTCAACACAGGATTGTCAGGAACCGCCTCGGGACACGTAGTCGTTGAGCTGGTCGCGCTCGAACTCCAGCTGGTCCATGCGCTGCTTCACCGCGTCGCCGATGCTCAGGACGCCGACGAGCTCATCGCCGTCGAGCACCGGCACGTGACGCACCCGATGCTCGGTCATGATCGTCATCAAGGTGGCGAAGGAGTCCTCCGGTGCACACACCCGCACGTCGGACGTCATGATCTGCTCGACGGTGACGTTCTTCGGTGCGTCGAAGTCGCGGATCTTGCGCACGATGTCGCGCTCGGAGACGATCCCCAGCATCGATGTGCCGTCGTTGCTGACCACGAGCGCCCCGACGTTGTGCTCGGCCAGGGCGTCGAGCAGCTCGCCGACGGTGGCCTCCGGCCGGATCGTGTAGATGGTGGACGAACCCTTGGACGACAAGACATCACTCACGCGCATGGGGGCAGCGTAGCGCCGAGCGGGTGCTGCGTCATGGGGAGCGGACGAGGCTCAGGGCGTGTCCTGGTCGCCCCAGGACCGGGAGAAGTCGAGCGTGCGGACGTTGTCGTCGGACTCCGGCTCTGGGTCGTCGGCGGCGTCCTCGGGCTCGTCCGACCACGACTTGTCGGGTGGGCCGTCGTCGGGAAAGTACCCGAGATAGGCCAAGGCCGCGTCGTGAAGGCGTCCGTTGGTGGCCAGGGCGTTCGGGCCGAAGGGGCCGGGCTCGCCGGCCAGGCTCGTGAAGGTGCCGCCGGCCTCGCGCACGATGACATCGAGGGCGGCCATGTCCCACAGCTTCAGCTCAGGCTCGGCGGCGATGTCGACCGCGCCTTCGGCCAGCAACATGTACGACCAGAAGTCGCCGTAGGCGCGAGTGCGCCAGCAGCGCCGGAGCAGGGCCGCAAATCCCTCCGCCTTGTCGATGCGTTCCCAGCTGGTGGCCGAGCTGTACGACATGTAGGCGGCATCGAGCTCGGAGACCTGCGAGACGTGGATCTCCCGTGCGTGCATGAACGACTTGCCGGTGAAGGCGCCACCGTCCTTGGATGCCCACCAGCGCCGTCCGATCGCCGGGGCGGAGACGCATCCGGCCACGATCTCGCCGGCCTCCTCGAGCGCGATGAGCGTGGCCCACACCGGTACGCCGCGCACGAAGTTGGCCGTTCCGTCGATCGGATCGATGATCCAGCGGCGCTCGTGCGAGCCCGTGGATCCCTCGACCTCGCCATGCTCCTCGCCCAGGACGTCGTCGCGGGTGCGGGCGGCCTTGAGCTGCTTGCGGATGGCATCCTCCACGGCTTCGTCGGACTCCGTCACGTACGTCATGTCCGGTTTCGTCGAAACCTGCAGGTCGATCGCGCCGAAGCGATCCATCGAGAGGTTGTCGGCGTTGTCGGCCAGAACATGCGCCAATCGCACGTCATCGTTCCAGGAGTGGGCCATGCGGCTTAGGGTACGGTGAAATCGACCGCGACCACGGTCATGACCCCGCTGGAGGTTCCCCGTGTTCGGTTCGATTCTCGGACTTCCGATCCACGCCCTGGTCGTGCACGCGGCCGTCATTCTCGTCCCCATCGCGGCCCTGCTCGGCCTCGCTTTCTTGCGTCCCGCGTGGCGGATGACGCTGCGGTGGCCGCTGGTCGCCGGCGCGGGCCTCGCCACCGTCTTGGTGTTCGTCGCCCGGCAGAGCGGCAAGGTCCTCAAGGAGTCGCTCGGCGACCAGATCAAGGGCAACGCCGCCGGCAAAGTCGTCGCACGTCACGAGGACCTCGCCAACATGCTCTGGATCTGGCTGCTCGTGTTCCTGGCCGTGTGCATCATCGCTGCGCTCCTGCTGCCACGGCTCAACAACCCGCTGGCCGGCGGAGCGATCGCGATCATCGTCGCTGCGCTGGCCCTCGTCGTCATCGTCCTGGTCGGCCTCACCGGTCATCAGGGCTCGAAGGCGGTCTGGAACCCCGACGGTTCCCTCAAGTACTCAGGCAGCAGCTCGGGCTAGTCGGACGCGTCGCGGCTGGCGAGGATCCGCCGGAACGATGCGACCCGATCGGGACGAAGTCGTCCGTCCGCCACGGCGACGTCCAGCGCGCACTCGGGCTCGGTCTCCGCGTGCGTGCAGCCGCGCGGGCAGTCGGCACTGACCTCGTCGAGGTCGGGAAACGCCGTGATGACGTGTCGCACCTCCACGTGGGCCAGCCCGAACGATCGGAAGCCGGGGGTGTCGATGATCAAGCCGCCGCCGGGGAGCTCGAGCACCATGGTCGACGTCGACGTCTGGCGGCCCCGGCCGGTGATGATGTTCACGTGGCTGGTGGTGCGGTCTGCGTCGGGAACCAGAAGGTTCACCAGGGTCGACTTGCCGACGCCGCTGTGACCGACGAGCACGCTGGTGCGATCGCGCAGGACCGAGCGCAGCTCGTCGAGGTCGCCGTCGCGCCGGGTGACGATGGTGCGCACGTCGAGCGGCTCGAGCAGCCGGACGACTTCGTCGGCCGGCGCGAGGTCGGACTTCGTCAGGCACACGATCGGCTGCATGCCCGCGTCGAACGCCGCCACCAGGCAGCGGTCGACGAGGGCGAGCCGCATCGGGGGATCGGCCAGGGCGGCGACCACGACGAGCTGGTCGGCGTTGGCCACCACGACCCGCTCGATCGGGTCGTCGTCATCGGCTGTGCGTCGCAGGACGGTGCGACGTGGCTCCACCTCGACGATGCGGGCCAGCGAGCCCTCGTCGCCGCTGATGTCGCCGACGATCTTGACCTCGTCGCCCACGACCACGCCCTGTCGGCCGAGCGGACGGGACTTCATCGCGGTGACCACGCGCCGCTCGTCACCGACCACGACCGTGTAGCGGCCGCGATCGACGGTGATGACCTTGCCGACCTCGGCATCGTCGTAGTTGGGCCGGTCCTTGGTGCGCGGCCGCGTGCGGCGCTTCGGGCGCTCGAAGGCGGCGTGCTCGTCGTCCTCGTCCCTCACGCGACCGTCCGCTCCCACACCGTGGCGAAGTCCGGGTACGTCTTCGCGGTCGTGCCGACGTTCTCGACGGCCAGATCGGACACCCTCAGGCCGAGCACGACGGCTGCCTGGGCCATCCGGTGGTCGTCGTAGGTGGAAAACACGCCGGCATGGAGCGGCCGCGGACGGATCAGCAGCCCGTCGTCCAGCTCCTCGACGTCGCCGCCAAGTCGGTTGATCTCCGCGGCGAGGGCGGCGAGCCGGTCGGTCTCATGACCGCGCAGATGGGCGACGCCGGTGAGACGGGACTCGCCCTCGGCCAGAGCAGCGATCGCCGTGACGACCGGCGTGAGCTCGCCGACGTCGTGCAGGTCGAGCTCAACCCCCTGGAGTGCCGAACCGCCGCCGAAGACCAGGTCGTCCCCGTCGCGTTCCACGTGCCCGCCGAACGCCTTGGCGATGGTCCGCCAGGCGTCCCCGGCCTGCGTCGTCGACTCGGGCCATCCGAGGACGCGCATCGCGCCGCCGGTGACCAGGGCAGCGGCCACGAACGGACCGGCGTTCGAGAGGTCGGGCTCGACGTCCGCGTCCAGGGCCGTGATCGGGCCGGGTGCGACGACCCAGCGGTCCGATGTCGCGTCGACGGCCACACCGCGTCGGCGCAGCTCGGCGACCGTCATCTCGACGTGCGGTTGCGACGGCAGGTCCGCGCCGGTGTGGTGCAGGTCGAGCCCGCGCTCGAATCGCGGCGCGGAGAGCAGCAGGGCCGAGACGAACTGGCTGGAGGCCGAGGCGTCGATCTCGAGCGGCCCGCCCTCCACATGGCCGGTGCCGTGCACGGTGAACGGCAGGGCGGAACGGCCGCCGTCGTCGATCTCGACGCCCAGCGCACGGAGCGCGCTGATGATGGTCGACATCGGCCGGACCCGGGCCCGCTCGTCGCCGTCGAGGGTGACCGAGGCGCGCGTCAGTGCGGCGACCGGCGGAACGAACCGCATCACCGTGCCGGCGAGCCCGCAGTCGACGGCGATGTCGCCCCTCACACCATCGAAAGCCGGCGTGATCGTCCAGGTGCCGCCGTCCCGCTCGATGTGCGCGCCGAGCGAGCCCAGCGCGTCGGCCATGAGATGGGTGTCGCGCGAGGCCAGCGGACGAGTGAGCACCGACGGCCCGTCGCCCAGCGCGGCGAGCACGAGCAGCCGGTTGGTGAGCGACTTGGAGCCCGGCAACAGCACCCGCGCGTCGAGCGGGGTCGCTCGACGCGGCGCAGTCCACGGGGCACTCATCGCGCTCACTCTATCGGCGCGCGAACGGAAGAACGGCTAGCCGATGAGCTGGTCGATGCCCTCGGAGACCTTGTCCTTGGCCTCGACGACCTTGTCCTTCGCCCGGCGACCGATGAACTTCTTGTGTGGGTCGGGGTCGAGGGTCGCCATCAGCAGGCCGCCCATCATCGACAGGTTCTTGAGGAAGTGAATGAGCTGGTTCTTGCGGGCAGCCGGGTCGGACTCGTTCCAGAACTGGTGACCCGCAGCCGTCGTCGGCACCAGCGAACCGGCCAGGATGAACGAGGAGATGCGGGGGACGTGACCCGTGGCTACCGCGGTGGCAGCGGCGACGTGGAGGGCGCCGTTGGCGCGGACCAGGTTGGTCGTGGAGATCTCGATGTCAGGCGCGGTGCGATGGATGAGGTCGGCCACCGGCTGGGCCTTGGGGGCCATCGTCTTGGCGTTGCGGATGGAGTTCACCCCTCCGTAGAAGAACATCGAAGCCAGCAGGGGGCGCGCCACGGAACGGAGAAGGGTCATGCCCCATTCTGTGCACGCTCCGGCCGCTTCACCACATGAGGGGTGTCGGCCCCCTGTGGCAGGCTGGATGCATGTGCGGCCGCTACGCCACCACCCAGACGTCCGCCTCGCTCAACGACGCGTTCGGGGCCCGGATGGCCGACTCCTTCGTCGATCTCGAGCCCGACTACAACATGGCGCCCACCAAGCTCGCGCCGCTGGTCATCGCCCGGGAATCCGAGGATGGACCGCCAGCTCGGGAGCTGCTCACGGCCAAGTGGGGCCTGGTGCCGAGCTGGGCCAAAGACCCGTCCATCGGCAACCGCATGATCAATGCCCGTAGCGAGACCGTGGCCGACAAGCCGGCGTTCAAGAAGGCGTTCGGCAAGCGTCGCGCCATCGTGCCCGCCGACGGCTACTACGAGTGGTACAAGACCGAGGGCGATCCCGAGGCGACCAGCAAGAAGGCACCGAAGCAGCCGTTCTACATCACGCCCACAGGACGGCTCGGTGCTCGCGATGGCCGGCCTCTACGAGTTCTGGCGCCGGGATTACGACGACGAGGACGAGGAATGGCTCATCTCCTACACGATCCTCACCACCTCGGCGCCCGACGACCTCGGCCACCTGCACGACCGCACGCCGATGATGATCGCGCCGGATGCCGTCGAGGCGTGGCTCGACCCCACCCCACGGCCGACCGACGAGCTGCTCGACCTGCTCGTGCCGGCCGTGCCCGGCCGCCTCGATGCGTGGCCCGTGTCCACGGCAGTCAACAACGTCCGCAACAACGGGCCAGAGCTCGTCCTCCCGCTCCCACCGGAATAGAGCGGCTACGGGCACCGTTCCTCCTACCAAAGGAGGTTCGATGCAGGCCTGCGCTGAACGGTCCCGTGAGGGGTCCATCACACCGCTGAGAATCGGCGATCGTCACACCCCACGAGTAGGCTGGGCGACGATGACCGACACTTCTGCCGACCTCGGCACCACCGACGTCGAGCCCGAACCCGTCGACCTCGACACCGAGACGCCTGAGCAGCGGCAAGCCCGGTTCGAGGCCGACGCGCTGCCCTTCCTCGACCAGCTGTACTCCGCCGGTCTGCGCATGACCCGCAGCCCGCACGACGCCGAGGACCTCGTCCAGGAGACGTACGCCAAGGCGTTCAGCGCCTTCCACCAGTTCACGCCCGGCACCAATCTCAAGGCGTGGCTCTACCGCATCCTCACCAACACCTACATCAACTCGTACCGCAAGAAGCAGCGCCAGCCGCAGCAGATCACCGACGAGATCGAGGACTGGCAAGTTGCCGCCGCGGAGGCGCACACCTCGTCCGGTCTCAAGTCGGCCGAGATGGAAGCGCTCGAGCACCTGCCCGACAGCGACGTCAAGGACGCCCTGCAGAAGCTGCCCGACGACTTCCGATACGCGGTCTACCTCGCCGACGTCGAAGGTTTCCCGTACAAGGAGATCGCGGAGATCATGGACACGCCGATCGGCACCGTGATGTCGCGTCTGCACCGCGGCCGGCGCATGCTGCGCGAGCTGCTCTCCGACTACGCGCGCGATCGCGGCATGGCAGCCACGGGAGCAGGTGACAAGCCGTGAGCTGCGACAACTGCGAGACCGCCCTCGAGAACCTGTATCTCTTCCTCGACGAGGAGATCGACACCGCCAGCATCGAGGACATCCAGGCTCATATCGACAACTGCTCGTCGTGCCTCACGGCCTACGACCTCGAGCGTGTCGTCAAGGCCCTCGTTTCCCGCTCGTGCGCGGAGAAGGCGCCGGAGCCGCTCCGGGAGCGAGTGCTCTACTCCATCCGCACCGTGCAGGTGCACATCGACAAGCGCACCACCTAGCACCGGAAAAAAAATCCCCCGTCAGTGACGGGGGATTTCTCACGCGTTGGGGCGCTTGCCGTGGTTCGCGTTCTTCTTGCGACGCGCGCGGCGCTTGCGACCGGTCTTGCCCATGGTTCCTCCACTTCAGAACGCTGACGTTGAGGATTCAGTCTCCCACAGGGGTTGGATCCAGCCGTGAGAGGAACCGGTCTCGGTCGACGACGACTCGCTGCACCTCGCCCGTGGCGAGCACGGCCCCTTCGGCGTCGTGCGCCACGACCTGGAACCGGATCAGCCGCCCGTCCCGGTGCGCGACGGTGGCCGTCGCGGTCACCTCGGAGCCGACCGGACTCGGTGCGAGGTGCTCGAGCTCGACCCGCGTGCCCACGCTGGTGCTGTTCTCGTCGATCGCGACCGCGCCGCAGGTGGCCTCTTCGAACCAGGCAAGAAGCCGCGGCGTAGCCAGCACCGGGAGGTCACCGCTGCCGAGGGCCTCCGCGGTGTCGTCGTCGGTGACGGTGTGCGTCACGACGAACGTGGAGGGCTGAAAGCTCATGGCGTCACTCTGCCAGCAATTCCTCAGAGTTCGAGGGAGAAACCCCAGAGGAGGACATCGGGAAATGGCGACCAGTCGAGGTCCGGACGCCGCACGAATCCTCGCGACACGTAGAGACGATGCGCCGGCACCATCTCGGGCAGCGAGGAGAGCAGGATCTCGGCCAGGCCGGTGGAGCGCGCTTCGGCGATGCACCAGTCGATGAGTGCGGACCCCACGCCCCGGCCGCGCGCTTCGGGCGAGACGCTGAGCGTGCGGAACTCCCCCTGGTCGTCGCGAGTCGAGAGCTCGCGGAAGGGCGAGCCGGGCGGGCACCAGGTGACTGTGCCGAGCAGGTCCTCACCATCCACGGCGACGATGAGCACGCCGTCGCGGGCCCTCGTGTCCCCGTCGGCGAGCCAGCCGGCGTACTCGTGGTCGAAGGAGCCGTCCGGAAGCGTGAGATAGGCGTCGGCGTCGTAGCCGGCCACGGTGAGCGCGCCGACGGCCTCGGCTTCCTCGGGAAGCGCCGGTCGCAGCTGGAAGTCAGATGCCGGTGGTGGCACGGGGATACATCGCGGTGACGTCGGTGATGACGTTGACCAGGTAGGGGACGCCGGAGGCGAAGGCGCGGTCGAGCGCGGGGCCGATCTCGCGAGGGTCGGTCACCATCTCGCCACCGCCGCCGAGCGCGGTGACGACTTCGTCGTAGCGCGTGTTCGGCGCGAGGTCGGCGGCCACGTCGTAGCCGTAGAGGAAGTTCATGGGCCCCTTCTCCAGGCCCCACGCAGAGTTGTTGCCCACGACCATGACGATGGGCAGGTTGTGTCGCACCAGGGTGTCGACGTCGATGAGGGACATGCCGGCCGCGCCGTCGCCGTACAGGAGCACGACTTGGCTCGACGGCCGGGTGATGCGGGCCGCAATCGCTGCGCCCATGCCGGCGCCGAGGCAGCCGTACGGACCGGGGTCGAGCCAGCCGCCCGGACGCTGCGGCTCGACGAACTTGCCCGCGAACGAGACGAAGTCGCCACCGTCGCCGATGACGATCGCGTCGTCGGCCAGGCGCGGTAGCAGCTCGCCATAGATGCGGGCGGGATGGATCGGGTCGGCCTCGGCCGTGAGCAGCTCGCTGTCGCGCTGGGTCGCTGCGCCGACCTCGGCCTGGAGCGTGCCGATCCATGAAGACCAGTCGGGACGCCGACCGGGCTCCGACGGCGAGGTGAGCGAATCGACGAGTCCGGTGAAGATCGATGCCAAGTCGCCGCTGGCCGACGCGGCGAGCTCCGCGTGGGTCGAGACCTGGCCGGAGGAGTCCGCGACGTGCACGGTACGCGCTGGCGTCGCGCCGTCCTTGCCGCCGAAGACGCCGAAGCCGAGTCGGAAGTCCAGGGGCGTACCGACCACGATCACGAGGTCGGCCTGGTTGAACGAGGTCGAGCGCGCCTTGGTCACGAGCTGCGGGTGGCCGCCGGGCACGATGCCGCGGCCCATGCCGTTGGCGATCACCGGGATGCCGGTCTCCTCGATGAAGTGCAGCGCGGCTTCCTCGGCGTGGTCGGCCCAGACGTCGGTACCCAGGACAAGTACGGGACGGGCCGACTGTCGCAAGAGCTCGGCGATCGTTGCCACGGAGTCGGGATCAGGCTCGATCCGTGGCGTCGTGTTGCCGCCGGACGGCGCGCCGAGCGGTGTGCTGTTGAAGAACTCGTCCAACGGGATGTCGACGAACGTGGGTCCGCGGTGCGACGAGCCGGCCAGCGTGAACGCCTCGTCCACGGTGGGAGCGATGTCCGCGACCGTGTGAGCGGTGGTGGCGGACTTGGTGATCGTCTCGAAGATCGGCGGATGGTCGAGCTCCTGCAGGGTGCCGCTGCCCCAGCGCGCGGCGGGAGCGCGTCCGCCGATGACCACGAGCGGCGATCCGGAGAAGCTCGCCTGCGCCACCGGGCTGACGCCGTTCGTGACGCCGGGGCCAGCGGTCAGCACGGCGAGCCCGGGGGACCGGGTCAGCTTGCCGACCGCCTCGGCCGCGAACACGGCCGTGGGCTCGTGCCGGACGTCGATGATCGGCATCGGGGGTTCGGCCTTCACCGCAGCGTCGTACAACGGGAAGACGTGCGCGCCGGAGAGGGTGAACATCGTCGAGACGCCGTGCGCGCGGGCCACGTTGAACGCATGGACGCCGCCATGTTCCGCGGGTGCCTCGGCTGACGTGTCTGCGGATGTGGCGTTGTCCTGCCCCGTCTCGTCCTGCTGAGCCTGCGTCATGCCAGAAAACTACTCGACCGGCTTGGCCCTGGTGGTCGGGCGGTACAACCACGGACTCTCGGCGCGGATCTGGTCGAGCACCGCGAGCAGGAGGTCGGCGCGGTGGGCGGGCTGCTCGGCGAACAGCTCGGCGTCGCTGCGCAGGTCGGCACGTCCCTGGACGCCGAGCGCGAGCTGCAGGTGCAGGGCGCGCAGAAAGGCGGAGGTGTTGCCGGCCGCCGGCGACGGCCATTCGGACTCGATGTGCCCGCGCGTGCGCGGCGGCTGGATGCCCTCGCCCAGGCGGTTCAGCCACGGCTCGACGATCTTGGGGTCGAGCGCGTTGCGGTGCAGGAGTGTCATGACCGCATAGGCCAACCGGTCGTCCTCACCGTGGCGCCAGATGTACGCCGTGGGGGTGAGCACGCGATCGGCGATGACGTCGAGCAGCACGGTGAGCTCGAGACGTTCGAAGTGCCGGGACCGCGCCAGGGCGGCGAGGAGGTCGGCTCCGTGCGCGATGGCATGCGCCCAGCCCTGCTCCGGCAGCCAGCCGCGATGGTCCTGCTCACGGACGTACCAGCTGGTGGCGCGGTCGCCCCAGTCGAGCACGGTGGACGACGACATCAGGTGGGCGTTGTTGTCGCGGCCGATGATCTCGGCGAGCATCAGCGCGCTGTAGCTGCGCCTGATGACCGAGACGTCGCCGTCGTGCCCGAGCCCGTAGCGGAGCCCGGGGATGATGCCGTCGCCCAGGCCGGAGAGCAGCTCGTCGTACACGCCCTGCGTGACCCAGGTGGTGAGCAACGGGTAGGCAAGGTCCTCGCGCAGCCGCGGGTTCGGGTGGCCCAGCATCTCCACGAGCTCGACCGTGAGCTCGTCCAGGGAGCGGTCCAGCGGCACTTCGCGGCCGCTCTGCATCACGGCCTGCCAGTACGCCTCGGACACCTGCTCCACTGTGCCAGACGTCCCAGACGGATTCAGCCCCGCACCTCGGGGTGCATCTGCCCGTCCCGGCGGGTACGCGACGGGCAGACACACCCTTACCCTTGCTGAGTGCCCACGCTGGACGACATCGCCCGGTTCCAGACGACGTTGCCGCACGGCGACGTCGCGTGGCTGCATGCGCTGGTGACGGACTGGCAGATCATCGCCGACCTGGCGTTCTCCGACCTCGTGCTCTGGCTGCCCGACGCTGAGTCGAAAGGCCTGTGGGCTGCGGCGCAGATCCGGCCGACCACCGGCCCCACCACGCTGCTCGACGACGTCGCGGGGACGTTCATGCCGGCGAAGAGCGCCCCAGCCCTGCAACAGGCCCTCGAGTCCGGTGAGCTCGGTGAGTCCGTCGCGGCCGACGACCACGAGGACGCCGAGGTGTACGAGGAGCTCGTGCCCCTGCGCAGGGACGGCACCGTGTGCGGCGTCGTCGTCCTCCGCAGCGTCGCCGCAGGCCACCGCCTCTCAGGCGCGCTGGAGGCCACGTACCGGGAGGCGGCGGCCAACCTCGTCCAGATGGTCCACCGCGGGGAGTTCCCGCCGCCGGGCACCAGGTCCGACCTCGCCGACTCGTTGCGCGTCGGCGACGGCTTCGTGCGCACTGGCCCCGACGGCTTCGTCACCTACGCCAGCCCGAACGCCTTGTCGGCGTACCGGCGGCTCGGCCTGGTCGGCGACCTCGTCGGCGCCGACCTCTCCGCCGTGACGGCTGACCTGGTCGGCGACCGGCCGACCGAACGTGGCGCGCGCGGATTGCTCGCCGTCGGCGAGCAGGGGGAGTCGGAAGTGGAGAACGCGAGGGCGTCCCTGCTGCTACGAGTCATCCCCCTCGTCCACGACACCCAGCCTGCGGGCTCGATCGTGCTCCTCCGCGACGTCACGGAGCTGCGCCTGCGCGAGCGTCAGCTGGTCTCGAAGGAGGCGACGATCCGGGAGATCCATCACCGGGTCAAGAACAACTTGCAAACGGTCGCCGCGCTGCTCCGGCTTCAGGGCCGGCGCCTCGATGCCCCGGAAGCGCGGGAGGCGCTGGACGAGGCGGTGCGCCGCGTCGGATCGATCGCGCTGGTGCACGAGACGCTGAGCCAGTCGTTCGACGAGAACGTCCAGTTCGACGAGATCGCCGACCGGCTCCTGCGCACCGTGCTGGACGTGACCGGCGACGGCGTCCGCGGTGAGCGGATCGGCACCTTCGGGTCCATTCCCGGGGTCATCGCCACTCCGCTGGCGATGGTGCTGACCGAGCTCATCCAGAACGCCACCCAGCACGCATTCGACGGCGGTCACGGCGGTGGACACCTGACGATCGCGGTCAACCGGATCCGCGACCGGCTCCGCCTCCGGATCAGCGACGACGGCGCGGGCATGCCGCCCGACTTCGATGTGGCCGAGAGCCTGGGGCTCTCGATCGTCAGCACGCTGGTGGAGACCGAGCTCGGTGGCTCGCTGTCGTTCGAGCATCGCCCGCGTGGGGGCACAACGGTCGCGATCACGCTGACCGTGTGAGGGCTGGGCTCAGGCGGTGCGGATGCGGGCTCGGGCGTTGCGACGCTTGAGCGCTCGACGCTCGTCCTCGCTCATGCCGCCCCAGACGCCGTGGTCCTGCCCGGACTCGAGAGCCCACTGCAGGCACTGGTCGCGCACGTCGCACCGGCGGCACACGACCTTGGCCTCCTCGATCTGGAGGATGGCCGGGCCGGTATTGCCGATGGGGAAGAAGAGTTCTGGGTCTTCGTCGAGGCACGCGCTGCGATGGCGCCAGTCCATGACGAGTTCTCCTTCCCTGTGGTGGTTGAACGTCAAAATCGGCCAGAACACAACGGCCCTGTTCATGACGTCACGTTCATGCTTTCAACTTTTCCCCGGTTAGACAAGGGTTACCGGGCTGGCCACCCTGTCGAATGGGTCACACGCGCCCCAATACTTCGGCCTTCGTGACCGGATCGGCCGGGGATTCCCTGGGTGTGGCCGCGGCGTTTGATCGTCTCTGCGCTGGTCGTGCTGGGTTGCGTGCTCGCTCCGCCGGTGACCCGGGCCACGAGCGACAACCAGTTGATGTGAGAGACTGGCGAGCGGGCACAACCCGACAGGTCCCGCTCACGCGGGCCACCTCTTGCGGCACAGAAAGCCGCCTCCCGAACCGGATCGGTTCGTGACCCACAGGCCCGGAATTTTTGGCCCAGCCCAGGAACCTCGACGAGATGGTTGCCACAGACATCGACGCACGACCCGACACTCCGGAACCGGACCCGGACGACCCGATCTTCGCGCTGCACCGCGGCGGGAAGATGGAGGTCGCGTCCACGGTCCCGCTGCGTGACGCTCACGACCTGTCGATGTCGTACACGCCGGGTGTCGCCCGCGTGTGCGAGGCGATCGTCGCCGACCCCGAGGCGGCCCACGAGTACACCTGGGTGTCCAACACCGTCGCGATCGTCACCGATGGCACGGCCGTGCTGGGTCTGGGCAACATCGGGCCGGCCGCGTCGATGCCGGTCATGGAGGGCAAGGCCGTCCTGTTCAAGCAGTTCGGTGGCGTCGACGCCATCCCGGTGGCCCTCGCCACCACCGACACCGACGAGATCGTCGAGACGATCGTGCGCCTTGCGCCGACGTTCGGTGGCATCAACCTCGAGGACATCTCCAGCCCGCGCTGCTTCGAGATCGAGCGGCAGCTCATCGAGCGTCTCGACATCCCGGTCTTCCACGACGACCAGCACGGCACCGCCGTGGTCGTGCTCGCCGCACTGCTGAACGCCGTCCGCCTCACCGATCGCGAGATGGACGACCTCAAGGTGGTCATCTCCGGTGCCGGCGCCGCAGGAGTGGCGATCATGCGCATGCTGCACGGTGCGGGCGTCCGCAAGATCACCATCGTCGACCGCCAGGGCGTGATCCATCCCGGCCGCGACGACCTCACCGAGGTCAAGCAGTGGCTGGCCGACAAGACGTCCGACTGGGCCCGGCCCGGCTCGCGTCTCCGACGGGCTGGCCGGCGCCGACGTGTTCATCGGCGTGTCCGGCGGCACCATCCCCGAGGCGGCGATCGCGTCGATGGCGCCGGACTCGATCGTGTTCGCCCTGGCGAACCCCAACCCGGAGGTCCACCCGGACGTCGCCAACCGCCACGCCCGTGTCGTGGCAACCGGACGCTCGGACTTCCCGAACCAGATCAACAACGTGCTCGTGTTCCCCGGCATCTTCCGCGGTGCACTCGACGTGCGCGCCACCGGCATCTCGGAGGGCATGAAGCTCGCCGCCGCGACGGCGATCGCCGGCCTCGTCTCCGACGACGACCTGAGCGAGTCGTACATCATCCCGTCGCCGTTCGATCCGCGCGTGGCGACGGCTGTCGCGCGCGCCGTCACCGACACCGCCCGCCGAGAGGGCATGGCGCGTCGCCCCTACTGATCCACCGTTCGTCCGCACGCGATCCACAGGAGCTGCATGTTCGCCGTCTACGCCCAGGAGTTCAGCACGGACCACCCGCTCGCGGGTCTCGGCATCGGGGAGCGCCCCGAGCCGGAGGTGCCAGACGGATGGACGACGGTGACCGTCAAGGCGTCCTCGATCAACCATCACGACGTGTGGAGCCTGCGCGGAGTCGGCCTGCGCGAGGAGGCGCTGCCGATGATCCTCGGCTGCGACGCCGCCGGTCTTGATGAGGACGGGAACGAGGTGCTCGTGCACGCCGTCATCAGCAGTCCGGGCTGGCGAGGCGACGAGACGCTCGACCCCAAGCGGTCGCTGCTTTCCGAGCGGTACCAGGGCACGTTCGCCGAGAAGGTCGCAGTGCCGCGGCACAACGTCGTCCCGAAGCCGGAGGGGCTGTCGTTCGTCGAGGCGGCGTGCCTGCCGACCGCGTGGCTCACGGCCTATCGGATGCTCTTCACCCAGTCTGGGCTTCAGCCGGGCGACTCCGTGCTCGTGCAGGGCGCTGGTGGTGGCGTCGCCACATCGCTCATCATGCTGGCTCGTGCGGCTGGGTTCCGCGTCTACGCCACCAGCCGCGACGAGGACAAGCGAGCCCGCGCCTTGGAGATCGGCGCCCACGAGGTCGTCGAAACCGGTGAGCGCCTTCCGACCCGGGTCGACGCAGTCATGGAGACAGTGGGTGGCGCCACCTGGTCGCACTCGATCAAGTCGATGCGCCCGGGTGGCACCCTCGTCGTCTGCGGTGCCACCTCGGGCGACGCGTCACCAGCCGAGCTCACCCGGATCTTCTTCCAGCAGATGCGCGTGCACGGCTCGACCATGGGCACCCGTGAGGAGCTGCACCGACTCGCCCAATTCATGGACGTCACGGGCATCCGCCCGCTGATCGACCGCGAGCTGCCGATGGATCAGGCCGCCGAAGGCTTGCAGGCCGTCGCCGACGGCGACGTCTTCGGGAAGATCGTCCTGACGCTCTAGTCGTCGTCGTCCAACCTGGCGAGCCAGGTGGCGAGACGCTCCATGGGGACCTCGAACTCCGGGTTCAGGTCGACGAACTCGACGAGGCGCTCGGCGAGCCAGGCCAGACTGACGTCTTCGTCACCCCGGCGCGAAGCGAGCTCCTCGATGCCGCGGTCGGTGAAGTACACGGCTCAGCTGAAGGCCTGGTCGAGGAGGGTGGCGTTCTCCTCGACGTGGCGGTTGTGCGAGCCCACCGACGGCGCGGCCGACTCCGGTCGCGAGACCCGCAGCAGCGGGAGGTCGCGGTCGAGCGAACCGGCGTAGTGGAGGGCGACGTGCGGCCACGGTCCCTGGTTCTCCGGCTCGTCCTGCACCCAGCGCACTTCCCTTGCGGAAGTGAACCTCGCCAGCTCGGCGTTGAGCTCGTCGAGCGGTCGGGGGTAGAGCTGCTCCATGCGGACGATCGCCGTGCGGCTCTGGCCCTCTTCGCGCTTTTCGCGCTCGGCCAACAGCTCCCACGTGATCTTGCCCGAGCAGAGCAGCACGCGCTCGACCTGGTCGGCCTGGACGGTGTCGTCGCCGATGATCGGGCGCCACGAGCCGGACGTGAAGTCGTCGGGCTGCGAGGCGGCGGCCTTGTTGCGCAACATCGACTTCGGGGTGAAGACGATGAGCGGCCGGTGCTCGCTCCCGAGGCTCTGCTTGCGCAGGAGGTGGAAGTAGGACGCCGGCGTGGACGGCTGCGCAATCGTCATCGAGTCCTCGGCGCACAACGCGAGGAACCGTTCGATGCGTGCGGAGGAGTGGTCGGGGCCCTGACCCTCGTAGCCGTGCGGCAGCAGCAGCACCACACCAGTCTTCTGGCCCCACTTGGTCTCGCCGGCCGAGATGTACTCATCGAGCACGGACTGGGCGCCGTTGACGAAGTCGCCGAACTGCGCCTCCCACATCGTCAGCGCCTCGGGCCGCGCGACCGAGTAGCCGTACTCGAAGCCGAGGGCGGCGTACTCGCTGAGCAGCGAGTCGTAGATGTAGAACGTGGCCTGGTCCTCGTCGATGTGCGACAGCGGCGTCCACTCGGCCGCGTTGTTGCGGTCGATGATGGTGGCAAATCGCGACGAGAACGTGCCGCGGCGCGAGTCCTGGCCGGCCAGCCGGACCGGACGCCCATCGACCAGGAGCGACCCGAGCGCGATGATCTCGCCGGTGCCCCAGTCGATCGGGCCGGCCGTGATCGAGGCCGCTCGGCGCTGCAGCTGCGGCAACACCTTCGGGTGGACGGTGAACCCGTCCGGGACGTTGGTGTAGGAGTCGGCGACCGCCTTGAGCATCTCCGGCGTGACCGCGGTGACGAGCTCGCCGAGATCGGGCTTCGTCGGGTACTCCGGCGTACGGGTGTAGTCGCTCGGGGCGTCGGCTTCCTTGACCTCCTTGAAGTTGCGCTCCAGCTGCGACTGGTAGTCAGCCAGCGCTTCCTCGGCCTCTTCCAGGGTGATGTCGCCACGTCCGACGAGCGCCTCGGTGTAGAGCTTGCGCACCGACTTCTTCTCGTTGATCGTGTCGTACATCAGCGGCTGGGTGAAGCTCGGGTCATCGCCCTCGTTGTGGCCGCGGCGGCGGTAGCAGACGAGATCGATGACGATGTCCTTGTTGAACTCCTTGCGGTACTCATAGGCCAGCCGCGCGATGCGGATGCAGGCCTCGGGGTCGTCGCCGTTGACGTGGAAGATCGGCGCCTGGATCATCTTCGCGACGTCGGTGCAGTACACCGAGGACCGAGACGCGGACGGCGACGTGGTGAAGCCGACCTGGTTGTTGACGATGACGTGGATCGTGCCGCCGGTACGGTAGCCGCGCAGCTGCGAGAGGTTGAGCGTCTCGGCGACGACGCCTTGGCCGGCGAACGCGGCGTCGCCGTGCACGAGCAGGGGGAGCACCGGGAAGGCCTCGCCCTGGTTGAGCAGGTCCTGCTTGGCGCGAGCGATGCCTTCGAGCACGGGGTCGACGACCTCGAGGTGGGACGGGTTGGCCGCGACCGACACCTTGATCGTGTCGCCGTTGTCGGCGGTGAACTCGCCCTCGACGCCGAGGTGGTACTTGACGTCGCCGGAGCCCTGCACGGTGCGCGGGTCGATGTTGCCCTCGAACTCCCGGAACACCTGGTTGGGACTCTTGCCGGCGATGTTGACCAGCACGTTCAGGCGGCCGCGGTGGGCCATACCGATGCAGACCTCGTCGAGCCCGTCGGCCGCGGCGGCCTCGCAGATCTCATCGAGCAGCGGCACCGTGGTCTCGCCGCCCTCGAGGCTGAACCGCTTCTGCCCGACGAACTTCGTCTGCAAGAACGTCTCGAACGCTTCGGCCTGGTTGAGCTTGAGCAGGATGCGCAGCTGCTCCTCGCGCGGAGGCTTGGTATGCCCGATTTCGATGCGGTCCTGCAGCCACTTGCGCTCGCCCGGGTCCTGGATGTGCATGTACTCCAGCCCGATCGTGCGGCAGTAGGAGTCGCGCAGGACGCCCAGGATCTCGCGCAGCTTCATGAACCGCTTGCCGGACTGGCTGGAGAACGAGCCGGTGGCGAACTCCCGATCGAGGTCCCACAGCGTGAGGCCGTGCGACGCGGTGTCGAGGTCGGGGTGGCTGCGTTGCCTGTACTCCAGCGGGTTCGTGTCGGCCATGAGGTGACCACGCACGCGGAACGCATGCACCATCTCGAGCACCCGTGCCTGGCGGTGCACCTCGTCGTCGTGGCTGACGGCGATGTCCTGGGCCCAGCGGATCGGCTCGTACGGGATGCGGAGGGCGTAGAAGATCTCGTCGTAGAAGCCCTCCTCGCCGAGCAGGAGCTGGTGGATACGACGCAGGAACTCACCGGACTGCGCACCTTGGATGACGCGGTGGTCGTAGGTGGACGTGAGCGTCATCATCTTCGACACCGCCATCTGGGCGATGGTGTGCTCGGACGCTCCCTGGAACTCCGGTGGGTAGTCCATCGAGCCGACGCCGATGATGACGCCCTGGCCGGACATCAGCCGCGGCACGGAGTGGTTGGTGCCGATGCCACCCGGGTTGGTGAGGCTGGCGGTGGTGCCCATGAAGTCGGCGACCTCGAGCTTGTTGTCTCGGGCCTTGCGGACCATCGTCTCGTAGGCCTGCCAGAACTCGGCGAAGCCGAGCGTCTCGGCGGCCTTGATGGAGGGCACGAGGAGCTGGCGCGTGCCGTCGGGCTTCTGCATGTCGATGGCGAGACCGAAGTTGACGTGCTCCGGCTTGAGCTGGTTGGGCTTGCCGTCGACGACCTCGTAGCCGGTGTTCATCTCCGGCATCGCCTTGAGTGCCTTGACGACGGCATAGCCGATGAGGTGGGTGAACGACACCTTGCCGCCTCGGGCGCGGGCGAGGTGGTTGTTGATGACGGTGCGGTTGTCGAAGAGCAGCTTGACCGGCACGGCCCGGACACTGGTGGCAGTGGGGACAGTGAGGCTGGTGTCCATGTTCTGAACGGTGCGGGCGGCGGCACCGCGCAGCGGGATCTTCTCGACAGTGCCCGGGTCGCCGGGCTTCTTCTCGGGCTGCGGCGGCTCGGACTCGGCCTGCTTCTTGGCCGCGTCCGACTCCGGCTTCACCGGCTCGGCCTTGGCGGCCGGTGCGGGCGCGTCCTCCTTCGGCTCAGGTTCGGCCTTCGTCTGGACCGGCTCGGGCTTCTTCTCGACCGGTTCAGCCTTCGGCTCGGCCTTGGCGGCGGGGGCCGGCGTCTCCTGCTTGGCCGGAGCGGGCTCGGGCTTCTTCTCGGGCTGAGCAGGGGTGGTCGCGGCGGCGGGGCTTCCGTTGTCGGAGGGGGCGTTGCCGTTCTCGAAGAACGTCACCCAAGAGGCGTCGACCGACGTGGGGTCTTCCTGGTAGCGGTCGTACATTTCCTCGACGAGCCACTGGTTGGTGCCGAAGTCGGGGGATGATGGTTCGTTTGAGGGCTCGGCCACGGCCTCGATCGCCTCTTCCGTTCAGTGCTCGTGCGCTGGTGAATACGCACCTCAGGGTAGCGCGACACGCCAGCGGTTATCAGGCAGGTTGATGGATGATCTCCAGCACCGGATCGCGGTCGCAGAACCGGCCGAAGTCCGCTGCCTCGGACTCGATCGTCAGGCGCGTTGCGGCATCGATCGGGACGACGGATCTGACCGCGATCGCCACCTCCGACGACTTCAGCGCCCGGGTCCACGACCCGACGAGACGGCCATCGACGAACAGCATCCCGCCGGCGCGCATGATCGCGTCGCGCTGGGCGCCGAGGTGGACGTGATCGGACGGGTCGCGGACATAGGAGATGAGCTCGTCGAAGTTGGACAGCAGCAGCGCCCTCGGGACCTCGACCGGCTCGGGGTCGTGGTCGGCGACGTACTCCTCGCCGTTGATCTGGACCGGCTGGAGCTCCGACAGCTCGATGGCCCGGCGCGACTGCGTGAGCGTGAGACTCGTCCACCAGGCGAGGTCGCGGGCCTGGAACGGGCCGTGGCCCCGGGCGTACGTATGGGCGATCCAGGCCAGCCGCTCGTCCGGAGTACGCCGAGACGGCGGGAGGTCGGCGGCAATGTAGGTGTGCTGCTTGCCACGCAGGGGACCGCTGACGATCCGGCCGGTGATCTCGGTGAACATCACGATGTGCACGAGCTGGACGCCTTCGTGCTCGAATCCCGCAGCTTCGAGCCGCTGGGTCAGGTCGCGGCGAGTGAGGGGACCGTCGGCCGCGACCGCATCTGCGACGACGTCGGCTCCGTCGCGCATGCGCTGCTCGGGGAAGCCCATCGCACGGTTGCCGGTGCTGATCAGTCGCTCGATGCGCGGTGCCGTGACCTCCAACAGGTCGGTGAGGTCGGCGGCCAGCACGTGGTGCCAGGTGGGACGGAGCACGTGGGTGCGTACGAAGTCGGCCCGTGCGAACGACGCTTCAACGTCGGCCATCGACGCCCCGCAGCGTCGCCCTACCGACCACAGCGACATGCCATGGTCTTGCGACTGCACGGCGCCGAGGTGGGCCACCACGTCGGCCGGGCCGGCCAGCGGGTCACCCGTCAGCCGCTGCGGCCGAAGCCGTACCGGGACGAGGGACGCCTTCATGCGCTGAGCCTCGCACAGGCCACCACCAGTCGACGTGGGTCTGAGGTTGGTCGGCCCTGACTATGGTTGTCGCACTATGCGAACCGGCCGAACTCGCACCGCGCTCTGGTGCTGCCTGGTCGTGACGGCGCTGGTCCTGTCGGGGTGTTTCTCCGGCGAGGAGCCGAATCCGAAGCCCACCGTTGCCGGGCCGGACTGGGTCTCGGTCAGGACGACGAAAGAGCTCCCCGACGTCACGATGGAGCGGGTCGCCTACCGCTCCGGCAAGCTCACCATCCAGGGCCAGATCTGCCGGCCGACGATCAGCGGCCGCCACCCGGTGCTGATCTCGAATCACGGTGGATTCGGCGGCATTCCCGACATGGACGACCCGAACGGGCTGTGTGCGACGTCGGCCAGATCGGGCTGGGTCGTGGCCGAGTCGAGCTATCGCGGCGAGGATGGCTCCGACGGCAAGGTCGAAGTGTGCCTCGGTGAGGTCGACGACGTGCTGGCCATGATCGACGTGGTGCGCAGCCAGCCCTATGCGGACTCGAAGCGAATCGCCATGCTCGGGGTCTCGCACGGTGGCTGCGTCACGTCGAGAGCCGTCGAGAAAGACGCCGACGTCGACGTGGCCGTCGAGATCGCGGGTCCGGCCAACTGGATCACGTTGATGCGCTCGCTGAAGCGCTCCCTGAAAGGCCCGACGACGCGCCCGGTGCTTCGGCAGATCCAGAAGAACCTGGTGGACACGGTCGAGAAGGCCGTGGGCGGCTCGGTCGACCAGTTCCCGAAGCGCTACGCGAGGCGGTCGCCGGACCCGAAGAAGATCGCCCAATGGGACAAACCGTTCATGATCATGCAAGGAGCCGCGGACACCATCGTGCCCTTGCAGCAGTCGTGTGCCTTGGCGATCAAGATCGGGGGCTTCAAGGCCTATCGCTTCGACACCTCCGGCGGCGTCGTTACCGACTCGCCACCCGGCTGCGAGGACCTCCGCTGGAGCGACAGTCCGAGCCCGGTGAACACCTTCAACGCCGATCGCTACCTCATGGTGTACGACGACGTCGACCATTTCCTGGTGGCCGTCACCGGCCAGAACCAGGTGATGCCGGACTTCCTCAAGTTCCTCGAAGCCAAGATGCCCTCGTGAGACCTGATGTCAGGCGCTCTCGAGTGCAGCGTCGAGCTTGATCTCGACGCCGGTCAGGGCCCTGCTGATCGGGCAGCCGACCTTGGCGGTCTCGGCCGCCTCGAGGAACGCGGCCTCGTCCATGCCCTCGACCTCGGCGCGGACCGTGAGCAGGATCCCGGTGAGCGTCAGCTTGCCCTCGTCGTTGAACCCGACCGAGACGTCCGCAGTGACGTCCATGGTCTGCGGCGTCGCATCGGCCCTCTCGAGGATGCCCGCCAGCGACATGGAGTAGCAGGCGGAGTGGGCCGCGGCCACGAGCTCCTCGGGGCTGGTCGCGCCGTTGGCCTTCTCGGCGGCGCGGTTCGGGAAGGAGACGTCGAACGTGGCGAGACCGGAGCTGGTGAGCTCGACTTGGCCGGAGCCTTCCTTCAGTCCGCCGTCCCAGGCGGTGCGGGCGGTGCGTGTGGGCATGTCGGATTCCCTTCGTGGCGAGTGAGGCCGACGCTACCGCGATGGGCGCGATGAGGCCCCCGGCAGGACTTTGACCGGGCCATGGGCGCCCGACGGAGTCCTGAGCGCCGGGGAGTTGCGCGGTAGGCGCGAGTTTGCTGTGCGCCCCCGGCAGGATTCGAACCTGCGCTCCCGCCTCCGGAGGGCGGTGCTCTATCCCCTGAGCTACGGGGGCCTCTCGACCACGCGAGCACGTCCGGCAGCCGGCCAGTGCGGTGTGAGCCTACCCCAACCCCACTACGGTGAGAGGCGTGCCCAGAGTGCTGGTCGTCGACGACGCGCCGTCGATCCGGCTCCTGATCCGGACCAATCTTGAGCTGGCGGGGTTCGACGTCGAGGAAGCCGTCGACGGCGTGGACTGCCTGGCGTACCTGGCCGAGACCGACACGCTCCCCGACGTCATCACGGTCGACGTGATGATGCCCCGGCAGGACGGAGTGGCGACTGCTGCCGCGATCCGTTCCGACCCGCGCACCGCCGACATCGGCGTCGTCATGGTCACCACGCAGAACCACCCGGCCGACGTCCAGCGAGGCCTGCGGGCCGGCGTCGACGCCTACGTCACCAAGCCGTTCGACCCGGACGACCTGGTCTCGACCGTCAACGACGTCGTTCAGCGCCGCCGATAGGCTGGGTCGGGTGACCCCCGAGCAGCTCTCCGACGTGTTCGTCGCCGCCCTCACGGACCTGGTGTCCGCGGGCGTCGTCGACCTGCCTGACGGCGTTCCGTCGCAGGTGCTGGTGGAGCGACCGAAGGTCAAGGAGCACGGCGACTACGCCACGAACGTCGCACTCCAGCTCGGCAAGCGGGCCGGGCTCAACCCGCGCGACCTCGCCACCCAGCTGGCCGAGCGTCTCACCGAGCATCCGGGTATCGCGTCCGTCGAGGTGGCCGGTCCCGGCTTCCTCAACGTGCGGGTCGCCGCTGGCGCCCAGGGCGTCCTGGCGGCCGACGTGGTGCGCGCGGGAGAGTCCTACGGCACGAGCGACGTGAACGCCGGCCGCAGCATCAACCTCGAGTTCATCAGTGCCAACCCCACCGGCCCCCTCCACCTCGGCCACACCCGCTGGGCCGCGGTCGGCGACGCGATCGCCCGGGTCCTGGAGGCCACCGGCGCGGCCGTCACCCGCGAGTTCTACATCAACGACCGCGGCGCCCAGATGGACAAGTTCGGCGCGTCCCTCATGGCCCGCGCCCACGGCCAGGAACCACCCGAGGACGGCTACCACGGCACCTACGTCAACGAGCTCGCCGAGCGGATCGTCGCGCACTCGCCGAGCGTGATGGAGAAGCCCGACGACGAGCAGAGCGCGATGTTCCGCGACATCGGTCTCGAGCTGCAGCTGGCCGAGCAGAAGGCCGAGCTCGAAGAACTGCACACGCATTTCGAGGTCTGGTTCTCCGAGCACTCCCTGCACGAGTCCGACGCCATCGAGCACGGCTTTGACCGACTGCGGTCGCAGGGCCACCTGTACGAGTCCGACGGCGCCACCTGGATGCGCACCACCGACTTCGGCGACGACAAGGACCGCGTGCTCGTGCGCTCGAACGGCGAGCTCACCTACTTCGCGTCCGACACCGCCTACTACGTCAACAAGCGTGAGCGCGGGTTCGACCCGTGCATCTATCTGCTCGGCGCCGATCACCACGGCTACGTCGGGCGGCTCTCGGCGATGGCCGCGTGCGTCGGCGACACTCCCGGTGAGCAGCTCCAAGTGCTGATCGGGCAGCTCGTCAAGATCATGCAGAACGGTGAGGAGCTCAAGCTCTCCAAGCGCGCCGGCACGATGGTCACGCTGCGCGAGCTGATCGACCTCATCGGCGTCGATCCGCTGCGGTACACGCTGATCCGCTACCCGGTCGACTCGCCGCTCACCCTCGACGTCGCCGAGATGACGAGCAAGAGCAACGACAACCCGGTCTACTACGTCCAGTACGCCCATGCCCGGCTCGCGAGCATCATGCGCAACGCTGCCGATCTGGGCGTCCTGGTCGACGTCGACGCGTTCGACCCCGGCCAGCTCGCCACCGACCGCGAGGGCGATCTGCTGCGTGCCCTCGCCGAGTACCCGCGAGTCGTGGCACGGGCTGCCGACCTGCGCGAGCCGCACCGCGTCTCCCGCTATCTCGAGGACACCGCCTCGGTGTTCCACAAGTTCTACGACACCTGCCGAGTGCTGCCCCAGGGTGACGAAGACACCACTGACCAGCACCGGGCCCGTCTCGTCCTGGTCGCCGCAACCCGCCAGGTGCTCGCCAACGGCCTTGCGCTGCTCGGCGTCGGCGCACCAGATCGGATGTAGAGATGCGATCTCACGAAGCAGGAGCACTGCACGGACAAGCCGGCGATCGCGGCCCGGCATGGCTGCGCCTGCCCGAGGACGCCGACGAGCTGGTGCCACACCTGTGGGCCGCCGGTGTCTCCAAGGTCGATGGCGTGCTCACGGTCGCGGGGGAGTCTGCACTCGACCTCGCCGCCGAGTTCGGCACTCCGCTCTACGTGGTCGACGAGGACGACTTCCGTGCCCGCGCGCGTGCATTCCGTGACGCGTTCGAAGGCGCCGACGTCTACTACGCCGGCAAGGCCTTCCTGTGCGTGGCCACTGCTCGCTGGATCGCGGAGGAGGGCCTGAGCCTGGACGTGTGCACCGGCGGCGAGCTGGCCGTCGCGTTGCGGGCGGAGTTCCCGCCGGAGCGCATCGGCCTGCACGGCAACAACAAGTCCACCGATGAGCTGCGTCGCGCGCTCGAGGCCGGCGTCGGGCGCATCATCGTCGACTCCACCGAGGAGATCGATCGGCTCGCCACCTTGACGTCGGAGCTCGGCGTCGAGGCGCCCATCATGGTGCGCGTCACCGCCGGGGTGGAGGCGCACACCCACGAGTACATCTCCACCTCCCACGAGGACCAGAAGTTCGGGTTCTCGATCACCGGAGGAGACGCGCTCGCCGCCGTGCGCCGCGTCCTGGCCGAGCCCGGCCTGCGGCTGCTCGGCTTGCACTCGCACATCGGATCGCAGATCTTCGTCACCGACGGCTTCGAGGTGGCCGCCCGACGGGTGCTGCGACTGCACGCGGACATCGCGACGACCCTCGGCGTCGACCTCCCCGAGCTCGACCTCGGTGGCGGGTTCGGCATCGCCTACACGACCCAGGACGACCCGTCGTCGCCCGACGACCTCGCCCGCGGGCTGCGCAAGATTGTCGACGACGAGTGCGCGGCCGTCGGCATCGCCGTCCCACGGTTGTCAGTCGAGCCGGGTCGGGCCATCGCCGGTCCGTCGACGTTCACGTTGTATGAGGTCGGCACCACCAAGGACGTCGAGCTCGATGGCGGCGCGTCCCGCCGCTACCTCTCCGTCGACGGCGGGATGAGCGACAACATCCGTCCAGCGCTCTACAGCGCCGACTACTCCTGCACCCTGGCGTCGCGGTCCTCGAGCGCGCCCGCCGTGCTGAGTCGCGTCGTGGGCAAGCACTGCGAGTCCGGCGACATCGTCGTCAAGGACGAGTACCTCGCCGGCGACGTGCGGGCCGGCGACTTGCTCGCGGTTCCGTGCACTGGGGCGTACTGCCGATCGCTGGCCAGCAACTACAACCACGTGCCGCGACCCGCGGTCGTCGCCGTCCGCGACGGTGAGGCGCGCCTGCTGCTCCGCCGGGAGACCGAACAGGACCTGCTCGCCCTCGACCAGGGCTAGGACGTTTCCAACCCACGGCGCGGCCCGGGGCCCAGATTCGCGAGGTAGTCCTCGTAGTTGTACATCGCGCAGGTCTCCAGCGACAGACAGCCGCAGCCGATGCAGCCATCGAGGTTGTCGCGCAGGTTCTGCAGCCGGGTGATGCGATCGTCCAAGTCGGCGGCCCAGGCCTCGGAGAGCCGGGCCCAGTCGCCCGTCGTCGGGGTGCGGCCGGCCGGCAGAGTGTCCAGCGCTGCCCCGATGTCGTGCAGCGAGATGCCGAGTCGCTGCGAGAACCGGATGAAGGCCACCCGTCGGAGCACGTCGCGGTGATACCGGCGCTGATTGCCGCTGGTGCGCCGGCTGCTGATCAGCCCTTCGCGCTCGTAGAAGTGCAGGGCCGAGACCGTGACGCCGGCTCGCTCGGCCAGCTCACCGGGCGTGAGCTCGCGCTGTCGGATGGCGGTGTTCGACATGGTCCCTCCAGACCTCAAGTTTACCTGAGGTCTGGGAGGACGCGCTCAACTGATGCAGAACGTCAGGTAACCCGCTTGGGTCGTGGTCTTCTTGACGACCTCGACACCATCGATGGTGATCGTGCACGTGGCACGGGTCGCGCTGCCGGGGATCTTGCTGCCCGCGATCTGCATCGCCAGGGACACCAGGGGGTACCTGCCCCGAATGGTGCGCGTCTGCGAGAACGACCCGTTGATGACCCGTGGGGTTGCCTTCTTGCGGTCCCGGTAGGACACCGAGATGTTCACGGAGCCGTTGCCGGTGACGTTGAAGGTGACCTTGTGGACGCCCGACTTGCCGAAGCTGATGGCGAACGGGTCCGTCGGGTCCAGCGGCTCGGCCGTAGGACCGGGCCTCGTGCCCGCCGCGTCGCGCGGATTGATCGGTGAGACCGGCTCGACGTCAGTGTGGCGATTCTGGGCGGGGTTGGCGCTGTTCGGCGCGCTGGAGCTGCTGACCATGCCCACCGTCATGGCGACGATCCCGGCGACCGCCACGACGATCGCCGCGAGATCGCGCCTGGAGAGGTGGGGCATCCGCAGGTCAGGCATCGCTGTTCGGGACCTTTCGCGTCGGGCGCCGAGCCGGGCTCGGGCGGAACCTGGCCAATCGGCTCATGCAACGACGTTACGGGGTCTGGGGCTATGGGGATCCGGTGCCGTGCCGGACGTCCGCATGGAACGGGGCGTCCCGCCGATACCCTTGACCGGTGAGCATCTCGCCCCCCGCCGGCCTTCCCGGTACTGACCGACCCCTGCGCGTCGCCCTGTTGGGCTGCGGCGTCGTCGGCACGGAGGTCGCGCGCCTGCTCACCCGCGACGCGGCCGAGCTCGCCCAACGCGTGGGCTCGCCGCTCGAGCTCGTTGGCATCGCCGTGCGCCGGCTCGAGCGCGAACGCGACCTCGACGTGCCGCACGAGCTGTTCACCACGGACGCCGCCGGTCTGGTGGCCCGCGGTGACATCGACGTCGTCATCGAGGTCATCGGCGGCATCGAGCCGGCTCGCGAGCTCATCCTGAGCGCGCTCGAGCACGGCGCGTCGGTCGTCACCGCCAACAAGGCACTGCTCGCCGAGGACGCCGGCACGCTCTATGAAGCGGCCGAGAAGGCCGAGCGCGACCTCGCCTTCGAGGCCGCAGTGGCCGGTGCCATCCCGATCGTGCGCCCGCTGCGCGAGTCGCTGGCCGGTGACGCGGTCGAGCGGGTGCTCGGCATCGTCAACGGCACCACCAACTTCGTCCTCGACGCGATGACCACCACGGGTGCGGGATTCGCCGAGGCCCTCGACGAAGCCCAGCGCCTGGGGTACGCGGAGGCCGATCCCACTGCCGACATCGAGGGATTCGACGCCGCGTCCAAGGCCGCCATCCTGGCCGGGCTCGCGTTCCACACCCGGGTCTCGATCGGCGACGTCCACCGGGAGGGCATCACCGACGTCACCTCGGCCGACGTGGCCTCGGCTCGCGAGATGGGCTGCGTCGTCAAGCTGCTCGCCATCTGCGAGAAGATCGACACCCCCGACGGCCCGGCCATCTCGGCTCGGGTGCACCCGGCGATGATCCCGGACACCCATCCGCTCGCCAGCGTCCACGGCGCTTACAACGCGGTGTTCGTCGAGAGCGAGTCTGCCGGCCAGCTGATGTTCTACGGCCCCGGCGCCGGGGGAGCCCCCACCGCGAGTGCCGTGCTCGGCGACGTCGTGTCAGTGGCTCGCAACCGGGTTCGCGGCGTCACCGGCCCTGGCGAATCCACCCACGCCGAGCTCGAGGTGCTCGACATGGGCCAGGCCCGCACGAGGTACCACATCGCGATCGACGTCGACGATCGTGCGGGCGTGCTCGCCACCGTCGCGCACGCGTTCGCCGAGTTCGACGTCTCGATCAAGACGGTGCGCCAGGAGGGTCACGGCTCGGACGCCCAGCTCGTCATCGTCACCCACGAGGCCGACGACGCTGCCCTGTCCGCCACCGTCGCCGCCCTGCGCGGACTCGACATGGTGCGCGACGTCTCGTCCGTCATGCGGGTCGAGGGGATGTCCTGATGGCGGTTCTCTGGAAGGGCGTCATCGAGGAGTACCGCGAGTGGCTGCCGGTCGACGAGCACACTCCGGTCATCACCCTGGGAGAGGGCGGCACGCCGCTCGTGCACTCGGCGTGGCTCTCCGGGCTCGTCCATGGCGAGGTCTGGCTCAAGGTCGAGGGTGACAACCCCACCGGCTCGTTCAAGGACCGGGGCATGACGTTGGCCATCTCCGCGGCCATCGGTGAGGGCGCCAAGGCCGTCGTGTGCGCCTCCACCGGCAACACCTCCGCGTCGATGACCGCCTATGCCGCCCGAGCCGGCCTCACCCCGATCGTGCTGGTCCCGCACGGTCGCATCGCCGCGGGCAAGATGGCCCAGACCGTCATGCACGGGGCCGAGGTGATCCAGGTGCGCGGCGGGTTCGACGAGTGCCTGCAGATCTCCCGCGAGCTGGCCGAGCAGTACCCGGTCGAGCTGGTCAACTCGGTCAACCCCATGCGGTTGCAGGGTCAGAAGACCGCGGCGTTCGAGATCGTCGACGCACTCGGTCGAGCTCCCGACGTGCACGTCCTGCCCGTCGGAAACGCCGGCAACATCTCCGCCTACTGGATCGGCTTCAAGCAGTACGCCAAAGCCGGACTCGCCGATCGCACCCCGCAGCTGTGGGGATTCCAGGCCGCTGGAGCCGCTCCGTTGGTGCTCGGCGAGCCCATCGCCAACCCAGAGACCGTGGCCTCGGCCATCCGAATCGGCAACCCAGCTTCATGGCTGCTCGCCGAGTCCGCCCGCGACGATTCCGGTGGCCGGATCGCCGCGGTCACCGACGAGCAGATCCTCACCGCGCAGCGCGACCTGAGCTCGCGGGAGGGCGTCTTCGTCGAGCCCGCATCGGCGGCCGGCGTGGCCGGGCTCATCGCCGCGGTCGAGTCCGGCGACGTCGAGCCCGGGCTGACGATCACCATCACGGTCACCGGGCACGGGCTGAAGGACATCGACACGCCGATGTCCCGGATCGACTCCATCGTCGACTCGGTCATCGACGTCGACGTGCGCGAAGCCGCCGCGATTGCCGGTCTCGCATGATCACCCCACGAAACCGCTTCCTCGCGAGCTGTGATCGTTGCGTGGGTGCTCGGGGTCGGTCGCGCCGTCGCAGGGACCCCGGATGAGCTTCGCAGCGGGGCCCGTCGCCGTTCGCACGCCCGCGTCCGCCGCCAACCTCGGGCCGGGGTTCGACGCCCTCGGCCTCGCGCTCACGATGCACGACCGGCTCGAGGCGGAAGTGCTCGACGACGGGCTCGATGTCGTGGTGAATGGCGAGGGCGCCGACGACGTCCCCCGTGACCGCACCCATCTCGTCGTCCGGGCGATGGACGCAGCCTTCGACGTCCTCGGCGAGCAACCGGCCGGCCTGCGTCTGACCTGCGACAACACCATCCCGCACGCCCGCGGGCTGGGGTCGTCGTCGGCCGCGATCGTCGGCGGCATCGTGCTCGCCCGGGGGCTGGTCGAGGGTGGCGAACATCGGCTCGACGACGCTGCCGCGTTCCAGCTCGCCTCCGACCTCGAGGGGCACCCGGACAACGTGGCGGCGGCGTTGTTCGGCGGCTTCACGATCGCTTGGCTCGACGACGACGTGGCGTCGGCGCAACGGCTCGACGTCACCGCCAGGGTGACGGTGCTGGTGCCACCCGAGTCGGTCTCGACCGAGGCCGCCCGGGGACTGCTGCCCGACCGGGTCTCGCTCCGGGACGCGGCCGCGAACACGGCTCGAGCAGCCTTGCTCGTCGCGTCCCTCACCGGCGACCCCACCCACCTGCTCGCCGCCACGGAGGACTTTTTGCACCAGTCGTACCGGGCCACGGCGATGCCCCAGACCTACGAGCTGGTGCAGGGTCTGCGCTCGGCGGGAGTGCCTGCGGTCATCTCCGGCGCCGGCCCCACGGTGCTCGCGTTCGGACGCGGTCTCGAGGGTGTCGTGCCGGCCGGTTGGGTGGCACATGAGCTCGACGTCGAGGCGCGCGGCGCCCATCTCATCACCGCGTGACGTGCGCGAGGTGTGGAATGGCGGGCGGCTCGATGGTGTTACAGTTGACAACGTCGGAGTCGAGTTTCATCTCCCCGACACGTTCCATTCACTCAGCCCGCTGTGCGGGCTCCAGCCTGTGACGAGGCAGCATTCCTGAGCTCCGGTCGAATCGGACGATGTGTGCCTCAGCAAAGGACACCACGTGACAGACACCACGACCCAGCCCGGCGCTTCCCAGCCGGATGCCTCCGCGAAAGACGGAGCGTCCACGCCACGCCGAAGCGGCGGAGGACTGGGCGGCAAGGTGCTCGCCGAACTCCAGGAGATCGCCGGCGGACTCGGCATCTCCGGCGCGTCCAAGATGCGCAAGGGCGAGCTGATCGACGCCATCAAGGCCGCCGAGAGCGGGTCCGCCCCGAGCACCGACTCCGGCGCGAAGGCACCCAACGGTGCCGCGGCCGCTCCGTCCGACAAGAAGCCGGACGACGACAGCGACGACAAGGCCGGCGACGACAAGCCCCAGCAGAAGAGCGACGACGCCGGCCAGGGTGGCGGCAACCGCAACCGCAACCAGCAGGGCGGAGCCAATCAAGGGGGAGGCAACCGCAACCAGGGCAACCAGGGCGGCAACCGCAACCAGCAGGGCGACGGCAACCGCAACCAGGGCAACCAGGGCGGTCAAGGCAACGACAACCGCAACGACGACGAAGCCGGCGGCGGACGCCGTCGCAACCGTCGTGGTCGCAACCGCGGCAACCGCGGCCCCGAGGCCGAGCCCACCTACAGCGAGGACGATGTCCTCGTGCCGGCGGCCGGCATCCTCGACATCCTCGACAACTACGCGTTCGTGCGCACCACGGGCTACCTGCCCAGCGAGAACGACGTCTACGTCTCCCTGTCGATGGTCCGCAAGTGGGGCCTCCGCAAGGGCGACGCCGTCGTCGGCCAGGTGCGCCAGCCCCGCGAGGGCGAGCGCAAGGAGAAGTTCAACCCGATGGTGCGGGTCGACTCGGTCAACGGCATGTCGATCGAAGAGGCCAAGAAGCGCGTCGAGTTCGGCAAGCTCACTCCGCTGTACCCCTCCGAGCGCCTGCGCCTCGAGACCGACGCGGCCGGCATGGCCGGCCGGATCATCGACATCATGGCGCCGATCGGCAAGGGCCAGCGCGGCCTCATCGTCTCCCCGCCCAAGGCCGGCAAGACGATGATCATGCAGGCCATCGCCAACGCCATCACCGCGAACAACCCCGAGTGCCACCTGATGATCGTCCTTGTCGACGAGCGTCCGGAGGAGGTCACCGACTTCCAGCGCACCGTCAAGGGCGAGGTCATCTCCTCGACCTTCGACCGTCCCGCCACCGACCACACCACGGTCGCCGAGCTGGCCATCGAGCGCGCCAAGCGTCTCGTCGAGCTCGGCCACGACGTCGTGGTGCTGCTCGACGGCATCACCCGGCTCGGCCGCGCCTACAACCTGGCCGCTCCGGCCAGCGGACGCATCATGTCCGGTGGGGTCGACTCCTCGGCGCTGTACCCGCCCAAGAAGTTCTTCGGTGCGGCCCGCAACATCGAGGACGGCGGCTCCTTGACGATCCTTGCCACCGCGCTGGTCGAGACCGGTTCGCGCATGGACGAGGTCATCTTCGAGGAATTCAAGGGCACCGGCAACTGGGAGCTGCGCCTGCGTCGTGACTTCGCCGACAAGCGCATCTACCCGGCCATCGACGTCGACGCCACGAGCACCCGCCGGGAGGAGCTGCTCATGGCCAAGGACGAGCTTGCTGTCGTCTGGAAGCTGCGCCGTGTGCTGTCCGGCCTCGAGGGCCAGCAGGGCCTGGAGCTCATGCTCGACCGGCTGAAGAAGACGTCCACGAACATCGAGTTCCTGATGTCGATCAACAAGACGCTGCCTCAGGGCACGTCTGACAGCGAAGACTGACCTCCCGACGCACGATGCCGGTCCGATGAAGCGCGCTGCCGTCGGGTCGGCGGTCTTCTTCGTCCTTGCTCCCGGTTCGACGGCCGGGCTCGTGCCGTGGCTTCTGACCGGATGGCGCCACGGCGATCACATCGGCGTCGTCGACCTCGCCGGCGCCGTGCTGGCCCTGGCGGGCCTGGTCGTCGCCGTTGCCGCGTTCATCCAGTTCGTCCGCGAGGGACGCGGGACCCCGGCCCCGGTCGCGCCGACGGAGGAGCTCGTCGTGGGTGGCTTGTACCGATACGTGCGCAACCCGATGTACCTTGCCGTTGCTTCGATGATCGCCGGCCAGGCGATGGTCTTCCGCAGCCTCTCGGTGCTCATCTGGCTGGGCGTGTTCCTGGTCGCTGTGGTGTCGTTCGTGACCGCATATGAAGAGCCAACCCTGCGCCGCACGTACGGCGAGTCGTTCGATCGGTACCGCCGCGCGGTGCCCGGCTGGTGGCCGCGGCTGCGACCGTGGCGACCATGATCCGGGTCCGCGGACTCTGGGCCACGTCCGTAGGCTGGTTCGCATGACCACGGCACATGACTTCTCGGCCACGTCCATCGACGGCATCGAGCAACAGCTCGTCGACTACAAGGGCAAGGTCATCCTCGTCGTCAACACCGCCTCCCACTGCGGCTTCACCGGCCAGTACAAAGGTCTGGAGAATCTGTACCGCACGTACACCGACCGCGGCCTCGTCGTGCTCGGCTTCCCGTGCGACCAGTTCGGCCACCAGGAACCGGGCGACGAAGAAGAGATCGCGACGTTCTGCGAGCGCAACTTCGGGGTCACCTTCCCGCTGTTCGCCAAGATCGACGTCAACGGTCCCGACGCGCACCCGCTCTACGAGTGGTTGCGGTCGGAGCAGAGCGGCATGGTGGGCAACAAGATCCGCTGGAACTTCACCAAGTTCCTCATCGACACCGAGGGCAAGGTCGTCAAGCGCTACGGGTCCACGACAACTCCGGACCAGATCTCGGACGACATCGAAGCCCTGCTCCCTGAATAGGGAATATCCAGGCTCCGGATTTCGCTGTACGAGGGGCCTGATGGCAGAATGCATCCTTGGTTCTGGTTCACGATCTGCGACGCGGATCGACCCAGCGGCCCACGAGAGGACCACATGAAGCGCGACATCCACCCTGAGTACGTCGAGACCCAGGTCACCTGTACCTGTGGCAACTCGTTCACCACCCGTAGCACCGCCACCGAGGGCGTCATCCGCTCCGAGGTGTGCTCGGCCTGCCACCCGTTCTACACGGGCAAGCAGAAGATCCTCGACACTGGCGGCCGCGTGGCCCGGTTCGAGAAGCGCTACGGCAAGAAGTAGCTTCGGCACGGCGCCGGCCCACTCCGTCACGGAGGGGTCGGCGCCGTCGTCTGTCCACCCGGCCACCACGGTCCACGAGGAGGTGCGCACATGTTCGAGGCCGTCGAATCTCTCGTCGCCGAGCACGCCGAGCTCGAGCGACGCATGGCCGATCCGGCCGTGCACGCCGACCAGGCGCAGGCCAAGAAGATCGGCCAGCGGTACGCCGAGCTGACTGCTGTGCTGCGCGCCTACCGCGAGTGGCAGCAGGTCGGTGGAGACCTCGAGGCCGCCCGCGAGCTCGGTGCCGACGACCCGTCGTTCGAGGCGGAGGTCGAGTCCCTTGAGGCTCGGCTGCACGCGCTCGCCGAGCGGCTGCAGCACCTGCTGGTGCCGCGAGACCCCTCCGACGGCAAGGACGTCATCGTCGAGATCAAGGGCGGTGAGGGCGGCGAGGAGTCGGCCCTGTTCGCCGGCGACCTCCTGCGCATGTACACGCGCCATGCCGAGCAACACGGGTGGCGCACCGAGATCCTCGAATCCACCGAGTCGGCGATGGGCGGCTACAAGTCCGTCACCGTGTCCGTCCAAGCGAAGGGCACACCCGAGCCCGGCGAGGCTCCGTACGCGCTGCTCAAGTTCGAAGGCGGCGTGCACCGAGTCCAACGGGTCCCCGTCACCGAGTCGCAAGGACGGATCCACACGTCCGCGGCCGGGGTCTTCGTGATGCCCGAGGCCGAGGACGTCGAGGTCGAGATCAACGACGCCGACCTGCGCATCGACGTGTTCCGCTCGTCCGGCCCTGGCGGCCAGAGCGTCAACACGACCGACTCGGCCGTGCGCATCACGCACGTGCCGACCGGCATCGTCGTCAGCTGCCAGAACGAGAAGAGCCAGCTGCAGAACAAGGACCAAGCCATGCGGATCCTGCGAGCCCGGCTGCTGGACGCTGCCCAGGCCACGGCCGACGCCGAGACGGCGGACGCCCGCAAGTCGCAGGTGCGCACGGTCGACCGGTCCGAGCGCGTCCGCACGTACAACTTCCCGGAGAACCGCATCTCCGACCACCGCACTGGCTACAAGGCCTACAACCTTGACCAGGTGATGGATGGCGCCCTCGATGACGTCATCGCCTCGCTCGTCGATGCCGATCTCACCGAGCGGCTCGCCGGCATCGAGGGAACGTGAGCGCTCGGCCCCTTCTGGAGGCTGCCGAGGCGAAGCTCGCCGAGGCCGGTGTCGAGTCGCCGAGGGTCGACGCCGAGCTGCTGCTGTCCCACGTCACCGGCGTGCCGCGCTCCTTGCTGCTGGTCGCATCGCGACCCAACGAACTCCAGCGTCGCTCCTACCTCGAGCTCGTCGAGGCGCGAGCCCGGCGGGTGCCGCTGCAGCACCTCACCGGCTCGGCCGCCTTCCGGTCCGTCGACGTCGAGGTCGGTCCGGGCGTGTTCGTCCCGCGTCCCGAGACAGAGGTGCTGGCGGGCTGGGCGATCGAAGCCGCAACGCTGATGGAGGCTCCGGTCGTCGTCGACCTGTGCACCGGGTCCGGGGCGATCGCACTGGCGATCGTGCACGAGGTGCCCGGCGCTCAGGTGCACGCGGTCGAGCTCGACGAGCCGGCCTTCGAGTGGGCGCAGCGCAACCTGTCCGGCACCGGCGTCGACCTCCGGCTGGGCGATGCCGCCGACGCGTTCGACGACCTCGATGGTCAGGTCGACGTCGTGGTGTCGAACCCGCCGTACATCCCGCTCGACGCGTGGGAGAGCGTCGCCACGGAGGTGCGCGACCACGATCCTGCGCTGGCGTTGTGGTCGGGTGACGACGGCCTCGACGCCATGCGGATGATCGAGGCCACTGCCTGGCGGCTGCTCAAGCCCGGGGGAGCGGTCGGCGCGGAGCATGCCGACGCCCAGGGCGAGTCGGCACCCGGCGTGTTCGGTTCGCGATGGACCGACGTCCGCGACCACGCCGACCTTGCCAAGCGGCCTCGATTCGTGACGGCCCGCAAGCCCGCTTAGTCGTCAGGCCCACCGGTCGAGGGCAACCCGGGTGACGAACGTGGCCAGGCTCGCCGGTGTCCAGGCGTTCCGCCCCGGCTTCTGACGCAGCAGCAGGGAGGCGTTGTCCTCGGCGAGGCTGGCGAAGTTCGACGCCAGCACGAGGGCCTCCGGATCCGACAGCTGGTCGCCCGACGGAGTCAGCCGGCGCACCAGCTCGGCGATCTGCTCGACGAACAGCTCGCGGGCCTGGTGGTAGCGGCTCTCGATCGCTGCCGGCATGACGCGTTGGGCGTCGACGACGATGCGCCAGGACACGGGGTGGGAGAGCACCGCTTCGAAGAACGCCTCGTACGCCGCCTCGACGGTGGCTCGCAGGCCCTTCGTGTCGTCGACGGGCAGTGCGGCCTGGGTCGCCGACATCAGCAGACCCTCTTCGCGATCGAGCAGCGCGCGCAGGACGTCGTCCTTGTTGTCGTAGCACTCGTAGAGGACCGGCTTGCTGACTCCGGCCCGCGCGGCGATGGCCGCCATGGTGGTGCCCCGGTAGCCCTCGGCGTCCCAGACGGCGAGGGCGGCATCGAGCACGAGGGGACGGCGGACGGCAGGTCCGAGATGAGCGGCACGAGTCGTCGCTGCACTGCGTGACATGTGCCCTCCTCTCCTCGTTGACAGGGCAGGTGACACTGCCTATCGTTGCCCAATCCTACCGAACGGTAGGAAAATCGGAAGAGGGAACTCATGTCGACCTCGACGCGCCTGCCGGGCGTCGACGCCATGCGAGGCAAGGCCGAGGCCGGCCTGCAGACGTTCGGCGCGATGATCGTCCTGGGCATCCAGGCGACCGTCTTCGCCGTCGTCGACATCGTGCGCGGCCGCTTCCCGTGGCGCGAGTTCCTCGAGCAGGCCTGGTTCATGACGCGGGTCGCGTTCCTCCCGACGATCCTCGTGGCCATCCCGTTCGGCGTCATCGTGGCCGTGCAGGTCGGCGCCGTCGCCGAGCAGATCGGTGCCGTCTCGTTCACCGGCGCGGTCAACGGCATCGGCGTCCTGCGGCAGGGCGCGCCGCTGGTCACCTCCCTGTTGATGGCCGGCGCGGTCGGCTCGGCGATGTGCGCCGCGCTCGGGTCCATGACCGTCCGCGAAGAGGTCGACGCCATGCGCGTCATGGGCCTGAACCCCGCACAGCGGCTCGTCGCCCCGCGTGTCGTCGCCGCCGTGGTGGTGGGGGCTCTGCTCAACGTGGTCGTGGCGGTCGCCGCCATGGTCACCGGCTACATGCTCAATGTCGGCACCGGCAAGGTCAGCTCCGGCGCCTACCTCGGCTCATTCACCAGCTTCTCCCAGCCGTCCGACCTGCTGCTGGCCGAGGGCAAGGCAATGCTCTTCGGTTTCCTCGCCACGATCATCGCGTGCCACAAGGGCCTCCGGGCGCACGGCGGACCCAAGGGCGTGGCCGATGCCGTCAACGAGTGCGTGGTGCTCAGCGTCATCGTGCTGGCGGTCGTCAACGTCGCCGTCACCCAGGCGTACGTCGTGCTCGTGCCGCAGAGGGTCGCCTGATGGCCATGGCGGTCGGAACGCGCACGGTCGACGCGTTCGCCATGCTGGGCGCGCAGGCCACGTTCCTGCGCCGTGTCCTCGTCGCCGTGCCGGCGGCGACCTTCCGGTACCGCAACGAGACGTTCCGGATCCTGGCCGACATCTGCTGGGGCACCGGTGCGTTGCTCGTCGGCGGCGGCACGATCGGCGTGATGGTGCTGCTGTCGCTGTCGGCCGGCACCTCGCTGGGCATCGAGGGCTTCAACGGCCTGGAGCTGATCGGCCTCTCGCCGCTCACCGGTTTCGTCTCCGCCGTCGTCAACACCCGCGAGCTGGCGCCGCTGATCGCCGCGCTCGCGCTCGCTTCGCAGGTGGGTTGTCGCTTCACGGCGCAGATCGGTTCGATGCGCGCGCACGAGGAGATCGACGCCCTCGAGGCGCTTGCCATCGCGCCGATCGACTTCCTGGTCGCCACCCGCCTCGTCGCCGCGATGGTGGCGATCATTCCGCTGTACCTGATCGGCCTCGCCGGGTCGTACTTCGCCACGCAGGTGGCGGTGACGTTCGTGTTCGGCCAGCCCGAGGGCACGTTCGTGCACTACTTCACGACGTTCGTCAACGGTGGCGACATCGCCCTCTCGGTGGTGAAGATCGTCGTGTTCGCCTTCACCCTGACGTTGATCCACTGCTGGTACGGCTTCACCGCCACCGGCGGCGCGCAGGGTGTCGGCGAGGCCACCGGGCGAGCGATCCGCGCCACGATCGTCGCGGTCGTCGTCCTCGACATGGTGATGACGCTGCTGTTTTGGGGCGGCAGCTCAGGCGTGAGGATCTCCGGATGAAGTCCATGGTCCTCGGGCCGATGGTCGACCCGGCCATCCGCGCGCCCGGCGTGCTGCTGCGCCGTGCCGTCGCCGCGGTCGTGGTCGCCGCGGTGTTGAGCAGCTTGGTGCTGGCCTACGGCAAGGGCATGTTCTTCGACCGCGTCCAGGTCTCGGCCGTCGTCGACGACGCGGGTGGCGCGCTCACTTCGGGCTCGGACGTGAAGTCGCGGGGCGTGATCATCGGCGAGGTCACGTCGATCTCGAGCGACGGCGACCGCGTCCGCATCGGGCTGAACGTCACGGGGAAGCATGCCCGCAACCTGCCGAGCGACGTGAAGGCCCGGGTGCTCCCGGCCACGGTGTTCGGCACGACGTTCGTCGACCTCGTGGCCCCTGGTGACTCCCAGACGGCGGCGGTCGGGCTGCGCCAGCACCAGCTGATCCAGCAGGACAAGAGCATCGAGACGGTCGAGCTGCAGGACACCCTGGACAGCACCGACCGGGTGCTGTCGGCGATCAATCCGGCCCAGCTGTCCACCACCCTGGCGAGGGTCGCGGGAGCGGTGCGTGGTCGTGGAGCCGAGCTCGGCGACACGCTCGAGACGCTCGATGCCTACCTCGCCCGGCTCGAGCCGCACCTGCCGCTCGTGCAGGAGGACCTCAGGCTGCTGGGCATCAACCTGCACGTCCTCGCCGAGACGTCTCCTGACCTGCTGAAGGCCTTGGACGACTCGCTCACGACGACCCGCACGATCACCGACAAGCGTCGGCAGTTCGCCACCTCGCTCACTCAGGCGCGCGGTCTCGTCGACACCGCCGACGCCTTCCTGCGCCGGAACAAGCCGAACATCGTCCGGAGCCTGACCAACTCGGCCATCACGTTCGACGCGCTCTATGACTACCGGCACGGGTTGCCCGGCGGCTTCCAGTCCTTCGTGACGTTCGGTGAGCGGGCGTCCCAGGGCTTCTCGGACGGGCCCTACCTGCACACCGACGTCTTCATCAAGACTGGCGCTGGGGCGCCGTACGGCGCGGCCGACTGTCCCCAGTACGGCGATGGCGCGGCGCAAGGTGACAACTGCGCCGGAGGGGGGGCCTCCGCGGCGACCCCGGCACCGACCGGCGTCCTCCCGGGTCTGGGATCGGTGCCTCGACTGCCCGAGCTGCTGCCCGGATTGGTGCCGCAGCGTGGCGGCCAGCCGGGCACCGAGACCGGGCTGTTCGGGAAGATCGCCGGCCTGCTGGGCAACGCGGGAGGAGCGCGATGAGGGGGCTGCGGACCACCACGGCGATCTTCACCGCGTTCGGTGTCGCGGCCATGCTGGTGCTGGGTGTCCTCGCCAACACGATGACCAACCAGGTGTCCGGCGGGACCACGACGTACACGGCTGACTTCACCAACGCCAGTGGCCTGCGCCCCGGTGACGACGTCCGCGCGGCCGGGGTGAAGGTCGGCCGGGTCCAGGGCGTGGCGTTGCACCGGAGCCTCGCCCGGGTCACCTTCGACCTGTCGAAGAAGCAGCCCCTCTACAACGACACCCGGCTGTCGATCCGCTACCAGAACCTGCTCGGCCAGCGGTACCTGGCGATGCTCCCCGGGCCGGAGAGCTCCCAACGGATCGGCGCCGAGACCCATGTGCCGGCGAGCCGGACGGATCCCGGCTTCGACCTGACCGCGCTCCTGAACGGGTTCGAGCCGCTGTTCGCGACGCTGGAGCCGGAGCAGATCAACCAGCTGTCGTCGTCGATCATCGCGGTGATGCAGGGGCAGGGCGGCACGGTCGAGTCCCTGCTGACCGAGACCTCGACGCTCACCAACCACCTCGCCGACAAGGACGCCGTCCTGGGAAAGGTGCTCGACAACCTGGTGCCGGTCCTGCGTGACCTGGCCGCGCGCGGCGACCAAGTGGACCAGACCGTCGGCGACCTCCGGGCCCTCATGGCGAAGCTGGCGAAGGAGCGCTCCAGCATCGGCGACTCGATCGACGGCGTCAGCGAGCTGTCGGACGCCACTGCGTCCCTCGTGTCCGAAGCCCGTCCGTCGTTGAAGCACGACGTCCACACGCTGCGCGAGTTCGGCCGGATCGCCGTCAAGGAGATGGAGCGGATCACGTCGCTGTTCGAGGTGCTGCCCGGCGCCACCGACTCCTTCGCGCGTCCGATGTCCCACGGCTCCTGGCTGAACATGTACATCTGCAACATGGGGGTCGAGATCGGCACGTCGGAGATCAACATCGGCCCCAAGAACCGCTACTCGGTGGCCTGCCGATGAACGTCCTCACCTATCTCGAGCGGTTCAGCGAACGGTCGCTGGGCCTGGTCGGCGTGGCGGCCACCGTCATCGGCACGCTCTTCGTGGCCGCGATCAGCTTCGTCCCGTTCGGCCAGCAGGAGTACACCGCGATCCTTGAGCACACCGCGGGCATCCGGGTGGGCGAAGAGGTGCAGGTGGCCGGAGTCGGCTCCGGCGAGGTGCGCGGCATCGAGCTCGACGACCATCAGGTGCGCCTGACCTTCACCCTCGACCGCGACATCCATCTCGGGCGCGCTACGACGGCGTCGGTCAAGGTGGCCACGCTGCTGGGCAGCCACTTCCTGGAGGTGCGGCCGGGCGGCTCCGGCTCGCTGCCCGACGACACCATCGCCCTCGAACGCACGTCGGTGCCGTTCAACCTGCAAGACGTCATCGAGGGCGCCAACAGTGAGCTCCAGGACCTGGACACCAAGACGGTCGCGGAGTCCCTCCAAGTCGTCGCCGACACGCTCCGCGACACGCCGAAGGAGACACGCGCCGCCATCGATGGCGTGGCTCGGCTGTCCGAGGTCGCGGCCCGGCGCTCGGACCAGATGAGTGCACTCCTGAGCTCGACCGAGATGGTCACCGGCCAGCTGGCCCGGAACTCCAAGGTGATCATCGACCTGCTCAGGCAGTCGTCGCTGGTGCTGGAAGAGCTCACCAAGCGGCGCGACGTCATCCACGCGATGCTCATCGACGCCCGCCGGCTCGCCACGGAGGTCCAGGGGGTGCTCAAGGACAACGAGAAGGAGCTCGAGCCCCTGATGCGGGACTTCACCGCGTCGCTCGCCAACCTGCGCCGGCAGGAGAAGAACATCAACGCCTCGATCAGTGGCCTGGCCGTCATGGCGCACTACTTCGCGAACGCGGGCGGGAACGGCCCGTGGATCGACCTGCACGTCCCCGTGGGACTCGGCGACAACCTGACCTGTGGCTTGGAGTGCGGACCACCATGAGCACACGCACCTCCACGACCCGGCGAGCGATCGCCACAGCACTCGCTGGCGCGGCGGCGCTGGCGGCGCTGGTCGGCTGCGCTGCATCGGGCGACACCACGGTGACGGCACGGTTCGCCGACTCCGCCGGGCTGTTCAAGGGCAACGACGTGGGCGTCCTCGGGGTCCGGGTCGGCGAAGTCACATCCATCACCCCGCGGGGCGACCACGTCGACGTCGGCCTGCGGATCGACGCCGGTGTGAAGATCCCGGCCGATGCGGGAGCCGTGGTGGTGTCGCGCTCTGTCGCCACCGATCGCTACGTCGAGATGACCCCGGTGTACGACTCCGGACCCGTGCTGCAGAGCGGCGCGCTGCTGGATGAGAACCGGACCCGCTCGCCGGTCGAGTTCGACGACCTGCAGGAATCGCTGCAGCGGATCACGAAGGAGCTGGCCGGCCCGGACGGCAAGGCGACGCCGGTCAACGACATCCTCGACGTCTCGGCCGAGACGTTGGACGGCAATGGCGCGAAGATCGCGACGGGGCTGCACGACCTCGCGACGGCGCTCGACGCCACGAACCAGTCGTCCGGTGACGCGGTGGGCACGGTGAAGAACCTCGACACCCTGACCGCGGCCCTGGCCCAGAACGACAAGCTCGTGCGCCGGTTCACCCGCGAGGTCGCGGACGCGACCGACATGCTCGACGACGAGCACACGAACATCGAGGCCACCTTCGACGCGCTCGCCGCCATGGTGCGCGCGGTCACGCGATTCTCCCGTCAGCACCGTGCCGAGATCGGCGACCAGGTCGACGACATCACCGCCATTGTCTCGTCGATGGTCGACAACCGCCGCCGGCTCGCCCAGATGATCGAGACCCTGCCGCTGATGGCGCAGAACGTCGGGCGGGCGATCGACGAGGAAGGCCACCTCAACTTCCTCACCCGACCGTTCGACCTGCTCCCCGGCGAGGCCGCGTTCAAGGTGCTCTGCTCGAACTTCCCACCGGGCACGTGCGACGGCCTCGAGCCGGGGGCCGCCTCGCTGTTCGACCTGCTGGCGAAGCTCGCGGGGGTGAAGACACCATGAGGCGGGGTGTGACGCTGGCGCTGGTGGCCCTGCTGGTCGCGGGCTGCTCCACGTCAGCCCAGGACCTCCCGTTGCCGGGCAGCCGGGTGAGCGGTTCGACCTACCGCGTGGGAGCGGTGTTCGACGACGCTCTCAACCTGGCCCAGGGCGCGCCGGTGAAGGTCCACGGCGTCACCGTCGGCCGCGTCCGCGACGTGGTGGCGCAGAACTTCACCGCGCGCGTGAACCTCGACATCCGCACGTCGGCGGTTCTCCATGAGGGAGCGACCGCCCGGCTGCGGGCGACGACCCCGCTCGGTGAGCTGTTCGTGCAGATCGACGACGTCGACTCCGGTGCGCAGCTGCGTGATGGAGCGATGCTCGGGCACGACCGCACCAGTGCCGCCCCGACGATCGAGGACACCATGACCTCGGCGTCGCTGGTCATCAACGGCGGAGGGCTCGGCCAGCTCCAGACCATCGTCCGGGAGGCCAACCTCGTGCTCGGTGGACGCGAGGACAGCGCCCGGGACGTGCTCGGCCGGATGGCCCGCACCGCGCACGCCCTGAACGAGTCCAACGACGACATCGATGCCGCGCTGGACGCGCTCGCCGACGTCTCCGTCACCTTGAACCAGCAGCGTTCCACCACGAACGCCGCTCTCAAGGACGTCGCACCCGCGGCCCGAGCGCTCCGCAAGAACACCGACGAGCTGGTCGCGCTCCTGCGCAGCATCGACCGTTTCGGCGCGGTCACCACGGACGTCATCGCCGCCACCCGGCGCGACCTGCTCGACACGTTGCGCAAGATGGGACCGGTGTTCGACGAGCTGAACGCCCTCGAAGACGAGCTTGGCCCCGGCATCGACACCCTCGTGCACTTCGCCGGCCTGGTCGACCGGGGAGTGCCGACGGACTACTTGAACACGTATCTGCACTTCCAGGGCAACGCGTTGATCGGCCTTGCCGGCCTGACGCCGGGAACGACGGCCGCAGCGCCGCCGGTCCAGACACCCGACCTCGTCGATCCGGGCCGACTCCTGGGCCGGCCGCTCGGCACGCCGACGCCCGACGGCACGACCCCCGAGCGGAAGCCCGCGCTCCTCGGGGGCCTTCTCGGGCTGTTCGGGGGTGGTCGCTGATGCGCCGGTCCCTGCCCTTGAAGCACAAGCTCGGCGCAGCCGCGCTGGCCGCCATGCTGGTGCTCACCGTGGTGCACATCTACAAGAACGTGCTCGGCGGCTCGGTCGGTGCGCGACCGCTGCACGTCGCGGTCGACCTGAAGGAGACCGGCGGCCTGTTCGTCGGCTCCGGCGTCACCTACCGCGGCGTGCGCGTCGGGTCGGTGAAGGACGTCGACCTCGTCGGCGACCACGTCGAGGCGGACATCTCGCTCAACCCCGGCTCCCGGATCCCGGCCGACACCGCCGCGGCCGTGCGCACGCTGTCACCAGCAGGCGAACAGTTCCTCGATCTTCAGCCGCGACGATCCGGCGCCCCGTACCTGGCCGACGGGGCACACATCGCCGCGTCCGAGACGTCGACACCCACCTCCGTCGCCGACACCCTGATGTCCGTCGACGGGCTCATGCAGCAGGTCGACGACAAGGAGCTGCGCATCGTCCTCAAGGAGCTCAGCGTGGCGTTCGCCGACCCCGAAGACCTGGGTCGGGTCGTCTCATCGGGCAGCGAGCTGATCCAGACGCTCGACACAGTCTGGCCCCAGACCCTGCGCACCCTGCAGAACGGCCGCACCGTGCTGCGCACGGGCGTCGACACCCGCAACGACTTCCGCGACTTTGCCGTCTCGGCCCGCAGCCTCGCGGCCTGGCTGAAGGACTACGACCCGACGCTGCGCCGCACCATCGACGCGACGCCTGCCCAGCTGGCCGAGCTCCGCCGTCTCACCGACGACATGGTGGCGTCGCTGCCCGAGCTGCTGCGCGAGTTCGCCGACTTCACCGACATCTTCGCCCGTCGCGACCCGCACGTCCGTGAGCTGCTCATCCAGTTCCCGATCGGCCTGGCCAAGCTGACCGACGCGTTCACCGGCGGACACATGCAGACCAACATGCTCATCGCCAACGGCGAGGTGTGCTCGTACGGGGTCGACGACTCCAACCCCCAGCTGGACCAGACCGAGCGCCAGCCCACGAATCCGGACCGGGAGTGCCCCGCTTCCTTCCCTGGCCAGCAGCGCGGATCGGCGCACGTCCCGCCGCCGACGCGGTGACCGAGATCTTGGCTTTGCGCGGCTAGGGTGGCCCGCATGGGCGACCTGGCACTCCTCGGGGCCGCCTTCGTCTTCGGGATCGGCTCGGCGCTGCTGCCGGTCCTCCTCAACGCCGAGCTCTACGTCATCGGCATGGGTGCCTTCGTGCCGAAGGGTCTGCTGGCCGTCGCGATCCTGAGCCTGGGCATCGGCACGGTGATCGGCAAGGCCATCGTCTTCGAGCTGGTGCGGCGTGGCTCGTCCAAAGTGCGCAAGACGGTGGATCGCAAGCCTCCCCGCAACAGGTTCACGGCCTTCATGCGCCGGGTCGGCGACCGCCTGCTGAAGCTCATCGATCGCCCCTACCTCGGCGCCGCGACGGTGCTCGCGTCCTCGTTGACCGGCGTCCCGCCGCTCGCCGTGGTGACGATCCTGGCCGGTGCCTCCCGCCAGCCGCGCTCACTCTTCCTGCTGATGGTCTTCCTCGGCCGGACCAGCCAGTTCCTCGCCCTCGCCTTCCTCGTCCACGGCGTGACGTAACAACTAGGGTGGCCGGGTGAGATTCGACTGCGCCGTGGAGTCCGAGCTGGAAGCGGGCCTCGACGCGGCGCAGACGGCGATCGAGCGCGGCGAGCTGGTCGTCATTCCCACCGACACCGTCTACGGCCTCGCCGCAGACGCATTCTCGCCAGAGGCCGTCCAGAGACTGCTCGACGCCAAGTCCCGCACCCGCGAGATGCCCCCGCCCGTGCTCGTCGGCGCACCCACCACGCTCGAGGCGCTTGCCTCCGACATCCCGTCCTGGCTGCGCACGATGACGACGTCGCTCTGGCCGGGGCCGCTCACCGTCATCTGCCGCCAGCAGTCATCGCTCCGGTGGGACCTCGGCGAGACGCACCAGACCGTGGCCGTGCGGATGCCCGACGACAGGACGGCGCTCGCGCTGCTCAAGGTCACCGGCCCGCTCGCGGTCAGCAGCGCGAACATCACCGGCGAGCCCGCCGCGGAGACCATCGACGACGCCGAGCGCATGCTCGGGGACGACGTCGCCGTCTACCTCGACGGCGGACCGAGCCGCTCCGGTGTCCCCTCGACCATCCTCGACACCACGGCCGCTGTCCCGCGCGTGCTCCGCCAGGGCTCGATCGACCTCGAGACGCTGCACGAGTTCAACAACACAATCGAGCCGGCGGCAGGGGAGTAGGGGATGCGCGAGTATCTCGTCGTCTTCGGTATTTCCCTCGGCGTCACCTACCTGCTGGCGTCGATCGCCCGCGTGCTGGCGCACCACTTCGGCGCCGTCGCGAAGGTCCGTGACCGTGATGTGCATGCCGTGCCCACGCCGTACTTCGGCGGGCCGGCGATGCTCGGCGGGCTCATCGCCGCTTACCTGACCGCTACCCACCTGCCATTCCTCTCCCGCTCGGAGAGCTCGGTGTTCAGCGACGCGCGTGCCGTCGTCATCGGCGGAGCGGTCATCTGCCTGGTCGGCGTCATCGACGACCTCTACGAGCTCGACGCGCTCAGCAAGTTCGCCGGCCAGGTGCTCGCCGGTGTGGTCGTGGTCGCGCTCGGGGTGAAGTTCTTCTACCTGCCGCTGTATGGCAGTGTGCTCGGACTCGACCAGGTCCAGTCCGCGATCTTCACGGTGCTGCTCATCGTCGGTACCGCGAACGCGGTGAACTTCGTCGACGGCCTCGACGGGCTGGCCGCCGGGATGGTCGCGATCGGCGCGATCGCGTTCTTCTCCTACGCGTTCGTGCTCGCCGTCGAGAACGGGGAGTCGCGGGCCATCGCCGCGGCCCTGCTCACCGCCGCTCTCGCCGGCGCGTGCATCGGTGTGCTGCCGCACAACTTCTTCCCGGCCCGGATGTTCATCGGCGACTCCGGCTCGATGCTCATCGGCTTCGTGCTGGCCTGCTCGTCGATCAGCCTCACCGGACAGTTCCCGGCCACCAACATCTCCGAGGGCATCGGGGGAGCGCAGACGACGTTCCTGACGTTCCTGCTCCCGCTGATCCTGCCGGTGGCGATGCTGCTCGTGCCGTTCGTCGACCTGGCACTGGCCGTGGTGCGTCGCACCCGCGCCGGACGGTCACCGTTCAGCCCCGACAAGATGCACATCCACCACCGGCTTCTGGAGATCGGTCACTCCCATCGCAACGCGGTTCTGGTCATGTACTCGATCGCCGGTCTCGTCGCCTTCGGCACCGTCTTCGTGAGCCTCGTCAGCGGCTGGCAGTCGATCGTCGGATTCGTCGTCCTGGCGGCTCTGACCGCCGCTTTCGTGTTCCTCCTCCCGCGGTGGCGCCCCATCAATCGGACCTGATCCGGTGGCCAGGGGCTGGTGCCTGAGCGCCGCTTCGCTCGTGATAGTTTTCACGTGCTCCCCAAAGTTCAATCCAGGCAGTATTCACCGACCCCTCATCACCAAGGACGGCCGCCGAATATGACGACCGACGCACCTCATCTCACCGTCGCCCCCCGCGGGACTGCGACGGGTCCAGAGGGCGTGAACCGGTCGGTCCAGGCGACGTGGCCCAGGAGTGTCGGTGATGCACGATGACGAACCGCAGGACGGTCCGTCGCTCGGCGGCCGCGACCTCATCACTCTCGGTGGGCTCCTCGTCGCCTGTGTCGTCGCCGGTCTCGTGGTCGGTGAGCTCCTCGACGCCTGGCTCGACACATCTCCGGCCTTCGTCCTCGCCGGCATCGGCCTCGGCATCGTGGCGGCCGGCGTCGGTTTCTGGCTTCGCATCCGCTCGTTCCTCCGCCCCTGACATGGGGGGTGTCCGATGAACGACGTCACCCCGGCCCAGCCGGCACCAGCACCCGCACCTCCGGCCACGTTCGCCGGTGCACTTCGCAGCCAGCGTCGCGCCCTGCTCCTCGCCGCCGGCCTGGTCGTGGCCTCGATCTGGATCAGCGTGCCGCTCGGCAAGTGGCAAGGCGGGCTCTTCCTGGCCGCGGGCATCGCGCTGGGCGCGCTCAACCACGTCCTCACCGACTTCGCCCTGCAGAAGGCGATCTCCTCCGGTGACGAGGTCACCCGTCAGGCGTACGCCTCGAGCTCGCTCCTGCGGCTGGCCCTCATCTCCGTCCTGGCCTTCGCAGTGGCCTGGGCCTTCTGGCCCTACGGTGCCGCCGTGTTCTTCGGCCTGGCGCTCTTCCACCTCATCGCCCTGGTCCTGACCGGGATTCCCCTGCTGAGAGAGGTGCGCAAGCAATGATCCGTGCTGAAGGCGGCGGCGAATCGCCCACGATCGAGATCGGTCACCACACGACCTTCACCGTCGGGCCGCTCACGTTCAACCAGGACACCGTCACGTCGACGCTGGTCGCCGGCGCGGTCGTGGTCGTCCTGGGCCTTCTCCTGCGGCGCCAGGTCAACAGCGACGTGCCCGGCAAGGTGCAGCTCATGTGGGAAGCGCTCGTCTCCTGGGTGAACGAGCAGGTGGAGGGCAACCTCGGCAAGCTCAACCCGTTCGTCGTGCCGCTGGCCGTGGCGCTGTTCATCTTCATCCTCGTCGCCAACTGGCTCGAGATGATCCCCACGCACGAGAAGGTTCCGCCGCCCACGGCCGACACCAACCTCACCTACGCCATGGCGTTGATGGTGATCATCGGCGTCCACGTGTTCGGCGTGCGCAAGCGCGGCGGCAAGGAGTACATCAAGGGCTTCTTCGAGCCCTACCCGGTGATGGCGCCGCTGAACTTCATCGAGGAGCTCATCAAGCCGTTCACGCTGGCCCTGCGACTCTTCGGCAACATCTTCGCCAGCGGCATCATGATCGCGCTCCTCGGCCTGCTGCCCTACTACGCCCTGTGGGCGCCCACCGTGGTCTGGAAGCTGTTCGCCATGTTCATCGGCGTCATCCAGGCCTTCATCTTCGCCCTGCTCACCATCTTGTACTTCGGCATGGCTGCCGAGGGCCACGGCGGAGGCGGGGGCCACGACGAGCCCCACGCTGCCGAGGACGAGCCGGACGAGGCCGACGAGGCCACCGACAGCACGCCGGAGGGCGAGCTCCAACCGGCCTGACCAGCACGACCACAACTTCAGACCAGTACCAAGCACCACCCACCGAGCACCATCCATTCACGGCCGGCGAGACCGGCGGTGAGAGCCAAGGAGAGACATGGCAGTAACTGATACCGCAATCCAGACCGCCGGAGCGTTCGTCGGCGGCGGACTTGCCCTCGGCGGCGGAGCCATCGGCGCGGCTGTCGGTGACGGCCTGGCCGGCAGCTCGACCATCCAGGGTGTCGCCCGTCAGCCCGAGGCCCAGGGCCGACTGATGACGATCTTCTTCCTGACGGTCGGTTTGTGCGAGGCGATGTACTTCATCAACCTGGCGTTCATGGCCCTGTTCGTGTTCGTCCTGGCCTAGTCGTGACTCACCTCATCCACACCGCGGCGTCGGACGCGACCTCGGCCGAGAGCAACTTCCTCGTGCCGAACGCGACGTTCCTCGCCGAGCTGTTCGCCTTCGGTGTCCTGGTCTTCATCCTGGCCAAGTACGTCATCCCGCCGGTCAACAAGGCGATGACGGATCGGCAGGACAAGATCAGGGCGCAGTTCGATGAGGCCGCCCAGCTCAAGTCCGATGCCGAGAGCACCGAGTCCGAGTTGAAGGCCCAGCTGGCCGACGCTCGTGCCGAGGCCTCGCGCATCCGTGAGGAAGCTCGCGAGCAGGGCGCCCAGATCATCGCCCAGCACCGCGAGCAGGCTCAGGTCGAGGCCGACCGCATCACGTCGAACGCCCAGGCCCAGATCGAGGTCGAGCGCTCCCAGGCGTTGTCCCAGCTCAAGGGCGAGGTCGGTTCCATCGCGACCACGCTGGCCGGGCGCATCGTCGGGGAGTCCCTCGACGACGACGACCGACAGAAGCGCTCCGTCGAGCGGTTCATCGCCGAGCTGGAGTCGGACTCCGGAAAGTCGAAGAAGAGCTGATGCGAGGAGTCTCGGCGGGTTCGCTCGCGAAAGTGCTCGACGCCGTCGAGCACTCCTCGGGCACCCTGGGCACGGTGGGCGACGAGCTGTTCTCGGTCGCCGCTGTGCTCGACTCGACGCCGTCCATCCGGCGGGTCCTCACCGACCCGGCCACCGAGCCGGACGCCCGGTCCGGTCTCGCTGCCGCCGTGCTCGGCGACAAGATCGACGTCGCCACCCTCGGCATCGTCGATGTCGCTGCGCAGAACCGCTGGGCCTCAGGCCGCGACCTCAGTGATGCGGTCGAGATCGCCGGCCTGGCCGCGCACGTCGCCGCCGCCGACCATGCCGGCTCGCTGGATGCCCTGGAGAACGAGCTGTTCGAGGCGCAACGCATCATCGACGAGGCCCGTGAGCTGCGTGGAGTCCTCTCCGACCGCTCCATCCCCGCCGACCACAAGGGCACCCTGCTCGACTCGATCTTCGCTTCCAAGGCCTCCGCGGCCGCGCTCGCGCTCCTCAAGCAGGCCGCGGCCACGCGCACGGGCTCCTTCGACGCCGTGCTCGCGCGGTTCGCCGACGAGGTCGCCGCCCGGCGCAAGCGCGTGCTCGCCGAGGTGCGCTGCGCCTACGAGCTCGGCGACGCCGAACGTCAGCGGCTTGCCGATGCACTGGCGGCCCGGTACGGCCACGACGTGCACCTCAACGTGATCGTCGACCCGACGATCGTGGGCGGCCTGCGGGTCGCCATCGGCGACGACGTCATCGACGGCACGGTCTCCGGCCGCCTCGAGGACGCCCGACGACAGCTGGCGGGCTGACCCGCACCCCACGACCCCATCTCAGACGAACCACACAGAAGGCAGGCAGAACACATGGCGGAACTCACGATCAGTCCGGACGAGATCCGTGACGCGCTGCAGACGTTCGTGGCCGACTACAAGCCGAGTGCCACCTCCACCGAAGAGGTCGGCATCGTCTCGGACGCGGGCGACGGCATCGCCCACGTCGAGGGACTCCCGTCGGCCATGGCCAACGAGCTCCTCGAGTTCGAGGACGGCACGCTCGGCCTCGCGCTGAACCTCGACGTCCGCGAGATCGGCGTCGTCATCCTCGGTGAGTTCTCCGGCATCGAGGAGGGCCAGACCGTGCGTCGCACCGGCGAGGTGCTCTCGGTCCCGGTGGGTGACGCCTACCTCGGTCGCGTGTGCGACCCGCTCGGCAACCCGATCGACGGCCTCGGCGAGATCAAGTCCGAAGGCCGTCGCGCCCTTGAGCTGCAGGCGCCCAGCGTCATCAACCGCAAGAGCGTGCACGAGCCCCTGCAGACTGGCATCAAGGCGATCGACTCGCTGACGCCGATCGGCCGCGGCCAGCGCCAGCTGATCATCGGCGACCGCCAGACCGGCAAGACGGCCATCGCGACCGACACGATCATCAACCAGAAGGAGTACTGGGACACCGGCGATCCGGAGAAGCAGGTCCGCTGCATCTACGTCGGTATCGGCCAGAAGGGCTCGACCATCGCCGCCGTGCGTGGCGCCCTCGAGGAGGCCGGCGCGCTGGAGTACACCACGATCGTTGCAGCCCCCGCGTCCGACTCGGCCGGCTTCAAGTACCTCGCTCCGTACACCGGCTCGGCCATCGGCCAGCACTGGATGTACCAGGGCAAGCACGTCCTGATCATCTTCGACGACCTGTCGAAGCAGGCCGAGGCCTACCGCGCCGTGTCGCTGCTGCTGCGCCGCCCGCCGGGCCGCGAGGCCTACCCCGGTGACGTGTTCTACCTGCACAGCAGGTTGCTCGAGCGCTGCGCGAAGCTCAGCGACGAGCTCGGTGCCGGCTCCATGACCGGCCTGCCGATCGTCGAGACGAAGGCCAACGACGTGTCGGCCTACATCCCGACGAACGTCATCTCGATCACCGACGGCCAGATCTTCCTGCAGTCCGACCTCTTCAACGCCAACCAGCGCCCGGCGGTCGACGTCGGCATCTCGGTCTCGCGCGTCGGCGGCAACGCGATGCTCAAGTCGATGAAGGCGGTCACCGGCTCGCTCAAGGTCGAGCTGGCGCAGTACCGCGCGATGGAGGCGTTCGCGATGTTCGCATCCGACCTCGATGCCGCCTCCAAGGCCCAGCTCGCCCGGGGCCAGCGCCTGATGGAGCTGTTCAAGCAGGGTCAGTACACGCCGTTCCCGGTCGAGCAGCAGGTCGTCTCCATCTGGGCGGCCACCACTGGCAAGCTCGACCCCGTTCCGGTGCAGGACATCAGCCGCTTCGAGCAGGAGTTCCTCGAGTACATCAAGTTCCAGCACGAGGGCATCTTCGACGCGATCCGTGAGTCCGGGAAGTTCGAGGACGACAACGAGAACGCGCTCGAGGAGGCCTACAAGGAGTTCCTCAACCGCTTCGAGACCAGCGACGGAGAGCGCATCCAGGCCGGTCACGAGGAGTTCGAAGCCCTCGCGGACGAGGACGTCGAGCAGGAGCAGATCGTCAAGCAGAAGCGGTCCTGACGTATGGCTGTCTCCCTGCGCGAGTACCGCGCCAAGATCAAGTCGACACAGTCGATGAAGAAGATCACGCGCGCCATGGAGCTCATTGCCGCCTCCCGCATCATCAAGGCCCAGCAGCACGCGGCGGCGGCGGCGCCGTACGCGCGCGAGCTCACCCGGGCTGTGTCGGCGGTGGCCACGTTCTCGAACGTCGACCACCCGCTGACCACGGAGAAGGAGGACCCCAAGAAAGCCGCGGTCCTCGTCATCTCCAGCGACCGCGGCCTCGCCGGTGCGTACTCGTCCAGCGTGCTCAAGGAGTCCGAGCGTCTCGCCGAGAAGCTGCACTCCGAGGGCAAAGAGGTCGACTTCTACCTCTCCGGCCGCAAGGCCGAGGGCTATTTCCGGTTCCGCGCACGCGACTACGTCCAGTCCTGGACGGGGTTCTCCGACCGGCCGGAGTACGCCAACGCCCGCGAGATGGGCGACACTCTCGTGGCGGCGTTCAATGCCGGTCTCGACGAACCCGTCGAGGGCGAGACCGCCGATCCCGAGCGCGCCGTCGACGAGCTGCACATCGTGTTCACTCGGTTCAAGTCGATGCTCACCCAGGAGCCGGACGTCATCCGGCTGCTTCCGCTGGAGGTCGTCGAGGGCACCGAGGCGCCCGAGCCCGACGAGGTCCTGCCGCTGTACGAGTTCGAGCCGGACGACACCGAAGTCCTCGACGCGCTGCTGCCGAAGTACGTCAACAGCCGCATCTACTACTGCCTGCTGCAGGCGGCCGCCTCCGAGCTCGCCGCCCGTCAGAAGGCCATGAAGTCCGCGACCGACAACGCCCAGGACCTCATCGAGAAGTACACCCGAGTTGCCAACCAGGCCCGCCAGGCCGGGATTACCCAGGAAATCAGCGAGATCGTGGGCGGCGCGAACGCGCTCGCCGACGCCACCGCCCAATCCGACTAACACTGAGTGAGTGACAAATATGACTGCCACGACTGAAGAGAAGCAGACCGCGACCGGACGTGTGTCCCGCGTGATCGGCCCGGTGCTCGACGTCGAATTCCCGAGCGACGCGATGCCGGAGATCTACAACGCGCTGACCGTGGACGTCGAGATCGCAGGGGAGACCGAGACCCTCACGCTCGAGGTCGCCCAGCACATCGGCGACGGCATGGTGCGCGCCATCAGCCTGCGACCCACCGATGGTGTCGTGCGGGGCAGCACCGTCACCGACCTCGGCGAGCCGATCACGGTTCCCGTCGGCGACCAGACGCTCGGCAAGGTGTTCAACACCACCGGCGAGGTGCTCAACCTCGAAGAGGGCGAGACGTTCGAGGTCAAGGAGCGGTGGGGCATCCACCGCAAGGCGCCGGCCTTCGACCAGCTCGAGGCCAAGACCGAGATGTTCGAGACCGGCATCAAGGTCATCGACCTGCTCACGCCCTACGTGCTCGGCGGCAAGATCGGACTGTTCGGCGGTGCCGGCGTCGGCAAGACGGTGCTCATCCAGGAGATGATCGCCCGCGTTGCCAAGGACCACGGCGGTGTGTCCGTGTTCGCCGGTGTCGGCGAGCGCACCCGCGAGGGCAACGATCTCATCACCGAGATGGAGGAGGCCGGCGTGCTCGGGCAGACCGCGCTCGTCTTCGGCCAGATGGACGAGCCGCCGGGAGCCCGCCTCCGCGTCGCCCTGTCGGCGCTGACCATGGCGGAGTACTTCCGCGACGTCCAGAAGCAGGACGTGCTGCTGTTCATCGACAACATCTTCCGGTTCACGCAGGCCGGCTCCGAGGTGTCGACGCTGCTCGGCCGCATGCCGTCCGCGGTGGGCTACCAGCCCACGCTGGCCGACGAGATGGGCGTCCTCCAGGAGCGCATCACGTCGACCCGTGGTCACTCCATCACCTCGCTACAGGCGATCTACGTGCCGGCCGACGACTACACCGATCCGGCCCCGGCCACGACGTTCGCCCACCTCGACGCCACCACCGAGCTGAGCCGTGAGATCGCCTCCCTGGGCATCTACCCGGCCGTGGACCCGCTGACGTCGACGTCCCGCATCCTCGACCCGCGCTACATCAGCGACGCCCACTACAACACCGCGAACCGGGTCAAGGGCATCCTGCAGCGCAACAAGGAGCTCCAGGACATCATCGCGATCCTCGGTGTTGACGAGCTCAGCGAAGAGGACAAGACGATCGTGTCCCGCGCTCGTCGTCTGCAGCGCTTCCTGTCCCAGAACACCTACGTGGCCAAGCAGTTCACCGGCAAGGAGGGCTCGACCGTCCCGATCGACGAGACCGTCGACGCCTTCAGCAAGATCTGCGACGGTGAGTACGACCACGTGGCCGAGCAGGCCTTCTTCATGTGCGGCGGTCTGGACGACGTCGACGCGAAGTGGGAAGAAATCCAGAAGGGTCTCTGATGACCGACCCGCTGCAGGTGGAGCTGGTGGCCGCCGATCGCGTCGTGTGGTCGGGCGAGGCCACGATGGTCATCGCCCGCACCGCCGAGGGCGACCTCGGCGCACTGCCCGGGCACGCGCCGGTGCTCTCCATCCTGCTGCCCAGCGTCGTGGAGATCACCACCACCGATGGCGAGCAGGTGCGGGCGGCCGTCGAGGACGGCTTCCTTTCCATCGCCAACGACCGCGTGTCGATCCTGTCCGAGGACGCCTTCCTCGCCGACGAGATCGACGCCGACGCCGCCCGCGCGGAGGTCGAGAAGCTGCAAGGGGAAGGCGACTCGCTCGCCCTGCAGCGCGCCGAGGCCAAGGTGCGCGCCGTGGAGAAGTCATCCTGACCCTTTGAGCCCGAACGGAGGACAGTGCAGTGCCGATCTGGCTCTGGCTTGTCGACTCACTCGCGCTCATCGTGGTGCTCGCCGCGCTCGTGGTGGTGTCCCTGGTCGTCCGTCGCCGGCTGGTCTCACGCCGCGGCGGCACGTTCGACGTCAGCATCAACCACCGCGCCGATGCCACACCCAAGGGCTGGACGCTCGGCGTCGGCGCCTATCGCTCGAACACGCTCGAGTGGTACCGCACGTTCTCGTTCGCCTGGTGGCCGCGCTACCGATTCACGCGGGGTGACATCGCGATCGACGGGCGCCGGGAGCCGATCGGCCCGGAGGTGTACGCCTTGCACACCGGCCATGTCGTCGTGGCGGTGCGGCACCGATCCGGCGTGCGGCAGATGGCCATGAGCCCGGGCGCGCTCAACGGCCTGCTCGCGTGGCTCGATGCGTCACCGCCCGGTCACAGCGTCAACAACGTGCTCTGACCAGCACCGGAGCCGTTGACGCGATCGGCCCCTGGGGGGCAGAATCGTCCGAGTGCCGGGGGGCAATCTGGTCCTCCCGCTGAGGGAGAGAGTTCATCGTGATCAAGCGCCTCGTTGTCGCTGCCTTCGTCACTGCCATCACCGCCGTGGGTGTGGCCGCCCCCGCCGACGCCGCACCGAAGCATCATCATGGTGCGGGCTCGGCCGCCACGCTGGCCATCGATTGGGAATGACGCTCGGGCTGGCTAGCGTTCGCCGCCAGGAACCCACAACACGTCGCCGGGCTCACGGTTCGCGTACCTGGCGAGGATGAACAGCAGATCACTGAGCCGGTTGAGGTACTTCGCCGTCAGCACGTTCATCGTGGCGCCGTGCTCCTCGATCGCGGCCCAGGCTGACCGCTCGGCTCGCCGGGTCACCGTCCTCGCAACGTGCAGCTCGGCCGCGGTGAGGGTGCCACCCGGGAGAATGAACGACCGGAGCTTCTCCAATGACTCGTTGTACTGGTCGCACCAGCCCTCGAGTCGCTCGATGTAGTCGGGCTCGACGCGGAGCTGCGGGTGCTCCGGGTTCTCCGCGATCGGGCAGGACAAGTCGGCGCCCACGTCGAACAGGTCGTTCTGCACGTGCGTGAGCACGGCTACGACGTCGTCGGGCAGCGCGCCGAGGGCGATCACCACCCCGAGATGACTGTTCGACTCATCGACATCCGCGTATGCGGCGAGGCGGAGGTCGAGCTTCGACGTGGTGCTCATGTCGCCAAGATTGGTCGTGCCGTCGTCGCCCGTCCGCGTGTAGATCTTGGTCAACTTCACCATTCGTCGAGCGTAGCGTTGTGCTCGACGTTCACGATCAATGTGAAGTCGAACTCAGCGGAGTTTTCGCCCGTTTCCGCACGGTAACCTGAGCGTCATGCCTGACAAACCCTGGGTGATGCGAACCTACGCCGGACACAGCTCGGCGGCGGAGTCGAACGCCCTCTACCGGCGCAACCTCGAGAAGGGCCAGACGGGGCTCTCCGTGGCCTTCGACCTGCCGACGCAGACCGGCTACGACCCCGACCACACCCTTGCAAGAGGGGAAGTGGGCAAAGTCGGAGTTCCCTTGGCGCACCTCGGCGCGATGCGCCGGCTGTTCCAGGACATCCCGCTCGATGAGATGAACACCTCGATGACCATCAACGCCACGGCGATGTGGCTGCTGGCGATGTACGAGGTCGCGGCCGAGGAGCAGGGCGCTCCGCCGTCCAGCCTGTCGGGAACCACGCAGAACGACATCATCAAGGAGTACCTGTCCCGCGGTACATACGTCTTCCCGCCGGAGGCGTCCCTGCGCCTGACGACGGACATGATCGCCTACACGGTCAAAGAGATCCCGAAGTGGAACCCACTGAACATCTGCAGCTACCACCTGCAGGAGGCTGGGGCGACGCCCACGCAGGAGCTGGCCTACGCGCTGTGCACCGCGATCGCCGTCCTCGACGACGTCCGCGACTCCGGCCAGGTGCCGGAGGACGAGTTCGAGCACGTCGTCGGCCGCATCTCGTTCTTCGTCAACGCCGGCGTCCGGTTCATCGAGGAGACCTGCAAGATGCGGGCTTTCGGCCGGCTCTGGGACGAGATCACCCGCGAGCGCTATGGCGTCCAGGACCCCAAGATGCGGCGCCTACGCTACGGCGTACAGGTCAACTCGCTCGGCCTCACCGAGGCCCAGCCCGAGAACAACGTCCAGCGCATCGTCCTGGAGATGCTCGGCGTCACGCTGAGCAAGGACGCTCGGGCCCGCGCGGTGCAGCTGCCGGCCTGGAACGAGGCGCTCGGCCTGCCGCGGCCGTGGGACCAACAGTGGTCTCTGCGCCTTCAGCAGGTGCTGGCGTTCGAGTCCGACCTGCTGGAGTACGACGACATCTTCGAGGGCTCAGTCGTGATCGAGGCCAAGGTCACCGAGCTCATCGAGGGCGCTCGAGCCGAGATCGACCGGGTCCAGGCCATGGGTGGCGCGGTGGCGGCCGTCGAGTCCGGGTACATGAAGGGCGAGCTGGTGGCGTCGCATTCGGAGCGTCGTGCCCGGATCGAGTCCGGCGAGCTCAAGGTCATCGGCGTCAACTCCTACACGGAGACCGAGGTGTCGCCGCTCACCGCCGACCTCGACACCGCCATCCAGACGCCCGACCCCGAGGCAGAGCGGGCCGCCATCGCCGACATCGAGCAGTGGCGCGCCGAGCGCGACCAGTCCGCAGTCGACGAGGCGCTGGACCGCCTGCGTGCCGAGGCCAAGACCGAGACCAACCTGATGTCGGCGACGCTCGACGCAGTACGGGCCGGTGCCACGGTGGGTGAGTGGGCCGGTGCGCTGCGGGAGGTGTTCGGCGAGTACCGCGCACCGACCGGTGTGACCGGCGGTGTCGGCGTCGCCGAGGCCGGCAAGGAGCTCACGGCCGTGCGCGAGCGCGTTGCCGCCACCGGTGAGGAGCTCGGCACGCGCCTGCGCCTGCTGGTGGGCAAGCCCGGGCTCGACGGGCACTCGAACGGCGCCGAGCAGATTGCCGTGCGTGCCCGCGACGCCGGCTTCGAGGTCATCTACCAGGGCATTCGACTCACGGCGGCGCAGATCGTGGCCGCCGCGGTGGCCGAGGACGTCCACTGCGTCGGACTGTCGATCCTGTCCGGTTCACACATGGAGCTCGTGCCGGAGGTGCAGAAGGGCCTCGTCGAGGAGGGCATGGGCGACGTCCCGGTCATCGTCGGCGGCATCATCCCCGACTCGGACGCGCGTGCCCTGGAGAGCCAGGGCGTCGCCGCGGTGTTCACGCCGAAGGACTTCGGCATGACCGACATCATGGGGCGGATCGTCGATGAGATCCGCAAGGCCAACCACCTCGACTGACGCGCGTCAGTTCAGGCTGCGGAAGTCGGAAGGCAGCCCGCCGCCCGCGATGATGTCGGTCGTCAGGTCCTGCAGCGCCATGAGCGCGACGGACTGAGCCCATGGACCATAGGAAACGCGCGCGACGCCGAGCTCCTGCATGCGGGCGAGCGGCACCGACCCGACTCCACCCATGAGGGTCAGCTTCTGTGTTCCCCAGGCGTCGACGAACGCCTTGATGTCGTCCTCCAAGACCTTTCCGGGCACGAACACGACGGGTGCCCCGGTGGCGAGGTAGGCGCTGCCACGTTCGATGGCGTCGGCGAGCACGTCAGCGTGCGGCTTGTCGCCGGCACGCAGGAACGCGTCGGTCCGCGCGTTGAGCACGAAGTCGACGCCTTCTCGCTGAGCGGCGTTGAGCACGGCCTCGACCGCGTCGACCGCTTCACGGATCGGCTTCATCTCGTCCTCGAGGTTCGCGCCGACAACTCCCACGCCGATGGCCTTGAGCGTCGTCTCGCGCGGATTGCCATATCCGGCCTCGAGGTCGGCCGTGACCGGCAGATCGGTTGCGGCGACAATCCCGCCGACCGCCTCGATCATGAGCTCGACCGGGATGTTCTCACCATCGGCATAGCCATACGCCGCTGCGATCGAGTGACTCGCAGTGGCGATCGCACGGACGCCTTCGACCTCGGAGACGACACGGGCGGAGATGGCATCCCAGACGTTGACGAGGCGGAGCAGCGCGGGATCGGTGTGCAGTTCTCGGAGGGTGGTGGCCTTCTCGCTGAGGGTGGTCATGTGGTCTCCCGGTCGAGGTGATGAACAGGGTGCGGCTCCATCATCACCTCAGGCCGGGAGCACGAGGCGCGAGGGTGGGTGGCGCCGGATAGGCTCGGCGCAGGTCAGGACAACAAGGAGGGGTTGCCATGCCGAACTCGTCCGCGGGCAGGCTCGTCGTCGCCCTCGCGCTGGGCGTCCTGGCGACCACCCTGACGAGCTGCGGCGGCGGCACTCCGACCGACGAGCTCCCCAGCCGTCTCGAGCTGAGTGTCCAGTCCGACGAGAAGGCGGCACCCCGCAACGGGTCGCTCACCTGTCCGGGTACCAGTCCCAAGGAGCGCGACATCTGTGCGGCTCTCGACGTCGTCGCGCCCAAGGTGTTCGAGCCGGTTCCGGTCGACCAGGCCTGCACCGCCATCTACGGCGGACCCCGCAAGGCGACGGTCACCGGCACCTACCAGGACGAGCCGATCTCGGCGGTGTTCACCCAGGAGAACGGCTGTGAGATCGCCCGCTGGAATCAGATCAAGCCGGTGCTGAAGGCCCTCAACTTGACCTCCTAGAACAGCCTGAGGCTCGGGTCCTCGATACCGCGCAGGGCGTCGTAGTCGACGAGCACGCACTCGATGCCGCGGTCGTGCGCCAAGGTGCGCGCCTGCGGCTTGATCTCCTGGGCCGCGAACACGCCGCGAACGGGCGCCAGAAGTGGATCACGGTTCATCAGCTCGAGGTAGCGAGTCAGCTGCTCGACGCCGTCGATCTCGCCACGTCGCTTGATCTCGACCGCCACCGAGCTGCCGTCGGCATCCTTGCAGAGCATGTCGACCGGGCCGATCGCCGTCATGTACTCGCGACGCACGAGGCTCATTCCCTCGCCCAGTGCCGTGGTGTGCTCGGCGAGCAGCTCTTGCAGGTGCTTCTCGACCCCGTCCTTCTGCAGGCCGGGATCGACGCCGAGCTCGTGCGCAGAATCGTGCAGCACCTCTTCGAGGCGGATGCGCAGAGTGTCCTCGGACTTCGTGGCCGCCACAGTCCATTCGGTGACACCGTCGTCGCCGACCGTCTCCCGCAACGTGCAGGGCGGACTCATCCAGTTGAGCGGCTTGTACGAGCCGCCGTCCGCGTGGATCAACACCGAGCCGTCGGCCTTGACCATGATGACGCGGGTGGCGAGGGGCAGGTGGGCGGTCAGTCGTCCGGCGTAGTCGACCTGGCAGCGCGCGACGACGAGCCGCAAGTTACTGGGTCTTCCGGGCGAGGGTGCCGAGCTTGAACACCAGCGTCTCGCCCTCCACGGTGCCCTGATCGGTGTTGCCGTCGTCGCCCTCGAGAGTCACGGTGCCGTCGGTGATCGAGTACTTCCCGACGCGGAAGTCCTTGACGCCCTGGTAGTCCTCCACGTATGTGCCGTCGTCGCGGAAGTGCACAGTCCACTTCTCGCCCGGGTCCTCCCAATCGCCGACGAGGTCGACAGCCGCTGCGGGCACGGTGCTCGTGGGTGTCGGGGTGGGGGTGGACGAGCTGGCGGCCGCCGATGCCTGGCGGTCCTCGTCGGTGCTGCCGTTGTACGTGCCGCAGCCCGCAAGCGTGGCGAGCACGCAGGTGATCGCCGTTGTGGCGATCCTCATACGCGAGTTCACGGATCTCCCGATGTCGACAGTGACGCTGTGACGATAGTGTGTCACGACCATCCCCCCGAAGGAGTGACGGCATGCAGGAGATCGTCGACCGATTCAACGGCTCGGATCGAGGAGCTGAGATCGCCCGCACGCTGCTGCTTCCGTACTTGAACCACGCGGCCACGATGTTCGCGAGTGAGTACGCCACCCGCGACGACATCGACGCCGCGATGCGCTTCGGTTGCGGCTACCCGATCGGCCCACTGGCCCTCATCGACGCGCTGGGCGCGGACGTCGTGGCCTCGGGGCTGGAGAAGCTGCACGCCGAGACCGGTGACCCGCTGCACCGGCCGGCGCCCGCCCTGAGCGAGCTCGGCAGCACTGCGTCCGATGAGCACGCCGAGCCACAGCTGCGACACGAGATCGACTCGGTCGGCGTGGTCGGCACCGGCACCATGGCGGCCGGCATCGCCGAGGTGTTCGCCAAGGCCGGGTACGACGTCGTGTTCGTCGGCCGCTCCGACGAGAAGGTCGACGGGGTCGTCGCGCAGATCACGAAGAACCTCGACAAGGCCATCGCCAAGGGCAAGCTCGACGAGGACGGCAAGTCGAACGTGCTCGAACGGCTGACCGGCGCCACCAGCCGCGAAGCGCTGGGCGACGTCGACATCGTCGTCGAGGCGATCGCCGAGGACATGGACGTCAAGTTCGAGCTGTTCACCGACCTCGACCGCATCCTGAAGCCCGACGCGATCCTGGCGACCACCACGTCGTCGCTCTCGATCGCCGAGCTCGCGAGCGCCACCGGACGGTCGCACGACGTCGTGGGTCTGCACTTCTTCAATCCCGCGCCGGTCATGAAGCTGGTCGAGGTCGTGTCTGCTCCGACCACGAGCCCCGAGGTTGCGGAGACCGCGAAGGCTCTCAGCACCAACGTGGGCAAGCACCCGGTCTCCTGCACCGACCGAGCCGGCTTCATCGTCAACGCCTTGCTGTTCCCGTACCTCAACGACGCGGTCAAGCTGCACGAAGCCGGTGATGACTCGCTCGAGGACATCGACTCCGCCATGAAGGAGACCAAGCTCCCCATGGGCCCGTTCGAGCTGCTCGACGTCGTGGGCAACGACGTCTCGCTGGCCATCGAGCAGTCGCTGGTCGGGGCGTTCGGGCACGCGGGCTGGGAGCCCGCTCCGACGTTGGTACGCCTGGTCGAAGAGGGAAAACTCGGTCGCAAGACCGGAGAAGGCTTCCACTCCTACAGATAACCCCGGGCCTCCGGTCTCGTTAGTTGAGTCAGGAGGCCGAACATGAGCCGAATTGACGCGGTGGTGGCGTCAAGCACCTACGTGAGGATCGCTGTCGTCACCTGTGTGCTTTCTGCGATCCCGGTATTCCTCGGATTCCAGCTGTTCGCCTCCCACCTTGGCCAGACATCCCGCGACGTGGTGACTGCCGCGTCGTGCCAGGACGAGTCCTGCGTACAGTCCCCGGCGGTCGTCCAGACGGTCGCGGACCTCGAAGCCAAGGGGCTGTCGTGCCGCACCAAGCCCGGCCTGACCGATTCCGTCGTGTTCGAGTGGAAGTCCACCGAGGTCTCCGTCGTCGACTTCGCCACTTCGCTCAAGGCCGCCTCGAACCGCCAGGGCTGGGTCCGCTCGTACTGCATGCCTTCGCAGTAGGTCCGTAGGATCGAGGCATGTCCCGCCGCCGTGCCACGCGCCCAGCGCAACGTCCGTTGCGCCCTGCGGCGGAGCGGATCGTCGACAAGCGGGACGGCCAGTGGTTCGTCCGGCCCATCACCGGCGCCACGTCCGTCAAGACATACACCTGCCCGGGATGCCTGGCCGCCATCACGCCGGCCACACCGCACGTGGTGGTCTGGCCGGTCGAGAAGCCGCTGCTCAGTGCGGACGCCATCGACGAACGTCGGCACTGGCACACCGCGTGCTGGACGCGGAGTCATTGATGGGGAGTCACTGATGTCATCACAGGTCATTCGCGGCAACTCGATCCTGCCGGCGAAGCGCGAACCGGTCACGCTCCAGACGGCGGACGGCGTCGACCTCGTCGGTGAGCTGGCCCTTCCGCCCGATCGCGACCCGGTGGCCACGATGATCTGCCTGCACCCGCTGCCGACGCACGGCGGGATGATGGACAGCCATCTGTTCCGCAAGGCGTCGTACCGGCTGCCCGCGCTGGCCGGCATCGCCGTCCTGCGCTTCAACACCCGCGGGACCTCGAGTGTCCAGGGCACCAGCGGTGGCGAGTTCGACAACGCCGGCGACGAGAAGTTCGACGTCGCCGCAGCCATCGAGTACGCGGAGTTCTCCGACCTCCCGCACATCTGGCTGGTCGGCTGGTCCTTCGGCACCGACCTTGCGCTGATGCACGGTCTCGACCCCGCAGTCGAGGGGCTCATCCTGCTGTCCCCGCCGCTGCGGTTCTGCACCGACGAGCACATGGCGGCCTGGGCCGACTCGGGCAAGGCGGTCGTCGCCCTCATCCCTGAGCTGGACGACTATCTGCAGCCGGACGAGGCACGTCGTCGCTTTGCCGCCATCCCGCAGGCCGAGGTCATCGGCATCGATGGAGCCAAGCACCTCTGGGTGGGCGACGCGGAGCGCGCGCTCGACGAGATCACCGCGCGGCTGGCACCCGACGTGGAGACCCCACTGCCGCGCCGCTGGGACGGGCCCATGGAGCGGGCCGATCCGTCGGCGTACCGCGACCGTACGGTCGCAGCGTTTTCCGACCTGCCGCAGTAGCCGAGCTCAGTTGTCCTCGTCGTCCTCGGCCGGGGCCTCGGGCTCCGGCTCGACCTCGTCGGTCTCGTCGTCGTCGGCGGATTCTGCCGCCTCATCAATCTCCGCGGCCGCGCTCGGGGCGAACGTGGCGACGATGTCGCGCAGCTGACCCATCTGGGCGAGGATGCCTTCGCGCTTGCGCTCCAGGTCCTCGACCTCGGCCCGCAGGCTGCGGGTCTGGCGGTCGACCTCGGTGGTGGCGGTGGCGCGCAGGTGCTCGGCCTCGGCATGGGCGTTGGAGATGACGGCGGACGCCTCGGTCTTGGCGCTCTCGACGATGCGGACGGACTCGGAGCTGGCGGCGTCGCGCGACTTGGTGGCCTGCGACATGATCTCGCGGGCGCGTTCGTCGGCAGCTGCAGCGCGGGTCTCGGAGTCGCTGACCAGCTTGGCGGTCTGCTCGGTGGCCGCGGCGTGGTTGTCGGCGGCCTCACGGGCGAGCCGTTCCTTCTCCACGGCGAGCACCCGACGGGCCTCGGTGACCTCGCGGTCGGCGGCCGCGCGGGCCTGCTCGACATCGCGGGTGGCACCGAGCCGCATGTTCTGGGCCTCCTGCTCGGCGGAGACCCGCAGCTGGGCGGCCTCCCGCTCGGCCTGGGCCTTGACATCCTCGGCGTGGGCGGATGCTTCGGCGCTCTTCGCCTCCGCTTCCTCGAGCAGGCTGCGGCGCTTGTCCTCGAGCTCGGTGACGGCGCGCGTGCGGACCTCCTCGGCCTCCTTGGCCGCGGCGGAGCGCAGCAGGCTGGCTTCTTCCTCGGCCTTCTTGAGCAGTTCGTCGGCCTCGCGCGTGGCGCGGGTTCGGACGTCGGTCGCCTCCTGCTCGGCGAGCTGGAGCAGCTGCGCGGCGTGGCCGCCCAGGCCGGAGTACGACGGCTTGTCGACGGAGTCGGCCTGCTGCTTGAGCTGGTCGACCAGCTCTCGCAGTGCGGTGTTCTCCTCCTCGAGCGTCTTGACGTGGTCGGCGGCACTGCCGAGCTCGGTGGCTTGGTTGCGCACCCATGCGTCGACTGCGTCGGAGTCATATCCGCCGCGTCGTGCCAACGGGAACGTGGCTTCTTCCGCTGAGTTCTTGGCTGCGTCGAAGATGGACAATCCGTGCTGCTCGGACATGAAATACCTCGGAAGGGTTGGTCAGGGTGTGGCTCCACCATACCCGGGGGGTGAGGTCACCCTGACCCGCGGTTAGACGCCCCGGAAGCGGTTGATGGCGTTCAGGTGGAGCGCTCGTTTCTCCTCGTCGCGGACCCCGAGGCCCTCCTCCGGGGCGAGGGCGAGCACGCCGACCTTGCCCTGATGGGCGTTGAGGTGGACGTCGAGCGCGGCCTGCCCGGTCTCGGCCAGCGGGTAGACCCGCGACAGCGTCGGGTGGATGAGTCCCTTGTCGATCAGGCGGTTGGCCTCCCACGCCTCGCGGTAGTTGGCGAAGTGCGAGCTCTTGATCTGCTTGAGGTTCATCCAGAGATAGCGGTTGTCGTACTGGTGCATGTACCCCGACGTCGAGGCACAGGTGATGATCGTGCCGCCCTTGCGCGCCACGTAGACGGACGCGCCGAACGTCTCACGGCCCGGGTGCTCGAAGACGATGTCGGGGTCCTCGCCGCCGGTGAGCTCGCGGATCTTCTTGCCGAAGCGCTGCCACTCCTTGGGGTCCTGGGTGTTCTCGTCCTTCCAGAACTGATAGCCCTCGGCGGAGCGGTCGATGATGAACTCGGCGCCCATCGAGCGCACGATCTCGGCCTTCTCGGGCGAGGAGACGACGCACACGGGGATGGCGCCGCCATTCAGCACCATCTGGGTGGCGTAGGAGCCGAGGCCGCCGGACGCGCCCCAGATCAGCACGACGTCGCCCTGCTTCATGTTCGCCCCGTTGTGCGAGACGAGCTGGCGGTATGCGGTGGAGTTGACGAGCCCGGGGCTGGCCGCCTCTTCCCAGGTGAGGTGGTCGGGCTTGGGCATGAGCTGGTTGGCCTTGACGATCGCCAGCTCGGCGAGGCCGCCGAAGTTCGTCTCGAAGCCCCAGATGCGCTGCTGCGGGTCCATCATCGTGTCGTCGTGCCCGTCGGGGCTCTCCAGCTCGACCGACAGGCAGTGCGCGACGACCTCCTGGCCGGGCTTCCAAACCGTGACACCGGGCCCGGTGCGCAGCACGACGCCGGCGAGATCGGAACCGACCACGTGGTACGGCAGGTCATGACGCTTGGAGTACTCCGACAGCCGTCCATAGCGCTCGAGAAAGGCGAACGTGGGCAGCGGCTCGAAGATCGACGTCCAGACCGTGTTGTAGTTGATGGCGCTGGCCATGACGGCGACGAGGGCCTCGCCCGGCGCGAGCTCGGGCACCGGGACGTCGTCGAGGTGCAAGCTCTTGCGCGGATCCTTCTCCTTGGTGGGCATGTCGGCGAACATGTCGACCTCGTCCTTGTGGACGGTGATGCCCTGATAGGTCTCCGGGATCTCGATGGCGGCGAACTCTTCACCGGGGGTGTCGCCGGCCTGGATGGCGTCAAGAATGTGCTTCACGTCGTCCTCCTGTGTCCCGAGGATGCTACCGAGCCGTAGGCGGCGGCAAAAATCGGCGGCTGGTGATCCTCACCTCACTGGTGCCGTCCGTCTTCAGTGGGGCTGTGTCAATGAGCCTGGGCCGGCTCGACGAGTTCCACCAGCACCCCGCCGGCGTCCTTCGGGTGCACGAAGTTGACGCGGCTGTCGGACGTGCCGCGCTTGGGTGCGTCGTAGAGCAGACGGACGCCGCGCTCGCGGAGCGTCGCGGACACGGCGTCGATGTCAGTCACCCGGTACGCGAGCTGCTGGATGCCCTGGCCGTTGCGGTCGAGGAACTTGGCGATCGTCGAGTCGTCGCTCAGCGGCGCCAGCAGCTGGATACATGAGCCGGAGTCGCCCACTGCGAGCATCGCCTCGCGAACGCCCTGCTCCTCGTTGACCTCCTCGTGCACCGAGTGCAGGCCGAACGTGGAGGCGTAGAACTCCAGGGCGTCGTCGAGGTCGGGCACGGCGATGCCGACGTGGTCGATCGCGACGAGGAGGTGGTCGGGGACCTGGTTCATCATGCACAGCAGCGTAGAAGGGGTAACCGTGCTCACACCGGGTGGGTGCGCGCCAACCCGCTGAGTACGATGACCCCACTGTCTTCAAAGGAGTTCCGTCATGACCCAGTCCGTCATCGTCGCTGGTGCGCGCACCCCCATCGGCCGCCTGCTCGGCGGCCTGAAGTCGCTCTCCGGCTCCGACCTCGGCGGTCACGCCATCAAGGCCGCGCTCGAGAAGGCCGGCGTCAGCGGCGACCAGGTCGACTACGTGATCATGGGCCAGGTGCTCCAGGCCGGCGCGGGCCAGATCCCCGCGCGCCAGGCCGCCGACAAGGGCGGCATCCCGCTGAACGTCCCGGCGCTCACCGTCAACAAGGTGTGTCTCTCCGGCATCAACGCGATCGCCCTCGCTGACCAGCTCATCCGCGCCGGCGAGCACGAGATCATCGTCGCCGGCGGCCAGGAGTCGATGACCCAGGCCCCGCACATGCTGCTCGGCTCGCGTGAGGGCACCAAGTACGGCGACACCACGCTCACCGACCACATGCAAGCCGACGGGCTCTGGGACGCCATCACCGACCAGGCGATGGGCGGCCTCACCGAGGCCATCAACGCCGAGAAGCAGAAGTTCACCCGCGAGGAGCAGGACATGTTCAGCGCGCGGTCGCACCAGCTCGCCGCTGAAGCCCAGAAGAACGGCGTGTTCGACGACGAGATCGTGCCGGTCGAGATCCCGCAGCGTCGCGGCGACGCGATCGTCGTCAAGGACGACGAGGGCGTGCGCGGCGACACCACCGCCGAGTCGCTCGGCAAGCTGCGTCCCGCATTCTCCAAGGAGGGCACCATCACGGCCGGCTCCGCCAGCCAGATCTCCGACGGCGCGTGCGCGGTCGTGGTGATGAGCAAGGAGAAGGCTGAGTCGCTCGGCCTCGAGTGGCTTGCCGAGATCGGCGCGAGCGGACAGGTCGCCGGCCCGGACTCCTCGCTGCAGTCGCAGCCCGCCAACGCGATCATCCAGGCGTGCGAGAAGGAAGGCATCGCGCCGACCGACCTCGACCTCGTCGAGATCAACGAGGCCTTCGCCGCCGTCGGCATCGCCTCGACCCACGAGCTCGGCATCGACCGCGACAAGGTCAACGTCAATGGCGGTGCCATTGCGCTCGGTCACCCGATCGGCATGAGCGGCGCTCGCCTCGCGTTGCATCTCGCGCTGGAGCTCAAGCGCCGCGGTGGCGGCGTGGGCGCAGCTGCCCTGTGCGGCGGCGGCGGCCAGGGCGACGCCCTGATCGTCCGCGTGCCCAAGGCCTGAGTGGCCGTCGACGTCGAGGAGCTCGTTGCCGGGGCTCGTCGAGGGGAAGCCCGGGCGGTCGCCCGGCTCATCTCGCTCGTCGAGGACGAGTCACCATCCCTGCGGGAGGTGAGCGCAGCACTCGCCCCTCACACCGGACAGGCGCACATCGTCGGCATCACCGGGTCGCCCGGCGTCGGCAAATCCACGTCCACCTCCGCCCTCGTCACCGCCCTCCGGGCCCAGGACAAGCGGGTCGGGGTGCTCGCGGTCGATCCGACATCGCCGTTCTCCGGCGGTGCGCTGCTCGGTGACCGGGTGCGCATGCAGGACCACGCCACCGACGAGGGCGTCTACATCCGATCGATGGCCAGCCGAGGCCACTTGGGCGGTCTCGCGGGCGCCGCACCGCAGGCGCTGCGGGTGCTCGATGCCGCCGGGTGCGACGTGATCCTCGTCGAAACCGTCGGTGTCGGGCAGTCCGAGGTGGAGATCGCCGGTCTCGCCGACACGACGCTCGTCCTGCTCGCGCCCGGCATGGGCGACGGCATCCAGGCACTCAAGGCCGGCATCCTCGAGATCGGCGACATCTTCGTGGTCAACAAGGCCGATCGCGATGGAGCGAACACCACCCGGCGGGAGATCCGCAGCGTGGTGTCGGGACGCGAGTCCGACTGGAAGGCGCCGATCGTCCTCACCGTCGCCACCACGGGGGAGGGCGTCGACGAGGTCGTCACGGAGATCGGGCGGCATCGCGAGTACCTGGCCGGTGGGGAGCTCGAGCAGAGGCGTCTCGCCCGGGTGCGGCGCGAGATCGAGGCCTTGGCCCTCGGCTCACTGCGCCGCCGGATGGGCGACGTCACGGGAGACGCACGTCTCGGCTCGCTCGCGGCAGACGTCCTTGCCGGCCGATCCGACCCATTTGCCGCTGCAGACACGCTGGTTGAGCACCTCTAGCCCCGCGGCGCGCCTCGTGTCGTCGCCGCGCCTTCTCGGGTACAAAGGAATGGTGTTGAAGAAGGCCATTGCTCTGCTCGTCATCGGGTTCATCGTCTATTACCTGCTCACCGCACCCGCCGGGGCGGCTGACGCGGTCAGTGGCGCGATGACCGCCGTGATCGACGCGTTCGGTCAAGTGGGCATCTTCGTCAACGAGCTGGCGACCTAGGTCGCCCGTGATCGATTTCCTGCTCGACCGCCTGCCGGACCAGGACATCGAGAGCCACCTCCTGACGATCGAGGGTGAGGAGGTCATCGACCTCGTGCGCCACCACTCGATCGTCTACGCCCGGCCGTTCATCGAGGCGGTCGGCATCATCCCGCTCTGGCTACTGGCCATCCTCGGCCCGATCGAGCTGGGGTGGTTGTTCATCCTGCTCGGCGTCGCGCTGGGCCTGCACGCCCTCTACATCACGGTGCGCGAGCGACGTGACCTCTTCGTCGTCACCAACATGCGGGTCTTCCGCGCGTCCGGGGTGTTCTCGGTGCGCATCGCGACGATGCCGATCACCCGCATCCTCGACATCACGGTGGAGAAGCCGCTGATCGGGCGCATCCTCGGCTACGGACACTTCATCTTCGAGTCCGCCGCCCAGGCGCAGGGCCTGCGCAAGATCCGGTTCATCCCTGACCCGGACGAGCGCGACCTCACCATCCAGCGGGTCGTGCAGCGCTCGGGACTGCGCGGCCCGCGCTCTGCCATGGATCGACAGATGCTGGAGGGTGGTCGCTAACCACCGGCCGAAGCTCCGGTTGTGCCGTTCATAGAATGGCGGCATGACCTTCTCACGCCCCGGCGCCGTCGACCTGTCCGCGCTCGCTCAGCCTGCCGGACCTCAGCCGTCCTCGCGGGCCGCCGGTGGCTACATCGTCGACATCACCGAGCAGAACTTCCAGGCCGATGCGCTCGAGGCGTCGATGGACCACGTGGTCGTCCTGAGCCTGTGGTCGCCCCGCTCGCCGCAGAGCCAGACGTTCAACGAGCTCCTCGGGCAGGTCGTCACCTCCTACGAGGGACGCCTCACACTGGCGCAGGTCGACGTCGACACGAATCCGTCCATCGCGCAGGCGCTGGGAGCCCAGGGCGTGCCGCTCGTCGTGGGCCTGGTCAAGGGTCAGCCGGTCCCACTGTTCCAGGGCACGGCCGACGAGGCCGACGTCCGCCAGTACTTCGATCAGCTGCTCACCGTCGCCGAGCAGAACGGACTCACCGGACGCGCCCAGGCCTCTCCGGGCGCCGAGACGGACGAGGCCGACGAGGAGCCGGCCGACGACCCGCGCTTTGCGGCTGCTGACGCCGCATTGGCCACCGGCGACATCGAGGCGACCGTCGCCGAGTACGAGAAGCTGCTCAACCAGTACCCCGGTGACACCGAGATCGCCGAGCGCATCGCCGGCGTCAAGCTGATGGGTCGCACCCGGGACGCCGACCTGGCCGAAGCTCGCGCCGCAGCCGCTGACTCGCCCGACGACGTCGAGGCCCAGCTGCTCGTTGCCGACCTCGACGTCAGCGGTGGACACGTGGAGGACGCGTTCGACCGCCTCATCGAGCTGGTGAAGCGCCTCGACGGCGATGACCGCGAACCGGTGCGGGAGCGGCTGCTCGAGCTGTTCACCGTCGTCGGCGCAGCGGATCCACGGGTCGCGACGGCCCGCCGCGCTCTGGCCACGGCCCTCTTCTAGCGGGAATCCGGCCGACCCTGAATGTAGGGTTCAGGTCGCACGGGACGCGACAGGGGAGCGGGAGAATGCAGACGAGGGTCGGGTGGATCGTGACGATCCTCGGCGTCGTGTGCGGAGTCGTCGGCCTCGCGGTCATGATCGTCCTTGGTCCCGACAGCCGCTTCACGAGCGCGCCGCACAAGATCGACACCAGTGGCATCGCCATCGTCACCGCCCCGGCCGTCATCAGCTGGAAGGGCCTGCAGGTCGACGTCCTCGCCGAGGTGCCGGTCAACAAGCCGGTCTTCGTGGGCATCGGCAACAGCGTCGACGTCGAGAACTACGTCAAGCAGACCCGTCGCCTCGAGGTCACGTCGTTCAAGACGCCCTGGGACGTGCGCGTCCGCAGCATCGAGGGGCGTGAGGGCCTTTCGGGCGCTCCCACCGCGCTCGACTGGTGGATCGCCGGCTCCGCGGGTCTCGGAGGTGCTCGCATCAGCACGGTCCTCCCGGACGAGACGGTCTCGGTGGCGATCCTCTCCGTCGGGTCATCGAACCTGACGGGTCTCACGGTCTCGTACGCCTATGGCATCAAGGGCGGCTTCGCCAAGGGCCTCGGCCTGCTGCTGTTCGGTCTCGGCGGGTTCTGGGGCGGCGGCCAGATCCGCCGCAGCGAGGGACTCTGGGACGAGGTGGACGAGGGCGAGACGGTGATGGTGCGCCGCCGAACCCCTGTTGAGGTCGAGGAGCTCGAAGAGCTGGAGAGCGTCGAGGAGATCGAGGAGGTCGTCTACCTCTACGTCGACGAGGACGGCGTCGAGCGCGAGATCTCGGCCGAGGAGGCCGCCGGGTACGAGGTCGTCGAGGTGGTCGTCGAGGACGCGGATGACGAGCTGCCGGCCGAGATCGAGCAGGCCCTGGCCGAGATCGACGCCGAACCGGAGTCCGAGTCCGAGCCTGAGCCTGAGCCCGAGCCCGAGCCCGAGCCCGATCAGCCTCGCCCCCGGGCCACCACCGGGGTGCTGACCGCCGCCGACATCCTGGCCGGGGTCGGCAGCGACTCGGCACCGAAGCCGGAACTCGAGCCGGAGCCGCCGGCGCCGGAGCCCACGTCGGGACGCGTTGTCTACGTCTACGTCGACGATGCCGGCGTGGAGCACGAGGTCGGCGAGGACGAGCTGGACGACTTCGAGTTCGTCGACGATGACGATGATGAGGAGAACAAGCCATGAGGCGCCTGTCCGCGCTCCTCCTCATCGCGCTCGTCATGTCGGGCTGCGCCACGATCCCGTCCCACCGCGACGTCTCGACATTGTCGAAGCAGGCGGCGGACCAGTCCGACGTCGACGCGATCTTCAAGCGCTACCGCGCCGTGCGCAACGCCGCGATCGGCTTGCTCGACGCCAAGCCGCTGTCCACCGTCGAGAGCGGCCCGGTGCTCGCGATCGACAGCGGATCGTTCGAGGTCTCGCAGCGGCTCTCCACCACACAGGACGAAGAGTCGCAGCTCGAGGTCACCGACCTCCAGACGCCGTCGTTCACCAAGTACCCGTTGTGGTTCATGGCCACCGCCCACGACCCGGCCGGCAAGGTGAACCGCATCCAGATCTTCCAGCGCGATTCGGCGGTCGACCCGTGGCTGCTGGTGGCGGCGCCGCAGACCATCGTCTCGACCCAGCTTCCGGAGCTGCGCCACGACGGCGACGGCGAGGCCATGACCGTGGCACCGTCGAATGCGACGGGCATGGCGATGTCGCCACAAGAGGCCGCCGAGGCCTACGCGGGAGCGCTCGGCAGCAAGACGCCGTCGACGGACGTCGCCCGGGACGACTTCATCCGGCAGATGCGCGACTCCTTCGACGCCAACAGCTCGCTCAAGGGTGTGGGCGTCACCCAGACCTGGGCGGCGGAGAAGGTCGAGCACGCCCTGCGCACCGACGACGGTGGCGCGCTGGTGTTCGTGACGCTGCTGCGCCTCGACACCTACGACGTCCAGCCGGGGGTCACGGTGTCGTGGCCGGCCGGCTCACCGCAGGAAGCCTTCCTCGCCAAGGGCATCTCGTCCTCCGGCAAGCTCCGGTACTACCACCAAGTGCTGCTCTACCTTCCCGGCGGCAAGGGTCGGCCGCGCGCGCTCGGCCAGTACGGCGGAGTCGTCGGAGCCGACGGCGACTAGGGGCGTCTCCCTCACTCCGGAGCGCGGGGCGCCTCGCGATAGACCGGCAAGTCTCCGGCGTCGACCGCGGCGAGCAGCTCGGTGGCGGCGGCTGCGCCGTGCTCGTTCACGGCGTCGGTGTCACACCACTCGACGCCGACGATCTCCGTGGGCTGCAGTCGCATCTCCTCGACGTACGAGGCGTCTACCTGCCCGAGGTCGAACAGGAAGACGCAGGCGTCGTCCCACCCGCGCCACGCCGGAAGCCAGTTGACGGTGAGCAGCTCTCCGACCTCGACCGTGATGCCCAGCTCTTCCCGGATCTCTCGCGCGAGACCAGCGGCAGGTGCTTCGCCGACCTCGACCACCCCTCCCGGGAGGTCCCACTCCTTCTTGTAGGTGAGGCGGCACAGCAGGATGCGGTTGTTCTCGTCGCGCAACCGGCCTTGGGCGATGATCCGCTTGGTGGGGAGGCCGGCATTCAGTAGGGCGATGAACCCTTCACGGCTGGTCGCCGGGGGATCACCGGCGATTCGGGCGAGCAGCGCGCGGTCTGGATCATCACCGGCACCACGGAGGATGCCCTCACGACGCAGTCCGCCGATCGACCCGGCGCGGATGTCGTCGATGCGATCCACCGGGACGCGCGCCTCGATGCGGGTGAAGCCGAGCTCGTCGAAGGCGTGGTCGAGCACCAGGCGGAGGGCCCGGGCACCTTGCCACGTCGCGCCGTCGCCGCGGCCGGTGTTCCACCGCACGGAGGCGGTGTTGCCGTCCTCACCACGGATCGCGATCGTGCCGATGCGCTCGTCGGCGACCAGCACGGCCCAGCTGATGAACCCCTCGGAGCCGGTGGTGGGCTCGAGGAGGAGGTCGTCGTCGTCGAGCGTCACCTCGGTCCGCCGCAGAGCCTCATCGTCCATCCGGACATCCTGCCAGCCAGAGTTACGATGGCGGCATGTGCCGCAACATCAGAACCCTTCACAACTTCGAGCCCCGCGCGGATTCCGCCGAGATCGAGGCGGCTGCCCTGCAGTACGTCCGCAAGATCTCGGGCACGACGAAGCCGTCCAAGGCCAATCAAGAGGCCTTCGACCACGCCGTGCACGAGGTCGCCCACATCACCGGCCACCTGCTCGACGCGCTGGTGACCACGGCGCCGCCGAAGAACCGCGAGGTCGAGGCCGCCAAGGCCAGGGCGCGCTCCGCGCAGCGCTACGCCACGGCTTGACGCTGCTCGTTCGCCAATAGCGACGTGTGACCGCTCGTCGTCGGGCAGGCTGAGCATGTGACCGCCGACGACGAGCTGATCGACCTGCTGCACGCCTTCTGCGAGGCCTTCGCCGCACAGGATGCCGAGGCCACCCGGGCGCTCTTCGACGACGAGGTCGTGTGCTTCATCGCGTCGGACTCGCTCGTGCTCCACGACCGGGCTCACCTGGTCCAGTACCTCGACGACTACGCGACCCAATCCTTCTCGTACTCGTTCGAGTGGGACGCCTGCCAGGTGTCCGGGGGCGACGAGGACGGCTGGGTGAGCGCGTTCGGCCGACGGGCGCGGCATGACAGCGACCAGATCACGAAGGAACCGTTCCGCATCACCTTGGCCTGCCATCGGCGGGGCGACGGCTGGCGGATCGCGCACCTGCACGGGTCCAAACCCGTCACCTGACCTGCGGCGCTTGACCTCAACCATAGTTGAGGTTGCACGGTGGAGAGTACAGATCACTCTCCCAAGGAGCGCTCATGCCCCGCGCACTCATCACCGGCGGATCCGCCGGACTCGGCCGTGCCCTGGCCGCTGGCCTCGCACGGTCCGGCTGGGACGTCGTCATCACCGGTCGTGACCCCGAACGCCTCGCTGCCGCGACGGCCGAGCTCGGGCCACGTGTCACGGCCGTCGCCGGCGACGTCACCGATCCCGATCACCGCGAGCACCTGGCCGAGGTCGTCGCGGACGGCGTCGACCTCTTGGTCAACAACGCCAGCACGCTCGGCACCAGCCCTCTCGTCCCCGTGCAGGAGCTGACCGGCGATGCGCTGCGTCACGTCTGGGAGACCAACGTGGTGGCGCCGATAGCCCTGATCCGGGCGCTGCGGCCGGTCCTGCGCGATGGTGCCGCCGTCATCGACATCACCTCGGACGCCGCCGTCGACCACTACGAGACCTGGGGCGCGTACGCCGCGAGCAAGGCCGCCCTCGAGCACCTCACGCTCACGCTGGCAGCCGAGGACCCTGCCATCCGTTGGTACGCCGTCGACCCCGGCGACTTGCGCACGCAGATGCAGCAGGACGCCTTCCCCGGCGAGGACATCAGCGACCGACCCCTGCCCGAGACCGTCGTCCCGGCGTTCCTCGTGCTGCTCGACCGGCGACCCCCGAGCGGTCGCTACCGCGCAGCGGACCTGGCGGTGGCCGCCGCATGACGACGACCCTCGGCATCAGCCCGCTGATCACCTTCACGCCACCGGGCGAGCGAACCGCCCCGTCGCCCGCGGAGTTCCGCGGCATCGCCCGCGACGAGGTTCGCCTGCTCGTCGCCGATGGGGACCGGGTGCGGCACACGCACTTCCGCGACCTCGCCGACCACCTCGAGCCCGGCGACCTGATCGTGGTCAACACCTCGCAGACCGTGGCCGGCGAAGCGGACGCCCGACTGTCCGGAGGCGGACGGGACACCATCGACGTGGTGGTGCATGTGGCGATGGACCTGCGCGACGGCACCTGGGTCGTCGAAGTCCGCACCGCGCCGGACGCGTCCCGCGCCATGCTCGATGCTGCACCGGGCCAGGTGCTGACACTGACCGGCACCAGATGCCGCTCTCACCTTGATCGACCCCTACCCGCGTGACGGGTCGTCGCCGACCGGCGAAGGCAACCGGCTGTGGCGCGCGCGCCTATGCCGGTGTCGATCCGCTGCGCGAGGTGCTTGACCACGTCGGGCGACCGATCGCCTACGGCTACCTCGACCGGCGATACGACCTCGCCGACTACCAGACGATCTTCGGCACGACGCCCGGCAGCGCCGAGATGCCGAGTGCCTCCCGGCCGTTCACGCACGAGGTGGTGACCCGCCTGGTCTCGCGCGGCGTCGGCATCGCCCCCGTCCTGCTGCACACCGGCGTGTCGTCGCAGGAGGTCGGCGAGGCTCCCCAGCCGGAGTGGTTCGAGGTCGGCGAGTCCACCGCCCGGCTGGTGAACAGCACCCGCGCCGGCGGCGGCCGGATCATCGCGGTCGGCACGACGGTGACCCGCGCCCTCGAGTCCGCCGTGGCACCCGGATCCGGGTTGCTCGAGGCCACGAGCGGCTGGACCGAACGGGTCGTCACGCGTGAGCAGCCGCCGCGAATCGTCGACGGCCTCATCACCGGTTGGCACGATCCGCAGGCGTCCCACCTGCTGCTCGTGGAGGCGATCGCGGGGGAGCAGCTGGCTCAAACGGCGTACGACGCCGCCGTGGACGGAGGGTACCGCTGGCACGAGTTCGGCGACTCCGCTCTCTTCCTCCCTGCACGCGTGGAGGCCGCGGCGGCCTGAGTCCAGGCCACCGGGCGTTCGGGGCACGGTGAGGCCGACGTGTGCCACGATGCCTGCGTGACGCTCGACAACGTCCTGTGGATGCTGACGGCCCTGGCCGCGGTGGTGGTGCTGCTCACCCGAATGCGGCTTTCCGCGGTCGACCAGCAGGCCGGGCACGCGCAGGTCCCGATGTTCATCGTCAACGCCCACACGGTGATCGGGGTCGTGGCGCTGGCGGTCTGGGTGTACTACCTCAACTCACCCAGCGACATCGTCGGGCTCGGCTCGCTGACCGCATGGTGGGTCGAGGCGCTCATCGGTGTGCTGATCCTGGCGCGCTGGATGCCCGGGGGAGGGCGGCACGCCGCACCCGCCATCGACGACAGCTGGGCCCAGGGTCCGTCCCTGTCGATCCTCGGCCATGTCGGCATGGTGCTCGGCGTCGCGTTCTTCACGTTCTGCGTCGTCACCGGCAGGATCGTCTGACGCTCGCTCACCTATGCTCGATGCCGACGTGACCGCGCGGTGACCGGAGGGAAAACCAGTGGGAGAGTTCGTACGGCTCGAGGTCGATGAAGGCGTGGGAACCATCCGGCTCGACCGGCCCAAGATGAACGCCCTCGATGCGCAGATGCAGACCGAGATCGCCGAGGCGGCCCGAGAAGCCGACCGCCGCGACGACGTCGCGGCCGTGGTCGTCTACGGCGGCGAGCGGGTGTTCGCGGCCGGCGCGGACGTCAAGCAGATGGCCGACATGTCGTTCCAGGACATGAGCCGGCACGCCCAGCTCCTGCAGGACTTCACCCGATCCGTGGCCGCCATCGGCAAGCCGACGATAGCGGCCATCACCGGGTTCGCACTGGGGGGTGGGTGCGAGGTCGCCCTCGCCACCGACGTGCGGTTCTGCGCCGACGACGCCAAGCTCGGGCAGCCCGAGATCCTGCTCGGCATCATTCCGGGCGCCGGCGGCACCCAGCGCCTGGCTCGCCTGGTCGGACCGTCGCGGGCCAAGGAGATCATGTTCACCGGGCGCTTCGTCGACGCCACCGAGGCGCTCGCCATCGGGCTGGTCGACGCGATCCACCCCGCGGCCGAGGTCTACGACCGCGCGGTGGAGTGGGCCCGGCAGTTCGTGGGCGGCCCCGCGCTTGCACTGCGGGCGCTCAAGGGCGCCGTCGACCGTGGGATCGAGGTCGACCTCCAGACCGGACTCGACATCGAGCGGGTCGAGTTCGCCTCACTCTTCGCCACCGAAGACCAGGCCACGGGCATGCGGTCGTTCGTCGAGAACGGCCCCGGCAAGGCCACGTTCGAAGGGCGCTGACCGGCTCCGTCAGCTGGTCCGGGTGACTTCGCGTCGGGGTACATCGTTGGTGGGGAACCGGGCCGCGTGAACCGGTCGCCGGACGACGTCTACCGTGATCCTGTAGAAGTCGAACAACGGCGCTCCTCGCCCAGAATGACGAGGGGCGGCGGGCCGCCCGAAACCGGGGTGGCCAGTTCCCAGAGTCCTGTGACACGCGGTACGCATGGGGCATACTGAGTGACGATGTGACGCCAGCGGTGTCGTGAGAAAGGGAGTCATGACCGACTCAGGTTCGAACCAGCCATCTGATCGTCGACGCGCCGACCCATTGCAGGAGGCCGCGGAGACGCTCGCGCAGGACGAGACCCAGAACGAGGGTCAGACGAGCCAGTCGACGGCCCGCAAGTCGGACACCCCCTCGGCGCGTGAGTCTTCCGGGTCGGACGACCACGACGAGCACGACGACGACAAAGGCGGCCGAGGCCGCCGCAAGGACGCCAAAGCAGCGCGTCAGGCCGCCGCCGAGAAGCGTCGTCAGGAACGCGCGGCCGCCCGGGCCTTCTCCGCGAACAAGCGCCATGCCCGCGACCGCGACGAGTCGAGCGACGACCAGCCGAACGAGGACCAGGCCAAGCAACCCGGTGACAAGGAGTTCCCGTCTGCCGAGACGGCGCTGAAGGAAGCAGCGGCCGCGGCCGAGGCCCAGCCCAAGCCTCCGGAGACGAAGGTCGAGGAAGACGCCTTCAGCCTGTCCGACCTCCGCGGCCCAGAGCGTCCGAGCCAGCCCGAAGGGCCGACGCCCGAGCAACGCGCCGCACTGCGCGGTTCCGGGCAGACCGCCGCCGACTTCGCCGCCGGGGGAGGCACACGCTCCGACGCACCGAAGGCTCCCGAGCCGGTCGCCGCCAAGGCACCCGAGCCTGAGAAGGCACGCGAGCCCGAGAAGGCGCCTGAGCCGGTGGCCGAGAAGGCTCCCGAGCCGGTCAAGGCACCTGAGCCTGAGCAGGCTCCCGAGCCGGAGAAGACGCCCGAGCCGGTGGCCGAGAAGGCTCCGGAGCGCGAGGAAACCGTTGAGCCGGCCGCCGAGCCAGAACCGGCCGTCGCCCAGCAGGAGGAGCCCGCGCAGCCGAGCAGCTTCGCCGAGAAGCTGGCGGCTGCGAGCGCCGCCGCACAACAGCGCGTCAGTGCTGCTCGTGCCGAGGCAAACCGGTTGATGGAGGAGGCCGCTCGTGAGCGCGCCGAGGCCGCCCGCCGCATCCAGGTCGACGAGACCACCCAGCGCGAGGCTGCTCAGGCCAAGCTGAAGGCCGCCGAGCAGGCCGCCGAGGAGCGCGTCAACGCCGCCCGTCAGGAAGCCGAGCGGGTCTCCGTCGAGATCCAGCGCGAGCGTGACGCCGCTGCCGCCAAGATCGCCCAGCTGCAGCGTGAGGCCGACCAGCGGGTCGCCGCCGCCAAGCTGGAGGCGGAACGCCAGGCGCAGACCCAGGTCGACGAGGCGAAGGTCGAGGCCGAGCGCCGCCTGTCCGAAGCCGAGGCCCAGGCCAGAGCTGCGGCGGAGAAGCGACTCGCCGAGGCCGAGTCCGAGGCGCAGGCGTCGGCAGCCCGACGCGCCGAAGCGGCGGAGGCCGACGCTCATCGCCGGATCGCCGAGGCCCAGGAGGAAGCCGCCCAGATCGCCGCCAAGGCCAAGGAAGAGCGCGAAGCCGCGCTGGCCCAGTTGACGCGCGAGCGCGAAGAAGGCGACCGCAAGCTCGCCGAGGTCGAAGCCGAGGCCGAGCGCATCGTGAGCGAGGCGCATGAGACGTCTGCTCATCACATCGGCGCAGCCCAGGCCGAGGCCGAGAAGCTCGCCCAGGAGACCGCAGCCGAACGACTGGCCATCGCGGTGCGTCTGAGTGATGCCGAGCGGGCCGCGGAGGAGAAGTTGACGGCCGCCAACACCGAGGCCGAGCGCCTGGCCGCCGAGGCCGCCGCCCGTCACGACGAGGCGCAGGCCGAGCTCGCGCGCGAGCGCGACGATGCCCGGGCCCACGTCGAGCGAGCGAACGCCGAGGCCGAGAAGGTAGCCCGCGAGGCCGAGATCGAGCGTTCCGAGGCTGCGGCCAAGGTCGCCGAGGCCGAGCGTGTCTCCGAGGAGCGCGTCCGCGCCGCCAAGGTCGAGGCCGAACGCGTCGCTGCCGAGGCAGCCGAGGCCGCCCGGACCGCCGCCGCGGCGCAAGAGGAGGCTGCCAAGCGTCAGGCCGAGGAGATCGAGGCCGCGCGTCTCGCGGCCGAGCGTCGGGTCGCGCAGGCCGAGAAGGACGCCGCCGAGCGGGTGGCCAAGGCCGAAGCCGATGCCAAGCGGGTCGCCGAGGAAGCCGAGTCCGACGCCAAGCGCCGCATCGCCAGCGCCCAGGCCGAGGCCGAGCGGGTCACCGCGGAGTCCAAGCGGCAGGCACAGGAGCGGCTCAGCCACGCGGTCACCGCCGCACGCGAGGCGGCGGAGGAGAAGCTGAAGGAAGCGGAGGCCACCGCGATGGAGTGGGTCGCCGCCGCCGAGGCCGAGGCCGAACGCGTCGCCCAGGCCCACATCGTCATGGCGAACCAGGCCAACCGCGACGCGCCGCTCACGCATGCGCCACCGAGCGTGGCTGAGTTCGTCGATGAGAAGCCGGCGCCGGACGACTCCAAGGACGACGAGAAGCCCCAGGAGGTGAGCGAGGAGGAGAACGGGGCACTCGCCCCCGCTACCAAAAGACGCGTCGTCCGCCGCAAGTGACGTCCAGACGGTCGGCGACGTCCTCAAGTCCAGCACCAAGACCGCACCAGCGCCGGATCGTCGGTCGCTCGACGACCCTGTCGTAGCCGCCATGGCCTCGGCCCCTGCCGCGACCGACGTCGGGCGCGAGGCCGAGAAGACTGACAAGCCCAGCCGCGAGGATCGCAAGGAGGCGAAGGCAGCTGCCCGCCGCGCGCGTCAGGAGTCCAAGGCTGCCGCGCGTCTCGAGCGCGAGCAGGCCAAGGCGGACCTGCAGCAGGAGCGTGAGCGGACCCGTGAAGCCGCCCGTCAGGCCAAGGAGCAGGCCAAGGCTGACGCAGAGGCGAAAGCGAAAGCTGACGCAGAGGCGAAAGCGAAAGCTGACGCAGAGGCGAAAGCGAAAGCTGACGCAGAGGCGAAGGCCAAGGCTGACGCAGAGGCGAAGGCGATGGCTGACGCAGAGGCGAAGGCCAAGGCTGAATCGGACGCCAAGGACGCCCGTGATCGCGACGAGAGTGCTCGCACCGAGGCCCTGAAAGCCGGGTCATCGGCGGCGGCCGTCACGACCCGAGTCGATGCCGGTGAGCTCGACGAGCAAGTCGTCGACGCGCCGCCCGTCACCGAGGTCCCAGATGACGAGCTGGTCGCCGACGAGGCGACCGCGGAGACGCCGGCGACCGAGTCCGACCAACGTCGCGCCCAGACCGCCGCCCGAGTGATGAACCGCCACGGCCGCGATGCCGCCCGTGCCTCAGCCGCCGCAGGGCGGGCTCGGGTCAAGGAGGAAGAGAGTCAGCGTCGAGCCGATGGCAAGGCGGAGCATGGCGACTCCGAGGATCGCAAGGCAGCCAAGGCCACAGCCGCAGCGGCCCTCGAGGAGAAGAAGCGGGCGAAGATGGAAGCCAGGAAACATCGGGCCGACGCGAAGCAGGAGGCCAAGGCCGCCAAGGCGCAAGCGAAGCGCGACGCCAAGGCGGCCAAGATCGACGCAAAGAACCGGGCCAAGGACGAGAACTCCGATGCGGCGCACCGTGCGTCGGAAACCAGTGACACATCCACGTCGCCTGCGGTCGCCACGGGTGGGGCCGCGGCCTCGCACGCCGCCTACTCCGAACGTGCGCTGGTCGAGGCGGCGGAAGCCGAAAGGCTCGAGGAGTCGGCTCCGACGGTCGAACCGGCGCCGAAGGTCGTCGAGCCGGCCCCGAAGGTCGTCGAGTCGACTCCAAAGACCGTCCAGCCGCCCCCGAAGAAGGTCACGCACGCGAAATCCCGTGCACCCGAGCTCGAGTCCACCCAGCCGATCGGACGCGTACAGGTCGACGACGTCCCCGATGCGAAGCCCGAGAGGGGCCGATCGGCGTTCCGCACGGCGTGGACGACGGCCGCGGCGGCCATCGGCGTCCTGGGACTGATCTTCTCGGTCGTCCTCGCGGTCGGCGCCTTGACCGTCGCCGTCGGAGCCGGCGAGGGCAATGCCATCTACGACCCGCTCTCCACCGTGTGCAACCTGCTGGCAGGCCCGCTCAAGGATGCCTTCAACTTCTCCGGCCCGAACGCGGCCAGCCGGGAGGAGTTCCTCGGCTGGGGTGCCGGGTCGCTGATCTACCTTGCGCTCAGCTTCGCGGGACAGGCAGCACACCGAGCCGGCACCCGCGACTGACCTGGCACGTGGCACTTTCCGGATTCTCTGGTGCGCCTGCGCTGCGAGGGCCATTCTGAATAACCGGGGGACGACGTCCGCGACTGTGAGGTTCCATGCCCACTCTCTCACTGCTCGATTCCGGCTGGCTGATGATGGAGACCGCCGAGACTCCCATGCACGTCGGCGGCCTGCAGCTCTACGAGATCCCCGAGGACGCGGGTCCCGACTACGTCGAGAGCGTCTACCGCTTCCTCGTGGACGTCGATGAGGTAGCGCCGCCCTTCAACCGGAAGCTGCATGCTCGGCTGCCGGGCGCCATGGGTGCGACCTGGGTCGACGACGACGCGCTCGACATCGAGTTCCACGTGCGGCACTCAGCCCTGCCGTACCCGGGCCGGGTCCGGGAGCTGCTCGCGCTCACCTCGCGGCTGCACTCACACCGTCTCGACCGCGCCCGCCCGCTCTGGGAGTGCCACGTCATCGAGGGCGTCGAGGGCAACCGGTTCGCGGTATACATCAAGATGCATCACGCGCTGGTCGACGGCGTCGCCGGTAGTCGGCTTCTCCAGGCGCGGATGAGCACGTCGGCGGCCGAGCACCAAGCACCCCCGTGGTCGACGTACTGGATCGAGGGCGAGAAGGCGCCGAAGCGGTCGGTCCCGACGAAGGTGGCTCGCAGCGCCGTCGTCACCATGCCGGTCCGCGGGGCCTTGGCGCTCGGCAAGGGTGCACGTCAGCTCGGCTCGATGCTGGCGATGCCGCGGGCGGGGAACGCGAAGACGATCTACCGAGCGCCCAAGACCCAGCTCAACCGCCGGGTCACCGGCGCCCGCCGGTTCGCCGCCGACTCGTGGTCGCTCAGCCGGATCCGGGACGTCGCCAAGCGGCACGACGCCACGGTGAACGACGTGTTCATGCACATGTGCGCCGGCAGCCTGCGCGACTACCTGCTGAGCCAGGACGCCCTCCCGGAACAGCCGCTGGTGGCCCAGGTGCCGGTCTCGCTGCGCACTGCCGACCAGGCCGACGCCGGCGGCAACGCGATCTCGGCCGTGCAGGTGAGCCTGGCCACCCACATCGCCGACCCGCTCGAGCGGCTGGCCGCCATCCGGGAGTCGATGGCCGCGGCCAGGACACGCCTGGGCACCATGGCGGCCGACGAGCTGCTGGCCTTCACCGCCCTGACCAACATGCCACTGTCCGTCGGCCAGATCACCGGCATCTCCGGCCGGATCAACCCGCTGTTCAACCTGGTGATCTCCAACGTGCCCGGGCCGAAGGAAGCGCGGTACCTCCTCGGAGCCAAGATGGTCGCGAACTACCCGGTGTCGCTGGTGTGGCATGGGTACGCCGTCAACATCACCGTCCAGAGCTACCTCGACAACCTGGACGTGGGGATCATCGCCTGCCGCGACACCGTGCCGCACGTGCAGCGGATGCTCGACCACCTCGAGAACGCCTTGGTCGAGCTCGAAGAAGCGAACTGAACCGGGCACCTGCCGCGCACGAGGTGTGATCAAGCCCATGCGCCGTGAAGTCGCCTCGTAGGTGACTCATCGGTAACATCCACCGATGACGGGCTGCTCACCCTGCCGTCAGCACGAGCGACACGGGTGGGAGAGTTGCCCTGAAAGTCCAGTCTCCCGACTGCCGCGGCATCGTGCCGCGCCACAGATCACAGGAGGGTCCTCGTGACCAAGATCGTCGTCGCAGTGAAGTACGTGCCCGACGCCACGGCCGACCGAACGTTCAACGCCGACAACACCGTCGATCGCGAGAACGTCGACGGGCTGCTGTCCGAGCTCGACGAGTACGCGGTCGAGCAGGCGCTGCAGATCGTCGAGGCCGGCGAGGGTGAGGTCACCGTCGTCACGGTCGGCCCCGAGGACGCCGCCGATGCCGTGCGCAAGGCGCTGCAGATGGGCGCCGATGCCGGTGTCCACGTCGTCGACGACGCCATCCACGGCTCCGACGCTTTCGCCACCTCGCTCGTCCTCGCCGAGGCCATCAAGAAGATCGAGTACGACCTGGTCTTCTTCGGCATGGCCTCCACCGATGGCGGGCTCGGCGTCGTGCCGACCCTGGTCGCGGAGCGACTTGGCATCCCCGCGGTCACCTTCGGCTCGCAGGTCACGGTCGACGGCGACACCGTCAAGATCGTCCGCGACGGCGACATCGCCACCCAGGAGATCGAGGCCACCGGCCCACTCGTGGTCAGCGTCACCGACCAGACCGACGAGGCCCGCTACCCGTCCTTCAAGGGCATCATGGCCGCCAAGAAGAAGCCGGTCGAGACCTGGTCGCTGAGCGACCTCGGCATCGACGCCGGCGACGTCGGCCTCGACGCCGCATGGACGAAGGTCGAGTCGAACGAGCCCCGTCCGCCGCGCACCGCCGGCGAGATCGTCACCGACGAGGGCGACGGTGGCACGAAGCTCGCCGAGTTCCTCGCCTCCAAGAAGTTCGTCTGAGAAGGAGTCCCAGACCATGACTGAAGTTCTCGTCCTGATCGACGCCCCCGACGGCAAGGCCTCCAAGCCCTCGCTGGAGCTCCTGACGATCGCCCGCAGCATCGGCGAACCCTCCGCGGTGCTGTTCGGCTCCGATGTGCCCGGCACGCTCGCCGAGTACGGCGCGGAGAAGATCTACCAGCTCGACGACGCCGTGTACGACGAGTTCCTCGTCGGCCCCAAGGCCGAGGCACTCGCCCAGCTCGTCGCCGAGAAGAGCCCGGCCGCCGTGCTCGTTCCCTCGACGTTCGAGGGCAAGGAGATCGCCGCCCGCGTCGCCCTGAAGTCCGAGTCCGGCCTCATCACCGACGCGGTCGACGTCGATGTCGACGGTGGCACGATCACCACCACGCAGTCGGTGTTCGCCGGCAACTTCACCGTGAAGGCCGGCGTCTCCAAGGGCACGCCGATCATCGCGGTCAAGCCCAACTCGGTCACTCCGGAGGCCGCGTCCGGCGCTGGAAACGTCGAGTCCGTGTCGGTCGACGTCTCCGACGTCGCCAAGGGCGCCAAGATCACCTCCAGCAAGCCGAAGGAGGCCTCGGGCCGTCCCGAGCTCACCGAGGCCGCGATCGTCGTGTCCGGTGGCCGTGGAACCGGTGGAGACTTCTCCGAGGTCGAGGCGTTCGCCGACTCGCTCGGTGCCGCCGTCGGCGCGTCCCGCGCCGCGGTCGACTCCGGCTGGTACCCGCACTCGTTCCAGATCGGCCAGACCGGCAAGACGGTGTCGCCGCAGCTGTACGTCGCCAACGGCATCTCCGGTGCCATCCAGCACCGCGCCGGCATGCAGACGTCCAAGACGATCGTCGCCGTCAACAAGGACGAGGAGGCGCCGATCTTCGAGCTCGTCGACTTCGGTGTCGTCGGCGATCTCAAGGCGGTCCTGCCGCAGGCCACCGAGGAGATCAACAAGCGCAAGGGCTGACCCGAGACAGCCCGACAGGACGCCCCGAGCCCGGCTCGGGGCGTCCTGCTGTGTTCTTGGCCCGATCGGACTACATGGGCATGGCCCATCGGGATTAGGTGTCAGTTTGGTGAAGTAGCCGTCGCCCGCTGGGCGCATGGTCCCAGCGGGTGATAGCAAGGAGGGCGCACGCGTCTGCGTGCACCCCATATTCACAGGAGGAATCCATGCGACTCTCACGGCGAACGCGCCTTGCGGGTGTGGCATTGATCGCCGCCGGCAGCCTCATCCTGGCCGCCTGCGGCGGCGACAGCGGCGACAAGGCCGGTGGCAAGTCCGTCATCACGGTGTATGGCACCAATCCCCAGAACCCGCTGATCCCGACCGCCACCAACGAGGTCGGAGGCGGTGACCCGATCCAGAACCTGTATTCCGGGCTGGTCGCCTACAACGCCGACGGCTCCACGGTCAACGAGGTCGCCGAGTCCATCGAGCCCGATGCCTCCAGCAAGACCTGGACGGTCAAGCTCAAGGACTGGAAGTTCACCGACGGTACGCCCGTGACGGCAGACTCCTTCGTCAAAGCATGGAACTACGGCGCAAATCCGGAGAACAAGCAGCTGAACAACTACTTCTTCTACCCACTCGAGGGCACCGACGAGCTCGGCAACACCACCAAGGGCGCCAAGACGGTCTCGGGTCTCAAGGTGGTCGACGACAAGACCTTCACGATCAGGTTGAAGAAGCCCGAGTCCGACTTCCCGCTGCGCCTCGGCTACTCCGCCTACTTCCCCGTGCCGGACGCCGCCTACGGCTCCGACGGCAAGATCACCAAGGCGTACGGCGAGAAGCCGATCGGCAACGGCCCCTACATGCTGAGCAAGACCGGCTGGGAGCGCAACAAGCAGATCGCCATGGTGCCGAACCCCGACTACACGGGTTCGCACAAGCCGAAGAACGGCGGCCTGACGTTCAAGTTCTACACCTCGCCCGACGCCGCCTACAGCGACGTGCAGGCCGGCAACCTCGACGTCTCCGACGAGGTCCCGCCGAGCGCACTGCAGGACCTGAAAACGGACACCTCGGTGAAGGCGTACAACGAGCCCGGCTCGAACTTCTCGTCGATCACCATCCCGGAGCGCCTGCCCCACTTCGATGGTGAAGAGGGCAACCTGCGCCGCCAGGCCATCTCCATGGCGATCAACCGGCCCGAGATCTGCGAGAAGATCTTCTTCGGTGCACGCACGCCGGCCAAGGACTTCACGTCCCCGCTGCTCGACGGCTGGACCGAGAACGTCAAGGGCAACGAGGTGCTGAACTTCGACGACACCAAGGCGAAGCAGCTCTGGGCCGACGCCAACAAGATCAGCCAGTGGGACGGCAAGTTCCAGCTCGCCTACAACACTGACGGCGCCGGCAACAAGGAGTTCTCGGAGGCCGTGGCGAACCAGCTCAAGAACACGCTGGGCATCGACGCGTCGCCGAAGGTGTACCCCACGTTCGATGAGTTCCGCAAGGACATCACCGATCGCACCATCAAGACCGCGTTCCGCACCGGTTGGCAGGCCGACTACCCGTCGATGCTCAACTACCTCGGACCGATCTACGCGACTGGCGCCGGCTCCAATGACGGCGACTACAGCAGCAAGAAGTTCGACAGCCTCGTGACCGAGGCCGCCAAGGCCAAGGGCGAGGAGCGCTACAAGTTGATCGGCGAGTCGCAGGCCGTCCTGTTCAAGGACCTGCCGGCCATCCCGCTCTGGTACCAGAACGCGGTTGCCGTGACGCCGAAGGACGTCAAGGGCTTCGTGTTCACCTGGCAGCAGAAGCCGCAGTACTACGCGCTGACGAAGTAGTACGGGCGCAAGACAGCGACGCCGGGGGCAGCGCCATCCCGCTGCCTCCGGTGTCCTGTCTCGTGATGCGTGTGACGGAGACCCCGTGGCATGATCCCTAGGGAGGCACTGTGTGGTGGTACATCGGTAGACGGGTGCTGCAGGCGATTCCCGTCTTTCTGGGCGCGACGCTGATCATCTACGCGCTGGTGTTCCTGCGTCCCGGTGACCCGATCCTTGGACTGTTCGGCGACAAGCCGGTGTCCGAGGCGGTCAAGGCGCAGATCGAGGCGCAGTACCACCTCGACCAACCGTTCCTGGTGCAGTGGCTGTACTTCCTCAAGGGCGTCGTCACGTTCGACCTCGGGCTGTCCTTCAGCGGTCAGCCGGTGATCCAGCTCATCTCGCAGGCCTTCCCCGTCACGGCCACGTTGGCACTCATGGCGCTGGGCATCGAGCTCGTCCTGGGCGTCGGACTTGGCACGATCGCCGGGCTGCGGCGCAATGGCTGGTTCGACTCCTCGATGCTCGTCGTGTCCCTCATCCTGGTCTCGATCCCGATCTTCGTCATCGGCTTCGTCTTCCAGCTCGTGTTCGGCGTCAAGCTCGGTTGGGGGGCGGTCACCGTCGGCGGCGACTGGACCGTGAGCAAGCTGATCCTGCCCGCCATCGTGCTCGGCATCGTCGATCTCGCCTACACGCTCCGGCTCACCCGGACGTCCGTGGCCGAGAACCTGAGTGCCGATCACGTGCGAACGGCCCGGGCGAAGGGGCTGAGTCCCGGGCTCGTCGTGCGCAACCACGTGCTGCGCAACTCACTGATCCCGGTCGTCACCTACTCCGGTGTCAACCTCGGTGCCCTCATGGCCGGGGCGGTCATCACCGAGGGCATCTTCAACGTCCCCGGAGTCGGCAACCTCGCGTTCCGCTCCATCAACCAGGGCGAGAACCCCACCGTCGTCTCGATCGTCACGCTCATGGTGTTCATCTACGTGATCATGAGCCTGCTCGTCGACCTGCTCTACGCGTTGCTCGACCCGAGGATTCGTTATGCCTGACTCCATCGACCGAGTGCGTCCGGGGCAGGAGCGTTTCGTCGCTCCGCTGGACGAGACTCCGCTCCAGGCGGTCGACGCCATCGACATCTCTGCCGTTCCGGAGAGCCAGTGGAAGGAGGCCTGGAAGCGACTGCGCAAGGCTCCGCTGTTCTGGGTCTCGGCCTTCATCATCCTGGTCCTCGCCGTCGTCATCGCCTTCCCAGGCCTGTTCACGAACGTCGACCCCAACTACAAGCAGCTCAGCGAGAGCTTCAACCCGCCACGAGAGGGGCATCCGTTCGGCTTCACCCAGCAGGGCGGCGACGTCTGGGCGCGCACGCTCTATGGTGCCCGGGCTTCGGTGGCCGTCGGAGTGCTCTGCACCCTTCTGGTCGCGGTGGTGGGCATCGTGACCGGGGCGGTCGCCGGGTTCTACGGCGGCTGGCTGGACACGATCATCTCGCGGCTCAGCGACATCTTCTTGTCGATCCCGCTCCTGCTCGCCGCGATCGTCGTCATCTCCGTCGTCAACAACGTTCTGCCCGACCGGGGGTTCTGGCTCGCGGTGACCGTCGTGGTGCTCGCGCTCGGACTCTTCGCGTGGCCGCAGATCACTCGCCAGATGCGCGGAGCGGTGCTCGAGGTCAAGAACCTCGAGTTCGTCGACGCGGCGACGGCCATCGGCGCCACCCGGCTCAAGAACCTGGTGCGGCACATCGTGCCCAACGCCCTCGCACCCGTGATCGTGACGTCCACGATCTCGCTCGGGATCTTCATCGTGTCCGAGTCGGCGTTGTCGTTCCTGGGCCTTGGCTTGCCCAGCAACGTCGTGTCCTGGGGCAACGACCTCTCTGACGCCCAAAATCAAGTTCGCTCCGGGACACACATGGTCGTCATGTGGGTGCCGGCGACGGCGCTCGCCCTGACCGTGCTCGGGTTCATCCTGCTCGGCGAAGCCGTGCGCGAGGCCCTCGACCCGAAGGCGAGGAAGTCATGATCACCCCAGCGAACCGCTCCCTGCACACGGGAAGAACGGCAACCAACGGTTCGCGCTTCGCCGGGGACCCCGAATGACCGAGACGCCTTTGCTCGAGATCAAGGATCTCCACGTCGGGTTCCGGTCCGACCGCAAGACCATCGTGCCCGCCGTCGTGGGCGCGAGCCTGACGGTCTACGCCGGCCAGACGGTCGCGATCGTCGGTGAGTCGGGCTCCGGCAAGTCCACGACGGCCCATGCCATCATCGACCTCCTGCCGGGACAAGGGCGGGTCACGGGCGGTCAGATCCTGTTCGAGGGACAGGACATCGCCAAGGCCAAGAAGGACGCCATCCTCGCGCTGCGCGGTTCGTCGATCGGGCTGGTGCCTCAGGACCCGATGTCGAACCTCAACCCGCTGTGGAGGGTCGGCGCCCAGATCAAGGAGGCGCTCGTCGCGAACGGGGTCGCCAAGGGCAAGGCGGCCGACGCCCGAGTCGTCGAGCTGCTCGAGGAGGCAGGACTCCCTGATGCCAAGAGGCGGGCGCGACAGTACCCGCACGAGTTCTCCGGCGGCATGCGGCAGCGTGCGCTCATCGCCATGGGGCTGGCCGCAAGGCCGAAGCTCCTCATCGCCGACGAGCCGACGTCGGCGCTCGACGTCACCGTGCAGAAGCAGATCCTCGATCACCTGGACCAGCTCACGGACCATCTCGGCGCGGCCGTCCTGTTCATCACCCACGACCTCGGCCTGGCGGCAGAGCGCGCCGACCACCTCGTGGTCATGTACAAGGGCAAGATCGTCGAGTCCGGGCCGGCGCTGGACGTCCTGAAGACTCCGGAACACCCCTACACGAAGCGACTGGTGTCATCGGCACCGTCCCTGGCCTCGCGGCGGCTCACGTCCGAGCGAGCCGAAGTGCGGGAGCAAGCCATCCAGGCGGCCACGGAGATGGCGTCGGAGCTGGAGGCCGAGCAGGACCACGTGGGAGAGGTCCCGGACGACGTCATCGTGTCGGAGAACCTCACGAAGGTCTTCACGCTGCGCGGGAGTCGGCCGGGGTCGTCGATCGACTTCCTGGCGGTCGACGACGTCTCGTTCCGGCTGCGCCGCGGCACCACGACCGCCGTCGTCGGCGAGTCGGGCTCGGGCAAGTCGACGTTGGCTCGCATGGTCCTCGATCTGCTCGAACCGACCAGCGGGCGGGTGCTGTTCGACGGTGTCGACGTCCGCACCCTCAAGGGCAAGGACCAGCTGCAGTTGAGGCGCCAGATGCAGCCGGTGTTCCAGAACCCCTACGCGTCCCTCGACCCGCTGTACTCGATCTACCAGTCGATCGAGGAACCGCTGCACACGCACGACATCGGCACCAAGAAGGAGCGCGAGGCCAAGATCCGCGACCTGCTCGAGAAGGTGTCCCTGCCGACGTCGGTCATGCAGCGTTTCCCGGCCGAGCTGTCCGGCGGCCAGCGTCAGCGGGTGGCCATCGCCCGTGCCCTGGCGCTTGATCCCGAGGTCGTCATCTGTGACGAGGCGGTGTCGGCGCTCGACGTGCTGGTGCAGGCGCAGATCCTCACGCTGCTCAACGACCTGCAGGCCGAGCTGGGCCTGTCGTACCTGTTCATCACCCACGACCTCGCGGTGGTCCGCCAGATCGCCGACCACGTGCTGGTGATGAAGGAGGGCAAGGTCGTGGAAGCCGCGAGCGTCACCCAGGTCTTCGACGAGCCGCGCGAGGACTACACGAAGAAGCTGCTCGACGCGATCCCCGGCGGCAGCATCAAGCTCGGCGCCTAGCCAGCCGGCGCAGCACGGCGCTGCCGATCGTGAGCGGGTGGTTCACGACGGTGGCGACGCGTCCGCGGAGGCTCTGCGGGTCGTCGGCGACGCCGAGCTGGTGCAGGATCGTCACCGAGTCGAAGTAGACCCGCTCGCAGACGATGCCGTCGCCCTCGAACTCGAAGATCGCGACCATCCGGCAGGTGAATGCCCGGCCGGTGGCCGGGAGGCCGCGTAGCGGGCCGAGGTGGGTTCCGTCGAGATGGAACTCGGCGATCACGGCGTCCTCGGCGTGGTGCAGTCGGATGGGTCGGTTGCGCTGATCGGGGAAGGCTGTGCGCGTCTCGGTGAAGTACTGCCGCACCGCGTCCTCGCCGTCATAGACGTCGCCGGTGGGGATGATCTCGTATCGAGGGTGCCCGAACGTGGCCATCGTGGCGTCGTACTCGTGACGGTTCTCGGAGTCCATGTGCTCCATCACGACCGCTTCTCGGCGGGCGCGCAGATCCTGATCGGCCATGCGGCGAACCTACCGTCCGCCCTCCGGACGATCGATTGACCTTCTCGAACGGTTGTTCGATAATCATGGGATGACCGTTGACGCTGCCGTCCCGACGTTGGACGAGCTGCGGACGCGGGTCACCCAGATGCAGGGCCGTCCGGCGGCGCAACCCGTCCGTACCCATCCTGCCTTGGCCGGCGTCCTGGAGCTGCAGACCGGATCGAGCTACGTCGTCGAGTCGGCCAGCCTCGCCACGATGCTCCTGGCCGGACCGTCGGCCGACGGTGCCTGGTGCGGTGTCGTGGGATCGGCTGAGCTCGGGCTGGAGGCCGCGGCGGCCGCCGGGGTGGAGCTGAGCCGGACCATCCTGGTTCCCGATCCGGGCGACGCGTGGCTCGAGGTCACCGCCGCGCTCATCGACGTCCTCGGCATCGTCGTGGTGCGGCCGCCGGCGCGGGTGAGCGAGGGCGATGCCGCCCGGCTGGGGGCCCGGCTCCGGCAGCGCGGCTCGATCCTGGTGGCTCTGCCGATGAAAAGGGCGACGACTGGCCGCGATGTGACGCCCGGCTCGGCCTCAGCAACGTCGAGTGGGTCGGCCTCGGCGACGGGTACGGACACCTGCGGGCCCGGCAGGCCACCGTCGAGGTCCGCCGGGGCACGGCGCCACCGGTGTCGACGCGATGCTGGCTGCCCGACGCCGACCAGCGGATTCGAGCCGTGGAGACAGAGCTTGTTCGACTTCGAAGCGTGAGCTGATGCCGCGCACGATGGTCATCTGGTGCCCGGACTGGCCGGTCATGGCGTTGCTGGCCGACCTGCCCGCCGGTGCGCCCGCCGCGGTGCTCGACAAAGGTCAGGTACTGGCGTGCTCACCGTCCGCGCGTACCGAGGGCGTCCGCCGCGGCATGCGCCGTCGCGATGCCCAGTCGCGGTGCCCCGAGCTCACCCTCGCCGACCACCGTCCCGAGGCCGACGCGCGGGCCTTCGAGGAGGTCCTCGTCGCCATCGAGGAGCTGAGCCCGGGGGTGGCGCCGCTGCGTCCGGGCCTGTGCGCCCTGCGGGTGCCGGCCAGGTTCTATGGCGGCGAGGTCGAGGCCGGGGCGGTCATCGCCGAGCGACTGGTCGCGTTGGGCGTCTGGGACGTCCGTCTCGGCGTCGCCGACGGCTTGTTCGCTGCCGAGCAGGCCGCCCGCCGGGCGCTCGCCCAGGACTGCCTGGTGATCGGGGCGGGGGAGTCGGCCGCGTTCCTCGCCGACCTGCCGGTCGAGGCGCTCGACGCCCCCGATTTCGTCAGCCTGTTGCGCCGGATGGGCCTCACCACCCTCGGAGCGTTCGCCGACCTCGCCGCCGCCGATGTGCACACCCGGTTCGGCAGCCACGGCGAGCTGCTGCACCGCTTCGCCCGCGGCCTCGACCCGCACCCGGTCTCCCGGCGCGCGGTACCACCCGAGCTCGAGGCCACCCTCACGCTCGAGCCGCCGCTCGAGCTCGTCGAGCCGATCGCGTTCAGCCTGCGCACCACGGCCGAGGCGTTCGTCCGCGGGCTCGCGGCCTACGGCCTGGTCTGCACCACCGTGCGCATCGAGGTCGACTGCGACGGCACGTTGTCGTCGTCGCGCCGCTGGCTCCATCCGCGCTGGTTCGGCGCCGCCGACGTCGTCGACCGGCTGCGCTGGCAGCTCCAGGCTGGCGGCATCGCGGCGCCGGTCGATGCCGTCCGGCTGATTCCGGAGGTCGCCGAGCCGCTCGCCGAGCACGCCGACAGCCTGTTCGGCGGAGGACCCGACGACCGCGTCGCCCGCGGGGTGGCGCGGGTGCAGAGCATGGTCGGCCACGATGCAGTGCTCGCTGCCGATGTGCAGGGCGGACGTGGCCCGGCCGACCGAGCCCTGCGCGTGCCATGGGGTGAGCGCGCGGTGGGTGCCCGCTCCACCCACGCGCCGTGGCCGGGCAGCATCCCGCCACCCGCACCGGCCACCGTGTACGCCGAGCCGCAGGAGGCCATGGTGGTGGGGGCCGAGGGGCAGCCCGTCGTCGTCAGTGGCCGTGGGGCGGTCAGCTGCCCGCCCGACCGGTTCCGGGCCGATGCGTCTGCTCCTTGGCAGCCGGTGGCGTCGTGGGCCGGGCCGTGGCCGGTCGACGAGCAGTGGTGGGACGAGGCGGCGGCCCGGCGCATCGCGCGGTTCCAGGTGGTGGGCGTCGACGGCAGTGCCTGGCTGATGGTCGTCGAGGACGGCCGCTGGTTCACCGAGGCTCGCTATGACTGAGGCCGGTGATCAGTGATGGGCTGGAACAACCCGGACGTCTCGTGGGGTGAGCTCGAGCGTCGGTTGTCAGGACGTCCGCGCGAGATGCGGACCGGCTGGCCCGATGGCGGCGACGGCCCGGCGTTCAGCCGCAAGCGGGAGAGGTACGAGCCCGACCGGCGGCCCGAGCCGCCACCGGGTCCGGTGGTGCCGTACGCCGAGCTGCACTGCCACAGCAGCTACAGCTTCCTCGACGGCGCGAGCAATCCCGAGACGCTGGTCGAGGAGGCGGTGCGGCTCGGCCTGTCGGCGCTGGCGGTCACCGACCACGACGGCTTCTACGGCTCGGTGCGCTTCGCCGAGGCGGCACAGGAGTACCCGGACCTCAGCACAGTGCACGGGGCCGAGCTGTCGCTCGGGCTCACCGTGCCGCAGCAGGGCGTCGCTGACCCCGAGGGGAGTCACCTGCTCGTGCTCGCCCGCGGCGTGGAGGGCTATCACCGGCTGGCGGGGGCGATCACCGAGGCGCAGCTGCGCGGCGACGAGAAGGGCCGCCCGCTCTACGACCTCGAGGAGCTGGCCGAGCACGGACGCGACCACTGGTACGTCCTCACCGGCTGCCGCAAGGGTCGAGTGCGTCAGGCGTTTGCCGACGGTGGTGGAAAGGCGGCGGCTCGGGCGCTCGACCGACTCACGTCGCTGTTCGGTCACGACGCGGTGGCCGTCGAGCTCACCGACCATGGGCATCCCGGCGACAGCGTGGTCAACGACGCGCTGGCCGAGCTGGCCGCCGACCACGGGCTGCCCACGGTGGCCACCAACAACGTGCACTTCGCGCGTCCACCCGACCGCCGGCTCGCCCAGGCAGTGGCGGCCGTCCGGGCCCGGCGCAGCCTCGCCGAGCTCGACGGCTGGCTGCCCGCGTCGGGTGCGGCGTTCCTCCGGTCGGGAGCAGAGATGGGGATCCGATTTTCGAGGTACCCAGGTGCGGTTGAACGCACGGTCGACATCGCGGCGGATCTTTCCTTCGACCTTCACAAGGCGTCCCCGCGGCTACCGAAGCAGCAGGTGCCGCCCGGCCACACGCCGATGACCTGGCTGCGTGAGCTGGTCCGTCAGGGCGCCGACGAGCTGTACGCGAACATCCGCGACGTCGCCGAGGCCCGGCTGCAGCGCGAGCTGGCGGTCATCGAGGAGAAGGACTTCCCGGGCTACTTCCTCATCGTCCACGACATCGTCCACTTCGCGAAGAGTCGCGGCATCCTCTGCCAGGGCCGGGGCTCGGCGGCCAACTCGGCGGTCTGCTACGCCCTCGGCATCACCGCGGTCGACTCCATCGCGTACGACCTGCCGTTCGAGCGGTTCCTGTCCGCCACCCGCGACGAGGAGCCCGACATCGACGTCGACTTCGATTCCGACCGCCGTGAGGAGGTCATCCAATGGGTTTACGAGACGTACGGACGCCGCAACGCCGCGCAGGTCGCCAACGTCATCAGCTACCAGCCCAAGTCGGCCATCCGCGACATGGCCAAGGCTCTTGGCTACTCCGTCGGCCAGCAGGACGCGTGGAGCAAGAGCATCGAGTCGTGGCACGCCATCAGTCCAAACACTGATGGCACAGCCGCCGAACACTCGTTGCCCGACGCTGTCGTCGAGCTCGCCAACGACCTGCTGAAGGCACCCCGGCACCTGGGCATCCACTCCGGCGGCATGGTGCTCACCGAGCGGCCGGTCGGCGAGGTGGTGCCCATCGAGCGCGGACGGATGGAGGGTCGCACGGTGCTGCAGTGGGACAAGGACGACTGCGCGTGGATGGGCCTGGTCAAGTTCGACCTGCTCGGTCTCGGCATGCTCGGCGCCATCCAGCACACGTTCGACCTGGTCGGCGAGCACATGGGTGAGCCATGGACGCTGGCCACCATTCCCAAGGAGGAGGCCGGCGTCTACGACATGCTGTGCCGGGCCGACTCGGTCGGCGTCTTCCAGGTCGAGAGCCGGGCCCAGATCGGCACGCTGCCCCGGCTCAAGCCACGACGCTTCTACGACCTCGTCATCGAGATCGCCCTCATCCGACCCGGCCCGATCCAGGGTGGCGCGGTGCACCCCTACATCCGGCGGGCCACCGGTCGCGAGCCCGTCACGTACCAGCACCCGGCCCTCGAACCGGTGCTCAAGCGGACGCTCGGGGTGCCGCTGTTCCAGGAGCAGCTCATGCAGATCGCCATGGCCGTGGGCGGGTGCTCGGGCGACGACGCCGATCTGCTGCGCCGGGCGATGGGATCCAAGCGCGGCATCGAGCGCATCGAACGGCTGCGCGAGACGCTCTACGCGGGCATGGCCGGGCACGGCATCACCGGCGACCTCGCCGACGACATCTACGACCGCATCCAGGCCTTCGCCAACTTCGGCTTCGCCGAGAGTCACGCCATCAGCTTCGGGCTGATCGTCTACGCCAGCTCGTGGCTCAAGCTGCACTACCCGGGTGCGTTCCTCGCGGCGCTGCTGCGCTCGCAACCGATGGGGTTCTACTCACCGCAGTCGCTCACCGCCGATGCCCGGCGCCACGGCGTGACGACCCTCCGGCCCGACGTGCTCCATTCCGGCGTCCACGCCGACCTCGAACCCGTCCCGGACGGACCAACCGGACTCGACACGTGCCTGGACGCCGAGCAGCCACCGATCCCGCCGTTCGACTCGGACGGACCCGACCCCACCGAGTCGCACCGTCGTGACGGCGCGTTCGCGGTGCGGCTCGGCCTCACCGAGGTGAAAGGCATCGGCGCGGACGACGCGCAGCGGATCGTCGACGCGCGGGACGAGGCGCCGTTCGTCGACATGCCCGACGTCGCGCGGCGCACCGGGCTGTCGGTCGCCCAGATGGAGGCACTGGCCACGGCAGGGGCGTTCGAGGGCTTCGGCATCAGTCGTCGCCAGGCGCTGTGGAACGCCGGGTACACCGACGCGCCCGATCGTCTCGCCGGCACGGCCGTGCAGGCGCCGCCACCGATGCTGCCGGGCATGAATCCGGTCGAGCAGACCCTGGCCGACCTCTGGGCCACCCGCATCTCACCCGACGAGCACCCGATGGAGCACCTGCGCCCTCTGATGATCTCCGAGGGCGTGCTGTCGGTGGCCGACACGAGCACGCACGAGGCGGACCGGCGCGTCCGCGTCGCCGGCCTGGTCACCCACCGGCAGCGTCCGTACACCGCCGGAGGAGTCACGTTCCTCAACATCGAGGACGAGACAGGCATGCTCAACGTCGTCGTGTTCGACGTGGTGTGGCAGCGGCACCGCCGAGTCGCGCGCAACTCCGCCGGCCTGGTGGTGCGAGGGATGCTCGAGCGCCAGGACGGCGTGGTCAACCTCGTGGCCGACAAGATCGAGCGCATCGAGACCCTCTACCCGCAGCTCGCTCCAGCTGTGCCCGTTCGCCCGCGCTCGCGCGACTTCCACTGACGGTGGGCTCTGCAAACATGGCCTCATGGACCAACGCATCAGCTTCGTGACCCTGGCCGTGGCCGATCTCGACGCCACTCGACGGTTCTACGTCGACGGGTTGGGTTGGCAGGCCGACCTCGACGTGCCGGGGGAGGTGCTCATGATCCGGGCCGGCGAACACCTCATCCTCTCGTTGTGGAACGCAGGCGAGTTCGAAGCAGAAGTCGGGCCGATACGCCGTGGTGACGGGCTCGCACCGTTCACGCTGGCGCACAATGTCGCGACGCCGGAGGAGGTTGACGCCGTGCTCGCGACCGCCCGAGCGGCCGGTGCCGATCCCGTGTCCGACGGTCGGCAGCGCGACTGGGGTGGCTACACCGGCTACTTCGGCGACCCCGACGGCCACCGCTGGGAGATCGCCTACAACCCGGGTCCGGTCGGGCAGATCGTGCTTCCGCCCACTTAGTGTTGACGTGACCTTAAGGCCCGGGTAGGGTCGATTCCAGCACTTAGAGTCATTTGTACCCTAAGTCGGAGAGGAGGCCCGGACGTGAACCCGACCACGACGCAGATCGACCAGCGGGTCTCGCTGGCGGTCTCGACCGTCGTCTTCGCGCTCCGGCCGCATCCGAAGACCGGCCGCGACACGCTCTGGCTCCCGCTCGTGCGCCGCATCCGCGAGCCGTACGAGGGCGACTGGGCGTTGCCCGGCGGGCCGTTGGAAGATGACCAAGACCTGGCCACGTCCGCCTCGCTCACCCTGCTCCGAACCACAGGACTCGAATCGGGGTACCTGGAGCAGCTGTACTCGTTCGGCGAGATCGACCGGTCGCCGGCCGACCGGGTCGTCTCGATCGTCTACTGGGCGCTGGTGCGTCCCGACGAGGCCGCCCGCGCGGTCGACGGCGAGAACGTCGAGTGGTTCGTCGCCGACGAGGTGCCATCGCTGGCCTTCGACCACAACCGCATCGTCGAGTACGCCATCGGCCGGCTGCGCGCCAAGATCACCTACTCACCGATCGCGCACGCCTTCCTCAACCCGGAGTTCACCCTCGCCGAGCTGCGGGAGGTGCACGAGGCCGTGCTACGCAAGCCACTCGACCCGGCCAACTTCCGTCGCCAGGTCCTGGCCAGCAACACCGTCGTCCCGACCGGCACGAGCGTCACCGGCACGAGTCATCGCCCGCCGGCGCTCTACCGGTTCGACCCAACCTCCACCAGCAGGGAGCGACCATGACCGCCACCTCGATCGACCGCGCCCCGAACCGTTCGGTCAACGACCAGATCGTCGCCGACCCCGCGGCGAGCTGCGATGTCGAGCTCGCCGAGGGTCCGTGGATCTTCGACCTGGTTCCCGGCTACGGACCCGGGTGCTCCGAGGACGACGTCATCCCCGAACCGGTGACCCGTCCAGGTCAGCTGCCGGTCGAGTACCAGAAGATGAGCGACGATGAGCTGCACGCCCGCATCCGGGCAGCCAAGGAGAAGCTCGGCGAGCGGGTCGTCATCCTCGGGCACTTCTACCAGCGCGACGAGGTCGTGCAGTACGCCGACTTCGTGGGCGACTCGTTCCAGCTCGCCAACGCGGCGCTCACCAAGCCGGACGCCGAGACCATCGTGTTCTGCGGTGTGCACTTCATGGCCGAGACCGCCGACATCCTGGCCCGGCCCGAGCAGCACGTCATCCTGCCGAACCTCGCCGCCGGCTGCTCGATGGCCGACATGGCCGACGAGGAGTCGGTCGAGGCGGCCTGGGAGGAGCTCACCGAGATCTACGGCGAAGAGCCGGATGCGGATGGCAAGCAGCCGGTCGTCCCGGTCACGTACATGAACTCATCGGCTGCGCTCAAGGCGTTCTGCGGACGGCATGGCGGCATCGTGTGCACGTCCTCGAACGCGTCGACCGTGCTGGAGTGGGCCTTCGAGCGGGGTCAGCGAGTGCTGTTCTTCCCCGACCAGCACCTCGGCCGCAACACCGCCAAGGCCATGGGCATCCCGCTGGAGCAGATGCCGACCTGGAATCCGCGTCGCCCCCTCGGCGGCAACACCGCCGAGCGGCTCGAGGACGCCAAGGTGCTGCTCTGGCATGGCTTCTGCTCGGTGCACAAGCGCTTCACCGTCGCCCAGATCGAGAAGGCGCGCGCCGACTACCCCGGCGTCAAGGTGATCGTGCACCCCGAGGCACCGATGCCGGTCGTCGACGCGGCGGACGCGTTCGGCAGCACCGACAAGATCCGCCGGTTCGTCGCGGCGGCGAACCCCGGCGACGTCATCGCCGTCGGCACCGAGATCAATATGGTCAACCGGCTCGCCGCGGAGTACCCGGACCGCACCGTCTTCTGCCTCGACCCGGTCGTGTGCCCGTGCTCGACGATGTATCGCATCCATCCGGGCTATCTCGCCTGGACGCTGGACGGGCTCGTCGAGGGCGAGGTCCGCAACGAGATCGTGGTGCCGGATGACGTCGCCCGCGATGCCAAGGTCGCGCTCGAGCGCATGTTGGCGGCGCTCCCGAAAGGAGCCTGACCATGGCGGGGATGCCGGGCCACGGGCGGCCTCAAGGAGCACTGCACCTCATCGTCGTCGGCAGCGGCGTCGCCGGCCTGACCGCGGCCCTCGAGGCCGTGGACGCCGGACACGACGTCACGTTGCTCACCAAATCCGATCTCGCGCAGAGCAACACCCGCTACGCGCAGGGGGGCGTGGCCGTCGTGATGACCAGCGACGACACGGTGGCCGAGCACGTCCAGGACACCCTGATCGCTGGCGCTGGGTTGAGCGATGAGGACACCGTCGAGGTGCTGTGCAGCGAAGGGCCTCAGGCCATCCGCGAGCTGATCGAGCGCGGTGTGCAGTTCGACCGGCACGGCGACGAGCTCGCGCACGGGCTCGAGGCCGCGCACTCGCACGCCCGGATCCTGCACGCCGGTGGCGACGCAACCGGTGCCGGCATCGCCTACGCGCTCATCGACCGCCTCCGCGAGAGCAACGTCGAGGTGCACGAGCGCACCACCGTCGTCGACCTGGTGCTCGAGGGCGGTCGATGCGTCGGCATCCGCCTGCTCGACGGCTCCGAGCTGCGCGGCGACGCCATCGTGCTCGCGACCGGCGGCGCCGGCCAGCTCTTCCCGTACACGACGAACCCTGAGGTCGCCACGGCCGATGGCCTGGCCATGGCCCTGCGCGCGGGCGCGATCGCGGCCGACCTGGAGTTCTACCAGTTCCACCCCACGTCGCTGGCCGCTCCGGGCAACTTCCTGGTCTCCGAGGCGGTGCGTGGCGAAGGAGCCGTGCTCATCGACGAAGGCGGTCGCCGATTCATGACCGATGTCCATCCGGACGCCGAGCTCGCCCCGCGCGACGTCGTGGCCCGCGGTATCGCCGCCCAGATGGCACGACAAAAGGGCAAGCCGGTCAGGTTGGACGCCACCGACCTCGGCGGGGAGTTTCTCGCGAAGCGGTTCCCGAACATTGACGCGGCGTGCCGAGCGCAGGGTTTCGACTGGGGCGAGCAGCCGATACCGGTCACGCCGGCAGCCCACTACTACATGGGCGGTATCCGCACGGATGAGTGGGGACGCACGTCCGTGTCCGGGCTGTACGCCGTCGGTGAAGCCGCGTGCAACGGTCTGCACGGTGCCAACCGGCTGGCCTCCAACTCGCTGCTCGAGGGCGCCGTCTACGGCACGCGTGTGGTCGAGGCACTCGGGATGCCCGACACGCCAGACGACTTCGGCGCGGACTGGACCGAGCCGCTCGACGTCGACCTCGGCGACACCGCTGCCGACGACGACGCCGAGTCGCTCACCCGCGACGACCTGCAACAGCTCATGTGGGACGCCGCTGGGCTGGCCCGCAACGGCGACGACCTCGCCGCCGCGGCCACCCGGTTGTCCGCATGGCGGGCGCCGACGGTCACCGACGCGAAGTCGGCCGAGGACGCGAACCTGCTGGTGGTGTCGCGGGCCGTGGTCGTGAGCGCGCTGGCTCGCCGGGAGTCCCGCGGCGGGCACTACCGCACCGACTTCCCCGAACCCGACCCCGCACAGGCCCGCCACTCCGCCGTTCTGGCCTCTTTCGCGCGCCCCGACCCGAAGATCGCCCGATAAGGAGCGCGCAATGCTCAGCCGCCACCAGATCGAACGCGTCGTCGACCTCGCCCTCGAGGAGGACGCCCCGTTCGGCGATCTCACCTCGCAGGCCTTCATCCCGGCCGGCGCGCTGGCCACCGCCGACCTCGTCGCCCGGGAGCCAGGAGTGCTTGCCGGTGCCGAGGTGTTCGCCATCGCGATGTCCCGGCGCGACTTCGCCGTCAAGGTCACCGGTGCGATCGCCGACGGTGCACGGTTCCAGGACGGTGATGTGCTGGCCTCTGTCTCCGGTCCGGCCCGGTCGGTGCTGCAGGCAGAGCGAGTGGCGCTCAACCTGGTCCAGCGGATGAGCGGCATTGCCACGCTCACCGCCCAGTACGTCGCCGCGGTCGAGGGCACCGGAGTCCGCGTCGTCGACACCCGCAAGACGACCCCGGGACTGCGAGCGCTCGAGCGCCACGCCGTGGTCTGCGGCGGCGGCCGCAACCACCGGTTCTCGCTCTCCGACGCCGTGATGGCCAAGGACAACCATTTGGCTCTGGTCGATGATGTCACCGCGGCCATTCGGGAAGCCGCCGAAAAGCTGCCGCACACCACACACATCGAGGTGGAGGTCGACCGGCTCGACCAGATCGAGCCGGTGCTCGCCTCCGGCAAAGTCGGCACGATCATGCTCGACAACCTTTCCCTGGCCGATCTCCGCACCGGCGTCGAGCAGGTCGCCGGCCGGGCGATCGTCGAGGCGAGCGGCGGCATCACGCTCGAGACCATCGCCGACGTCGCGGCGACCGGGGTCGACGTCATCAGTGTCGGCGCGCTCACGCACAGCGTCCGAGCGCTCGACCTCGCGCTCGATGTCCGCGTCACCCGATGATCTACCTCGACGAGGCCGCCACGACGCCGCTGAAGCGTGACGTGCTTGCCGCGATGGGCCCGTATCTGGGTCCGGAGTTCGGCAACCCGTCCAGCCATCACGAGGTCGGCGAGGCAGCGCTGCGGGCGCTGGATCAGGCCCGCGCCGACGTCGCGGCCGCCCTCGGCGCCCGTCCGGGCGAGATCACTTTCACCTCGGGTGGCACGGAGTCCGACAACGCCGCGGTCAAGGGCATCGCGCTCGCCGAGCCGCGCGGGCGGCACGTCGTGGTCAGTGCGATCGAGCATCCCGCGGTGCTCGAGTCGGCCGCGTTCCTGGCACGCACCGGGTTCGAGGTCACCAAGCTGGGCGTCGACCCCGAGGGACTCGTTTCACCCGATGAGCTTGCCGCCGCGCTGCGCGACGACACCACGGTGGTGAGCATCCAGCTGGCGAACAACGAGGTCGGCACGGTGCAGCCGATCGCCGAGCTGGCCTCGCTCACCGGCGAACGCGGCATCCCCTTCCACACCGACGCCGTGCAGGCAGCGGGCTGGCTCGACCTCGACGTCAGCCGCCTCGGCGTCCAAGCCCTGAGCATCTCCGGCCACAAGCTCGGCGCACCCAAGGGGGTTGGCGTGCTGTACGTGCAGCGCCGCACGCCGCTCGAGCCGCTCATCCATGGTGGCGGGCAGGAGTCGGGCCGTCGTTCGGGCACGGAGAACGTGGCCGGAGCCGTGGGCCTGGCGGCTGCCCTCCGGCTCGCCGCCGGCCCGTCGGACGACGTCGTCGTCCGGAGGGACACCTTCATCGCGCAGGTCGAGTCGGGTGTCCGAGACTCCGTGCTCACCGGCCACCGGTCGGAGCGACTGCCCGGCAGCGCGTCGTTCGTGTTCCCCGGTCGGAGTGGCGAGTCGATCCTGCTCGACCTCGAGCGACGCGGCATCGTCTGCTCCAGCGGCTCGGCCTGCGCCGCCGGGAGCGACGACCCGTCGCACGTTCTCACCGCCATGGGATACGACCAGGAGGTTGCGCAGACGGCGGTGCGCTTCACGTTCGGGCGCACGACCACCGAGGACGATCTCGCCAAGGCGGCGGACGCCCTCGCCCAGGTTCTGGCATGAGTGACGAGCGCAAGCAAGCCACTGCGGACGTGTTCGATCGCGCCGCCGACACCTACGACCAGCTCGGTGTCGACTTCTTCACACCGATGGGTCGCGACCTCGTCGCACTCAGTGGGCTCAGGGCCGGCGAGCGGGTGCTCGACCTGGGTGCCGGGCGCGGGGCCGTCACCTTCGCGGCCGCGGAGGCCGTCGGCGCCGACGGCGAGGTGTGCGCCATCGACATCGCGCCGTCGATGGTGGAGCGGCTCCGCGACGATGTCCGCGAGCGGGGCCTCTCCACGGTGCAGGTGTCGGTGGGTGACGCCGAGGCGCCGGAGTTCGAGTCCTCGTCGTTCGACACCGTTCTCGCGGGCCTGGCGCTGTTCTTCCTCGCCGAGCCCGCATCTGCACTCCCACGCCATGCCGCGTTGCTGCGCCCGGGAGGGCGGATCGGGTTCACGACGTTCGCCGGCAACGATCCCCATTTCGAGGCGGCGATGAAGGAGATCGGGCGGTTCGTGCCCGACGCGTTGCCGCCCCGTGACGAGCGCCAAGGACCGTTCGGCACGCCGGAAGCCATCGAGACGCTGCTTGCGGAGGCCGGTTTCGATGTCACGTACAGCGACGTCATCGCCTACGAGAGCCGATTCACGAGCACCGATCACTGGCTCGCCTGGGCGTGGTCGCACGGTGGCCGGTACGTGCTCGAACGGGTCCCCGGCGACGCTCTCGCCGAGGCGACCGACGCGGCCAAGGCCACGTTCGAGGCTGCGCGTGTCGCAGACGGTGATTACGCCATCAGCACGCGCATCCGATTCACGGTCGCGAACCTCGCAGGCTGAGCCGCCACCCGGTGCTGGGCGTGCCGGCGCTGTGCCCCATGCGACTACCCTGAATAGGCGATGAACGACTCTCCTCACACCGTCTACCTCGACCATGCGGCCACGACGCCGATGGTCCCTGAGGCGATCGCGGTGATGGCCGAGCAACTCGCCCGCACGGGAAACGCGTCCAGCTTGCACGGCTCCGGCCGGGCGGCCCGGCGCACCGTCGAGGAGGCGCGTGAGCTGATCGCCGAGAAGCTCGGCGCCCGGCCGAGCGAGATCGTCTTCTGCTCCGGCGGCACAGAGGCCAACAACCTGGCCATCAAGGGGCTGTTCTGGGCCCGTCGCGAGGCCGACCCGCGACGCGACCGCATCGTGTTCAGCTCCGTCGAGCACCACGCGCTGCTCGACCCGGTCACCTGGCTCGCCACGCACGAGGGCGCACGGGTCGACACCACGCCGGTCGACCGCGAGGGCCGCATCGTCGTCGATGCGCTGCGTGAGGCGGTCGAGTCGGACCCGGCCAGCGTCGCCGCGGTCACCACCATGTGGGCCAACAACGAGATGGGCACCGTGCAGCCGATCGCCGACGTCGTCGCCATCGCCCGCGAGCACGGCATACCGGTGCACAGCGACGCGGTGCAGGCGGCGGGCTACCTCCCGCTCGACTTCGGCGCGTCCGGACTGGACGCCATGACCGTCACCGCGCACAAGCTCGGCGGCCCGGTCGGCATCGGCGCCCTCGTCATCGAGCGTGATCTTCAGCCCACGCCGCTGCTGCACGGCGGTGGCCAGGAGCGCGACCTGCGCTCGGGCACCATCGGCGTCCCGCTCATCGCCGCGTTCGCGAAGGCAGTCGAGGTCAGTGTCGACCACCAGGCCGAGTCCTCCGCACGCATCGAGGCGCTGCGCGCCCGGATGGTCGAGGGCATCAGCCGGGTCGTGCCGGACGCCATCATCAACGGCGACCCCGAGCCCGGCCCGCAGCACCGGCTCCCCAACATCGCCCACGTCACATTCCCGGGATGCGAGGGCGACGCGATGCTGATGCTGCTCGACGCCCAGGGCATCGAGTGCTCCACCGGATCTGCTTGCGACGCCGGCGTGCCGCAGCCCAGTCACGTACTGCTGGCCATGGGCTACGACGACGAGGCCGCCCGAGGGTCCTTGCGCTTCAGCCTGGGCCACACCTCCACCGAGGCCGACGTCGACGCGTTGATCGAGGCGCTCCCTGCGGTCCACGAGCGGGCGCTCGCCGCCAGCCAGGTGCGGAGCACCTTTGACGGCACAGTCAGGAGCGCGTCGTGAGGGTCATCGCCGCCATGTCGGGCGGCGTCGACTCTGCCGTTGCCGCAGCCCGAGCGGTCGACGATGGCCATGACGTCACCGGCGTCCACCTCGCCCTGAGCCGCAACCCGCGGTCGTACCGCTCGGGAGCGCGCGGCTGCTGCTCGATCGAGGACGCCGGCGACGCTCGCCGCGCTGCCGACGCCCTGGGCATCCCGTTCTACGTCTGGGACATGAGCGAGGAGTTCGCCGACGAGGTGGTCGATGACTTCGTGGCCGAGTACACCGCCGGCCGCACCCCCAACCCGTGCCTTCGCTGCAACGAGAAGATCAAGTTCGCCGCGGTGCTCGACCGGGCCCTCGCCCTCGGCTTCGACGGCGTCGTCACTGGGCACTACGCGCAGCTGCGCACGGCCGACGACGGCACCGTCGAGATGCACCGTGCGGTCGACCACGGCAAGGACCAGTCGTACGTGCTGGGCGTACTCACCCAGCAGCAGCTCGCGCACTCCCTGTTCCCGCTTGGCGGCACCGACAAGACGTCCGTGCGTGCTGAGGCAGAGCAGCGCGGGCTCCAGGTAGCGCAGAAGCCGGACAGCCACGACATCTGCTTCGTCGCCGACGGCGACAACGCGGGCTGGCTGCGCGACAAGCTCGGACCCAAACCCGGCACCATCGTCGACGAGTCCGGCGAGACGCTCCGCGAGCACGACGGCGCCTATGCGTTCACGATCGGCCAGCGGCGCGGTCTTCGCCTCGGCATCCCGGCCGACGACGGCAAGCCTCGGTTCGTGCTCGACATCGAGCCCACGAGCGGGACGGTCACCGTCGGCCCGCGCGAGCACCTGCGCGTCGACGCTCTGGCCGGCGTCCGGCCGCTGTGGGCCGGTCGCGTCCCGAACGGCCGGCTCGATTGCACCGTCCAGCTGCGGGCCCATGGCGACGAGCACGCAGCGTCCGTCGAGGTCGGCGACGCCGAGGTCAAGGTCGAGCTGCGAGACCCCGCCTATGGCATCGCGCCCGGCCAGGCCTGCGTCATCTACGACGGCACTCGAGTCGTCGGCTCCGCCACGATCGCCGAAACGCACCGCGTGAGCGTGTGACGGTCGGAACCGGCGTCGGGTCGATGCCCGGCGAGGACGTCCGGGAGTCGCTGCGCGTCATCCGTGGGGAAGTGGGCGACTTCGTGTTCGTGCCCGAGATGCCCGCACGTGGCCCGCACGCCGGCATGATCGGCCGCGGCCTCGCCGTCCTCGAGGGCTTGGAGGGTGACCTGCAGCCGGGCGGCTGGCGGCTCGGCGTCGGCTCTGGCAGCGACTTCCGACGAGCCCGTTCGGTGCTCGCGCAGGACCTCGACGCCGCCGAGGAGATGCTTGCCGACCATGGCGGTCTCCTCAAGATCCAGGTCGCCGGGCCACTCACCCTCGCCGCCCAGGTCGAGCGGGCGCGCGGCGACAAGCTGGTCGCCGATCACGGGGCTCGCCACGAGCTGGCGGAATCACTCGCCGAGGGCCTGACGGTGCACGTGGCCGACGTCCGCCGCCGGTTCGGCCGGGCCGAGCAGATCGTCGTGCAGGTGGATGAGCCCAGCATCTCCGCCGTGCTCGGCGGAGGCGTCCCCACCGCCAGCGGGTTCGGCCGGCATCGCACCGTCCATCCACCCGAGGCAGAGGCGCTCTTGCGCCTCGTGGTGGACGCCATCACCGGAGCCGGTGCCCAACCGGTCGTGCACTCCTGCGCCCAGGACATCCCGATTGCCCTGCTGGCCGGCGCCGGATTCACCGCCATCTCGTTCGACCTGGGGCTGGCCGAGCCCGACGACTCGTGGTCCGAGTTCTTCGAGGCCGGCACGGATCTCTGGCCGGGAGTCGTTCCCTCGGTGGACTCCGACGTCACCGACGCCGACCTGCAACGCAGCCTGGAGCGCTTCTTCGGTCGGCTCGGATTCGACGAGGACGCCTACGCGCCGCGAACCGTGGTCACGCCGACGTGCGGTCTGGCCGGGGCGTCACCGGCGTGGGCCAGGCGGGCGCTCAGCCTCGCCCAAGGCGTCGCCGGCGCATCAGCGCATACCGGAGAAGACCGAGACCGATGATGGCGATGATCCCGCCGCCCACGGTGAGGGCCACGTTGCCGTAGAAGATCCCGGCCACCAGGACTCCGGCGACGAGGAGCACGACGCCAACGACGGTGTCCCACACCCGCTGGGATCCGGTGAGATGGTCGGCCACGATGTCCCTTCCGTTCGGTTGGCAGCCATGGTGCCACGCCAGGCGAACGGTCACCCCCCGACGATAGGGTCGACACATGGCGACGGACGATCTCCGGCAACGGCACAAGGAGCTCTCGGAGCAGATCGAGGAGCATCGCACCCGCTACTACCTCGACGACGAGCCCAGCGTCTCCGACGGCGAGTACGACGTGCTCATGCACGAGCTCGAGGCGCTCGAGGAGAAGCTGCCGGAGCTCCGCACGCCCGACTCGCCCACCCAGAGCGTCGGCGGCTACGCGTCGTCCACGTTCGAGGCGTACGAACACCGCGAGCGCATGATGAGCCTCGACAACGCGTTCAGCCCGGAGGAGCTCGAGTCTTGGCATGCCCGGCTCGTCCGCGAGGGCGCGACGAAGGCCGACTTCCTGTGTGAGCTCAAGGTCGACGGCCTCGCCATCTCGCTCACCTACGAGAACGGGATCCTCACCCGCGGCGTCACCCGCGGCGACGGTCGCGTCGGCGAGGACGTCACCAACAACGTCCGCACCATCGATGTCATCCCCACTCGGCTCAAGGCGTCCAAGAAGTACCCGGTGCCGGCATACGTCGAGGTCAGAGGAGAGGTGTTCTTTCCCACTGGGGCGTTCGAGGAATTCAACAAGGCGTGGGCCGAGTCGGGCAAGACACCGTTCTCCAACCCGCGCAATGCCGCGGCCGGGTCGCTGCGCATGAAGGACGCCTCGGTCACCGCCAGCCGCCCGTTGTCGATGGTCTGTCACGGCATCGGCTACCGCGAGGGGTTCAGTCCCAAGCGGCAGTCCGAGGCGTACCTCGCGCTCAAGGCTTGGGGGCTCCCCACCAGCGACCGGGCCAAGGTGCAGCCCGACCTCGCCGCCGTGCAGGAGTTCATCGAGTTCTACGGCGAGCACCGGCACGACGTCATCCACGAGATCGACGGCGTGGTCATCAAGGTCGATGAGGTCGACCTGCAGAACCGGCTCGGCTCCACCTCGCGGGCCCCGCGCTGGGCCATCGCCTGGAAATACCCTCCCGAGGAGGTCAACACCCGGCTCCTCGACATCCGCGTCAACGTCGGCCGCACCGGTCGGGTCACCCCATTCGGCGTCATGGAGCCGATCCGTGTCTCCGGCTCCACGGTCGAGATGGCCACGCTGCACAACCAGCACGAAGTCAAGCGCAAGGGCGTCCTCATCGGCGACATGGTGGTGCTGCGCAAGGCCGGCGACGTCATCCCGGAGATCGTCGGGCCGGTCGTGGCCCTGCGTGACGGCAGCGAGCGGGAGTTCGTCATGCCCACCGAGTGCCCGGCCTGCGGCACGCCGCTCGCGCCGACGCGTGAGGGCGACGCCGACATTCGCTGCCCCAACACCCGATCCTGCCCGTCGCAGCTCCGAGAGCGGCTCACGCACGTCGGCGGCCGCGGAGCGTTCGACATCGAGGTGTTCGGATGGGAGGGCGCAGTCGCGCTGCTCGATGCCGGTGTGCTCGTCGACGAGGCCGGACTGTTTGCGCTCACCGAGAAGGAGCTCCTGACGGTCCCGCTGTACACGCGGGCCGCGAAGAAGGCCGAGAAGGAAGCAGGCGCGGGCGACCGGGTGCTCAGCGCCAATGGCATCGCCCTGCTGGAGAATCTCGAGAAGGCGAAGAGCCAGCCATTGTGGCGGGTGCTGGTCGCGCTCAGCATCAGGCATGTCGGTCCCACCGCGGCGCGAGCCCTGGCCGAGCACTTCGCCTCGTTGCCGTCCATCGCCAAGGCGTCGGTCGACGAGCTGGCCCAGGCCGACGGGGTCGGCCCGACGCTTGCCGAGGCCGTGGTCGAGTGGTTCGGCGTCGACTGGCACCGCGTCATCGTCGACGCCTGGGCAGCGGCCGGCGTCCGCATGGAAGACGAGCGCGACGAGTCCATGCCACGCACCCTCGAAGGACTCACCCTCGTCGTCACCGGCTCGTTGGAGCGGTTCACCCGCGACTCGGTCAAGGAGGCGATCATTGCCCGAGGCGGCAAGGCCTCCGGCTCGGTCTCCAAGAAGACCGACTACGTCGTCGTCGGCGAGTCGCCCGGGTCCAAGGCGGAGAAGGCCGAGCAGCTCGGCGTACCGATCCTCGACGAAGCCGGCTTCGAGAAGCTGCTTGAGAACGGGCCCTAGAGCGCGCCCTAGCCGCGGCCGTGGTGCTCGGTGCGCGAGAACGCGAACGCCACCAGCGAGGTGACCGTGAACACCACGCCCACCCAGAGCAGGCCGGAGACGGCCGCGAGCACGCCGATGGAGATGAAGAGCACCGCCTGGGCGATGTATCGGCCGGGATCGGTCAGCCGGTGTGATGAGCTCGGGGCCATCCACCGGGCCCAGATCACGGCAACCATCAGAGCCGCGGCGATGCCGATCAGCCAGCTGCGCCACCCGTCCACCAGGTAATTGACTGCCGCGATGAGCACCGCGAACATCGCGATCTCGCAGACGAACGCCACGATGTCGGCATACCCGACCTGCTGCTGCTCGTCGCGCGCGGTCACTGCGCGTCCAGCCCGGCGCGCTGGGAGATGATCTCGGCGAGCTCGGCCGGACTCTCATTGGGAATCCAGTGGCTGTAGCCGCCCATCACCTCGAGACGGTAGTCGGCGGTCACGAACCGTTCGGTCAGCTCGACGGACCTGCGGCCGATGAAGTCGTCACCATCGCTCCACACCATCGTGGTCGGAACCGAGACGGAGCCGGGGACGTTGCGGAGACTCGTGAGGGGAAGCGCGCGGTACCAGGCCAGCGCGCCACGGAGCGCGCCATCGTCGACCATCTCCCGGTGGTACGCCTCGATCATCTCCGTGGTCATGCCGCTGCGGCGCAGCAGCCGCTCGCCGAAACCGCCTCGGCGACTCATCATCCACTCGGGAAGAAACGGCAGCTGGAACAACGCGATGTAGTACGACTTCAGCGCCTGCACGCCCCGGGCCAGCGAGCGAGCGTAGGCGCCGGGGTGAGGCACGGACACGGCCGTCAACGACACCAGCGAGTCGGGATGGCGCGAAGCAACACCCCACGCTCCGGCCGCGCCCCAGTCGTGGCCGACGAGGTGGACGGGCTCGCCGATCGCCATGACCAGAGCCTGAACGTCGGAGACCAGGGCAGGGACCTTGTAGTCGCGCCGGCGTCGCGGCCTCGCGCGGGGGGAGTAGCCCCGTTGGTCGGGCGCGAACGTCCGCGCGCCGCGCTCGTGCAAGTGCGGCACGACGTCCTGCCACGACGTCGCCCGCTGCGGGAATCCGTGCAGAAGGACGACGGGCGTCCCGTCGATCGGTCCTTCGTCCCGGACGTCGAACACGAGGTCGTCGTTGCCGTACTCGGTCAGGCGATCGGGACGCATGCGCACACTCTAGGATGGTGCGACACCCGCCGATCTCGAAGGATCCTGCATGTCCGACCCCGTCTCGGGTATCTCGCGCGCGGACGTCGCTCACCTGGCCGACCTCGCGCGCATCTCGTTGAGCGACGACGAGCTGGACCACCTCGCGTCCGAGCTGCCGGCGATCCTGGACCACGTGCGGGTCGTGCAGGACGCCGCCGGCGACGACGTCACGCCGATGAGCCACCCGCTGCCGATCAGCAACGTCTTCCGTGACGACGAGGTCCGCGAGAGCCTTACCGCCGAGGAAGCGCTGGCGGCTGCCCCGGCGAGCGAGCAGCAGCGCTTCCTCGTCCCGAGGATCCTGGGGGACGAGCAGTGACGGACCTGATCCGCGCCACGGCCGAGGAGCTGTCGCGCCGGCTGGCCGCGCGCGAGACGAGTGCCGTCGAGCTCACCCAGGCGCACCTGGACCGGATCGCGGCCGTTGACACCGAGATCCACGCCTTCCTGCACGTCGACGCCGAGGGGGCGCTCGCCACCGCCCGTGACGTCGATGCCCGGCGTGCCGCCGGCGAGGAACTCCACCCCCTGGCCGGCGTGCCGGTCGCGGTCAAGGACGTCATCACCACCAAGGGCGTGCCTACGACGGCCGGCTCGCGCATCCTCCAGGGCTGGGTGCCACCGTATGACGCCACTGTCACCAAGCGCCTCAAGGCCGCCGGTCTCCCCATCCTCGGCAAGACCAATATGGACGAGTTCGCCATGGGCTCCTCCACGGAGCACTCCGGCTACGGACCCACCCACAACCCGTGGGACACCGGCCGCATCCCCGGCGGCTCCGGCGGAGGCTCCGCGGCCGCCGTCGCCGCGTTCGAGGCGCCGCTCGCGGTCGGCACCGACACTGGGGGATCGATCCGCCAGCCCGGCGCCATGACCGGCACCGTCGGCGTCAAGCCCACGTATGGCGGTGTCTCCCGCTACGGACTCATCGCCCTGGCCAGCAGCCTCGACCAGGCCGGACCGGTCACCCGCTCGGTGCTCGACGCCGCGCTGCTGCACGAGGTCATCGCCGGCCACGACCCGTGCGACTCCACAAGCATCGACCGTCCGGTTCCAGCCGTGGTCGACGCCGCCCGTCGCGCCGATGTCACCGGCCTGCGCATCGGCGTCGTGCGGGAGCTCGGCGGCAGTGCTGAATTCTCTGGGGCATTCCAGCCCGACGTCACCACCCGGTTCAAGGAGTCGCTCGCCCTGCTCGAGGGCGCCGGCGCCGAGATCGTCGAGGTCTCGTGTCCGAGCTTCGTGCACGCACTCGCCGCGTACTACCTGATCCTGCCCAGCGAGGCGAGCAGCAACCTCGCCAAGTTCGACGCCATGCGGTACGGCCTGCGCGTCGCCCCGGACGGCGTCGACGATCCGAGCGCCGAGCAGGTGATGGCGGCCAGCCGGGACGCCGGCTTCGGCGACGAGGTCAAGCGCCGCATCATCCTGGGCACGTATGCGCTGTCCAGCGGTTACTACGACGCCTACTACGGCTCGGCCCAGAAGGTCCGCACCCTGATCGCCCGCGACTTCGAGGCTGCGTTCGAGCAGGTCGACGTGCTCGCGTCGCCCACCTCGCCCACCACGGCCTTCCCGTTCGGCGACAAGCTCGACGACCCGCTCGCGATGTACGCCCAGGACGTCGCCACCATCCCGGCCAACCTGGCCGGCGTGCCGGGGCTGTCGCTGCCGTCCGGCCTGGCGTCCGACGGGCTGCCCACCGGGTTCCAGCTGCTCGCTCCGGCCACCGCAGACGACCGGCTCTACAACGCCGGCGCCGCACTCGAACGCATGTTGCAGGAGAGCTGGGGCGGCCCGATCCTCGACCGGGCTCCTGAGCTGGAGGTGGCTCGATGACGACGACGCTCGTCGACCTCGACGACGCCCTGGCGCGCTACCAGCCGGTGATGGGCCTGGAGGTCCACATCGAGCTGAACACGGCGTCCAAGATGTTCTGCGGCTGTGCCACCGGGTTCGGGGCGGAGCCGAACACGCAGGTGTGCCCGGTGTGCCTCGGCCTCCCGGGCTCGCTCCCGGTCGTCAACGCCACCGCGGTCGAGTCGGCCATCCGCATCGGCCTGGCCCTCAACTGCCAGATCGCGGCGTGGTGCCGGTTCGCGCGGAAGAACTACTTCTACCCGGACATGCCGAAGAACTTCCAGACCTCGCAGTACGACGAGCCGATCGCCCACGACGGCTGGACCGAGGTCGAGGTCCCAACTTCTGACGGAGTTGAGACGTTCCGCATCGAGATCGAGCGGGCGCACATGGAAGAGGACACCGGCAAGTCCCTGCACGTCGGAGGAGCCACTGGCCGCATCCACGGCGCCGACCACTCGCTCGTCGACTACAACCGCGCCGGCATCCCCCTCATCGAGATCGTCACCAAGACGATCGAGGTGCCGGGGGAGAAGGCGGCGTCGGTGGCCCGGGCCTACGTCTCACACCTGCGCGACCTGATCGGTGGACTCGGTGTCTCCGACGTCCGCATGGACCAGGGCTCGTTGCGCTGCGACGTCAACCTCTCGCTCAAGCCGCTCGGTAGTAGCGAGCTCGGCACTCGCTCGGAGACCAAGAACGTCAACTCGTTCCGTTCGGTCGAGCGCGCCGCCACCTACGAGATCCGGCGGCACGCCGCGATCCTGGACGCGGGGGAGAAGGTCGTGCAGGAGACGCGGCACTTCCACGAGAACGACGGCAGCACGTCACCCGGACGCGAGAAGTCCGACGCCGACGACTACCGCTACTTCCCCGAGCCCGATCTCGCCCCGATCGCGCCGTCGCGCGAGTGGGTCGAGGAGCTCAAGGGCACGCTGCCTGAGCCCCCGGCTGTTCGGAGGCGCCGCCTGCAGGAGAACTGGGACTTCAGCGACCTCGACATGCGCGACACCGTCGGGGCCGGTGCCCTCGACCTCATCGTCGAGACCGTCGAGGCCGGGGCCGCACCGCAGTCCGCCCGCAAGTGGTGGCTGGGTGAGCTCGCCCGGCGTGCCAACGAGGAGGGCATCGACCTCGACCGGCTGCCCATCACGCCAGGCCAGGTTGCCTCCATCCAGGCACTCATCGACGCCGGACGCGTCAACGACAAGCTCGCCCGCCAGGTGTTCGACGGCGTGCTGGCCGGGGAGGGTTCGCCCGAGGAGGTCGTGGTGTCCCGCGGACTCGAGGTCGTCTCCGACGAAGGCGAGCTCGCCGCCGCCGTCGACCGGGCCATCGAGGCGAATCCGGACGTCGCGCAGAAGATCCGCGACGGCAAGGTCGCTGCCGCCGGCGCGCTCATCGGCGCGGTCATGAAGGAGATGCGCGGTCAGGCCGACGCCGGCCGAGTCCGCGAGCTGATCATGGAAAAGCTCGGCTAGGTCAGGACCCCGTGCCGTGCACGGCGCACCAGGCGTCGCGCTTGCTCGAGTCGCCCTTGGCAAATCCCTTGCGGATCAGCTGGGCCTGGGTCGCGGCGTAGTACTCGATCGTCTGCTGGGCGATCCGGCGCTGCGCGGGAGTCTTGGCAAGAGCGAGCTGCTCGGCGTTGCGCCACACGATCTCGCGCCAGCCGCGCATGATCACGCCGGCGATGGTCTCCTCCACCGGCCCGATGTCGATGTCGTCGAAGGTTGGGTCGAATCGCGCCGCTTCCTCGGCGAACACCGGTCCGTACAAGCTGTCGAGCCGTCGGTTGTACGCGTTGTGGTCCTTCTTGTGGGACTTCCCGTCGGCGCCGGTGAGGCCGATCGCGGCCAGCACGTAGGAGAAGTCGCGGTTGATGTGCGCGTTCATCGCGAGCAGGAAGTTGCCCAGGCCCGACACGGCACGGTCGTCCGCGGCCTTGAGGGCGATCTGCCAGGCCTTCGGCGTGGCCGCACGCTTGGCCGGATCGCCGGAGTGCCACGCGTCCATCGAGTCGAAGTACAGCTTCGCGAAGACGGCGTCGACCTGGCCGAGCCACACCCGGTCGCCGAACACTCCGGAGTTGACGGCGTCGCGGACGTTCTCGGTGACCCGCAGGTAGGCGAGGTCGAAGATCGCGTCGTGGTCGCAGCTCGCCGCCGAGATGCCGAGCCGTCGCTGCATCTCCGCAATGGTGGCGTCGATGCACGAGGGCGATCCGTCGGGGCAGATCTCGCCCGCGTACGGGACGTGCTTGACCGGCAGCGGGGGCAGCAGGCCGATCACCGGGTCGAACGGCTTCGGGTTGATCAACCGGTTCAGGATCGACGGCGGGATGGGGGTGTCCGCGGTCGCGGGAGTGGTCGTACCGGCCAGGACGAGGGTGGCGAGCATCGTCGCGACGAAGCCCGCGCGGGCGAGGCGCATGTGGGAGTCAACGATGTTGCGCCCACCCGGTTACGAATCGCGCCTGTCAGCCGACCCGCTCGATCAGGGCCTTGAGCTCCTCGAGCATCCGGTCGGGGAACTCGATCGGGAGGAAATGTGTGCCGTCCAGCTCGTGGTAGATCGACCCAGGGATCCGCTCGTGCGCCTGGTACATCTGCTTGGCACCGGTGAGCACGTCCCAACGACCGGCCACGAACGTCACCGGCACCGACACCCGCGACAGTGAGACGCGCGAGTGCTTCGTGACGTCCATCGCGAGGTGGGCGTACCACCGCGGATCGGTGGTGCAGAACTCCTGCATGAGCGCCCGGAGCTCCTCGGTGTCGGCATTTGGATTGATGAGTCGTGTGCGGCGCAGCATGTTCGCCACCGCGTTCGTCCAGGGGATGTTCCGCGAGATGAGGCCGATGCCACGACCGCCCACCAGCCCGGTGATCACGAGCCCGGTCATCAGCCGCTTGGCGACCGGGCCGGGGATGTGCAGCGGCTCGAGCATCGTGCCAAAGGTGTTGCCCGGCACGCCGGCCACCGCCAGGATGCCCTTCACCTTGTCGGGGTGGCGGTTGGCCAGCTCGAAGGCTACGGTCACGCCGGCCGACCAGGCCGGCACCACGGCGGACTCGATGCCGGCGTCCTCCATCACCGCGAGCGCGTCCTCGACGTAGGAGTCCAGGTCGACCCGACGGCTCTTCGGCTTCTCCGAGCCGCTCACGCCGCGATGGTTCCACCCCACTACGCGCAGGCCGCAGTCGGGCCGCAGCAACGAGGGCCAGGCGTGCGGATTGGTGCCGAGCCCGTTGCTCAGCAGGACGGTGGGCCCCTCGCCACCATTTGTCCAGGCCCGGATCCGGGTGCCGTCGACGCTGTCGATGTCGTAGTAGCGGACGCGCGCGGCGTGTGAGGAGGTCACGACCAGCGATTGTCCACTGCCTGAGGTCCATCCGCACACCGATTTCGTAGAGTCAGGTCATGACGTCGACCACAACCCGCACGGCCGACCTCGTGCTCGAGGGTGGCGGCGTCAAGGGAATCGCGCTCGTCGGAGCCGCCACGGCACTGGACGAGGTGGGCTGGACCTTCGCCCGGGTGGCCGGATCATCGGCCGGTGCGCTCGTCGGCGCGATCATCGCCGCCATGCAGCAGGCCGGCGAACCGATGTCCCGCGTCGACGAGATCATGCGCACGCTCGACTACCGGCGGATGCTCGATCGTCGCCCGGTCGGCAGGGCCCTGCGATGGTGGCCGCTCGCCGCCAACGGGTGGGGCCTGGCCTTCCATCTCGGCATGTACCGCGGGCACTACATGACGCAGTGGGTGCGTGGCGTGCTCGCCGACCTCGGCGTCCGTACGTTCGCCGACTTCGCCTTCGACGATCCCGGGTCTGCGCTCGCGCCGGAGCAGTCGTACCGGTTGCTCGTCACGGCGAGCGACCTGAGCCGTCAACGACTGATGTACCTGCCCTGGGACCTCGACTCGTACGGCATCGATGCTCACGCCTATCCGGTCTCCCGTGCGGTCCGTGCGTCGTCGGCGATCCCATTCATCTTCGAGCCGGTCCGGCTGAAGTCGGAGTACGGCCTCTCGACGCTCGCGGACGGGTCGCTCCTGCGCAGCTATCCCATCGAGATCTTCGACCGCCACGACGGCAAGCCGGAAAGGTGGCCGACGCTGGGGATCCGGCTCAGCTCCCCGTCGAACGAGCGGGCGATGGCCAAGCCCGTCACCGGTCCCATCTCGCTGATCCAGAGCCTCATCTACACGACGGTCGACTCCACGCAGGTCCGGCACATCAGCGACGAGAACGACGTCGACCGCAGCATCTTCGCCAAGCCGCGCGGCGTGAGCTGGACCGACTTCGACCTCACCCCCGAGCAGCAGCAGACCTTGTTCGAGTCCGGCTACGAGGCCGGCAAGAAGTGGATCGCCAGGTTCCCGGACGGCCCGCCACCGCGTCAGCCCGACGCCTTGCCAGGCGGTGGCCAGATCGACGTGCGGTAGTTGGCTAGCGGAGCACGGCCTCGATGAGCCGTTCGGCACCGTCCTCGGCATGGTCGAGGAAGAGGCTCGGTTCGGTGAGCTCGAGCTCGATGAGACGCGGAGCGCCGTCAGGGTCGGTGACGAGGTCGACGCGGGCGTAGGCCAAGGACACAGGTGAGCCCAGGGACGACGGGATCGCGGCGAGCACCTGATCGGCGACGTCAAGCTGGGCGGCCGTGGGCGCCCGAGGCGTGATGACCTCGAGGTTCTCGCGGTCCTGACGCACACCCTCGCCGCGCCCGAGCAACGGGCCCTTGCGGATGGCGTGCGAGAACCGGCCGCCGAAATAGATCAACGCCGTCTCGCCCTCGGTGTCGACCGATGGGACGTAGGGCTGCACCATCACGGTGCGGCCGGCGGCGAGCAGCTCCTCGCTGTGGTCGTAGACGTCGTCGGGCTCGGACCATCGAGCGGTGTCGCGCGAGCCGCCGGAGATGCTCGGCTTGACCACCCACTCCTCGGCGGATGGAAGGTCGTCGCCGCGGCGGATGTCCCAGCGGGTGTCGATCACCGGCACGCCGGCGTCCGCGAGCTCACGGAGATAGACCTTGTCGGTATTCCAGGCCAGGACGTCCGCGGAGTTGTGCAGGTTCGGAATCCGATCAGCCCAGGCGAGGAAGACGTCGCGGCGCTGGATGTAGTCCCAGCACGACCGCACCACGACCTGGTCGTACGCGGACCAGTCGACGGCCTCGTCGTCCCACACCACGACTTCGGCGTCGAAGCCCTGCGCTGCTGCGGTTTTCACGAGGATCGGGAGGTCGACGTCGAGCGTCGGATACGCGCGTCCGGTGGCGAGGGCGATGGTCACGGGGCCACTGTAGGGGCGGCCTGCAGAGCGCACATGTTGAAGCCATTTGCTTGATTTCTCTAAGATGAAGCGATAACATTCATCATGTGACGATGAAGGCTGATGCTTCAGTCACCGACCCCACGAACCTCGTGGCCGTGATCGGTGACCTGGTGGGCTCGCGCCGCTCGACCTCGCGGGCTGAGGTCCAGCAGCACCTCGTCGACGCGCTCGCGGTCGCCAACGAGACCACGACCTCGCTCCAGGCCCTCGCCCCCACGATCGGCGACGAGTTCCAGGGCGTCTACGCCGACGTCGGGTCGGCCCTGCGCGCGAGCCTTGTCGTCCGCCTCGCCCTGCCAGCCGACGTCGACTACCGGTGCGGCATCGGTTTCGGCACCCTCGAGATCGTCGGTACGTCCGAGTACGGTCACACCCAGGACGGCCCGGCCTGGTGGGCCGCCCGCGACGCCATCGTCGAGGCCAAGCGCCGCGAGAGCGGGCAGAACAAGCGTCTGCGATCGTGGTTCGCGGTGTCTGAGCCCGGCGGGGGTGCCGGTCCGCGGGCGGCTGGAACGAACAGAGTAGGGGGCGATCTGGATGCGGGCCTGGTCAACGCGTACCTGCTGTGCCGGGACGAGCTCGTGAGCCGCCTCGACGCGCGGCAGCGTCGCCTGGTGCTCGGTGTCCTGCGTGGCTCCAGCCAGAAGGAGCTCGCCGCGGCCGAGGGCATCTCCCCGTCGGCCGTCTCGCAGAGCCTCAAGCGGGCCGGCGCCCCAGCCATCCTCGACGGAACCGCTTTGGTGGCCCCATGATCCTGCTCGCCCTGCTGCTTGCAACCCTCGGCACCGCCGACCTCGTGCGTCCGGAGAACCGCGCGTCGACGAGGAAAGAAGGAGTGGTCGCCACCGTCGCCGGGGGAGTCGTTCTCGTGCTGCTGGCGTCCGGGCTGGCCATCGGGTCGGTCGCCTGGGCCGTCGTGCCCGTCGGCGTGGTCCTGCTGATCGGCTGGATCCTGCTCACGCCGGTCGGCATCGTCGTGACGGATCGGCCGTGGCCGGTCGCCGGGCTCGCGATCGTCGCCCTGGCCGCGTTGTCCGTGCCGCAGCCAGACGTCCACCAGGGCTGGCTGGTGCGGTGGTACGACGGGCTCGACATCGGAGCCCTGGCGAACGTCCCCGTCGAGCAGTTCGTCCTGGGCGCCGCGTGCGTGGTGTTCCTCCTCGAGACGGCCAACATCATCGTGCGCCTCATGCTCATCGGCACCGGTCCGAGTGTCATCGCCACCGAGAAGTCGCTGAAGGGTGGTCGCATCCTCGGGCCGATCGAGCGGATCTTCATCCTGGCGATGGCGCTCGGCGGTCATTACGGTGCGCTGAGCGCCGTGGTCGCGGCCAAGGGCATCTTGCGATTTCCGGAGATCTCCCGCGACAGCGCCGGCGGCTCCCGTGCCGAGTACGTGCTGGTCGGCAGCTTCGTCAGCTGGGCCCTCGCGTTCGTGTTCGTGCCGCTGTTCTGAGGGCGCTGCTGGGCGCTGCGTACCCTGTGTCCATGACGGACACGCACGATCCCATCGACATCAAGCCTCGAAGCCGCGACGTCACCGACGGCTTGGAGAAGACCGCTGCGCGCGGGATGCTCCGCGCGGTCGGCATGGGCGACGACGACTGGGAGAAGCCGCAGATCGGCGTCGCGTCGAGCTGGAACGAGATCACTCCGTGCAACCTCTCGCTCGACCGGCTCGCGAAGGCCTCCAAGGAGGGTGTGCACGCCGCCGGCGGGTACCCCCTCGAGTTCGGCACCATCTCGGTGTCGGACGGCATCTCGATGGGCCACGAGGGCATGCACTTCTCCCTGGTGAGCCGCGAGGTCATCGCCGACTCCGTCGAGACCGTCATGATGGCTGAGCGCCTCGACGGTTCGGTGCTCCTCGCCGGCTGCGACAAGAGCTTGCCGGGCATGCTGATGGCCGCGGCTCGCCTCGACCTCGCCAGCGTCTTCCTCTACGCCGGCTCGATCATGCCCGGAAGCGTCGACGGCAAGGACGTCACGATCATCGACGCGTTCGAGGCCGTCGGCGCCTGCATGAGAGGCCTCATCACCCGCGAACAGGTCGACAAGATCGAGCGGGCGATCTGCCCGGGGGAGGGTGCCTGCGGTGGGATGTACACCGCCAACACGATGGCCTCGGCCGCAGAGGCACTCGGCATGAGCCTGCCCGGCTCAGCCGCCCCGCCGGCTCCCGATCGTCGCCGCGACGAGTACGCCCGCAAGTCGGGTGAAGCCGTCGTCGAGATGCTGCGCCGCGGCATCACCGCCCGCGACATCCTCACCATGGAGGCGTTCGAGAACGCCATCACGGTGGTCATGGCGCTGGGCGGCTCCACGAACGCCGTGCTCCACCTGCTCGCCATCGCCCGCGAGGCCGAAGTCGACCTGACGCTCGACGACTTCAACCGGGTCGGCGACAAGGTGCCCCACCTCGGCGACCTCAAGCCCTTCGGCCGCTACGTCATGAACGACGTCGACCGGGTCGGCGGCATCCCGGTCGTCATGAAGGCCCTGCTCGACGCCGGCCTGATGCACGGCGACTGCCTGACGGTCACCGGCCGCACCATGGCGGAGAACCTGGCCGACATCGATCTCGGGCTCGACGGCGACATCATCCGCCCCCTTGACGCGCCGATCCACAAGACCGGCGGCATCACGATCCTGCACGGCTCGCTGGCACCCGACGGAGCCGTCGTCAAGAGCGCTGGCTTCGACTCCGACGTCTTCCGGGGCATCGCCCGGGTCTTCGACGGCGAGCGCGCGGCGATGGACGCCCTCGAGGACGGCACCATCGTCGCCGGCGACGCCGTGGTCATCCGCAACGAAGGACCCAAGGGCGGTCCTGGCATGCGCGAGATGCTGGCGATCACCAGCGCGATCAAGGGCGCCGGGCTGGGCAAGGACGTCCTGCTGCTCACGGACGGCCGGTTCTCCGGCGGCACCACCGGGCTGTGCGTCGGACACGTGGCACCAGAGGCCGTCGACGGCGGACCGATCGCCTTCGTGGCCGACGGCGACCCGATCACGCTCGACATGGCCAACCGCACGCTCGAGGTCGAGGTCGACGACGAGGAGCTCGCACGCCGCCGCGAGGGCTGGGAGCCGCTGCCCCCGCGGTACACCACCGGAGTGCTCGCGAAGTATCGCAAGCTCGTCAGCTCGGCAGCGGATGGAGCGGTCTGCGGCTGACCGTGCTGCTGTCGTTCGCTGTTCTGCGCGTCGGGCCAGTCCATCGGTGCCACGATGAGCCCATGAACGCAACCGCCCTCCGTGAGCTCCAAGCCCCTCTCAAGGCGCGATATCGGGACGATCCGGTGACCGCGCAGACACCGCTTGCCGCCTTCGCGACCTGGGACTCGCCTGGCATCAGCACGTCGGTGGGGACCTGGTCGGGCATCACCCGCGCGGGACTCCACCCGGCCACTGGCGGCGACGGGAGCGAGGCCTGCTCCGGGGACATGCTTCTGCAGGCGCTGCTCGCCTGCGCCGGCGTCACCATGCGGAGTGTTGCGACCGCCATGGGGATCGACATCGCCACGGCCGAGTTGGCGGCCGACGGGATGTTCGACGTGCAGGGCACGCTGGGCTTGTCCCGGGAGGTGCCGGTGGGCGTCCAGGACATCCACGTCATCGCCACGCTGGAAACCGATGCCGACGATGCAACGCTGGCCAAGCTCGCCGAGCTCACCGAGCGCTACTGCGTCGTGGCCCAGACGCTCGGGCAGCGTCCCTCCATCACGATCCGGCGCAGCAACGGCGGCTGATCCACATGCTGGAACGCGCTGTCTCACGACTTGACCATGCTGTCTTCACAGGCGAGACTGGCGCTGTGCACACTGGGTTTCTCGTAGTAGTTCCCTGACGCGCGAACCGAAGCCGGTCGCGCGTCGCCCCTCGTCATGCCTCACCGGCGGAGGGGTTTTTTCATGCAGGCGAACGGTCCACCATGGATGCACACGAAGACGAAGGACGGACGATGACGGGACAGGACGCTGAGACGGCGGCAGAGCCTACTCTTGGTCAGCTCGACGATCAGCCTGAGCAGATGACCGGTGCGCAGAGCCTCGTGCGGGCGCTGGAGCACGCCGGCGTCGAGGTCATCTTCGGCATCCCCGGCGGCGCGATCCTCCCCGCCTACGACCCGCTGTTCGACTCCGAGAAGATCCGCCACATCCTGGTCCGCCACGAGCAGGGTGCCGGCCATGCCGCCCAGGGATATGCGATGGTCACCGGCCGGGTCGGCGTCTGCATGGCGACCTCCGGCCCCGGCGCCACGAACCTCGTCACCGCGCTGGCCGACGCGCACATGGACTCGGTGCCTGTCGTCGCCATCACCGGCCAGGTGCCCAGCGGCTCCATTGGCACCGACGCGTTCCAAGAAGCCGACATCCGCGGCATCACGATGCCGATCACGAAGCACAGCTATCTCCTCACCGACCCCGCCGACATCGCGCGCACGATTGCGGAGGCATTCCACATCGCGTCCACCGGACGTCCGGGCCCGGTGCTCGTGGACATCGCCAAAGACGCGCTGCAGAAGATGACCACGTTCACGTGGCCGTCCGAGCTCGCGCTGCCGGGATACCGTCCGACCACGCGGCCGCACGGCAAGCAGGTGCGCGAGGCGGCCCGGCTGATCGCCGAGGCCAAGCGGCCCGTCCTGTATGTCGGCGGTGGCGTCATCAAGGCGAATGCATCGGCCGAGCTGGCCATGCTCGCCGAGCTGACCCAGATCCCCGTCATCACGACGCTGATGGCCCGCGGGGCGTTCCCCGACTCCCACGAGCTGCACCTCGGCATGCCCGGCATGCACGGATCGGTTGCGGCGGTGGCCGGGCTGCAGAAGTCCGACCTCCTGATCTGCCTGGGCGCGCGCTTCGACGATCGTGTCACGGGGCAGCTGTCCTCGTTCGCTCCTGAGGCGAAGGTCATTCACGCCGACATCGACCCGGCCGAGATCTCCAAGAACCGGGTCGCGGACGTCCCCATCGTGGGCGACTGCAAGGAGGTCATCTCCGACCTCATCGTGATGCTGCGCAAGCAGGCCGAGGAGGACAACCTCGTCGGCGACTACTCCGCCTGGCGCGAGCAGATGCTCGGCGTCAAGGCCAAGTTCCCGGTCGGCTACGACGAGCCCGAGACCGGTCTGGCTCCGCAGAAGGTCATCGAGCGGATCAGCCAGATCGCCGGCCCCGAGGCCACCTACGTCGCGGGCGTCGGCCAGCACCAGATGTGGGCCTCGCACTTCATCGACTTCGAGCGTCCACGCCAGTGGCTCAACTCCGGCGGCGCCGGCACCATGGGCTACTGCGTGCCCGCAGCCATGGGCGCCCAGGTCGGCGAGCCCGACAACGTCGTCTGGGCGATCGACGGTGACGGCTGCTTCCAGATGACCAACCAGGAGCTAGCCACCTGCGCGATCGAGGGCATCCCCATCAAGGTCGCCATCATCAACAACTCCTCGCTGGGCATGGTCCGCCAGTGGCAGACGCTGTTCTACGACAGCCGCTACTCCAACACCGACCTCAACACCGGCAGCGAAGACAGCGGCGGACGGCGCATCCCGGACTTCGTGAAGCTCGCCGAGGCCTACGGCTGCGTCGGCCTGCGCTGCGAGAGCCCGGACGACCTCGACGAGACGATCCAGAAGGCCATGAGCATCACCGATGTCCCCGTCGTCATCGACTTCGTCGTCGAGCGCGACGCCATGGTGTGGCCCATGGTCGCGGCCGGCACGAGCAACGACGACATCAAGATCGCGCGCGATCTCGCGCCCGAGTGGGAGGCCGACGACCTATGAGCCAACACACCTTGTCGGTCCTGGTCGAAAACACGCCAGGTGCCTTGGCCCGCGTCTCGAGCATGTTCATGCGGCGCGGCTTCAACATCGACTCGCTCGCGGTCGGCCCCACCGAGATCCCGGAAATCTCCCGGATGACGATCGTCGTGAACGTCGAGGACCTGCCGCTCGAGCAGGTCACCAAGCAGCTCAACAAGCTCGTCAACGTCCTCAAGATCGTCGAGCTCGACTCCGACGCCGCCATCGAGCGCGAGCTCATGCTGATCAAGGTCAAGACCGATGCCCACACCCGAGGGCAGGTGCTCGAGACAGTCCAGCTGTTCCGTGCCAAGGTGGTCGATGTCGCCACCGACGCCATCACCATCGAGGCAACCGGCGACTCGGGCAAGCTGACCGCCATGCTGAACGTCCTCGAGCCGTTCGGCATCCGAGAGATTGCCCAGTCGGGACGCGTGGCCATCGGCCGCGGATCCCGTTCCATCACCGACCGCACGCTGCGCGCCGTCCCCGGCGCACAGGCCGGCTGACACCTCACCATCACCGACAAGGGAGACCAGATCGTGGCCGAGCTGTTTTACGACGACGACGCAGACCTCAGCATCATCCAGGACCGAAACGTGGCCGTTCTCGGCTATGGCAGCCAGGGCCACGCCCACGCGTTGTCTCTGCGCGACTCCGGTGTCGACGTGCGGGTCGGGCTGCTCGAGGGCTCCGCGAGCCGCGCCAAGGCAGAGGCCGAGGGTCTGCGTGTCCTCACGCCAGACGAGGCCGTCGCCGAGGCCGACCTGATCGTCGTTCTCGCGCCTGACCACAAGCAGCGTCAGCTCTACACCGAGTCGATCGAGCCGAACCTCGTCGACGGCGACGCGCTGTTCTTCGGCCACGGCTTCAACATCCGTTTCGGCTACATCAAGCCACCGGCGGGCGTCGACGTCTGCATGGTCGCCCCGAAGGGTCCCGGCCACCTCGTGCGCCGTGAGTTCGTCGAGGGCCGTGGGGTGCCGGTCATCGTCGCGGTCGAGCAGGACGCCACCGGCAAGGCGTGGGACCTCGCGCTCTCCTACGCGAAGGGCATCGGCGGCACCCGCGCCGGTGCCATCAAGACCACGTTCACCGAGGAGACCGAGACCGACCTGTTCGGCGAGCAGGCCGTGCTTTGTGGCGGCGTCTCGCAGCTGATCATGTACGGGTTCGAGACCCTGATCGAGGCCGGCTACCAGCCCGAGGTCGCGTACTTCGAGTGCCTGCACGAGCTCAAGCTGATCGTCGACCTCATCTACGAGGGCGGCATCGCCAAGCAGCGCTGGTCGGTGTCCGACACCGCCGAGTACGGCGACTACGTCTCCGGGCCGCGCATCATCGACCAGCGGGTCAAGGACAACATGCGCATGATCCTGTCCGAGATCCAGGACGGCTCGTTCGCCCAGCGCTTCATCGACGATCAGGACGCCGGCGCGCCGGAATTCAAGGAGCTTCGCCGCAAGGGCGCCGAGCACCCGATCGAGTCCGTCGGCAAGGAGCTCCGCGGCCTGATGGCCTGGGTCCGCAGCGACGACTCCGACTACGTCGAGGGCAGTGCTGCACGCTGAGCGACCCTGACATCGTGGAGCGGCTGAGAGCCGCCGGATGCGTGTTTGCCGAGGACGAAGCCGTGCTCATCACGAGCACTGCGTCGTCTGACGCGGAGGCCGAGCTGATGATCGCTCGACGAATCTCGGGCGAGCCGTTGGAGCAGGTGTTGGGGTGGGCCGAGTTCTGCGGCCTGCGCATCGTCGTCGAGCCGGGCGTGTTCGTGCCCCGTCGCCGCACCGCACTGCTCGTCGAGCAGGCCGTGGCTCTGGTGGACGGCGTGGAGCGACCGGTCGTCGTCGACCTCTGCTGTGGTACGGGCGCGGTCGCGGCGGCCATGCACGACGCACTTCCGGGTGCCGACGTGCACGCGTCGGACATCGAGCCTCGCGCCGTGCACTGCGCATGGCGCAACCTCGATGGCTTCGGCAGCGTCCATGAGGGCGACCTCACCGATGCGCTGCCGCAGGATCTGGCCGGTCGCGTCGATGTCATGGTCGTGAACGCTCCGTACGTGCCGTCGGACGAGATCGCGATGATGCCGCCGGAGGCGCGCGACCACGAGCCGCGGGTGGCGCTCGACGGTGGTTCCGACGGCGTGGACATCCATCGCCGGATCGCCGAGCAGGCACCACGGTGGCTCCGCCCCGCCGGACACCTGGTCATCGAGACGAGCCGGCGCCAAGCGCCGCTCACGCTCGAGGCGATGACCTCGCACGGGTTCGACGCGAGGATCGCGCCTTCCGACGACCTCGACGCGACCGCCGTCGTGGGGCGAAAGATGGGGTGAACGCCCCATGTGACGCCGCTCGGATCTTCCTACCGTGAAGGAAAACCCACGGAAAGGGTGATCGAGATGCCGAAGGTGTCGAAAGCAAGCGCAGCAAACGTGCAGGACATCGGGATCGGAATGGTTCGCGAGGAGGTTGCCGGCGAGTACGAGTTCAGCTTTCTCGATCTGGAGGATGGGACGGACATGGCGGATCTCCTCAAGGGCCTGCCGGACGACCGGTGCCCGTGCCCGCACTGGGGCTACGTGTCGGCCGGACAGGTGACGTTCACGTTCGCCGATCACACGGAGGTGTTCGAGGCCGGCGACGCCTTCTACGTGCCGCCCGCCCATACCCCCGCCACCTCGCCCGGAACTTCCTACCTCCTCATCAGCCCCGCGGAGCTGTCCGACCAGGTCAACGAGGTGATCCAGAGGAACCTCGCCGCACGCCAGGCCAGCTGACCGTCACACCGGCACGGGCTCCTCGTCACCAAGGAGCCCGTGCTGGGTGGCGAACAGGGCGGCCGCGGTGCGCGTGGAAACGTCGATCTTCGTGTAGATGTGCTCGACGTGGTTCGCGACGGTCTTGCGCGAGATCACCAGCCGCTCGGCGATCTCCTTGTTGGTCAAACCCCGTGCGAGCAGCCGCAGCACGTCGATTTCGCGAGCCGTGAGCCCGGCCGGCCCGGCGCGGCGCCTCGGCACGCGGTGCCCGGCCGCCGCGAGGACGGCCTCGACCGAGTCCGACTCCAGGCTGCCCTTGGTCACCAGTTCCCGTAGCTGTGCGGCAGCCTGCTCCGGCGGCATCGCCTCGCGGAAGGCACGAGGCTCTCGCATCGACTGGTAGGCGTCGGCGGCGGCCAGGACCCGAGCGGGTCGCGAGATCGCCGCCCCGGAGAGGCCGTGCGGATAGCCCGAACCGTCGAGGCGCTCGGCGTGCTGGACGGCAAGCGCGCCCAGCGGCGCGAGGGCCGGAGACTGGCGCAACATCCGTTCGGTCAGGTACGGCACCATCCGGACGCGCTCCCGCTCACCGGCGCCGAGCGGTGTCGGCTTGTCGAGGATCGCGTTGGAGACCCCGAGCTTGCCGAAGGAGTGCACGAGGGCCGCGCGGCGGACGGTTTGCACGTCGACGTCCGACATCCCGAGCTTGGTCGCGGCATTCTCGACGAGATCCGCGACGGCACGGGCATGGCCCAGGGTGTAGGGCGACTTGAGGTCGATGAAGTCGGCGACCGCCAGCAGCGCGGCGTCGAAGTCGTCGTCGTTCAAGGTGACGGCGAGGGCCGGCTCGGCGCCGATCACCGCGTCCCACGTGTCGGTGGTGTCGAGCTCGGCCAAGAGGATCTCCGCGTGGGTGACGAACTCGTCCGCAAGCTGTGGATCGAACTGCTTGCCGCGCTCCCGTCGCACGAGCTCGACGGCGGTGTCGACGCCCCCGACGCGGAGCGCCACCTCGGTGAACTCGCCGATGGCGGCCAACCTGGCAGCGACGGGGACGTCCTCGCCCTTGAGCTCGCCCGGCCACCCCTTGCCGTCCCACTGTTCGTAACAGGCGTCGAGCGCGTCGAGCACGGGGACCGGGAGCCCGAGCTCCTCGCCGAGCCTGCGCGCCATCTCCGAGTGGTGGGTGATCATCGCGCTCACGTCCTGGTAGCCCGAGACGGCGAACTCCAGTCCGACGCGGAAGCGCTGGGCCAGGCCGTCGGCGCCGGAACCAAGTCGACGGACGCCGGCCATGGCGCTGCTCAGCCCGTGCATCGGGTACTCGTACTTGTCACCCTTCAGCGCAATGTCGTCGCCGAACCACTTGGCCTGCTCGTGGGCGTCGGAGTGGCAGCCAACGTTGCTGAGCAGGGCTGTGTAGTACACCGACGTGCGCGTCGCCTCGTCGACGCCGGCTTGCTCGGCCAGCCGCAGAGCGATCAGGCACTGGCGAAGCACGTGTTCCATCGGCTGGCTGAACCCGAGGTCGATCCCCAACGACAGGGCGGCGATGAGCTCCGCGAGTCGGACACCCCCACGATCGGCGTCGGCGTCCATAGCCAGATCGTACGCTCCGGCCTGCCGGTGACTCAGGCGATGAGATCGAGGCGCGGCCCGTCCGGCGCGTCGTCGGCGCGACGCCCCTCGTACGCCTTGGCGAGCCGCCGCACGGCGTCCTCGAGAACCGGGAGGCTCTGCGTGTAGGGCAGGCGCAGGTGCGCCTCGCCGGCGACCGGTGCGCCGGTGAAGAAGCGCGGGCCGGGCGTGAGCAGCAGCCCGTGCTCGCGGGCGGCCGCCACGAGGCGCGTGGAGTTGTGGTCGGGGAGACCTGCCCAGAGCGAGAGCCCCCCGGCCGGCGGGCTGACGTCCAACTCCGGCAGGTGGGTCGCGAGCAGGTCGACGAGATGGTCGCGCTGGGTGCGGAAGCCGCTCAGTGCGCTCGTGAGCACCGGCACCGGGTCCTTCAGCACCTCAGCGAACACGAGCTGCTCAAATGCCGCGGTGCCGAGGTCGTGCGTCATCCGCGCCTGCACCAGCGGCATGACGAGATCCCGCGGTGCCCGGATCCACCCGACCCGCAGGCCTCCCCAGAACGGCTTGGACGCGGAGTCCACGAGCAGCGCGTCACGGTCGAACGACCCGAACGACGGCGGCAGCTCGATGCCGTCGATGTTGACCTCGCGCTGTGACTCGTCGATCACTGCCAAGGTGCCGGACCTCCGCATCGCCTGCGCGAAGGCTCCTCGGGCCGGCTCGGTCATCACCGCTGCGGTCGGGTTGTGGAAGTCCGGGATCAGGTAGGCGGCGAGATGCCGGCTCGACGCGAGCATGTCCACCGCCGTCTCGACGTCCCACGGGCCGTGCTGCACCACGGGGAGGGTGCTGAGCCGGGCCCCGGCGGACGTGAACGCCTCGTGGGCGTGCGGGTAGCTGACCGCCTCGACCAGCACGCGGTCGCCCTGCTCGACGAAGGCACGGGCGATCAGGGAAACCGCGCCGAGCGCGCCGCTCGTCACGACAATTTGGTCGGGGGAGGTGGGAAGGCCGCGTTCCTCGTACCGCGCGGCCAGCATCTCCCGGAGCGCCGGCAGACCGTCGGGCAGGTATCCGGTCGTCGAGAGCAGCCCGGGCAGACGGGCGATGGCGCTCTCGAAGGCCCGTCCGAGGCCGGCCGGAGCGACCGGGGCCGCGTAGGTCATGGCGATGCCGGTGTCGTCGTCGGACGTCTCGATCAGGCTGCTGGCGCTCGACTCCCCGAACGGCAGGCGCACGACGCTGCCCGACCCACGACGCGACCGCAGGAACCCGGCGTCGCGGAGCTCGGCATACACGCGAGCGGTGGTGGTGCGGCTGAGGCCCGTGGCCGCGGCCAGCTCGCGCTCGCTCGGCAGGCGGGCGCCGGCGGTGATGCGTCCGTCGACGATGAGCAACCGGATCTGGTCGGCCAGGTCGCGGTAGGCGACGCCGACCGGCGGGACGAGTGCGGCCGCAAGTCGGTGCGCCGAGATGATCAGCGTCATGATGTCCTCCGGACACGGGGCATGAGGCCACTCTCTCACGATTGGCTATGTCCTTAAAGGCCAATTGAGGAGCATCATGGAGTCATGTTCATCCTGTTGATCGCACTTGCGGCCCTCGCGGCGATCCTCGTCGCGCTGGTGCGCACGCTCGTGGCCGACGGCTACGGCGTACGCCCACCCCCGCGCAGCCATCGCGCGGAGGAGGAGTTCGACTCCTGGGGGCTGCCGCTGCGTCACCTCGGACTCCGCGGGTGACAGCGACCTACGAACCATCGAGCCTGAGCTCGATGGAGCAGCTTCGCGCCGGTCGGCTGCCGCGCCGCGTCGTCCAGCTCGTCGTCGGCCTCATGCTGTACGGCTTCACCATGGCCGTGATGGTGCGCGCCGACCTCGGCCTCGACCCGTGGGACGTCTTCCACCAGGGCGCCGCCAAGCACCTGCCGCTCACGTTCGGCCAGGTGGTCATCGTGGTCGGCGCCGTGGTGCTGCTGCTCTGGATCCCGCTGCGCCAGGTGCCAGGCCTCGGCACGGTCCTCAACGTCATCATCATCGGCCTGGCCGCGGACGCCGGCCTCGCCGTCGTCGATCGGCCGGACGACCTCTGGCTGCGCGTCGTCATGCTGATCGCCAGCGTGGTCGGCAACGGTCTCGCCGGAGCGATGTACATCGGTGCCCACCTCGGCCCCGGGCCGCGGGACGGGCTGTGGCTGGGCCTCGTCCGCCGCACGAAGCACAGCGTCCGGATCCTGCGCACCGCGATCGAAGTGACGGTGCTCGTCGTCGGGTTCTTCCTCGGCGGCACCGTCGGCATCGGCACGGTGCTCTACGCGGTGGCGATCGGCCCGACGGTGCAGTTCTTCCTGCCGCTGACCCACGCCCGGCTCTCGCCCATCACGCGCACCGGAGGCTGACACGTCGGCCCCATCGTCGGTACGTTGCAGCATGGGCGCGACCGTCGCGTCGGTGAGCAGGGGGAGACGATGGCCCAGACGTTCGAGGGCGGTCGAGCGCGACGGCTCCCGGCCGAGCTGGCGATGCTGCGGGTCACCAACGCCCGGCACCGGCTGCCTGCGGTCTTCGGCACGGGCCTGCTGATCTTCCTGGCGCTCGGCGTCATGATCGGTGCCGGCATCTTCTCGCTGGCCGGCATCCAGGCGGCCACCATGGCCGGCCCGGCGGTCATCGCGTCCTTCGGCATCGCCGCGGTCGTGTGCGTGCTCGCCGCACTGTCCTACGCCGAGCTGTCGTCGACGATCCCGGCCGCCGGCAGCGCGTACACCTTCACGTACGTCGCGTTCGGCGAGATCTGGGCCTGGGTGGTCGGCTGGGCCCTCGTGCTCGAGCTGGTCGTCGCCGCAGCCTTGGTCTCGCGGGTGTGGGCCGCGTACCTCGTCGCCACGCTCGATGGCTTCGATGTCTCGGTGCCGGCCGCGTTCGCCGACCACGCCCGGATCGATGCCGGCATCGGATGGGTGGGCGCCGCACTCGTCGTGATCCTGATGCTGCTCGTCATGTTCGGCACGAAGCTGTCCGGACGCGTGCTCGCCACGATCGTCTCGGTCAAGCTGGTTGCCGTCGTGGCGGTCATCGTTGTCGGCGCCAGTCACGTCGACACCAACAACTACAAGCCGTTCATCCCCGACGTCGTCTCTGGAGCCGGCGCCCGCGGGTCGGTGCTGCAGAGTCTGCTCGGCGGCTCCGGCGACGCGTTCGGCGTGATGGGCATATTCACCGCGGCCGGGGTGATCGTGTTCGCGTTCATCGGCTTCGACCTCATCGCTACGGTGGCCGAGGACGCTCGTGAGCCGCGCCGCAGCGTTCCGCGGGCGATGCTCGCCGCGATCGGCATCGTCACCGCGCTGTACGTCGCCATGGCCACCGTGCTCGTGGGTCTTCGCCCGTACAAGGAGCTCGGCACCGACGCCCCGGTGTCCGATGCGCTGAAATCGGTTGGCACCGGGTGGGCCGCCGACATCATCAACGTCGGTGCCCTGCTGGCCCTGACAACCGTCGTGCTCGTCGTCCTCATCGCCCAGAGCCGAGTGCTGTTCGCGATGGGACGTGATGGGCTGCTGCCGCCCGTGCTGTCGCGAGTCGGCGCCGAGTCGACCCCCACTGCCGCGGCGCTCGTCGCCGGCACTGCGGGCGCTCTCCTCGCCCTCGACCCGGGCACCGCCACGCGCGAGCAGCTGCTGGTGCTCGGCACCCTGTTCGCGTTCGGGTTCTGCTCAGTGGGCGTCATCTCCCTGCGCCAGACGCAGCCGACCCTCGAGCGCGGATTCCGCGTGCCGTTGGTGCCGCTGGTGCCCGGCCTGTCGCTGCTCGCGACGATCTGGCTGTCCCTCAACCTCACCGCCACGACGTGGCGCGACTTCGCCATCTGGATGGCCGCCGGCCTGGTGCTGTACTTGCTCTACGGGCGTCGGCACAGCGCGCTCGTGGGCAGCCACGACCCGGGTCTGGACGACGAGCTGCCGCCACCCGCGCCGCGCCGCCCCTACGGAGGTTCGCATCGCGCGGAAATCTAGTCAGCGACGGGTGGCGATGATCAGCGACGCGTCGGGGTCGATCAGCATCTCCACCGCGGTGAACCGCTCGTCGGTGAGCCACTGCTCGCGCACCGTGTCGACGTGGCCGTCGACGATCGGCGGCCAGTGGCTCGACGGAACGAAGTCGTCGAGCACCGCGATGCCGCCGGGCTCCAGGAGGTCGGCGAGCACGTCGATGGTCTCCATGACCTCGCGGACATCGACGAAGAGCAGCGAGAACGGGGCGTACTGCTCGAGGGTCGACCAGTCGCCGGCCACGACGTCGACGTTCTCGACATCGGCGAACAGGCGCTGCACCTCCTCGGCCAGCGAGGGGTCGAGCTCGGCGGTGACGATGCGCGATCCCTTGGGCGCACCGCTCGACAGCCAGGCCGACCCGACGCCACATCCCGTGCCCAGCTCGGCCAGCGTTCCCTCGCGGGACGCGGCCAGCGCCGCGAGCAGCCGGCCCGTCTCGTGCCGGGTGGACGTGATGAAGCCGCGTTGCCGTGAGAGGTCGAGAGCACTCGCGACGACGACGGGGATGTCGGTGGGTGCGCTCATCGGCTCAGTCTCGCACGCGGATGTGCCCGGGTCGCCCTGTGTCTCACGCCCAAGTCTCAAGCACTGGGACGGGCCCCGGCGAATCTCCACCGGTCTGCGACGGTCACAGGCTATGCTGGCTTCGTGCGGAAGCAGCTCGTACTCATCGCTTGCCGCGGCAGGGCCTCTTAGGGCCACACCCTGCCGCGGAGTTTCGGCGTTGGTCCGACGTTTCCGCCGCAGGGTTGTTGATCATGATCTGATCACCCTCTTCTGAACTCTCGGTCGATCACCGGGTATGTGGCCTGGCGGAACGTTGGACTCCCGCCGGATCCCCACACGACCCCCGACTGACCGAGATGAGGAGAACACCATGGACCCCCAGCTGATCGAGTGGGGACCGGCACACCTACGCGACGAAGCACCGGTCGTCGAGGTCGAGCCGCAAGACCCACCGGACGACAACTGATCACCATCCAAGACGCGAGTTTCAGATCCTGAGACCCGCTCCTTAGGATGACGCCATGACCAGCCACTCGTACTCGCTCGCCGTCGTGCCGGGCGACGGCATCGGCCCCGAGGTGACCGCCCAGGCCCTCGCGGTGCTCGACATCGTCGCTGCGGACCACGACGTCGCCTTCGCGCGCACCGAGTACGACCTCGGCGCGAAGCGGTGGCACGCGACCGGCGAGACGCTCCCCGACTCAGTGCTAGAGGAGATCCGGGGCCATGATGCGATCCTGCTCGGCGCCGTCGGCGACCCGAGCGTGCCGTCGGGCGTCCTGGAGCGCGGACTCCTGCTCAGGCTGCGGTTCGAGCTCGACCACTACGTCAACCTGCGTCCGTCCCGGCTGTTTCCGGGCGTTCCGACACCGCTCGCGAGCAGTGTCACCGATCGGGGCGACATCGACTTCGTGGTCGTCCGCGAAGGCACCGAGGGACCCTACGTCGGCAACGGCGGCGCGATCCGTGTCGGCACGCCGCAGGAGATGGCCACCGAGGTCAGCATCAACACCGCGTTCGGCGTCGAGCGCGTTGTCCGCGACGCCTTCGCGCGCGCCAAGGCCCGCCCGCGCCAGAAGCTCACCCTCGTGCACAAGAACAACGTCCTGGTCCATGCCGGCCACCTCTGGAAGCGCACCGTCGACGCGGTCGCCACCGAATTTCCGGACGTCTCCGTCGACTACCTGCACGTCGACGCCGCCACGATCTTCCTGGTCACCGACCCGGCCCGCTTCGACGTCATCGTCACCGACAATCTGTTCGGCGACATCCTCACCGACCTCGCAGCCGCCGTCACCGGTGGCATCGGCCTGGCCGCCAGTGGCAACATCAACCCCGACCGCACCGCGCCGAGCATGTTCGAGCCGGTCCACGGCTCGGCTCCCGACATCGCCGGTCAGGGCAAGGCCGACCCGACGGCCGCGATCCTCTCTACGGCCCTCCTGCTCGACCACCTCGGACTGCCGGACGCCGCTGCGCGCATCACCACGGCGGTCGAGGCGGACATCGCCGAGCGCACCACTCCACGCTCGACTGGGGAGGTGGGGGAGGCCATCGCAGCACGCGTGGCCGGAGGCGTATCGGTCGGTTGACCTACGACCATGGGCCCTTCGACCTCAGAAAGTATTACCGTGACTGTCATGCCAGCATCTCCCGCGTTCAACCCCAGCTTCACGCCAAACCCGCATCCGCGGACGGCTGAGCAGCTGGACGCGATCCTTGCCGATCCCGGATTCGGCAATCACTTCACCGACCACATGTTCCTGGCCAAGTGGACGCCCGATGAGGGATGGACCCACCCCAGAGTCGTGCCGTACGGCCCGTTGACGCTCGACCCGGCCACCGCCGTCCTCCACTACGCCCAGGAGATCTTCGAAGGACTCAAGGCGTACGCCCACGACGACGGGTCTGTCTGGCTGTTCCGTCCCGAGGAGAACGCGGCGCGGATGCAGCGGTCGGCACACCGCCTCGCTCTACCGGAGCTCCCGACGGATTGGTTCGTCGGCTCGATCAAGGCCCTCCTCGACGCGGACAGCGCGTGGGTTCCGTATGGCGACGAGAAGAGCCTCTACATCCGTCCGTTCATGTTCGCGTCCGAGCGGTTCCTCGGTGTGCGCCCGGCCCACCACGTCACTTACGGCGTCATCGCCTCGCCCGCCGGCGCGTACTTCCCCGGTGGCGTCAAGCCGGTCTCGATCTGGCTGTCCACCGACTACGCGCGCGCCGGCGCCGGCGGCACTGGTGCGGCCAAGACCGGCGGCAACTACGCGTCCAGCCTGCTTCCGCAGCAGGAGGCCACCGAGCAGGGCTGTGCCCAGGTGGCGTTCCTCGACTCATCCGAGCACCGCTGGGTCGAGGAGCTGGGCGGCATGAACCTGTACTTCGTCCACGCCGACGGCTCGATCGTCACCCCGTCGCTGTCCGGGTCGATCCTCCCGGGCATCACCCGCGACTCGATCCTCGCCCTGGCCCGCGACTCGGGCCACGAAGTGGTCGAACGGCGGGTGAGCATCGACGAGTGGCGCGACGGCTGCGCCGACGGTTCGATCACCGAGGTGTTCGCCTGTGGCACGGCCGCGGTCGTCACCCCGGTACGGGCGCTCAAGTGGGACGGTGGCGAGGCCGTCGCGGCCGACGGTGAGGCCGGCAAGGTCACCCTCGACATCCGGTCGGCGCTCGTCGACATCCAGTACGGCCGTGCCGAGGACCGGCACGGGTGGATGACGAATGTGATCCCCGCCTGAACGACCCCTCGTGGTTGGATTGGTGGTTGGCGGGGGCCCACCACATCTCCCTCGTCGGAGGAGGATGAACGCATGACCATCGCGACCCGCACCGAGCACGATCTGATCGGTGAGCGCGAGGTTCCACTGGACGCGTACTGGGGCATCCACACGCTGCGCGCGTTGGAGAACTTCCCGATCACCGGGATCCAGATCGGCGAGAGCCCCTACCTGGTTGAGGCCATCGCCGCGGTCAAGGAAGCAGCTGCCACCACCAACCATGAGCTCGGTCTGCTCGACGACGAGCGCTTCGGGGCCATTCGCTCCGCGTGCGAGGAGATTCGGGGCGGAGCCTTCCGCGACGAGTTCGTCGTCGACGTCATGCAGGGTGGCGCGGGCACGTCCACCAACATGAACGCCAATGAGGTGATCGCCAATCGAGCGCTCGAGCTGCTCGGCCACAAGAAGGGCGAGTACCACCACGTTCACCCCAACGAGCACGTCAACCTGAGCCAGTCGACCAACGACGTCTACCCGACCTCGATCAAGGTCGCGATCATCCTCGCCACCCACTCGCTGCTCAGTGCGATGGAGATCCTGCAGGACTCGTTCATGCGCAAGTCCGAGGAGTTCCACGACGTCCTCAAGATGGGCCGCACGCAGCTGCAGGACGCCGTGCCCATGACGCTCGGCCAGGAGTTCGGCACCTACGGAGTGATGATCGGCGAGGACCGCGCCCGGCTGTCCGAGGCCGTCATGATGCTGCACGAGATCAACCTCGGTGCCACCGCGATCGGCACCCAGCTCAACGCCCCCGCCGGCTACGTCCCGATCGCCTGCGAGCACCTCGCCTCGCTCACCGGCCTTCCGCTGGAGAGCGCGGTCGACCTCATCGAGGCCACCCAGGACTGTGGTGCGTTCGTGCAGCTCTCCGGCGTGCTCAAGCGGGTCGCCGTGAAGCTCTCCAAGATCTGCAACGACCTGCGGCTGCTCTCGTCCGGGCCGCGGGCCGGCTTCAATGAGATCAACCTGCCCGCGGTGCAAGCCGGGTCGAGCATCATGCCGGGCAAGGTCAACCCGGTCATCCCCGAGGTCGTCAATCAGGTGGCTTTCCAGGTGATCGGCATGGACGTCACCGTCACGATGGCGGCGGAGGGCGGGCAGCTCCAGCTCAACGCGTTCGAGCCGGTCATCTGCTACTCGCTGTCCGCCGGCATCTACCGCCTGCGCGAGGCCATCCTCGTGCTCGCGTCGCGTTGCGTCGACGGCATCACCGCCAACCGCGACCTGCTGCTCAGCGAGGTCGAGAACTCGATCGGGCTGGTCACTGCCCTGAATCCGTTCATCGGGTACGCAGCTGCCACCGAGGTCGCCAAGGAGGCGCTGGCCACCGGTCGTGGCGTCGCCGAGCTGGTGCTCGAGAAGGGCCTGCTGCCGCCCGAGGAGCTGGCCCGGATCCTGCGGCCCGAGACGCTGGCGAACCTCACCCCGCACAGCTCCGACAAGCCGAAGGCTGACGGTTAGCTGAACAACGCCTTCGCTGGGTCGTCCATCAGCTGCACGAGGAGCCGGTGCGGCCCGGGCTCGTAGTCGATGAGCATGTCGATGGCGCGGCCCTCGGGCGTTCGGGACGCTTCGGCGTCACCCAGCCCGAAGGCGATGTCGCGCAACGTCACCGTGGCCGGACCGACGGGGTCGTGCGACGGCCACTCGGCGATCAGCCGGTGGGCCAGGCCGGCCATCACCGCGTCGGTCATCGCGTGGGTGTCGGGGTCGACGTCGGCGATGGTGACCTCGGGAAGCCCGAACTGCTCCAGCCCGTCGGTGCGCAGCAGGCCCTCTGCCAGGTCGTCGTAGTCGAGCACGTACCACTGCTGGGCGTGGGCCAGCGACACCTCGTCGGGCCGCAGCTCGAGGACGCGTGGTGGCAGGAGCTCGACGACGATGCCTTCGTGCTGCGCGGCGAGGTCCAGCGCGTGGATGCGGCAGTCACGCACGGCATCGGCCATGACTTCGGTGGGGGCCTGGCAGTGCAGGAGCAGCTGGTGTGGGCACTCGCGCAGCCGGGCCAGCGATGCATCGGTGCTGCCGTAGCGACGCAGCAGCGCCTCATTCGGCATCGCGAGGTGGTCCTCGTGGTCCAGCGCGTCGGGAGTCATCAGCGCGTAGGACGCCGAGCAGGTCTCGGGCACCGGGACGGGTCTGGTGCTCATAGGGCCGCCAGTCTAGACTGGCCGCCATGCAGCACATCGTCATCATCATCGACAGGCGCGCCGGGTAGCAGAACCACACCCGCCGCGCCGCCTCCCAGTGCCTGGGGGGCCTTTTTTATGGGCACAGTTTGTGGGCGCAGTTGTTGCACCACCGGACGAAGGACAGAGCAGTGGCCGCAGGACACCAGCACCTGAGCGACTTCCACGTGTATGACACGACCATGCGCGATGGCGCGCAGCAGGAGGGTCTGAACCTCTCCGTGCAGGACAAGCTGCGCATCGCGCGCCACCTCGACGACCTCGGGGTCGGGTACATCGAGGGCGGCTGGCCCGGCTCGAACCCGAAGGACACCGAGTTCTTCGCCCTCGCAGCCAAGGAGCTCGACCTCGAGCACGCGACCCTGGCCGCCTTCGGCGCCACCCGCCGCCCCGATGGCCGGGCGGCCGACGACGATCTCATCGCCGCGCTGCGCGAGTCCGGCGCGTCCGTCGTGACGTTGGTCGCGAAGAGCCACGACCGGCACGTCGAGCTGGCCCTGCGCACGACGCTGGAGGAGAACCTGGCCATGGTGCGCGACACGGTCGAGCACCTGCGCTCCGAGGGTCAGCGCGTGTTCGTCGACTGTGAGCACTTCTTCAACGGCTACCTCGAGAACCGCGACTACGCGCTCGAGGTCGTCCGCGCCGCGGCCGACGCGGGCGCCGAAGTGGTCGTGCTGTGCGACACCAACGGCGGCATGCTGCCGCACCAGGTGGGCGAGATCGTCACCGACGTGATGGCCACCGGCGCCCGGATCGGCATCCACGCGCACAACGACACCGGCTGCGCCGTCGCCAACTCGATGGCCGCCGTGCTGGCGGGTGCCACCCACCTGCAGGGCTGCATCAACGGCTACGGCGAGCGCACGGGCAATGCGGACCTCATCACGTCTGCCGCCAACCTCGAGCTCAAGCTCGGCATGAAGGTGCTGCCTGAGGGTCGTCTGGCGGAGGCCACCCGGATCGCGCACGCGATCGCCGAGATCACCAACTACCCGCCGTCGGCGCGCCAGCCGTACACCGGCGTCTCGTCCTTCGCGCACAAGGCGGGCCTGCACGCCAGTGCCATCCGGGTCGACCCCAACCTGTACCAGCACGTCGACCCCGCCCTGGTGGGCAACGACATGCGGCTGTTGGTCTCGGAGATGGCTGGTCGCGCCACGATCGAGCTCAAGGGCAAGGAGCTCGGCTACGACCTCACCGACGACCCCGACCGGCTCGCCCGCCTCACCGACCGAGTCAAGGCCATGGAGCAACAGGGCTACACGTTCGAGGCGGCGGATGCGTCATTCGAGCTGCTGCTCGCGGACGAGCTGGGCACCCGGCATTCGTACTTCGACATCGAGTCGTGGCGCGTGCTCGCCGAGTCCCAACCCTCAACACAGTCGGGGGTCCCCAGCGGGGCGGTTTCGGAGGCCACGGTCAAGCTGCGGGCCGGCGGCCAGCGCCTCGCCGTCATCGGCGAGGGCAACGGACCGGTCAATGCTCTCGACCACGCGCTGCGTCAAGCGATCGAGCAGCTCTACCCCGACGTCGCCAGGTTCCACCTCATCGACTTCCGGGTGCGGATCCTCGACCAAGGGCACGGCACCGACGCGGTCACGCGCGTGCTGATCGAGACCACGGACGGCAAGGACTCCTGGGTCACCGTGGGTGTTGGGGCCAACATCATCGAGGCGTCCTGGGAGGCGCTCCTCGATGCCATGACGTACGGGCTGCGGCTGCACCAGGTCGCGCCCCAAGGAGCCTGATACCAGCAATATCGCGGCCGGTGGTTACCGTGGTCGTGTGAGCGGAGGAGCCCGCAAAGCGGCATTCATCCTGCCGACGATCATCACCGTCGCGATGATCGCCCTCATCGGCTGGGTCATCCTCCAGCAGCGGCAGGAGCGATCGGATCGCATCGCCGAGGCGGAGAAGGTCGGAGCGGCCTACTTCTCCGACGTCGCGACGTTCGAGGCCGAGGTCCAGCGCGAGCTCGGCCGGGTTCCCAGTGGCGATCCCGCCGACCTGAAGAAGGTCGTCGATGAGAAGCTTGAGGATCCGCCAATCCTCGGGCCCGCCCCCGACGGGGCGGAGGCATCGAAGACGTACCGGGCCGCGCTCAAGGCCGAGCCCAAGGTGCTGGACCCGTACGAGTCGCTGAGCGACAAGCTCGGCCGAGCCGCCGACGCCGAGGACTTCGTCAAGGCGGCCGACGACGTGCTCGACCACGGTCCGATCGTGCTGCTCGGCTACGGCACGGTGTTCGACAGCGGCCCGCTGCGCGAACGCGTGATCCCGAAGCTGAACCGCACGCTCGCGGAGTTCCGTGCCGTCAAGGTGCCGAAAGGCGCCCAGGACGTGGCGGTCAAGGTCGATGGCGCGCTGACCTACGTCATCGAACAGGTCGGCAAGATGGCCAGCCACGCCGACGACGGAACGAGCTACGAGTTCAGCTACAACACGCAGTACAACGCGGCCCGTCAGGCCGTTCGCGACTACGCGACCGAGATCGACGGCGACGTGGCCGAGGCTCTCGACCGGATCCGTGGCGCGAAGCCCGCCTAGGCAAGGAGAGACCATGGGTGCCAGCGACTTCGACGAACTTCTGGAGCAAGCAAGGAACGCTGCCGACGCGATCATGAAGGGCGATCCGACCGGCTACAAAGAGTTGTTGTCAGATGAAGACGACATCACTCTGGGCAACCCGTTCGGTGGGTTCGGGAAGGGGCGGGCGGCGGTGAACGAGCAGCTCGAGCGCGCGGCGTCGTACTACCGGGACGGCCGGGCAACATCGTTCGAGCCTGTGGCCCAGGCCGTCGGCCCCGACATCGCCTACACCGTCGAGATCGAGCGCCTCGAGTCCAAGGTCGGCGGGAGATCAGAACTCAGTGAAATTGCGCTCAGAGTCACCTGCATCTACCGGCGCGAGGGCGATGGTTGGAGGTTGGTGCATCGGCACGCGGACCCACGCGTCGAGAAGCAGTCACCCGAGTCGGTGATCAGCGACTAACCGGCTCGCGGGTCATCGGCACGTGCAGGATGCCGGCGTCGTCGAAGTCGTCCCCGGTACGGCGGTAGCCGAACGACTCGTACCAGCGTTCGAGATGCGCCTGGGCGTTCAGCTGGAGCGGCTCGTCGCCCCACCGGTGGTGGACCTCGGCCATGATCTGCCCGGACAGGCCCTGGCCGCGTTGGTCACGGCGGGTGCAGACGCGTCCGATGCGGCGGGTGCCGCTGTCGTCGATCACGCGCAGGTAGCTGGTGATGCCGTCGGCGTCGGCCAGCCAGAAGTGCGACACGCTGGCCAGGAGGTCGAGGCCGTCGGCGTCCTCGTCGTCGACCTGCTGCTCCACGGCGAACACCGCGTCGCGGATGCGCCAGATGTCGTACACGTCCTGCGCGGTGAGCTGGTCTCCCGGCACGCATCGGATGCTCATGCGGTGCACTCGTCACAGGTGCCGAAGATCTCCAGGGTGTGCGCGATGTCGGAGAAGCCGTGCTCACCGGCGACGCGGTCGGCCCAGCGCTCGACCGTCGGGCCTTCGACCTCGACGGTGCGCCCGCAGGAGCGGCAGACGAGGTGATGGTGGTGGCCGGCGCTGCACCGGCGGTACCGGACCTCGCCGTCGTCGCCACGCAGTGAGTCGACCTCGGCGGTGTCGACGAGCGCCTGCAGGTTGCGATACACGGTCGAGAGGCCGACCTTGTCGCCCCGCTGCGCCAGGATGTCGTGGATCTCCTGCGCGCTGGCGAATGCCTCGAGGTCGTCGAGGATCGCGCCGACGGCGCGTCGCTGACGGGTGTTGCGGGGTGCCTCGACCATGTCTCCTCCTCGTTTCCTCGTCACGTCAATGCCGGTCGTCGTCGGCGGGCCACGGCGCCGACCAGTGCGGCAACGCCGAAGACGGCCAGGGCCAGCACGACGATCGTGGGCCCGGGCTGGGCGTTGATCTCATAGCTCGTCACCACGCCGCCGAGGGCGGCGAGCAGCCCGAGGACCATGGCGGCGAGGTGGGTCGCACGGAAGCTGCGGGTCAGCTGCTGGGCGGTGGCCACCGGGACGACCATCAGCGCGGACACGAGCAGCAGCCCGACGGTGCGCATGGCCACTGTGATCGTGACGGCGGCCAGCACCGCGATCAGGATGCTGTACGCCTGGACCGGCACGCCGCTGACCCGGGCGTGCTCCTCGTCCTGGCAGACCGCGAACAGCTGCGGCGACAGGCCCACGGCCAGCGCGATGACGAGCACGCCGAGCGAGCCGACCAGCCAGAGGTCGCCGGGGGAGACCGTGGTGATCGAACCGAACAGGTAGCTGTTCAGCGCGGCGGCGTTCTCGCCGGCGAGACTGGCGAGCAGCACGCCGCCGGCGATGCCGCCGTAGAAGAGCATCGCCAGCGCGACGTCGCCGCTGGTGCGTCCGTAGGTGCGCATGAGCTCGATGACGACGGCGCCCGCGGCGGCGACGAGCACGGCGGTGAGCAGCGGAGCGATGCCGGTGAGCAGGCCGAGCGCGACGCCGGTGAGAGCCACGTGACCCAAGCCGTCGCCGAGCAGGGCGAGTCGTCGCTGGACGAGGAACGTCCCGATCGCCGGTGCGGCCAGGCCGGTGAACGTCGCTGCCACCAGGGCGCGGCGCATGAAGTCGAAGTCCAGCAGCTCGATCATCGGAACACTCCCTCGCCGCCCAGGACCTCGGGCCGCGGCTCGGGCGGCTCGGTGTGGTGGTGCACCTGGTGATGCTCCTCGAAGGTCACGCCGGAGACCGGGCCGTCGTAGTCGACCCGGCCGTCGCGGAGCACCAGGGTGCGTTCGATGAGGGGGCGCATGGGGCCGAGCTCGTGCGCGACGAGCAGCACCGACGAGCCCTCGTTGACGAGTCCGCCGAGCAGCTCGGCGAGCGACTCCTGGTTCTCGTGGTCGACGCCCGACGTCGGCTCGTCCATGACCAGCAGATCGGCGTCGCCGGCAAGAGCGCGCGCGATGAGGACGCGTTGCTGCTGACCGCCGGACAGGTCGGCGAGCGGCGAGCGCAGCCGGTCGGCGAGTCCCACTCGGGCGATCGCAGCGAGGACCGCCTCGTGGTCGACGTGACGCGCGAGCCCGGCGTACGGACGCCGCGAGAGGCGGCCGCTCATCACGACCTCTTGGACGGTGGCGGGCACGCCTGCGACGGCCCGGGAGTGCTGGGGCACGTAGCCGAGCCGTCGCCACGCCCGGAACTTCGAGAGTGGGGTGCCGAACAGCTCGACCTGTCCTTCGTCGAGCGGGATCAGGCCGACGGCGGCTCGGACCAGCGTGGACTTGCCCGACCCGTTGGCACCGAGCAGTGCGATGACCTCGCCCTTGGCCACCTCGAGGTGGACCTGGCGCAGGACCGGTCGGCCGTCGAGCGTCACGGTGGCGCCCTGGACGGACAGGACGGGTGACTGGTCTGGAGTCGTCATGAACAACCGTTCGCCTTCTGGATGGCGTCGAGGTCGTGGCGCATCAGCGTCAGGTACGTCTCGTCGCGGGAGTCGTCGCCCAGGCCCTCGATCGGGTCGAGCGTCGCCGTGCGCGCTCCGGTCTCCCGGGCGACGGTCTCGGCGATGGCCGGGCTCACGAGCTCCTCGGTGAAGACCGTCGTGATGTGCTCGCGTCGCACCAGGTCGCTGATCCTCCCCAGCTCGGACGGCGTGGGCTCGTTCATGGGGTCGATACCGGCGATCGGCACCTGTCGGAGGTCGTAGCGCTCGGCGAGGTGGCCGAACGCGGCGTGGCTCGTGACGATCGTTCGGGTGCGACAGGTCTTCAGCCCGGCCGTGAGGTCGCGGTCGAGGTCGTCCAGCTGCTGGTCGAGACGTTGGGCGTTCGCCGCGTAGGCCGACGCGTGGTCGGGGTCGGCCTTGGCCAGCTTCGCCTCCACCGCCTGGGTGATGGCTTTCATCGTGCGCGGGTCGAGCCAGGTGTGTGGGTCGCGAGTGCTGGGCACCAGGTCGGCGACGTCGACGATGTCGGCATCAGCGCGGTGCGCCCGGTCGACGGCGTCGTCGACGGCAGCCTGGAACCCGCGCTGGTAGACGACGAGATCGGCGTCCTGCATCGCGCCCACCTGCTGGGGTCGCAGCTCGATGTCGTGCGGCTCGGTGCCCGGAGCCGTGAGGTTGTCGACGTCGACCGCGCGGCCACCGACTTGCTCGGCCACGAACGCGAACGGGTAGAACGACGCCACCACGCGCGGGCCGTCGGACTGCGCATCGCCGCCACACGCGACGAGCAGGCTGCCCATCAGGAGCAGCGCCGCACAGGTGCCGGATGGCTTCATGACAACGATTCTCAACAAGATGAGAACCATTGTCAATTCTGGGTCGTCGGCGGGCGGCGTGGTCGCAGGCTAGTCTTGGCGCACCCGTCACTCGGATCGTCCGGCACGTACCTGCCGGTGAAGGGACCACTGCGACATGCCATCAGTCACGTACGAGCAGGTCACCTGCCGCTTTCCGGGGCATGATCGCCCGGCCCTCGACCGCCTCGACCTCGAGGTCGACGACGGCGAATTCCTGGTCCTGGTCGGGCCATCTGGCTGCGGCAAGTCGACGTCGTTGCGATTGCTCGCCGGCCTCGAGGCTGCCGACAGCGGACGGATGTCGATTGGCGATCGCGACGTCACCGACGTGCCTCCGCAGGAGCGGGACGTCGCGATGGTGTTCCAGAACTACGCGCTCTACCCACACATGAACGTCGCCGAGAACATGGCGTTCGCGCTCGACGTTGCCGGCTCGTCGAAGGACGAGACGGCTCGCCGGGTGCGTGCCGCCGCGACACTGCTCGAGATCGAGACCTTCCTTGATCGCCGGCCGGCGTCGCTCTCCGGCGGGCAGCGGCAACGCGTCGCCATGGGCCGCGCACTCGTGCGGCAACCCCGCGTGTTCCTGCTCGACGAGCCGCTCTCCAACCTCGATGCCCAGCTGCGCGTCCAGACCCGGACCCAGATCGCCGGGCTCCAGCGCCGCCTGGGCATCACCACGCTCTACGTCACTCATGACCAGGTCGAGGCCATGACCATGGGCGACCGTGTCGCCGTGCTCGACCGCGGCGTGCTTCAGCAGTGCGCGACGCCGCGGGAGATGTACGACCAGCCGGCCAACCGCTTCGTCGCGGGGTTCCTTGGCTCGCCGGGCATGAATCTCGTCGAGCTCCCCCTGGACGACGGAGGTGTCTGGCTGGGCGACCTCTTCGTCCCCCTGCCGCGCGCGACGCTCTCGGACGTCGACGGCACGACCCTCGTGCTGGGCCTGCGCCCGGAGAACCTGCAGATCGCCGAGCACGGCCCGCAGCTCGAGGTCGACGTCGTGGAGGAGCTGGGCGCCGATGCCTACGTGTACGGCCGCCTGGTCGAGGCGCCCGGCGAGATGCTGGTCGCCCGGGTCGACTTCCGTCGTCCGCCGGCGCGGGGTGACCGCATCCGGCTGGCGCCGATCGATGCGGACGCCCTGCACGTCTTCTCCGCGACCACGGGCCTCCGGCTCGAGTGACCGGCGTCGATAGACTGACCCCACCTCGGGCGCGCGCTGCCACGGCAGCACGCACAGGCCCGCCGACACCCAGCCGGAACGGAACACCCGCATGGCCTCCAATCCCAAGACCATCGACACGGTCATCTCCCTGGCCAAGCGCCGCGGATTCGTCTATCAGTGCGGTGAGATCTACGGCGGCACCAAGTCCGCGTGGGACTACGGCCCGCTCGGCGTCGAGCTCAAGGACAACATCAAGCGCCAGTGGTGGCGGTCGATGGTGCAGAGCCGCGACGACATCGTGGGCCTCGACTCCTCGGTCATCCTGCCCACGCAGGTGTGGGAGGCGTCGGGCCACCTCGCCGCGTTCGTCGACCCGCTCGTCGAGTGCCAGAACTGCCACCGGCGGTATCGGCAGGACCACCTGCAGGAGGAGTACGCGGAGAAGAAGGCCAAATCTGGAGAGCACTGGGACGACCCCGACGCCGTCCAGATGACCCTCATCGCCTGCCCGCACTGCGGCACCAAGGGCGAGTGGACCGAGCCCCGGATGTTCAACGGGCTGCTCAAGACGTACCTCGGCCCCGTGGAGAGCGAGGAGGGCTTGCACTACCTCCGCCCCGAGACGGCGCAGGGCATCTTCGTGAACTTCACCCAGGTGATGACGAGCGCCCGCAAGAAGCCGCCGTTCGGCATCGCGCAGATCGGCAAGAGCTTCCGCAACGAGATCACGCCCGGCAACTTCATCTTCCGCACCCGCGAGTTCGAGCAGATGGAGATGGAGTACTTCGTCGAGCCCGGCACGGACGAAAAGTGGCACCAGCGGTGGATCGACGCCCGCATGGACTGGTACACCGACCTCGGGATCAACGCCGAGAACCTGCGGCTGTACGAGCACGCGCAGGAGAAGCTCTCGCACTACTCCAAGCGCACCGTCGACATCGAGTACCGCTTCGACTTCGCCGGCTCGGAGTGGGGTGAGCTCGAGGGCATCGCCAACCGCACCGACTTCGATCTCACCACCCACAGCAAGTACTCCGGCCAGGACCTCTCCTACTTCGACCAGGCCTCTGGCGAGCGCTGGACGCCGTATGTCATCGAGCCGGCCGCTGGCGTCAACCGCTCGATGATGGCGTTCCTCGTCGACGCCTACTCCGAGGACGAGGCCCCGAACACCAAGGGCGGGGTCGACAAGCGCGTGGTGCTGAACCTCGACCCGCGCCTCGCGCCCGCCAAGGCCGCCGTCCTGCCGCTCTCGCGCAACGAGCAGCTGTCGCCGGCCGCGCGCGACCTGGCCGCCGAGCTCCGCGGCTACTGGAACGTCGAGTTCGATGATGCCGGCGCCATCGGCCGGCGCTACCGACGTCAGGACGAGATCGGCACGCCGTTCTGCATCACCGTCGATTTCGACACACTCGACGACCAGGCGGTCACGATTCGCGACCGTGACTCGATGCAGCAGGAGCGGGTCGCGCTCACTCAGGTGCGCGAATGGCTCGCGGCGCGCCTGCCAGGGTGCTGATCCGCGGGTAGGCGAGAATCGGGCCGTGAAGGGTTCTTCGCGATCCGTGGTGGTGAGTGTCGTCGCGACGCTGCTGCTGGTGCTGTCGGCTTGCTCGTCCGGCAACGACCCACAGCCGAAACCCCGGACTGACGTGCCGAAGGGCTTCTCGGTCCCTCCCGGCGTGACAATCACCGACCCCGGTTCCACGCTCCGACTCCATACGGCCGCCAGCGTCGTCTACACGGTCGGCGAGAAGGCAGCGAGCGCGATCACGGTGGCGATCAACCAGGTCACCCAAGGCGACATCGAGAAGGACTTCACCTTCTTCTCCCTGGACGAGGGGCTGCGGGACTCGACGCCCTACTACGTGCGGCTCAGCGTGATGAACAACGGCCCGAGCGGGCTCGGCGGCGTGGCCATCCCGGTGCTGGCGCACACGAGGTCCAACACGGTGTTCCCACCCAGCGAGATGGTCGGCACGTTCAAGCCGTGTCCCACTCCGGCGCTGCCGAAGAGCTTCCTCGAGGGCTCGAAGGCCAATCTCTGCCTCGTCTTCCTGCTGCCCAAGGGCGAAAAGCTGCAGACCATCGACCTGCAGACCGGCAAGGAACGCGACGCCATCCACTGGAAGCCCTGATCCCACCAGATGAATTGATCGCCCACGGGGGTTGCATTCTGCCGCGCCGGGGCCACGATAGGGGTACTCCTACTGAGAGGTAACCAGCGTGAGCACCGACATTCGACCCTCGTCCGATCGTGCGCAGTCCGATCGCATCCAGGTGAGCGAGCGCGAAGCTCGTGAGCTCGCCGAGGCCGCCCGCGACATCGAGTACACACGCCCGAGCTTCGCCAAGGAGCTCTACCTCGGGAAGTTCGACCTGCCGCTCATCCATCCGCACCCGCGCGGCGAGGGCGACACGGTGGCCGAGGGCGAGGCCTTCATCTCCAAGCTGGAGGAGTTCTGTCGCAGCCTCGACGGCCGCAAGATCGAGCGCGAGTCGAAGATCCCCGACGAGTACATCAAGGGCCTCGGCGACCTCGGCGCCTTCGGCATGAAGATCCCGAAGGAGTACGGAGGCCTCGGCCTCTCGATGGTGTACTACGGCCGCGCGATGATGCTCATCGGATCCGCGCACCCGTCGTTGGCCACTCTCGTCTCGGCACACAATTCCATTGGCGTCCCCGAGCCGGTCAAGCAGTTCGGTACCGACCAGCAGAAGCAGGAGTACCTCACCAGGTGCGCCGACGGTGCCGTCACGGCCTTCCTCCTCACCGAGCCCGATGTCGGCTCCGATCCGGCGCGGATGGGGTCCACGGCCCGGCTCAGCGACGACGGCAAGGAGTACATCCTGGACGGCGTGAAGCTCTGGACGACCAACGGCGTCATCGCCGAGCTGGTGGTGGTGATGGCCACCGTGCCGAAGCATGAAGGCGGACGTGGGGGTATCTCCGCATTCGTCGTCGAGACCTCCTCGGAAGGTGTCACGGTCGAGAATCGCAACGTGTTCATGGGCCTGAAGGGCATCGAGAACGGCGTCACCCGGTTCAACGGCGTCCGGATTCCGGTCGAGAACCGTCTCGGCCGGGAGGGCGAAGGCCTCAAGATCGCCCTGACGACGCTCAACACGGGTCGGTTGTCGATCCCGGCGATCTGTGCCGGTGCCAGCAAGTGGTCGCTCAAGATCGCCCGCGAGTGGTCGGCCGAGCGCGTCCAGTGGGGACGCCCGGTGGGCAAGCACGAGGCCGTCGGCGCCAAGATCGCCTTCATGGCGGCCACCACGTTCGCGCTGGAGGCGGTGTTCGAGCTTTCCGCCGAACTGTCCGATGCCGGCTCGAAGGACATCCGGATCGAGGCCGCGCTCGCCAAGCTCTGGGCGAGCGAGATGTCCTACACGATCGCCGACGAGCTCATCCAGATCCGCGGCGGCCGAGGCTATGAGACCGCCGACTCGCTTGAGGCGCGAGGTGAGCGGGCCGTCGGCGCCGAGCAACTGCTCCGCGATTTGCGCATCAACCGCATCTTCGAGGGCTCCACCGAGATCATGCACCTGCTGATCGCCCGGGAAGCCGTTGACACCCACCTCAAGGCGGCCGGCGCCCTCGCCGACAACGACGCCAAGGCGGGGGAGAAAGCCAAGGCCGCCGTCAAGGCCAGCGGGTTCTACGCGGGGTGGCTTCCCAAGCTGGTGTTCGGCAAGGGCATGATCCCCGGCACCTACGGTGAGTTCGGTCCACTGGCCAAGCACCTGCGCTACGTCGAGCGCCGCTCGCGCAAGCTCGCCCGCCAGACGTTCTACGCGATGGGACGCTGGCAGGCCAAGATGGAGTACAAGCAGGCCTTCCTCGGCCGGATCGTCGACATCGGCGCAGAGCTGTTCGCGATGGCCGCCAGCTGCTCGCGTGCGGAGATGATCCGCAAGGAGGACCCGGAGCGCGGCAAGGCGGCGTACCAGCTGGCCGCGGCGTTCTGCATCCAGTCCCGGCTGCGGATCGAAGAGTCCTTCGACCGGCTGTGGAACAACTCCGACAGCGTCGACCACGTCCTGACGGACCGCGTGCTCGAGGGCGACTACACCTGGCTCGAGGAGGGCGTCATCGACCCGTCCGAGGGCACCGGCCCGTGGATCGCCGACTGGGAGCCCGGCGCGTCCACGGTCGACAGCGTCCACCGCCGCTACCGCTAGATGAGTTTGGTCCCAGCCCGGTCGGGCTGGGACCATGGGTGGATGCCCACTCTGCCCACGACGCTGACCCTGGGGGACCTCGTGGTCCCCGTGCCGGTCGTGCTCGCGCCGATGGCCGGGGTCACCAACGTCGCGTTCCGTGAGTTGTGCGCTCAGCAGGGCGCCGGCCTCTACGTGTGCGAGATGATCACGTCGCGCGGCCTGGTCGAGGGCGACCGCACGAGTCTGCAGATGCTCACGTTCGCCGACAACGAGGCGGTGCGGTCGGTCCAGCTGTACGGCATCGACCCCGCCTACATCGGCAAGGCGGTCGAGATCCTGTGCGCCGAGCACGGGGTCGGCCACGTCGACCTCAACTTCGGCTGCCCGGTCCCGAAAGTGACGCGCAAGGGCGGGGGAGCGGCGCTTCCGTGGAAGTCGACGCTGCTCGGCGAGATTCTCACCGCAGCCGTCGAGGCTGCCGAGCCCTACGGCGTACCGGTCACGATGAAGACGCGCAAGGGCATCGACGACGACCACCTCACCTACCTCGACGCCGGCCGCATCGCGCAGGACGCCGGATGCGCGGCCATCGGCCTGCACGGACGCACCGCCGCGCAGCACTACTCCGGCCGCGCCGACTGGGACGCCATCGCCGCACTGAAGGACGCCGTCGACATCCCGGTGCTGGGCAACGGCGACATCTGGGAAGCCGCCGACGCGGTGCGCATGATGGAAGAGACCGGCTGCGACGGTGTCATCGTTGGGCGCGGCTGCCTCGGTCGCCCGTGGCTGTTCCGCGACCTCGCGGCCGCCTTCGCCGGCGAGTCCGTGCAGAAACTTCCCACCCTCGGCGAGGTCTCAGACGTCATGCGCCGCCATGCTGAGCTGCTCGGCAACCACCTCGGCGAGGAGCGCGGCTGCGTCGAGTTCCGCAAGCACGTCGCCTGGTACCTCAAGGGATTCGCGGCCGGCTCGGTCGTCCGTGAGCGACTGGGCACGGTGTCGTCCTACGCCGCACTCGATGACCTGCTGGCGCAGCTCGACCCGGCCGAGCCATACCCGGTCGACCAGCTCGGGACGCCCCGGGGACGGCAGGGCACGCCGCGGAGGGTCGTGCTGCCCGACGGCTGGTTGAACTCCCGTGAGCTGACGGCCCCGCTCGCGGCCGGCGCAGAAGACGCCACCAGCGGCGGCTGACCGTCAGGTGGTACGCGGCACCCGCGCCTCCCGGGCAAGAGCGAGCTGCGTGAACGCCACCCGCTGCGCGTCGGTGGCGTCGAGGTTCGGGCCGTCCGCGTCGACCGGGCCCTTGGGCGTGTGGACCTCCACGCTGGCGAGGCCGAGTCGACGCTGCCACGGCCCCTGCCGCAGCTCGACCGACTGGGTGCGGGCGTGCGGCACGACGTCGGTGGTGCGCTCGAGCCAGCCGGAGCGGGCCACGAAGGCGACGTCGTCGGCCGCCACCCAGCGATAGCGCCAACCGATCGGCGCGAACGGCCACGACCGCCGCGGAACCTGCACGCGCGTGTCCGGGGACTGCCGGGCACCCGGCACGAGCTCGTCGAGCACGGCCGCGGCCAGCACGGGATCAGCAATCGGCAGCAGCGTGGAGCTGGAGTCGGACGAGTCGCCGTTGCCCTGCGACGTGTACCCGGCGACGTCGACCTCCAGCCGCTGCCAGCCCAGCCGCCGCCACACGTAGGGCTCCTCGACCGCGACGCCCTGGACCCGCGCGAACGGGATGCTCTGTGACGTGCGGGAGAGCAGCCCGCGCTCGATGCGGTACCCGGTGGCGCTACGAGTGAGGGTGAAGTCCCACTGCGTCAGGATGCGCTTGCCGACGATCTGCCCGAGCCAGGTGACCAGCGGGATGATGCCACCGAGGAAGGCAATCACGTTGTCGAACCAGATCGCCGCGACGACGGTGGCCACGCTGCCGGCCACGGCAGCGAGGAAGTCGAGGGTGAGGACCGTGCCGAGCACGACGCGACCCGGAGAAACCCGGGCGATGACCTCGAGCTCCGGTTCAGCGGTGTCGACTTCCAGCTCCTCGGCGGTTCGCCCGTGGGCCCGGCCCAGCAGGAGTCGTCGAAGCCGCCGGGCGTCCTCGAGCGGCAGGAACCGCAACGACGAACGCGAGCTCTTGCCGCCGGCCATCTCGATCCGAAGCTCGGCGAGGCCGATGATCCGAGCCAGGAACGGCTCGGCGATGTCGACGCTCTGGATGCGCTCGTAGGGGATGCGCCGCGACGACTTCTGCAGGATGCCGCTGGTGATGCGCAGCTCGGTGCCGTCGATGAGGTACCGGGTGAACCACCAGGTCAGGAAGCCGAAGATGATGCCCACGCCCAGGCCGCCGCCCACGCGCATCAGCACGTCGAGCCAGATCGGCAGGCCGTCGCCGCCGTCGCCACCCGTGGCCAGCTGACCGAGCAGGGCCAGCATCGCCGCACCGGCCCACAGCACGCCTTGGACGAGCCCTGTCAGCGGATGGGTGCGGTCGCCCAGGGCTTCAGAGTCCGGCACCGTGCGACTCCCCGAGCTCGGTGAGGCGGTTACGCAGACGGGTGGCCTCTTCGGCAGGCAGGCCGGGGATCGTGGCGGCGGTCTCGGTGCTGGCGGTGTGCAGGGTGACGCTCGCGATGCCGAACGCCCGGTCGATCGGTCCGGCCTGGACGTCGACGAATTGCATCCGCCCGTACGGGACCGCGACGAGGCGGCGGAACATCACTCCGCCGGTGACCAGCAGGTCCTCCTGGTCCTCGGCATAGCCCCAGCTCGCGGTGTTGCGCGGAGCCCATCGCCACGTCCAGGCCGCGATACCGAGCACGGCGACCGCGATGACCCCGAACGAGACGGTCAGCCAGCCTGGCCCGATCTGCATCGCAGACAGAGAACCGGTCACTGCGGCGATGAGCACGAGCGGCGGTATCGCCAGGATCCGACGCACTTTCGTGAGGTCGGAGGAGACGCGCAGCCAGGGCGCGCCGGGTGGGGCGAACAGATCAGACGTCACCTGTTCGACCCTACCCGCGCGCCGAGGGCGTCAGCCCGACGAGGATGTGCCCGGCGAGGGTCGGGTGTCCGCGGTCTTGCGCGGTCCCATGTCCTGGTCGATCAGCATCGTCATCGGCCGTCGGCAGCGCTGTGGACGTCGGCGACCCCTTTTCTGACCTCTTTTGACCCGCTTCAGGCGCAGAATCGCGGTTGACCCGGTGATGTCGCCGGTGGGACACTGGGAGATGCAGTCGTCACTGCATTCCCCATCATTTCCGGAGGACATTCCATGGCCAAGGCCCTCATTGGTTATGTCGGAGGTCCCACCCCCGACCAGCTCCGTGAGACGGCCCGTCTGCATCAACGCATCTCCGACCTCGAGTCAGAGGTGCTGCGCCTGAAGATCGAGAACGACGGTCTCTTGAAGACCCTCGCCGAGCGCGTCGACCACGTCACGGCCGACAGCCTGCTCGAACCTCTCGCGCACTGATCCAGACCCGGCAGAACCACGAGTGCGACGCACGTTGCACCCGTGTCCGTGGCGTCCCCGGGAACGCCGGACCCGTCCTCTAGGGTGGCTTCAGGCGTATTCCCCTGCGCTTCAAGGGCCCGTCGTTCGATGACACAGCCTCGAGGAGTTGTCGGTGTACCTCAAGAGCCTCACGCTCCGTGGGTTCAAGTCCTTCGCGTCCTCCACCACCCTTCAGTTCGAGCCCGGCATCACCTGTGTCGTGGGGCCGAACGGATCAGGCAAGTCCAACGTCGTCGACGCCCTTTCATGGGTGATGGGTGAGCAGGGAGCCAAGTCCCTGCGCGGCGGCAAGATGGAGGACGTCATCTTCGCCGGCACCGCCGGCAAGCCACCGCTCGGCCGCGCGGAAGTCGTGCTCACCATCGACAACGCCGACGGCGCTCTGCCGATCGAGTACAGCGAGGTCACGATCTCGCGCACCATGTTCCGCAACGGGGGCTCGGAGTACGCCATCAACGGCACGCCGTGCCGCTTGCTCGACGTTCAGGATCTGCTCAGCGACTCCGGCATCGGCCGTGAGATGCACGTCATCGTCGGCCAGGGCCAGCTCGACTCCGTGCTGCGCGCGACACCGGAGGAACGCCGCGGCTTCATCGAGGAGGCTGCGGGCGTCCTCAAGCACCGCAAGCGCAAGGAGAAGGCGCTCCGCAAGCTGGACGCCACGCAAGGCAACCTCACCCGTCTGCAGGACGTCCTCAACGAGCTCCGCCGCCAGCTGAAGCCGCTGGGCCGTCAGGCCGAGGTCGCCCGCCGCGCCTCCGTCATCCAGGCCGACGCCCGCGACGCGCGAGCACGGCTGCTCGCGGACGACGTCGTGGCCGCGCGCTCAGTCATCAGCGAGGAGCTCGCCGACGAGACCGCGCTCAAGGAACGGCGGGACAAGGTCGAGAAGGCGAAGGCGGAAGCGCTGGCCACTGAGACCGAGCTCGAGGACCACCTGCGCACAGACTCACCGCGGCTCGCCGCCGCCCAGGAGACCTGGTACGGACTGTCGGGACTCCGGGAACGGCTGCGGGGCACTGCCGGGCTGGCCACCGAGCGGGTCCGGCTCGCCGCCGTCGAGGCCGATGACCAGCAACGGCTCGGCCGCGACCCCGAAGAGCTCGAGGCCGAGGCCCGACGCGTTCGGGAGCAGCTCGAGCAGATGGCCGCATCGGTTGCCGAGGCGTCCGCCGGCCTCGAGCAGGCCGTCGCGCTCCGTGACGAGGCCGAGGCCACCTACACGAGCGAGGAACGCCGCATCGCCGGGCTGCTGCGAGCCGCAGCCGACCAGCGCGAAGGGCTGGCTCGGCTGCATGGACAGGTCAACGCCATCAAGAGCCGTGCCGCTGCCGCCGGCGACGAGATCGGCCGTCTCACCGCGGCTCGCGAGGAAGCCGACCAGCGCGCGGGCGAGGCCCATCACGCCTTCACCGTCCAGGAGCACGAGATCGCCGGCCTCAACGCCGGCGAGTCCGGGCTCGACGCAGAGCTCGAGGCCGCCGAGTCGGCGCTCGGAGCAATCGACGACCGTCTTGCCCGCCTGGGCCGAGAGATCCACACGGCGGAGCGTCACCAGTCCGGGCTGTCGGCCCGCAAAGAAGCCCTCGAGCTCGGTCTGGCCCGCAAGGACGGCGCCGGCGCCCTCCTGGCCGCCACCGACGAGATCAGCGGCCTGCTCGGCTCGGTCGCGGCTCTGATGAACGTGCGGGCGGGATACGAGACGTCCATCTCGGCCGCTCTCGGGTCGGCCGCCGACGCCGTCGCCGTCGATCACCTCGACACCGCCGTCTCGGCCATGGAGATGCTCAAGTCCGAGGACCTCGGCCGCGCCGGGATGCTCCTGGGTGGCGACGAGCTCGATGACGCCGACTGGCCGGGCCTGCCCGACTTCGCCACTTACGCGATCGACGTCGTCGACGGCCCGGAGTCGCTGCACGGCGCACTGCGGCGGCTGCTGTTCAAGGTAGCCGTGGTCGACGACCTCGAGCGCGCCAAGCTCCTGGTCGCCCAGGCTTCCGACGTCACCGCGGTCACGCGCGACGGAGACGTGCTGGGGTCCCACTTCGCCGCCGGCGGGTCGACGTCCACCACCAGCCTGATCGAGGTCAAGGCGGCCATCGAGCAGGCCCAGAGCGACCTCACGGCTGCCGCCCATGCGGTCGAGACCCTGCGCTTCGAGCACCAGGCGGCCGAGTCCGAGCGCGTGGAGGCGCAGGAACGGGTCGACGCGGCGCTCGGCCGGCTGCACGAGTCCGACGCCGAGATGGCTGCGGTTGCTGAGCAGCTCGGCCACCTCGGCTCAACGGCCCGCGCGGCTCGCGGTGAGTCGGAACGCCTGGCCGCCGCGATCACGGCCGCGGAGGAGGCTCGCGAACGCGACCTGTCCGGCCTGGCTGAGCTCGAGGAACGGCTCGAACGCGCCGAGTCCGCGCCCGAGGAGGAACCCGACACATCTGAGCTTGAATTGCTCGCTCAAAAATCGACCGAAGCCAGGCGAGCCGAAACCGAAGCGCGACTGGATGTGCGCACCAACGAGGAGCGGGCCCGGGCCCTCGAGGGTCAGGTGGCGGCGCTGCTGGAGTCCGCCGAGGCCGAGCGCGAGGCCCGCATCCAAGCCCGGGAGCGCCGCGAACGGCAGATCCGCGAGTCCGAGGCCGCCCGGGCCGTCATCGCCGTCGGCGATGTTGTACTGGCCCGCCTCGAGACGTCGATCGAGCAGGCGGCCGCGCGTCGGGTCGAGATCGAGTCCGCCCGAAACGGACGTGAGCAGTCCCTGCGCGACATCCGCGCCCGGCTGCGCGACCTCGGCGTCGAGCTCGACGGCCTCACCGACTCCGTGCACAAGGACGAGATGGCCCGCGCCGAGCTGCGCCTGCGGATGGAGTCGCTCGAGGCGCGGTCGCTGGAAGAGCTCGGTCTCGAGATCGAGGCGCTCGTCGCCGAGTACGGCCCCGACCAGCTCGTCCCGCCGGTGCTCGAGCCTCTCGACGAAGCCGACGACCAGGAGGGCAAGGCTGAGCCGGAGCCGGTGCCGTACGACCGAGAAGAGCAGACGAAGCGCCTCCGGGCTGCCGAGCGGTCGATGGCGATGCTCGGCAAGGTGAACCCGCTCGCGCTGGAGGAGTTCACCGCGCTGGAAGAGCGCCACCAGTTCCTCTCCGAGCAGCTCGACGACCTGCGCAAGACGCGTCAGGACCTTCTCGAGATCGTCGACGACGTCGATGCCAAGGTCGAGCAGGTCTTCACCGAGGCCTGGTACGACGTCGCCGCCGAGTTCGAGGATGTATTCAAGCGCCTGTTCCCGGGCGGCGAGGGCCGGCTCATCCTCACCGACCCGCAGAACATGCTCACCACCGGCATCGACGTCGAGGCCCGCCCGCCCGGCAAGAAAGTCAAGCGGCTGTCGCTGCTCTCTGGCGGCGAGCGCGCCCTCGTGGCCGTCACGTTCCTGGTGGCCTTGTTCAAGGCGCGGCCGAGCCCGTTCTACATCCTCGACGAGGTCGAGGCCGCGCTCGACGACATCAACCTCGGCCGCCTGCTGGAGATCTACGAGGAGCTGCGCGCCAACTCCCAGCTCGTCGTCATCACCCACCAGAAGCGCACCATGGAGGTCGCCGATGCGCTGTACGGCATCTCGATGCGCGGTGACGGGGTGTCCTCGGTCATCAGCCAGCGTCTCCGCGAGGAGGAGAGCGCGTAGTGAGCCAAGCGGATTACCCGGCCATTCGCACGATCTCCACGCGCTGGGAGGACGAGGACGTCTACGGGCATGTCAACAACGTCGTCTACTACTCCTTCTTCGACACCGCGGTGAACGGCTACCTGATCGACACCACCGGCGTCGACATCCGTGAGCTCGACACCTACGGCATCGTCGCCGAGACGAGTTGCCAGTTCCTGCGCGAGCTGCGGTTCCCCGGTGATGTCGAGGCCGGGCTCAAGGTCACCAAGCTCGGCACGTCCAGCGTGGTCTACGAGATCGCGCTGTTCCAGGGCGACACCGAGGAGCCGGCCGCCGTCGGCCGCTTCGTGCACGTGTACGTCTCCGGTGCAGACCGCGCGGTCACGCCCATCCCCGACGTCATCCGCGCGGTGCTTGAACCGCTGACCTGACGGTCAGGCGGCTCGGGCCTGGGGCGATCCGCGGGCGAGCTCGAGGCGTCCGGCGTGGACCAACGAGTGGCACTTGCGGCACAAGCCGATGAGGTTGTCGAGGTCGGTGGGTCCGCCACGGGACCACCAAATGACGTGGTGGTTGTGGGCGATCGGGTGGCGGCAGCCGGGTGCCGCGCAGATTCCCTGCTGTCGAAGGCGGATGGCCTTCGCCTGGCGCGAAGTGGCGAGCCGTTCGGTGCGCCCGACGTCGAGCACCTCGGTGTTCGCGCCGACAGCCTTGACCAGGAACGGTGTGAGGTCGGCACGACAGAGCAGGTGGGCGAGGAGGCCGGGCCCGATGGGTCCGAAGCCCTCGACGTGTGCCGGCTGAAGGTTGAGTGACCGCTGGGCTTGCCGGTCGGCCATCGCCTGGAGGGTCTCGGCGTCGACGGTGACGTTGATGTGGGGCCGGATGCCGTTGTCGACCGGAAGACCGTGCTCCAGCACGCTCGTGCAGATCTGGTCGAGCGCATCCATCCGCCGTTCGGACGGGTGCCGGTGGTCGTCGGCATTGCGCGGCGTGGACAGGTTCTTCAGGATCGTGTCCAGCTTCGCACCGGTCTCGATGTCCAGGAAACCCGTCATGTGCCAGCCCTCGGTGGTCTTGGCCAGGCGGATGTCTCGCCGGTCCATGCCCTTCAGCCAGGCTTGATCGAGGTCGTCGGGATGCATGACCGCACGAATCTGTCGCACCTTGGCGTGGAGTTCGCTCGGAGCGACGTGCCTGGCTACCTCGAGCAGGGGTTCCTCGATCAGTTGAGTCTCGTCGACGCCGACGTGCTTGAGGGCGTAGGTGAAGGAAAGAACGTGCTCGAAGGAGATCGCCCCCGAACGCGCCGCTTCGGCCACCGCCGGTAGGTCGCGGAACGCGGCCGCGGCTCGCACCATCTGACGGGTCAGGCTTGCGTCCTGGTGCAGTTCACGACGTGCCCAGGTGCCGATGCTCGAGGCGCCCTCAGACTCGTGCTCCCTGGCCGCGTCCATCGCCGCCAACCTCTCGCTCTTGGCCGCCTGCAGGGCTTGAATGGCCGTGTCAATGGTCCGGACTTCATGACCCGTCGAACTGGTCGCCGACCGCAGCGCACGCGCAACATCGCGCAGTGTGGCGATGGTGGTTTCGACGTCCCCCGGCATGCTCCAAGCCTAGTCGAACAGGCATTCGATCACCAGTGGAAAAGCCTGTGGATTCAGGGATTTCCGGTCGTTTGGTCAACTGGTGCGTACGGCGATGCCGGGATAGCTCACGACCAGTCCGGACTCGTCGTAGTACATCCGACAGGAGAAGTCGAAAGCCGGCGACTCGTAGTCATACACCTGCCGCCCGCCCTCATCCGGACGTCGCTCGTAGGTCTGCTCGAGTCGTTCGACGGAGAGGTCCACGGCTCGCACGTAGGCGGCTGGCGTGGCCGACTTCTCGCCCACCCCGAGGTCCAGCCGGTGAACCGGGAACGAGTTCGTCATGGCCGAGGACTCCAGATCGACGTCGAGGCAGCCGTCCAACTGCGGCACAGGGATGCCGTCGACCCGCCACCGTCCGTGCTCGTCCGCCTCGAGCACGGTCGAGCGCGTTCCGTCGACCGTCCGGTTCGTGATCTTGGCGCTGCGGGTGACCCAGTCGTCGCCCACGTCCATCTCATCCGCGACCAGCCAGGCGTGACCGTCCTCGACGGCGGTGGTCCACCCCTCGACGTGAAGACCGTCGTGCAGCGGAGTGAAGTACACGACCTCGAAGCCGGTGCGCGCCCCCTCGTGCAGCCAGGCGGCGGACGGAGGCGGCGGCGCGAAGGACATAGCAGCATTGTTCCGCAGCGAGCCATGCATAGGGTGGGCGCGTGACCACGCTCATGCTCGTCCTGATCATCGCCGTCGGCGTCCTCGTGCTCGGTGGGGGCATCGCCCTCGTCGTCTCTCGCGGCCGTCGCGACCTGCCGCCGCCGAGCGTGCTCGAAGCGATCACCGAGGAGGAGATCGAGCACCCGGAGCACCCCGAACCGCATCTCGAGGACGAGGCGGACGGCGGCTCGACCGCCACGACCACGATCGAGCGTCCCGAGGCCGCTCAGGGTCGACTCGTCCGCCTGCGCGCCCGGCTCGCGAGGTCGCAGGGATCCCTCGGCAAGGGCCTGCTCGCCGTGCTCGGCCGCGCCGATCTCGACGACGCCGCGTGGGAGGAGCTCGAGGACACCCTCCTCGCCGCCGATGTGGGCGTCGGACCGACCACGGAGCTGGTCGACGCGCTGCGCACCCGCGTGCGTGTCGAGGGCATCGACGATCCCGAACGCGCCAAGGCCGCGCTGCGCGACGAGCTCGTCCGGCTCGTGGGTACCGATCTCGACCGCACGCTGTCCGCCACGGGAAGCGACGGCAAGCCCGGCGTCGTGCTCGTGGTCGGCGTGAACGGCACCGGCAAGACGACGACGGTCGGTCGGCTCGCGCGGGTGCTCGTCGCAGACGGCAAGACGGTCGTGCTCGGAGCCGCCGACACGTTCCGTGCCGCTGCCGCCGACCAGCTGCAGACGTGGGGTGAGCGGGTCGGCGTCGACACTGTCCGCGGGCCCGAGGGCGGCGACCCGGCCAGCGTCGGCTTCGAGTCGGTCCAGCGAGGCATCGCGGACGGCACCGACGTCGTGCTGGTCGACACGGCCGGCCGCCTGCACACCAAGGCCGGGCTGATGGACGAGCTCGGCAAGGTCAAGCGGGTGGTCGAGAAGCAGGCTCCGGTCACCGAGGTGCTGCTCGTCATCGACGCCACCACCGGCCAGAACGGCCTCACCCAGGCAAAGGTGTTCGGCGAGGTCGTCGACGTCACCGGCATCGTCCTCACGAAGCTGGACGGCACCGCCAAGGGTGGCATCGTCGTCGCCGTTCAGCGCGAGCTCGGCGTGCCCGTGAAGTTCGTGGGACTCGGGGAGGGCGCCGACGACCTCGCCCCGTTCGATGCCGAGGAGTTCGTGGACGCTCTGCTCGAGTGACGACTCGCGTCATCGATGACCCTCACCAGGTCTCGATACGACGGACGCCTTTGGCGTGACCCACTCGACCCGGCGCCGGCGCTCGGCCGCGAGCGGCCTCGACCGACACACGTAACCCGCCGTTAACACGGAGACCGAAGTTGTGACGTATTCGCAATGTTCGGGGTTCTGAGCCGAAACGGGCAGCCGCCAGAGTGTGGCCCATGCCGCGCACTCAGGCGCGGACACGACTCGAAACTCCGGAGGTTCCATGAATACCGGTGATACAGCGTGGGTCTTGGCCAGCTCGGCCTTGGTCCTGCTCATGACGCCCGGCCTCGCGCTCTTCTATGGCGGCATGACGCGCAGCAAGAGCGTTCTCAACATGATGATGATGAGCTTCGGCACCATCGGGGTCGTCTCGCTGCTCTGGGTCCTCTACGGATTCTCGGTGGCTTTCGGCGATGAGAAGAGCGGGCTGTGGGGTGGATTCGACTGGGCCGGCATGAAGCACATGACCGCCATCGAGACGACCGTCAACGGTTCCGTGTATGGCATCCCGCTCCTGGTCTTCGCCGCCTTCCAGCTGATGTTCGCGATCATCACGCCAGCGCTGATCAGTGGTGCGATCGCTGATCGCGCCAAGTTCGGCACCTGGCTGGCCTTCGTCGTCCTCTGGGTCAGCATCGTGTACTTCCCGGTTGCGCACTGGGTCTTCGACTTCGGCGACAAGAACGGCGATGGTGCCGGCTGGCTCGCCGCGAAGGGCGTCCTCGACTTCGCCGGCGGTACGGCCGTCCACGTCAACGCCGGTGCGGCCGGTCTGGCACTCGCGATCGTCCTCGGCAAGCGCATCGGCTGGAAGAAGGATCCGATGCGTCCGCACAGCCTGCCGCTCGTCATGTTGGGAGCGGCCCTGCTCTGGTTCGGCTGGTTCGGCTTCAACGCCGGTTCGGCTCTCGGCGCCAACGCGCTGGCTGGTCAGGCCTTCTTCACGACGATGATCGCCACCGCCACCGCCATGCTCGGCTGGATCCTCGTGGAGTTCATCCGCAGCAAGAAGGCCACCAGCCTCGGTGCGGCCTCCGGTGCGGTTGCCGGTCTGGTCGCGATCACCCCGGCGTGTGCGTTTGTCACACCGGCCGGAGCGGTCGGCCTCGGCTTGGTGGCCGGCGCGATCTGCGCGCTCGCGGTCGGGCTGAAGTACCGGTTCGGCTTCGACGACTCGCTCGATGTCGTCGGTGTCCACCTCGTCGGTGGTGCCGTCGGCGCTCTCTCGCTCGGCTTCATCTCCAACTACTCCGGTACCGAGGGACTCTTCTACGGCGGCGAGATCAGCGTGCTCGGGCATCAGGCCCTGGCCGTTGGAGCGGTCGGTGGCTTCTCGTTCGTCGTCGCCCTCATCTTGGGCAAGCTGCTCGACATGACCATCGGGTTCCGTCTCGACGAAGAAGCCGAGGTCGTCGGTATCGACCAGATCGAACACCTTGAAACCGCATATGAACTCGCCGGCTCAGGCGGCGGTTCACACCTCACGAAGGGACTCTGAGAATGAAGCTCGTGACTGCGGTCATCAAGCCGCACAAGTGGGAGGACGTTCGCGAGGCGCTCGCCGCGTCCGGGGTGGCCGGCATGACGGTCACCGAGGCCAGCGGCTATGGCCAGCAGAAGGGCCACACCGAGGTGTATCGCGGCGCCGAGTACGACGTGTCACTGGTGCCGAAGATCCGTCTCGAGGTGGTCGTCGACGACAGCGACGTCGCCGCAGTGGTCTCGACCATCACCGGCGCCGCCCAGACCGGCAAGATCGGCGACGGCAAGGTGTGGGTCGTGCCCGTCGACTCGGTGGTGCGAGTCCGCACCGGCGAGACCGACGAGGCGGCTCTCTGAGAGCTCGGCTCTGATCAACGACGGTGCGCATCGGGATTCCCGGTGCGCACCGTCGTGTTCAACCGGTAGTCTCCGGGCCCATAACTCCCACCTGAACGGAGCCAGTGATGGACACCGGTGATACCGCCTGGATGCTGGCCTCGACGGCCCTCGTGCTGTTGATGGTTCCCGGCCTGGCGTTCTTCTACGGCGGCATGGTCCGCGCCAAGAGCGTCCTCAACATCATGATGATGGTGATGTACTCGCTGGCGATCATGCCGGTGGTGTGGTTCCTCTGGGGCTACTCCGGCGCGTTCGGCGACGACATCGGGGGAGGTCTCCTCGGCGGAGGCGAGTCGCTCGGGCTCAAGAACATCGGGCTGGAGACGCTCTCCGGCACCTATCCCACCTACCTCTTCGTCGTCTTCCAGATGCTGTTCTGCGTCATCACGATCGGATTGGTGGCCGGCGCGATTGCGGACCGGGCCAAGTTCTCGGCGTGGATGGTGTTCGTCCCGCTGTGGGTCACCCTCGTCTACGTCCCCGTTGCGCACTGGGTGTTCGCCTTCGACGGCGACAAGACGCAGGGCGGGTGGATCTCGAACGACCTGGGCGCCTTCGACTTCGCCGGCGGAACCGCGGTCGAGGTCAACTCCGGCATGTCCGCGCTCGCCCTCGCGCTCATCGTCGGCCGCCGGGTGGGCTGGCGGCGCGAGCCGTTCCGCCCGCACAACCTCCCGGCCGTCCTGCTGGGTGCCGGGCTCCTGTGGTTCGGCTGGTACGGGTTCAACGCCGGGTCGGCGCTTGCGGCGAACGGCACGGCCGCCCTCGCCCTCATCAACACCACCGGCACGGCCTGCGCGGCGATGATCGGCTGGATGGCCGTCGAACTCGTGCGCGACAAGAAGGCCACCAGCTTCGGTGCGGCTTCCGGCGCGATCGCCGGCCTGGTCGCTGCGACTCCGTCCTGCGGCACAGTGTCCCCGCTCGGCTCCCTCGTCGTCGGTGTCGTGGCCGGCGCCGTCTGCGCCTGGGCGGTCGGCGTCAAGTACCGACTCGGCTACGACGACTCGCTCGACGTCGTCGGTGTCCACTTCGTCGGTGGTGTGGTCGGCACCGTGCTGATCGGCATCCTCGCGACGCAGGCGAACGTGGAGAACCTCGGTTTCGGGTCCGCCGGACTGTTCTACGGCGGCGGCACCACGCAGCTGGGCAAGCAGATCGTGGCGGTGCTTGCCGTGATGGTCTACGCGTTCGTCGTCACGTACGTCATCGCTAAGTTGATCGACAGGACCATCGGATTCCGGGTCGATGAGGAGACCGAGGTCTCCGGCATCGATCAGGCCGAGCACCTGGAGACGGCATACGACAACATCGGCGGCGGATCCAACCTCTCGACGGGAGCATGACATGAAGCTCGTGACCGCAGTCATCAAGCCGCACAAGTGGGAGGACGTCCGCGAGGCGCTCGGCGCGACCGGCATCGCCGGCATGACCGTCACCGAGGCCAGCGGCCACGGGCAGCAGAAGGGCCATACCGAGGTCTACCGCGGCGCCGAGTACGAAGTGACCCTGGTCCCGAAGATCCGCTTCGAGGTCGTCGTCGACGATGCCGACGCCGAGTCGGTCGTCGCAACCATCGCGTCCGCCGCCCGCACTGGCAAGATCGGTGACGGCAAGGTCTGGGTCGTCCCGGTGGAGTCGGTGGTGCGCGTGCGCACGGGCGAGACCGACGAGGCCGCGTTGTAGCGAGTGGCTGAAAACTCAGGACCGACTCTGGCTCAGCAGCGCAGCGACCGCGCGCTCGAGGCCGACCGACTGCTGCGGGGGCTGTTCACCGCAACGGTGGGTTCCGGCGGCGATCCCCGTGAGGGCCAGGGACTCGCGCTGGTCGCAGTCGGCGGTTATGGCCGCTCCGAATTGTCGCCGGCCAGCGACCTCGACGTCGTCCTCCTGCACGACCCGTCCGTACCGGAGGAGCGCGTGCGCGAGGTCGCGGAGGCGATCTGGTACCCGCTGTGGGACCGCGGCGTCGCCCTCGACCACTCGGTGCGCGACACCGTGCAGATGCGTGAGGCCGCGGTGCTGGACCACCGCGCCGCCACCGGGATGCTCGACGCCCGCACGGTCGCCGGCGACGCCGGCCTCGTGCTCGCCCTTCGCTCCGAGGTGCTGACCGACTGGCGCCGCGACGCCCGGCGGCGGCTGGCTGAGGTGCGCGAGTCCCGGGACGCCCGGATCGAGCGATCCGGGTGGCTCGCGCATTCTGCGGTGCCCGACCTCAAGGAGTCCGGCGGTGGGCTCCGGGACGGCGTGATGATGCGAGCACTCGTGGCCACGTGGCTGGTCGACGTGCCGCACGGTGAGTCCGAGGGTCTCCGCACCGCCCTGCTCGACGTCCGCGACGCGCTGCACGAGGTGTCCGGCCGGCGGCTCGAGAAGCTCGACGCCGAGCACATCGTCGACGTCGCCCGCTTCCTCGACCGCGAGCCCGAAGAGGTCGAGCTCGACACGCGCAACATCGGTCGCCGCCTGGCCCACCTGGCCGCCCTGGCCTGGCGGCGGGTCGACGACGTCCTGGAAGCCCGGCCCACCACGATCACGAACCAGGGTCCTGCGGTCGCCCCGATGGCCGATGGGGTCGGACGGCTGGACGACGAGGTCATCGTCATGCGGGACGCCGATCCGCGGGAGGACCCCGAGATCGCGCTGCGGGCGGCCGCGGTGGCGGCGCGGGCCGGGCTGCCGCTCGGATCGAGCACCGCGAAGCATCTCGCCGAGACGCTCGGCGACGTGCCTGAGCCGTGGCCGGCAAGTGCCACCCGGACGATGGTCGACCTGCTCACGTCCGGAGCCGGGCTGGTGCCGGTGTGGGACGAGCTCGACTACGCCGGAGTCGTCGATCACTGGCTGCCCGAGTGGGCCGACATCCGGCTGCGCGGCTCGTCGTCACCAGTGCATCGCTACACGATCGACCGGCACAGCATCGAGACCTGTGTCAAGGCGGTCGAGCTGGTGCGAGGGGTAGACCGTCCTGACCTGCTCGCGGTGGGCGCCCTGCTGCACGACATCGGCAAGGGCCGGCCCGGCGACCACAGCGAGGTGGGCGACGACATGGCGGTCGACATCGCCGTGCGCTGGGGGTTCGAGGAGGCCGACGCCCGGACGATCGGCCGGCTGGTGCGCTGGCACCTGCTGCTCCCCAACATCGCGACGCGGCGCGACATCGAGGATCCGACGACGGCAGCCAACGTCGCTGGGATCGTCGAGTCGGCCGCGTTCCTCGACCTGCTGGCCGCGCTCACCCAGGCCGACGCTCGCGCCACCGGACCGTCGGCCTGGTCGTCCTGGCGTCGTGGTCTCGTCGAGGGGCTGGTGGCCAAGGTGCATGAGGTCCTCGCCGGCGGCGCGAGCGCGGCTCCGGAGTCGTACGAGGGCTGGCCGCCGACCGTGCCGATGCCGGAGGTCGGCACCATCACGTCGGATGACCTGCTCCTCGAGGTCGAGAACCACCGGGGCGGGTCGCTGTTGACGTTCGTGACCCGCGACCGGGCCGGCGTCATGGCCGGGATCGCCGGCGGGCTGGCGCTGCTCGGCCTGGAGATCAGGTCCGCCCGTTCCGCCACCGAGGGTGACGCCGCGGTCTCGCTCTGGGAGGTCACCCGGCCCGACGTCGATGTCACGAAGGTCCGCGAGCGACTGCGTCCGGTGCTGGCCGGTGAGGTCGACCTCCTCGCCCGGCTGGCTCTCGACCCGACGCACGACGACGTCCCGGCCCGGGTCGCCGTCCTGCACCAGCGCTCGGAGACGGCGACGCTGCTGGAGGTCCGCGCGCACGACCGTCGCGGCCTGGTCTGGACGGTCTGCACGGCCATCTCGGGTCTGGGCCACTCCATCCGGTCGGCCCACCTTTCGACCTACGGCGCCGAGGCGCGTGACGTCTTCTACGTCGTCGATTCCTCTGGGGATCCGTTGGGCGATGGCGAGGCCGAGCAGATGCGCGCCGCCGTCGAGTCCGCGCTCACCTGACTCCGTTACGCTGGAACGACGCCAGCCCGCCCATCTCGAGGATCCCCAGCAGCCCATGTTCGACACCCTGCAAGACCGACTGCAGTCCGCGTTCAAGAACCTTCGTGGCAAGGGCCGGCTGTCCGAGGCCGACATCGACGCCACCGCGCGGGAGATCAGGGTCGCACTCCTCGACGCCGACGTCTCCGTGTCGGTCGTGCGCGACTTCATCGCCAAGATCAAGGAGCGTGCGCTCAGCTCCGAGGTGAGTGGGGCGCTCAACCCGGCCCAGCAGGTCATCAAGATCGTCAATGAGGAGCTCGTCGGCATCCTCGGCGGTGAGACGCGCCGCATCCAGTTTGCCAAGAACCCGCCGACCGTCATCATGCTGGCCGGCCTCCAGGGTTCCGGCAAGACCACGCTCGCGGCCAAGCTCGGGCGCTGGCTGCGCGAGCAGGGCAAGAGCCCGATGCTGGTGGCGGCCGATCTCCAGCGACCCAACGCCGTCAACCAGCTGCAGGTCGTGGGGGAGCAGGCCGGCGTCACCGTCTTCGCACCCGAACCCGGTAACGGCGTGGGTGACCCCGTCAAGGTCGCCCGCGACGCGATCGACGAGGCCCGCCGTACGCTGCACGACGTCGTCGTCGTCGACACCGCCGGTCGTCTCGGCATCGACGAGGAGCTGATGCAGCAGGCGTCCGACATCCGCGCCGCCATCGATCCCGACGAGGTGCTGTTCGTCGTCGACGCGATGATCGGCCAGGACGCCGTCCAGACGGCGGAGGCCTTCCTCGAGGGCGTCGACTTCACCGGCGTGGTCCTCACCAAGCTCGACGGCGACGCCCGGGGTGGCGCGGCGCTGTCGGTCCGGTCGGTCACGGGCCGGCCGATCATGTTCGCGTCGACCGGCGAGAAGCTCACCGACTTCGACGCCTTCCATCCAGACCGCATGGCCTCGCGCATCCTCGACATGGGCGACATGCTCACGTTCATCGAGCAGGCCGAGAAGGCCTTCGACGCCGAGCAGGCCGAGCAGGCGGCCGAGAAGCTCATGGGTGGCTCGTTCACCCTCCACGACTTCCTCAAGCAGATGGAAGCCATGGCGAAGATGGGCTCGATGACCAAGATCATGGGCATGCTCCCGGGCATGGGCCAGTTCAAGGAGCAGATCGAGAACTTCGACGAGCGCGAGGTCGACCGCATCAAGGCGATCATCCTGTCGATGACCCCGACCGAGCGTGACGACCCGAAGATGATCGACGGCTCGCGTCGCGCCCGTATCGCTCGCGGTTCCGGCACCGAGGTGCGCGATGTCAACCAGCTCGTCGACCGCTTCTTCGAGGCTCGCAAGATGATGCAGCAGATGGCCAAGGGCGGCGGCCTGCCCGGAATGCCTGGCATGGGAGCGATGCCCGGACTGCCCGGCGCCGGCAAACGCGCCGGGGCGCGTCAGAAGCCCCAGCAGAAGAAGAAAGGCAAGCGCGTTTCCGGCAACCCGGCCAAGCGCGCGGCCGAGGAGAAGGCCGCCGCCGCGCGAGGGACCGCCGGTCCTGGTGCCGGTGGCGCCGGTGCGTTCGGCTTCGACCAAGAGCCTGACGGCGAGTTCGAGCTACCCAAGGAGTTGCGCGATCTGATGTGAGCGCGCCGGCCGCGGTAGCCTGCTGGGATGCCTCGACTGGTGGTCTTCCTGATCGGCTTCGGCATCGGCCTGGCCGGTGACGCCTGCCACGTGGCCTCGGGCACCACGGTCTACGACTGGGACGGCGTCCCGACGCTCTGGAACAGTGCGATCTGGTTCCCGTTCGCGGTGGGCCTCGCCGTCCTCGGCGCCGCCGAGATCGGCGCCCGGCTCGGCCTCCCGTCCCGCGCACGGACACGCGTCGACGTCGTCATCGGGTCAGCCGTCGTCCTCGCGCTCTACGCCCTCACCGCGGCGCTCCGAGGCCAGGACGCCACCGTCTCGGTCGTGCTCTGCGGAGCCGTCGCGGTCGCCGTCTGGGCCTGGTGGGACCCGACGCCGCGTGCCTTCGGGATTGCCGTGGGTGCGGCGATCCTGGGCCCGATCGTCGAGATGTTGGTCGCCGCGGCCGGGGCCTCCCACTACGCGAGCGACTCCGACGCCTACGGCGGCGTCGCGCCCTGGCTGCCATGCCTCTACTTCGCCGCAGGGGCGGTCGCCAGTGGTGTCATGACGGCGCTGCACGTGCCGCGGGCGGTGGAGGAGCCCGTGACCCCGGCAGGTTGAATGGGGCCATGGAATCGGTACGGTTCGACGTCGACGAGTCCGTCTGCACCATCACGCTCGACCGGCCCGAGCGCCGCAACGCGGTCGACGGCCCGATGGCCGCCGAGCTGCGTGATGCCTTCCATGCGTTCGAGGAGGACGACGCCCTCGCCGTCGCCGTGCTGCACGGCGCCGGTGGCACGTTCTGCGCCGGTGCCGACCTCACGTCCGTCAGCGATGAGACGCGGCGCCACGAGCTCGACCCGAACGGCCTCGGCGACGGGCCGATGGGCCCGAGCCGGATGGCGCTGTCGAAGCCGGTCATCGCCGCGGTGGCCGGGTACGCCGTCGCCGGCGGTCTCGAGCTCGCGCTGCTCGCTGACATGCGGGTTGTGGAGGAGGACGCCGTGTTCGGCGTGTTCTGCCGGCGCTGGGGCGTACCGCTGATCGATGGGGGCACCGTGCGCCTGCCGCGCATCGTCGGCCAGGGTCGGGCGCTCGACATGATCCTCACCGGCCGTCCCGTCGACGCCCACGAGGCCCTGATGATGGGTCTGGCCAACCGAGTGGTGCCGGTGGGGGAGTCGCTGACCGCCGCGCACGACCTCGCCGAGCAGATCGCCGCGTTCCCGCAGATGTGCCTGCGGGTCGACCGCGATTCCAGCTACCGGCAGTGGGACCTGCCGCTCGACGCGGCACTGCGCAGCGAGGGCGCGGCGGGTGTGCCGGTCGTCCTGGCCGAGGGGGTCGACGGAGCGCAGCGTTTCACCGACGGAGCCGGACGTCACGGGATGTTCTGACCGGGTTTGGTCGCCGCCGGGCGCTCTGGCAGAATGAGCATTTGCGTCCGGACGCGTGAGGGCCCTCTCACCTTCACCGCCCCTCGATGCGCACAGTCCCATCGGCTTCGCCGGCTCGTGTCCCCACACGGCCCGGCACGTCACCACCACTGATTTCAAGGAGACACCACACTCGTGGCAGTCAAGATTCGCCTCAAGCGCATGGGCAAGATCCGTACGCCCTTCTACCGCATCGTGGTCGCCGACTCGCGCACCAAGCGCGATGGTCGCGTGATCGAGGAAATCGGCACCTACAACCCCAAGACCGAGCCCTCCACCATCCGGGTCCAGTCCGAGCGGGCCCAGTACTGGCTCGGCGTCGGCGCCCAGCCCACTGAGGCCGTGGCCGCGATCCTGAAGCTCACCGGCGACATCGGTGGCCAGGCCACGGTCAAGGAGCCCGAGCCCAAGGCCGACAAGGCCGCCCTGTTCGACGCGGCGCTCAAGGAGATCCACGCCGAGCCGAAGACCGCCAAGAAGCCTGCCCAGAAGAAGGCACAGCAGGCTGCCTCCAAGGCCGACGAGGCCCCAGCCGAGCCGAAGGCCGAGAAGAAGCCGAAGGCCGAGAAGAGCGAAGGCCGAGAAGGCAGAGAAGGCAGACGAGCCGAAGGCCGAGGACGCTCCCGTTGAGGAAGCCAAGGCCGAGGACGCTCCCGTTGAGGAGGCCAAGGCCGAGGACGCTCCCGTTGAGGAGGCCAAGGCCGAGGACGCTCCCGTTGAGGAGGCCAAGGCCGAGGACGCTCCCGTTGAGGAGGCCAAGGCCGAGGACGCTCCCGCTGAGGAGGCCAAGGCCGAGGACGCTCCCGCTGAGGAGGCCAAGGCCGAGGACGCTCCGGCCGAGGAGGCCAAGGACGACGACAGCCCCGCCGACGAGGCTGCCGAGAGCAAAGAGGGCTGATCGTGGCCGATCCGACGCAGGACGTCATCGAGCACCTCGTCGCGGGCATCGTCGAGCATCCTGACGACGTCGACGTCCGCGCCAAGCAGACGCGTCGTGGTGAGTTGTTCGAGGTCCGGGTCAACCCCGACGACCTCGGCAAGGTGATCGGCCGCCAGGGCCGCACCGCCACGGCCATCCGCAAGGTCGCCAGCGCCATCGCCGGGGCCGGCGGCACGCGCATCGACTTCGTGGACGTCGATCGTCAGCGCTGACCCTGGCGCGGATGCCGGCGTGGGCGGCGAAATGAGTGGGAGGCAGATCGTGCTGGTCGTCGTCGGCCGCATCGGTCGCGCTCATGGCATTCGCGGTGAGCTGAACGTCGAGATCCGCACCGACGAGCCCGAGCGCAGGTTTGCGCCGGGATCGACGATCATCTGCGACGGTCGCGCGCTCACCGTGGCCTCGAGCCGCCAGCACTCCGGCAAGCTGGTCGTCGCGTTCACCGAAGTGCCCGACCGCAACGCGGCCGAGCAGCTGCATGGACGCATCCTCGAGGCCGAGGTCGACGAGGCCGAGCGCCCGGACGACCCGGAGGAGTTCTACGACCACCAGCTCGTCGGGCTGCAGGTGCGTGGGCCGGACGACGCCGAGGTGGGAACGGTGAGTGCCGTGGTGCACCTTCCAGAGCAGGACACCCTGGTCGTCGACGCGGACGGGCGTGAGGTGCTGGTGCCGTTCGTCTCCGCGCTCGTGCCGAAGGTCGATGTCACGGCCGGCTACCTGCGACTGAGCGACGTACCGGGGCTTCTCGATCCCGAGACCGCCGAGCCCTCCGACGCAGGGACTGAGCGATGAAGGTCGACGTCATCTCGATCTTCACTGACTACCTCGACCCGTTGGGGTTGTCGCTGCCCGGTCGGGCGCAGCAGGCCGGTCTGCTCGACGTCACCACTCACGACCTGCGCCGCTGGACCCACGACGTCCATCGAACCGTCGACGACACGCCCTACGGCGGCGGAGCCGGCATGGTCATGCGGCCCGAGCCGTGGGGCGAGGCGCTCGACGAGGTGGCCACCGACGACTGCGTCGTCATCGTGCCGACGCCGTCCGGCACGCCATTCACCCAGGCGGCCGCCGAGCGGCTGAGCGGCGAGCAGCACCTGGTCTTCGCGTGCGGACGCTACGAGGGCATCGACCAGCGGGTCCTCGACCACGCCGCCAGCCGTTGGCGGGTGGAGGAGATCTCGCTGGGCGACTTCGTCCTCAACGGCGGCGAGGTGGCGGCGCTGGCGATCATCGAGGCGGTCGTGCGGCTGCTGCCAGGGTTCATGGGCAATCCCGAGTCACTGACCGAGGAGTCCCACGGCACCAGTTCATCCATGGCGGGGTTGCTCGAGTACCCCGTGTACACGAAACCCGCATCCTGGCGCGGCCGCGACGTCCCCGACGTCCTGCTCTCCGGCCACCACGAGCAGATCGCTGCGTGGCGCCGTGAGCAGGCCCGCGCCCGCACCGCCGAACGCCGTCCCGACCTCCTGCCCGACAACTGACGATTTCGTCCGCTCCGGGGCCATGTGGCAAGATGGATCCTCGGCGCAGGACGGTTCTGCCGCAGGGGATCCGCCATCAAACGCCGACTCATTCCACATGTGAACATCCGTGGGTGACCTGTGGCACCGGCGAGGAGTAGATCATGGCCAACGTTGTCGACCAGGTGGCGAGCGCATCCTTGCGCGACGACCTCCCCGAGTTCCGCGCAGGCGACACGCTCAAGGTGCACGTCAAGGTCGTCGAGGGCAACCGCTCTCGTGTCCAGGTGTTCCAGGGCATCTGCCTCAAGCTGCAGGGCTCTGGCGTCGGACGCACCTTCACGGTCCGCAAGGTCAGCTTCGGCGTCGGTGTCGAGCGCACGTTCCCGCTGCACACCCCGATCATCGAGAAGATCGAGGTCGCGACGCGCGGTGACGTCCGCCGGGCGAAGCTCTACTACCTCCGCTCCCTTCGGGGCAAGGCCGCCAAGATCAAGGAAAAGCGCGAGGACTGATCGGTCACCGGGGTGTGCGCCGCAGTCACGTTGCCGTCACTCGCTAGGCTCCTCGGGTGACCCAAACCGAGAAGCGACAACTGCCTGTCTGGCAGGAATCGATTCTCCTGGTGGTCACCGCGATGGTCATGGCCGTCGTCGTGAAGGCGTTCTTCCTGCAGGCGTTCTACATCCCGTCGGAGTCGATGGAGCCCACGATGCTCGTCGACGACAAGATCCTCGTCGAGAAGGTCTCCTACTGGGCCGGCGAGCCCGATCGCGGCGACATCGTCGTGTTCGACGATCCGGGCGGCTGGCTGAACGCCTCGGAGTCGCGCAAGGCCAGCAACCCCGTCCAGCGAGCCCTCGAGGTCGTGGGTCTGTTCCCGACCGGCGGGCATCTCATCAAGCGGGTCGTCGGCATCGGTGGCGACACGGTGAAGTGCTGTGACGGCACCGGGCACATCACCGTCAATGGCACACCGCTCGACGAGCCGTACCTGCAAGACGCGAAGGCGAACGCCAACCAGACGTTCGACGTCAAGGTGCCCAAGGACCACCTCTGGGTCATGGGCGACAACCGTGGCAACTCTGCGGACTCCCGCATGCATCAGGGCGATCCCGGCGGCGGCTTCATCGCCGACGATGAAGTGGTCGGCAAGGCGTGGTTGCGCGTCTGGCCCGTCTCGCGATTCGGTTTCATGCACGCGCCCGACACCTTCGACACGGTCCAGGAACGCTGAGGGCGCCATGACCTCGTTCGCTCCAGGCATCACGGTCCGGCGCGACGCCGGGTTGTACGGCTACGAGCGGGCGCTGGCCAAGCGCGGGCTGCACCCGGTGGCCGGTGTCGACGAGGCCGGACGCGGTGCCTGCGCGGGCCCGCTGGTCGCCGCGGCGGTCGTGCTCGAGCGCCCGATCCCGGGACTCGCCGACTCCAAGCTGCTCACCGAGAAGCGCCGAGAGGCCTGCTACCAGCTCATCCTCGAGCGCGCAGTCGACCTCGCCGTCGTCGTCATCGAGGCGCCTGACTGCGACCGCATCGGCCTGCATCGGGCCAACATCGCCGCGCTGCGGCGGGCCCTTGCGCGGCTCGACGTGCGCCCCGGCTACGTGCTCACCGACGGTTTCCCGGTCGACGGGCTCGGCGTGCCCGGACTGGCGGTCTGGAAGGGCGACCAGGTGGCCGGCTCGATCGCCGCGGCGTCCGTGGTGGCCAAGGTGACGCGCGACCGGCTGATGGTGCAGCTGCACGAGCAGTATCCGTCCTACGATTTCGCCACGCACAAGGGTTACGTCACGGATCTGCACGATGCGCGGCTCCGCGAGCACGGACCGTGTGCCGAGCATCGCCTGTCCTTCATCAACGTCCGAGCCGCAGTGCTGGAAAGGAATGGGGAGGGTCGATGAGCACCGAAGATCTCGAACGGTACGAGTCCGACATGGAGCTCGCGCTCTACCGCGAGTACCGCGACGTGGTCGGCATCTTCAAGTACGTCGTCGAGACGGACCGCCGGTTCTACCTGTGCAACGCCGTCGACGTGAAGGTGCGCTCCGAGACCGGCGACGCGTACTTCGAGGTCACGCTCACCGACGCCTGGGTCTGGGACATCTACCGACCGGCGCGGTTCGCCAAGAACGTCAAGGTGCTCACGTTCAAGGACGTCAACGTCGAGGAGCTGCAGGACTCCGACGTCAAGCTGCCCCCCACGCCCTGATCAGGTCGTGCCGGTCGTGGCTCTGACGATGTGGTTGCGGTCGACGCCGGAGATCGCCTCGACGCCCTCGAACGAGCTCGGCAGCAGCAGCTCGGCCGAGTCGAACCCGGCGTCGTGCAGGGCCCGGGTGGCGGCGTCCTCGTCGTCGAAGTGCAGGTAGACGTCCCCACGCACGACCACCTTCATGAAGGCCTTCGCCGTGGCGGTCACCGCGCCCGGTGCACGGTCGAGGTGGAGGTCGGAGAGGTACAGCCCGCGCGGGAACCGGTGCAGGGTGCTGGCGATCGCGTCCCACAGCGTGACGACGCCTGACATCGGAAAATAGTTGACCAGGCCCTCGGTGATGACGGCCGTGCCTTGCTCCGGGTCGAGCTCGTCGGCGAGCGCGGCCAGTGAGGTGGAGCCGCTGGGCGCGAACGCATCGAGCACGCGAACCCGGTGGCCAGGACCCATCAGGTGGGCACGGTCCAGCAGATCCTGCTTGCGGCGGGTCATGCCCGGGAGGTCGGTCTCGACGTAGGTGAGGTCGGAGCCGTAGCGCGACGCGAACCGCCATCCGCGAGGGGACAGACCGGCGGCGAGCTCGACGACCTGGGAGATCTCGCCGGCCTCGATCGCCCGCTCGAGCAGTGTGTCGATGGCGTGGTGGCGGGCCAGCAGCATCGCGTCGAGGTGGGGTCCGCCGATCAGCTCGGCCGCGAGTCGCGGGACGAGCAAGCCCGTCCACATCGCGGTGCCGGTGAGTGACGTGAAGGCCGGATGGGACAGCCCGTGCCGGCGCCAGACCGTGCCGGTGTAAAGGGCGGTGGGACTGATCGCCGCGGACGTCCGACGGAGCATGTCGCGAGGCTAACTCATCCACACGGCGGTGAGATCCGACGATCTCCACAGCGCATGGTCGACCGCTGTCGGCGGGGGTACGTGCCCGCGAGGGTGGCTTCATGACCTATGAGCGCAACCAGGCCCTCGGCACGTACGGCGAGCGCGTGGCCGCCGCCCACCTGCGTTCGCTCGGCATGATCGTGCTCGCTCGTAACTGGCGTTGCCGGTTCGGCGAGGTCGACCTGATCGCGCGCGACGGAGCCACGCTCGTGTTCTGCGAGGTCAAGACACGGACGAGCTCCTCGCACGGCACGCCGGTCGAGGCGGTGCTCGGGCGCAAGGCCACGCGGCTTCGACGGCTCGCCGCCCACTGGCTGGAGATCCACGACGTCGAGCCGCAGGCCGTGCGCATCGACGTCGTGTCGGTCGTCGTGCCAGAGCGAGGAGCGGCGCAGGTCGAGCGTGTCGTCGGCGTCGCCTGATGGCGGCCACTCATGCGGTCACCTTGGACGGGCTCGCCGGCCGGCCGGTCGAGGTCGAGGTCGACATCAGCAGCGGCATGCCCGCCACCGTCGTCGTCGGTCTCGCCGACACGATCGTCAACGAAGCGCGCGACCGGGTCCGGGCTGCGGTGGTCAACTCGGGCACGTCGTGGCCCGACCAGCGCGTCACCATCAACCTGGCGCCGTCGACCCTGCCCAAGAGCGGATCACACTACGACTTGGCCATCGCCCTCGCAGTGTTCGCGGCCAAGAGGCTCATCCCGCCCGAGCCGCTGGCCGGCACCGTCTTCCTGGGCGAGCTGGCCCTCGACGGGCGGTTGCGGGCAGTCCGCGGCGTCCTGCCGGCCACCATGGCGGCCGCCGAGGCGGGATTCGAGCGCGTCGTGGTCCCGGATGCGAACGTGCCCGAGGCACGGCTGGTGCCGAACGTCGTCGTCGTCGGCGTGCGGTCCTTGCGCCAGACGGTTGCACTGCTCGTGGGCGACGAGGAGCCGGACGATCCGCCGGTGCCGCCGCTCGACGACGTCGGCGGGCTGGCTTGGGGCGGCACCGAGCGGCTCGGGGCGCTCGATGTCGCTGACGTCGCCGGGCAGGAGGAGTCGCGCACCGCACTGGTCGTGGCCGCGGCCGGCGGGCACCACCTGTTCATGGTCGGTCCACCCGGCATCGGCAAGACGATGCTGGCGCACCGCCTGCCCGGTCTGCTCCCCGACCTTCCGCACGCCGACGCGCTGGAAGTGAGCGCCGTCCACTCCCTGGCGGGCACGCTTCCGGCCGACGCGCCGCTGGTCCGGCGGCCGCCGTTCATCGACCCACACCACACGGCGAGCGCGGTGGCCATCGTGGGTGGCGGCAGTCGGAGCATCCGGCCGGGCGCGTTGTCCCTGGCACATCGCGGAGTGCTGTTCCTCGACGAGGCGCCCGAGTTCGCCTCGAACGTCCTCGACTCGTTGCGCCAGCCGCTCGAGAGTGGACACGTCGTCGTGTCCCGGGCAGCCCAGACCGCGGTGTTCCCCGCGCGGTTCCAGCTCGTCCTGGCCGCCAACCCGTGTCCCTGCGGACAGGGCGGCACGGTGGCGGAGCAGTGCGAGTGCACGCCGCTGATGCGACGGCGCTACCGCGACCGCATCTCTGGCCCGGTGCGCGACCGCATCGACATCCATCGAGTGCTCACCGCGCCCAGCCGGCCAGAGCTGGCCCATGCGCTGGGCCGGGCGCGGAGCACGGTCGACCTCGCCCGCGTCGTCGCCGAGGCCCGCGACCGCCAGCGCAGCCGCTATCGCGGCACGTCGTGGCTGCTCAACAGTGATGTGCCAGGCGTCGAGCTACGCAAGCGGTGGCCGGTCGGCGACACCGGACGTGCCGTGCTCGACAGCCAGCTGCGGGCCCAGAAGCTTTCGGCCCGATCTGCCGACCGGGTCCTCCGTCTCGCGTGGAGTGTCGCCGATCTCCGGTCGCACGACGTCCCGGACACCGACGACGTCGAGCTCGCGCTCGCTCTGCGGCGCGGCTCGCCATTGGGCAGTGAGCTGCGCGACGTTGTGGCGGTCTCATGACCCCGCAGCGGCGTGCCCGTCTCGCGCTGAGCATCCTCTGCGAGCCCGGCGACCCGCGGTTGCCCAGCTTGCTGACCTCGCACGCGCCGGTCGAGCTGGTCGAGGCAATACGCACCGACCGCCGTCTGGCCGAGTGGGCGTGGCCCGCCTCGTGGACGCATCGGGCGCAGAGCCTCGACCAACGCCTCAGTCGGGCCGAACGCCTCGGCGAGGCGGCCCGACTGCGCTGGGTGGTTCCGGGAGACCGCAGCTGGCCCGAAGGGCTGGACGACCTCGACCATGTCGAGCCTCTGCACGGCGCGACCGGCGCTCCGCTGGGGCTGTGGGTCCGCGGCACGGGCCATCTGGCCGAGCTGAGTTCGACCAGCGTGGCGGTGGTCGGGGCACGCGACTGCACGCCGTACGGCGCCGAGGCCGCATCCGAGATCGCCGCCGACGCGGCGGCTGCCGGCATCACCGTGGTGAGTGGGGCGGCGTTCGGCATCGACGCGAGCGCGCACCGGGGCGCGCTCGCCATGGGTCGCGCGACGATCGCCGTACTCGCCTGCGACGCGGCCACCGACTACCCCCGAGCCCATGCCGCCTTGCTCAGCCGGATCGCCGAGAGCGGGCTGATCATCAGCGAGCAGCCGCCGGGTCAGGTACCCACCAAGGCGCGGTTCCTCTCCCGCAACCGGCTCATCGCCGGTCTCGCCGGCGGCACGGTCGTCGTCGAGGCGCGCCGGCGCAGCGGCTCGCTCAACACGTTGCATTGGGCCGACCGGCTCGGCCGGCCCACGATGGCCGTGCCCGGTCCGGTCACTTCCCAGCAGTCGGGGGGTACGCACCAGGCGGTCCGAGACGGCAAGGCTGTCCTGGTCACTGGTGGTTCGGACGTGCTGTCCGAACTGGCGGATATCGGAGTCGCCGAGCCGGTGACGGTCGTCGCACCGGCCACGGAGTACGACCACCTGCCCTCGTCGGCGCAACGCGCTCTCGACGCCCTCAGTTGGGAGGGTGCCACCCCCGCCCGGGACATCGCAGCCTCGGCCGACCTCGCTCCGCACGACGCCGCGAAGGCTCTGGCCTTGCTCGCGCGTCGCGGGTTGGCCGAGCGCTCCTCGGATGGGTGGTTGCTGGTGCGGCGCGCCGACTTGGCGTGACCCCACGCCGGTCGCACAGTGGAAGGGATGAGCGACCTGAGCGAGGCCTGGTCGTCGGCTCTCGCCGACTTCGAGCACCATCTCGGCGCCGAGCGCAACCTCTCGGCGCACTCGGTGCGCGCCTATCTCACCGACTTGGGCCGGCTCGCTGAGCACGCCACCAAGCTCGGCATCGACGATCCCGCGTCGCTCACGTTGCGCTCCTTGCGGAGCCATCTGGCCACCCAGCAGACCCTCGGCCGGGCTCGCACCACCCTCGCCCGTCGGGCGACGTCGACGCGGGTGTTCACGGCCTGGCTGAACCGCACCGGCCGTGCCCACACCGATGCCGGCGCCTTGCTGGCCAGCCCCAAGTCGCACCGCGAGCTGCCGGTCGTGCTCGGGCACGACGACATCCGAGCACTGATCGACGCCACCACGGAGGCCATCGTCGAGGACGGGCCGATCGGGCTGCGCGACCTCGCCCTCATCGAGCTGCTCTACGCGACCGGCATCCGCGTGGGGGAGCTGTGCGGCCTCGACGTCGACGACCTCGATCGGGAGCGTCGCGTCGTGCGGGTGCTTGGCAAGGGGCGCAAGGAGCGCGCCGTGCCGTATGGCGCGCCGGCCGGCGACGCCCTGGCCCTCTGGCTCGACCGTGGACGCCCCGCACTTCTCACCGAGGCATCCGGCGCAGCGCTTTTCGTCGGCGCTCGCGGCGGCCGGCTCGATCAGCGCATGGCCCGCCGAGTCGTCCATGAACGACTCGCCGCCGTGGAGGGCGGGCCAGACGTCGGCCCGCACGGGCTCCGCCACACGGCCGCCACCCACCTGCTCGAAGGCGGCGCCGACCTGCGCAGCGTGCAGGAGATCCTCGGCCACGCCTCGCTCGGCACCACCCAGATCTACACGCACGTCAGCAACGAGCGTCTCCGCGCTGCATACCGACTTGCCCACCCGCGCGCCTGACCGGCACTAGATTTGGCCGACATGCGCCGCATTGCCGTCGGGTTGGTGACCGTGGCGGCGCTGTTCCCGCTCGTCCCGTGGTTGCTGGTGGGCGACCTCGGACCGAGGTTCACCGGGTTGGAGGCGCTGCACAGCGTGGCCAACATCAGTGCACTGTGCGGCATCGCTGCGTGGTCCACGAACCTCGTCCTGGCCACCCGGACCCGCTGGGTCGAGCAAGCGATCGGTGGGCTCGAGCAGCTCTACCGCTTGCATCGCCGAGTCGGGGTGCTCGTCGTCATCCTGCTCATCACTCATGCCGTCTTCCTGACACTGCACGCGCAGGGCAGCGCGCTCGAGCTCTACCTGCCCGTGGCGGGTTGGCCTACCTTCGCCGGCGTCATCGCCCTGGTGGCGCTGATCTCCGCCGTGGTGTCGAGCCTGCTCGGGCGGTTGACCTACCCGGCGTTCATGCGCGTTCACCGGGTCTTGAGCGTCACCTTCCTGGTGGGTGTGCTGCACACGTTCGCCGTTCGTGGCACTGCGGCGGTGTCGCCGTTCCTGATGACCTACTTGGTCATCGTGACTGCCGCGGGCATCGGGAGCCTGGCCTACCGGCTGCTCGGTGACGCCTTCGGTGTCGGGCGATATCGCTACGTCGTCGACGCGGTCCGCCACCTGGATGCCGAGACCGTGGACATCACCATGGTTCCGGTCCAACAGGAGCTGGTGTATCGCCCCGGCCAGTTCCTCTATGCCACGTTCCATCAGCGCGGATTTCCGCAGGAGGCGCATCCCTTCACCATCGCGAGCGCACCCAGCGGAGACTCACTACGGATCACGGCGAAGGGCCTTGGTGATTTCACCGGTGCGTTGCCGAATCTGGAGCCGGGTTGCCGGGTGCGGCTGGAGGGTCCGTTCGGGAGCTTCACCCTGCGCCACGACCTGACCCAGACCCAGACCTGGATCGCGGGAGGGATAGGCATCACGCCGTTCCTGAGCTGGGCGCGGAGCCTCGACGCGCCGATCGCTGCCGATCTCTACTACTGCACACCCGGAGCCGAACAACATCACTTCCTCACCGAGCTCTTCGACATCGCCGAGCGCCACCCGGAGTTCAAGGTGATACCGATGCGCAAGAGCTCTCTGGGTCGTCTCAGCGTGAGCGACGTCGAGGCGGTCAATCCGCGTGTCGCACGAGGTCACGTCTTCATGTGCGGCCCACCGAGGCTCGTCGAGAACCTGACTGCGGGATTCATCGACAAGGGTGTCCCGCCGCACCACATCCACTCCGAGGCCTTCGACTTCAGGTGACGGGAACACGTGACGCCAGATCCAGCCCTACGCTGTGGCGGTGGGGCGCTTCGCTGCAGTCGCCGTCATCCTGATCCTGGGAAGTTGCGCGCCCGCCGACGACGAGCCGAAATCGACCTCAGCGGTACCCGCCAGCAGCGCTCCGACGTCGCCGGTGACCACCTCGCCCGCGACGCCGGAACCCGGAACGGTGCCCCCAGACTGGCTGTTCAAGCGACCTCTGCCGGTGACTGCTGCGGGATTCGGAGAGATCCGGCCGACGCCTCGTGAGCTGCGCGTCCGCCGGTTCAACCTTCCCGACTCGGTACCGCCGCTCCCCGGGACCGGGTTCGCGTCTCGCGTGAAACCGGCATCGGCCGAGGTCATCGCCCGATCCACGTGGAAGCAGGGCTGCCCGGTGCGCGCCGACCACCTGGACTGGATCCGGCTGACGTACGTCGGCTTCGACGGAGAGCGGCACACGGGCGAGCTGCTGGCCCGTGAGGACGTCAGCGCCAAGGTGGTGACCGTGTTCCGGGCTCTGTGGAAAGCCCGGTTCCCGATCGAGGAGATGCGCATCACCGAGGCCCGCGAGCTCGACCTCAAGCCGACCGGCGACGGCAACAACACCGGTGTCTTCGTGTGCCGGCCGCTGTTCGGCAGCTCGACGTTCTCCGAGCACGCCTACGGGCTGGCCATCGACGTCAACCCGTTCCAGAACCCGTACCACCGGGGCGAGGTCGTGATCCCGGAGCTGGCCTCCGCCTACCTCGATCGCCACAACAGGCGACCAGGCATGATCCTCGACGGTGGACCGGTAGTGGCAGCGTTCGACCGCATCGGCTGGACCTGGGGCGGGCGATGGCGAACGTTGAAGGACCTCCAGCACTTCTCGCTCCGGGGTCGTTAGACCAGCGTCATCGGGTCGACGGCCTGGCCGTGGCGCCGGGCCATGAAGTGCAGGTGGCACCCGGTCGACAAGCCAGTCGAGCCAACGCGACCGACAACGGTCGACGTCGTCACCCGCTGACCGACCGGCACCGACTGACTGGCCAGGTGGTTGTACGACGTCTGCAGGCCGCCAGGGTGCCGGATCACCACGCGGTTGCCGTACGCGGTGCTTGAGCCCCGGCTCACGACGGTGCCGTCGCCAGCGGAGTGCACCGGAGTGCCGCACGGGACTCCGAAGTCGGTGCCGTCGTGGAGCTTGCGGTCGCCGGTGACGGGATGGACCCGCATCCCGAAAGGTGACGTGATCGGTCCTCCCACCGGGCGGCGCAGGGTTCCGTCGCCAGACGGGCCAGAGGGAGGGGCGGGAAGCGGGCCGTCTGGGTCGACCAGCCGCACATGCGACGCCGTGGCCAGCCGCTCGAGCGGGTCGAGGTACGAGTCGGACTCGAGCCGGCCGAGGTGGAGGCACGCGGTCGGGCAGTGCGAACCAGCGCCGCGCAGGTGTCCGAGCACATCGCCGGCGGCGACGTCGTTGCCGCGCTGGACGACCGGATCGACCGGCTGGTAGGTCGATCGCTCGCCGCCGTGGTCGACGGTGACCACGCCGACACCCGCCACCGATCCGGCGAAGGAGACTCGACCGGACGCCACGGCCCGCACCGGCTCACCGACTTGCCCGGGCAGGTCGATGCCGCGGTGACCGGCGCTGTACTCGGTGTCAGGAGGGTCGAAGGTGCCGGTCACCCGGTGGTCGCCCAGCGGCCAGAGCCACGATCCGTCGCCGGCGTGCGCTGGAACGTCCGAAGCCACGGCCACCGCGAAAGCGAGGAGCCACGAGCACACCAGTGTGCGGACCAGGACCATGGCGCCATCCCACGTCCGGCCGACGAGGATCGACAGGTCCGCTCCGGCGGCTGGGGAGATCGGGACAGTGCGGGCCCCGTTGTGGATTTCGTTCCCCGCGGCAGGGTGCCGTAGACTGCTGCCATCACATCTCCGGGTGTGAAATTCGCGCGCCCGTTCCCCAGATGACGTGGAAATCCACCGAATACGGCCGCGATCCTGGTCCTCTCACCGCCGTCGGCGGAGTGGGGTGGGTCGCGGTACGGGCGCCAGGGCATCGCCGCCGGCGGTGCGCCAACCAGGATGGGCGCCACGGCGCCCAGAGGAGGAAACGGCCATGGCCGTCGTCACCATGCGTCAGCTGCTCGAGAGCGGCGTCCACTTCGGGCACCAGACCCGTCGCTGGAACCCCAAGATGAAGCGCTTCATCTTCACCGAGCGCAACGGCATCTACATCATCGACCTGCAGCAGTCGCTCGCCTACATCGATGCCGGCTACGAGTTCGTCAAGAACACCGTCGCCCGCGGCGGCACGATCCTGTTCGTCGGCACGAAGCGACAGGCCCAGGAGCCGGTCGAGGAGCAGGCCAAGCGCGTCGGCATGCCCTTCGTCAACCAGCGTTGGCTCGGCGGCATGCTCACCAACTTCCAGACGATGCACCAGCGCCTTCAGCGTATGAAGGAGCTCGAGGAGATCGACTTCGACGACGTGTCCGGCTCCGGCCGCACGAAGAAGGAGCTCCTGCAGATGCGTCGCGAGTACGACAAGCTCTCGCGCACGCTCGGCGGCGTCCGTGACATGTCGCGCACCCCGGCGGCGGTCTGGATCGTCGACACCAAGAAGGAGCACCTCGCGGTCGACGAGGCCAAGAAGCTCGGCATCCCGATCGTCGCGATCCTCGACACCAACTGCGACCCCGACGATGTCGACTACCCGATCCCGGGCAACGACGACGCCATCCGCTCCGTCAGCCTGCTGACCCGCGTCGTCGCCGACGCGGTCGCCGAGGGCCTCATCGCCCGCGGCGGCAGCAAGACCGGCGAGGAGGAGGCCGGCTCCGAGCTCGGCTCCGACGAGCCGCTGGCCGAGTGGGAGCGCGAGCTGCTCGAGAAGAAGGACGCCGAGGACAAGGCCGCTGCTGCAGCCGCTCCGACGACCGACGCCCCGGCGACCGATGCCCCAGCCGCCGAGGCCGCTCCGGCGACCAAGACCGACGACGCCCCAGTGGCCGAGGCCGCTGACGCGCCCGCGACCCTGGTCGACGCACCTGCGGTCGAGGAACCGGCCGCGGAGTCCGCGCCCGAGCCGGCCGCCACGGAGGCAGCCGACAAGGAACCCGCCGTGAAGGCGCCCGAGGGCGCCACCGCCTCGGCTCCGTTCGGCGCCGGATCGAAGGCCCCGCTCAAGAGCGGCAAGGCCCCCAAGGGCCACGCCATCAAGGGCAACGCCGACTCCGGGCTCTATCACGCCGAGGACAGCCAGTGGTACGAGCAGACCGTCGCCGAGGTCTGGTTCGACACCGTCGAGAACGCCGAAGCAGCCGGCTTCAAGGCCGCCGGATCCAAGTAGCCCAGAACCCACTATCGAGACATCGAGGTTTCGAACCCCATGAGCATCACCGCAACAGACGTCAAGAAGCTCCGCGACGCCACCGGCGCCGGGATGATGGATGCCAAGAAGGCCCTCACCGAGGCCGACGGCGACTTCGACAAGGCGATCGAGGTCCTGCGCATCTCCGGTGCGGCGAAGGCCGCCAAGCGTGGCGCCGAGCGTCAAGCCTCGGCCGGGCTCGTCGCCAACTACGGCAGCGCCATCGTCGAGCTCAACTCCGAGACCGACTTCGTGGCCAAGAACGAACGGTTCATCGAGCTCGCCGAGCAGCTGGCCGAGCTGGCCGACGAGACGCGTCCTGCCGACGCCGACGAGTTCGCCACGACGGCGCTCCCCAGCGGCAAGACCGTCGCTGAGGCTGTCGCCGAGCTGGCCATCGTCATCGGCGAGAAGATCGAGCTCGGCCGGGTGGCCAGCTTCGCCGGCAACGTCACGAACTACATGCACCGCCGGGCGAGCGACCTGCCGCCCGCCGTCGGTGTGCTCGTGGAGTTCGAGGGCGACAACGCCGAGGTCGCTCGGGCCATCGCGATGCAGATCGCGGCGATGCGCCCGCGCTTCCTCACCCGCGACGACGTCCCGGCCGACCTTGTGGCCAAGGAGCGCGAGATCGCCGAGGCCACCGCACGCGAGGAGGGCAAGCCCGAGCAGGCGCTGCACAAGATCGTGGAAGGTCGTCTCAACGGCTTCTACAAGGACGTCGTGTTGCTCGACCAGCCATCGGTTCAGGACAATAAGAAGACGGTGAAGGCGATCCTCGACGAGGCTGGTGTCACGATCACCCGCTTCGCGCACATCGAGATCGGCGCCTGACCCAGAACCACGCGCAGCCAACACGCTCAGGAACGGCCAGCCCAGGAGGTAGCGGATCATCGTGGAACCCGACCAGCAAGCCACTGATCTGGTTCCGGATGATTCCGGTCCGGCCGTCAAGCGCGTCCTGCTGAAGCTGTCTGGTGAGGTCTTCGGTGGCGGCAAGCTGGGCATCGACCCCGACGTCGTCAACGGCATCGCCCGGCAGGTCGCCGAGGCGGTGCGCGACGACGTCCAGGTCGCGATCGTCGTGGGCGGCGGCAACTTCTTCCGCGGCAAGGAGCTCAGCCAGCGGGGAATGGAGCGCTCGCGCGCCGACTACATCGGCATGCTGGGCACCGTCATGAACTGCCTCGCGCTGCAGGACTTCTGCGAGAAGCAGGGCATCGAGACGCGCGTGCAGTCCGCCATCACGATGGGCCAGGTGGCCGAGCCGTACATCCCGCGGCGCGCCATCCGGCACCTCGAGAAGGGCCGCGTCGTCATCTTCGGCGCCGGCGCCGGGCTGCCGTACTTCTCCACGGACACGGTCTCGGCCCAGCGTGCGCTGGAGATCAAGGCTGACGTCGTGCTGATGAGCAAGAGCGGGGTCGACGGCGTCTACTCCGCCGACCCACGCACCGATCCCGACGCCATCCGCTTCGACGACATCACTTTCGACGAGGCGCTGCGACTCGGGCTGAAGGTCGTCGACGCCGCGGCGTTCGCACTGTGCATGGAGAATCACCTGCCGATGATCGTCTTCGGCATGGAGGACGAGGGCAACATCGCCCGCGTGCTCCGGGGTGAGAAGATCGGGACGCTGGTCCATGCCGGGCTGGCCCAGCCGCACCAGCTGCATGGAGGAGACCTGTCGTGATTGACGCCACGCTGCGTGAGGCCGACTCGAAGATGGCCAAGGCCGTCGAGCACGCCCGCGAGGAGTTTGCCGCGATCCGCACCGGCCGCGCCCATCCGTCGATGTTCGCCCAGATCACCGCGGAGTACTACGGTCAGCAGACGCCGCTGCAGCAGCTCGCCGGCTTCCAGGTGCCCGAGCCGCGGCTCGTCGTCATCAGCCCGTACGACGCCAGTGCCAAGAGCGCGATCGAGAAGGCCATCCGCGAGTCCGACCTCGGCGTCAACCCCACCGACGACGGCAAGGTCCTGCGCGTCGCGCTGCCCGAGCTCACCGAGGAGCGGCGCAAGGAGTACATCAAGCTGGCGAAGACCAAGGCCGAGGACGGCAAGGTCGCGGTCCGCGGCGTGCGCCGCAACGCCAAGCAGGCGCTCGACAAGGCCGAGAAGGACTCCGAGATCAGCAAGGACGAGAACACCGGCGCGGAGAAGCGGCTCGACGGTCTCACCAAGAAGCATGTCGACACGATCGACGAGCTGCTCAAGAACAAAGAGGCGGAGCTCCTTGAGGTCTGAGGACTCCAGCGCGGTACCCACCGACGGATCGCACGAGGCCCCACGCGAGGCCGAGAGCGAGAGCCGAGCCGGGCGCAACCTGCCGGCTGCGATCGGTGTCGGCGTCGGACTCGTCGCCATGGTCATCGCGACGCTGTTCGTGGTCAAGGACGTCTTCGTCGCGGTTGTCGCCATCGCCCTCGGTGTCGGCCTCTGGGAGCTCACCCGGGCGTTCGCCAAGGCCGACATCCACATTCCCTTCGTCCCGGTGCTCACCGGCGGCACGATCATGCTGGTCAGCTCGTTCTACGGCGGCATGGAGACGGCCGCCGTCGCGATGGCGCTCACGGTCATCGCCACCCTCGTGTGGCGACTCTCCGAGGGCTCGGACGGCTTCGTGCGCGACAGCAGCGCCGGCATGTTCTCGCTGTCCTACCTCTTCCTGATGGGCTCGTTCGTCCTGCTGATGCTGGCGGAGTCGGACGGTCCATGGCGCGTCGTGGCGTTCATCGTCGCCACCATCGCCTCCGACATCGGCGGCTACGCGGCAGGCGTCCTGTTCGGCAAGCACCCGATGGCCCCGACCATCAGCCCGAAGAAGTCGTGGGAAGGGTTCGCTGGCTCGCTCGTCACGGGCATCGCCGCGGGCATCCTCACCGTCACCTACGCCCTCGAGGGCGACTGGTGGGCTGGTGTCCTGCTCGGCATCGCCGGTGTCGTGATGGCCACCCTCGGCGACCTCTCCGAGTCGCTGATCAAGCGCGACCTCGGCATCAAGGACATGGGCGACCTGCTGCCCGGCCACGGTGGCCTGATGGACCGGCTCGACTCGCTGATCGCGGTGGCGCCCGTGGCCTGGGTGATCCTCCACTACCTCGTCCCCGCCACCTGATCGCTCGCCCCGCTGATCAGTTCCCGCAAGCCAACAGTTTCTGTCGGTTGAAGCGGGACAATGCGGGGAAGCGAAGGGACTTTCATGACGGGTTCCGGCACAGTGGGCGTGCGACTAGCCATGACCGTGCTGTTGGCATCTTTCGTGCTGACCGCCTGCGGTGACGGTGGGGAGCCGTCGCAAGAATCGGCTGGTACCGGCGGCCGTGAGGCTGCCACGGTGCTCGATGGCAGGTTCGACGTAGGCGGCCACCAGCTGCACCTGCGATGTGACGGTTCGGGGTCGCCCACCGTGGTCTACCTGCACGGTCTCAGCCACACCGAAGACGGGGCCGAGGCAAACGCGGAGAGCGCGGGATCGCTGCCCACCGCGATCGCCCCGAAGCACCGGTTCTGCGCGTACGACCGAGCGAACGTCGGCCACAGTGCACACGTCGCCGGACCGCTCACTGCCAAGACATCGGCAGGCGACCTCGACCGGTTGCTCCGCGCGGCCGACATCGAGCCGCCCTACCTGCTCCTCGGTGCCTCGTTCGGAGGCCTGGTCGCGGAGGTCTACGCCGCCCAGAATCCGACGAAGGTCATCGGGATGCTGCTGCTCGATGCGGGGTTCCCGGACGAGCTGGATCTGGAGCGATTCTTCCCGAAGGACGAGCGGCTCGGGCATGGCAAGAACCATCCCGTCAGCGGCTGGGCCGACACGCACGAGCTCATCGACGAGCTCGCCGCGTACGAGGATGCCCAAGACGAGGCCCGCCGGACACCACGCATCCCGATGACGTACCTGCTTGCTGATCCTCCGAGCTACGGCGGAACGGCGCCCTATGAGAAGGCGTATCCGAAGGAGCTGGCGGAGTTCGCCGGCCGGTATTCGCCGGGTGTCGTGCAGAAGGTGACATCGGACCACTACATGGAGGCGGCGATTCCGGACCGCATCGTTGAAGAGCTAGAGAGGCTCGTCGCCGTCGCCGAGGAGCCCTGAGACAGGCTCAGAGACAAGCGCCACCGACGATCATCGCTGCCACCGGGTGCGGTGCGCGGAGGGCTTGACACACTGTCGTGGTGCGAGCCTTCTCCTGCCGGGTGTGTGCCAGCCCGCTCTTCTTCGACAACGTCGTCTGTGTCTCCTGCGACACGACGCTCGCCTACGCGCGCCGCGAGCACGACATCGTCCCGCTCCGGCCCGACGGCATCTACGTCGACGCCGACCGCTGGGTCTGGCACCCCTGCGTCAACCGGGATCTGTTCGGCTGTCCCTGGCTGACGGAGCGGACGGGGGAGCCGTGCTTCAGCTGCGCGCTCACCCGAACGCGGCCGGCCGACGAGGACCTGCGCGGTCTGTCGCAGTTCCCGCTGGCAGAGGCGGCGAAGCGCCGGCTCGTCGTCGAGCTCGACGCCCTCGGGCTGCCGATCGTCACCCGCGACGACGACCCCGAGCACGGCTTGGCCTTCGACCTGCTCTCCAGCGTGGCCGAGAACGTCGTCATCGGGCACCAGGACGGGGTGATCACGCTCGATCTCGCCGAGGGCGACGACGCGCACCGCGAGCGCATGCGCGCCGAGATGGCCGAGCCGTACCGGACGCTGCTCGGGCACTTCCGCCACGAGATCGGCCACTACTACGAGGCGCTGCTCGTCGACCAAGACGAAACCACGCGTCAGCGTGTGCGTGAGCTGTTCGGCGACGAGACCGCCGACTACCAGTCTGCTCTGGACCGGCACTACGCCGAAGGTCCGCCGCAAGGCTGGGAAGACCACTACATCTCGAGCTACGCGACGATGCACCCGTTCGAGGACTTCGCCGAGACGTTCGCGCACGTCATGCACATCAGCGACACGGTCGACACCGCCCGGGCGCACGGCCTGTCCACGGTCGACCCGTCGGCGTTCTCATCATTCCGCGACCTGGTCACCGGGGTGTGGGTGCCGATGAGCACCGCGCTCAACCAGATCAACCGCAGCATGGGTGCCGGCGACCTCTACCCCTTCGTGCTGGCGCCAGCGGTGCTGGACAAGCTCGACCTGGTGGCCGAGATCGTTCGCGACGCCGGACGCACCGAGGCCTCGGCGCAACCTGTCACCATGGACGGATGACCGCCGAACCCCCTCGCACGCTTCCGCTGGTCATGGAGCAACCCCGCGGGCGTGCGAAGCCGCCGAAACACCTGGCTGACCTGTCCGCCGACGAGCGCACCGCGGCGGCCGAAGCGCTGGGGGAGCCGGCCTACCGCGTCAAGCAGGTCGCGACTCATTACTACTCGCGGCTCGAGCGCGATCCTGCACTCATGACCGACCTCCCGGCCGCCAGCCGCGACCGCATCGTCGCCGAGCTGCTGCCCACGTTGCTCCATCCCGTCCGCACGCTCGAGGCCGACGGCGGCACGACCCGCAAGACGTTGTGGCGGCTGTTCGACGGAGCCCTCGTCGAGTCGGTGCTCATGCGGTACCCCGATCGCGCCACGATCTGCGTCTCCAGCCAGGCCGGCTGCGGCATGGCCTGCCCGTTCTGCGCCACTGGCCAAGGTGGCTTGGAGCGCAACATGAGCACCGCCGAGATCGTCGACCAGGTTGTCGACGCCGCCGGTGCGATGGCCCGCGGCGACGTCGCCGGCGGCCCCGGCCGGCTGTCGAACGTCGTGTTCATGGGCATGGGGGAGCCGATGGCCAACTACAAGGCCGTCATCGGGTCCGTGCGCCGCATGGTGTCCAAGGCGCCCGACGGGCTTGGCATGTCGGCCCGTAACATCACCGTCAGCACGGTCGGGCTGGTGCCGCGGATGCGCCAGCTCACCGAGGAGGGCATCCCGGTCACGCTCGCGCTGTCACTCCACGCGCCGGACGACGAGCTGCGCAACGAGCTGGTGCCCGTGAACACCCGCTGGTCGGTGCACGAGGCCGTCGAGGCCGCGTGGGACTACGCCCGCACCACGAAGCGCCGGGTGTCGATCGAGTACGCGATGATGAAGGACATCAACGATCAGGCTTGGCGGGCCGACCTGCTGGCCGACGTGCTGCACTCCTACGGCGACTGGGGCTGGGTGCACGTCAACCTCATCCCGCTCAACCCGACGCCCGGATCGGTCTGGACGGCATCACGTCCCGAGGACGAGCGCGAGTTCGTGCGCCGTCTCGTGGCCAAGGGCATCCCGACCACCGTGCGGGATACGCGAGGCAGCGACATCGACGGCGCCTGCGGCCAGTTGGCCGCCGCGCCCTAGACCAACGCGGTCGCGACCAGCAGCTCGACGTTGCGGTCGGTCGCAGCGCCATTCTTGCCCGAGGTCCGCTCCTGGGGATCGTTCGCCGCCAGCTCGCGGGCGAGTGCGGAGAGCGCGATGTTGTCCGCCAGGCCCTTCCCGGAGGAGTCCGGCCCGGCATGGTCGAGCATCGTGCAGAAGATCGACAGTGTTCCGTTGCCGTTGTCGACGACCTCGACGGTGCGGGACTGCTGCGGAAAGTCCACGTGCGAGGCGGTGTTGATCTCCCAGAAGCCCCCCGGTCCGGTGGCCTGCTTCTGCGCGATGATCTGGTTCCTGTGGGTGTGACCGTTGACCCACGCCACCACGTTCGCGTGCTTGAGGAGCTCGGTCTTGACCGCCGGTCCGAGCACTCTGGGATTCAGGTCGAGACCCGTCACGACGAGCGGGTTGTTCATCGTGGCGATCGTGTGGTGGCTGAAGATGATCACGTACTTGGTGGCCGTGCTGGGCAGTGCCAGCTGCTGCTTGAGCCAGTCGAACTGCGGCTTGTCGATGGAGCCGTCCGCATAACCGTTCGGGTTGACCGTGTCGAGCACGATGCCCCGGATGTTGGTGCCCTTGTCGAAGGTGTAGTAGGCCGTGCCCTTGAGCCGGTTCGCCGCGGTGAAACCGTGACCGACCGGTCCGGCGCCGGTGGTGTGGAAGTGCTCCTCCACCACTTGCTTGCGGGTCAGAATCTTTCGCTGACCGTCCCGGTGCACGTATTGGGCCGACTTGAGCGCCGTCGCCCCGAGCAGCTTCACTGCGTCTCTGGTGTTGTACGCCTTGATGATGTCGGCCTGGGACAGTCCGGGCGGGACCCCATTGATCTTGAGGGCTCCCCTCGCCACCGCGTCGAGCGGGACGGTCTTCGGGAAGTTGCCCTGGACGAGCCCGTCGTGGTTGCCGAACACGCTGAACCACGGGGTGTCCAGGCCCTCGGCAGTGAATGGACGAACCGCCGCCGCGATGAGATTGGCGACGTCCGGGAATCCGAACTCGGTGTGGTACAGGTCCTGCTTGTTGGCCGGGCCGGGCTCGGGGTGCCAGTAGTGCGGGTCGTAGTGCTTGCGGGCGGTGACACCTTCGTACTCCGTCAGCACCCCGGAGTCCGGGGTCACGACCTTGCCACCGTCGAGGAGGTCGATGTTCCAGCGAACCTCGTTCAGCTGGCAGTTGTCGGCGTTGTCACCGGTCTGGATCGCGAAGTCCAGCGGGCGGCCGCTGGCCGGGGCGGCCGGCGCGACGGCGTTGATCTTGCGTGCCATCGAGTCGGCGACCTGGGTCGTCAGGATCTCCTGCGGTCGGTAGGAGGACGTCAGCAACCCGATCGTCGGGTCGCTGTCGCTGTACTTGTCCTCGAACCGGTCGACGTACTCGACCCGCCCGGGGGACTGCGCGTCGATGATGTGGACGTCGGTGAGCTGGGCGAAGGCGACGAGGGGTGTGCGGGTGCCCACCGGCGGTGTGGTCGCTCCGAGGTCGTTGCGCACGATGTGGACGGTCTCGCCAGGGCCTGCCACGACAGGTCGGTAGCCGCCCGGTCCCGCAGCACCCTTCACGAACGTCTGCGCGAGGGTGGTGCCGGCCGGCGCGACGGGGAAGTCCACGGCCCAGGCCGAGCCCGGCCTGGCCCCCAAGGCGATGGCGCCACCGACGACGAAGCCGGAACGAACGAGATCACGACGGGACAGGGTCATAGGAGTCTCCAACGAACGGGGTGGCCTGAGGCTACTCCCGGGTAGCCCACGGTGGGAAGCAAATGCAGAATCGCGGGCCGGCCGCTATCAGATGACGCCCCAGGCGTACGACTGCTTGACGAGCCGCAGGTAGACGAACGTCTCCGTGGACATGACGCGATCGAGCCCGCCGATCCGTCGTGACAAGGTCTCCAAAAGCTCCTCGTCGTTCTCGGCCAGGATCTCGGCGAGGATGTCGAACCGGCCGGCCGTGATCACGATGTAGTCGATCTCATCCATGACGTTGAGCTCCGCCGCGACCTCCTGAACGTTTCCGGTGATCTTGATGCCGATCATCGCCTGGCGTGCGAACCCCATCTGCATCGGGTCGGTGACCCCGACGATCTGGATGACGCCGCGCTCGATGAGCTTCTGGATCCGATGTCGCACCGCAGCCTCGGACAGTCCGACCTCTTTGGCGATGGCCGAGTAGGACATGCGCCCGTCGCCCTGGAGCAACTCGATGATGCGCTTGGCGGTGTCGTCGAGATTCGGTGCGCCGGACCTGGCCGGTTTGCGGTCGTTCATCACCACATTGTGCCCGACGATGGTGCGCAAGCCGTCGTCTGCGGCAAGCCATTTGACGCTTTCGTGGGTAGAAGGCGAGTTCTACGCAGGAATTCCTTGTCGATGACCCACTCTCTTGCCAGTATGAGGGGTCACCAAGGAATCGAGGATGGCATGGACGAACTCGACCGCCGGACGTTGTTGCGAGGCATCGGAGGTTTGGCCGTCATCGGGGCCAGCTCCACATTCCTGGCGGCATGCGGTACCGCCGGCACCAAGCAGGGCGCCAACGAGTGCATCTCGAAGGATCTGTCCGCCTCCCAGAAGCAGCTGATCGTCTCCAACTGGCCGGACTACATGGACGAGGAAGCCAAGGGCTATACGACGACCATCGCTGGTTTCGAGAAGGCATCCGGCATCAAGGTCGACTACAGCATCGACGTCAACGACAACGAAGAGTTCTTCGCCAAGGTCAAGAACCAGCTCGGTTCGTGCACCACGACCAAGCGCGACATGTTCATGCTCACCGACTGGATGGCCGCCCGGATGATCCAGGCTGGCTGGATCCAGAAGCTGGACGCGGCCAAGGTGCCCAACCTGCACGCCAACCTCATCAGCGGACTGCAGAACGTCAGCTTCGACAAGAACCGTGAGTTCTCCGCGCCGTGGCAGAGCGGCCTCACCGGCATCGCCTACAACAAGACGAAGGTCAAGGGGGTGAAGTCCTTCGAGGAGCTCATCACCCGCAAGGACCTCAAGGGACGCATCACGCTGCTCTCGGAGATGAACGACACCATGGGCATGCTGCTGCTCGCCGAAGGTGCCAACCCCTCCGACTTCACCGACGCCGAGTGGCAGAAGGCCATGGACAAGCTCCAGAAGGCCGTGGGCGACAAGCAGGTCCGCGCGTTCACCGGCAACGAGTACATCCAGGACCTTGCTGCAGGCAATGTCCTCGCCTGCGAAGCCTGGTCCGGTGACGTCGCGGCGGCGGAGAACGACGACCTCGTCTTCGTCACGCCGGAGGAAGGGCACATGATCTGGGCCGACAACATGCTCGTGCCCAACAAGGCCGACCACAAGGGTAACGCCGAGAAGTGGATCGACTACTACTACGAGCCGGAGGTGGCGGCCAAGCTGGCGGCGGCGATCTGGTACATCTGCCCGGTCAAGGGCGCCCAGCAGGCCATGGAGAAGGTCGACCCCAGCTTGGTCGACAACGAGCTGATTTTCCCCACCGAGGAGACGCTCAAGGTCAGTCACTCCTTCCAGGCCCTTGAGGGGAAGAAGGACCGCGAATACCGGGGAGCCTTCGCCGATGCCATCGGCGGATGACACCACGGCCGCGTCGGCCGTGGGCGGGTCGCGCTCACTGCGGCTCTCGCAGCTCACCAAGGAGTTCACCGACTTCACTGCGGTGAAGTCCCTGGACCTGGAAGTTCCGCAGGGCTCGTTCTTCGCCTTGCTTGGCCCATCCGGGTGCGGCAAGACGACGACGCTGCGGATGGTCGCCGGGTTGGAGACGCCGACGTCCGGCACGATCCACCTCGGCGACACCGACGTCACGTACGAGAAGCCGTACAAGCGACCCGTCAACACCGTGTTTCAGAATTATGCGTTGTTCCCGCATCTCGACATCACGGAGAACGTGGCCTTCGGCCTCAAGCGGCGGGGTGTCTCGAACGTCAAACAACAGGTGGACGAGATGCTCGAGCTGGTGGAGCTTGGCTCGCAGGCCCGCAAGAAGCCGACCCAGTTGTCCGGTGGTCAGCAGCAGCGTGTGGCACTGGCCCGTGCCTTGATCAACAAGCCCGAGGTGCTGCTGCTCGATGAGCCTCTCGGTGCCCTTGACCTCAAGCTGCGGCGCGGCATGCAGCTCGAGCTGAAGCGCATCCAGACCGAAGTCGGCATCACTTTCGTGCACGTCACGCACGATCAGGAAGAGGCCATGACGATGGCCGACACCATCGCGGTGATGAATGCCGGGGTGATCGAGCAGATGGGTGCGCCGGATGACCTGTACGAGAACCCTCGGACGACGTTCGTCGCGAACTTCCTCGGTCAGTCCAACCTGATCGAGGCCGACATTCAGGGCCGCGAGAACGGCCAGGTGAAGGTACGGGTCCAGGGGGCGAACGCGTCCGTGCCGGGCGACCGCGCTCATGCGGAGTCCGGCTCGGGCTGGCTCGGCATCCGGCCGGAGAAGGTGCTCATCGCCGAGTCAGGCCAGCCCATCGACGCTCCGGGCGACGTCATCACCGGCGGCCACGTCACCGACGTCAGCTTCGTCGGGGTCAGCACCCAGTACATGGTCCGGATGCCTTGGGACCAGGAGCTGATGGTGTTCGAGCAGAACACCGGGTCGCGACGCATGTTGGCGGTCGGCACGGGGGTCGACGTCTCCTGGCACCCGGAGTACGCGTTCCTGCTCGATGCGAGTCAGGACGCAACTGCCGGCATCGAGGACGCTTGACGTGGCGACGCTCGATGACGTCGCGGTGGGGCGGAAGGCGCGGCGCAAGCTCACCGGCTACTGGCTGATTCTGCCGGGCGCGGTCTGGCTCGGGCTGTTCTTCGTCGTGCCGTTCTTCTCCCTCCTCTCGGCGAGCCTGTACGACCCTGAAGGATCGGTGCTCACCGGCTACTCGATGACGTGGCACTTCCAGAACTTCGCCGACGCATTCGGCGAGCACAAGGCCACCCTCTGGCGGTCGTTGTGGTTCGCCGGGGTGGCCACCCTCGGGTGCCTCCTGATCGGCTACGTGCTGGCCTATGCGATCGCCTTCAAGTCCGGGCGCTGGAAGAACCTCATGCTCGTCCTGGTGATCGCTCCCTTCTTCACCAGTTTTCTGCTGCGCACGCTGTCGTGGAAGCTGATCCTCGCCGACGATGGCTGGGTCGTGAACTCCCTGCAAACCGTGCACCTGCTGGGAGCCGATGGTCGGCTCCTCGCGACGCCGGTCGCGGTCATTGCCGGACTCACCTACAACTTCCTCCCGTTCATGGTGCTGCCGCTGTACGCGAGTCTGGAGAAGATCGACATCAGACTGATCGAGGCGTCCAGCGATCTCTACGCCTCGCCCATCCGCGGCTTCTTCAAGGTCACCTGGCCGCTGTCGATGCCGGGCGTCGTCGCCGGCACCCTGCTGACGTTCATCCCGGCGGCCGGCGACTTCATCAACGCCGAGCTGCTCGGCAGCCCCAGCGAGCGCATGGTCGGCAACGAGATCCAGGACCTGTTCACGTCAACCGGCGACTACGCAGCCGCGGGTGCCCTGTCGGTCATCCTGATGGTGATCATCGTCGCCATGGTGCTCGTCTGGATCCGAACTTCCGGCACGGAGGATCTTGTATGAGTCACCCCACGAAACCGCTCGCCGGGTCGCCGTCGACGACTCACTCTTCGTCTTGCGCGCTCGCGCTTTCGCGGGGGCCCCGATGACCGGATTCCAGCGACTGCGCCGATGGATCGGCGAGCACCTCATCATGGCGCTCGGCCTGCTGGTGCTGTTGTACACGTTCGTGCCCATCGGTGTCGTCGTCCTGATGAGCTTCAACGACAACAGTGCCTCTCGCAATGTCTACGCCTTCCAGGAGTTCACCTGGAACAACTGGCTGCACATGTTCAAGCCGGCCGGCATGCAGAGCGCAGTCATCCTCAGCATCGAGATCGCCCTTCTGGCCACTCTGCTGGCCACGATCCTGGGCACGCTCGCAGCGTTCGCGCTGGTCAGGCACCGCTTCCGCGGTCGCAGTGCGGCCAACCTGATCATCTTCCTGCCGATGGCCTCACCGGAGATCGTGATGGGCTCGTCGCTGCTGGCATTGTTCGTCGCCAGCGGTTTCGGTGGCCGCTTGGGGTTCTGGACGATCTTCATCGCGCACGTGATGTTCTGCCTGTCCTTCGTGATTGTCACCGTCAAGGCTCGGTTGAGCGGCCTCGACGACAACCTGGAGCAGGCAGCCATGGACCTCTACGCCAACGAGTCGCAGACCTTCTGGCGGGTGACCTTCCCGCTGGTGCTGCCGGGCATCGTCGCGGCGGCGCTGCTGAGCTTCTCGCTGTCGTTCGACGACTTCATCATCACCAACCTGAACTCGGGCCAGGAAGTGACGTTCCCGATGTTCGTCTGGGGGTCCGCACAGCGCGGCGTGCCGATGCAGGTGAACGTCATCGGGACGCTGATGTTCCTCGTCGCGATCACGATCGTCCTGGTGGGCGAATTCGCTCGGCGCCGCAGGGTCGCCACCGCCTAGGTCAGAGCTGGTTCTGCGCCTCGGTGAGGACGCTCCGCAGGATCTGCTCGATCTCGTCGAACTGGCTCTGGTCGACGATGAGCGGCGGCGACAGCTGGATGACCGGGTCGCCACGGTCGTCGGCCCGGCAGTAGAGACCGTGGTCGAACAAGGCCTTCGAGAGATACCCCCGCAGCAGCTTCTCGGACTCGGCATCGTTGAAGGTCTCCTTCGTGGCCTTGTCCTTGACCAGCTCGATGCCGTAGAAGAAGCCGTCACCACGAACATCACCGACGATGTCGAGGTCCAGCAGCTTCTCGAGCGTGCCGCGGAACGCACCTTCGTTCTCACGGACGTGCTCGTTGAGCTTCTCGCGCTCGAAGATGTCGAGGTTGGCCATCGCCACCGCGGTGGAGACCGGATGGCCACCGAACGTGTAGCCGTGAACGAAGCTGGTGTTGCCTTGCAGGAACGGCTCCATCAACCGGTCGGAGGCGATCATCGCGCCGAGCGGTGAGTAGCCCGACGTCAGTCCTTTCGCACAGGTGATCATGTCCGGCACGTAGTCGTAGCGGTTGGCACCGAACATGTCGCCGAGGCGGCCGAACGCGCAGATCACCTCGTCGGAGACGAGCAGGACGTCGTGGCGGTCGCAGATCTCGCGGACGCGCTGGAAATACCCTGGCGGCGGCGGGAAGCATCCCCCGGCGTTCTGGACCGGCTCGAGGAAGACGGCCGCGACGGTGTCTGGGCCCTCGGTGACGATCGCCTCCTCGATCTGGTCAGCCGCCCACCGGCCGAACGCCTCCAGGTCGTTGCCGAAGCCAGAAACAGGCTGGTCGCCTGCTGCTCCCGCCGCCGTACTCCTGTCGTCCCCGAACCAGCTGGTCACCGCCGCTTTGGCGTGCTCGTCGGCGCGGTAGAAGTTGGTGTTGGCCACGTGGACCGTGGAGGGCACCAGCGGCTCGAAGGGCTCCTTCAGAGCTGGGATGCCGGTGATCGACAGGGCGCCGTGAGGCGTGCCGTGGTACGCGATCTGCCGGCTGATGGCCTTGGTCTTGGTGGGCTTGCCGGTGAGCTTGAAGTACTGCTTCGCCAGCTTCCAGGCGGTCTCGACGGCCTCGCCGCCGCCGGTCGTGAAGAACACCCGGTTGAGGTCGCCCGGCGTGTATGACGCGATGCGCTCGGCCAACGCGATGGCGGTGGGATGAGCGAACGTCCAGAGCGGGAAGAAGGCGAGCTCGGAGGCCTGCTTGGCCGCTGCCTCGGCGAGCTCTTGGCGCCCGTGGCCGACCTGCACGACGAACAGCCCGGCGAGGCCGTCGAGGTAGCGCTTGCCGCGCGAGTCCCAGATGTAGGCACCGTCCCCCTTGACGATCACCGGGATGTCGTGATCATCGTCGTAGACGCCGTGGCGCGAAAAGTGCATCCACAGATGCTCCTTGCCGGCCTTCTGAAGCTGGTCGTAGTCGTCGCGTTGGTCCATGCTGCCATTATCACGAGCAATCGGATCACTAGACAAGGGATTTCGTCGCGCTGCGTACTACTACTTGCTGATTTCGTTGCAAGCGATCCGCTCGATGGGGTTGGATTGCCCCATGGACAGAGCCATAACCAACGTGATCAACGGGGAGCTCGTCCCCGCCGCAGGTGGCGACACGTACGACGTGTTCGACCCGTCGACCGGACAGGTCTACTCGTCTGCGCCGTTGTCCCGTGAAGAGGATGTCGACCGTGCCTTCAGCGCGGCGGCCGCCGCGTTCGAGTCGTGGCGGGACTCGACGCCCTATGAGCGATCCCAAGCCCTGAACAAGCTCGCCGCCGCCGTCGAGTCCCGCGCCGCCGAGATCGTCGACGTCGAGTCGCGCGACACCGGAAAGCCGAAGGCGCTCACCATGAGCGAGGAGATGTACCAGGCCACCGAGGTGCTCACCTTCTTCGCTGGCGCCGCGCGGGTGCTGGAGGGCAAGTCGACCGGTGAGTACATGCGCGGCCACACGTCGATGCTCCGGCGTGAGCCCATCGGTGTGTGCGCCCAGGTGACGCCGTGGAACTACCCCCTGATGATGGCGATCTGGAAGATCGGCCCCGCGCTGGCCGCCGGCAACACGATCGTGCTCAAGCCCAGTGACACGACCCCGGCCTCCACGTCCCTGCTGGCTGAGATCGCCCAGGAGTTCTTCCCGCCCGGCGTGTTCAACGTCGTGTGCGGCGACCGTGATACCGGACGTGCGCTCGTTGCGCACAAGGTGCCGCAGATGGTCTCGATCACCGGCTCTGTCCGGGCCGGCATGGAAGTGGCGGCCGCCGCAGCCTCCGACCTCAAGAAGCCGCACCTCGAGCTCGGCGGCAAGGCCCCGGTGGTCGTGTTCGACGACGCCGATCTCGCCGCAGCGGCCGAGGGGATCGCCGGCGCGGGCTACTTCAACGCGGGGCAGGACTGCACGGCCGCGACCCGCGTGCTCGTCCATCCTGGCGTCGCGGCCGACTTCACCGCCGCGCTGACCGAGCAGGCTCGTGGCACCAAGGTCGGCATGCCCGACGACGAGGACACGTACTTCGGCCCGGTCAACAACGCGAACCAGCTGGCTCATGTCGGCGGCTTCCTCGACGATCTCCCCGACCACGCGTCCGTCGAGACCGGCGGTCACCGTGTTGCCGAGCTCGGCGAAGGCTACTTCTACGAGCCCACCGTGCTCTCCGGTCTGCGCCAGGACGACCGCGCCAGCCAGGAGGAGATCTTCGGGCCGGTCATCACCGTGCAGGAGTTCACCGACGAGGACGAGGCGGTGCGCTGGGCCAACGGCGTGGAGTACGGCCTGTCGTCGTCGGTGTGGACCAAGGACCACGGCCGCGCCATGCGGATGGCCAAGCGCTTGGACTTCGGCTGCGTGTGGATCAACACCCACATCCCGCTTGTCGCGGAGATGCCGCACGGCGGCTTCAAGCACTCCGGCTTCGGCAAGGACCTCTCGATGTACAGCCTCGAGGACTACACCCGGATCAAGCACGTCATGACCAACCTCGAGGCGTAGGCCATGAAGATCCTGCTGGTGGGCGCGGGCGGCGTCGGATCGGCGTTCTGCGCCATCGCGGCACGTCGCGACTTCTTCGAGTCCATCGTCGTGGCCGACTACGCGCTGGAGAGCGCCGAGCGGGCCGTCGCCGAGGTGGCGGACGAGAGGTTCAGCGCGGCACAGGTCGATGCGTCTGACGCCGGCTCGGTGGAGTCTCTGGCCCGTGAGTCCAGCGCTACGCACGTGATGAACGCCGTCGACCCGCGATTCGTCATGCCGATCTTCGAGGGCGCCCTCGCGGCCGGGGCCGACTACCTCGACATGGCGATGAGCCTGTCGAAGCCGCATCCCGAGCAGCCCTATTCCTTGACCGGCGTCAAGCTCGGTGACGAGCAGTTCGCGGCGGCGGACGCCTGGGAGTCGGCGGGACGTCTGGCGCTCGTCGGGATCGGCGTCGAGCCCGGCCTGTCTGACGTTTTCGCGCGCTATGCCGCCGACCACCTGTTCTCGTCCATCGACGAGCTCGGCACCCGCGACGGCGCCAACCTCACCGTCGACGGCTTCGAGTTCGCGCCGTCCTTCTCGATCTGGACGACGATCGAGGAGTGCCTCAATCCTCCCGTCATCTGGCAAGACGGTGAGTGGTTCACCACAGAGCCGTTCAGCGAGCCGGAGGTGTTCGACTTCCCTGAGGGCATCGGGCCGGTGGAGTGCGTGAACGTCGAGCACGAGGAGGTGCTCCTGATGCCGCGCTGGGTCGAGACCAAGCGGGCGACGTTCAAGTACGGATTGGGTGATGAGTTCATCGACGTGCTCAAGACGTTGCACAAGCTGGGGCTCGACTCGACCGAGAAGGTCCGGGTCGGCGGTGTCGAGGTGAGCCCGCGCGATGTGGTGGCCGCCTGCCTGCCCAACCCCGCGACGTTGGGCGACAAGATGCACGGCAAGACGTGCGCCGGCCTGTGGGTCACGGGCACCGGCCAGGACGGCGAGCCGCGTTCGACCTACCTGTACCACGTCGTCGACAACGACTGGTCGATGCAGGAGTACGGCCACCAGTGCGTGGTGTGGCAGACCGCGATCAACCCGGTCGTCGCGTTGGAGCTGCTCGCTCATGGCACCTGGTCGGGCGCCGGAGTGCTCGGGCCGGAGGCGTTCGACGCCGTTCCGTTCCTCGAGCTGCTCACCGAGTACGGGTCGCCCTGGGGGCAGATGGAGGTTGCCTGACGAGCCCGGTGGGGGTGCCGGGGCCGCGGGCGGCGAACGGGTACCGTGTCGGCGTGCTGAGCGTGACGCGTGACGACGACATCGTGGTGCTGGAGCTGCAGCGCGAGGAGCGACGAAACGCCCTGAACCTCGAGCTGTGCCGTGAGATCCACGCGGCCGTGGACGACGCAGTCGGCGCGGGAGCTCGATCGATCGTCGTCACCGGCCAGGGCTCGGTGTTCTGCTCCGGCGCCGACCTCGGCGGGGTGTACGGCCAGGAATTCCTCGACGCGTTGTACGGGATGCTGCACCACCTCACCCGCGTCCCAGTACCGATCATCGCCGCCGTCAACGGGCCCGCGATCGGGGCAGGGACCCAGCTCGCCATGGCCTGTGACCTGCGCGTCGCCGATGAAACAGCCTCGTTCGCCGTGCCGACGGCCAAGAACGGCATGGCCGTCGACGCCTGGACGATCCGCACGCTCGCCCAGCTCGCCGGCACCGGCCCGGCCCGCCGGCTCATGCTCGCCGCCGAGAGCCTGACCCGCGACGAGGCGCTCGCCTGCGGCCTCGCCGATCGGGCCGGAACGCTCGACGACGCCATCGCGTGGGCGCACGAGATCGCCAAGCTGGCGCCGCTCTCGGTGGCTCACAACAAGCTCATCCTGAACGGGTCGACGGATGAGGACGCCGAGGCGTCCTTCCGTGCCGTCTGGGCCAGTGATGATGTTCGCGAGGCCGCGGAGGCTCGTGCGGAGAAGCGACCACCAGTCTTCAAGGGGCGCTAGGAGGCGTGGACTCGCTCGGGTTCGACCTGCTCGACCGTCACGTCGTGGACGGTCGGGGCGACGACCTCGCCTGCACCGACGCGACTGGAAGCTTGACCTTCGCCCGGCTGCTCGAACGTGCCGCCGCGCTGGCCGGTGGCCTCGGGGTGCTCGGCGTCGCTCCTGGCGACGAGGTCGCGGTGATCGTCGAGCCGGGCAACCTCCGGGTCGTCATCGTCTGTGCCTGCATCCGCCTCGGCGCGGTTCCCGGAGACGGGGGAGACGCCCGCATCGCCCAGGACGAGGACGGCACGGTGAAGCTCCACATGGGCGACCACGACGTCGACCTGGCGCTGGTCGCGAAGGCGGGCAAGGCCGACCCGGCCCCCTCTCGGACGTCCGACCCGCCCGACTTCCGGGAGCAGGTGCGGAGGACGTTCGCCCCGATCGTCGACTCCCTGCTGGCCGGCGCGACCGTCGTCTAGAGCAGTCCGGCGTCGTGCATGCAGATGGCAACCTGGACGCGGTTGGTCGCTTCCAGCTTGAGGAACAGGTGCGAGATGTGCGCCTTGACCGTCGCCACGCTCAGGTGCAGCTGCTCGGCGATCTCTGCGTTCGAGCTGCCCTGGCCCACGGCCAGGGCGACGTCGCGTTCGCGGTCGGTGAGGGTGGCGACGAGCGCCAACGCTGAGTCCGAGCGACCGTCCGGCGCGTTGTCGGTGACCTGGCGGATGAGCTGGGTCGTGATCGTCGGAGACAACATCGGCTCGCCGGCCTCGACCTTGGCGATGGCGGCGACGATCTCGGCCGGCGGCGTGTCCTTGAGCAGAAATCCGTTCGCCCCCGCCGCCAGCGCGCGGACGACGTACTCGTCGGCGTCGAACGTGGTCAGCACGATCACCTTGGGTGGATCGTCGAGCGTGGTGATGGCGGCTGTGGCAGCGATCCCGTCCATGACGGGCATCCGCAGGTCCATCAGCACGACGTCGATGCCGCCACCGTGGACGGCCTCGAGCGCCTCGGCGCCGTTGGATGCTTCGGCCACCACTTCGACGTCGGGCGCTCCGCCGAGCATGAGCGCGAGACCGGCCCGGACGAGGGCGTCGTCATCGGTGATGAGCACTCGAGTCATGTCGGCCACGGTAGCCAGACGTTCAGCGCGAACTCGCGGTCGGCCGTCACTTCGTGGTGGAGCCGCCCGCCCGCCAGGGCCGCCCGTTCGGCGAGCCCGACGAGGCCGAGCCCGGAGTCGGGGACGTCGAGTGGCGAGCCGATGCGCAGGGGATTGCGCACCTCGATCGTCAGGCCGTCACCCGGCTCGCCGGAGAGCGCGACCGAGACCTGGGTGTCGGGTGCGTGCTTGCGGGCGTTGGTCAGCCCCTCCTGCACGACCCGATAGGCGGTGCGCCCGAGCAGGTCCGGGATCGAGTCCACCGGACCGAGGTCGCCCGAGACGTTCATGCCGGCCTCCCGCGCATCCTCGAGCAGCGCGGGCAGGTCGCCGGCGGACGGCTGGGGACGTTCCGGATCGGCGTCACCTGGACCCTCGCGCAGCACGCCGAGCACCTGCCGGAGCTCGGTGAGCGCCTGGTGCGAGTTCTCCTGGATGATGCCTGCGGTCTCGCGGACCTGCTCGGGTGTGAGGTCGTCGCGGTAGGACAACGCGCCGGCGTGCATCGTCACCATCGAGATGCGGTGGGCCAGGACATCGTGCATCTCGCGGGCGATACGGGTCCGCTCAGCGGACCGGGCCTGGGCCAGACGGGCGGCCTGCTCGGACTCGGCGGTCTCGGCCCGCTCACGCAGGCTGGCGAGCAGCTCGCGACGCGACCCGATGTACATGCCCCAGCCGATGATGATGGCGATGATGGCGGTGACGAGTGGCGTGGTCACCTGCCACGGGTCCTTGTCACTCGTGGGGTCGATACGGACGAGGACGAAACTCGCACCAAGGCTCAACAGACCCACCGGGATGATCTCGCGCAGCTGGCGCCGGGTTGCCAGCGAGACGAGCGCCAGCGTCGCCGGGCCCGCTATCGACCCGGACACGGCGCTCAACCCGTTGAGGACCGTGGCGACCGCGACCGGAAAACGGCGGCGGAACGCCACCAGCACGAGACTGGCGAGGCCCAGGACGATGTCGAGGGCGAGCCACGCGCGATCGTGGTTCCACTGCCAGCGAGCCATCTCGGCCCAGGACATCCCGGAGATGACGAGGACGAGCGCGTAGCGCCACACGTGGCTCCACAGGCTCAACCGAGGCTGGTAGTCGGCGGCTTGCACGTCCCAAGGCTAGGGTCCGAGCGCCTCCACCACTACGGACCAGGGTCGATGTCGCCTCATACTTTCGGCTGATATGTCTGGCCCCGTGGCCGATGCGTCAGGTCCCGCGTACCGCAAGGGTGGATCCATGATCACAGTCGAACACCTGACCAAGACGTACGGCGGCAACGTTCGTGCCGTCGACGACATCACCTTCACCTGTCGACCCGGAACCGTCACCGGCTTCCTCGGCCCCAACGGCGCGGGCAAGTCCACCACCATGCGCATCATCGCCGGGCTGACGCCGGCGACCAGCGGCGACGCCACCGTCGCGGGAATCCATTACCGCGACGTGCCGAACCCCGGGACGCAAGTCGGCGTCCTCCTCGACGCATCGGCACAACATGCCGGACGCACGGGACGCGAGATCCTGGCCATCAGCGCCAGGACCATGGGGCTCCCCTCGTCCCGCATCGACGAGATGCTCGAGCTCGTCAGCCTGACGCCATCGGAGTCCAAGCGCCGGGTCCGTAACTACTCCCTGGGCATGCGCCAACGCCTCGGCATCGCGAACGCATTGCTCGGTGACCCGAAGATCCTCATCCTCGACGAGCCGGCCAACGGTCTCGACCCGGCCGGCATTCACTGGATGCGCAGCCTGCTCCGTGAGTACGCCAACCGCGGTGGCACCGTGCTGCTGTCCTCGCACCTGCTGCACGAGATCGAGGTCATCGCCGATGAGATCATCGTCATCGGCAACGGCCGCATCGTGGCCCAGGGCACGAAGGCCGAGCTCCTCCAGACGGCCGGCACCTATGTCCGAGCCACTGACCCCTCGGCGCTCGCCAACGCGCTGACGTCGGCCGGCTTGTCCTCGACCCGGTCCCGCGATGGCCTCAGCACCGACGCCTCGCCGGAGCAGGTCGGCAAGGCGGCCGCGGCCGCCGGGGTCGCGCTCGTGGAGCTGCGCCCCGCCGACGGCGCCGGACTCGAGGAGATGTTCCTCGAGCTCACCGCCGACACCCAGCGCGAAGCCACCATCCCTGAAGGAGTCACGGTATGAGTACCGCCACCCCCACCCACCGCGTCGAGACGATCGACACCGAACGGCCGGGCGTTCCGCTCAGCCGAGTCGTCAACGTCGAGCTGCGCAAGATGTTCGACACCCGATCCGGATTCTGGCTGATGGCCAGCATCGGCATCCTGTCGCTGCTCGCCACCATTGGCGTGATCCTGTTCCTGCCGGATGAGAATCTCGCCTACGGAGCGTTCAGCGCGGCGGTCGGCGTCCCGATGACGATCCTGCTGCCGATCATGGCGATCCTCTCCGTCACCGGCGAGTGGAGCCAGCGCACCGGGCTGATCACCTTCACGCTCGTGCCGCACCGGAGCCAGATCATCCTGGGCAAGGCCATCGCCGCCGTGATCGTCGGCGTCCTCTCGATGGCGCTCGCCTTCTCCATCGGCGCGATCGGCAACATCATCGGGTCCGGACTCAACGGCGTGGACATCGCGTGGGACCTGAATGTGTCCGACATCCTGTACATCGTCCTCGCGAACATCCTGGGCCTGCTGGTCGGGTTCATGCTCGGCGTGCTCATTCGCAGCACCCCGGGGGCGATCGTGGCCTACTTCGTCTACTCCTTCGTCCTGCCGACGATCTTCGGAGTGCTGGCGACGTTCCAGGACTGGTTCAAGGACATCCAGATGTGGATCGACTTCGGCTCCGCGCAGGCACCGCTGTTCGACGGCGGGCCGACCGGGGAGCAGTGGGCGCAGATCGGTGTGTCCGGAATGATCTGGCTGGTCATCCCGCTGACGATCGGCGTCTGGGCGGTGCTCCGCTCCGAGGTCAAATAGGCCAGGCACCACCGGTGGGAGAGAATGGCGACATGCGGAAGCGTGTCGCCATTCTCGGTTCCACGGGCTCGATCGGCACCCAGGCCCTCGAGGTCGTCTCCGCCAACCCCGACCGCTTCGAGGTCGTCGCGCTGGCGGCCGGAGGCAACGACCCGGCGCTGTTGGCGCGGCAGGCCCTCGAGCACGAGGTCTCCGTCGTCGCAGTAGCCAAGGCGAGCGCCGCCCAGGACGTCCAGCTCGCGCTGTACGCCGAGGCACAGCGGCAGGGCTACGCCGAGGGCGACCATCGCATCCCGCGGATCGTCGCCGGCCCGCAGGCCGCGGTCGAGGTGGCTCGCACCCCGTGTGACGTCGTGCTCAACGCGATGACCGGCTCGGTCGGCCTCGAGCCCACGCTCGCCGCGCTCGAGACCGGAGCCACCCTCGCGCTGGCCAACAAGGAGTCGCTGATCGTCGGCGGCGAGATCGTCACGGGAGCGGCCAAACCCGGCCAGATCGTCCCGGTCGACAGCGAGCACTCCGCGCTTGCCCAGGCGCTGCGTGGCGAGAGCGTCGACGAGGTCCGCCGCCTGCTCATCACCGCGAGTGGTGGCCCGTTCCGTGGCCGCACCCGCGAGGAGCTCACCGACGTCACACCCGACCAGGCGATGGCGCACCCCACGTGGGACATGGGTCCGGTCATCACCATCAACTCGGCCACCCTCGTGAACAAGGGCCTGGAGGTCATCGAAGCCCACCTGCTGTTCGACATCGGCTTCGACCGCATCGACGTCGTGGTGCACCCCACGTCAGTCGTGCACTCGATGGTCGAGTTCGTGGACGGCTCCACGATGGTGCAGGCGTCGCCGCCGGACATGAAGCTGCCGATCGCGCTCGGCCTCGCCTGGCCGGACCGGGTGCCCGGCGTCGCCAGCGCCTGCGACTGGACCGAGGCAACGGCCTGGGAGTTCTTCCCGCTCGACGACTCGGCGTTTCCCGCCGTGCGCCTGGCCCGGCAGGCCGGAGAGTTCGGCCGCACGGCGCCGGCGGTGTTCAACGCCGCCAACGAGGTCTGCGTCGACGCCTTCATCTCCGGTGATTTGGACTTCCTTGGCATCGTGGACACGGTGGGTGTGGTGCTCGAGGAGCACACCTCGGACCCTGATGTCGCCCACGCTGATCTGAAGCTCGCGAGCGTGCTCGAGGCCGACACCCGAGCCCGCGAGCGGGCCCGAGCCCTGGTGGAGTCACGATGAACGCAGCGATCTACACGCTTGGCGTGGTGCTGTTCATCCTCGGCGTCATCGTTTCCATCGCGCTGCACGAGGTCGGGCACATGTACCCGGCCAAGAAGTTCGGCATCAAGGTCACCCAGTACTTCGTCGGCTTCGGCAACACGATCTGGTCCACCAAGCGGGGCGAGACCGAGTACGGCATCAAGGCCATCCCGCTCGGCGGCTACGTCAAGCTCGTCGGCATGCTGCCGCCGGCCCGCAGCGAGGACCCACACGAGGTGCGCGCCACCAACACCGGCCTGTTCACCCAGCTCGTCGCCGACGCCCGCCACGCCGAGTACGAGCACGTCACCGATGACGACCTCGACCGCCTCTTCTACCGCAAGCCCTGGTGGCAGAAGCTGATCGTGATGTCCGGCGGGCCGCTGGTCAACGTCGCCATCGCGATCGTGCTGTTCTCGATCGTCATCATGGGATTCGGCGTCCAGGAGGCCACGACGAAGGTCAACGCGGTCTCCGACTGCGCCATCAGCGACGCCGAGGCCGGTCGCGCCTGCACCGCCGCCGACCCGGTCACGCCGGCTCGGCAGGCCGGCATCCGGCCGGGCGACGAGTTCGTCTCGTTCAACGGCACGCCCATCACATCGTGGGCCCAGCTGACGAAGCTCATTCGCGGCAACGGCGACCGTGAGGCCACCATCGTCATCGAGCGCGACGGCAGCCAGGTCGAGGCTTCGGTGGCCACCTCCGTCATCGCCCGCGCCTCCCTCAACGATCCCCAGCGCACCGAGAAGGTCGGCTTCCTCGGCGTCGAGCCGGTGCGCGACTACGTCCGCCACGGCCCGGGCACGGTTGCCTCCGTCATGGGCGACTACACGTCGGCCACGGTCGGCGTCATCGTCCACCTGCCGCAGCGCATGTACGAGGTCGGCCAGGCGGCCCTCGGCGGCGAGCGCAAGGCGGATGGACCGATCAGCGTCGTGGGGGCGAGCCGGGTCGCCGGCGAGCTGGTCACGATCGACCAACCGACCTGGGGTGAGCGCGCCTCGCGCCTGCTCGTGCTGCTGGCCTCACTCAACCTGTTCCTGGCGCTGTTCAACTTCGTCCCGCTGCTGCCGCTGGACGGCGGCCACATCGCCGGCGCGATCTGGGAGGCCCTGCGTCGCGGCTGGGCGCGACTCCGCGGCGCACCCGACCCGGGCTACGTCGACGTCGCTCGCATGCTTCCCGTCGCTTACGGCGTGGGCGTGCTTCTGCTGGTCATGGGCGTCGTCCTCATCTACGCCGACATCGTCAACCCCGTGAGGCTTTCATGACGGATCTAGGTCTTCCCGCGATGCCGCCGCCGGTGCTCGCACCCCGCCGCAAGTCCCGCAAGATCAAGGTCGGCACGGTCGACGTCGGCGGCGACGCGCAAGTGTCCGTGCAGTCGATGACCACCACGCTCACCAGCGACGTCAACTCCACGCTCCAGCAGATCGCCGAGCTCACCGCCACCGGCTGCGACATCGTCCGGGTCGCCTGCCCGAGCCAGGACGACGCCGACGCACTCGCCGAGATCGCCCAGCATTCGCAGATCCCGGTGATCGCCGACATCCACTTCCAGCCCAAGTACGTCTTCGCAGCCATCGACGCCGGCTGTGCCGCCGTACGGGTCAACCCCGGCAACATCCGCAAGTTCGACGACCAGGTGGGCGCCATCGCCAAGGCCGCGGCTGACGCCGGCGTCTCGCTGCGGATCGGCGTCAACGCCGGCTCCCTCGACAAGCGGATTCTGGAGAAGTACGGCAAGGCCACGCCGGAGGCGCTCGTCGAGTCGGCCGTCTGGGAGGCGTCCCTGTTCGAGGAGCACGACTTCCACGACTTCAAGATCTCGGTCAAGCACAACGACCCCGTCATCATGGTGCAGGCCTACGAGATGCTGGCCGAGCGCGGTGACTGGCCGCTGCACCTCGGTGTCACCGAGGCCGGACCGGCGTTCCAGGGCACCATCAAGAGCTCGGTGGCCTTCGGTCACCTGCTGGCCAAGGGCATCGGCGACACGATCCGCGTCTCGCTGTCCGCGCCCCCGGTCGAGGAGGTCAAGGTGGGCCTGCAGATCCTGCAGTCGCTCAACCTGCGCGAGCGCAAGCTCGAGATCGTCTCGTGCCCGTCCTGCGGCCGGGCCCAGGTCGACGTCTACAAGCTGGCCGACGAGGTCACCGCCGGACTCGACGGGCTCGAGGTGCCGCTCCGGGTCGCCGTCATGGGCTGCGTCGTGAACGGGCCGGGGGAGGCGCGCGAGGCCGATCTCGGTGTGGCCAGCGGCAACGGCAAGGGCCAGATCTTCGTCAAGGGCGAGGTCGTCAAGACCGTCCCCGAGAGCAAGATCGTCGAGACGCTCATCGAGGAGGCCATGCGCATTGCCGAGGGCATGGAGCCGGTCGAGGGCTCGACGGCGGAAGTCAGTGTCAGCTGACGTCACGAACGCCGCGCGGTCGATGCCACCCGGGTCTACGCTGGCCTCAACTCAGACCTCGCTGACCCGCCGCGGGAGGTGATCGTGCTCAGCACCACGAACGTCCGCGCACTCACCGCAGACGACCTCCCGGCGCTGCGAGAACTCCTGGATCGCGACCCCCTTGTCAACCTGTTCGTGCGTCATCGCGTCGACCTCACGGGCTTGCAGGAACGGCTCATGGGCGGACGGGTGTGGGGCTACTACGACGGTGACGAGCTCGTGTCGGCGTGCCACGCCGGGGCCAACATCGTCCCCGTGCAGGCCACACCGGCCGCCATCGAGGCGTTCGCGGACCGGCTGCTCACCGACGGCGGGCGCCCGGCGTCAATCGTCGGTCTGCGCTCGGCCGTGATGCCGCTCTGGGAGCGCGTCGAGTCGGCGTGGGGCCCGGCCCGGTCGTTGCGACCGTTCCAGCCTTTCCTCGAGCTCGAAGGCGAGGTCGAGGTGCCACCGGACACCCGTGTGCGTCGTGTGGTGCTGGACGAGTTCGACGTCCTTTACCCGGCCTGCGTCGCGATGTTCACCGAGGAGGTCGGCATCGACCCTGAGATCGGCGGCGCGAGCGGGTACCGAGCCCGTGTCGCGCAGCTCATCTCGCAGGGTTGGGCGTTCGCGATCATCGAGGACGGTGAGGTGCTGTTCAAGACCGAGGTCGGGGCGGCCACGTCGTACGCCTGCCAGCTCCAGGGCGTCTGGGTGCGACCCGATCGACGCGGCGAGGACATCGCCGTCCGCGCGCTGGCCGCCGTGGTCCAGCTGGTCAAGGAGACCGTGGCACCCGTCGTCACGCTCTACGTCAATGATCACAACCGCTCCGCCCGGCGCACCTACGAGAGGGTCGGGTTCCGGGAGATGGAGATGTTCGCGTCGATCCTGATCTAGTCCTGCGGGCTACGCTCGGCCCATGACCCGCGAGGACAAGATGCTGGCCGTGTTGCTCGGGGTGAGTGGCGTGCTGCATTTCGCGATCCCCAAGCCATACACCTCGATCGTGCCGAAGCCGCTGCCCTACAAGCGTGAGCTCGTCTACGCCTCGGGTGTCGTCGAGATGGGATGTGCAGCGATGCTGACACAGCAGCGCACTCGACCGCTCGGTGGCCTGCTCTCGTTCGGGCTGCTGCTCGCGGTGTTCCCGGCCAACGTCCAGATGATGATCACCGTGGTGCGGAGCAAGAAGTCGCCGCTCTGGTACAAGGTCGGCACGGTGCTCCGGCTGCCGTTGCAGATCCCGCCGTTGCAGTGGGCGCTGAAGGCGGCTCGGTCCTGAAAGTCCGCCGGTGATCGCCCGATAGGGTTTCGGCATGCGCATGTCCCGGCTCTTCCTGCGAACCCTGCGAGACGATCCGGTCGACGCGGAGGTCCCGAGTCATCGCCTGCTGGTGCGGGCCGGATACGTGCGTCGCGCCGCGCCCGGCATCTACTCCTGGCTGCCTCTCGGGCTGAAGGTGCTTGGCAAGGTCGAGCAGATCGTCCGCGAGGAGATGGATGCGATCGGCGCCCAGGAGGTGCGGTTCCCCGCCCTGCTGCCGCGCGAGCCGTACGAGATCAGCAACCGCTGGACCGAATACGGCCCCAACTTGTTCCGCCTCGAGGACCGGCGCGGCAACGAGATGCTGCTCGGCCCCACCCACGAGGAGATGTTCACGCTCCTGGTCAAGGACCTGTACTCCTCGTACAAGGACCTGCCGCTGGTGCTGTACCAGATCCAGACGAAGTACCGCGACGAGGCGCGGCCACGCGCTGGCATCCTGCGCGGCCGCGAATTCGTCATGAAGGACTCGTACTCCTTCGACATTGACGACGCCGGGCTGGAGGCGTCCTACCAGGCACACCGCGAGGCGTACGTCCGCATCTTCGACCGGCTGGGTTTCGAGTACGTCATCGTCAAGGCCGACTCCGGCGCGATGGGTGGCTCGGCAAGTGAAGAGTTCTTGGCTGTTGCCGAGACGGGTGAGGACACCTTCGTGCGGTCGGACGGCGGCTTCGCGGCGAACATCGAAGCGGTCACCACCGTCGTGCCGGAGCCTCAGGCCTACGACGACGTGCCGGCCGCCCACGCCGAGCAGACGCCCGAGACACCCACGATCGAGACGCTGGTCAACCACCTGAACATGGTGTTCCCCCGCGACGACCGCCCGTGGGAGGCGGCCGACACCCTCAAGAACGTGCTGGTCACCTTGCGTCATCTCGACGGCACCCGTGAACCACTCGCGATCGGCCTGCCCGGCGACCGCGACGTCGACGTCCGACGGCTCGAGACCCAGGTCGCTCCGGCCGAGGTCGAGGTGTTCACCGAGGACGACTTCGCCGACCATCCTTCCCTCGCGAAGGGCTACATCGGACCCGGCGTGCTGGGGGAGCAAGGGGCCAGCGGTATCCGCTACCTGGTGGATCCGCGGGTCGTCACCGGCACCCGATGGGTGACCGGCGCCGATATCGACGGGTCGCACGTCATCGACCTGGTGGCGGGGCGCGACTTCACGCCGGACGGAACCATCGAGGCGGCCGAGGTGCGGGCGGGCGATCCGGCACCCGACGGTTCCGGTCCGCTGGAGCTGGCGCGAGGCATCGAGATGGGCCACATCTTCCAGCTCGGCCGCAAGTACGCCGAGGCACTCGGGCTCCAGGTGCTCGACGAGAACGGCAAGCTCGTCACCGTCACCATGGGCTCGTACGGCGTGGGCGTCTCACGCGCCGTCGCCGCGGTCATCGAGAACTCTTACGACGACCTCGGCATCGTGTGGCCTCGCGAGCTCGCCCCGTACGACGTTCATCTCGTCGCCACTGGCAAGGATGACGCGACGTTTGAAGCCGCCGACGCGCTGGTCGCCGAGCTCGAGGCGGACGGCATCGAGGTCCTCTACGACGACCGCCGCAAGGTGTCTCCGGGCGTGAAGTTCAAGGACGCTGAGCTGCTCGGCATGCCCACCATCGTCGTCGTCGGCAAGGGCCTGGCTGATGGCGTCGTCGAGGTCCGCAACCGCGCCACGGGCGAGCGCAGCGACGTGCCAGTGGCCGAAGCCGCCGAACACCTTCGCGGCGTCTGCCGATAGTCATGGGTTTCGCACCGGGCGCCTCCGGCGCAACACGCTCAAGCGACTGAGCCGCTCGTCGCTGCGTTCCTCGGGCTCAGTCGAGCCCAGGGAACGCGCGGACCGGCGCGCCCCAGTCGAGCGCGGCGAGAGCGGCCCGGCGCAAGCCGGCCATCGCGAACCGCCGTCCGTCTCGGTTGAGGTCGCCGAACAGCGTCAGGCACGCGGCCGCGATCCGCTCCTCGATGCTGCGCGCCGCGGTCCGGGCGACGCGCGGTGAGTTCACACGCTCGGCGCCGTACGTGAGGGCCGGGCCCACGGGTTGGCCACCGGCCTCGTGCACCAGCACGCGCAGTCGGTCGCGGACGGCGCGATGGGCGTCGTACGACGTGCGGGCGGGTTTGGCCAGCCGGTCGACGCGAGCCCCGATCATGCCGTACAGCCAGACGGCCTCGTGCTCGAGCGCGAGCCACGCCTGGAGGTCCTCCAGCCGGGTCATGGTGCGACCAGCCCCAGAGCAGCGGCCAGCTGGGACAGCCCGGCCGACATCGAGGCAAGGACGCGGGCGGCGTCGGGGTTCGAGGCGGAGATGGCGTCGGTCTCCCGGGCCTTGGCCGAGTCCGCAGCCATCGTCGAGAGCTCGGCGGCCGCGGTCGGCGGATCGTCGGACGCCGGGTTGACGTCGGCCGCGGCCAGCCGTCCGCCCACCGCGACGAGCTGCTCGTCGGCCACGAGACGCAGCTGCGCCAGCTTCGGCTTGAGGTCGCCGTGCGCGGCGATCGTCGCGTCGATGGCGGCGATGAGCCCTGATTGGGCCGTGGCGGCACGGTTGAGACGGCGGGTGTCGCCGGGATCCGGTTCCGGATGTGGCTCGGCGCCGAGGCCGCGGAGCGCGTCGTCGAGGACTCCGACCGCCTTCGCCGTTCCCACCGCCACGGCGACGGTGGCAGCCGTCAGGCCAGCGCCCAGCAGCGTGCGGCGGCTCATCACAGGGGGAAGATTACGACAGGGAGTTCGCTAGGCTGGTCTCGACACTGCACGCAGGAGCCAACACAGTGCCGACAACAGAAGAGGGAGGCCGCCATGGACAGCATCACTGGTGGCCGGCTCGAGCAGCTGGCCGAGCGGTGTGTCAACGCCCTCGGCCTCGATCTCGAGGCCGTCGAGCTCTCCCCATCCAATCCGGCACAGCCCGGCAAGCGTCGTGTGCTCCGCATCGCCGTCGACGCCGACGGCGGCGTCCCGATCGATTCCATCACCCAGGCCACCCGCGAGCTGTCCAAAGAGCTCGACACCTCCGACGCCATGGGCTCGCAGCCCTACACGCTCGAAGTCACGTCACGCGGCGTCGACCGCCCCCTCACCCTGCCTCGTCACTGGCGCCGCAACGTCGGACGCCTCGTCGTCGTCGAGCTCGCCGACGGATCGCGCGTCAAAGGCCGCATCAGTGGGGCCGACGACAGCGGGGCCGATCTCGCCGTCGACGATGCCTCACAACGGCTGCCGTTCGACGACGTCGCCACCGCCCGCATCGAGGTCGAGCTCACCAAGCCCAAATCCCATCAGCACAGCTCTACCGATCCCCGCAAGGACGCCTGACATGGACATCGACATGAATGCCCTGCGTGCGCTCGAGCACGAGAAGGACATCTCGTTCGGCGTCGTCGTCGAGGCGATCGAGGCCGCGCTGCTCTCGGCGTATCACAAGACCCACGACTCCCATGCCCAGGCGCGGGTCGAGCTCGACCGCAAGACCGGGCACGTCACGGTGTGGGCCCGCGAGCGGCTTGACCCCGAGCCCAGCGAGGAGCCGGTGACAGTTCCCGAGACCGACGCCGAGGGCATGGAATCGGCCGAACCCGCAGAACCGACGGAGGCGCCCGAGCCCCGCTACTCCGAGGAGTTCGACGACACCCCCGAGGACTTCGGCCGCTTCGCCGCGGCCATCGCGCGCCAGCTCATCATGCAGCGCCTGCGCGACGCCGAGGACGAGCAGAAGTACGGGGAGTTCTCCGGCAAGGTCGGCGACATCGTCTCCGGAATCATCCAGCAGGGCGCCCGGCCCGGCGACGTGATGATCGATCTCGGCAAGGTCGAGGCCCTGTTGCCGGCGGCCGAGCGGGTCGCCGAGGAGAAGTACGCGCACGGCGAGCGCATCAAGGCGTACGTCTACGAGGTCGAGAAGGGGATGCGCGGGCCGAGGGTCAAGGTCTCGCGCACGCACCCCAATCTGGTCCGCCTGCTGTTCGCGCTGGAGGCGCCGGAGATCGCGGATGGCTCAGTCGAGATCGTCGCGATCGCCCGGGAGGCCGGTCACCGCAGCAAGATCGCGGTGCGCGCCACCGTGCCGGGCGTCAACGCCAAGGGCGCCTGCATCGGTCCGATGGGCCAGCGGGTGCGCAACGTCATCCACGAGCTGCACGGCGAGAAGATCGACATCATCGACCACAGTGAAGACCCGGCCGAGTTCATCGCGCATGCGTTGTCGCCGTCGCAGGTCAAAGGCGTCACGCTCGTCGACACCACCGCCCGCGCGGCACGCGTCGTCGTGCCGGACTTCCAGCTCTCCCTCGCCATCGGCAAGGAGGGCCAGAACGCCCGGCTCGCGGCCAAATTGACCGGATGGCGCATCGACATCCGCTCCGACAGCGAACCACCGGCCGGATCAGAGGATCCGGGGCCCGCTGGGCCCGTGGACGCCGGACCACCCCCGACGGGGTAGACTCGATGACGGTGTTTCGCACGTGCATCGGATGCCGGTCACGTGTGGACAAGACCACTCTGGTGCGGCTCGTTGCCGTCGGAGGTGCGGCCGGGTCACAGACCTGGGTCGTCACCCCCGATCCACGCGGATCGCTACCGGGCCGAGGTGCTCACCTGCATCCCGATCCCCGGTGCCTGGAGCAGGCGCGACGTCGCCGGGCCTTCGGCCGGGCCCTCCGTGTGGAGGGGCCGCTCGATCTGGGCCTGGTGGACGCCCTCGTCGGCCCCGAGACCAGCAGCGATTGACCACCGGGACATCCGTCCCATGACCGAATCGGAGCACATGCTCATGAGCACCCGATGAACACGTTCACATGAGCCAGAACCTGCACGTCAACTAGTGGTCTGATCCTCCTTCGGATCGGTCCACCGAAGGAGAAAAGTGGCTGTCAGAGTCCACGAGCTCGCCAAGGAGCTCGGCGTACCCAGCAAGGTCATCCTGTCCACCCTGCAAGACATGGGTGAATACGTGAAGTCCGCCTCGTCCACCGTCGAGGCGCCCGTCGTGCGTCGCCTCAACGAGGAGCACGGCGAAGCCCTGCGCAAGCAGGGCGAGAAGAAGGCCAAGAAGGCGCCCGCCAAGAAGGCTGCAGCCAAGGCCGAGCCCGAAGGCCCGCCCGCGGAAGATGCTGCGCCCGAGGTCGTCGAGGCGCCCGAGGCCCCTGAGGTCGTCGAGGTTCCCGAGGCACCGGTCGTCGAGCCGGCACCCGATGTCGTCGACGAGCCCGCGGAGCAGTCGGACGAGCCCGCCGCCTCCCAGCCCTCGGATGAGGCCGGCACCGCCGACAAGCCCCGACCCGGCCCGCGCCCCGGTGGCGCTCGTCCGGGCAACAACCCGTTCTCGTCACGCCAGGGCATGCAGCAGGAGCGCGCACCACGTCCGCCGGCCGCGCCAGAGGGCGGCACGCCCGGACGTCCCGGCATGCCGCGCCCCAACCCGGCGATGATGCCCAGGCAGTCCAGCATCTCCGGACGTCCCGCCGCCCGTCAGGGTGGTCCGGGTGGTCCCGGTGGTCGTCCTAGTGGCCCCGGTGGCGGCGGCGCCGGACGCGGCGCACCGGCAGGTGCCGGCCGTCCCGGTGGCGGCGGCGGCGGTGGCGGCTTCGGCGGCCCCGGCGGCGGACGTCCCGGTGGCGGCTTCGGCGGCCCCGGCGGTCGTCCCAGTGGTCCTGGTCGCGGCGGTCGTGGCGGCACCCAGGGCGCCTTCGGTCGCCCCGGTGGCCCGGCCCGACGCGGTCGCAAGAGCAAGCGCGCCAAGCGCCAGGAATTCGACCAGATGCAGGCGCCCGCCATCGGCGGCGTCCGCGTCCGCAAGGGCGAGGGCGAGACGATTCGTCTGGCCCGTGGCGCCTCGCTGGGCGACTTCGCCGACAAGATCGGCGCCGACGCCGCATCGCTGGTGGAGGTGCTGTTCCACCTCGGTGAGATGGTCACCGCCACCCAGTCGGTCAACGACGACGTATTGCAGATCCTCGGCGAGGAGCTGAACTACGACGTCCAGGTCGTCTCACCGGAGGAAGAGGACCGCGAGCTGCTGGAGTCGTTCAGCCTCGAGTTCGGCGAGGACGAAGGCGTCGAGAAGGATCTCGCCCCGCGTCCACCGGTCGTCACCGTCATGGGTCACGTCGACCACGGCAAGACCAAGCTGCTCGACGCCCTGCGCGACAGCAACGTCGTCGACAAGGAGGCCGGTGGCATCACGCAGACCATCGGTGCCTACCAGGTCGCGACGGATGTCGATGGCACCGAGCGACGCATCACCTTCATCGACACCCCGGGCCACGAGGCGTTCACCGCCATGCGTGCCCGTGGTGCCCAGGCCACCGACATCGCAGTGCTGGTGGTTGCAGCCGACGACGGCGTCATGCCCCAGACGGTCGAAGCGCTCAACCACGCCAAGGCCGCCGGTGTGCCGATCGTGGTCGCCGTCAACAAGATCGACAAGCCCGACGCCGATCCGGCCAAGGCCCGTGGCCAGCTCACCGAGTACGGACTCGTGCCCGAGGAGTACGGCGGCGACGCCATGTTCGTCGACGTCTCGGCCAAGGCCGGCACTGGTCTGCCCGAGCTGCTCGAGTCGATCATCCTCACCGCCGACGCGTCGCTCGACCTGCGCGCCAACCCCGACCAGAACGCCGAGGGCCTCACCATCGAGGCACACCTCGACCGCGGTCGCGGACCGGTCGCCACGGTGCTGGTGAAGCGCGGCACGCTCCGCGTCGGTGACACGCTCGTCGCCGGTTCGGCGTTCGGTCGCGTGCGCGCCTTGCTCGACGAGCACGGCGACAACATCGAGGAAGCAACGCCGTCGCGACCCGCCCTGGTGCTCGGCCTCACGGCCGTTCCCGGCGCCGGTGACAACTTCATGGTCGTCGACGACGACCGCACCGCGCGCCAGATCGCCGAGAAGCGTGAGGCTCGCGAGCGCAACGCCGCACTGGCGAAGCGCAGCGGTCGCCGCACGCTCGAGGACTTCATGTCCTCACTGGAGAAGGGCGAGACCGACGAGCTGCTGCTGATCCTCAAGGGCGACGGCTCCGGCTCGGTCGAGGCACTCGAGGACGCGCTCTCCCAGATCGATGTGGGCGAGGAAGTCAACCTGCGGGTCATCGACCGCGGTGTCGGTGCCATCACCGAGACCAACGTCGACCTCGCTGCCGCGTCGAACGCCGTCATCATCGGGTTCAACGTGCGGCCGCAGGGCAAGGCCACCGAGCTCGCCGACCGCGAGGGCGTCGAGATCAAGTACTACTCGGTGATCTACCAGGCGATCGACGAGATCGAGGCCGCGCTGAAGGGCATGCTCAAGCCGGAGTTCGAGGAGTCCCAGCTCGGCACCGCCGAGATCCGGGACATCTTCCGCTCCAGCAAGATCGGCAACATCGCCGGTTGCATGGTCACCAGCGGCACCATCAAGCGCAACGCCAAGGCGCGCTTGCTGCGTGACGGCGCCGTGGTCGCGGACAACCTCGACCTGGGCAGCCTGCGTCGTGAGAAGGATGACGTGTCGGAGGTCCGCGAAGGCTTCGAGTGCGGCATCGTGCTCAAGGGCTACAACGACATCAAGGTCGACGACATCATCGAGACCTTCGAGCTGGTCGAGAAGGCACGGGACTAGCGGCTCATGGCAGGCCAGCGCACTCAGCAGCTTGCTGATCGGATCAAGGTGATCGTCGCCTCGATGCTGGAGCGTCGTGTGAAGGACCCCCGACTCGGGTTCATCACGCTCACCGACGTCCGGCTGACCGGCGACAACCAGCAGGCGTCGGTGTTCTACACGGTGATGGGTGGCCAGGAGGCCATCCAGGACACCGAGGCCGCGCTGCGGAGTGCCAACGGCCTGATCCGCTCCGAGGTCGGCAAGCAGCTGGGTCTGCGGCACACGCCGTCGATCGAGTTCTTTCTCGATGCCATGCCCGAGACGGCACGGGACATCGAGGACCTGCTCGCCAAGGCGCGGGAGTCCGACGAGGCGGTGGCAGCCCAGGCCGCCGGCGCCCAGTACGCCGGCGACCCGGACCCGTACAAGAAGCACGACGAGCCCGAAGGCCGCGACGAGGACGTCGAAGAGGAGTGACGGCTCCTGCCGGCCTCGTCGTCGTCGACAAACCGTCCGGTTGGACGTCGCACGACGTGGTGGGCCGCGTGCGACGTCTGGCCGGCACGCGCAAGGTCGGTCACGCCGGCACGCTCGACCCGATGGCCACCGGCGTGCTCGTGCTCGGCGTCGGCCGGGCCACGCGGCTGCTGGGGCACCTGCAGCTCGCCGACAAGGAGTACCTCGCCACCATCCGGCTCGGTCAGTCGACGGTCACCGATGATGCGGAGGGTGACGTCGTCACGACCACCCCGGCCGGACACCTCGACGACGCCGAGATCGTCGCAGCGATGGCGCCCCTCGCCGGATCCATCGAGCAGGTTCCGTCGTCGGTCTCGGCGATCAAGGTCGACGGTCAGCGCTCGTATGCACGCGTCCGCGCTGGTGAAGATGTCGAGCTGCCGGCGCGACCGGTCACGGTCGAGACGTTCGAGCTCGGCGAGGTGCGTCGTCACGTCGACGTGGTCGATGCCGACGTGCGCGTGGTCTGCTCCAGCGGCACCTACGTGCGCGCGCTCGCTCGCGACCTCGGTGCGGCGCTGGGCGTCGGCGGCCACCTGACGATGCTGCGCCGCACCCGCGTGGGGGCTTTCGACCTGGCATCCGCCCACACGCTGGACGAGCTGGAGTCGGACTTCGTGATGACCGACCTCGACGCCGCGGCCCGATCCTCCTTCCCGGTGCTCGACCTCGACGCCGCCCAGGCCAAGGACGTCCGGTTCGGCCGCGCCCTGCCCAGCCTGGACCTCGGCGCTGGCGGTCCGGTCGCGGTGTTCGACCCGGACGGGCACTTCCTCGCGCTGTACGAGCAGCGCGGCGACGACGCCCGTGCCATTGCGGTGTTTGTCAGTCCGTCGACGGCCTAGGCCGCGTCTGCCCAGTGGCGGTCGAACATCGGGCGTCGCGCGAGTCGGGCGCGAATGGGCAGGCACGGCCTAGGGTCGGATCATGAGGCTCCGCCGAACGTCACCCCGCCGCGTCGCGTGGACGTTCCTCCGGGTCTGGTTCCTCGCCGTGTTCAACATCGTCGTGGCGCTCACGGTCACGTCGAAGGTCCGCAAGCTCAACCGTTCCCACCGCGGTGACGGTTTCCCGCGAACGGTGCCCACCGCGGTGCCGGTCGGCGAGTCCACCATCACGACCTACACGCACGGCGCCGACCTCTACGACGACATGCTGACCGCGATCGCGGGCGCCCAGGAACGCATCCTGTTCGAGTCGTTCATCTTCAAGGGCGACGCGATCGGGAAGCGCTTCAAGCGGGCGCTCATCCGCGCGTCCGAGCGGGGCGTCGACGTCCGGGTCGTGTACGACGGCTTCGCGAACCTCGTCGTCCGGCCGAGCTTCTTCCGGTACCCGCCACCGATCCAGGTGCTGCGCTACCCGCTCATCTCCGGCTGGATGGTGCTCAACCCGCGCCGGTGGGGACGCGACCATCGCAAGATCCTCGTCGTCGACGACACCGCCGCGTTCGTCGGCGGCTACAACATTGGCGTCGAGTACGAGAAGTCCTGGCGGGACACCCACCTCAAGGTCGAGGGCGGCGCGGTCTGGGACCTCGACAACGCCTTCGTCGACTTCTGGAACCTCAACGGTCGCGGGCTGCCCATGCTCAAGGACCGCGGCTCGCCGAGCTGGGACCCGCACGTGCGGGCGCACCGCAACGTCCCGCGTCAGCTGGTGTTCCCGATCCGCAACATGTATCTGGAAGCGATCGACCGCGCCGCGCACCACATCTACCTGACGGCGGCCTACTTCATCCCGGACCACGACATCCTGCAGGCCCTCAAGGAAGCGCGCAGTCGCGGCGTCGACATACGGATCCTCGTGCCGGAGATCAGCAACCACGTCGTCGCCGACTGGCTCTCTCGCGGCTTCTACGGCGAGCTGCTGCGTCATGGCGTGCGGATCTTCCGTTACCAGCACGCCATGGTGCACGCCAAGACCGCCACGATCGACGGCCGCTGGTCGACGGTCGGCACGGCGAACATCGACCGGCTCAGCCTCACCGGCAACTACGAGATCAACCTCGAGATCCTCGACAACGACATGGCCAAGCACCTCGAGACGGTGTTCCAGAACGATCTCGGGCAGGCCAAGGAGCTGACCCTCGCCGAGTGGGAGAGCCGCGACATCGTCGTGCGCGCCTGCGAGATGATCCTTGCCCCGCTCCGCCCGTTGCTCTGACTGCCATCGTCGTTAGAGTTCCGTCGTGACCATCTGGCGAGACCTCGACGGCGCCGAGACCACGCCTCGCAGCGAGGCGGCTGCCGTGACGGTGGGCAGCTTCGACGGCGTCCACCGCGGGCACCAGCGCGTCCTGGCCGTCACCCGTGACGCGTCGGACGGAGGTGAGGTCGTGGCGGTGACGTTCGACCCACTCCCGAGAGAGGTGCTGGCACCCGACCGGGCACCCAAGCGCCTCACCACGATCGAGCGACGCGTCGAGCTGCTCCGGTTCCACGGTGCCGACGAGGTCCGGGTGCTTGCGTTCAGCCGCGAGATGGCCGACTGGAGTCCGAAGGAGTTCATCCAGCGTGTGCTCGTCGACGAGCTCAAGGCATCGGCCGTGGTGGTGGGGGAGAACTTCCGGTTCGGGTCGCGGGCCGCGGGTGACGTCGACGTGTTGCGCCGCGCCGGCTCAGAGGCCGGATTCGCAGTCGAAGGCCTCACCCTCGAAGGGGGAGCGGAACCGTTCTCCTCGACGCTGGTGCGAACGCACGTCGCCGCCGGTCACATGCCCGAAGCAGCCGCCGTGCTCGGCCGGCCGCACGAGGTCAGCGGTGTCGTCGTCGAGGGCGACCGCCGGGGCCGCTCGCTCGGGTTCCCCACCGCGAACGTCCCGGTCGACGACACCTACGCGGTGCCACCTGACGGCGTCTACGCGGGACGCCTCGACATCGGCGGTGAGGTGCTGCCGGCCGCGATCTCCGTGGGCACCAACCCGACGTTCGACGGTCGCGATCGCCGCGTGGAGTCATACGTCATCGACCGGCCGTCCGATGGCAGCTCGCTCGATCTTTACGACCAGCTCGTCCGGGTGGAGTTCGTGCATCGCCTGCGCGGCATGGACGTGTTCGACACCGTCGACGCGCTGGTGGCGCAGATGCACGAGGACGTGGCCGACACCCGGTCCGTCCTGGCCGACCTCGACTAGTCATCGCCCTCACGCCCCGATCGGCGGGAGCCCTAGGGTGGTCAGATGAGCACCGCTGAGGAGATGGCGCCGTGGCGCGAAGCGGTGCGAGGTGGCTACCCGGATCCGGAACTCTTCAAGCACGCGGGAATCGACATGCTGCGTGGGATGATCCGAGGCGAGGTGCCGGATCCTCCCATTCGCCACCTGATTGGCATGGAATTGACGGATGTCGGTCCTGGGAACGCCACGTTCTCCATGCCGGCGAGTCCGTGGTTGCTCAGCCCCCAGGGCCTGGTCTCCGTCGGAACGCTGGCGATCCTTGCCGACGGCCCGCTCGGGTGCGCGGTCCAGACAACGCTTCCGCCCGCCACCGGATACGCGACGTCCGAGCTGTCGATGCGGTTGCTGCGTCCTGCCCGGACAGGTGGCAAGCTGATCGCCCGGGGATCCCTCGTGCACGGAAATCGCGTGGTCGCCCTCTCCAATGTGCAGATCTTCGACGACCGAGGGCGTCTGCTGGTCGATGGGAGCTCGCTCTGCTTCGTCCTCCCGCCCAGAGCTCCGTCAGCGGCCGCGCCTGACGCACCGAAACCTCGGGCAGCCGCAGCGGAGGAGAATTCGCCCGACCCGTTCGAACGGCCGGCCCTGGGGGAGGTCTTGTCCCAAGACATCTGGGACCGCTTGAGCGGTCGCGAGGTTCTTGAGCTTCAAGTGACCGGCGAGCTTCCCGGTCCGCCGATGCACTACCTGACGGGCGTCGGTCCGGTGGAGGTCGGAGACGGAGAAGCGGTGTTCACGCTCCCTTGCCACGAGTGGCTGTGCAGCCCGCTCGGAACGGTGGAGGGTGGGGTGATCGCGATGCTGGCGGATTCTGCGTTGGTGTCGGCGGTACAAACCACCGCACCCGCGGGAGCCGCGCTGGGTGCGATTGATCTGAAGGTGAACTTCCTGCGCCCGGTGTTTCCAGACGGCCGTGACCTCGTCGCTCGCGGCCGCGTCCGTCATTCGGGCCGGACGATCACGGTCGCGGAGGCTGAGGTGGTCAACGCCGACGGGAAGACCGTCGCACTCGCCACAGGCTCGGCCCTGGTGCTGCCGGGCCGACCGGCATCGCTCTCGGGGGTGGAGGCGGAGGCTTGACCGCGATTCGCCCCGCCGTCGCCTGCGCTGATACGCTGGCGGTTGCCGTATAACGGCCACGGAACGATAGTGCCCCGGTGAACCGGCCCGGGCGCGCCGTGCAACGAAACCCTCAGAGGAGAAAAGTGGCGAAGAAGACTGCCGTGGCCAGCCTGGCCGAGGTTCCCAAGTCCGAGATCATCAAGCAGTACGCCCTCAGCGACGGCGACACCGGATCCCCTGAGGTCCAGGTGGCCCTGCTGACCGGCCGCATCACGCACCTGACCGAGCACCTCAAGGAGCACGAGCACGACCATCACAGCCGTCGTGGCCTCCTGCTGCTCGTCGGACAGCGTCGTCGCCTGCTGAACTACCTGCAGAACACCGACATCGAGCGCTACCGCTCGCTCATCGAGCGACTCGGTCTGCGCCGCTAAAAAGACCTCACCGGTGGGCGCCCCTGTGTGACTGCCGGTCCCACAACTTCATATCTCCACATCCAGGACGAGACAGTCCAGGCACGACGTGCTCGGTCCTCGGTAGTGGCCCTCGGGACACCAACTAGGTACGCCCCGCAGGCCTCGATCGAAGACCGAACCCTGAACCGCCAGCCTGCGTCTCGTCCCTCACAGCAGGCGTCTGCCTGCGGAAGGGACTCGCATGAGCGACTCCGTACTTCACACCGCCGAAACCGTCATTGACAACGGACGGTTCGGCACCCGCACGGTCCGATTCGAGACCGGGCTCCTCGCCCGCCAGGCCGCCGGAGCGGTGGCCGCATTCCTCGACGACGACACCATGCTGCTGTCGGCCACCACGGCCGGCAAGCACCCCAAGGAGCAGTTCGACTTCTTCCCCCTGACCATCGACGTCGAAGAGCGCATGTACGCCGCGGGCAAGATCCCCGGCTCGTTCTTCCGCCGCGAGGGCCGTCCCAGCGAGGACGCCATCCTCACCTGTCGTCTGGTCGACCGTCCGCTCCGCCCGACCTTCAAGAAGGGCCTGCGCAACGAGGTCCAGGTCGTCATCACGGTGCTGGCCCTCAACCCTGACGCTCCTTACGACGTGCTGGCCATCAACGCCGCCTCCGCGTCCACCCAGATCTCCGGCCTGCCGTTCTCGGGCCCGGTCGGCGCCACCCGCGTCGCCCTCATCGAGGGTGAGTGGGTCGCGTTCCCGACGCACACGCAGCTCGAGGACGCCGTGTTCGACATGGTCGTCGCGGGCCGCATCGCCGGTGACGACGTCGCAATCATGATGGTCGAAGCCGAGTCCACCGAGTCCACCTGGGACCTCGTGCAGAGCGGTGTCCAGGCTCCCACCGAGGAGATCGTCGCCGGTGGCCTCGAAGCCGCCAAGAGCGTCATCAAGCAGCTCTGCGAGGCGCAGTCCGACCTCGCCGGCAAGGCCGCGAAGCCGATCCAGGAGTTCCCGGTCTTCCCCGAGTACCAGGACGACGTGCACGACGAGGTCGCGCGCATCGCCTCGGCCTCGCTCGGCGAAGCCCTCACCATCGTCAGCAAGGCCGACCGTGAGGCTCGCGAGAGCGAGATCAAGGCCGACCTGCTCGAGCAGCTTGGTGAGAAGTTCGAGGGACGCGAGAAGGAGATCGGCGCCGCGATGCGCTCGCTCACCAAGACGCTCGTCCGCGAGCGCGTGCTCCGCGACAAGGTGCGCATCGACGGCCGCGGTCTGGCCGACATCCGGGCGCTCTCGGCCGAGGTCGGCATCATCCCGCGCGTCCACGGCTCGGCGCTGTTCCAGCGCGGCGAGACCCAGATCCTGGGTGTCACCACGCTGAACATGCTCGGCCTGGAGCAGAAGCTCGACACGCTCTCTCCCGAGACCACGCGTCGCTACATGCACAACTACAACTTCCCGCCGTTCTCGACCGGCGAAACCGGCCGAGTGGGCTCGCCCAAGCGTCGCGAGATCGGTCACGGCGCACTTGCCGGCCGCGCGCTGCTGCCGGTGCTGCCGACGCGCACGGAGTTCCCGTACGCCATCCGCCAGGTCTCCGAGGCGCTGAGCTCGAACGGCTCCACCTCGATGGGCTCGGTCTGCGCGTCCACGATGGGCCTGCTCAACGCCGGTGTGCCACTGCGCGCTCCGGTCGCGGGCATCGCGATGGGCCTCATCTCCGGCGAGGTCGACGGCAAGCAGCAGTTCGTCACGCTGACCGACATCCTCGGTGCTGAGGACGCCTACGGCGACATGGACTTCAAGGTCGCCGGTACGCGGGAGTTCGTCACCGCCCTGCAGCTCGACACCAAGCTCGACGGCATCCCCGCCGACGTGCTGGCCGGTGCGCTGACGCAGGCCCGTGAGGCTCGGTTCACGATCCTCGACGTCATGGCCGAGGCCATCGACGCCCCGGACGAGATGAGCCCCTACGCGCCGCGCATCATCACGATCAAGATCCCGGTCGACAAGATCGGCGAGGTCATCGGCCCCAAGGGCAAGGTCATCAACCAGATCCAGGACGACACCGGCGCCCAGATCTCGCTCGAGGACGACGGCACCGTCTACGTCGGCGCCGACAACGGCGACGCCGCCGAGGCCGCTCGGGACGCGATCAACGCGATCGCCAACCCGACGATGCCCGAGGTCGGCGAGCGCTACCTCGGCACCGTCGTCAAGACGGTCGACTTCGGTGCGTTCGTGTCGCTGCTCCCGGGTCGCGACGGCCTGCTGCACATCAGCAAGCTGCGCGAGCTCAACGACGGCAAGCGGGTCGAGAAGGTCGAGGACGTCGTGTCCGTCGGCCAGAAGATCCAGGTCGAGATCGCCGAGCTCGGCGACCGCGGCAAGCTGTCGCTGATCCCCGTGCTCGGTGACGTCGCCGACGCTCCCGCCGAGGAGACCGCCGACGATGAGGCCGAGGCTGAGGTCGGCGCAGACGCCTGATCGCCCAGCATCACGACGAGCCCCCGCACCGCACGGTGTCGGGGGTTCGTTGCGTCAGGTGACGGTGAAGGGCGACGTGTGGACGGTCTCGCGGCCAACGTAGGAGATGCGGTAGGTGCCCGGTTCGCCGGCCCGCCAGGTGATCGTCGCGGTCCAGCGGCGTCCACGCCGGTGCCAGGTGATCGACGTGTCGAACGAGCTGTCGTCCGCTACGACGTCCCACCCGGACGGCGTCTCGCGCTCGACGAGCAGGTAGGTCGGCCGGAGTACCCGGTTGGGGTGGTCGGCGGCGACTTCGACTTGTGCGGTCCACCCGCTCTGGACCGAGGCGGGTGCTGAGCGCACGACGATCGGCTGCGGGCGCTCGAGCCGCGGTGACCCGGTGGGGGCGTTCCACCACCACCGGTGCGGCGGGGGCGGCTCGCCAGCGTCGACCGGCCGGCCGTCCCGCATCGACTCGGCGAGGCCGGTCACAACCTCGACAACCGCCGGCAGCTGTTGTCGCCCGAAGATCGTGCTCCCGCCCTCGTAGTCCTGCTCGTCGTATTCCTCGGGCGTCGTCAGGTAGTGCGCGTAGCCGTTGGCGTATCCCTGCACGATGACGTGCTCGACGTCCGTCGACATCACGCCGGCCACGGCCTGACGCAGGCGCAGCCCGGCGGTCACCGTGACCTCGATCGGCAGGCAGATGAGGTATAGCCCACCGATGCGCACCAGCTGGACAGGCAGACGCTCCTGCGCCCAGCCGAGGGCTCCGACGGGGATGAGCAGGTCCTTCGGCGCCTGGCTGTCCCGCAGGCGCGGGAACCGGTCGTAGATCCACTCGCTGACCCGCTGTGGCACCGGGTTGTTTCGTCCGCGCCGGAACAACGGCGAACCCTCGCCGTCGGTCGTGCCGGCGGCGAACGCGGCGCCCAGCACGGCTCGGCTGGTCGGACCGTCCGCCGTGTTCCGGTGGGCGAGATCGACGTACGTCATCCGCGATTGCAGGAGGGCCGGGACGCTCTCGCCCGGCTCGGCGGCCAGGGAGCGGGCGAGGGTCAGCTGGCGCTCGCCGATGATGCGGGTGTTCTCGCGCTCGTCGTCGGTGGGGCCATGTCCGGCTCGGCCGGCCAGGTTGGGGGAGATGTCACCGGCGTTCGTCTGGGCGAACGACGTCACCAGCGACGCCTGCGGGGTCTGGGCAGCCTCGCCGTCCCGCTCCCAGGCGTACGCCGCCCAGCCCTTGTTGTCGGAGCTGATGAGCGTGGTGCGGTTCGACATCGACGTGTTGTGCACGGGGAACCAGCTGATCGCTCCGACGAGGCGATCGTCGCGTTCGATCCGCATGAGCGTCATCAGCGGGTCGATGGCGTCCGGGAAGTGCTCCCGGTCTTCGGCCGGGTTGTGCGCGAACGCCCCTTTGCTGCGATTCGTGCTGGCGTCGGTGAGGTGGCCGCGGGTCACGGTGGCGACGGCGGGCTGGACGTCGTCATGGGCACGGACGATCGCGTCGACCACGCCCGAGACGAGCCGCTCGAACGTGCGCGGGTGAAAGCCCGCCGTGGTGATGTTGTAGAGCGTGTGCCGCCCGTGCCCGCCCGGGCCGCAGTGGGTGTGGGTCGCGGTGAGCACCACGTTGCGGGCGGTGTACCGGTTGCCGAAGAGCGCGGACAGCCTCATCAGGATCTCCGTGGTCGCGGCCTGGAAGAACATCCCGATGTCGGCCACCACGTGGACGACCTGCTCGGCCCCGTCGTCGAGCACGAATGCCCGTACGTACTGACGGGTCAGGATGCCGCGGGTCCACTGGTGCGGCATGCCGTAACCCATCATCCCGACGCCCCACGGCTCGCCGGTGATGTCGGCGACGGCCCGGCCCACCTTCAGCGTCATGGGCGTCAGTATCACGCAACCCGCGAGCCCTCGTGCGTGAGACGATCGCGGAGCCATGGAGGACTTTCGGGCCCGCGCTGCCGCCCTCGACGCTGCCGACCCGCTTGCTGCGTTCCGCGATCGCTTCCTGCCCGGGGAGGGCGTAGTCGCCTACTTCGACGGCAACTCGCTGGGTCGCCCACCCCGCGCCACGGCCGAGCGGCTGGCAGCTTTTGTCACCGAGGACTGGGGCGGGCGGCTCATCCGCGGGTGGGACGAGGGATGGGTCGAAATCCCTGTCACGGTCGGTGACGAGTTGGCCGCCACGGTGCTTGGCGCAGCACCGGGCCAGACGGTGATAGCGGACTCCACCTCCGTCAACCTCTTCAAGGCGCTGCACGCGGCCTGCGACCTGCGGGGGGACCGCGACGAGATCGTCGTCGACATGACGAACTTCCCGACCGACCGCTACCTCGTGGAGGGCGTGGCCAAGCAGCGGGGCATGACGGTGCGGTGGCTCGATCCCGACCTCATCGAGCACCTGTCGCCAGATGACGTCGCCCAGGTGCTGGGGGAGCGGACCGCGGTCGTCTCGCTCAGCCATGTCGACTACCGGTCCGGTGCGATCCTCGACGTCCCCGCGATCACCGAGCGGGTGCACGATGTGGGCGGCCTGGTCGTCTGGGATCTCTGCCACTCGGCCGGCGCCCTGCCGATCAGTCTCGACGCCGACGAGGTCGACTTCGCGGTGGGTTGCACGTACAAGTACCTCGACGCTGGCCCTGGTGCGCCGGCGTTCTTGTATGTAGCGGCCCGGCACCTCGCCCACGTCGCCCAGCCGATACCTGGCTGGTTCAGCGCGGCCGACCTGTTCGCGATGGCCGACACGTACACCGCTGCCCCGGACATCCGCCGCATGCTCAGCGGTACACCGAACGTCATGGGCATCCTCGCCGTGCAGGAGGGCGTGCGGCTCGTGGGCGAGGCGGGCGTCGACGCCATCCGCACCAAGTCCGTGGCCCTCACCGAGTTCCTGCTCGAGCTGCTCGATCGTCTCGACCTCATCGTGCTTTCACCGCGCGACCCCGAACGGCGCGGCAGCCACCTCACCATCCAAGTGCTCGATGCTGTGGGCGTCGCGAAACGGCTGGGCGACCGCGGCGTCATCCCAGACGTTCGTCGCCCGGACCTGCTGCGGCTTGGGCTCTCACCTCTGTCGACCTCGTTCACCGAGGTCTACGACGGCTGGTCGGCGATCGCCGACGTCCTCGCACCCAGCCACTAGGCTGGCCGGCATGACACGCGTGGCGGTGCTGGGAGCCAAGGGACGGATGGGATCGACGTCCGTGCAGGCCATCGACGCAACCGACGACCTCGAGGTCGTCGCGCAGGTCGACCTCGATGACGACATCGCCGCGATCGCCGATGCCGGCGCCGAGGTCGCGCTCGACTTCACTCAGCCTGACGTCGCGCTCGACCACGTCCGCTGGTGCATCGAGCACGGCATGCACGTCGTGGTCGGTACGTCCGGGTTCGACGATGCGCGAATCGCAGAAGTCCGCCAGCTGCTCGGTGAGGATCCCCAGGTCGGCGTGCTCATCGTCCCGAACTTCTCGGTCGGTGCCGTCCTGCTGATGCGGTTCGCCGCCACCGCCGCACCGTTCTTCGAGTCGGTCGAGGTCGTCGAGATGCATCATCCCGACAAGGTCGATGCCCCGTCTGGCACCGCCACTCGCACGGCTGAGGTCATCGCCGCCGCCCGGCGAGGGGCCGGATCAGCTGAGTTGCCCGACGCCACCACCACCGACCCGGACGGCGCCCGCGGTGCGCGAGTCGACGGTGTGCCGGTCCACGCCATCCGCGCTCGCGGGTTCGTGGCCAGCCAGGAGGTGGTCATGGGAGGCGTGGGGGAGACGTTCTCGCTGCGCCACGACTCGCACGATCGCGTGTCCTTCATGCCCGGCGTGCTGGCGGCCCTCCGGGCCGTCAAGGACCAACGGGGCCTCACCGTCGGGCTGGACGCCGTCCTCGGCCTCGACTGACGTCAGAGCAGGCGCAGCAGCGCGGCGGTCGCGGCCGCCGCGACCACCATCGGCAGGAACGGCATGCGCAACATCAGCAGCACGCCGGCGACCAGCAGGGCGGCCAGCCTCGCGTCGACGACGAGCTCGTGGTCACCGCCGAGCACCTGGACAGCGATCAAGGCGCCGAGCAGAGCCACGGGGATGAGCCCGGCCGCGTGCTTGGCCAATGGATGATCCAGGACCCGTTCGGGGACGGCCAGGCCGGCCAGCTTGAAGGCGAAGCATCCGATGGCCACGACCACGATGCCGGCCCACACGGTGTTCACGGCAAATCCTCCGGCACCGTGACATGCCTCAGGAGTCCGACCAGTACTGCCGCCGCACCGCCGACGATGATCGGCACACCGGCCGCAGTGAACGGAACCAGGCCGAGCGCGATCGCCGCCGCGAGCAGTGCGGTGAGGCGGGTGCCCCACGACGTGAGCCTCGGCCACAGCAGCCCGAGGAACGCGGCCCCGACCGCGGCGTCGAGACCGTAGTCGCGCGGGTCGCCCATGGCGTTGCCCGCGAGGGCCCCCAGGAAGGTGGTGGCGTTCCACAGCACGAAGATCGAGATTCCGGTCCAGTAGAACCCGAGCCGCGCCTGTCGGGTCGAGTCGCGGGTGATCGTCATGGCGGTGGATTCGTCGATGACGAAGTGGGCCGAGGCGAGTCGGGCCGGGCCGGTCAGCCGCAGCAGCGGGGCGATGCTCAGGCCGTAGAACATGTTGCGGCTGCCGAGCAGGAGCGCGGTGAACGCACCGGCCAGCGGGTTGCCGCCCGACGCGACCACGCCGATGAAAGCAAACTGGGAAGCACCGGTGAACACGGCCAGCGACATCACGCAGGCCTGCCAGACGTCGAGCCCCGCACCCGTCGCGATGGCTCCGAACGACGCGCCGTACGCGCCGGTGGCCAACCCGACGCCCAGCGAGTCGACGACCACCGACCGGTCAGTGGTCATGCGGCGAGCGTGGTGTGCAGACGCACCTGCTTGACGGTGTTGCCGGCGTCGTCCTGCAGCTCGCGGTGCGCCCCGTCGGCCTCCCACCCGGAGCTGGTGACGAAGTCGCGCAGGGCGTCGTCGGTGCTGGCGACCCACCAACGCACCCGAGTGAACCGATCGGCGGCGAGCGTGTCCATCGCGGCTTGCAACAGGCGTGAACCGTGCCCCTCCCGACGGTGGGCCGGGTCGACGACGAACTCGCCGACCTCGCCGTCGGTGACCTGGTCGGCATCCGGATCGAACGACGGATGGACGAGGGCGAACCCGCGGACCTCGGTGCGATCGAGCGCCACCAGCACGCGCATACGAGCGTCCGGCGGTTTGACGAGCGAGGCCGACCAGCGGTCGGCGAACACCTCGACGTCGAGGGACTCCAGCACATCCGGCGCGAGCACCTCGGCGTACAGGTCACGCCATGCGTCGAGCTGCACCCGGGCAATGGATCCCGCGTCCTCGGGCCACGCCAGGCGGGCGCTGACGTCGGCGGTCACCACTTGCGGAAGGCCTCCACGAGCCCGGACTCGGCTCCCTCGGAGTCGAGCATCGCCTCCGTGATCGAGGTGTTGCGCAGCGACGGCCACGTCTCGAAGGTGAGCAGGGCGAGGCCGGGCACGCCGCCGATCAGCATCGGCCAGCCGCCCCATGGGCCCACGAAGCCAACCACCACGGCGAAGATGATCGCGGCGGTGCAGTAGGCCAGCTTGCGGACGACTTGACCGGCGAAGATGCCGACCGCCCGCGCCTTCATCTCGTTCGGGTCGCCGCCGGGCGTCAGGGGCCTCGACGACATCCAGACGCGCTCGGCGAGGAAGCCGCTGATCGCGACCACCACGAGGAGCAGGGAGATGATCCACCACGGCGGCAGGTCGGCGTTGGTGCCGCCGAAGGCGAGGAAGAGCAGGGTCAGGAAGACCGCCATGAGGCCCAGCTGGAGGAGCGCGAAGGTGCGGACCTCGGACGGCGAAGTCTCGTACTCCGGGGTTTGCATGAGGCGAGTTTCGCACACCGTTCTCGTGGGTTTGCGTTGGTAGTCTGCCGACATGCGGGCGTACCTCGATCTGATGCAGCACATCCTCGATGACGGGGTCGAGAAGGGCGATCGTACGGGCACGGGCACTCTCAGCGTGTTCGGCCATCAGATGCGGTTCCCGCTGGCCGATGGCTTCCCTTTGGTCACCACCAAGAAGATCCACCTGAAGTCCGTCATCGGCGAGCTGCTCTGGTTCGTCTCCGGCGACACCAACGTCAAGTGGCTGCGCGAGAACGGCATCTCCATCTGGGACGAGTGGGCCGACGACGAAGGCGAGCTCGGCCCCGTCTACGGCCACCAGTGGCGGTCGTGGCCGGCACCCAATGGCGAGACCATCGACCAGCTGGCTCGCGTCATCGAGTCCTTGAAGGCCGATCCCAACTCGCGCCGCCACATCGTCAGCGCCTGGAACGTGGCCGACATCGACGACATGGCGCTCGCCCCCTGCCACGCGTTCTTCCAGTTCTACGTCGCCGACGGACGACTCTCCTGCCAGCTGTATCAGCGCTCTGCCGACGTGTTCCTCGGCGTGCCGTTCAACATCGCGTCCTACGCCCTGCTCACCCACATGGTTGCCCAGGTCACGGGCCTGCAGGTCGGCGACTTCGTGCACACGCTCGGCGACGCCCACCTCTACCTCAACCACCTCGACCAGGCCCGCGAGCAGCTCGCCCGGGATCCACGCCCACTGCCCGAGCTGTGGCTCGACCCGGCCGTCACCTCTATCGACGACTTCACGATGGAGTCCGTCAAGGTCACCGGCTACGACCCGCACCCGCTCATCAAGGCACCCATCGCCGTATGACCGTCACGCTCGTGGTCGCCATGGGCGCGAACGGGGTCATCGGTGTCGACGGTGGACTGCCATGGCGCCTGCCCGAGGACCTCGCCCACTTCAAGCAACTGACGATGGGTCACCCCATGGTCATGGGCCGGAGGACGTTCGACTCGATCGGGCGCCCGCTGCCGGGTCGCACCACCATCGTCGCTGACACGTGATCCTGACTGGAGTGCCGACGGGGTGGACGTGGCGCCGACACTCGCGGCAGCACTCGCGCGCGCCGGTGAGCTCGACGACGAGGTCTTCCTCGTCGGGGGAGGGCAGGTCTACGCCCAGGCCCTCGACGCCGGGCTGGTCGACCTGATGTGTGTCACGCGCGTCGCGTCCTCGCCCGAGGGCGACACCCAGTTCCCCAAGATCGACTGGATGCAATGGCGTGAGCTCGGCCACGTCCCGCACGGCGGAGACCCGTCCTTCGACATCGTCACCTACCAGCGCGCCTGACCCTAGACTCCGGTCATGGTGCCGGAGCGCACAGTCCACTACGCCGACAGCGGTGGGCTCCAGATCGCCTACGAGGTGATCGGCGACGGGCCACTCGACATCATCACGGTGTTCGAGTGGGGCTCGAACCTTGACCTCATCAAGGAAGACCCTCGGATCAATCGCTTCTGCCGGCGGTTCGCGGAATACGGGCGGTTGATCCACTTCGACATGCGGGGAGTCGGCCTGTCCGATCCGGTTGACAGCCTGCCGCCGCTCGAGGACTGGGTCGGCGATGTGCGGGCGGTGATGGAAGCGGTGGGGTCGAAACAAGCGGCTCTCGTGGGCATTGGCCATGCCTCTCAGCTCTGCATGCTGTTCGCAGCCATGCACCCGGAGGAGACGGCAGCACTGGTCACAGTCAACGGGTTCGCACGGCTGCGCCAGGCGCCGGACTATCGGTGGGGCTTTCCTCCTGAGGCGGAGGACGCGGCTCTGACCATGATCAAAGAGCGGTGGGGTACCGGACTGGCGCTCGGGTCGATCATGCCGGGCATGCTGGAGTACAGCCGGGACTGGGCGGCGAGGCTCGAACGGGCGGCCGGCAGTCCGCGCCGCGCAGCTCACAAGCAGCACCTCGTCTTCGACCTTGATATCCGCGACGTTCTCCCGGCGATCTCAGCGCCGACGCTGGTCCTCCATTCCGAGGGGAACACGTTCGCCGGCCGCGGCCATGCTCGCTATCTCGTCGATCACATCGCCGGGTCACGCTACGTCGGGCTCCCGGGCAGCGACTACTCACCCATGCAGTCGAGTGACGGCGATCTCCTGATGGACACGATCGAGGAGTTCCTGACCGGGACCACGCATCGCGTGGATACTGACCGCGCCCTCAAGACTGTGGCCTTCACCGACATCGTCGACTCGACCCAACGCGCCGTCGAGCTGGGGGACCGTCGCTGGCGCGGCCTCCTGGAGATGCACGAGTCGATTGCTCGGCGCGAGGTCGATCTGGCGCGGGGACGGTTGATCAAGTTCACCGGAGACGGCCTGATGGCGACCTTCGACGGCCCGGCGCGGGCAGTGCAGTGCATGCAGGCGATCGGCGAAAACCTGGAACCGCATGACCTGCCCATCCGAGCCGGTGTGCACACGGGCGAAGTCGAGCTCATCGGTGACGACATCGGCGGCATCGCCGTCCACGTCGCGGCCCGCATCGCGGCGCTGGCCGGTGCCGGCGAGGTCCTGACGTCGTCGACGGTCCGCGACCTCGTCGCGGGCTCCGGTTTGGTGTTCGAGGACCGGGGCGAGCAGACGCTCAAGGGCGTGCCGGACACGTGGCGGGTGTTCGCGGCCACCTAACTTGCGTGAGTAACTTACGCTTGGTAAGTTACTCACATGGTCGATCGTCTGCAGCAGCCCGCGTACGCGTTGCACGCCTTGGTGGCGGTGCTCGACCGTGCGGCCGAGGGGATCCTGCAGGAGCGACTCGGCATCTCGTTCAACCGCTACCTGACGCTGTTGACACTGCAGCGCCTCGGTACGGCGACCCAGCGGGAGCTGGCGACCGAGCTCGGGGTGAGCGAGCCGGCGGTCAGCCGGTCCGTCCCGTCGCTCACCGAGGCCGGGTTCCTGACCGTCACGTCGGTCGCCGGTGAGGGCAATCGACGACGCGTGAAGCTCACCACCGTCGGCGAGAAGCTCGTCGACGAGGCCGCCGAGGTGCTCGAGGACGCCTTCGCCCAGGTGATGATGGCGGGCGGCGTCAGCACGAAGCAGATCCTCGCGATCACCGACCCCATGCTCGGCGTGCTCTTCCCAGACGACCCAGGAGGCGACTCATGACATGGTCACTGCTGCTCGCCACCCACGCGTTCTCCGCGTCGGTCGCCCTCCCGCTCGGCGCATGGCAGCTGTTCCGCCCGACCAAGGGCGACCACCAGCACCGCCTGATCGGACGCGCCTGGGTCGCGCTCATGCTCTACGTGTCGGTCACGTCGTTCTGGATCAAGGAGCTGAAGCCCGGGGAATTCAGCCTGATCCACATCCTCTCGGTCGTCACGATCGTCACGGTGAGCCTCGGGCTGTTTGCGGCGATCCGCGGCGACATCCGGTCGCACCGCGGCAACATGATCGGCAGCTGGCTCGGCCTGCTCGGCGCGTTCATCGGCGCCGTGGCGGTGCCGGTGCGTGCCATCCCGACGTTCGTGGTCACCGATCCGGCCCAGGCAGGCGCCGCCATCATCGCGGTGTTCGTCACCGCGGCGGCCGTGGTGACCCTGGCGAGGATGCTTTCGGCCGCCGTTCCGGTACCCACTCAGCGCAGGATGGCCAACTGACGGCTCTGCGCGAAGAGCCGGCCGTCCTCGTCCCACAACTCAACGTCTTCGTCGTGGAACCCGTCGATGACGTGGTGCGTGACGACGTGAGCGAGCGCCCAGCCGGTCGCGGGCCGGCGCCGGAAGTGAACCGTCAGCTGGACCGTCGCCGACTTCAGCTGATCGATCTCGGAGGTGACCGGGGGATAGGAGTCCACCAGCGCTGCTGCGGCGATCGCGTCGATGGGACGACCGTCCCTGAAGCGGACCCAGAACGTCGCGGACGTGTCGCCGGACGGCTTGCCCTCCATCCAGCCGGGCACGCTCTCGTGGCGATAGTCGAAGCGATCGAGGATCGGCACGGAACCGAGCGGCACGGCCGACATGAGGTCCATACAGTCTTCTGGCCGCGGGTACGTCGGAGCCGGTGTCAGGTGCTGAAGATCGCCGGTCGCTTCCGCGTCGTGGAAGCTGGCAACAGCGTGGACGACCGGCTTGTCGTCCTGGGTGAGGACCGCCTCGAACGTCGAGACCCGCTTGCCGATGCGCAGAGCCGTCACGTCGATGGTGGCGTCGCCGGTCGCCGGCGGTCGGAAGTACGTGATCGACACGGCGAGCGGATCGGGGAGCGGGGACTCCTGCGCGACGGCCTTCAGAACCATGGCCAGCACATACCCGCCGTTCGGCGTGCCGTTGGGCGTGTTCCAGTCGTCCGTCACCGTCACGGCGTGGATCCCCTCGGCGATGCGTTTCGATGCCACCGCCCGGTCGAGCTCGGACGTGGTCATGCCCTCCGGATCCATGGAAACAGCCTAGGGTGCGGTGCGTGAACGACGAATCACGCTACGTCCCGGCTGCAGGTAGAGATGCGCTCACCGGCGTTTACGACATCGGCGTGCGGCTGACGATGCGGGAGAAGCAGTGGCGGCCGCTGATCGTCGAGGAGATTGCCGCGGTCGACCCGGGCGTCGTCGCGGACCTCGGCTGCGGCACGGGGACGCTCACGATCGCGGTGGGCGAACGACTGCCTGACGCCCGCGTGGTCGGTGTCGACGGAGACCCCAAGATCCTCGATCTCGCGCGTGCGAAGGACGGCTCGGACCGGATCGAGTGGGTCGAGGGCCTGGCCGACAACCTGCCGTTCGCCGGCGGCGAGGTCGACGTCCTCGTGGTGACGCTCGTGTTCCATCACCTGCCGCTGGGCATCAAGAAGGCCGCGCTGGCCGAGGCCCGGCGGGTGCTCCGCCCCGGGGGTCGGCTGGTCGTGGGCGACTGGGGCCGGCCGCAGGACCCGCTGATGAGCGTGGCGTTCTACGCCCTGCAGAGCCTGGACGGATTCGCCACCACCAACGACAACCGCCGCGGGCTCGTGCCGAAGCTCATCACCGAGGCTGGATTCGACGATCTGCGAGCCCTCCGGCGCCTGCGGACGGTGGTCGGGACGTTCGAGGTGATGGCCGCCACCGCGCCCGGGCAGGGTGCGGCCTCGCGGTAACCTCGAACCATGACGTCCCCGCTCGCCTCCGAGGCTGCTCCGTTCGGCCGCGTGCTGACCGCGATGGTCACGCCGTTCACGCCTGACGGAGCGCTCGACGTCGATGCTGCCCAGCGGGTCGCCACCTATCTGATCGACCGTGGCAACGACGGTCTCGTCGTCAGCGGCACCACGGGGGAGTCGCCCACCACCACGATCGAGGAGGACGGCCGGCTCCTCGCGGCGGTCATCGAGGCCGTCGGCGACCGCGCCACGATCGTGGCCGGGGTCGGCACCAACGACACGCGGCACAGCGTCGAGCTCGCCGAGCAGGCCCGCAAGGCCGGTGCGCACGGACTCCTGGTCGTCACGCCCTACTACAGCAAGCCGCCGCAGTCGGGCATCGTCCAGCACGTCAACGCCGTCGCGAATGCCGGCGACGACGTCCCCGTCATCCTCTACGACATCCCGGGCCGTACCGGCGTCGAGATCGCCGAGGCAACCTACCCCGAGCTGGTACGCAACCCCCTCGTCGTGGCCGTCAAGGACGCCGTCGGCGACCTCGAGCGCGGCGCCTGGCTCATGCGCGAGACCGGCATCCGCATCTACTCCGGTGACGACGCCCTCAACCTCGGCTGGCTGGCCGTCGGCGCAAGTGGCGTGGTGAGCGTCGTGGCGCATGCCGCGGCCCGCGAGTACGCCGACATGGTCGCGGCCGTCGACGCCGGCGACCTCGCCACAGCGCGCGACATCAACGATCGCCTCTTGCCCGCCGTGCGGGCCATCATGACCCACACGCAAGGTGCCATCACCGCCAAGGTGGTGCTGCAGCTGCTCGGCGTGCTCGAGCACCGCACCGTGCGTGGACCCCTCCCTGAAGCCACCGACGACGAGGTCGCGATCGTGCGCGACGGTCTGGTGGCCTCGGGCCTCCTCGAGAGCTGAGACATTTCTAGATGAGTCACATGCACACGGAGCTCGACCTGCCGCCGAAGCTCCCCCGCGGCGGCCTGCGCGTCATACCGCTCGGCGGGCTCGGCGAAGTCGGTCGCAACATGACCGTGTTCGAGTTCGACGGCAAGCTGCTCGTCGTCGACTGCGGGGTGCTGTTCCCCGAGGAGCACCACCCGGGCGTCGACCTGATCCTCCCCGACTTCGGTCCGATCCGGGATCGACTCCAGGACATCGTCGGGATCGTGCTCACTCACGGCCACGAGGACCACATCGGCGGCGTGCCGTACCTCCTGCGCGAACGCGACAACATCCCGGTCATCGGGTCGAAGCTGACGCTGGCGCTGCTCGACCCCAAGCTGAAGGAGCACCGGCTCAAGGAGGTGCCGCGGCACGAAGTCGCCGAGGGCGAAGGCCTGGTTCTCGGGCCGTTCTCGCTTGAGTTCATCGCCGTCAACCACTCCATCCCCGACGCGTTGGCCGTGGCGATCAAGACCGATGCCGGCGTCGTGCTGCACACCGGCGACTTCAAGATGGACCAGCTGCCGCTCGATGGACGCATCACCGACCTCCGGGCCTTCGCCCGCCTCGGTGAAGCCGGCGTGGATCTCTTCCTCACCGACTCCACCAATGCCGAGGTGCCTGGCTTCACGATGCCGGAGCGCAGCATCACGCCGGCGATCGACGCAGTATTCAATCGCAGCGAGAAGCGCATCATCGTGGCATCGTTCGCCTCGCACATTCACCGGGTCCAACAAGTGCTGGACGCCGCCGAACGGCACGGCCGAAAGGTCGCGTACGTCGGACGCTCGATGGTGCGGAACATGCAGATAGCCCGCGAGCTCGGCTACCTGCACGTCCCGGACGGCATCGTCGTCGACAAGATCGACGCCGCTCCGCCGCAGAAGATGGTGCTGATGTCGACCGGCTCGCAGGGCGAGCCGATGGCCGCGCTGTCGCGCATCGCGAACAACAGCCACCCGCAGGTGCAGCTCGAGCCCGGCGACACCGTCCTGCTCGCGTCGTCGCTCATCCCGGGCAACGAGAACGCCATCTACCGCGTCATCGACGGGCTCACCAAGCTGGGCGCCCACGTGGTGCACAAAGGCAACGCCCTCGTGCACGTGTCCGGCCACGCGTCGGCCGGCGAGCTCCTCTACTGCTACAACATCGTCAAGCCCACCAACGTCCTGCCGGTGCACGGCGAGATCCGGCACCTGCACGCCAACGGCGCCCTGGCCACCAAGACGGGCGTGCCCAACGTCCTGCTTGCCGAGGACGGCTACGTCATCGACCTCATCGACGGCCATGCCTCCATCACCGGCGCTGTCGAGTGCGGCTACGTGTACGTCGACGGCTCGTCGGTGGGCGACCTCACCGAGTCCGAGCTGAAGGACCGCCGGACGCTGGGCGACGAGGGCTTCATCTCCGTGGTGGTCGTCATCGACTCCACCACGGGCAAGATCGTCTCGGGTCCGGAGATCCACGCCCGCGGCCTCGCCGAGGAGGACTCGGTGTTCGATGAGGTGCGGCCCCGTCTCGTCACCGCGATCGAGGAAGCCCTCGGCGAGGGCGCCCACGACACGCGTCAGCTGGAGCAGGTCATGCGTCGCACCCTCGGCTCGTTCGTCGGCCGCAGCCTCAAGCGCCGACCGATGATCATCCCGATCGTCCTCGAGGCGTAGCAGTCAGCCTCAGTCGTCGGCGAGTGCGTCTGCCACGCGACGGTGCGCTTCCCAGATCTCTTCAGGCAACCCGTGGAACTGGGCCAGGTGCTTCTCGCGGAAGCCGATCTCCTGGCGCCAACGGTCCTCGTCGATCGAGAGGATCGTGTCGAGGTCGCCCTGGGCGATGTCGAGACCCTCGAGGTTGAGCTCCTCCTGCTTCGGAAGGATGCCGACCGGCGTCTGGACGCCCTCGACCTCACCGTTCTTGAGCTGCATGAGCCACAGCAGCGGACGCAGGTTCTCGCGGTAGCCGGGCCAGAGGAAGTGACCGTCCTCGGGGTCCCGTTGGAACCAGTTGACGTGGGCAAAAATCGGCTTGTCCGTCGCCTGCCCGATGATCTTGAGCCAGTGCGCGGCGTACGGGCCTTCCGGGTAGGACATGAACGGACGCATCGACATGGGGTCGTAGCGCAGCATGCCCTCGACGCCCTCGGCTGCGAAGGTAGCCTCGGCACCGAGCGTCAGACCGTCGTAGACGCCCTCGGCGACATCGTGGATCGCGCGGATGAGAGGCTCGCGGTCGCGGGTGCGGCCACCGAAGATGATGGCGTCGATCGGCACCCCTTGAGGGGCTTCGAAGTCGTCGGCGACGTTGGGGACGTTCGCGAGGGTCGTGGTGAAGCGGCTGTTCGGATGCGCCCACGGCGACTCGTCGTCAGGCTCGCGGTCGGCGATCCGCTCGCCCTTCCAGTCGAACCAGCCATCGGTCTCCGCAGGTGGGTTGGGGGTCTTGCCCTCCCACCAGACCTCCTGGGTGTTCTCGTTGTAGGCGATGTTCGTGAAGATCGCCCCGGTGTCGTCGTCGACCGAGTGCAACGCGCCGGGGTTGGTGGCCTCATTGGTGTCCTTCGCGACGCCGAAGACCCCGAACTCCGGGTTCAGGCCGTAAAGCTTGCCGTCGTCGCCGACCCACAGCCACGCGATGTCGTCGCCGTAGAACTCGACGTAGTAGCGGTCGCCGAGCGCGTCGGGGGCGAGCGTCATCGCCAGGTTGGTCTTGCCCGAGGCGCTCGGGAAACCGCCGCAAATGTGGTACTTGCGTCCGGTCACCTTGTCGGTGATGCCGAGCAGCATGAACTGTTCGCCGAGGAACTTCCCCGACGACCAACCGTCGTACGCCGCCTGGCGGAGCCCGTGCGCGATCTTGCCGAGCAGGGCGTTGCCGCCGTAGGAGGAGCCGAAGTGCAGGATCGTGCGCTCGTCCGCGACCGTCACGAAGTAGCGCTGATCGTCGGCCGTGCCGTGACCGAGGTTCTCGAGGTCGCCGGTCACGTGGACGGCGCGGACGAAGCTGTTCGGTTCCTCAAGTTCGTTGATGTAGTCCACGCCAACCCGTGCCATCCGGATCATGTGGAGGACGACCGTGCGGGTGTCGGTCAGCTCGACGCCTGCTGCGTACTTCTCCAGCGGGGAGCCGGGAGGGGCCATCAGGTAGGGGATGACGTACATGGTCTTGCCGGTCGAGGCGCCGCGCATCTTTTCCTCGAGCAACGGCTTCATCTCGTCGGAGTGCCGCCAGTTGTTGTAGGTGCCTGCATCGTTCGGGTCGCTCGTCGCGACGATGGTGCGCTCCTCGGAGCGGGCGGTGTCCTTGTGGTAGCTGCGAGAGTAGTAGCGACCCTCACCGGCCGGGAGGATCTCACCGGCCGCGAGTGCTTCCTTGATGAGGCGCGCGTCGTCGCTCGCGCTCACGACCTCGACGCGTTCCGCCCCAGTGAGTTCGGCCCAGTGACGGACGTACTCACGCACGTGGGGGTTCTTCAGACCAGCTTCGTCCAGGGCTGCTTCGACGTCTGCCATGTCCGTAGTGTCCTCTCCTGCGGTCGGCTCGCGCACCTGCGGTCACCGCGAAGGTGACATGGCGGCAACGTACACACTCTGGATGCCGGATGAGCAGCCCGGCCTCTGATCAGCGGCCTCGCAGCCGTGATCCCTATCGCCCGCCGCGTGATGGTTACCTGCCCGAAACCTGTCAGCGGCGAAGGTGAAACACACCACACCTAACGTCAGAAGCGTCCGACAACGGGGTCGGACCTCACGGAATGACGGCGCGGCCGGCCCGAGGGACGTCACGCACTTCCCCGGCCGGCCGCGCCACCCCGTGGCCTGGCGATGGGGCGGTGACCCATGACGAGGAAGCGCGCGGGGGAGACGCTGCTGGCCTGCTCGTCCGGGCACGCCGATCCGGCCGAACGCGTTGCCTTGGGAGCGCTCGTCAATGCGGTCCGGCGGGATGCGCCGTCCGTCGACGTGCACGACGTCCCGGCCGACCTGCTCCAGCCGGACGAGAGCTGGTCGCCGGTCCGGGTGGCCGTGCCCCTCACGCTCACCGACGGCACCGACGTGTCGGCGGCCCTCGCCATCGCCCTCCGCCACGACTCGACGATGCGGGTCGCGCCGTCCTTGGGCCCGGACTGGGCGCTCGCAGAGATCTGCGTCCAGCGCCTCATTGAGGCAGGCGCCCGCAAGGACGACACGATCGTGCTCGGCGTGGCCGGCTCGTTCGACGACGCCGCGATCGCCGGCTATTCCCGGGCTGCCCGGATGGTGAGCGCCGTGTGGGGCGGCCCAGTGCACATCGGCTCGGTCGGCGGCCGCGACACACCCTTGACGGACGCCGTCGATATCGCCCGCGCGTACGGAAAGCGGGTCGTCGTGGGGTCGTACCTCCTGACCCCCGGCCGGTTCGCCGACATGTTGAGGCACTGCGGGGCCGACCTCGTCACGGCCCCCCTGCTCGACGGCGGTGCGCCGGACCACCGCCTGTCGTCGCTGGTCCTGACCCGGTTCCATCAGGCTCTGGGCGTCGGAGTTCCCTCGCTCTAGTCTTGGCCCATGACCACGGGTCGGTGGCTGTCGCTCACCGGCTGGGCCGGCATCGTCGGCCCGGTGCTGTTCACGCTGACCTTCATCGGCCAGGAGCTGTTCCGCATCGAGGAGTACAGCCCACTCGCCGAGCCGGTGAGCGCGCTCGAAGCGGGCCCGCAGGGCTGGATCCAGCAGGTCAACTTCGTGGTCCTCGGGGTGTTCACCCTGATCTTCGCTGTCGGGCTGCACCGCGGGCTGCAGCCGACACGGCTCGGCATCCTCGGCCCGGCACTGTTCTTCCTGACCGGGATCGCCAACATCGTCGGGGGCATCTTCTTCCCCTTGAGGGAGGACGCGGCGGGCGTCACGTACGACCCGGGTGGTCATCAACAGCTGGGCATGACGTTCTTCCTCGGCAGCACGCTCGCGCTCATCGCGATCTCGTTCCGCGTCGCCCATGATCCGAGATGGCGGAACCTTCGGATGTACATCGGCGCTGCGGCGGTGGCGATGATCGTGGGGAACGTGATCATGGGGCGCTTCGTCATCCCGGACGACGCGCCGCTGCACGACTGGGCCGGTCTCGGCCAGCGCATCCTCGTTCTGGGGGTGCTCTTCCCAGCGCGTATCGCGCTGTCACATCGCCTGATCCGCGCTGGTGAGCAGGCCATTCGCCACGCATGATCACCTGCAGATGCGGCGTGGGAGCAGGGCAAGGCTCGACTTCTCCTTTAGGCTTTCGCCATGGCGACCCGAACGTCTTCCCCGCCGCGCAAGCGGCCGTCCGGCAGCCAGGCTCGAAAGAAGCCGGCCGCGAAGCGTAAGCCTGCGCAGAAGCGCAAGCCCGTCAAGCGCCGTCCGGCTCGATCCGGCCCTGGTCCCCTCACCGTGCTGGTCAACGGCATCTTCGGCCTGCTCCGAGCCATCTGGCTCGGCGTGGCCGGTGCCGTCGGCGCAGTCGCGCGCAGCATCGGCCACTCGGCCGGTGACCTGGAGCCGGAGCAACGCCGGGACGGTGTCGGCTTCGCGGTCCTTGGCCTGGCCATCGTGGTCGCGGCGTCGGTGTGGTGGCAGATCCCCGGGATCGTCGGCGAAGCCATTCGGAACGCGTCCACCGGAAGCGTCGGACTCCTCGCGTGGGCGATTCCGATCCTGCTGATCGTCGTCGCTTGGCGCACACTCCGTCATCCCGACCGCAACGGCCCTCCCGGGCGACAGGTCATCGGCTGGGCCGCCACCTGCGGCGGTGTGCTCGGGCTTGTTCACCTGTCGCATGGCGTCCCGCGCCCCAACGACATGTCCGCCGTCCGCGAGGCCGGGGGAGCGATCGGGTTCCTGTTCTCGGCGATCCTCGTCGACCTCCTGAAGAGCGTCTATGTCGTCGCGCCCCTTCTGGTGCTGGTGGTCCTGTTCGGCCTGCTGGTCGTCACCGGAACCCCGTTGCACGCGGTGCCCGAGCGCATCAGCGCCGTCCGCGACAAGGCTCTCGGGCGGAACACCGAGGGCGACGCCACGGAGGCTGAGCCGACTGATGGGCGCAAGCGCCACCCGCGCACGTCCCCGACGAACGAGCCGTTCGAGAACCCCCTGGTCGACGGCCCGGACGAGGACCGCAAGGTCCCGGTCGCGAAGCCCACGGTCGACGAGCCTGTCGATGAGGGGGAGGACACCGAGCAGGTGCGTCCGCCCATGGAGCCGTTGCCGCTCCGGGCCGAGCAGCTCGCGCTCTCCGGCGATGTCGTCTACACGCTCCCCGACAGCAAGGTGCTGCGCGAAGGCAGCCCGCACAAGGCGCGCTCGAGGGCGTCCGACGAGGTGGTCGAGCGGCTCACCGAGGTGCTCGAGCAGTTCGAGATCGACGCCCAGGTCACCGGCTACATGCGTGGTCCCACGGTCACGCGGTACGAGGTGGAGCTCGGCCCGGCGGTGAAGGTCGAGAAGGTCACCGCGCTGTCGAAGAACATCTCCTACGCGGTCGCGTCCAACGAGGTGCGCATCCTCTCGCCGATCCCGGGCAAGTCGGCCATCGGTGTCGAGATCCCCAACATCGACAAGGAGATGGTCTCCCTCGGCGACGTGCTCCGCTCGGCCAAGGCGCGCAGCGACCACCACCCGATGGTGATCGGCCTCGGCAAGGACGTCGAGGGCGGCTTCGTGGTCGCCAACCTCGCGAAGATGCCGCACCTGCTCGTCGCCGGCGCCACCGGCTCGGGCAAGTCGAGCTTCATCAACTCCATGGTGGCGTCGATCCTGATGCGCTCCACGCCGGACGAGGTCCGCATGATCATGGTCGACCCGAAGCGGGTCGAGCTGGGCGCCTACGAGGGCATCCCGCACCTGATCACGCCGATCATCACGAACCCCAAGAAGGCCGCCGAAGCGCTGCAATGGGTCGTGCGCGAGATGGACATGCGCTACGACGACCTCTCGAACTTCGGCTTCCGGCACATCGACGACTTCAACCAGTGCCGTCCGCAGTCAGGCAACCTCCAGGTGCCGCCGGGCAGCGAGCGTGAGCTGGCGCCCTACCCGTACCTGCTCGTGGTGGTCGACGAGCTCGCCGACCTGATGATGGTTGCTCCTCGTGACGTCGAGGACGCCATCGTCCGAATCACCCAGCTCGCCCGCGCCGCCGGCATCCACCTGGTGTTGGCCACGCAGAGACCTTCAGTTGATGTGGTGACGGGCCTGATCAAGGCCAACGTGCCGAGCCGGCTGTCGTTCGCGACCAGCTCGATCACCGACAGCCGGGTCATCCTCGACCAGCCGGGCGCGGAGAAGCTCGTCGGCCAGGGCGACGGATTGTTCCTCCCGATGGGCGCGAACAAGTCGATGCGCATGCAGGGCGCGTGGATCACCGAGGCCGAGATCAAGCAGGTCGTCGACCACTGCAAGACGCAGCTGCAGCCGATCTACCGCGACGACGTCACCGCGCCGCAGCAGAGCCGGCGCGAGCTGGACGACGACATCGGCGACGACATGGACCTCGTGCTCCAGGCGATCGAGCTCGTCGTCACCACGCAGTTCGGGTCGACGTCGATGCTGCAGCGCAAGCTGCGGGTGGGCTTCGCCAAGGCGGGACGCCTCATGGATATCTTGGAGAGCCGCGGCATCGTGGGCCCGAGCGAGGGCTCCAAGGCGCGCGACGTGCTCATCAAGTCCGACGATCTCGACGACGTGTTGGCGAGCATCAGTGCTGAGTGAAGCAGAGGGGAGCGACTCGATGACGTTGCACGACCCGCCGCCGAGCCTCGGCTTCGACATGGTCCCGTTCGTGATCCTGCGACGCACCAGCCTCTACGTGGCGCTCACCATCGTGACACTCCTGCTCGCCGCCGGGTTCGCCGCTACCGCCATCATTCGCGACGACTGGTGGCTCGTGCTCCCCGCCATCCTGTTCGCCGCGCTGGGCATCATCACGCTGCCCGGGGTCGGCGACGCGCGCACGCCGCTCTTCGTCGCCGACGACCACGGTGTGCGCATGCGTCACGACAACGGCTGGATCGGCCTGCTGTGGAGCGAGCTCGGCGAGATCAGGGTCGAGCCCCGCGTCGGCCTGCGCCACGATGCCCGCGTCAAGGTCATCAGCCACGACGGCCTGCGCATCTACGACGCGCCGGTCGGTTTCGCCACGAACGTCTCACCGGCCGAAGCCGAGGTCCAGTTGGCGCGGCGACGCTCGGCTGCCGCATACTGAAACGTCTGCATCTCTTCATCGAAGGGGCCTCATGGAGCCGGCTGCGCCGCCCAGCAACCTCAACATCGCGAACGCGTTGACCGTGCTGCGGATCGTGGGGGTGCCGGTGTTCGGCTGGCTGCTCCTCTCCGAGGGCGGCGAGGATGTCGGGTTCCGGCTCTGGGCCTTCGTGGCGTTCGTCCTGCTGATGATCACCGACCGCATCGACGGCGACATCGCCCGCAGCCGCGGTCTCGTCACCAACTTCGGCAAGCTCGCCGACCCGATCGCCGACAAGGCGCTCACCGGCATGGCCTTCGTCGGTCTGTCGATCATCGGGGTGCTCTGGTGGTGGGTCACCATCGTGCTGCTGGTGCGCGAGTGGGGCATCACGCTGATGCGCTTCGTCGTGAAGAAGTACGGCGTCATGCCGGCCAGCCAGGGCGGACGCATCAAGACGACGCTGCAGGCCGTCGCAATCGGCGGTTACCTGCTGCCGTTCGAGATCTGGGACAACACGTTCGGTGACGTGATGCGCTGGGCCACCCACGTCGCGATGGCCGCCGCCCTCGCCATCACGCTCGTCACGGCCGTGCAGTACGTTCGCGACGCCGTCGTCATGCGGCGGGAGCAGAAGTCTCTGGCATGACCCCACCCCACGAAAGCGCGCGGCATGTGGGCAGGGCGAGATCTCGCGCCGACCGCGCGCTTTCGCGGGGGCCCCGAGGATGAATGCGAGCGTTTCCGCGCTCGACGTGGTCGATGCGCTGCGAGGTACCGGTCAGACGGTCGCCACGGCAGAGTCGCTCACCGGCGGCTTGCTGTGCGCCACGATCGTCGACGTCCCCGGCGCGTCCGATGTCCTGCGAGGCGGCATCGTCGCCTACCTCGCTGAGACGAAGAGCGACGTCCTCGGCGTCGACCCCGACCTGATCGAGAGGGTCGGCACGGTGCACCCCGACGTCGCCGCTGCGATGGCCGAAGGCGCCGTCCGCGTCATGGGTTCCACCTGGGGAGTGGCCACGACGGGAGTCGCCGGGCCCGAGCCGAGTGAGGGCAAACCGGTGGGCACCGTCCACGTCGCCGTGGCCGGGCCCGATGGCGTCGACACCCGCGAGCTGTCGCTGCATGGGGACCGCAGGCTCATCCGCGAGCAGGCGGTCGACGCCGCGCTGTCATTGTTGATCGGTAGGCTGAGGGAAGAAATCGCTTCGACCCGAGGTTGAGGTGGTATGGAAACGATGCAGGGGAGTGACCGATGACCGCGATGCGTCAGCTCGTCGGCGAGGTCCTCCGTGCGCGCCGCATCGCCCAGGGCCTCACGCTTCGCGACGTCTCCGCCCGCGCTCGGGTGAGCCTCGGCTACATCTCCGAGGTCGAACGCGGCCAGAAGGAGCCCAGCTCCGAGCTGCTCGCCGCTCTGGCCGGCGCCCTCGACGTCCCGCTCTCCAGGCTCTTGCTCGATGTCAGCGCCCTTCTGGCCATCGAAGAGGCGACCGACCTGGCCAGCGTCTCCAGCATCGCCCCCGACGTCTCCGTCTCGGCGGCCTGATTCCGCTCGTGCGACACAGCGAGTTCTGGGAGCGGATGGAGCATCAGCTCGGCACCGGCTACGCGCGCGTCTGGGCCGACACCCAGGTCATCCGTGCGCTCGGCGGCCGTACAGCGAGCCAGGCGCTCGACGCCGGCGAGACGCCCAAGTCCGTCTGGCGGGCCGTGCACCAGACGCTGGAGCTCCCCGCCTCCGAGCGCTAGCAACTCGCCGCTTTTGACTCGGCGTGTCGCACGCCATCGAACATCTGTTCGTACTAGCGTCGTGCACAGGTTGACGCATCGAGGATGCCTTCCACAGGCGGGTCGACGAGGCCCATGAATGTCTGTGGGTCCTCCTAGCGTCGAAGACAACCGGCCGCCACCGAGAGAACGGATCCCTGCGATGCCTCCCAAGAGCTCATTTTCCAAGGGCACTGAATCCAAGAACGCCGAGCGCGCGAGCGCCGAGCGCGATTCCCCCACCCGCGACATCAACGGTCGCGAGATCTCCGTCCGCAACGACGCCGACCGTGACAAGGCGCTCGACAACGCCGTCGCCCAGATCCATCGGGCCCACGGCAAGGGCTCGGTCATGCGTCTGGGCGAGCGCAGCCGCGCCCCCATCGACGTCATCCCCACCGGGTCCACGGCGCTCGACATCGCCCTCGGCATCGGCGGGCTGCCCCGCGGCCGCGTCGTCGAGATCTACGGTCCGGAGTCCTCCGGCAAGACCACGGTGGCCCTGCACGCGGTCGCCAACGCCCAGAAGGCCGGCGGGGTGGCCGCGTTCATCGACGCCGAGCACGCGCTCGACCCCGACTACGCGCGCAAGCTGGGCGTCGACACCGACGCACTGCTCATCTCCCAGCCCGACAGCGGTGAGCAGGCGCTCGAGATCGCCGACATGCTCATCCGCTCCGGCGCGCTCGACATCATCGTCATCGACTCCGTCGCGGCGCTCGTGCCCCGTGCCGAGATCGACGGCGAGATGGGCGACAGCCACGTCGGTCTGCAGGCCCGGCTCATGAGCCAGGCGCTGCGCAAGATGACCGGTGCCATCAACGGCTCGGGCACCACGGCGGTCTTCATCAACCAGCTGCGCGAGAAGATCGGCGTCATGTTCGGGTCGCCGGAGACCACCACCGGCGGCAAGGCGCTCAAGTTCTACGCCTCGGTCCGGCTCGACGTCCGGCGCATCGAGACGCTCAAGGACGGCACCGACATGGTCGGCAACCGCACCCGCATCAAGGTCGTCAAGAACAAGCTGGCGCCGCCGTTCAAGCAAGCCGAGTTCGACATCATGTACGGCCAGGGCATCAGCCGCGAGGGCAGCCTCATCGACGTCGGCGTCGAGACGGGCTTCGTCCGCAAGGCCGGCGCCTGGTACACGTACGAGGGCGACCAGCTGGGGCAGGGCAAGGAGAACGCCCGCCAGTTCCTCACGGACAACCCCGACCTCGCTGACGAGCTCGAGAAACGCATCAAGGAGCACATGGGCGTCGGGCCGCAGGTCGATCAGCCGGTCGATCAGCCTGACGTCGAGCCGCCGGCCGACATCGAGTTCTGAGGTGTCGCAGACGGCTCGGCACGAACCGCCCGCCACCAACACCGACGCACCAGCCGACCCCGAGTCGGTGGCCCGCACGATCCTGCTGCGACGGCTGACCGATCAGCCCCGCAGCAGGGCCGAGCTGGCCGGGTTCCTGGCCAAGAAGCACGTGCCTGACGACGTCGCCGAGAAGGTTCTCGACCGGTTCGAAGAAGTCGGCCTGATCGACGACGAGGAGTTCGCTCGGTCCTGGGTGCAGTCCCGGCAACGCAGCCGCGGCATCGCCTCCAAGGTGCTGGCCATGGAGCTGCGTCGCAAGGGCATCGACGACGACACCTCGCGCGAGGTGCTGGCCGATGTCGACCCCGAGGTCGAGCGAGAGAATGCGCACCGCCTGGTGCAGAAGAAGCTGCGCTCGATGCGGGGTCTGGACTCCACCACCCAGATCCGGCGGCTCACCGGCATGCTCGCCCGCAAGGGGTACGCGCCGCAGGTGGCTTTCGACGTCGTGCGGGCCGAGCTCGAGGCCATGGAGGCTCCGCCGCTCGACTCGGCCTGACGGTTCAGTCGAGGTCCTTGCGCAGGCGGTCGACGATTTCCGCTTCTGAGTCGTAGTACGCCAGCCCCCAGTCGGCGACGCGAGCGGGGAAGCGGACCTCCTCGCGGTCGGCGAGCATCTCCCGGACCGCCTCCAGGTCGCGACGTTGCTCGGCCAGCTTGTCGAGGTAGCCGTCGAGCAAGGCGCGCACCTCGTCCGGCTCCATCAGGCTGCCGAGCATGAGTCGGAGGGCGATCGGGTGCTTGAGCACCAGGAACTCCTCCACTGGCGTCCGCAACCACTCGTTCAGGGCCTTTCGTCCGGCTGCGGTGATGGCGAAGCGCCGGGTGGTCCGCTTGCCGTCCTCGACCTCGGTCGAGGCGACGTAACCGTGCTGGTCAAGCCGCTCGAGCTCGGTGTAGATCTGGCTCATCGCGGGGGAGACCCAGTAGAAGCGCAAGGTGCGGTCGGCCCGCTGCTTGAGTTCGTAGCCCGTCATCCCGCCCTCGGCGGTCTCCTGGTCGAACACGAGCAGCCCGAGGAGCGCATACGAGGTCGTTGACAGGCTCGGTGACACCTGACTAGCGTACTGTTCCAAGTAGGAATAGTCACGGAGGAGGGGCCATGACTGAGACCGTGTTGATGGTGGGCACCCGCAAGGGCCTGTTCGTGGGGCGATCCGATGCGGATCGATCGTCCTGGACCTGGGACGCCCCGGAATTTCCGATGCAAGAGATCTACTCAGTGGCCCTCGACGTCCGCCCTGACCAGCCTCGGCTACTGGCCGGCGCGACGAGCCCGCACTGGGGACCACAAGTGTTTCGCTCCGACGACCTCGGGAAGTCGTGGACCGAGACCTCCGGCGGCGCCATTCGGTTCCCCGAGGACACGGACACCTCGCTGGAGCGGGTCTGGCAGCTCCGCCCGGCGCCGGAGGGTCAGCCGGGCGTCGTCTACGCCGGCACCGAGCCCTCGGCCATCTTCCGCTCCGACGACGGCGGCGAGCACTTCGAGCTGAACCGGGGCCTGTGGGACCACCCACACCGCCCCACCTGGCAGCCCGGCGGTGGCGGCCAGGCGATCCACACGATCGTGCCGCACCCCATCGATCCTCAGATCGTCACCGTGGCGATGTCGACCGGCGGCGTCTATCGCACCGAGGACGGCGGCACGAGCTGGACTCCGTACAACCGCGGCATCGGCGCGGAGTTCATCCCCGGCGAGACGCCCGAGTACGGCCAGTGCGTCCACAAAGTCGCCATGGATGCGGGCAACCCCGACCGTCTGTACGCCCAGAACCACGGCGGCGTGTTCCGCACCGACGACGCCGGCCGGTCCTGGTCGGAGATCGACACGGGCCTCCCGGCCGACTTCGGGTTCCCCATCGTCGCGCACCCACACCAACCCGACACCATCTACGTGTTCCCGCTGGTGGCCGCTATCGAGCGCTTCCCTCCGTCCGGTAAGCCGGCTGTCTGGCGGTCCGACGACGCGGGGGAGACGTGGCACGAGACCGGTCCCGGCCTGCCGGCCGAGGCACACACTGCGGTGCTGCGCGACGCATTCAGCTGCGACACCGCCAACCCGGTCGGTCTCTACATCGGCACCCGGCACGGCGCCGTGTGGGTGAGCAACGACGAGGGGGGCACCTGGGCCGAGGTCCGGTCCAACCTGCCGGACGTCTTGTGCATCCGAGCCGCGGTGCTCGACTGAACGTCGTGTGACCAGACCAACGCTGACAGCACTGGTGTCACGGTCCTAGACTCCGGGCATGCCGTCGACCCTTGATCTGTACAAGAAGACCACCGCCCTCCCGCAGGGCCACCGACTCTTCTCGATCCTGTTCAGCCAGAGAGCGCCGTACTTCGCGTCGATCCATCTGATGGTGCGCGAGATGCGCCCGCACTACGCGGAGATCAAGATCCCCAAGCGCCGCAGCGTGCAGAACCACATCGGCACGGTGCACGCGATCGCGGTCTGCAACGGGCTCGAGGCAGCCATGGGTCTGCTCGCCGAGGCGACGACCCCGCAGGACCATCGCTGGCTGCCGAAGGGCATGGAAGTGGAGTACCTCGCGAAGTCGACGACGGACCTGATCTGCACCGCCGAGACGACCGAGGCCGACTGGGCCGGCGCGCCCGACGTGCCGGTGTCGGTCAGGGCCACCCGCAAGGACGGCACCGTGGTCGTCCAGGGCACGATCCGACTCTGGGTGACGCCGAAGAGCTAAAGGTGGCCCATGCCGGCCGCCGACTGGCCGCCACCGGCTTGGGCCCGAACCTGGCCCGCGATGATCTCGACCTGGCCACCCTCGCTGGTGCTGATCCGGCCCGCGACCCAGCGTCCGAAGAGGTCGAGCAGCAGGTTCAGCACGATGTAGATGGCGGCCAACACGATGGCGGTGGCGAGCTTGTTGTGGAACGCATTCCAGATCTGGCGTCCTTGCGAGGTGAGCACGGGGGCCAGGATGTAGAAGCCGAGGCTGGTGTCCTTCAGCGCCACGATGCACTGGCTGATGATGGCCGGCAGCATGATCTTCACGGCCTGCGGTAGCAAGATGATGCGCATCACCTGGTTCTTGCGCATGCCGACGGCATACGCGGCCTCGGACTGCCCGTCTGGCACTGCGTTGATGCCGGCTCGGAAAACCTCGGCGAGAACGGAGCCGTTGTACAGGATGAGACCGATGATGAGCGGGAGCAGCGAGTCGGTCGGGTACCCCTGCAGCGCGAAGATGAACAGGATGAGCATCAGCAGCGGCACGGCTCGGAAGAACTCGACCACCAACCAGGACGGCCACCGGAGCCAGCCGTGGTCGGACAGCTTGCCGACACCGAAGAACACGCCGAACACGACCGCGATGACGATCGCCACGACCGCCGCGAAAAGGGTGTTGCGGAGCCCCTCAAGGAGGAACTCGATGATGGACGGGGTGACGAACGGCTCCCACTTCTCCGCAGTGAATTGATCCTCGATCGCGAGCTTCCAGATCACCGCGACAGCGATGGCGATCAGGCCTGCCACCGTCGCGAAGGCGATCAGGCGGTGTCGCCTGACCGCAGCCGGTCCCGGGGCGTCGAACAGGACGGAGCTCATCGAGACACCGCCCATCGGCGCTCGAGCCGATTGGCTCCGAACGAGATCAGCTCGACGATGATGATGTAGCCGAGCGCGATGCCGAGGAAGATGGCCACCCGGTGGGTGGCGTAGTCGTTGAAGAGGCCCTTCGATCGGAAGGTTGCCTCGGCGATCCCGAACCCGGCAGCCAAAGAGGTGTTCTTCGTCAGCGCGATGAACACGCTGGCCAGCGGCGGGACGACGAGTCTGAACGCCTGGGGAAGGACCACCTGCGTCATCGTCATCGTGAACGGCATGCCGATCGACCGGGCCGCTTCGGCCTGACCGAGCCCGATGCCGTTCACGCCCGAGCGAATGCACTCTGCGACGAACGAGGCGGTGTAGACGCCCATCGCCAGCGTGATCATCACGAAGAAGCCGAAGTCGATGCCGATCTCGGGCAGGCCGTAGTACGTCAGGATGATCAGCACGACGAGCGGGGTGTTCCGGAAGATCGTCACGTAGCCGACCGCGGATCGCCGCAGGATTGACACCGGGCTCACCCGTGCCACGCCGATGAGGGTGCCCAGCACCAAGGCGATGCCGCCGGAGACCAGCAGCAGCTTGATCGTCTCCCCGAACCCCTTGAGGATCACGTCCCAGTTCTCGGTCAGGGCTTCCATCGGCACCTCCTCCCAGCCGTGAGGGTGTCGTGCCGGGCCCGCTCGTCACGGGCCCGGCACGACATCAATTGGTTCAGCCCTCGCAGGGATCCGGCTCGGGTGCCTCCGGCGCGTCGTTGCCGGACTTGCCGAGCGTGGCGTCGAAAGCCTTCTCGAACGAGCCATCCTCGAATGAGGTGGTGATGGTCTCGTTGAGGAACTCGCACAGCTCGGGCTGATCCTTGTTGTACCCGATGCCGTAGCGCTCCTCGGAGAACGGCTTGCCGACGACCTTGAGCTCGTCGGGAGCCTCTGCGGCGTAGCCCAGCAGGATCGCACCGTCCGTGGTGACCGCGTCGACGGACCCGTTCTTGAGCTGGTCGACACATTCGGAGTAGGTGTCGAACCCGGCCGGCTTGGCCCCGTACTTCTTCTCGACGGTGGCGATCGACGTCGATCCGGTGACGGAGCAGACCTTCTTGCCCTTCAGGTCCTTCGGTCCCTTGATGCTGTTGTCGTCCTTGGCGACCAGCAAGCTCTGACCGGTGACGTAGTACGGACCGGCCTGGCCCACGATCTGACGGCGTTCAGGCGTGATCGAGTACGACGCAAGGACGAAGTCGACCGTGCCCTTCTGCAGGAACGGCTCGCGGTTGTCCGAGATCGTCTCGACCCACTTGATCTTGTCGGCCTTGATGCCCAGCTGGCCGGCGATGATCTTGCCCATCTCCGGGTCGATGCCGGTCGGTGTGTCGGACGTGGGCGACTTGAACCCGATGCCCGGCTGGTCGTACTTGACCCCGATCTTGACGGTGCCGGCCTCGGCCAGCTCCTTCATGCGGGTGCCGTCCTCGAACTTCGCGGCGGCGTCGTTGACGACCTTCGCGTCGCCGCCCTTGTCTCCCTCGCCAGCATTGCCGCAGGCCCCGAGGATCAAGGCCGCGACAGCGCCGATGACGGCCAGTCGTGTCCGTTTCATGATCTTTCCCTTCGTCAGTGCTTCAGGATCTTGCCGAGGAAGTCCTTGGCTCGGTCCGTCTGCGGATTGGTGAAGAATTCCTGTGGCGTGTTTTCCTCGACGATGCGACCGCCGTCCATGAACAGCACGCGGTGTGCGGCGGTGCGGGCGAACCCCATCTCGTGGGTCACCACAATCATCGTCATGCCGCCTTCGGCGAGGTCGATCATGGTGTCGAGGACTTCCTTGATCATCTCCGGATCGAGGGCGGACGTCGGCTCGTCGAAGAGCATGACCTTGGGATCCATGGCCAGCGAGCGCGCGATGGCGACGCGCTGCTGCTGACCACCGGAGAGCTGTGCCGGCAGCTTGGACGCCTGGTTCTCGACGCCGACACGGGTGAGCAGCTCCATGCCGTGCTCGTTCGCCTCGGTCTTGCTCAGCCCTCGCACCTTGATCGGCCCGAGTGTCACGTTCTCGAGCACGGTCTTGTGGGCGAACAGGTTGAACGACTGGAACACCATGCCGACATCGGCGCGCAGCTCGGCGAGCGCCTTGCCTTCCTCCGGCAGCTTCTTGCCGTCGATGGCGATGGTGCCCTCGTCGATGGTCTCGAGGCGATTGATGGCGCGACAGAGCGTCGACTTGCCAGAACCCGAGGGGCCGATCACGACGACGACTTCACCGGGAGCGATCTCCAGGTTGATGTCCTGCAGCACATGGAGCTCGCCGAACCACTTCTGGACGTCCTGCATCTCGACCATGAGCGGGGATTCAGCCATGCGTCAACCTAGCCCGGCTGGTGGGTACCACCGCAACTATGGATGCCATCGACACCTGATTGTCACCTGGGAAAGGACGGAGGATTCCGATAATCCTGGCATCCACGTCCGTTACCGTGGGCATTGTTGGCCGTCTTTTCTCGACGTCATTCGCTCAGAGGAGCAAGCCACCATGGCGAAGCAGGAAATCATCCAAAAGCCCATCGTGAAAGTGATCGACGACTTCGACGGCGCCGAGTTACCTGACAACACGAAGCCTGTCAGCTATCGGTTCAATGAACGCACCTTCGATCTGTACCTGAGCGCGGCGAGCCGCAAATCCGTCGACACGTTCATCGCCGAGCTGATCGACGGTGCCGAGGAGACCGGCCCACGGCGCGGCGACCAGATCAAGTCCCCGCACACCATCCACGACCTGCGGAAGTGGGCGAAGGAGAAGGGGTACGAGGTCAGCCCCAACCGACGAGCCCCCAACAAGGTCATCAGGGCGTTCAACGACGCGCACTGACTGCTCGTAGAGTTGGTCCTTCGATGAAGACCTACGAGGTGCGCACCTACGGGTGCCAGATGAACGTGCACGACAGCGAACGGCTGAGCGGACTGCTCGAGACGGCCGGCTACGCGCGTGCGGAGTCAGGCACCCCCGACCTCGTCGTGTTCAATACCTGCGCTGTGCGCGAGAACGCGGACAACAAGCTGTACGGCAACCTCGGTCGGGTCGCGAGCGTCAAAGCCGCGAACCCGGGCATGCAGATCGCCGTCGGCGGCTGCCTGGCGCAGAAGGATCGCGACTCAATCACCCAACGCGCGCCGTACGTGGATGTCGTGTTCGGCACCCACAACATCGGGTCGCTGCCGGTGCTGCTCGAGCGGGCCCGCATCCAGAAGGAGTCGCAGGTCGAGATCCTGGAGGCGCTGGAGGTGTTCCCATCCACGCTGCCCACCAAGCGCGACTCGGTGTTCGCGGCCTGGGTGTCGATCAGCGTCGGGTGCAACAACACCTGCACGTTCTGCATCGTCCCGAGCTTGCGCGGAAAGGAGAAGGACCGACGACCCGGCGACGTGCTCGCCGAGGTGGAGGCGCTCGTCGCCGACGGCGTCGTCGAAGTGACGCTGCTCGGCCAGAACGTCAACTCCTACGGCGCCGAGTTCGGTGACCGGCTGGCGTTCGGCAAGCTGCTGCGCGCCTGTGGCGACATCGACGGGCTCGAGCGAGTGCGCTTCACCAGCCCGCACCCGAAGGACTTCACCGACGACGTCATCGCCGCGATGGCCGAGACCCCCAACGTCATGCCCCAGCTGCACATGCCGCTGCAAAGCGGCTCCGACCGGGTGCTCAAGGCGATGCGACGCTCATACCGCCGGGAGAAGTACCTCGGCATCCTCGACCGGGTGCGGGCCGCGATGCCCGATGCGGCCATCACCACCGACATCATCGTCGGGTTCCCCGGCGAGACGGACGACGACTTCGAGGCCACCCTCGACGTCGTGCGCGAGGCGCGTTACGCCAGCGCGTACACGTTCCAGTACTCGCAGCGGCCCGGCACTCCGGCCGCCGAGCTATCCAACCAGGTGCCGAAGGACGTCGTGCAGGAGCGCTACGACCGGCTGACGGCGGTGGTCAACGACATCGCGTGGGAGGAGAACCGTCGGCTCGTCGACTCCACGGTCGAGCTGCTGGTGGCCGACACGAGCGGCAAGAAGGACGGCGCGACGCACCGTCTCACCGGCCGCGCCCGCGACAACCGTCTGGTGCACTTCGTCCCGGGCGACGAGCCAGTTCGACCGGGCGACATGGTCGAGGTCGTGATCACGCAGGGTGCGCCGCATCACCTGCTCAGCGACGTCGCCCCGTCGGCCTATTGGCGCACCCGCGCCGGCGACGCCTGGGAGGCGCGTCAGGGCCGGACCGAGGTGCGTTCGGTCGGACTCGGCATGCCGTTGGTCGGTGTTCCTGAGCCCGAGCCGGTGGCAGGATGTGCAGCATGCTGAATCTGACGATCGCGCAGGACCCCGAGGCCGACAAGATCCTCTCCAACGACCCGTTCGCCCTGCTCATGGGCATGCTGCTCGACCAGCGTAGTTCTTGACCACTTATAGCGCTGCAACACGGCCCGGGCAATGGAGACGCCGAGAGCCCTGCACGGCCGTTGGAGCGTCAGCCGAATTGAGGGTGGTGATCCTGGATCTGACCACGATCCCAGAGGTCGGAGGTTCAAATCCTGCCCCGCTACGGTTTCAGGCTCGGAATCTACGGATTCCGAGCCTGAAAGCAGGGTCGACGAGGCGCTCGAGCGCGCCGAGCGAAGGGCCGCGATCGGCGGGGACCGGGGTCTGCGCTGGGGCCTCCCTCGTGCCCTGCGCGCCTGGCGCGCGGCCGTGCGGACCAGCCCCGGCGCACCCGAGCTGCTCGACGAGGCGGAGCACGTCGCCTCCGTCGAGCTGGAGTCGATCCGCCGGACGCGCGAAACGCTGGCCCCGATCGCGAGCTAGCGCTTCCCGCGATGCGCGGGACGGTCAGGAACCGTTTCCGGCGGGCTCGATGTTCTGGTTGACGCGGAACAGGTTGTCGGGGTCGTACTCGCGCTTGATCCGCGCCAGCCGGTCGTAGTTGTCGCGGTAGCTCGCGCGCACCCGCTCCTGGCCCTCGTCCATCATCATGTTCACGTAGGCACCGCCGGCCGAGTAGGGGTGCAGGGCCTCCTGGTAGTCGACCGTCCACTTGCGGATCGCATCGACGTTCGCGGGGTCGGGGTCGACGCCGGCGAAGACCGAGCCCCAGTTCGCGTCGCGGTAGCTCCACGCGGTGTCCGACGAGTCCGGGTCCTGGGCCGCGCCGTCGATCGGATACATGTGCATCGTCGACTTCCAGGTTGGCATCTTGGCGCCGAACTTCTGATGGACCTCGACCGCCTCGTTGGGGATCTCCTTGACGAAGTCGGCGCGCCAGTACCACTGGTCGCCCTTCGGGTAGACGCCGTCGAACGCGCTCTGCAGCGCCGGATGCGGCATGGGCTGCACGCCGTGCAACAGCGGCTCCGGCACGTTGTCCAGCAGCGGTGCCATCGCCTTGGCGGCTTCGTCCTCGCCGCCGACGTAACACCAGACGACTCCACTGACCTGGCGCAGGTGCAGTTCCTCCGGAAACGGGTCACCCGGGGGCACCGACCCGTAGAGGAAGAAGCCGTTCAGCTCCCTCGGCGCGCCGGTGATGAAGTCGCGGTAGACCGAGAGCACGTCGGCCCGTCCTCAAGGGTCCAGAACGTCGGCCCGGCGATCACCGTGTCGACGTCGTGCAGGCGGAAGGTGAACTCGGTGACAACGCCGAAGTTGCCGCCGCCGCCGCGGATCGCCCAGTAGAGATCCGGGTTCTCGTCGGCGCTCACGCTTACGCGCTCGCCACTCGCGAGCACCATCTCGGCCGCGAGCAGGTTGTCGATCGACAGCCCGGCCTTTCGGGTCAGGTGGCCGAGGCCGCCGCCGAGGGTCAGGCCGCCAACGCCGGTGGTCGAGATGATCCCGCTCGGCGTCGCGAGGCCATGCTTGTTGGTCGCGGTATCGACCTCGCCCCAGGTGGAGCCGCCGGCGACGCGAACCGTGCGCGCCTCGGGGTCGACCTCGACGCCCTTGAGCTCCGAGAGGTCGATGACCAGGCCGTCGTCGACGGTCCCGAGCCGCCGCCGTTGTGGCCGCCGCCGCGAATGGCCAGCGGCAGGCCGTGGGCGGCGGCGAAGCGGACCGCCGCGGCGACATCGTCGGCGTCCTGGGCGCGAACGAGCACCGCAGGCCGCTGTCGATCATCCCGTTGTAGACCGCGCGCGCGTCGTCGTAGCCGGAATCCTCGGGGCCGATCAGGTCGCCCTTGAAGTCCGACATCTCCCGGCGCGCCATTTCTGCGGTGGAGCTCACAGCGGCATACGTCCTCCATGACCCTTCAACGTGTGTTCGCTGACGACTCTATACCCGGCGATCGATCCGCGTGGGTGAGGCCGCCTCGGGCGGGGCCAGGTACAACCACGGGCCGGTGAAGTTGGTCGATGGGCTGTTGGCGTACGGTCGAGCCGAGCGCGCTGAGAGACGTCAAGGCCGGGGGAGTGGCGGTCTACTAGTCGTAAACCCCACAGAATCAATCCGGTTCTCGCCATCGGGCGCAAACCGGCGCACCCAGAGCGCAGGGTGTCTGCGCAGGTCAGCGCAGAGTTTCGCTTGCGCTGTCAAACGGTCCGAGTGCCTACTGGGGGTCAAGGGGTCGCAGCTTCAAGTCTGCCGAGCCTGTGGTCGCTCGAAGCAGTCGCAGGGACGATCGGGTGGGCTGCACACGTTTGCTGCACAAAGGCGGACGCGACTCGCCATCGGCATCGGGTCGCTTCGTGGAGCGAGGACCTCGCGGATGGAATGATCGCACATGGCTCAAATGAAGACGCACGCCGACGAGGTGCTAAGGATCGTGTCTTGGGCATGCTGCTCGACCAGCAGTATCCGATGGAGCACGCGTTCCGCGGTCCGGCGAAGGTGCTCGGTCGCTTCGGCACCCTCGACCCGGCCGCGATCGCCGCCGCCGAGCCGGAAGCTTTCGCCGACCTGTGTGCGACACCGCCGGCCATCCATCGCTATGGACGCTCGATGGCTGGACGCGTGCAGGAGCTCGCCCGGTACGTCGTCGACGAGTATGACGGTGACGCGTCCCGCCTCTGGTCCGAGGCACGCAGCGGCACCGAGCTCATGAAACGGCTGCGTGCCCTGCCCGGCTACGGGGAGCAGAAGGCGAAGATCTTCACCGCCCTGCTGGCCAAGCAGCTGGACGTCAAGCCGCGCGGCTGGACGACCGTCGTCGGCGACTACGGCAAGAAGGGCTACCGGTCGGTGGCCGACGTGGTCGACGCCGAGTCACTCGGCAAGGTGCGCGCATTCAAGAAGGCGAAGAAGGCCGCAGCGGCCGCGAGCTGACGATCAAGCCGGCTGCGTCCCGGCGAGCTCAGGTTCGAGCAACACGTCGGGCACGTCGCAGACGTCCTCGGCCGCCGTGTCCATGCGCTCGTTGATGGGCTGGCCGTCGGGGGAGCGCGGCACCCGGAACTCGGCGTCCACGCCGCGACGCTGCCGGGCCAGATAGTGCTCCCGACGGGTCACGATGGCCTCCCAGTCGGCGAGCCAGGCCTCAAGTGGCCGGTCGGACTCGCGGAGCTTCGACTCGAGCGACCGGATGCGTTCGATCATCAACGTCACCGCGGTGTTCTGGTCGCCGAGCACGTCGAGCAGGTCGTCCGGAGTCCCGTCGGTGATGAATCCCTCCACAGTCGACCTCATGAGGCGGCACTCGCGGATGGCGACTTTGAGCACGCGTTCGTTGTTGATGAAGCCCGGGATGTCGCGCTCGACGTTGACGGCGAGATACGTGAACCCCGCGCCGGCGGCGCTCAGACCGAGGACGCCTGCCACGAGCGCCGCGACCAGCCAGAGGCGGGAAACGGGAGGAGGTGGAAAGCGCCAGACGGTGTCGGGCGGGTAGGGCCGCGACTCGGGCGGGACGTGCACGGGCCCATCGTCGCACGCAGGCCGGTCTGTCACGGGCGCTCGGCTAGCCTCGAAACGTGATCGTCGCCGCCGCGGTGTGCCCCCATCCGCCGGTGCTGGTGCCCGAGCTCGCATCGGGTGCAGCGTCCGAGCTGGACGATGTGAGGACCGCCGCTCTGGAGAGCGTCGCCGCCCTGGTAGCGCACCGGCCCGACCGGGTCGTCGTCATCGGGACGGGTGAGCTGCCCGAGCCGGTCGACCAGTCAGCGGGCGGAACGATGGCCGGGCTCGGTGTCGACGTGCGTGCGGGTGGCGACGACCTGGTCCTGTCACTCAGCCTCACGATCGGCGCTTGGCTGCTCGACCAGGTGGGATGGGACGGCCCGCGCACCTACACGACGACGCCGGTACCGACAGACGATCGCGTGGTCCTCCTCGTCATGGCCGGTGGCAGCGCCCGACACAGCGTGGCCGCGCCCGGCTACCTCGACGAGCGGGCCGAGGCGCACGACGCCGCTGTGGGCGCCGCCCTCGTCAACGGCGACGCCGACGCGCTCGCCTCCCTCGACGTCGATCTCGGCGACGAGCTGCTGGCTCCTGGCGACCGCGCATTCGTGGTGCTCGGGGAGATGACGAAGGGCACCGACGTCACCGCGACGATGCGCTGGGACGGGGCGCCCTTCGGCGTCGGCTACTGGGTGGCCGACTGGACGGTCAACTGACCTAGTGCAGCGGCGGCCCGTCTGGGTCGGCCGGCTTCTCGTAAGCGTCCTTGGCCTTGTCGGCCGCGCCCTCGATCTTGTCGCTGTACTTGCCCTTGGTGGCGTCGTCCGCCGCGTCCGCGGCCTTGTCGATGGCCTGGTCGACCTGATCGTCGTGCTCCTTGGCGAAGTCGACGGCCTTGTCCTTCAGTCCGCTCTTGCCCCTGAGCTTGTCGAGAAATCCCATGATGTCCTCCGGATACGCTGCGGGCGCTGTGCCCCCGATGCTTCGGACAGTACTGCGAGACTGGGCGCATGTCGCCGGCCGATCGGATCGTGGTCATCGTCGGGCCGACGGCGTCCGGCAAGTCCGACCTCGCCATCTCCGTTGCGCAACGGCTTGGTGCCGGTGAGGTGGTCAATGCCGACTCCATGCAGCTGTACCGCGGCATGGACGTCGGCACGGCCAAGGTCGCGCCGGACGAACGCGGGGGAGTCCCCCATCACCTGCTCGACGTCCTCGACGTCACCGACCCGGGCAGCGTCGCCGAGTTCCAGCGCTTGGCGCGAGGCGTGGTCGACGACTGCTTCGGTCGCGATGCGACGCCGATAGTCGTCGGTGGATCGGCGCTCTACGTGCGGGCGGTCATTGATCCGTTCGAGTTCCCGGGCACGGACGCGGCGGTGCGCGCGCGCTGGGCGGCCGAGCTCGAGGTGCAAGGATCAGAGGCACTCCACGCGGTGTTAGCCGAGCGCGATCCCGATGCGGCCGCGCAGATCCTCCCGTCCAACGGACGCCGGATCGTCCGCGCACTCGAGGTCGGCGAGCTCACCGGCGAGCCGTTCATCGCGTCGATGCCCGGCCATGACTCGATCTACCCCGGCCTGCGGATGATCGGTCTCGACGTCCCGCGCGACGTCCTCGACGAGCGGCTCGAGCTGCGGGTCGATCAGATGTGGCAAAACGGATTCGTCGACGAGGTCAAGGGTCTAATTGGACAGGGGCTGGAGGACGGCCCGACCGCTTCACGCGCGCTCGGCTACCAGCAGATCCTGGCGCACCTGCGCGGCGAGATCGCCGAGGACGAGGCGAAAGCGGCAACCGTCGCCGGCACCCGGAAGTTCGCCCGACGTCAGGACCGGCTGTTCCGCAAGGACCCGCGCATCCACTGGCTGGCGTACGACAGCCCGACCCTCGTCGACGACGCGCTGGGTCTCCGTCACTGGCTGATCTTCCGCGCGTGCACACGGCAGCCAGAGGATTTGGGCGTACGTTCGCGATATGAACGACTCGGAGGATGTATTCGCCGCGGCGGCACAGGCCATGGCCCGCTTTCGATCCACTGTCGACGAGCGTCCGGTGGCGCCACGGGTCGACTTCGACACCATCCGCGACGGGTTCGGCACCACGCTGCCGCTGGACCCGTCGCCCCCGCAGGTGGTGCTCGACGACCTGATCAAGGCCGCCGACCCCGGTATCACCGCGACCGTCGGGCCTCGCTACTTCGGATTCGTCATCGGGGGTGCCCTGGAGTCGGCGACGGCAGCCGACATGGTGGCGCTGGGTTGGGACCAGCCGGCGTTCAACGCGACGACGTCGCTGGCAGGGATTGCCGTCGAGCAGGTCGCCGGCCGATGGGCGAAGGAGCTGCTCGGCATCCCTGAGGGCGCCTCGGTCGGGTTCGTCACCGGAGCGCAGGAGGCGAACACCGTCGGGCTGGCGGCAGCGCGACTCCATGTCCTGAAGGAGCACGGGTGGGACGTGGCGCAGGACGGTCTCCACGGTGCGCCGCGGATTCGAATCGTGGTCGGCGACGAGCGGCACAGCACCATCGACCGGACGCTCCGGTTGCTGGGGCTGGGTACGAATTCTGCCGTTCACGTGCGGACCGACGGCAACGGCGCGATCGACGTGGGGCACCTCGAAGAGGCCCTCGCCGAGGCGGACGGACCCACGATTGTCTGTCTCCAGTCGGGCAACGTGAACACCGGTGCCTGCGACGACCTCGAACGGTCCTGCTCCGTTGCGCACGCCCGCGGCGCCTGGGTGCACGTCGACGGCGCGTTCGGGTTGTGGGCGGCGGCCTCACCTGCGTTCCGTCATCTGACCAAAGGCATCGAGCTCGCCGACTCATGGGGGTGCGACGCGCACAAATGGCTCAACGTTCCTTACGATTCCGGGCTGGCCTTCGTGTCGCGACCGGACGTGCACGCTGATGCGATGTCGATGGTCGCCGCCTACCTGGTCGGCTTTGGACAAGGAACGGCCGGCGGCTCGGATTTCGTGCTCGGCGCGTCCCGGCGGGCCCGCGGCTTCGCAGTCTGGGCAGCGATCCGGGAGCTCGGAGCCAGCGGTGTGGCCGATCTCGTCGATCGGACCTGCGCTCTCGCCAATCGCTTCGCCGATCAGCTCGGCGAGGCCGGCGCCGAGATCGCCAACGAGGTCGTGCTCAACCAGGTGCTGGTCGGCTTCGGCGACGACGAGACGACGGACGCCGTCATCGACCGCGTCCAGCGCGACGGCACGTGCTGGATGGGTGGCACGACCTGGCGCGGTCGCAAGTACATGCGCATCTCGGTGTCCAACCACACCACCACCGAGGCCGACGTGGACCGCTCCGTCGAAGCGATCCTGCGCTGTTGGCGCCAGTGATGGTCGCCTGCGGTCCGTAGACTGGAGGCCATGACGTTTCCATGGCTCAAGGGGCACGGCACGGAGAACGACTTCGTGCTGCTCCCAGACCATGACGGCACCGTCCACGGACAGCTCGACGGCGCCTTCGTGGCCGCCCTCTGCGACCGTCGGCGCGGGATCGGCGCCGACGGAGTCATGCGCGTCATCCGCACGTCAGCCCTTGGTGAGGAGTCCGCTGGCGAGTGGTTCATGGACTACCGCAACCACGACGGCTCGCTCAGCGAGATGTGCGGCAACGGCATCCGCGTCTTCGCCCTCCACCTGATCCAGGAGGGCTTGGTCGACGCCGGCGCACCGATCGTCATCGGCAGCCGCGGCGGCGACAAGACCATCACCGTCGAGGACGACGGCATGTTCAGCGTCGACATGGGCGTGGCCGAGGTGCGCGGCACCTCCAAGATCACCGCGGCCGGGCGCACCTGGGAAGCGCAGGACATCCGCACCGGCAACCCGCACGCCGTCGCGTTCGTCGACAGCCTCACCGACCCTGGCCCGCTGCTCGATGCCCCCGAGCACGACTCCGAGACCTACCCCGACGGCGTCAACGTCGAGTTCGTCGTCCGCGAGGGCGACCGGCACGTCGCAATGCGCGTGCACGAGCGCGGTTCGGGCGAGACCCGCTCCTGCGGCACCGGCGCGTGTGCCGTCGGCCTCGCCGCGGCCCTGGCCGACGGTGCCGAGCGGCCGGTGACCTATCGGGTCGACGTCCCCGGCGGCATCCTGCACGTCACACTCACCGATCAGGAGCACCTCATCCTCACCGGCCCCGCCGAGATCGTCGCCCGCGGCGACATGGACTGGCTCGCGTGACGGAACCAAGTCTGGAGCGCGAGGAGCGCGATTCGCTGCGGCGCGTCGCCGGCCTGTCGACCGAGCTGCAGGACATCTCCGAAGTCGAGTACCGCCAGCTGCGACTCGAGCGGGTCGTGCTCGTCGGCGTCTGGACCGAAGGCACCGCCGTGGATGCGGAGAACTCCCTCACCGAGCTGAAGCTGCTCGCCGAGACGGCCGGCTCGGAGGTGCTCGACGCGCTCATCCAGCGCCGCCCGAAGCCCGACCCGGCCACTTACATCGGCAGCGGCAAGGTCGACGAGCTGCGCGATGTCGCACACTCCACCGGCGCCGACACCATCATCTGCGACGGCGAGCTGGCGCCCAGCCAGCTGCGCAACCTGGAGGACCGCACCAAGGTCAAGGTCGTCGACCGTACCGCGCTGATCCTCGACATCTTCGCCCAGCACGCGAAGAGCGCGGAGGGCAAGGCGCAGGTCGAGATGGCCCAGCTGCAGTACCAGACCCAGCGCCTGCGCGGCTGGGGCGGCCAGCTGTCCCGCCAGGCCGGCGGGCAGGCGGCCGGCGGCGAGGGCATCGGTGGTCGTGGACCCGGTGAGACAAAGCTCGAGACCGACCGCCGACGCATCCAGGCCAAGATCGCGAAGCTGCGACGTGAGCTTGCCGCGCTCCGCACTGCTCGCGAGACGAAGAAGGCCCAGCGACGCCGCAACGCCGTGCCGTCCGTGGCGATCGCCGGCTACACCAACGCCGGCAAGTCCAGCCTGCTCAACCGGCTCACGGGCGCCGGCGTGCTGGTCGAGGATGCGCTGTTCGCGACGCTCGACCCCACCACGCGTCGCACCCAGACGTCCGACGGCCGCGTCTACACGCTGTCCGACACGGTCGGGTTCGTCCGGCACCTCCCGCACCAGCTGGTGGAGGCGTTCCGCTCGACGCTGGAGGAGGTCGCCGAGTCCGACCTCGTGCTGCACGTCGTCGACGGGTCGCACCCCGACCCGGAGGGTCAGATCGCGGCGGTGCGCGAGGTGTTCCTCGAGATCGGCGCCGCCCAGGTGCCGGAGATCATCGTGGTGAACAAGGCCGACACGGCCGACCCGCTCGTCGTCAAAAACATTCTGGCCAAGGAACCGCACGCCGTCGTGGTAAGCGCGCACACCGGCGAGGGCATCGACGAGCTGCTGTCCGCGATCGAGGCCGACCTGCCGCGACCCTCGACGCGCGTCGACGTCGTGGTGCCGTACTCACGTGGTGACCTGCTCAGCCAGGTCCACGAGACCGGCGAGATCGAGCTCCTCGACCACGCGGCGGACGGCACTCACGTCGTCGCCCGGGTCTCCGACGAGCTCGCCCACCAGCTCACCCAGCTCTGAGCTTCGGCGCGGACGCGGCGGGATCGGTGTTCGCCGAGCCTCCCTCGACGGAATCGGCCAGGTCGCGCGCCCAGCGGGTCAACCCAGGCAGGTCGAGGCCATACGGTGCGGCGTCGGCGAAGGGCTCGATGTAGTCCGCACCCCGTCGCAACAAGGTCGCGGACCCAGTGAGGTTGCCGCGAGCAGCATGGGTCAGCCCGACGGCGAGCTGGGCCAACCCCTTCCAGAGGTCGTGCTCGTCGGGTGGACCGGTCTTCCACGCGTCCTCGAACACCTCGTGCGCATGGAACGGCATGCCGCCGTCGAGGAGACGCTGCCCTTCGCTGATGGTCTCCTCGGGGGTGCGCTCTATGCCCTCGGGTTGGCGCTCGACACCCTGCTCGCCATAGGGGAGCGGTCGGCCGAGCCCGTCCCGGGGACGGGCATTGCGGGCTCGACCTTCCTCGTCTCGGTCACGGTCTTCGGCCACGCCCCGATCGTGCCACGCCCGGGTGTGGACGCGTCGTCCGAAGACGTCACGACCCGCGACTAGGCTGCGCGCATGCCCGCGAAGCCCGACGTCAGCACCGTGCTGCACGCAGCGGTGGAGGCGATCGGCGGCACCGAGCGACCGGGTCAGGTGACGATGGCCGAGGCGGTGCGGGAGGCGCTCGAGTCGGGCACGCATCTGCTCGTGCAGGCCGGCACCGGGACGGGCAAGTCCCTCGGCTACCTCGTGCCGAGCCTGCTGCGCGGCAAGCGCGTCGTGGTGGCCACGGCGACGCTCAACCTGCAGCACCAGCTCATCGAGCGCGACATCCCGGCGCTGAAGGACGCGGCCAAGGCGACGTTGGACGACGTCCCGCACCACGCCGTCGTCAAGGGACGCAGCAACTACGCCTGCCTGCACCGCATCCGCGAGGGCGCGCCCGACGACCAGGGCGTGCTCATCGAGGTGCCCGAGGGCTCACTCGGCGGGGAGGTCCTCGAGCTGCGCGAGTGGGCCGAGGAGCAAGCCGCGGCCGGCGAGATCGCCGACAAGGACTCCGCGCCTGCACACACCGAGCGCGCCTGGCGGCAGGTGAGCGTCAACCACCGCGAGTGCCTGGGGGCGTCGCGGTGCGCACACGGGCTCGAGTGCTTCGCCGAACGAGCCCGCGAGGATGCCCAGCACGCCGACCTCGTCGTCACCAACCACGCCCTGCTGGCCATCGACGCCATCGACGGCGTGCCGATGCTGCCCGAGTACGACGCCGTCATCGTCGACGAGGCGCACGAGCTCGCGGCCCGCGTCACCCAGGCGGCCACCGACGAGCTCGACCCGCCGACCATCGAGCGGGCGGCCCGCCGGGCCCGAGCCCACACCGACGACGGAATGGCGGTCGACGACCTCACCGACGCGGCCGATGCACTCTCCGAGGTGCTGGCCCGCACCGAGCAAGGACGCATCGACATTCCCGAGGAGCCGTTGCTCGAGGCGCTAGCCCTGGTCCGCGACTCGGCACGTGCAGTCATCTCGGCCTTTCCCAAGGAAAAGACGGACATGGAGGGCGACGCCGCTCGTCAGCAGGCCCGGGGGATGGTCGACGACGTCCGGCTGATCGCCGAGCGGATGGCGGTGAAGCTGGAGACCGAAGTGCTCTGGCTCGACGAGGGCCGCAGTGGACCGCGTCTGCACGTCGCGCCCATCGACGTGTCCTCCCGGCTGCGCGAGAAGCTGTTCGACGAGAAGACGGTGGTGCTCACCAGTGCGACCCTGACGCTCGGCGGCGGTTTCGACCCACTGGCCGCGTCGCTCGGCCTCGAACCCGGTGACGACTCCTGGACGTCCATCGACGTCGGCTCGCCGTTCGACTACCGAACCCAGGGCATGCTCTACGTCGCGAAGCACCTACCCGCGCCGGGCCGCGACGGGCTCGGCGACGCCCAGTTCGACGAGATCGCCTCCCTGGTGGAGGCGGCCGGCGGACGCACGCTCGGGCTGTTCTCGTCGCGCCGCGGCGCCGAGGACGCGGCCGAAGCCGTGCGAAAGCGCCTGCCCGACCTCGACATCTGGTGCCAGGGCGACGCGCAGCTGCCCGAGCTGTTCCGACGATTCGCCGAGAAGCCGGCCACCTGCTTGTTCGGCACCCTGAGCCTCTGGCAGGGCATCGACCTGCCCGGCGACACCTGCCAGCTCGTCATCATCGACCGCATCCCGTTCCCGCGCCCTGACGACCCGCTGATGAGCGCGCGACAGCGCCTTGTCGAGAAGCGCGGTGGCAACGGCTTCATGACGGTGGCGGCGAGTCACGCCGCGCTGCTGCTCGCCCAGGGCACGGGCCGCTTGATCCGCCGCTCGACCGACCGCGGTGTGGTGGCCGTGCTGGACCCACGACTCGTCACTGCGCGCTACGGATCGTTCCTGGCCGCGTCCCTTCCGGAGATGTGGCGCACCACCGACCACGACACCGTGATCTCGGCCCTGCGCCGGCTCGATGAGGCCGCCGAGGCGTCAGACTGACGGGCGTCGACGTGCCTTGAGCACGGTGTCGGCGACGTCAACCTTCCGGCCGTCGGGATCGACCGCGGTCCGGGGCCGCGCCTCACTGACCTGCACGTCCCACTCGTCGTCGAGCAGCCCGGTGATCTCGTCGGCGGTGAAGAAGAGCTCCTCGACCGGTGGTCGGGACATCGTGGTGTCGTGGTCGGACGGGTGGTGCGCCACCACGAGGAAAGTGCCGCCTGGTGCCACGGCGTCGGCGAGCCCGCCGTACACCGGCGGCCGGAGGTCGGCCGGGAGGTGGAAGAACTGCGCTGACACCAGGTCGAACGACCGAGCCGGAGGCGTCCACGTCAACAGGTCGTGCTGCACCCACATGACCTGATCGCTCAGACCGCCGGCATCGACTGCGGCCGCTGCCCGGTCGAGGGCGACCTGGGAGACGTCCGTGCCCAGTACCTGCCATCCGCGTCCCGCGAGCCAGAGTGTGTCGGCACCCTCGCCGCAGCCGACATCGAGAGCGCGCCCGGGCGGGAGGTCGGCGACCTCGTCGACGAGCACCGGATTCGGTTTGCCGCTCCACAGCGCCGGCGCCGACCCGTAGTGCTCGTCCCAGAAGGCGCCGTCGAAGTGCCACTCGGGGTGTTCGCCCTCGTGGTCGTGCGTGTGCTCGTGGTCGGTCACCCGACCATCATGCCGCCCTCAGACGCGACGCAGGACCGCGGTGACCTTGCCCAGGATCGTGGCGTGGGTGCCGTCGATGGGGGAGTAGTCGTCGTTGTGCGGGAGCAGCCAGACCTGGCCGTCCTTGCGCTGGAACGTCTTGACCGTGGCCTCGCCGTCGAGCATGGCGGCGACGATCTCGCCGTTCTCGGCGACCGGCTGCTGGCGGACGACGACGTAGTCGCCGCTGCAGATGGCGGCGTCGATCATCGAGTCGCCACTGACCTCGAGGAGGAACAGGGTGCCGTCGCCGACGAGCGACTTGGGCAGCGGGAAGATCTCCTCGATGCGCTCCTCGGCGAGGATCGGGCCACCGGCGGCGATGCGGCCGACCATCGGCACGTAGGTGGCCGCGGGACGCTCGTCGCCGATGCCGGTCTCGTCGATGTCGTCGGAACCGCTGAGCGTGCGCCGGGCCTTGAGCACCTCGGGCAGGAAGATCTCGAGCGCGCGCGGACGGTTGGGGTCGCGCTTGACGTAGCCGATCTTCTCGAGCACCTGAAGCTGATGCGCCACCGACGACGTGCTGGCCAGCCCCACGGCCGCGCCGATCTCGCGCATGCTCGGCGGGTAGCCACGCTTCTCGATCTCCTCGCGCAGGAAGACGAGCACCTTCTGCTGGCGCGGGGTGAGCCCGGTGAGGTCGTCGACCGGGCCGTCGGGTAGCTCGCGAACGGAGTTGCGGGAGCCCGGCGGGCGCCCGCGCCTGGGCTTGTCAGCGGTGGTCTTGGAGTCGTCGCTCATGGGTTTCACCGTAGACCTGCGCGAGGCATTGTTCAAACATATGTTCGATGGCGTGTCGCGGCCCTCCGCGCCTAGATTGAGGCCCGTGCCGAAGACCCTCGTGAAGCCCGGAAGCCCCCGTTCTGCCGTGGTCACCGGCGCCGCGCGAGGCATCGGGCGCGCCATCGCCTCCGAGCTCGTCGGGCGCGGCTACCAGGTCGTCGTCACCGATATCGACGCCGAGGCAGCCAAGGTGACGGCTGGTGACGTCGGTGCAGCGCTCGGCCTCGGTCTCGACGTCACCGATCCCGCGCAGACCCGCGGCGTGGCCGAGGAGGCCCGCATCCTCGCGCCGCTCGGCGCGTGGGTCTGCAACGCCGGCGTCGGGTTCGACGGCGACCTCAGCGACCTCACCGAGGCGCAGATCCGCACGCTCGTCGACGTCAACATCCTCGGCGTGGTGTGGGGGTCGCGCATCGCCACCGACGTGTTCCGGGCCCAGGCCGCCGAGGGCACGAAGGGCGGCGACATCGGCGTCACGGCGTCCCTCAGCTCGCACGGACCCGTGCCCGGTTTGAGCCTGTACGCGGCCACGAAGGCCGCCGCGCTGTCGCTGGTCATGTCGCTGCAGGTCGAGCTCAAGAAGGACAAGATCCGCGTGCACGCGATCTGCCCGGACGGAGTCGACACGCAGATGGTGCAGGACATGGAGTCCGGCGGCCGAGCCCAGTCCTTGGTCGCCTCTGGGACGTTCTTCCAGCCCGAGCAGGTGGCCCGCGAGCTGGTGTCGATGTTCGGCACGAGACGGGTCTACCGAACGATGCCGGTCTACCGCGGCATCCAGACCCGGATCACGGCACTCGCGCCCGGGCCGACCATGCGATTCGAACCGCTCCTCGAGCGCCTCGGACGCCGCAAGATCAAGCAGGGGCGGTTCACGTCGTGAGCTACCTGGTCGTGGGCAAGCGCGACGGCAACCGCTGGCAGCTCGACGTCAAGGACGTCGGCAGCACGTCGGCCGACGACCTCCCCGGCATCGAGCCGGCGGTCCGGGAGCTGCTCCGCGGGCATGGTGTCGAGGACGCCGCGGATGTCGACCTCCAGCTGCTCATGCCTGACTTCGAGGTCGACCTCTCCGAACGCCAGGTGCCACGGGGATCATCGTTCGACCGCTCCATCGTGAGCGGCGTCATCCTGCTGATCGTCGCCGTCGGCGCGATCGCCCTGCTGGTCACCTGGCTCATTCGCTGACCCGAGCCGCGGAGGGTGCGGCGCGCCTAGACTTTCGCGCATGGACCCGGTGCCCACGCACTACATCGATCGCGATGGTGCCGCGCTGGCCTACCAGGTCGTGGGCGAGGGGCCCGTCGACGTCGTGAACGTCATGGAGATCGTCTTTCACGCCGACCTGTGCTGGACGGACCCTGACATCCATCACCTCTTCGAGCGTGGAGCGAGCTACTCGCGAACCGCGTACGTCCAGCGACGGGGGTTCGGCCTTTCCGATCGGATCACCTACTCGCCGACCGTCGAGCAGCAGGCTGACGACGTCCTCGCGGTGATGGACGCGATAGGGATGCGCCAAGCGATCCTGGTCGGCACGTTGGGCACGTGTGCCGCTGTGGCGCTCGTCGCGGCTCGCACACCAGAGCGAGTCAGCGGCCTCGTCCTGTTCAACCCGATCGCCGAAGGTGCCGAGTCGTCAGGGACGATGCACGGTTGGACGGACGCCGAGGCCACCCGGTATGTCGAGGGTTATCGCGAGGCGTTCGCGAACTGGGGATCCGGGCAGATGATCGACATGTGGGACCCCGTGCAGGGGACTGCTTACAATCGGCGGCTGATGGCGCTGCTGGAACGATCGTCGGCCACTCCTGCGTCCGCTCAGGCCTACTTCGAGTGGATCCTTCAGCTCGACATCCAAGACGTGCTCAGATCGGTTCAGGTGCCGACTCGGATCCTGCGGGTACCGACGAACACCGTTCCGGAGGCCGCTTCGCGCTACGTGGAGGAGTTGATACCTGACGCGACACTCCACGTCCTGCCGGCGACCCTGCCCGGCGCATCGATCGGTCAGGCCTACCTGCCGGTCGCTGACCACATCGAAGAGGCCGCCACGGGGACAGTCCACTCCGCCGACGCGGACAGGTTCCTCGGCAGCGTGCTCTTCACCGACGTGGTCTCGTCCACCGAGCTCCTGGCCAGCGTCGGCGATGCGCGATACCGGGAGATGCGCTCCTCGCACGAACGGCTCGTCCGGCTCGCGGTGGAGACCGGTGGCGGCGAGCTGGTGAACGTCACCGGGGACGGGACGCTGAGCGTGTTCGACGGGCCGAGCAAGGCGGTCCGGTGTGCCGAGGCGATATGCCGCGACGCCACGGAGGCCGGGATCGAGGTTCGCTGTGGCGTCCACACCGGCGAGCTCGAGCGCGACGTCCTGAACGTCACCGGGTTGAGCGTGCACATCGGTGCTCGGGTCGGTGCGGCCGCGCGCCCGGGGGAGGTGCTCGTCTCTCGAACGGTGCACGACCTGGTCGCCGGGTCAGGGTTGACGTTCGCGAGTCGCGGCGACCACGAGCTCAAGGGAATCCCGGGCAAATGGGAGCTGTTCGCCGTGACGCATGCCGGTGAGCAGGCGGGCAGCCTGCCGGCCGAGAAGTCGATGCAGACGACGATGGACAAGGTGGCCCTGGAGTCGGCCCGCCGGGCACCGGCGCTTTCTCGCGCCGCCATGCGGATGGCGAACGCTTTCGAACGGCGCCGCGCCCGTACGACCTAGGACTCGACGACCTCGGCCGCTTGCTCATCGATCGGCGCGTGCTCGCGCACCGCCTCGATCGCCGAGCCGAGCAGCAGCGCGTAGATGCCGATCCACAGCCAGAGCAGCAGCACCACCACGCCGGCCAGCGCGCCGTACGTCTCGCCGTAGCTGCCGAAGTTGTCGACGTACAGGCTGAAGCCGACCGACACCAGCAGCCACAGCGCGCTGGCCACCAGCACTCCCTTGCCGACCAGACGCGGGGGAGCGTCCGGCCGGTCCGGGGCGACGCGCGAGCAGCACCCCGATGCTCACGACCACCGCCGCGAGCAAGAGCGCCCAACGACCGGCCTCGAGAGCCACCCGCATGCCTGGGACGTCGACGACGGCGTCGAACACCACCGGGGCGACGGCGACCAGAGAGATGGTGATCGCCATGAAGACGATGGCGCCGAGGGTGAGGCCGAGCGCGAGCAGCTTCCGCTTGACGAAGCCGCGGGTCTCCTCGAACCCGAACATCAGGTTGACCGCCGTGACGAGGTTGCCGACCCCGCCGGACGCGCTGTAGAGCGCGAGCACGAGGGCGATCAAGAGGCCGATGCCGAGCGAGCCGCTGTCCGTGGCCGCGATGGTGTTCAGCTGCCGAGTGACGAGCGATGCGGCGTCCGCGGGCAGGGTCTCGGAGATGCGTTGGGACTGGCGCGCGACCGTCTCCGGGTCGGCAAAGAGGCCGAACGCGAGCACCGCGGCGATCATCGCGGGGAACAGCGAGAGGAACGCATAGAAGGCCACGCCGGCCGCGAGGAGTGGGGCCTGCTGGGCTGAGGCCTGCTTCCAGGCACCGAGGACGGTGCGACGCGGGGACGGCATGCGTCCGACCGTAGTGGGGCTTCGCGACACGCGCGAGTCGGACACGTGTTCGAACTATTTTTCACTGTCGTTCCAGTGATTTCCGCGAACCGTTCGGCATCGTGTTCGATTAATACTGGCTTTTGTCGGCGGCCCGCCCTATCGTCGTACACGTGTTCGATCGAACGTCTGTTCACACCATCGAATGACATCGAGAACATCGTCCGGCCGAGCACACCAACTTCATCGAAACCGTCTCACTTCCCCCTTGGAGGCAACCATGAGCAGCATCCTTCTCGACGACTTCGACCCCCGCCGTGACGGCACAGCACGTCCGGTGCGTCACCTGCACCTCGTCCCGGCGCCGCAGACCACCGTCGTCCGGCTCACACGCCGCGGCCGCATCGCCGTCCTGCTCGCGGCTCTGCTCACGATGGCCGTCCTGGTCATCGCGCTCAGCCCGTCCACCACGGCGACCGGCGAGGCCGGCGATCCGGTGGCCACCCACACCGTCACGGTCCAGCCGGGCGACACCCTCTGGAAGCTCGCCACCGACGCCAACCCCAACGGCGACATCCGCAAGACGGTCGACGACATCATGCGCCTCAACTCGATGGTCAGCGCCTCCGAGTTCCAGATGGGCAGCGAGGTCGCGGTCCCGATCTACGAGTGAGCTCGCCCCCACCGGCTCCTCCTTCACACGACGCCTCGGCACCGACAGGGAAGCGGTGCCGAGGCGTCGGTCTGTGCTGGCACCATGGAGGCATGCGCATCTACGTGGTGGCCGACGAGGCGGACCGTGACGGCGGCTTCGTCATCGAACGGCTCGAGCAGCGCGGAGCCGAGATCGTCCTTCTCGACCGGGACGCCCTGCCCGGTCTTCGCCGACCTCGATGACCCCGTCGATGCTGCTGCTGCTCGGCTCGGCCAAGGGTGCCCACGAGCCAGGGAACGCCGACGTCGTCAAGCGCGAGTCGGCACTGGCCCGCGCCGCCCTGCGGGCCGACGTCCCGGTGATGGCGATCTGCTACGGCGCCCAGCTGCTCGCCCGAGCGCTCGGCGGCACGTCCTACGAGGCCGACGATCCCGAGCTCGGCTGGCGCCGCGTCGACACCATCGACAGCGTCCTCTGCCCGGAAGGCCCGTGGGCCCAGCTGCACACCGACGTCTTCACCGCACCGCCGACCGCCCGAGTGCTCGGCACGTCCTGGTACGGCCCGCAGTGCTTCGTCGACGACAGCCTCGGCGCGCGCTCCATCGCGTGGCAGTTCCACCCCGAGGTCACCACCGAGACCTACAGCCGCTGGATCGACGAGGACGAGGACATGATCCGTGCCGCCGGCGCCGATCCGGACGAGCTGCGCCGCCAGGCGCTGGCCAACGCGGCCCGCAGCCGCAACGCCGCCTACCAGCTCACCGACGACGCCCTGGAGTACCTCGGCGTCGCGCTGTCGACCGCCTGACGACTCGCCACCGCGCACAGGCCCCGCGACACGCCGGTCTCGCGGCCCTCCGAAGGCGCCCTGACCTCGGCAAACGAGGCACCCCGGAAAAAGTGTCGGAAGCTTGCACCAATCTGTTGTGAAGGGCCCCACCCCGGCGTACAGTGGCACAAGATCTAGTAGTTACAAACGTGTGCTTCGTCCACATCTAGTGCACAGGATGAAGCGCACTACCCACAGAAACACCCCCAGTTCACACCGAATCCACACGGTTTCCACACCTTGTCCCCAGGGGCAGGCGCCGAGACCCGGTGACTTCGGTATGAGAGGAGCACGCGATGCATTGCCCGTTCTGCAAGCACACCGACACCCGCGTGCTCGACAGCCGCGTCGCCGACGAAGGCGGAGCCATCCGGCGTCGCCGGGTGTGCTCGAAGTGCGAGAAGCGCTTCACCACCATCGAGCAGATGCAGCTCACCGTCCTCAAGCGCTCCGGCGCCACCGAGCCGTTCGCCCGCGACAAGGCGATCGCCGGCGTCCGCAAGGCCTGCAAGGGCCGCCCGGTCACCGACGACGACCTCGCCCGCCTCGGCCAGCAGGTCGAGGACACGCTGCGCGAGGGCGGGTCCGCCGAGGTCGCCGCCAACGAGGTCGGCCTGGCCATCCTCGAGCCGCTCAAGGCGCTCGACGAGGTCGCGTACCTCCGCTTCGCCAGCGTCTACAAGGCGTTCGGGTCGGTCGACGACTTCGCCGCCGAGATCGCCAGCCTGATGGCCGCCGGCGCCGACACCGAGCTCAAGCAAGCCACCCCAGACTTCGACAGCACAGAGTCCAAGAATTTAGAGCAGTAGAACCACCCCACCCCCACCGCGAAACAGGAGCAGAGCATGACGGAGACGGTTGACGGGCCCACAGCCCGCAAGAGTTCCAAGAAGGCCGGCAAGGGCCTCACCATCGAGCGCGTCTACACCACCGAGGGCGTGCACCCGTACGACGCCGTCACGTGGGAGCGGCGCGACGTCGTGCAGACCAACTGGCGCACCGGCGAGAACGTCTTCGAGCAGCGCGGCGTGGAGTTCCCCGACTTCTGGAGCGTCAACGCGTCCACGATCGTCACCACCAAGTACTTCCGCGGTGCGGTCGGCAGCGAGGAGCGCGAGCAGAGCCTGCGCCAGCTGCTCGACCGCGTCGTGCTCACCTACGTCGCGGCCGGCAAGGAGCACGGCTACTTCGCGTCCGACGCCGACGCGGAGATCTTCGAGCACGAGCTCACGCACATGCTGCTGCACCAGGTGTTCAGCTTCAACAGCCCGGTGTGGTTCAACGTGGGCACCAACAGCCCGCAGCAGGTCAGTGCATGCTTCATCCTCGCGGTGGATGACTCGATGGACTCGATCCTGAACTGGTACCGGGAGGAGGGCCTGATCTTCAAGGGTGGTTCCGGTGCGGGCCTCAACCTGTCGCGCATCCGCTCGTCCAAGGAGCTGCTCCGCTCCTCCGGCGGCACCGCGTCCGGCCCGGTCTCCTTCATGCGTGGTGCCGACGCCTCGGCGGGCACCATCAAGTCCGGTGGCGCCACGCGTCGCGCGGCCAAGATGGTCGTCCTCGACGTCGACCACCCCGACATCGTCGAGTTCGTCGAGACCAAGGAGCGCGAGGAGGAGAAGATCCGCGTCCTCCGCGACGCCGGCTTCGACATGGACCTCGGCGGCGACGACATCACCAGCGTCCAGTACCAGAACGCCAACAACTCCGTCCGCGTCAACGACGAGTTCATGCGCGCGGTCGAGGAGGGCACCGAGTTCGGTCTGCGCGCCCGCACCACCGGCGAGGTCATCGAGTCGATCGACGCCGCCGAGCTGTGGGGCAAGATGGCGCAGGCCGCGTGGGCGTGCGCCGACCCGGGCATCCAGTACGACTCCACCATCAACGACTGGCACACCACGCCGGAGACCGGCCGCATCACCGCGTCCAACCCGTGCAGCGAGTACATGCACCTCGACAACTCCAGCTGCAACCTGGCCAGCCTCAACCTGCTGACGTTCCTGCAGGACGACGGCTCGTTCGACGTCCAGACGTTCGTCAAGGCCACCGAGCTGATCATCACCGCGATGGACATCTCCATCTGCTTCGCCGACTTCCCGACCGAGGCGATCGGCGAGACCACGCGGGCGTACCGCCAGCTCGGCATCGGCTTCGCCAACCTCGGCGCGCTGCTGATGGCGTCCGGCCTGGCCTACGACTCCGACGGCGGCCGCGCGCTGGCCGCGTCCATCACGTCGCTGATGACGGGCACGTCGTACCGCCGCTCGGCCGAGCTGGCCGGCATCGTCGGCGCCGTACGACGGCTACGCGCAGAACGAGGCGCCGCACACGCGGGTGATGCGCAAGCACCTCGCCGCCAACGACGACATCAAGACGAAGCACTCGATCGACATCGCGGTGCACCGTGAGGCCACCAAGCAGTGGGCCGAGAACCTGAAGATCGGCGAGAAGAACGGCTGGCGCAACGCCCAGGCGTCCGTGCTCGCGCCCACCGGCACCATCGGCTTCATGATGGACTGCGACACCACCGGCATCGAGCCGGACTTCTCGCTGGTCAAGTTCAAGAAGCTCGTCGGCGGCGGCTCGATGCAGGTCGTCAACCAGACCGTCCCGGCCGCGCTCAAGAAGCTCGGCTACACCGGCGAGACCATCGAGGCGATCGTCGAGTACATCGCCGAGCACGGCCACGTCATCGACGCTCCCGGCCTCAAGCCGGAGCACTACGACGTGTTCGACTGCGCCGTGGGGGAGCGGGCCATCAAGCCGATGGGCCACGTGCGGATGATGGCGGCGGCCCAGCCGTTCCTGTCCGGCGCGATCTCCAAGACGGTCAACATGCCGGAGAGCTCGACGGTCGAGGAGATCGCCGACGTCTACTACCAGGGCTGGAAGCTCGGCCTCAAGGCGCTCGCGGTCTACCGCGACAACTGCAAGGTCGGCCAGCCGCTCTCGGACGCGAAGGCGAAGTCCAAGACCAAGGACGTCGAGACGGTCATCGTCGAGAAGCCGATCCGCAAGCGGATGCCGCGGGCCCGCCAGTCGATCACGACGTCGTTCAGCGTCGGCGGCGCCGAGGGCTACATGACCTCCGGCGCCCACGAGAACGGCGAGCTGGGCGAGATCTTCCTCAAGCTCGGCAAGCAGGGCTCGACCCTGGCCGGCGTGATGGACGCCTTCTCGATCGCGATCTCGATCTCGCTGCAGTACGGCGTCCCGCTGGAGACGTTCATCTCGAAGTTCACGAACATGAAGTTCGAGCCGGCCGGCCTGACGGACGACCCGGACGTCCGGATGTCGCCAGTCGGTCATGGACTACGTCTTCCGCCGCCTGGCGCTGGACTACCTCGACTTCGAGACCCGCTCCGCCCTCGGCATCTACACCGCCGACGAGCGCCAGCGCTACCTCGACACCGGCAGCCACCAGCCCATCAGCGGCGGCACGACGGCGGCTGAGCTCATCGAGGAGCAGCAGCGACGAGCTCCCGGTGGTCGAGTCCCGAGGCGAAGGTCGAGCCGAGCCCGGTGTCAGGTCGAGGAGGTCGTCGAGGCGACCGCCAAGCCCGCCCCGACCGAAGCCCACACCTCAGCCGAGCTCCTGGAGGAGATCACCGGCGGCGCCATCGACAGCCCGCTCTGCATGACCTGCGGCACGAAGATGCGCCCCGCCGGCTCCTGCCACGTCTGCGAAGGCTGCGGCAGCACCAGCGGCTGCAGCTAAAGCAGGGGATGGCCTCTGAAAGGAGGGGTCGACGCGATCGATCCCTCCTTTCGGTGGCTGCCGTAGTGGCAAGCTGTACTCGTGGCAGGCACCGATGAGGTCCCATTTGAGGAAGTGAGTTCCTCGGATCTCGTGGTGGATCGAACATATGTCAGCGGCGGAGCCAATCACGCGGGGGATGACCCGATCTCCAAGATTCTCCCGGTCGGGAAACTCGGAGGGTTCCGGTACAAGGGCAGCGTGAAGACGGCGGCTGTTAGTTGCCTTGTGCTCTATACGTCAGCCGAAGATCCCGATTGGCCGGATCGTCTTGATCGACAGACTGGAACTTTCACCTACTACGGAGACAACAAGACGCCAGGCTCGGAGCTTCATCAAACCCCGAAGCTCGGGAACCTACTCTTCGACAGATGTTCGAAAACGCACAATCTGCCGATGGACGACCTGCTATCCCACCGACGCTCCTTTTCGAGAAGGTTGGTCGTCGGCGCGATGTTAGATATCTGGGACTACTGGTTCCTGGCTCGACAGCGATCCCAGAGGACGAACAGCTCGTCGCGGTGTGGCGTACCCGCGATGGGCAACGATTTCAGAACTACCGTGCGACATTCTCCGTTCTGGACGTGCAAACGGTGACTCGCCAGTGGCTCGACCAGATCCTTGCAGACCAGCCACTCGGGACGGCGGCGCCACACGCATGGAAGCGTTGGGTCAGTTCTGGCGTGGCACGGCGGCTCGAAGCGCCGAGCACGATCATGCATCGAACCCGCGACGAACAAATGCCACGTTCGGCGCAAGGTCGCAAAGTGCTGGAGTGCGTGCGGCAGCACTTCGAGAAACGACCTCACGATTTTGAGAAGTGTGCAATCGAGATCTGGCAGATGATCGCACCCTCAACGGAGGAACTGATTCAGACCCAGCCGTCGCGTGACGGTGGGCGGGACGCCATCGGCTTCTATCGGATTGGGCCACCCGCCGACCAGATCCAGATCGATTTCGCCCTTGAGGCCAAGTGCTACCTGCCGCACAGCCAGGTCGGCGTCAAAGAGGTCAGCCGCCTGATTTCCCGGTTGCGGTACCGCCAGTTTGGAGTGCTCGTGACGACGTCATTCTTGGGACCGCAGGCGTACAAGGAAATTCGGGCCGACCAACACCCGGTGGTCATCGTGTCTGGCGGCGACATAGTTGCGACGCTGGAAAAACATGGGTGGGCAACGCCTGCCGCAGTGCAGTCGTGGCTTGACGAGAAGTTTCCCGCGCGTTCGATTCCTGACCTGGCTTGGGCAGACCCGACTCCAGTCGAGTTCAGTCCTCAAGCGAGACGTTCCGAACTCGAAGTCCTAGTTGGTGTCGACAGAGTCTGCACAATTGCTGGTATGCAGCTTGTCGTCGGGGCGGTCATCGTCGACTCCCTTGCCAACCGCGTCGCGTGCTCGCGGCGAGGCGTACGCGGTCGAATGCTCTGAGGGGGCGATGGGAGTTCCCGGGCGGCAAGGTCGAGCCTGGGGAGTCGGCAGAGGCGGCTCTGATCCGTGAGGTCCAGGAGGAGCTGGACGTGACGCTCATGCTGGGCGAAGAGCTCATGCCGACGGGGGAGAGATGGCTGGCTGATCTCCTACCACGTGACGCTCCGACTCTGGTGGGCCGAGATCTTCGTCGGAACTCCGACACCCGCGGGGTCCCACGACCAGGTGAGATGGCTGGACGCCGCAGATCTGACGAGCGTCAATTGGCTCGACGCCGACCGCGCGGCGCTGCCCGCCGTCCGGGACGAGCTGACGTCGTAGCCTGAGCGCGATGAGCCCGGAGGAGATCGCGCGTCGCAGCGGGGAGGCGATGTGGGCCAGTGATCGGGCGAGTCGGTGGCTCGGGATGGAGCTGGTCGACGTCGGGCCGGGGACGGCGACGATGCAGCTCAAGCTCACCGAGGACATGGTCAACGGGCACGACATCGGGCATGGCGGCATCACTTTCAGCCTGGCCGACTCGGCGTTCGCGTTCGCGTGCAACTCGTACAACCGCGTGACGGTGGCGGCCAGTGCGGAGATCCGGTTCCGCCGGCCGACGCGGCTCGGGGACGTGCTCGTCGCCACGGCGACCGAGCGTAGCCGCGAGGGGCGCGGACGGGGTGTACGACGTGACCGTCACTGTCGGAGATGACGTGGTGGCCGAGTTCGTCGGGCGCAGTCGCGAGATCGGCGGAGTGAACTTCTAGCCCGGCCATCGGTGGCACGATCGACGCATGCGCAGCGACATCGTGATCGTCAGCCATGGCGTGCACCTGTCGGCGTGGCACTACGAGGCCGAGTCGGACGACCTCACCACGCCGCGCGGGCGGCCGTGTGTCGTCATGGCGCACGGGCTGGGTGGCACGAAGGACTCCGGGCTCGAGCCGTACGCGGAGCGGTTCGCCGAGGCCGGTGCGGACGTCGTCGCTGTTCGACTACCGCGGGTTCGGGACGTCCGACGGGGAGCCGCGGCAGGTCGTCGACCACCGGCGGCACCGCGAGGACTACCACGCGGCCGTCGCGCACGCGCGGGCTCTGCCTGGGGTCGATCCCGACCGCATCGTGCTCTGGGGCACCTCGAACTCCGGCGGTCACGTCATCGCCGTCGCGGCCGACGACCCGCTGATCGGCGGCGTCATCGCGCAAGGGGCGGCGATGGACGGGCTCGCCGCCGTGCTGAAGGTCTGGTCCTACGCCGGGCCAGCGTCAGCTGGCCCGGCTCGTCGGGCACGGCCTGCGCGACGTCGGTCATGTCCTGCTCCGGCGCCCGCCGCATCTGATTCCGCTCGTCGCGCCACCCGGTGAGCTCGGGGCCATGACCACCGTCGACTCCGAGCCCGGCTACACCGCCGTCGCCGGACCCTCCTGGGTCAACGCGATGTCCGCCCGCACAGCCTTGACGATGCCCATGAACCGGCCGGTCACGCGAGCGAAGCGGCTGCGCATGCCGGTCCTGCTCGTGGTCGCGAACCACGACGAGATCGCGCCGCCGCCGGCGATGGATCGCGTCGCCAAGCGGGTCCGTGGCCGAGTCGAGATGTTCCGCCTCGATGTGGGGCACTTCGACATCTACGTCGGCGACCCGTTCGAGCAAGTTGTCAGCGCCGAGGTGGAGTTCCTCGAATCGCTCTGATCAGCGCTCACCTGCACAAAGATCGAGAAAGTTCGGCGTCCAGGGAATGTCAGTGCCGATCAATAAGTTGGGAACTGTCGTATCGGGAGTGACTCGTTCGTGGTGTTAGTGAGCGGATGGTCGACCGGATGATCCGCACCACCGAACCAAAGGACTGAGATGACCACGCGAACGGATGTCGCAGAGCCGATCGGCTCCGCCCAGGACCGCTTCAAGACTCCCCTCATCATCAAGCTGCTCGTTGCCTCGACGTTCGTCGTGATCCTCAACGAGACGATCATGATCAACGCGATCCCGCGGCTGATGGTCGACTTCGACGTCAGCCCGCGCACCGCGCAGTGGCTGTCGAGCATCTTCATGCTCACGATGGCGGCGGTCATCCCGGTGACGGGTTGGTTCCTGCAGCGGGTCACCACCCGCAGCGCCTACACCGTGGCGATGACGACGTTCCTGGTCGGCACCGCGCTGGCCGCGCTCGCGCCGACGTTCGAGGTGCTGCTGGTGGCCCGCAGCATCCAGGCTGCCGGCACCGCGGTGATGATGCCGCTGCTCATGACCACGCTGATGCAGGTCGTGCCCGAGAACGAACGCGGCCGCGTCATGGGCGACGTGATGCTCGCGATCTCGGTGGCGCCGGCGTTCGGGCCCGTGCTGTCCGGCCTGATCCTCAACCTCGGTTCGTGGCGTCTGATCTTCCTGTTCGTGCTGCCGGTGGCGGCGCTCATCACGGCGCTCGGTCTGCGCCAGCTGAAGAACGTCGGCGAGATCATGACCGGACCGGTCTCCTGGCTGAGCGTGGCGCTCGCCGGCGGCGGCTTCGCGACGCTGGTCTATGGCCTGAGCGAGGTCGGCGCGCGCAGCGGCGGCCAGCTGACCACGATCATCAGCGTCGGCGCAGTGCTGGTGGCCGTCTTCGTCGCCTACCAGCTGCGGCTGCAGAAGACCGGCAGCCCGCTCATGGACCTGCGTGCGCTCAAGTCGCGGACCTTCACGATCACGCTGGTGCTGATGTCGGTGGCGTTCATGGCCTTCATCGGCTCGATGATCCTGCTGCCGCTGTACCTGCAAGACATCCGGAACCTGTCGGCCGCGCAGACGGGCGCGCTGGTCATGCCCGGCGGCATCGCCATGGGCCTGCTCGGCCCGCGGGTCGGTCACCTGTACGACCGGGTCGGCTCACGCCCGCTCGTCATCCCCGGCTCGATCGTCATGGTCGGGGCCCTGGCCACCCTCAGCCGAGTGGACGCCGACACACCGTTCTGGTTGATCCTCGCCGTGCACGTCGTGCTGATGATCAGCCTCGCGTCGATCTTCACGCCGATGTTCACGCTGGCTCTGGGTTCCCTGCCGCAGGAGCTGTACTCGCACGGAAGCTCGATCCTCGGCACGCTCCAGCAGGTCGCCGGCGCAGTCGGAACGGCAGTGCTCGTCGTGATTCTCGAGAACCGCACGAAGGCGCTGATCGAGACCGGCAGCTCGCCTGACGCGGCGTTCATCGGTGGTCTGCAGTGGGCGTTCGTCGTCGGCGCGATCTTCGGCGTCGTCGTCATCGCGCTGTCGATGTTCCTGCCGAGCAAGGCCGATCAGCCCGCCTCGATGCACTGAGGGTCGAACCACACCCGTCACACGCGTGACACGGGAATCCCGGGTGGGGAAGCAGACGTGACCTAGACTGTCACCTGCTTCCCCGCCCGCTCCTCTTCCCCGGAGTCATTCGTGAAGAACATCAAGCCCTGGCACGCCTGTGCCCTCGCCGCTGTCACTCTGGTCGCTCTGGCCTCATCAGCCACGGCGGCCGACCCCGAGAACGACTACGCCAACCAGACGCCATACGGCACGCCCAACGCGTCGGTTCAGCAGGCCCCGGACGGCTACAAGATGTTCTTCCTCGAGACGGTCGCCCGGCACGGCGCACGCTCACTGACGACTGACGGTACCGAGCGGGACGCGCTCAAGCTCTGGCAGCGCGCCTCCGACCAGGGCGCGCTCACCGAGCGCGGCCAGAACTTCGCGCGTGACGTCAAACAGTTCGGGCAGGCCGAGGACAAGATCGGCTACGGCAAGCTCAGCGGCCTCGGCCGCGAGGAGTGGCAGGGCATCGGCCATCGCGCCGCCGAGGCGTACAGCCCGTTCTTCAGGCGGGTCAAGGAGAACGACGAGAAGATCGCGTCCCTCACCACCAGCGTCGAGCGCACGCAGCAGAGCGCCGAGGCCATGCACGCCGGCCTCACCGAGGTGGACGCCGACCTGAGCAAGACGCTCGAGCCCGCCACCGCCAACGACAAGCTCCTGCGCATCGGCAACCGAACCTCGTCCGCCGGCCAGGCGGCGACCGCGGAGATCCGCGGCAGCGACGGCGTCCGCAAGCACGCCGAGAACGTCCTGCGCACCCTCTACACGCCTGGATTCGTCGACAGCATCAAGGATCCCGTCGGCGCCGCGCTCGACGTCTACCTGCTCTACGCCACCGCGCCCGGCATGGCCAAGGAAACCGACATCACCTTCGCCCGCTACGTGCCGCAGGGCGACCGCGAGCCGCTCAGCTACGCCACCGACGCCGAGACGTTCTACCAGTACGGCCCCGGCGCCGAGGGCGAGACGAACACGACCGACAACGCGCGTCCGCTGCTCGACGACTTCTTCAAGTCTCTCGACGACCGAACGGCCGGCGGCAAGACCGCGGCGGTGTTCCGGTTCGCCCACGGGGAGACCACCATGCCGTTCGAGGCACTCATCAAGGCGCCGGGAAGCGAGCAGCAGGTGCCGAAGGGTGAGCGGTTCACCCGCAGCACCAACCCGTGGCGCGGTGCGACCGCCGGGCGGCTGGCCGGCAACGTCGAGTGGGCGGCCTACCGAAACGACGCGGGCAAGGTCCTGGTGACGATGCGGTACCTCGAGATCCCGGTGGCGTTCCACGACGGCTGCAAGCCCGACTCCGACGGCAGCCTTTTCTACCCGGTAGCAGAGCTCAAACGCTGCCTCAACTGAGACACTCCTGTCACATCGGCCACATTTCGGCCTAGAATGCGAGCAACCGCTCGGGAGTCCGCATGTCCAGCATCAAGCCGTGGCACGTCTGTGCCGTCGCCGCGTTCACTCTGGCCGCATTCGTCCCAGCGGCCTCGGCAGCCTCTGGTGACGACTACTCCAACCAGACGCCGTACGGCAACCCCAAGGACACGTCCACGCGCACGCCGCCCAAGGGCTACAGCCTGTTCTTCATCGAGACGGTCGGACGTCACGGTGCTCGCTCTCTGACCACCGACAGCACCGAACGAGACGTCCTCGCCGTGTGGAATGAGGCGAACAAGAAGAAGGCGCTCACCAACGTCGGATCCACGTTGTCCCGCGACGTCAAGCGGTTCCAGAGTGCCGAGCGCAAGGTCGGCTACGGCAAGCTGAGCGGCCTGGGCAAGGAGGAGATGAAGGGCATCGGCCGGCGCACCGGCGGCAACTACAAGTCCTTCTTCTCGTCCGTCAAGAAGAAGAACGACAAGATCGCCACCGTCACCAGTGAGGTCACGCGCACCAAGCAGAGCGCGTCCGCGCTCCGCGATGGACTCAAGGCCGGCCTGGGCAGCACCCTCAGCAAGATCCTGGCGAAGCCGGACGAGTCCACCCGGATCCTGCGCATCAGCAACTCGGCGTCATCGGCGGGCAAGGAGATGACCCACAAGATCCACAGCCGCTCGTCGATCGTCGACCACGCGAAGCACGTGCTGGCGGCGTCGTACAAGCAATCGTTCGTCAACTCGCTCAACAACCCGGTCGACGCCGCGCTCGACCTCTACCTGCTCTACACCACCGCGCCCGGCATGAAGAAGGAAACCAAAATCACCTTCGCGCGCTACGTGCCGCAGGCCGATCGCGAGCCGATGAGCTACGCCACCGATGCGCGGACGTTCTACCGCTACGGGCCGGGCGTCAAGGGAGAGTCGAACACGTTCAAGGATGCGCGCCCGCTGCTCGCGGACTTCTTCGACCGCCTCGATCGGCGCATCTCCGGCAGCTCAACCGCGGCGGTGTTCCGCGTCGGCCACGGCGAGACGACCATGCCGTTCGCCGCGCTCATCAAGGCGCCGGGCAGCCAGGAGCAGACCCCCAAGGGCGAGGTGTTCACCCGCGGCAGCAACCCGTGGCGTGGCGCGGTGGCGGGCAAGCTGGGCGGCAACATCGAGTGGACGGCGTTCCGTGACAAGAACAAGAAGGTCCTCGTGACGATGCGCTACAACGAGAAGCCGGTGCCGTTCCACTCCGGATGCAAGCCCTATGCGAAGGGCAGCTACTTCTACCGGGTCTCCGAGCTGAAGGGCTGCCTTGGCTGACGGGGCGCATGAGCCTCGGTAGAGTGACCGCCTACGTGTGCCGATCCCAGGAGCCTCCCGTCCCGTGTTGAACTTCGTCATCGCCTGCGTCTCCATCCTCGTTTCCGCCATTCCCGGTCCCCAAGCCGGAAACCACGACGCCGCGGAGAGGTACGGCAGCGAAGCCCCGTACGGCAATGCCGCGACCTCCAAGATCGCTCAGCCTCCAGAGGGCTACTCACTCTTCTTCGTCGAGACCATTGGACGCCACGGTTCTCGCGCGGCCGTCGGCGCCGCGGAGGAGAACCGCATCCTCAAGCTCTGGAAGAGGGCGGAAGCGCAGGGAGCGCTGACCGAGGACGGCAAGAACCTGAAGGACGACATCGAGCGGTTCCAGGCCGCGGAGAAGAAGGTCGGCTACGGCAACCTGACCAGGGTCGGCACGGCCGAGCTGGCCGGCCTCGGGCGGCGAACGGCAGAGAACTACGCCGACTTCTTCTCCCGCGCTCAGGAGGACGGCGACAAGGTCGAGTTCGTCACGTCGCCGGTGAAGCGCACGAAGGAGAGCGCCGAGGCCATGAAAGGCGCGATCAAGCAGCGGTTCCCGCGTCTGACGTTTGCCAAGAACGCGGTGTCGGCGAGGACCCTCGTCGTCGGCGCCAACCCGTCACTGATCGGGTTGCAGCACATCAAGCGGTTGAAGACCAAGGAGGCCCCGGACGTGGGGCCGGCCGCCACCAACATCTTGTTGGGCATCTTTCAGCCGCAATTCGTCGACAGCGTGAAGAAGCCGTTCGCTGCGGCGCTCGACATGTACATGATCTACCAGCGGGCGCCGGCCATGAGGGCCGAAACCGATGTGACCTTCGAGAACTACGTAGACCCGGGCGATGCCGCGGTGTTTGCGCAGGAGCAGGCCGGCGAGAAGTTCTACCGGTACGGGCCAGGAATACGGGGCGAGGCCAATTCCTACCAGGGTGCCAAGCCGCTGCTGAACAACTTCATGAAGCGGCTACAGGAACGGGTTGATGGTGGCAAGACCGCAGCGGTCTTCCGCCTGGGGCACGGCGAGACGCTGATGCCCTTCACAGCACTGACCCAGCTGCGCAGCGCCAACCAGCAGGAACCCAAGGGTGGGCTCTACAAGGAAGAGTTCAACCCTTGGCGCTCGTGGAAGTCCGGCCTGGTCGCTGGAAGCATCGAGTGGGCGGCATACCGCAACGAGGGCGGCAAGGTGCTGCTCACCCTGCGCTTCAACGAAGAGCCGTCGCGGTTCGGCAAGGCCTGCCACCCGACCGAGCCGAACGGAGCGTTCTACACGCTCGCGGAGATCAAGAGCTGTATCAACAGTCCGCTCGGCTTCGTCTGACCACCCGTTCCGCACTATGGAGCCATGACGATGAGGCGGGTTGCCGCGGCTCTGGCGACCGTGCTGGTCGTTGCCGCGTGCACCGGCGGGACAGGTCCGCAGAAGAAGCGCGGCCCGGACCCCGGTGAGGAATGGGCGCACGCCAAACCCGCCCAGGCCGGCTTCAAGCCGCAGGCCCTGGCCGCGATGGATCGCGGGCTGAAGGCATCGAACTCGTCGTGCTTCGCCGTCATCCGTGACGGCAAGGTCGTGCACGATTCCTACTGGCGTGGGTCGGACGCCAAGACTCCCGGGCCGGTGTTCTCGATCACCAAGTCGTTCACGTCGGTGCTGGTCGGGATCGCCGCCGACCACGGCGACCTCTCCCTCGATGACCGCGCATCGAAGTACATCCCCCAGTGGCGGGGGACGCCGTCGGCGAAGGTCACCATCCGCGACCTGCTCTCCAACTCGTCCGGACGTCATTGGGACGTGTCGTCCGACTACGAGCACATGGTCTTCAGCGAACCGGACAAGACGGCGTACGCGATCGGCCTCGGCCAGGACGCGTCGCCCGGAAAGGTCTGGGTCTACAACAACTCGGCGATCCAGACGCTCCAGGCCGTGCTCAAGAAGGCGACCGGCAGCGAGCCGGCCGACTACGGCCGCAAACACATCTTCGAACCGCTCGGCATGACCCACAGCTCGTGGGGTACCGACGAGGCCGGCAACTCCATGACGTTCTCCGGCGTCAGCACCACCTGCCTCGACCTGGCCCGGTTCGGGCAGCTGATGCTCAATCGCGGCACGTGGCACGGACAGCAGATCGTCTCCTCCAAGTACGTCAAGGACGCCACCGGGGGAGCGTCCACCAAGCTCAACGCGGCCTACGGCCTGTTGTGGTGGGTCAACGACAAGGGATCTGTTCTCGGTGCAGCCGAGGCTCTCGACGGTGGTCTTCAGCAGCAGCTCGGGGGCAAGCGCCTGGCTCGCCGCGCACCCAAGGACACGTTCTGGGCCCTCGGCGCCGGCCGCCAGATCCTCGCCGTCATCCCGAGCAAGAACATGGTGGCCGTCCGGATGGGTGTGGCTCCGCGCGACCCCGAGAACGTCACCCCGAACTCGTTCACCGGCGACGTCGTCCGCACCCTGCGTTGGCGCCTACTTTCGTAGCCGTACCAGCTCGGCCAGCTCGGCGTCCGAGAGCTCGGTCAGCGCTCCTTCGCCGGCGTTGACGACGGCGTCGGCAAGTGCCCGTTTGGACGTGATGAGCTCGGCGATCGACTCCTCGATCGTGCCCTCGCTGATGAGCCGGTGGACCTGCACCGGCTTCGTCTGGCCGATGCGGTGTGCGCGGTCGGTGGCCTGGTCCTCCACCGCCGGATTCCACCAGCGGTCGAAGTGGATGACGTGGTCGGCCCGGGTGAGGTTGAGGCCGGTGCCGGCCGCCTTGAGCGACAGCACGAACACCGGCATCTCGCCGCCCTGGAACTTGCGCACCATCGACTCCCGGGTGCGGATGTGCGTGCCGCCGTGCAGGAACTGGTTGTCGATGTGCCGCTCGTGCAGGTGCCGGGAGAGCAGGTGGCCCATCTGGGCGTACTGGGTGAAGAGCAGGATGCCGCCGCCCTCGGCGACGATCTCCTCGACCAGCTCGTCGAGCAGGCCGAGCTTGCCCGAGCGGCCGCCGAGTCGTTCGGTCGGTGTGCGGAGGAACTGGGCCGGGTGGTTGCAGATCTGCTTGAGCTGGGTGAGCAGCTTGACCACCAAGCCACGGCGCAGCATGCCTCGCGCCGACTCGATCTCGGCGAGCGTCTCGCGGACAACCGCCTCGTAGAGGCCGACCTGCTCGCGGGTGAGGTGGACGCGATAGTCGGTCTCGGTCTTCGGCGGCAACTCAGGAGCGATGCCCGGGTCGCTCTTGCGCCGGCGCAGCACGAACGGCCGGATCAGCAGGGCGAGGTCGTTCGCGCGGTTGGTGTCGCGTCGTGCCTCTATGGGCCGCGACCAGCGTCGACGGAAGTGCTCGTAGGAGCCGAGCAAGCCTGGCGTCGTCCAGTCGACGATCGACCACAGCTCGGCGAGGTTGTTCTCCACCGGCGTGCCGGTGAGCGCGAGCTTCGCCTCGCCCGGGATCGTCCGGAGCGCTCGAGCCGCGCCGGCCCGGACGTTCTTGACGTTCTGCGCCTCGTCGGCGACCACCAGCCCCCAGGCAGGCTCGTGGGCGGCGAGTTTCTCGGCGTCGCGCCGCATCGTCGCGTACGTGGTGACGACGAACCCGTCGGTCGCGCCCTCGAGGCTGCGGCCGGGCCCGTGGTAGCGGCGGACGTGCTCGCCCGGCGCGAACCGCTCGATCTCGCGCTCCCAGTTGCCCAGCACCGACGCCGGGCAGACGACGAGCGTCGGCGCGGCGAGGCCGAGCTCGACCCGGTGCAGGTGCAGCGCGATGAGCATGACGGTCTTGCCCAGCCCCATGTCGTCGGCGAGCACACCCCCAAGGCCGAGGTCGACGAGCTGGGCCATCCAGCGCAGCCCGTCGAGCTGGTAGTCGCGCAATGTGCCGTCGAGCGTGGGTGGCTGGGGAACCGGCGCGCGCTCACCGCGCTCGGCGAGGCGAGCGCGCAGGTCGTCGAGCCAGCCGACGGTGTCGACCTGGGTGGTGACGCCGTCGATGTCGACCGTTCCGGACACCGTGGCCCGCAACGCCTCGGTGGGCGTGAGGTCGCGGCTCCGGCGCTCGAGCACGTGCCGCAGGCGGCTCGGGTCGACCATGACCCATTGGTCGCGCAGCCGGAGTAGCCCGTGCTGGGAGCGTGCCAGCTCGTCGACCTCGGCCTCGGTGAGGGTGTCGTCGCCGATTGCGAGCCGCCAGTCGAAGCGGAACAACTGGTCGCGCGAGAACGCCGGCGCCCGGTCGCGCGCTGGGGTGTCGACGCGGCGCACGGTGCCGCGTGCCTCGATGTCACGCGTCAGCTCGGCCGGCCACTCGATGTCGATGCGGTGGGTCAGGAGCTGGCTGACGATACGTCCAGACCCAAGCAGCGCGAGCTCGTCAGCGGTGACTGGGAGGGTGCCGGGGTTCGGATCGGGCAGGATCCTGATCGCCGGCGGCCACACTCCCGCCGCACCCGCGAGCATCGTCCGGACGGCTTGCCGCGATCCGGGCCCGAAGTGGTGGTCGTCGCGGGCCCACAGGTCGGCCGCGTCCGCCGGGCCCCACGACGCGTCGGTCGGACGCACCCGCAGCGTCACGTCGGCGACGAGATCGTCGGTCGGCTCGGTGCGGAACTGGACGACAAGCCGACCGCTGAACGTCCGCTTCCGTCGCGGCTCCATCTCCACGACCGGCGGCGCGTCGTCGTCGGACCGCTGCGGCATCGAGGCGACGGCGGGTGCGTCGACGGCGAGCGCGTCGATGAAGGCCCGAACCTTGATCTGGGCCACGGCCGGGTCTGCGTCGACGCCTTGGGACGCGTCCTGCAGTCGGCTGCGCTCGGACGGGTCAAGCGACGACAGGTGCCCGCGGGCCATGATGCGCAGCGCCAAGATGGCCGGCGTGGCCCACGCCCGCGCGCTCGGATGGGCGTTCATCGTCCGGATGCCCTGGCTCAGCGCCCCGATCGCATCGCTGGCCGTGGCGCGATGCTCACCGTCCGGCCCGCTGAACACGAACCGCGACTCGGCCGGCGTCTCTCCCACCTCGAAGTCGACCGGACTGCGCAGCAACAGGCGCAGGTCGGTCTGGGTGGGCATCCTTCCATGGTCTCGCGAGAGTCCAAGATTTCGAAATCAAGACGGCTGTGGGTTCACACTGGGTCGTATGGAAACAACCCCAGAGAGGCTCACCGAGCTGCCGGACGGGTCGATCTTCGTCTTCGGCAGCAACGCCTCGGGTGCGCACGGCGGGGGAGCGGCGCGCGTGGCGGTCGACCGGTTCGGCGCGATCTGGGGACGCGGTGAAGGGCTGCAGGGCCAGTGCTACGGCCTGCCCACGATGGAGGGCTTCGACGCCCTACGCGGCGCAGCCGAGCGGTTCGTCGCCTACGCCGTCTCACACCCGGAGCTGAAGTTCTACCTGACCAAGGTGGGGTGCGGCATTGCCGGACATGACGAGTCCGACGTCGCGCCCTTGTTCGGCGCGACGCCGGACAACGTCGTCAAGCCCCCCGGATGGTGAGCCGGGTCAGCCGGCCTCGGCCTGCTGCTGCTCGGCGATCTGGCGGTGGACGTCCTCCATGTCGAGGTTCTTCACTGCCTGGATGACCTGCTCGAGCGAGGGCGCGGGGAGTGCGCCGGCCTGGTTGAACACCAGCACGCCGTCGCGGAACGCCATCAACGTCGGGATGGACGTGATCTGCGCGGCCGCGGACAGCTCCTGCTGGTCCTCGGTGTCGATCTTGCCGAACACGACGTCGTCGTGCTGCTCGCTCGCGGCTTCGTACACCGGGGCGAACTGGAGACATGGGCCACACCACGATGCCCACCAGTCGACGAGGGTGATGCCCTCACCGGTGACGGTGCTCTCGAAGGTGTCGGCGGTCAGTTCGACCGTGCTCATGATGGCCTTTCGTCGGGAAAATCGCGTACTTCAGTACAACCGTAGGCGGGGCCCCAACATTCCACCGACATGGCCGTGTCTTGTGTCACGGGGGCATGATCGATGCATGGTCGACCGACGGACGGTTCTCGCCGGGTTCGCCGGGCTGGGCGCCGTCACGCTACTGGGGTGCAGCGAGGACGACCCTCCCGCTCAGCCGGGGCTGTCGCCGTCGCCGTCATCGCCCCGCACGGTCGACGGCGAGCTGAACCCACAGGTGGCCGGCACGATCGCCGACGGGCTCAACGTCCCGTGGGGCATCGTGTTCCTGCCCAACGGCGACGCCCTGGTGGCGCAGCGCGACGAGGGCTCGATCGTGCGCATCACGACGGATGGCGCGGTCTCCACGATGGGCGACGTGCGGGGCTCGGTCGGCCAGCCCGGGGGAGAAGGCGGACTCCTCGGCCTCGCGCTCGACCCCGATGACGACGCCCAGCTCTTCGCCTACATGACCACCACGGCGGACGACCGCGTCGTCCGCATCCAGCTCGACGGCGACCGGCTCGGTGACATCAAGCCGATCCTCACCGGTATCCCGGTCGGCGGGCGACACCACGGCGGCCGGATCCTGTTCGACCGCGAGGGCCACCTCTTCGTCGCCACCGGCGAGGCCGGCAATCCGCCCGAGGCGCAGAAGAAGGGGTCGCTCGGCGGCAAGGTGCTCCGCATCGACCGCAACGGCGACCCGTCGGCCGGCAACCCGTTCGGCAACCACACCTGGTCCTACGGCCACCGCAACATCGAAGGGCTGGCCTTCGACGCACAAGGGCGGCTGTGGGCCAGCGAGTTCGGCGACCAGCGGTTCGACGAGCTCAACCTCGTCGAGAAGGGGCGCAACTACGGCTGGCCGAGGTTCGAGGGGAGGTCCGACGAGCAGGGCTTCGTCACCCCGAAGGTCACCTGGTCGACCGCCGAGTGCTCGCCGTCCGGGCTGGCGATCACCCGGTCGACCGCATTCGTCGCCGCCCTGCAGGGCGAGTGCGTGTTTGCCGTCCCGCTCGACGGCACCGACGCCGGCAAGCCCCGCGCGCTGTTCCAGGGTGAGTTCGGACGGATCCGGACGATCGTGGTCGCGCCCGATCAGAGCCTCTGGGTCACGACCAGCAACACCGACGGCCGCGGCGATACGCGCAAGGGTGACGACCGCATCCTGCGCGTCACGCTCTGATCGGCGAGATTCCGGACACTACCGCCGAGTAGCGGTAGTGCTCTCTTGGAACATGAGGATATCCTCATATCAACAGCCAACCACGGGAGGAGCGCGCCATGGACGAGACCACGTTCGAGTACGACCGTGCCCAGCTCGCCGAGGCATCACGTCGATTCCCCGCGCACCGCCGGGCAGTTCCGGTCGGCCATCCAGACGCCGATCTCGGACATCTTCTCCGCACGGCACCGAGCGCCGAATTCGGCCGACACGCCTGGGACGAGGGCGGTCACCTCTAACACGTCTCCCCATCACGCACCGAACGCCACCCTCGATGAGGGTGGCGTTCGGCTGTGCAGGGGCCTCAGTGCTTGAAGGCGTCCTTCGCGTCCTCGGCGGCGTCCTTGACGTTCTCGCCGGCGTTCTTGAGGTCGGCCTTGGCCTGGTCGTTCTTGCCCTCGGCGACCTTCTCCGTGTCATCGGTCCACTCGCCGATCTTCTCCTTGGCGGCGCCGGTGAGCTTGTCGGCCGTGTTCTTGATCTTGTCGTCCAGTCCCATGGGATTGACCTCCCGGGGTGCGATTCCCGCTCTGGGCGGCTTCAACTCCTGTCTACCAACCCTGAGCCGATCCACAACTCGAGGAAGTCTGGACATGACGAAGGCCCGAGAGCAATGCTCCCGGGCCTTCGTTGACGCTGAGGTCAGAGCGGACGAATGTTCGCTGCCTGCAGGCCCTTCTGGCCCTGCTCGACGTCGAACTCGACCTTCTGGTTCTCGTTCAGTGTCTTGTATCCGGAGGACTGGATCGCGCTGAAGTGCGCGAAGACGTCCTCGCTGCCGTCGTCGGGGGCGATGAAACCAAAGCCCTTGTCGGCGTTGAACCACTTGACGGTTCCTGTTGCCATTACTGGTTACTCCTTCGAGCGTTCGTACCTCGTCCACGACTGTCGCGGACGATCGTGCGTCGTTCACCCGATGGAACACAAGCTCCGCAATGGAAACGAAATGTCAAACGGCCAAACTCACAACAGTGTCAAGCGTAGGGCACAGACCCCACATCTGACGACACGGACCACGCCGATCGCGTGTCGGGGCAGGATCCATGGCCCGGACGCTTAGTTCCTTAGGACTAGTTCTCAGGAAAGTCAAGACTGCAGTTCCGAGCATGAACTGTCTACCGTGAGCAGCGGGGGTGGCTGACGCAGACGGGCCCGAACCTTTCCAGGACGAGGGGCACGTATCAGGGGGTGCGTGCCCCTCTTCCTTGACCGCCGGTTCGCCGTCAGAGGTCATAGTCGACGACGAGAGGCGCGTGGTCGGACCAGCGCTCGCCCCAGCTGGGCGCGCGATCGACGTAAGCGGCTTTGGCCGTGCCGGCGAGCTCGGGCGTGGCGAGCTGGTAGTCGATCCGCCAGCCGGTGTCGGTGTCGAAGGCCTGCCCGCGCATCGACCACCACGTGTACGGACCGGGCACGTCGCCGCTGAGACGGCGGTGCACATCGACCCAGCCGAGCTCGTCGGCCGCACGGTCGAGCACGGCGCGCTCGTCAGGCAGGAAGCCTGCCTTGCCGACGTTGCCCTTCGAGTTCTTGATGTCGTTCTCGGTGTGCGCGACGTTGAAGTCCCCGGTGACGATGCCGTGGTCGGACGCGGCTCGGATCGCGGTCATGCGGGTGATCATCTGGTCGAGGAATCGCATCTTGTCGATCTGCTTCGGGGTGCCGACGCCGCCGGAGTGCGCGTAGGCCGAAACGATCGTGAGCAGGCTGCCGTCCGGCATCGGGACGTCGCACTCGATCCATCGCCCGGTGTCGCGGAAGTGCGGGTGACCCGAGTCGGGACGGATGTCCTTGAAGTCCGCGCGGCTCAGGACCGCCACTCCAGCGCGACCCTTCTCCGCCGACTCCGCGTGCGCCACGTAGTAGCCGCTGTCGGCGACGATCTCGTGGACGACCTCATCGGGTGCGCGCACTTCCTGGAGGGTGACGATGTCGCAGTCTCGGTCCGCCAGCCACTCGCTGAACCCGGTGGCCTGCCCGCGTGCCTTGTGATGGGCGGCCCGGATGCCGTTGACGTTGATCGTGGCGACGCGCAGCATGCCCGCCAGCCTACGGACGGCTCACGACAGCGCGATGATGGCCGCGATGATGGCGAGTGCGGGAATCGTGCCCTGGGTGGCGGCCGCGCGGGCGTACTTGGCGCCGGTTGAGATCAGCACCAGCGACGCGGCGACCATGCTGGCGCAGGCCGAGATGAGGAGCGTCCAGCCGACGGTGTTGCAGGGCGGATCGTCGTACCCGGCGACCAGCGCGATGCCGACGATCGCGCCGACCGCGAGGAACAGGTTGTAGTAGCCCTGGTTGTAGGCCAGCTGTGCCGTGGAGTCGGCATCGGCTTGTGACTCCAGGCCGAAGCGCTTCCACGTTCCCGGCTGCTTCCAGGTGATCGACTCCATCGTCCAGATGTACACATGGAGCAGTCCGGCGAGGCCGGCGAGCACGAGTGCGACTGTGGTCATGGCGGCAGCCTAGACCCAGCCGACCGGGCTACGAACCGACCTGAGCCGCGACGGCCCGGCCTGCGGCTCGTCCGGAGAAGATGCAGCCGCCGAGGAACGTCCCCTCCAGCGAGTTGTAGCCGTGCACGCCGCCGCCGCCGAAACCGGCGACCTCACCGGCCGCGTACAGGCCGGGGACGGGGGAACCGTCGGTGCCGAGCACGCGCGATTCGAGGTCGGTCTCGAGGCCGCCGAGCGACTTGCGGGTGAGCACATGCAGGCGGACGGCGATGAGCGGACCCTTCGACGGGTCGAGGATCTTGTGCGGCTTTGCGACGCGGATCAGCTTGTCGCCGCGGTACGAGCGGGCCTGGCGCATCGCAGCGATCTGCAGGTCCTTCGTGAAGTCGTTGTCCATCTCCCGGTCGCGATCCTCGACCTGCCGACGGATCTCATCGACGTCGAGCGGAGCATCGGGCGTGAGCGCGTTCATGCCGTCGACGAGCTCATCGAGGGTGTCGGCGACGACGAAGTCCTCACCGTGCTTCTTGAACGCCTCCACGGGTCCGGTCGCACCCTTGGCGAGCCTCTGGCGAAGCAGCTCCCGGACGCTCTTGCCGGTCAGGTCGGGGTTCTGCTCCTGGCCGGAGAGGGCGAATTCCTTCTCGATGATCGTTTGTGTGAGCACGAACCAGCTGTGGTCGTGACCGCTCTGGCGCAGGAGCTTGAGCGTCCCGAGGGTGTCGAAGCCGGGCAGGCCGGGGATGGGCAGCCGTTGGCCGCTGCCGTCGAACCAGAGCGACGACGGTCCGGGCAGGATGCGGATGCCGTGCATCGGCCAGATCGGGTCGAAGTTCTTGATGCCCTCGACGTAGTGCCACATCCGGTCCTGGTTGATGTGGCTTGCGCCCGCCCGCTCGGCGATGGCGAGCATGCGTCCATCGACGTGGGCAGGTACGCCGGAGATCATGTGCTCCGGCGCGGTGCCGAGCCGCTCCGGCCACGCCGCGCGGACGAGGTCGTGGTTGCCGCCGATGCCGCCGCTGGTGACGATGACCGCTTGCGCCGAGAGCTCGAACGTCCCGATGGACGTGCGGGACGTGGGCGCGGCGCGTTCGGCGTCGGTCGGCTCGAGCACTTCGCCGCGGACGCCGGTGACGGTGCCATCGGTGACGACGAGCTCGTCCACTTGGTGCCGGAAGGCGAACGTCACCAGGCCTTGCTCGAGCCCTTCGCGGACGATCTTCTCGAATGGCTCGACGATGCCCGGTCCGGTGCCCCAGGTGATGTGGAACCTCGGCACGGAGTTGCCGTGGCCGCCGGCAAGACCGCCGCCGCGCTCGGCCCAGCCGACGACGGGGAACACCTGGTGCCCACGCTCGCGCAGGTAAGCCTGCTTCTCGCCGGCCGCGAAGTGCACGTAGGCCTCGGCCCAGCGGCGCGGCCAGAGGTCCTCGTCGCGGTCGAACTGCGCACTGCCCTGCCAGTCCTGCCAGGCGAGCTCGACGGAGTCCTTGATGCCCATGCGGCGCTGCTGCGGCGAGTCGACCAGGAACAAGCCACCGAACGACCAGAAGGCCTGGCCGCCGATGCCCTGCTCGCCTTCCTGGTCGACGAGGACGACAGTCCGACCTGCACGGACGAGCTCGGCGGTGGCCACCAGCCCGGCGAGACCAGCCCCGACGACGACGGCATCAGCATCCATGCGCCGATTCTGCTGCATCGTGGCGGCTCGGTTGGTGACGGGCGTGGTTGGCGGCTACATTCAGACCGGCAGCAACAAGGGGGAACGCATGGCTGACGGTGGGAGTCCGCTGAGCAAGAACGAACGAGGTGTCCTGGTCGCTGCGGCAGTTGCCGCCGTGCTCTCGTTCATTCCGGCATACATCCAGGTGAAGTTCGACGGCAAGGGGTTCGACATGTCGTCGAATGCCTGGACCGGCTCCGCCACCATCGGCATGATGCTCGTGCTCGGCGGAGCGGCCCTCATCATCATCGAGGCGCTCTCCGACGGCACACTGCCGAACGTCATCCCGTGGCACCTGATCTCGGTGATCGCGGCGGCCTTCGGCACGTTCCTGATCGTCCTGAAGCCCTTCACGGTCGGAAGCTCGGCCCCCGGCGCCAGCGTCGGGCCTGGGTGGTCGGCCTTTCTCCTGGTTCTCGCCGCCGTCGCGGTGACGTCGTACGCCGTGATGTCGTTCCGCGAGTCCGAGGAAGCGGTCGACTTCCGGAGCTGAACGCCGTCAGGCCGTGAACGGCGGACGGTCGTCGAGGCGCACCGAGCGTCGTCCAGCCCAGCGCCAGACGCGAGCCGTGGTGTCACGGTCCTCGTCGGTGAAGAAGTTGCCCATGACGCGCAGCGCGACGGCCATCAGCCGGTGCGATCGCATGCCGAGCGGGCCGAGCGTGGGCAGCAGCCCGGGCACGGTGAGCAGCCCGGCGAGCCGCCGGGCGATCGAGAACGCCTCGCCGTAGTGGGTGGTGAGCAGGTGCGGCCAGGCGGCCTCGAGGTCGTAGGTGGAGTCGAGCAGCTCGGCGCCGACCCGCCCGGTCTCGAGCCCGTAGTCGATGCCCTCGCCATTCAACGGGTTGACGCAGCCAGCGGCGTCGCCGACGAGGATCCAGTTCGGGCCGGCCACGCCGGACACCGCGCCGCCCATCGGCAGCAGCGCCGACGTCGGGAGCCGCAGGTCGGGGCCGAGTGACCACTCCTCGCGTCGCAGCTCGGCGTAGTACTCCATCAGCGGCCTGATCTGCAGGTCTGCCGGACGTTTGGACGTGGCGAGTGCTCCGACACCAAGGTTCACCTCGCCGTCGGCGAGCGGGAAGATCCAGCCGTAGCCAGGCAGCAGCTCGCCGTCCTGGCCGCGGAGCTCGAGGTGGGAGGAGATCCAGGGGTCGTCGCTGCGGCCGGACTTCACGTAGGAGCGGCCGGCCACGCCGTAGGCGGTGTCACGGTGCCACTCGCGTCCGAGCACGCGCCCCAGTGGCGAGCGGACGCCGTCGGCGACGACGAGGCGGTCGCAGGCGATGGTGTGCGTCTGCTTGTCGGGCCCGATGCGGAAGGTGACGGACGTGACGCGGCCACTCGGGTCGCGCTCGGCGTCGACGGCGCGCGCGTGCTCCAGCGGGTGTGCCCCGTCGTCGATCGCGACCTGACGGATGCGGGCGTCGAGCGTGGTGCGAGGGACGGCCGCGCCATGGTCGGGAAGCGAGCCGCCGGGCCAGGGGAGCAGCAGCTCCTGGCCGAAGCCGGCCGCGCGAAGGCCACGGTTTCGTGCATGGGTACGCACCCAGGGGCCGAGGCCGAGGCGGTCGAGCTCGGCGATCCCCCGAGGGGTGAGGCCGTCGCCGCAGGTCTTGTCGCGCGGGAACGTGGCGGCGTCGGCGAGCACGACGTCCGAGCCGAGCCTGGCCGACCAAGCGGCGGCCGACGCCCCGGCCGGTCCGGCGCCCACGACCAGGACGTCGGTGCGGGTCGGCAGGGAGCTCATGTCTTGATTCTTTCATCGTGTGCCACGTGGTTGGATGTGGCCCATGAGCGCAGCCACGGAGCGACGCGACCAAGTGCATTTCGCCTCTCGCGGCTCGTCGTACTTCGACGTCATCGTGGCCGGGTTCTGCGTCGTGCTCGTCGTCTCCAACATCGCCGCAACGAAGGGCATCGAGCTCGGCTCGTGGGACTTCTCGCTCGGATCCGTGCAGATCAGTCCCATCGTCACTGACGGCGGGGCGTTCCTGTTCCCGATGGCCTACATCCTGGGCGACGTCATCTCCGAGGTGTACGGCTTCCGGGCCGCACGTCGGGCGATCTTCACCGGGTTCGGGCTGGCGTTGGTGGCCGCTGGCACCTTCTGGGTCGTCGAGCAGGCGCCCGCCGCGTCGTTCTATGAGAACCAGGCGGCCTTCGAGAGCGTGGCCGGGCCGGTCGCGCAGATCGTGCTCGCCAGCGTCGTCGGCTACGTGGTGGGCCAGTTCATCAACTCGTGGGTGCTGGTGCGGATGAAGCAGCTCACCGCCGAGCGTGGCCTGTTCTCCCGTCTGGCCGCCTCGACCGGGGCCGGGGAGCTGGCCGACACGTTCCTGTTCTGCGCCATCGCCTCGTCCGCCATCGGCATCACGTCGATGGGCGTGTTCTGGAACTACTTCGTGGTCGGCGTCATCTACAAGGTGGCCGTCGAGCTGATCGTCATGCCGTTGACGATGGTCGTCATCGGCTGGCTCAAGAATCACGAACCGACCTACTGGGTCGAGACAGCTCAGCCGGAGTAGCCGCCGAGGAACTCGGTCTTCATCGCGGCGAACTCACCGGCGTCGATCGCGTCGCGCATGTCGTCGACCAGCCGGACGATGAAGCGCTCGTTGTGGATCGTGGTCAGCGTCGCGGCGAGGTACTCGTTCGCCTTGAACAGGTGGTGCAGGTAGGCGACGGTGTAGTGCTCGCAGGTGTAGCAGTCGCAGCCGTCCTCGATGGGCGTGAAGGCGCGGCGCGATGCGGCCACGGACAGGTTGTGCCGGCCGCGGGCGGTGTAGACGCGGGACGAGCGGGCGACGCGTGAGGGCTGCACGCAGTCGAAGGTGTCGCAGCCCTGCTCGACGGCCATGAACAGGTCGTCCGGCTCACCGATGCCCAGCAGGTGACGTGGCCGGTCCTCCGGCAGCTCCTCGACCACCCAGCCGACGATCTGGTCGAGGTTCTCCTTCTCGATCGCGCCGCCGATGCCGTAGCCGTCGAAGCCCAGCGTTGCCAGGCCGTGAGCCGAGCGGCGGCGAAGGTCCTCGTGCTGGGCGCCCTGCACGACCCCGAACAGCTGCGGCCCAGACCCGAGTCGTTCGTGTTCGGCGACGCACCGTTCGGCCCATGCCTGGGTGCGATCGACCGACTTCTCCTGGTACTCGCGGCTGTTCATCAGCGTGGTCAGCTCGTCGAAGGCGAAGATGACGTCCGCACCGAGCTGGTGCTGGATCTGCATCGACACTTCCGGGGTGAATCGGTGCGTGGACCCGTCCAGATGGCTCCGGAAGGTGACGCCCTCGTCGTCGACCACGGCCAGCCGGTCCTTGCCTGGCGCGATGACGTCGTCGGCCGTGACGCCGGTGGCATCCATCGCGAGCGTCTTCTTGAAGCCGGCGCCGAGGCTCAGCACCTGGAACCCGCCGGAGTCGGTGAACGTCGGGCCCGGCCAGTTCATGAAGCGGCCGAGGCCGCCCGCCTCCTCGACGATGTCGGCGCCCGGCTGCAGGTACAGGTGATACGCGTTGGCGAGCAGGGCCTGGGCGCCGAGCGCGCTCATGGCCTCCGGCAGCACCGCCTTGACGGTGGCCTTCGTGCCGACCGGGATGAACGCGGGAGTGCGGATGTCACCGTGCGGCGTGGACAGGACGCCGGTACGACCGGCCGCTCCGTCCAGGCGACGTCCGACGGTGAACACGCGACCATCCAACCATCGGTGCCCGAAATCAAGCCCTGCGGAGCAGCGCGACGGCGAGCACGAGCGCCGCGACCGTCGCGAGCAGGAGGAATGCGTTCCACGCGCCGGCCGGGACGTGCGTGAGGCGGGCCAGCAGGTCGGCATCGGAGGTGCGGGTGCGGGCGTGCCGGCGGTGGCTCCAGAGGTCGAGGGTCGCGCGTGGGGCCGCGACGAGCAGGAACCAGGCAAGGATCGACGCGGCGAGGTCTTGAACACCTGATGCCGTGCGCCAGATCAGCACCGCGACGACGCCACCGGCCAGGGCGACGACGAGCAGCCCGAACCAGTTGCGGATGTACAGCAGCATCAGCGCAAGCGTGACGAGAGCCGCCCACAGCGCCCACGACGTGTGACCGGCGTCGACGAGCCAGATGCAGGCTAGGCCCAGCACGGATGGCGCGAGGTAGCCGGCCGCGGCCATGGCGACCATCCCGGGGCCGCGTGGACGTCCGCTGGAGATGGTGAGCCCAGAAGTGTCCGAGTGCAGCCGCACCGCGTCGAGGCGACGGCCGGTGAGCAGCGCGACCACCGCGTGGCCGGCCTCGTGCACGAGCGTGATGACGTGCCGCGAGAACTGCCAGACCGGCGGCACCAACGCGAGAGCAGCGCCGACGATGGCGGCGATCAGGGCGTTGTTGTCCACGGCGCCATGGTGCCGCACAGCTCGAATCCGCAGGTGGTGCGGCACGTCTCCCCGATTGTGTCGGTGATCGTTGCCACACTGACCACATGGATCTCGTTCTCGTGCTCGTCATCGGCCTGGCCGTGGGGTTCGCCCTGGGCTGGCTGTGGGTTCGCTCGCGACCGGATGTCGGCGACGGCGCGGCCCGGCTGGCCACGGCCCACGCCTCGCGCGAAGGGTTGCAGCGTGAGCTCGACGCCGCACGAGCTCAGTACGCCGACCTGATGGAGCGCACCCGCCGGGAGACCCAAGAACGCGTTGAGGCTGAGCGGCGGGACAGCAAGGTGCTGAGCGCCCTCGCCCCGGTGCAGGAGGCTTTGCGCACGATGCATCAGGACTTCGCTCGACTCGACAAGCAGCGCAGTGAGCAACACGGTGCCCTTTCCGCGCAGCTACGCGTCACCCACGAGACGGCCGAGAAGTCCAAGCTCGCCGCTGAGACACTGGCGTCCGCCCTGCGCAACAACTCCGTCCGGGGCGTCTACGGGGAGACGCAGCTCAAGTCCCTCGTCGAGTCTGCCGGGCTCCTGCGCCAGGTCGACTTCACGATGCAGGAGACGATCGAGGCAGAGTCGGGCGCACGCCGTCCCGACATGGTGGTCAACCTGCCGGGCGCCAAGCAGATGGCGGTCGACGCGAAGGTTCCGTACGCCGCCTACATCGAGTCCAACCGGCCTGACCTTTCCGACGAGCAGCGCGCTCAGCACCTGACCCAGCACGCCAAGCAGGTGAAGCACCACGTCGACGCTCTTGCCGGCAAGACCTACTGGACTGGCCTGGCCGCCAGCCCCGAGTTCACGGTGGCGTTCATCCCCAACGAGTCGATCCTGAACGCGGCACTCGACGCTGATCCGACACTGATGGAGTACGCCTTCTCCAAGGGCGTCGTGCTGGCCACCCCGGTGAGCCTGTGGGCTGTGCTCAAGACGGTGGCGTTCACCTGGCAGCAGGACGTGCTCACGGAGGACGCGAAGCACTTGTTCGACCTCGGCAAGGAGCTGTATGGACGGCTGGCCAAGCTGGCCGAGCACTCGGAGAAGCTGCGGCGATCGATCGAGTCCACCGTGGCCAACTACAACAACTTCGCGAGCTCCCTCGAGCAGCGCGTCCTCGTCACCGCGCGCAAGCTCGACCAAGTGGACGAGACGAAGATCATCGCCGCGCCGCACACGATCGACACCCAGACGAAGAGACTCACGCAGGAGGAGTTCACCGCCTTCGACGACCTCGATCGTCCCGAGCTCGACTACACCCTCGACGCTGAGATCGTCGACGAGGACGAGGAAACGGCCTAGCCCAGCGCCTGTTCCAGGTCGCCGACGAGGTCGGCGACGTCCTCGATGCCGACGCTGAGGCGCACCAGGTCGTCCGGAACCTCGAGGGCTGACCCGGCGGTGGACGCGTGCGTCATCGCGCCTGGATGCTCGATCAGCGACTCGATGCCACCCAGGCTCTCGGCGAGGATGAACACCTCGGTGCGCGCGCAGAGGTCGAGCGCGGCCTGGCGTCCGCCGGCGAGCCGGATCGACACCATCCCGCCGAAACGTCGCATCTGGCGCGCGGCCACGTCGTGGCCGGGATGATCTGGGAGGCCGGGATAGAGCACCTGCGACACCGCCGCGTGGCCCTGCAGCAGCTCCGCGACCGCCTCGGCATTCGTGCAGTGCTGCTCCATCCGCACGGCTAGGGTCTTCGCGCCTCGCAACGTCAGGAACGCGTCGAACGGTCCAGGGACGCCGCCGGCGCCGTTCTGCAGGAACCCGAACGCCTCGTGCAGCTCCTCGTCGTCGGTGATGAGCGCGCCACCCACCACGTCGGAGTGTCCGCCGAGGTACTTGGTGGTCGAGTGCAGCACCACGTCAGCACCCAAGGCCAGCGGCTGCTGGAGGTAGGGCGAGGCGAAGGTGTTGTCGACGACGAACGTCAAGCCGGCCTCTTGGGTGATGCCGGCGATCGCCTCAATGTCAGCGATGTTCAGCAGCGGGTTGGTGGGCGTCTCGACCCAGACCACCTTCGTGGCCGGGGTGATGGCGGCCCGGATGCCGTCGACGTCGTCGACCGCGACGGTCGAGTAGGTGATGCCCCACTGCGTGAACACCTTGTCGATCAGCCGGTACGTGCCGCCGTAGGCGTCGTTCGGGATGACGATGTGATCGCCGGGGCGGAGCATCGAACGCAGCGCGATGTCGGTGGCGGCCATGCCCGAGCTGAACGCGCGGCCGAAAGCACCGCCTTCGAGTGCGGCCAGGTTCGCCTCCAGCGCGGTGCGCGTCGGGTTGCCCGTGCGCGCGTACTCGTAGCCTCCGCGCATGCCGCCGACGCCGTCCTGCGCGAACGTCGTCGTGGCGTAGATGGGCACGTTGACCGCGCCCGTCTGCGGGTCGGGATCGAACCCGGCGTGGATCGCGCGGGTGGCGAAGCCCTGCCAGGCGTCCTTGTCGTGGGCGCTCTTCTTTTCGCTCATCCGGGGTCCCCGCGAAAGTGCGACCGAAGCTGACTGAAGCCCGCGTCCGCGCCGCGAGATGGGGAGCAGTTTCGTGGGGTGGTCATATGTGGGCGCCCAGGAGGTCATGGCGGGTCAGGACGCCGAGCGGCTTGCCGTCCTCGATGACCATGACGGCATCGCTCTCGCTGAGCGCCTTGAGGGCCGTCTCGAAGTCCTCGGTGGATCCGATCAGCGGCAACGGCGGTTCCATGTGCTTCTCGACCGAGTCGGTGAGGGCGGCGCGTCCCTCGAAGACGGCGCTGAGCAGCTCGCGCTCGCTGACGCTGCCGGCCACTTCGCCGATGACGACTGGCGGCTCGGGACCGACGACGGGCATCTGGGAGACGCCGTACTCGTGCAGGATGCCGATGGCGTCACGGATCGTCTCGCTCGGGTGCGTGTGAACCAGCGCCGGCATGTCGCCGGCCTTCGCGCGCAACAGCTGGCCGACCGTGGGCCGCTCCTCGTGGCCGTCGAGCGGAGTCCGCAAGAACCCGTACGACGACATCCACTCGTCGTTGAACACCTTGGAGAGGTAGCCGCGCCCGCCGTCGGGCAGCAGCACGACCACGAGAGCATCTGGCCCTTCGCGCTCGGCCACCACAAGGGCGGCGACGACGGCCATGCCGCAGGATCCGCCGACGAGGAGGCCTTCCTCGCGGGCCAGTCGCCGGGTCATCTCGAAGGAGTCGGCGTCGCTCACCGCGATGATCTCGTCGGGGACGTCCGGGTCGTAAGCACTGGGCCAGAAGTCCTCACCGACCCCCTCGACGAGGTAAGGGCGCCCGGTGCCACCGGAGTAGACCGATCCCTCGGGGTCTGCGCCGATGACTTTGACGCGTCCGTCGGAGACGTCCTTGAGGTAGCGGCCGGCTCCGGTGATGGTGCCGCCGGTGCCGACGCCGGCTACGAAGTGCGTGACCTTGCCGTCGGTGTCGGCCCAGATCTCCGGGCCGGTGGTCTCGTAGTGGCTTTGCGGCCCGGCCGGGTTGGAGTACTGGTCCGGTTTCCAGCCGCCCTTGGTCTCGCGAACGAGCCGGTCGGAGACGGCGTAGTAGCTGTCCGGATGGTCGGGCGGGACGGCGGTGGGGCAGACCACGACTTCGGCGCCGTACGCGCGGAGCGTGTTCTGCTTGTCCAGGCTGACCTTGTCCGGGCACACGAAGATGCAGTGATAGCCGCGCTGCTGAGCCACGAGTGCGAGCCCGACGCCGGTGTTTCCGGAGGTCGGTTCGATGATGGTTCCGCCGGGCTGCAATGCGCCCGACTTCTCGGCGTCGTCGACCATCATGACCGCGATGCGGTCCTTGACGCTCCCACCGGGGTTCATGTACTCGATCTTGGCCGCCACAGTCGCGGATCCCGCGTGGACGACGTTGTTCAACTTCACGAGCGGGGTGTTGCCCACGAGGTCGACGATGTGATTGGCGATGCGCATCTGGCCATTGTTGCACCGGCCGATGAGCACGCCGATCGGGTCAGTGGGTGAGGACGGGCGCGGCCTCGTCGACGTCCAGGCTGGTGGCCGGCCCGGGAGCCGTGAGCGTCTCCCCGAGCTCGGCCCAGCCACCGCCGTCGACGCTGTAACGGACGCGATACGTGGTGTCCACGCGTGCTCGGAGGTTGTTGCCGGGCTGCTGGTACCGGTGGGTGACGTCCTTCGCCGGATACGGCCGTCCAGGCCGCGCCGTGCTGTCCTGCGTGCCGTCCCCATGAACCCAGGTGAACCGCACCGGACGCGCATCCAGCCGTACCTCGTGCCCGAGCAGCGCGACGGTGCGGCGCAGGTGCGTCGGGTTCGTGGAGAAGATCGTGTCGATGTTGACCAGCGTCTCCCCGCCCGGCTGGATCTGGACCTTGAGCGCCGGCATGCCCACTTCCCGCGCTGCGGTCGCGATGTCGCCAGGGGAGAGGTCGGAATCGGCTGGAGTTTCGGCATGGGAATCCTTGGAGGCGCATCGGTAGTTCGGATCTGCTCAAGTCGAAGAAGCAACCGGTCTGGAGTCTTGGCTCGTCTTGGCCGCCGGGGCTGTGGATTGTGCGACGTCGTGACTCGTCTTCGGAGACGTGGCCTCCTGCCTTCACACGGACGCCTCGGCAAGCATGTATCGGGTCGACATTTGGATCGTCTGCCGAGGCCGGCGACAGGAACAAGGCGTGTACCAAAGCTGATCGCGAGGATCACGCGGCCTCCGGCACGTAGATCTCACCAACGACCCAGCGCTGCGCTAGTCCACTTGGCTCGATGCCGAGCCTGAAGGTTGAACCTCCGAACATTCGACCAGTCGTCGGTCGATGAATCTCGGACCTGGTAGTCATTCGGACCTGGATGGTGGCCTCGAGTCGACGGTCTTCAGATCAGACGTCGACTTGCCTCCGAGTCCATTTGAAGTTCGCGCACTTCGGCGCCGTCCCGATTAGACTTCCGACTTCGGTTCTCGTAACTCCCGCAACCGTCGCAGTCTGGGTCGTTCAGTGCCTGCAATCGCTCGACTGTCGCCGGTCTTGGCGCGAATAGTTGAAGACGTCAATCCAGTGCCTGACGAAATTCGATGGCCCCAGTCGGGCGTCTTCTTCGTGGCCCGATGGCGGAAGGGTCGGGGCGGTAGCAGTCGGCTTCGCCGAGGGCGAGGCGGTGGGCTCGATCGGCTCGGGATCGTCAGTGCATGCACTGAGCAGCAGCAACGCCGCGATGGCGAGCGTGAACGACCGCATGGAATCCCCCGATTCAAGACCTCAGCAACCTAACCGAGTAGGCGCGGATCTGTCAGCCCTGGTCAGCATCCCTTGTGGATGCCGAGTGGGTCACTCGTCGCGGCCGCCGAACATGATCTCGTCCCAGCTGGGGACGCGGCGGCGTTCGTGCTTCTTCTTGCGGGGGAGGGTGTCGGGGACGGCGACGTCGTGCTCCATGTCCATCGGGATCTCGAGGTCGGCGGCCTCGGCCTCGCGTCGCTCCTCGGCGGCTTCGGCCTCGACCTCGTCAGCCAGGGCTGCCTGCTTCTCCAGGACGCGACGCTCGCGGGCCTCCTTGATGGACGACACCGCGGCGTGGTGGTCGCGCTCGGCGGCCTCTTCCGGAGCGACGATCTCCTTGTCCTCGGGGACGACCTCGTCGGCGGGTTCCTCCGTGACCGGCGCGGCGGCCTCGGCCTGCTCGCGCAGTGCGTCGGCGATGGCCATGTCGCCGGAGTCGGGGATAGCCACGTCGCCGACCAGGTCGTGGGCGTACTCGTCGGCCGGCAGGACGTAGCGGCTCTTCACGTCGAACAGGAAGGTGGCGGGCTGAGCGGCATCGCTGGGGGAAACCACGACGGTCCAGCGGCCGTCCTCACGGCGCCACGAGTCCCACTGGACGTCGTCGGGGGACGAGCCCTCGGCCGCGACGCTCTCGTCGACCAGCGTGCCGAGCAGCACCCCGGCACCGCCGACGTGCTTGCGACGGATCGGGGTCTTGCGGGCCTGCTCACACATGTATTCGCGCTCGGCGAGGACGGGCGTCGCGAAGCCGTTGATCTGTTCGACGGGGACGCCGGCCACCACCGCGACCTCCTCGGGGCTCTCGCCACGACGGATGCGCGTCTGGATGTCACGGGGGCTGAGGGAACTTTCCATGCTGGTCTCCAACTGGCCGGACGTGCTTCCTCGAGGGGCGTCGTCGATCAGGGACGAGAGACGGCGATCGGCCGGGATGTGGAACGTCTCGTCAGTGGAGTGGTCGCGCGCGATGAGGAAACGTCCGTCCTCGCTCAGTCCGTCCAGACCGAGTTCACGCATCGCGGGCCTCCAGATTCGTCCTGGATCCCATCGTAGGTACGGCGATGCGTGATCCTGCGGTGACGCGCCGACGATCCACGCGTGTCAGGAGCGGGGAAGTACGGCGTCGAACTCGCGGTCCGGGTTGCCGAAACGGTGGTTCGTGATCGAGATGGCCTGCTCTCGCAGGAACGGCAGGAGCTCGATGCGGCCGGACTGGGTCACCGCGCCCCCGTAGATCGCGACGTCGGGGTCGCCCCCCACGGCTCGGGCCAGCTCGATGGCCGGCGCCCCGATCACCCGGACCCGCTCGGGATGCTGCTCGCGCATCCGGGCCAGCCACACCTCCTGTGTCTCGACCACATGATCGCCGACACCGTCCGGGAGCGGCACGCTCGAGCTGACTGTGACGGGTGCATCAGCGCGCCACGCCGCCAGCAGTACACGCACGAGGTCAGACACCGATCCGTTGCCCCGCACCTCGACCGGCACCGGCTGATACCGGAAGACGTTGCGCTCCACGCCGAGCCCGCTGACGTCCTTCGCGATGCCGAACTCTCGGGACCACGCGACCTGGTCGGACGTGGCTGCCGCCCGCAACCCGGCGATCTCCGGGGCGCCCAGCGTGCCCTCGACCGCATCCAGGATCTTTTTGACCCGGGCCGACAGCTTGACGTCAGACGGCTGGGAGCGGAGCGGCCGCGGTCGCCACGTGCCGAGGTGGGTCAGGTAGTTGGGTCCGCCGGCCTTGCTCGTGGTGCCGACGGTGGACCGCTTCCACCCGCCGAACGGCTGACGCTGCACGACCGCACCGGTGATGCCGCGGTTCACGTACAGGTTGCCGGCCTCGACCGTGTCGATCCACGTGTTGACCTCGTCGGGATCGAGGGAGTGAAGGCCAGCGGTGAGGCCGAAGTCGGTGGCGTTCTGCCAGCGGATCGCCTCGTCCAGGTTGCGCGCGTGCATGATGCCGAGCACCGGCCCGAAGTACTCGGTGGTGTGGAACTCGCTGCCTGGCCGCACGCCGGTGCGTATGCCCGGTGACCAGAGCCGCCCGGACGAGTCGAGCTGTTTCGGCTCCAGCACCCACGACTCGCCTTCCTGGAGTGTGGTGAGCGCGGCGAGCAGCTTGCCTTGGGCCGGCTCGACGATCGGGCTCATCATCGTCTTGGGGTCGTCGGGCCAGCCCACCACAAGCGACGAGACGGCGTCGAGCAGCTGCCGGTTGAACCGCTCCGAGGTGCCCACCGAGCCCACGAGGATCGCCAAGCTCGCCGCCGAGCACTTCTGGCCGGCGTGGCCGAACGCGCTCTTGGCCAGGTCGGCGACGGCGAGGTCGAGGTCGGCGCTGGGCGTGACGACGATGGCGTTCTTGCCGCTCGTCTCGGCCAGCAGCGGCAGCTCGGGGCGCCAGGAGCGGAACAGCTTGGCGGTGTCCCAGCCGCCGGTGAGGATGACGCGATCGACGCGGGGATGCGCGACCAGCGCCTTGCTGATCGGGCCCTCGTCGATGGTGACGAGGCGCAATGCGTCGCGTGGGACGCCGGCCTGCCAGAGCGCCTCCACCATCACGGCGGCGCATCGCCGGCTGAGATGGGCCGGCTTGATGATGACGCCGCTGCCGGCCGCGAGCGCCGCCAGCACGCCGCCGGCCGGAATCGCGACCGGGAAGTTCCATGGTGGCGTGACCAGCGTGAGACCCACCGGCTGGAAGCTCGCTCCGTCGACCACGTCGAGACGGAGCGCCGACTCGGCGTAGTAGTGCGCGAAGTCGATGGCCTCGCTGACCTCGACGTCGGCCTCGGCGATGGTCTTGCCCGTCTCGGCGGCCATCACCGCGATGAGGTCGCCGCGCCGCGCCGCGAGTGCTGCGCCGGCCTGGTGCAGCACCCAGGACCGCACCTCGGCGCCGCGGGCCGCCCAGGCGGCTCCGCCCTCACGGGTCTCGTAGACGACCGTCTGCAAGCTGGATGGACCATGCACTTGTCCGGCCTTGATCGTGTCGATTCCCTGCTGCGTGTACGTGGACCGCGCGAGGGTCAGCCGGCCCCACTGCCGATTGGCGTCGGTGGACGGATCGGTGTCGGCGGTGTTGACGAAGCCGTCCGTGTGCAGGGAGATGTGCTCGGTGGACCGGTCCTGGGACCGGAACGGTTCGGGCACCGACTCGTCGAGCGCCTTGACGGAGTCGAGGAACCGCCCGGCCTCGCGTTCGAATGCGTCCGTTGATGTGGCCAGGTCGAAGGCCGCCGACATGAAATTCTCGCTGCTCGCGTTCTCCTCGAGGCGGCGCACCAGATATGAGATGGCGACGTCGAACTCCTCCGGATGCACGACCGGCGTGTAGAGCAGGAGCTTGCCGACGTCGCCACGAACCGCGTCCATGGGACCGGTGTCCATCCCGAGCAGCATCTCGAACTCGATGCCGTCACGGACCTTTCGTTCCTCGGCGAGCAGCCAGGCGTACGCGATGTCGAAGAGGTTCTGACCGGCGACGCCGATGCGCACGGCGTCGATGCGCTCGGGCGTGAACGCCCAGTCGAGGACGCGCTTGTAGTTGGTGTCGGTCTCCTGCTTGGTGCCCCAGGTGGCCAGCGGCCAGCCGTGGACTGCGGCGTCGACCCGTTCCATGGCCAGGTTGGCGCCCTTGACGACGCGCACCTTGATGGGCGCGCCACCTTTCGATCGTCGCGCTGATGCCCACGTCTGGAGCTGCTGCATGGCCGCGAGGCAGTCGGGCAGGTAGGCCTGCAGGACGATGCCGGCCTCGAGGTCGGGGAACGTGTCGAGCACCTTGGTGAACACCGCGATGGTGAGGTCGAGGTCGCGGTACTCCTCCATGTCGAGGTTGATGAACGAGCCGTTGCTGGAAGCCTTCTCGTACAGCGGCTGCAACCGTTCGGCGACGCGCTCGACGGTCTCGTCGAAGGCCCACATCGACAGCTGGCTGGCGACGGCCGACACCTTGACCGAGACGTAGTCGACGTCATCGCGCTCGAGCAGGGTGACGGTGCGGTCGCGGCGTCGGGTGGCCTCACGCTCACCGAGCACCGCCTCGCCGAGCAGGTTGAGGTTGAGCCGGTCGCCACGCTTGCGCAGCTTCTTGATGGCTCGGCCGAGCTGGGCGGGTCGGGCGTCGATGACCAGGTGGCCGACGAGGCGGCGCAGCGTGCGGCGGGCCTGGCTGACGACGAACCCGGGCATGAGCAACGAGAACGTGGCCCCGAGCTTGAGCAGCAGGCGCTGACGGTAGGGCAGGAACTTCGGGGTGCGTCGGGCGAGGTGGCGCAAGTTGCGGGCGGCGACCCGGGAGTCCTCCGGACGGACGACACGATCGACGAATCCGACGGTGAAGTCGAGCCCGGCCGGGTCCTGGAGGAGGTGGGCAAGCCGCTCGGCGGCGGGGTCGGAACGACGGTCAGCGGTTCGGGCAGGATCGATCCAGGCACGGACGAGTTCGACGCTTCGCTCGGCAAGTGGGAGATCGGTCATGACTCGCTCAAGGCTAGTGGTTGGTCGGGCCAGCACGGTGGGAGGAAGGCAGCGGCACGACGTCAACGACCGACGGCACCACAGCGATCCCACCCCTCCGAATGCTCGTGCCTGAACCCTAACTGCTGATCGGCCGGTCAGGCACCAAGACCAGCACCGTGTCAGGTCTGTCGTGAGGGCAGCAAGCGGGTCGCCGGGGCCCAGAGCGGTTCGGCGCCCTCCGATCGGTTGTTGGGCCACCAGAGCCGCGGGCCGAGCAGCGCCGCGCAAGCCGGCACGACCAGCGTGCGCACGATGAAGGTGTCGAGAAGCAGTCCCATGCCGACGGTGAAGCCCAGCTGCCCGAGGCTCGTGATGCTGCCGAACATCATGGCGAACATGCTCGCCGCGAAGATGAGGCCCGCGGCGGTGATCACGCGCCCGGTGGCCGAGACCGCCCTAGCGATGCCCAGGGCAGAGCCGTCCGGCGCTTCCTCGCGCACGCGTTTCATCAGCAGCATGTTGTAGTCCGCGCCGACCGCCACGAGCAGGACGAACGCGTTGACCGGCACCCACCAATCCAGCGGCTGGTCGAGCAGGATCTGCCAGACGAAGACGCCCAACCCGACGGCTGACGCGTACGACAGCACGACCGATGCCAGCAGCAGGAGGGCGACGACGACACCACGAAGCATGAACAGGAGGATCAGGAAGACGGTGGCCAGGGTCACGGCCGCCACCAGGGCGAAGTCGTCCAGCATGAAGCTCTCGAGGTCACCGTTGAAGGCCGCGATGCCGGCGGTGTTGACACCGCTCCCAGCGAGGCGGGTGCCGCGGAGGCCGGCTGCTGCTGCGCGCTCGACCTCGAGGCTGAGCTTGGAGCCCTCTGGGCTGAACGGATCGCTCTTGCCGATCACGACCATGCGGGCGAATCGTCCGTCGTCGGACAGGAAGACGCCGGACGTGGCCGCCAGCTTCGGGTCGTCGAACGCTGCGGGCGGCAGGTAGAACCCTCCGACCGCCGGGTCCTTGGCGAGCTTCGAGGTCTCCTGCAGGTAGGTGGCCGCCTCTTCGAGGCCCTTCTGCAGCTTGGCCATCGAGGCGGTGACGGCCTGAGTGCCCTTGGCGACCTTGCTGCTGCCGTCGGCCACCAGACCAGCTCCGTCGGCGAGCTGGCCAAGCTTCTGCTGCGCGAGCTTCTGGCCCGCGGCGAGCTTGGCGGCGCCCTTCTCGGCCTGGTTCAGTCCCCGGTCAAGACGCTTCAGGCCGGTGTCGAGCTTGACGGTGCCGGCCGCGATCTGGCGCGCGGCGGTGGCGGCGTCTCGGAGTCCGGGCAGCAGCTGGTCGCGCTCACCCTCGTAGATCTGCTTGATGCCGGCGCGGGCCTGACTGCAGGCAGGGTCCAGCCCGCACGTGGGGCTCGCCTGAAGCGCACCGAGGGCGAGCCCGAGGCCGTTGACCGCGGTCTGCGTCTGGTCATGCGCTGAATCCAGTCCGTCAGCCAGCAGCCTGGCCCCGCGGCGCAGGTCTCGAGTGCCCTTGGAGGCATCCCCGGTTCCGTTCGCCAGCTTGCCGAGACCCTTGCGGAGGTCGCGCGCACCGCCGAGCAGCCGTCCGGTGCCGTCGACCGCCTGGTCCGCGCCCGAGGCGACCTTCCCGGCACCTGAGCTCACCCCGCCGGCGCCGTCGGCCAGGCGTTGCGCGTCCTTTTCGCCGGCCTTGAGATCGTCACCCGCACCGGCCAAGCGGTCGCCGACCTTGCCCATCTGACGTCCGATGTTCGCCTCGGCGATGGGTTTGCCGGTCGGCCGCGTGATGGACCGGACCGAGTGGACGCCCTTGGTGCGGGCCACCGAGGCGGAGGCCTGTTCGAGGGCTGCGAGGTCTCGGACGTTGCGCATGTCGCGCTTGGCCGAGATCAGCACGAAGTCACCGAGGACCTCGTTCTTCGGATAGTGGGCCGCGATCATGTCGAAGCCCTTGTTGCTCTCTGTCTCGTCCGGCTGCACGCGACGCTCGTCGAAGCTCCGGGTCAGCGCCGGGTAGAAGGCCGCCAGCGCGATGAGCGGAATGAGTCCGGCGACGAGGACGCGCCCGGGCCGGCTGACCACCAGAGTGGAGACGCGCTTCCAACCGCCGCGATCGTTCACCGGTCGCGGATCGAGGAAGCCACGACGACCCAGGATCGTGATCATGGCCGGCAAGAACGTCATGCTGAGCGCCAACGTCCCGGCGACGCCGATGGCGATCGCCGGGCCGGTGGTGCTGAAGAGGCCGACGTCCGCCAGTGCCATGGAGGCGTTGGCGAGGACGACGGTCAGTGCGGAGCCCGCAATCACCACGCCGACCTTGGAGGACGCGATGCCGATCGCCTCGTCCGAGTCTCGACCTCCGCGGCGTTCCTCGTGGTACCGGCTGATCAGGAAGATGGCGTAGTCGGTCGCGGCACCGAGCACGACGGCGGTGAGGACGGACGCAGTGAACGTCGACACGTCCAGCCCCAGCGTGCCGGCCACGGCCGCGAGGCCTCGAGCGAATCCCAGCGACAGTCCGATGAAGCCGAGGACCACGGCCGTCACAGCGATCGAGCGGTAGAGCAACGTGAGGATGATGAGGATCAAGGCGACGATGACGACCGTGATGATGGCGAGGCTGGTCTCGGCCTCGTGCGACATGTCCGAGATCGTCGTGGGGTAGCCGGTCACGGCGAGGTCGAGTCCGCCCGGCGGATCGCGATGAACGACATCGCGCACGGTCTCGATCTGGCGGATCGCGGCCGGCGCACCCGTGTCGCCCATGATCCCGACCTGCAGGTAGACGGCTTCGCCGTCCTTGCTGGTCAGGGAGTCGAACAGCAGCTGACTGTTGGCCACGTCCTGGATCGACGACACGTAGCGGTCGTCCTCGAGACGCGGGACCAAGCCCCTGACGTACGTGCGGTCGAGCTCGGTCAGACCACCATCGCGAGTCGCGACGACGTAGAGGATGCTCTTGGTCTTGCCGTTGCCGAAAGCCTGGTCCATGGCCTCGAAGGTCTGGACGGCCTCGGCGTTCTCGGGGATGAACGGCAACGAGCTGCCGGCGACGACCTCCTCGAGCTGAGGCACGACCACGTTGACGCCGACGATCGCGAGCATGCATGCGACGAGAACCCAGCTCGCCCTGCGGATCGAGAGCGCCGCGATGCCCATGTCCGTCCTATTCACCTCGAGCCGACTCCGGGGATCGGCTCCTTCCGTCCACGCCAGGGGGTCGTGGGCGCGGAGACATCGCGCCGACGTGGGAACGGTGCCTCCGACCGCAGTATGACGCCGCTTGCCCCGCGGGTGTGATGAGCCACGTCACAGTGCGTCCGGCCTCGCGTGAGACGATTTGCGCCATGGATGTCAGGCCATTCGACGCGCTGTTGCTCGTGTCGTTCGGGGGGCCAGAGCATCCCGAGGACGTCGTCCCGTTCCTGGAGAACGTCACCGCCGGCCGCGGCATCCCGCGGGAGCGGCTCGAACAGGTGGGGGAGCACTACTTCCGGTTCGGCGGCAAGTCGCCGATCAACGAACTCAACCGCGAGCTCATCGAGGCCATCCGCAAGGACTTCGCCGAGCATGACATCGACCTCCCGGTCTACTGGGGCAACCGCAACTGGGGCCCCTACCTGCGCGATGCGGTCCGCCAGATGTCGGAGGACGGCATCACGAACGCCGCCTACTTCGTCACGAGCGCCTACTCCTCCTACTCCGGCTGCCGCCAGTACCGCGAGGACCTCTTCGACGCCCGGTCCGGCTTCGACGTCGAGCTGACCCGGCTCAGGCTGTACTTCAACCACCCCGGATTCGTCACACCGTTCATCGAGGCCACGACGGCCGCGATCGTCGAGGCACCGGCCGGCACTCACGTCGTCTTCGTGACCCACTCGGTGCCGGAGGCGATGGACGAGGCCAGCGGCGGGCCCGGCCAGCACGCCTACCTGCGCCAGCACGAGGAAGTCGCCGCGTTGGTGGCCGACGGAGCCGGCGCCGGGAAGCGGTGGAGCCTGGCGTACTGCTCGCGCTCCGGGTCGCCGCACACTCGGTGGCTCGAGCCGGACATCAACGAGCACCTCGAGGACTTGGCCGCCGAGGGCATCTCGTCGGTCATCGTCGTGCCGATCGGCTTCGTCTCCGACCACATGGAGGTCATCTTCGACCTGGACACCGAAGCCTCGGCCACCGCGAAAAGGCTCGGGATGACGTACGACCGGGTCGACACCCCCGGCGAGCACGAGGCTTTCGTCGCGATGGTCCGCGAGCTCATCGTGGAGCGGGCGGCGGTCGAGCGCGGCGAAGGTCCGCGGCCGGCCACGGTCGGCACCCTCCCGCCCAATCCGTATGTCTGCGCCATCGACTGTTGCGTCAACCTGCGCTCGCCGCTGCCTACCGTGCCGTGAGTGAGGAGCTGCTCGCGCTGGCCCGTGCGGTCGGACGCGAGGCCGCGGAGCTCGTGGCCAGAAGCCGTCCGGTCGGCCGCGTCGATGTCGCCGCGACGAAGTCGAGCTCGACCGACGACGTCACCGAGATCGACCGGGCCAGCGAGGAGCTGATCCGGGAGCGCATCCTGGCCAGCCGACCGGGCGACGGGTTCGTCGGTGAGGAGGGCCGCGACGTACGAGGTACCAGCGGGGTCGAGTGGATCGTCGATCCCATCGACGGCACCGTCAACTTCGTCTACGGCTATCCCGCCTACGCCGTCTCGATCGCCGCGGCCGTGAACGACACCGTGGTGGCCGGGTATGTCGTCAACATCCCCCTGGGCGAGGAATGGGCCGCCGTTCGGGGCGAAGGGGCGTGGCGCCTGGACGGCGATGAGCGGTACCGGCTGGTGGCGCCGGAGCCGCCGGTGCTCGCGCACGCGCTCGTCGGCACCGGGTTCCACTACGTGCCCGAGATCCGGGCGACCCAGGCCGCCGCCGTTGCGCGACTGCTCCCGCAGGTGCGCGACATCCGGCGTTCAGGCTCCGCCGCGCTCAACCTGTGCGAGCTCGCGGCCGGACGCCTCGACGCGTTCGTCGAGCAGGGTCTGCAGCCGTGGGACCGGGCCGCGGGAGGGCTCATCGCCACCGAGGCTGGGCTCGTCGTGTCCGGGCTCGACGGAGAACCGGACGAGCGGCTCGTCATGGCCGCTCACCCTGCGATTTCCGAGGAATATTTCAGCCTCGTGCGTGCTTGTGGATTCTGAGTGCGGCGCACCTGCCACCGTGTGAGCAGTCGCTTGACGCCGTGTGGCACAATCGCGCCGGTTGATCCGCACATGCAGTGCATTTTCTGGAGGGGTACATGGCTACCGACTACGACGCACCTCGCAAGACCGAGGACGAGCAGTCCGAGGACTCCATCGAGGAGCTCAAGGCGCGTCGGCACGAGAAGAGCTCGGGCAAGGTCGACGAGGACGAGACCGAGGCTGCCGAGAACTTCGAGCTGCCCGGAGCCGACCTTTCCCACGAGGAGCTCGCGGTTCAGGTCGTGCCCAAGAAGTCCGACGAGTTCACCTGCAGCTCATGCTTCCTGGTGCATCACCGCAGCCAGCTGGCGTCCGAGAAGAAGGGCGTTCTCATCTGCCGCGATTGCGCCGGCTGAGCTTCTTCTTCTTGACCTTCCGGGCCGGCTCATCTGGGGCCGGCTCGACTGTTTTCAGGGACTTCATGCCGGGTGGCAGCTGTCCCGTCGACTTCACCCAGTAGGTGGCCGCACCGCGGTGCACCAGCGCCTTGGTCAGCTCGACGATCGCGCCGCCGACCACGGCCCATAGGACGACTTCGCGGACGTCGTTGTCGGGATGGCGCGTGTCCGTCGGCGGCTTGCGCCGCGTCGCGGTCTGCCACGTGAGGGAGGAGATCTTGCGGGCGAGCAGGCCTGCGCCGACCGTCGCGCCGCGGTCCATCAGCTTCCAGGTGCGCTTTCCTCCGGGCAGGCCCTTCGGCGACTTGACCGGTTCAGACTTCTTCTTCGCCACCGTCGGCCTCTCCGTTCGTGATGGGCACTTCGGGTCCAGTCTGGCCCAGCGCCGCGACCAATGCCTCCGGGCGTCGGCTCGAGACCAACCAGTACGGCGTCGGGTCGGACGAATCGACGACGTCGACCCGCACCCCCGCCTCGATGTAGGGACGGGTCCGCAGCCAGGCCCGTGCGTCGGCGTGCGGACCGAGCTGCTCCCGGAAGCCGCGGGCGTCGAGTGCCACCACGTCGCCGATGTCGGCGGGGGAGAGATGGGCCGACCCGACCCGTAGTCCCTTCGGTCCGGATTCGACGACGACGGAGCCGTAGCTCCAGACCAGCACGCCGGCAACGACTGTGCCGAGCACCGCGGCCCCGATGGCGATCGGGCGGTTGGTCGCGACGAGCAGGATCCAGCCGCAGACCAACCCGAATGCCACGACCGTGATCCACCACGAGAGTGGAGCCGTCAGTCGTTCGCGATAGGCGGGCACGGTCCCAGACTGCCGCATCACGAGGGTTCGGAGAACGCGGGTAGTGTCGCGCGCATGGTCGAGGTGAGCATCACGCGTCTGGACGCAGACCTTCCGATCCCGACGTACGCCAAGCCCGGTGACGCCGGCGCCGACCTCCTCACCACGGTCGACGTCACGCTGGCTCCCGGGGAGCGCGCGTTGGTTCCGACGGGCATCGCGATCGCGCTGCCGCCGGGCTACGCGGCTTTCGTCCACCCGCGGTCGGGACTCGCCCTGAAGCACGGCCTGTCCGTCGTCAACACCCCGGGCACCATCGACTCCGGCTATCGCGGCGAGATCGCCGTACTGCTGGTGAACCACGATCTTCACGAGCCCATCTCGATCTCGCGTGGCGACCGCATCGCCCAGCTCGTCGTGCAGAAGGTGGAGCGCGCGGACTTCGTCGAGGTCGACGAGCTGCCCGAGTCCGAGCGCGGTGCCGGCGGGTACGGGTCCACCGGTGGCCACGCGGACACGGCAAGGGTCCGGGAGGACGCCTGATGGTCGGCCGCCGCAAGAAGGCACTCGAGGACGTCGAGGCACGGGCTGACGACACCGACGACGGGCCGGGCGACGTCCGAGCCCAGGGGCCGTGGGACGCCAGCGAGAAGGACGTGAGCGACGAACCTGCCTACCTCGATTTCGGCTCGCTACTGATCCGCGGGCGAACCGGCTTCAACCTGCAGATGCCGACTGACGATGACGAGGGCACCATCGGCTCCGTCGTGCTGGTCGCCGAGAACTCCGGCCTCGAGCTCCGCGCCTTCGCCGACGCCCGTTCCGGCGGACTGTGGGACGACGTCCGGGCCGACCTCCTCACCGAGGCCGAGCGACTCGAGGCCGACACCGAGGAGGTCGACGGCCCCTTCGGTCCCGAGCTCCGCATCAAAGTGCCGGTGACCCTGCCCGACGGTGAGGAGGGTTTCCAGCCGAGCCGCATCATCGGCATCGAGGGACCGCGGTGGATGCTACGTGCGACGGTCCTCGGCCAGGAAGCGCTCGAGCCAGACGACGACAGCGTGCTGATGAACGCGCTCCGCGAGGTCGTCGTGGTGCGGGGCAACGAGCCCAAGGCGCCGCGAGCACCCCTGCTGATCTCCATCGCCGAGGACCTCGACGTCATCGAGACCATCGACGGGCCCGAGTAGATCCCGCATGTCCGACCTGGTGTCCGATCTGGGGATCGAGCGGCCCGTCATCCAGGCGGGCATGGGTAGTGGTCTCGCGACGAGCACGCTGGCGACCGCGGTCTCAGACGCCGGCGGCCTGGGAACCATCGGCATCCTTCCGGCGGACGACTTGCGGGCGGAAATCGCCGTGGTGCGCGCACTGACGTCGAAGCCGCTGGCGGTGAACCTGATCGTCCCGTTCGCGCGGCAGGCGCACTGGACGGCCGCGAGCGAGGCGGACGTCGTCGTCACGCACTGGGAGCCGAAGCCGAAGCGGCGGACGTCGAAGACGTGGATCCACACCGTCGGCAGCGCCGGTGAAGCCCTCGCGGCGGTCCATGCGGGCGCCGATGCCGTCATCGCCCAGGGGGTCGAGGCCGGCGGTCACGTCCGCGGCACGATCTCGGCACTCGAGCTCCTCGACCAGGTGCTGAGGGTCGTCGGCTCTCGCGTCCCGGTGATCATCGCCGGCGGAATCGCGAGCGCCGACGACGTTCGGACTGCACTCGAGGCCGGTGCCGCGGCGGCCGTGGCGGGAACGGCGTTCCTGGCCACCGATGAGAGTGGCGCCCACGAGGGCTACAAGCAGCGGCTCGTCGAGTCGAGCGAGACCGTGCTGACCGAGCTGTTCGGCATGGGCTGGCCGCATGCTCCCCATCGCGTCATCCCGAACGGAGCGACCCGACGCTGGCTTTCGGATGACCCGCGCGGGCCGTCTGGTGTGCGTGCACTGCACGCGGCTCTGGGTCCAATCGGCCGCGTCACGCCGATGTCCGTGGAGATGCGGTTGTCGCGACGAGCCGCCGCCGGAGCGCTCGACCTCACGCCCTCGGCGCCGAAGGATGGCATGTCGTCGGCGACCCTCGAGACGCATCCGCTGTACGCCGGCGAGACGGTGGCGAGGGTCTCCGCGATCCGGTCCGCAGCAGCCGTTGTGGACGACCTCACACCGTAGGGAACAAGGGGCCGGGTCCCCACACTTCCGCGCCCGTTGCGACCTACACTGGAGACATGACAGGACTCTTCACCCGCACCCTGGAACGGCTCTCACCCGAGCACCAGGAAGCCGGTGAGCTCAAGGAGGACGCCGCCAAGCACGGCTGCTCCCTGATCAAGGCGCAGCAGGATCGATGTCTCGCCATGGTGCACGGCACGCTGCGCTCGGTCACCCTCCGCCCGACCGATGACGGCGTCACGGCGCTTGAGGCGGAGCTCTACGACGGGTCCGACTCCGTCACCCTGATCTGGCTCGGCCGGCGCACGATCGACGGCGTCGAGGCTGGGCGTCGGCTCACCGCCCACGGCCGCATCGGTCGGCGCGGCGAGGAGCGGGTTCTCTACAACCCCTCCTACGAGCTCGAGGCATGATCGACACCGTCGAACAGCTCGTCCGATCCAAACTCTCCGAAGCCCTCGGCGGTCGCCGCGGCATCGTCGAGAGCGCCATCCCCACCGTCATGTTCACGGTGCTGTTCGTCGGCACCCACGACCTGAAGCTCAGTCTCGTCGTCAGCATCGCGGCCACGGTGCTGCTACTCGTCATCAGGCTCCTTCAGCGCAGCACCGTCCAGTTCGTCCTGAACGCCCTCATCGGCATCGGCATCGCGGGGCTGTTCGCGTCTCGATCGGGTGAGGCTCGTGACGTCTTCCTGCCCGGCATCCTCTACAACGGGGCGTATGCCGCGGTGTTCGTGTTCTCCATCCTCATCGGGTGGCCGCTGGTCGGGTTCATGATCGGCAGCATCACCGGCGACCCCACCGGGTGGCACGACGATCGCAGCGTCGTCCGGTTGTGCGCGCAGCTGACGTGGCTGTTCGCGGCGCCCTGCGTCCTGCGCGTCCTCGTGCAGTACCCGCTCTATGCCGGCGACCACATCGCCCTGCTCGGCACCTCCAAGGTCGTGCTGGGCTGGCCGCTGCAGATCGCGTCGTTTGCTGCGATGGCTTGGCTGCTGAGCCGCAACCGCACGCCGCTCGAGCCCGAGCCCGGTCCGGCACAGTGAGCCTGTACGGGCGCATCCACGCCCGCGTGTACGACTGGTCGATGCAGTCCAGCGAGGAGGCTGGGCTCCGCGACCGGCGCCGGGCCTTGGTGGCCCGAGCCGACGGTCGCGTGCTCGAGATCGGTGCCGGAACGGGTCTCAACCTCCCGCTCTACCCTGAGGGCGCCTTTTCCGAGCTCGTCCTCACCGAGCCCGAGGAGCCGATGGCTCGACGCCTGGAGGAGCGCCTTGAGGCGCTCTCCATGGAGGCGCGGGTCGTCCGTGCACCGGCCGAGGACCTGCCGTTTGACGACGCGAGCTTCGACACGGTGGTCTCGACGCTGGTGCTGTGCACCGTCGGCGACCAGGATGCCGCGCTGCGCGAGGCTCGTCGGGTGTTGACGGAGGACGGACGCCTGCTGTTCATGGAGCACGTGCGGTCCGACGATGCCAGGCGAGCCAAGTCGCAGGACCGCTGGCACGGACCGTGGAAAGCGATCGGCAACGGCTGCAACTGCAACCGGGCCACGGTTCCAGCGATCGAGGCGAACGGTTTCCGGCTCGTCGACATCGAGCACGGGACGGTGCCCAAGGCGCCGAAGATCGTTCGCCCGCTCGCCATCGGCGTGGCCGTATCGGCCTGAGTTCTACTTGGGCGACAGCAGCTGGCCGAGCTGGTCCTCGTCGTCCTCGGGCGTGACGAACAGCAGCTCGTCGCCGGCTTCCAGCGACCGGTCGCTGTCCGGAGTCTGGATGGTGTTGTCGCGCAGGATGGCCACGAGCACGACGTCGTCGGGCCATGGCACCTCGCTGACGCGATGACCGATGAAGGGGGAGTCGCCCGGCATGGTCAGCTCGACGAGGTTCGTGTTGCTCTGCCGGAAGGTGAAGAGCCGCACGAGGTCGCCCACCGAGACGGCCTCCTCGACGAGCGCCGACATCAGTCGCGGCGTCGATACCGACACGTCGACGCCCCACGACTCGCTGAACAGCCACTCGTTACTGGGGTGGTTGACGCGGCCAACCGTGCGGGGCACGGAGAACTCGGTCTTGGCGAGCAGGGAGATGACGAGGTTCGCCTTGTCGTCGCCGGTGGACGCGATGACCACGTCGCAGGTCTCGAGCTGGGCCTCCTCGAGGGACGACAGCTCGCACGCGTCGGCGAGCAGCCACTGGGCGTCCGGCACGAGGTCGGCGCGGATGGAAGCCGGCGTCTTGTCGATCAGCAGCACTTCGTGGCCGTTGTCGACGAGCTCGAGCGCGACGCTGCGTCCGACCGCTCCGGCTCCGGCAATGGCGACCCGCATCAGGCGTCCTCGTCCGGACCGGCGTCGAGGGTGGCGTGAGCATCCTCGGCTGCGTCCTCGCGCATGAAGATGCTCAGGAAGTCGCCTTCCTGGATGACGGTGTCGCTACGCGCGATGAGGCCGGACCCGAGTCGGGTCAGGTAGGCGACGCGGACGCCGGACTGCTCCTCGAGGTCGGCGATCTCGTGCCCGATCCAGGCGGAGGGAGCGTTCATGCTCTCGAGGCGGAGCTCGCCGGACGGGTCGCGCCAGCCCGGTTCGGAACCGGCGGGGAGCAGACGCCGGAGCACCTGGTCGGCCGCCCATGGCACCGTCGCGACCGTGGGGACTCCGAGCCGCTCGTAGACCTCTGCGCGGCCCGGGTCGTAGATCCGGGCGACGACGTTGGTCACGCCGAACTGCTCCCGCGCGACGCGCGCGGAGATGATGTTGGAGTTGTCGCCGCTGGAGACGGCCGCGAAGCCGTCGGCCTTCTCGATGCCGGCCTGCTCGAGGACGCCCTTGTCGAAGCCCACGCCGGTGACCGTGATGCCGCTGAAGTTCGGCCCCAGGCGCCGAAATGCGTCCGGGTTCGAGTCGATGACCGCAGTGGTGTGGCCGCGCTGCTCCAGGCTGCGCGTGAGGGTGGCGCCGACGCGCCCGCACCCCATGATCACGATGTGCACGCACGAGACGCTACACCGGTACCGGCGCGCCCGTTGCCGTGTGCTGATGCAGGTCTACGATCATCGCCGTGGGCATCGTCGACGTCGCCAAACGGGCACTGGTCGGTCGAAAGCTCCGTAGCACCCAGTTGGGCGAGACGCTGCTCCCCAAGCGCATCGCACTTCCGGTGTTCGCCAGTGACCCACTGTCGAGCGTCGCCTATTCTCCCGACGAGATCTTCCTGACCCTGTCTATCGCGGGAGTCGGAGCGTACGCGTACTCGTGGAAGATCGGCCTCTTCATCGCATTCGTGCTGCTGGTGGTCGTGGCTTCCTACCGGCAGAACGTTCAGGCCTACCAGAGCGGTGGTGGCGACTACGAGGTCGCCACAACTAACCTTGGCTCCACCGCAGGTCTCGGCGTGGCAAGTGCGTTGTGGGTCGACTACGTCCTGACGGTGGCGGTGTCCATCGCCTCCGCCTCGCAGTACGCGGCCAGCGCGATACCAGCTGTGCGAGGCCACGAGGTGCTGCTGGCCGTGCTGGCGGTGGTTTTCCTGGTGGCGATGAACCTGCGGGGTGTCCGCGAGTCCGGCACCGCGTTTGCCATCCCGACGTACGTCTTCATGGTCTCGATGCTGGGAATGGCCGGGTGGGGCTTTGCGCGCGAATTTCTCGGCGGAGGCCTTCCGGACGCGCCGACAGCCGACCTCAGGCTCATCCCCGAGGAACCGTTCATGGCCGGCTTGTCGGGACTCGCGTTCGCGTTCCTCCTGCTTCGCGCATTCGCCTCGGGCTGCGCAACGCTCACCGGGGTGGAAGCGATAGCGAACGGTGTGCCGGCGTTCCAGAAACCGAAGGGTCGCAACGCGGCGACAACCCTGCTCATCTTGGGCGCAGTCGCCACCACTCTTGCGTTCTCGATCGTCGTCCTGGCCAACATGATCAACGTCCGTGTCGCCGAGGATCCCCAAAGGCAGCTGCGGTTGCCCAATGGTTCACCTGTGGGTCCGGAGTATCACCAGGACCCCATCGTTGGCCAGCTTGCTCGCGTCATCTTCGACGATTTCCCGGTGGGCTTCTTCGTGGTGACCGTTGCCACGGGACTCATCCTCATGCTGGCGGCGAACACGGCCTTCAATGGTTTTCCTGTCCTCGGATCGATCCTGGCGCGCGACCGCTACATGCCGCATCAGCTGGACACCAGGGGGGATCGGTTGGCATTCAGCAACGGCATCCTTCTGCTGGCCTTCTTCGCCACTATTCTCATCGTGGCTTTCGACGCCGAGGTCACACGGCTCATCCAGCTCTACATCGTTGGTGTATTCGTCTCCTTCACGCTCAGTCAGACGGGCATGGTTCGACACTGGACGCGACTCCTGGCCACGACGACCGACCACGCCAAGCGGCTCGCGATGCAGCGGAGCCGGGTCATCAACGCCTTCGGATTGGCCGTCACCGGGACCGTCTTGGTCGTCGTGCTGATCACCAAGTTCACCCACGGCGCATGGATCGCCATCACAGCGATGGGTGTCCTCTTTGTGGTGATGCGCGGTATTCGTCGGCACTATGATCGCGTCGCCGAGGAACTTGAGTTCGACGATGCCGATGTCATGCTTCCTGCTCGCGTACACGCCGTGGTGCTCATCGGCAAGATCCACAAGCCGACCATGCGGGCGCTCGCATACGCCCGAGTCTCGCGACCCAACACCCTCGAGGCCCTGTACGTCGAGTTCGACCCGGGGGAATCGGCCGCGCTACGTGAGCGGTGGAGCGAGCTCGGCATCCCGGTACCGCTTAAGATCATCTCCTCGCCCTACCGCGAGCTGGTGCGTCCGGTCGTGCGCTACGTCAAGGAGATCCGCAAGAGCAGTCCGCGCGACATCGTCACCGTTTACATTCCGGAGTACGTCGTCGGACGCTGGTGGGAACAGCTGCTCCACAACCAGACTGCGCTGCGTCTCAAGGGACGGCTGCTCTTCATGCAGGGTGTGATGGTCACGAGCGTTCCGTACCAGCTACGCTCGGCCGGCAAGGTGAAGATGAAGCCCGAGCGGCCCGCCCCAGGCGACATCCGCCGCGGCGTTCGCGGTCCGGAGTGAACGACGTCCTCCCTGTCGTGGACGTGGGCCCCGTGGCACATGGGGGTCACTGCGTCGCACGTCTTGACGGGCAGGTCGTGTTCGTCCGGCACACGCTGCCCGGCGAGCGGGTGCGGATCCGGATCACCGCGCGCAGCAAGCGATTCCTGCGCGCTGACGCCGTCGAGGTGATCGACGCCGCACCCGACCGGGTCGACGCTCCGTGCCGCTATGCGGGCGTCTGCGGAGGGTGCGACTTCCAGCACGTCTCGCCGAAGGGTCAGCGCCGGTTGCTCACCGCGGTCGTCCGCGAGCAGCTCGACAGGCTGGCCGGCCTGACGTGGGACGGCGAGGTCGAGGCGGTCCAGCCCGACGACCTCGGCTGGCGCACCCGGGTTGCGTTCGCCGTCGACGAGGCTGGGCGCGCAGGCCTACGCCGGCATCGTTCGCACGAGGTCGTGCCGATCGAGGAGTGCCTCATCGCCCATCCCGACCTTCCGCGTGTCCTTGACAACACTTGGGACGCAGACTCGGTGGAGGCGATCTACTCCTCGTCCAGCGAGCGCCTGTTGGTCACCGATGCCACCATCACCGATGCGGTCGAGCGCTCGGTCGACGGTGTCGTCGCGGTCGACGGCACGGTGCGAGGTGGCCGTGGCGCCCTCACCGAGGTGGTGCGTGACCGATCGATGCGAGTGACCGGCTCGGGCTTTTGGCAGGTTCACCCGGCGGCGGCCGTCACCCTGCTCGACGCCGTCCTCGAGGCTGCCGAAGCCAGGGATGGCGAGACTGTGGTCGACTTGTACGCGGGGGTTGGCCTTTTCACATCCTTCCTCGCCGACGCGGTGGGCGAACGGGGCAGAGTCGTCAGCGTCGAGTCGGATGGTGGAGCCACTCGAGACGCCCGGCGCAACCTGCACGACCGACCCCAGGTCAAGCTCGTCGGCGCAAAGGTCGAGCACGCCCTCAAGTCGGGCCAGATCCCGTCGGCCGACGTGGTGGTGCTCGACCCACCGCGCACCGGCGCCAAGCGCGCGGTCGCCGACATCGCGGCGCTCGCACCGCGGTGCATCGTCTACGTGGCCTGCGACCCGGCCGCCCTGGCGCGTGACCTCGCCACGTTCACTGACCTCGGGTACCGGCTCGATCGGCTGCGCGCGTTCGCGCTCTTCCCGATGACGCATCACGTCGAGTGTGTCGCGACTCTCGTGCCCCTCTGAGTGCTTCACCATGGCCTCATGGGATTTGCCGATGCCAGCGTGTGCCCGAGCTGTCGAGGCCAGATCGCGCAGGCCAGACAGTGCCCGCACTGCGGTCTCGACCTGACGACGCCCGAGATCCAGCAGGCCTGGCAGTCGCTCGTCGTCGCCGACCAGTGGGTGGAGCGGGCCCGAAGCCTCAAGGCCTCGGGTGGCGCCCCGAGCTCGGCGGCACCGCTGCCTGAGCACCCGCCGACGGCACCACCAGCGCCGCGCAAGCGCGCGATCTCTGCGGGGTCGGTTCTGCTCGGGCTCGGCGCCATCTTCATCCTCGTGGCCGGCAGCATCTTCATTTCCGTGTCGTGGGGCTCGCTCGGCGTCCTCGGTCGAGCGCTCGTGCTGCTGGCGGTCACGGCGCTGATCGGGCTGCTGGGCTGGTTCGTCACCCGACGCGGGCTGAGGGCATCGTCCGAGGCAGTGTGGTCGGTGTTCCTCGGGCTGCTGACGCTCGACTGGTTCGCGGCCCAAGACCAGGGTCTCGCCGGACTCGACTCGTGGCCCTTCGGGGTCTCCGCGATCGTCTGGGCGGTCATGGTGGTCGTCGCCGCCCTCGTCGTGGTGTCGGCCGGACGAAAGCATCTGGCCCAGGAGCTCATGGCACCGTCGATCGCCGCCGGCGCCGCCTCCTGGTTCGGGGCCGCCAGCCTCGCCGCCGAGCTGGCTGACAAGACCGGCGACAACGAGTTCTGGCCGGCAGTGCTGGCGACAGCCATCGTCACGGTCGCGGGCCTGGTGCTTCGTCGAGGTGCGGTGCGCGTGGGTGCCTGGATCTGCATGGCCGGCGCGCTGCTTTTCGGGCTGTTCTCGATCGGGTTGGCGGTGGCCGAAGCCGTCGACCACCCGTCGGTGCACGACCTCGTCGTCGACGTGCATGGCTTGCCCCTGCTGCTGGTCGTGGTGGCAGCGACCGCCGCCGGGGTCCTGGTCGACCGCGTCCGATGGGGAGCGTCGTCGATCGCAGCTGCCGGTGTGGCGACGTTGGTCGTCCTGCCGATCGAGGACGCATGGACCGCGCGTGGAGGGTTCATCTCCGTGGCCGTTCTGGTCGCCCTCGGGGCATGGACGTTCGCGCGGGAGAACGACTGGTTCCGCGGCGCTCGCCTGACGGTGACGTTGGGCGCGGTCGGCCTCGCGCTCGCAGCGTCCCCCTGGGTGGCACGGCTGCTCGACACCATCGCGGAAGGAGCCTCGGCGTCTCGTGCCAGCGACCTCGCCACTCGCCTCCATCCGGACAACTCGCTGGAGGTCGGCCCGTGGTGGGTTGCCCTCGTGGTCGCCGCGGGCATCGCGGCTGCTCTGGTGGCGGCGCGGCGCTGGCCTGAGTCCGGTCAGTCGCGTGAGCACCTGGTTCCGGCGGCGTGGGTTGTCGGAGTCGTGGGCGCGTTGGGGGCGACGACGACCGTCGACGTGCCGGCCGCGTCGATCGGCGGTTCGCTCGTCGCTGGCGGCGCTTTCCTCGCCGTGATGCTGGCGGGCCAACCGAGCGGCTGGCATTGGGTCGGGCCGGCGGCCGTGGCCCTGGCGCCGATCTCGACGATCTCGTCCTGGCCGGCCGCGGTCATCGTCTGGCCGGCCGCTGGGCTCGTCCTGGCTGTCGTGGCGGCACGGACTCAGGGCGCACTGTTGCGTTCCGTATCCGCCTTCGCCGCGACCGGCTGGGGGCTCGGCACAGTGGCACCCGCACTCGAGCTCATGGACGGCGACGCCCGATGGACCGCCCTTGGTCTCGTCGCCGCCGGGCTCGTCGGAGTCGCCATCGCCGTCTTCGCCATCCGCGACGACTGGGGCTACGAGTCCGTCGCCGCAGCCGCAGAGGGGCTCGGCATCATCGGCATCGCCATCGGCAGCGTCGAGTCGACGCTCGGCTTCGCGTCGTTCATATGGACCGTCGCGGGCGCCGGTGTGGTGATCCTCGGCCTGACGTCGGGTCGGCGCACCTGGTACCGGTGGGCCGGCTCCGGCCTGCTCGGCGTCGCCTACATCCTGCGTCTTGCCGCGAGCGACGTCGACGTGGTCGAGGCCTACACGCTGCCGTTCGCCGCGTTCCTCTTGGCTGCTGGGCTGTGGGCCATGCGCAAGCAGGACGGCCCCGGATCCGTGCGGGCGCTGCTGCCCGGCGTGGTGTTGGCGATGCTGCCGAGCCTGCCCATGGCGCTCGACGAGCCGACCAGCCTGCGGGCGCTCCTCCTCGGCATGGGCGCTGCGGGCGCCCTCGGCATCGGCATCTGGCGACGATGGCAGGTGCCGTTCGTCGCCGGTGCGATCGTCCTGGCGGTGCTGACCATCGCGAACCTGGGTCCGGTCGCCCTCGCCGTGCCGCGCTGGACCCTGCTTGCCACCGCTGGCGTGGTGCTCGGGGGAGCGGGCATCACCTGGGAGGACCGCGTGCGCGACGGTCGCGCCGTCATCCGCTACGTCCGATCCATGCGATGACTCACTGTTGCGGTGCTTGTATCACCATGACCATCGGGACACAGTGAAGACATGTCGGAGTTCAGGACCGTGCGAGAGCTGCGGCGCGAGGCGTTGGGGCAGGACGCGCTGTTGTTCTGCCTCGCATTCAGCCTGGGTGCCGCGGTGTACGCCGTGGTCCGCGCCATCGTCGACGGTCTCGCCGACTACTGGACGATCGGTCTCTCCGACGGCTTGCTGCTGAGCGGCCTCGCCGCCGGCGAGCTGTTCCTGTTGTGGAACAACGGTTACCGCCAGGGCGTGCGCGGCCACAGCATCGGCAAGCACCGCTGCGGCATCGCGGTCGTCGACCGTGGTGACGACGCCCCATCCGGCGTGGTCCGGGGGTTGCTGCGCGGCCTGATCATGGTCGTCCTGCTCGACCTCGCCGCCGCCGCGATCCCGATCGGACTGCCCACCGTGCTGCGCAGCGCGACGCCGGAGGCCTGGCACATCGGTGCGGCCGCCTACCTGGCGCTCATCGTCATCCTGGTTCCGCTGCTACTGGGCTCCGAACGCGGACTGGCCGACTGGTTGCTGCGCACCAAGGTCGTCCGGGCCACCGGTGCCGATGCGACCACCAGACCCGAACGCCGTCGCGCCCTCGTCATCCTCGATGCGATCGGTGTCCTGGGCGTCGCCGGCGTGGCGAGCACCTACGTGGCGTTCTACTGGCCGCTGATCTGGCAGTTCCCCGGCCTGTCCTGACGCGGTACCGCCGCGTTGCTCTTCGCCGCGCCATGTATCTTGATGTCAAGAGACTTTGCCCGTGCCCTCGGTCAAGCGACACCCCAAGATGGCGCCGGGCGACCCTGCTGGGCAGGATGGGCCTGACAGCGCGAAGGAGAAAACTATGGCCGTCGACAGCTTCCACGCCAAGGACACCCTCGAGGTCGGCGAGGACTCGTACGAGATCTATCGACTCGACAAGGTGACCGGCGACGGGCTCGATGTCGACTCCCTTCCGTTCAGCCTCAAGATCCTGCTCGAGTGCCTGCTGCGCACCGAGGACGGCGAGGACATCACCAAGGCAGACATCGAGGCGCTGGCCGGCTGGGATGCGAACGCGGAGCCGAGCAAGGAGATCCAGTTCACCCCGGCGCGCGTCATCATGCAGGACTTCACCGGCGTGCCCTGTGTCGTCGACCTCGCCACCATGCGAGAGGCCATGGCCGACCTCGGCGGCGACGCCACCAAGATCAACCCGCTCGCGCCGGCCGAGATGGTCATCGACCACTCCGTCATCGCCGACGTCTTCGGCACGCCTGAGGCGTTCGAGCGCAACGTGGAGATCGAGTACGAGCGCAACAAGGAGCGTTACCAGTTCCTGCGTTGGGGCCAGGGTGCGTTCGACGACTTCAAGGTCGTGCCGCCGGGCACCGGCATCGTGCACCAGGTCAACATCGAGCACCTCGCGCGAGTCGTGTTCACCCGCGACGACAACGGCGCCACCGTGGCGTACCCCGACTCGTGCGTCGGCACCGACTCCCACACCACGATGGTCAACGGCCTCGGCGTCGTCGGCTGGGGCGTGGGTGGCATCGAAGCCGAGGCGGCCATGCTCGGCCAGCCGATCAGCATGCTCATCCCGCGCGTCGTCGGGTTCAAGCTCAGCGGCAAGCTCCCGGAAGGTGCGACGGCCACCGACCTCGTGCTGACGATCACCGAGCAGCTGCGCGAGCACGGTGTCGTCGGCAAGTTCGTGGAGTTCTACGGGGACGGCGTCGGTGCCGTGCCACTCGCCAACCGCGCCACGATCGGCAACATGAGCCCGGAGTACGGCTCCACGATCGCCGTCTTCCCGATCGACGACGAGACCACGAAGTACATGCGGTTCACCGGTCGCAGTGAAGAGCAGATCGCGCTCACCGAGGCGTACGCCAAGGCCCAGGGCATGTGGCACGAGCCCGACAAGGAGCCGCGCTTCTCCGAGTACCTGGAGCTCGACCTCGGCGACGTGGTTCCTTCCATCGCCGGGCCGAAGCGCCCGCAGGACCGCGTCTCGATCACCAACGCCAAGCAGTCGTTCCGCACTGCGCTCGACGACTACGTCGACGCCGACAAGCACGAACCCAACGGTTACGACGAAGCCGTGGACGAGTCCTTCCCCGCATCCGACTCACCGAGCAGCTCGGCCAACGGGACCAACGGCGACAAGCCGCACACGTCGGCGGACGTCTCCGACGGAGATCGCGCCACCAACCCGCAGCACGTCAGGCTCGAGGACGGCACCGAGTTCGACCTCGACCACGGCGCCGTCACCATCGCTGCCATCACGTCGTGCACCAACACGTCCAACCCGACGGTCATGATCGGCGCCGCGCTGCTGGCCAAGAACGCCGTCGAGAAGGGGCTGACCCGCAAACCGTGGGTCAAGACCACCCTGGCGCCGGGCTCGAAGGTCGTGTCCGACTACTTCGAGAAGTCCGGCCTCACGCCGTACCTCGACAAGCTCGGCTTCAACTTGGTCGGCTACGGCTGCACCACCTGCATCGGCAACTCCGGCCCGCTGATCCCGGAGGTCAGCGACGCCGTCAACGCCGGTGACCTCGCGGTCGTCTCGGTGCTCTCGGGGAACCGGAACTTCGAGGGACGCATCAACCCCGACATCAAGATGAACTACCTCGCCTCGCCGCCGCTCGTGGTGGCGTATGCGCTGGCCGGGTCGATGGACGTCGACCTGCTCGAGGACCCGCTGGGGCAGGACACCGACGGCAACGACGTCTACATGAAGGACATCTGGCCGTCGCCGACCGAGGTGGAGGATGTCATCGCCTCGTCGATGGATCCGAAGACGTTCCTCAAGGAGTACGCCGACGTGTTCGCCGGTGGCGAGCAGTGGAAGAACCTCGAGACCCCATCGGGTGACACGTTCGCTTGGGACGACGACTCCACCTACGTCCGCAAGCCTCCGTACTTCGACGGTATGCAGGTCGAGCCCTCGCCGGTCGAGGACGTCTCGGGAGCCCGCGTGCTGCTGAAGCTCGGCGACTCCGTCACCACTGACCACATCTCCCCGGCCGGCGCGATCAAGAAGGACAGCCCGGCCGGCAAGTACCTCGCTGACCACGGTGTGGAGTCCCGCGACTTCAACTCATACGGCTCGCGTCGCGGCAACCACGAGGTGATGATCCGCGGCACGTTCGCCAACATCCGCCTGCGGAACGAGATGGCGCCAGGCACCGAGGGTGGCTTCACCCGCGACCTGCTCGGCGACGGCGAGGTGACGACCGTCTTCGAGGCGTCGGAGAAGTACATCGCCGAGGGTGTGCCGCTCGTGGTGCTCGCCGGCAAGGAGTACGGCTCTGGCTCGTCCCGCGACTGGGCGGCCAAGGGCACGGCCCTGCTCGGCGTCAAGATCGTCATCGCCGAGTCATACGAGCGCATCCACCGCTCCAACCTCATCGGCATGGGCGTGCTGCCCTTGCAGTACCCCAAGGGCGAGAACGCCGAGTCGCTCGGACTCACCGGCGAGGAGACGTTCGAGGTCATCGGCATCACTGCGATGAACGATGGCGAGACGCCGAAGACGGTGAAAGTGAAGGCCGGCGACGTCGAGTTCGACGCCGTGGTTCGGATCGACACCCCCGGTGAGGCGAACTACTACCGCAACGGCGGCATCATGCCGTACGTGCTGCGCAGCCTGCTCTGACCGATCCGGCGCAGACCTACCCATACGCCCGATTCGCGAATGGGTGAATCGCCCGATGCGGTGGTACGTCTGCGATTCCTAGCGTGAAAGACCTCATCACCTTGGAGGTCATCATGTCCGTCGAACACGTCGACACCCTGATCATCGGAGCCGGCCAGTCCGGCCTCGCCACCGCTCAACACCTGCAGGCCAACGGCCGCTTCTGCCTCATCGTCGACGCGAACGAGCGCGTCGGTGACGGCTGGCGGCGCCAGTGGGACACCTTGAAGCTCTACAGCCCAGCGAAGTTCGATGGACTGCCTGGCATGCCGTTTCCCGGGAAAGCCTGGTCGTTCCCTGGCAAGGACGACGTCGCGGACTACTTCGAGTCCTACGCCGGTCACTTCGCCCTGCCGGTGCGCCTCAGTACTCGAGTCGACCGGCTGTCCGCGCACGGCGACGGATACCTGGCTTCGTGCGGCGACGTCACGATCCTGGCCGACAACGTCGTCGTGGCCACCGGGACCTTCGGGCGCACGCCGTCGATTCCCGACTACGCCGACGAGCTGGACCCGATGATCATGCAGCTGCACTCCAGCGAGTACCGCCGCCCGGCCCAGCTCCGTGAAGGTCCCGTCCTCGTGGTCGGCGCCTCCCACTCGGGCATGGACATCGCCTACGAGCTCGCCACGGATCACCCCACCATCCTGAGCGGCCGCGACCCGGGCCAGATCCCGGCGCGACTGGACTCTCCGATGTTCAAGGTCGTCTTCCCCATCGTGCTGTTCATCTTCAAGCACGTGTTGTCCCGGCGGACACCGATGGGTCGCAAGGCGATGGAGGAGTTCCGCTTCCACGGCGGTCCCGCTCTTCGCGTCAAGCGGTCGGACCTGCTGGACCGCGGTGTCGAGCGGCTCCACGAACGGGTCGTGGGGGTGCAGGACGGGCTTCCGGTTCTCGACGGTGGTCGCATCGCTGAGGTGACCAACGTCATCTGGTGCACCGGCTTCCGGCAGGCGTTCACCTGGATCGACCTGCCGGTCTTCGGCAAGGACGGTTGGCCAGAGGAGATGCGTGGAGTGGTCGAGGCGTCACCCGGCCTCTACTTCTGCGGTCTCGGCTTCCAGTACGCCGCCGCCTCGATGCTCATCGCGGGTGTGGGACGCGACGCGCAGTACGTCGCCGACCACATCGTGCAGCGCACCAGCACCAGCACGAGCCAGACGATCAGCTCTACCTGACCTGACATGCCGGGCGTAACCTTCGCATGGAGGTTTTCGTGGACATCGTCGACGAGCTGATACGCGGACGTGAAGCCTTCCGCCGTCACGAGTGGAAGGCTGCCCGCGATCGGCTGTCGGCGCCCGACCTCGCCACGCTCGAGCCCGCGGATCTTCACGCCCTGGCCACCGCTGCCTACCTCGTCGGCGACATGGAGACCTGCGTGCAGGCGTGGCAGCGCTCGTTCCAGGCCAACAGCGACGCCGGGGTCCACCTGGCCGCCGCTCGGGATGCGCTGTGGCTGACGATGGCGCTTGTCAACTCGGGCAACGCGGCCGCCGCCCAGGGATGGCAGGCGCGGGCAGCTCGCTCGCTGGAGGCGGAGTCTGGCGACGTCGCGGAGCAGGGTTACCTCCAGATGCAGCTCATGTTCCAGCAGATCTTCAGCGGTCACTTCGAGGAGGGTTTCGAGCTCGCGGTGACGGTTGCCGAGGCCGGCCGACGCCATCGAGAACCCGACCTTGTCGCCATGGGACTGGTGTGCCAGGGCCGGATGCTGATCTACTCCGGCCGAGTGCCCGAGGGTCTCGCGCTCCTGGACGAGGCCATGGCCTTGGTCGCCGCAGCGGAGGTCTCGCCCATCATGGCCGGGCGCATCTTTTGCACGATGATCGATGCCTGCCAGGAGATCGACGACATCCGCCGGATGATGGACTGGACCCGGATGCTCACCCAGTGGTGCGAGAAGCAGCCTGACCTCGTCCCGTACACGGGTCAGTCGTCCGTGCACCGGGCCCAGATCATGCGCTTCCAGGGGGCATGGGCACAGGCTTTGGAGGAGCTCGACCTCGCCGAGGAGCGGTATACCTCCCAGGGTGCGCGTGACGGCGTGGGCGACGTGTTCTTCGAGCGCGCGGAGCTGCGGCGACTCCAGGGCGACGCCGAGAAAGCGGCGAAGGGCTATGACAAGGCCGACGGGCACGGCCGTGACCCACAGCCAGCCCTTGCGTTGCTGTGGCTGTTGCAAGGACGCGTCGACGCCGCCGTCGCCGTGGTCCGCAGGCTGCTGGACGAGGTCGGGGACCCCGTCCATCGGAGCCGCATGCTCATCGCCGCTGTTGAGGTCCTCGTCGTGGCCGGCGATCTCGACGGCGCGTCCGCGGCCGCCGACGAGCTCGGCCAGATCGCCACCGGCTTCGGGTCCGCGGCTCTGTCGGCGTCGGCCGCGTACGCAAAGGGGTCAGTTGCCCTGGCCCGCTCCGAGCCTGCCGCCGCGCTGCCCGACCTCCGCCTGGCCTGGCGCACGTGGCTCGACCTCGGCGGCCGCTACCACGCCGCCTGGGCCCGGACCCGCATCGGACAGGCATTCCGTGCCATGGGCGACGAGGACTCGGCCCGCGCCGAGCTCGTCGTCGCCGGCCGGACGTTCGAGGAGCTCGGCGCCGCACCCGCACGTGACGAGGTCGAACGCCTCCTCGGCGGCGGACGGCCGGACGGGTTGACCGCACGCGAACTCGAGGTGCTGCGACTGGTCGCGGCTGGCCGCACGAACCCACAGATCGCGGCCGAGCTGTTCCTCAGCGAGAAGACGGTCGCCCGGCACCTGAGCAACATTTTCGCCAAGACGAACGTGAAGTCACGCACCGCCGCGGCGGCCTACGCCTTCCAGCACCAGCTGGCCTGATCGGCCTACGCTGGCAGCCGTGACCATTCACTCCGAGCACCCGTTCGTCCCGCCCGAGGGTGACCGCGACCCGTTCCGCCGGCTCCGCGGGCAGCTGCCTGCCCCGGTGACGGTCTGGGCGGCCGGCGCGGGGAGTGACCGCCGCGGACTCACCGTCTCGTCCGTCCTGCTGGCCGCCGGGGAGCCGGCCCACGTGCTCGGCCTCGTCGACGAGGAGTCCCTGCTGTGGGACGAGCCGCCGGCGACGCTCACGGTGAACGTGCTTGGGCCGGATCACGCCTACCTCGCCGAGGCCTTCGCCGGCACCGCGCCCGCGCCCGGCGGCCCCTTCACGCAGGGGGAGTGGAGCGACTCCGAGTGGGGCCCGGTGCTTGCGGATGCTGCCGGCTGGCTGGGGGTACGGCTCGTCGCCGAATCGCCTCGCCACGTCGGCTGGGGCTTGCTGCTCGACGGCGTCGTCGAGCACGTCGAGACGCAGTCATCGGAGGTGCTCATGCACGTCCGCGGCCGGTATCTCGGCGGGTCCTGACGGGTCTGCTGACCTCGTCGGCAGGTTCATTCGCAGTCGTTAGACTGACCGAATGGCCGTGCTCGACACCCTCAACGGACCCGCCGACCTGCGGCGGCTCTCCGACGAGGAGCTGACCCAGCTCGCGGAGGAGATCCGCGAGCTGCTGATCTGCACGGTCGCGGCCAACGGAGGGCACCTCGGCCCCAACCTCGGCGTCGTCGAGCTGGGCATGGCCATCCACCGGGTCTTCGACTCCCCGCGTGACCGCATCGTGTGGGACACCGGGCACCAGTCGTACGTGCACAAGATGCTCACCGGCCGAGCCGGCGAGTTCGCCACGCTGCGCAAGGAGGGCGGCCTGTCGGGCTACCCGAGCCAGGCCGAGTCCGAGCACGACTGGGTCGAGAACTCGCACGCCTCCACCAGCCTCTCCTACGCCGACGGCATGGCGAAGGCCAACCAGATCCTCGGCAAGGACGATCACGTCGTGGCGGTCATCGGCGACGGCGCCCTCACTGGTGGCATGGCCTGGGAGGCGCTCAACAACATCGCGGCCGGCCAGGATCGCCGCCTCGTGGTCATCGTCAACGACAACGGCCGCTCGTACACGCCCACCGTGGGCGGCCTCGCGAACCGGCTCACCGAGATCCGCACCAACCCCAAGTACGAGCCTGCCCTCAATGCCATCAAGGACCGGCTCAACCGCACCCGCGGTGTCGGCCCGGCCACGTATGACGCGCTGCATGCCATCAAGAAGGGCATCAAGGACGCATTGGCGCCGCAGGGAATGTTCGAGGACCTCGGCCTCAAGTACATCGGCCCGGTCGACGGGCACGATCGGCACGCTCTTGAGCACGCGCTCACCCAGGCCCGCAAGTTCGGCGGACCCGTGCTCGTGCACGCCCTCACCACCAAGGGCCAGGGCTACGACATCGCCGTTGCCAACGAGAACGACCAGATGCACCAGGCGCCGCCGTTCGACCGCGAGACCGGCGATGCCACCGCGGTCGCGCCCGCGGGCTGGACGTCCGTGTTCCGCGACGAGGTCGTCCGCATCGCCGACGAGCGCCCCGACGTCGTCGGCATCACCGCCGCGATGCTCTACCCCACGGGGCTCGACGCGTTTGCCGACAAGTTCCCCGACCGCGTTTTCGACGTCGGCATCGCCGAGCAGCACGCGGTCACCAGTGCCGCCGGCATGGCGATGGGCGGTCTGCATCCAGTCGTCGCCGTCTACGCCACGTTCCTCAACCGTGCCTTCGACCAGGTGCTGCTCGACGTCGCGCTGCACCGCTGCGGCGTCACCTTCGTGCTCGATCGCGCCGGGGTCACGGGGGAGGACGGTCCCAGCCACAACGGCATGTGGGACATGTCGCTGCTCCAAGTGGTGCCTGGCCTGCAGCTCGCCGCGCCGCGCGACGGCTCGCAACTGCGGGAGCTGCTCCGCGAGGCCGTCGACGTCGATGACGCACCCACGGTGGTGCGGTTCCCCAAGGGCGCCGTCGGCCCGGACGTCCCGGCGATGGAACGCATCGGCCGAGCCGACCTGCTCGCCCACGACGACGCCCCGGATGTCTTCGTGCTGGCCGTGGGCGCACTGGCGCAGGTCGCCGTCGACGCGGCCGCGATCGCCCGACAGTCCGGCCTCGGCGTCACGGTCGTCGACCCGCGCTGGGTCAAGCCGTTCGACCCGGCCGTCGTCGAGCTGGCAGCTCGGCACCGGCTGGTTGTCACCGTCGAGGACAACGGTCGTCAGGGCGGTGTGGGCTCGGCCTTCACCCAGGCGCTGCGCGATCTCGGCTCCGACGTCCCCGTTCGCATTCACGCCGTCGAGCAGGAGTTCCTTGACCACGCCAAGCGCGATGTCATCCTGACCCGCCTCGGACTCACCCCTGAGGCGATCGCCGACGACATCGTGGCGTCCGCCGTGCGGAATAAGCCGGACGTGTGAGGCGCTGACGATGAAGTGGCCCAACAAGCGTGACGACGACGAGAATGCGACCCCGGCTGAGCAATCTGAGTCTGGGCGCCCCGTGCTCATCCACGCCCTCGACGGTTTCCTGACCGCCGGCGCCGCACCCCGACTCGCCGCGTCGCAGCTGCGCACCGGCAAGGGCGAGGTCATCCGGCGATTTGACCTCGATGAGCTCTACGACTACCGGGCCCGGCGCCCGTTCATCACGTTCAGGTCCGAGCACTACCAGGACTACGAGGACCCCTCGCTCGACATCCTGCTCGAGCACGACGAGGGTGGCACGCCGTACCTGCTGCTTGCCGGTCCCGAGCCCGACTTTCGCTGGGAGTCGTTCATCGACGGCGTCCAGGAGGTCGTCGAGGAGTACGACGTCCCACTCACGCTCGGCCTCGGCGCCGTGCCGATGGGAGTTCCGCACACGCGTCCGTCCATGATCACCGCGCACGGCTCGCGGCCTGAGCTGGTCGACCGCAAGAACCTGTGGTCGGCCGATGTCCGCGTGCCCTCCTCCGTGCAGGCGCTGCTGGAGTACCGGTTCGCGCAGCGTGGACTCGACGCCGCCGGCTACGTCGTCCACGTGCCCCACTACCTCGCCCAGGTCGACTACCCCACCGCCGCGGTGGCCCTGCTCGACGCGGTCGTCGACCGGCTCGGCCTCCAGCTCGATTACGACAGCCTGCGCGCCGCCCAGGGCGAGGCGCTGGCCGAGATCGAGCAGCAGATCGCTGCCCAGGACGGCGAAGACGTCCTGTCCGGCCTCGAGGAGCAGTACGACGCGTTCACCCGCGGCGCCGCCCAGTCACTGCTTGCCGAGGACGAGTCGATCCCCAGTGGCGAGGAGCTGGCCGACCAGTTCGAGAAGTTCCTTGCCCGCCAGCGCAAGAACGACGAGCGCTGACCACTCGACGCCTCGGTAAGGTGTGCCCGTGCCTGCGACCCTGACCGAGCTCATCGACCTGCTGGACCTGGAGAAGCTCGACGAGGGGCTCTTCCGCGGGCGGCAGCTGGAGAACACCGGCTTCATCCGGGTCTTCGGCGGACAGGTCGCCGCACAGGCGCTCGTGGCCGCCCAGCTCACGGTGCCGGAGGAGCGTCACGTCCACTCCCTGCACAGCTACTTCCTGCTCGGGGGCGACCTGAGCATCCCGATCATCTACGACGTCGAGAACGTCCGCGACGGTGGCTCGTTCACGACCCGTCGGGTCGCGGCGCGTCAGCACGGCGCGATCATCTACTACCTGACCGCCTCGTTCCAGAAGGTCGAGGACGGGTTCGACCACCAGGACCAGATCCCGGAGGTCCCGCCGCCCGACGAGTGCACACCGCTGCCCGACGTCATCCGCGCGGTCAACCCCGAGGCGGCCGACTGGTGGGTCAAGGAGTGGTCGGCGATCGATGCCCGGCTCGTCACCACGGGAGACGACGCGGCGACCCAGCGCCTGTGGTTCCGATTCGCGGGCACGCTGCCCGACGACCGCCGGCTGCGCAATGCCGTGCTCACGTACTTCTCCGACCTCACCCTGCTCGGTCCGACGCTTCTTCCGCACGGTCGGGTGGTCAGCTCGCCGGACGTGCAGGTGGCGTCGCTCGATCACACCATCTGGTTCCACCGGCCGGCCGAGGCGAATCAGTGGTTCCTCTACGACCAGCACTCCCCGTCGGCGTCGCGAGGGCGCGGACTGGCCATCGGCCGGGTGTTCAGCGAGGACGGCCTCCTGGTCGCCACCATCGCCCAGGAGGGCCTCATCCGCCGGGTCGAACCCGCCGGCTGACCGCCGTCAGGGCACCGTCGGCAGCGTGAGTTCCGACGGGTACTGCGGAGACGTGTGCACCTTCATCAAGGTCAGCATCTTCGGGGCAAGGAGTGCCGACGGCAGCAGGTGGGGGATGTCGAAGGCCTGCACGGCCAGCCGAAGGCGGTGGCCGGGACGGATCGTTGCCGCGGTGGGGAACACCTCGACGTCGATCGGGGCGACCTCGCCACTGGCCAGCCGCTTCTGGTCGGCCCGCGTGAACGGGTGATACGGCTGGATGATCTTGCCGTCGAGGTAGCGGGTGCGTGCCTCATCGAGCTTGCGGTGCGACAGGACCTGCCAGCCGCCGGTCAACCGGCTCACCGTGCCGTCGGGGGCAACGTCCTCCACCGCGACCGACAACATCCCGTCGCCGCTGTTGCTGGATGTGAAGAGGTGGGCGTTGATCGGTCCCTGGACGCTGACAGGGGACGTGACCGGCGCTGTCTCGAACACCACGCCGAGCTTGTCGTTCACCTTGTTGTTCTTCAGGCAGGGGTTCTTGGGCCAGAGCTGTTGGACGACGCCCGCGGTCCACTGATTCATCGACCGGGTGCACAGCCCGGCGACCGGGATGGGCAGCACGTTCGACACCCCGTCTTGCGCCGCTCCGGTCGTCAGAGCTGCCGGCTTGGCATGGGTGGCCGAGCCTGACAGGCGGAAGCTCGTGGCCTGCTGGTTGGTCATCCACTCCGAAGACGTCCGCCAGGTGTCCGGCCCCTGGTCGAAGTAGCTGAGGTTCGGGATGTCCGAGTCGAGCGCCGCGTCGGGCTTGCCCTTCAGCCAGTGGTCGAACCAGCGCAGCTGGAGCTCGTCGAGGCTGCCGTATCCGGCCTTGGCGATCTCCTTGCCGGAGGAGCCCTGCAGGTGGTCCCACGGCCCGATGATCAGCTTGGCCGGGATGCCCCGCTTGCGGAGGTTCTCGAACAGCAGCGGTGTGCCGCGCTGGAACAGGTCGTGCTCGCCGCCGATGAAGAACGCCGGCACGTCGATCTGGTCGGCGACGTTGATGACCGACCGCTCCTTGTAGAACGGGCCGTCGTAGTTGGGATCGCCGCCGAGGGCCGCCTTGACGAGCAGCGGCGACGTGAACGTGCCGGCCGAGATCAGGTGATCGACCAGGGCACCGATCGCTGACAGCGGATCGGTGTGCGTGAACGCCGGTGGAATCAGCCCGGTGAACGTGACGAGGCCGAGCCACAGCGGGATGAAGCCGACGTCGAGCTGGCCGCCGGAGGCGACGATGTCGCGGTAGACGTCAGCGCCTGGTACCTGTGGGAAGATCGCCTTCAAGCCCGTCGGCTTGGCCGAGGCCGCCCACAGCTGGCTGATGCCCATGTATGAGGGGCCGGCCATCCCGGTCGTGCCGTTGCTCCACGGTTGGGCATGTGCCCACTCCATGATTTCGCCGCCGTCTTTGTTCTCGCGGGCGCCGAACGCGTTCCACTTGCCCCGGGACGAACCGGTGCCGCGGGCGTCGACGATGACGTTGACGTAGCCGCGCTTGACCAGAAAGCTCGGGTCGGCTCCGGCGAGCCCGCCTCCGCCGGTCGCGAGGACGGACTTGTTGTACGCCGTGATGGTGACCACGACTGGGAGAGGTGTGGCGATCGCCTGGCCCGACGCGTCGGCGGGCCGCTCGACGTCTGCCCTGAGCACGATGCCGTCGGACATCGGAACCTTGACGTCCTTCGTGGTCACCGTTCCGGGGTAGTCCTCCGGACGCGCGGTCCAGCCACTCGCGGGCGCCGCAACAAGGCTGGCCGCCGGAGCCGTTCCCGCCTCGGCAGGCGCGGGGCCCACCAGCGTCAGGCTCGCGAAGACGAGCGTGGCACCGATCAGGCGCGCGAGAGTCGTTCGTGGCATGGGGGTCCCTCCGGCAAGGTGTAACGAGAAGTTACACCCCGTGTTACGCGGTCCTTGCGGACGTCATGCCGGCGAGATGCGGCCGACGAGATGGGTCGACGGCTTGCTGGCGCTCGTGACGCCCAGCGTGATGACGTCGCCGTCGGTGCGGCTGCCGAACACGACCGTGCTGGGCAACAGGATCGGCTTCTTGAACTCGACGTCGATCGTGAACGCCAGCGGCAGCTTGTTCTGCAGGGCGGCAAGCACGCGGGCCTTGGTCCACATGCCGTGGGCGATGTTGCGCGGGAACCCGAAGGCCTTCGCGGTGATCGGGTAGAGGTGGATCGGGTTGCGGTCACCCGACACCGAGCCGTACCGACGGCCCAAGTCGCCGGGGAGCTTCCAGTGCACGACGCCATCCGGTGCATCCACGCCGGCCAGCGGTGGGGGAGTCGTCTCCTTGGCGCCGTCGCGACCGCGCGAGAACAGGGTGGTGACCTCCTCCCACACGACGTCGCCGTCGATGCTGGCGGTGGTGAGCAGGTCGACCAGCCGGCCCTTGCTGTGCGAGCGGAGGTCGGCCGCCGTCACCGAGACGTCGAAGGACTCGTCGACCCGGATCGGGCGGTGCTGCGTGATGCGGTTGCGCAGGTGCACCAGGCCCATGGGGGCGAACGGGAATGCGGTGTCGGTCATCAACGTCATGTGCAGCGCGAAGGCCGCCATGTGCGGGTAGGTGGCCGGCAGGGTGTCACCCGGGCCGAACTCGCAGACGTCGTTGTACGTCGCGAGGTGCTTCGGGTCGGTGCCGACGCCGCGCCGCTCGAGCACCAGGTCGGGAACGGTCTTGCTCCCGTGCTTGATGCCGGGCAGGCCGCCGACGACGGGGATCGCCGGCAGCACGGCCTTGAGCATCAGGGGCGCCGTGGAGGGCGCCTTGTCGAACGACCGGGTCGTCATGTCAGGCACCCAGCAGGCTCTGGCCGCAGACGCGGACGACGTTGCCGGAGACCGCGGACGAGCCGGGGTTGGCGTACCAGGCGATGGCCTCGGCGACGTCGATCGGCTGACCGCCCTGGGACATCGAGTTCATCCGTCGGCCGGCCTCACGGATACCGAGGGGGATGGTCTTGACCATGTCGGTCTCGATGAACCCCGGGGCGATCGCGTTGGCGGTGATGCCGTCCTTGGCCACCCGTTTGCTCAGGGCCTGGATCCAGCCGATGACGCCCGCCTTGGCCGAGCCGTAGTTCGTCTGGCCGTTGTTGCCCGCGATGCCGGCGATCGACGAAATGCCGACGACGCGCCCGCCCTGGCGGATCAGCCCCTGCTCGAGCAGCTCGTCGGTGATGCGCTGCGGTGCGCCGACGCTGATGTCGACGACGAGGGCGAAGTTCTCCGGCTTCATGTTGCGCAGCCGCTTGTCGCGGGTGATGCCGGCGTTGTGCACGATGATGTCGAGCCCGCCGTGGTTCGTCTTGACGTACTCGGCGATCTCCTTCGGTGCTTCGTCGGCCGTGATGTCGAGCGTGATCGCGCCGCCACCGAGCTCGTCCATGACCGCCTTCAGGTCGGCTTCGAGCGGAGGCACATCGAGGCCGATCACGGTGGCGCCGTCGCGGTGCAGGGTGCGGATTTCGGCCGCACCGAGGCCGCGAGAGGCGCCGGTGACGAGGGCGACCTTGCCGGCCAGCGGCTTGTTCTGGTCCGCTACGGCGTCGGCGTCCTTGAGGTCGGTGACACCGATGCGGACGACCTGGCCGGAGACGTACGCGGACTTGGGTGAGAGCAGGAACTCCAGGGTGGAGCCGATGGCGCCCTCGCTGCCCTTGCCCACGTAGATGAGGTTCACCGAGCTGCCGTCGCCGACCTCCTTGGCGAGCGAGCGGGTGAAGCCCTCCAGCGCACGCTGGGCGATGGCCGCACCTTCGGACGCGGCCTCGTCGGGCAGGGCGCCGATGACGACGACGCGCCCGCATGACTCGAGCTGGCGCAGCACGGGGGAGAAGAACTCCTGCAGGGACACGAGGCCCTGGGTCGAGTCGAGGCTCGACGCGTCGAAGACCAGGCCCTTGTATCGCTTGGAGTCGGCGCGGACGCCGGTGGCCTCGATGCGGCTGGCCTTGAGGGCTGCCGTGACGGCCTTGGAGATGGGGGTCTGGGTGGCGGCTCCGGTGAGGACGGTGCCCTTCACCAGCGGTCCGCCCTCGTAGCGCTCGAGGTACGGCGGGTTCGGCAGGCCCAGGTTCTTGACCACGAACTTGCCGATCGGGTTGTGGGCCAGGTCCTGGTAACGATCCGTCATCAGCGGATGTGTCCTATCTCTCGCATACCATCGGTATCTGAATGTGTTGTGAAACTGTAACCTCGTGTGACAGACCAGTCCACACGGAGTGGCGAGGCGCACACGCGTGGGACATCGTCCCAGATCCCAGCCCGGTCGCCCACCCACGAACATTTGAGGAGCACGTCATGGCGGACAAGTCGCCTGCGAAGAACAACGGAGTACGACCGGTCGCCGTCATCGGCGGCAATCGCATCCCGTTCGCGCGCTCGAACACGGTCTACACCAAGGTGTCGAACCAGGACATGCTCACCGCGGCCCTCGACGGCCTGGTCGAGCGCTACGGGCTCGAGGGCGAACGCGCTGGTGAGTTCGTCGCCGGCGCCGTGCTCAAGCACAGCCGCGACTTCAACCTCGCTCGCGAGACCGTGCTCGGTTCGCGCCTCTCGGCTGAGACGCCGGCAGCCGACATCCAGCAAGCCTGTGACACCGGCATCCAGGCCACCATCCAGGTGGCCAACAAGATCGCGCTCGGCAAGATCGAGTTCGGCATCGCCGGTGGCGCCGACACCACGTCCGATGCGCCGCTGGCCGTCGGCGACAAGCTGCGCAAGATCCTGCTCGAGGCCAATGCCGCCAAGGACAACAGGGGACGCCTCGCCGCCATCGCCAAGATCCGGCCCGCGTACCTCGTGCCCGACCAGCCGCGCAACGCCGAGCCGCGCACCGGCCTGTCGATGGGCGACAGCCAGGCCATCACCACCGCGGAGTGGGGCATCACCCGTGAGGCCCAGGACGAGCTCGCTGTGGCGTCGCACCAGAACCTCGCCGCGTCCTACGAGGAGGGCTGGCAGGACGACCTCGTCACGCCGTACCTCGGCGTCGAGCGCGACAACAACCTGCGTCCCGACTCCTCGATGGAGAAGCTTGCCAAGCTCAAGCCGGTGTTCGGCAAGGGCGAGGGCGCCACGATGACGGCGGCCAACTCCACGCCGCTGTCCGACGGAGCATCAACCGTGCTGCTCGCCTCCGACGAGGAAGCCGAGCGCCGCGGATGGACGCCACTGGCGCACATCGTCGACTACGAGACCGCTGCGGTCGACTACGTGAGCGGCGCCGAGGGCCTGCTGATGGCTCCCGCCTACGCCGTGCCGCGCATGCTCGCCCGCCAGGGCCTGACTCTCCAGGACTTCGACTTCTACGAGATCCACGAGGCCTTCGCCGGCCAGGTGCTCACCACGCTCGCCGCATGGGAGGACCCGGCGTTCTGCAAGGAGAAGCTGGGCCTCGACGAGCCGCTGGGGTCGATCGACCGCAGCAAGCTCAATGTCAAGGGATCGTCACTGGCGACCGCGCATCCATTTGCCGCCACCGGGGGACGCATCGTCGCCAACCTCGCCAAGCTGCTGCACGAGAAGGGCTCGGGCCGTGGCCTGATCTCCATCTGTGCGGCCGGCGGCCAAGGCGTCGTCGCAATCCTCGAAGCCTGATCGCCCAGACCGTTAGGGAACCGGCGCTGGGCCGCGCGCCATCGCGCGGGCGGCCTGCGCCACATACTCCTTGACGTCCTCGAAGGACACCGGATCGACGCGGGGGCGTCCGGGGTTGAGGGCGCGCACCGACAGGCGAAGCGTCGCGAGGTTCAGCACACCCAACGACTGGGTGTAGAGGATGTTCGCCACCAGGTCGGGGTCCGGCACGTCGAACACGCCCTGCTCGGTGCCGTCCTCGAGGACGCTGACGACGTGGGCGGTGCACGCCGTCATGGCGCGCCCGAGCCGGAACATCACGGCCTCACTGACCTCGTCCATCAGTTCGTCGCCGCGGCGGCGCAGCAGCGCCAGCGCGCAGTCGACGAACGCCGGGTGCTGCTCGCCGAAGTCGAGAAACGCGTGCACGATCGCGACCAGACGGTCGGACGGGTCGTCCGACGACCGGCCGGCCGCGGCCAGCTCGGCATCGAGCTCGTCGAGGTAGTCGACGAGGGCCATCGCGAAGAGCTCCTCCTTGCCGGAGAAGTGCCGGTAGATGATGGCTCGGTTGATGCCGACTGCCTGGGCGATGTCCTCGATCTGGGCGTCGCGCACGCCGCGCTCGTCGAAGAGTCGGCGGGTGGCCGCGAGGATCTCCTGCCTGCGGGCCGCCCGCCGGTCGGAGGATGGCATGTGACCAGCGTAGTCCGCCCACGTGGGAGAGGGTTCTGTCGGGCATCCCACGTACTCTGGATCGATATGAGACCGCTGTCCGAGCTGCAACGCCAGGTGGCACCCTTCGAGGTCGTCTCCGACTACCAGCCTGCCGGCGATCAACCCGCAGCGATCGCCGAGCTCGACCAGCGGATGACCGGCGGAGTCCAGGACGTCGTGCTGATGGGTGCCACCGGAACGGGCAAGACAGCCACCACCGCCTGGCTGGCCGAACGGCTGCAGAGACCGATGCTGGTGATGCTGCCCAACAAGACTCTCGCGGCCCAGTTCGCCAACGAGCTGCGCGAGCTGCTGCCGAACAATGCGGTCGAGTACTTCGTCTCCTACTACGACTACTACCAACCCGAGGCGTACGTCCCGCAGTCCGACACGTACATCGAGAAGGACTCCTCGGTGAACGACGAGGTCGAGCGACTGAGGCACTCCGCCACCTGGTCGCTGCTCACCCGGCGCGACGTCATCGTCGTCGCCAGCGTGTCGTGCATCTACGGCCTCGGGTCGGCACAGGAGTACCTCGATCGCATGCTCAGCTTCCGCGTCGGCGAGCAGATGTCGCGCGATCATCTGCTGCGCACCCTCGTCCAGGGCCAGTACGTCCGCAACGACGTCACGTCCACGCGTGGCACCTTCCGGGTCAAGGGCGACACCGTCGAGATCTTCCCCGTCTACCAGGAGATGGCGGTCCGCATCGAGTTCTTCGGCGACGAGATCGAGCGACTCATGACTCTCCACCCGCTGACTGGCGAGGTGCTGAGCGAGGACACCGAGCTCCATGTCGGAGCCGCCACCCACTACGCGGCCGGCGCCGAGACCATGGCACGGGCCATCGAGACCATCCAGGAAGAGCTGGGCGAGCGGTTGGCCGAGCTCGAGGGTGAGGGCAAGCTGCTCGAGGCCCAGCGGCTGCGCATGCGCACCACCTACGACCTCGAGATGATGCAGCAGATCGGCACCTGTGCCGGCATCGAGAACTACTCACGCCACATGGACGGACGCTCGGCCGGCTCGGCACCCAACTGCCTGCTCGACTACTTCCCCGAGGACTTCGTGCTCGTGGTCGACGAGTCGCACGTCACGATCCCCCAGATCGGCGCGATGTACGAGGGCGACATGTCCCGCAAGCGCACGCTGGTCGAGCACGGGTTCCGGCTGCCGAGTGCCATGGACAACCGGCCGCTCACCTGGGGTGAGTTCCTGCAGCGCATCGGTCAGACCGTCTACCTGTCGGCCACCCCCGGGCCGTACGAGATGGAGAAGGTCGGCGGCGACGTCGTCGAGCAGATCATCCGCCCGACCGGCCTGATCGACCCCGAGGTCATCGTCAAGCCCACCAAGGGGCAGATCGACGATCTCATCGGCCAGATCAAGGGGCGCACCGACAGCAACGAACGCGTCCTCGTCACCACGCTCACCAAGAAGATGGCCGAAGACCTCACCGACTACCTCCTCGAGGCGGGTATCCGCACGCGCTACCTGCACAGCGAGGTCGACACCCTCAGACGCATCGAGCTGCTGCGCGAGCTGCGGATGGGGGAGTACGACGTGCTGGTGGGCATCAACCTGCTGCGCGAGGGCCTCGACCTCCCCGAGGTGAGCCTGGTGGCCATCCTCGACGCCGACAAGGAAGGCTTCCTGCGCTCCGGCCGATCGCTCATCCAGACCATCGGACGTGCGGCCCGCAACGTGTCGGGGCAGGTCATCATGTACGCCGACCGGATCACCGACTCGATGGAGTCGGCGATCGACGAGACCAACCGTCGCCGCGCCAAGCAGGTCGCCTACAACCTCGAGCACGGCATCGATCCCACCCCGTTGCGCAAGAAGATCGGCGACATCACCGATCTCCTGGCCCGAGAGGACGCCGACACCTCGCGGCTGCTCGCCGCCACCGGTGATCGCCGCCGCAAGGGTGCGCCGGTCCCGCTCGGCCAGCACACCGCCGAGCTCGCCAACCTCCCGTCCGGCGACCTGGCCGACCTCATCGACCAGATGAGCGACCAGATGCACGCGGCCGCGGCCGAGCTGCAGTTCGAGGTGGCCGCCCGCATCCGCGACGAGATCCGCGACCTCAAGAAGGAGCTGCGCGGCATGCTCGAGGCCGGCGTCTAGTCCGGAGCCGAACCTGCCACACTGGTGCGTGGAGGGGAGTATTCCTTCGCCGCGGTGTCGTCATCACGTCGACCTTCATGGGACGACCGGTGCCGCGGGCCACCTGGGTTGAACGACCGGGCGGCGGAAGAGACCTCCGGCGTTCTTGACGACCGGAGGAAACCCTGATGCACGTGTCCCAGCTCGAGTGGCTCATCACTGTAGGCGTGACGATCGCCGTCCTGCTGTTCGACGTGGTGGTGATCGCCCGCCGACCCCACGAGCCGACGATGCGCGAGTGTGCGATCGCGTTGACGTTCTACGTCGGGCTCGCCGTGGTGTTCGGCGGTTGGGTGTGGCTGCACCATGGCCACCAGTTCGGACTGGAGTTCTTCGCGGGCTGGCTCACCGAGTACAGCCTGTCGGTCGACAACCTGTTCATCTTCATCATCATCATGGCCAGCTTCAACGTGCCGAGGAAGTATCAGCAGGAAGCGCTGATGGTCGGCATCGTCCTGGCACTGATCTTCCGCGGCATCTTCATCGCGCTCGGCGCCGTGGCCATCAACCAGTTCTCGTGGATCTTCTACCTGTTCGGCGCGTTCCTCGTGTACACGGCGTGGAATCTCGGCCGCGACACGGATCACGACGACGATGCCGAGAACGCCGTGGTGCGGTTTGCGCGCACGTACCTGAACACGACCGACCAGTGGCGCGGGCTGAAGCTCTACATCAAGAAGGACACGAAGCGGCTGATGACGCCGATGTTCCTGGTCATCCTGGCGCTCGGCACGACCGACCTGCTCTTCGCGCTCGACTCGATCCCGGCCATCTACGGGCTCACCCAGGAGCCGTACCTCGTCTTCACTGCCAACGTGTTCGCGCTGATGGGCCTGCGCCAGCTGTACTTCCTGCTCGGCGACCTGATGAAGCGGCTCGTCTACCTCTCGCAGGGACTGGCCTTCGTGCTGTTCTTCATCGGCGTGAAGCTCGTGCTCCATGCATTGCACGAGAACGAGCTGCCCTTCATCAACGGCGGCCACCACGTGCCGGTCTGGGAGATCCCGACGCTGCTCAGTCTCGCCGTCATCGTCGTGACGCTGGCCATCACCGCCGCGGCGAGCCTCTACAAGACCAGGGTCGTCGACGCGGACTGACCTACGGGCGGGTAGGGCTCGTGCCCGAATGGTCGGGTTCCCACGAGGCTCCGTGTATTTTCGACTCGTGACAGTGGATGTGCGGGGACTCGTGGGCGGCTGGCTCGGCCGCGTCGCCGTCCGCCGCATCCGCAAGAAGGGCATCGACCTCTCCCGCGTCGCCTTCATTCCCGAGCCCACGAAGGTCCCGCTGCTGCGCAACGGCACCGACCCGATCCCGCGCATCGCCGAGCTGCGGAGCCGGGGCCCGCTGTACCGCCTGCCGATGCCGTTCGTCGACTTCCGCGTCTGGTTGCTGACGGGCTACCAGGAATCGCGTTCGGTGCTCATCGCCCGCGACAAGTACAGCAACGACATCCGTCACCTGTTCGACGGCGACGGTCCCGCCACGTCCGACGACATCGGCGGCCTGGGCTTCACCGACCCACCCACGCACACGCGGCTGCGCAAGATCGTCACCCCCGAGTTCACGATGCGCCGGCTCGCCCGACTGATCCCGATCATCGAGGAGATCGTCGACGGGCAGCTGGACGAGATGGAGGTGCTGGGCTCCCCAGTAGATCTCGCCAAGCAGCTGGCGTTCCCGGTGCCGTTCCAGACGATCTGCGCGCTGCTCGGCCTCGATTACGACGATCGGGACGCGTTCGCGAAGCTCGGAAGTGCCCGGTTCGACGCGGCTCTCGGTGGCGCGTCGGCCTTCGGTGCGGTCTCGGCGCAGCGGGAGTTCCTCTTCGATGCGGTGGCGCGCCAGCGCCATAATCCTGGCCCAGGCCTGATCGGTCAGATCATCCGTGAGCAGGGCGACGCAATCAGTGACGTCGACCTTGCCGGCCTCGCCGACGGCATCTTCACCGGCGGCTTCGAGACGACGGCGGGCATGATCGCGCTCGGCACGATCGTGCTGCTGCGCGATCCCGAGCACGCGGCACTCATGCGCGCCGGAACCCCTGACCAGGTCGAGCGCGCCGTCGAGGAGCTCTTGCGCTACCTCGCGGTGGTCCAGGTGGCTTTCCCGCGGTTCGCGAAAGAGGACATGGAGCTGTTCGGCCAGCGGATCCAGAGGGGCGACGTGCTGCTCGCGTCGCTGTCCGGCGCCAACCGCGATGCTGCGTCCGCCGGTGCGGACCCCGAGGAGTTCGACCCGTTCCGAGTCCCGAAGAGTGCCCACCTCGCGTTCGGGCATGGCATCCACCGCTGCATCGGCGCCGAGCTGGCCAAGATCGAGCTGCGCATCGTGCTCCCGCGCCTGCTTCGGCGGTTCCCCGAGCTGGCCCTCGCCAAGCCGGAGGAGGAGCTCAACTTCCGCCGACTCAGCTTCGTCTACGGAGTCGACGAGCTGCCGGTTCGGTTCTGAGGCTCAGCGCAGCAGGATGTGGTTCGCCCCCATCCGGGTGAGCAGTTCCTGGTTCGACTTGTACCAGTCGACAGTTCGGCGCACGCCTTCAGAGAACTCGATCTTGGGCCGGAAGCCGAGATCGAACAGCTTCGTGGAGTCCAGGAACTGATCCGGAATCTCGATGAAGTTGTCGGCCTTCGGGATGGTCTGCGGTGCGACGTCAGAGCCGACGATCGAGCCGATCTCCTCGATCACCTGGAGAACACTCTTGATGTTGCCGTTCTCCTCGATCGACTGCCCCGGGGTGTACGAGCCCACGTTGTAGGCGGAGTAGCCATAGGTGACCCGGCCGCGCTGGGGCATCGGGTCGACGTAGTGCTTGTCGAGGTTCTCGGCGAGGAACATGTAGGCGCCCACCAGGTCTTCGACGTAGACGTACTCGCGCAGGACCTCGGCATTGCCCAGGTTGATCACCGGGGCTTCGCCGCGCAGCATCCGGAGCGTGGTGCGGGGGATGAGGCGGGTGAAGTTCAGGTCGCCGGGACCAAAGATGTTGCAGCTGCGCACGACGATGACCGGCAGCTTGTACTGAAACCCGTACGTCTGAGTGATCAGATCGGCGCAGGCCTTCGACGCGCTGTAGACATCCATCCCGCGCAGCGCATAGCCCTCGCGGTACGGCAGCGGCTCTGGATCGTCGACGTCGGCGTGGTCGCCGTACGACTTGTCGGTCGAGGCGATCAGCACGCGAGGGATGTTGTTGACTCGAGCCGCCTCGAGCAGGTTCAGGGTCGGGGCGATGTTGTTCTGGAACGTGCTCATCGGTGAGTTGGCGGCGTCACTGACGATCGCCGACGCAGCCAGGTGGAAGATCGTGTCGATCTGGTGTCGGTTGCAGATCCGCTGCACCTGCAGGAAGTCCGTCATGTCGCAGACTTCGATGTCGGGGCGCAGGTCGCCCGTCAACAGTTCAGCGGTCGGGAGTGGCCGTTGGTGCCGGACGGTCACCACGACCACGGCACCACGCTCCATCAGCGAAGACGCGAGGTTCGAGGCGGCGAAGCCGTCTCCACCCGTGATCAGCACACGCCTGCCGTACCAGAAGTCGTTCATCACACTGCCTTCTCTTGATTCGACACACGAACCGCGACGCGGTGCGCCTGTGCCGAGGTGGAACGGCGCCCAGTGAAAGTATCAGTTTCAAGGGCACGGTCTTGTGAGGTCCCCGATCGTCGTGTCGGCCTCGGGCTCATGCGACGTCGATCCACGCAGCGCGTTCATGATCACCAGCCACGCTCCCGCCATTCATCGAGATGGGGTCGCTCCACAGCTAGTTGCGAATCATTGCCGTGGCCGGCGTACCCGACCTTGCACGCGCTTGGCTGGCCGTCAGCCATGCCGGATGACCCGGTAGATCGTCTCTCTGCTCGGCGCCGGGCGTGGCTGGTCGTGCCAGCCGATCTCGTCAGCCTTCTGGCCGATTGCACTCTTGACTTCCGCGACATCGACATCGTCGTCGAAGAACGCCACAGACAGGCCGTTGCCGGTGTCGGGATCGAGCAGGTGGTACGCGTCTCGCACGCCAGGAATGGTCTTCGCCGCGTCGATCACCCACTGGCGATCGTCGTCGGGCATCGGGTCCCAGAAGGCAACGCGTGCGAACATGGATCCTCCTCAGAAGGTGGCCTCATCGTAGGCCTGCGTGCGCTACCAGCCGCGCTCGCGCCACTCAACGAGGTGAGGGCGTTCCACAGCTAATCGTGAATCATTCCCGTGACCGGGATAGAACCAGGTGTCGTCGTCGAAGCGCCCGAAGAGCTTGGTCTCGACGTCGCCGATGAGGGTGGCGAAGTTCTCGGCAGAGCCGAAGGTGTTGCCGACGCCGCCGGGGAACAAGGAGTCGCCGGTGAACAGATGGACGATGCCGTCGGGGTCGTCGTAGGCGAGGACGATCGAGCCGGGCGTGTGGCCGGCAATGCCGATGACCTCCAGCTCGCAGGAACCGACCCGCACCCGCGCGCCATCCGTCACCGGGTTCGTCGTGGGGACCGGGATCTCCGCGGCATCCACTTCGCTGGCGATGGTCTCCGCGCCGGTGGCCTCGACAATCGCGGAGAGCGCTTGCCAGTGGTCCCCGTGCTTGTGGGTGGTGATGACGCGGGCCAGGCCACCATCGCCGATCAGCCCGAGGAGGGTGTCCGGCTCATCGGCGGCGTCGATGAGGGCCTGTTCGCCGGTGATCGCGCAGCGCAGGAGGTAGGCGTTGTTCTCCATTGGGCCGACGGCGACCTTGGTGATGACGAGGTCGCCAGCCTCACGCGTGTCGGCCGGTCCGCCGACCTCGACGTCTCCTGAATAGCTCATGGCCCCACCCTGCCAGCCCCGGACGCCGGTCGGTCGAGATGTTCTGTCACCGGGCCTCGATACGATGGAGCAGGGCCGAGACCGGCCACATCACTCCGCCAGATCAGGATTCCTCAGTGACCGACCGCCTGGTGATTCGCGGCGCACGCGAGCACAACCTCAAAGACGTCTCGATCGACCTTCCGCGTGACTCGCTGATCGTCTTCACCGGCCTCTCCGGGTCGGGCAAGTCGTCACTGGCGTTCGACACGATCTTCGCCGAGGGCCAGCGTCGCTACGTCGAGTCGCTGTCGGCATACGCCCGGCAGTTCCTCGGCCAGATGGACAAGCCCGACGTCGACTTCATCGAGGGCCTGTCGCCGGCGGTCTCCATCGACCAGAAGTCCACCTCGCGCAACCCTCGGTCGACGGTCGGCACCATCACCGAGGTCTACGACTACCTGCGCCTGCTCTACGCACGAGCCGGCCGGCCGCACTGCCCCGAGTGCGGGGAGCCGATCGCCAAGCAGACGCCGCAGCAGATCGTCGATCGCATCCTCGCGATGACTGCTGACGCCCGCTTCCAGGTGCTGGCGCCGATCATCCGCGGGCGCAAGGGGGAGTACGGCGAGCTGTTCCGCCAGCTGCAGGCGCAGGGCTTCAGCCGGGCCCTGGTCGACGGAAAGCCGCACAACCTCGCCGACGAGCCGCCCAAGCTGGCCAAGCAGAAGAAGCACACCATCGATGTCGTCGTCGACCGTCTCCAGGTCAAGACGTCCATGAAGCAGCGGCTCACCGAGTCCGTCGAGACGGCGCTCAACCTGGCCGATGGCCTCGTCCTCGCCGACTTCGTCGACCTGCCCGACGACGACCCGCAGCGCATCCGCCGGTTCTCCGAGAAGCTCGCCTGCCCCAACGACCACCCGCTCGCCGTCGACGAGCTGGAGCCCCGCTCGTTCTCGTTCAACGCCCCGTTCGGCGCCTGCCCTGAGTGCCACGGCCTCGGCACCCGCATGGAGGTCGACCCTGAGCTCGTCGTGCCCGACGACTCGAAGTCGATCAACGAGGGCGCCATCACTCCGTGGTCATCGGCCCACGTGTCGGAGTACTTCTCCCGGCTCATCGGTGCGCTCGGCGAAGAGCTCGGGTTCAGCACCGACGCCCCGTACGGCTCGCTGCCCGAAGAGGTGCGCGAGACGCTGATGCGCGGCCACCCCACCAAGGTGCACGTGGTCTACAAGAACCGCTACGGCCGCGAGCGCTCCTACTACACGATGTTCGAGGGGGCCATCTCCTACCTCGAGCGGCGCCACTCCGAGACCGACTCCGACACCAGCCGCGAGCGTCTCGAAGGATTCATGCGTGAGGTGCCTTGCCCGGTTTGCGACGGCACGCGCCTCAAGCCGGTCATCCGCGCGGTGCGGCTGAACAGCATCGAGAACGGGCCCAAGAACATCGCCGAGGTCTCGGCTCTGTCCATCCGCGGGGCAGCCGAGTACCTGTCCACGCTGGAGATGACCGACCGCGAGCGCCAGATCGGCGAGCGGGTGCTCAAGGAGATCCACGAGCGGCTCCGCTTCCTGCTCGACGTCGGGCTCGACTACCTCAGCCTCGACCGCGCCGCCGGCTCGCTCTCCGGCGGCGAGGCGCAGCGCATCCGGCTGGCCACCCAGATCGGTGCGGGCCTGGTCGGCGTCCTGTACGTGCTTGACGAGCCGTCCATCGGGCTGCACCAGCGCGACAACCACCGGCTCATCGAGACCCTCGTCCGGCTCCGCGACCTCGGCAACACGCTCATCGTCGTCGAGCACGACGAGGACACCATCCGCACCAGCGACTGGGTCGTCGACATCGGCCCCGGCGCGGGGGAGCACGGTGGCCAGGTCATCGTCTCCGGCACCGTCGACGACCTGCTGAACAGCGAGGACTCGCTCACCGGGCGCTACCTCTCCGGCCGTGAGTCCATCCCAGTGCCGGCCATCCGGCGCCCGCGCACGAAGGGTCGCGAGGTCACCGTCCACGGTGCGCGCCAGCACAATCTGCAGGACATCGACGTCACGTTCCCGCTCGGCCAGTTCGTCGCCGTCACTGGAGTCTCGGGCTCGGGCAAATCGACGCTCGTCAACGACATCCTCTACATGGCGCTGGCGCGCCAGATCTACGGCGCCCGCACCATCCCGGGCCGGCACCGCAGCATCACCGGGGCCGAGGAGATCGACAAGGTCATCCACGTCGACCAGTCGCCCATCGGCCGCACTCCGCGGTCCAACCCGGCCACGTACACCGGCGTCTGGGACCACGTCCGCAAGCTGTTCGCCCAGACGCCCGAAGCCAAGATGCGCGGCTACCAACAAGGCCGGTTCTCCTTCAACGTCAAGGGCGGACGCTGCGAGGCCTGCTCCGGCGACGGCACCATCAAGATCGAGATGAACTTCCTGCCCGACGTCTACGTGCCGTGCGAGGTCTGCCACGGCGCCCGGTACAACCGCGAGACCCTCGAGGTGCACTACAAGGGCAAGACCGTCGCCGACGTCCTCGACATGTCGATCGAGGAGGCCGTCGACTTCTTCGAGGCCATCCCGGCCATCTCCCGGCACATGCGCACCCTCGTCGACGTCGGCCTGGGCTATGTCCGGCTCGGCCAGCCGGCGCCGACGCTGTCCGGTGGAGAGGCGCAGCGGGTGAAGCTGTCCTCCGAGCTGCAGAAGCGCTCCACCGGGCGCACGGTCTACGTGCTCGACGAGCCCACCACTGGCCTGCACTTCGAGGACATCCGCAAGCTGCTCGGTGTGCTCGGCCGATTGGTCGACGCCGGCAACACGGTCATCGTCATCGAGCACAACCTCGACGTCATCAAGACCGCCGACTGGGTCATCGACATGGGGCCGGAAGGCGGCAGCGGCGGTGGCCTCCTCATCGCCGAAGGAACCCCGGAGGACGTCGCGCAGAACGCCGAGAGCTACACCGGCACCTTCCTCGCCCCCATACTGAAGGAACCCGCCGCGCCTGGCGGTCGTTGAACGGATAACGACCTGACGCTGACGAAGGAGCCGTCATGACCGAGCTGACCGATCCGACCACCCGACGCGCAGTGCTGGGAGGTGTCGCGGCCGTAGGGGCTGGGGCCATCCTCGCCGCCTGTGGGTCTGATGAGCCGACGACGAAGGAGCCGACGTCCGGAGGTGAGGACACCTCGGGGGAGCAGGGATCGTCGAGCGCTCCACCCGCCGACGGCTCGATCGGCACGACGGACGAGATTCCCGTGGGCGGCGGAACCGTCTTCAAGAGCGAGAAGATCGTCGTCACCCAGCCCAAGAAGGGCGACTTCCACGCGTTTACGGCGGTCTGCACCCACATGGGGTGCACCGTCGGCGAAGTCAACGGCGACACCATCCAGTGCAACTGTCACGGGAGCCAGTACAACGCTGCGGATGGCACGGTGAAAAAGGGCCCAGCGCCCAAGGCGCTCGCCGCCAAGAAGATCACCGTCGAGGGCGACAAGCTCATCGTGTCCTGATCTCGGTCCTCGGGCCCGTCACGACGGGCTCGAGGGTCGGTGCGCGCCCGTAGGCTGGTGGGGTGGCAGATCCCGCGACGTACCGGCCGGCTCCGGGTGAGATCCCCGTCGGCCCGGGGGTCTATCGATTCCGCGACGACAGCGGTCGGGTCATCTATGTCGGCAAGGCCAAGTCCCTGCGCGCGCGCCTGAACTCCTACTTCCAGGACATCGCCGGGCTGCACACCCGCACGCAGCAAATGGTCACCACCGCGTCCGCGGTGGAGTGGACGGTGGTCGACACCGAGGTCGAGGCTCTCCAGCTCGAATACACGTGGATCAAGGAGTTCGACCCGCGGTTCAACATCAAGTACCGCGACGACAAGTCCTACCCCTGGCTGGCCGTCACGGTGAGCGAGGAGTTCCCGCGGGTCATGGTCATGCGTGGCGCCCAGCGCAAGGGCGTTCGGTATTTCGGCCCGTACGGACACGCCTGGGCCATCCGCGACACCGTCGACACCCTGCTCCGGGTGTTCCCGATGCGTTCGTGCAGCGCCGGCGTGTTCCGGCGCGCCAAGGCCGTCGGCCGCCCGTGCCTGCTCGGCGACATCGGCAAGTGCGCCGCCCCCTGCGTCGGGCGGGTCAGCCCAGAGGAGCACCGTGCGATCGTCGACGACTTCCTGGCCTTCATGGGCGGGCAGACCGCAGGCTTCACCAAACGCATCCAGAAGCGCATGCGCGAAGCGTCCGAGGCACAGGAGTACGAGCTCGCCGCCAAGCTGCGCGACGACCTCGCGGCTCTCAACCGGGTGCTCGAGAAGCAGACCGTCGTGCTCGGCGACGGCACGGACGCCGACGTGTTCGGATTCGAGGTCGACCCGCTCGAGGTCGCCGTCCAGATCTTCTCCGTTCGCGGCGGACGCATCCGCGGCCAGCGCGGGTGGGTGGCCGATCGTGCCGACGACACCGACGTGCCAGAGCTCGTGCAACGCGCTCTGGTCACCCTTTACGGCGAGTCCGCTCCCGAGGCGGTGCCGCGGCAAGTGCTCGTGCCCGAGCTGCCGGCCGACGCCGACGTCGTCACCGAGCTGCTGTCGGAGCTGCGTGGCGGGCCGGTCACGATCCGGGTTCCGCACCGCGGCGACAAGAAGCGCTTGATGGAGACGGTGGAGCAGAACGCCCTCCAGTCGATGGCCCGGCACAAGCTGAAGCGGGCCGGCGACCTCACCGCGCGCAGCCAGGCGCTCGAGGAGATCCAGGACGCCCTGAGCCTGCCGACTGCCCCGCTGCGCATCGAGTGCTACGACGTCTCCAACCTGCAGGGCACCGAGATCGTCGCGTCGATGGTGGTGTTCGAGGACGGGCTGCCGCGCAAGTCCGAGTACCGCAGGTTCACCGTGCGACATGAGGGTCAGAGCGACGTCGCGGCCATGCACGAGGTCATCACCCGACGCCTCGAGCGGCTGCTCAAGGCCCGGGCCGACGGCGCCGACGAGAAGGGGCTCGATCCCGAGACGGGCAAGCCCAAGAAGTTCGCCTACGCGCCCTCGCTGATCGTCGTGGACGGCGGACCGCCGCAAGTCGCGGCCGCACAAGCCGCCATGCGCGAGCTCGGCCTCACTGACATCGCCCTGTGCGGGCTGGCGAAGCGGCTCGAGGAGGTGTGGGTGCCCGATGACGACGACCCGGTCATCCTGCCGCGCACGAGCGAAGGGCTCTACCTGCTCCAACGCGTCCGCGACGAGGCCCACCGATTCGCCATCGCGCACCATCGGCAACGGCGGGCCAAAGCGATGACCGGCAGCGTCCTCGACGACGTCCCAGGGCTCGGCCCCACCCGACGCCGAGCCCTGCTCAAGAAGTTCGGGTCGGTCAAGAAGCTGCGCGCCGCGAGCGTCGACGAAGTCGCAGAAGTGCCCGGCATCGGCCCGGCTACGGCAGAATCCATCGTGGCGGCCCTGTCGGGCGACACCCCGGCTCCCGCCGTCGACATGGCCACCGGCGAGATCCTGGAGGACGAATGAGCACCCTCTCGAAGCTCGTGCTGGTCACCGGCATGACCGGCGCCGGCAAGGGCACGGCGGCCAAGGGGCTCGAGAAGCTCGGCTACTACGTCATCGACAACCTGCCGGCCGACGTGCTCGTCGAGACCGTCGAGACCGTCGAGCGATCCGACGTCAACGACCAGCTGGCAGTCGTGGTCGACGCCCGGTCCGGCCCGTTCTTCGACCGGCTGGTCGACGTGCTCGAGGAGCTGCGCGCCAAGGGCACGCCCACCCAGGTCCTCTTCCTCGAGGCGGCCGACGAGGTCCTCGTGCGGCGACAGGAGGCGGCGCGTCGCCCGCACCCGCTCAGTCGCGAGGGCCGGCTCATGGACGGCTTCGATCGCGAGCGCGAGTTGCTCACCAGGCTGCGCGGCCGCGCCGACATCGTCGTCGACACCACCAACCTCAACGTGCACCAGTTGGGCCAACGCATCCAGGCCGCGTTCGAGGATGCCGACAGCAAGGGTCTGCGGGCTTCGGTCGTGTCGTTCGGGTTCAAGTACGGCATCCCCATCGACGCCGACATGGTGGCCGACATGCGGTTCCTTCCCAACCCGTTCTGGATCGACGAGCTGCGCCCGCTCACCGGCCTCGACGAGCCGGTGCGCGACTACGTGCGCAAGCAGCCCCGATCCGAGGAGTTCCTCGACCGCTACGAGGGCCTGGTCGCCCTGCTCACCGACGGATTCCTGCACGAGGACAAGCACTTCCTCACCATCGCCATCGGTTGCACGGGCGGGCGGCATCGGAGCGTGGCGATGGCCGAAGCGTTCGCCGAGCGGCTGCGCGCCCACGACGTCCGCACGCTGGTGGTCCACCGCGACCTGGGGCGCGAGTGATCGCTCGGCCGGCCGAACCGGTCGCGGCCGCCCCCGGCACCCGAGTCGTGTCGCTCGGCGGCGGGCATGGCTTGGCTGCCAGCCTGTCGGCGCTGCGACTCCTGCACACCGACCTCACCGGCGTGGTCACGGTCGCCGACAACGGCGGGTCGTCCGGCCGCCTGCGCGACGAGCTCGGTGTCCTGCCGCCCGGCGACCTCCGCATGGCTCTCGCCGCGCTGTGCTCAGACGACGAGTGGGGACGAACCTGGGCCGGCATCCTGCAGCACCGCTTCGCCGGCAACGGCCCGTTGCACGACCACTCCGTCGGCAACCTGCTGATCGCGGCGATCTGGGAGATCCTGGACGACCACGTGGAGGGACTCGACCTCGTTGGCCAGCTCCTCGGTGCGCGCGGACGAGTGCTGCCGATGGCCGCAGTTCCGCTCGACATCGAGGCCGATGTCCATCTGCGGTCCGCGCCCGACCGTCTCACTCTGGTGCGCGGCCAGGTGCAGGTGGCGAGCGTCGACGGCCAGGTGGTCAGCGTTCGGCTCGACCCCACCGATCCGCCGGCCTGTCCCGAGGCGGTCGAGGCCGTCAAGGCAGCCGACTGGGTGGTCATCGGTCCGGGCTCGTGGTTCACCAGCGTCATGCCCACATTGCTCGTGCCCGGGCTCCGCGACGCTCTGGTCAGCACCGATGCCCGGCGCATCCTGGTGCTCAACCTCAGGGAGCAGGAGGGTGAGACCGAGGGTTTGTCACCCACCGACCACCTCGAGGTGCTCGTCGCCCATGCACCCGATCTGGGCCTCGACGTCGTGGTCGCCGACCACAGCATGACGGACGAGCGAGGCACGCTCGCTGGTGTCGCCCGCGAGCTCGGCGCCCGACTCGTCACCGCCGACCTGGCCCGCAGCCCGGGTTCGGACCAGCACGATCCGCAACGACTTGCCGAGGCTTTCCGCGGGATCTTGCACGGCGCAATAGAGTGACGGTGTTCATCACTTCCGTCGAGGAGTTCACCACATGGCCATGACGGCCCAGGTCAAGTCCGAGCTCTCCAGCACGGCGATCACCAAGTCCTGCTGCCGCAAGGCCGAGGTCTCCTCGATCCTCCGATTCGCGGGCGGACTCCACATCGTCGCCGGCCGTCTCGTCATCGAAGCCGAGCTCGACACCGGAGCCGCGGCCCGTCGTCTGCGCACCGACATCGCCGAGGTCTACGGGCACGACAGCGAGGTCGTGGTCATGCAGGGCAGCGGCCTGCGCAAGGGCACCCACTACATCGTCAGGGTGGCCAAGGACGGCGAGGTGCTGGCCCGCCAGACCGGCCTGGTCGACTCCGGCGGACGCCCGGTGCGCGGCCTGCCCACCCAGGTCGTCTCCGGCGCATCCTGTGACGCCGTTGCCGCCTGGCGCGGCACCTTCCTTGCCCACGGCTCGCTCACCGAGCCCGGCCGGTCGTCGTCGCTCGAGGTGAGCTGCCCCGGCCCGGAGGCTGCGCTTGCGCTGGTCGGTGCCGCCCGTCGTCTCGGCATCAGCGCGAAGGCTCGTGAGGTGCGGGGCGTGGATCGCGTCGTCATCCGTGACGGTGAGGCCATCGGCGCGCTGCTCACCCGCCTCGGCGCCCACGAGTCCCTGCTGGCGTGGGAGGAGCGCCGCATGCGTCGCGAGGTGCGGGCCACCGCCAACCGGCTCGCGAACTTCGATGACGCCAACATGCGCCGGTCCGCTCGCGCTGCCGTGGCCGCCGGCGCCCGGGCCCAGCGTGCCCTGGAGATCCTCGGCGACGACGTGCCCGATCACCTCAAGATGGCCGGCACGCTGCGCGTCGAGCACCGTCAGGCCAGCCTCGAGGAGCTCGGCCAGCTGCACGACCCGCCGCTCACCAAGGACGCCATCGCCGGCCGCATCCGCCGCCTCTTGGCCATGGCGGACAAGACCGCCGAGGAGCTCGGCATCCCCGACACCGAGGCAGGTCTGGGCGCCGAGGTCCTCCCGGAGGCCTGACCAAAACTTGGCACAGCGGACTCGTTAGGCTGAACCCACAAGACCTTCGACCGCAGGAGCATTTCAGCCGTGACCGTACGCGTAGGCATCAATGGCTTTGGCCGCATCGGCCGCAACTTCTATCGAGCGGCCCGGGCTGCCGGCGCCGACATCGAGATCGTCGCCGTCAACGACCTCACCGACAACGCGACGCTCGCGCACCTGCTCAAGTACGACTCGATCCTGGGTCGTCTCGACGGCGACGTCAGCCACACCGGCGACTCGATCACCATCGGCGACGAGAAGATCGTCGCCTTCGAGGAGCGCGACCCGGCCAAGCTCGACTGGGCCTCCGTCGGCGCCGACATCGTCATCGAGTCCACCGGGTTCTTCACCGATGCCACCAAGGCGTCGGCGCACGTCGACGGCGGCGCGAAGAAGGTCATCATCTCCGCGCCGGCCAAGAACGAGGACATCACTGTCGTGATGGGCGCCAACCACGACCTGTACGACCCAGCTGCCCACACGGTGATCTCCAACGCGTCCTGCACCACCAACTGCCTCGCCCCGCTCGCCAAGGTCCTGAACGACGGCCTCGGTATCGAGAAGGGCCTGATGACCACCATCCACGCGTACACGCAGGACCAGAACCTGCAGGACGCCCCGCACAGCGACCTCCGTCGCGCACGCGCCGCCGCGATCAACCTGGTTCCCACATCGACCGGAGCAGCCAAGGCCATCGGCCTGGTGCTGCCGGAGCTCAAGGGCAAGCTCGACGGCTACGCGGTCCGCGTGCCCGTGCCGACCGGCTCGGCCACCGACCTCACGGTCCACGTCTCGCGCGAGACGAGCGTCGAGGAGGTCAACGAGCTGTTCAAGGCGGCCGCCACCGACGGACCGTTGGCCCCGTACCTCTCCTACTCCGAGGCTCCGATCGTGTCCTCCGACATCGTCACCGACCCGGCGTCGTGCATCTTCGACTCGCCGCTGACGAAGGTCATCGGCGACCAGGTCAAGGTCGTCGGCTGGTACGACAATGAGTGGGGCTACTCGAACCGCCTCGTCGACCTGGTCAACCACGTCGGCGCCTCCCTCTGACGCGCGCCGACTGACTCGCCCATGAAGACCATCGACGACTTGGGTGACCTGCGCGGACGTCGTGTGCTCGTCCGCAGCGACCTCAACGTGCCGCTCGACGGCACCACGATCACCGACGACGGCCGCGTGCGCGCCAGCGTCCCGACCATCCGCCGGCTCGCCGACGCCGGTGCCCGCGTGCTGGTCACGGCGCACCTCGGTCGGCCCAAGGGCGAGCCGGATCTCTGGCTGTCGCTCAAGCCGGTCGCCGAGCGGTTGGCCGAGCTGCTCGGCTCGCCGGTGCTGTTCGCCAACGACACGGTCGGCGACGAGGCCCAGCACATCGCGTCCGCGCTGCGCGACGGCGAGGTGGCCGTGCTCGAGAATGTCCGCTTCAACGCCGCCGAGACCAGCAAGGACGACGACGAGCGCGGAGCCTTCGCCGACCAGCTGGCCGCGCTGGCTGACCTCTTCGTCTCCGACGGTTTTGGCGTCGTGCACCGCAAACAGGCGAGCGTCTACGACATCGCCGAGCGGCTCCCATCGGCGGTCGGTGGCCTCGTCCAGGCCGAGATCGACGTCCTCGAACGGCTCACGACCAACCCGGAGCGCCCCTACGTCGTGGTGCTCGGCGGGTCGAAGGTCTCCGACAAGCTCGGCGTCATCGACAACCTCATCGAACAGGCCAACAGCCTGCTGATCGGCGGCGGCATGGTGTTCACGTTCCTTGCTGCCCAGGGCCACGAGGTCGGTTCATCGCTCCTGGAGGACGACCAGCTCGACGTCGTCCGGGGCTACATCGAGCGGGCGGCCGAGAAGGGCGTCGACCTCGTGCTCCCCACCGACATCGTCGTCGCGCCGGAGTTCGCTGCAGACGCGCCGGCCACCACCGTGGCCGCGGACGCGATGCCGGCGGACCAGATGGGCCTCGACATCGGCCCCGAGTCGGCCGCGCACTTCGCCGAGATCATCCGATCCGCACGCACGGTGTTCTGGAACGGCCCGATGGGCGTCTTCGAGATGGAGGCCTTCGCGGCCGGCACCAAGGCCGTCGCCCAGGCGCTCACCGAGATCGAGGGTTTGTCCGTCGTCGGCGGCGGAGACTCCGCCGCGGCGGTGCGCCAGCTCGGCTTCACCGACGACCAGTTCGGGCACATCTCCACTGGAGGTGGCGCCAGCCTCGAGTACCTGGAGGGCAAGACCCTGCCTGGACTCGCAATTCTGGAGGAAGCATGACTCGCACTCCGCTCATGGCGGGCAACTGGAAGTCCAACCTCAACCATCAGGAGGCCGTCGTCCTGGTGCAGAAGCTGGCCTGGACGCTGCAGGACAAGAAGCACGACCCGGAGAAGGCCGAGGTGGCGGTCATCCCACCGTTCACCGACATCCGTGGCGTGCAGACGCTCGTCGACGGTGACCGCCTCACCATCCGCTACGGCGCGCAGGACGTCTCCGAGCATGACGGCGGCGCCTACACCGGCGAGATCTCGGCATCGATGCTGGCCAAGCTCGGCTGCACGTACGTCGTCGTCGGCCACTCGGAGCGCCGCGAGTACCACGGCGAGACCGATGCGATCGTCAACACCAAGGCGGTCCGCACGTTGGCGGCCGAGATGACGCCGATCGTCTGCGTCGGCGAAGGCCTCGACATCCGTCAGGCCGGCGACCACGTGGCGTACACGCTGGCTCAGATCGACGGTTCGCTGGCGGGGATCAGCGCCGAGCAGGTGGCCGGGCTGGTCGTGGCGTATGAGCCCGTGTGGGCCATCGGCACTGGTGAAGTGGCTACGCCCGAGGACGCCCAGGAGGTGTGTGCGGCCATCCGAACCCGGGTATCGGAGACTTTCTCGCCCGAAACCGCCGGGTCTTTGCGTATCCTTTACGGCGGATCGGTCAAGGCGGCGAACATCGCCGCGATCATGGCGCAGCCTGATGTGGACGGCGCTCTGGTCGGCGGTGCCAGCCTCCAGGCGGAGGAGTTCGCCGCCATCGCCCGGTTCTACGACATGCCGAACCTCGGCTCATGACCCCGACGAGCACGACGAAAGGCGAGAAGTGATCGTTCTCTTCTCCATTGTCCTCACCATCGCCAGCCTGCTGATGATCATCCTGATCCTCATGCACAAGGGCCGCGGTGGTGGCTTGTCCGACATGTTCGGTGGCGGCATCTCCAGCTCGCTGGGCGGCTCCTCGGTCGCTGAGCGCAACCTCGACCGCATCACGGTCGGCATCGCTGTCGTCTGGGTCGTGAGCATCGTCGCTCTCGGCCTGCTCCTGAAGGTGAGCAACTGACATGGCCGCAGGTGCGATCCGGGGCAGCCGCATCGGCGCCGGCCCCATGGGTGAGGCCGAGCGTGGAGAGGCGGCACCGCGTCAGCAGGTGACGTATTTCTGCGTCAACGACCACATCACCGAGCTGCAGTTCTCGATCGAGGCCGAGGTGCCGGAGTCGTGGGACTGCCCGCGCTGCGGTATGCCGGCCAGCATCGACGAGCAGAATCGGCCGACGGCTCCCAAGATCGAGCCGTACAAGACGCACCTGGCCTACGTGAAGGAGCGCCGCAGCGAGAAAGAGGCGGCCGAGATCCTCACCGAGGCCATCGAGACCCTGCGCACCAAGCGCAAGTCCGGCGAGGTCATCTTTTAGCCATTGGACGGCTCACGGGTCGATGTCTGGCTCGATCCAAGGCTTGCCGGTGCTGGGCTTGCTCTTGCTCGTGCCGGTGAAGGTGCCGTCGTTGAGCACGATCCATCCGTCCCAGTTCGCGTCGGCGTTTTCTGCGGCCAGACGATAGACGCCGGCCTTCCCAGTGGCGGGTTCGGCGCGGAACTTGTGCTTCGTGCCGGCGAACTCGACGGTGCCGACCGCGATGTCGTCGGCCAGGCTTGCCGTGCCGACGACCCTGCCGTCTTGCACCAGCTCAGCCGTGCCGTTCTTGATCGGCACCGGATCGAACCGCAACCCGGCGTTCTCGTTCTCGCAAACGAATCCCGCCAGCGTGTCGTCCTTCGTGACCAACCCGATGTTGGCGCTCGACGCGTCGACCGTGCCGACGAACGTGACTCCGTCAGATGTCGATGGGCTGGCCGTGGGTTTCGGCTCGCTGTCGGAGCACCCCGCCAGAGTCAACGCCGTCGCGGCCACCAGGACCAGCAGGGGATTCCAGAATCGTCGCCGCTCCATGATGGTCCTCCTCAGGACTCGTCCTGATCTGGTCATCGGATCCGTCACGGGTCGGTTTCGGGGTCGATCCACGGCTTGCTGGTGCTGGGCATGTTCTTGCGGGTCCCGGTGAACGTGCCGTCGTTGAGGACGATCCATCCGTCCCAGTTCTCGTCACTGTTCGTTGCGGCCAGGCGGTAGACGCCCGCCTTCCCGGTGGCGTGTTCGGCGGCGAAGATGTGCTGCAAGCCGCCGAGCTCGACCTTGCCGGCGGCACCATGATCGGTGATCGCCACCGTGCCGACGGTTCGACCGTCGAACACCAGCTTGGCGGCGCCGTTCTCGATGGGTACCGGGTCGAGTCGCAGCGACGAGTTCTTGTCTTCGCAGACGAAGCCGGCCAGCTTGTTGTCCTTGGTGACCAGACCGATGTTGGCGCCGGTCCCGTCCACCGTGCCCACGAACGTGCCGTGGTCGGAGGCCTCCTGGATGGTCCGAATGGACTTCGGTTCCGTCTCGTCGCCGGCACACCCCGCCAACGTCCATGTTGCTGCGGCCACCAGGACCAGCAGCGGACCCCACCGTCGTTGCTCCACCGGTCTCTCCTCAGTGCTCGCCCCCGACATGGCGATCGTAGCGGGAGTCTCAGCCGATGAGGTCGAGTTCGGAGTGCGGTCCGGTGTCTCCGGATCCAGCCGGCTGACGTCGGCCGCCTCGTTGGGCTCCGCCGCCGGCGAGGACGACGAGGACGACGCCGACGATCTGCATGAGGGACGGCTCCTGGTGCAGGATGACCAGCCCGAGGATCACCCCGATGGCCGGTTCGAGTGCCATCAAGGTCCCGAACGCGGTGTGCGTCATCTGGCGCAGAGCCAGTAGCTCCAGGGCGAACGGCAGGACGGGCAGCAGGACGGCCAGACCTGCTGCGGCAACGAGGACGGGAAGGGTGATATGACCGCTCGCCTGCGGGATGCCGATGACCGCCGCGGTCGCAGCAGCAATCGGGATGGTGAGCGACAGACCCGAGATCCCGGTGAAGCGATCGCCGATCCGTTGGGTGAGGAGGATGTACATCGCCCAGCCGAAGGCGGCAAGGAGGGCGAAGGTCACGCCGGCGGTGTCGACGTCGCCCCGCCATGGCTCGGTGAGCAGGACGACTCCCAGCAAGGCCAGGAAAGGCCACGCCAGCGCTCGGAGGCTGCGGCCGCGCACCGACGCGACGGTCAGCGGGCCGAGAAACTCGATCGCCACGGCCGTGCCGAGGGGGATGCGATCGATCGCAGCGAGGAAGGCGACGGTCACCAATCCAGTGGAGACCCCGAGTCCGATCAGGGCCGGCAGATCCTGGCGACGGATCGTCCGCAGTGGCGGGCGGGCCAAGGCCAGGAACATGAGGGCACCGATGCTGAGCCTGAGCCATGCCGTGCCGGCTGCGCCCACAGTCGAGATCAAGTCGACCGAAAGCGCCGATCCCAGCTGAACCGAAAGCATCGCGGCCACGGCGAGACTCCACGGCGGCACTGGCCCGGTGCGGGTGTCGCGGGTGCTCATGCGGTGAGCTTGCTCGCTGCCGCCTCGTCGAGGAGCCAGATGGTGTCCTGACGTCCCCGGACGCCGCGAGCCGGCGTCTGGTCGATGGTGCCGTCGTTGGCGAGGGCACGGGCGACGGCGTCCGCCTTCTCGTCGCCGGACACGAGGAACCACGCGGCGTTGGTGCGGTTGAGGGTCGGGAACGTCATCGAGATGCGGACCGGTGGCGGTTTGGGGGAGTCGAAGAGCTCGGCGCAGGCGCGGTCGGTCTCGTGCAGCATCGCGTGATGCGGGAACAGCGAGGCGACGTGGCCATCAGGACCCATGCCCAGCAGCACCAGGTCAAAGGGCTCGTCGGGGAGAGCCGCGGCGTACTGGTTGGCAGCTTCCGCGGCGCTCAGAGAGCAGTCGTTGCCGGCGATGCTGTGCACGCCTTTCGCGCCGACGCGGTCGAGGAATGCGTCGCGCGCCTGCTGGTCGTTGCGATCGGCGTGGCCCTCGGGCATGAACCGCTCGTCGCCGAACCAGAACTCGACGTCCGCCCAGTTGGCGGCGTTCGCGTCGATCCGCTCATAGGCGGCCGCGGCGATCGTCCCGCCGGTGAGGACGATGCGAGGGGTGCGGCCCTGAGCCTGCAGCCCTGCGACAATGGCGGAGAGCCGCTCGGCGATCGCTTCCGCGAGGGCATCCGCGTCAGGCAGGACCTCGACGCTCATGCGCCGGCCAGCAGGTGCTTGATGGTGGCCTCGTAGATGTCGTCGGCGTCGAGACGGCGCAGGTCCTCGGCCAGCAGCTCGGCCAGCGTGCGGCGTCCCAACGGCACCTCTCGCGGTGCCGACCCCGGCACGCTGAAGTGGCAGGACGCGGCGTTGATCCGCTCGATGCAGACATCGCCGTCGGCCATGTGCAGCACGACCTTGGAGATCTGCTCCATGTTTCCGCGGTGCTGCGCGATCGGCACCCGCAGCCGGCTTTCCAGCCACGCGACGAGGAGGGTCGCCACCGGGTTGCCCGGGCGGAACTCCACTGAGCCGCCGGTGACTGTCCCGGTCGACTGGTCGAGTGCCGCCGCGAGCAGTGCCCGCCAGGGGGTGAGGCGCGTCCACGTCAGGTCGGTGTCCCCAGGTGCGTAGTGGCGGGCGGTGGCCTTGAGTGCGCGGACGGGCGAGGCGCTGCTCTCCGCATCGGTGAGGCGACGCTGGGCGAGCTGGCCGATCGAGTCGGCCGACGGGTCGGCCGGGGCGTTGTGCGGCCACCAGGCGACCACGGGGGAGTCGGGAAGCAGCAGTGGCAGCACGACCGAGTCCGCATGCTTCACGAGCGGGCCGGACAGCCGAAGCAGCACGGACTCGCCTGCGGAGTTCTCACCGACCCGGATCTTCGCGTCGACCCGAGGCGCGCCGCGACCATCACCGAGCACGATGCCGAGGACGCGGGACGGATGCTCGCGCGACAGGATGGCCGCCGTCTGCAGGGCCTCGCCGACGGCCTCCCCGTCCGTGATCACGAGTGCGGTCAGCACCATGTCCATGGCCGGGCTGCCGGCAGCGATGCGGGCCTTGACCATGGCGCGAGCGATCTCTGACGACGTGGTGTGCTTCAGCGAGGTCTCCATCAGGGCCGCCTCCAGACGCGTCCGTCGCGGGCGATCATCTCGTCGGCTGACACCGGGCCCCAAGTGCCCGACGTGTACGTGTCGATGCTCGTCTGCCGCGACCAGTGCTCGATGACCGGATCGAGGATCTCCCAGGCGAGCTCGACCTCCTCGTGTTGAGGGAACAGTGGCGGGTCGCCGAGGAGCACGTCGAGGATGAGCCGCTCGTAGGCCTCCGGGCTGCTCTCGACGAAGGCGCCGCCGTAGGCGAAGTCCATCAGCACGTCGCGGATCTCCATGGTCGTGCCCGGCACCTTGGCGCCGAATCGGAGCGTGACGCCCTCGTCGGGCTGGATGCGCATCACCAGCGCGTTCTGTCCGAGCTCGACGACGTCGTGCTTGGCGAACGGCTGGTGCGGCGCCCGCTTGAACACCACGGCCACCTCGGTGACGCGTCGGCCCAGGCGCTTTCCCGTGCGCAGGTAGAACGGCACACCGGCCCAGCGTCGGGTGGCGATGTCAATGCGCACCGCGGCGTAGGTCTCGGTGGTGGAGTTCTGCGGGATGCCCTGCTCCTCCAGGTAGCCGACGACCTTCTCGCCACCGGCCCATCCGGCCATGTACTGGGCGTGCGCCGTGTGGAAGTCGAGTCGTGGCGCGGGCCGGGCGTTGGCCAGGATCTTCTGTTTCTCCGTGCGCAGGCTGGACGCCTTGAACGAGACCGGCTCCTCCATGGCGATCAGGGCCATCAGCTGGAGCAGGTGGTTCTGGATGACGTCGCGGGCTGCTCCGATGCCGTCGTAGTAGCCGGCTCGGCTGCCGATACCGATGTCCTCGGCCATGCTGATCTGCACGTGATCGACGTAGTTGCTGTTCCAGATCGGCTCGAACATCCCGTTCGCGAACCGGAACGCGAGGATGTTCTGCACCGTCTCCTTGCCCAGGTAGTGGTCGATGCGGAAGACGCTCTCGGGCGAAAAGACACCGTCGACGATCTGGTTGAGCTCTCGCGCCGACTTCAGGTCGTGCCCGAACGGCTTCTCGATGACCACCCGGCGCCAACCCTGATCGGCGGTTGCCAGACCGTGTTTCTTGAGCTGCGACACCACCACGGGGAACAGCCCGGGTGGGATGGAGAGGTAGAACGCGTGGTTGCCGTTGGTGCCCTGCTGCTCGTCGAGTTCCTTCATGGTCTCGCCGAGGCGTTGCCAGGCGGCGTCGTCGTCGAACTCGCCCGGCACGAACCGGATGCCGGCCACCAGCTGCTTCCACACCGTCTCGCGCCACGGCGTGCGGGCGCCCTCCTTGGCGGCCTTCTTGATGAGCGCCTTGAACTCCTGGTGGCCGAAGTCCTGCCGGGCGAAGCCGACCAGGGCGAAGCCGGGCGGCAACAGGCCGCGGTTCGCGAGGTCGTAAACCGCCGGGATGAGCTTCTTGCGGGCCAGGTCGCCGGTGACGCCGAACAGGATGAGGCTGCACGGCCCGGCGACCCGTGGCAGACGGCGGTCCTTCGGGTCGCGCAGGGGATTCGGGCGGATGCTCATCCGTGCAACAGTTCGCGGAGAGTGGGGAGCGCGGTCGACACGTCCGCGAGATGCAGCCGCAGCACCGGGCGTCCGTGCTCGCGGAGCACATGGGCGTCGCCGGCGGCCTGGGAGGCGATGAACTCACCGAACGTGAAGTCGCGGCCCGGAACCGCGAGGTCGTCGACCGGATCGGACGTGACCTGCAGGTAGACGCCGTTTCCGGGGCCACCCTTGTGGTACTGCCCGGTGGAGTGCAGGAACCGCGGTCCCCAGCCGAACGTCACCGGTCGGCCGGTGCGCTGGGCCAGCACCTCGCGGAGTCCGGCGTAGTCGGCCAGGCCGTTGCGGTCGAGATAGGCCTGCACGGAGACGTAGCCGTGGAACAGGTCGAGCGAGGCGAGCAGCTCGTCGATTGCTGCGCTGAGGGTGTCCGCGGTCGTGCCGAATGCGGCGATTCCGCGATCCTCCAGATCGGGCTCGTCGGAGGCGTTTCCACCGTCGAGGAGCTCGCGGGCGGCCTTCTTGGCGCTTTCGACGTCGGGCTGGTCGAACGGGTTGATGCCGATCGAGCGACCGGCAACAGCGACGGCCGTCTCCCAGAGCAGCATCTGGGCGCCGAGGCCACCACGGATCGCGACGGACCAGCCGGACTGCGCCTCGGGCGCGTCCCGGCCGCCGAGGGCGACCAGCACGGTGTCTGCGGTACTCGGGTTGAAGTTCACGGCGTTCTCGAACGGCACGACTACCGGGAGGATGCCGCGTCCCTGTTTGCCGGTCGACTCGGCCACCAGCTGCTCGATCCAGTCGCCCAGGCCGTGGCGCGTCTGATCGGCGAGCACGAGCTTGTCGACGCCATGCCGGTTGGCGACGCCCAGCGCGATGCCGAGTCGCAGTGCCGGGTTGTTCCCGTCGTCGGCGGCGAGGTCGGGTTGGGCCGCCTCCGCCTCGTCCAGCAGCTCGCCGATCGGCGCGCCGGCCAGGCCGCTCGGCACCAGGCCGAAGGCGGTGAGGGCGGAGTAGCGGCCACCGACATCCGGATCGGCCCGGAAGACCCGGTAACCCGCATCGGTGGCCTCCTGGTCCAGCGGTGAGTCGGGGTCGGTGACGACGACGATGTGGTCGGCCGGGTCCAGCCCGGCATCGGTGAACGCCTTCTCGTACGCGCGCTTCAGGCTGTCGGTCTCGACGGTGCCACCGGACTTGCTGGACACGACGACAATGCTGCGTTCGAGCCGGTCCGCAAGCGCGCGGCTGACCAGGTCGGGCTGGGAGGAGTCTAGGACGGTCAGCTCGACCCCGGCGGCCGCGCAGATCACCTCCGGAGCGAGTGACGAGCCACCCATGCCACAGAGCACCACGTGGTCGAGTCCGCGACTGACGAGCTCGTCGCGAAGGGCCGCGATCTCCACCACCAGTGGACGCGACGATGTGGCCAGGGACGTCCAGGCCAGGCGCACCTTCGCCTCTGATTCGGCGGCCTGACCCCACAGCGTCGGGTCCTGGTCGGCGATCCGGGACGCGACCCGATCGTCGACGGCGCGGTGCAGCGTCTGCTCGTACTCGTGCTCACTGGGGACGGCGAGGGCGACCTCGATCGGTGCGGCATCCACCGGTCAGGCCTTGTCGAGCTCGTTCGAGACGGTGTCGAGCAGCTCCGCCCACGACGTGTCGAACTTGTCGACGCCTTCGGTCTCGAGGACGTCCACGACGTCGTCGTAGCTGACGCCGTCTCGCTCGAGGGCCGCGATGACATCGCGGGCGTCGTCGTAGGTGCCGTGCACCGTGTCGCCTCGGACCTCGCCATGGTCGGCGAACGCGTCCATCGTCTTCTCGGGCATCGTGTTGACCGTGTCGGCGACGACGAGCTCGCTGACATACATCGTGTCTGGGTAGGCCGGGTCCTTGACGCCGGTCGAGGCCCACAGCGGCCGCTGGGTGTGGGCGCCCTTCTCAACAAGGTCGCGGAAGCGGGGGGAGCCGGCCACCTTCTCGTACTGCTCGTAGGCGAGGCGCGCGTTGGCGATGGCCGCCTTGCCACGCAACGGGTGGTCGTCGCCGAGGCGCTTGTCGATCTCGGTGTCGACCCGACTGACGAAGAACGACGCCACCGACCGGATGCCGGCGAGGTCGTGACCGTGCTCGGCGGCCTGCTCGAGCCCGGCCAGGTAGGCGTCCATGACGCCCTTGTAGCGGTCGAGCGAGAAGATCAGCGTGACGTTGACACTGATGCCCTGGGCGATCGTTGCAGTGATCGCCGGCAGCCCCTCCTCAGTGGCCGGGATCTTGATGAACAGGTTCGGGCGGTCGACCCGGAGCCACAGCTTCTCCGCCAGCTCGATCGTGCGCCCGGTGTCGCGAGCGGCTCCCGGATCGACCTCGATGGACACGCGTCCGTCCTGGCCGTCAGTGGCGTCGTACACGCTGCGCAGGACGTCACAGGCGCTCTGCACGTCGGTGGTGGTCAGCTCGAAGACGGCATGATCGACGCTCGCGCCCGTCTTCTTGAGCTCGGCGATCTGGTCGGCGTACTGCTCACCGTCGGACAGGGCGCCGGCGAAGATCGTGGGGTTCGTCGTCACGCCGACGACCCCGGACGTCTCGACCAGCTCGGCCAGTCCACCGGTGACGATGCGCTCGCGGGAGAGGTCGTCCAGCCAGATGGATACTCCGGCGTCGCTGAGGGCTTGCAGACGATCGTTCATGCGGTCTCCTTGGCTTGCGGTGGTCAGTGCGGGGCGTCCGCGTTGTCGCCCGGGCCAACCGGGCCGGAGGGGCGGGCATGGAACCCGACGGGCTCGCTCGAAGCAGCAGCAGCGATCGACTCGTGAGCGGCCACGACGACGGCATCCGCGGTGATGTTGAACTGCTCGTAGAGCGTCGCGTAGTCGGCCGAGGCGCCGAAGTGCTCAAGGCTCACGGTGCGACCTGCATCACCCACGACGTCGCGCCAGCCGAACGCCACGCCGGCCTCCACCGAGACACGGGCGCGTACAGACGGCGGGATGACGGTGTTGCGATACGCGATGTCCTGCTGCTCGAACCACTCGCGGCACGGCATGGAGACGACGCGCGCCCGGACGCCGTCGGTGGCCAACGTCTCGCGGGCCTCGACGGCGAGCTGGACTTCCGAGCCGGTGGCGACGAGCACGACGTCGGGCTCACTGTCCGTGTCGAGCAGCACGTATGCGCCGCGGGCCACGCCATCGACCTTGGCGAACCCGCCCGACCCACGCGGGAAGGTGGGGACGTTCTGGCGGCTGAGCGCGAGCGCGACCGGCCGGTTGGTGATGCCGAGCAGGGTGCGCCAGGCGGCCACGGTCTCGTTGGCATCGGCCGGCCGGACGACGTCGAGGCCCGGGATGGCCCGCAGCGCGGCAAGGTGCTCGACCGGCTGGTGGGTGGGTCCGTCCTCGCCGAGGCCGATCGAATCGTGCGTCCACACGTAGGTGACCGGCAGCTCCTGCAGCGCGGCGAGACGAACCGACGGGCGCATGTAGTCGCTGAACACCAGGAATGTGCCGCCGTACGGGCGGGTAGGGCCGTGCAGGGCGATGCCGTTGAGGACGGCGCCCATCGCGTGCTCGCGGATGCCGAAGTGCAGCACCCGGCCGTACCAGTCGCCCTGGAACTCCTTGGTGGAGCGGTCCGGGGGGATGAACGACGTCGCGCCGTCGGGCGTGGTGTTGTTGGAACCTGCCAGATCGGCCGAGCCGCCCCACAACTCAGGCAGAGCCGGCGCGGCGGCGGTGAGGAAGTCACCGGACGCCTTGCGGGTGGCGACGCCCTTCTGGTTCGCGGGGTAGGTCGGCAGGTCGGCGTCCCACCCTCGCGGGAGGGCGCGGGACGTCATGCGGTCGAGCAGCGCCTTGCCCTCGGCGTTGCCGGCAGCCCAGGCGTCGAGCTGTTGCTGCCACTCGGCGTGGGCGACCGCACCGCGCTCGCGGGCCTCGCGGGTGTGGGCGAGCACCTCGTCGGAGACGGCGAAGGACTCGTCCGGGTCGAAGCCGAGCTCACGTTTGGTGGCGGCGACCTCGTCGGCGCCCAGCGCGGAACCGTGTGATGCGCCGGTGTTCTGCTTGGTGGGAGCCGGCCACGCGATGATCGTGCGCAGCACGATGAGGCTCGGCCGATCAGTCTCGTCGCGGGCCGCGGAGTAGGCGTAGTGCAGGGCCGCGACGTCCTCGACGTAGCCGGTGCCGCCGTTCGTCCAGTCGACCACCTGCACGTGCCAGCCGTAGGCCTCGTAGCGCAGCGCGACGTTCTCGCTGAACGCGACGTCGGTGTCGTCCTCGATGGAGATCTGGTTGGAGTCGTAGAGCACGGTGAGGTTGCCGAGTCGCTGGTGCCCGGCGAGCGACGACGCCTCGGACGACACGCCCTCCTGGAGGTCGCCGTCGGAGGCGAACACGTAGATCTGGTGGTCGAAGGCGCTCTGGCCCGGCGCTGCACTCGGGTCGAGCAGGCCGCGTTCACGTCGGGACGCCATGGCCATGCCGACCGCGTTGCCGACACCTTGGCCGAGCGGACCGGTGGTGACCTCGACGCCCGGGGTGTGGTGGTGCTCCGGGTGGCCGGGGGTTTGGCTGCCCCAGGTGCGCAGCGACTTGAGGTCGTCGAGCGTCATCGGGTAGCCGGCGAGGAAGAGCTGAATGTATTGGGTGAGACTCGAGTGGCCGCAAGAAAGGACGAAGCGGTCGCGTCCCGGCCAGAGCGGGTCGGCGGGGTCGTGCCGCATGATCTTCTGGTAGAGCAAGTAGGCGGCGGGGGCGAGGCTCATGGCGGTGCCCGGGTGCCCGTTGCCGGCCTTCTCCACTGCGTCCGCGGCCAGCAGGCGGACGGTGTCAACCGCGGTGTCGTCGAGCTTGTTCCAGTCCAGTGCGGGGGTAGCCGTGCTCACACGCAGGACTCCTGATCTCTCGTCGTGATCATCAGATCGACGACTTTCAAGCCGTCGCTTCGACACTACTAGCGTGGCATTAGACTCGCCCCCGTGAGTGCACTCGAAACGCCGGTGGCGCAGGACGCCATCCAGCCGTCTCGCACCCACCTCGTCGGACTCGTCGGCGCCTACGTCGCCCTGATGAAGCCCCGCATCATCGAGCTGCTGCTTCTCACCACCGTTCCGGTGATGTTCCTGGCCGCCCGCAACGTCCCGTCGCTCTGGCTCGTGGTCGCCACCGTCGTGGGCGGCACACTCTCGGCCGGCAGCGCGAATGCGCTCAACTGTGTCGTCGATGCCGACATCGACACCAAGATGCGTCGCACGTCCCGCCGGCCCTTGCCACGGCACCAGGTCTCGACACGGGCTGCCCTGCTGTTCGGCCTCGTGCTCGGCGTCATTTCGACGCTCTGGCTCGGGGTGCTGGTCAACTGGCTCTCGGCCGCGCTCGCACTCGCCGCCAACGTGTTCTACGTCGTCGGCTACTCGATGATCCTCAAGCGGCGCACCACGCAGAACATCGTCTGGGGCGGGGCCGCCGGCTGCTTCCCTGCCCTCATCGGCTGGACCGCCGTCACCAACGAGCTCGCCTGGACGCCGGTGGTGCTGTTCCTCGTCGTCTTCTTCTGGACGCCGCCGCACTTCTGGTCGCTCGCCATGCGCTACCGCGAGGACTATTCGGCCGCAGGGGTGCCGATGCTGCCGTCGGTCACCTCGTCGCGCGAGGTCGCGCAGCAGATCATCACGTACTCCTGGGTCATGGTCCTCACCTCGCTGGTGCTGTGGCCGGTTGCCGTCACCGGGTGGTTCTACCCCGGGGTCGCCATCACGCTCGGCATCGTCTTCCTGGTCGAGGCCTACGACCTCCGCTCCCGCGCGCGCGACAGCGAGGAGCTCTCGGTCATCAAGCCGATGCGCCTGTTTCACCTCTCCAACGCCTACCTCGCCCTGCTGTTCGTGGCGGCGGCAGCCGATCCATTCATCCGGTGATACCCGCCGACTGGGAGCCGCACCACCGCGACGACGGCGAGCTCATCGGCTATCTCGTGGCGGAGGGGCCTGACCTCGTCGTTCCAGTGAACCTGGTCGGCCACCCGATCGGCGACGCCATGGACCGGTTCGAAGCCGAGGACTTGCTCGAGGACGCTGGCCTGTCGTACCTGGCCGAGCCGTGGCTGCTCCGCAACGAGGACGGATCCGAGCAGCGCGTCGTGATCGTCGAGGTGGACGCCGACCACGTCGTCGTCACCGACGCCCAGTTCGCGCTCGTGGTCGGACGTCCCATGGACATGGTCGATCGCGTCTCGCTGTCGGTCCCCACCGATCGGCTTCGACCGGCGTGAACACCACGAGTGGCGACTGGTCTCTTGAGGCCGGGGTCACGATGCGGGTCCGCGAGGTCGCACCCGAGGACTGGGTCATCTGGCGGCTGCTGCGGCAGCGCTCGCTGGTCGAGGATCCGCAGGCGTTCGCAGCCTCGGTCGAACGCTGGACCGGCGAGCAGGATCGTGAGGAGAACTGGCGATCACTGCTGGCCGGACCAGGCGCCTTCTTCGTAGCCGAGCACGGTGCCGCCCCGGTGGGCATGGTGGCCATCCGCCCCGACGATGACGATGACGGCCAGCAGCTCGTGTCGATGTGGGTCGCGCCGGCTGCACGCGGCCGGGGCGTCGGTCGCGCCTTGGTCGGCCGGGTGATCTCCGCATCCGCCGGCAAGCCTCTGTGGCTCCGCGTCATCGACGGCAACCAGACTGCGATCCGCCTGTACCAGCGTTGCGGCTTCGTGCTCGACGACGGTGATCCTGACGCCGAAGGCTGCCGCGCGATGCACCGCACGCCCTAGGATCCCTCCATGAACTCGCAGACGATCATCGCCGTCCTGGCGATGGTGTTCAGCCTCGTCAGCGTGCTGCTATCGGGCTGGTTCTCCATCCGGGCCGCCCGCATCCGGCACCAGCTCGAAGCCGAGGCCGAGCGCCGGAAGCAGGAGCAGTCGGCGCTCAAGGCCGCCCAGAGCGTGTACGAGCCGCTGGCCCAGGCCGCGGCAGAGCTGCAGTCGCGCATCTTCAACATCGTCGAGACCGGCTGGGTCGGCATCGTCAAGCGGTACGAGAGCCACGAGAACTACACCGAGACGAGCACCGCGTTCCTGTTCGCGCACTACTTCGGCTGGATCGAGGCGCGTCGCGAGGCGGTGCTGTCATCGAGCGGTGAAGGCGGACGCGACGAGAAGGTGCAGCGCCTGATCGACAACGTGCTCAACACGCTCCGACGCAGCGAGTACGGCGAGGGCTTCCTGTTCTTCTCCGCGGAGCAGCGGGCTATCGGCGAGCTGATGTTCTCGTGGCAGCCCACCCGGAATGCCGAGGCGTTCGAACCGCACGTCCTGGGCTACGCCGCGTTCGCGAAGAGGTATCACGAGGACCCGGAGTTCCGCCGTTGGTTCACGCCCGTCGACGCCGGCATCGACCGCGTGTCGGCCGGCGACAACCGCCGCCTTCTCGAGATCCACCACGCCCTCGTCGACCTGATCCTGGCGCTCGACCCGAGCCACAAGTACACGGCCGGGTACGAGCTGCAGGCCATCGAGATCGAGGCCGGGGAGGCGCCGCCGACGGTCGCACCGCACCAGCCGGTGGCTCAGGTGCGCGAAGCCTGACGCTCCGCGGAGACCTCGGCGGACGACACCGCCAGCACCAGCCGCGTTCCTGTGGCTATGAGCAGTGCGGCGCCAACGAGGTGGGCCGCCACCACGGCCACCGGCAGGTCGGTGAAGTACTGCACGAAGCCGATCGTGCCCTGGAGCAGCTCGACGCCCAGGAGCAGCACCGCGTATCGCAGGGCAGGAGTGCCACGGAGTGCGATGACGGTCGCGAGCGTGAGGGCGACGAGCACATAGACGCCGCCTGCGTGGACATGGCTCATGACGTGTGGGTCAAGACCGTTCCGCGGCGAGTCCGCGTCGCCGGCATGCGGTCCGCTGCCGGTGACGACCGTGCCGAGGTAGACGACGACGATCAGCATCCCGAACGTCACGCGGGTGAGCAGGATCGACCGTGCCGGCACAGGCGTGGCAGTGGCTGCACGGACATGGACGACGAGGAGCACCGACCCGGCGATCAGCGCCATCGAGAGCAACAGGTGCATGGCGACGATCCATGGGTTCAGGTCGGTGAGGACCGTGATGCCGCCGATCAGGCCCTGGAACGGGATGCCGAGCGCCAGGACGACGGCAATGCGGCGGGCCGCCGGGCTCGATCCGGACCAGCGCCAGACCGCGATGACCGTCCCTAGCGCGACGGCGACCAGCACGTAGGTGAGCATGCGGTTGCCGAACTCGATGACGCCGTGCACGCCGAGCTCCCGGTGCGGCACGAATGACTGGTCCGTACAGCGTGGCCACGTGGGACAGCCGAGGCCGGAGCCGGTGAGCCGCACCAGCCCGCCCGTGAGCACGATGACGGTGTTGGCCATGACCGATGCCCACGCCCATCGCTCGACCGCCCGGCGGCCGGGTTCCAGAAGTGCCGCGCCTATTCCCACCGGAACGTCCTCGCAGTGAGGACGCCTGCCCCCAAGGCCCACACGAGCAGCACGACCACCGGGAGCAGACCGGGGGAGCCGCCGTGGAACGCGTCGCGCAGGCCCTGGCCGAGCGCACCCGACGGCAGCAGCTCGAGCACGTGGTGGGTGCTCCCGGGGTAGCGCTCGAGCGGGACGATGAGGCCGCCGCCGACGAGCAGCATGACGTAGACGAGGTTGGCGACGGCGAGCGTCGCCTCGGCGCGCAACGTTCCGGCTATCAGCAGGCCGAGCGACCCGAACGCCGCCGTGCCAAGCAGTGCGAGGAGCACGAGCCAGGCGATGGCTCCGATACCGCCGCTGGGCTCCCAGCCGACGAGGAGTGCCACCAGCATGAGCACGATGAGCTGCACCACCTCGATGATCAGGACCGCGCCGATCTTGCCGACCATCAGCCCCCAGCGCGGCAGGGGAGAGGCGCCGAGGCGCTTGAGGACGCCGTACCGTCGCTCGAACCCGGTCGCGATGGCCAGCGACGTGAACGACGTCGACAGCACTGCGAGGGCCAGGACGCCGGGCGTGATGATGTCGATCGGTCGGCCCGGCCCGAGGTCGACGATCTCGTCGGAACGGGTTCCCATCACGAGCAGCAGCAGCGGGATGACGAGTGTCAGGAGCAGCTGCTCGCCGTTACGGGAGAGGAGGCGCAGCTCCATGAGCGTCTGAGCGCGGAGCATCTGCTCTGTCGACGCGGCGCCGGGCCGGGGTGACAGGTCGAGCGTCATCGCAGGGCCTTCCCGGTGAGCTCGAGGAAGCGGTCTTCGAGGGTCTGACGCTCCACCAGCACCGACTCCGCGAGTACGCCTTGGCCTGCGCACCACGCGGTGAGCGTGGCGAGCAGCTCGGGGTCGACGTGCCCGGCGATGACGTAGTGGCCGGTCTGCGTCTCGTCGACTTTCGTGTCGTGGGGAAGGGCGAGCATCAGGGCGTCGACGTCGAGCCCGGGGCGTGCCGTGAAGCGCACTGTGTTCTTGGCGCCGGACTCCGACAGCTCTGCTGGCGAGCCCGACGCGATGACCGTCCCGGCGTCGACGATGTGCACGCGGTCGGAGAGCACCTCGGCCTCGTCCATGAAGTGGGTCGTGAGAACGGTGGTGACTCCGTTGGCGCGCAGCTCGTCGATGAGGTCCCAGGTGGCGCGACGTGCCTGCGGGTCGAGGCCGGCGGTCGGCTCGTCGAGGAACAGCAGCTGCGGTCGTCCGATGACGGCCATCGCCAGGCTGAGCCGTTGCTGCTGGCCACCGGACAGTCGTCGGTAGGGCGTGCGTCCGCACGAACCCAGTCCGAGCCGTTCGACCAGTGCGTCGGCATCGAGCGGATGCGCGTGCAGCGACGCCATGTGGCGCAGCATCTCCCCGGCTCGCACGCCGGACCAGGCGCCGCCGGACTGGAGCATGACGCCGACCTGCGGCCGCAGCGTGCGGGCCTCGGCGATCGGGTCGAGGCCGAGCACCCGCACGGAGCCATGGTGGGGACGCCGGAATCCCTCACACGTCTCGATCGTGGTTGTCTTGCCGGCCCCGTTCGGTCCGAGGATGGCGGTGACCTGGCCGGGCGCGACCGTCAGCGAGAGCCCATCGACCGCGGTGACGCTGCCGTAGCGCATCACGAGTTCATGCACTTCGACGGCGTGGGTCACCCGGTCAGTGTAGGGATGCGGTTCCCGTCACCTCACCAGTAGTGCGCCCTTCCACCGACGGCGCGTCCTGTGGAGCCGAGGATCCAGAGAATGACGCCGACGACCAGCAGGATCAGGCCGATCGTGTAGAGGATGGGAATGCCGAGCAGTGCTCCCGCGATCACGAGAACGACACCAAGAATGATCATCTCAACTCCCTCTTGCAGTGCGACGACACCTTGTCGTTGCCGTCAGCATCACCCGAATGTCCGTTCGGTGCATCTCGAGGCGGGACGTGAAAGTCTGACGCCATGCACCTGCCTGTCATGCCTCCGCTGCAGCCGATGCTGGCGAAGTCGGTCAAGGGTGTCCCGGCCGCGGATTCGGTCGACGGTGGCCTGTCGTACGAGCCGAAGTGGGACGGGTTCCGAGCGATCGTCTTCAGGGACGGGGATGACGTCGTCATTGCCAGCCGGTCGACCAAGGAACTGACCCGGTATTTCCCGGACGTCGTCACCGCGGCGAAAGAGAACCTCCCGGAGCGCTGTGTCGTCGACGCGGAGATCGTCATCGCCGTCGACGGCCGCCTCGACTTCGACTCGCTCAGCCAGCGCATCCACCCCGCGGAGTCGCGGGTCAAGCTCCTGGCCGAGCAGACGCCGGCCAGCCTCGTCGTCTTCGACCTCATCGCGATCGACGACGAATCGCTGCTCGATGCGCCGTTCTCCGTCCGACGGGATCGACTCGAGAAAGTGATGGCGAAGGCGTCGCCCCCGGTGCACATCACCCGACGAACGCTGGACGCCGCTGAGGCGGAGGAGTGGTTCGACCAGTTCGAGGGCGCCGGACTCGACGGCGTCGTGGCCAAGCGGCTGGACGGAACCTATGCGCCGAACGGGCGCACCATGCTCAAGATCAAGCACTCCCGAACTGCTGATGTGGTCGTGGCGGGGTACCGCCTGCACAAGACGTCGACGCCCGAGCGCCCGCTGCTCGGCTCGATGCTCCTCGGCCTGTACGCGGACGACGGTCGTCTTCAACACGTCGGCGTGTGTGCGTCGTTCTCCGAGAAGAGGCGGGCCGAGCTGCTGGAGGAGCTGGACCCGCTGCGGGTCGAGTTTGCCGACCATCCATGGGGCGCCTGGCAGGACGAGGCTGCGCAAGCGAGCGGCCGACTTCCCGGTGGTCAGAGTCGCTGGACCGGCACGAAGGATCTCTCGTTCGTCCCGCTGGCGCCCAAGCGTGTCGTCGAGGTGGGCTACGAGCACATGGAGGGCGACCGTTTTCGGCACACCGCTCAGTTCAAGCGGTGGCGCGACGACCGTGAACCGGAGTCGTGCGGCTACGCCCAGCTCGAGGAAGTCGTCGGCTACGACCTCTCCGACGTCCTGCTCTAGATCTTGCGACCCGCGAAGGCGGCGATGCGATCGTAAGGATCGACGTCATCGGGCGCCTCGACCTCGGGTTCGAACGCCTTGCCACGGTTGTCCGGTGTGAGTGCCTTCGACATGAATGCGTAGCCGCGCTCGGCCACCTCCGAGTCGAGCGGGCGGTGTTGTCCGGTGGCACGCACCAGGTCCCAGGTGTGGACGGCGAACTCCGCGATCTGCCAGTCGGCTGCCCCTTCCTCGGCCTCGTCGCCCTTCTGGTGCCACGCGTGGATCAGGTCGTCGGCGTCGGAGCGGAACTTCGCGGTCCAGTCGCCGGTCGCCGGTTCCGGCGGGACGCCCCATTGCGGATCGCCGCCCTGAACCGACTCGGTGAAGCGCCCCGGGGCGCCGAGGACATGCCCGATCAGGTGCGCCACGTCCCAGTCCGGGCACGGCGTCGGATCGGACAGCTGTTCGCGGTGAATGGCGGCGAGCACGTCGCCGGTCTGGTCGAGGGCACGCGACAGCGTGGCGATCGAGTCGTTCGGGCCGGACATCAGAGGCTCCCTTCACGGACGTCTGCCTTCGACGCCCACCATTCCCCGGATGGGTGCGGTTGTCGACTCAGGCACGAATCGCAAGTCAGTTCGCCGACTCGTCGAACCAGGTCCGCGGCCCGCACGCCGCCCTTGCCACGAACAATCGTTCGAAGGGCGGAACCCGCACCACCGTGTGATGATGGAGTCTCTCGTCGACCCAGCGGCTTGACCAATGAAGGGCAAGTCCATATGGAGTTCGAACGAGATTCGTTGTTTTCGCGCATGGCCGTCGAGTTGACGGACGTCGTCTCCACTGAGGAGACGGTCGAGACGATCTCGCAGTACGCGCGCCTCGCGGTTGACGGTGACGATGCCGGGATCCTCCTGGTGCACGCGCGCAATCGGGTCGAGACTCCAGCGGGCACGAGCAGCAACGTCGACCGCGCCCATCAACTCCAGGCCGACCTCCACGAGGGGCCGGGTCTCGACGCGATCGATGGCGGCGACCAGGCCTATCTTGTCGAGAACGTGCTCACGGATGAACGCTGGCCGACGTGGAGCAAGGCCTTGGCCGAGCTGGGGTACCGCAGCGTCGTCTCGTCCAGCCTGGACACCCGGTCACGTCGCTTCGGTTCGCTCAACGTCTATTCGCGCCGGATCGCCGCGTTCGACGCCAGCGACGCCGGCGTGATCAAGATTCTGGCGGCCCACGCCTCGGTTGCCATCGCCACCGCGGCACTTCGCGCCGACATGTATGCGGCACTCGGCACCCGCACGACCATCGGGCAAGCCGAAGGCATCCTCATGCACGCCTTCGACATCACTGCAGAGCAGGCTTTCGCCTACATGCGGAGGCTCTCCCAGGACCAGAACATCAAGCTCATCCGCATCGCCGAGGATCTGGTGGCGAACCGCGCCGCCTTGGGCCGCGGGAAGCAGCAAAACGGCGAGCCGGCGGGCAGCCTGCTCTAGATCAGGCTTGGGTGAACGACGCCATCGTCCGGTCGGGCTCCCAGTAGGCCTTCATCGAGGCCACCCGGCCGTCGTCGTTGACGGCGTACACCATGATCAGCTCGGTCGTCGTGTAACTTCCGTCCGGGAATGACGTGCGAATCCGCCCGATGTTGGCGCAGGTGTTCCCCTCGGGATTGGCGAACGAGTCGTAGATCTCGAACTCGAACCGCTCGATCGGAGCGATTGCGAGGTTCCAGAACGCCCGGATCCCGTCATGGCCACGGTGACCCTTGCCGTCGGGGTCGAACATCGAGGGCCCGACCGGGTCCTCGAGCACGGCGTCCTCGGCGTAGACGGTGAGCCACTCGTCCAGGTCGCCCTTGGCGACGGCCGAGTAAGAGCGTTGCGAGGCGGCGCGGGCAGGGTGCGCGTCATTGGGTGCGGTCCAGGTGATGGCGTCGGACGTGATCATGGCGGCAATACTAGAACACGTTCCACTTCTAGGGAACGCCGATGCTCATCGAGCGGCCATGACTCGGGGCCGGCGTCTACGTCGTCAATTGTTCATCTTCGGAGACCTTCCGCCCGGCACGGCCGAGTTCTACGCTCCGTTTCATGGCCACCAGCGAGAGTCAGCACGACGCCCAACAAGAAGTCGCGCTGATCAATCGCGCACAACTCCTCACCGACCTCGAGATCTCGGTCGCCGCCGCCATCGACGAGCTCCGCGCCCTGGCCGGAGGCCGCTCCGATCTCCTGGCCAATGCCGCCGCATCACAGATCGGCACGTACCTCGCCTCACCGCAGACGACCGATCCGTACCACCTGCTTGCCGGCACGTTCCTGGTGCTCGCCGGCGCCGACACCGACCTCGTGGAGGACGCTGTCGAGTCGGTCCGCCGATGGTCCACCATGCTTGCACCATCCGGCGCCGCCTGACCCAATTTGAGCGGGAACTGGAGCCACGACGGCTCCCATGCGTCTCGGTCATGAACTCACGGTGAACGTCGGGTCTGGTGGCCCTGTTGGCGGCGCTTTCTGCCGTTGCGGGCGTGGACACTGGGGTCATGAAGTTCTATCGCTCCCTCCTCGACTCCGGTGAGTTCGAATACGCGCGCGACCACGGCGACGGCCGCGCAGACTACTTCGACGACGAGCTCCGCATCTGGGTCGCCTGCGATTCACTCCACGACGAGATCATCATCGACGGCACCTGGACGCCCTGCACCGAGCATGAGGTCCACGACACCGTGGAAGCGTGGCCGGGCGCCAGCTTCGACGTCAGCCGCGTCCTCGCCTGATCAGGGCCGGCCCCGAGGGCCGACCCTGATGCGTTGGTCAGGCGGTCAGTTGCTCGCAGCGGTGTAGGTGCTCGCGACACCGAGATGGACCTGGGCACCGACCGGGAGCCCCAGCTTCTTGACGGAGAGGATGACCTCGACGCCGATGATCGCGCTGTAGCCCGCTTTGCTGGACTGCTTGTTGATGTTGACCTGGCCGAGGCCGAGGACGTTGATCCTCGTGTTCGGCTTGACATTGACGGGAATCACCTTGCCGGCGACCTTGAGGTTCACGAACTCCATGCTTTGTTCCTCGAGGTGCCCGGTCTGCGTCTTGACGACGTGCGACTTCACCTTGATCGCGTCTGCGGTGATCAAGCCGCCGAGCAGGTTGGCGCGGGCAATCTGAGTCTCGGCATAGGCATCGGCCGAACCGACGTTCGACAGACCGCTGACCTTGCACTCGAGCGCGCCGACCTTCAACAGTCCCTGGGGGACATCCACGTCGGCCGTGCTGTTCGTGAAGAGCTTGCCGCCCGTGCCGACCGACGGGATGTACAGCAGCGGCAGCGGCGGGACTGCCACCGAGATGTCCTTCGCCTTGACCTTGGCCGCCAGGCCGTAGCAGAAGCCGCCGACCGGGATCGCATTGGACGGCCCGCCGTTCAGGATGTTGATCGTGCTGGAGGCGAGCTTGATCGTCGAGCCGATCTTGGCACCGGCGAAGTCCTCGAGCAGGGTGACCCGAAGTGCGTTGGTCTTGGTCTCGATGCCGGATCCACCCGAGTTGGAGATCTGCTCGTTGATGACCACCTTGGCCAGGCCGGGGATCGTGACCGTGGTGTTCGGGGCGCTCGAGAGCGGGTAGGACTTGCCACCGATGGTCAGCGTGGCGAGCTTCGAATCGGCTTCCTTGCTGAAGCCTGAGGGCGTAGCGCGGGCGATGTTGGTGGTCTCAATGGCGTCGACCTTGATCGCACCGCTCAGCAGGTCGATCCCGCCGATCTTCGCCTTTGAGGTGATCTGGAGACCGTCGCTGCCAAACGGCGCGGCGGTCTGTGAGGTGGTGATCGCGCCGACATCGATCAGTCCTGGGACCGACACCTTCGCCACCCCATTGTCAGCCGACGCAACGAAGGCGGTGCCGCCGATGTTGGAAGCTCCGGTGAGGTCACTGTTGACCACCTTGCCGATCAGGTTGGCCTGGGTGCCACCTGACTGCGAGAAGTAGGTCCAGATCGGCTGGTCTATCGCCGATGCCGGAGATATCGAGCCGGCCATGGCCAGCAGTGCAGCGAGCAGGGCGATGGTTGCGGCTGAGAGTGTGCGGCGCATGGTGATGTCCTCGATGGGAGTGATGCACAAGTGCTTGCTGGGGCGTACCCGCAGTCTCCCACCGAATCGTTCGGTACGAGGGGAAAAACTGAGAAGGTAGAACACTCCCACTTAGGGGGCCAAACCGGCGCTAGACTCCCCGCCGTGAGTCGATGGAGCCGGGACGAGCTCGAGGCAGCGTTTGCGCACTACGGCGCCGAGGTACGTGCCGCCAGCGAGACCGGTGACTGGGGTCGCTTCGCCGACCTCTTCACCGAGGATGCCACCTATGACGAGCACCTCTATGGGAAGTTCAACGGTCGCGAGGAGATCCGCGCCTGGATCATCAAGACCATGACGACCATGCCGGGCTGCTGGATGCCCGACTACCCGAGCAGCTGGTACGTCATCGACCAGGAGCGCGGGCGCATCGTCTGCGAGATCCTCAACCGGATGCAGGACCCGGGCGACGGCTCGATTCACGAGGCCGCGAACATCACGATCCTGACCTACGCCGGCGACAACCTCTTCTCCAAGGAGGAGGACGTCTACAACCCCGCCAAGTTCACCGAAGTGATCATCGACTGGGCCCGGGTCGCGCATGAGCACGGAACGCTCCCGGCCGATGGCGTGGCGTGGATGGATGCCGCCCTGCCCGACTGGCGAGAAGCCGCCTAACTGCACCTACACGATGTTTCCGCTGGTGTCCGATCGACTCTTGCTCGGCTGGACCCGCTTCGGCTCACCCGGCATCTTGGGGTACTCCGGTGGGTAGGGCATGTCAGTGAGGCCGTTCTCGAGGTCGCGCTTCCACCAGTCGAGCAGGGGCTCCAGTGAGTGGTGCACGTCGTCGATGGTGGCGTGGGCGTCGCCGACGGAGTCGAGCCTTGTCGGCACCGTGCGGAGGGTGAACTCGTTGGGGTCGTCGAGGTCGGCCAGCTCCTCCCAGGTGACTGGCGTCGAGACCGGGCCGCCCTCCTTGGGTCGCAGGCTGTAGGCGGAGGCGATGGTGCGGTCGCGGCAGTTCTGGTTGATGTCGACGAAGATGTTGTCGCCGCGCTCCTCCTTCCACCAGGCGGTGGTGACGCCGTCGGTGCGTCGCTCGAGCTCTCGGCCCAGCGCGATGGCGGCGTGGCGCACGTCGGTGAAGGTCCACTTCGGCTCGATGCGGATGTAGACGTGCACGCCGTTCTTGCCGCTCGTCTTGGGGAACCCGACGATGCCGATCTCATCGAGCAGCTCTTTGACCGCTACGCCCACGCGGGCGGCGTCGAGGAACGACGTCTTGCCATGCGGGTCGAGGTCGATGCGCAGCTCGTCGGGGCGATCGACGTCGGCCGAGCGCACCGGCCAGGCGTGGAAAGTGATCGCGCCCATCTGTGCGGCCCACGCCACGGCGGCGACGTGGTCGGGACATAGCTGGTCAGCGCGCCGGCCGGACGGGAAATGCACGCGCACGGACTTGGCCCACTCGGGCATGCCGCGCATCAGGCGTTTCTGGTAGAACGCGTCGCCCTGCGGACCGCGGCCGTGGGTGGCATCGCGCGCGGTGAGCTTCATCCCAGGGAGCACGCCCTTGGGCCAGCGCTCGAGCGAGACCGGACGGTCGCGCAGCGCCCGCACGATGCCGTCGGCGACCGCGACGTAGTACTCGACGACTTCCAGCTTCGTGACGTCTCCACCCAGCGCAGATGCCGGGAAAATGACCCGATCGGGGCTGGAGACGCGCACCGCACGCCCGCCGGCGTCTACTTCGACCGCTGGTGCCTTAGACGCCATGCGCCAACCCTAGACGTCTGCGCTGACCAGAGGCCTGATCAGGGGCTGCGACACGGGTAAGGCTCACCTTCGTTGATTGTGGGGAAGTAATAACGGCACACTGGTGTTGTGAAAAACATGCGGGCAGAGGAGACGTCGTCGATCATCGACGACGCACCCACCCGTGAGCGTGTGGCCACGACGATCATGCAGAACGGCCCGTCGACGGCTGCTGCGCTGGCCGAGCGCCTGGGCCTGACTCCTGCGGCCGTCCGTCGCCACCTCGACCAGCTGCTCGCCGACGGCGTGCTCGAGGCACGCGAACCGCGCATGCGTGGCCCGCGCGGACGCGGCCGCCCGGCCAAGGTCTTCGTCATCACCGACACCGGCCGCGACCACTTCGGCCACGCCTACGACGTCATCGCCACCGATGCGCTGCGCTTCGTCCAGCGGTCCGGGGGAGACGACGCCGTTTCGGCTTTCGCCCGCCAGCGACTGGCCGTCTTCGAGGAGCGCGTCAAGCCGCTCATCGATTCCGCCGCTCCCGAGGATCGCGCGAAGGTCCTGGCCGAGGCCCTAACCGGCGACGGCTACGCCGCATCGGTCGAGAGCAATGCTTCTGGCGAGCAGATCTGCCAGCACCACTGCCCGGTCGCCCACGTGGCCGGCGAGTTCCCCCACCTGTGCGAGGCCGAGACCGAGATGTTCTCGCGCCTCCTCGGCACCCATGTCCAGCGCCTGGCCACCATCGCCAACGGCGACGGCATTTGCACCACGCACCTGCCACACCAGACATCCACCCAGCCCGCAGCAGAGAGGTTGCCCTCATGACGACCACGTCAGAGACACCCGTCACCAACGCCGTCGAAGAGGCGAATCCAGGCCTCAAGGACGTCGGACGCTACGCGTTCGGCTGGTCCGACTCCGACGATGCCGGTGCGACCGCGGTGCGCGGGCTCAACGAGGACGTCGTCCGCAACATCTCCGCGCTCAAGAACGAGCCGGAGTGGATGCTCGACCTGCGCCTCAAGGGCCTGCGCCTCTTCCGCCGCAAGCCGATGCCCACCTGGGGTGCCGACCTCGACACCATCGACTTCGAGAACATCAAGTACTTCGTGCGTTCCAGCGAGAAGCAGGCCACCAGCTGGGAAGACCTGCCCGAGGACATCAAGAACACCTACGACAAGCTCGGCATCCCCGAGGCGGAGAAGCAGCGCCTCGTTGCCGGCGTCGCCGCGCAGTACGAGTCCGAGGTCGTCTACCACTCGATCCGTGAGGACCTCGAGGCGCAAGGTGTGCTCTTCCTCGACACCGACACCGCGCTTCGCGAGCACCCGGAGATCTTCAAGGAGTACTTCACGACCATCATCCCGGTCGGCGACAACAAGTTCTCCGCACTCAACTCCGCGGTGTGGTCCGGCGGCTCCTTCATCTACGTGCCCCCGGGCGTCCACGTCGACATCCCGCTGCAGGCCTACTTCCGGATCAACACCGAGAACATGGGTCAGTTCGAGCGGACGCTGATCATCGCCGACGAGGGCTCCTACGTCCATTACGTCGAGGGATGTACCGCGCCGATCTACTCCAGCGACTCGCTGCACTCTGCGGTCGTGGAGATCGTCGTCAAGAAGAACGCCCGTGTGCGCTACACGACCATCCAGAACTGGTCGAACAACGTCTACAACCTGGTCACCAAGCGCGCCACCTGCGAAGAGGGCGCCACGATGGAGTGGGTCGACGGCAACATCGGCTCCAAGATCACGATGAAGTACCCGGCCGTCTACCTCATGGGCGAGCACTCGCGCGGAGAGACGCTGTCTGTCGCTTTCGCCGGCGAGGGCCAGCACCAGGACGCCGGCGCCAAGATGGTGCACTGCGCGCCGCACACGTCGAGCTCCATCCTGAGCAAGTCGGTCGCCCGCGGCGGGGGACGCACGTCGTACCGCGGCCTGCTCCAGGTCATGGACGGCGCCTACGGCTCCGCCAGCACCGTCAAGTGCGACGCGCTGCTGGTCGACCAGATCAGCCGCTCCGACACCTACCCCTACGTCGATGTCCGCGAGGACGACGTCACCCTCGGCCACGAGGCCACCGTCTCCAAGCTCAGCGACGACCAGCTCTTCTACTTCATGTCTCGCGGCATGGAGGAGGACGAGGCCATGGCGATGATCGTGCGCGGCTTCATCGAGCCGATCGCGAAGGAACTGCCGATGGAGTACGCCCTCGAGCTCAACCGCCTGATCGAGCTCCAGATGGAAGGAGCGGTCGGTTGACCGTCGTCGAAGCCCTCGAACTCGACCACGTTGAATCGCACCTCCACCCCGAGGGTTCCTTCGTGGTCGACGACCATGCCGTGCCTCTGGGTCTGGAGGAGATCTGGCGGTTCACGCCGCTCAAGCGACTCCGCGGGCTGCACGAGGACACGCCACTGACCGGTGACGACGTCGCCATCGTGGCCGACACTGCTCCGGGCGTCACCGCGGTTTCCGTACCGGTGGGCGAGTCCGCACGCGGAGCGTCGGGCTACGTGCCCGTCGACCGCGTATCTGCCCGCGCCTGGGAGGCCGCGACGTCAGTCTTCGAGGTCACCATTCCCCAGGACACGATCGTCGAGGAGCCCACCACGGTGCGGCTCAAGGGCGGCGGCCTCGAACCGGCCACGGCCGGCCATCTCCTCGTCCGCGCCGGTGCCTTCAGCAAGGCCGTCGTGGTCATCGACTACTCCGGATCCGCCACCTGGGCCGAGAACATCGAGGTCGTGCTCGAGGACGGCGCCGACCTGACCTTCGTCACCGTCCAGGACTGGGCCGACGACACCGTGCACGTCGTCAACCAGCACTCACGAGTCGGGCGCGACGCCCACCTCAAGCACGTCACGGTGACGCTCGGCGGCGACGTCGTGCGTGCCAGCACGTCGGCCGACTACGTCGGCACCGGCGGCAGCGTCGAGATGTTCGGCGTCTACTTCGCCGATGCCGGCCAGCACATGGAGCACCGCCTGTTCGTCGACCACACCGCGCCGCACACGCGCAGCAACGTCGACTACAAGGGCGCGCTGCAGGGCCAGGACGCCCACACGGTCTGGATCGGCAACGTGCTGATCCGCAAGATCGCCGAGGGCATCGACACGTTCGAGCAGAACGACAACCTCGTGCTCACCGACGGGGCGCACGCCGACTCGGTCCCGAACCTGGAGATCGAGACCGGCGAGATCGTGGGTGCCGGCCACGCGTCCACCACTGGCCGCTTCGACGATCAGCACCTGTTCTACCTGATGAGCCGCGGTATCGAGGAGGAAGAAGCGCGCCGACTCGTCGTGCACGGCTTCTTCAACGACATCATCCGGCGCATCGGCGTGCCCGAGCTTCAGGAGCGCCTTGTCGACGCCATCGAAGACGAGCTCGCGGAGCACGTCGGACGGTTGAGCCCGGTATGAGCTTCGTGCCCGCCGCCGCACTGGCGGACGTCCCCGACGGTGGAGCCGTCGCCGTCGAGGTCGACGGTGTCGAGCTCGCGCTGGTACGCGACGGTGGCGTCGTCTACGCCGTCATCGACGAGTGCTCGCACGCGGCCATTCCCCTTTCCGAGGGCGAGGTCGAGGGCAACGAGATCGAGTGCTGGCTGCACGGCTCGCGCTTCGACCTCCGCACCGGCAAGCCCGTCAACCTCCCGGCCACCGAGCCGGTCCAGACCTATCCCACGACCATCGAAGGCGACACCGTTCTCGTCGACCTTTCGGCAACAGGAGCTGACACCGCATGACCACCCTGGACATCAAGGACCTGCACGTCTCCGTCAACACCGACGACGGTGAGATCGAGATCCTCAAGGGCGTCGACCTCACGGTCAACACCGGCGAGGTGCACGCCATCATGGGCCCGAACGGGTCGGGCAAGTCCACGCTGGCCTACTCGATCGCCGGCCACCCCAAGTACACGATCACCCAGGGCTCGGTGACGCTCGATGGCCAGGACATCCTCGGCATGAAGGTCGATGCCCGCGCCCGCGCCGGCTTGTTCCTCGCCATGCAGTACCCGGTCGAGGTGCCCGGCGTGTCCGTCGCGAACTTCCTGCGAACGGCCAAGACGGCCCTCGACGGCGAGGCACCGAAGCTGCGCACCTGGGTCAAGGACGTCAACGCCGCGCTCCAGGGCGTCGACCTCGACCCGACGTTCGCCCAGCGCAGCGTCAACGAGGGCTTCTCCGGCGGTGAGAAGAAGCGCCACGAGATCGCCCAGCTCGAGCTGCTCGACCCCAAGTTCGCCGTGCTCGATGAGACCGACTCCGGCCTCGACATCGACGCGCTGCGCGTGGTGGCGGACGGTGTCAACCGTTTCACGTCCAGGCCCGACAAGGGACTGCTGCTGATCACGCACTACACGCGCATCCTGCAGTACATCAAGCCCGACTTCGTGCACGTGTTCGTCGCCGGTCGCGTCGCCGAGCAGGGCGGACGCGAGCTGGCCGACCAGCTCGAGGCCGAGGGCTACGACAAGTACGTCAAGGCAGCGGCAGCGACGCAGGCCTGAGCGAGCAGCGATGACCACCATGGCGCCCAGTGCGTACGACGTGACCAGGATCCGGGAGGACTTCCCGATCCTGGCCCGTCGCATGGCCGGCGACCTGCCGTTGGTCTACCTCGACAGCGCCAACACGTCGCAGAAGCCCACGGCCGTCATCGACGCGCTCGACGAGCACTACCGGCTGCACAACGCCAACGTCGCCCGGGCCATGCACCAGCTCGGTGCCGAGGCCACCGGCGCGTTCGAGGACGGCCGCACCAAGGTCGCCTCGTTCATCGGCGCACCGCGTCGCGAGGAGGTCGTGTTCACCAAGAACGCCTCCGAGGCGCTCAACCTGGTGGCCCGCGTGCTCGGTGACGCTGGACGGGTCGGCGAGGACCACGACGTGGTGATCTCCGAGATGGAGCATCACTCCAACATCGTTCCGTGGCAGCTGCTCACCGAGCGCACCGGCGCGACCTTGCGCTGGTTCGGCATCACCGACGAAGGCCGCCTCGACCTCGACCAGCTCGACGAGCTGGTCACCGAGCGCACGGCCGTCGTCTCGCTCACCTGGGTCTCCAACATGCTCGGTACCGTCAACCCGCTCGAGACGGTCATCCGCCGCGCGCACGAGGTCGGTGCGCTGGTCGTCGTCGACGCTTCGCAGGCCGTGCCGCAGCTCCCCGTCGATGTCGCCGCCCTCGGCGCCGACTTCGTCGCGTTCACCGGCCACAAGATGGTGGGGCCCACCGGCATCGGCGTCCTCTGGGGCCGTTACGACCTGCTGGCCGAGCTCCCGCCGTTCCTCGGCGGCGGCGAGATGATCGAGACCGTCACGATGGAGCGCTCCACCTACGCTCCGCCGCCGGCGCGGTTCGAGGCCGGCACCCCGCCGATCGCCCAGGCCGTGGGCCTTGGCGCGGCCGCTGACTACCTCAGCGCCATCGGCATGCAAAACGTGGCCTCCCACGAGCGCGAGATCACCGCATACGCGCTCGGACGGCTTCAAGAGATCGACGGGCTCACCGTCATCGGCCCGAAGGACGTCGTGGACCGCGGAGGCGCGGTCAGCTTCACGCTCGATGGTGTGCACCCCCACGACATCGCCCAGCTGCTCGACTCTCGGGGGGTCGCTGTGCGAGCGGGGCACCATTGCGCCAAGCCGGCACATCTGCGGTTCGGCGTGCAGTCCACGGCACGCGCGTCGTTCTACCTGTACACGACGACGTCGGACATAGATGCCCTCGTCGAGGCGTTGCACCACACCAAGACCTATTTCGGAAAGACCTGAGGGGAGGGACACATGGACGCCACTGCGTCGAACATGGATGGGCTGTACCAGGAGATCATCCTGGACCACTACAAGCACCCGCACGGCCGCGGACTCCGCGAGCCGTACGAAGCCGAGGTGCACCACGTGAACCCGACCTGCGGCGACGAGATCACCCTTCGCGTGCACCTCGACGGCGACCGAGTCGCCGACGTCTCGTACGCGGCCGAGGGCTGCTCGATCAGCCAGGCATCCGCATCTGTGCTCAACGACCTCGTCATCGGCCGCACCGTCGACGACGCGATGGGCCTGCTCGACGATTTCACCGAGCTCATGCACGGCCGCGGGCAGGTAGAGCCCGACGAGGACCGCCTCGAAGACGGCATCGCCTTCGCCGGCGTTGCGCAGTTCCCGGCCCGCATCAAGTGCGCCCTGCTCTCGTGGATGGCGTGGAAAGACGCCACCGCACAAGCCTTGAACACCGCAACCCCCACCTCCAACCCAGGGGAGAACTGATGACCGACCACAGCGACTTGCCCGATGTCGACCTCGAGGCCGCGTCCTCGTCAGTCGGCACGGCCACGACGAAGGACGACGTCATCGAAGCCATGAAGGACGTCGTCGACCCCGAGCTCGGGATCAACGTCGTCGACCTCGGCCTGGTCTACGGCGTCGACGTCGACGAGCACAGCAACACGGTGCTCTCCATGACGCTCACATCGGCGGCCTGCCCGCTCACCGACGTCATCGAGGACCAGACCCGCGCCGCCCTCGACGGCATCGTCAACGACTTCCGCATCGAGTGGGTCTGGATGCCCCCATGGGGTCCGGACAAGATCACCGACGACGGCAAGGAAATGCTGCACGCCCTCGGATTCAACGTCGGGTGATCGTCGCCCGTAGACTGATGCCATGAGGTTTCCGCTGCTGATGTGATCGCCGGGCCGTCATGCCCGTTCGTCCCTGCTCACCGGAAAGTCTCCATGCTCACCGTCCAGAACGTCGAGCTGCGCTTCGGCGCCCGACTGCTGATGTCCGATGTGTCGTTCCGCGTCGCTGCGGGCGACAAGATCGGACTCGTCGGCCGCAACGGCTCCGGCAAGACCACGCTCACCCGCATGCTCGCCGGTGACGGCCGGCCGGCCGGCGGCACGATCTCGTCCTCGGGCACCATCGGCTACCTGCCGCAGGACCCGCGCATCGGCGACGTCAGCATCACCGCCCGCGACCGCATCCTGTCGGCGCGCGGACTCGACGACGCGCTACGTCGGATGCGAGCCGCGGAGGAGGAGATGGGGTCCACCGATCCCGAGGTCGCCGCGCTCGGCATGAAGCGCTACGCCCGCGCGGACGCCGATTTCGGCGCCGGTGGCGGGTATGCGGCCGAGTCGCAAGCGGCCACCATCGCGACGAGCCTGGGGCTGCCGCAGCGGGTGCTGGAGCAGGAGCTCAGCACATTGTCCGGCGGCCAACGTCGACGCATCGAGCTGGCCCGCATCCTGTTCTCCGACGCCGACACCCTGCTGCTCGATGAGCCCACCAACCACCTCGACGCCGACTCCATCGTGTGGCTCCGCGGCTTCCTCGCGAGCTACCGCGGCGGTCTCGTCGTCATCAGCCACGATGTCGAGCTGCTCGAGCAGACGGTCACCCGCGTGCTGCACCTCGACGCCAACCGAGCCGAGGTCGACGTCTACAACATGGGCTGGCGGCAGTACCTCACCCAGCGCGAGACCGACGAGCGCCGCCGCCGTCGCGAGCGCGCGAACACGGTGAAGAAGGCCGAGCAGCTCACCGACCAGGCCAACCGCATGCGAGCCAAGGCCACGAAGGCTGCCGCAGCGCAAAGCATGCTCAAGCGGGCCGAGAAGATGATGGCCGGCCTGGAAGCGGAACGCGCCAAGGACAAGGTCGCCCGCATCAAGTTCCCCAAGCCCGCGCCGTGCGGCAAGACGCCGCTCACCGCATCTGAGCTCTCCAAGTCGTACGGATCGCTGGAGATCTTCACCGACGTCGACCTCGCGATCGACCGAGGGAGTCGCGTCGTGGTGCTGGGCCTGAACGGCGCCGGCAAGACCACCCTGCTGCGCATCCTCAGCGGCACGGACGAGCCCGACACCGGCACGGTCGTGCCCGGTCACGGGCTCCGGATCGGCTACTACGCCCAGGAGCACGAGACGCTCGACACCTCACGCACGGTGCTCGAGAACATGCAGTCGGCTGCGCCGTCGCTCACCGACACCGAGGCGCGGAGCGTGCTCGGCTCGTTCCTGTTCAGCGGTGACGACACCGCCAAGCCCGCGGGAGTGCTCTCCGGCGGCGAGAAGACGCGCCTCGCCCTGGCCAGCCTGATCGTCTCCAGTGCCAACGTCCTGCTGCTCGACGAGCCCACCAACAACCTCGACCCGGCGTCCCGCGAGGAGGTGCTGGCCGCGATCCGCACCTACGAGGGGGCGATCGTGCTGGTCACCCACGACGAGGGCGCCGTCGCCGCGCTCGAGCCCGATCGCGTGCTGCTTCTTCCCGACGGCGACGAGGACCTCTGGAGCGACACCTACGCCGACCTCGTCAGCCTCGCCTGAAAGGCGCGTGACGTCGCGGCGCCGGGCCGGTAGGTTCCGTGCACGGAGACAAATCTGGAGGACCCATGAACTCACCGGCCGTGGACGGGTTCGGCGGCGTCGTGTTCGGCGATGGCGACGACGGCTACGACGACGCCCGCACGATCTTCAACGCCATGATCGATCGACGCCCGGCGCTCATCGCGCAGTGCGAGTCCGTTGCTGACGTCCAGGCCGCGCTCGTCCATGCGCAGGCCAACGGTCTGGAGGTCGCGATCCGCTCAGGTGGTCACAGCGTGGCCGGTGCGAGCACCGTCGACGGGGGACTCGTCATCGACATGCGCCGCATGAACGGTGTCGAGGTCGACCCCGGCTCAAGAACGGCGACGGTCGCCGGCGGAGCGACCTGGAGCGCCTTCGACCGGGCCACGCAGCCCCACGGGTTGGCGACCACGGGTGGGCGCGTCTCGTCGACCGGTGTTGCGGGCCTGACTTTGGGCGGCGGGTCCGGCTGGCTCGAGCGGGAATGGGGGCTCGCGTGCGACAACCTGCTCGAGGTCGAGCTTGTGGCGGCCGACGGCCGCGTCGTGACGGCCAATGAAGACGAGAACAGCGAATTGTTCTGGGCGTTGCACGGGGGGAGCGGCAACTTCGGTATCGCCACCCGTCTCGTGTTCCGGCTCCACCCGCTGCCCGCTTCGACGTTCGCCCTGCTTCTGTGGCCCTCCGATTCCGGCCCCGAGGTCGCGCGGACGTATCGCGACCTGCTCGAGGCCGGCGCGCCGACCCAGCTCGGCGGCGGCGTCGCGTACCTGACCGGACCACCGGAACCGTTCGTGCCCGAGTCTCTCCAAAACGGCCGCGTGATCGGCATGATCGGCGTCTTCGCCGGCACCGAGGCCGAGATGCGTGACGCGCTGGCGCCGATGTATGCGCTGGAGCCCCAAGGCGGGATGACGGCCGAGATGCCGTATGCCGACATCCAGTGCGCCATCGATGACCCGCCCGGGTTCCGCAACTACTGGTCGGCCTCCCACCTCGCGGCCCTGCCCGACGAGGCGCTCGATCTCTACTGCAGCCAGGGCGAGAGCATGATCGTGCCTTCGCCCTCACAGCACCTGCTGATCCCGTGGGGCGGTCGTGTCGCCGACCAGGCCACGAACTGGCCGATGACGCATCGTGGCGCGACCTGGGTGACGCACCCCTTCGGGCTGTGGGACGACAGCGAGGACGACGAGCGCGGCATCGCCTGGACGCGGCGCTCTGTTGCGGAAATGAAGCCCTATGACATCGGTTCGGTCTACTTGAACTTCGTCGCGGACGCGGGTGAGGATCTCGTGCGCGCCAGCTATGGGGAGGAGAACTACGCCCGGCTTGCAGCAGTGAAGGCCGAGTTCGATCCCGGCAACCTCTTCAATCGGCATCACCCGATCAAGCCGCTGGCCCCGGCTTAGCCCGACGCTCCTTCAGCTCGACCCAGGCGAACCAGAACAGCCCGAACACGGCCAGGCCGCCGAAGAACCACCACTGCAGCGCATAGAAGAAGTGCGGACCCTGACCGAGCTCGGGCATGGGCTCGAGCGCGAGCGACTTCGCGGCGGGCGGGTCTTGACTGCGCAGGTTCAGATAGCCGCTGACGAGATCGTGCGACACGTACGAGGCCATCCCGGTGCTGGAGATCGCCCGCACCTGGCCGTCCAAGGGCTCGATCGCGTTGTCGTCGGCCTCGCTGTTCTGGCGCAGCCAGCCCGTGACGGTGACTTCACCAGAGGGTGGCGGGGGCACGTCCGTTGGCCGGTCCCTGGTGTTCTTGGTCTGCCACCAGCCCCGGTCGACCAGGACCGCCGGTCCGTCCGAGGTCACCAGCGGCGTCACGACGTCCACGCCGGGTGCGCCGTCACGAGTCGTGAACGCGACCGTGACCTCGTGCTCGACGTCATAGGTGCCAGTCGCCCGAACGCGGGTCCACTCCGACTGGTCGTCGACCTCGTCGCCGGGGCCGAGCACCGTCGACAACGGCACTGGATCCGCCGCCAGGTGCCGGGTGATGATCGCGTTCTCGTCCAGCCGGTGATCGAGCCGGTGGATCTGCCAGACGCCGAGACGCGCACAGACCGCCGCCAGCACGACGACGAAGACCGCGAAGCCGATCCAGCGCCGGCTCAGCAGGAATCCCAGCGAGAATCGCGGCTGATCGGTGGGCACGAGATGACGGTAGTTCGCGCAGGCCCGTGCTGGTCGGCAGGGGTGGTCGGCACCACCTAGGCTGGGAGACATGGACTCGCTCGTGCAGCCCCTGGTCGATGCGCATGGTCGCGTCGCCACGGACCTGCGCGTCTCGCTCACCGATCGCTGCAACCTGCGCTGCCAGTACTGCATGCCCGCTGAGGGTCTCGACTGGATGCCCACCGAGGAGACGCTCACCGACGACGAGCTGATGCGGCTGATCGGCATCGGAGTGGAGCGACTGGGCGTCCGCGACGTGCGCTTCACCGGGGGAGAACCATTGCTGCGTCGTGGCCTGCCGGCCATCATCGCGGCCACCAAAGCACTGCGTCCCACACCTCGCACGGCCATCACGTCCAACGGGCTCGGTCTCGAGCGCACCGCACAGGCGCTGGCCGACGCCGGCCTCGACCGCGTCAACATCAGTCTCGACACCACCGATCCGGAGACGTTTTCCCGCATCACCCGACGGGACCGGCTGTCCGATGTGATCGCCGGACTTCAGGCTGCTGCCGATGCCGGGCTGGAGCCCGTCAAGGTCAACGCCGTGCTGTTGCGGGGCCTTAACGACCAGGAAGCACCCGACCTCCTGCGCTGGTGCATGAAGCACGACTACGAGCTGCGGTTCATCGAGCAGATGCCGCTCGATGCCCAGCACGGATGGCAGCGCGACGAGATGGTCACCGCAGATGAGACCCTCAGCCGGCTCCAGGAGGAGTTCCGGCTCACTCCGCTCGACGGACGGGGCTCGGCTCCGGCCGAGAAGTTCCAGGTGGACGACGGGCCGCACACCGTCGGCATCATCGGCTCGGTCACGCGCCCGTTCTGCGGCGACTGCAACCGCGTCCGGCTCACCGCTGACGGCCAGATCCGCAACTGCCTGTTCGCCCGCGAGGAGTCCGACCTGCGGGCCCCGCTGCGCGACGGCGCGACTGACGATGAGCTGGCCGAACGCTGGATGCTCGCCATGGCCGCGAAGCTGCCCGGGCACGGCATCAACGACCCGTCGTTCCTCCAGCCCACGCGCCCGATGTCGTCCATCGGCGGCTGACCTAGACCTCGATCGGGACCGTTTCCCGGTAGAAGCCCCGACGGTCCAGGAAGTCACGCAGCGTCGGCTCGTGTTCGTCGCACGCGAGCCACGTCTTGCGGCGGTCCGGCGTGTGGATCTTGGGGTTGTTCCAGATCACCTCGTGCCGGGCCGGGTTCGTGCAGCCCTTCGACGAGCAGATCAGCTCCTCAGGAGAGGGCTCTGGAGCCGGGTCAGTCACTGTGCAGGATCGGTCTTGGGCGGACCGGGCTCGAGCGTGCCGAACGGCTCAGGCTTGATGATGTTGCTGCCGGCGCCCTTGGCGCGCGTGCCGGCGTTGGCAAGGATCACCGACGTGTACGGCAGGATCAACGCGCCGGCGAGCAGCACCCACGGCAGCCAACCGCCGCCCATCGTCTGCCACGCCACGACGGCGCCGACGAAGCACAGCGTGCGGATGCCCATGGAGATGCCGTAGCGCAGCTCGCGCGATCCGATGTCGTCGCTGTGGCCGGAGCTGGCGGACGTGATCGAGTACACCGGTTCGCCCTTGGGCTCCTTACGGGTGTCTCGATCCATGCCTCCAGCCTACGCCGGTCCAGTCGCGCCGCCGGTGGCCCGGCATGATGGGCGCATGAGCAATCGCACCTATCGCATCAGCGAGGTCGTCGGCACGTCCCCCGACGGCATCACCGAAGCCGTTCAGAACGGCATCGCCCGGGCCGCCAGCACCCTCAGACATCTCGACTGGTTCGAGGTCACGGACATCCGCGGCCAGATCGTCGACACCGACGTGTCGCATTACCAGGTGACGATGAAGTTGGGCTTCCGACTCGAGGACGACGAGTAATCAGTCAGCTGCGTCCGCGGCCTCGACCTCTTCGCGCGTGATGCCGAGCAGGTACACGATGGAGTCGAGGTAGGGCACGTTCACCGAGGTGTGCGCCTGGTCGCGCACCAATGGCTTGGCATTGAATGCCACGCCCAGCCCCGCCGCGGCGAGCATGTCGAGGTCGTTCGCGCCGTCGCCGATGGCCACGGTGTTCTTGATGGGGATTCGAGCCTCGGCCGCGAACCGGCGCAGCGCCTCGGCCTTGCCGGCCCGGTCGATCACCTTGCCGACCACTCGACCGGTGAGGCGTCCGTCGACGACTTCCAGCTCGTTGGCCGCGATGTAGTCGATGCCGAGCTCTTCGCCGATCGGCTGGATGATCGAGGTGAACCCTCCGCTGACCAGCGCAAACCGGTAGCCCAGTCGCTTGAGTGTGCGCACCATCGTGCGGGCGCCGGCGGTGTACTCCAGCGAGTTGCGCACCTGGTCGAGTGCCGAGACGTCGAGCCCCTCGAGCAGCGCCACCCGGGCCCGCAGGGACGCCTCGAAGTCGAGCTCGCCGCGCATCGCCTGCTCGGTGATCTGCTCGACCTCCGCGACACACCCCGCGTGCTCGGCCAGCATCTCGATGACCTCACCCTGGATCAGCGTGGAGTCGACGTCCATGACGACGAGCCGTTGGGCATGCCGCAGGATGCCGCGCTCCTCGACAGCGATGTCGACGCCGTGCTCATACGCAGCCGCCGCGAGGTCGGCCTGCAGGACGTCGGTGTCGGCGCCAGAGACCTCGAGCCGCAGCGCCGTGACCGGATAGCGGGCCAGTCGCAGGATGCGATCGATGTTGCCGCCGGCGTCGGTGATGCGCTGGGTGATCGCGGCCATCGCGGCCGGGCGCAGTGGGTGGCCCAACAACGTCACCTGTCCGCGGCCGACACGACGTGGCCGGTTGTCGCCGGTGCCCTGCTCGAGCTCGACCTCCAGGCCGAGCTCCTCGCCGACGGTCTGCATCGTCCGTTCGAACGTCGCCAGGTCATCGGGCACCGTGACCAGAGCACTGAGCACCAGTCGGCCACGCACGATGAGCTGCTCCACGTCGATGACCTCGATCTCGAAGCCCGCGAGCTGCTCGAACAGGCGCGTCGAGACGCCGCTCTGGTCGGCGCCGGTGAGCGTGACGAGAACGGTCGGGTCGGTGAGATGTGCGGTGGGTACGTGCTCGGTCATCGCTCCAGAGGCTATCGCTCACGTCTGGGTGGCCACGATAGGTTGGACCGGACGCGAACACGAAATTGCCGTCCGTCTGATGGGGAGGATGCATGTCGTCGGCTTTCGAGCTCACCCGGGTGAGCGTCGTCCGGCCGGGCAAGATCCTCCTCAACAACATCACGTGGTCAGTCGAAGTCGGCGAACGGTGGATCGTCCTCGGGCCGAACGGCGCCGGTAAGAGCACGCTCATGCAGGTCGTCGGGGCCACCATGTTCCCGAGCGCCGGAACGGCCGACGTGCTGGGCTTCCGACTCGGCGAGGTCGACGTCTTCGACCTCCGCACCCGCATCGGCCACACCGGCACCTCCATCGCCGAACGCATCCCGCCGCATGAGACCGTTCGCGACGCCGTCATGTCGGCGGCCTACGCGGTGCTCGGCCGCTGGCACGAGCAGTACGACGACCTCGACGCGGTGCGGGCCGACCAGATCATGGGCGAGCTTGGCATCACCTCAATCGCCGGTCGCACGTTCGGCACGCTGTCGGAGGGGGAGCGCAAGCGCACCCTCATCGCCCGCGCCCTCATGACGGACCCCGAACTGCTCCTGCTCGACGAGCCCGGCGCCGGGCTCGACCTCGGAGCCCGTGAGGACCTGCTCGCCAGCCTGGAGGTGCTGTCCGAGGCCGACGGCGCTCCCGTGCTGGTCATGGTGTCGCACCACGTCGAGGAGATCCCGCGCGGTTTCACTCACGTGCTCATGCTCCGCGACGGTCAGGTCGTTGCGCAGGGTCCGCTGGCGGAGACGCTCACCGCCGAGACCCTCGGTCGCACGTTTGGCATGAGGCTTGAACTCAGCGTGGATGATGGACGGTACGGCGCGCGTCGGGCAGCATACGGACACCGGGCCGGAGAGGCACCGCGATGAAGGAAGACGCAACGATGAGGGAGGTCGCATGATCGACTGGTTGGCCGACCACGCCTGGGTCACCTGGGTGGGCATCGCCGTCATCCTCGCCGTCGTCGAGCTGATGAGTCTCGACCTCGTGCTGCTCATGTTCGCCATCGGCGCGCTCGGCGGTGCCGTGGCTGCCGGGCTGGGCGGGCCGGTGTGGCTGACGCTGCTGGTGTTCGCCGTCGTCTCGACGGCGATGCTGTTCCTCGTCCGGCCGCCGTTGGTCGAGCGGTTGCACGCCGGACCGACGCTCCAGACCGGACACCAGAACCTCGTCGGCCTCAAGGCTCTCGTCATCGAGCCGGTCGACTCGCGCTCCGGCCGCGTCAAGCTGGCCAGTGAGGTTTGGTCGGCCCGCACCGAGGGCGAGGAGTCGTTCGACACCGGCACCGAGGTCAACGTCATTCGCATCGACGGGGCCACCGCCGTCGTCACAGCCAAGGAGTCCTGATGTCCGCCATCACCATCGTCCTGGTACTGCTCGCGGTTCTCGCGATCGCGGTCGTCTCGATGACCGTCAAGATCGTCCCGCAGGCCCGCGCTGGCATCGTCGAGCGCTTCGGTAAGTACCGCACCACGCTGCCGGCCGGCCTCAACATCGTCGTGCCGTTCATCGACAAGGTGCGCTACATGATCGACCTGCGCGAGCAGGTCGTCTCGTTCCCGCCTCAGCCGGTCATCACCGAGGACAACCTGACCGTCTCGATCGACACCGTCATCTACTTCCAGGTCACGGACGCTGTCTCGGCGACCTACGAGATCGCCGACTACATCCAGGCCATCGAGCAGCTCACCATGACCACCCTGCGAAACATCACCGGTGGCATGACGCTCGAGCACGCGCTGACGAGCCGCGACCAGATCAACTCCGGCCTGCGCGGCGAGCTCGACGGCGCCACCGGCAAGTGGGGCATCCGGGTCAACCGAGTCGAGCTCAAGGGCATCGACCCGCCGCCGTCGATCATCGATGCGATGGAGAAGCAGATGCGGGCCGAGCGCGACAAGCGCGCTGCCATCCTCACCGCCGAGGGCGAGCGCCAGTCGGCGATCCTCACCGCCGAGGGCTCGAAGCAGGCGCAAATCCTGACGGCCGAGGGCCAGAAGCAGGCGCAGATCCTCACCGCCCAGGGCGACCGGCAAGCAGCCATCCTGCGGGCTCAGGGCGAGGGGCAGGCCATCCTCACGGTGTTCCAGGCCATCCACGACGGCAACCCCGACCAGAAGCTGCTGTCCTACCAGTACCTGCAGATGCTCCCGAAGATCGCCGAGGGCGAGAACGTCTCGACCTGGATCATCCCGGCCGAGGTCACCAAGGCGCTCGGCACGCTGGGTGGCTCGTTCGGCAAGATCCCCGTCGACGGCGGCGGCAGCACCAAGCGAGTCGACCTCGACGAGCCGGTGATGGCCGACGACACTGAAGACGCCGACACCCAGGCAGCGGTCGAGGCGGCGCTCAAGGCCGCCAAGGACGCCGAAGGTCCGGGCGGTGGAATCACCGGTCCGGGTGACGTCCCGCCGCCGGCATCGGACCCGACGCCGGAGCAGCCGCCGGCCTGAGACTCAGTGCTGGTAGGTGCCCTGGATGATGGCGCGGCCCAGCGACTTGAACGTGAGATTGCCGCCGATCTGGCCCGGTGGCGTGTCGGAGTCGACGCCGACTGTGGGCTCGCCCACGGCATGGACCACGAAGAAGTAGCGGTGCACCTGGTCGCCCTCGGGTGGGGCGGCGCCGCCGAAGTTCTTGTCGCCGAAGTCGTTGCGGCCGTGGAAGGCGTCCCCGGGCAGGGTGTCGTCACTGGCTCCGGCTCCGGTCTCGAGCGACGTGACGTCCGCAGGGATGTCGACGGCGATCCAGTGCCACCACCCGGACGGTGTCGGGGCATCAGGGTCGAAGCAGGTGACGGCGTACGACTGCGTGCCTTCGGGTGCACCGCTCCAGGAGAGCTGCGGTGAGGTGTCGCCGAACGCCTGGACCTGGTCGTCCTTGAGCGGCTGGCCTTCGGAGACGTCGTCGCTGATCACACTGAACGAGGGCACCTCTGGCAGGAGGGGGTAAGGGTCGGGTGTGACGGGTCGATCGAGGTTCATGCGGCCTAGGCTAGTGCGGTGGCCAAGGTGACACACGTCGACGATCTCGAGGACCCGCGGCTCGGCGACTACGTCCGTTTGCGTGACATCCAGCTCCGCACGAAGCTCGAGTCCGAGCGCGGGATCTACCTCGCCGAGGGCGAGAAGGTCGTGCGTCGAGCCGTCGAGGCAGGCCACACGCCACGCTCCTTCCTGATGGCCCCGCGCTGGCTGGACGGGCTCGCCGACGTGCTGGACCGCTCGGACGCCCCGTGCTTCGTGCTCGACGAGACACAGATCGAGACCCTGACCGGGTTCCACGTCCACCGCGGCGCCCTCGCAGCCGTGGAGCGTCCGGAGCCGGTGCCGGCCACCGAGGTCCTGGCCGGAGCACGACGGGTCGTCGTGGTCGAGGACCTCGTCGACCACACCAACGTCGGCGCGGTGTTCCGCAACGTCGCTGCCCTCGGGTTCGACGCCGTGCTTCTGTCGCCGCGGTGCGCTGACCCGTTCTATCGTCGATCCATCAAGGTCGCGATGGGCGCGGTCTTCCAGCTGCCGCACGCCCGGCTCGACGACTGGTATGCCGCACCGACGCTCCTGCGTGACGCTGGATTCACCACCTACGCGATGACCCTGGCCTCAGACGCGGTGCCACTGGCGGACGTGCCCACCGACGTCGATCGCCTGGCCGTGGTGGTCGGTGGTGAAGGGCACGGACTCAGCGACCACTGGCAGCGCGAGGCCGATGTGCGCACGACCATCCCGATGGCCGACGGCATCGACTCGCTCAACGTCGCCGCATCGGTCGCCGTGGCCTGCTGGCACTTTCGCCAGTAGTCAGTCGTCGTCGCTGACGATGGGGGAGACCGGCCAGTCTGCTGGGTAGTGGTTGGCGAGCTCCTCGTGCTGCTGATGCAGCTGTTTGCGGGCGCGGACGGGTAGGCGGTCGCCGAAGACGGTGCCGAACAGGTGGTCGGTCTCGTGCTGGAGGCAGCGCGCCAACAGACCGGTGCCGGTGAACTCAACCGGTTCACCGTGCTCGTCGAAGCCGGTGACACGGGCCCGGTCGGGACGGGCGCACTCGGTGTACGCGCCGGGAAGCGACAGGCAGCCCTCGTCAGCGGCCTCGAGCTGGCGATCCTTGCCCTCGGGGAGCGTCAGCACCGGGTTGCAGACGACGCCGGTGATGTGCACGTCGTCGGCGTTCGGGCAGTCGAACACGAACACCTTGAGGTCGACGCCGACCTGGTTGGCAGCGAGTCCGACGCCGCTCGCCGCGCGCATCGTGGCGACCATGTCCCGCACCAGCGTCGCGAGGTCGTCGTCGAACGTGGTGACGTCGGCGAGCTCGCGGTGCATCAATGCCGTTCCCCACCGGGTGATCGGACGGACGTCGCCGCCGGGCGGCAGCGGACGGGCCTGCGATGCCGGCACCTGGGCTCCTCACTGTGGTCCACGCGGGTCGCGTGCGGCTCCACGCTATCGACCGCGAAGACCGATCCGGCACGCTGGTCGGCCAGTGTGACGTCGGATACCATGGGTATGCGAAGTGCAACTCTGAGTTACACTTTCTGCCGGTGGGCACACATCGGTCCAACCGTTCACAAGGAGTTTTCGTGGCGAATCGCAGAGACCCCATGGGCATCGGCCTGGCAGTGCTGAACCGCATCGCCAGCTCGCCGGCCATCGACCGCCTCGGCCTGCGCAAGGCCGCTGAGAAGGCCGTCTACCGGGGTGCCAAGGGCGGCTTCCAGGCTGCCGGTGCGGCCGGCCGTACGTTCAAGCGCGTCACGGGATCTGGCCAGCCGACTCGGCTCAGTGCCGCACCCGACGCCGGCGTCTTCGACCTGACGCCCACCGAGGACCAGGAGATGATCGTCGGCGTCGTCCGCGAGTTCGCCGACGAGGTGCTGCGACCCGGGGCACCGACCGCCGAGGCAGCCAACGACACACCCAAGGAGGTCCTCGCCCAGACGAGCGAGTTCGGCCTCACCCTGCTCAACGTTCCCGAGGCCCTCGGAGGACTCTCGGACGAGCGTTCCACCGTCACCGGCGTCCTCGTCGCCGAGGCGCTGGCGGAGGGCGACATGGGCCAGGCCGTCGCCTGTCTCGCACCCGCAGCCGTCGCCACGGCGATCGCGCTGTGGGGCACCGACGAGCAGCAGCAGACCTACCTGCCGGACTTCACCGGCGACGACGTCCCCGCCGCCGCCCTCGCAGTGGCCGAGCCGCGCGCGCTGTTCGACGCATTCGAGCTCGAGACGACTGCCACCAAGACTGCAGACGGCTACGCGCTCGACGGTCTCAAGTCCGGTGTCGTGCGCGGCACCGAAGCGGAGCTGTTCATCGTCGCGGCCGCCCTCGGCGGCGAGCCGCGGCTCTTCCTGGTCGAGTCGAGCACGTCCGGCGTCAGCCTGGCTGCCGACCCGAGCATGGGGCTGCGGTCCGCCGGCCTCACCCGTCTCGCGCTGGATGGCGCCACGGTTCCGGAGTCGGCGCTCCTCGGTGACGCGGACGCCTATCGCGAATGCATCCGGCTGTCCCGTCTCGCCTGGGCCGCGCTGGCCCTCGGCACCGGCAAGGCCGTGCTCGACTACACGTCCGAGTACGTCAAGTCGCGCGAGGCGTTCGGCGAGCCGATCGCGAACCGGCAGTCGGTGGCCTTCATGGTCGCCAACATCGCCATCGAGCTTGAAGGCATGCGGCTGGTGACCCTCCGGGCCGCCTCACGCGCCGAGCAGAACCTCGACTTCGGACGCGAGGTCGCCCTCGCGCGGCGCCTCGCCTCGGAGTACGGCATGAAGATCGGCACCGACGGAGTCCAGCTCCTCGGCGGCCATGGCTTCGTCAAGGAGCATCCGGTCGAACGGTGGTACCGCGACCTGCGAGCCGTCGGCCTCATGGAAGGAGCAGTCCTCGTCTGAGGGCGGACACCACGATGATCAATCTCGAGACCCCCAAGAAGTTCCGCCTGTTCGTGCAGCAGGCCAACCAGGTCGCCGACAACTTCCTGCGCAGCAACTCGCGCAAGTACGACCTCGCCGAGCACGAGTACCCCAAGGAGCTCGACCTCCTCGCGTCCCTCATCGACGGGATGAGCGACTCCGGCCAGAGCCAGGGCGCCGGCGCCACCGGCGTCCGCCGTGAAGAGGACGACGACGACTCCGTCAAGAAGGGCAAGATCAAGAACGGCACCAACATGTCGTCCGTGCTCTCGGTCATCGAGATGTGCTGGGGCGACGTCGGACTGCTGCTCTCGATGCCCCGTCAGGGCCTGGGCAACTCGGCCATCGCCTCGGTGGCCACCGACGAGCAGCTGGAGCGGTTCAAGGGCACCTGGGCGGCCATGGCCATCACCGAGCCGAGCTTCGGCTCCGACTCCGCCGCCATCACCACCACGGCCGTCAAGGACGGCGACGTGTACGTCCTCAACGGCGAGAAGATCTTCGTCACGTCTGGAGAGCGCGCCGATTCCATCGTCGTGTGGGCAACGCTCGACAAGAGCCTCGGCCGCGCGGCGATCAAGTCGTTCGTCGTTCCCAAGTCGCTGCCCGGCATCCGGGTCGAGCGGCTCGAGCACAAGCTCGGCATCCGCTCATCCGACACCGCGGTGATCGTGCTCGAGGACTGCCGTGTGCCTGCCGAGAACCTGCTCGGCGAAGAGAACGTCGACCCCAAGGAGGGGTTCGCCGGCGCGATGGCGACGTTCGACAACACCCGCCCGCTGGTGGCCGCGATGGCCGTCGGATGTGCGCGGGCGTCGCTCGAGGCCATTCGCGAGCTGCTCGAGGAGGCGGGCGTCGACATCGACTACGATCGACCCGCCTCAGCGCAGTCGCACGCGGCCGCAACCTTCATCCAGATGGAGGCCGACTGGGAGTCGTCGCTGCTTCTCACCCTCGCCGCGGCGTGGATGGCCGACAACCGCGAACCGAACTCGATGGAAGCATCGATGGCGAAGGCCAAGGCCGGCCGCGTCTGCAACGACATCACGCTGCGCTGCGTCGAGCTGGCCGGAACACTCGGCTACAGCGAGACAGAAATGCTGGAGAAGTGGTCGCGCGACTCGAAGATCCTGGACATCTTCGAAGGCACCCAGCAGATCCAGCAGCTCATCGTGGCTCGGCGCCTGCTCAACCTGACGTCGTCCGAGCTGCGCTGACATCCCGACGAAAAGCCGGGGTGGTTGTCGGGCGGAACCACCCATGGCGAGCCTGCGTCGCCCGTAGAGTGTCGCCATGACGACGAGCCAGCATCCGGCCGACTTCGATGTCGACTATGAGCTGACGCGGTTCCTGAGGGAGTCGCGCCACCATGCCATGGGCCGATTGTCGGAGATCCACCAGGACCTCGACTACAACTCGTTCCTGCTGCTGGTGGCCATCGACGATGCCGAGCCCGGCGTCCGGGCCTCCGATCTCGCCGAGCGGCTGCGCGTGCACAAGTCCACGATCAGCCGCGCGGTGAACGCCTTGGAGCGACTCGGCCTGATCGAACGGGCCATCCATCCCGAAGACGGGCGGGCCCAGCTGCTGAGGATCCGCCCTGACGCCAAGGAACGGTTGGATGCGTTCCGGATCAAGAGCCACGCGTGGCTCGACGACCTGCTCTCGACCTGGAGCGAGGAAGATCGCTCATCGTTCGGCACGATGCTCTCGCGCCTGAACTCGGCGGCCGGGCGCGGATACGCCGGCGTGGTCGCGGTGGTCACCACGATGGTCGAGGATCTCGAGCCACTGCTGATGAACTTCAGCTGGCTCTGACCCTGCTCACAGCGACAGCATCGTCTTGATGGACGTCCGCTCATCCATGGCCTGGTAGCCGTCGGCGACGCGGTCGAGCGGCACCGTCTGGTCGAAGACCAGGCCCGGAGTCACCGTGCCGTCCAGCACATCGGGCAGCAGCTCCTCGATGTAGGCGCGCGCGGGAGCCACGCCGCCCACCAGGCCCACATTGCGGCCGAACATCGCCGGCACATTGAGCTGGACCCCGTGCGGCACGCCGACGTAGCCGACACGGCCGCCGGGGCGAGTGCTCAACATCGCCTGCTTCATGCTGTCCGCCGTGCCGACGCACTCGAGCACCTGGTCGGCGCCGATGCCGTCGAGGATCTCGCGCACCACGGCCGCGCCTTCCTTGCCCCGCTCGGCGACGACCTCGTCGGCCCCGAACGTCTTGGCGACCCGCTGGCGGTCCTCATGCCGGGACATGGCTACGACGCGCGCGGCGCCCAGGCGCTTCGCCGCGAGAATCGCGGACAGGCCGACCGCGCCGTCGCCGACGACCGCCACGGTGCTGCCGGTCGTGACACCGGCACTCACCGCCGCGTGATGGCCGGTCGGGAACACGTCGGAGAGCGTCAGGAGATGGGGGACGAGCGCCTCGTCCGGCTGCTCCGGTGTGGCCACCAAAGTCCCGTCGGCGACGGGGACACGGACGAGTTCGCCCTGGCCACCGTCGGCGAAGTGCCCGTTGCGATCGTCGCTGCCCCAATAGCCGCCGTTGACGCAGGACGTATGGATGCCGCGCTGGCACATCGGGCAGGTGTTGTCGGAGAAGGCGAACGGGGCGATGACGAAGTCCCCCGGTGCCACGGTCTGCACAGTCGACCCGATCCCTTCGACAATGCCGACGAATTCGTGGCCGATGCGTCGCGGGCCGTCGATCTCCGGGAGCCCTCGGTAGGGCCAGAGGTCTGAGCCGCAGATGCAGGACGCCACGACCCGGACGAGGGCATCGCCGTCGTCGATCAGATGTGGGGCGTCGACGTCGTCGAGGCGGATGTCACGGGTCGCGTGGAGAACGGTGGCTCGCATAGGCCCGTTCTATCAGCGAGGTCCTGACGTGACAGGATCGGCTCATGAGTGAAAAGCCTGAGGTCGACTTCATCGAGGGTCCCGCGCCCACCGAGCTGCAGTTCACCGACATCGTCGAGGGCGACGGTCCGGAGGCCGTGTCCGGAGGTGTCGTCGACGTCCACTACGTCGGCGTCGAGTTCGACACGGGGGAGGAGTTCGACTCCTCGTGGAACCGCGGCCAGTCCGCGAAGTTCCCACTCCCGCAGCTCATCCCCGCGTGGCAAGAGGGCATCCCCGGCATGAAGGTGGGCGGACGACGTCAGCTCGTGTGTCCGCCCGAGCTGGCGTACGGACCGTCCGGCGGCGGCCACCGACTGTCCGGCAAGACCCTGGTGTTTGTCATCGACCTGCTCGGCGTCGGCTGAGTCAGGTCAGCGAAGCCCCAGCTGGTCGGCCAGCAGGGCGTAGCCCACGAACGTCACCACGTCGAGCAGGGTGTGGGCGATGACGAGCGGCAGCACCCGGCCGGTGCGCTGGAACCAGTAACCGAACACCAGGCCCATCGCAACGTTGCCCGCAGCCTGCCCGAAGCCTTGGTACAGGTGGTAGGCGCCGCGCAGCACGGCACTCGTCACGAGGACCACCCACGGGCCCCAGCGGAGCTCGCGCAACCGCGTCATCAGGTAGCCGACCACCACGACTTCCTCGAGCGCCGCGTTCTCCAGCGCGGCGAGGACGAGCACCGGGATCGTCCACCAGTAGGTCGTGTCGGGCACCGGGACGACCTGGGCTGTGACGCCCATCGAGCGGCCGATCGCGTAGAGGCCGAGCCCTGGCAGTCCCACCACCAGCGCGAGACCTGCGCCCCACGTGACATCGCGCAGCGGCCGGCTTCCGTCAAGGCCTAGACGCCGCAGCGGTCCCGGCTGGTCGCGGTCCAGGCTGAGCAGATAGAGAGCCAGCACGACGGGCACCAGCGCGAAGCCGATGCCGACCAACTGCAGCGTGAGGTCGAGCCACTCGCGATCGCTCTGTGACCCGTTCAGCGTGGCCGTGGCGTCGCGCAGCGGTCCACGCGTCAGCTGGGCAACCAAGCTGATGACCGCATAGACGGCCGACTGGCCCAGGGACAGGCCGAGGACGATCCAGACCTCCGCGCGGGTGCGGCGGCCTGCGTCGGTCGGTGAGATCACCGCTTCAGAGCTGATTCGTGCTGAACGTGTCGCACTGGTTTGCGGTACCGCTCTTGTAGCCGGTCAGGAACCAGCGCTGGCGCGACTCGCTCGACCCATGCGTCCAGGCTTCGGGGTTGATACCGCCACCGGTCGACTGCTGGATGTGATCGTCGCCGACGGCGGCCGCCGCGGAGAGGGCCGAGCGGATGTCGTCGTCGGTCAACGGCTTCAGCATGGTGTTGCCATCGGCGTCCTTGGTGGTGGACGCGTGGTTGGCCCAGACACCGGCGAGGCAGTCGGCCATCAGCTCGATGCGCACCCCACCACTCGTCGGCCCGGTCTGCCCGTCCTGCCCCCGAGCCAGCAGCCCGAGGATGTTCTCGATGTGGTGCCCGTACTCATGGGCGACGACGTACTCCTGAGCGAGCGCGCCGCTGTCCGCGCCGAAGCGGGTGGTGAGCTCGTCGAAGAAGGAAGCGTCGATGTAGACCCGTTCGTCAGACGGGCAGTAGAACGGACCGGTCTGGTTGGACGCCGTGCCGCACGCCGATTGGGTGGTGCCGGAGTAGATGACGGTCTTCGCTTCGCGATACTGGCGGTTGAGCTCCGCGGGCAGGGCGTCGTTCCAGTAGGCCTGGACGCTGTTGACGGTGCCGATGATGCGGCACGTCACGTCGCGGTTCGCATCGGCGCCGGTCTTGCACTGGGAGAAGTCCTGGCCCGACTCCTGACCACCCGTTTGGACCTGGCCTGGGTCGAACGGGTTGTTCGACCCGGTGACGCCGCTCAGGTCGATGCCGAAGAATGCACCGATCAGCACGAGCACGAGGCTCCCGATGCCGCCGCCGATGATCGCCCCGCCCCGGCCGCCGCCGGTGACTTGGCTGGTGTCGAGGCCGGCACCCTCTTCGAAGCTCATGGCGAGATTCTACGCACGCAGGCGGTAACCGCCCGCTGTCGTTACGCTCCCGATGTGACCCCTGATGCCGGTGCGAGCGGCTTGACGATTCCCCTCGGCGAAGGCGCGGGAGACGCGGCCAGACTGCGTGGACTGCGCCGGATGAAGACGCTCGCGCTGTCGCTGCTCCTGCTTGCTGCCGTCATCTACCTGCTCACCCGCGACCGCAGCGGACTGCTCGGCTACGTCAACGCCGGCGCCGAGGCTGCGATGGTGGGAGCCATCGCCGACTGGTTCGCCGTCACCGCGATCTTCCGCCACCCGATGGGGCTGCCGATCCCGCACACGGCGATCATCCCGAAGCGCAAGGAGTCCCTCGGCGCCAGCCTGCAGGAGTTCGTCGCCGAGAACTTCCTGCGCGAGGACGTCGTGCGCGAGCGCATCACCACCACGAAGGTCGCGGCGCGTGCCGGCGGCTGGCTCTGCGACGGCGACCATGCCCAACGGTTGGTCGACATCGGTGCCCGCGTCCTGGCCGACGGACTCGGCCACGTGAAGGAGTCGGACGTCGCGGCCGTCGTCCAGGAGGCGATCATTCCGCGCATGCTCGACGAGGAGCTCAGTCCGATGGCCGGGCAGCTGCTGGCCGAGATCGTGAGCGACGGCGCACACGTCGGCGCCGTCGACCTGATGCTCACCGAGTTGCATCGCTGGCTGTTGAGCAACCAGGAGGAGGTCACCTCTCTGGTCGGGCAGCGCGCGCCCTGGTGGACGCCGATCTGGCTCGACGATCGGGTCTCGGTCCGGATCCATGCCGAGGTGGTCGAGTGGATCGCCGAGATCCGTGACACCCCGGACCACCAGGCCCGTGAAGCCCTCGATCGCTGGCTCACCCAGTTGTCGCACGACCTGCAGCACGACCCGGCCACCCAGGAGCGTGCGGAACGGCTCAAGGAGCGTGTGCTGACGCAGCCCAAGGTCGCTTCGACGTCCATCGCCATCTGGGACGCCCTGAGGCACGCCCTCGTGGGCTCACTGCAGGACCCCGACGGGCTGGTACGTCGGCGGGCCGTCGATGAGCTCACGTCGCTCGGGTCACGGCTGATGACTGACGAGGCGCTCGGCGATCGCGTCGACGGCGTGCTGGCCGACGTCGCCGCCTACGTCGTCAGCCACTACGGCAACGACCTGGCGACGATCATCTCGGCCACGGTGAATCGATGGGACGGCAAGGAGACGGCCGAGCGGATCGAGCTCCACGTCGGCCGCGATCTTCAGTTCATCCGGATCAATGGAACGGTCGTCGGCGGACTGGCCGGACTCGCCATCCATGCCGTCGCATCAGTGCTCTGAACCCACAGTTGGCATCCACATTTTGTGGAAAAGATGTGCATAAGGACGCCGAACTTGTGGGCTACTACCCCAACTCTGTGGATGACCGAAAAAATGTGGCTGATCTGCGAAAAAAGGTTGGCAAAACTCTTGTGCCCCCCCTTGCGACGGGATACAAATAACCCACGCACTCCTTCGGGAGAGCAGGAAAGAATCCCAGATTCGATTCCACGTCGAGAACTTCGGTTCATGACACTGGCTGGTGATGCAGCCGGAGGATTCAAGATCAGGATTCTGGATGAGAGAGAACATCACGCTCACTCAAATCGAGGCCCCGGGAACTCATACTTCCCGGGGCCTCATCCATGGTGCCAGAGCCCGGAAAAAGTGTCGATTTGAGGCACTGAGAGGTTCGCCACCCACGGTTCGGAGCCGCTCGTCCGCTTTGCTAGAGTTCCTCACTGCACCGCGCGCTCATCGCGAGCGCTGGTCCGGGTGGCGGAATTGGTAGACGCGCTAGCTTGAGGTGCTAGTGCCCGGTTACGGGCATGGGGGTTCAAGTCCCCCCTCGGACACGCATTGCCCTCACACTCTCGCCGGTGTGGGGGCTTTGTACGTCCGGCGGGGAGTCCCATTTCACGCTCCGGATCGGGGGGCACCGCTACAGCCGCAACGGTAGTCTGCGGGCATGTCGTCCGACGTCAACGCCGGGGAAGCCTCGCGCCAAGCCTCGCGCCGCGGCTCGCTGATCGCCGGCCGGTACCGGATCGACTCCATGATCGCGGCCGGTGGCATGGGCGAGGTGTGGCGGGCCACCGACGAGGTGCTCGGACGCGTCGTGAGCGTCAAGTTCCTGCATGCGCAGTTCGCCGCCGACGAGAGCTTCCTCGAGCGGATGTTGCGCGAGGCGCGGGCGGCTTCGGCGGTCAACCACCCGGGCGTGGTCGCGGTCTACGACTTCGGCCGCATCGACCCCGGCGACGGGTTGCCCACGTCGTACATCGTCATGGAGCACGTCGACGGCCCGTCGCTGTCGCAGATCCTGCTGGACGGTCCGCTCGAGGTCGGTCGCACCCTGACGATTCTCGAGCAGACGGCCGCCGCCCTGCACGCGGCGCACCAGGCGGGCGTCGTCCACCGGGACGTCAAGCCGGGCAACATCATCATCGCGCCGAGCGGGCACGTGAAGCTCACCGACTTCGGCATCGCCCGTTCGCAGGACACGTCCACGATCACCGACTCGGGCTCCATCACTGGGACGGCGACCTATCTGAGCCCTGAGCAGGCATCGGGGGAGACGGCCACCAGCGCGTCCGACCTGTACTCGCTCGGCGTCGTCATCTATTCCTGCCTGAGCGGCGCGGTCCCGTTCGACCGCGACGGGCCGGTCGCCATCGCCCTGGCTCACCTCAAGGACCCGCCACCGCCGCTGCCGGAGGAGATCCCGCCCGGCGTCTCCGACCTCGTGATGTCGCTGCTGGAGAAGAAGCCTGCGGACCGCCCGGTCGATGCCGACGCAGTCCGGGCTCAGGCCGTCCTGCTGCGCGGCAAGGGTTTCAACGAATCGGTGCCGCCGGTGCCCACCGCTCCCACGCCAGCGCTCGAGGACACTGCGGCGAACCCGGTTTTTGCCGCGGGAGCCGACGCCACACAGGTTTCGGACGTGTCCGATGCGACCGAGGTCACTCCCGCGGAGGTCGAAGAGGTCGAGTACGCCGAGGAGCCCGAGCGACACAGCCGCCGGAAGTTCTTCCTGCTCCTGTTCGGCTCAGCGGTCGCCGCGATCGCACTCGTCGCCGCCTACCTCGTCTTCGGACAGGGAGGTGAGCCGGTGACCATGCCGTCGGTCGTGGGCATGACGCGGGCCGAGGCCGAGGCGACGCTCGACGACCTGGGCATCGACGCCGACGTGAACGTCAAGGACGTGCCGAAGAAGAAGGCCGGACTGGTCGTGGGGCAGAGCGAGGACGCCGGCACTCTGGTCGAGACCGGATCGAGCGTGGGTCTGACCGTGGCGTCGGGCCAGGTGTCCTTGCCCGTCGAGAAGCTGATCGGCTCCAACTACCAGTCGGCCAAGAGGCTGCTGGCGGACCTCGGCCTGCAGTCGAAGCGCGTGCCCAAGCCGTCGTCCGTCAGCCCAGGCACCGTCGTCGACATCGGCGAGAGCACGTCACGCGTCGACGTCGGCAGCACCGTGAACCTGTTCGTGGCTGTGGCGAAACCGAAGCCGACACCCACGTTCGTGCCAACGCCCACGCCGAAGCCGACTCCCAAGCCGACGCCGAAGCCGACACCCACGAAAACAACTCCGCCTCCGGACCCAGACCCGGACCCGTGTTCCGCCGACCCGAAGCCCCCCGAATGCCCGTAGTTCAGCGGTAATCGCGTGGGGGATCGACGCGACCGCGGTGCTGGCTGGACACGATGAGCGAGATCAACAGCCCGAGAACACCGACCACCATGAAGATCAGGCCGGCCGTGTAGAGGTCGACCCCGCTGATGCGATCCTCAACGGCGAACGACATCACGGCGCCGACAGCGATCAGGACAAGTGAACCACCGATATACATGGCCTCAGGGTGGCATGACCGGCCAGCCACCGCATGGCGGGGGACCCGTCAAACCGGCAGCAGACGGGTGATGAAACGGCTCAGCTGATCGACGTTGCAACACTCGTGCATCTCAACGACCTCGGCGTACACCGGCGCCATCGAGTCGCCCAGGCCCCATCGCATGTGGTGCTCGGGGTTCAGCCAGAAGGTGCGCCGTGCGTGCTGGCCGATGAGGTGCAGGGCACCGAGGTTCGGGTCCTGGTTGTTGTTGCGGGCGTCGCCGAGGATCAGCACCGACGTACGGGGGCCGACGGCGTTCAGGAACGACTCGGCGAAGTCGCCGAACGCCTCGCCGTAGTCGCTGCTGGTGTGCCACTTGGTGATGCGCGCCTCCTGCGCAATGCGGGGTGCGAGGTCACCGGACGTGTCCTTGACGATGTCGGTCACCTCGTCCATCGCGTTGACGAAGGCGAAGACGCGCACCTTGCTGAACTGGTCGCTGAGCGCCTGCACGAGCAGCATTGTGAAGCCCGAGAAGCCGGCGACGGACCCGGACACGTCGCACATCAGCACCAGCTCCGGCCGGGCTGGATGCGGCTTCGCGAAGGCGGGTTTCATCGGGACACCCCCCGTGCTCATCGAGCGCCGGAGCGTCCGGCGGATGTCGATCTTTCCTCGCTGGGCCCGGCGCCGCCTGGCTGCGAGCCGAGTCGCGAGCTTGCGCGACAACGGCCGCACCGCGGTGCGCAGCTCCTCGAGCTGCTGACGGTTGGCGCTGAGGAAGTCGATGCGGTCGGTGCCCGGCCGCACCGCGTGTCGTGTGACGACCTCGCGTCCGCGCTGCTCGGCGGTGCGGCGCCTCGCCTCGGACGCCACCATGGCGCGAAACCGGTCGACGTTGCGCCGCACCTCGTCGCGCTCCAGCCGGTCCGTGACCTGCGGTGTGCCGGTCTGCAGTCCCTGTCCTCGCCGGCCCTGGCCGCCGGCGCGGTTCTCGAGGGCTTGCACCAGGACCGTCTGGGGCCGGAGCCGCTCGAGCGTCTGGTACGCGGACCAACCGCCGGTCGCGCCGCCACCCTCGCCTACCTGCCCGAGCAGGTCGACGGCGATCTCGGCCACCTGTTCGAGCGCGCGTGAGTCGTCGTCGGCCAGAGCCATGGCCAGCAGGTCGCGCAGGTCGTCGAGGCCCAGGTCCCCGTCGCTGTCGAGCACGGCCTGCGTGGTGCCCGTCCCGGCCGGGAAGTACAGGTCGAAGGTCATGTCGAAGACATCGCGCTGACCGCCGCGTCGGACGAGTGCGGAGGCGAGCCCCTCGCGGAGCAGCTCTCGCCGGTCGAGGCCGAGCACCTCCATGACCGCCGCCGCGTCGACGGTTTCGCTGGTGCCGGCGGGGACGCCCTTGCTGCGCAGCGCGCCGACGAACTCGACCAGACGGCCGGCCAGGTCGCTGGTGTCACGCGCCGTCGTGCTCATGACGGTGCGAGGACCTCGTCGAGGTCGAGGCTGCTGCGCGCCTTGGCCACGTCGTCGGCGTGCTTGAGGATGACGCCGAGGCTGTCGCGCACGACGTCGTCGTCGAGGATGTCCGAACCGAGCGCGAGCAGCGTGCGGGCCCAGTCGATCGTCTCGGCGATAGACGGCGCCTTGCGCAGTGGCAGGGCGCGCAGGGCGTTCACGACGCGCACGACCGACGTCACGAGCGTCTCGTCCAGATCGGGCACCTGCAGGCGAACGATGCGTTCCTCGAGCTCCGGCTCGGGGAAGTCGATGTGCAGGAACAGGCAGCGGCGACGCAGCGCCTCGGACAGCTCACGCGTCGCGTTGGACGTCAGCACCACGAACGGTCGGGTGGTGGCGCTGATGGTGCCGAGCTCGGGCACGGTGATCTGGAAGTCGCCGAGCACCTCCAGAAGAAGGCCCTCGATCTCGACGTCGGCCTTGTCGGTCTCGTCGATGAGCAGCACCGTTGGCCCGTCGTTGCGGATGGCGGTCAGCAGCGGACGGGCGAGCAGGAACTCCTCGCTGAAGATGTCGTTGCGCGCCTCGTCCCACGTCTCGTCGCGACCGGCGGTGATGCGCAGGAGTTGCTTGGCGTGGTTCCACTCGTAGAGAGCGCGGGCCTCGTCGACGCCCTCGTAGCACTGCAGACGGACCAGCTCGGCGCCGCATGCGTCGGCGACCGCCCGGGAGAGCTCGGTCTTGCCGACGCCGGCCGGGCCCTCGACCAGCAGCGGCTTGCCGAGCTCGCTGGCGAGGTAGACGGTCGTGGCGACCGCGTCGGACGCGAGGTAGCCCACCGCCGCGAGCCGCTCGGTGACGTCGTCGACCGACGTGAAATCCATGGTGGACATCTGCATCCTTCCGCCGTGCTGCCTACCATCGTGACAGTGCCATTCTCAGGGGAACCCATCGAGATCGCCCGCGAGGTCCCGTTGTCGCAGGGCGAGGCGTTCTCGCGGCTCACGGACTGGATGCGGCACGGCGACGTCGTGCCGCTCACGACGGTGCGCCTCACCGACACCGGCTTCGTCGCTCGCACCGCGCTCGGGCCGGTCGGCTTCGACGACCCGATGGAGATCGTCGCCTGGGACCCGCCGCGGTTCTGTCGGCTCGAGAAGCGCGGGCGGGTGATCCGCGGGTGGGCGGAGATCTCGGTGTGGCCGACCGGCACAGGATCGAAGATCGTGTGGCGCGAGCTGGCGCACACCGTTGGCGTTCCGCGGTTCATGGCGAGGGTCGAGCGGGCGGTCGGCCGAGCCTTGTTCGGCCGCCTGTTGGACGGGCTGACCCGCACGTAGGGTGGGCGCCATGGGGTACGCACCAGAGACCGAGACGCTCGAGATCTGCCGCGACCTGATCCGGCTCGACACCACGAACTACGGCGACGACTCCGGTCCCGGAGAGCGCAAGGCCGCCGAGTACGTGGCCGCATCGTTGGCCGAGGTCGGCATCGAGTCCGAACTCGTGGAGTCAGAGCCCGGGCGCACCAGCCTGGTGGCCCGGTGGGGCAACCAGGACTCACCCAAGCCGGGTCTCCTCATCCACGGTCACCTCGACGTCGTCCCGGCCCAGGCCGACGACTGGCAGGTCGACCCGTTCGCGGCCGAGGTCGTCGACGGCTACCTGTTCGGACGCGGCGCGGTCGACATGAAGGACTTCGACGCGATGCTGCTGTCGACCGTGCGGGCACGCCAGCGAGCCGGCGTGATCCCCGACCGGCCGATCACCCTCGTCTTCACGGCCGACGAAGAAGCCGGTGGGCTCAAGGGGGCGCACTGGCTCGTTGACCACCGTCCCGACCTCCTCGAGGACTGCACCGAGGCGATCGGTGAGGTCGGCGGCTTCTCCACCGAGATCGGCGGGCAGCGCCTGTACTTGATCGAGTCCGGGGAGAAGGGCATCGCCTGGATGCGGCTGCGGGCTCGCGGCACTGCTGGGCACGGCTCGATGGCCAACCACGACAACGCCATCACGCACCTTTCGCATGCGCTCATCACCCTCGGCGACCACGAGTGGCCCAGCGCGCCGGGGCCGTCGATGCAGCAGCTGCTCGACAAGGTGCGCGAACTCACCGGCACCGACGGCACGCCCGACGAGTTGCTCGAGCACTTCGGCAGTGCGGTGCGCATGATCGGCGCGGGCATCCGCAACACCACCAACCCGACCATGGTCAACGCTGGGTACAAGCACAACGTGGTGCCGGGTGAGGCAGTCGCCCACGTCGACGGCCGCTACCTTCCCGGTCACGCCGACACCTTCCACGACGAGATCCGCGGCATCGTGGGCGAGGGCATCGAGGTCGAGCCGTACATCACCGACACCGCGCTGGAGTTCGCGTTCGAGGGTGATCTCGTCGACGCCATGACCGTGGCGTTGCACAGCCAGGACCCCGATGCGCACATCGCGCCGTTCCTGATGTCCGGCGGCACCGATGCGAAGGGCTGGAGCCGTCTCGGCATCACGTCCTACGGCTTCACGCCGCTACGACTGCCGGCCGACCTGGATTTCACCGCGCTGTTCCACGGCATCGACGAGCGGGTGCCGGTGGACGCACTGGAGTTCGGCTCGAAGGTCTTCGACGAGTTCCTGAACCTCATCTGACGTCTAGAGCGTGCTGCGCACGCGGATGATCTTGCGGCGCAGCCGGATCGTGCGCTTGCCGTCTGGATCCTTACGGAGCCGGTCGAGCTCCCAGCCGTGGTACTCGGCGGCAGCGGTGAGCATGCGGCAGACCGCGTGCCGCGACTCGGTGCGGTCGACGGCCAGGTTCCAGAACTCGTACTCGACCATCGGTCATGACTCCCATCCGTGTGTCGACGACACGTCGTCGAGGGCCTGGACGATCTCATCGGGTAGCTCGACGTCCTCGGCTGCGAGACTTTCGCTGAGCTGAGCCGCCGTGCGGGCACCAAGGAGCACCGCGGCGACGGCCGGGCGTCCGAGCAACCACGCGAGCGCGACGTGCGACATGGTGACCTCGAGCCCGTCCGCGGCCCGGGCGAGGGCCTCGACAATTCCGGCTCGATCGTTGTCCAAGTAGGGGGCCACGAACTGCTCCCACCCGGAGTCCGCGGCTCGTGAGTCTCCGGGGATGCCGCCGCGGTACTTGCCGGTGAGCACGCCGCGCCCTAGCGGCGACCAGGCCATGACGCCCATGCCGAGGTACTGAGCGGCCGGGATGACGCTGTCCTCGGCGTCGCGGCGCAACAACGAGTACTCGACCTGGTTGCTGACGAGTGGCACCGACGCGGGCCGGCCGGCGAGCCACGTGTGGGACATCGACATCTGCCAGCCGTAGAAGTTCGAGATGCCGACGTAGCGGGTGCGCCCCGTGGCCACCGCGTGCTCGAGCGCGGCCAGCGTCTCCTCGATGGGCGTGTTCTCGTCCCAGCGGTGGATCTGCCAGAGATCGAGGTGATCGGTGCCGAGATCGCGCAGGGATGTGTCGAGCTGGTCGAGGAGGGTCCGTCGGGACGAGTCGCGGACGACCTCACCGTTGCGGTAGCCGAGACCGGCCTTGCCGGCGAGCACGACCTGCTCGCGAGTCGACGTCTTGGCGAGCAGCTTGCCGAGCAGTGGCTCGCAGGCGCCATCGCCATAAATGGGGGCGGTGTCGATGAGTGTGCCGCCGGCATCGAGGAACGTGGTGAGCTGTTCCTCGGCCTCGATCTCGTCGACGGCGGCCCCGAACGTCATCGTGCCCAGACCGAAGCGCGACACCCGGAGCCCGGAGTGGCCGACGCGACGCTCCTGCATGCTCGACAGGGTAGTCGGGTGGTTGTTGGCGGCCCGTTAGGCTCGCACGGTGGATTTCCTTCGCGCCGTGGTCCTGGGCGTCATCCAGGGCCTGACCGAATTCCTTCCCATCTCCAGCAGCGCGCATCTCGCGATCTTCCCCAAGTTCTTCGGGTGGGACGATCCGGGCGCCGCCTATACGGCGGTGATCCAGATCGGCACCGAAGTGGCCGTGGTGCTCTACTTCTGGCGTGACATCTGGACGATCGGGTCTGGGTGGGTACATGGCGTCTTCTCGAGCGTCGCTCGAGAAGAGCCGGAGTGGCGGCGCGGCTGGTTCATCATCGTCGGCTCGATCCCGATCGTGCTCATCGGAGTCCTGCTGGAGAACCTGATCGACCGGGACTTCCGCAACCTCTGGGTCATCGGCACGACACTGGTCGTGCTGGGCATCGTGCTCGGCATCGCGGAACGAGTCGGACGCAAGACGGCGCCCATCGACGATCTCACCTGGCCGCACGCCGTGCTGTTCGGTCTGGCCCAGGCGGCGGCCGTCGTGCCCGGCGTCTCCCGCTCGGGAGCAACGATCTCCATGGGCCTCTTCCTCGGCTACGAGCGAGAGGCCGCGACGCGATATGCCTTCCTGCTCGCCATCCCGGCTGTGGTCGGAGCGGGCGTCTACAAGCTCAAGGACATCCCCGGCGGGGAGAACGCCTACGGCACGATGCCGACGATCGTCGGCACGCTGGTGTCGTTCGCCGTCGGCCTGGCCGTCATCCACTGGCTGCTCAGGTACGTCAGCACGAGGTCGTACATGCCGTTCGTCGTCTACCGGATCGGTCTCGGCGGGCTGGTGCTGGTGCTGCTGGGTGCCGGCGTCATCGGCGCCGCCACCACGGTCACCTGATCAGAGCCAGCCGGACTTCTTGAATCGCGCATAGACGTAGGCGCAAAGGGCGGCAGTCAGACCGAGCACCAGCGGGTACCCGAACGTCCAGGTGAGCTCGGGCATGTGCTCGAAGTTCATGCCGTAGACGCCGGCGACCGCGGTCGGGATGGCGAAGAGGGCGGCACCCGCGGTGAGCTTCCGCATGTCGTCGTTCTGCTGGATGCTCAGCTGCGCCAGGTGGGCGCTGAGCGCGTTGTCGAGCAACTTGTCGGTGTTGTCGATGCTCTCTGCCACGCGCGACAGATGGTCGGCGATGTCGCGGAAGTACGGCTGGGCGTCCTCGGGCATCGCGCCGCGAGCGAACCGCTCAACCGGCTCGCGCAGTGGGATGACGGCGCGTTTGAATTCCAGCGTCTCTCGCTTGAGCCGGTAGATGCGAGAGGAGTCGCTCGTGCGCACGGCCGAGAACACCGAGGCCTCGACCTCCTGCACGTCTGTCTCGAGCTCGGCCGTGACGTCTTCGTACTCGTCGACCACCGAGTCGACGACCGCATACAGCGCCGCGATGGCGCCGTGCTCGAGCTCGTGCTCGTCGCTCTCGGCCCGCCGCCGGACCTCGCGAAGGTCGTGGCCCTTGCCGTGCCGGACGGTGACCAGGTAGTGCTGACCGAGGAACGCGTTGATCTCGGCGGTCTCGATGTCGTCGTTCGTGTACGTGACCGTCTTGATGGACATGAACAGGTGGTCGTCGTAGCGCTCCACCTTCGGCCGCTGGTGCGCCTCGATGGCGTCCTCCACGGCTAACGGGTGCAGGTTGAGCGGCCCGGCAAAGTGCGTGAGCTCCTCGAGCGAGGGCTCGAACAACCCGATCCAGAGGAATCCCTCCGTATCGGCGAGGCCCTTGATCACCTCGGCGAGCGCATCGGGGTCGTGCGAGGTCTCCTCGCGGTGCCCCTTGCGGTAGATCGCGCAGTCGATGATCACGACGCCCATTGTGCCGCGCCACCGGGCGTTGTGGCCCTCGACGGGCCACTCAGCCCCAACAGATACGCTCGACGCCATGCGTAGCTGGTCGGGTCCGGACGTCCCCTCGATCGGCGGATCGGCCCCGGAGCTCCGGGTCCATGACACCCGGACCGGCACCCTCGTCACGAGCGCCCCCGCGGACGTCGCCCGGCTCTACGTCTGCGGCATCACCCCTTATGACGCCACTCATCTCGGTCACGCCGCGACCTACCTGGCGTTCGACCTCTTGCAGCGGCAATGGCTCGACCGCGGACTCGACGTCGTCTACACGCAGAACGTCACCGACGTCGACGATCCGCTGCTCGAGCGGGCCAACGAGACCGGCGAGGACTGGGCGCATCTGGCCGAGCGCGAGACCCAGCTGTTCCGCGAGGACATGGCGGCGCTGGGAATGCTCGCACCTCGTCATTACATCGGTGCTGTCGAGTCCATCGACCTCGTCGTGGACCTGGTCGAGCGGCTGGGCGACTCGGTGTACCCGGTCGACGACGACTTGTACTTCGACGTGCACGCTGACCCCGACTTCGGCCAGATCTCGGGCCTCGACGACGACGCGATGACGACACTGTTCGGCGAGCGCGGGGGAGACCCGGAACGGTCGGGCAAGAAGCACCCGCTCGACTGCCTGCTCTGGCAAGGCGCCCGCGAGGGTGAGCCGTCGTGGGAGTCGCGGCTCGGCCCAGGCCGCCCGGGCTGGCACATCGAGTGCGCGGCGATCGCGCTCGAGCATCTGGGCACCGACTTCGAGGTGCAGGGCGGCGGTTCCGACCTGGTGTTCCCTCACCACGAGATGTCGGCGTCCGAGGCCACCGTCGCGACCGGCGAGCCGTTCGCGCAGGCCTATGTCCACGCCGGGATGGTCGCGTTGCACGGCGAGAAGATGTCGAAGTCGAAGGGCAACCTCGAGCTCGTCTCCCGATTGCGCGAGACCGGCCACGATCCGATGGCCATCCGATTGGCCCTGCTGGCGCATCACTACCGCAGCGACTGGGAGTGGACGGATGCGGAGATCGCGTTCGCGGAGCAGCGGCTGGAGGCGTGGCGAGCCGCCGTGGCGCGGTCGAACACGCCATCCGGCGCCGAGCTGGTCGAACGCCTGCGGGCAGCGCTGGCCGACGACCTCGACGCGCCGGGCGCGCTGGCGCTCGTCGACGCTTGGGCGGCCGGCGAAGGATCCGACGCCAACGGAGCGGCGCAGGTGCGGGACGCCATCGACGCCTTGCTCGGCGTTCGGCTCTAGCCCGGGTCGACGTTGCGGCGGCGCAGGTAGCGCTCGAACTCCCGGGCGATGGCGTCGCCGCTGGCTTCGGGCAGGTCGCTGGTGTCGCGCTCGCTCTCGAGCTCCTGCACGTACTCCGCGATGTCGGGATCGCTCTCGGCGAGCTCGTCGGCGCCGCGCTGCCAAGCCTCGCTGAGGTCCTCCAGGGCACCCTGCGGCAGTCCGACGCTGACGGCGTCCTCGAGCGCGCCGAGCAGCGCGAGTGTGGCCTTGGGGCACGGCGGTTCGGCCAGGTAGTGCGGCACAGCCGCCCACAAGGACATGGACGGGATGCCTTCCAGCGCTGCCGTCTCGCTCAGCACGGCGTTGATGCCGACCGGGCCCGAGTACGTGGACGGCTGGAGCGACAACCGCTCGGAGAGCGTCGGGTCGGACGACGATCCGCTGACCGGCACCGGACGCGTGTGCGGGGTGTCGGCGAGCAACGCGCCCAACGTCACCAGCTCGGTGACACCGGCAAGGCGAGCCAGACCGACGACCGTGGAGCAGAACGCCCGCCACCGGATGTTCGGCTCGGGCGCCCGGAACAGCAGGACGTCTCGCTCGGCCGTGGCTGGGCGGGCCAGGTAGAGCGTCGGCGCCGGCCAGATGATCATGCGGGCCCCACCCTCGTCCGGATGGACGTGCGGACGCTGCACCTGGAAGTCGTAGTACTCCTCTGGATCGAGCTCGGCCAGCACCTCGGCGTCCCACGCCGCGACGAGGTGGTCGAGCACCGAGGAGGCGGCATCACCGGCGTCGTTCCACCCCTCGAAGGCGGCGACCATCCAGGGGTCACGAAGCGGGGGAATCGAGACGTCGTCCACGTCTCCAGCCTACGTGGCGGTCAGTCGTTGTCAGATCGATAGCCGAGGATCGGCGCGAGCCACCGCTCGGCGTCGGCGATGTCCATGCCCTTGCGTCGTGCGTAGTCGGTGACCTGGTCGCGTCCGACCCGTCCCACGACCATGTACTGAGACTGCGGGTGCGAGAAGTACCAGCCACTCACGGACGCTCCGGGCCACATCGCCATCGACTCGGTGAGCTCGATTCCGGTGTTCGCCTCGACGTCGAGGAGGTCCCACAGCAGGGACTTCTCGGTGTGCTCCGGGCAGGCGGGGTAGCCCGGTGCCGGACGGATGCCTTCGTACTTCTCCGCGATCAGCGACTCGTTGTCGAGCGACTCCTCCGGCTGGTAGCCCCACCATTCCTTGCGGATGCGCTCGTGCAGTCGCTCGGCGAACGCCTCGGCCAGTCGGTCGGCCAACGACTCCAGCAGAATCGCGCTGTAGTCGTCGAGCGCCTCCTTGAACTCCGTGATCTTCTCGGTGATGCCGATGCCGGCCGTGACGGCGAACGCGCCGACGTGGTCGGGCAGGCCGGTCTCCTTGGGCGCCACGAAGTCGGCGAGGCTGCGGTGCGGCACTCCCGGTCGGTGCTCGGTCTGCTGACGGAGGTGATGCAACGTCGTGCGTACTTCGCTACGCGAATCGTCGGTGTAGACCTCGATGTCGTCGTGATCGACGACGTTGGCCGGGAACAGCCCCACCACACCGCGCGCGGTGATCCACTTCTCTTCGATCAGACTGTCCAGCATCGTCTGCGCGTCGTCCCACAGCTTGCGGGCGGCCTCACCACTGGCCGGGTTGTTGAGGATGTCGGGGTACTTGCCCTTCATCTCCCAGGAGTTGAAGAACGGCTGCCAGTCGATGTAGTCGCGCAGCTCGGCCAGCGAGTAGTCGTCGAGCACCAGTGCCTTGCCCGGCTCGAGGCCCGCCGGAGCCGGCGGCGAATAGCCCTCCCACTCGATCGGCGTGCGGTCGGCTCGCGCCTCCTCGAGGGAGAGCAGCTTGCGGGTGTCCTGGCGGGCGGCGTGGCGCTCGCGCAGAGAGTCGTAGTCCTCCTTGAGGTCCGCGAGCAGCTTGGGCCGCGCCTCGTGGGAGAGCAACTGGGAGACAACCGGTACCGAGCGAGAGGCGTCCTTCACCCACACGACCGGGGCGTGGTACTTCTCGTCGACCTTCACCGCGGTGTGGGCGCGCGACGTGGTGGCGCCGCCGATGAGCAACGGGATCTCGAAGCCCTGGCGCTCCATCTCGGACGCGACGTTGACCATCTCGTCGAGCGACGGCGTGATGAGCCCGGACAGGCCGATCAGGTCGGCGCCCTCGGCCGTCGCCGTGTCGAGGATCTTCTGGGCCGGCACCATGACGCCGAGGTCGATGACGTCATAGTTGTTGCACTGCAGCACGACGCCGACGATGTTCTTGCCGATGTCGTGGACGTCGCCCTTGACGGTGGCCATGACGACGAGACCCTTCTTGGTCTCGGCGTCCTCGGGCTTCTTCTCCGCCTCGATGTAGGGGATGAGGTAGGCGACCGACTTCTTCATCACCCGGGCGGACTTGACCACCTGGGGGAGGAACATCTTGCCGGCGCCGAACAGGTCGCCGACGACGTTCATGCCGTCCATCAGCGGGCCCTCGATGACTTCGATGGTGCGGCCACCCCGCGCCTCGATCTCGGCGCGCAGTTCCTCGGTGTCCTCGACGGCGAACTGGTCGATGCCCTTGACCAGCGCATGGGTGATGCGTTCGGTGACGGGCAACGAACGCCACTCCTCGTCCTCGACCTCGGCCTTCTTGCCGTCGCCGGCGAAGTCGTTGGCGATCTCGAGCAGGCGCTCGGTGGCGTCGTCGCGCCGGTTGAGCACGACGTCCTCGATGCGCTCGCGCAGCAGCTCGGGAATCTCGTCGTAGACGACGAGGGCACCGGCGTTGACGATGCCCATGTCGAGGCCGGCCCGGATCGCGTGGTACAGGAAAACCGCATGGATGGCCTCGCGCACCGGGTTGTTTCCCCGGAACGAGAACGACACGTTCGAGATGCCACCGGACACGTGGACGCCCGGCAGGTTCTCCTTGATCCAGCGCGTGGCCTCGATGAAGTCGACGCCGTAGTTCTGGTGCTCCTCGATGCCCGTGGCGATCGCGAAGACGTTCGGGTCGAAGATGATGTCCTCGGCCGGGAACCCGACCTCGTCGACCAGGATCCGATAGGCGCGCTCGCAGATCTGCTTGCGGCGCTCCAGGTTGTCGGCCTGGCCGTCCTCGTCGAACGCCATGACGACTGCCGCCGCGCCGTACTTGCGGCACAGCTGCGCCTGTTCGCGGAACTTGTCCTCGCCCTCCTTCATGGAGATCGAGTTGACGATCGGCTTGCCCTGCAGGCAGTGGAGGCCGGTCTCGATGACGTCCCACTTTGAGGAGTCGACCATCACCGGCACGCGACAGATGTCGGGCTCGGACGCGACCAGCTTGAGGAACCGGTTCATCGCGGCGATGCCGTCGATCATGCCCTCGTCCATGTTGACGTCGATCACCTGCGCGCCGTTCTCGACCTGCTGGCGGGCGACGGAGAGTGCGGTGTCGTAGTCGCCGTCACGGATGAGGTTGCGGAACTTGGCCGAGCCGGTGATGTTGGTGCGCTCGCCGACGTTGAGGAACAGCGAGTCCTCGGTGAGGGACAGCGGCTCGAGGCCCGACAGGCGCAACGCCGGCGTCGACTCGGACGGCACGCGAGGCGCCAGGCCCTCGACCGTCTTGGCGATGTGGGCGATGTGGTCGGGCGTGGTGCCGCAGCATCCCCCGACGAGGTTGACGAAGCCGCTGTCGGCGAAGTCGCGGAGGATGGCGGCGGTCTCGTCGGGCTCCTCGTCGTACTCGCCGAACGCGTTCGGCAGGCCGGCGTTCGGGTAGCACGACACGAAGCAGTCAGCGAGGCGCGCGATCTCGGCGATGTAGGGGCGCATCTCCTTGGCCCCGAGCGCGCAGTTGAGGCCCACCAGCAACGGCTTGGCGTGCCGGACGGAGTGCCAGAACGCCTCCGCGGTCTGCCCGGAGAGGGTGCGCCCCGAGGCGTCGGTGATGGTGCCGGAGATGATGACCGGCCAACGTCGCTCGTACTCCTCGAAGACCGTCTCGACCGCGAAGATGGCCGCGCGGGCGTTGAGGGTGTCGAAGATCGTCTCGATGAAGAGCAGATCGGCGCCGCCGTCGAGGAGCCCGCGGGTGGCGGTCTTGTAGGCGTCGACGAGCTCCTGGTACGAGACGTTGCGCGCACCGGGATCGTTGACGTCCGGCGAGATGGACGCCGTGCGGGTCGTCGGGCCGAGCGCTCCAGCGACGTAGCGCGGCCGGTCGGGGGTCTCGGCCGTCATGGCGTCGCACTCGCGCCGGGCCAGGCGCGCGGACTCGTAGTTCAGCTCATAGGCGAGCTCGACCATCTCGTAGTCGCGCAGGGAGATGTCGTTGGCGTTGAAGGTGTTGGTCTCGATGATGTCGGCGCCGGCTGCGAGGTACTCACGATGGATGGACGCGATGATCTCGGGCTGGGTGAGGGTGAGGAGGTCGTTGTTGCCCTGGACGTCACATGCCCAGTCGGCGAACCGCTCGCCGCGATAACCGGCCTCGTCCGGGCGATCGCGCTGGATGGCCGTGCCCATGGCGCCGTCGAGCACGAGAATGCGCTCGCGCAGCATCGCCGACAACGCTTCGGTCGCGTCGGGGCGGTGCTCAACCGAGGTGGCCTCGGTGGTCGTCGTGGTCACAGTCGTCCTAGGGGGTGGCGGGCGTTCGACGATACGGTGCACAACCCCCGCGCCCGCGCAGGCATTCCACCGTCCGGACCAGTGTCTCATCTGCCGATACACGTCGCCTGACATTCGCGCGCCATACGCTGGGCTCGTGGGTGACTTCGCTGCCGTGCTCTGGGACCTCGACGGAACGCTCATCGACAGTGAGCCGCTCTGGATGGCGGGGGAGCACGAGCTGGCCGAGTCGCACGGAGCGTCGTGGACCCAGGAGGACGGCCTCGCGCTCGTCGGCAACTCGCTCATCGAGTCGGGCCACTACATCAAGAAGCGCCTGGCGTCCGACCTCGCGGCCGAGGAGATCGTCGACTTCCTCGTGGCCCGGCTGGCCGACGACCTCAGCCGAGAGATCCCGTGGCGTCCCGGTGCGGTCGAGCTCGTCACCGCCCTGGACGCCGCCGGAGTTCCGCAGGCGCTGGTGACCATGTCCTATGCGGCGATCGCGAAGCCGGTGGCGGCGGCGCTGCCTTTCGCCGCCGTCGTGACCGGCGACCAGGTGACCCACGGCAAGCCGCACCCCGAGCCCTATCTGAGGGCAGCCGAGCTGCTCGGCGTCGACGCGGCCGACTGCCTCGCGGTGGAGGACTCGGGCACCGGCGCCACGTCCGCGAACGCCGCCGGCTGCCACGTGCTGGTTGTGCCCCACTTCGTCAACGTGCCAGACGCGCCTCGTCGTGCTCTTCGAGCCAGCCTCGAGCGGCTACGACCCGACGACCTGCACGACCTCTTCTGAGCGACATGATCGCCCGATCCTGCCCCGATAGGTTGGTCGCGTGAGTACGCCTGACGCCCCGTCGCGTCCCCCCGGCACGTGGCGGATCGGCCGGGTGGTCGGCGTCGACCTGCTCGCGAAGCCGTCCCTGCTCCTGATGGGCGTCATCCTCGTGGTGTTGTTCGCGCCGCAGTTCGACGATCAGACGCACACCAATCCGTATGCGGTCGCGGCTGTTTTCGTCGTGGCGCTCTACGTGTCGGTGCTGCTGCACGAGGTCGCCCACGTGCTGGCGGCGCGCGGTTTCGGCATGCACGTGCCCTCCGTGACGCTGCACCTCCTCGGCGGCGAGACGGCCATCGAGGGAGAGAGCCGCACGCCCTGGCAGGAGCTCGCCACCGCGATCGTCGGACCGCTGGTGTCGCTCGTGATCGGGCTCGCCGGGCATCAGGCGGCCAACGCCATGGGCCCCGGCGTGCTGCACGACGTCGTCTGGTCGATCGGCTGGGTCAACATCCTGATCGCCGTCTTCAACATGCTGCCGGGTCTGCCGCTCGACGGCGGTCGAGTCTTCAAGGCAATCGTGTGGCAGCTCACCGGGCACGAGTCCACGGGCACGCGCGTCGCGGCCTGGATCGGACGCGTCGCCGCGGTCGCGCTGGTGGTTGTCACACTCCGGCGTGCCGACTTCTCCGACGAACGCTGGACCTTCCACGTGATCATCTCCCTCGTCGTGGCTTGGTTCCTCTGGGACGGAGCAGGGCAGGCGCTGAGGCGCGCGACACATCACGCCCGGGTCAAGCGGCTCAGCGTGCGCGACCTGGTCGAGCCCGGTGTGCCCCCCGAGGGTGCACCGAGACTGCCGATCGACCTCGACGGCTCGGTACTCGTCCGGGCGATGACGGCACGGCCGGCCGAGACGTACGCGGTGATCGAGCGCGACGGTTCCGTCGTCGGGATCTTGCACACCGCCCGGGTCAACGAGGCATGGCGGAGCAGCCCATGAGCGACGACAGGTTGCTGACCGAGGGCGAGTGGGTTCGGCTCAGCGACGCCAAGGGGCGCAAGCACAACATCCAGCTCGTCGCGGGCCTGGAGTTCTCGACCAAGAAGGGCCAGATCCGCCACGACGACATCATCGGACGGCCCGAGGGCGTCATCCTGGAGTCCTCGCTCGGTGCCCAGTACCAGGTGTTCCGGCCGCTGCTGTCGGAGTACGTCGTGTCGATGCCCAGGGGCGCCGCCATCATCTATCCCAAGGACGCCGCCCACATCGTCACGATGGCCGACATCTTTCCCGGCGCGCGCGTGGTCGAGGCGGGCGCCGGCTCTGGCAGCCTCACCGTCTACCTGTTGCGCGCGGTCGGCGCCGAGGGTCACCTCGGCTCGTACGAGATCCGCGATGACTTCGCCGAGATCGCGCGCCGCAACGTCGAGCAGGTCGTCGGCCCCGACCATCCGGCTTGGACGCTGACGATCGGCGACGTGCGCGAGGCCATCTCCGAGCCGGAGATCGATCGGCTCATCCTCGACATGGTCGATCCCTGGACGTGCATCCCGCTGGCCGGCGAGCGACTGGTGCCCGGCGGCATCGTCTGCGCCTACGTGGCCACCGCCACCCAGCTGTCGTTGTTCGTCGAGACGCTGCGCGCCGACGGCGGATTCACCGAGCCGGTGGCCTGGGAGACGCTGCAGCGCGAGTGGCATCTGGAGGGCCTGGCGGTACGACCGGACCACCGCATGGTGGGCCACACCGCGTTCATGGCGATGGCCCGCCGGATGGCACCGGGGGAGCGCAGCCTGGAGAAAACGCGCCGTCCGGCGCCAGGTGCGTACGGTCCCGACTACACCGGCCCCAGGCCTCCAGGGGTCGACGGAGGCGCTGAAACCGCGTCCTGAGCGTCATCAGATCGTCACCGACGCCACACTGAGACGTCCTACTGTGTGACGTCCGAGCAGGTAGGGTCGTTGTACGAGCAGGAGGTGGCAGATGAGCGAACAGGACCACACTCGCGGCGCCGGTGGTGCCGAGCACGAGCTCGCGTACCTGAGGGCCGAAGTCGAGCACCTGCGACGCCGTCTGGGCAACGAGGGCTCCCTCGACTCACGCCTGTCCGACCTCGAGGCCCGCCTCTCGTCCACCACATCCCAGAACGACCGCCTCACCTCCACGCTCCGCGAAGCGCGTGAGCAGATCGTCACGCTCAAAGAAGAGGTCGACCGGCTGGCGCAGCCGCCCACCGGCTTCGGCACGTTCCTCCAGCGCAACGACGACGACTCCGTCGACGTCTTCACCGGCGGCCGCAAGCTCCGTGTCAACGTCAGCCCCGCGGTCGACAAGGAGGAGCTGCGCAAGGGCCAGGAGGTCATCCTCAACGAGGCCATGAACGTCGTGGCCGCGCTGGAGTTCGAGACCACCGGCGAGGTCGTCATGCTCAAGGAGATCCTCGCCGACGGCGAGCGCGCCCTCGTGCTCGGCAACGCCGACGAGGAGCGGGTGGTCAAGCTGGCCGACTCGCTCGTCGGCCTCAAGCTGCGCGCCGGCGACTCGCTGCTGCTCGACGGTCGCGCCAACTACGTCTACGAACGGGTGCCCAAGAGCGAGGTCGAGGAGCTCGTCCTCGAGGAGGTCCCCGACATCGACTACGACAGCATCGGCGGCCTCAAGGGCCAGATCGAGTCCATTCGCGACGCGGTCGAGCTGCCCTACCTGCACCCCGACGTCTTCATCGAGCACGAGCTCAAGCCGCCCAAGGGCGTGCTGCTCTACGGTCCTCCAGGCTGTGGCAAGACGATGATCGCCAAGGCCGTCGCCGCGTCCCTCGCCAAGAAGGTCTCGGAGCGCACCGGCGAGGAGGGCCGCAGCTACTTCCTCAACATCAAGGGCCCCGAACTGCTCAACAAGTACGTCGGCGAGACCGAGCGGCACATCCGCTTGGTGTTCCAGCGTGCTCGCGAGAAGGCCAACGAAGGCACGCCGGTCATCGTGTTCTTCGACGAGATGGACTCGCTGTTCCGCACCCGTGGGTCGGGCGTCTCCTCCGACGTCGAGAACACCATCGTCCCGCAGCTGCTCAGCGAGATCGACGGCGTCGAGGGCCTCGAGAACGTGTTGGTGATCGGCGCGTCCAACCGCGAGGACATGATCGATCCAGCCATCCTGCGGCCCGGACGCCTCGACGTGAAGATCAAGATCGAGCGCCCCGACGCCGAGGCCGCCCGCGACATCTTCACGAAGTACCTCACGGTCACCCTGCCCCTGCACCCCGACGACCTCGCCGAGTTCGGTGGCGACAAGCAGGCGTGTGTCACCGGCATGATCCAACGCACCGTCGAGCTGATGTACACCGAGTCCGAGGACAACCAGTTCCTCGAGGTCACCTACGCCAACGGCGACAAGGAGATCCTGTACTTCAAGGACTTCAACTCTGGCGCGATGATCCAGAACATCGTCGATCGCGCCAAGAAGATGGCGATCAAGGACTTCCTCGAGCACGGTGCCAAGGGCTTGCGCGTGCAGCACATGCTCGCGGCCTGCCTCGACGAGTTCAAGGAGAACGAGGACCTCCCGAACACCACGAACCCCGACGACTGGGCCCGCATCTCCGGCAAGAAGGGCGAGCGCATCGTGTTCATCCGCACGCTCATCTCGGGCAAGGGCGGCAACGAGCCCGGTCGATCGATCGACACCGTCGCCAACACGGGGCAGTACCTCTGACGATCGAGTTCCGCCGCGTTGCCTACGACAGCGACGACGCGGTTCGGCTGACCGCTGAAGTCCAGCGCGAGTATGTGCGTCGCTATGACGTCGAGGAGGGTGATTCTTCGCCCATCGACGCGGCCGAGTTCGTCGAGCCGAACGGGGTCTTCGTGGTCGTCCATGAGGATGGGGTGCCGATCGGCATGGGCGGATGGCGTCGGTACGGCACCGACGGCGTGGGTGAGATCAAGCGCATGTATGTGAAGGAGTCGGCACGAGGACGCGGCATCTCCCGGCTCCTGCTGGCCCATCTCGAGCGCACAGCCGTCGACGCGGGCATCAGGAGGTTCGTGCTCGAGACCGGACTCGCGCAGCCGGAGGCCATCGCGCTCTATCGCTCATCCGGGTACGTCGACGTGGAGCCGTTCGGGTACTACGTGGACTACGACGACAGCGTCCACCTCGGCAAGACCCTTTAAACACGACCTAGACCTTGGACCCGCGGCCCTTCACGCGGACGTCGTCCGGGTCGGCCTTCTCCGTGCCGGGGATCGAGATCACGGCGCCACCATCGGTGTCGAGGATCGTTCCGGTCACGTACGACGCGGCGTCCGACGACAGGAACAGCGCGCTGTCGGCGACGTCGCCGTTGGTACCCCATCGCCGCAGCGGCATCGCGTCGGTGATCCGGTCCTTCATCTCCTGGGTCGGGGAGGCCACGTTCTCCATGCCCCACGAGCCCTCGATGGGACCGGGTGAGATGCCGTTGACGCGGATGCCCTCCGGCCCCCACTCCAGCGCGAGAACCTTGATCAGCATGTTGACGCCGGCCTTGGCGGCGCACACGTGCGCCTGGAAGTTGAGCGGCCTGACCGCCTCGGGTGCGGTGATGGCGATCAGGGACGCGCCGCGCTTGTTGAGCACGTCGTAGCTGGCACGGAAGACGTTGAACGTGCCGACCAGATCGATGTCGACGACCGCCTTGAACCCGTTGGCGGACATGCCGGCCGCGGGTGCGTAGAAGTTGCCGGCCTGGCCGGCGACCACCAGGTCGATCGCGCCGAGCTCTTCGGCCGTGCTCTTGACGGCGGCGTCGATGGCGTCGTAGTCGCGCACGTCCCCGGCGAAGCCGCGGACCTCGCCGCCGATCTGCTTGAGCTCGTCCACGGCAGCGTCGACCCGCTCCTGATCGCGGCTGAGCACGGCGACCTTCGCGCCCTGCTGGGCGTAGCGTCGGGCGATCTCCAGATTCATGCCGCGAGTTCCACCCGCGACGAAGGCCACCTTGCCTGCGAGGATCCCGGTTCCAAACGTGTCTGCCATACGAAAACTAGAACACGTTTCAGTTCTGCTGTCCAGCCATTCCCTAGGAGCAACGGGGCACCTGCCCTAGCATCGCGACCATGGCCTATTTCGTCACGGGCGCGACCGGATTCATCGGTCGACGTCTGATCGCCGAGCTCGTCGACCATCGCCGCGGGACGATCTGGGTGCTCGTGCGCCCCGGTTCCGAGGAGAAGCTCGACCGCTTCCGGTACCGCTGGAACAACTCCACCCGCATCGTCCCGGTGCCGGGGGAGCTCACCGAGGACGGCCTCGGCGTCGACCCGGCCTGGGTCAAGAAGAACAAGGGCGAGGTCAAGCACTTCTTCCATTTGGCCGCGTCGTACGACATGACCGCCTCGAAGGCGCAGAACGACAAGCTCAACACCGGCGGCACCCAGAACGCCCTCCAGCTCGCCGACGCTCTCGAGGTCGGGTGCTTCCACCAGGTGTCGTCGATCGCTGCGTCCGGCGACTACCGCGGCCGGTACACCGAGGAGATGTTCGACGAGGGTCAGGGCTTCCAGTCCGACTACCACCGCACCAAGTTCGAGTCCGAGAAGATGGTGCGCGACGAGGCGACCGTGCCGTGGCGCGTCTATCGCCCGGCCATCGTGGTGGGTGACTCCGAGACCGGCGAGATCGACAAGATCGACGGCCCCTACTACTTCTTCACGCTCATCAAGCGGATGCGCGACTACATGCCGGCCTGGCTGCCGATGTTCGGCGCCGGCATGGGCAACACCAACATCGTGCCGGTCGACTACGTGGCGAAGGCCATGGATCACCTCGCCCACGAGCCCGGGCTCGACAACCGCGCCTTCCACCTGGTGAACCCGCGGCCGCAGAAGAACCTCGACATCATCAACGCCTTCGCGCGGGCGGCGAAGTCGCCGTCATTCCAGATCTCGCTCGACAACCGGGTCACCGACCTGCTGCCGACGCGCTGGCTGCAGGCCGCGCTCGGACGCGGAACAGCCGGTGGTCCGGGGGAGGCCATCGCCAACCAGACCCTCGGACGGCTCGGGATCCCCGCCGAGGTGCTCGCCCACATCTCTCTGCCGACCCGCTACGACGCCACGGCGACGCTCGAAGCGTTGGACGGGTCCGACATCGAGATCCCGAAGCTGCGCAAGTACGCGGCCACGCTCTGGGACTACTGGGAGCAGAACCTCGACCCCGACATCCGTTCAGACAAGGCATCGGCGAAGGCGATCCGTGGCAAGAACGTCGTCATCACAGGTGCGTCGTCAGGCATCGGGCAGGCCACGGCGCTGCGGGTCGCGGCACTCGGCGGCACGGCGATCCTCGTGGCGCGCGGAGCCGAGAAGCTCGAGATGACGAAGGGCGACATCATCGCGCAGGGCGGTTCGGCCTACGCCTACACCTGCGACCTCTCCGACCTCGACGAGATCGACAAGCTGGCGAAGAAGCTGAACCGCGACTTCGAGGGCATCGACGTCGTGGTGAACAACGCCGGCCGCTCGATCCGACGCTCGCTGCGTCTCTCGTACGACCGGTTCCACGACTTCGAGCGCACGATGCAGCTCAACTACTTCGGCGCGATTCGGCTGGTCATGGGCCTGACACCGGGGATGGCCAAGCGGAAGACCGGCCACATCGTCAACATCTCCTCGATTGGTGTCCAGACCAACCCGCCACGCTTCGCCGCGTACGTGGCCTCGAAGGCTGCGCTCGACGCCTGGAGCCGCGTCGTGGCGTCGGAGATGATCGGCGTCGGCGTCACGTTCACGTCGATCCACATGCCGCTGGTCAGGACACCGATGATCGCTCCGACGAAGCTCTACGACGCCTTCCCGGCCATCAGCCCCGGCCAGGCTGCCGACTTGGTGCTCCGGGCGATCCGGGACAAGCCGCACGAGGTCAACACCATGATGGGTACGGCCGGTGAGCTCTCCCACGCGGTGGCTCCGCACGTGGCCTTCCGCATCCTCAACCAGGCGTACAAGATCTTCCCCGACTCCGCGGCGGCGCGTGGCGACGGTGCCGGCGAGAAGACGACCGGGCAGCAGCGAGCGCTGGCCCGGGTGCTCAAGGGCGTCTACTGGTAAACGGTCGGGAGGCCCGCGACCGTACGCTGGACTCATGAGTGTCCGCCGGGTCCAAGGCAGCGAGGTCGAGTACGGCATCGCCGTCAAGGGCCAGCCGCACGCCAACCCGATGGTGGCCTCGACCCATGTGGTCAACTCCTACGCCGCCGCGCACGGACTCACCCGACGCGCGCGCTGGGACTTCGAGGAGGAGAACCCGCTCCGTGACGCCCGCGGGTTCGACCTGAGCCGCGAGATCGCCGACCCGTCACAGCTGACCGACGAGGACCTCGGCCTGGCGAACATCATCCTCACCAACGGGGCCCGCCTGTACGTCGATCACGCCCACCCGGAGTACTCCAGCCCCGAGGTCACCAACCCCCGTGACGTCGTGGTGTGGGAGAAGGCCGGCGAGGAGGTCATGCGCCTGGGCGCCGAGCTGGCCGGTCGGATGCCCGGTGCCGCCCCGGTGCTGCTCTACAAGAACAACGTCGACAACAAGGGCGCGTCGTACGGCTCGCACGAGAACTACCTGATGCGGCGAGACGTGCCGTTCGAGGCCGTCGTCGAGCACCTCACGCCGTTCTTCGTCTCCCGACAGGTGATCACCGGATCCGGCCGGGTCGGACGCAAGCAGGACGGCAGCGTCCACGCGTTCCAGATCGGCCAGCGAGCCGACTACATCGAGGTCGGCGTCGGTCTGGAAACCACCCTCAAGCGCCCGATCATCAACACTCGCGACGAGCCGCACGCCGACCCCAAGAAGTACCGACGCCTGCACGTCATCGTCGGCGACGCGAACTGTTCCGAGGTCGCGATCTACCTCAAGCACGGCACCACGTCGATCGTGCTCGCGATGATCGAGGCGGGTCACCTGCCAGCCGGACTCACGCTGGCGGCGCCCGTTGCGGCCATGCACCAGGTGTCGCACGATCCGACCCTGAAGCAGGCGGTCGAGCTCGCCGACGGCCGGACGATCACCGCGATCGACCTGCAGCGTGAGTACCTCGGTCACGCCAGGACATTCGTGCAGCAGGAGGGTTCCGACGAGCAGACCGACGACGTGCTGGCGCGCTGGGAAAGCGTGCTTGACCGGCTGGCGCGCGACCCACAGGAATGCGCGGGCGAGCTCGACTGGGTGGCCAAGCTGGGGCTGCTGGAGTCGTACCGCGAGCGAGACGGGCTCGACTGGGACCACGCGAAGCTGCACCTCGTCGACGTCCAGTACCACGACGTCCGGCTGGAGAAAGGGCTGTTCCACCAGCTCGTGCGCTCCGGCCGCATGGAGCGGTTGGTCAGCGACGAGGAGGTCAAGGACGCCGTTTCCACGCCGCCGAGCGACACCCGTGCCTACTTCCGCGGCATGTGCCTGGCGAGGTTCGCCGCCGACATCGCGGCCGCGTCATGGGACTCGGTGATCTTCGATCTCCCGGGTCACGACTCGTTGCAGCGCATTCCCACCTTGGAGCCGCTGCGTGGCACCAAGGAGCACGTCGGCGACCTGTTCGCGCGCAGCGAGACGGCATCGGACCTCTTCAGGGCCATCACGCGTCGCTGACACGCTGTTCAGCGGGTAGTGAACAGGCGCACGGCTGTTCACTCCTGGGGCTAGGGTTGCGGTATGTCAGAACAGCAGCACAAGAGCACGAAAAAGTCGACTGAGTCCGACGACCAGGTCGAGGAGACGGAGATCGACGCCGAGCGCAAGGAAAAGCTCGACGACGACGTCGACTCGATCCTCGACGACATCGACGACGTGCTCGAGGAGAACGCCGAGGAGTTCGTGCGCAGCTTCGTGCAAAAGGGTGGGCAGTGATGCTGCCGGAGCCCTTCACGGCTGCGGGTTCATCGTCCTTCGCCGACTTCCTCGCCAAACAGGCGCCCGGTCTCGTGCCGGGCGCGTCGGCACGTGGCGTCGGTGACCTCTCGGACGTCGCTCCGCACGGGACCACCATCGTCGCCGCGACCTTCCCGGGTGGAGTCGTCATGGCCGGCGACCGCCGCGCCACGATGGGCAACGTCATTGCGCAGCGCGACATCGAGAAGGTCTTCCCCGCCGACGAGTACTCCTGCATCGGCATCGCCGGCAGCGCCGGACTCGCAGTCGAGGTCGTGCGCCTGTTCCAGGTCGAGCTCGAGCACTACGAAAAGCTCGAGGGCACTGAGCTCTCGGCCGACGGCAAGGCCAACCGCCTCGCCGCGCTGATCCGCGGCAACCTCGGCCTCGCGATGCAGGGACTCGCGGTCGTGCCGCTGTTCGCGGGCTTCGACGTCGCCACTCGCATCGGCCGTATCTTCTCCTACGACGTGACGGGCGGCCGCTATGAGGAGCATGCGTTCCACGCGGTCGGCTCCGGCTCGATGTTCGCCCGCGGAGCGCTGAAGAAGCTGTATCGCGACGACCTCAGCGAGACCGAGACCATCACCGCCACCCTGCAGGCGCTCTACGATGCGGCCGACGACGACTCCGCCACCGGCGGGCCCGACCTCACCCGGCGCATCTTCCCGGTCGTTGCGGTCGTCACCGCCGACGGCTACCGACGTGCCACTGACGACGAGGTCGGCGCGCTCGCCGACGAGGTCATCGGCGGCCGCCTCGTCCGCCCCGACGGCCCTGCGGCCCCCCTCAACTGACGGGACAGTACCGATGAGCATGCCGTTCTACGTCTCACCCGAGCAGCTGATGAAGGACCGGGCCGACTTCGCCCGCAAGGGCATCTCGCGCGGCCGCAGCGTGGCCGTGGTGCAGTACTCCGACGGGGTCTTGTTCGTCGCGGAGAACCCGTCGCAGGCCCTGCACAAGATCAGCGAGATCTACGACCGCATCGGTTTCGCCGCTGTGGGCCGCTACAACGAGTTCGAGAACCTGCGCATCGCCGGCGTCAGGCTGGCCGACCTGCGCGGTTATTCCTACGACCGTCGCGACGTCACCGGCCGCTCCCTGGCCAACGCGTACGCGCAGACGCTCGGCACCATCTTCTCTGCCGGTGGCGAGAAGCCGTATGAAGTGGAGCTGTTCGTGGCCGAGGTCGGCGACCAAGCCTCCGACGACCAGATCTACCGCCTCACCTACGACGGCTCGGTCGCCGACGTCCAGGGCTACGCCGTGATGGGCGGGCAGAGCGAGCAGGTCGAGACCCACCTCGGTGAGCACTACTCCGAAGGCCTCGACCTGACGGCCGCGATCCGCCTGGCAGTGGAGTCGCTGGGCCAGGACGCCACCCCGTCACGCACCGTCCCGGCGGCCGACCTGGAGGTCGCCACGCTCGACCGCACCCGTCCGCAGCCGCGCAAGTTCAAGCGCCTCACCGACGAGACGGTCAGCCAAGCGCTCGGCTGACCGGCGCGGCGATTGCCGACGTGCCGACCTGCGCGCGACTACGCTGAGCGCATGGACCGGCGGATCTTCGGCATCGAGAACGAGTACGGCGTCACCTGCTCGTTCAAGGGCCAGCGCCGCCTGTCGCCCGACGAGGTCGCGCGCTACCTGTTCCGCCGGGTCGTGTCGTGGGGGCGCAGCAGCAACGTCTTCCTGCGCAATGGCGCTCGCCTCTACCTCGACGTCGGCAGCCACCCCGAGTACGCGACACCCGAGTGCGACGACCTGGTCGACCTCGTCACGCACGACCGGGCGGGGGAGCGGATCCTCGAGGGCCTGATGATCGACGCCCAGCAACGCCTGGCCGACGACGGCGTCGACGGCGACATCTACCTGTTCAAGAACAACACCGACTCCGCCGGCAACTCCTACGGCTGCCACGAGAACTACCTGGTGGGACGAGGCGGCGAGTTCAGCCGCCTGGCCGACATCCTCATCCCGTTCCTGGTGTCGCGGCAGATCATCTGCGGAGCCGGCAAGGTGCAGCAGACGCCGCGCGGCACGATCTACTCGGTCAGCCAGCGTGCCGAGCACATCTGGGAGGGCGTCTCGAGCGCCACCACCCGCTCGCGGCCAATCATCAACACCCGCGACGAGCCGCACGCCGACGCCGAGCGGTTCCGTCGCCTGCACGTCATCGTCGGCGACTCCAACATGAGCGAAACCACCACGCTGCTCAAGGTTGCCACCACGGACCTGGTGCTCCGGATGATCGAGGGCGGCGTGTCGATGCGCGACCTGACGCTCGACAACCCGATCCGGGCGATCCGCGAGATCGCGCACGACATGACCGGACGCCGCAAGGTACAGCTCGCCAACGGACGCGAGCTGTCCGCGCTGGAGATCCAGGCCGAGTACTTCGGCAAGGCCGCGGAGTTCATCGACAAGCACGGCCTGCACACGCCCACGATCGACCGGGCGATGGACCTGTGGGAACGCACCCTCAAGGCGGTGGAGTCCGAGGACTTGTCGCTGGTCGAGCGCGAGATCGACTGGGTCATCAAGTTCCGCTTGCTCGACCGTTACCGCACCGCGCACGGTCTCAGCTGGGCCGACCCGCGGATCGCCCAGCTCGACCTCGCCTACCACGACATCCGGCGTGATCGCGGCGTGTTCTACCTGCTCGAGAACAGGGGAGCGGTCGCCCGCGTCACGCGCGACCTCGACGTCTTCACCGCCAAGTCGGTCCCGCCGCAGACCACGCGGGCCAGGCTGCGCGGTGACTTCATCAAGCGGGCCCAGGAACGCCGCCGCGACTTCACCGTCGACTGGGTGCACCTCAAGCTCAACGACCAGGCGCAGCGCACCGTCCTGTGCAAGGACCCGTTCCGCTCCCACGACGAACGGGTGCAGCGCCTCATCGACGGCATGTGAGCCCTCGTCGGCGCTTTGCGAGGCCGGGCTACGCTGGGCGACGGCCTGTCAAATCTGACGAAAGACCTCATCGTGCGTCGAATCCTCGCTGTGTCCGTGGCGGCCTGTCTGCTGCTCACCGGCTGCGGTTCCGACCCGTCCCCGTCCTCATCCGGCCTCGACGCCATCAAGGTCGGCAGCGGCGACAGCCCCAAGCTCACGGTCGCCAAGGGCTTCTCGACCGCGTCCACGAAGGCGCGGGTCATCAAGAAGGGCACCGGCGAGGAGATCGCGTCGGGCGACAGCATCAAGGTCAACTACGTCGCGGTCAATGGCCGCACCGGCAAGCAGTTCGACAACTCCTTCACCAGCAAGAGCCCGCTCACGTTCACGCTCGACGAGACGTCGGCGCTGCCCGGCTTCCTCAAGGGGCTCAAGGGGCAGAACGTCGGCAGCCGCGTGCTGGTCTCCATCCCGCCGAAGGACGGCTTCGGGCAGGCCCGCACCGAGCTGGGCATCAAGGCTGACGACACGATGATCTTCCTGTTCGACATCGTCTCCAAGGTGCCGCAGGAGGCCAGTGGCAAGACCCAGAAGGCGCCCAAGGACATCCCGGCCATCGTCGAGAAGGACGGTCACCCGTCCGGCTTCAAGCCCACCCAGAAGACGCCCGGCAAGGTCTCGAAGGCCAGTGCACACGTCCTGATCCAGGGCGACGGCGCCGTGGTCGCGAAGGGCCAGAGCATCACTGCCCACTACGTCGGTCAGGTCTATCCCGACGGCAAGGTCTTCGACAGCTCGTGGACCAAGGGTTCGCCGGCTTCGTTCTCGCTCGATCAGGTCATCAAGTGCTGGAAGGAACTCATCCCCGGGCAGAAGGTTGGCAGCCGCATCGTGCTCGTCTGCCCCGCCGACACCGCCTACGGCGACGCTCCGCAGCCGGGCAGCGGCATCAAGGCCGGCGACTCGCTGGTGTTTGCCATCGACTTGCTCGACGCATCCTGACATCCTCCTGCCATGGCCGAGCGCAAGACCGAGAGGTTGATGAACCTCATCTTCGCGCTCCTGGTCAGTCGTCAGTACCTCACCAAGGAGCAGATCCGGCAGTCCATCGCCGACTACCGTGACTCGTCGTCCCAGCAGGCGTTTGAGCGGATGTTCGAGCGCGACAAGGAGGAGCTCCGTGAGCTCGGCATCAAGGTCGAGATGGGCAGCAAGGACTCCTACTTCGAGGACGAGGTCGGCTACCGGATCCGTCGCGACGAAGCCGAGCTCCCCGATCTCGCCCTGACTCGCGAGGAGGCCGCCGTGCTCGGCCTGGCCGCGCAGGTGTGGGAGCACGCCGGGCTGGCGGGGGAGTCCACCACCGCGCTCGTCAAGCTCAAGGCCGCGGGCATCGAGGTCGACCCCGATGTGCTGCGCATGGCCGAGCCCAAGCTGTCCGCCGACGAGCCGTCGTTCGACGTCATGTGGGAGGCCGCGACGCGTCGCATCCCGGTCGCGTTCACCTACCAGCGACCAGGCCAACAGGCCGCGAAGCGCCACGTGCAGCCGTGGGGCATCATCTCCTGGCACGACCGCTGGTACCTCGGCGGTTACGACCTCGACCGCGAGGCCCCGCGGATCTTCCGGCTGTCCCGCGTGCAGGGCGACGTGGAAACGACGGGGGAACCGGGATCGTATGAGGTGCCCGAAGGCACTGACATGACCAAGGTCGCCGCGGCCCTGTTCCCGGCCAAGCCTGACAGCCTGGCCGTGCTCCGCGTCCGTGCCGGGCGCGGTCAGTCGCTGCGCCGGCTCGCGAACACGTCCACCCCGGTCGACGACGATCACGACGAGATCGAGGTGCCGTACGGATCGGCGTGGGACCTCGCCTCCGAGGTTGCCTCTTACGGCTCCGACGTCGTCGTGGTGTCGCCGGACGAAGTGCGCGACCGGGTCGTCGAGCGTCTGCAGGCCGCCCTAAGCGGCGCGTCATGAGCCGATCCCGTCAGCAGGTGGTCCGCATGCTGGCCCTCGTGCCGTACCTGCAGGGCCACGACGGCATCCCGGTCAACGACGTCGCCGAGGAATTCGGGGTCGCACCGAAGCAGATCCGTGACGACCTCCGGCTGCTCATGTACACCGGTGTCGGCGAATACGCGGGCGAGCTCATCGACTTCGACCTCGGCGCCCTCGAGGACGACGGGATGATCTACATCCGCGACGCCGACTTCATGCCCCGGCCCCTGCGCATCACCAGTAGCGAAGGCGTGGCGCTCATCGTGGCGCTGCGCACCCTGCGCGCATCCGCCAGCGGGGCTCAGCTGCCGATCATCGATAGCGCCCTGGCCAAGCTGGAGAGCGCTGTCGGCGAGGTCGACCTGCCGGTCGACGTGCTCGTCGAGCCGGCCGACCCGGTCATCCACACGACGCTCGTGCACGCACTGGCTGAGGGCAAGCGGGTCGAAATCATCTACGGCACGGCGTCCCGCGACGACCGCACCACCCGCGAGGTCGACCCGCGCCGGCTGTTCACCGAGAACGGCCACCTCTACCTCGAGGGCTGGTGCCTGCGCGCCGAGGACCTGCGATTCTTCCGGCTCGACCGCATCGAGGCGGCCGAGCTCACCGGCGACGACGCCGCCGACCACGAGGCCGAGCCGCGCGACCTCGCGTCGTCGTTCTTCGAGGTCGGCGGTGACACGCCGTACGCCGTGCTCGATCTCGACCCCCGCGCGCACTGGCTCACCGAGTACTACCAGGTGCAAGAGGTGGAGCAACGCGGCGACGTGCTGCGGGTCAAGATGTTCGGCGGTGACTGGTCGTGGCTGCGCCGCCTGGTGCTCCGCAATGCCGGGTCGGTGCGCGTGGTCGAGCCCGAGTCGCTGGCCAGCGACGTCGTCGATCACGCCCGGCTGGCCCTGAGCGCGTACGATGGATCCTGATCCCTCCCCGAAGGAGTAGCCATGTTCCACCAGATCGGTGCCACCGAGATTCTCATCATCCTCGGCATCGTCGTGCTGCTGTTCGGTGGTCGCAAGCTCCCTGAGCTCGCCCGCGGATCAGGTCGCGCCCTGCGCATCTTCAAGTCCGAGGTCAAAGGTCTGCAGGACGACGACGATGACGACAAGAAGCCCGAGGCTCTCGAGACCAGCGAGGCTGAGAAGAAGCCCGAACAGGGCTGACACTTGGCGTTGCGTCGCGGCAAGTCCGTTCCCGAGGGCGGCACCATGCCGCTCGTCGATCATCTTCGGGAGCTGCGCAAGCGTCTCGTCATCGCGGCGGCCGCCATCGTCGTCGGCACCATCGTCGGCTGGGTCATCTATCCCGCCGTCTTCGACTTCATCAAGCAGCCGTACATCGACGGCATCCAGCCGCTGCTCGAGCGCAAGGGCTTCGAGGCCACGCTCGTGCTCAACGGCGGCGTGGGCAGCGCGTTCACGTTCCGGCTGAAGCTCTCCCTCGTGATCGGTCTGGTGATCTCCTCGCCGATCTGGATCGGGCAGATCTGGGGCTTCGTCCTGCCGGCCCTGCACCGTCAGGAGAAGAAGTGGGTCTACATCCTCACGGGTCTCGGCGCACCGTTGTTCGCCGGTGGCGTCGTCCTCGGGTATGTGATCCTCCCGAAGGGCATCCAAGTCCTGATCAGCTTCGCTCCTGAGTCCATCCAGGTACTGCTGAGCCTCGGCGACTACCTCAGCTTCGTGATCCGCACCGTCCTCGTGTTCGGCATCGCCGCCCAGATCCCGCTCGTCGTCGTGCTGCTCAACCGCCTGGGCGTGGTGAGTGCGCGTCAGCTGGCCTCGGCCCGGCCGTGGACGATCATCGGCATCTTCGTGTTCGCCGCCGTCGCGACACCAAGCACCGACCCGCTCACCATGCTGTTCCTCGCGCTGCCGATGACGTTGCTCTACGCCGTCTCCGAAGTCATCGCGCGGCTCACCGACAAGAAGCGCGCCAACGAGAAGCCCGCCGAGATCGACGACGACGAGATCTCGTCGCTCGACTGACCCCGTACGCTGCCCGTATGCAGATCGCGCTCGTCGTCAATCCCGTCTCCGGCAAGCGGCAGGGCGAGCGCATCGCCGACGACGCCGAGCAGCTGCTGCAGTCGCTGGGGCACGACATCGCCCGCATCCAGGGCGACGACGGCCAGCACGCTCGCGAACAGCTCACGAAGGCCCTCGACACCGGCGCCGACACCGTCGTGGTCGTGGGTGGCGATGGCGCCCTGCACGACCTGCTTCCGGCCGTCGTGGGACGAGACCTCACCCTCGGCCTGCTCCCAGCCGGCACCGGCAACGACACGGCGCGCTGTCTCGACATCCCTGTGAAGGACCCGGCCGCCGCCACCAAGGTTCTGCTGGGCGGGCACACCCGCGCCATCGATCTCGCCCAGACCGGCCCCGACCAGTACGTCATCACCGTGGTCGCATCCGGCTTCGACTCCAAGGTCAACGAGCGCGCCGACGCCATGACGTGGCCGCGCGGCAACATGCGCTACAACATCGCGATCGTCGCCGAGCTGCGCGAGTTCCAGCCGCTGCCGTTCACCCTCACGCTCGACGGCGAGACGATCGAGCGCGAGGCCATGCTCGTCTCCGTCGGCAACAGCCCGTCGTTCGGCGGCGGCCTGCGCATCTGTGAGGGGGCGGTCATGGATGACGGACTCCTCGACGTCGTCATCATCAACCCGCTCAGCAAGGCGAAGCTGCTGCGCGTCTTCCCGAAGCTCTACCGCGGCACCCACGTGAAGATCCCGGAGTTCGAACGTCATCTCGTGCGCGAGGTGACGCTCTCGTCACCCGGCGTCGTCGCGTACGGGGACGGCGAGCGGCTCGGCCCGTTGCCGATGACGTCGACGGTGCGACCGGGAGCACTGCGCGTCCTCGTTCCCCACGCGTAGGCTCGACGTATGTCCAGCCCGGCCGAGCGATATGCCCGTGCCCGTGCGGACCGGGATCATCCTCACCTCGCGGAGTTCCGCGGGCTCTACCCGTTCGCGCTCGACCCGTTCCAGGTCGAGGCCTGTGAGGCGGTCGAGGACGGTGACGGGGTGCTCGTGGCCGCGCCCACCGGATCGGGCAAGACGATCGTCGGGGAGTTCGCCGTCCATCTCGCCATCGCCACCGGGCGCAAGTGCTTCTACACGACCCCGATCAAGGCCTTGTCCAACCAGAAGTTCGCCGACCTCGTGACGCGATACGGCGAGGAGAGCGTCGGCCTGCTGACCGGCGACAACTCCATCAACGGTGAGGCGCCGGTCGTCGTCATGACCACTGAAGTGCTGCGCAACATGCTGTACGCGGGGTCGCGCACCTTGACCGGCCTCGGCTTCGTGGTGATGGACGAGGTGCACTATCTCGCCGACCGCTTCCGGGGCGCGGTCTGGGAAGAAGTCATCATCGGCCTGCCCGAGTCGGTGGCCGTCGTCTCGTTGTCGGCCACGGTCTCGAACGCCGAGGAGTTCGGTGCTTGGCTCACCGAAGTGCGTGGCGGCACGACCACGATCGTCGAGGAACGCCGTCCCGTTCCGCTGCATCAGCACATCCTCGTCGGACGGCGACTGTTCCCGCTGTTCGAGGACGGCGAGCGCACGAGTGCGGGGGAGGGTGGCCAGGTCAACCGGCAGCTCGAGCGGATGGCCCGTGAGGACGTCCAGATGTCCCGGATGAAGGGCCGCCGCCCGAAGGGCGGCTACCGACCACGGAGCCGGCACCGCACTCCCGGCCGAGTCGAGCTGGTCGAGAAGCTGGACGCCGAGGGGCTGTTGCCCGCCATCGTCTTCGTGTTCAGCAGGAACGGCTGCGATGCCGCCGTGCAGCAGGTGATGGACGCACGGATCGCGCTCACGTCGGCCGAGGAGCGGGCCGAGATCGCCGCCGCGGTCGATGCCGCTTGCGCCCACCTGCCCGAGGACGACTTGCACGTGCTCGGCTACTACGAGTTCCGCGACGCGCTCACGCGCGGCATCGCTTCGCACCACGCCGGCATGCTGCCGACGTTCAAGGAGTGCGTCGAGGAGTTGTTCAGTGCCGGGCTCGTCAAGGTCGTCTTCGCGACCGAGACGCTGGCCCTCGGCATCAACATGCCGGCCCGCACCGTCGTGATCGAGCGCCTGACCAAGTGGAACGGTGAGGCGCACGTCGACGTCACGCCGGGGGAGTACACCCAGCTCACCGGCCGTGCCGGCCGTCGTGGCATCGACATCGAAGGTCATGGCGTCGTGCTGTGGCAGCCGGGCCTGGACCCGCGCCAGGTGGGCGGCCTCGCGTCCACGCGGACCTATCCGCTCAACTCCTCGTTCCAGCCGTCGTACAACATGGCGGTCAACCTCGTCGGGCAAGTCGGACGGGAGCGGGCCCGCGAACTGCTGGAGCAGTCGTTCGCGCAGTTCCAGGCCGATCGCGCGGTCGTCGGGCTGGCCAGGCAGATTCACAAGGCGGACGAGGCACTGGAGGGCTACCACAAGTCGGCCACCTGCGAGCTGGGCGACTTCATGGAGTACGCCGCTCTACGCCGCGAGCTGAGCGACCTGGAGTCGTCCGGGTCGAAGGCCCGGCGGGCGGCCGAGCGCGACCAGGTCGTGCAGTCCCTGACGTCGCTGAAGATCGGTGACGTCATCAACGTCCCGGCCGGACGCTGGGCCGGCCTCGCCGTGGTCCTCGACCCGGGCCATCGTTCCGGCGCGGACGACCCGCGTCCGATGGTGCTCACCGCAAACCGGCACGCGCGCCGCCTGGCTATCGTCGACTTCCCGACCCCGGTCGAGGCCATCACCCGCATGCGCATCCCGAAGTCGTTCAACTCCCGCAACCCGCAGGCCCGCCGCGACCTGGCCTCGTCGCTGCGGGACCGCGCGCAGGGCGTCCAGTGGTTCAACAAGAAGCCGTATCGCGAGCACGGGGACGTCCAGGACCCGCGCGTGGCGGAGATCCGCGCCAAGCTGCGCGAGCATCCCTGCCACGCCTGTCCCGACCGCGAGTCCCACGCTCGTTGGGCGGAGCGCTACCTCAAGCTCGAGCGCGACACGACGAACCAGCGCCGGCGCATTGAGCAACGCACCAACACGGTGGCGCGGCAGTTCGACCGGGTCTGCGACGTGCTGCACGTGCTCGGCTACCTCGACGGCGACGAAGTGACGCCCGACGGACTCCGGCTGCAACGCGTCTACAGCGAACTGGACCTGCTCATCAGCGAGTGCGTGCGCGAGCGAGTGTGGGATGGGCTCGATGCTGCCGACCTCGCAGCCGTCGTCAGTGGCCTGACGTTCGAGTCACGGACCGGCGACGACACCCCAGCTCCATCGCTGCCGAGCCGGCGGGTACTGGAGGTCACCGAGACGATGAGCTCGCTCTGCATCGACCTCAAGCGGCTGGAGCGCGAGCACCGGCTCAACTACCTGCGTGAGCCAGACTTCGGGTTCGCCCACGCCGTCTGGTCGTGGGTGCAGGGTGCGTCACTGGACGACGTGCTGCGCGAGACGGAGATGGCGGCCGGCGACTTCGTCCGCGCCATGAAGCAGCTGATCGACGTGCTGGCCCAGGTCGGTGACGCGGCCGGCGCAGGCGAGCTGCGCGACACCGTGCGAGCCGCACTCGCCGAGCTCCGGCGTGGCGTCGTGTCCTACACGTCGGTGGCCAGCTGAGTGCTCAGCCCAGCGCCTCGATGACGCGATCGGGCACGCCGCCGAGACCCCACTGCTTGCCGAACGCGGTGAGCGCAGCCTTCTGGTCGTCGGTGAGGGGACTCCGTAGATCGACGTCGGTGGGACAGGCGTCGTCGCTCACCGTGACCACTTTGCGCGCGACGGTGATGTAGTCCTGCGAGTCGAGCAGGGACTGGCGGATGCGCGGCTTGATGTCGCTGGACGCGTCGTGGGCGGCCGCCTGGATGCCGTCGAGGTCGTCGTACGCCGCGAGCAGCGTGGCCGCGGTCTTCTCCCCGATGCCCGCGACGCCCGGCAGGCCATCGGAGGCGTCTCCGCGCATGACGGCGAAGTCGACGTACTGCGCGGCGTCGATCGCGTACTTGGCCCGTATCCACGCGTTGTCGACGACGTCATGGTTACCGACTCCGCGGGCCGTGTAGAGAACTCGGACGTCCCGTTCGTCATCGACGAGCTGGAACAGGTCGCGGTCGCCGGTGACGATGTCGACGGGTCCGTCCCACGCCGGCGCGAACGTGCCGATGATGTCGTCGGCCTCCGCGCCCAAAGCACCGACGACGGGGATACCGACGATGCCGAGAGCCTCGGCGATGATCGGAACCTGCGGGGAGAGCAAATCCGGCGTCTCTTCGATGTCCGGCTGCTCGCCGACGACCACCTCAGCCACACGGTGGGTCTTGTAGGTCGGCATCAGCTCGACCCGCCAAGCCGGGCGCCAGTCGTCGTCCCAGCAGGCCACGACGGCGTCCGGGTGGTACTTCGTCGTCAGGGTGGCGACGAAGTCGAGCAGGCCCCGCACCGCGTTGACGACCGTGCCGTCCGGCGCCTTCAGAGAGTCCGGCACGCCGTAGAACGCACGGAAGTAGAGGCTCGCGCTGTCGAGCAGCATCAGCCGGCCGGCCATGGTTCTCCCTGCTTCGAGGTCTCGGAGACGCGGATCGGCGCCAGCACCGAAGGGTGCTGGCGCCGATCCTAGGGTGCTCCTGCGTCAGCGGGTCAACGCGTGACCCTTGTTCTTCGTCTTCACTCCCTGCTGGCGCTGCTTGGCGAGGCTGCCATCCGGGAACAGTCCCGTCTTGGACATCGTCAGCACGGCGGTCGCGTGAACCAAGGCATCGCCCATCTCGCTCAACGCGTTCGTGTTGATGTTGGTGATGTCGTCGCAGGCCTGGTGGTAGCAGTGGTCGTAGGCTTCACCGGCCGTGCCGCCGAAAGTGGCCGCCTCCTCGGTGGTCTTGACGCCTTCGGCTCCGGTGAACAGGCCACCCGCCGGGATGCCGGCCGCGATGAACGCTCCGTAGTCGGATCGTCCGTCGAAGTCGGTCGGCGCCGACGCGAGGCTCTTGGAGTCGAAGTAGTCCGTGAAGACCTTCTCGATCGCGTCGGACCCAGGAGGACCGCTGACGCCACCGGCAGAACCGTCGCCGTCGTAGACGAACCGGACGTAGTTGGGCGAGGCGATCATGTCGAAGTTGAGGTTGGCGTAGATGTCGCCGCGCTCCTCATCGGACAACGTGCTCACGTAGTGCTCAGAACCCAGCGTGCCCAGCTCCTCCGCACCCCAGAAGGCGAACCGCACGGGGCGCTCCATCTTCTTGGTCATCTTGAGTGCCGACATCTGCTTGGCGGTCTCGAGGATTCCGGCAGAGCCGGAGCCGTTGTCGTTGATGCCCGGCCCCGCGGTGACGCTGTCGAGGTGTGCACCGACCACCACGACCTGGTCGGGGTGGGTGACCTTGGACTTGGCCGGGAGATCGGCGATGACGTTCTGGGTCTGGCGGTTCAGGTCGACCTCGGTCTCGGTGGTGACGTGAGCCGTGGCACCGCCGGCCTGGATGTCTTCGTTGAGCGCGACGGCGTCCGCGTAGGACAAGCCCACCACGGGAACGTCAAAGGGAGTGCCGAGCGTGCCGACCGTGAGATCGGTGCGGCCCGGGTTGCCCTCGTTGAAGATGATGACGGCGTCGTAGCCGGCAGCAACGGCGTTCTCGGTCTTGATCCCGAAGGTGCATGTTCCCCGCTGGACCAGCGCAATCGACGGTTCGGCCGGTGCGGGCGAGAAGTCGCTGGCCTCACAGCCGGAGCTGCTGCTCGGGTCGGGCGTCGCCGGGATGACGAGGTCGTTGGTCGGGACGACCGAGCCGGTGACATCGCCGGTGCCGGCATAGGTGAAGGTCCCCGTCTCGAGCGTCTTCTCCTGTGGCGTGAGCTGCGTCAGTGAGGCTGGTGACAGCTCGCGGAAGAACGGGAACGTGAACGTCTGGCGGTGGACGTCGTAGCCGGCCTTCTTGAGCACGCCGGCGACGTAGTCGGCCGACTTCTCGTGACCGGGCAGACCCGCGGCACGGATGCCCTCGTTCTCGTTGGCGATGTTCTGCAGTGCCCGAAGGTGCTTCATGATGCCGTTGACAGTGACGGCGTCCCTCAGCTTGCTGGTGTTGACGTTGCCTGGACCATCGCTGCTTTTCGCGGTTGCGGGTGCAGTGGCGATGAGTGCTGCGGACAGGACTAGAGCCGCGGTTGCGGCCAGAGCTCTACGCATGGTGGACCCCCCGATCCTTGTGGTGGAGGTCACAGTAAGCGATGCCCGGGGGCACTGTCGACGCGGGGGTCGCAGGTAGGCTCCATGCGTGATGTCGCGATGGAATCGGGCCCAGCAGCTGGCCGCCGAGCGAGGGATCGACGCCCTGCTCATCACCCCGGGCGCAAACCTGCGCTACCTCACCGGCTACCACGCCCTGCCGCTCGAACGGCTCACCTGTCTGGTCCTACCGGCCGAGGGCGATCCGACGCTTGTCGTACCCGCCCTGGAACGAGCGGCGGCCGTCGCGTCCGGCGTCGACGTCGGCATCGCATCGTGGCAGGAGACCGAGGATCCCTTCGCACTCGTGGCCGATCTCGTCGGAACGGCGAGCACGATCGGCGTCGACGACCACATGTGGGCTGAGCGGGTCTTCTCGCTCCAGGACGCGCTCCCAGCAGCCCGGACAGTGCTGGCCGGACCGATCGTCCAGGAGCTGCGCCTGCGCAAGGAACCGGACGAGGTCGACGCGCTGCGTGCAGCCGGTGCAGCCATCGACCGTGTGCATGCACGCTTGGGGGAGTGGCTGCGACCCGGCCGCACCGAACGACAGGTCGGCACCGACATCGCCCGGGCGATCATCGACGAGGGCCACGAGACGGTCGACTTCGTCATCGTCGGGTCCGGCCCGAATGGCGCCTCGCCGCACCACGAGCTCTCCGACCGGGTGATCGGGCCCGGCGACCCGGTCGTCGTCGACATCGGCGGCACGACGCCCGCCGGCTACTGCTCCGACTCGACCCGCAACTACCTCGCCGGCGGCCCCGCACCCGACGGCTACGAAGCCGGCTACGCGGCCCTGGCTGCCGCCCAGCAGGCCCAGCGCGACCACGCGCGACCCGGCGTCACGGCCGAGTCCGTCGACGCGGTGGGTCGCCAAATCCTCGTCGACGCCGGCTACGGCGACCTGTTCATCCATCGCACCGGCCACGGCATCGGCCAGGAGACCCACGAGGAGCCCTACATCGTGGCGGGGAACACCCAGGTGCTCGAGCCGGGCATGGCGTTCTCCATCGAGCCCGGCTTCTACGTTGACGGCCGCTATGGTGCGCGCATCGAGGACATCGCGGTGTGCACGGAGGACGGCCTCGAGGTCCTGAACAACACGCCGCGCGAGCTCGTCGTCCTGCAGGGCTGACCCGTGCCCGTCCGCGCCGCATGGCCGCTCGCGCTGCTGTGCGGCGTCGCGTGCTCCCTGGGATTCGACCCCGTGGCCATCCCGTACGCGATGGTCGTCGGCGTCGCCGGTCTGGTGATCCTGGCCCACCGACTGGCGCACGCCCGAAAGCGGGTGGTGCTGGGCACCGGCGCCGTGTTCGGACTGTCGTTCATGGGACCGCTGATCTGGTGGATGAACGCCGTCAGCAACGGCGCCTATGTGGCACTGGTGCTCGCCGAGACGGCGTTCTTCGCCGTGGTCATGCTCGCCCTGCGGGCGGCCTGCCGGCTGCGGTTCTGGCCGCTCTGGGGTGCCGCCGTCTGGGTGCTGGGCGAAACCGCGCGCGGCAGCCTCCCGTTCAGCGGCTTCCCGTGGGGACGCCTGGCCCACACCGCCATCGACACGCCGTTCGCCCCGTATGCCCGGCTGCTCGGCATGCCCGGCACGACGGCCGTGCTTTTCGTCGTTGCGGCGATGGTGGTGGTGCTCGTGACCGCGAGCACGTGGCGTACGCGAGGTGTGGCGGCGGTGGTCGTCGCGGCCCTTGCCGGTCTCGGGGGACTGCTGCCGACCGGCGTGGCTGAACCATCCGGCTCGCGTCAGGTGGCTCTGGTGCAAGGAGACGTGCCGGGCGTCTTCCTCACCTGGCAGCGCGGCGAGATCTTCGACCTGCACGTGGCCGAGACGGAGCGCCTCATCGACCGGATCCGGTCCGGCGAGACCCCGCAGCCCGACGCCGTCCTGTGGCCCGAGAACGCCACGGACATCGACCCGTTCCATGACGACCGGGTCCGCGGACGCATCGAGTCGCTGTCCACGATGCTGGAGGCCCCGATCCTCGTCGGCGGGATCTTCGACGGCCCGACGATCGACACCGCGTACAACGCAGGAGTCGTCTGGGACGCCAACGGCCCGGGGGAGCGGTACGTCAAGCGCAAGGTGGTGCCGTACGGCGAGTACGTGCCGTTCCGTGGCGCCCTGGGTGGCTTGGTGCCGCGGTTCGACCGCGACATCCCGCGCGACATGCTGCCCGGCAAGGAGCCGGGCGCGCTTCGCATCAGTGACTTCACGGTCGGCGACACCATCTGCTGGGACATCGCCTACGACGGCATCGTTCGCGAGACCGTGCAGAGCGGCGCACAGATGCTGGTGGTGGAGACGAGCAACGCGAGCTTCACCGGCACGTCCCAACCCACCCAGCAGTGGAACATCTCGCGGCTTCGGGCCATCGAGACGGGCCGGTGGGTACTCGTGCCGTCCACCAACGGCATCAGTGGCATCGCCGACGCATCGGGGGATCCGGTGGCCCGCGCACCGTTGCACGAACCGGCCACGCTCTCAGCCGACGTGCCATTGGCCACTGGCTCCACCCCGGCCCTGCGCATCGGTGGCTGGCTCGAGCTCCTGCTGGCTGCGCTCGGTATCGTCGGATGGTTCCTCGGCAGCCGGCGTTCGAAGCAGGCCGTCTGATGCGCGCGCTCGTGGTCGTGCCCACGTACGACGAAGCCGAGAACCTCGACCGCGTGGTCGCGCGTCTCCATGCGAGCCGGCCCGATGTCGATGTCCTCATTGTCGACGACGGATCCCCGGACGGCACCGGTCGCATCGCCGACGCACTGGCCGCCGCCGACGACCGCGTCCACGTCCTGCACCGCGGGGGCAAGCACGGCCTGGGTGCTGCCTACCGGGCTGGATTCGGCTGGGGCCTCCAGCGCGACTACGACTACTTCGTCGAGATGGACGCCGACGGCTCGCATCAGCCAGAGGAGCTGGGACGGCTGCTGGACGCCGCCGAGCACGGCGCTGATCTCGTCATCGGCTCGCGCTGGATCGAGGGTGGCAAGGTCGTCAACTGGCCACGACGCCGGCGTTTCATCTCTCGTGCGGGCACCGCCTACGCGCGCATCATGCTCGGGCTGCCCGTGCGCGACAGCACGGCCGGGTTCCGGGTCCTGCGCCGCGGCACGCTCGAACGGCTCGACCTGGCCGGCATCCATTCACAGGGCTACTGCTTCCAGATCGACATGACGCGGTGTGTGCACGCGACTGGCATGAGCATCGTCGAGGTGCCGGTGACCTTCGTCGAGCGCGAGCGCGGACGTTCCAAGATGAGCCGCGCCATCATCGGCGAAGCCCTGTGGCGCGTCACCATCTGGGGGCTGGCCAGGTTGATGCCCGGTCATCGTCGTCGGGTCAGCCGCAGATCGCTGGCCTGAGCACGACTAGTGCCGTTCCTCCAGGCCGACCGACTTGCGCAGCTTGCGCACCGACTCGTCGAGCTCTGGATCGTGTCGGGCCTGGGAGTCCATCAAGGCGGCCAGCGCCTCGGCGATGACGTTCATCTTCTCCTGGGCGGCCTCGCCGGACCGGCGGCTGGCGTTCTCCAGCAGCACGAGCAGGAGCAGCGAGAGCACGCTTGCCACCGTGTGGATGGCGACCTGCCACGCCTTGAGATCCGGCCAGAGCGGCGCGCTCACCAGCCAGGCGACAACGATGAGCACGCAGATGAGGAAGAACGGCGCCCGGCTGACGCCCTGGTACGTCGCCTCGACGAAGACCTCGAACGCGCTACGCCCGTCGGTCTGTTCTCGGCTCTCGGCCGCGTCGCTACGCTCCACCGCTCGACTCTAGGCGATGACCGGGCACCTCCGACGCAACTCGACCCCGGTAGTTGACCGGGGTCGAGGTACATACGCGCCTGGGTGCGTGACTCAGGCGCTCTTCTTCCTGCGGCGGTGCAGGTGCGGCGGACCGATCTCACCGGCACGCAGGAGTTCGAGACGCTCGGTGAGGATCTCCTCAAGCTCAGACTCCGAACGACGCTCCAGGAGCATGTCCCAGTGCGTGCGTACGGGCTTGACGTCCTTCTTGACCGGCTCGCCACCGTCGACTCGACGACCGAGCTGACCCGTCTTCGGGTCCTCCCACTCGTCGGGAATCTCGGCTTCGTCGGCCATGGTGACCGTGAACGTGTGCCCGTCCGGGCAGATGAACTCGATCTCTTGTCGAGGAGCCATTTCAACGCCGCGCTCGTCCTCGAAGCTCTGCGCTCCGAGTCGTGCGCCGCGTAGTGCGCGTTCAGCCATCGGATTCCCCCCTTTCAGTGGTGGTGCCTTACTCACTCCAACGTACGGCACCACCTTGAGATTCCCCTGAACGTCGATACTGGGCAACTCAGAGGACGGCGGGTACTTCGTTCCCGGCCTCCACGACGCCCTGACGTGCGTCAAGGCGCCACAGCAGGGCGCCACCGACCACGAAGAAGGCAACCAGGGCGAGGATCGCCGGACGGTACGAACCGGTGGTCTGGTGCACGACGCCGAAGACGAGCGTGCCGAGCCAGCTCGTGCCGCGTTCACACGCTTGGTAGAGGCTGAAGTACTCGGCCTCGCGGCCGCGCGGGATGAGCTGGGAGTAGAACGAGCGCGACAAGGCCTGCGTGCCCCCCAGCACGAGGCCGATCGCGACGGCCAGGACGAGGAACGGCACGATCTGCTTCTCCGGCAGCACGAACCCGAAGCAGACCACGACGACCCATACGACGAGCCCGCCGCCGATGGTGCGGTGGGCCCCGATGTTCGCCGCCACGCGACCGAAGATGAGGGCGCCCGCGAACGCCACGAACTGCACGATGAGGATGGTGGCGATCAGGGTGCTGGTGCCGAACCCGAGCTCCTTCTCGCCGTAGACGGACGCCGAGTAGATGACCGTCTGGATGCCGTCGTTGTAGATCAGGTAGGCGGCCAGGAAGATCAGCGTCTGCGGGTAGTTGCGCAGCTCGCGGAGGGTACGGACCAGCTGGCCGAAGCTGCGCTGCATCAGCGTGGCGCCCTCGGCCGGCGCGATGCCCCGAGGTGGATGATCCTTCAGCCCGCGGTAGGCCACGATCGTGAAGTACGCCCACCACAGGGCGGCAGAGACCAGGCTGATCCGCACTGCCATCTCGGTCGACAGCCCGAACGGGGTGACCGTGACGAGGACGAGGTTCAGCGCCAGCAGCGTGCCGCCGCCGAGGTAGCCGAAGGCCCAGCCCTGCGAGGAGATGCGGTCGCGGTCGTTCGGTTCCGCGACGTCGATGAGGATGGCGTCGTAGACGACGATCGAGGAGGCGTAGAACAAGTTGGCCACCACCAGCAGCGCGGCTCCCAGCTGCCAGTTGCTGCCGGTCACGAAGAACATCAGGGCCGTGACACCGGAACCGGTCCACGCCAGGCGGGCCATCAGCGTGCGCCGAGACTGCACTCGATCGGCGATGGCGCCGACGACGGGCAGCACGAACGCCGAGATGACCGTGGCGACGGTGACCACGTAGAACACGAGCGAGCCGGCCGAGACCGAGAGGCCCAGAACCGACAGGTTTTCGGTGCACTTGCGGTCCTCATCACCGACGAAGCCGCAGGCGGCGCGCTCGGCGACGCTGGTGAGGTAGGGGGCGTAGAGCACCGTCGCGACTGTGGTGATGTAGGCGGAGTTGGCCCAGTCGTAGTAGAACCACGACCGCTGCTCGGCGTTGGCGCCCTTTCTGATCACGGTTCCTCCCACTGGTCCCGCTCGAGGAGGACGTCACGGAGGACGTCGATCCGGTCGGACATGAGGCCGTCGACACCGATGTCGAGCAAATATCGCATCTCAGTGGGGTCATCGACGGTCCATACGTGCACCTGGACGCCGATCGCGTGCGCGCGCCGGACGAACCCCGGCGTGACGACGGTGATCCGCCCCCGGCGGATCGGCACCTGCACGCAGGCACCGCCTCGGCGAGTCCCGCGGGACTGGCGGTATCGGGCGGGGTCGAGCCGCAGCAGCGCGATCTCGCCGGCGGAGAAGCAGGTCGGCACCGTCGGGACAGCGGCGCGCATCCGGTGCAACCTCTCGGCAGAAAACGATGCAAGGCACACCCTGTCCAGCGCATCGGCGTCTCGGAGCACCTCGAGCAGCGGGTCGACCACGTCGTCGGACTTCGCGTCGATGTTGAACCTGGCGTTGGGGAACGCCTCGAGCAGGTCGGCCAGCCGCGGGATGGGTTCACGTCCATCGGCGCGCATCGCGTCGATCCCGCCGGAGTCGAGGTCGTGGAACCCCGAGACGGTGCCGGTCATCCGGGTCAGCTCGACGTCGTGGAAGGCGTACACGACGGCGTCACGTGAGCAGTGGACGTCGGTCTCCAAGTAGCGGTACCCGAGGTCGACGGCGTTCTGGAACGCTCTCTGGGTGTTCTCGATGCCGTCGTTCTCCGGCAACAGCGCACCGCCGCGGTGAGCGAACGCCAGGGGAGTGGGGGCGTCGAAAAACGTCACAGGTCAACGCTGCCCGGCCGTCAGATGTCTCTGAACGTCTCGATCTGGGCACCCAGCGCATTGAGGCGCTCGGCCAGGTCTTCATAGCCGCGGTGGATGACGTAGACGCTGCGCAACACGGATGTGCCCTTCGCGGCGAGCATCGCCAGCAGCACGACCACGGCCGGCCGAAGTGCGGGCGGGCACACCAGCTCGGTGCCGCTCCAGTGTGTCGGTCCCTCGATGAGGACACGGTGCGGGTCGAGCAGGGTCACCTGGGCGCCCAGCTTGTTGAGCTCGGTGAGGTAGATGGCGCGGTTCTCATACACCCAGTCGTGCAGCATCGTCTGGCCCTCGGCCGTCGCCGCGATGACGGCGAAGAACGGCAGGTTGTCGATGTTGAGCCCCGGGAACGGCATCGGGTGGATCTTGTCGATGGGGGCCTTGAGCGCGGACGGGTGCGTGGTGATGTCGACGAGACGCGTGCGCCCGTTCTCGGCCGCGTACTCCTCGCTGCGGTCGTAGTGGAAGCCCATCTCCTCGAGCAGCGCGAGCTCGATCTCCATGAATTCGATCGGCACCCGGCGCACCGTGATGCTGGACTGGGTGACGATCGCGGCCGCGATGAGGCTCATGGCCTCAATCGGGTCCTCGCTCGGTGCGTACTCGACGTCGGTGTTGATGACGGCGCAGCCGGTGACTTTCAAGGTGGTGGTGCCGATGCCCTCGATCTGGACACCGAGCTCCTGCAGGAAGAAGCACAGGTCCTGGACCATGTAGTTGGGGCTGGCGTTGCGGATGACGGTGACGCCGTCGTGGCGGGCGGCGGCCAGCAGGGCGTTCTCGGTGACGGTGTCGCCTCGCTCAGTGAGCACGATCGGCCGCTCCGGGCCGACGCCCTTGGCCGCCTGGGCGTGGTAGCTGCCCTCGGTGGCGATGACTTTGAGGCCGAACGGACGCAGCGCGGTCATGTGCGGTTCGACCGTTCGGGTGCCGAGGTCGCAGCCGCCGGCATACGGGAGCTCGAACTGGTCGACGCGATGCATCAGCGGGCCGAGGAACATGATGATGCTGCGCGTGCGGCGAGCTGCGTCGGCGTCCATCGCGGCGAGATCGAGCTCGGCCGGCACGATGAGCTCGAGGTCGTTGTCGGAGTTGAGCCAGCGGAACTTGACGCCGATGGACTCCAGCACCTCGAGCAGCCGGTTGACCTCCTCGATGCGGGCCACCTTGCGCAGCACCGTGGTGCCGGCGTTGAGCAGTGACGCGCACAGCAAGGCAACTCCGGCGTTCTTGCTGGATTTCACATCGATGGTGCCGGACAGGGTGGTGCCGCCCCTGACTCGCAGGTGGCTCGGGCCGGATGCACCGACGCTGACCAGCTCGGAGTCGAGCGCGCTGCCGATGCGGGCGAGCATCTCGAGGGTCAGGTTCTGCTGGCCCTTCTCGATACGGTTGACGGCGCTCTGGCTCGTCTTCAGCTCGGTCGCGAGCTGGGCCTGCGTGAGGCCGCTGTGCTGGCGTGCGTCGCGGATGAGCGTGCCGATCCGGGACAGGTAGTCGTCGCGTTCTGACATGGTCCCCCTACTGTATATCTCAGATATGAGATAAATCTACACCTGCGCGCTACCCGCTTCTGGGCGTGGTGTTGCGGGCCGCAGGACCAGGGCCACGAGGACACCGACGACGGTCAGCGCTCCGGCCACGACTCCGACCATACCCACGTGGGTCGAGGACCCCAGCACCTCGATGAGCTCGGCGCAGATGACCTGGCCGGCGATCATGCAGAGGCCCAGAACGAGCACGCCGTGGACCTTGACGAGCAGCGCGGCGAGCCAGATGAACGTCACGCCCATGATGCCGCCGGAGTACAGCCACCAGGTGTGCGGAAAGCCGACCAGCCGTCCGTCGGCCAACAGGCTCAGCGCCAGGCAGGCGACTAGGGCGACCGTGCCGACCAGGAAGTTGTTGAACGTCGTCGCCCACGGACCCCCGATGGCGTTGAGCCGTCCGTTCAGGGCCAGCTGAATGCCCGTACCGAAACCGGCGAGCAGTGGTAGCAGCGCGAACGCCGCAGTCTGGAGTGAAAACGTGTCGACGAGTCGCTCACCGGCCGCAAGGACGACCGCGATGATCGCGAAGGACGCCGCCACGGCACGGGGGATGCTGAGGGCCTGATGACCGGACGGGCCGATGCCAAAGTGGTCGACGATCAGGCCGCTCGAGGACTGGCCTGCCGTGATGGCCACGCTGAACAGAGCGACGCCGATCGTGGCCACGGTGAGACCTTGCGTGGCCACCAGAAATGCGCCGAACAGTCCGCCGAGCAACTCATGCGGCCGCAGCTGGCCCACGCGGAGCTGACCGGCGATGCGTTGAGCTCCCGATCGCGCGCTCGGCACCGTCAGCACCACGATCGCGAGAAGGATCAGCCCGCTGCCGAAGCTGATCACGGCGGCGGCGATGCCGGCTCGAGTGCCGGACCCCATCTCGTGCCCGAGTCGGCCGTTGATCTGGGACTGGACCGCGACGACGCCTCCAGCCAGCAGCATCACCGGAACGGCGGCGATGCGGACCGCGCGCGAGGAGTCGTTCACCCGACGGTCGTCGACTCGGTCTGACCGAGGCGTCGGGCGTCCTCGACGCCGCCGAAGTTCTGGACATGGCCCCAGTAGGTGCCGTACGCGCGCTCGCTGATCGCCGCGTCATGGATCGGGAACACCGTGGCCGGCGCGACCCGTGCGACGAAGTCGACCGTCTCGCTGATCTTGGCCCAGGGAGCACTGAGGGGGAGTGCCAGCACGTCGACTCCTTCCGGGGCGAGCTCGTAGGAGTCGCCGGGATGGAACAGCGTCGGCTCACCCTCAGCCGACACCAGGACGCCGGTGTTCGCGATACGGGGGAGTGCGGTCACGATCTCTGCGTGCCATGCCCCGACTCCCAGGACCGTCAGCCCGCCGACGTAGGTCTCGTCGTCATGCGTGTGCGCCGTCCAACCGCCATGCTCGACGAGCTCGGCCGTCTCAGGGTCGCACAGGAGCGTGGCACCCTCGTTGAGCTCGAGCAGCCGACCGATGCGGTCAGGGTCGACGTGGTCGGGGTGCTGGTGAGTGACCACGATGCCGTCGAGCCCATCGAGCTCGAAGGTCTCATCCACGCTGACGTTGCCGGGATCGATCAGCAAACGGGTGTCGGCCGCCTCTATGACCACAGCGGCATGGCCCATTCGGGTGATTTTCACGTGTCCATCATGCATGTCCGGCGATCCGGGCCGTGGTTGGTGTCGAATGGGAGACATGGGGTTGTTCTCGGATGCCACTGCGTTGCTCGTCCAGGTCGGAGCCAAGCGCGCAGCCCGATACGGCGACGCTCTTTACTTCACCGGTACCGAGCTCGACGAGCCGGACAGCTGGCGCATCGCCACCCGCCACGGCTTCGTGCGTTGCGACGTATACCGGCCGCCCGGCGTGAAGCAGCCACCGATCTACGTGCACTTCCACGGCGGCGCCTTCATGATGCGGCACCCGCGCATGGACGACTTCTTTGCCCGGTTCCTGGTGGCCGAGACGGGCGTGGCCGTCGTCAACGTCGACTACGACGTCGCACCACGCCACCGCTACCCGATCGCGCACCATCAGGCCCACGACGTCCTCCGTTGGCTCACGGAGCACGCTGCGTCCGACGGCGACCTGGACGGGTCCCGCATCGCCGTGGGCGGGTTCAGCGCCGGGGGCAACCTGGCCGCATCGGTCTGCCTCCAGGCGCGAGACGAGGGAACACCCATGCCGAAGCTCCAGCTGCTCGGTGTCCCTTCGCTCGACGTGTCAAAGAGCGTCAAGCCCGCCGTTGTCGAGAACTCGATGATCGGTCCTGCCATCCTCCGGCTGGCACACTCGACGTACTTCAAGGATGAGACCTGTCGCAAGGATCCCTACGCATCCCCCCTGCTCAGCGACGACATGCACGGGCTTCCACCGGCAGTCGTCCTCACGGCGGAGTGGGACGCGCTCCGTGCCGAGGGGGACGCCTTCGCCGGCCGGCTTGCCGAAGCCGGAGTGGACGTCGTACATCGCGTCGTCCCCGAGCGCGACCACTACTTCCTCGACGGCGACCGGGTGCGCGCACGCGACCTCCTCGACATGATGGCGGGAGAGGTGACGAGGAGGTTGGCGTGAAGTTCCACTCGACGGTCGAGCTGGGCGGCAAGACGGCCACCGGCATCGAGGTGCCCGAAAACGTCATCGAGGCACTCGGCGCCGGAAAGCGCCCAGCGGTGACCATCTCCGTGGGCTCACACACCTACCGCACCACCGTCGCGCCGATGGCCGGGAAGTTCTACATCCCGCTCAGCCGGGAGAACCGCGAGGCATCGGGTGTGCAGGCCGAGGACGACGTGGAGGTCGAGATCGACCTCGACACCGAGCCTCGGGTGATGGACGCACCGGACGATCTGGCCCAGGCCCTGTCGATCAACGATGCTGCCCAGGAGTTCTTCGACTCGCTGTCGTTCAGTCATCGGCGGGCGTACGTCGACTGGATCACCAGCGCGAAGAAGCCCGAGACCCGCGAGCGTCGCATCGGCCAGGCCGTGGAGATGCTCGGCGAGGGCCGCAAGCGCTGAACTGCTCGCTGGGCAACGTCGGTGGGACGTGGCACGATTTCGCAGGTGGCCAGCCGAACCGACGAGGAGCAGCGCCTGACCGACCTGACGCTGCTGCGGCGCGTGCGGGATCGGATGGACCGCGAGTACGCCGAGCCGCTGGATGTCGAGGCGCTGGCCCGCGGAGTGCACATGTCAGCTGGGCATCTCAGTCGTCAGTTCCGGCTCGCCTACGGTGAGTCGCCGTACTCCTACCTGATGACGCGACGCATCGAGCGGGCCATGGCGCTGCTGAGGCGTGGCGACCTCAGTGTCACCGACGTCTGCTTCACGGTCGGATGCTCGTCGCTGGGCACTTTCAGTACTCGATTCACGGAGCTGGTTGGGGTGCCGCCGAGCGTTTATCGGAACGAAGGGGTGCACACGACCGCCGGAATGCCGCCGTGCGTGGCCAAGCAGGTGACCAGACCGATCAGGAATCGAGAAGCAACGGCTCCTGAGGGACAACTAGCCTGATCCACATGACGCTGAACATTCACACGACGGTCCTTCCGCACGACGATCCAGACGCCTCATTGGCCTTCTATCGCGACGTCCTCGGCTTCGAGGTCCGCATCGACTACGGAGAAGACAAGATGCGCTGGATCACGGTGGGTCCCGCCGGCCAACCCGACGTCTCCATCCTCCTGGCCCCGCCGGCCGCCGATCCTGGCATCACCGAGGACGAGCAGCGCACCATCCTCGAGATGATGGCCAAGGGCACCTACGGTTGGATCCTGCTGGCCACCGATGACCTCGACGGCACCTTCGACCGGGTCCAGGCCGCTGATGCCGAGGTCGTGCAGGAGCCGACCCAGCAGCCGTACGGCGCGCGTGACTGCGCCTTCCGCGATCCGGCCGGCAACCAGATCCGCATCCAGGAGGTCCGCTGAGCGTGGCCACGAAGCCCAAGGCACCTTCGAGCACCCTGCACGATGCCGACAGCCACGACCTGATCCGCGTCCAGGGCGCGCGGGAGAACAATCTCAAGGACGTCAGCATCGAAATCCCCAAGCGCCGGCTGACGGCGTTCACCGGCGTCTCCGGCTCCGGCAAGAGCTCCCTGGTGTTCGACACGATCGCCGCGGAGTCGCAGCGGATGATCAACGAGACCTACAGCGCCTTTCTCCAAGGCTTCATGCCCTCACTGGCGCGGCCGGAGGTCGACTACCTGGACGGTCTGACGACCGCGATCATCGTCGACCAGGAGCGGATGGGCTCCAACCCGCGTTCCACCGTCGGCACCGTGACGGACGCGAACGCGATGCTGCGCATCCTCTTCAGCCGGCTCGGCGAGCCGCGCATCGGCCCCCCGGTGGCCTACTCGTTCAACATCCCGACTCGGACGGCGAGCGGGGTCATGAGCACCGCCAAGGCCGGCGGACGGGTGGAGAAAGACGTCGTGCGGGAGGTCGTCTACCTGGGCGGTATGTGCCCGCGCTGCGAGGGCATGGGAGCGGTCAGTGACTTCGACCTCACGGCGCTGTACGACGAGACCAAGTCGCTCAGCGAAGGCGCGCTCACGGTCCCCGGCTACAGCATGGACGGCTGGTACGGCCGGATCTTCAGCGGCGCCGGCCTCGACATGGACAAGCCGATCGGCAAGTACACCAAGAAAGACCTCGAGAAGCTGCTCTACGGCAAGCCGACGAAGATCAAGGTCGAGGGTGTCAACCTCACCTACGAAGGCGTGATCCCGAAGATCCAGAAGTCGATGCTGTCCAAGGACGTCGACGCGATGCAGCCCCACATCCGCGCCTTCGTCGAGCGCGCGATCACCTTCCAGACCTGCCCCGAGTGCGACGGCACCCGACTCACCCGCGAGGTGCTGTCCTCGAAGGTCAACGGCAAGAACATCGCCGAGCTCTGCTCCATGCAGATCAGCGACCTGGCCGACTGGATCCGGGACCTCAAGGAGCCGTCGGTGACGCCGCTGCTCGCCGGGCTGCAGCACCTCCTCGACTCGTTCGCGGCGATCGGCCTGGGCTATCTGTCGCTCGACCGGCCTTCGGGCACGCTGTCTGGGGGAGAGGCCCAGCGCACGAAGATGATCCGGCACCTTGGCTCTTCGCTCACCGACGTCACCTACGTCTTCGACGAACCCACGATCGGCATGCACCCTCACGACATCGAGCGGATGAACACGTTGCTGCTGCAGTTGCGCGACAAGGGCAACACCGTGCTCGTCGTCGAGCACAAGCCGGAGACGATCACCATCGCCGACCACGTCGTCGACCTCGGCCCGGGCGCCGGCACAGAAGGCGGCACCGTCTGCTTCGAGGGAACCGTGGACGGACTGCGGGGGAGTGACACCATCACCGGTCGTCATCTCGACGACCGGGCCGCCCTCAAGGAATCGTTCCGATCGTCGAATGGTGCCCTCGAGGTCCGTGGCGCAGCGACGCACAACCTCCAGGACGTCGACGTCGACATCCCGCTGGGCGTGCTGTGCGTGCTCACCGGCGTCGCCGGATCGGGCAAGAGCTCGCTGATCCGCGGCTCGGTCGCTGACCGCGACGGCGTGGTGGTGGTCGACCAGGGCGCGATCCGCGGCTCCCGCCGGAGCAACCCGGCGACATACACGGGGCTGCTCGAGCCGATCCGCAAGGCCTTTGCGAAGGCCAACGACGTGAAGCCGGCGCTCTTCAGCTCCAACTCCGAGGGCGCCTGTCCCAGCTGCAATGGCGCGGGCGTCATCTACACCGAGCTCGGGGTGATGGCCACCGTCGAGTCCACCTGCGAGGAATGTGAGGGCAAGCGGTTCCAGGCGTCGGTCCTGGAGTACACGTTCGGCGGCCGGAACATCGCCGAGGTGCTCGAGATGCCCGTCACCGAGGCCGAGGACTTCTTCGGCTCCGGCGATGCCGCCGTGCCGGCGGCCCACAAGATCCTCGACCGGCTGTCCGATGTGGGCCTCGGTTATGTCAGTCTGGGCCAGCCGCTCACCACGCTGTCCGGCGGAGAGCGGCAGCGGCTCAAGCTGGCGACTCAGATGGCAGAGAAGGGCGAGATCTACGTCCTGGACGAGCCCACCAGCGGCCTGCACCTGGCTGACGTCGAACAGCTGCTCGGTTTGCTGGACCGACTCGTGGACTCGGGGAAATCAGTCATCGTCATCGAGCACCACCAGGCTGTCATGGCACATGCCGACTGGATCATCGATCTTGGTCCTGGCGCCGGCCACGACGGCGGCCGCATCGTTTTCGAAGGAAATCCTGCTGATCTCGTCGCTGCACGCTCAACTCTCACTGGCGAACACCTGTCCGCCTACATCGGTGCCTGACGGGGAGCGTACGGTGCCTGAGGGTGAAAAGGCCTCTGACCTGCGTCGATGCCCGAGACCCTTTGGCCGATAATGCACATTATGTCAATTTAGATTGATCTTCGACTGGTGGATCGGTCCCCTGCTGAGCCTCGGCCGCCTCCCGGATCGCCTCTGCGAGCGCTCCGGCCGAGAACGCCGCGGGTGCGTGCCCGGGTACGACGATGACCGCACTGGACGTGTCGAGCAACGCCGACCGCAGTCCGCGGCCGAATATCGCCGCCACGATGCTCACTCCGGCCGACAGGGTGAACATGGCGCCCATCCAGAGCCCGAACCACCGATCGAAGGAGTCGTGCGCATGGAGGCCACCCCACAGAAACATCAGGCCGATCAGCAGGAACTGCGGAAGCCAGTTCATGCCTCCGAACCGGGTCCCCAGGTGACCGAGCAGCGCCCCGACTCCGATCAACAGCGCCGGTTGGATCCAGTCCAGGAGTTCCACTGCACCCTGGATCCGGCTGATGCCGATGCTCAGCAGGAGGCTGCCCGCGACGGTGTAGGCCAGGCCGAGCGGCCGGAGCTGGGAGTCCATGGAGGAATCATGCTGCCTGCGCCCACTGCCACAGGCGATTTCGGCCAAACCCGCTGCTAGCGTCGGCCCATGCCGCCGAGGCCAGCGTCCGATGCCGCGGACACCATCTTCTTCGGTGACGCGACCGCGTTCGAGGCCTGGCTGACGGACCACGTCGACCACCAGCCGGGTGTGTGGCTCAAGATCGCGAAGAAGAGCTCAGGACTCCCCTCGTTGACGGACGACGAGGCCGTCGACATCGGCCTGTGTTTCGGCTGGATCTCCGGTCAGCGCCGGTCGCTCGACGACGTGTACTACCTGCAGAAGTACGTGCCGAGGCGCCCGCGCAGCCGGTGGTCGCAGGTCAACGTACGCAAGGTCGCGGAGCTGACTGCGGCCGGACGGATGCGGCCGGCCGGGCTTGCGGAGGTCGACGCCGCCAAGGCCGACGGCCGCTGGGACGCCGCCTACGAGTCCCAGAAAGACGCCACCGTCCCACCCGATCTCGCTGAAGCGCTGGCCGCGAGCCCAGACGCTGCGCAGGCATTCGAGGCGCTCGGCCGAACCGACCAGTACGCCGTGATCCTCGACGTCGTCACCGCCCGCACCGCGAAGACCCGGGCCACCCGGATTCGCAAGGCCGTAGCCACTCTCGAACCATGACGGATATCTCCGACATCGTGGCCGCCGTCGATCAGCGTCGCGCCGAGCACGACCGAGTCGTCGTCGCGGTCTCGGGCTACGCCGGCGCCGGCAAGTCAGTGCTCGCGCGGGCGCTCGTCGATGCGCTCGGCGATGCGGTCCGCGTTCGCGGTGACGACTTCCTCGACCCGCCGAGAGTGCACCGGCGATCGGCCGACTGGGACGGCGTCGATCGACGGCGGATGCGATCTGAGGTGCTCGAGCCGTTCCGCGCCGGCCGACCGGCGACGGTGCGGACCCTCGACTGGTCCACAGGTCGCCTGGGCGAACCCACTCCCCTCCCCCATGCCTCGGTGCTGGTCGTCGACGCGATCGGGATCTTCCATCCTGACCTCCTCCCCTGGTTCGACCTGACCGTCTGGGTCGACGTCGACCTCGAGGTCGCCCAGTCACGCGGGATGGCGCGCGACCACGCCGCGGGGCTCGATCACGATGACCTGTGGTCGCACGTCTGGACGGTCAACGACCGCGAATTCGAACAGGTGTTCTCTCCGGTCGATCAGGCGGACATCCGATTCTTCAGCTGAACATGCGGGCGGTCACGTCGTCGGCGACGGCGAACCGTCAGGGGGCGTCGTTCCGCCCCAGTAGGACTTGATCATGTTCAGCTGTTCGGTCGTGACCAGACCTTGGGCATGGAGGGCGTCGAGCTGGGCCACGGCCTCGGCGTTCGGCGGTGCATAGCCCGGCATCGCGCCACCGCTGAGAGCAGCCTTCGCCTGCGCCAACTGAGCGTCATCGATCGTTCCCTCGGCGTGCAAGGAATCGATCCGCTTCAGCACAGTCGCTCGCATGTCTGGCGTCAGCTGCCATGCAGCCGCCATGGGCAGCATCGAGACGGCCTGGCCGAGTCGCGAGGATGAGAAGGCTTTCGCCGCAAGCTGGATGGCTCCGTAGAGCAGGGCGACGCTCGTGAAGATCACGCCCATCCACAGGTTGAACAACCGGTCCGAGATGTCGTTCGCCCGGAACGCGCTCCACAGCGAGCCCAGGCCGACCGAGAGGAAGACGGCGTAGAACGCGAGCCATGCACCCGCGACGCGGATGGCGAGAGAGGCAAGGCCAAAGCCGATCAGCAGCATCGGGATGTAGCGCAGCAGGAGCCGCGGATCCCCTTCGCCAACGTTCCCGAGGGCCGCGGGGAACGCGATCGCCACCATCACATTCCCCGCGATCGCCATCGCGATGCCGAGGGTCCTCATGTTGAGGTATTTCATGGCCGCATCATCTACCGTTGCCGTCGCTCTGTCAGCGAGTCAGGACGGTCGTGCATCGAAAATGGTGGCGCGGACTCATGCGTGGCATGCATGATCAAGATGTGAACGCCGCTACTTCGTCCACGTCCAACGCCACTCGCGTGTTTCTCGTCGCCCTCTTGAGTGGGGCGGTGGTCTCGGTCGCCCTCGGCGTGTACGGCTCTCAGCACGAGCCGACGTTCGAGCCGATCACCACGTTCGGCTTCGACAGCCTCATCCAGATGAAGGTGTGGCTGGCCGTCGCGGCCGGCGTGCTCGCGGTCGGGCAGCTGGTCGGTGCGCTGTGGATGTACGGCAAGCTCGGCGTGAAGGCGCCGTCGTGGATCGGTACCGGCCACCGAGTCTCGGGCTTCCTGGCCGTGCTCGTCAGCCTTCCGGTGGCCTACCACTGCCTGTGGTCGCTGGGCTTCCAGAGCACGGACGCCCGAGTGCTGGCTCACTCCCTGCTGGGTTGCGCGGTCTACGGGGCGTTCGTCGCCAAGGTCGTCACCGTCCGCTCCCGCGAAACCGCCTCGTGGCAGTTTCCGCTCGCCGGCGGGCTGCTGTTCACCGTCATGGTCGCCGTCGTCCTGACGTCGGCGGGCTGGTACCTCAATGAGGTCGGCATCCCGGCTGGGGGCAACGGCTACTAGTCTGCGTCGCCCAGCTTGGATTTGAGGATCTTGCCGGTGGCGTTGCGCGGGAACTCATCGACAAAGACGAACTCCTTGGGAACCTTGAAGCGCTCCAGCCGGTCACGCAGGAAGTCGCGCAGCTCGGTGTCCTTAGGCTGCTTGCCCGACGTCACGGTCACGTAGGCGCGGAGCACCTGGCCGAACTCCTCGTGCTCGACGCCCATCACCACCGCTTCGTCGACTGATGGGTGCTCGCCCAGGGCTTGCTCGACCTCCAGCGGGAACACGTTCTCTCCCCCGGAGACGACCATGTCGTCGTCGCGACCGTCGACGTAAAGGCGACCCTTCTCGTCGAGATGTCCCATGTCGCCGGTGTTGACGTGTTTGTCGACGACTTCCTTGGCGTCCGGTGTGGCTTCGCCATCCTCGGTGTAGCCGTCGAACAGCATGCCTCCGCGCATGAAGATGGTGCCCCGCTCCCCCGGGTCGGCAATCGAGCGGTCGTCGCGGAGGATGCGGACGGAGATGCCGATGCCCGGGCGGCCGAGCGTCGCCGGCTCGTCGATCAAGTCCTCCGGCGTCGCCATCGAAACGATGCCGGTCTCGGTCGACCCGTACACGTTGACGAGCACCGGCCCGAACATCTCGAGGAAGTCGGCCACCGTGGAGCGTGGGATCGGCGAGGCGCCGGTGAGTGCGACTCGGATGGACGAGACGTCGCGTCCGGGCTGTGCCTCTTTCGACTTCAGCAGACGCTGAAACATCAGCGGCACCCCGGTGAGGACTGTCGCACTGTGCTTCTCGATGTCGTCGACGACCTGGTCGGGGTCGAACCGGCGGTGGCTCACGATCGTGCCGCTGACTGACAGCGTGCTCATCAGCATCGCGAAACCGAGTGCGTGGAAGAACGGCGGGGACACGATGGACACGTCCCCGTCCTTGAGCTGCATGACGCTCATGCCGGTGGCCGCGCTCTCGACAACGCCCATCAGGTCGACATCGCGGGACACGCCCTTGGCGAGACCGGTCGTGCCGGACGTCAGGAGCGTGAGCTTGGACGAGCGGTGGTTGGCAGGTGCCCGAGCATGGCCGCCGACGGCGAGCGAATCGAGAGTGAGGCGATCTTCCGCGTCCATCTCGTGCCACGCCAGGACCCGCCGGCCGTCATAGCCGCTCGCATCCACGATGTCGTCGTACTCCTCGTCGTAGATGAGGACGTCCGGCTGGTGCCGCTCGAGGATGCGGCCGAGCTGCGACTCGGTGATCTCGGTGTTGAGGAAGACGACTTCGTTCCCCAGCCGGCTCCCGACGGCGAACGCCTCGATGAACCCGCGGTGATTGCGGCAGAGGACCCCGAAGGTCGCCCTGCCCCGGCGACGGGTCCACAGCGCGCCGGCGATCGACTCGATCCGCTGCTCGAGCTCGTGGTAGGACGTCGCGCCGTCGTCGTCGATGATCGCGTCGCGGTCGGGATGCAGTGCCGCGCCGATCGCGATCGTCGCCGCCGGAGTGATGCCGGTGCGCCACAGCCCGGTCGCGAGCCGAACGCCGGCACGCGGACCGACCGGGCGCAGCAACCCGGAACGAACGGTCGCCGTCGCGGCGTCCTTCCATCGACTCAGGTCATGTCGTGAAGCCATGTCGCGCATTCTGCCCCAGCCCGTCAGCGTCGTCGCGCCGAGTGGCTGCACACCTATGCTGGTGCCGAACCATGGAGCACGAACAGCCCCACCGCCAAGACCACGAGAGCGCGCGCGAGCGGCGGTTGGAGTACCAGGCGCGCTGGGTCGACCTGCTGGTGCAGCGGGCGATCGAGCGTGGCGAGTTCGACGGTCTCCCCGGGGCTGGCAAGCCGATCGACGATCTCGGCACCACGCACGACCCGGACTGGTGGTTGAAGCGCTTCATCGAGCGCGAGCAGATCACCGGCTTCCTTCCTCCTGCGCTTTCATTGCGAGTCGAGGACGCCCGGCTCGACGACGTTCTGGACGCCGAGTCGACCGAACGACGGGTCCGTGAGCTGCTCGAGGACTTCAACGCCCGCGTGCTGGACGCTCGACGCCAGCTGCAGGGCGGGCCGCCGGTCATCACGCCGACACGGGGCGTCGACGCGGAGGTCGTCGCTTGGCGTCAGCGGCGGGCAGCGAGACGGGCACGGGTCGAGCACGCACCGGCCGTCGACCCAGCGGCTCGACCGCGGTCGTGGTGGCGCAGACTCGTGCCATGACGACCGGGCCGTCGATGCATCGCACGATGACCTTTACGTCACCCCTCGATGTCGGACGCACGTGGTCGGCGCTGCGGCGCGGAGGCGGCGACCCGACCTTCAAGCGAGTCGGCTCCGCCCTGTGGCGCACCAGCCGCATGGACACCGGTCCGGCAACAGTGTCGCTCGTGCAGGTCGACAGCCGCATGGCCGAGGCCGAGGCGTGGGGTCCCGGTGCCGAAGAGATGCTGTCCTCACTCCCCCGGGCGCTCGGCTCCGAGGACGACACGTCGGGCTTCGTCCCGGCCCACCCCGCCGTCGCCGATGCGCACCGGCGATTCCCCGGGTTGAGGATTTCGCGGACCGGTCGAGTCCTCGAGGCCCTTCTCCCGGCGATCATCGAGCAGCGTGTGGTCGGCCAGGACGCCAGGGATTCCTGGCGACAACTGCTGCTGCGCCACGGCGACCCCGCTCCCGGCCCAGCGCCGGACGGCATGCGGGTGTTCCCCACGGCCGAGACGTGGGCGGCCCTCCCGTCATGGGAGTGGCACGAGGCGGGAGTCGACCCGCAGCGATACCGAACTGCCCATGCCTGCGCTCGCCTCGGACCGCAGCTCGAACGGGTAGCGGCCCGGAACGAGGACGACCTTGCCGAGGTGTACCGCGCCCTCCGCAGCATCCCCGGTGTCGGCGTCTGGACGGCGGCCGAGACGGGGTCACGCGCGCTTGGCGATGCCGACGCCGTGCCGTTCGGCGACTACCACCTCGGCCACCTCGTCGGCGTCGGGCTGGTCGGCCGGCGACTTCACAGCGACGAGGAGATCGCCGAGGCGCTGGAGCCGTACCGGCCGCAGCGCTACCGCGCTGTGCGGCTGCTCGAGCTCAGTCCGCTGGTCCGACTGGAGCGGCGCGGCCCGAGAATGTCCCAGGTCGACCACCGCGCCCGGTGAACCGACCGGTCAGAAGTCGTCCTCCTGGTGCTTGATCACCGAAAGCACGTTGCCGGCCGGGTCGTTGAACCAGGCGATGTCGGGACCCTCGCCGGTCATCACGCCGAACTCGTCCTGCGGTGCGCCGTCGTAGTGCAGGAACTTCAAGCCCTGCTCGCCGAGCTCGCGCACCGCCGCGTGGACGTCGTCGACGGGAAGATTGAGCACGGTGAACGTGGCCGGCTGGTGGTCGTCCTTCGGGTACAAAAGCACCTTGGTGTCGCCGTCGAGGGCAAGCTCGAGGAACCCGTTGCCCAGCTCGCGCACGTCGAGGCCGAGCACGTCGGTGTAGAACTCCCGGGCCGTGTCGGCATCGTCGATCGAGTATCCGCTGAATGGCTTGTGGAACATGCTTCTCCTCGTGGTGGTGTGGTCAGGCCAGGGTGCGTGCGAACACGTCGCGGTCGACGTTGCCGCCGGTGACGATGATCGCCACGCGCTCGCCGGCAAGAGTGTTCTTCTCCTGCATCGCGGCGGCCATGGCGGCCGCGCCGGCACCCTCGGCGACGTTGTGGGTGGCGGTGAAGATCAGCGACATCGCGGCGGCGACCTCCTCGTCGTCGACCTCGACGATGTGGTCGACTTCGGCACGGATGACGTCGAGAGCCTCCGGAACGGGCGTGCGGCAGGCCATGCCATCGGCCAGCAGCGTGGTGACGGGGACGGAGACGGGTTCGCCGGCCTCGATCGACCGCGCGTACGCCGGAGCGCCGGCGGAAACCACGCCCACGACCCGGACAGACAGCCCCAGGACGTCCCGCGCCGCCAGGGTGGCGCAGACCCCTGACCCGAGCCCGATCGGCACGTACACGACGTCGAGGTCGGGGACCGCCCGGAACAGCTCGAGCGGGTAGCTCGCCACTCCGGCCAGGAGATCCCGGTGGAAGTTGGCCACCTGATGCCAGCCGTGCTCCTCGGCCAACGACGTGGCGTGCTCGAACGATTCCTGGAAATCGTCTCCGTGCTCGAGCAAGGTGGCGCCCTGGGCGCGCATCGCCTCGTTCTTCTCGCGGCTGTTGCCGTGCGGCACCACGATCGTGATCGGCACGCCGTACTGACGGGCCGCCATGGCGATGCCCTGCCCGTGGTTGCCGCGGGTGGCAGTGACCAGTCCGGCGGGCTGCTCACGCTCCATCAGGCGATGGATGTAGACGATGCCGCCGCGAATCTTGAACGCCCCGAGCGCGGTGTGGTTCTCGTGCTTGAGCCACGTCTCGGTGCCGAGCGCGGCGTCGATCAACGGCCAGCAGTACTGCGGCGTGGGCGGCACCTGCTGGTGCACAAGTGCGGCCGCTTCCTCGAGCTCGTCCAAGGTCAGGTCGAACACGCTCATGCTCGAAACCTACCTCCGGACGGTTTGAGTCACCGGGCGCCGATCTGCAGTGCGACTCAAACGAACCTGGCGGTGTCGCCCGCGCCGACCCGCACGATCTCGGGCACGCCGTCGACGAAGTCGATCACCGTGGTGGGTTCGGCCGCGACCTCCCCGGACTCGATGACCGCGTCCACGACGCCGTCGAGCGCTTCCTTGACCGCCCAGCCCTCGGTCATCGCCTCGAACTCCCCCGGCAGGATCAGCGTGCTGGACAGCAGCGGCTCTCCGAGCGTGGCGAGCAGGGCCTGCACGACCGCGTGGTCGGGGATGCGAGCACCGACCGTCTTCTTCTTGGGATGCAGGAGCCGCCGCGGGACTTCGGGCGTTGCGGGCAGGATGAACGTGTACGGACCCGGCGTCGCACTCTTGACGGCCCGGAACACCGCGTTGTCGACGTGCACGAACTGTCCCAGCTGGGCGAAGTCGCGGCAGACGAGCGTGAAGTGGTGCTTGTCGTCGAGCCGGCGGATCGACCTGATCCGCTCCAGGGCATCCTGGTTGCCGAGCTGGGCGCCGAGGGCATATCCGGAGTCGGTCGGGTATGCCACGAGACCACCGTCACGCAGCACGGACACGGCCTGATCGACGCCTCGCTGCTGGGGATTGTCCGGATGGATGTCGATGAACTGGGCCATGGGCCGACCATACGCGGCGCGTGGAGCGGGCACGCTACTTGAAGATCGAGTAACCACCTGGTCCGACGAGGAACGCCACCACGATCAGGACGATCCCCACGAGGATGTCGCCCCGAATGAGGCGAATGACGCCGAAGATGCCGATGATGACGGCGATGATCCACAAGACGGTTACCACGGTGAGCTCCTTCTGTCGTCGTGCTGTCACGGTAGACCCGAGTGGTTCAGCCCGCCTCCTGAGCACTGTGGACGGCGTGTCCATTCCGCGGACGGGGAATATCTGGGCTGTCACGGACGTCTACTCTGGACGACGGTCCTTAAGCCGCCTGCGAAGGAGGTCGACGATGACGAGCAGCACCCCGTCCTTGACCGACCAGCGCCGGCGCCAGGTCGAGCACGACGCCGCGCGCGAGGAGCATCACCGCGAGCGCGAGTCGCTGCTCGGCCCGATCCGCAGCCGCGAGGAACTGAAGGCACTCGCCGAGGACGCATCCGTCCGGTTCGCCGACGCCACCACCGACGAGGTCCTCAAGTGGGTGGCCAAGGAGTTCGGCTACCGCACCGCCGTAGCCTGCTCCATGGCCGACGCCGTGCTGCCCGATGTCGTCGCGCAGCACCTCCCGTGGGTCGACACTCTGTTCCTCGACACCGGCTACCACTTCGCCGAGACCATCGGCACTCGTGACGCGGTCGAGTCCACGATGCAGCTGAGCATCGTCGACGTCACCCCCAAGCGCACGGTCGCCGAGCAGGACGCCGAGTTCGGCAAGGACCTGTTCGCCCGTGATCCCGGCCTCTGCTGCGAGATGCGCAAGGTCGAGCCGCTCGCCGAGACGCTCGAAGGCTACGAGGTCTGGATCACCGGCGTCCGTCGAGAGGACTCGTGGCTGCGGGCCAACACGCCGTTCGTCGACTGGGACGAGAAGAACGGCATGGTCAAGGTCAACCCGCTGGCCGCCTGGACGTTCGACGAGCTGATCGAGTACGCCTCCGAGCACGACATCGTCATCAACCCCCTGATGAACGACGGCTACCCGTCCATCGGCTGCGCGCCCTGCACCCAGCGGGTGGCACCGGGCGACGATCCCCGCGCGGGGCGGTGGGCCGGCCTCGACAAGACCGAGTGCGGGCTCCACACCTGATCAGCACCGCTGCATCACGCCCTAGAGTCGACGCATGAGTTCAGCGGGGAGCTTTCCGCTCACCCTCCGCATCGCCGGCCGCAAGGTCGTCGTGGTGGGTGGCGGCCATGTCGCCACGAGGCGGGCGCATGCCCTCGTCGAGGCCGGCGCCGAGCTCACCGTCATCTCCCCCACACTCACCGCCCGCCTCACCGAGCTCGCGGAGCAGGGCCGCATCACCTGGGCCGAGCGCACGTACGAGGACGGCGACCTCGACGGGGCGTGGCTGGTGCAGACGGCCACGGCGGATGCCGCCACGGACGACCGGGTGGCCGCCGATGCCGAGGCCCGGGCGATCTGGTGCCTGAAGGGCGGCGACCCGGACGCCGCCACCGCCTGGACACCGGCCGTGGCGCGGGTCGACGACGTCCTCATCGCAGTCAGCGGCGGCGGTGACGCCGGCCGTGCCTCCTCGCTCCGCGACGGTGTGGCCGCGGCGCTGCAGGCGGGCGACCTGCCCATGCGGCACCGCACGCATCATCCCGAAGGTTTCGTCGCGCTCGTCGGCGGTGGGCCGGGCGACCCCGGCCTGCTCACCGTGCGCGGACGGCGCCTGCTCGCTGAAGCGGACGTGGTCGTGGTCGATCGGCTGGCGCCCACGGCGTTTCTGGCCGAGCTCGCCCCTGACGTCGAGGTCATCGACGTCGGCAAGATGCCGGACCACCATCCGATCCCCCAGGACGAGATCAACCGGCTGCTCATCGATCACGCCCGCCAAGGCCGCATCGTCGTCCGGCTGAAGGGTGGCGACCCGTACGTCTTCGGGCGCGGTGGCGAGGAACGCCAGGCCTGCGAGGATGCCGGCGTCCCGGTCGAGGTCGTCCCGGGCGTCACCAGCGCGGTTGCCGTGCCAGCCGCGGCCGGCATACCCGTGACCCACCGCGGACTGGCCCGCGGATTCAGCGTGCTGACCGGTCACGAGTCGATCGGGGAGCTGCCACGCGACCGCGGACACACGTTGGTGCTCCTGATGGGCGTCAAGCGTCTGGGCGAGACCGCCGATGAGCTGGTCGCCGCCGGCCATGACCCCGAGACCCCGGTCGCGGTCGTGGAGAGTGGCTGGTCGGACCAGCAGCGCGTCACCGTCGGCACGCTGTCGACGATCGCTGCCCGGGCAGCCGAGTCCGGTGCCCGACCGCCTGCCGTCACCGTGATCGGCGACGTCGTGACGCTGTCACCCCACTGGGTCTGAGCCGGTCTTCGCCTGCTTGCGCAACCAGGCGTTGAGCCCCCGCTCCCCCGCACGCATCACGGCATCATGGGCCAGCACGAACACCGGTCGCAGCACGAACCGCATCCGGCGCATCCACGGCTGCATCACATCGACGTGCCAGCTGACGTCGATCGTGCTGCTGTTGTCGTCGACGGCCCTGAGTCGCATCGTGGCCCGGCCGAGCAGGTCGCCGTCGGCGCGCAGCGTCACCCACTCCATCGGCGTCGGATCGACGTCGTACAGGCGGAACTGCAAGGAGTAGCCCACCGGGCTTCCCGCCGTCACATGGATGTCTGTGCCGCCGCGACGCTCGGACCGCATGGCAGGCCAGAACACGAACGGATCTTCCGACGGAAGCAGCTCCTCGAAGGCCTGCCAGACCCGCTCCTGGGAGGCGTCGAGGTGCCAGCGCGAGCTGAAGGAGTATTGCGATCCGGCCGTGTCGCTACCGGGATCTGTGGGGCTCGTGGGATTCAATGGTTTCGGCCCCGCGTGGTATGAGTGCGCGGGGCCTTAGCTTGCCCGCGAGGGGTTTCTCGCGTCCTCCGCAGCCACCACAGGCCCACGAACGGCAGCACCAGCGGGATGAACACGTACCCGGCGCCGAAGTCCGACCACACCGTCTGGTCCGGGAACAGGCCTTGGTCGACGAGCGACAGCACACCCACAGTCAGCACGCCCACGAGCTCGAAGCCGATGGTGGCGGTGGCCAGCCGGCGGCGATCGGTGGCCAGCGCGACGGTGGCGATGACATAGACCATGCCGGCCAACGCGGACAGTGCATAGGCGACCGGAGCCTCGTCGGCCTTGGTCGCGAGCTGGTAGATCGACCGGGCGGACGCCGCCAGCGCGAACACCGCGTAGACGGCCACGAGTGCTCGGCCGAAGCCGTGACCGGTACCCGAGTCAGACATGCGTGCCCTTCCAGATCTGGAGAACCCGCACACAGAGTACGGCGACCGTCAGCATGGCCACGACGACTACGCCGGTCCCCCAGCGGCTCTTCTCGGCGATGCCCCAGAGCACCGCGGCCGGCGGGATCACCACGAGGGTCACCAGGTAGGAGACGAACAGGACGCCATCGACATCACGCGACGTGGCAGCCAGCGCGATCGACCCCGCCACGAGCATCCCGAGCAGCGCGATCTCCAGCACCGACACGGCGTAGAACAACGGGTTGCTGAACGGTTGGCGCCGGACCGTGTGCCATGCGGCGAAGGCAGCCACGACCACCGCCATGATGGCGACGGTGTTCGCCGTGGCGTCGGTCACGCACGTCCTTCCCAAGACGCGGACTCCCCCGGCGCCGACCGGGGTTCGCCGAGGATGGTCTGGATCGAGTCCTTCACGAATCCGTTCCACTCCGATCGACGCCGGAGCATGAAGTGCCCCGCCCCCGGCAGCGCCCTCCAGGTGGCCTGCACCGCGATGGGCTGGCTGCGCTCGACGTACTCACGGCTCCAGTGCGCGGAGGTCCAGTTGTCTCGAGTGCCATGCATGACATGGAGGTGCCGCCCGGTGATCGCCTGGTTCCGCTCACCCTCGGGCAGCCACGGCGCCAGCCCCACCACGCCGACCACGGCTGGGTCGTCGGCGACCCGGCAGGCGGTTCGTCCGCCCATGGAGTGCCCGACGAGCACGACTGGAGTATTCGGGTTCTTCTCCTGCAGCTGATCGAGCGCCCATCGGGCATCGCGGGCCGGCGCCGGATCGGCCGATCCGTTCCACCCCCGGAGGCGGTACTGCAGGAGGTGCAGTCCGAGGTCGTTCCTGATCGCGAAGCCGCGCAGGGCGCGAGCCATCAGCGCGAGGCGCCACCAGCTGGCGTGGCGGTTGGTGACGTCGTCGGTGCTGTGCTCCTGACCGCCGTGCAGCATCAGGACGCTGGCCCGCGGTGCAGCGGGCTCGTGGTAGGCGTCAAGGCGTGGATCGCGCATGGGCACAGGTTTTCACGGGCCCGTCGTCGTCGCAGACGAAGGTCAGCTCCCGAAGGCGTTTTCGCCGGTGAGCGCCTGGCCGAGCACGAGGGTGTGCATCTCGACGGTGCCCTCGTAGGTCAGCACCGACTCGAGGTTGTTCATGTGCCGGATGACCGGGTACTCCAGCGAGATGCCGTTCGCACCGAGGATCGTGCGCGCGGTGCGGCAGATCTCCAGCGCCTCACGAACGTTGTTGAGCTTGCCGAAGCTGACCTGCTCCGGGGTGAGCCCCACGGCGTCCTTGCGCCGGCCGAGGTGCAGAGCCAGCAGCATGCCTTTGTTCAGTTCCAGGCACATGTCGGCCAGCTTCGCCTGGGTCAGCTGGAAGCCGCCGATCGGACGGCCGAACTGCTGCCGGGTGCGTGAGTAGTCGAGGGCCGTCTCATACGACGAGCGGGCCGCGCCGAGGCAACCCCAGACGATGCCGTACCGGGCCTCGTTGAGGCACGACAGCGGGCCCTTCAGCCCGGTGACCTCGGGGAACACGGCGTCGGCCGGCAGGCGGACCCCGTCGAGCACCAGCTCGGACGTCACGGACGCGCGCAGGGACATCTTCTGCTTGATCGTGTTCGCGGTGAATCCGCGGGCGTCCGTCGGCACCACGAACCCTCGAATGCCTTCGTCGGTCTGCGCCCAAACCACCGCGACGTCGGAGATCGAGCCGTTCGTGATCCACATCTTGGTGCCGTCGAGGATCCAGTCGGCCCCGTCCTTGCGTGCCCGCGTGCGCATCCCGCCCGGATCGGAGCCGTGGTCGGGCTCGGTGAGGCCGAAGCAGCCCACCGCGTCGCCGCTGCCCATGGCCGGCAGCCACTGATCCTTCTGCTCTTCGGATCCCCAGCGCCAGATCGCGTACATCGCGAGCGATCCCTGCACGGAGACCATCGAGCGGATGCCCGAGTCGACCGCCTCCAGCTCGACGCACGCCAGGCCGTAGTCGACCGACGACAGTCCGGGGAGGCCGTGCCCGTCCAGGTGCATGCCCAGAAGCCCCAGGTCGCCGAACGCCTTGATGAGCTCACGGGGCTCATCCACCGTGCCCGACTCGAACCAGCCGGCCACGTGCGGCTGGACGCGCTCGGCCAGCATCGTCCGCACCGTGTCGCGGATCGCGATCTCCTCGGTGCTCAGCAGGTCGTCGATCGCCAGTGGGTCGAGGCGGTCGAACGCGGGTGGACGATGCTCACTCATGGAGCCACCGTACAAGTCGCGAAGTTCTATACTCCGAGGTGAGGGCGCGCGAAATTCATCCATCTCCCACCCATCTCTCCCCGGAGCAGCCACGAATGGCCAGTAGACCGAAAATCCGAAGGGAGAGGACCGTGTCTTCAGGCTCAGCCGCGACACGTCACCTGGCGGTGGCCGGTGCGCCCGCATCCGCTGACCTCGGCGACCTCCTCACCCAGGTCGCGCGGGGCGACCAGGCCGCGTTCGCGGCGGTCTACGACAGCCTCGGGTCAGCCGTCTATGGTCTGGCCCGCCGCGTCATCCGCGACCCTGCACGAGCCGAGGAGGTCGCGCAGGAAGTCTTTCTGCAGGTGTGGCAGACCGCAGCCCGCTTCGATCCCGAGCGCGGACGCGCCAAGAGCTGGATCATGACCCTCGCTCATCGGCGCGCCGTCGACGCGGTGCGCCACGACCAGGCGGCCACGAACCGCGACCGCGCCTACGACTGGTCGTCCGGACCCGACTTCGACGAGGTCAACGAGACCGTGACCATCCGCCTGGAGCACGAGCAGGTGCGCCGGTGCATAGACGGTCTGACCGACCTGCAACGCGAGGCCATCGACCTCGCCTACTACCAGGGCTACACCTACGCGGAGTGCGCGTCGTTGCTCGACGCGAACCCGTCCACCATCAAGACCCGCATGCGGGACGGACTCGTCCGCCTGCGCGACTGCATGGGAGTCGAGACATGAGCGTTGACCTCCATCTCCTGATCGCCCCCTACGCCCTCGATGCCCTCGAGGCCGACGACCGCAGCCGGTTCGAGGCGCACCTCGCCCTGTGCGAGCAGTGCCGCGTCGAGCTCGTCGGCTTCATGTCGACGGCCGCTCGCCTCGGTGAAGCCGAGGCTGTCACCCCTCCGCCCGAGCTGCGCGAACGGCTGCTGAACATGGCCGCCTCAACCGCCCAGGAGCACCCCGTCGTCACCGCGCTTGCCCAGCGCAGCCGGTTCCGGCAGGCCGTGCCACGACTGGCCCTCGCGGCGGCTGCCGCTGCGGCTGTGGTGGGCATCGGCGGCTTCTTCGCCGAGCACGAGCGGGCCGACGACCTCCGAGCCGACCGTTCTCGTCTCACCGCAGTGATGGCCGCACCGGATGCCACTACCACCGAAGGCAACGTCACCGGCGGTGGCGAAGTGCGCGTGATCGCCTCGTCGACGCGTGACGCGGCTGTCGTCGTCGGTGCCTCGCTGAAGAGCCTCGATCCGGAGCAGACGTACCAGGTGTGGCGCATGCACGACGGCCAGCCCACGTCCGTCGGCCTGCTCGGCCGCGGCCCGGGCATGCTCTACGTCGACGGCATCCAGGGTGCCGACGCGTTCGCGGTCACCGTCGAGCCGTCCGGCGGGTCGCCGAAGCCGACCAGCGACCCGATCGTCGCCACGCCGGTCTGAGCACTGCGACCGACGTCACACCCGAGTGCAGGCCGAGCACGCGAGAATGAGTCCGTGCCCGTCGTCCTCATCTCGTCCGCCATGGCGATCTCGTCGCGGTTCTATGCGCCGCTCGTCAACGCCTTCGTCGAGCGCGGGTGGGACGCCATCGCCCTGCCGCGCCGGGGCTTCGAGAAGGGTTTCCCGGTCGCGTCACGCGACGTCGACTGGAGCTACGACGACGAGATCACCGACATCGCCGACGCCGTCGCCAAGGCGCGGGCGGAGGACCCCGATCGGCCGGTCATCCTCCTCGGGCACAGTCTCGGTACGCAGCTCGGTGCCGGACATCAGCTGAACCGTGAGCCGGTCGACGGATTCGTGGCCGTCGCCGCATCAGTGCCGCACGCGAAGTACTTCCCGAAGGCCGGCATCCCCGTGCGGACGCTCGGCATGCTGCTCCCGGCCGTCGTGGCAGTGCGTGGGTTCGTGCCTCCACCGTTCTTCGGTGCTCCTGGGGCTCGGACGATGATGCGCGAGTGGTCGCGCATGGTCCGCACTGGCAAACCGCCGTTCCCGGTGCCTGGTCCCTTCAGCACTCCAACTCTCGTCATCCGGCTCGAGGGCGACACTTTTGCCGTGCCGGGCTCGACCGACCGGTACGCCGAGCTGTTCGTCGATCCCGCCGCGTTGACCCAGTGGACCTACCAGAAGGACGCGATGCCCGAGGGCGGCAGCACCCACCACATCCACTGGGTGCGCACGCCAGAACCCGTTGCCGACCGTGTCGTCGCGTGGTGGGAATCGCAGGGCTAGGCGAACGCCTCGATCGGCGGGCATGCGCAAGCCAAGTTGCGGTCGCCGTACGCCTGGTCGACGCGAGCAACCGGCGGCCAGTACTTGTCTTCCGTGGACCCGCTCGGGAAGCAGCCGGTGCCGATCGAGTAGCCGTGCGACCAGTCCAGCAGCTCGCGGGCGGTGTGCGGCGCGTTGGCGAGCGGGTTGTCGTCAGCGGAGTGCTCCCCCGACGCCACGGCGTCGATCTCGCTGCGGATCGCCAGCATCGCGTCGCAGAACCGGTCGAGCTCGGCGAGGTCCTCGGACTCGGTGGGCTCCACCATGAGCGTTCCGGCGACCGGGAAGCTCATCGTCGGCGCGTGGAACCCGTAGTCGATGAGCCGCTTCGCGACGTCGTCGACGCTCAGGTCGGCGGCCTTGACGCTCGGCCGCACGTCGAGGATGCACTCGTGGGCCACCAGGTCGTGGTCGCCGGCGTACAGCACCGGGAACGCGCTCTCGAGCCGCTTCGCGACGTAGTTGGCGGAGAGCACGGCCACTGACGTGGCCTCGGCGAAGCCGTCGGCGCCCATCATCGCGATGTAGGCGTACGGGATGGGCAGGATGCCGGCCGACCCGTACGGGGCCGCGCTGATGGCACCGATGCCTTTGCGGCGCGCGATCACCGGGTGCAGCGGATGGCTCGGCAGGAATGGGACCAGGTGCTCGGCCACGCCGACCGGGCCCACGCCCGGACCGCCGCCTCCATGCGGGATGCAGAACGTCTTGTGCAGGTTCAGGTGCGACACGTCGCCGCCGAACTCGCCCGGCAGCGCGTGGCCGAGCAGCGCGTTCAAGTTGGCACCGTCGACGTACACCTGGCCGCCGTGCTCATGCACGATGTCGCAGAGCTCGACGATGCCGTGCTCGTAGACGCCGTGCGTGGACGGGTAGGTGACCATGATCGCCGCGAGGTCGTCGGCGTGCGTCGCGCACTGGGCGCGCAGGTCGTCGAGATCGACCTCGCCCCGCTCGGTGGACTTCACGATGACGACCTTCATGCCGGCCATGACGGCCGACGCCGCGTTCGTTCCATGCGCCGACCCCGGGATGAGGCACACCTCGCGGTGGTCGTCGCCCCGGCTGCGGTGATAGGCGCGGATGGCCAGCAGGCCGGCCAGCTCGCCCTGGGAGCCGGCGTTCGGCTGGATCGACACCCCGGCGTACCCGGTGACGGTGGCCAGCCACGACTCCAGCGTCTCGATCAGCTCGATCATCCCGGCAGCGTCCTCGTAGGGGACGAACGGATGCAGGTCGGCGAAGCCTGGATAGCTGATCGGTTCCATCTCGGCGGTCGCGTTGAGCTTCATCGTGCAAGAGCCCAGCGGGATCATGCCGCGGTCGAGGGCGTAGTCACGGTCGCTGAGCTTTCGCAGGTAGCGCAGCATCTGCGTCTCGCTGTGGTGCTGGTGGAACACCGGATGGGTGAGGATCTCATCGGTACGCAGGAGCGCCGATGGGATCGACTCGGCCGCATCGGCCGGCAGGGCCTCGACACCGAAGGCGGTCAGCACTCGCGCAACGTGATTCGTGGTGGTGGTCTCCGACGTGGTGATGCCGACGTGGTCGTCGTCGACGAGACGCACGTGGATGCCGTCGGCGTGTGCCGCCTTGACGACATCGGCGGCACGGCCGGGGACATGGGCCACGACGGTGTCGAAGAACTCGTCGGAGACGAGCTCGATGCCGCTCTGACGCAGCCCGGCCGCGAGCGACCGCGCCTTGCCGTTGACGTGCTCGGCGATCCTGCGCAAGCCGTCCGGACCGTGGTAGACGGCGTACATCGACGCCGCGACCGCCAGCAACACCTGGGCGGTGCAGATGTTCGATGTCGCCTTCTCGCGGCGAATGTGCTGCTCACGGGTCTGCAGTGCCAGCCGGTAGGCCGGACGCCCGGCAGCGTCGACGGAAACCCCGACGAGGCGTCCGGGCAGCTGTCGCTCGAGCCCGTCGCGGACGGCGATGAAGCCGGCGTGCGGGCCTCCGTAGAACATCGGGACGCCGAACCGCTGGGACGAGCCCACGACGACGTCGGCGCCGAGCGAGCCGGGCGACGTGAGCATGACCAGGGCGAGCGGGTCCGTGACGACGACGGCGAGGCCACCGGTGGCGTGCGCCGCCTCGATGGCTGGCGACGGATCGATGATCCGGCCGTCGGCCCGCGGATAGGCGATGACGACGCCAGCCGCCTCGACGTCGGGTGGTCCGTCGGCCAGGTCGGCTTCCACCAGGTCGATGCCGAGCGCATCCGCCCGGGTCTCGACGACCGCGCGCGTCTGCGGCAGGAGCCCTGCGTCGACCACGATCGGCAGGTCGTCCTTGCCGCGCGTGGCGCGCCGGATCAGGGTGAGGGCCTCCCCCGCCGCCGTGCCCTCGTCGAGCAGCGACGCGTTGGCGGTGGTGAGCCCGGTGAGATCGGCGACCATCGTCTGGAAGTTGATGAGGGCCTCGAGGCGTCCCTGGGAGATCTCCGGCTGGTAGGGCGTGTACGCCGTGTACCAGGACGGGTCCTCGAGCACGTTGCGACGGATGACGGCCGGCGTGACGGTCGGGTGGTAGCCCAGGCCGATCATCGCCACGCCGGGGCGGTTGCGTTCGGCCAGCTCTCGCAGGCGCGTCAGCACCTCGGCCTCGCTCAGGGCCGGCGGGAGTGCGTCGATGCCGGGATGCCGGATGCCGGACGGGATGGCCGCAGCCATCAGGGAGTCGAGGGAGTCGTAGCCGAGCGTGCGCAGCATCTCCTGCTGTTCGGCGGGGCTGGGACCGATGTGGCGGCGGACGAACTGATCGGTCTGGTTCGGCACTGTCAGGCTCCTGGGGTCGAGGCGATCAGGCCCCTCCCCTTCTGTCACCGGAGCTCCAGAAGTGCCTCGCTGCCGTGGTCCTGGGTGCCTGAGAGGTTCCGGGGAGGGATTTGCCCCTTCGGCGCCGACGTGGTTGCGATCGGTCTCTCCCACGCGCGATATGGCAGAACCCAATCTACCAGCGTGGTCACGACGAGGCGCGGAAGTGTCCGGCCTTCGAGCAGTTGACTGTCAGCTGCTGGCGCGGGCAGCGCGACGGGCGGCGAGCTCGTCGCCCTCGAGCGGCTCCGCGAGGACGCGTTCGCTCGGGAGCTCGTGCAACGAGCCCTCGATCTCTTTCCAGACACCGCCGATGGCGATGCCGAAGACGCCTTGGCCGCCCTGTAGGAGGTCGACGACCTCGTCGGCGGAGCGGCACTCATAGACACTCGCCCCGTCGCTCATCAGCGTGACCTGGGTGAGGTCGTCGGTGCCGCGCACCCGCAGGTGGTCGACGGCGACGCGGATCTGCTGCAGCGACACCCCGGCGTCAAGCAACCGCTTGATGATCTTGAGCAGCAAGATGTCCTTGAAGGAGTAGAGCCGCTGGGTGCCGGAGCCGGTGGCGGACCGCACGGTCGGTTCGACGAGCTTGGTGCGGGCCCAGTAGTCGAGCTGGCGGTAGGTGATGCCGGCGGCGCTGCAGGCGGTGGGCCCGCGGAATCCGGTGTCCTCCGGCATGGGCGCAACATCGTCATTGAAGAGGAGGCCCTGGTCGCCGGCCCGGTTCGTGGCGTCCGTGACTTCCGGAGTGTTGGCGTCGTCGCGTCGCTCGATCATGGGGTGTGCCTTCCAAGCTCGTAGGGGAAGACTACCTCCACGAAACTACATCCGTGGAAATCCGGCAGCAGTCTCAAGGTAAGCGTGAGGGTTTGCCGGGTCAACGACCCAGCGGTACGTCGGGCGTGTCGCGAAACCCTCAAGTACCACTTGAGGGTTGAGATCAAGGCGCCTCAAAATCTTCCGGCTCGACTTCATCCAGGAACTCCCGGAACTTCTCGATCTCCTCGTCCTCCTCGCGGGTCGAGGTGATTCCGGCGACGTCGAGGACGTCCTCGGCGCACAGGATCCGTGAGCCGGTGCGCAGGGCCAGCGCGATCGAGTCGGACGGACGGGCCGAGACGGTGGCGCCGGACTCGAAATGGAGTGTCGCGTAGAAGACGCCTTCGTCGACGTCGTCGATGCGCACCTCGCGCAGCTCGTCGCCGAGCGCCACCACGAGGCGCTGCATGAGCTCGTGGGTCAGCGGCCGTGGTGTCTCGGTGCCCTGCTGGGCGAAGGCGATGGCCGAGGCCTCCACCGCGCCGATCCAGATGGGCAGGTAGCGGTCGCCCTCCAGCTCCCGCAGGAGCACGAGCGGTTGGTTGGTGGGCATCTCGACCCGGACCCCGACGACCTCGACCTCACGCATGACCTCAACCGCGCACGCGATTCCGCACGAGGACGGTGTGCAGGCGCACCGACAACGCGGCGAGCACGGCCTCTGCGTGCGCAGCGGCCTCCTGGTCGAGGCTCCGCGCGCGCGGCGAGATGATCTGTTCCACCAGGCTGGCCTCGCGGTCGGCCTGGGTGCCGAAGTGGCGCAGGTGCCGCGGCTCCAGCCCGAGCTCGGCGAACTCGGCAACCAAGGCGGCGACCTGGAGGTCGTCGCCGTCGTAATAGGTCTGGGTGGGCCGCCGGTTGATGAGTCCGAACTCTTCGACCGCATCGAGCACGCCGGAATCGATACCCGACGACTCCAGCAGCTCCTCGCGCGACAGCCGGAGCTGGCTGCGGGTCTCCTTGAACGTCTCGGCGTTCGGCAGGCCGTCCTCGGCGAGGCTGAGGTGCGGGACCCTCGACGTCTTGCCCATCGTCGCGTCGGGCACACGGCCGCGATCCATGTCGTCGAGCACCTGACGGATGTGGCTCAGCGGCCAGAAGTTCGGCGCAGCCTGCTGGCGCAGGATGAACCGCAGTCTCTCCACGTCGGCGAACGTGAACTTGCGGTAGCCCGAGGCCGTGCGGCCGGGCTCGACGAGGCCTTCGGACTCCAGGAACCGGATCTTGCTGATCGTCAGCGAGGGGAACTCCCCCTGCAACTCGTCGAGCACCTTGCCGATGCCCAACCGCGCGAGCTCTGGCAGGGCGCCGGCGTCGGTCACGTCCGGTCCTTGGAAGACCCGGCGAAGTAGATCAACCGGTACTTGCCGATCTGGACCTCATCCCCGCCGGTCAGGACGACGTCGCTGTCGATGCGGTCGCGGTTGACGTACGAGCCGTTGAGGCTGCCGAGGTCGGACACCACGTACCCGGCGTCGCCGCGGGTGAAAGTGGCGTGCCGACGGGAGACGCTGATGTCGTCGAGGAAGATGTCGCTGTCGGGATGGCGCCCTACGGTGACGACGTCGGTGTCGAGCAGGAACCGTGCGCCGGCGTCTGGTCCGCGCTGCACGAGCAGCATCGCGCTGCCGGCGGGGAGGTTCTCGACCGCCTGGACGTCGTCGGTCGTCATCTCCTCCGTGTCGGCGTCGATGATGGGGATGTGCTTGGTCTCCTCCGACGGCGGAACCGGCTTCCCCCCGTTGTCATGATCTGGGGCATCATCCGAAGATGACATCGGCGATCACTCCTGCGTCTGCTCGACTCGGGCTCGGCTTCGTTCGGTCGGGTCCTGCTTCGTTTCCAACGTAGCACTGAGCAGCAGCACGATCGGCGATGAACCGCTCACTCAGAGACGAGTGCTCCGTACGCTTCTGGAGTCAGGAGCGACTCGGCGACATCGCCGTCGGAGGTTCGCACCTTGATGAGCCAGCCTTCCCCGTAGGGGTCACTGTTGATGACCTCCGCACCACCGTCGAGGGCCTCGTTGCGGGACATGACCTCACCGCTCAGCGGCGAGAAGATGTCACTCACCGACTTGGTGGACTCCAGCTCGCCGATGACCGTGCCCGACTCGATCGTTTCGCCCACCTGCGGAAGGTCGACGTAGACGATGTCACCGAGCTGCTCCTGCGCGTAATCGGTGATGCCGATGGTGGCGACGTCGTCGTCGAGGCGCACCCACTCGTGCTCCTCGCTGTAGTAGAGGTCCTCAGGAATCACCAGGTGCTCCTCGCGCGTCAGTACCGATCAGGGCGGCCGGTCAAGATGTGGAACGAGCGTACTCGGGGCCCTTGAGGTCGGCCAGAGCGGTGATGGTGACCTTCGCGCGCTCACTCACGGTCGCCTTGCCACCGACGTTGGCGACACGGTCGATCAGTCCACCGCGGAAGCGCACGGCCTCTGACATCGTGTCGGGATCGCCGATGGCTTCGATGACGAACGGCCGCTTCAGCTCTCGGCCGCCGACGATGATGGCGCCATCGTCGTCCAGGAAATAGGTCTGGGCCACGACCCGAGCGGTGCCGTTGATGACGATGGCCTCCGCGCCGGCGTCCCGTAGTTCCTGGACCGCGTCGAGCAACTGGTTGGCCGACACCGCCTCGTCCGGGTCGTTGATCGTGACCGCCACACCGGGGCCGGTGGCGCCAGCGGACCCGGCCAGGATCGCCAGCTGCTCCGATCGCTTGCGAGCCTGCTTCTCGGCATCCTTCGTTCGCTCGGAGCTGGAGCGCAGGTCGTCGCGCGTCGCGGTGAGGTCATCGATCTGGGTGGCGAGTCGTTCGTTGGCGGAGTCAATGGACTTGAGCAGCTCGACAAGCTCCACGCCACGCACGGACGTGTAGTCGGTCGCGTCGTCCTGGACGATCTGGGTGGTCATCGCGAACGCCAGCACGCCGATGAGGGCAGCGATCAGCAGGTGCATCCCGGTGGGACGGGACCAGCGACGGAACCGGGAGGCGTAGGACTCAGGCATGGAAGATCCGGCGACGGATGGCGGCCGCGTTCGCGAAGATGCGGATGCCGAGCACGACGATGACGCCGGTCGACAGCTGTGAGCCGACGCCGAGCTGATCACCCAGGAACACCATGGCCGAGGCGATGATCACGTTGGAGATGAACGAGATCACGAAGACCCGATCGTTGAACCGCCGCTCCCCCAGCGCGCGAGCGGCGCCGACGACGGCATCAAGGGCGGCGACGATCGCGATCGGGAGGTACGGCTGGAGCCACACCGGCACCGTCGGCTGGAGCCAGAGACCCAGGGCGAGGCCGATCACCAAACCGATCACCGGGATCATCGGGCCTCCCCCAGGCTCGTGGCGTGCTTCAGGTCCAGTCGTGACGACGGTGTTGCGGGCACCGTGATGTCCGTCGATGGTGTCATGGCGAACTGCACTCCGGCGGCCTTGTGCCGGTCGTCCCAATAGGCGCCGGCGGGGTTCTGGGCGAATCGGGTCAAAAGATTCTCGGAGTCACCGATCGCAGCGACCGTGTACGGCGCACTGATCGAGCGGTAGTTGACGGTGATCGCGTCGCCCGCGGTGCGGATGGAGGTCAGCGCGCCGACCCGATTGTCGTCGATGGCCACGGCCTCGGCCCCGGCGTACCAGAGGCCGTTGACGAGCACCTGCAGGTCGCGGTCGGTGATGCGTCCGCTGTCGTCATTGTTGTCGCTGTTCTCCGCGGTGATGACGATCCCCGGGCCCTCGGCGGCCTCCGAGGCGGCGAGGACGCCCAGACCGGCGGCGCTGTTGGCGCCGTCGGCGCTCGAACGTCGGAGCGCCTGCACCTCGGCGCTCAGGGCAGCCGCCGTGGCTCGGCGTTCGTCGAGGGTCTTCTGCCGAGCCTCGATGTCGGCCGCAAGCGTGCGGCGCTCGAGCTCGGTGGCCGGCCGGTCGTTGCGGGTCTGGACCGCGGCGGTGGTGACGAACACGGCGAAGAGCATGACGATGAGGCCGACCACGACGGCTGTGGTCCGGCTGGGACGCGGCTCGGACCCGCGAAAGACGTAGTAGTCGTCGTCGAGCGCGGTCTCGGCGATCCGTTCGAGCAGACCAGTACCCGACCAGCTGGTGCTCTCGGTCATGATCGGGCGGCGACCCGCGGAGTGGTGGCCATCAGGCGACGGACCTGGAAGGCGTACAGGACACCACCCCACCAGTACAGGCCGACGCCCCAGATCGCGAACGCCCAGCCGAACACGTCGGCGAGGTCGGCCACGGTGCCATGCCCGTCACCGAGCAGCAGCAACGGGAACGCGTACAAGAGGGCAGCCGTGGCGGCCTTGCCCAGGAAGTGGACGGGAACCGAGCTGTAGCCGCGGGTGCGAAGGAATGGCACGAGACCGAAGAGGAACACGTCGCGCAGCGGCAGGATCAACGCGACCCACCACGGGATGATGTCGCGCATCCACAGGCCGTACACGACCGCGAGGATGAACAACCGGTCCGCGACCGGGTCGAGGATCGCCCCGACGGTGGAGGTCTGGTTGAGCTTGCGGGCCAGCTTGCCGTCGAGGTAGTCGGTGATGCCCGCGAACATCAGCACCAGCAGCGCCAGCTCGTCCTTCTCGGGACCGAGGACCAGCCAGAGGAAGACCGGCACGAGCAGGAGCCGAATCACGCTCAGCAGGTTCGGGATCGTGACGATCCGGTCGGTCACGGGTGAGGTCCTCTCGGCGATGATGCTCCGCCAAGCGTAGGACATCCACCCCGCAACCCGAGCGCTGACGTGCCACGCTCTGCTCGACGCCGCCCACGGCCCCGCACCCCCGCCGGGAACCCGGTCTTGCGTCCCACCGTGGGACTGACAGACTGAGGCCAGAACCGCAGAACAGCACAGCGTGGGCGCATCTTGGTGCCCAGTCCCGAGGAGGATGCGTGGCCGACTACACACTTCCCGATCTGCCCTACGACTACGGTGCGCTCGACCCGCACATCTCGGGCAAGATCATGGAGCTGCACCACAGCAAGCACCACCAGAACTACGTGAACGGCCTCAACACCGCCCTTGAGAAGCTCGAGGAGGCGCGGTCGGCGGAGTCGTTCGACACGATCAACCTGCTGGAGAAGAACCTCGCGTTCAACCTCGGCGGCCACATCAACCACTCGATCTTCTGGAAGAACCTCTCCCCCGAGGGCGGCGACAAGCCCGACGGCGAGCTCGGGGCGGCGATCGACGACCACTTCGGCTCGTTCGACGCCTACCGGGGCCAGTTCGAGGCCACCGCGCTGGGTATCCAGGGCTCCGGCTGGGCCATCACTGCCTGGGACACGCTCGGTCAGAAGCTGGTCATCGTCCAGCTCTACGACCAGCAGAGCAACATCCCCGCCACGCTCATCCCGATCTCCCAGCTCGACATGTGGGAGCACGCGTTCTACCTCGACTACCTCAACGTCAAGGGCGACTACGTCAAGGCGTTCTGGAACATCGTCAACTGGGCCGACGCCCAGGAGCGGTTCACTGCGGCCACCGGGGGCGGCCAGGTCCTGTTCTGACCACCACTCCACAGTCACGGCGGCGGGATTCCACTAGGGGTCTCGCCGTCGTCCATGTTCGGCGAGATCCCGCAGGTAGGCGTTGTAGGCCTCGAGATCGGCGTCGTTGTCGCGGTCGGCGGCCCGGTCGAGGCGACGCGCGTCACGGCGGTCGGACCTGATCCACTGCACGAACAACGCGCCCAAGACGATGATGAGCGGGATCTCCCCCATCGCCCAAGAGATGCCGCCGCCGAGGTACTGATCGGCCAGCAGGTCGGTGCGGAACGGCCGGTCGATGGTCGTCCAGTACGACTTGGCGATCACGGACTTCGACGACATCACCGCGATCGCGAAGAACGCGTGGAACGGGATGGTGACGAGCAGCAGGCCGAACCGCACGAGCGGCTGGAGAGACCTCGGGGACGGGTCCACGCCCACGAGCACATAGAAGAACAGCGACCCTACGGCGATGAAGTGCAGCTGCATCGCCCCGTGGCCCCAGTGGCTGTCCATCAACGTGCCGAAGATCGGCGTGAAGTAGAGCGCGTAGAGGCTGCCCACGAACAGCACAGGGCCGACCAGTGGATGAGTCACGAACAGCGTGAAGCGCGAGTGCAGGAACGACATGAGCAGCCCACGAGGCGACACCTCCCCCGACTGGCGCGGGCCGGGCAACGTGCGGAGGGCCAGCGTCACCGGTGCCGCCAGGACGAGGAAGATCGGCGCGACCATCGACAGGATCATGTGCGAGACCATGTGCGCGCTGAACAGCACGTGGGCGTACTGCGAGAGGCCTCCAATGCCGGCCCAGGCGATGAGCGCGAGACCGACCATCCACGAGACCGTACGTCCGATCGGCCAGGCGTCGCCCCGTCGACGCAGCACCAGCAGGCCCTTCACGTACAGGGCGAACCCGAGTCCGACGACGGCGAGTGCGACGCCGGTGGGCTCCCAGCCCCAGGCCAGGTGCGCGACCGAGGGTGCGGGCGGCATCGTTCCGCCGATCAGCTGCTCGGCGCGACTCGTCACCACGTCGCTCGCCGGGGTGGGCGTCCGCGACAGCGCCACGGCCAGGCCGATCGTGGCGGTCATCACCAACAGCTCGCTGACGGCCAGCCTCAGGAAGCCCTGCCCTTGGGCCACGATGCGGCGACGCTGCCGCCAGCCGAACACCACGAGAAGCACGAGCGCGACGGCTTTCGCGACGACCAGGCGTCCGTACGACGAGCCGAAGACGTCGCCCCAGCCGACGAGCCGCACCGACACGTTGGCCACGCCGGAGATCCCCACCACGGCGATGGCCCAGAGCGCCAGGACCGAGTACCGCGCGATCGCGTCGGGAAGGCGCTTGCTGCCGTGCAGAGCGACCCAGCCGAGAGCGGCGAGACCACCGACCCAGACGCTGATGCCGACTACGTGCAGGAAGAGGCTCGTCGTCGCGAGGTCGTGTGACCCGGACGAGGCGGAGTGGCCAGTCAGCGACACCGGGAGCAACGCCGCCAGGGCCACGCCGAGCCAGACCGCGAGCGATCGGACGCCGATGGTCCATCGACAGGCCAGGGCGACCACCGCGGCGACGAGCGCCTGCACGAGCAGGGCCCGGCCCAGCGACGTGTCGAACGCCAGGGACGTGAAAAGGGTGAACGACAGATGGGTGAGCGGTCGGGCGAACACGTCGCCGACCGTCAGCACGAACACCACCAGGCTCGCGATCGACCAGACGATGGCCCATCGGGAAGCCAGGCCGACCGCCGAGACGGACAGGCCCTCGACCTCGTCCTTGCTCCCAGGAAGCAGGAACACCGCGACGAGCAGGAACCCGGCGACGGCCACGGCCGACAGCTGGGTGAGGAATGACGCGGCGGGCAAGGCCCAGCCGACGAACAGACCCGGGTCGGGAATGCCGGCAGGGCTTGGCTCCGGCGCGCCACCGCCGATCTCGAGAGCCGCGACCATGACCACGAGCCCGATCGCGAAACCGGTCAGGGCGAGCCGCGACGGACGGGTCACTGGCGGCGCTGTCGAGTCAAGGGCGCGAGGATGACGCCGATCGCCAGCACGGCCACAGCCAGGGCAAGAACCAGGATCGTGCCGCTGTGTCGGTCGACGAACGGCTCAGTTGACGGCGTTTCCTGTTGGGTGACGGCGCGGCCCGACGTCGTCGTGAAGGTGAACGTGCCCGAGACGGGATGACCGTCGTCGGACACGACCCGGTAGGCCACCGTGTAGCGGCCGCGCTGGTCGCTGGCAGCGAGGTCAGCGTGTACTTGCGCCCCTGAGATGTGCGCTTGCGACGTCTTCACCTTGGTGCCGTCCGGGGCGGTGACGGCGATGAAGCCCGATCCGACGTCCTCGCTGAACGTCAGCTCGACCGTGGTCGGCGCCGTCGCGATACGCGACCCGTCCGCCGGGTTGGTGGAGACCAGCGAAGCGTGCGCGTCGGCCGGGCCCGAACCCATCAGGAACAGGACCAGGGCGGCGAGAAACACGATGAGCGATCGGGGCACGACGTCCATTCTGACGCAGCCCCCATCGCGCCGAACCACAGGTCGGCACGGCGCGGACGGAGGACTGCCACCCCGCTCCGGCGAGGCGTTTTGGGACGTGGACGGACCCGCGGCTAGCCTGACGACATGGCTACTGTTTCCGGCGACTTCATCACCCTCGACGAGCAGTGGGGAGCCCACAACTACCACCCCTTGCCCGTCGTGATCTCGTCCGCCGAGGGCGCCTGGGTCACCGACGTCGACGGTCAGCGATACCTCGACTTCCTGTCCGGATATTCCGCTCTGAACTTCGGCCACCGTCACCCCGCACTGCTGCAGGCCGCGCATGAGCAGCTCGACAAGCTGACCCTGACGTCGCGAGCCTTCCACAACGACCAGTTCGGTCTCTTCTGCAAGGAGCTCGCCGAGCTGACCGGCACCGAGATGGTGCTGACGATGAACACCGGCGCCGAGGCCGTCGAGTCAGCCATCAAGGTGGCGCGCAAGTGGGCGTACGAGGTGAAGGGCGTCGAGTTCGACTCGGCCGAGATCATCGTGGCGTCGGGCAACTTCCACGGCCGCACCACCACGATCGTCTCGTTCTCCGACGACCCTGCCGCGCACGACAACTACGGTCCCTTCACGCCGGGCTTCATCACCGTGCCGTATGGCGACGCCGAGGCCGTCCGCGCGGCGATCGGCCCCAACACCGCGGCCGTGCTGATGGAGCCCATCCAGGGCGAGGCCGGCGTCATCGTCCCCCCGGAGGGCTTCTGGTCTGACGTCAGGGCCGCGTGCGACGAGAACTCGGTGCTGATGATCGCCGACGAGATCCAGTCCGGCCTGGCCCGCACCGGCGAGCTGTTCGCCCTCGACCACGAAGGTGTCCGCGCCGATCTCTACACACTCGGCAAGGCCCTCGGCGGCGGCATCGTGCCGGTGTCCGCGGTCGTCGGCCGCAGCGACGTTCTCGGGGTGCTGAAGCCCGGCCAGCACGGGTCCACGTTCGGCGGCTACCCGGTGGCCTGCGCCGTCGGCCGCGCGGTCGTCAAGCTGCTCGCCACTGGTGAGTTCCAGCAGCGCTCCACCGAGCTCGGCCACTACCTGCACGAGCGCTTGCACGAGTTGTCCGGACTGGGCGTCGCCGAGGTCCGTGGACGCGGGTTGTGGGCGGGCGTCGACATCGACCCGAGCGCCAAGACCGGCCGCGAGGTCTCCATGGCACTGCGCGACCAGGGCGTCCTGTGCAAGGAGACCCACGAGCGCACCCTGCGCATCGCTCCCCCGCTGGTCATCACCCGCGAGGAGATCGACCACGCCGTCGACGCGCTGGCCGGCGCGCTGAAGGCCTGAGCGACTCTTACGAGAGCGTCGCGCGCAAGGACTCGATGCCCGAGTGCTTCGGACTCCAACCGAGCTCGGTCTTGGCTTTCGTGGTGTCCATGATGGCCGGGTGGCTCATCGCCTCCACCCACTGCAGGCCCGACGGCAGGAACGGCAGCGACGAGATGGCGCGAGCGACGGCCGCCACGGGCTTCCCGGGCACCGCAAGCGGCAGGAAGCCGAGCTCGCGCAGCACGTCGACGCCGTTCACCACGTCGTCGGCAGCGATGTTGTAGGCACCGGGTGGGCCGGCCCCGATGACGCAGAGCCGCAGCGCCTCGGCCACATCGTCCTGGTGGATCAACTGCATGGGCAGGTCGGGAACCACCGCCGGGACCACGCGGAGACTTCGGATGCCGCTGCGCAGGAGCTGGAGTACCTGCAAGAGGCCAGGTGACAACTGGGCCTTTGCGCCGACCGCGTCCGGACCCAGCACGATGGGCGGGCGGAGGAGGTACAAGTCGATCTCCGGATGCTGAGCGGCCTCGTCCTGCAACAGGTGCTCGAGTTCCGCCTTCTCCTGGGCGTAGAACAGCCGGTCCGCCGGCCGGGTCGGCCAGTCCTCCGTGATGCCGATCGGGTTGTCGCGATGGAATCCGTAGGCGGCGATCGAGGACGCGTACACGAAGCGCCGGGCACCCGCCTCGGCGGCGGCCCGGAAGGCGTTCAGCGTGCCCTCGATGTTGATCGCCTGGGTGGTCGCCTTGCCGCCGCTGATGATCAGGAACGCCAGGTGTACGACGACGTCGGCATCGGCGAAGGCCTCACGCAGCGCATCGGGGTCCCGCACGTCACCCTGCCGGTACTCCATCTTCGTCCAGCCGTGCTCGGCCGGATCGAATGGCCGTCGCGCGATGCCGATGATTCTCGTGATGCTGTCGTCGTCCTGGAGCATCGGCATCAGGGCCACGCCGAAGGTGCCGGTCGGGCCGGTGACCGCGACCGTCAGGTCTGTGTCCGTCATGTCTGCAGCGTATCCACCGGGTGCAGCCGCCAGCGGTCGGCGACATGACAAAGGCAAGAAGGACGAACCTCCCTGCCACTCTCAATTTCTATCACGCACCTGGGGGCTTGCGGCAAGACCGGGGTGGTGCTGCAGAATCACCGTCCGAAGCCAGAATGCGCGGAAATCTGATGGGGGAATTCATGATCGACGTGATCATCGCCGGCGGCGGACCGACCGGTCTGATGTTGGCCTGCGAGCTGCGCCTGCACGATGTGGACGTGCTCGTGCTGGAGAAGGACGCCGAACCGACGAAGGTGGTCCGATCGCTCGGCATGCACGCGCGCAGCATCGAGGTGATGGACCAGCGCGGTCTGCTGGAACGGTTCCTCGCCGTCGGCAAGCAACACCCGGTCCTGGGATTCTTCGCCGGCATCACCAAACCGGCGATTGAGCTGGATTCGGCGCATGCCTACGTTCTGGGCATTCCGCAGCCCGTCACCGACCGCCTGCTGGCCGAGCGCGCCGCTGAGCTCGGCACCGAGGTCCGGCGCGGTAGCGAGGTGGTGAGCCTGAGCCAGGACGACGACGGAGTGACGGTCGAGCTGGCGGACGGCACGCACGAACGCTCGCGCTTCCTCGTCGGTTGCGACGGCGGCCGCAGCACGGTGCGCAAGCTTCTCGACATCGACTTCCCCGGTGAACCTTCAGCGGTGGAGACGCTGCTGGGCGAGATGGAAGTGGCTGAGGACCCGGAGGCGGTGTCCGCCGTCGTCGCGGAAGTTCGCAAGACGCAGCTGAGGTTCGGTCTCATGCCCCTCGAGAACGGGGTGAACCGCGTCCTCGTACCAGCCGAAGGTGTGGCCGAGGACCGCGCGGTCCCCCCGACGCTCGAGGAGTTCAAGCAGCAGCTGCAGAAGTACGCCGGCACCGACTTCGGCGTGCACTCACCGCGCTGGCTCTCCCGCTTCGGCGACGCAACCCGATTGGCCGAGAACTACCGGTCAGGCCGGGTGCTGCTCGCCGGCGACGCTGCGCACATCCACCCGCCGGCCGGCGGACAGGGGCTCAACCTCGGCGTCCAGGACGCGTTCAACCTCGGCTGGAAGCTGTCCGCCGAGATCAACGGCTGGGCGCCGGAGGGACTGCTGGACAGCTACGAATCCGAACGGCGTCCGGTGGCCGACGACGTGCTGAACACCAGCCGCGCGCAGATGGAGCTGATGTCGGTGACGCCGGGTCCGCAGGCGGTGCGTCGGCTGCTGTCGGAGCTGATGGACTTCGAGGACGTGAACCGATACCTGACCGAGAAGATCAGTGCAGTCGGTATCCGCTACGACTTCGGCCCGGGGCATCCACTACTCGGCCGCCGGCTGCGGGACGTGAAGCTGAAGCGAGGTCGCCTCTACGAGTTGATGCACGGCGGTCGTGGGTTGCTGCTCGACCAGATCGGCCACCTTTCCGTGGCGGGCTGGGACGACCGAGTCGACCACGTCGTCGACGTCAGCGAGGAGCTGGACGTGCCCGCCGCGCTGCTGCGACCGGACGGCCACGTGGCGTGGGTCGGAGAAGATCAGCAGGAGCTGCTCAGCGCGCTGCCGACCTGGTTCGGCGCGGCCGGCAGCTGAGCATTGGTCGGGCTGACAGGATTTGAACCTGCGACCCCGTGACCCCCAGTCACGTGCGCTACCAAACTGCGCCACAGCCCGTTTACCAGCGGTAACCCTACCTCAGCGAGAACGCCCCTCAGGCACCCCGCCCGCGGTCAGCGGCGACGCTTCTCGCGGGGGCGCTGCATGATGTGGATCGGTGAGCCGACGAACCCGAATTCTTCGCGCAGACGCCGCTCGATGAAGCGCAGGTAGGAAGCCTCGAGCTTGCCCGACGTGAACAGGATGAACGTCGGAGGCGCCACCGAGGCCTGGGTGCCGAACAGGATCTTCGCCTGCTTGCCGCCACGCACCGGGTGCGGATGCTCGGCCACGAGCCGGCCCAGGAAGGCGTTCAGTGCGCCGGTGCGGATGCGGGTCTCCCACCCGTCGAGGGCGGAGTCGAGGGCCCGGACGAGACGGTCGACGTGCCAGCCGGTCTTGGCGGCGACGTTGATGCGCGGCGCCCACGGCACCTGCACGAGCTCGCGGTCGATCTCGCGCTCGAGGTAGAAGCGACGCTCGTCGTCGACCAAGTCCCACTTGTTGAAGGCGATGACAAGGGCCCGCCCGGTCTCGGCCACCGAGCTGATGATGCGGGTGTCCTGCTCGGTGAGCGGCTGGCTGGCGTCGACGATCATGACGGCGACCTCGGCGCGCTCGATCGCCGAGCTGGTGCGCAGGCTCGCGTAGTACTCGTGACCGGACGCCTCGCGCACCCGCTTGCGGATGCCGGCGGTGTCGATGAACCGCCACAGGCGACCGCCGAGCTCCACCAGCTCGTCGACGGGGTCGACCGTCGTGCCCGACACGTCGTCGACGACGACCCGGTCCTCGCCCGCCAGCTGGTTGAGCAGACTGGACTTGCCGACATTGGGCTTGCCGACGATCGCCACCCGGCGCGGACCACCCTCGACGTCGCGGTCCGGCGGGGCATCCGGCAGCGCGTCGAGCACGGCGTCGAGCAGGTCACCACTCCCCCGCCCATGCAGTGCCGACACCGGGTACGGCTGGCCGAGGCCGAGGTTCCACAGGGAGGCGGCTTCGAGCTCGCCCCGCTGGTCGTCGACCTTGTTGGCGGCAAGGATGACGGGCTTCTTCGTGGTGCGCAGGATGCGGACGACGGCCTCGTCGGCGTCGGTGATGCCCACGGTGGCGTCGACGACGAACAGCACGGCGTCGGCGAGTTGCGCGGCGATCTCGGCTTGGGCGGCAATCCGCTCGGCGAGACCGCGAGCGTCGGGGTCCCAGCCACCGGTGTCGACCACGGTGAACGCCCGCCCGTTCCAGTCGGCCTCGTACGGGACCCGGTCGCGGGTGACGCCGGGAACGTCCTCGACCACTGCTTCGCGGCGGCCGAGGATGCGGTTGACGAGAGTTGATTTGCCGACGTTGGGCCGACCCACGACGGCCAGCACGGGGACGGGGCCAGTCTCTGGAGCGTCAGTCACTGGTCGAGCCCGCCGGCAGGGGTCCGGGCAGGCCGCGCCCGGTGGCGCCCTTGGCCCAGGTCAGGTGCTGGCGCATGTGTTCGAGGATCTGGCCGGTGACGTTGTCGAGCATCTCGGATGTGCGCGGCCACGGCGTGGCCGGAAACTGGATGGACTCGCCGTACACGACGTCGATACGCGCGCCCTTCATCGGCCGCGACTCGGACTGTGCACCGGGCTCCCGGGTGCCGAAGATGGCCACCGGCACGATCGGCGCACCACTGACGAGCGCCAGCCAGGCGGTGCCGTTCTTGATCTTGTGCAACTCGCCGTCACCGCGGCGTCCCTCGGGGTAGACGATGACGACCTGCCCGGCGGCCAGTGAGTCGGCGGCCGTGCGGAGGGCACCGGCGTCGGTGTGCCGGCGATCGAGCTTGATCTGGCCGGCGTAGTTCAACAGCTTGCCGGTGCGCCCGACGAATGCCTCTTGCTTGACCAACGCGTGAGCAGGTCGTGGCGCCTTGAGAAAGAGCAGCGGCCCATCGAGCCAGCCGATGTGGTTGGACGCGAGGATGACCGGGCCGTCCTTCGGCACGTTCGACTCCCCGCGCTGGTGGATCTCCCAGCGTCGGTCCAGCCACGACTGCGCATACCGCCGCAGCGTCCGGAGGCCGTTCTCCGGCAGACCGCGCGGACCGGCGAACTGGGCGGTCGACAGCAGCTGGTCGCTCATGTCCGTCCCGCCCGCATGACGTCATCGACGAGCGCGACGATGGTGTCGACGACCTGGTCGAGGGTGAGGTGGGTGCCGTCGATCTCGACAGCGTCGGGTGCCTTGGCCAGCGGTGACGCGGCGCGGGTGGAGTCGATCCGGTCGCGCCGAGCCAGGTCCGCCTCGGTGGCGGAGGCGTCGAGGCCACCGAGCTCGGCCGCACGTCGGGCAGCGCGGGCGGCGGGATCGGCGACCAGGTAGACCTTGACGGGTGCGTCCGGGACGACGGCCGAGCCGATGTCGCGGCCTTCGACGACGATGCCGTCTGGTGAAGCCTCGACCGTGTCGCGCTGACGCATGACCAGCAGCTCACGCACTCGAGGCACGGCCGCGACGAGGCTGACACTGTTCGTGACGTCGGCGCCACGGATCGGGCCGGCCACGTCCTGGCCGTCGACCTCGATCGTCGGGGACCGCGGATCGGTGCCGGAGGAGATGATGACGCCCTCTGCATCGCGGGCGACGGCCTCGGGGTCGTTCAGGTCGGTGCCCCGCTGCAGCAGCGCCCACGTCATGGCGCGGTACATCGCCCCGGTGTCGAGGTACGCAAGGCCGAGACGTTCGGCGACGCCGCGGGCGGTGCTCGACTTGCCGGATCCCGACGGTCCGTCGACGGCGACCACGAGGGCGGTGCTCACGTATTCCTCCTCGTTCAGCGGTACGCGGACCAGCCGCGTGCAGTCAGGGCTTCGACAAGTACGTCGGCGCGATCGGTGAGGACCGCGATCTCGACGAGGCCAACCGGACGACCCAATTCGTGGTCGATGCGGAGGTCCTCGATGTTCACGTCCGATTCTCCCGTATGGGCCATGAGCCGCGACAACTCGCCCGGCTGGTCGGCGATCGGCACGAACACCGTGGCCAGCTCGGCCGGGCGTTCGCCGTGCTTGCCGGGGATGAGACGGGTGCCCGCACGAGCGGTCTCGAGGACGTCGGAGAGTCCCGAGCCGGGCTCACCGATCGACCCGATCAGGCGGTCCAGGTCGGCACGGACTTGCTCGAGCAGCGCGCGCACCTCACCGGCGTTGCTGCGCAGGATGTCGGACCACAGCGCGGTGTCGCTGCCGGCAATCCGGGTGACGTCACGCAGGCCGGCGCCGGCCAGCGAGAGATGAGACTGGGGCGCGTCCGCGAGCCGGGCTGCCGCGAGCACGCTGAGCACGTGCGGGACGTGTGACACCAGGGCGACCGCGCGGTCGTGCGACTCGGCGTCCATCGTGATCGGCACCGCGCCGACGAGCTCGGCGACAGTCTCCACAAGTCGGACCGACCGCTCCCCCACCCCACCGGGCGGGGTGATGGCCCACGGGCGGCCTTCGAAGAGCCGACCGGACGCGGCCATCGGTCCGGAACGTTCGCTACCGGCCATCGGGTGGCTCCCGACGTAGCGCTCCGCGCCGGGCAGGGCGGCGATGCGGGTGGCGAGGTCGGACTTCACGCTGGCGACGTCCGTGACGACGGCTTCCGGCCAGGTCTCGAGCGCATGCGCGACGGTGTCGACGACGTGCGATGGCGGCACCGCCACCACCACCAAATCGGGTGCGGCTGGCGGATCCGCCGTGCCCGCACCCCGCGAGACGGCGAGCTCGAGGTTGGAACGACTGATGTCGTCGAGGTGGACGTCGACGTCGTGCTCGCGCAGCGCGAGGGCGATCGAGGTGCCGATGAGCCCGCAGCCGATCACCAGAACGGATTGGGGTGTTTTCATGCGGGGCCCCCGGGAAAGCGCGCGCCGCTTCGTGAGCGCCCTCCGCGTCCCGCAAGTCTGGGCGCGCGGTTTCCTGGGAGAAGCCATACGTCCACGCTATCGAAGAGCGCCCCGATCTCATCACGGGACAGCTCGCGCGTCGCGCCGACGGCGAGACCGCCGAGCCGCAGTGGGCCGAAGGCGGTGCGGGTCAGCTCGACCACCGGGTGGCCGGCGTGGTCGAGTATGCGGCGCACGATGCGGTTGCGGCCGATATGGAGGTCGAGCTCCACCAGTGACCGGCCGCGAGACCGGTCCATCACGCGGAACCGGTCGACGCTCGCCGGGCCGTCGTCGAGCTCGATGCCGGCCCGCAGGCGGGCGGCGAGAGCGTCGGGCACGTCACCCTCGACCAGCGCCACGTACGTCTTGGTGACCTCGAACGAAGGGTGCGCAAGCTGATGGGCCAGGTCGCCGTCGTTGGTGACGATCAGCAGCCCGGACGTGTCGGTGTCCAGCCGACCGACGTGGAACAGCCGCTCCGGACGGTCGGCGAGCAGCGATCGAAGGTCCGGACGGCCCCGTTCGTCGGCCATCGACGAGACGACGCCGCGCGGCTTGTTGAGCACCAGGTACGCATGGTCGGTGCGCGGCGGTACCCGGCGACCGTCGACCCGGATGACGTCGTGGACGGGGTCGACCCGCGCGCCCATCTGCGTCACGATCTCGCCGTTGACCTCGACGTGGCCCTCTGCCATGAGCTGCTCGCACCGGCGCCGGCTGGCGATGCCGGCTTGGGCGAGCACCTTCTGCAGCCGGACGCCCTCGGGTGCGGCGTCAGGAGGTGCGATCACTGGTGTCGTCGGTCGATGCGTCGAGCTCGTCGTCGGCCATCGGCGCCGCCAGCGTCTCGGTGAAGTCATCGTCGCTCATGTCCTCGATCTCCGGGAGCATCGGCGCGATGTCGGGCAGCTCGCTGAGGTCGGCCAGGCCCATCCGCTCCAGGAAGTAGCTCGACGTGCGGTAAAGGATGGCGCCGCTCTCGGCGTCGATGCCGGCTTCCTCGACGAGCCCACGAGTCACCAACGTGCGGACGACGCTGTCGACATTGACGCCGCGAATGGCCGAGACGCGCGACCGGCTGACCGGCTGCCGGTAGGCGACGACCGCCAGAGTCTCCAGCGCGGCCTGGGTCAGCCGAGCCTGCTGACCGTCGATCACGAAGCGCTCCACGGCGGGTGCGTAGGCGTCGCGGGTGAAGTAGCGCCAGCCGCCGCCGACGTTGCGCAGCTCGAATCCGCGCTCCTGGTCGGTGTACTCCTGGGCCAGCTCGGCCAGCGCCTTCTCGACGTCCGGCGGCGGATGCCCGACGGCCTGCGCCAGCGTGAGGTGGTCGAGTGGCTGGTCGGCCACCATCAGCACGGCCTCCAACGCCGGACGCAGCTCGAGCAACCCGAGCTCCAGCTCGTGCGGGTCGTTCGGCTCGACGGACTCAGACATCGGCTTCCTCGAAGGTCTCGGTGGTCTCGGGGTCAGGCACCGCGGCCAGCTCCGGGGGTGCGTCGGGCGTCTGTGGCTCGTCGAACTCCTCGCCGACGTCGATGTCGCCGTCGTCGGTGCCAGTCCAGCGCAGGTGCAGGTCGCCGAGCGGCGTGGCCTGGTCGAAGCTCAGCACCCCCTCGCGGAACAGCTCGAGCACCGCGAGGAACCGGGCCACCGTGGTGACGACGTCGGCATCGGCGGCCAGCGCCCGGAACGTGATGCTGCCCTGGCGGCGCAACCGGTCGACGACGAGGTGAGCCTGCTCTCGCACACTCACGCGTGGGGCGTGCAGGTGAGCGAGCGAGAGCACCGGGACGGGCTTGGGCTCGAGTGCCGCGGCGGCGAGCAGGGCGAGGTCGGCCGGCCCGATCGAGACGATCACCTCGGGCAGCAGCTCGGCGAAGCGCGGCTCCAGGGTGACCGAGCGCGCATGCCGGAGCTGCTCCTCCTCCAGCCGAGCTGAGATCAGTCCGGCCACCTGCTTGAAGGCGCGGTACTGCATGAGGCGGGCGAACAGGAGGTCGCGGGCCTCCAGGAGCGCGAGGTCGTCCTCGTCCTCCACGTCGCCCTGTGGCAGCAGCCGCGCCGTCTTGAGGTCGAGCAGGGTGGACGCGACGAGCAGGAACTGCGTCGTCTGCTCCAGGTCGTCGCCGAAGGCCTTGATGTAGCCGATGAACTCGTCCGTGACCTGCGACAGCGCGACTTCGGTGATGTCGAGCTGGTGCCTGGAGATCAGCGAGAGCAGCAGGTCGAACGGGCCCTCGAACACGCCCAGGCTGACCGAGAAGCCGGCCGTCGCAGCAGCCGCGTCCTCTATGGCTGAATCCTCGAGACCTGGGATGTCGATGGCGCGCGGCTGCGCGGGCGTCATGACGCGCTCAGCCGCTGGGCGATCTCGCTGTCGGTGCCTCGCGCTTCGAGGTCACCGAGCGCGATCGCCAGGGCCGCACGCACCAGCCGGCCGCGATCGACGTTGCGACCGAGCTCGCCGCGCAGCTTGAGCCGGGCCTGCTCCACCGCGAGCAGCTCGTCCGACGTCAGGTAGACGGTCATCTTCTCGTTGTGCTTGACCCGGCCGCTCGCGCCGTCAGGCACCGGTTCTTCGGCACCGTCCTCGATCTCCTCCCGCGGGCGAGAAGCGGTCGCGCGAAAGAGTTCGTCGGCCCCCGGCAGGTTCACGCGCCGGGGCATCGGCTCAGCACCTCCCGGGCGAGCTGGCGGTACGACGTCGCACCGGGCGACGTGGTGGCGAACTCGGTGATCGGCTCCCCCGCCACAGTGGAGTCGGAGAACTTGATGGTGCGGCGGATGACGGTGTGGAACACCAGGTCGCCCCAGCCCTCGACGAGCGTCTGCAGAACCTCACGCCCGTGCAGGGTTCGTCCGTCGTACATCGTGCCGAGCAGGCCGATGATCTGCAGCCGCACGTTGGTGCGGTCGCGCACCTTTTCGATGGTCTCCTTGAGCAGTGCCACGCCGCGCAGCGCGAAGTACTCGCACTCCAGCGGGATGATGACGCCGTCGGACGCGGTGAGGGCGTTGACGGTCAGCAGACCCAGCGACGGTTGGCAGTCGATGAGCACCACGTCGTAGTCCTGCAGCACCGGGTGCAGCACGCGGGCCAGCGCCTGCTCGCGGCCGACCTCCGTGACCAGGCGCATCTCCGCGGCCGACAGGTCGATGTTGGACGGCGCGAGGTCGAGCCCGTCGATGGACGTCTCGAGCACGATGTCCTTGATGCCGAGCTCGCGATCCATGAGGACGTGGTAGATGCTCTGCTCGAGGTCGTGGGCGTTGAAACCGAGTCCGACGGTCATCGAGCCCTGAGGATCGAAGTCGACCAAGAGCACCTTGCGGCCGGTCTCGACCAACGCAGCACCCAGGTTGATCGTGGTGGTCGTCTTGCCGACGCCACCCTTCTGGTTGCACATGGAGATGACGGTGGCGGGCTGGCCGGCGCGTCGAGGAGCGGGTTCTGGCAGCTTGGGGACCGGACGTCCGGTGGGTCCGAGTTCCTTGCTCATCTACGTCCTTCGCCCTCGTCCGTCCACTTGCGCGTCACTCTACCGCTCACCGTACGGCCCTTGGATGAGCCGTCGCGTAAATCTCCCGAAGTTTCTCGACGGTGACAAGTGTGTAGACCTGAGTGGTCGTGACGGACGCGTGACCGAGCAGCTCCTGCACCACTCGCACGTCGGCGCCGCCATCCAACAAGTGGGTCGCGAACGAGTGCCGCAGGGTGTGCGGTGACACCTCGGCCTTGACGCCGGCGCGCTGCGCAGCCTTCACCAGGACCGTCCACGCGCTCTGCCGGCTGAGCCGGCCGCCGCGGGCGTTGAGGAACATGGCCGGTGATGCCGCCTTCGCCGAGACCAGCGTCGGGCGGGCCACCGTCAGGTACTCCTCGACGGCAGCGAGCGCGAAGCTGCCCACCGGCACGAGCCGCTGCTTGCCACCCTTGCCGCGCAGCCTTGCCGTGCCCTCGGAGAGGTCGAGGTCGTCGACGTCCAGGCCGACGGCCTCGGAGATGCGCGCCCCGGTGCCGTACAGCACCTCCAGCAGGGCTCGGTCGCGCTTGGAGAGACTGGTGCCGGCCTCACCCGACGCCGCGAGGATGGCCTCGACGTCGGACAGCGGCAGCGCCTTCGGCAAGCGCGCGGCCGGCCGCGGCGGCTTGACGGCTGCGGACACATCGCTCGCGACCAGGTGCTCACGGAGGCAGAACCGGTGGAACCCTCGGACGGCCACCACCGCCCGGGCCGCGCTGGCTGCGCCGAGAGCCGGGTGCTCGGTGTCGCCGGTGCGGAGTGCACCGAGAAACCCGAGCACGTCGGTCTCGGCGACCGCTCCCGGCGTCTCGATGCCGCGTCCGTGGAGGTGGGCGGTGTAGCGACGGAGATCGCGGCGGTAGCTGTGCAGGGTGTTGTCGGCCAGGCCGCGTTCGACCCCGAGATGGCTCAAGTAGTCGAGCACCGCCCGCTCGAGGTCGGTACTCATCTCAGCCCTGCGTCCGTCGAACCTGCTCCGCGAGCAGTGCCGCGACAGTCATCCCGTCGCTGATGCGGCCCTCGAGCACGGCTGCGACGGCATCGTCGAACGGCAGCCACCACTGACTCATGTCCGCCTCCTCGGCCAGCCGGTCGGTGCGGTCCGCGGGCGGAACGGGGCTCAGCCCGGAGGCACGGAACACCGTCCATCGCTCGCTGGAGTAGCCGGGTGTGGCGCAGAGCTCGAGCCCCTGCGTCCACTCGTCGGCAGCGAGGTCGGCCTCCTCGGCCAGCTCGCGCACTGCAGCTTCGAGTGGGTCCTCCCCCGGGACGTCGAGCGTTCCGGCCGGGATCTCCAGCAGCCGATGGCGAACCGGGTGCCGGTACTGCTCGACGAGCAGGACGCGATCGCCATCGTCGACGGCGAGAATGCCCACCGCGCCGTGTGGCTGCACCACGACGCGCGCGTGCTCGTCTCCGCCCGGGTCGACGATCGTGTCGACGTCAACGGTCAAGTAGCCGTTGGTGAAGCCCGATGTGGACGTGCTCACCGGCCAAGTGGCCGCCGTGTCGGTGATCGTGGCGGAGTCGGCGAGCTGGCCGGGAAGATCGGGATGCGGACTGCTCATCCTTCGACCGGATGCGCGGTGAGATCGGCCTCGACCGGAAGACGGGTCTCGCGCTGGCGCTCGAGCGCGGCCTCGATGAGCCCGGCGAACAGCGGATGCGGTCGGGTCGGACGCGACCGGAGCTCCGGGTGCGCCTGGGTGGCGACGTAGTACGGATGCACCTCGCGCGGCAGCTCGACGAACTCCACCAGCGTGGAGTCGGGTGACGTGCCGCTGAACACCATGCCCGCTGCCTCCAGCTGCTCGCGATACTTGTTGTTGACCTCGTACCGGTGGCGGTGGCGTTCCTCGACCTTGTCGAGCCCGTAGGCCTCGGCGACCAAGGTGCCGGGCTTGAGCGCGGCCGGGTAGAGGCCGAGCCGCATGGTGCCGCCGAGGTCGCCGGCCCCCTCGACGAACGCCTCCTGCTCCGCCATGGTCGCGATGACCGGGGCGAGAGCTTGCGGGTCGAACTCCGAGGAGCTGGCGCCGTCGATGCCGGCCACCGACCGCGCGAACTCGATCACCATGCACTGGAGGCCGAGGCACAGGCCGAGCACCGGGATCTTGCGAGTGCGGGCATACGAGAGCGCGCCGATCTTGCCCTCGATGCCCCTGATGCCGAACCCGCCGGGCACGCAGATGCCGTCGACGTCGCCGAGATGCTGGGCGGCGCCGGCTTCCGTGGCGCACTCGTCGGACGGCACCCAACGCAGGTGCACCTTGGCGTCGTGGGCGAACCCTCCGGCACGGATCGCCTCGGCCACTGAGAGGTAGGCGTCCGGCAAGTCGACGTACTTGCCGACCAGGGCGATGGTGACCTCATCGGCCGGCTCGTGGACGCGGCGTAACAGCTCGTCCCACTGGGTCCAGTCGACATCGCGGAACGGCAGGTCGAGGCGTCGCACCACGTAGGCGTCGAGGCCTTCACTGTGCAGCACCTTGGGGATGTCGTAGATGGACGGCGCGTCGCTGGCGGTGACGACCGCCTCCTCCTCGACGTCGCACATGAGGGAGATCTTGCGCTTGACGTTCGCCGGGATCGCCCGGTCGGAGCGGCACACGATGGCGTCGGGCTGGATACCGATGGAGCGGAGCGCGGCGACGGAGTGCTGGGTGGGCTTGGTCTTGAGCTCGCCGGACGGGCCGATGTACGGCACCAGCGAGACGTGCAGGAAGAACACGTGGTCGCGGCCGATCTCGTGGCGCACCTGGCGAGCCGATTCCAGGAACGGCTGGCTCTCGATGTCGCCGACGGTGCCGCCGATCTCGTGGATGACGACGTCGACCTCGGGCCCGCCCATCGAGAGCATGCGGTCCTTGATCTCGTTCGTGATGTGCGGGATGACCTGCACGGTGTCGCCGAGGTAGTCGCCGCGACGTTCGCGAGCGATGACGTCGGAGTAGACCTGGCCGGTGGTGACGTTGGCGCGTCCGACGAGGTCCTCGTCGAGGAACCGCTCGTAGTGGCCGATGTCGAGATCGGTCTCGGCGCCGTCGTCGGTGACGAACACCTCGCCGTGCTGGAAGGGGTTCATGGTGCCGGGGTCGACATTGAGGTACGGGTCGAGCTTCTGCATGGTGACCCGGAGGCCCCGTGACTTGAGCAGACGCCCCAGGCTGGAGGCGGTGAGGCCCTTGCCGAGCGATGACGCGACTCCGCCGGTGACGAAGACGTGCTTGGTGACGGCGTTAGCTGCCAACGTGACTCCCGTGGGTCTGCGTCGACGAAGCGACGGGCCGATGAACCATTCGATGCTCCACGGGACTCCAGCCTATCAACAGGTCAGCGACTCCGACGACTCGACACTCGCGCCGTCCGGCCATGAGGCGCTTGAGGTGCGGCCGGCGTCAGCGCGGGACGGCGCCGTCGGAGCTGCGGGACGTGCCCCAGCTACCGGTCTGCCCCTTCGCCTCGCGCGCCAGGGCGAGCGGGACGACGACGCGGCCGGCGGCGGTGTCGGTGACATCGACGGTCGAGACCTGGGACGCCGCGTCGCTGTCGCGCAGGGCGGCCAATGCGCCACCCTCCTGGCTCGAGGTCGAGGGACCGACGAGCGCCGCGCCCGATCCGGCACTGTCGATCGCCTTCGCCAGCTGAGCCGAGACGGAGCCGGCGTCACCGGAACGTCCTGGCCCACTGATGACCACGGCGAGCGTCGCGAACGTCGTGGGCTTCGATGCGTAGCTGAGGAGCTTGCCTTCGTTGAAGGCCGAGCCGATGGTGTTGGCCGTCGAGTCGAGCTTCTTGTCCGATTCGCCGAGCACCGAGCGGCCAAGTGCCGTGCCGATGCGGCCGTAGCTGTCACCGGACCCCGCGACGCCCTTGACGTCCGCCGCCGCCTGCTGGGCAACGCCCTCGGCGAACTGCCGGTTGGCGGGATCGACGAGCTTGGCGGTCAGTTGCACCTCCCCGGTGACGTCGGCTCCGGCCTTCGCGAGATTGGCCTTGACGTCCTTCGTCTCCTCGGCCCGCGCACCGGGCAACGTCAGGACGACGACGGACCGGCCCTTCAGCGTGTCCTTGAGCAGCGCGCCCGAGGTCAGTGCGGCGTAGCCGGACTCGAAGCGCGCGATGGCGGGGTCCGCGGACGTGCCGGCATCGGTGGAGTTGCCGGACAGCACGGAGTTGTCGTCCAGCGGCCCGGCGCCGAGAGCAACGCCGGCCGCCAGGGCCAACAGGACGGCGGCGATGGACACGAGGTGGTAGCGGAAGCTGATCACGAGAAGAGTCCTTCGATCCAGGTACGTGCGTCGTCGAGGTATTGACCGAGCGAGTCGAACCAGTCGCCACCGACCGGCGTGACGGCGACAGCGGCGACCACGGCCACCGCTCCGGCCAGCAGGACGAGGAGTACCGGCCACATCGGCGTGGCCTGAGCCGCGAAGTGACCGGCCGCCTTGGCATCCACCAAGCGCGAGCCGGCTCGGAGTCGGGTCACGAACGAGCTGGCGACGTCGGAGGGGCCCCGCTCGAGGAACTCCATCAGGCCCTGCGGTGCGCCGACCTCGACGATCACCGGCGCCTGGTTGGAGTCGGCCAGGATGATGGCGAGGTCCGTCGCCGACCCGGTGGCGATGAACCAGACCGGGTCGACCTTGGCCTTCTCGAAGCGCTCGGCGCCCCCCTTGTCGTGGGTGGACGTCGCCGTGACGACAACCAGTGCGCCGGAGTGGAACGCGCGGGCGGACAGCTCGTCGAGGGTGCCCAACACGACATGGGGCTTGTACCCGGAATCGAGAAGCGCATCGGCTCCGTCGGCCACGCCGATCAGCACCGGATCGTGTTCGCGGATCCACCGCTTGATGCGACGCAGGTCCGTCTGCCAGCCGTACGCCTTGGTCACGACGACGACCGGGCGGTTGCGCAGCCGGTTGCCGAGCCGGGGAACGCGTGCGCCTTCGAGGAGCATCGCGCGCTCGCGCTGGAGGTGGTCGGTGGCGTTCGCCATCAACGACTCGAGCCGCGTGGACAGGCCCTTGTCCGCCTCGCCGAGGCTGGCCGTGACGGTCGCGTCGTCCTGGGTGACTCCCTGAGCAACGAGCGATTCGCCCTTGAACACCCGGTTGCCGTCGACCCTGATGGTGTCGCCGTTCTTCAACCGGTTCCACACGCCGTCCCCGACCTGGTCGATCAGGGTGATGCCGGCGTCGGCAAGGATCCGCGGCCCCAGATTGGGGTAACGGCCGGTGCTCGACTCCGCCGCATTGATGACGGCGCGCACCCGGCGTTCGACCAGAGCCTCGGCCTGGCCCTGGTCGATGTCAGGGAGGTCGACGACGGCGATGTCACCGGCTTTCAACGAGGACGCGGCATCGTCGCCACGGCGGGCGAAACGCGCCACGCCGGTGAATCCGGGAGTGGTGTCGGTGGGCGTGGGTCGGCGGTTCCAGGAAGGCATCGCGGTCCATGGTGCCACGCACCGCCGGGGATTCTCGGGAGGCGGGAGGGCGCCAGGCGTGTTCGTTTCGGCCCGCCTGTTGGGGGTGTGTCAGAGTTCTTTCGTGCTCTCGACCACCATCGTTCTCGCTGTCCTGCTGGCGCTCGCGCTGGCCGGGCTCATCGTGCGTCAGGTACAGGTGGTCCGCGCCCGTCGCGAGGTGGAGCGTCTGCGCGTGGTGCTGCGGCGCCAGGGCAGGGGCCTGACTCGCCGCGAGCGACGCGCCCAGCGGGTGAAGGCGGTGGTCGAATCGGCCGTCGACACGGTCGCGAACGTCCGCGACCACGGCGTGAGTGGGTTGTTGATGACGTCCATGGAGGACCTGGCCCGGTGGAGCCAAGAGGATCGGAGCGCGCTGGAGAGGCTTGCCGGCAAGGACGGATCGCTGTCGATCCTGTTCTCCGACATCGAGGATTCGACCGACATCAACGAGAAGCTCGGCGACAGGGAGTGGGTGCGTTTGCTCGGCGCTCATGACCGGCTCGTCCAGACGAGCGTCGACGAGCACGCGGGTCACATCGTGAAGTCCCAGGGTGACGGGTTCATGATCGCCTTCCGAGAGGCCGCCGACGCCGTCCGCGCGGGCATCGAGATCCAGGACGCGCTGAGCGCCACGAGCGACAAGAGGTTGCGCAAGACCCCGATCCGGGTTCGGGTCGGCATCCACTGCGGCACCGCGATCGAGCGGGACGGTGACCTGTTCGGCAAGAACGTCGCCATGGCCGCCCGGGTGGCGGCTCAGGCCAACGGCGGCGAGATCCTGGTCAGCGACGACATCCGCGTCGCCCTACGCGAGGTCGAGGACATCGTGTTGGTCGACGGTCGCGACACCGAGCTCAAGGGCATCCCGGGCGTGCACCGCCTGTGGGAAGTCGCCGTCATCTGACGGCCCACATCAGTGACCGGCGAGGGCCAGCAGCTCGCGGGCGTGGGCCTGGGCCGCGTCCGAGTCTTCCTGGCCGGCGAGCATCCGGGCCAGCTCGTCGACGCGATCGTCGTCGGTGAGCCGGGTGACGGAGCTGCTGGTGACCACACCGTCGTCGTCCTTGATGACGCGGAAGTGGTGATCGGCGAACGCGGCCACCTGCGGGAGGTGCGTGACGGCCAGCACCTGGGCGTTCTCGGCCAGCCGGGCCAGCCGCCGGCCCACCTCGACAGCTGCCTTGCCGCCGATGCCGGCGTCGACCTCGTCGAACACCAGCGTGGGAACCGTGGTGCGGTCGGCCAGGACGACCTCGAGCGCGAGCATCAAGCGGGACAGCTCACCGCCGCTCGCCCCCTTGGCGAGTGGACGCAGGGGTGAGCCGTTGTTCGCGGCGAACAGCAGCTCCACCTCGTCGAGTCCGTACGGACCCGGCGAGGCGCCGGGCGGCGTGTCCACCCGCACGTCCAGGTGCGCGGCGGGCATCGAGAGCTGGGCCAGCTCGACGTCGACGAGATCAGACAGCCGCCCTCCGGCCTCGCGCCGCAGCTCGCCGAGCCGCTCGGCCAGGCCCTGGACCTCCGGGCGGAGCTGATCTCGTTCGGCCTCCAGCTCACTGATGGTGTCGTCGTCGGATCCGAGCTCGCCAAGACGGGCTGCGGCCTTCTCCTGCCAGGTGAGCACGTCGTCGAGCGACGGTCCGTACTTGCGCTGCAGCGCGGTGAGCGCGGCGATGCGGTCCTGCACGGTCGCCAGCCGGGCCGGGTCGAGGTCGACGGAGGTGGCGTAGGCGCTCAACTCGGTGGCGGCTTCGTCGAGCAGGATGCCGACTTCGCGCAGGCGGGCGGCGAGCTGGTCGAGCTCAGGGTCGTGACCGGAAGCGTCGTCGAGGCCCGCGACCGCACCGGCCACCTGGGTGCGCGCGGATCCGGCGTCGTCGATGTCGCCGGACACCGCCTCGTGCGCCCCCAGCGCAGCGGCGACCAACGCCTCGGCGTGGGCCAGCCGGCCTTCCTCGGTCTTGAGCTCGTCGTCCTCCCCTGCGCGGGGTTCGACGGACGCGATCTCGTCGAGTCCGTGGCGCAGCAGATCGAGCTCGCGGGCTCGCTCCTGAGCATGCGTGCGGAGCTCCTCGAGGCGGTTCTCCACCGCTCTCAGACGTCCAAACGCCGGGGCGTACTCCCCCATCACCTCGCCGAGCGGCTCGCCGGCGAACGTGTCGAGGGCCTGCCGCTGCGCCGATGGGCGCAGCAGTCGGTGCTGGTCGGACTGACCGTGCACGGCGACGAGCTCGTCGGTGACCTCGGCGAGCAAAGCGGCCGGCACGGTGGCACCACCGGCGAATGCACGAGAGCGGCCCTGCGAGGAGAGGGACCGCCCGAGCACGACCACGCCATCGTCAAGTCGCCCGCCCGCCTCGACGATCGCGTCAGCAACGCCCGTCCCCTCGGGGACGGCGACGCTCGCCTCGACACGTGCCTGGTCGTCGCCCGTGCGGACGAGCCCGAGGTCGGCTCGATCGCCTCGGAGCAGACCGAGCGCGGTGACGACCATCGTCTTGCCCGCGCCAGTCTCACCGGTGATGACGGTGAATCCCTCACCGAGCTCGAGCTCGGCGGATTCGATGACCCCCAATGACGACAACGTGAGGTGGTGCCACATCAGTCGCCACCGTTGTTTCGTCGGTCCGAGGAACCGCGCCAGCCAGTGACGGGAAGGTCGAACTTGCGCACGAGGCGATCAGCGAATGGCGCCGGTTGCAGGCGGGCCAACCGAACCGTCTCGTGTCCCCGGACCACCTCCACCCGCGCTCCGACGGGGAGGTCGGCGGCCCGGCGACCGTCGCACCACAACACGCCGGTGGACAGCTCGCCGACGACCTCGATCGCGAGCGTCGCCTCGGGAGACACGACCAGCGGCCGGGCGAACAGGGCATGGGCGCTGATCGGCACCATGAGCAGGGCCTGGACCTCGGGCCAGACGATCGGTCCCCCGGCGCTGAAGTTGTAGGCGGTGGAACCCGTGGGCGTCGCGCACACGACGCCGTCGCAGCCCCAGCGCGACACCGGCCGGGCATCGATCTCCACGACCAGCTCGAGCATGCGCTCACGGGCGGCCTTCTCCACGGACGCTTCGTTGAGGGCCCAGTTGGTGGCCACGACTTCGCCACCGACCGTCACCGAGACATCGATGGTGAGCCGCTCCTCGGTGGTCCAGGTGCGATCGACCACGCCGCGCACGACCTCGTGGATGTCCTCGACGTCGGCCTCGGCGAGGAAACCGACGTGGCCGAGATTGACGCCGAGCACCGGGGTATCCGTGCCCCGACACATCTCGGCCGCGCGCAGGATCGTGCCGTCGCCACCGAAGACGACGGCGAGCTCGCACCCGGCAGCTGCTCCCTCGCCTGCGGTGACCACCTCGGCGTCCTCGAGGCCGACCAGTCGAAGTGCCTCGGCGTCAGTGTCCAGGACACGGATGTCCAGACCGGCTTGGCGCAGGTCGGTGGCGAACGTGGCGGCGACCTTGGTGGCCTCGTCGCGGACGGTGTGGACGATGAGCAGCACGGTTCTCATGACGGTTGCTCCAAGGGTCCGGCGGCGACGACGTCGTGGGCGGCGCTCTCCGAGGGCGGGTCCGCATCGGTGCGTAGCCAGCAGAAGTACTCGACGTTGCCGGCGGGGCCAGGCAGTGGGCTGGGCGCGAGGGCGCGCGTGCCCCATCCGAGCTCGTGCGCGGCCTGGCAGACGCGGTGCACCGCATCCGCGTGCAGCTGCGGATCGCGGACCACGCCGTTCTTGCCGAGGTTGTCCTTGCCCACCTCGAACTGCGGCTTGATCATCAGCACGATGTCGCCCTCCTGCACGCATGCTCGGGTGAGTGCCGGCATGACCACGGTAAGGGAGATGAAAGACAGATCAGCGACGACGAGCTCGACCGGACCGCCGATGTCGTCCGGCTGCATCGTCCGGATGTTGGTGCGGTCGTGGACGTTGACGCGCTCGTCTGACTGCAACGACCACACCAGCTGGCCGTAGCCGACGTCGACCGCGCACACTTCGGCCGCGCCGCGACGGAGCAGGACGTCGGTGAATCCGCCGGTCGAGGCTCCCGCGTCGAGGCACCGTCGGCCCTCCACCGTCAGGCCGAGAGGTTCGAAGACCGAGAGCGCGCCGAGCAGCTTGTGCGCACCCCGGGACGCCCAGGAGGGTTCGTCCGACGACCGGACAACGATCGGCTGGTCGGTGCCGACCTGGGTGGCGGGCTTGGCCGCGACGCGGCCACCGACGAGGACGTGACCTGCGTCGATGAGCGTGGTCGCATGCTCGCGCGACCGCGCGAGATCGCGACGCACGAGCTCCGCGTCGAGTCGGACGCGACGCGTCATGGACTTCCGTCGGCCAGTGCTGCCCGCAGCGCCCGATGGATGGCCTCGAACTCCGCCGGATGCTGGTCGAGGTCGACATCGTCGAGCGCGTCGAGCCGGGCCAGGGCTTCCTCGAGACCGGCGTGACCGGCCGCCTCCGCCCGAGCGCGGGACAGGAGGTCGCGATCGATCGCGATGGAAGGCTCGACCTGCTCGTCGTTCATGGCTCCAGTGTCCCATCCAGCTGAATGTCGCGGCCGGAACGGTCGCGCACCGTCCACGCGAGTGTCACGACGGCGCGGGTCGCGTCGAGCGTGCCCGGCTCACCGCGACTGAGTCGCACGATGTCGTCCGCCAGAGTCGCCGTCGCGGCGCCACAGCTCACTGACTCGGCGTCGACCGTGACATCGGGATGGCTCGCCACGAGCGCCGACAGGTCGGGGCCGACGAAGGTCGGGCGCCGATCAGGTGGCAAGGCGGCGACCTCTCGCAACGTCGTGACGCCGCTCAGCACGGCCAGGCTGTCGATGCCGGCGTTGATCGCGCCGTCGATGTCGGTATCGAGACGGTCGCCCACCATCAGCGGCCGGTCGGCGGCGATCCGCTCGAGGGTCTCGTCGAACAGGGCGCGCTCGGGCTTGCCGGCGACCGTCGGCGTGGCGCCGGTGGCATGGCGAACCGCTTGGACCAGCGAGCCGTTGCCGGGCGCGATGCCCCGTGCCGTGGGGATGGTCAGGTCCGTGTTGCTCGCGAACCATGGCAGGCCGCTCTCGATCGCGTACGCCGCCTCGGCCAAATCGCGCCACCCGACATCCGGGTGGAATCCCTGCACGACCGCGACCGGATCGTCGTCCAGGCTGGTGACGCAGCGCAGTCCGCGTTCCTCGAGCGGGATCTGCAGCCCCTCTCCCCCGACCAGGAGCACCGCGGAACCCGCGGGAACGGCGTCGGCCACGACGTGGGCCACCGCCTGAGCAGCGGTGACCACGTCGTCCTCGCCGGCTTCGATGTCGAGCTCACGCAGGTGCGCAGCGACGTCGCCAGCCGACCGGGACGCGTTGTTGGTCAGGAACGCGAGCCGCATGCCGGCCTCGCGAGCCGCGGTCAGCGCGTCGACCGCGCCTGGAACCGCCGATGTGCCGATGTAAACGACGCCGTCGAGGTCGAGCATGCCGAGGTCGTAGTCCTCGCAGAGAGCACGTGTGGACGACCCGAGGCTCATGCGTCGAGGCTAGCGGTCAGGCCTCGACAGTTGACGGGTCGGCCGTGCGCTCGCAGGTCTCCAGATCGACGTTGACCCAACTCATCGGGCCACTCGCGCCGCGGGTGAACCGTCGGCGGAGCTCGCCGGTGACGGTCACCGCGTCGCCCGCCTCGAGCCGTCGAACGGAACGGCGGAGTCGGGCGGTCCACGCAGAACACTCGATCGTGTCGACCCGCTGCTTGGAACGCCGCCGGGCCGACGCGCTGCGCGGGACGACGAGGCGGAACGAGACAACTTCGTCGCCGCTCGGCAGCAGGCGCGCCTCGGGTGCGGCGGACACCCGCCCACTGAGGCGGACGACGTTGACGCCCTGGAGGTCGGTGAGGGCGGTACTGGTCTCAGAAGTCATGGAACAACCCTGTCCGGGCGTCCACGGTGGGGCGAGAGTCGCGATCGCCGCTGTTGACATCGATGAACCGCAGCGAGCCTGTGGACGCTCAGCCGAGAGTTGCCAGCCGCTCCTCGGCGTCCGTGGCCTTGTTGCCGTCAACCGCGACAACCCGGTGGAACCACTCGATGGCGTCCTCACGGCGGCCGGCGTCGAGCAGCGCGTCGGCATAGGCGTAGCGGAGGCGGGCGACCCACTCTGCACGCGACTTGCTGTGGAGTGGCTCGGTCTCGAGCAGCCGAAGGGCCGCTTCGACCTGGCCAAGGTCGCGACGCGCGCCGGCCACGACGATGGACAGCTCGATCTGGCCGGCGTCGTCGAGCTTCGACCGCAGGTCGGGGGTGTCGTAGGCCAGCGCCTTCTCAGGACGGCCGAGAGCGCGCTCGCAGTCGGCCATCATCGGCGCGTAGTACTGATGCCCGTTCATGCGGCGGGCGGCCCGGAATTCCGACAGGGCTTCAGAGAACTTGCCGGCCGCGTAGGCCGTCTCTCCGCAGGCTTCGCGGATGAGGCCGTTGCGGGAGGCTCGAGCGCGTGCTGCGAGGGCGTGCAGGTAGGCGGTCTCGGGGTCGTCCTGCATCAGGAGCCCGGCCATCACGAGATGGCGAGACACCCGTTCGGCCAGCTTCTCCGGAATGGACTGCAACGCCAGGCGGGCCTGCTTGTCGAGGTCCTTGGCGCTGATGTCGTCCGGAATCGGCGGGCCGTCATAGATCTTCTGGTCCTCGGTGCGAGTGGGCACGTCATCGCGTCGGTCGTCGCGCCGGGGCGCCCGCCGGTCGTCGCGGCTCGTGCCGCCACCTTGGGAGCTTCGGGCCGTGGGCTTGCCTCCAGTGCGCCGCTGCGGGCGCTGGTCAGGCCGGCCGCGTCCGCGATCTGGTCCCGATCCGCCCTGGCGCGGGCGCTTGGACTCGCTCATCGGCTCGTCCTCCTGTTGTCTGGTGTCGAAATGCAGCGAGGCCGCCCCCGAAGGAGCGGCCTCGCGCAATGATTGTCCGGCGACGTCCTACTCTCCCACGCAGTCTCCCACGCAGTACCATCGGCGCTGAGAGGCTTAACTTCCGGGTTCGGAATGTAGCCGGGTGTTTCCCTCTCGCCATGGTCGCCGAAACTCTATGGAGATATCAAAACCTTGACGACTCGTGTGAGTCGATTCAGGCTCCCGACCATATCTCGGGAACCTCACAGTGGACGCGGTTCATCTTTGTAAGAAACAAGCCCTCGGCCTATTAGTACCGGTCAGCTCCATGCATTGCTGCACTTCCACTTCCGGCCTATCAACCCAGTGGTCTGCTGGGGGCCTTACCTGGTAAACCAGTGGGAAACCTCATCTTGAAACGTGCTTCCCGCTTAGATGCTTTCAGCGGTTATCACTTCCGAACGTAGCCAACCAGCCGTGCTCCTGGCGGAACAACTGGCACACCAGAGGTTCGTCCATCCCGGTCCTCTCGTACTAGGGACAGCCTTTCTCAAGTTTCCTGCGCGCGCGGCGGATAGGGACCGAACTGTCTCACGACGTTCTAAACCCAGCTCGCGTGCCGCTTTAATGGGCGAACAGCCCAACCCTTGGGACCTGCTACGGCCCCAGGATGCGACGAGCCGACATCGAGGTGCCAAACCATCCCGTCGATATGGACTCTTGGGGAAGATCAGCCTGTTATCCCCGGGGTACCTTTTATCCGTTGAGCGACGCCGCTTCCACTTGCCAGCGCCGGATCACTAGTTCCGACTTTCGTCCCTGCTCGAGCTGTCACTCTCACAGTCAAGCTCCCTTGTGCACTTACACTCGAAACCTGATTGCCAACCAGGCTGAGGGAACCTTTGAGCGCCTCCGTTACATTTTAGGAGGCAACCGCCCCAGTTAAACTACCCATCAGGCACTGTCCCTGATCCAGATAATGGATCTAGGTTAGATATCTAGTACGATCAGAGTGGTATTTCAACGTTGACTCCACTCGAACTGGCGTCCGAGCTTCACAGTCTCCCACCTATCCTACACAAATCGAACCAAACACCAATACCAAACTATAGTAAAGGTCCCGGGGTCTTTCCGTCCTGCCGCGCGTAACGAGCATCTTTACTCGTAGTGCAATTTCGCCGAGTCCATGGTTGAGACAGCGCCCAAGTCGTTACTCCATTCGTGCAGGTCGGAACTTACCCGACAAGGAATTTCGCTACCTTAGGATGGTTATAGTTACCACCGCCGTTTACTGGGGCTTAAGTTCTGCGCTTCGCTTGCGCTAACACGTCCCCTTAACCTTCCAGCACCGGGCAGGAGTCAGTCCGTATACGGCGTCTTTCGACTTAGCACGGACCTGTGTTTTTAGTAAACAGTCGCTTGGGCCTGGTCTCTGCGGCCTTCAACGCTTCTCGGAGCAAGTCCGATGACATTTCCGGCCCCCCTTCTCCCGAAGTTACGGGGGCATTTTGCCGAGTTCCTTAACCATGGTTCACTCGATCACCTTGGTATTCTCTACCTGACCACCTGAGTCGGTTTGGGGTACGGGCGGCTCTGAAACATCGCTAGATGCTTTTCTCGGCAGCATAGGATCACTCACTTCGACTAGTACGTCTCCCCATCAGTTCTCAGGCATGTGAACGGCGGATTTGCCTACCGTTCGCCCTACGACCTTGGCCGCGGTCTACCATCGCCGCGGTTGAGCTACCTTCCTGCGTCACACCATTGCTTGCCTACTGCCAGTTCGGGTCGTGCGCTCTGCCGGCCAGTGTCTCCGAAGAGACTGAAGGCCGGTTTCGGGCACTTAGCATCACTGGGGTCGGCAGGGTCGCTTCAGTGCCGGTACGGGAATATCAGCCCGTTGTCCATCGACTACGCCTGTCGGCCTCGCCTTAGGTCCCGACTTACCCAGGGAAGATTAGCTTGACCCTGGAACCCTTGGTCATTCGGTGGAAGAGTTTCTCACTCTTCATTCGCTACTCATGCCTGCATTCTCACTCGTGTCGCATCCACAGCTGGGTCACCCCGCTGCTTCGCTCGCGACACGACGCTCCCCTACCCATCCACACACCTGGACCTCTAGGAGGCCGGGTACATATGTGAATGCCATAGCTTCGGCGGATTGCTTGAGCCCCGCTAAATTGTCGGCGCGGAATTACTTGACCAGTGAGCTATTACGCACTCTTTCAAGGGTGGCTGCTTCTAAGCCAACCTCCTGGTTGTCTTTGCGACTCCACATCCTTTTCCACTTAGCAATCGCTTAGGGGCCTTAGCTGATGGTCTGGGCTGTTTCCCTCTCGACTACGGAGCTTATCCCCCGCAGTCTCACTGCCGCGCTCTCACTTACCGGCATTCGGAGTTTGGCTGAGTTCAGTAAGCTTGTAGGCCCCCTAGCCCATCCAGTGCTCTACCTCCGGTAAGAAACGCGCGACGCTGCACCTAAATGCATTTCGGGGAGAACCAGCTATCACGGAGTTTGATTGGCCTTTCACCCCTATCCACAGGTCATCCCCCCAGTTTTTAACCTAGGTGGGTTCGGTCCTCCACGCGGTCTTACCCGCGCTTCAACCTGCCCATGGATAGATCACTCCGCTTCGGGTCTAGATGGTGCAACTCAGGCGCCCTATTCGGACTCGCTTTCGCTACGGCTACGGCTCTCGCCTTAACCTTGCTACACCACGCTAACTCGCAGGCTCATTCTTCAAAAGGCACGCTGTCACCCTTCACAAGGAAGAGCTCCAACGGTTTGTATGCACATGGTTTCAGGTACTATTTCACTCCCCTCCCGGGGTACTTTTCACCTTTCCCTCACGGTACTAGTCCGCTATCGGTCATCGAGGAGTATTTAGGCTTAGCGGGTGGTCCCGCCAGATTCACACCGAATTTCAGGGGTTCGGTGTTACTCGGGGTGACGCAAAAGAGCCATGAGCTTACGTGTACGGGGGTCTCACCCTCTGTGCCGCGACTTTCCAGTCGGCTTCAACTTCACTCATGGTTTCTTACTCTTCGTCCGCTCGGCAGAACGGACTATGCGGCCCCACGACCCCTCAGCGACAACGCCTGCCGGCTGTCACATCACTGAGGTTTAGCCTGTTCCGGTTTCGCTCGCCACTACTTCCGGAATCACTGTTGTTTTCTCTTCCTGTGGGTACTGAGATGTTTCACTTCCCCACGTTCCCTCCAAACGCCCTATGTGTTCAGGCGCAGGTACCTGGACTTTCCTCCAGGTGGGTTTCCCCATTCGGACATCCCCGGATCACTGGTCGGTTGTCACCTTCCCGGGGCTTTTCGCAGACTCCAACGTCCTTCATCGGCTCTCGATGCCAAGGCATCCACCATGTGCACTTAGTAGCTTGTTGTTACTACAAAGATGCTCGCGTCCACTGTGAAGTTCTCAAAATACGGTCGGTCCTGCAAAAAGGTCCCCGCTTGCCTGGCTTCCTGACGGAAGCCGGGTAGTTCGAGGGGGTTTGCAGTCCAGAGGTTCAACTCGAAGAGCTGATCCCTCAGGACCCAACAGTGTGCCTGAGTCGTCGCGATGTGTCCGCCGAGTTTCCGTCCCGCACTGTGCTGATGGGAAGTGGGGGTGTACTGACGGCGTTTCGATCAGCGACGAGCCAAATAGTTCGACGTCCACTAGTGAGCTGTGTTGCGCAGGACGTACGCCTGCGAACAACACACCTGGACCAGCTCGACCGAGGCCGGCTTGCCCAATCTCCTATTACAGAGTGCTCCTTAGAAAGGAGGTGATCCAGCCGCACCTTCCGGTACGGCTACCTTGTTACGACTTCGTCCCAATCGCCAGCCCCACCTTCGACGGCTCCCTCCACAAGGGTTGGGCCACCGGCTTCGGGTGTTGCCGACTTTCATGACGTGACGGGCGGTGTGTACAAGGCCCGGGAACGTATTCACCGCAGCGTTGCTGATCTGCGATTACTAGCGACTCCGACTTCATGGGGTCGAGTTGCAGACCCCAATCCGAACTGAGACCGGCTTTTTGGGATTCGCTCCACCTTGCGGTTTCGCAGCCCTTTGTACCGGCCATTGTAGCATGCTTGAAGCCCTGGGCATAAGGGGCATGAAGACTTGACGTCATCCCCACCTTCCTCCGAGTTGACCCCGGCAGTCTCCTATGAGTCCCCACCATTACGTGCTGGCAACATAGAACGAGGGTTGCGCTCGTTGCGGGACTTAACCCAACATCTCACGACACGAGCTGACGACAGCCATGCACCACCTGTATGGAGCCCAAAAGGACCTCACATCTCTGTGAGTTTTCCCCATATGTCAAACCCAGGTAAGGTTCTTCGCGTTGCATCGAATTAATCAGCATGCTCCGCCGCTTGTGCGGGCCCCCGTCAATTCCTTTGAGTTTTAGCCTTGCGGCCGTACTCCCCAGGCGGGGCGCTTAATGCGTTAGCTGCGGCACGGAAACCTTGGAAGGTCCCCACACCTAGCGCCCAACGTTTACGGCATGGACTACCAGGGTATCTAATCCTGTTCGCTCCCCATGCTTTCGCTCCTCAGCGTCAGGTCATGCCCAGAGAACCGCCTTCGCCACCGGTGTTCCTCCTGATATCTGCGCATTCCACCGCTACACCAGGAATTCCGTTCTCCCCTGCATACCTCTAGTCTGCCCGTATCGGAAGCACGCTCAGGGTTGAGCCCTGAGTTTTCACTCCCGACGTGACAAACCGCCTACGAGCCCTTTACGCCCAATAATTCCGGACAACGCTCGGACCCTACGTATTACCGCGGCTGCTGGCACGTAGTTGGCCGGTCCTTCTTCTGCAGGTACCGTCACTTTCGCTTCGTCCCTGCTGAAAGAGGTTTACAACCCGAAGGCCGTCATCCCTCACGCGGCGTTGCTGGATCAGGCTTTCGCCCATTGTCCAATATTCCCCACTGCTGCCTCCCGTAGGAGTCTGGGCCGTGTCTCAGTCCCAGTGTGGCCGGTCACCCTCTCAGGCCGGCTACCCGTCGTCGCCTTGGTGGGCCATTACCCACACCAACTAGCTGATAGGCCGCGAGCTCATCCTTCTCCGCCGGAGCTTTCCACCTCCGATCATGCGAAAGGAGGTCGTATTCGGCATTAGACGTCGTTTCCAACGCTTATTCCGAAGAGAAGGGCAGATTGCTCACGTGTTACTCACCCGTTCGCCGCTCGTGTACTCCCGAAGGAGCCTTACCGCTCGACTTGCATGTGTTAAGCACGCCGCCAGCGTTCGTCCTGAGCCAGGATCAAACTCTCCGTTGAAAATTTCACCGGTCTAGGACCGGCTCAACATCTTGTTCGATCCCGACAAACTATTTGCTGACAAATAAATTGTCGGAATTGTTCCATCGATCACTCGACGAGCCGAAGCTCGGCGAAGCCATCGACGGGGGTATTTCTGATTAATCTCGTCGACTTTTGGCACACTGTTGAGTTCTCAAGGATCAGACGCACACCGAGCATGGGCCTTTCGGCCGTCCGCTTTCGGGGCAACTCGTCTAACTTACACTGTCCATTTCCGCCGGTCAAACCGCGGTTCCTGGCCTGTGTCACCCCAGTTGTCGGCGACTCGTCGGCGGCGCATGAAGCACCCGAGACGAAGCCGTTCTTGGTTGAGGTGGCTGCTCGCTCCGGGCGCCCGATCTGACCGATCTTGCGCCCCGCCGTAGCGGGCAACGACCTGAACATTATGGGGTCGATTCACGCGGGTCAAATCCCGAGAGTGTGACGGCGGCCACACGCTGAAACGACGCCGAAATCGTGGCGCTGGTCAGGTGAGCTTGACGCCCGAGACCGACCGCTTTCCCTTGCGGATGACGGCCCACGCGCCGTGCAACAGTCCGGCGGTGGCGAGGTCGAGGTCGGGGTCGTCGACGCGTTCGTTGTTGAGATAGGCGCCGCCCTCCGCGACCGCGCGGCGCGCAGCCGACCGGCTGTCGACGAGCTGAGTGGCCACGAGGGCGTCGGTGAGCGTGGGGGCGTCGGACCTCGGGAGGTCGACCGCGCCGGCTTCCCTGAGGGCAGCGGCAAGCGTCGCCTCCGGCAGGTCGGCGACGTCACCGCGGCCGAACAAGGCGTTGGATGCCAGCTCCACAGCCTCGACCTCGGACGCTCCATGAACCAGCGTGGTGACCTCGGCCGCGAGCCGGCGCTGGGCGGTCCGGAGGCCGGGCGTATTGGCATGCTCGGCCATGAGGGCATCGATCTCGTCGATGGGGAGGAACGTGAACTGCTTGAGGTACTCGCCCACCTTCGTGTCCTCGGCCTGGATCCATGACTGGTAGAACGCGTACGGGCTCATCAGCTCGGCGTCGAGCCACACGGTGCCGGACTCGGTCTTGCCGAACTTGGTGCCGTCGGCCTTCTCGATCAGCGGCGTCGCCAGGGCATGGACGCGAGCGCCGTCGGCCCGCCGGACGAGCTCGACGCCGGCGGTGATGTTGCCCCACTGGTCGCTGCCCCCGGTCTGCAGGACGCAACCGTAGCGGCGATGCAGCTCGAGGTAGTCGAGCGCCTGGAGCAGCACGTAGCTGAACTCGGTGTAGCTGATGCCGGACTCCAGCCGGCTGCTGACGACGTCACGGGCCAGCATTCGGTTGACCGGGAAGTGCTTGCCGATGTCTCGGAGGAAGTCGAGGGTGCCGAGCGACTCGGTCCAGTCGAGGTTGTTGACCATCGTCGCGGCGCTGTCGCCGTCGAGGTCGACGAACTGAGCGACCTGTTCGCGGATGCGCTCGACCCACGCGGCGACCGTCTCCTTGGTGTTCATGACCCGCTCCCCCGCTTCCTTGGGGTCGCCGACCAGCCCGGTGGAGCCGCCGACCAACAGAAGAGGGCGGTGGCCGGCGAGCTGGAGCCGGCGCGCGGTGAGGATCTGCAGGAGGTTGCCGACATGGAGGCTCGGCGCCGTCGGGTCGAAGCCCACGTAGAACGTGATGGCCCCGCTCGACAGGGCGTCTCGCAGCGCGTCGCGATCCGTCGCGTGCGCGACGAGGCCCCGGGCGTCGAGGTCGTCGAGGACGTCGGTCACTGCTGCTCCTGGATCGGGTGTGCTCCGATTCTTGCTCATGAGGCTGCGCGCGGGTTGCGGCGGTAGGCCGACACGCTGGGCTCGTCCGGGAGCCAGAACCGCCAGGGGACGTCGGCAGCGCGGGAGACGCCGACCCGTGGGCCGCTGAGCACGACCTCGGGTACCGGAACCTCGGGGCCGAGGTGGACGCCGTCGGAAGCCAGCAGCTCTGTGCCGAGGTCGTCGAGCGTGAGCCCCAGGGCCTGGGCGAGATTGCCTGGCCCACGGGCCAGCTGCTCGTCTGCCACGTCGCCGCGTCGCTGTCTGGCGACGTCGTGGCCGTCGACGATCGACCCGGCCCGGATCAGGACCGCAGATGCCTGCTCAGTGGGACCGGTCACGACGTTGACGCAGTGATGGATGCCGTAGGAGCGGTAGACGTACAGCCGCCACGGTGGACCGAACATGATCTCCGACCGGGCGGTGCGGGTGTACGCGTGAGACGCGGGGTCGGTGATTCCGCCGTAGGCCTCGACCTCGGTGATCCTGGCCGTGACGCCGTGTCCGTGCAGCAGTCGTCCGAGCAGTCCGCGGGCACGTTCGGTGACGTCCGGTTCGGCCATGTGGTCAGAGTCTGGAGCGCAGCTCGGCGAGCTGTTCGCTCACCCGGGCCTGGGCGGTACCGCCCCGGGCGTCACGGGACGCGATGGAGCCCGCGACGCTGAGGACCGTGCGCACCTCGGGCGTCAGGTGCGGTGAGACCGCGGCGAAGTCGTCATCGGTCAGGTCGGGCAGGTCGATGCCACGCTCCTCGCACACCTGGACGCATGCGCCGGAGATCTCGTGCGCCTCACGGAACGAGACGCCCTGACGGACCAGCCACTCCGCGATGTCGGTCGCCAGGGCGAAGCCCTGTGGCGCGAGCGACTCGAGGCGGGCGGCGTCGAACGTCATGGTGGCGACCATTCCGGTGAATGCGGGAAGCAGCACCTCGAGCGTGTCGACGGAGTCGAACACCGGCTCCTTGTCCTCCTGCAGGTCGCGGTTGTAGGCGAGCGGCAGCGCCTTGAGCGTCGCCAGCAGGCCGGCCAGGTTGCCGATCAGGCGCCCGGCCTTGCCGCGGGCGAGCTCGGCGACGTCAGGGTTCTTCTTCTGCGGCATGATGCTCGATCCTGTGGAGTAGCCGTCGTCGAGCGTGACGAAGCCGAACTCCTGGGTGTTCCAAATGATGATCTCCTCGGCGAACCGGGAGATGTCGACGCCGATCTGGGCCGTGATGTAGGCGAACTCTGCCACGAAGTCGCGAGCAGCGGTGCCGTCGATCGAGTTGGGGGTGGAGCCGGTGAAGCCGAGGTCTGCGGCGACCTGCTCGGGGTCGAGCCCAAGGGACGAGCCGGCGAGCGCGCCGGCTCCGTAGGGCGAGTCGGCGGCGACCCGCGCGTCCCACTCGGCCAGCCGATCGAGATCGCGGACGAGGGGCCACGCGTGGGCGAGCAGGTGGTGCGACAGCAGCACCGGCTGCGCGTGCTGGAGATGGGTGCGTCCGGGCATGGCGACACCGAGGTGCCGCTCCGCCTGGGCTGCGAGTGACTCGATCAGCTCGCGGACCAGCTGGGCGACCTGGAGTCCGTGGTCGCGCAGGAACAGCCGGAACAGCGTGGCGATCTGGTCGTTGCGGGAGCGTCCGGCCCGGAGGCGGCCGCCGAGGTCGGGACCGAGTCGTTCGATGAGTCCGCGTTCGAGCGCGGTGTGGACGTCCTCGTCATCGGGCTGGGCGGTGAACTCGCCGGACGCGACGTCGGCGGCCAGTGCATCGATGCCTTCGAGCAGAGTCGCGAGCCCTTCGTCGTCGAGGAGGCCGGCTCGGTGCAGCACGGCGGCATGGGCCTTGGAGCCGGCCAGGTCGTACGGCGCCAACCGCCAGTCGAAGTGGGTGGACTTGGACAGCTCGGCGAGCGACGTGGTCGGACCGGACGCGAACCGGCCGCCCCAGAGGCTGGTCGGCTCGCCCGTCGCGGATGGCGACATTGGTTGTACCGGAGTGTCACTCATGCTGGGTCTCTTCCTGCATTACGCGGGGAGGTCCGCGAGGGTGGTGAAGCGTTGGGCGATGCCGGGCCCGCCGAGCGGATCACGGCAGATCAGCATCACGGTGTCGTCGCCGGCGATGGTGCCGAGCAGCTCCGGCTGTGCGGTGTGGTCGATGGCTGACGCCAGGAACTGCGCAGCGCCGGGCGGGGTGCGCAGCACGACGAGGTTGGCCGAGGCGTCGGCGGAGACCACCAGCTCGCGCACCAGACGCTGCAGCCGTCCGTGGGCGGCTGCACTGTCCTCGGCGGCGCGTGGCGTGCGGTCGCCACCCTCCCCCGGCACGGCGTAGACGAGCGTGCCGTCGGCATGGCGGACCCGGACGGCGTCCAGCTCGACGAGGTCGCGCGAGACCGTGGATGGCGTGGAGTGGACGCCGTGGGCGGTGAGGAGGTCGACGAGGTCGCCCTGCGAGCGCACCGCCTCCTTGCCGAGGAGGTCGGCGATGAGCTGCTGGCGGGCCGCCTTGGTGGACGGGATGCGTGATTCGTTCATGTCGACTCCTCTTTCTGCTGGAGCAGCCAGACGAGCAGCGCCTTCTGGGCGTGCAGGCGGTTCTCGGCCTGGTCCCACACGACGCTCTGCGGGCCGTCGATCACCTCGGCGGCGATCTCCATGCCCCGGTACGCCGGCAGGCAGTGCAGCACGATGGCATCGTCTGCCGCCGTCGCCAGGGCATCGACGGTGATGGCGTACGGCCCGAACGTCGCGAGTCGGGCCTCTTTTTCATCCTCGTTGCCCATCGAGACCCAGGTGTCGGTGATGACCACGTCGGCGCCGGCGATCGCCGCGGCCGGATCGTCAGTGACGAGCACCGAGCCGCCGGTGCCGGCGGCAATCTTCTCCGCATCGGCGACGATCGCGGGCCGCGGCTGGTGGCCGGCCGGTGCGCCGATGCGGAGGTGCACGCCGGCCGTGGCCGCGCCCAGCAGGTAGGAGTGGCCCATGTTGTTGGCACCGTCGCCGAGGTAGGCGACGGTGAGGCCGGCGAGGTCGCCCTGGTGCTCGATGATCGTCAGCCAGTCGGCCAGGATCTGGCACGGGTGGAAGTCGTCGGTGAGCGCGTTGATGACCGGGACGCCGGAGTGGGCGGCCATCTCCTCGAGGTCGGCCTGGTGGAACGTGCGCCAGGCGATGGCGGACGTCATGCGTCCGAGCACGCGGGCGGTGTCGGCCACCGACTCGCCGCGACCGATCTGGGTGGTACCGGTGTCGAGGACCAGGGGCACGCCGCCGAGATCGGCGATGCCGACAGAGAACGACACCCGCGTCCGGGTGGAGGCCTTGTCGAACAGGACGGCCACCGTCTGGGGTCCCTCCAGCGGCCGGTGTCCGTACGGGTCGGCCTTCACGTCGCGGGCCAGCGCCAGCACATCGGCCTGCTCGTCCGGGCTGAGGTCGTCGTCGCGCAGGAAGTGCCTCACGACTTCGCACCTCCTGCTTCGGCTTCGTCGAGGAGCATGCGGATCGTCTTGACTGCGCCCTCGGCCTGTTCCGCGGTGAGGATGAGGGGCGGCGCAAGGCGCAGCCGATCGGGAGTGGGGTTGTTGATGATGAGGCCCGCGTCGAGCGCCGCTTTCTGGACGTCCGCGGAGACCGGGCGGGTCAGCACGATGCCGACGATCAAGCCTCGACCGGTCGTGCCGGCGACGAGCGGGTGGTCGGCGAGTCCCGCGCGGATGCTCTCGCCGACGGCGCGGGTGTGCTCGAGCAAGCTCTCGGACTCGATCGTCCTGATGACGGCCAGCGCAGCCGCCGTGGCCACCGGGTTGCCGCCGAACGTGGTGCCGTGGTTGCCCGGCTGCAGGAGTGTTCCGGCGTCGCCCAGACCGATGCAGGCGCCGATCGGGATGCCGCCACCGAGTCCCTTGGCCACCGTCACGAGATCGGGCGTGACGCCGCTGGACAGGTGTGCGAACCACTCGCCGGTGCGGCCGATGCCGGTCTGCACCTCGTCGAGCCAGAGCAGCGCGCCGTGCTCGGTGGCGATCCGGCGGGCGGCGGGGAGGTAGTCGTCCGGCGGATCGACGACGCCGGCCTCGCCCTGGATCGGCTCGAGCAGCACGGCAGCAACTGAGTCGTCGACCGCTGACTCGAGCGCGGCAGTGTCGCCGTACGGGACCCAGCGGACGTCGCCGGGCAAGGGCTCGAACGGAGTCCGGTAGGCCTCCTTGGACGTGAGCGCGAGCGCGCCCATGGTGCGTCCGTGGAAGCTGCCCTCCGCAGCGACGACGGTGGTGCGCCCGGTGCGACGGGTCGCTTTGAAAGCCGCCTCGTTCGCCTCGGTGCCGGAGCTGGTGAAGAACACCTTGCCGTCAGCGCCGATCAGCTCGAGCAGCTTCTCGGCCAGCTCGATCTGCGGCGTCGACGTGAAGAAGTTCGAGACGTGCCCGAGGGTGGTCAGCTGCGTCGTGACGGCGTCGACGATCGCCGGGTGGGCATGGCCGAGTGCGTTGACGGCGATGCCACCGAGCAGGTCGAGGTAGCGATTCCCGTCGACGTCCCAGACGTACGGGCCCTCGCCGCGCACCAGCACGCGCTGCGGCGGGCCGAACGTGTTCATCAGCGCACCCTGGTAGCGCTCGATCCAGTCTTGCCCGGTGCGCTCCTGGGGGGTTCCCTCGAACGTCATGGCTTCGCCTTGTTGCTCGTCGTGTAGACGGCCGTGCGCACCCGAGTGGGCACGTCGGGGAGCACCTGGGTGCCGACGCCCTCGTCGGTGAAGATCTCCAGCAGCACGGAGTGGGGCTCCCGCCCGTCGACGACGGTCGCGCCCCGGACGCCGCCCTCGACGGCCCTGAGACACGCAGTCATCTTCGGGATCATGCCGCTCGCGAGTCCGGGGATGAGCTCGGCCAGCGACTCCGGTGAGATCTCGCCGATGACGTCGGTGCTGTTCGGCCAGTCGGCGTAGAGGCCCTCGACGTCGGTGAGCACCAGCAGCTTCTCGGCATCGAGCGCGATGGCGAGTGCGGCGGCAGCGGTGTCGGCATTGACGTTGTGCACCTGGCCGTCGATGTCGGGCGCGACGGATGACACGACCGGGATGCGCCCGGCCTCGATGAGGTCGAGCACGGCCTCGGGGCGCACTGACGTGACCTCGCCGACCAGGCCGACGTCGACCGCTTCGCCATCGACGATCGGCATCGTCTTCTCGGCCGTGAACAGACCGGCGTCCTCGCCGGAGAGCCCGACCGCGAGCGCGCCGTGGCGGTTCAGCAGGCCGACCAGCTCACGGCCGACCTGACCGGTAAGGACCATCCGCACGACGTCCATCGCCTCGGGTGTGGTGACCCGGAGCCCAGCGCGGAACTCCGACTCGATGCCGAGGCGATCGAGCATCGAGCTGATCTGCGGGCCGCCGCCATGCACCACGACAGGATGGAACCCGGCGAGCCGCAGGAAGACGATGTCCTCGGCGAACGCCTCCTTGAGCTTGTCGTCGGTCATGGCGTTGCCGCCGTACTTCACCACGACGACCTTGCCGTGGTACTTCTTCAGCCACGGCAGCGCCTCGGCGAGGGCGGTGGCCTTGGTGGTGGCCGCCTTCCACGTCTCCGGGCTGTGGCCGTAGTCGGGGTCGACCTCGAGCGAGTCGTCGCTGGAGGCTGCGTCGTCGGGTTCGTTCATGGTCTCGCTCATGTCGAGTAGGCCGAGTTCTCGTGGACGTAGGCGTGGGTGAGGTCGTTGGTCCAGACGGACGCGCGCGCGTCGCCGGCCTTTAGGTCGACGGTGACGGAGACCGCCCGGTCCGCGAGGCTGACGGACTCCGGCGCCTCCCCTGGGCCGCTGTTGCGGCACACCCAGACGTCGTTCAGGGCGACGTCGAGGTTCGCGGGATCGAAGGCAGCGTCCGTGGTGCCCACCGAGGCGAGGACGCGGCCCCAGTTCGGGTCCTTGCCGAAGATCGCGCACTTGAACAGGTTGCTGCGGGCGATAGAGCGGCCCACGTCGACTGCATCGTCCTCGGTGGCGGCGTTGACGACGTCGATGGTGATCTCGTGGTCGGCACCCTCGGCATCGGCCAGCAGCTGCATCGCGAGGTCGTGGCACACCACGCGCAAGGCCTCGGCGAACTCATCGGCGTCCGGGCTCTCGCCGGACGCGCCGCTCGCCATCAGCAGCACGGTGTCGTTCGTGGACTGGCAGCCGTCGGAGTCGAGCCGGTCGAACGTGGTGCGGGTGGCTGCACGCAGGGCCGCGTCGGCCTGGCCGGGCTCGAGCACGGCATCAGTGGTGATGACGACGAGCATGGTGGCGAGGGCGGGCGCGAGCATGCCGGCGCCCTTGGCCATGCCGCCGACGGTGTATCCATCGCGGGCGACGACCGACTGCTTCGGCACCGAGTCGGTGGTCATGATCGCCTCGGCGGCAGCCTGGCCGCCGTCGGCATCGAGGTCGTCGAGGGCGTGCCTCATGCCGGCGAGCAGGTTCTCGCGGTCGTTCAGCAGGCCGATCAGCCCGGTGGAGCAGACCTGGACGTCGATGGGTCCGAAGCCGAGGGACTTCCCCACCGCCTCGGCGGTGGCGTGGGTGATGTCGAAGCCCTCCGGGCCGGTGTAGCAGTTCGCGCCGCCGGAGTTGATCGCGACAGCACGCGCGGAGCCGCTCCTGATCGCCTCCTGGCTCCAGATCACCGGGTTCGCCTTGCACCGATTGCCGGTGAACACTGCGGCCGCCGTCGAGGACGGGCCGTCGTTGACGACCACCGCGACATCGGCTGCACCGCTCGACTTCAGGCCGGCGGCGACGCCTGAAGCGCGGAAGCCCTGCGCAGCCGTGACGCTCATGGGGCGACTCCCACCGTGGTGAGGCCGGTGGTCTCGGGGAAGCCGAGGGCGAGGTTCATCGATTGGACCGCTCCCCCGGCCGTGCCCTTGGCGAGGTTGTCCATGGCGCCGATGGCGACGAGCTTGTGGGCCCGCTGGTCGACGGTGGCCTGGACGTGCACGGCGTTCGAGCCGAGCACGGCCTTGGTCTGCGGCCAGGTGCCCTCGGGCAGCACATGCACGAAAGGCTCGTCCGCATACGCCTTGGCGTAGGCCTCGCGGACGTCACCCGCCGAGACCCCGTCGCGCAGGGGTGCGCTGACGGTGGCAAGGATGCCGCGCGCCATCGGCGCCAGGATCGGCGTGAACGACACGACCGGATTGGCCGAACCGGCGGCCCGAAGATTCTGCTCGATCTCCGGCGTGTGCCGGTGGACTCCACCCACCCCGTAAGCACTCGCCTGGCCCATCACCTCGGACGCCAGGAAGTTTGGGGCCAGCTTCTTGCCCGCGCCGGACGAGCCGGTGGGCGCGACGATCGTGAAGTCCGGCACGACGAGGTCGGCCAGAACAGCGGGCATCGCGGTGAGGGTCGAGATGGTCGGGAAGCAGCCGGGCCCGGCAATCCGTCGAGTGCCGGCCAACACGTCGCGCTGGCCCGGGAGCTCGGGGAGACCGTACGGCCATGCGCCGGCCCAATCATGTGCACCGGCGCCGCCGTAGAACTCATCCCAGTCGTCCTCACGGTCCAGCCGAAAGTCGGCTCCGCAGTCGATGACGAGGACGTCGTCGCCGAGCATCGCGGCCACCTCGGCCGAGGCGCCGTGCGGCAGACCCAGGAACACGACGTCGTGCCCCGCAAGGTGCTCGGCGTCGGTCGGGTCGAGCACGCGATCGGCCAGCGGCAGCAGGTGCGGCTGGAGCTCGCCGAGGCGGTGGCCGGCGTTGGACGATGCCGTGACGGCACCGATCGTCACCTGGGGATGCGCGAGCAGGGTACGCAGCACCTCGCCGCCGACGTAGCCACTGGCGCCGGCGACGGCCGCGGTGATCTGTGGTGTGGTCATCCCCTCCACCTTTTCAGACATCAGTCGGTTCCGGACTCCATGGCGGCGGCATCGAGCGCTTGCTGCTCGTCGCTGTCGACGGCAGGGTTGGCCTCGATCCGGGTGGCACCGCCCGCAGGCAGCTCACCGAAGAGCGTGCCGTTCTCGACGAGCACCTGGCCCTCGTCAAGAGGTTGGGCAGCGTAGAGCTCGAGCATCGCTCGTGAGTCGGCGATGTCGAGATTCCGCATCGTCAGCTGGCCGATGCGGTCAGTGGGCCCGAACGCCGCGTTCTCGGTGCGCTCCATGGAGAGCTTCTCCGGGTGGTAGGAGAAGTTGGCGCCCTGCGAGTCGAGGATCGAGTAGTCCTCGCCCCGCCGGAGCCGCAACGTCACGTCACCGCCCACGACCGAGGCGATCCACCGCTGCACGGACTCGCGCAGCATCATCGCCTGGGGGTCGAGCCACCGCCCCTCGTAGAGCAACCGGCCGAGTCGACGACCGTGCTCGTGGAAGTTGGCGATCGTGTCCTCGTTGTGGATCGCGTTGACGAGCCGCTCGTACGCAATGTGTAAGAGGGCCATGCCCGGCGCCTCGTAGATGCCACGGCTCTTGGCCTCGATGATGCGGTTCTCGATCTGGTCGGACATGCCCAGGCCGTGACGGCCACCGATCGTATTCGCCTCGTGGACGAGCGCAACGGGGTCGCTGTACGTCGTGCCGTTGATCGTCACCGGGCGGCCCGCCTCGAAGGAGATCGTGACGTCCTCGGCCGCGATCTCGACCTCGGGGTCCCAGAACTTCACGCCCATGATCGGCTCGACTGACTCCAACGACGTGTCCAGGTGCTCAAGAGTCTTGGCCTCGTGGGTCGCACCCCAGATGTTGGCGTCGGTCGAGTACGCCTTCTCCTGGCTGTCCCGATACGGGAGGTCGCGCGCGGTGAGCCATTGGCTCATCTCGGTCCGGCCGCCGAGCTCGGCGACGAAGTCGGCGTCGAGCCACGGCTTGTAGATCTGCAGCTCGGGGTTCGCGAGGAGCCCGTACCGGTAGAACCGCTCGATGTCGTTGCCCTTGAAGGTCGAGCCGTCGCCCCAGATGTCGACGCCGTCCTCGTGCATCGCCCGCACGAGCAGGGTGCCGGTGACCGCTCGGCCGAGCGGCGTCGTGTTGAAGTACGTCCTGCCTGCCGACTTGATGTGGAACGCTCCGCAGGCCAGCGCCGCCAGTCCCTCGTCGACGAGAGGGCGCTTGCAGTCGATCGAGCGCGCCAGCTCGGCGCCGTACTCCATCGCGCGCCCCGGGATCCCGGCGATGTCGGGCTCGTCGTACTGCCCGATGTCGGCGGTGTACGTGCAGGGAACGGCACCCTTGTCGCGCATCCACGCGACGGCGACCGACGTGTCGAGGCCGCCGGAGAAGGCGATGCCGACGCGCTCGCCGAGAGGAAGGCTGGTGAGGACTTTGGACATGACTCACATTCTTGCACATCGCTGCAAGTTCTTGCACACCGGGTTCCGGAGAGGCGCCGTGGGTCTGACCGAATCGCCCAACGCCGCGCCACGCGCCCCCTAGGGTGAAGGCCATGAGGCGGATCCTTCTGCGGGTGTTCGCGATCCTCGCGGCCGGAGCCCTGCTCTTCATTCCGTTGTTGGCCGGACTCGTCCCCACGTCGCAGTCGTCGTCGCCGGATCCCGTGCGGATCACTCAGTACGACGCCGTGTACCGGGTGGCGAAGGACGGCACGCTGCACGGCAAGGAGACGCTGGTGGGCGACTTCCCGTACGGACGGCACGGCATCTTCCGGTACTGGGACCTCAAGGACTTCGGGGACGAGCGCGTGCGGCTCAAGCCGACGCACATCAAGATCACCCGGGACGGCCAGGACGAGCCCAAGGACATGCTCTGGGAGAGCGGGCGCCGGTTCCGGGTGGCGAAGGTCGGCGACGCGGAAGTCACCCTCAATCCGGGCAAGCACACCTACGTCATCACCTACCAGATCCGCGGGGCGCTCGCGCCCGCGTCCGTGACCGCCGGGACCTCGTCGAGCTGGAGTGTGAAGGGCTCGAAGCGGTCGGTCTTCAACTGGCAGGTCGTCGCCGGCGGCTGGGCGATGGCCATGGACCACGCCAAGGTCAGGGTCGTGCTGCCGGCCGCATCCGGCGAGGCGCAGTGCGCGATTCGCGACGGGCGGCCATGCAAGGTGGCAGGCGTGGGGACGAAGGCCCTCACGATCACGGCGCGGGACCTCCCGCCGTACACACCCGTCACCGTGCGCGCCGACGTGCCGGTGCCGACTCCCAAGCGTCCGAGCGTCCCGTGGGACATCGGCTACGACCGGTTGCTCGGGCGCAGCGAGGCCGCCGCGACGGTCGTCGTCATCATCGGTGCGCTGGCACTGATCATCGGCTACGGATGGGACCGCCGTTCGCGCGAGCGCCAACCCGGCTACCCGGTCATGTACGAGCCACCGGCCGGCCTCGGGCCGGTGCAGACCGCGTTCGTGACCAGTGAGCAGGTGCCCCGGCGCGCCCTCACCGCCACACTTCTCTATCAAGCCGCGCAGGGGCTCACCAAGCTCACCCAAGAGGGTGACGACTGGAAGATCGAGGGCATCGGCGACGAGAAGGCCTGGGCCGCGACCGACGACGTCACCCGGCACGTCGGCCAGAGTCTCGGCGTCACCACCCCGGGCTCGACGTTCGAGGCGGACGGCACGGTGCCCGCCGGCAGCAAGCTGCAGTCGCTCAAGACGAGCATCGGCACCGTCACCGACACTTGGGCCACTGCCGCCGGCGTCCAGAGCCCCTCGTCATCGGAGCGGCTCGGACGGACCCTTGTCGGCCTGTCCGCACTGCTCGCCGTGGTCCTGACCTTCTTCCCGCTCGGCAGCTCGCTCTACGTGATCCCGTTCGCCGCATTCGCCGTCGGAGCCATCGGCCTGCTGGTGCCCGGCGTCGGGCGCCGTCGCACGCTGCTGGGCCGCGACATCTGGTCCAAGGCCGGCGGGTTCGAGCGGCTGCTCTCGACCGACTCCGCGAAGGACCGGTTCGACTTCAGCGGCAAGAAGGAGCTGTACACCGCGTTCATCCCGTTCGCTGTCGCGTTCGAGTGCGCCGACCGCTGGGCCCGCAAGTATGAGAAGGCCACGGGCCAGGAGGCGCCGACGCCGATGTGGTACTCCGGCGGCACGGGGTCCAGCCACAGCTCGTTCTTCGGCGGATCCGGCGACTCGTTCTCCAGCTTCGAGTCTTCGCTGTCGTCGTCCATCTCCGCGTATGCCGCGACCCAGTCGTCCTCCTCCGGTGGAGGGGGCGGCGGTGGTGGCGGCGGTGGAGGGGGCGGCGGTGGTGGTGGCGGTTCCTGGTAAGCCAGTACTCATCCATCAACGAGGAGAAACACCATGACCCTGATCATCGTCCTGATCGTCGCCGCCGCCCTGGTCCTGTTCGGCATCTATGCGTTCAACAAGCTGCGCCGTGCCGACATCGGCTGCCAGGAGGCGCTCGGTGGCATCGACGTCCAGCTGACTCGACGTGCTGACCTGATCCCGAACCTCGTCAACTCCGTCAAGGGCTATGCAGCCCACGAGCGCGCAGTGTTCGACGAAGTGACAGCAGCCCGCGCCGGCGTCGCGAAGGCGGCCGAGCGGGGCACGGTCCAGGAGAAAGCCGCCGCGGAGGCGCGCCTCGACAAGGCGATCTTCGACGTGCTGGCGGTGGCCGAGGCCTACCCCGACCTGAAGGCGTCGGTGAACTTCCAGCAGCTGCAGACCGACCTGACGGAGACCGAGAACCAGGTGTCGTTCTCGCGCCAGTTCTACAACGACGCGGTCAAGAGCCTGAACAACCTCGTCAAGACGATCCCGTGGCTGTTCTTCACCGGCATTGCCGGCGTCAAGGAGCGCGAGTTCTACGACGCACCGGAGGGCCAGGAGACGGCTCCGAACGTCCAGTTCTGACTGTCGGCAGCCGGCGGTAGCGTCCGGACATGGCTTACGACGAAGACATCGCCGCTCGCATCCGGGAACTCCTCGGAGGCGAGTCCGGCATCGTGGAGAAGACCATGTTCGGCGGCCTGGCGTTCCTGGTCGACGGCAACATGTCTGTCGCCGCCAGCGGCCAGGGCGGTCTACTGGTCCGGGTGCCGCCGGACGACACCGAGTCGCTGCTCGAGGGTGAGCACGTCGAACCGATGGTGATGAGGGGTCGCGAGGCCCGCGGGTGGCTGCGGGTTGACGCTGAGGGCGTGCAGACCGATGCGCAGCTGGACGCCTGGGTCCAGCGCGGCGTGGCGCACGCGAGGAGCCTGCCGCCCAAGTAGGCGCCAACGTCAGGTGCGCAGCGTCGCGCCGGCGGCGGCGACCGCCGCGGCCACCGCGGCATCGCGCACCGCGGAGATGTCCTCGTCGGTGAGGGTGCGGTCGGGAGCGCGCAGACGGAGCGCGAAGGCCAGGGACTTCTTGCCTTGCGGCACCTGGTCGCCGGTGTAGACGTCGAACAGCCGCACCGACTCGATGAGCGGGCTGGCCTGCTGCAGCGCGTCGTGCACGACCACTGACGGCATGGCGTCGTCGACCACGAGCGCGAGGTCCTCCTTGGCGACCGGGAAGGTCGAGAAGCTGGGTCGTGGCCCCACGTCCGGAGCTCCGTCGATGAGCGCGTCCAGGTCGATCTCGGCCGCGGCCACCCGGCCCGTGAAGCCGTAGCTTCGCGCGACTCGCGGGTGCAGCTCGCCGGCATGGCCGACGACCGTCCCGTCGAGCAGCAAGGCCGCGCACCGACCCGGGTGCCACGGGGCACGCTCGGCCGGCTCGACGGTCAGCTGGAGGTGCATGGCCTTGGCGACCCGATGGGCGATGGCCACCGCGTCACCCCAGGCGGCGTGGCGTCCTGGTCCGGTCCAGCCGTGCCGCTCCCGCTCACCGCCCATGACGTAGGCGACGTGCTGTGGCTGCGACGGCAACGCAGCGGCGAACGCGTCGAGCTCGTCGTCGGTGGGTCGTCGGTCGACGCCGTAGATGGGTGCCGGCGGTGCATCCGGCTGCGGCAGGAAGACCCGTCCGGTCTCGACGATCTGGACGTCGGTGTGGCCACGGCCGAGGTTGAGCTCGGCGGTGGACAACACCCCGGCCAGCAACGTCGTGGTCATGCCCGGTTGCTCGGCGGACAGCGGGTTCTCGAGCAACACCTGACGACGTCGGTCGTCGTCGGCGGGCAGCCCGAGCTTGTCGAAATCCGCCGGCCCGGCAAACGGGAACGTCTTGACCTCCACGAGTCCGGCGCCGGCGAGCACCATGCCGACGCGGCGCCTCAGCACCTGGGCAGACGTGAGACCGCGGCCTGCCGGGGCCGGCGGCACCAGCGACGGGACCTGGTCGTACCCGACGACGCGCAGGACGTCCTCGACGAGGTCGTACGGGTCGTTGAGGTCGAAGCGCCAGCTCGGCGGCAGCAGCGTGATGCGACCATCGGCGTGGGTGACCTCGCCACCTCCCGCGGCCAGTGCGGCCGCGGCAGTGTCGCCGGCGATGTCGACGCCGCTCACCCGGGCCGGCAGGTCGTCGTCGATCGTGACCGCGATGCGCTCGGGCGGGGTGCCGACCACGGTCAGGCCGGGCTCGATCGTGCCGCCACCATGCTCCACCAGCAGCTCGGCCACGCGCTGGGCTGCCTCGGCCTGCAGCTCGGTGTCGACGCCGCGTTCGTTGCGCTTGGATGCCTCGGACGGCAGCTTGTGCCGACGGACGCTGCGCCCGATGGTGGGCGGGTCGAAGTGCGCGGCCTCGATGACGATGTCCGTGGTGTTCTCGTCGATCTCGACGTGGGCGGCGCCCATCACCCCGGCGATGCCGACCGGGCCGTCGTCGTCGGTGATGAGCAGGTCGTCGGCGTCGAGGGTGCGGACGACGTCGTCCAGCGTCGTGATCTTCTCGCCGGCCTCGGCCCGCCGCACGACGATGTCGCCATGCAGCTTGGCGCGGTCGTAGGCGTGGTTGGGCTGGCCGAGCTCGAGCATGACGTAGTTGCTGACGTCGACGGCGAGCGAGATCGAGCGCATCCCGGCCTGCTCGACACGGCGGGCCATCCAGTCCGGGGTCGGTCGCGACGGATCGAACCCGGTGACCGAGCGGGCGACGAAGACCGGGCATCCGGCGGGGTCGTCCACGCGCACCGGATAGCCATCCCCGTCGGCCGGGACGTCGATCTCGGCCGGGTCCGTGAACGGCACGCCGAACGCAAGCGCGGTGTCACGGGCGACGCCGCGCAGCGAAAGTGCGTAGGCGCGGTCGGGGTTGACCTCGAGCTCGATCACGTCCTCTTGCAGGCCGAGCAGCGCAGCGGCGTCGTCACCGGGCTCGGCAGCGGTTTCGAGCACGATGATCCCGCCCGCATCTCCGGGCAGGCCGAGCTCGGGCGGGGAACAGATCATCCCGTCGGAGACATGGCCGTAGGTCTTGCGAGCGGCGATGGCGAAGCCACCCGGAAGAACCGTTCCGGGCAGCGCGACCACGACGAGGTCGCCGGCCTCGAAGTTGTGGGCACCGCAGACGATGCCGCGGGGCTCCCCCTCCCCCACCTCGACCACGCACCAGTTGATGGTCTTGCCGTTCTTCTGTGGCTCGGCCTCCACGCTGATCACGCGCCCCACCACGAGCGGGCCCTCCAGGCCGGCGCCGGCCGTATGGATCTCCTCCAGCTTGAGGTCGAACGTCGTCAGGCGGGCCGCCAGCGCCACGGTGTCGACGGATTCCGGCAGCTCCACCATCTCGCGGAGCCACGCGACGGGAATGCGCATTACAGACCCACCCCGAACGGCTCGGTGAAGCGGATGTCGCCGTCGAACAGGTCACGCAGGTCGGCGATCTCGTAGCGCCCGGTGATGGTGCGGTCGAGGCCCATGCCGAACGCAAAGCCTGAGTATCGCTCGGGGTCGACACCACAGGCGATCAGAACCCGCGGGTTGACGACACCGCAGCCGCCCCACTCGATCCAGCCCTCGCCCTTGCAGGTGCGGCAGGCCTCGACCTCGCCCGGCTCGTTGCGGCAAACGTGGCAGAGCAGGTCGACCTCGGCGCTCGGCTCGGTGAACGGAAAGTAGGACGGGCGGAAGCGCGTGGTGATGCCGGGGCCGAACATCGCCGCCGCGAAGTGGTCGAGTGTGCCCTTGAGGTGGGCCATGGACAGCCCCTCGTCGATCGCGAGGCCTTCGACCTGGTGGAACACCGGTGAGTGGGTCGCATCGAGCTCGTCGGTGCGGAACACCCGGCCCGGGCAGGCAATGTAGATCGGCGGCGTGCGCGTGAGCATCGTGCGAGCCTGAACCGGTGAGGTGTGGGTGCGCAGCACCATCGCTGAACTCTCCGGCTCGACCCAGAAGGTGTCCTGCAGGGTGCGGGCCGGGTGGTCGGGACCCAGGTTGAGGGCGTCGAAGTTGAGCCACTCCGCCTCCACTTCGGGTCCCTCGGCGACCTCCCAGCCCATCGCCACGAAGATGTCGGCGACGTGCTCGGAGATGGTGGTCAACGGGTGCCGGGAACCGACGGGTTCGATGTCCCACGGCAGCGTGACGTCGACCCGCTCGGCCGTGAGCAGGTTTTCCTCCTCGGCAGCTTCCACCTCGGCGGCTCTGGCTGCGAGGGCGGCGTTGATGGCACCGCGGGCCTGGCCGACGCGCTGGCCGGCCTCCTTGCGGGCCTGCGGCGGCAGTGCACCGATCTCCCGGTTCGCCAGGGCCAGCGGCGATCGGTCGCCGGCATGATCGAGACGCGCCTGCTTGAGCGCGTCGACCGAGTCGGCGGCCGCAATGGCAGCGAGCGCCTCGTCGCGCATGCGCTCGACCTCGTCAGCACGCAATGGCGTGACTTCGACGGGGTCGTAGTCGGAGTTGGGCGCGGACATGCAGGCCTTTCGCGTTCGGAGTCGGAGACAGTCTAGGGCGGGCCTCCTCCTCCCGGTTCGATCAGGGAGCGGGTCGGTCGCGCCCGATCCGGCAAGGCCGAGGAGGGAGGCGCACCGGGGTGGGGGTACCTCCCACGCGCGCAGCGCGTAGGGGCGGCGGCGACCGACGAGAACGCCACCGGTCGGGGATGCGACAGCCCGCGAGCCGGACCGGGAGGAGGAGGTGCGCCCTAGGGTTTGGTGACCCGTCAATCGGTGAGGGCGTCCGGCTCGTTGATCGGGAACCAGACGCGGATCCGCGCGCCACCGCCGTCGGAGTCGAGGATGTCGATGCGGCCGCCGTGCTGATCGACGATGCCGTGCACGATGTACATGCCCAGCCCGCTGCCGGCGCCCGGCCCCGACCGCCAGAACCGGCTGAACACGCGCTGGCGCATCTCCTCGGGAATGCCGGGCCCGTTGTCGTGGATCTCCAGGCTGACGCCGTCGGGATCGTCCCCGGCTGCCGGTGTGTTCTGCACCAGCACCTGCTTGAGCCCGAACCCGTGTCTCGCGGCGTTCTCGACGAGGTTCGTGACGACCTGGATGATGCGGTCGTCGTCGCCCCACACGACGTCGAGCCCCTCGCCGATGGTGACCTCGAACGGCTCGCCCGCTCCCCCGGACATGTTCGTCAGGACGCGTCGGACGAGGTCGTCGAGCCGCACGGGCCCGCGGCGCAACGTGAGCCGGCCGGCGTCGATGCGGGCGGCATCCAGCAGCTCCGTGATGAGCCGGCTGAGCCGATCGGCGTCGGCGTCGACGGTCTCGAGCATCAGGTGGCGCTGGTCCTCGGAGAACCGATCCCACTTGGTGAGCAGGGTCGAGGTGAAGCCTTTGATACCGGTGAGCGGCGATCGCAGCTCATGCGCCACCGTGGCGACCAGGTCTGACCGCTCGCGGTCGCGCTGGTTGCGCACCCGAGCGTTGCGCACGCTCACGATGACGCGTTGCACCGGCCCCGCAGGGTGCTCCCGGAGCAGCCGGGCGGTGATGAGGTACTCGCTCCCGCGCGGCGACCACCAAGCCTGCTCGGAGATCCGGGTCCGCGTGGCCAGCCCGTCATAAGGCCGGGTGCACGCGTACCAGCTGTTGCCGTTGAGGTCGTCGAACGGGAGCGCTTCTTCGATCGACATGCCGATCATCTCGTCGTCGTCGGCACGCGCCATCGCCCGGATGCGTTCGTTGACGTACTCGACCTTCCCGTCCGGACCGGCGATCAGGACACCGTCCGGGAAGTCGTCGAGATCCACGCTCGTCAATCTAGTACGGAATGACCAGATGACTCAGGTGGTGGAGCGACGCGCCCAGGCCGTGGCGTACAGACACACTGCTGCAGCGGTCGCGAGGTTGAGGCTCTCGGCACGTCCGAAGATCGGGACGGCCACCACCGCGTCGGCCAGGGCGCGCACGTCCTCGGGGAGTCCCCACGCCTCGTTGCCGAACATCCACGCGGTCGGCGATACGGGATCGACCCGGGAGTCAAAGATGTCGAGCTCGCCGGAGGCGTCGGCGGCGAAGACCTGCAGTCCGCGCGACCGCAGCTCGGTGATGACGTCGGCGACCTCGCGGTGGACGACGATCGGAAGGTGGAACAGGCTTCCCGCGCTGGCACGGACCGCCTTGGGGTTGAGCGGGTCGACGCTGTCGCCGGCCAGGATCACGACGTCGGCACCGGCGGCATCGGCGCACCGCACGACGGCACCGGCGTTGCCCGGGTCGCGGATGTCCGCACAGACGACCACGAACGTGGCGTCGGCCGGCAGTTCGGCCAGGGAGAGCACCAGGCTGCGGCAGCGGGCGACGAGGCCCTGCGGCGTGACGGCGTCGGCGACCTCGGCCACGACGTCGTCGGTGACGACGTGCCACTCGACGTCGGCGGCGCCGGCCAATGCCATGAGGTCAGGGTGGCGATCGGTGGCCTCGACAGAGGCGAACACCTCGACGACCACGCCGGCGTCGGCGAGCGCTTCGCGCACCGCCTGCGGCCCCTCAGCGAGGAACTCGTGCTCGGTGGCTCTGAACGCACGAGAGGCGAGCCGCCGGGCGTGCTTCACGCGTCCGCTGCGGACGGTGAGGGGCCCAGGGCTCGCCACGCGTGTCAGGCGGCGTCGTTGGCCGTCGCGCCGTCCCGCGGGGCGTTGACGTCGGCCGGCAGATTGTCCTTGGCGACCTGGACGAGCGCGGAGAACGCACCAGGCTCACTGATGGCGAGCTCGGCAAGGTTCTTGCGGTCGACCTCGACACCAGCGGCCTTGAGGCCCTGGATGAAGCGGTTGTAGGTCATGCCCTCGGCCCGGACGGCAGCGTTGATGCGCTGGATCCAGAGCCGACGGAAGTCACCCTTGCGCGCCTTGCGGTCGCGGTAGGAGTAGACCAGCGAGTGCGTGACCTGTTCCTTGGCCTTGCGGTACAGGCGGGACCGCTGTCCGCGGTAGCCAGAGGCGCGCTCGAGAGTTTCTCGGCGCTTCTTCTGTGCGTTGACAGAACGCTTGACGCGTGCCATCTCAATTCTCCTTCAAACGGGTACGTGGGGGCGTGTGCCGGTAGTCGCGGTCAGCGACCGAGCAGCTTCCGGACCTTCTTGGCGTCGGCCTTGGACACCTCGACCGTGCCGGCGAGGCGACGGGTGCGGGTGCTGGACTTGTGCTCCAAGAGGTGGCGACGGTTGGCCTGCTCGCGGCGCATCTTGCCGGAGCCGGTGATCTTGACGCGCTTCTTCATGCCCGAGTGGGGCTTGAACTTCGGCATCTATGCCTCCATGTCTGGGTCGAGGTTCTCGGAGCGACGCCGGGGCTTCTTGGGCGTCGCGGTCTTCTTCACTTCTTCGCGGTGGGCCTTTTCGGCCTCCGCCTCGGCCTCGCGTTCTGCAGCCTTCTCGGCAGTGGTGCGGGCCTTCTCGGCCTTCACTTCCGCTTGGGCCTCGGATTTCTTCTTGAGTGGCGCGATGACCATCGTCATGTTGCGGCCGTCTTGGCGGGGGTGCGCCTCGACGATGCCGAGATCCTCGACGTCTTCGGCCAGCTTCTGGAGCAACCGGTACCCGAGCTCGGGTCGGTGCTGTTCGCGGCCTCGGAACATGATCGTGATCTTGACCTTGTCGCCTGCCCGGAGGAACCGTACGACGTGACCCTTCTTGGTGTCGTAGTCGTGCTGGTCGATCTTCGGGCGGAGCTTCATCTCCTTGATGACGGTGTTCGTCTGGTTGCGACGCGACTCGCGGGCCTTCTGGGCGGCTTCGTACTTGAACTTGCCGTAGTCCATGAGCCGACACACCGGCGGACGTGCCGTCGGGGCGACTTCGACGAGATCGAGATCGGCTTCGGCAGCGAGACGTAGGGCATCTTCGATGCGGACGATGCCGACCTGCTCGCCGCCGGGGCCGACAAGTCGGACCTCCGGAACGCGGATGCGGTCGTTGACGCGCAGCTCTGTGCTGATGGATCCTCCTGATGGTCGTGTGGGAGGCCATGAAAAATGGCCCCCGTCCCGAAACGAAGGCCACCAGTCGGCATCACGCTCATACCTTGCGGTACGGCCGATGCCGTCGGCCGGGCGTACCGACCGCTACCCCACGATCTTGCGACCGAGAAGGTGGGAGGTGGACCTCCACTTCAGGCCTCCAGAGTACCAGCGTGCACGTGCGCTCGTGAAATCGACCCGCGCGAGGTTCAGGTCAGCCAGGCGGGCCCGGCATCGGTGCTGACGAGTCGGTGGCCGGCAGCGATGTGCTCGACGTCCGAGGTCTCGACCACGGTGAACGTCGGGGCGGCAAGATCGAGCAGCAGCGCCGAGGCGTCCTCGTCCAGTGCGGCGCGGGCCGCGTCCCGGCCCCACACCGGAACCGGACGGGCGTCGCCGTTCCATCCGGTCAGCGTCGCGACGCTGCTGAACGCGAGCAACGCCTTCCGGCCATCGGCACCGGTCATGAGGACGGCAGCCATGTCGGCTTCCTTGTCGCTCTCCGTGGGAGAGTCGCCCAGGAGCGCGACGACCGGGACGAACACCCTGATGCCGCCGAGCACCGCGAGGACACGGGTGTCCTCGCCGAACGCCTCGGCCAGCGCGGCGTCGACGGTGCCGTCGTCGTCGGGGAACGCCGGCTCGGCAAGGGACGGCCGATGGGTCACGAGATCCTCCGCACCAGGTCCTGCACCGCGTCGCTGGCGGCGTCGCCGTCACTCCCCTGGATGGCGAACAACATCACCCGCTCGTCGTCCTGCAGGACAAGGGTCGGCCACGGTGCGCCGCGGTTCATCGAGATGCCCCGCATCACGCCCCAAGGGAGGCGATGACGTCGATACCCGTTGAGCACCTCGATGCCGTCGTCGTCGACCCGCACGTAGCTGCGCCCGATGCCGTGCAGCACGGCCAGCACCGCCAGGAGCGTGCCCGCGAGGGTGACGAGCTCGAACGGGGTGAAGGTGATCTCGGGAGGCAGGGCGATGCCGACGACGATCGTGACGGCGATCAGGGCGACGCATCCGCCGTAGGCGACCACCCGGGCCCCCATTGGGCGGTACGTCGTCACAGCCGGCACGCCAGGATGTCGGTGACCAGGATGCCGCGGGCGCCAACCTCGAAAAGTGCGTCCATGATCTTCTGGGCGCCGTCCCGCGGCACCATCGAGCGCACCTCGACCCAGCCCTCGCGACGCAGGGGCGAGACGGTGGGCGAGTCGATGCCGGGCGTGAGCTCGACCGCGCGCTCCACGTGCTCGACCGGGATGTCGTACTCCATCATCACGTAGGTGCGCGCGACGATGACGCCATCGAGGCGACGCTTGAACGTCTCGTACGCGGCGGGCACCTTGCCGTCATCGTTCTGGGTGATGAGCACGGCCTCGGAGGCCAGGATCGGTTCGCCGAACACCTCCAGGTCGGCTTGGCGGAGCGTGCTGCCGGTCTCGACCACATCGGCGATCGCGTCGGCGACGCCAAGGCGCACCGAGGACTCAACCGCACCGTCGAGCCTCACGACGGACGCCTCGATCCCCCGCTCGGCCAGGTACGACTCGACGATGCCCTGGTAGGAGGTGGCGATGCGGGCGCCGGCGAGGTCGGCGACGTCGCTCATGCGGCCGGACGGCGCCGCGAACCGGAACGTGGACGCCCCGAAGCCGAGCGGCATCGCCTCGGCTGCATGCGCGCCGGAGTCGAGCAGCAGGTCACGTCCGGTGATGCCGACGTCGAGCGTCCCCTCCCCCACGTAGATCGCGATGTCGCGTGGGCGCAGGTAGAAGAACTCGACGTCGTTGTCGGCGTCGATGGTGACGAGATCCTTGACGGAACGGCGTTGGCGATAGCCGGCTTCCGCCAGCATCTGGGCGGCGGAGTCGGCGAGGGCGCCCTTGTTGGGCACGGCAACGGTGAGCATGGGTTTCTCTTTTCAGGCAAGAAGTGACGGGCAGCGAAGGCACGGATGGACGCAAGCGACCCACCCGTCACAGATGCGCGTAGACGTCCTCGAGCCCGATTCCCTTCGCGAGCATCATGACCTGTGCGTGGTAGAGCAGCTGGCTGATCTCCTCGGCGGCGCGGTCGGCACTCTCGTGCTCGGCCGCCATCCACGACTCGGCCGCCTCCTCGATCAGCTTCTTGCCGATCGCGTGCACGCCGGAGTCGAGCTCCGCGACGGTGCGCGAGCCCTCGGGGCGAGCCTGCGCCTTGTCGGCGAGCTCGGCGAACAGCTGGTCGAAGGTCTTCATCGTGGACCCAGCGTATCGGCTCCCACGGCTTCACCTGCGCGACGTGGCATCCTGACCTTCTCCCATGGACAGAGGTTAGCCATGAGACTTCCGAACGCGGTGCACGAGGCGGGACCCTGGCGGATCCGTGAGATCGTGCCCGATTTCACCCTCGAGGACGTCTGGGCGCTGCCTGCTCACGGGGACGCCGAGGACTTCCCGAAGCTGCTCGAGCTGGGAACATCCTTGGACCCGGCCAACGCCGACTCCCTGCCGGCCCGCGCCCTGTGGCGCATTCGCGACCGGCTCGGCGCGTGGTTCGATCTCGGCCGGATCTCAGAGCTCGACGACGGCAGCGGCGCGCTGCCGATCCCCGGAACAGAGCAAAGATCCTTGGCTGAGAGGCTCCCGGACGATCTGCGAAACTCACCTTGGGACCACGACTTCGGGGCCCTGCCGTTCCGACCGCTGTACCGCACCGCCACCGAGTCGGCGGCGGAGATCTCGAACAAGACCGTGCACGGCGTGATGCACCTGGCCTGGGCCGGCTCTGCCGTCGAGGATGGGGGCGACGGCCGCTATCAGGGCCAGATGGCCGTCTACGTCAAGCCGCGCGGCCGCTTCGGCGCGGCCTACATGGCCTTCATCAAGCCGTTCAGGCACTGGATCGTCTATCCAGCGCTCATGCGTCAGGTCGAGCGTCGCTGGAACCGCCAGTCTTGACGTAGCTCCTGCAGGACGTGCCACGACGACAGGGCGGCCTCGGCTGCCTCTCGGCCCTTGTCCTCCTGGCTGTCCGGCAACCCGGCGCGGTCGAGGGCCTGCTGCTCGTCGTCACAGGTGAGCAGCCCGAAGCCGATCGGTACGCCGGTGTCGAGGGCGACCCGTGCGAGTCCGTCAGTAGCTGCGGCCGAGACGTACTCGAAGTGCGGCGTTCCGCCACGGATGATGACACCCAGCGCCACCACCGCATCGAACCCGCAGGTGGCGCACGCCTGCGCGATCAACGGCAGCTCGAACGAGCCGGGCGCCCGGAACACGTTCACATCAGTGACGCCGGCGTCGTCGAGAGCGCGCTCGGCGCCCGCCAGCAAACCGTCCATCACCGGCTGGTGCCAGCTGGACGCGACGACCGCGACCTTGGCCTCCGACCCGTCGACGTGCAGCTGGGGTGCACCGTGGCCGCTCATGCGTCCTCCTCAGTCGATGTGGCGAGCTCAGGCAGATCGTGGCCCATCCGGCGGGCCTTGGTCTGCAGGTACCTGAGGTTGTCGGGCGTCGGCTCGACGGCGAGCGGCAGTCGCTCGGCCACCTTGACGCCGTAGGTCTCCAGGGCGGTCGCCTTGTCCGGGTTGTTCGTCAGTAGTCGCACGGACGTGACGCCGAGGTCGCGCAGGATCTGCGCGCCGGCGGCGTAGTCGCGCTCGTCCTCGCCGAAGCCGAGGTCGAGGTTCGCGTCGACCGTGTCGCGGCCGTCGTCCTGCAGCGTGTAGGCCTGGAGCTTGCTCAGCAGCCCGATGCCGCGGCCCTCGTGGCCGCGCAGGTAGACCACGATGCCGGCACCTTCCGCGGTGATCGCCGCCATCGATGCCTGCAGCTGCAGGCCGCAGTCGCAGCGACGCGACCCCAGGACGTCGCCGGTGAGGCACTCGGAGTGCAGCCGGACGAGGACGCGGTCGTGACCGGGGTCGCCGTGCACGAGCGCGATGTGCTCGGCCCGGTCGATGACGTCGCGGTAGCCGAGCGCGGTGAACTCTCCGAACTCGGTGGGCAGCCGGGTCTCGGCGAGACGTTCAACCTGCGACTCGTGCAATCGCCGGTATACCTGCAGGTCCGCGATGGAGACGAGCGCCAGCCCGTGCTCGTCGGCGAACTCCCGCAGCGCGGGGGTACGCATGAGGGTGCCGTCGTCGTGGACGACCTCGCCGATGACGCCGGCCGCGGTCAGGCCGGCCAGACGGGTGAGGTCGACGGCCGCCTCGGTGTGGCCGGCGCGGGCCAGCACGCCACCCTCGTCGGCCCGCAGAGGCAGCACATGCCCAGGCTGGACGAGCTCGAACGGCTCGGTGGCGGAGTCGGCGAGCACGCGGCAGGTGCGAGCACGATCGGCGGCCGAGATGCCGGTGGTGATGCCGTCGCGGGCGTCGATGGAGATCGTGTACGCCGTGCGCATGAGCTCACGGTTGTGCGGCGTCATGAGCGGGATGCCGAGCCGGTCGAGGGTGTCGCCGGTGATGGGTGCGCAGACGTAGCCGCTGGAGTGCCGCACCAGGAAGCCCATGAGCGCAGGCGTGGCCTTGCTGGCCGCGAAGATGAGGTCGCCCTCGTTCTCGCGGTCCTCGCTGTCGACCACGACGACGGCCTTGCCGTCACGGATGTCGGCGATGGCACGTTCGATGCTGTCGAGCCGGACGGTCGATGTCATGTCCGATCTCCCTTCGATTGGGCGGCCAGGAGCCGCTCCACGTACTTGGCGAGGACGTCGACCTCGAGGTTGACGCGATCGCCGGGGCTGCGGGTGCCGAGCGTGGTGTCGGAAAGGGTGGTGGGGATGAGGGATACGGAGAACCAGCCCTCGCCGGCTTCAGGATCAGCGTCGACGACCTCGACGACGGTCAGTGAGACGCCGTCGACCGTGATCGACCCCTTCTCCACCAGGTAGCGGGCCAGGTCGCTGGGCAGGCTGAACCGCAAGACGTCCCAATGCTCGCTGGGCGTGCGGTCGAGCAGTCGCGTCGTGCCGTCGACGTGACCTTGCACGATGTGACCGCCCAGGCGGGCACCGGCGACGGTCGCGCGCTCGAGGTTGACCTCGGACCCGGGCTCGAGGTCGCCCAGCGACGTCCGGGTCAGGGACTCAGCCATGACATCGGCCGCGAACGTGTCGCCGTCCAGCTGGGCGACGGTGAGGCAGCAGCCGCTGACCGAGATCGAGTCGCCCTGCGCGGCGTCGGAGGTGACGACGGGTCCGCGGATGGTGAGGCGCACTGCGTCGCCGAGCTGCTCCAGCGCGGTGACGGTGCCCCTCTCCTCGACGAGTCCGGTGAACATCAGGAGGTCTCCTCACGTTCTGCCGACATCGGCGTGCCGATGATCCGGATGTCTGGGCCGATCCGGCTCAGGTCGTCGATCTCGATGCGCCGCAGGTCGGCCAGCGTGGTCGCCTCGCCTTCGAGGGCGGCCCGGCCCGAGCCGAGCATGGCCGGTGCGATGTAGCCGATCACCCGGTCGATGAGCCCGGCATTCCAGAAGGCGCCGGCCAGCCGCGGCCCGCCTTCGAGCCACACGTGCCGGATGCCCTCCTTGGCCATGGTCGCCAGCACTGCCTTGGGGTCGCGGTCCTGCACGAAGAGCGTCGGAGCAACGTGGTCGTGGACCTGGTAGTAGTCCGGGATCGGCGTCTCCCCGACGACGACCCGCAGCGGCTGCTGCTCGTACGGCAGGGGCAGGTCGTCGACGCCTCGCACGGTGAGGCGAGGATCGTCGGCGAGCACCGTGCCGGTGCCGGCCATGACGGCGTCGGCCTCGGCCCGGAAGACGTGGACGTCGCTGCGGGCCTCTTCGCTGGTGATCCACTTGCTGCTGCCGTCGGGCGCCGCGCTCAGGCCGTCCATCGTGGCGGCGTACTTCCAGGTGACGAACGGGCGGCCCGACGTGACGGCATGCGTCCACTCGACGTTCAACGCCTCGGCCGCGTCGGCGAGCGCGCCGGCATCGACGTCGATGCCAGCCTTCTTGAGGGCTTTCGCCCCGCCGGCGGCGGCCGGGTCAGGGTCCGACTGCGCGTAGACCACGCGGGCGACACCGGCGTCGATCAGAGCCTTCGTGCACGGACCAGTGCGTCCGGTGTGGTTGCAGGGCTCGAGCGTGACGACGGCGGTCGCGCCCTTCGCCTCCTCGCCGGCCTGAGTGAGGGCGTCGATCTCCGCGTGCGGCAGGCCGGCACCGCGGTGGACGCCGACGGCGATCTCGCTGCCGTCTGCGCGTAGCAGGACGCAGCCCACACGGGGGTTGGGCAGCGTGCGAGGCACAGCGCGCGCGGCATCGATCGCGCGGCGCAGGGCTCGCGTCTCGATATCGGTCGCCATGGTTCCTCCGGTCGGTGCAGTCGCACACTCTGCACGTTCCGGGGTGACTGGACGACGCGCCGCATACGCGGAGCGAAACCTGCGTGCGCCTCCCATCCGGACTTTCACCGTCGGTACCGGAGTTCCACCGGTTCAACCGAGTCCCAACTTCAGGACCCGGGTCGCGGACTATGACCGCCGGCTCGGAATTTCACCGACCCCGGAGCACGCGAGCGTGAGCTCGTCTACCGACAGTCTAGCCGAGCCAGCTCAGCCGTGACTGTGTCGTTCGGCACTGGCCCGCAGCTGGGCGACCATGGCATCCGGGTCGTCGGACCCGAAGACGGCCGAGCCGGCCACGAACACGTCGGCCCCCGCCTCGGCGCAGCGGTCGATCGTGTCGGCGGAGATGCCGCCGTCGACCTGCAACCAGATGTCGCCGCCGTGCTTGTCGAGCAGCTCGCGAGTGCGACGGATCTTGGGCAGGCAGACGTCCAGGAACGCCTGGCCGCCGAAGCCGGGCTCGACGGTCATCAGCAGCACCATGTCGAGCTCGGGCAAGAGGTCCTCGTAGGGCTCGATCGGCGTGGCCGGACGCAACGCCATCGACGCCCGCGCGCCTTTCGCCCGGATCTCCCGTGCCAGCCGGACCGGTGCCTGTGCAGCCTCGACGTGGAACGTGACGCTTTGCGCACCGGCCTCGACGAATCCAGGCGCCCAGCGGTCGGGCTCGTCGATCATCAGGTGGGCATCGATCGGTTGCCGGGCGACCTTGGCGAGCGCCTCGACCACCGGGGCACCGATCGTGAGGTTCGGCACGAAGTGGTTGTCCATGACGTCGACGTGCAACCAGTCGGCCCCGGAGATGCGCGCGGCCTCGGCCTCGAGGTTCGCGAAGTCCGCCGAGAGCATGCTCGGGGCGATCTGAATGCCCATGGGTCGAAGCCTAGCGATCAGAACGCCGCAGGACGGCCCAGAACATCGCGTCGGTGCCGTCGAGATGTGGCCACAGCTGGTTGCTGGACTCGACGGTCGCGCTCGTGATCGCATCAATGACCTCGCGGGTCTCGGCGAGATGTGGCGAGCAGGTGGCGTAGACGACGACCCCGCCCGGTCGCACGAGGGTGAGCGCCCGGTCCAGCAGGGCGCGCTGCAGCGGCACGAGGGTCCCGAGGTCTTCGGGGCTCCGCCGCCACCGCGCCTCGGGGCGCCGGCGCAGCGCTCCCAGACCGGTGCAGGGCGCGTCGACGAGCACCCGGTCGAACGAACCCGCCGGCCACGGACCCTCGCGCCCGTCGTGCTCGGTGACCTCGACGTTCGGCAGCAGCCGCACGGCCTGGCGGACGAGCTCGGCCCGGTGCGGTTGCAGCTCGTTGGCGACCAGCGTCGCGCCACGTGGTGCGGCGAGCGCACCGATCAGCGCGGCCTTCCCTCCGGGGCCGGCGCACAGGTCGAGCCACTGCTGGTCCGGTCCATCCAGAGCCGCGTCGGCCAGCTCGATCGCGACGAGCTGGGAGCCCTCGTCCTGCACACCGGCCCGGCCCTCGCGCACCGCCGGGATCTCGCCAGGGTCGCCTCCGTCGAGGATCCGTGCATAAGGCGACAGGCTCGCGGGTTCACCCGGCAGCTCGGCCGGCTCGCTCAATCCGGGCCGGGCGACGAGGGTGACCCGTGGCGGGGCGTTGTCGGCGGCAAGGAGGGCCGACAGGTCTCCGTCCGGGCCGAGTGCGTCGCGGAACGCCTGCACGATCCAGACCGGGTGCGACGTCCTGATGGACGTCGCCTCGTCGTCGGCCAGCCCGCGAGTGACCGCCTCGAGCCACTCGTCGAGGTCGCGCTTGCCGATGGAACGGAGCAGCGCGTTGGCGAAGTGGACCGGTTTGTGGCCGACCTCGCGCCGCACGACGTCGACGGTCGTCGACACGGCGGCATGGTCGGGCACTCGCATGCTGAGCAGCTGGTGTGCGCCGAGCCGGAGCGCGTCCAGGACCGGCGCGTCGATCGAGCCGATGCCCTTGCTCGCGACTCGGTCGATCACCGCGTCGTAGGTGCCCTGGCGGCGGATCGTGCCATGCACGAGCTCGGTCGCGAACGCGGCGTCGCGCCCGGTGATCTGATGCTCGGTGAGCATGGCGGGAAGCACCAGGTTGACGTAGGCATCTCGCTCGGCGACGGCCCTCAGCACGTGGAACGCGACGAGCCGGACCGGGTCGGTCACGTGAACACCGGTATGTCGGGGAGTGTGGTGCCGCGGCCCCAGTCAGGTGCCGGCATGCGTTTGCGCCCGAACGACTGCACGTCGCCGAGCACGACGTCGGTCGTCGCCGTGCCGACCCGCACTTCCCGCTTGCCGACCGCCAGGTGGCCTGCGTCGAGTGTGGACTCCTCCACGACGTGGACGGGGCCGAGCTTGAGTCGCTCGTCCCCGAGCATCGCCCAGGCACCGGGCTCGGGTGTGCACCCACGAATCTGGCGATCGACCGCGAACGCCGGCCGGCCCCAGTCGACATGGGCGTCGTCAGTGGTGAGCTTCGCTGCGTACGAGAGGCCCTCCTCAGGCTGCGGGTGGGCGGACATGTCGCCGTCCTCGATGTGGTCGAGGGCGTCGACCACCAACCGGGCACCCTCTCGGGCCAGGCGGTCGAGCAGCGTGCCTGCCGTGTCGTCGTCGCGGATGCGCTCGGTGATCATGCCGAGGACCGGACCGGCGTCGAGCTCCTCGACCAGGCTGAACACGGTGGCGCCAGTGACCTCGTCGCCGGCCATGATCGCGCGCTGCACCGGGGCCGCGCCGCGCCAGGCGGGCAGTACCGAGAAGTGCAGGTTGATCCATCCGAACTCCGGCACGTCGAGCGCATCACGGCGCAGCAGCGCACCGTAGGCGACGATCGGGCAGCAGGCGGGGTCGATGGCTCGCAGGCGCTCCAAGAACTCCGGGTCCGACGGGGTCCCAGGGGCGAGCACCTCGATGCCGTGAGCGGCCGCGTGCTCGGCGACCGGTGACGGGACCAGCTGTCGTCCGCGCCCGGATGGGGCCTCAGGACGGGTGAGCACCGCGGCGACCTCGTGCCGGCTGTCGAGGAGGGCTTCGAGGGTCGGGACGGCTGTCTCTGGCGTCCCGGCGAACACGATCCTCACGGGCCCGAGTGTAGGAGCCTCTCCCCCACCTAGAACGTGAGCGGGTCGACGCGGACGCGGACGGGAGGCAGCTTGGCGGCGCTGCGCTCGGCCTGCACGGCCTGCAGCTCGGTCGCAAGCGCCGCTCCCTCACGGCGCGGAGCCCGGATCACGAGTCGTTCTCCTTCGTCCTGCGGTACCGGGCCGAGCACCTCGGTGTGCTGGGTCCAGGCGCGGGCAACCAGCGGCTCGATGACATCGGCCGGGCCGTCGACGGTGGCCAGCCGCCCGATCGGGGGCAGGTGTGTCTCGGCGCGGGTGGCGAGCTCGCGTGAAGCCAGGCCGATCGGGTCGGCGCGCACGAGGGCCTGCAGCGTGGCGGCGTCGCCGACGGCCACGGCCGGAGCAGTCTCCCGGGCCAGGGCCAGGGCGTTGAACCACCGCCGGTGCGACTCCTCGACCACCCGGACGTCATCGCGAGACAGCATCAGCCAGGTGTCCATGAGGACGACGAGCGCGTAGCCGCCCGGCGCGAGTGGCTCGGCGCCCGGCGTGGCCAGCACGATGACCTGGCTCGGCTCGATCGAGTCGCGTACTGAGTCGCCCCCGGACGTGATGACCTCGTGGTCGGGAAACGCCTTCGCGTACTCCTCGGCGGTGCGCACGTGGCCCATGCTCGGAGCCCGCAGTGTGTCGCTGCCACACGCCGGGCACGACCAAGGCGAGGGCTGGTGTCCGCACCAGCGGCAGGCGACGGGTTGTCCGGCGCCGCTCTGTGCGAGCGGACCGCTGCATTCCGTGCACCGCGCCTGGGCGCGGCACTTCTGGCAGGCCAGCGACGTGCGGTACCCGCGCCGCGGCACCTGGACGAGCACGGGACCGTCGGCCGACCGGATCGCCTGGAACACGGCGTGCGGCAGCCGAGCCGGGGCTCCACCGTCGACGGCGCCGTCGGTGACCTCGACCGTCGGCCAGCGACGTCGTCGGGTGACCGGTTCGGCGACGAGGTCGGAGCACCAGCCGCTCTCGACGAGGGCCTGGCTCTCGGCCGTGCGGGCATGGCCGCCGATGAGCACCGCCGTGTCCTCGCGGGTCGCACGGGTGAGCAGGACCTCGCGGGTGTGCGGGTACGGCGCGCGCGGCTCGGCGAACAGGTCGTCGCCGTCGTCGAACATAGCGACGAGGCCGAGGTCGACCACCGGCGCGAACGCCGCCCCGCGAGTGCCGAGCACGACGCGCACAGCTCCCCGGGCGACGGCGAGGAACCCCCGGTTCCGCTCGTCCGGTTTCTGCGACCCGGTGAGCACCACGTGTCGGCCCTCGCCCAGCACGGCTGTGAACGTCTCGTGCCAGCGGGCCGCGTCGCGCACGTCGGGCACGCACACGATGCTGCCGCGCCCGGCGTGCAGCGTCGCGAGGACCGCCTCGGCGACGGCCTCGGCCGGGTCGTGGGCCGGCAGGGCGGCCCAGCAGGCCCGCGGCCGCTCCCCCGCGGCAAGGGCCTCCACGAACGACGAGCCGTGCGGCCACCAGTTCCAGGCGTCGTCGGTGACCGCAGGCAGCGGGCCGTCGACGGGCTGGCTCGGCCGGGCCTCAGCCCGCGCATGCCGTGGCGGCACGGCCAGGCGGAGGACGTCGCTGAGCGTGCCCGCCCAGCGGTCGGCGACGGCCCGGCACAGCCCCAGCACGGCCGGTGACAGCACCCGCTCGGGCGAGACGACCTTGCTCAGGAACGCCAGGTCGCCCTCGTGGTCGCTGGTCTCGACCCGATCGATGACGAACGCGTCGGTGAGTCGTCCGGAGAATCGGACCCGTACGCGGCATCCCGGCACGACATCAGCGTCCATCGTCGAGGGGACGAGGTAGTCGAACGGACGGTCGAGATGAGCCAGCGGCGAGTCGACGACTACACGGACCACTGGCAGTTTCGACGACCGCTCAGGTGCCGGCTTGGTGGCCCGCTTGCGCGGGCTGCTCTTGGGCGTTGGGGGCGACGGCACCAGCTCGAGCTGCCCGTCGTCATCCACGTGGCAGTTCTACCAGCCGCGGACGACACCGCTGTGTCATGACGCCTCCGCAGCGCGGGGGTGATGTCAGGCGCCGGCGGCAGCCTTGAGGGCGTCCGCGCGGTCGGTCTTCTCCCAGGTGAAGTCGTCCAGCTCACGGCCGAAGTGACCGTAGGCCGCAGTCTGGGCGTAGATCGGGCGCAGCAGGTCGAGGTCCCGCACGATGGCGCCGGGGCGCAGGTCGAAGACCTCGAGCACGGCGGCGCGGATGGTGTCGACCGGCACGGTCTCGGTGCCGAACGTCTCGACGTAGAAGCCGACCGGGTGCGCGACGCCGATGGCGTAGGCCACCTGCACCTCGGCCTTGGTGGCCAGTCCGGCCGCAACGATGTTCTTGGCCACCCAGCGCATGGCGTAGGCCGCGGAGCGGTCAACCTTGCTCGGGTCCTTGCCGGAGAACGCGCCGCCGCCGTGACGGGCGTAGCCGCCGTAGGTGTCGACGATGATCTTGCGGCCGGTGAGCCCGGCGTCGCCCATCGGGCCGCCGATGACGAACTTGCCGGTGGGGTTGGTGTGCAGCTTGTAGTCGGAGGAGTCGATGTCGTAGTTCGACAGCACGGACGTGATGACGTGCTTCTCCAGGTCCGGACGCAGCTGGGTGTCGAGGTCGATGCCGTCCTCGTGCTGGGTGGAGATGACAATGGCCTCGACGCGCACGGGCTGGTCGTTGTCGTCGTACTCGATGGTGACCTGGGTCTTGCCGTCGGGACGCAGGTACGGCAATGTCCCGTCCTTGCGCACGGCGGTGAGCTGCTCGGCGAGGCGGTGCGCGATGGTGATCGGCAGCGGCATCAGCTCGGGCGTCTCGGTGCAGGCGAAGCCGAACATCAGGCCCTGGTCGCCGGCGCCCTGCAGGTCGAGCGGGTCGACCGAGCTGCCGGCCCGGGTCTCGTGGGCGGTGTTGACGCCCTGCGCGATGTCGGCGGACTGCGCGTCCAGGGTGACCTGCACCGCACAGGACTCGCCGTCGAAGCCCTTGACGGATGAGTCGTAGCCGATCTCCAGCACGCGGTCGCGGGCGACGCGAGCGATGTCGACGTACGCCTCGGTGGTGACCTCACCGCCGACGAGCACCATGCCCGTGGTGACGAAAGTCTCGCAGGCGACCCGGCTCTTCGGGTCGCTGGCCAGCAGGGCGTCGAGGACGCTGTCGCTGATCTGGTCGGCAATCTTGTCCGGGTGACCCTCGGTCACGGACTCGGACGTGAAGAAGCGGCTCACTCAAGTTCTCCTGGAAACGATCGGTGCCGACGGACAACCCGCCGGTCAGCACTGGTTGCAGGGCAGTCTAGACGGAACGTCCGCATGCTGAGGGAAAGGTCCGCATTCCGGGCGTCACGGTGCCGACTCACTGTGTGAGGTCGGCGACCGCGTCCCACACCGCGTGAGCCAGCGCGATCTTCGGTCCGTGCCCCACAGGCGTGACCGAGCCGTCGGAACCGAGGATGACGGCCTCGTTGTCGTCGCGGCCGAACACCCGCTCCCCGCTGACGTCGTTGACGACGAGGAGGTCGCAGCCCTTGCGCTCGAGCTTGGCGCGCGCGTGGTCGAGCACGGATCCGTTCGCGTCGCCCGTCTCGGCGGCAAAGCCGACGACGACGGGGCGCTTGTTGACCCGGGTGCGCACCAGCTCGGCCAGGATGTCGGGGTTCTCCACGAGGTTGATCTGAGGTGCCTCGCCGCCCGGCGTCTTCTTGATCTTCGATTCAACCTGGGTATCCGGGCGGAAATCGGCGGGTGCAGCGGCCATCACGACAGCATCGGCGTCGGCCGCGGCGAGCAGCACTTCACGACGGAGATCCTCGGTGCTCACCACCTGGACCACCTCGACGCCGGCGGGGTCGGGCAGCGACACATTGGCCGCCACCACGGTGACGGTGGCGCCGCGGGCCACGGCGGCCTCGGCGAGCGCGTAGCCCTGGCGGCCGGATGAGCGGTTGCCGAGGAAGCGAACGGGATCGAGGTACTCACGCGTGCCTCCCGCGGAGACGACGACATGCTTGCCGGCGAGGTCCTGCGGGCGGGACTCGAGGACGTTGAGGCAGGCGGCGAAGATCTCTTCCGGCTCGGGCAGGCGGCCCTTGCCGGTGTCGACACCAGTGAGCCGTCCGGACGCGGGCTCCAGCACGACCACACCACGGGTTCGCAGCGTGTCGACATTCGTGCGGGTGGCGGCGTGCTCCCACATCTCGGTGTGCATGGCGGGTGCCATCACGACCGGACACCGCGCGGTGAGCAGCGTGTTGGTGAGGAGGTCGTCGGCGAGGCCGTGCGCGGCCTTGGCCAGCAAGTTGGCCGTGGCAGGCGCGACGACGACGAGGTCGGCGTGCTGCCCGAGCCGGACATGTGGCACCTCGTGGACGTCCTGGAAGACATCCGTGCGCACCGGACGGCCGGACAGCGCCTCCCACGTGGGCGCGCCGACGAACTTCAGCGCGGCCTCGGTGGGTACGACAGTGACGTGGTGGCCGGACTCGGTGAACAGGCGCACCAGCGAGGCGGCCTTGTAGGCGGCGATACCGCCCGAGACACCGACAATGATCTCGCTCATCCGCGCCTCCGATCGATCGGTTCGGCCAGGAGGATCAGGCCTCGTCGGGCTCGATGTCCTCGACCGTCAGCAAGTCGCTGTTGATCTCACGCAGCGCGATCGAGAGCGGCTTCTCCTGCACGTGGGTCTCCAGGAGCGGGCCGACGTACTCGAGCAGGCCCTCACCGAGCTGGGAGTAGTAGGCATTGATCTGGCGGGCGCGCTTGGCGCTGTACAGGACGAGCTTGTACTTGGAATCCGCCTTCTCCAAGAGGTCGTCGATCGGGGGGTTGGTGATGCCCTCGGCGACGGAGCGCGTGGTGGTCACAAAGCCTCACAGTGCTGGGTTTGGTGATGCGTGATGGTCACGGCGAACCGCCGGACCTCACCAAGTCTACCAAGGTTGCGCAGGCCGAAGCGACATCGGTGTTGACGATGGTGACGTCGAACTCGGACTCGGCGGCCATCTCCTCGCGGGCGGTCTCCAGCCGGCGGGCGCGTTCCTCGGCGTCCTCGGTGCCGCGACCGACCAATCGACGCTCGAGCTCCGCCTGGTCCGGGGGTGCCAGAAAGACCATCAGCGCCTCCGGCATGCGCTCGCGCACCTGGCGGGCGCCCTGCAGGTCGATCTCCAGGAGCGCCGCCCGTCCGGCGGCGAGCGCTTCCTCCACGGGTGCGCGCGGCGTGCCGTAGCGGGCCGTCTGGTGCACCACGGCCCACTCGAGCAGGCCGTCGGAGTCGACGAGGCGGTCGAACTCGGCGTCGTCGACGAAGTGGTAGTGCAGGCCGTCGACTTCACCGGGGCGCGGGCGGCGCGTGGTGACCGAGACGGAGATCCAGATGTCCGGATGCTCCCGGCGCACGCAGTCGGCCACCGTCCCCTTGCCGACCGCAGTGGGGCCGGCAAGGACGACGAGGCGGGAGCGGAGCTCAGGCGAAGAGTGCTGGGGGGTTGGCGGGGTGAGCCCGTCAGGCACCCGCCTTGCCTCCCTTGCCGCCGAACTCCTTCAGCAGTGCCTGGATCTGGTTGGCGCCCAGACCCCGCAGACGACGACTGTCGGCGATGCCGATGCGATCCATGATCTCCTTGGCGCGGACCTTGCCCACCGTGGGCAGGGACTGCAGCAGGTCACGGACCCGCAGCTTCGCAATGATCTCGTTCGCCTTGGAGTCCTGAAGGACCTCGGCCAGTGTCGTTCCGCCGGTCTTGAGGCGGTTCTTCACTTCTGCTCGCAGCTGACGTGCTTGCGCTGCCTTCTCGAGTGCGGCTTGCCGTTGCTCCGGCGTCAAGATGGGGAGTGCCACAACTGAACCTCTCTGTAGAGGAATGCGGTCACGTGAGTGTGATGTCGCATTCCTGCTTGACATTCTTCACGACGGCCCGGCGTTGCGGGGTCGTCTTGTTGAACGCCTCATACGCGTTGTTGAGCGTCTTGAGCTGCGCCGTGCTGAGTCGCTTGACTTTGTCGACGTCCGACATCTCCTCCAGCTTGATGTCGACCTTGGCTTGGGCATTCAGCACGGCTGCGGTGACCTCGGCCAGCTCCGTCCAGTCCTTCTTGACGGCGGGGGGCGAGACCTTGGCGACGGACCGGAATGCTCTCGCGTACGAACGATATGCGGCGTTCGTGCGCTTCTCCCCGAGTGAATTGAGCGTCGACTTCTGGCCCTTGACGGCGGTGCAATAGGGATCTTCGCCGGCGCAGGCCGTCAGCGTGGTGAACGCGACGAGAGCCGCGATCGCGCCGATGACGACTCGCGTCATTGAGGACTCCTGGAAACACGGTGCATGTGCAGCGAGCGTACAAGTTCAGCATTGACCTGAGCAGCAGAATCGCGGAGTGAGAGGACATCAGGTCCGGAGGCCAGAACCCCCCGTGACGTGGACGGAAGCACGTGATCGGCCACCGAGCCGAAGAGTCGGACGATGTCGTCGACGGTGCCGCCCTGAGCGCCAAGGCCCGGAGCGAGCAGCGGGCCGTTGATCGCAAGGTCCTCCTGGGTCGATCCGATGGTGGCTCCGACGACCGCGCCGAAGGAGCCCATCGGCGTCTGATCGCCGTTGAGCGCCTTGAGCTGGGCCAGGATGCTGCCGGCCACGGTGACGTCTCCACTGACCGCCTGCTGGACCTCCGGGCCCTCCGGATTGGACGTGAGCGCCAGCACGAAGACGCCCCCATCGTGCTGCTCGGCGACCTCGAAGAACGGCTCGAGCGAGCCGAAGCCGAGGTACGGGCTGACCGTGACGGCGTCGGCGCACATCGGGCTGTCCTCGTGGAGGTACGCCTCTGCGTACGCGGCCGCGGTGCTGCCGATGTCGCCACGCTTGACGTCGAGCACCACGAGCGTGCCGGTGTGCCGGAGGTCCTGGATCGTCCGCTCGAGCACGGCCACACCCCGTGAGCCGAAACGCTCGAAGAAGGCGGACTGCGGCTTGACGAAACCGACGTGCCCGGCGAACGCCTCGACGCAGATGGCGGCGAACTGTTCCAGCCCCTCGACCGAGTCAGGCAGGTCCCAGTCCTCGAGCAGCACGGCATGCGGGTCGATGCCCACGCACGCTGGGCCGTACGCATCCATCGCGGCTCTCGCGCGGGACCCGAAACTCATTCGGGGTCCCAGGGAAAGCGCGACCCAGCTGAGAGGGCTGCGTCCAGGTCAGAACCGAGTGGCGAGCGCTTTTCTGGGGTGATCATGACTCGGCGCGTCCTTTGCGGACGACCTCGGCCCATTCCTGCAGCGAGGCGACTTCCACGCGGTGCTCGATGAGCGCCTCGATGCCCTGCACGGCGGCGCCCAGGCCCTGGACCGTGGTGATGCACGGGATGCCCTCGGCGACTGCGGCCGTGCGGATCTCGTATCCGTCGACGCGGGGGCTGCCGCCGGCGGTGGTGCCGTGGGGCGTGTTGATGATCAGCTGGATGTCGTGGGTCCGGATCTTGTCCACGATCGTGCTGGGGCCTCCGTCTTCGGACGTGTGCTCTTCGTGGAGCTTGCGGATCACCGTGGAATCGACACCGTTGCGCTTCAGCACGGATGCGGTGCCGCTGGTGGCCAGAATCTCGAAACCGAGGTCCGCCAGCCGTTTGACGGGGAAGATCATGTGCCGTTTGTCGCGGTTGGCCACCGACACGAACACCTGGCCCGACGTGGGCAGTCCGTTCTGGGCACCGGCCTGGCTCTTGGCGTAAGCGATGCCGAAGCCGGCGTCGATGCCCATGACCTCGCCGGTGGAGCGCATCTCCGGGCCCAGCACGGTGTCGACGTAGCGACCGTCGTAGGTGCGGAACCGGTTGAACGGCATGACCGCCTCCTTGACCGCGACCGGGGCGGAGTCGGGCAGGATGCCGCCGTCGCCGGTGGTCGGCAGCACACCGGCCTCGCGGAGCTCGGCGATCGACTCCCCCAGCATGATGCGGGCGGCCGCCTTGGCCAGCGGCGTGGCGGTCGCCTTGGAGACGAACGGCACCGTGCGGGACGCTCGCGGGTTGGCCTCGAGCACGAAGAGCGTGTCGGACGTCAGCGCATACTGGATGTTGATGAGCCCGAGCACGCCGACGCCCTGGGCGATCGCGAGTGTCGACGTCCGGATCCGCTCGATCTCCTCACCACCCAAGGTGATGGGCGGCAAGGCGCACGCCGAGTCGCCGGAGTGCACGCCGGCCTCCTCGATGTGCTCCATCACGCCGCCGAGGAACAGCTCGGTGCCGTCGTAGAGCGCGTCGACATCGATCTCCACGGCGTCGTCCAGGAACCGGTCGACGAGCACCGGGTGCAGAGGCGAGATCTCGGTGGCCCGGCCGATGTAGTCCTTCAGGGTGGGCTCGTCGTAGACGATCTCCATGCCGCGGCCGCCCAGCACGTAGGACGGGCGCACCAGCACCGGGTAGCCGATCTCGTCGGCGATCCGCCTGGCGGAGTCGAACGTGGTGGCCATGCCGTGCTTGGGCGCCGGGAGGCCGGCCTTGTCGAGCACCTGCCCGAACGCACCGCGCTCCTCGGCCAGGTGGATGGCCGCCGGCGACGTGCCGACGATCGGGACGCCAGCCGCTTCCAGTCCGGCGGCGAGGCCGAGCGGCGTCTGGCCGCCCAGCTGCACGATGACGCCGGCGACGGGTCCGGCCTGCTGCTCGGCGTGCACGATCTCGAGGACGTCCTCGAGCGTCAGCGGCTCGAAGTACAGGCGGTCGGACGTGTCGTAGTCGGTGGAGACGGTCTCGGGGTTGCAGTTGACCATCACCGTCTCGTAGCCGACCTCGGACAACGCCAGCGCCGCGTGCACGCAGGAGTAGTCGAACTCGATGCCCTGGCCGATGCGGTTCGGGCCGCTGCCGAGGATCAGGACGGCCGGCTTGGTGCGCGGCTCGACCTCGGTCTCCTCGTCGTAGGTCGAGTAGTGGTACGGCGTCTTCGCGGCGAACTCGGCAGCGCAGGTGTCGACCGTCTTGTAGACCGGGCGGACGCCCAGCGCGTGCCGCACGCCGCGCACGACCTCGTCGTTCATGTCGCGCAGCTTGCCGATCTGGACGTCGGAGAACCCATGCCGCTTCGCCCGGCGCAGCAGCGGCAGGGTCAGCTCGTCGGCGTCGAGGATCTCCATCGCGACCTCGTTGATCAACAGGAGCTGGTCGATGAACCACGGGTCGATCCAGGTCGCCGCGAAGATCTCCTGCGGGGTGGCACCGGCGCGCAGCGCGTCCATGACCTTCTTGAGCCGCCCGTCGTGCGGGACCTTGATCTCCTCGAGGAGCGCGTCCTTGTCGAGGTCGACCCACTGGTGGCTCCAGTCGAACGGCGCCGAGGTGTTCTCGAGACTGCGAAGCGCCTTCTGCAGCGCCTCGGTGAAGTTGCGGCCGATCGCCATCGCCTCACCCACCGACTTCATGTGGGTGGTGAGACGAGGATCGGCGGCCGGGAACTTCTCGAACGCGAACCGCGGCACCTTGACCACGACGTAGTCGAGCGTGGGCTCGAAGCTCGCCGGCGTCTCGCGGGTGATGTCGTTGGGGATCTCGTCCAGGGTGTAGCCGATCGCCACCTTGGCCGCGATCTTCGCGATCGGGAAGCCGGTGGCCTTCGACGCGAGCGCGCTGGATCGCGAGACCCGCGGGTTCATCTCGATGACGACGATCCGCCCGTCCTCGGGGTTGACCGCGAACTGGATGTTGCAGCCGCCGGTGTCGACGCCGACCTCCCGGATGACGCCGATTGCGATGTCACGCAGACGCTGGAACTCCACGTCGGTGAGCGTCATCGCCGGTGCGACGGTGATGGAGTCGCCGGTGTGCACGCCCATCGGGTCGAGGTTCTCGATCGAGCAGACGATCACGACGTTGTCGGCTGTGTCGCGCATGACCTCGAGCTCGTACTCCTTCCAGCCGAGGATCGATTCCTCGAGGAGCACCTCGGTGGTGGGGCTGAGCGCGAGGCCTGAGCCGGCGATCCGGTGGAGATCCGACTCATCGAAGGCGAGACCAGACCCACTCCCACCCATGGTGAAAGAAGGTCTGACCACCACGGGATAGCCGAGATCCTTCACCGCGGCCAGGCAGTCATCCATCGAGTGGCAGATGGTCGATTGCGCCACTTCGGCGCCCCACTCGGGCGGCAGCCCCTCGACGACGGCCTTGAAGGACTGGCGGTTCTCGCCCTTCTCGATCGCGTCGATCGAGGCGCCGATCAGCTCGACGCCGTAGCGCTCAAGGACACCGTCCTCGGCGAGGCGGATGGCGGTGTTCAGCGCCGTCTGGCCGCCGAGGGTGGCGAGCAGCGCGTCCGGGCGCTCCTTGGCGATGACCATCTCGACGAACTCGGGCGTGATCGGCTCGACGTAGGTGGCGTCGGCGAACTCCGGGTCGGTCATGATCGTCGCCGGGTTGGAGTTGACCAGCACCACCCGGATGCCCTCGTCGCGCAGCACCCGGCAGGCCTGGGTGCCGGAGTAGTCGAACTCGCAGGCCTGGCCGATGACGATCGGCCCGGATCCGATGACCAGCACCGACTCGATGTCTGTGCGCCTAGGCATGCGAATCCTTCATGAGGTCGACGAAGCGGTCGAACAAGTAGGCGGCGTCGTGCGGGCCAGCGGCGGCTTCGGGGTGGTACTGGACGCTGAAGGCCGGCTGCTCGAGCAGCGCCAGCCCCTCGACGACGTCGTCGTTGAGGCAGACGTGGGTGACGCGGGCCGGGCCGAACGGGGTGTCGAACGTGCTGTCCAGTGGTGCGTCGACGGCGAAGCCATGGTTGTGCGCGGTGACCTCGACCTTGCCGGTGGTGCGGTCCTGGACCGGCTGGTTGATGCCGCGGTGGCCGTAGACGAGCTTGTACGTGCCCCGGCCGAGCGCGCGGCCGAAGACCTGGTTGCCCAGGCAGATGCCGAACAGCGGGATGCGGCGGCTCAGGACCCCTTGCATCACTTCCACGGCGTGATCCGCCGTCGACGGGTCACCGGGTCCGTTCGAGAAGAACACGCCGTCGGGACTCACGGCGAGCACGTCGTCGATCGACGATGACGCAGGCAGCACGTGCACCTCGATGCCGCGCTCGGACATCCGGCGAGGTGTCATGCCCTTGATGCCGAGGTCGATGGCGGCCACGGTGAAGCGCTTCTCGCCGATCGCCGGGACGACGTACGGCTCGGTGGTCGTGACGTCGGCGAGGAAGTTGGACCCAGCCATCTCCGGTGCCGCGTTGACACGCGCCAGCAGGTCGCCGACGCTGAGGGACTCCGAGCTCACCGCGGCCCGCATCGCCCCGCGTTCGCGCAGGTGTCTGGTGAGGGCACGGGTGTCGATGCCGCTGATGCCCACGACGCCCTGCTCCACCAGCAGCTCGTCGAGGGATCGCTGGGAACGCCAGCTGCTCCGCACCCGGGCAGGGTCGCGGACGACATAGCCCTCAACCCAGACCTTGCGGGACTCGAAGTCCTCGTCGTTGACGCCAGTGTTGCCGATGTGCGGGGCCGTCATCACCACGATCTGCCCGCGGTATGACGGGTCGGTGAGCGTCTCCTGGTACCCGGTCATGCCGGTGGCGAAGACGACCTCGGCGATCGTGGTGCCGGCAGCTCCATACGCCTCGCCGTGGAACGTCCGCCCGTCCTCCAGGACGAGCACGGCGCTCATACGAGAGCCCCTTGCAGCTCGCCGTCGAGCACCGTGGCCCGGCCACGCAGGAACGTAGCCATGACCCGGCCGGGCACCGTGAGCCCGGCGTACGGGGTGTTGCGAGACAGCGAGGCTGTGGCGGATGAATCGACGGTCCAAGATGCGTTGGCGTCTACGAGGGTCAAGTTGGCTGGTTCACCTACAGCAATTGGACGTCCCTGCCCGGCGACGCGGCCGATCGCGGCCGGCCGCGACGACATCCGCTCGGCCACCTGGGCCCAGGTGAGCAGGCCGGGATCGACCATCGTCTGCTGGACCACGGACAGCGCCGTCTCGAGACCGAGCATGCCGAAGGCGGCCGCGGACCACTCGCACTCCTTGTCCTCCATCGGGTGCGGCGCGTGGTCGGTGGCGACGACGTCGATGGTGCCGTCGACGAGCGCCTCCCGGACCGCCTGGACGTCGTCGGCCGAGCGCAGCGGCGGGTTGACCTTGTAGATCGGGTCGTAGCTGCGCACGAGGTCGTCGGTGAGCAGCAGGTGGTGCGGCGTGACCTCGGCGGTGACGTTGATGCCGCGGCTCTTGGCCCACCGGATGATCTCGACCGAACCCCGCGTCGACACGTGGCAGACGTGCAGCCGCGACCCGACGTGCTCGGCGAGCAGGACGTCGCGGGCGACGATCGCCTCCTCGGCGACCGCAGGCCAGCCGGTGAGGCCGAGCTCGCCGGACAGCGGCCCCTCGTTCATCTGCGCGTTCTCGGTGAGCCGCGGCTCCTGGGCGTGCTGGGCGATCACCCCGTCGAATGCCTTGACGTATTCCAGCGCACGGCGCATCAGCACCGCATCGGAGACGCAGATGCCGTCGTCGGAGAACACCCGCACTCCGGCCGCGGAGTCGGCCATCGCGCCGAGCTCGGCGAGACGCTGCCCCCCAGCCCCACGGTGACCGCGCCGACCGGCTGCACGTCGCAGTAGCCGCCCTCGCGGCCGAGGCGCCAGACCTGCTCGACGACGCCCGCGGTGTCGGCGACCGGGTCGGTGTTGGCCATGGCATGCACGCAGGTGAAACCACCCCGGGCCGCGGCCCGGGAGCCGGTGAGCACCGTCTCGGCATCCTCACGACCGGGCTCGCGCATGTGGGTGTGCAGGTCGACCAGGCCGGGCAGAGCGACCAGCCCGCTCGCATCGACCTCGTCGCCATCGGACGCAGCGAGATCGGTGCCGATCTCGGTGATGAGGCCGTCGACGATCACGAGGTCGACGACGTCCTCACCGAGCAGCCGGGCACGGCGGATCGTCAGCGAGCTCATGCGGTCTCCTCGTCGGTGGGAACTTCGTCGGCAGCGCCGCCGAGCAGCAGGTACAGAACCGCCATGCGCACGGCCACGCCGTTGGTGACCTGCTCGACGATGACCGAGCGGGCGTGGTCGGCGACGTCGGCGCTGATCTCCATGCCGCGGTTCATCGGGCCTGGGTGCATGACGATGGCGTGCTCGGGCAGCCGGTTGACGCGGGCGGTGTCGAGCCCGTAGCGGCGGCTGTACTCGCGGGCACTCGGGAAGTACGCCGCGTTCATCCGCTCCTGCTGGACGCGCAGCATCATGATCACGTCGGACTTCTCCATGACGGCATCGAGGTCGTAGGACGTCTCGACCGGCCAGTGGTCGACCCCGACCGGCAGCAGCGTCGGTGGGGCGACCAGCGTGACGTGCGCGCCGAGGGTGTCGAGCAGGAGCGCGTTGGAGCGGGCGACCCGGCTGTGCAGGACGTCGCCGACGATCGTGACGTTGCGGCCTTCGATCTCGCCCAGGTGCCGGCGCATGGTGAAGGCGTCGAGCAGCGCCTGCGTGGGGTGCTCGTGCGTGCCGTCGCCGGCGTTGATGACCGCGCCCTGGGTCCACTTGGCGTGGGCCAGGCGATGCGGAGCGCCCGAGTTCTGGTGCCGCACGATCACGGCGTCCGCGCCCATGGCTTGAAGCGTGAGCGCGGTGTCCTTGAGGCTTTCGCCCTTGGAGACGCTCGAGCCCTTGGCCGAGAAGTTGATCACGTCGGCCGAGAGCCGTTTGGCGGCTGCCTCGAATGAGATCCGGGTGCGGGTGGAGTCCTCGAAGAAGAGGTTGACCACGGTGCGTCCGCGCAGGGTGGGCAGCTTCTTGATCGGCCGGCTGGCGACCGAGAGGAGCTCTTCAGCGGTGTCGAGGATGCGGATCGCCTCGTCGCGGCTCAGGTCGCCGGCACTCAGCAGGTGGGTCAGCGTCATGCTGCACCTCCGATGATGCTCACACCGTCACTGCCGTCGGTCTCGACCAGGCTGACCCTGACCTTCTCGGCCAACGACGTCGGCAGGTTCTTGCCGACGAAGTCGGCGCGGATCGGCAGCTCGCGGTGCCCGCGGTCGACCAGAACGGCGAGCTGCACGGCGCGGGGCCGGCCGAGCTCGTTCAGGGCATCGAGGGCGGCGCGGATGGTGCGGCCGGAGTAGAGCACGTCGTCGATCAGGACGACGATCTTGTCGTCGATGTCATCCGGGATGTCGGTGTGCTCGAGGGCCCGTGCGGGCTTGAGGCGCAGATCGTCGCGGTACATCGTGACGTCGATCGCGCCGGCGGTAATGTCGCGGCCCTCGACCTCGCCCATGCGGCGCGCGACGCGTTGGGCGAGGTGGACACCGCGGGTGGGGATCCCGAGCAGCAGCACGTCGGCCGAGCCGCGGTTGCGTTCGAGGATCTCGTGGGTGATGCGAGTGAGAGCCCGGGCGATGTCGTTCTCGTCGAGAACGGTGCGTGCCTGCGGGTCGTCGTGCTCGTCAGACTGGGGCGCGTCAGCGGACGCAACCATGGCTGACCTCCTTCTCCGCCTCACGGGACGGCCGTTAAAGGATGTCGATGGTCGTGCACCGTCAGAGTACCAGCGGTCCTCGGCAGCCGGCACAGGCTCAGCACATCTCTGTCGACGGCCGGGGCCCTTTCCCGACGACGACACGGCGAGAGCCGGTGACGCCTACGCTTGAACGATGACCGAGGACGGCACTGTCGGGACGCCGAGGTCGCGGCGACGGACGCGGCGCGGGCGCCACGTGCGTCTGGCCGCAGGAGTCGTCGCGGCCCTGCTCGTGCTCGCCCTGGCCGTCTGGGTGCTCCGGCCGGCCGCAGACTCGCCGGTCGCCGCCCGTCCCACACCGACTGTGACTCCGACACCCAGCCCCAGTCCGACACCGAAGCCGTCGCCATGTGACACCCAGACGTCCGAGGCCTTCACCCCCACGCGGATCACCTTTCCTGGCGTGGCACGCAACGTGACAGTGCTCGCCCTTCCCCGCGACGGCCACGACGTACCGTCAGTCCCCCCGGTCTCGGAGAGTGGCAAGTGGCAGGTCGCGTGGGACCGTCCACCGGGGATCAAACCCGGCTCGGCGAAGGGCAACGTGCTGATCAACGCCCACACGTGGCCGGACGGGTCAGCTCTCGGCAACAAGCTTCTCGCCGGTCTGGACGAAGGCGGCCGAATCATCCTCCGCGGCGACCAGGCCACCCTGTGCTACGAGGTCGCCAAGCGCGTCGAAGTGCCGGGTTCGAGCAACTACCCGCCGTACTTCGAACGCGAGGGCCCACCGCAACTGGCGATCATCGTGTGCTCGGGACGGCGTCTCGGCCCGGGCAACTGGACCCATCGAACGATCTGGTTCGCCTCGCCCATGCAGGCCTAGTCGGTCGGGGTGGCCGACGCCTTCGACTGCACGATCGCGCTCAACAGGCCGTTGACGAAGCTGGGCGACTCGTCGGTGGAGAGGTCGCGGGACAGCTCGACCGCCTCGTTGATGGCCACCGCGTCGGGGACGTCGTCGACGCAGAGGATTTCGTAGGCGGCGATGCGCAGCAGGTTGCGGTCGACGCCGGGCATGCGGTCGAGCGTCCAGCCGCGCGCGTGGTCGGAGAGCAGCGCGTCGATGCGCCCCTGCTCGGCGACGACGCCCTCCACCAGCTGGACGGTGTACTCGTTGACCGGCGGATCGTTCAGCTCACGACGTCCGGCCAACGAACCGCCGAGGCTGAGCCCCTGGAGCTCGGACTCGAAGAGGATGTCCAGGGCACGCTTGCGGGACTTCGTGCGGGCTGACATCAGGGGGACACGCGGCCGAGATAGCTGCCGTCGCGGGTGTCGACCTTGACCTTCTCGCCGGAGGTGATGAACAGCGGCACCTGGATCTGCCGGCCGGTCTCGAGGCGAGCCGGCTTGGTACCGCCACTGGAGCGGTCGCCCTGCAGGCCCGGCTCGGTGTACTCGATCGCGAGCTCGACCGACGCCGGCAGCTCGATGTACAGCGGCTGGCCGTCGTTGACGGCGACCATGGCCTCGCCGTTGTCGAGCAGGAAGTCCTTGGCCTCGCCGACCACCTCATCCGGCACGATCAGCTGGTCGTAGGTGGCACCATCCATGAACACGTACCCGCTGCCGTCGTGGTACAGGAACTGCATGTCGCGCTTGTCGACCTGGGCGATGTCGACCTTGACGTCGGCGTTGAACGTGCGGTCGACGGTCTTGCCGGACAGCACGCTCTTGAGCTTGGTGCGCACGACGGCGCCGCCCTTGCCCGGCTTGTGGTGTTGGAACCACACGACGGACCAGAGCTGTCCGTCGAGGTTGAGAACCATGCCGTTCTTCAGGTCGTTCGTGGTGGCCATCAGGCGATCTCCAGGAGGTCGGTGGTCATCGTGGTGAGCACCTCGGGATCATCCGGGGTGACGAGGACGGTGTCTTCGATACGCACTCCCCCGCGTCCCGGGACGTAGATCCCCGGCTCCATCGTCAAGGTGGTGCAGCGGGCCAGTCTACCGGCGTGCCGATGGCTGATGAACGGGTCCTCATGGATCTGCAGGCCGACGCCGTGGCCGAGGCCGGTGGTGAAGTGTTCCAACCAGCCGGCGTCCTCAAGCACCTTCCTCGCGGCCTCGTCGGACGTCGCCACCGGAGCGTCCGCGCGGAGTGCCGAGACCCCCGCTGCCTGGGACGCCTGGACCGCGGCATGGACCTCCCGCTGCCAGTCGTCAGCGGTGCCCAGCACGACCGTGCGCGTGCAGTCGGCGTGATAGCCATCGACCCGGGCGCCGAAATCGGCCTTGACCAGGTCGCCGCGCTTCAGGACTCGATCGGTGGGGCTGTGGTGCGGGATCGCGGAGTTCGGGCCGGATGCGAGGATCGTCTCGAACGCGATGGCTTCGGCGCCGAGCTCAAGCATGCGCCACTCGAGGTCGCGAGCCACCTCGAGCTCAGTGCGTCCCTCCAACGAACCGGCCAGCAGGCCCTGCAGCGCGTCGACCGAGATGCGGCAGGCGCGGCGCAGGGCGTCGATCTCACCGTCGTCCTTCACCTCACGCAGGCCCTCGACCACACGATCCGCCGGGACCGTCGAGATGCCTGCCTCGGTGAGGGTGGCGTGTGCGTCGACGCTCAGCGTGTGCGTCTCGCACGCCCACAAGCCGGACACCCGGCCGGCCGCCTCGCCCAGCAGGTCGCGGGTGATGACGTGGTCGACGCCGGGCACCTCCTCGATCGCCTGGTCCTTGTAGCGGCCATCGGTGAGGAACGTGCCCGTCCCGTCGGCGCCCAGCAGAAGTGCACCGTTCGACCCGGTGAAGCCGGTCAGATAGCGGACGTTGACGAGCGTGGTGACCAGCAGGCCGTCGGCGCCGAGATCGGCGAGGGCGCTGGCCGCGCGACGGCGCCGGTCGGCGAGCTGCTCGGCGGTGGGCCGGCTCATCCGGGGTCCCCGGGAAAGCGCGAGCCTTGCCGGCCCGCGGCCCCGATGGGCGGGGCGAGGGGCGAGCGGTTTTCTGGGGTGAAACTCATGGTGCGAGCGCGGCGTGCGCCTCGCGCAGCAGCTGCTCGTCGGGGCCAGCCAGGACGGATGGATGGGCGAGGCCGTCGAGCACGACGAACCGCAGCTGCGTCCCACGGGTCTTCTTGTCCACTCGCATGGCCGCGAGCAGCTCGTCGAAGGCGGTACCGTCCGTCGTCGGCAGTCCGACGATGCCGAGGATCGATCGGTGCCGAGCCAGCAGGTCGGCATCGATGCGGCCCGTGCGGTGCGCGAGCTCTGCGACGAAGACCATGCCCACGGAAATCGCCTCGCCATGGCGCAGCCGGAAGCCGTGCACCCGCTCGAGCGCGTGGCCGAGGGTGTGTCCGTAGTTGAGAGCCTCACGGCCGATGCCGGAGCTGCCACCAGTCTCGCGCAGGTCGTCGGCGACGGTGGCCGCCTTGACCGCGACGCCCTTCGCGATGAGCTCCGCAACGAGCGGCGAAGCCGCATCCAGCGTGTGCTCCCGTCCCGCCTCGACGGAGTCGAGGATCGACGGGTCGGCGATGAACCCGCACTTCACGACCTCGGCCATGCCGCTGCGCAGCTCGTCGGCGGGCAGCGATGCCAGGACGTCGAGGTCGCACAGCACCCCGGCCGGCTCGTGGAATGCGCCGACCAGGTTCTTCCCCGAGGCGGTGTTGATGCCGGTCTTGCCGCCGACTGCGGCGTCGACCATTCCGAGGACCGTGGTCGGCAGGTTGACGAACCGGACGCCGCGCAGCCAGCTGGCGGCGACGAAGCCGGCGAGGTCGGTCGTCGCTCCCCCGCCCAGGCCGATGACCACGTCGGAACGGGTGAACCCGGCGTCTCCGAGCGCGTCCCAGCAGTGCGTGAGTACGTCGGCGGCCTTTGCGGCCTCGCCGTCCGGCACTTCGAGGAGCAGGACCTCGAGGCCGTCGAGGACTGTTCGAAGGTGCTCGGCCCGGTCGCGCAGCGTCGGCGGATGGACGACGGCCACCCGGCGCGCCTCGTCGCCGATCAGCAACCGCACCTCATCGGTGACGCCATGGCCGACGACGACCTCGTACGGCGAGGCGGTGTGGACCGTGAGCCGGGTGGTCATCGGTTCTCCTCGAGGAAAGCGAGCGCCTGGTCCGCCACCTGCGACGGATCCAGGTCGTCGGTGAGCACGGTCAGGTCGGCGACCTCACGATAGAGGGCGTGGCGAGCGTCCATGAGCTGCTTGAGCTGGGCGCGAACGTTGCCGAGCAGGAGCGGGCGCCCGGTGCCGAGGCCGACCCGCCGAACGGCCTGGGTGAGGCCGACGTCGAGGAACAGCACCCGGTGGTCGCGGAGCCGCTCGCGGGTGCGGTCGCTGAGCACCGCTCCACCGCCGAGGGCGACGACTCCGTCGTGCTCGTCGAGCGCCTTCGCCACCGCAGCCTCCTCGAGCTCGCGGAAGTGGGCCTCGCCGTGGTCGATGAAGAGATCCTGGACTCTCGCGCCGGCGGTGGTCTCGATGTCGGCGTCGGTGTCGCGCACGGTGACACCGAGCCGGGATGCCAGCTCCTCGGCCACGGTGGACTTGCCGGCGCCCGGTGGGCCGACGATGACGACGACGGGTTTCATCCGGGGTCCCCGCGGACGTGCGACCGCCTGGGTCGCAACGGTCGCTCGTGACATGGGTGCGGCAGGGAGCACGTCCGTGGGAAAAGGCTCATCGGTGCTTGAGGTTTGCGAGGTACCCCTCGACGTTGCGACGCGTCTCGGGCACGGAGTCGCCACCGAACTTCTCGACGACGGCTTCGGCGAGCACGAGCGCCACCATGGCCTCGGCCACGATGCCGGCTGCTGGGACGGCGCACACGTCGGAGCGCTGATGGTGGGCCGTGGCCTCTTCGCCGGTCTCGAGGTCGACCGTGCGCAGCGCCTTGGGAACGGTGGAGATCGGCTTCATCGCCGCGCGGACGCGCAGCAGCTCGCCGGTGGACATGCCGCCCTCGGTGCCGCCCGAGCGACCGGTGACGCGCCGGATGCCCTCATCAGTCGGCACGATCTCGTCGTGCGCGAGGGAGCCACGGGTGCGGGCCAGCTCGAAACCGTCGCCCACCTCGACCCCCTTGATGGCCTGGATGCCCATCAGGGCGCCGGCGAGCCGGGAGTCGAGCCTGCGGTCCCAGTGCGTGTGGGAACCGAGTCCGGGTGGCAGGCCGTCGACGACGACCTCGACCACGCCGCCGAGGGTATCGCCGTCCTTGTGGGCGGCGTCGATCTCGGCGACCATCGCCGCGCTGGTGTCGGCGTCGAAACAGCGCACCGGGTCGGCGTCGAGCGCTTCGAGGTCGCTACGCAGGGGGACGACGCCGGCCGGAGCGCGCACGGTGCCGAGCTCGACCACGTGCGACACCAGAGTCGCCCCGGTGGTCTGCTCCACGAACTGGGCGGCGATCTCGCCGAGAGCCACGCGGGCCGCCGTCTCGCGGGCACTGGCCCGCTCGAGCACCGGACGGGCCTCGTCGAAGCCGTACTTCTGCATGCCGACGAGGTCGGCGTGACCGGGACGAGGACGCGTGAGCGGCGCACCGCGCTTGAGCCCGGCGAGCGTGTCGGCGTCGACCGGGTCGGCCGCCATGACCTGCTCCCACTTGGGCCACTCGCTGTTGCCGATGCGCAGCGCGATCGGGCTGCCGAGCGTGGCGCCGTGTCGGATGCCGCCGATGATCTCCAGGTCGTCGGCCTCGAAGCTCATCCGGGCGCCGCGTCCGTAGCCCAGACGGCGGCGGGCCAGTGCGGCCTGGATGTCCTTGCTGGTCACGCGGACGCCCGCCGGCAGTCCTTCGAGGACGGCGACGAGTGCGGGGCCGTGTGATTCACCGGCGGTCAGCCAACGGAGCATGTTGTCGATTCTCCCACGCGCCGTCGCGTCAGTTCACCAGCGTCGACTTGGGGCGCACCACGCAGAACTCATTGCCCTCCGGATCGGCAAGCACGTCCCACGACTCCTGTCCGGTCTGGCCGATGTCAATCCGTCGTGCTCCGAGGGCGAGCAGCCGCTCGATCTCCGCGTCTCGATCGCCCGCAGTGGTGGTGAGGTCCAGGTGCACCCGGTTCTTCACCAACTTCTGCGTCGCCCCGGCCGGCATGAAGCACAGCCCGACGGGTGCGTCGACGTCCGACCCGACGACGACCTCGTCCTCCCGCGTGGACAGCACGGACCAGTGCAGTGCCTCGGCCCAGAAGCGGGCCTGGGCGGTGAGGTCATGGGCGTCGATGACGATGTGGTGCACGCGAACCGGCATGCCGGCCATTCTCCGCCCTCACGTCGGCCAGATCGACGGACCCCACGCGGCGCCGACGATCGCGCCGACCACCATGTACGGCCCGAACGCGAACCCCTTGCGGTCCACCCAGCCGAGTCGCGAGAACACCAGGCCGCCGATGGCGCCGAGCACGAACCCGGCGTACGTGCCGGTCAGCGTCTCGGCCGCACCGAGCGCACCGAGAGCCAGACCAACGACCGCGGACAGCCGCACGTCGCCGTAGCCGAACGCTCCCCCGCCGAACAACCGGCCGACCAGATACACCAGCCAGAACGCGCCGAACACGGCGACGTTGCCGATCAGGGCGGTGGCCAGGGCGCTCCAGTCGTCCAACAGAAGGGCGCCCAGCACCACGAGCGCCAGGGTCAGGACGTACATCGGCGCGACGAGCAGGAAGGGCAGCAGTCGAGTGCGCCAGTCGACGTAACCCAGCCAGGTGCCGACGCCGGTGAACAAGACCCACACTGGGACGAGCTCGGGCGCTACGTGCCAGGCCACCACCGCGGCCATGACCGCCGCCGCAGCGGCGAACCACAGCACCAGGTGGCTGGCCCTGGCCAGCTCGAGGTAGGCGATCTTGTCGTCGTCGGCATCTGGTGGCTCCGGAAGGCGCGCGATGACGAACGGGCCGGCCGCACCGATGAGGCCGGCCGCGAGGGCAGCGAGCGCGACGGTCATGGCCGTCAGCGAGCGAGCGCCGAGAGGGCGGCCGATCGAAGCAGGTCGACGTCGACGGCACTCCCGGTCATCAGCTCCACCTGGAGTGCGGCCTGATGGGCCAGCAGGTCGACGCCGGTCACCGTCGGCAGCCCGGCCTGCTCCGCGGCCGTGATCAGCGGAGTGGGCCACGGGTCGTAGGCGACGTCGAAGACCGCGCGGGACGACTCGGCCAGCTCATGCGACCGCGACCCGATCGCGTCCCCGGGAACGGTGGAGACCAGCAGGTCGACCTTCTCCAGCAACGGATGCTCGAATGACTTCACGATCACGTCGGCGCCGGCGCTGCGGGCCACGTGCGCGGCTCCTTCGGCACGAGACTCGTCACGGACGACGAATTCGAGGTCACGGATCCCAAGACCGGCCAGTGCGTAGGCGACTGATGTCGCCGTCGCGCCGCCGCCGACGATCCGGGCGGATCGGGCTTCGAGGCCGCGCTCGCGCAGGGCCGCCTGGGCCCCGGGCACGTCGGTGTTGTCGCCGGAGCCGCGACCGTTGCCGGGGTCGAGCAAGATCGTGTTGGCCGAGCCCACGGCCGTCGCGACCGCACTGTTCTGGCCCACCAGGCCGAGCGCGATCCGCTTGAGCGGCATGGTCAGTGAGAGGCCGCGCCAGTCGTCGGTGAGGTCGTCGAGGAATGCCTCGAGTCCGTCCTCGTGGACCTCGACGGCGTCGTATGTCCAGTCGAGCCCGAGCTCGGCGTAGGCCGCCAGATGCATGACTGGCGACAGGGAATGGGCGATCGGCGAGCCCAGGACGGCGCAACGCATCCGGCGGTCAGCACTCCTCGTGGGTGCGGCAGTACTCGCGCGCCTTCTCGGCGGCCTTCTCGTGATCGGCGAGGTTGTCGCTGAACACCGTGGTGCCCTTCTCGAAGTCGGGCACGAAGTAGAGCCAGGTGCCGTCGGCAGGTTTGAGCGCCGCCTCGATGGTCTTCGCGCCAGGCGAACCGATCGGTCCGGGTGGCAGGCCGGTGTGCTTGTAGGTGTTGTACTCCGAATCGCTTGCCCGCTCTTCCGGGGTGGTCCAGACGTCGCCCTTGCGCTTGCTGATGTAGGAGACAGTCGAGTCGAGCTGCAGGGCGATGCCCTTGTCGATCCGGTTGTAGAGCACGCGGGCCACCTTCGGGTAGTCCTCGTCGCGGTTGGCCTCGTACTCCAGAATGCTCGCGACGGTGAGGACCTGCTCCTTGGACAGGTTGAGCTTCTGCGCGCGGGCGTCGATGTCCAGCTCCTTCTCGACGGCCAGGGTCTTGCTGACCATCTGGCGCAGGAGGGCGCGAGCCTTCGTTCCGGGCTCGACGGTGTAGGTGGCCGGGAACAGATAGCCCTCGGGGTTGTCCTTCGCCTCGGGTGGCAGACCCAGCTGGCCGGGCTTGTCGAGCACGGCTGTGACGTCCTTCGCGTTGATCTCGGACCCCTTGGCGATGGCCTGGACGATCTGGCCGACCCTCGCCCCTTCAGGCACCACGACCTTGCCTTCGACGCGGTTCTTGCGGTCGACCAGGGCATCGAGGGCCGCCTTGGCGGACATCTGCTTGCGGAGCTGGTAGAACCCCGGCTGGATCGACTGGGCTCGGTCGTCGTTCAGGGACACCTGGTAGAAGGCCTCCGAGCTCTTGACGACGTCCTTCGACGCGAGGATGTCGGCGATCTGTTGCCCGTTCGCTCCGGCTGGAACCTCGATGACGACCTTGCCGGTGCCCTGACCGGTGTAGTCGTCCGGACCTTTCAGCAGGTCCTTGACCTTGAGGAACCCGAACACCAGAGCGGCCAGGACAAGGAGCAGCACCAGCGCGCGGACCAGACGACGGCCCCTGGACGGGCCGCGTTGCGCCCGACGAGCACCAGGACGGCTCCGGTTCGACCGGGAGCCGCCACCGGTGACCATATCGATTCCGCTCATCGTGTCCTCACCAGATCTCGCCCGGGGCGGTCCCGCGCGTGCGCTCGGCATCAAGGGCTGTCTGCAGGATCACCGTGGCCGCGGCCTGATCGATGATCGCGCGCTTGCCGGCGCCTGACCGTCCGCTCTCTCGCAGCTGACTGTCAGCAGTCATCGTAGACATGCGTTCATCGACCAGCCGAACAGGCACAGGGGCGATCGCGTCGCGCAGACCGGTGGCGAATTCGCGGACCTTGAACGCGGCCGGCCCTTCCCGACCCGACAGGGACAGCGGGAGCCCAACGACGCATTCGAGGGCCTCGTGCTCGGCGACGATCGCGGTGAGACGTGCGAACGCGTCCTGACCTGCGGCAACGGTCTCCAGCGGCGTTGCCAGCATGCCGTCGGGGTCGCAGACCGCGACGCCGATGCGGACGTCGCCCACGTCGACACCCACCCTCCGGCCCCGGCGCATGTCAGGACCTCGCGAGCTGGGCCTGAACGGCGGTGAGAGCCGCCTCGATGCCGCCGAGGTCGGTGCCGCCACCCTGCGCGACGTCGCCCTTGCCGCCACCGCGTCCGCCCAGGTGTTCGCCGACGACGGCGATGAGGTCGTTGGCGGCGATGCCCCGCTCACGTGCCGCGTCATTGACGGCGATCACGGCGGACGGTTTGCCACCGCCGGTGCCGATGACGACCACGACGGCCGGGCGGTCCTGCAGACGTCCGCGGACGTCGAGCGCGATCGACCGGACGTCGCCGCCGCCCACACCCTCGGCCCGGTGTCCGACGAATGCGACGCCGTTGACGTCGACGGCCTTGCCGGCAAGATCGGCGCCGGCGCCGACAAGCTCGGCCGACCGGAGCCGCTCCAGCTCCTTCTCCGCGATACGAAGGCGGTCGACGATCTTCTGCACCTGGGCCGGGACGTCGGTGGGACTCGCCTTGAGCATGGTGCTGAGCTGGTGCACCAGGTCACGCTCGCGCGCGAGGTACTGGAAACCCTCCAGCCCGACGACGGCTTCGACGCGGCGGTTGCCGGCGCCGACGGAGCTGTCGGAGGTGAGCACGACGGTGCCGATCTGGGACGCGCGCTCGACGTGCGTGCCGCCGCACAGCTCGCGTGACCACGGACCGCCGATCTCGACGACCCGGACGTCTTCGCCGTACGTCTCGCCGAACAGCGCGAGCGCGCCGATCTCCTTGGCTTGCTCGAGCGGCATGGTGGCGACCGTGACGGGGAGGTCCTCGCGGAGCGCCCGGTTGGACGCGACCTCGACGTCGCGCAACTGATCGGGCGACAGGGCCCCGTTCCAGCCGAAGTCGAGGCGCAGGTAGCCGGGACGGTTGTACGAGCCGGACTGCAATGCAGTGGGGCCGAGCACCTCGCGGAGCGCGGCGTGCACGACGTGCGTGCCGGAGTGCGCCTGGCGTGCGCCGAGCCGCCACTCCGGGTCGACCTGCGCCTCCACCGCGGCGTCGAGCATCAGCTCACCCTCGATCACGCGGACCTGGTGCACGACCAGCCCGCGCACCGGGCGCTGGACGTCGAGCACCTCGGCTCGACCTCCGTCCCACGTGATCGTGCCGGCATCGGCGTTCTGGCCACCGGACTCGGCGTAGAACGGCGTGCGGTCGAGCACGACCTCGCCGACGGTGCCGGCGGTGAGCACGGGCGTCGAGGCACCCTCGGCGAGCAGCGCCAGCACGCGGGACTCGGTGGTCAGGGTCGTGTAGGCCTGCCAGTCGGTGGGGCCGTTGGCATCGAGCGCGGCCCGGTAGACGCTGGTATCGGCGTGATGGCCCTTCTTGGAGGCCGCGTCTGCCTTGGCCCGCGCGCGCTGCTCGGACATCAGGGCACGGAAACCGTCTTCGTCGACGCTGAGGCCCTGCTCGGCGGCCATCTCCAGCGTCAGGTCGATCGGGAAGCCGTAGGTGTCGTGCAGGGCGAACGCCCGTTCGCCGGACAGCTGGGTACCGCCCTGCTGCTGCGTGCTCGCGGCGGCGACGTCGAAGATCTGCGTGCCCTTGTCGAGCGTTTGGCGGAACGCCTCTTCCTCCGCATAGGCGATCTGTGAGATACGGGCGAAGTCGCGCTCGAGCTCGGGGTAGGACGCCTTCATACGGCCCAGGCTCACCGGCAGCAGCTCGGGCAGAGCGGGGTCGTCGTAGCCGAGCAGTCGCATCGAGCGGACCGCACGACGCAGCAGTCGACGCAGGACGTAGCCACGGGCTTCGTTTCCGGGCGTGACGCCGTCGCCGATCAGCATCAGTCCGCTGCGGACGTGATCGGCGATGACGCGGAAGCGCACGTCGTCATCGTGATCGGCGCCGTAGCGGCGGCCGCTCAGCTCGGAGGCCTTCTCGATGACGGGGAAGATCTCGTCGATCTCGTACATGTTGCTCTTGTCTTGCAGCAGGTAGGCGACTCGCTCCAGGCCCATGCCGGTGTCGATGTTCTTGCTGGGCAGCGGACCGACGACGTCGAAGTCGTCCTTGGCTCGGACGTTGGTGATCTCCTCCTGCATGAACACGAGGTTCCAGATCTCCAGGAACCGGTCCTCGTCCACGATCGGACCACCGTCAGGCCCGAATTCCGCGCCGCGATCGACGTAGATCTCGCTGCACGGCCCGCCCGGGCCGGGTACTCCCATGTGCCAGTAGTTGTCGAGCAGGCCGCGCTCCTGGATGCGCTCATCGGTCAGGCCGATGACGTCCCGCCAGATCTGCCGCGCCTCGTCGTCGCCCTCGAGCACCGTCACCCAGATCGCGTCGCCGGCGAACCCGTAGCCGCCGTCGTCGAGCGACCCGGTGACCAGGTTCCAGGCATGCTCGATGGCCCCTTCCTTGAAGTAGTCGCCGAAGGAGAAGTTGCCGTTCATCTGGAAGAACGTGCCGTGCCGGGTGGTCTTGCCAACTTCCTCGATGTCGAGGGTGCGGACGCACTTCTGCACGCTCACCGCACGGTCGAACGGCGGCGTCTCCTGCTGTAGGAAGTAGGGCTTGAACGGCACCATGCCGGCGTTGACGAACAACAGGTTCGGGTCGTCGAACAGCAGCGGCGCCGACGGCACCACCGTGTGACCGGCGTTCTCGAAGTGCGCGAGGAAGCGTCGGCGGATCTCCGCGGTCTCCATCAGGGTGCGTCGCTCTCGCTGGGGATCATGGGAACAGCGGTGTCGAGCCGGGCGGCGACCTCGCGCTCGTAACGGATCATGCCGACGCGCAGCTCGCCGGCGAACTCGCGCCACCCGAGGCCAGCGGCGGCGGCCTGGTCGATCAGGCCGGGCATCGACATGCGATAGGCGAGCCGACGCGCCTTCGCGGTGGCGTAGACGCCGGCCGCGGTGCCGGCGACGAACCAGACGGTTCGGCCCCTCATGAGTCCACCTCGGCGGACGAGTGCGACCGGGCCGGAAGCTCGCCGATCCACGGCTGCGACATCCAGGCGTCGGCGGACGCAGGATGGGTCGTACGGACCGCGCGACGTCCGGCCGCCAGCCGCTCGCGGCGGCGGCGGCGATACTCACGACGCATCAGCGCCGTGATGCGGTCGCGGCTCTCGGCTCGCAGGGCGTAGGTGAGTCCGTGCAGGAGGATCGCGAGCCGGATGTGCGGACGGCTCAGCGCCGCGCCGACGACCTGCTGGCCGGTGGGTGGCACGATGACGCGGCCCTCGACGGACTGAGGCGCGGACCACTGGACGTCGTCGTCATCGTCAGGGTCGCTGCCGACGGGCACCAGCACGGCCGCCCGAGGAAGCCGTTCGGGGGCGGACATCGGTGCCGGAGGGGCGGTCTCTGGACTCTCGGCGCGGGTGCCGCGGCGGGCTGCCCGAACCGCCACGACGGCAGCCACGAGCGCCATCACCGCGAGCACAGCGGTGGCGGAGATCATCACGACGTCGGTGGGCACGGGTACGAGGTTACTCGCCGCTCCGGGCCCGATCACTGGGCCCGATTGTTGAGCCCGATCACCGATCGCGCAGGATCGCGCGGATGCGCTCGAGTCGCTCGGCGATCGCGGCCTCCGCGCCGTGCTCGCCCGGCTCGTAGTAGGTGGCGCCGTCGACATCGTCGGGCGCGTACTGCTGACCGACGATGCCCTTGGGGTCGCTGTGGGCGTACAGGTAGTCGTGGCCGTGCCCCAGCTTCTTGGCTCCGGCGTAGTGCGCATCGCGCAGCGCCGGCGGCACGGCACCGACCTTGCCGGCCTGGACATCGGCCTGAGCCGCGTCCATGGCTCGGATGACGGCATTCGACTTGGGCGCCGTGGCCAGCGCAATGACCGCCTGCGCGAGGGTGAGTCTCGCCTCGGGAAAGCCGATCAGTGCCACGGCCTGCGCGGCCGCCACGGCTGCGGTCAGCGCGGTGGGATCGGCCATCCCGATGTCCTCGCTGGCCAGGATCATCAGGCGCCGGGCGATGAAGCGCGGGTCCTCCCCCGCCTCGATCATCCGGGCCAAGTAGTGCAACGACGCGTCGACGTCGGATCCGCGGATGGACTTGATGAACGCGCTGATGACGTCGTAGTGCTGATCGCCCTGGCGGTCGTAACGCACTGCTGCCCGGTCGACGGCCAACGCGGCGTCCTCGACGGTGACCTCGGTACGGTCCTGCGCAGTGGCAGCGCCGGCGGCCGCCTCGAGGTAGGTGAGCACCCGTCGCCCATCTCCCCCGGCCAGCCGGACGAGATGGTCCTTCGCCTCGTCCGTGAGCGTCACCGCACCATCGAGGCCGCGCTCCTCGGTGAGTGCGCGATCGAGCAGCACGCGCACGTCGTCGTCGGAGAGTGAGCCGAGCGTGAGCAGCAGGGACCGGCTGAGCAGCGGCGAGATGACGCTGAAGTGCGGGTTCTCGGTGGTGGCCCCGACCAGCGACACCCAGCGGTTCTCGACGCCGGGCAGCAGGGCATCCTGCTGCGTCTTGCTGAACCGGTGCACCTCGTCGACGAACAGCACCGTCTCGGTGCCACTGTTCGCGAGTGCTCGCCGCGCACCGGCGATGACGTCGCGCACCTCCTTGACGCCCGCCGAGACCGCCGAGATCTCGACGAAGCGGCGGTTCGTGTGCCGGCTGATCAACGAGGCGATCGTGGTCTTGCCGGTGCCGGGCGGTCCCCACAGCAGCAGGGTGAGCGGCTGGTCGCCGTCGATGACCTGCCGCAACGGCGAACCTGCCGCCAGCAAGTGCTCTTGCCCGACGAGCTCATCGAGCGTCTGCGGCCGCATCCGTACGGCGAGCGGTGCTGAGGCGTGGTCGTTGCCGGCCAGGCTGCCACCGCTCGCGGTGGGCACCGGCGCGTCCGGCAGGTCGAAGAGCCCGTCAGTGCTCATGAGACGAACCCTGTCGCCCGGTAGCCATGCTCCGACCCTAGTCGTCGCTGCTGACTGGCTGTGCGCTCGGAGTCTGGGGCTTCGCGTCGACGCCGGCCTCCTTGCGCTGGGCTGCCGTGATGGGCGCCGGCGCGGCGGTGAGCGGGTCGTAGCCGCCGCCCGACTTCGGGAAGGCGATGACGTCGCGGATCGAGTCGGCGCCACTCAGCAGGGCACAGATGCGGTCCCAGCCGAAGGCGATGCCACCGTGCGGAGGGGCCCCGTACTTGAAGGCGTCGAGCAGGAAGCCGAACTTCTCCTGCGCCTCCTCCTCGCCGAGCCCCATGATCGCGAAGACCCGCTTCTGCACGTCCTCGCGATGGATACGGATCGAGCCACCGCCGATCTCGTTGCCGTTGCAGACGATGTCGTAAGCCCAGGCCAGCGCGTTGCCGGGATCGGTGTCGAACGTGTCGAGGTCCTTCGGCGACGTGAACGCGTGGTGCACCGCCGTCCACGAGCCCGAGCCGACGGCGACGTCACCGGCAGCCGTGGCTTCGGAGGACGGCTCGAACAACGGCGCGTCCACCACCCAGAGGAAGCTCCAGGCGGACTCGTCGATGAGGTCGCCGCGCCGGCCGATCTCGAGACGGGCCGCGCCGAGCAGCGCGCGCGTCGACTTGACCGCGCCGGCGCCGAAGAAGACGCAGTCGCCGGGCTCTGCGCCGACGTGGGCGGCCAGGCCGGCGCGCTCCTCGTCGGTGAGGTTCTTGGCCACCGGACCGCCGAGCTCGCCGTCGTCCTGCACCAGCACGTAGGCCAGGCCCTTGGCGCCGCGCTGCTTGGCCCAGTCCTGCCAGGCGTCGAGCTGACGACGCGGCTGGGACGCGCCGCCGGGCATCACCACGGCACCGACGTACGGGGCCTGGAACACCCGGAACGGCGTGTTCGCGAAGTACTCGGTGCACTCGACGAGCTCCTGGCCCATCCGCAGATCCGGCTTGTCGGTGCCGAAGCGACGCATCGCCTCCGCGTAGGTCATCCGCGGCATCGGCATGGGCACGTCGACATCGATCAACCGCCACAGCGCCGCGATGATCTCCTCGGAGAGCTCGAGGACGTCGTCCTGCTCGACGAAGCTCATCTCGACGTCGAGCTGGGTGAACTCGGGCTGCCGGTCGGCCCGGAAGTCTTCGTCGCGGTAGCAGCGCGCGATCTGGTAGTACCGCTCCATGCCGGCGACCATCAGCAGCTGCTTGAACAGCTGGGGGCTCTGCGGCAGCGCGTACCAGCTGCCCGGGCTCAGCCGGGCCGGCACCAGGAAGTCGCGGGCACCCTCCGGCGTCGACCTGGTGAGCGTCGGCGTCTCGATCTCGACGAAGTCGTGCGCGTCGAGCACATCCCGAGCGGCCCGGTTGACCTTGCTGCGCAGCCGGATCGCCGCGGCCGGCTCGGCCCGGCGCAGGTCGAGGTAGCGGTGCTTGAGCCGCACCTCCTCGCCCACTTCGATGTGCTCGTCGATCGGGAACGGCAACGGCGCGGCGGCGCTCAGGATCTCGACGTCGTCGGCGATCACCTCGATGTCGCCGGTGGGGATGCCGGCGTTCTCGTTGCCCTCGGGTCGCTTCTCGACCGTCCCGGTGATCAGCAGGCAGTACTCCGAGCGCAGCTGATGGGCGACCTCCTCGCGCACCACCACCTGCACGACGCCCGAGGCTTCGCGCAGGTCGATGAACGCGACGCCGCCGTGGTCGCGTCGACGCGCCACCCAGCCGGCGAGGGTGACCCGATCACCGACGTTCTCGGCGCGCAGGCTTCCGGCGTCGTGGGTGCGGATCACGAGGAGGGCTCCTTGATGTGGGGTGCGAGGTCGTCGATGGGCGGCGTCCATTCGTCCGGGTCGGCCTCGACCTGCTCACCGGACCGGATGTCCTTGACTTCGTGAGGCATGCCGGGGAACCAGACGTATGGGATGCCGCGGCGTTCGGCGTACCGGATCTGCTTGCCGAACTTCTGGGCCGTCGCCGCGACCTCGGTGGGGATGCCACGGGATCGAAGGCGCATCGCGACCTCGTCGCTGATGTCGCGCGACTCCTCGTCGACCAGGGCGACGAGCACGGCGGACGGCACCGAACGGTCGCTCGTCAACCCGTCGGCCAGCAGCGGCACCAGCAGGCGGGAGACGCCGAGCGAAATACCCGTGCCGGGGTAGGTGTGGCGACCGTCCGACGCGAGCTGGTCGTAGCGACCGCCCGAGCAGATCGATCCGAGCTGGTCGTAGCCGGCCATCCGTGTCTCGAACACGGTGCCGGTGTAGTAGTCGAGGCCACGCGCGATGCGTAGGTCGGCGACCACGGTCACGCCCTCGACCGGCCGGACCGCGCTGATGACCTGGGCCAGCTCGGCCAGTCCGGTGTCGAGCAGCTCATGGGTGACACCCAGCTCGCGGACCCGCTCGACGAAGGACGTGTCCGTCGTGACGATCTCCGCGAGGCCCAGGCACGCCCGCGCCTGCTCGTCGGTGAGTCCGAGCGCGGCCAGCTGGGCTACGACGGCATCGGACGGAATCCGGTCGAGCTTGTCGATGACCTGCATGACTGCGGTGGGCTCGGCCACGCCGAGGCCGAGGTAGAACCCCTCGAGCACCTTGCGGTTGCTGATCTGCAGCGTCAGTTGCGGTACGGGCAGGCCGCCGAGTGCCTCGGCCATGACCTGCGCGACCTCGACATCGAAGTGGAACGGCAGCTCGTCCTCGGCGACGATGTCGATATCCGCCTGGGTGAACTCTCGGAATCGCCCTTGTTGCGGACGCTCACCCCGCCAGACTTTCTGGATCTGGTAGCGGCGGAACGGGAACTCGAGATGTCCGGCGTTCTCGAGCACGTAGCGCGCGAATGGCACCGTGAGGTCGAAGTGCAGGCCGAGGCCCGCGTCACCCTCGTCGTCCCCCGCCTGGATGCGCCGCAGGACGTAGACCTCCTTGTCGATCTCGCCCTTCTGCAGGAGGGTGTCCGTCGTTTCGACCGCACGGGTCTCGACGTTGGCGAAGCCGTGCAGCTCGAAGACGTGGCGCAGGTGGTCGAGGACGTACAGCTCGACATTGCGTTCCGCCGGTAGCAGCTCCGGGAACCCGCTCATGCCGCTCACGAAGCGAGCTCCGCAAGGAAGGGGTTGGTGGCGCGCTCGCGCCCGATCGACGTCTGGGGACCATGCCCGGGCAGCACGACGATGTCGTCGGCCAGCGGGAGCACTCGATCGCGCAGGCTCGCCTGCATCTGCGGGTGGGATCCGCCGGTGAGGTCGGTGCGGCCGATCGAGCCGGCGAACAGGAAGTCGCCGGAGAACATCAGTTCCGAGACAGGCTCGGGTCCGTCGTAGTCGACCCGGTAGACGACGGTGCCCGGGGTGTGGCCGGGAACGTGGTCGACGGTGAACGTCAGCCCGTCGACCTCGATCTTGGCGCCGTCGGTGGCCTCGCGGACGTCGTCGGGCTCGGCGAACTCGGGCATCTCGGCGAGGCCGACCTGCATGCGCAGCATCGCGGCGGACTCCCCCGAGATTGCGGCCATCGGGTCGGCCAGCAGGTGACGGTCGGCCGGGTGGATCCACACCGGGCAGCCGTACTCGCGGGCGACGTCCTGGACGCACCACATGTGGTCGAAATGGCCGTGCGTGACCAGCACGGCGGCCGGAGTGAGGTTGTGCTCGGCCACGACGGCGTGCACACCGTCCATCGCGTCCATGCCGGGGTCGACGAACGCACACCCGGTGCCCGGTCCGCGTGAGACCACGTAGCAGTTGGCCTGCAGCGGGCCGGCAGGGAAGGAGGTGAGCAGCACGACCGACAGGTTACGCGAGAGCGGCCTGCGGCCGAACGGCCGCGCCCTCCTACACTGTCGGGCATGTCTTCCGCCGCCGAGCACCCGTGGGGCCGCGTCGACGCCGACGGAACCGTCTACGTCCGGACGGCTGACGGCGAGCGCGTCATCGGCCAGTGGCCGGGCGGCGATCCCCAGGAGGCGATGGCCCTCTACGTGCGACGGTTCGAGGGGCTGGAGATCGAGGTCGACCTGCTGGAGAAGCGCCTGACCGGCGGCACCCTCGGCCCCGACGACGCCGAGAAGGCCGTCACGACGGTGCGCGAACAGGTCACAGACGCGCAAGCCCTCGGCGACCTTGCCTCGCTGCTCACCCGCCTCGATGCGCTCGCGCCGGTCATCACGAAGCAGCGCGAGGAGCGCAAGGCCGCACGCGCCGCCAAGGCGGCGGAGGCGCTCACCGCGAAGACGCGCATCGCCGAGGACGCCGAGAAGATCGCCACCGGGTCCGACTGGCGCGGCGGCGCCGACGCGTTGCGTGCACTGCTCGAGGAGTGGAAGGGCCTGGCACGACTCGACCGCAAGACCGACGACGAGCTCTGGCACCGGTTCAGCACCGCCCGCACGGCCTACACACGCCGCCGCAAGACGCACTTCGCCGAGCAGAACGTCCAGCGCGAGGCGGCACAGTCCGTCAAGGAGAAGCTCATCGTCGAGGCCGAGGAGCTGTCGTCGTCGACCGATTGGGGTCCGACGTCTGGCAAGTACCGCGACCTGATGAGCCGCTGGAAGGCGGCCGGGTCGGCGCCGCGCAACGTCGAGGACAAGCTCTGGAAGCGCTTCCGGGCCGCCCAGGACATCTTCTTCACTGCCCGCGACGAAGCCAATGCCGCGCTCGACGAGGAGTACGAGAAGAACGCCATCGCCAAGGAGGCCATCCTCGTCGAGGCCGAGAAGCTGCTGCCCATCAAGGATCTGGACACCGCGCGGCGCGCTTGGCTCGACATCGCGGACCGGTGGGAAGCCGCCGGCAAGGTTCCGAGAGGCCGGGTCAAGGAGATGGAAGGACGGCTGCGCGCCGTCGAGCAGGCCGTCCGTGAGGCCAGCGACCAGGCCTGGACCAGTACCGACCCGGAGAAGTCCGCCCGGGCCGACGACATGATCGGCAAGCTGCAGACGGCGATCGACGAAACCCGAGCCGACCTCGAGAAGGCCGAAGCGGCTGGAGACAAGAAGAAGGTCAAGAAGCTCAAGGACGACCTCGCCTCACGCGAGAGCTTCCTCGAGATGGCCGAGAAGGCCCAAGCCGACTTCTCGTGACTACTGCGTGAGCCGGTAGACGTCGAAGACGCCGTCGATGGTGCGGACGGCGGATAGCACGTGGCCGAGGTGCTTGGCGTCGGCCATCTCGAACGTGTACTTGGATTTCGCGACTCGGTCGCGTCCGGTGCTCAGGGACGCGGACAGGATGTTGACGTGCTGGTCGGAGATGACCCGGGTGATGTCGCTCAGCAGGTGGGGACGATCGAGCGCCTCCACCTGGATGGCCACCAGGAACGTGCTCTGCGCGGTCGGGGCCCAGTGCACCGACACCAGTCGTTCGGGCTGGTTCCGCAGCGCCCCGAGGTTGACGCAGTCGACGCGGTGCACCGAGACGCCTGACCCGCGGGTGACGAACCCCTGGATCTCGTCACCGGGCACGGGCGTGCAACATCGGGCCAGCTTGACCAGCAGCTCCCCGTCGACACCTTCGACGACCACGCCGGCATCTCCGGAGTCGGGTCGGGTACGACGCCCGACGCCGGGCATCGAGGTGGCCTCGGCGAGGTCTTCTTCGGCGCCCTCGCGCCCGCCGGCGATGGTGATGACCCGTTCGACGACGTTCTGGGCGCCGACGTTGCCCTCCCCCACGGCCGCGTAGAGCGCGGACACGTCGGCCAGGTGCAGGTCCTTGGCGACGGCGTCGAGGGTCTCGTGATTGAACAGGCGGTGCAGCGGCAGGTGCTCCTTGCGCATCTGCTTGGCGATCTGGTCGCGGCCACGCTCGATGGCCTCCTCGCGACGCTCCTTCGTGAACCACTGACGGATCTTGTTGCGGGCCCGCGGGCTCTTGACGAAGTCGAGCCAGTCGCGACTCGGCCCGGCATCGGGTGCTTTCGACGTGAAGATCTCCACGACGTCACCGGTCTTCAGCTCCGACTCCAGCGACACCAGGCGTCCGTTCACGCGCGCGCCGATGCAGGCGTGGCCCACCTCGGTGTGCACGGCGTAGGCGAAGTCGACCGGCGTCGCCTCGGCGGGCAATTGCATGACGTCGCCGCGCGGCGTGTACGCGTAGACGCCGGCGTTGTTCATCTCGAAGCGGAGCGAGTCGAGGAAGTCGACCGAGTCCTCGGTCTCGGACTGCCAGTCGATCAGCTCACGGAGCCAGGCCATGTCCTGACCGCTCGGCGCCTTGCTCTCGTTGCGTCCGGACTGCCCGTCTTCCTTGTACTTCCAGTGCGCCGCGACACCGTATTCAGCCCGGCGGTGCATGGCGAACGTGCGGATCTGCAGCTCGACGGCCTTGCCCTGCGGGCCGATGACCGTGGTGTGCAGCGACTGGTACATGTTGAACTTCGGGACCGAGATGTAGTCCTTGAATCGCCCGGGGATCGGGTTCCACCGCGCGTGCAGCACCCCGAGCACGCCGTAGCAGTCGGCCACCGAGTCGACCAGGATGCGCACCCCGACGAGGTCGAAGATGTCGGTGAAGTCGCGGCCGCGCACCAGCATCTTCTGATAGATCGAGTAGTAGTGCTTCGGCCGGCCCTTCACGGAAGCCTTGAGCTTCGCGTGCCGCAAATCAGACTCGACGTCGCCGATGACCCGTTCGAGGAACTCCTCCCGTGACGGCGCGCGGTCGGCGACGAGCCGCACGATCTCGTCGTAGACCTTGGGGTGCAGGGTCGCGAACGCGAGGTCCTCGAGCTCCCACTTGATGGTGTTCATGCCGAGCCGGTGGGCCAGCGGCGCGAAGATCTCGATCGTCTCGCGGGCGATCCGCTCCTGCTTGTCCTGCCGCAGGTAGCGCAGCGTGCGCATGTTGTGCAACCGGTCGGCGAGCTTGATGACGAGCACCCGGATGTCACGGCTCATCGCCACGACCATCTTGCGGATGGTCTCGGACTGCGCGGTATCGCCGTACTTGACCTTGTCGAGCTTGGTGACGCCGTCGACAAGCTGGACGACCTCGTCGCCGAAGTCCTCGCGCAACTGGTTCAGCGTGTATGCGGTGTCCTCGACCGTGTCGTGCAGCAGCGCGGCACACAGGGTGGGCGCCGTCATGCCCAGCTCGGCCAGGATCGTGGCGACGGCAAGCGGGTGGGTGATGTACGGGTCGCCGCTCTTGCGGAACTGGCCGTCGTGCATCTGCTCGGCGATCGAGTAGGCCTTCTCGATCGCGTCGACATCACCCTTGGGGTGCGTCTCGCGGTAGACCTTCAGGAGCGGGTCGAGCACCGGGTTGACCGACGACCCGCGGCCGATGCGGGCCAGGCGACTGCGGACGCGCTGCGAAGCGGGCGCCGAGTCGGCCGGCTTCGGTTCTTCCGCCGTCTCGGACGCCTGAGAGCCCACGTCGATGCTTTCGGCCACGGGCGCCTCCTGTCCTGAACCTCCTATGGTAGGTGGTCAGGGCACAGGAGCGGCTCCCAGCAGCGGAAACGTCAGATCTGGTTGAGCAGTGTGGCCGCGGTGGCGATCACCAGCACGGCGACGAGCACCAATGCCACGACGCGTACCTGGTGCGGGTTCATGAAATCTCCTCGGAATGTGGTCAGAAGGTGGCGATCGAGCGGAGCGGGATGTCGCCGAGCCGGTCGCGTCCGCCCAGCGCGGGCAGCTCGATCGCGACGAGGTTGCCGACCACGGTGGCCTGCGCCTCGGCGACGAGCGTGGCCGTGGCCTTCAGGGTGCCCCCGGTGGCCAGGACGTCGTCGACAACCAGCACCCGGTCACCGGGCTTCAGGGCGTCGGCGTGGATCTCGATCGTCGCCTCGCCGTATTCGAGCGCGTACGACGTGGACAGCGTGGCGGCGGGGAGCTTCCCCGCCTTGCGGACGGGCACGAATCCCGCGCCGAGCCTCAGGGCGACGGGGGCGCCAACGATGAAACCCCGGGCCTCGAGACCGAGCACCGCGTCGACCGGGCCGAACGCGGCGCCGGCCGCGGCCATCGCCTCGATGATCGACGCGAACGCATCCGGCTGAGCCAGCAGCGGCGTGATGTCACGAAACGTGACACCCGGCTCCGGCCAGTCCGGGATGGGCCGCACCCATCGTTCGATGAGTGCGGCCGCCCGATCGGGTTCGTCGCTCAGGATGTGAGGTTGACCTTGCAGACATCCTTGGCGTGCTTCTCGATCGCCTTGGACGCCTTGTCGAACTCGGCGCTGTCGAGCTTCTGGAACTCGGTGGCCAGACCCTGCAGCTTGGCGACGTCGACGCCCTCGGGCATCTTGCCTTCCTGCAGTGCGGCGAAGTCAGAGAACTTCAGCCCGGCCTTCTTGAGCGCCGTCTCGACCGACTTGATGCCCTTGTCGAGAGTGGCCCAGTCGTCCTTGACGTCGGCCGGTGATTCGTCGGCCAGCGTGTGGAAGGTCTTGAAGGCTTCGTCGAGCTTCGAGACGTCGTTGGATGACAGCGAGTCGAACTGCTTCGAGGCGGACTTGAGGTCCTTGCAGTATTCGCTGTCAGGGCCGTCATCGCTGCCCCCGCAGCCGGCGAGAGTCGCGACCACCAAGGCGGCCGACGCGAGAGCGAGAGGGGTCTTCATGGAGTCTCCTTGATCGTGTGGGACCAGCATGGCACGCCGCAAGGCGGACTCAACGCTGACCCTTGGGCCTTTTCGCCCGCGAGGTGCGGGAGGGTTGGTTGCGCTTGGCCGATCCGGACGTCACGACCGGGCGTGGTGGGGGCGGCGGGGTCGTGACCCGGACCGGTTCGCCCGGCTCGCCGTCGTCGGTCGGTGCGACCTTCTGGTCCTTGGCGCGCTTGGCGAGGACACGGCCGGTGTGAGCCGCGATCGCCGGCTCCCGATCCTTGAGCTGAACGGCCAGCGGCGTGGCAATGCAGATCGACGAGTACGTGCCCGCGGCCATGCCGACGAACAGGGCCAGGGCGAGGTCCTTGAGCGGACCGGTGCCCAGCACAGCGGCTCCGACCAGCAACAACGCCGCGACCGGCAACAGTGCCGTGATGGAGGTGTTGATCGACCGCACCAGCGTCTGGTTGATGGCCAGGTTGGCGCGCTCGGCGTACGTGCGCGTGCTCGACCGCAGGATGCCGCGGGTGTTCTCCCGCACCTTGTCGAAGACGACCACGGTGTCGTAGAGCGAGTAACCCAGGATCGTCAGGAGGCCGGTGACGGTGGCAGGCGTGACCTCGAATCCGGACCACGCGTAGACACCAGCGGTGATGAGGAGGTCGTGCGCCAGCGCCACCAAGGCGGCCACGGACATCCGCCACTCTCGGAAGTACGCCCAGATGAACAGCACGACGAGCACGAGGAACACGAGTAGGCCGGTGAGCGCCTTCTGGCCCACCTGCTTGCCCCAGGACGGACCAATCAGGTTCTGACTGACCTCGGTGGCCCCGGCTTTGGTGAGCGACTCCTCGATCGCGGTCGCCTCGTTCTGGCTGAGCGCCCGCGTCTGGATGCGGACGGTGTTGCTGCCGGACGTGTTGACGATGGGGTCGCCCGCCGCCGTGACACCGGACTCCTCGACCGCCGTGGTCATGTCGTCGACGGCAGCTGTGTTGGCCGTCTGTACCTGGGCGGTGAACTCGACGCCGCCCTTGAACTCGATGCCCATGTTGAAACCGCGAACCACGAACGCGATCGCGCAGAGGACGACGATCAAGGCGGAGATCGTGTACCAGAGCTTGCGGCGCCCGACGAACTCGATCGAGATGCGTCCGGAGTAGAGGTGCTGGCCGAAGGTGCTGATGCGACCCATCAGGCGTCACCCTCTCCTGCCGCGGAGCGGCTGGCTGACACCGTCGCGGAGCGGCTAACAGGCGCTGCGGCGGAGCTGGCCGGAACGGAGCGGCCGATCTCGGTGACCTTGCGGCCGCTGATGCCCAGGTGGGCCGCGTCGAGACCGGAGAACCGGTGGCCCTGCCCGAAGAACTTCGTGGTGGCGAGCACCGAGACGAGCGGCTTGGTGAAGCCGAAAACGACGAGAATGTCGATGAGAGTGGTGAGCCCGAGAGCGAACGCGAACCCACGCACCACGCCGATCGCGAAGATGAACAGGATGAATGCCGCCAGGATCGACACCGCGTCCGCTGCGAGGATCGTGGCTCGGGCACGCGCCCAACCGGCTTCAACGGCCAGTCGCAGCGACTTGCCGTCGCGCACTTCGTCGCGCAGCCGCTCGAAGAACACGATGAACGAGTCGGCGGTGATGCCGATCGCCACGATGAGGCCGGCGATTCCCGGCAACGTCAACGTGAAGCCGACGCTCTGTCCAAGCAGCAGCACGAGAGCGTACGTGGTCGCGGCGGCAACCAGCAGCGAGCCGATGGCCACCAAGCCCAGCCCGCGGTAGTAGAGCAGCAGGTACACGATGACGAGCATCAGGCCCACGGCGCCGGCGATGAGGCCGGCCTTCATCTGCGTGCCGGCCAGCGTCGGTCCCTCGAATGAGCTGCCGTTGAGCTCGAACGTCAGCGGCAACGCGCCGTACTTGAGCTGGTTCGCGAGTGCCCGGGCCGACGTGGCGGTGAAGTTGCCGGAGATCTGCGACGACCCGTCGGTGAAGTGGCCGTTGGTGGTGGGCGCGCTGAGCACCTCACCGTCCAGCACGATGGCGAAGCGACTGGTCTGGTCACTGCCCTGCTGCTGCTGCGCGAAGAGCGCCTCGGTGACCCGGTCGAACGTCTTCTTGCCCTCGCCCTTGATCTGAAGGGCGACGACCCACGACACCTGGTTCTGCGGCACGACGGCGCTAGCGCTCTTGACGTCGGTGCCCTCGATGACGGTGGGGCTCAGGATGGAGACCTCGCCGGATGAGGTGTCGCAGGTGACGAGAGGCCGGTCGGAGCGGTCCTCCTGAGGCAGGGTCTTCTTCGAGCAGACGAAGTTCTTGGCCTGCGCGTTGAGCGCGTTCAGGCCGGGGATGTACTCCTTGGGCAGCTTGTCGACGCCCTCGGTCTCGGCCTTGATGATGTCCTCGAGGCTCAGCTTCGACCAGTTGGTCTTCGCGATGGCGTCGTTCTGCTTCTTGACCTCGGCGGGGTCGACGGGCCCAGGCTTCTGCGCGCCCTGGGTCGAGGCCCACACGAGGCGGAAGCGGAGCTGCGCAGTGCGCCCGACCTGGTCGACGATGCGGCTCTCGTCCTTGCCGGGGATCTCGATGATCACCTGGTTGCCGCCCTGGGTGGTGACCTCGGCCTCGGTGACACCGGTGGCGTTGACGCGCTGGTCGATGATCTGACGGGCCTGCCGCAGCTTCTCCGGCGTGACGTCGCCCTCCGACGCCTTTGCCTGCAGCGTGATGCGAGTGCCGCCTTGCAGGTCGAGGCCGAGTCGCGGCTGCCAGACCGGGTCGTCTTTCGCCGAGGCGGTGATGCTCAGGATGGAGAGCAGTCCGAACAGGGCGACGATGGCCGCGAGGAAGAGGAAGAGCGTTCGGCGAGGCTTCGGGAGGTCGCGCCGGGTGGGCGGACCCGCCATCAGTCGGGAGTCCCGGTCGGGTCCGTGGGCTCACTCGCCGGCGGCGCGTCCTGCGGCACGACGACCTTGGCGACGGCCTGGCGGGCGACGGTGAGGACGACGTCAGGCGCCACCCGGAGGTCGACCTCGTCGTCCTTGACCGCGACGAGCTCGCCGAAGATGCCGCTCGCGAGCATGACCCGCGAGCCGGGAGCCAGTGCGCTCTGCGTCGCCATGAACTCCTTCTGCCGGTTGCGCGCTGGACGCAGCACCAACAGCCAGAAGGCGAAGACGACCAGGACCAAGGGAAGGTACTGGACCCAGTTGGACACGGTGTGTGCTCCCGAAAGCGTTGAGATCCCGCCGAGTGACGACGGAGCGGCGCGAGGGCCACCGCGTAGTCTAGCCAGCCGGAAAATCGGTGGCGAGGGGGCTCAGGCTTCGGCGTCGGGCTCGTCGAACGGCAGCTGCCCGCCCTGTGTCGATGGGGGCGGAGCGAGTCCGAGGTGACGCCAGGCGGGTGGTGTGGCGACGCGTCCGCGCGGGGTGCGGGCCAGGAACCCGAGCCGAACCAGGAACGGCTCGGCGAGCTCCTCGACCGTCTCGCGTTCCTCGCCGACGGCGACCGCCAGCGTCGCGACGCCCACCGGGCCACCGCCGAAGCTCTCGCACAGGGCGGACAGCACGGCGCGGTCGAGGCGGTCGAGACCGAGGTCGTCGACCTCGTAGAGCGCCAAGGCGGCGCGGGCGATCGTCTCGTTGACCGTGCCGTCGGCTCGCACCTCGGCGAAGTCGCGCACTCGGCGCAGCAGCCGGTTGGCGATGCGCGGGGTGCCGCGGGATCGGGAGGCGATCTCACGGCCACCGTCGGTGGTGACGTCGAGCTGGAGAAGTCCGGCCGACCGGTCGACGATGCGGTGCAGCTCGTCGGTGGCGTAGTAGTCGAGCTGGGCGGTGAACCCGAACCGGTCGCGCAGCGGGCTCGGCAGCAGGCCGGCGCGAGTGGTGGCTCCGACAACCGTGAACTGGGGGATCTCCAGCGGAATGGCGGTGGCACCGGGACCCTTGCCGACGATGACGTCGACCCGGAAGTCCTCCATCGCCATGTAGAGGAGCTCCTCGGCCGGTCGCGACATGCGGTGGATCTCGTCGATGAACAGCACGTCGTGCTCGTTGATGCTGGACAGGATGGCCGCGAGGTCGCCGGCGTGCTGGATGGCCGGGCCGCTCGTGACCCGCAGCGGCGCGGAGAGCTGGTGGGCGATGATCATCGCGATCGTGGTCTTGCCCAGGCCGGGCGGACCGGACATCAGCACGTGGTCGGGCGTGCGTCCGCGGGCGACGGCCGCCTCGAGCATCAGCGACAGCTGCTCGCGCACCCGCTCCTGGCCGATGAGCTCGTCGAGGGTGCGCGGTCGCAGGGCAGCCTCGAACGCCCGCTCTTCCGGGGTGGCCTCGCCCATCACCGTGTCCGGGTCGATGTCGAGATCGAGGTCGTCGTCCATGATCAGGCCTTCGAGAGCGTGCGCAGGGCGGCGCGCAGCAGGGTGGGGACGTCGGCATCGGCGTCGGGACGGGCGTCGAGAGCGACGGTGTCGACGGCCTGCTCGGCGTCGCGGCTCGACCAGCCGAGGCCCTGGAGGGCGTCGCGGACCTGGTCGCGCCAGGCCCCTCCTCCGGTGCTGACGGAGGTGACCGGCGAGCCAACGCGGTCCTTGAGCTCGACCACGATCCGCTCGGCGCCCTTGCGGCCGATGCCGGGCACGGCGGTCAGGGCCGCGTGGTCGGACCCGGAGATGGCCTGCCGGAGCCGGTCGGGCGTCAGGACGGCGAGCATCGCCTGCGCCACCTTAGGACCGACGCCGCTGGCCGTCTGAACGAGCTCGAACATGTCGCGCTCGTCGACGTCGGCGAAGCCGTAGAGCGTGGTGGAGTCCTCGCGGACGACCATGGACGTCGCGAGCTGGGTCTCGCTGCCGAGGCGCAGACCGGCGATGGTGCCCGGCGCGCAGAACACGTGATAGCCGACTCCCCCGACGTCGATGACGGCTGCGTTGAGGGTGAGGGCGGCGACCCTGCCCCGGACGAACGCGATCATCGGGCGGCCGCCTTGGCCAGTGCCGCCTCGAGACGGTCGTCGGCCCCGCCCCGCCAGATCTGGCAGATCGCCAGGGCGAGAGCGTCCGCGGCGTCAGCGGGCTTGGGCGGCTCGGTGAGACGCAGCAGCCGGCCCACCATCTGGGCGACCTGGGCCTTGTCGGCTCGACCGTTGCCCGTGACGGACGCCTTGACCTCGCTTGGCGTGTGCAGGCGCACCTCGATGCCGTGGCGGGCCGCCACGACCATGGCGATGCCACTGGCCTGTGCCGTGCCCATGACGGTGCGGACGTTGTGTTGGCTGAAGACCCGCTCGACCGCGACGACGTCGGGGCGGTGCTGCTCGATGGCCGCCTCGATCCCCTGCTCCAAAAGGTGCAGGCGGCGGGCGATGTCGAGGTCGGCCGGCGTGCGCACGACGCCGACGTCGACGAGCGTGAGCGGGCGGCCGACGCTGCCGTCGACGATGCCGACACCACAACGTGTGAGGCCCGGGTCGACGCCGAGCACCCTCACCGTCTGCGAACGCATGTTCGACAGACTAGTCGGCCGACTGCGCCCGAATGCGGCGACGCGCCGAGGTCTGTTCAGCCTGCCTGTTCCATGGCTTCGGCCATGACTTCGTCGGTCGCATCGAGGTTGCTGAACACGTTCTGGACGTCGTCGAGGTCCTCCAGCGCATCGACCAGGCGGAGGATCTTCGTGGCCGCGCTGACGTCGACCTCGACCGACACGGAAGGCACGAACGAGACCTCGGCGGAGTCGTAGTCGAGTCCGGCCTCCTGCAGCGAAGTACGCACCGGCACGAGGTCACTGGGCTCGCAGATGACCTCGAATGTGCCGTCGAGGTCGTTGACCTCCTCGGCGCCGGCGTCGAGCACCGCCAGCAGTACGTCGTCCTCGGTCGTGGTGCCACCGTCGTGCTCGACCGGCACGAGGATGACGCCCTTGCGCGTGAACAGGTAGGACACCGAGCCGGGGTCGGCCATCGTGCCGCCGCTGCGGGTCATCGCGGTGCGGACCTCCATGGCGGCCCGGTTGCGGTTGTCGGTGAGGCACTCGACGAGCAACGCCACGCCGCCGGGCGCATAGCCCTCGTACGTGATGGCGACGTAGTCGACTCCCCCGCCGTCCAGCCCGCCGCCGCGCTTGACCGCGCGGTCGATGTTGTCGTTGGGCACGGACGACTTCTTGGCCTTCTGGATCGCGTCGTAGAGGGTCGGGTTGCCGGCTGGATCGGGCCCGCCCGTGCGGGCAGCCACCTCGATGTTCTTGGTGAGCTTGGCGAACATCTTGCTGCGCTTGGCGTCGATCGCCGCCTTCTTGTGCTTGGTCGTCGCCCACTTGGAGTGGCCTGACATCCCGATCCCTTCCTTACGACGCTGTGACGAGGTCCAGGAAGTACCGGTGGATGCGGAGGTCGTCGCCCACCTCGGGGTGGAAGGACGTCGCGAGGACCGGACCCTGCTGAACCGCCACGATCCTATCCCCGACCCCCGGCACGGTGACGCTCGCGAGGACCTCGACGTCAGGCCCGACGTCCTCGACCCACGGCGCACGGATGAACACGGCGTGCACCGGGTCGTCGAAGATCGTGAAGTCGACGTCGCCCTCGAAGGACTCGACCTGACGGCCGAAGGCGTTGCGCCGCACGGTGATGTCGAGACCGCCGAACGTCTCCTGTCCGGCGATGCCGTCGCGCACCCGGTCGGCGAGCATGATCATCCCGGCGCAGGTGCCCAACGTGGGCATGCCGGTCTTGATGCGATCCGCGAACGCGTCGAATACGTCAAAGGCGCGAGCCAGCTTGACCATCGTGGTGGACTCCCCGCCCGGCATGACGAGGGCGTCGCAGCGCTCGAGCTCCTCGAGCCGGCGCACGGGGAAGGCGTCGACGCCGAGCCCGGACAGCGCGGCCAGGTGCTCGCGGACGTCACCCTGGAGCGCGAAGACGCCGATCGACGGGGGGTTGATCACCCCTCCAGCGTAGATGGGAGGAGGTGATCCCCCAGACGACGGCGGTGGTTTTGGGGTGGGCCTTCACCACCGCCGTCGCTCCCTCTCGGTTCCCTCCCGATCGGGATGGGCGAGGGAGGCGTCGGCGCCATCCGCAGACGTGGCGACTCCCTCATTTGGGACGTCACGCGGAGACTCCCGGCTCCGTGATCGTGACGCTGGGATCAGCATACGACCCCGGGTGTCACCTCCACATGCGAAATGTGTTGAAATTCCGCTGAGATTTCGAGAGTGAACTACCAGCACGTTTCGGACAGCCGGTGTGCTCGCCTCCTTTTCTTTGTCTTAACGCGGCGCCGCTCTCGGCTCGTTTTAGATGAACGTGTCGTCTCGCGACCTAACGCCTCGAACTACCCCTCCTCACTCCTCTCCCACCCTCCCATAAGCTCCCCCCCTTCCTTGTCTATCCTCCCCCTCACTCCCCACCTCCTCCTCACCTCCCCTCTTCTTCCCCAACTCATCCCCCCTCCCTTACCTCTACACTTCTTCTTCCCCTACCTCCTTTCCCCCGTGACTCAGCGAGGTTGCCGACCGGCGACCCTCTCCTCTCCCCTCCTCGGCTGGCGATCCATCGCCCGGGCTCTCTCAAATCGTCGCCAACCTGGGACGCGCCAGCAACAGCAGTTTGACGCGGAACCGTTGGGCCTAGCCACGGCGAACACGGTCTTTGACAGCCGGCGACCGTTTGGGCTTGATCTGCGTCTGCTCGTAGGTGCAGGCGAGTCGGGAACTTCGAAGGGCCGTAGCCCCCGTAGTAGGCCCCGTAGAAGCCGCTGGCGGCGTCGGTCTTGGTAACCAGGTTGAAGACCACCCCAAGGGTGCGACCTTGGACCCGAGTGACCAATTGGAGTGCGTCACGCAATTGGGTGTCGAGGGTCTTGCGGGCGGTGATGACCACCAAGGCGCCGTCGGCGCCGCTGTCAGCACAGCGGCGTCGGTGACAGGGAGAAGTGGGGCGCGTCAATCACGACGATGTAATCCTCGGCGAGCTGGGTCAGCAACCGTCGCATCGACTTCGTACCGAGCAGCTCACTGGGGTTGGGGGGAACCTGGCCGGCCGCGACGATGGCCAGATTGGGCAGCTCGTCGGCGAACTGAAAAACGTCGTGGATCTCTGCACGCCCGATGATGAGGTCGGTGAGGCCCACGGTGCCAGGAAGTCCGAAGGTACCCGCCACCATGGGTTTTCGCAGGTCGCCGTCAACGAGTGCGACTGGGGCCCCGGTGGCGGACATGGCCGCAGCGAGATTGGCAGCGACGTGGACTTCCATCCCGGGAAGCGGGCTGGTGACCACGAGCACGCGCGGCGGGCGGTCGACGTCGATGAACTGAAGATTGGTGCGGAACTTCAGGAAAGCCTCGCGCGCGCGGCTTTGGCCGGTCGAGACGATCTGGCCGGCCGCAGCCATCACGGCCCGACCGTCATCGCGGCGAGCAAGGACGGCTCTATGGATATCGCGGAGGCGACCGTCGACCCCGAATCTCGTTCGACGCGCCGCCGGCGTCGGAGATGCGGCGATCGAATTGAGACCTAACCAGCGGCATAGCCGGCTCCGAGCAGGAGCCCAATGCAGGCCGATGAACAAGATTGCGGGGAACGTTCGGCGAAACGGGTTCGATGGAAGCTCGGCCGACTCGATCGGACGAGTCGGAGGGCATCTCCCTTGCCGGTTGGGTCCTCGATCGCGGCGACTTGGTCCGCGAGCGACGAGACCCAGGCATCCGCGAGTTCTGGGCCGAAACCGGCGAAGAATCGCGCGCCTAATCTTGATGAGGACGGTGTCCAACGGCTGCATCACGGTGATCCGGCCGATGAGCTGGCCGGGTCGATGTTGAGCTCATGTTGATCGCTGCGGCTCGTGCGACTGCTGGACTCCTCGCCAGGTCGACATAGACGTCGCCCGCGATTTCGCCAGCGCGTCGCCGACCGATGCCTCGGCAGGATCGTTGCTCGAGCCTGCAGTGACGAAACCACTGGCATTGCGGCGTACACCTTGTCTTGCTGAAAGCTCACCCCTGCTGCGGCGAACACGGCCACGATGACGATAAGGCCGACGCCGAACCAGTGCCGGCGGAACACCCGAAGGTAGTCGTTCAGTTCCACTAAGACTTCTTCCGCAGAATGGGCTTGGATACACAAGCCTAACTGAGTGCTCGCTAGGCTGACGCCCGATGAGCAATTACGAAGGCGGGGGCTGCCTCGACGCAGATGATCGTCTTGAAGGTCCTCGTGGCGAGTGTCGATCCTCAAGTTCGGTGGAAACCGGCCGCGAGGCCCTAGTCGCTCTAAGCGAGGCCTGGGCGTGGTGCCTGGAGCCATCCGATTCGCGGTTTGCACGCCGCCTCAGCACCGCGCATCGAGGTCGTCCTCGACGACAATCCGACCGCCGTGACTGCGGCGGTCGAACGAGGTGCCGTCGCGGCGACCGATCTCCCCGCATTGACGCATTTGTTGACCCAGGCGATCACGGTTTCCGGCATCGATCATCAGGCAGGTCGCCTCCTGATGCTCCACGCGGGTGCGGTCGCTGATCCGCGCACGCACCGTGCGGTGGCCGTCGTAGCCGGAGCGGGGGCCGGCAAGACCACGTTCGTCCGGACGATGGGGCGCGGTCGGGTATACCTGTCCGACGAGACTGTTGCGTTGCGCGAAGACCACTCGATCGTTCCATACCCAAGCCTCTGTCGATCCACACCGCAGGGCACAACCTCAAGCTTCAACTCGGGCCGCAGCACACCGAGCTCGTGCAGGCAACGGAGGCTTGCTCTTTGGCCGCCCTCTGGTCGTTGCAGCGCAGCGAGACGCCGACCGAACCTCGGCTCGAGCCGCTGTCCACGCTCGAATCCATCACGGCCATCGCTCCCCAGACCTCATACCTGTCGAGTCTGCCGGCTCCGCTGCACCGGCTTCCGCCGAGATCGACGCTTCTGGCGGCATGACAGAGTCGTCTACCACGAAGCCGAGGATCTCGCGACCCTGGTTGACCAGGCGATCGGGGTCCCGCCGATGAGATTCCGACGAGCGGAGGTCGTCGACCGGCTGGTCGTCGGCGACGAGTGTGTCGTCCTGATGGACAACCTGGTCGTCCACCTGTCCGCCGTGCCAACGGCGATCCTCGAGCAGATCGCCGACTGGACCGAAGTCACCGACATCGCCGCACAACTCGAGACCCACTTCGGACCTCCGCCCGACGGAGCAGTCACACTGTCCGCCAGCAAGGCGCGCTGCGCGAACTCGAGGAGCAAGGTCTGGTGGAACGTGATCAATGACGTGCGGCTGGCACTCGCCGAAGGCGTTCCTCTCGCGCACACACTGGTCGATCGCGTAGCCCGCGACCAAGGCATTCGTGCTCTGCTGATCAAGGGACCGATACTGGCGATTCAGGGCCTGCGTGAACCTCGTCAGTCGGGCGACGTCGACGTCCTCTGTGAACCCGCCCGCGTTCGCGATCTCACCGATGCACTCGGCGATCTGGGCTGGGAGGTCTTCAACGAAGACCCGGTGACTCCGGAGATCTGCCGCTCATGCCTACGCCTACTTCCACGAACGATGGCCATGCGGTATAGACGTCCATCATGCGTTCCCAGGATTCTTCGCGCCCGCCGACACCGTATTCGACGAGTTGTGGTCGCACCGAGCCACGATCGAGATAGCCACTGAACAGGTCGTCTGTACCGATCTCACGGCCTCGGCCGCCATCCATGCGCTGCATCTTTTGCGAGGTCCGGAGCTCATCTGGACTCGGGCAGACCTCGACCACCTGGTTCAGAGCTGGGACGGCGACTCGACATCAGCCGGGTTACTCGGGCTTGCCAAACTGGCCCATGCGACAGGCGCCGCCGATACGCTCGCGCCAGTGCTCGACCGTCTCGGTGCTCCAAGCATCGGGCGTGGCCAGATCTCGCCAGCTGACCGCGCTGAGTGGGACTTGCGGACCGCTTCCAGCGACACGGAAGGCCTGATCTGGATCGAGGAGCTGCGTCGTCACCCTGTTCACCTCTGGCCACAAGTCTTCTGGCGCGCTCTGACATTCGACGAGCGCGGGCTCTTCTCCGGAGAAGCGTCAGCACGTCGCGGCTTCATCGAGATCTGCAGACTCATCCCCCGCCGCTTTTGGAAGGGACTGCGCCGGGCACCACGAGCTCTGCGTGTGCTCATGCGATTGAGGCGCAACTGATGGATTCTGCGCAGACCGCCTGGACTCGCTCAGACGCAGTCGCCTTCGTCGACGATGGCGAGCGGGTGGCTGTGCTCGTGCTCGATCACCTCGACCCGTTCGGTGCGCGTGTTCTCACGGGGTCGGCCGCGACGATCTGGCGAGCGACCCGCGATCGCAGCCACGAGGATGCCATCGTGGCTGAGGCCGCGCGCACGTTTCAGTTGGATCCCGGCATGGTCGAGGCGGATGTCCAGAGCTTCCTCGTCGAGATGGAGGCGCTCGGCCTCGTCGTCAAGCAGTGACCGCGGGCCAGCGCAGCAGGTGCCTCAGTCGCACTTGCTCGGCACCCGGACGTTGTTCAGCGTTTGCTCGACTCCCGGAGTGGTGGAGAACACCGCGTCGGCTCTCTGACCCTTGCCGGTCTCGATGGTGCTGGTGACAGTGACCGTCTGGCCGGGGGCGAGCAGGACCGGAAGGATGGCGACGGCCTCTCGCCGTCGGACCCGCGGTTGACGGTGCGCTCCTGCTCGTTGACACGAATCTCGTGACCGAGCCTCCGACGGGTGCGTACAAACGCAGGTTCATTCTGATCGAGCCGCGTTTCTCGCCGGTGCCCGGACCGAGGATCGACTTTGGCAGTGTCGACACATCGCTCGGCACGTTCGAGTGCAGGACGGTCGCCGTCGTCAACGTCTGCATGCCGTCCACGTCGCACGCGACTGAGCTGACTTGGGTCTTGCTTCTCGAGGTAGTACTCCAACTTCGTCGTGGTGGAGTCGTTGAGAAAGATGCCGACGTGCGGCGTCGAGGACGCATCGCGCATCAGCGCTCCGGCGATCCTGGTCTGCGCCAGCACCTGCTGCTCGTCTTCGTGGGTGGAGTTGATGAAAATCCGGTTCTCATCGACGGCGTCGGCGAAACCGGCAAGGATCGTCCGCTGGTCGCCCTTGCCGGCGGCGACTGCCGCGAACACGCGCCGCGCGGCGTCTGCGAAGTAGGCGTCTTGCTTCCTTGGGCTCCTGTCATACGTGACGTAGACCTCGTTCAACAGGAGCTTGACGGCGTTGCGACTAGTCAACACCTTCCCGTCGGACAGCTTGAGAGGACCGGTGCCTCTGAGGACGTACGACAGGGCAATTGGATCGACGGAGATGACGCCGTCAACGGAGCGATCGAACTTCTCCCTCACCATGGCCCGCATGATCTGCGCAGTGCGTGGGAAGTCGGGAGTAAATGTCGTGTCGGCCCACCAACGGGCCATGAAGTTCGTGTACAGGGCTCGCTCGTCGCGAGTCAGCTTGACCACCGGAGCGATCGAAGTAGCCGAAGTCGGTGGCCGCGCCCTGCTTGCCGATGGTCAGCTGTCCATCCTTTGCTCGAAGGAACGCGTACGCGCCCGGAATGCCGCCCGTCGAGCGAATCTCGGCGTTGTTCTGCACGGCCAGCAAGTAGGTGCGCCGGCCTTGGCCGCCCAGCATCGAGGGCATCAGGTTCAGTGCCTTGGCACCGGCCGAGGCCGCCTTCTGTGTGTCAGCCAGCTTGGCGTGGAGCCGCTCATACGGCTCGCGAAGAGGCCCGGCCAAGCTCTGCGGCTCGATGTCGTCGAGCTCTCGCAGTCCCGCCGACAAGATGCGATCAGTCTTGGCAACCGCGGGAGCAAGTTCGGCCATGGCGCCAAGATCAATTCGACCATTCACAGGCTTGAAGGTGTCGACGTTCAGTTGACTCTGGACGACTGGCGAGATGCCGTTGCTTGCGATCGTGTCGAGTACTCGCGAGACCGTGCTGACCGCGTTGAAGTCTCGCCCGACGAGCGGCATTGCACCAGCGAGCTTCCAGAGGGGGCCATTAGAGTGCGCTCGCGCTGAAGCAGTTGAGGCCTGGAGGGCTTCCAAAGAGGCTTGAGAGCCATTAAGGTCACCCGCTGCAATTTGATTCCGCAAAGATTTGGCCTGGCTTTCAGCGCTGACCAAGGCCGAACGTGCCTTGATGGCGTCGTAGGTGAAGTAGGTCAGCCCCATCACCACGATCGCCACGGCAATGAGACCAACTACAAGGCGTGGGCGCTCCACCCACCGCATACCTGAAGCAACAGACCGCCTACGGCCGCGACGTGGCACGGGCAGCTCCTTGGCGCTCGACGACGAAGGACACGCTTGGCGACAGGTGCCCAGGACTCGAAGGAACGTGGGCAGCAATTCCTGCTCTAGGAAAGGCTACGGGGTACCGGCATGCCGTTGGCGAGCCACGACCACGACGCTGGTACCTACAGCAACAAGGCCCATGCCAGCGAGGATCAGCATCTGACTGGAACCGCCGGTGTCCGGCAGGGCACCGTTGCCATCGTGATGACCGTTGTCATCGTCGCCACCATCGTCATCGTCATGGTCCCTACGCAAAAGAGTGATGACGACGTCGCGGCTGAGCGTCTGCATCGCGGTTGGGAAGCTCTGCGCCGACTCTGTGTAGATGGCGGGTCGAGCGTCGACGGTGGCAGCGTCCGTCGACATCGTGTTCGGAATGTTCTCGTCGTTGTAGACGCATGCGCGGTAAGAGTCTCGTCCGTGGTTTCGTCGACCTCAGGCGTTTCAAACTCGAAATCGATCGATGTCGATGGCCCTCCGGTGACTTGCTGATCAAGGAACGTGATCGTCCATTCGCAGGCGACACCGTTGGAGCTAGCAGTACCGGAGATCGTGCCACCGCCAACCAAGGTTGTCGGGTGGACGTCGATCTCGATTGCCGGGTCCTCATACGCCGCGGAAGCAGCGCTGATTGGCGCGAGGGCGACAAGCGAGGCCGCAAAGGTCGCTGCCGCAACCTTCAACCTGGACACAGGGGCGGCCGTCCGAATTTCTCTCATCATCATGCAATCGCCGCACTGATAGTGCCAGAGCCATGGCCTTGAACGGAGTAGGTGATCATCGCCGTCTTGCCATGGAGATTGAGGTTGAGGGCAAGGGCAACGACGACGAATTGGACGCTTCCGCCACCCGGCGGGATGGATCTCGTCGCGTTGATGTTGACAGTGATGGAACTAGGAATGTGGACACTCGAAAAGGTGACAGTGTGCGGCCCGGGTGAACTGCCTGCGAACGTGACGGTAAATCGGACATTGGCAAGGCCGACAACCGTTCCACTCGCAGAAACCGCCGCCATTGTCCCGGACGCGTTTGCCGCGGCTGGGGAAGCTGTCGCGACGACGATGGTCGGAACTGTCCACGCCGCAGCCTTCAGGATGGTGCGTCGCTCAACGCCCCGAGAGTGCCCGTTGGACGGGTCCTCGTTGACACTCACCATGTATTGAGCCCTCGTCTGTACGGGAGTCTTGCGCCAGCGTGGCGCGCAGGTCTCCAAAAGTAACAGGTTTCGGCAGGTTAGCGACATCGAACAGGTGAAAGCCGACTATCAATACGCGCGTGTTTGGGACTGATCAGGCTGCTCCCAGCCGCGTTCGGACAGCCGTGCGGCTCCGGGACGTCGTCGACGTCTGATACCGATCATGGCCTCGGCGAGCACCGCAGGGATGGGCGAAGCTGCCATCGGCGAAGAGCACAAAGGGTGCTCTGCTGAACCTAGTGCGGAGCATCCTTGGACAACTCAGGCTCTTCAGTCGCGGTGCCGCTCTCCGGTTCCATAGAGCTCGTAGTGGACTCCGGCTCAGAGGGTGCTGAGTTCTTTGGTGGATCGTCACCTTGGGATTGAGTTCATGCGGCCTGCGCGGCGCCGATGGCGGCGGGGATGGTGCCAGGGCCGTGGCCCGTCACCGTGTAGGACAAGGTCGCAACCTTGCCGACGTGATTGAGTCCGAGTGCAGCGACGGCGAACGACACGCTGCCGCCGCCGGCCGGGATGGTCCGCGAAACGACGAGGCTGAGGGTGATGGTGCTCGGGATGGTGACCCGCGTGAAGGTCACCGGGTGTGTTCCGGGCGACGTACCTGCGAAGGTGACAGTGAAGATCACGCTGAGGTTTAGGGAGCCCACCGTCCCGCTCGCGGAGACTGCCGCCATGGTGCCGGACGCATTGGCCGATGCGGGCGAGGCTGTCGCAACGACGATGGCAGGCGTAGTCCAGGCCGCCGCCCGAAGCATTGTGCGCCTATCAACGCCTCGGTTCTCGCCTGAGGTCGGATCCTCGTGGTCACGCGCCATAGGAGTGACGGCCTAACTCACTGTCGGAGTGCGCACAAATCGCGAAGTTCACTGAAAGATATCAGGACGGAGCGGAGAACTGCCCGAATAGCGATCGACTACCAGCCGCGCTCGGCCAGCGGTGCGGCCGGGGACGTCGTCGACGTTGATGCCGACCATGGCCTCGCCCAGACCTCGCGAGACCTTGGCGATGACGTCGGGGTCGTCGTTGAAGTGGTGGCCTCGACGATGGCGGCGGCGCGCGGGCGGGTTGCCGGACTTGAAGATGCCGGAGCCGACGAAGACGCCGTCGGCGCCGAGCTGCATCATCAGCGCGGCGTCGGCCGGGGTGGCGATGCCGCCGGCGGTGAAGATCACGACCGGCAGCTTGCCGAGCTCGGCAACTTCGCGCAGCAGCTCGAACGGCGCCGCAACTCCTTGGCGGCGACGGACAGCTCGTCGTCGGCAAGGGTCTGGAGGCGGCGGATCTCGGCGCGGATCGTGCGCATGTGGGAGACGGCTTGGAGACGTCGCCGGTGCCGGCCTCGCCCTTGGTGCGGATCATGGCCGCGCCCTCGCTGATGCGGCGCAGCGCCTCGCCCAGGTTGGGGGCGCCGCAGACGAAGGGGATGGTGAACTGCCACTTGTCGATGTGGTTCGCGTTGTCGGCGGGGGTGAGCACCTCGGACTCGTCGATGTAGTCGACGCCGAGGCTCTGCAGGACCTGCGCCTCGACGAAGTGGCCGATGCGGGCCTTGGCCATGACCGGGATCGAGACGGCCTCGATGATGGCGTCGATCAGGTCAGGGTCGCTCATGCGGGCCACGCCGCCCTGAGCGCGGATGTCGGCGGGGACGCGCTCCAGCGCCATAACCGCGACGGCGCCGGCTTCCTCGGCGATCTTGGCTTGCTCGGCGTTGACGACATCCATGATGACGCCGCCCTTGAGCATCTCCGCCATGCCGCGCTTGACGCGGGAGGTGCCGATGGTGGTCTCGTCGTTACTCACTGAAGATCCTTCAAATTGGCTTTCATCGGTGATGCCAGTCTACTCGCGCGACTGCGCCACTCCGGGTGGGTCCGCCACAACGGGACCGGGTTCTGACTCTTGCTGCTGACTCGTCGTGTCGCCTCCAAGTCGGTGCGATCCCTGTGGGACTGCCGTATCGTCGGAGAGTCGCACGCCAAAAGGATTCGGAGACCTGACTTCATGTCCTCCATCATCGAGCGCGTATCCGCCATTGCAAACTCGATCGGTGACTCCCCCAAGGGAGATACACGTGACTCCAAAACGGGTAGTGATCCAGATCTCAATTGGAGGCGCGTCTACACGAGGGGCCTTCTCGTCACCGACCTAGCCGTTCTTGCGATCACAACAATCTTGGCGGATCTTGCTCGCTTTGGCAGCGGCGCATCTGTGGAAGCTGGCGGTCCGATCAACATTTCGTACACCGTGCTCGGTGCTGTCGTCGTCGTCATGTGGTGGCTTGTGCTGCAACTGTTCCGAACGCGTGACGTGGCCGTCCTTGGCGAGGGCACGGAAGAATATCGTCGAATCACGCGAGCGACGGTTCTCATGTTCGGTTGGTTGGCAATACTCTCACTCGTGTTCAAGTGGGACATGTCCCGCGGGTATTTGGCTATTGCCTTCCCATTGGGACTGACAGGCCTGCTTATCGGTCGCAAGGTGTGGCGCGTGTGGTTGCGCCGGAAACGCATCGCCGGATTGGCGACATCGCGCGTCCTGGTAGTGGGAGGTACCGAGACCGCCCAGGAGATCATGAGCTGGTTCTTGAAGCATCGTGGCGCAGGGTACGTCGTAACCGGTGTGTGGGTACCTGATCAATCAGAGCACCAGGATTCCGACACCCTGGGGGGATACACGGTCCCGGTCATGGGTACAAATCACACCCTCCTCAATGCTGTGAAGCGGTCTGAGGCCACCACGGTGGTAGTTACGGACACGGAACACCTCGGGCATCGCGGACTCAAAGAGCTGACATGGGAGCTCGAGGGCTCAGGCATCGAGTTGCTTGTTTCGCCTAGCGTCGTGGACGTCGCTGGATCCAGAATCCACCTGCGAGCCGTTGCCAGCCTCCCGTTACTCCATCTAGAAGAACCACAGTTCGCGGAGGCCGGCGCGTGGCCGAAGCTGGCGTTCGACCGCATGGTGGCCGCAGTACTGCTCGTAGTAGTTTCACCCCTGCTTGCGCTGGTCGCCGTACTTGTCAGGGTCACCAGCGCCGGCCCGATCTTCTATCGCCAAGAGCGAATCGGTCGCGAAGGTATTGCCTTTAACATGGTCAAATTCCGCACGATGAAAGTTGGCGCAGACGCCGAGCTACAAGCGTTGATCTCAGAACAAGGCAGTGCCGAAACCCCACTGTTCAAGGTCAAGGACGACCCCCGGCTCACCCGCATCGGTGGCTTCATGCGTCGCTACTCGATCGATGAACTCCCGCAACTTTTCAATGTGCTGAAGGGCGACATGAGCCTCGTGGGCCCACGGCCGCAGCGACAGGCCGAGGTCGAGCTCTACGACACAGCAGCGCATCGGAGACTGCACGTCCTTCCCGGAATGACCGGTCTCTGGCAAATCTCTGGCCGCTCGGACCTTTCATGGGAGGAGTCAATCCGCCTCGACAACTATTACGTCGAGAACTGGTCGCTGGTTGGCGACCTCCTCATCCTTTGGAAGACCGTCCGAGCTGTGATCAGCCCGAACGGCGCTTACTGAACTCAGCGTGAAATCACTTCTGGCGCATGAATGGCTCGCGCCCACGGGTGGCTCCGAGAACGTCTTCGCCGAATTGCTTTCGACCTTCCCCGACGCCCGTGCTGTCTGTCTTTGGAACGACGCCCCATCCCGTTTCCCACCGTCCATCGATGAAACGTGGCTCGCCCGCACGCCGCTGCGCCGATCAAAAGCCCTTGCTCTTCCGTTCTTGTCACGAGCATGGAGCAGCGTCGATCTTTCAGATATCGATCGGGTCGTCGCGAGTTCCCACGCTTTTGCCCACCACTTGGCGACCCGAGCGGCTCGATCCGGGATTGATGCGTACGCCTACATTCACACACCTGCTCGGTACCTCTGGAGTCCTGAGCACGATGACCGAGGCCGCAGCGTCCTGGCCAGAATCGGTCGCAGACGCCTAAAGCATCTCGACTTGGCAAATGTCGATGATCGGGTTCATTACGCAGCCAATAGCCAGTTCGTCAGTGCGCGCATTCGCGATGTCTGGAGTTGTGACTCGACCGTGATCTTTCCGCCGGTGGACGTGGAACGCTTACAGTCCGCCTCGAACTGGGCCGAACAACTTGTTGCGGATGACCGAGCCACGTATGAACAGCTGCCAGATGAATTCATACTCGGTGCGTCGCGCCTAGTCGACTACAAAAGGTTAGACCTGGCGATCGAAGTTGGTGATCTACTCCAATTGCCCGTGGCCATCGCCGGAACGGGACCAGACCAGTCTCGGCTCCGGAAGCTTGCAGACGAGAAGCGAACGCCCATGCATTTCGTCGGAGAGGTGAGCGACGAGCTTCTCTTTGCACTCTACGAGAAGGCGCTGCTCTTCTGCTTCCTCCCCATCGAAGATTTCGGCATCATGCCCATCGAGGCGATGTCTCTTGGCACGCCTGCGCTTGTGAACTCATTCGGGGGAGCCCGAGAAGGTGTTGCCATCACCGGCGGCGGGATCGACGTCGACCCGCGCACCGGCCCAGATACACTCCGGGATGCGGCTCATGAAGCGATAAACCTGCGCGGCGCTGATTTCTCGCTGAAGACCCGAAATTTTTCGCGCGCGAACTTTCGCGGGCGGGTCCGCAGCTGGGTTGACGGGCCACCAGCGCCAGCTCAAGGCGGTGGGTGATGGTCGCAATCCTCGTACTCGGGACCGCCGATTGGGATCAGCCGATTGCAACGAACCAGCAATATGTCGTGCGCGAGATCGCCAAGGAGCACCCGGTCGAATTCGTCGAGTCGATGGGGTTGCGGACGCCCAAACTCTCAATGCGAGACCTCAAGAGAATCGCACGCCGCTTTTGGCCTGGACGACGCGAGTCCAGCACGGCCCGTCCGGTGCCAGCGAATGTTCGCATAGTCTCGCCGCGCGTCATTCCCAAGCACACGGGCATTTCGCGATGGGTCAACAGACCCCTTGTGGCGCGCGCTGTCGCCGACTGGATCACAGCTGACGGCCAGAGGATTCTCTGGACCTACACACCGGTGACCTACGACCTAGAAAGGCATGCCGACCGCGTCGTCTATCACTGCGTCGATCTGCTTGCGGCGGTCGAAGGAATCTCCGCCAAGCTAATCCAAGACTCTGAGGCCACGCTTTCGAGCGGTGACGTGACGTGCATCGGCACCAGCCAGGTCGTCGTCGCGCACTTGGAATCAGTGGGATTCTCATCTGTGATGCATTGGCCCAATGTTGCTGACACTGTCGAAATCGCGGAGAACCGAGCCAGCGCGGCAAATCGCGAACCGCGGGCGGTGTTCGCAGGCAACCTCAGCACTCAGAAGGTGGATTTCGATGTGATAGCAGCATTGGTGGAAGCCGGTATCCAGGTCGATCTCGCAGGGACGATTTCGGAAGCTGACCGAAATGCAAGCGACCGAGTTCGTGACCTCGAGCGAGCCGGGGCGACATATCACGGCATGCTCGATTTGCGGTCACTCGCCGAGCTGTACTGGGGTGCAACAGTCGGACTCATTCCGTACGCGCTGAACGACTACACAAAGGGAGTCAGCCCTCTCAAAACGTATGAATACCTCGCGGCCGGCCTGGCCGTGGTCTCAACCGGGATTCCTAGTGTCGGAGCCATTGAGCGACATGTCGAAGTCTGTGACGACTCGAAAGGATTTGCGGCCGCAGTTTGGTCACACCTTGGGATACCTACCGTGGAGACCATCGAGCACAGGATCCGTCTAGCAAATGTCCACAGCTGGACAGACCGCGGAGCACAGGTGCGGCGACTCATCAGTGAACTGACGACGGGGATCACCAACGATGGGTGACGACAAAGCCAGCCAACGCCGGTCCGTCGAATTCAATCGTGGCCAAGGACCGATGGTCGCTGTCTGCGTCCGGACGATCGCCTTTGGCGATGGGGTAGGGGGCATGGAACGTGCCGCCGCACGGAACATTGTGGGCCTTCTCGCCCATGGCTTCAGAGTCCGCCTTTATGCGCCAAAGGACTCGACCATCGATTCAGACACGGCCGTGGAACGAGTAGATGTCCCATGGCCAACATGGGACCTGTTTCGACCGCTCACCTTCGGCTTGGCCTATGTCGCCTGGGTAAAGCGGCTTGGTGTGTCGATTCTCAAGGACAGTGCGGATATCGATCTCGTCCTCCTGCACGGAGGCGCCGCTGGATCCCTTCCTTCCTTCGCTCGAGCGTCACTCCCATCAGCACTCAACCCGCACGGAATGGAAGAGTTCAGCCGAGGCTCATGGCTGATGTTCACTAACCGCATCCTCATTCGACGCCTGGTTCGTCGTGGCCGTTTGGCCACAAGAATCGTTGCCACCGACGCAGGGCTGGTCAATCCAGCGATCAAGAACATCGGGGCCACGTCTGAGCAGGTTATCTGCATCCCGAACGCGGTCAATATCCCCCACCTAGATGAACTGGCATCCCACACGAGCGCCTTTCCAGCGGCGGACATCGTCTCTGTTGGACGGCTGACCTGGAACAAGGGATACGACCTCCTAGCTCGAGCGTTGCGAATTGTCGTCAACCGACAAGCAGAACCCCTGATGTGGCTCCATTTTGGTACCGGGTCGGAGGAAAGGCGGGTACGGGCCCTGTTGAGCGATGAGCCGCGAATCCGCTTTGATATCCGCAGCCTCAGCTCTGATGTTGAGGTTCAATCGTCGTTGGCGAATGCGCACGTGTTCGTGCAGCCGTCACGCTTCGAAGGCAGCAGTTTGACCACGCTCGAAGCCATGGCGCACTCTCGCATCGTCGTCGCCACGCCGGTCGGCGGGATGCCGGACAAGATCGAAGACGGAGTAACGGGCTTTCTCGCCAACGAGCCGAGCGCCGAGGCAATTGCCGAAGCAATCGAGCGGGCGACATCAAGTCCATCCACCGGCCCAGCCGCCCGCCTTGTTGTGGAGGAAAGGTTCAATCATGAGTCCGAGGCCGATGCCTGGAGCAGACTCGCCTTCGAACTCACAGGTCCAGATCGACACGTGCCGGAAGCAGAAAATCGATGAGCCTGGTTCGTGGCGTTGTCAGCCTCTCCGCAGGCGGCTTGATCGGTAAGGTCCTCGGCCTCGTACGCGAAAGTCTGCTCGCATTCTGGTTCGGCACCTCTGAAGTTGCGGCAGCGAGTCGGCTCGCCCAGACGACAATCTTCTCGCCGCTAAACCTCGTCACGACTGACGCGTTGAGTGGAAGTTACCTGCCCCTGGAGAGTCGACTTTTGCGAGACGATCCAGTGACAGCGCGGAGCCTTCACAAGGGATTGCAACGGGCTTTTGTGGTCGTTGGCCTGGCGCTTATCGTCGCAGTCTTCGTTTGGGGTGACGTCTTCCTCCGCCTGATCGCTCCTGACGTCACTCAGTCGTTGAGGGATACCGCGCTCGCGATGGCCATCGCCATGTCACTCGGTGCCCCGGCCTATCTGCATGCGAACCTCTTGTGCTACTTGGACATGGCTCATGGGAACTTCGCGCTGAGCACCGTGAGATCTTCCGTTCAGAGCGTCGGCATGATTCTGGGGGTGGCCGCTGCCGCGGCGTTTGATCGTCCGTCACTCATCGGCTGGGGATTCAGTGCGGCCTACGTTGCCATGTCCCTGTTCGGGACTATCTATTGCCAGAGGCGCGGATACTTAACGGTCGCGCCGGACGAGCCCACCACCTCACATCGGACGACTATCCAGATGCTCGGAGTCTTCCTGAGGAGGTTCAGAATCCTCATCGCCCTTCCGATACTCGCGCAGGCGCAAGTCGTTGCCGAGAAGTACGCGGCAGCGAGCATTAACGCGCAAGCGATTGCTGCCGTCGACTACGCGCGAGTCATCGCGGAGACCGGGATGATCGCCCTCGCCGTTCCCATGGGCCTGGCAAGCCTTTCGACATTCTCGCGGGTCTCGCGTCAAGAGTCGAAGCCCTTGCTCATCCAAGCTACCGAGCCATTCTTGATTCTGGCCATCGGCATGGCGGCGACCCTGGTCTGCTTCAGCTCGCCGATCGTTTCCCTCTTGCTTGGACGCGGGGCGTTTGGTGGTACCTCAGTCGATGTGACTGCCCGAATCCTCGTTGGATTGGGGTTGGGGTTATGGGCACAGATGCTGGTCTACTACCTCGTGCGTGTGTTGAATGCCCAACTTCGAAACAGGACGTCGCTCGCCATCATGGTCATCTTTGCAACAGTCGCCATTGGTGGGCTTGCCCCTCTGGTCAGCGCGTATGGCGAACTCGGGCTCGGACTGGCGTTCTCGACCGGAGCAATCGTCGGCGCGCTTGTCGCCTTGGTGGCGCTCGAACTGCTGCCGTCTGCATCGCGGACGGTTATCCGATTGATTCCTGCTTTGGTCGTCACAAGCCTTGCCGCGACTCAATCCCGGTCACTTCTGATCGAGTTGCCAGTCTTCTGCATCATCTGGATCCTCAACGCATGGTCATTTCCGTCCGCTCGCCGCGCAGCGACCCAGATGGTGCAACGGATGCGGAATCTGATCGGCCGCGAACGGTGACCGGAGCTGCTTCGACCGGGCTTGGGCGTCGTACGAGCAAACATCATTGCCTTAGGAGTTACCCTGACGCGATGCTCGTGTGCCGCACGTTCGATCCCATCGAAGCGCATGAACGTGACTGTGCGGTCCGGCAGCCGTGACTCTCGCTGTCTTCGTCGCACTAGCGGCTGTCCTCATGAAGATCGCGAGGCGCAGCGGGGCTGAGATCCTCGCCATGTGTGCAGGCTTTCCGGCCGGAGTGTCATTCGTTGTCGGTGGACAGCAGATCCCCGTGTTCTACACAGGCGCGATCGTGGCTTCGGGCCTCTGGATCGCGACGTTGCCTCGGTCGAGTACAGGCGCTGAATCTCACAAGCCAGGGTCAACGTCGTTGGTCGTGTTCGTCGTCTGGACTACGGTGATGACGGCGATCGGTCCCGCGCTCTTCCATGGAATGGAAGTACTCCTGCCGCGTGGTGGAATCGATGAGCAGGTCGCTCGGCCTTCGCAACTTGCATACAACATCTCCAACCTCGCGCAGCTCATCTACCTAGCCCTCGGACTGTCGGTCACTCTCTTTGTCGCCTCGAGGAGACGTCTTCCTGCGCACGTGATTGGCATACCGCTCGGGATCATCACCCTTCTCTCGTCATGGAGACTCTCTGCCCGCATCGGAATTCCTTTCCCTGAGGGCTTCTTTGACAACACCAACCGGACATTCATCGAATCAACAGCTGGAGGCGTAGATCGGTTTCGTGGCGTATTCGTCGAGCCATCCGATCTGGGAACAGCCTCAGTGGTTGCTGCCGTGTTCTTCATTCGTTTCGCTGCGGAAACGGGCGGGGCGCGACGCGCATTGTGTGGAGCAATCGCACTCATGGCGATCCTGAACGCGGCGGTTTCGACATCTGGAACAGCCGTTGTTGCGTCGATAGCCATAGTCGTCATCGTCGCCGGCTACAGCCTGATCACGTGGATATCAGGCGTAACCATTGCCCCTGCGCAGTTCCTCGCCGGCATCGTCGGGATGATCATTTTGACTGTGGCAATCCCCCGCTTCTACGGCGCGACAGCAACGATCATCGAGGCGAAGATGGGATCCGGATCATTCAATGCAAGGGCAGCTGCCGATGAGTTCTCACTCGGGCTGCTCGAGAGGTCCTACTACCTCGGCGTCGGCCTCGGAAGCAATCGACCTTCGTCCTTCTGGCCGATGCTGCTCAGTTGCGTCGGTTTGATCGGAACCATGGCATTCCTTGCAGCACTCATCACCCTCGCGCGGCACGCGTGGCGGCGATCACCTCAGTTCCGCCCGACGATCTGGGCCATCGTCGCCATGTTCGTGTGCAAGTCTTTCGCCGGCCCAGCGATGTCGGACCCATTCATCTGGCTTGGGCTCGGAATCCTTGCCCATGCGGCCTGGCTTCGAGAATTGCGGCCGGACCCCGATGCTCTCGAGGACCGAAGCCAGGCCGATGCTGAATTTGGTGTCCGGTACCCACTGCCCGACATGGGGAAGACTGATGACGAAGGCGCACTCACGTAGTGTGTCGCCGTGCAACTTAAGTACATCGTCGCCGGGCAGGATGCACGAAAGTCGCGCCTGCACACCTTGCGCGGCGAGTACATCGGCCTGCGATGTGCGGCACACGCAGTGGGCCGACGAATCTCGACGCGCACCCAAGCCGACGTTCCATGGATCACACCATCAGCCGTTGAGGCACTCGACGCCCAGTTGGGGCAGGACTCGTTGGTGCTTGAACTCGGTTCGGGAGCGTCGACCGTTTGGCTCGCGAGACGCTCACGAGCCGTGGTCACGGTCGAAGACGACCCCACATGGGGACAACTGGTCGAGGAGAAGATCCGGGATGCGCAAGTCAGCAATGCAACCGTCGTGAAAGGGAGCCCACTCGACCACCTTGAACGACTCCTTGAGACGTTCAGCCCGAATCTCGTCATAGTCGACCACACCGATCGCCCTGAATGGACCCGTGCAGACAGCATGCGCCTCGCGTTCGATGCAATAACCGTTCAGACCATCCTGCTCGATGACAGTGACCGACCCCAGTACGAGCTGCCATCTGGCCGATTGCGGCAATGGGACTTGGTCCGGTACGTCGGCATGCGCGCAACGCCATTGGTTGCCTCGGAAACAACCCTGCTTCGAAGGAAGCCTACAGACTGAGCGTTCTCGGTTGTCACGACTGATCCGTGGTCGTCGATCGCTGGTCCGAACGACCCGAGCCCAGAGACTTCGCGACCCGACTCAATTCGGTGGAAGCGGTTTTCGTGTCGCCTGTCCGTGCACCATCAGCATGCGCTGGACGATCGTCACGGCGCTCGCGGCGGTAAGCACCCACAGCGTGATCTCGGTGAGGACCGGCAGGCCGAACAGGCCGTTGAAGCCGGTCATCACGAGGATCGCGACGAGGCGGTCGGCCCGCTCGGCGATGCCGCCCTTCGCCTTCATGCCGAGGCTCTCGGCGCGCGCCCGGGCGTACGACGTGATGTTGCCGAGCACCAGGCAGGCCAAGCTCAAGGCCAGGTACAGGCTCGGGCTGCCGAGGTCGGCCTTCGCGTCGGACTGCGCGTAATAGAGCACGAGGCCGCCGAAGATCGCCGCGTCGCCGAAGCGGTCGAGCGTCGAGTCGAGGAAGGCGCCCCAGGCCGACGACTGCCCGGACTTGCGGGCCATGTAGCCGTCCATGATGTCGCCGAACACGAACGCGGTGACGACCAGGACGCCCACGAAGAACTGCCCACGCGGGAAGAACCACAGCGCTCCGGCACTCACGCCGATGGTGCTGACGATCGTCACGTGGTCGGGCTTCACCCCAAGCCGCAGCAGCAGGTCGGCCAACGGCGCCCACACGTTGGTCCAGAACTGACGAAATCGTTCGAGCACGGTCTACTCCCCCCCACTCAATTCAGCACGGGTCAGGTCGTCCCACGCCGCCGCGAGCATGTCACGCGTCTCGCTCAGCAGTTGCGGCATGGTCTTGGTGCGCCCGATGACGGGCAGGAAGTTCGCGTCGCCACCCCAGCGCGGGACGACGTGCTGGTGCAGGTGGGCGGCGATGCCCGCGCCGGCGATGTTGCCCTGGTTGATGCCGAGGTTGAAGCCGTGCGGATTCGTGACCGAGCGCATCGCGGTCATCGCCTGCTTCGTGAGCAGCGCGACCTCGGCCGTCTCGTCGTCGGTGAGGTCGGTGTAGTCCGCCACGTGCCGGAACGGGCAGATGAGCAGGTGACCGGCGTTGTACGGGTACAGGTTCAGCACCGCGTACGCAACCTCGCCGCGGCGGACGATCAGGCCGTCGGCGTCGTCCATGAGCGGGATGCGGCAGAACGGGCAGTCGGCCTCGTCCTCGGACTCGGGCTTGTTCTCACCCTTGATGTAGACGATGCGATGCGGCGTCCAGAGACGCTCGAATGCGTCGGGCTCCCCCACGCCGTGCTGCGTCGCCGGCTCTCCACCGGACGGTTGCTCATCCACCCGGGAAACTCTAGGGCGCCGGACTCCCACCGGGCGTGGCGGGTTCTGGCCACGCCAGGTGGGTTCGGACTACTTGATCAGGCCGGACAGTGCCCGGTCGACCAGGTCCTGCCGGGCTGCGTCGTCGGACAGCTGCTCGAGCCCGAAGCCCAGCAGCAGGGAGTCCTTGGTCGAGACGCCGCCGAACGCGTTGATCAGCTTCTCCCCGATCTTCCAGTTGCCCTGGTTCGGCGGGCTGCCCTCCGGTGGGCCGCCGACCGTCCAGCTGCTCGGGTCGCTCTCGAACCCGTCGGACGTCGCATTGCCGTCGATGGTGACCTTGGTGTCGTCAACGAACGCACCGATGCCACCCGTGCCCGGGTCGGTCATGTAGGTGATGGACACCTCCACCTGCTTGCCGGCGTAGGGATTGAGGTCGAACGCCACGTCCTCCCAGCCGCCGGTCGAGCCGGTGAACGAGTTCCACTCACCGGTGGTACCGGGACTGGCGCATCCCGCACCACCGAGGTAGTGCTCGAGGAACGGGTGCAGCTGGAGCAGGAAGCCATCCGGCTCGCACTCCGCCGGCGGGTCGGTGGTGGTCTTGCCGCCGCTCTCCGGCAACGTCGTCCAGTCGTCCTGGCCGACCGTGTGCGCCTCCACGATGACGTGGTCGTAGCCGCCCTCGGTACTGGTCGAGAGCTTGAACGCCAGTTCCCCTGCGGACGCGCCGGTCAGGTCGATGGTCTTGGACAGCCGCATGTACGACGAGTCCTGGTGCACCGCTCCGGCGTACCGGCTGCCTTCCACCGGGGCGTACGGGTTCTCCCCGCTCGTCGTGTACTCGGCCGCGCCCTTGCTGGCGAACTGTGGGAACTCGCCGGCCGGGAGCACCTCGCTGGTCGGCTGGAACACACCGGCCTCGTCGAGCGGGTTGTCACCATCGACCACTGGTCCGCCGAACGTGCCCTCGTACCCGTCGATCGGGTCCGCGATCCCGGTCACGCTCTCCGGATCCGCGTTGTCGGTTCGGGAGAATCCGCCGAGGTAGTACTGGCGGAAGTCGTCGGCCATGATCAGGCAGTCCTCGAAGAAGCCCGGCACGGTGTCGACGACGCACTCCGCTGACGGGTCACCGTTGAGCCCGTAGAACAGGCCACCGACGGAGTCGCCGATGCCTGGCAGACCGGAATACTGAGCCGTCTCGCCGGCGTGGACGAGCTTGCCGCCGCTGTTGAGGTAGTCGCGCACGGCCATCGTCGTGTACTGCTCCTTCTCGGCCACCGCGATATCGGGTAGCTCGCCGAACGGCGTCGAGATCGTCTCGTCCTCCGGATCTTGGGTGAGCCGGTTGTCGCCGAGATACCAGACGACCGCCTTGTAGTGACCGAGGACGCCAAGGTCGTGCGGCACACCGCGCTCGTCGATGTCCCAGACGTCCGTGGAGTAACCGGCGTCGTTGAGCGCTTTCTCATACTCCGCGGCATACTTCGGCGCGTTGGTTCCGGCCGGGTAGTCCGGGTTCACGCCGGTGTAGTCCTCATCAGCCAGCACCAGCACGTCGTCGCCACTGTCGGAGACAAGCGTGTACGTGAACGGCTCGCTGGAGACCGGGCCCTTGTTGACGCCGGTGAACCTCACCTCGACCTTGTCCCCCGGCTTGGCTCCCTTCACCTTGCCGCGGAACTCGGCGTAGTAGTCGTTGTTCTCGTCGCCGTAGCGTTCGCCGCCGTCCCACTCCGAGACCTTCGTGGTGTGGGTCGAGCCGCCGTTGATGCGGTACTTCAGCCGCCGGTCCTTGATGGCCCGCTTGGCCACGACGGCCACAGTCTGCGGGTCGCCGTATGACACGTCGAAGGAGTCGACCTGGAAGTTCGGAGCCGTGCGATCGACGACTGACTTCGGGTCGTCGGGGTCACCCGCGGACTCGGCGACGGACAGGGCGAACGGGATGTTCTTCTCGAACTCCGTCTGAATGAGCCCCTCGTCGTCCGGGAAGTTGAAGCCGCTCTCGCAGTCCTCGGCGTTCCACTCGTCGCCGGGCACCGAGTCCGATGCGGACTCGCAGGTGGACATCTCGGGCGTGAAGCCGAGCGTGCCGTACTTCTTGGTGAGGTGCGTATCAGTGTCGCCGTTCGTGGTGTAGAGCTCAGCGGAGATGTCGGGGTCGTACCCGGGCACGGCCGGGTCGGCGTCGTCGCCGGCCATCGCCTCGTAGATGTTGTCGTCGGGAGTCGGCGTCGAGACCTGCCAACCGGTGCCATAGAGCAGCAGCTCGGCGGCGGAGTGATAGTTGACGAGGAACTCGAAGCCGACCCGCTTGGCGAAGGCGTCCATGGCCTTGGTCTCCGGCTCGGACGACGCCGACGGCCCGCGGTACGTCTCGCTGCCGGTGTTCGGCGACGAGCCCTCGTTGTCGTAACCCCACTTGGTCTTGAAGTTGCGGTTCAGGTCGACACCGTCACCGGGCTCGATCACGCCGTCGTTGTTGTTGTCGCGCAGGTTCTTGCGCCACAGCCGCTGGTCGGGCTCGAAGGTGAAGTCGTAGCCGTCCGGGTTCGACACCGGGACGATCCACAGCTCGTTCTTGTCGACCAGACGCTTGATCTTCGGGTCGCTGGCGTAGTTGTCGATCAGGTAGTGCATCAGCCGACGGTTCATCTCCGGCGTGATCCATTCGCGAGCGTGCTGGGCACCGATGTACAGCACCGATGGCTTCTTGCCGTCCTTGTCCTTGCGGGCGTCCTTGCTGATCTTCAGGGCGATGATGTCCTGGCCGTTGACCGTCTTGCCGATCTTGACGGCCTTCGTGATCTTCGGGTTGTCGGCGGCAGCCTGCTCGAACTCCGCCTTGATCCCGTCCGCGCCCGAGTACTTCTTGAAGACCTCGTACCCGTCGGCCGCCAGCTGGTTCGAACGCTGGGAGGCGCTCTTCCCCGCAACCTTCTTGGCGTGCATCTGCACGCCCTGCTTGGCGAGCTTCGCGGCCTGGCCCGCACTCAAGATCGCTTCGACGCGGACCTGCGCCTTCTTGCCCTTCTCACCCTTGATCTGGCTGAGGCGGAGATCGTGGCGGTCGACGCCCAGGTCGATGATTTCGCTGATCTGGCTCATCGCCAGGTCACCGACGTAGACATCGAGATGGTCGTCAGGTGGCGCGGCGAACGATGCGCTCGTGCTCAGAAGACCGGCGACCAGCGCCAGCACGGCCAGAATTGACATCGACACACGACGCATGGTTGCCCCCGATATTCAGAAAGGGAATCCCCTCGAAAACCCTTGGGCCAACCTCACCCGGTTTCGACGGGTTGTCAATGGCTGCGAGCCGTGGAGTCAGACCTGCACGCGATTCTCGATCGCCTCGACGATGCGGTCGATGGCGTCGTCGACGGGAACGCCGTTGTCCTGATCGCCGCTGCGGTAGCGGAACGACACCGCACCGGCCTCGACGTCCTGGTCGCCGACGATGACCATGAACGGCACCTTCTGGGTCTGCGCGTTGCGGATCTTCTTCTGCATGCGCTCGTCGGAATGATCGACCTCGACGCGGATCCCGCGGGCCTTGAGCCGCGTCGCGACATCGTCGAGGTAGTCGGCGTGCCGCTCGGCCACCGGGATGCCGACGACCTGCACCGGGGCCAGCCACGGTGGGAACGCACCGGCGTAGTGCTCGACGAGCAAACCGAGGAAACGCTCGATCGAGCCGAACTTCGCCGAGTGGATCATCACCGGCTGCTGCCGGGAGCCGTCAGCGGCGACGTACTCGAGCTGGAAGCCCTTGGGCTGGTTGAAGTCGTACTGGATGGTCGACATCTGCCAGGTGCGCCCGATGGCGTCGCGGGCCTGCACCGAGATCTTCGGCCCGTAGTACGCGGCACCGCCAGGATCGGGCACCAGCTCGAGCCCCGACTCCTCGGCCACGTCGCCGAGCACCTTGGTGGCGGTGGCCCACTCCTCCTCCGAGCCGACGAACTTGTCCGGCTTGGAATCGTCGCGGGTGGACAGCTCGAGGTAGAAGTCGTCGATCCCGAAGTCGCGGAACAGGCTCAGGCAGAAGTTCAGCAGGTGCTTGATCTCGTCGGGTGCCTGCTCGGGCGTGACGTAGGAGTGTGAGTCGTCCTGGGTCATCCCCCGCACGCGGGTGAGCCCGTGGATCACGCCGGACTTCTCGTACCGGTAGACGCTGCCGAACTCGAAGAGCCGCAGCGGCAGCTCGCGGTACGACCGCTGGCGCGAGCGGAAGATCAGGTTGTGCATCGGGCAGTTCATGGCCTTGAGGTAGTACTTGCTGTTCTCGAAGTCCATCGGCGGGAACATGCCGTCGGCGTAGTACGGCAGGTGCCCGGACAGGTGGAACAGGCCCTCCTTCGAGATGTGCGGGGTGCCGACATAGTCGAAGCCCTCCTCGATGTGCCGGCGGCGGACGTAGTCCTCCATCTCGCGCTTGATGACCCCGCCCTTGGGATGGAAGACCGCAAGGCCGGAGCCGAGCTCGTCCGGGAAGCTGAACAGGTCGAGCTCCTGGCCGAGCCGGCGATGATCACGCCGTTGCGCCTCCTCGATCCGGTGCAGGTACTCCTCGAGGCCCTCCTTCGACGGCCAGGCGGTGCCGTAGATGCGCTGGAGCTGCTTGTTCTTCTCATCACCGCGCCAGTAGGCCGCCGCGCTGCGCATGAGCCGGAAGGTCGGGATGCGCTTGGTGGTGGGGAGGTGCGGGCCGCGGCAGAGGTCCTTCCAGGCCAGGGACCCGTCGCGCTTGAGGTTGTCGTAGATCGACAGGCCGCCCTCGCCCACCTCGACGCTCGCACCCTCGGCGGCGTCACCTGCGGCGGACTTGAGGCCGATGAGCTCGAGCTTGTACGGCTCGTCGGACAGCTCGGCGCGTGCGTCGTCGTCGGAGATCTCGCGGCGGTCGAACTTCTGCCCCTCCTTGACGAGCTTGCGCATCCGCGTCTCGATGGCCTCCAGGTCGGCCGGGGTGAACGGCTCCGGGACGTCGAAGTCGTAGTAGAAGCCGTCGGTGATCGGCGGCCCGATGCCGAGCTTCGCCTCCGGGAACAGGTCCTGCACAGCCTGGGCCATGACGTGCGCGGTCGAGTGCCGCAGGATGTCGAGGCCGTCGGGTGAGTCGATCGCGACCGGCTCGACGGTGTCGCCCTCGCTCAGCTCGGTCGCGAGGTCGCGGAGCTCGCCACCGATTCGGGCGGCGATGACGTCAGGCTCGTCGGAGAACAGCTGCCAAGCCTTGGTTCCTGTGTCGACCGATCGATCCTCGGACTGGACCACGACGGAGATCTGGGACACGACACACCTCGTTCTCGACGACGCGCCCTACGAATGGCGCGTTCTGATTACGCCCACCTTACGGCAGATCAGAGGAGTGCCCCGACCTCCGTCGCGGCGCGTTCCCCGGCGCGCACGGCCCCGTCCATGAAGCCGGACCAGTACGTCGACGTCTCGGTGCCGGCCCAGTGGATGCGACCGACCGGCTCGCGGATGGTCGAGCCGAACAACCTGATCGCGCCCGGAGTGGGTGAGGCGATGGGGCTGCCCATCGTCCACGGCTCCTTGGTCCAGTCCTGCTCGACATACTCGATGGGGGTGAGCGCCTCCTTGCCGACGAAGAGGGCGAAGCCTTCGAGCACGGCCGCTCTGCGCTCGGCGAGCGTCTTTGCGCCGTACGTCGCAAAGGTCGATCCCCCCACGAAACCGAGAAGCACACCAACGGCGGCGTCGTTCGGGGAGTTGTCGAACATGGCACGAACTGCGCCGTACGTTGCGACGCCGGATCCGGACAGGCCCTTGGCGCGCCAGAACGGCGTCTCGTAGACGGCGTCGCACTTCATCAGCTGACCCATGTGCAGGTGCTGCAAGAGCTGCCGCCGACGTGCCGGGAGCAGCGGTGAGAACTTGATGCCCAAGGCGAGGGGCGGCGGCACCGCGACGATGACCTGCTTGGCCTGCACGGTGCCTCGGTCGGTCGAGACCGAGACGCCGGAGCTCGTCTGCGCGATGCGGCGCACCGGGGCGTTGAGCGCGACCCGATCGGCCAGGTGGTCGGCCATGCGGAGCGGAATGAGCCCCGAGCCGCCGACGAAGCGGGAGTCCTGCGCGCCATTGGCCGTGCCGGATGAGCGTTCGAAGGTGCCGACGTGCGTCTCGTCGCCGGCCGTGGCGATGTACCAGAGGAAGAACAGCATCGACATGTTCTTGCCGTCCGTGCCGAAGGACGGCTGGAGGTAGGCCAGGAGAACTTCACGCACCCGGGGAATGAGCGTGTTCCTCCTGATCCACTGGTCGACGGTGATCGCGTCCCACTGCGCGGCCTTCTTGGCCGTCCACGGGGCGTCGACGGGCACCTGCTTCGACATCTCGTCGATCCTCAGCTGGAGGATCGCGGCATCGGCGAGGATCAGCGGGTCCGGCGGCACCGTGCCGGAGTACTTGAGCTTCAGGCCCTTGGCGGCATAGACGTTCTTGCCCGCGACGTACTCCTTGAAGGTCGGCACGCCGAGCTCCTGAGACAGAGCGAGGATGTGGTTCTGGGTCGGTCCGACGAATGCTCCACCGGACTCGATGACCGAACCGCTGGTCAGCGTGTGGTTGAGCACCCGACCCCCGACGCGATCGTTCGCCTCGACGACGAGTACGTCCTTGCCGGCCTTGACCAGGTTGCGGGCCGCCATCAAGCCAGAGATGCCGGCGCCGACCACGACGACGTCCACGCTGGTGGGAAGCGTTCCCGACGTGCTGGACGCGGTCGCGGGCTGCCGAAGGCCGCCGAACGCGAAGGCGACGCCGCCTGCGGCGACGCCACTAATCAGACCTCGACGGCTGATGCCTGACTCGACATCCATGAACTCACCTCTCGTCCCGGGAGTGACAACGAGAGAGTATGGGAAAAGGGACGTGTCTGGAGCTAGTGCGTTGCGCCGGGCTTGCGACCGATGGCAATGAAGCTGGCAAACCAGAGCTCGGCATCGGGCAGGGCGGCGAACCTCTGCCGCGCTGCCTCCCAGGCGTCGATCTCATCCGCCGCCAGGATGCCGGCCGCGATCATCGCGTCCTGGGCCGACACCAACGGTCCTCCGGCTGCCAGGAGCAGGGCTGGAATGCGCTGGAACTCGCCCTGGTGCTCGGCGAGCTCGAGCCCAGCCGCGCGCAGCATGGTCCCCAAGCGCGGGCCCATCCGAGCGTCGTTGCCGAGTGAGCGGTGGAACTGCGCGTAGCGGTCGAACTGCTCACTGATCTCCGGGTCCGCCGGAGACGAGCGCGACGCGTCCAGGTCGACGTCAACGAGGTAGAGATGGCCACCGGGGGCGAGCAGTGTGGCCAGGTGCGCGACGATCTGCTCGGCTGCCGCACCGGTGTGGGTGAGGACGTGGCGCATCATCACGCAGTCCCAGGCACCCGGTTCGAGCCCGGTCGCCTCGCCGTCGCCCTCGAGCACTTCGACGTACTCCTGACCGTGCGCGTCCAGCTCCTCTCGGGCCGCCTCGCGAGCCGGCTGACCCGGTTCGACACCCACCACGGTGCCCTCTGGGCCAACGACTCTGGCGATCTCGGTGAGCACCGCACCGGGGCCGCAACCCACGTCAGCCACCCGGGCGCCCGGCACGATGCCGGAGTACTCCCACAGGTCGGCCTCGTTCTCGCGGGCGCGCTCGGCCATCAGCCGATAGCGCATGCGTTCCGGCTCACTCAGCTGCAGCGTGTAGCCCGGCTTCGATTCATCGCTCATGGTGGAGTCCCGTCGACGCCCCAGACGTTACTGCGGCCGGTTCGTCAGAGGAGTATCTTCACGCTCGAAAGGCAGGTGATCTCATGTTCGAGAATGCATCATGCTTTGCCGTCCTCCCGGCCTCTGACCTCGCCCGCGCCACGTCCTTTTGGCGCGACACGTTCGGCATCGACCCGGTCGATGACGGTTTCGAAGAAGGCGATGCCGCGATGTTCGACATCGGCGGCACCAGGGTTCTGGTCTACGAGACTCAGTTCGCCGGCACGGCGCAGAACACCGCGCTGGGCATCGACTCCGACGACTTCGACCGCGACATGGCCGACCTCAAGGCCAAGGGCGTCACGTTCAACGAGTACGACCTGCCCGGCATCAAGACGGTCGACGGGGTCATCGAGCTCGGCGGCACGAAGACGGCGTGGTTCAACGACAGCGAAGGAAACATCATCGCGCTCGGCGAGCGCAGCTGACGACCGACGACCTCACCGGCAGAGCGCGTCGAGCTCCCGCTGGATCGTCTCGGGGGACGCAACCTTGCCCAGACCCTCGATCTTGATACGCGCGTCGATCTGCGAGCCGACGTCGGCGACGAGCTGAACCACGTCCTCACGGATCTTCGGCGCGGCGTTGTCGCCGGCCTTGGCGAGCCGATCGAGAGCGTCGTGCATCTTCTTCGCGTCGGCGTCCGTGAACGGCGTCTGGTTGGTCTTGTACTTGTCCCAGATGGCCTGGACGTCCTCGACAGCGCCGGACCCGACGATGGCCTGGCAGCTCTTCGCCGCGTTGGAAGCCGTCGCCTCCGGAAGCTCCGACGGAGCCGAGGACGCACCCTTCGAGTCCTCGAAGGTCGGGTCGTCGCCTCCACATGCCGTGAGGCTGAAAGCGAGGATCGCGGCGAGCAGTCCGAGCACGGGGACAGGGATCGATGTACGGGGAGTCCGAAGCATGGCTCCAACGGTATCTGACGAGGTGTTGTCCCGTGGTGGGTCCTTGCTGACCGAGAATGGGTAGATGAACGCCACACGCGTGATCGTCATTCTGCTCATCGCCATCGTCGTGCTCGTCCTCCTGGGAGCGCTTTTCGGCCTTGACGTCGGAGGAGGCGGGGGCGTCGTCGATGAACCGGGCACGGGCGGTTACTGATGACGACATGGCGCAGTCCGATGGTGCACACGGCCCGGTAACCGGCATTCCCTGACCGCAGGGATACCTGGCACGGGCATGACACCGGACCGGATCTCTGGATGAGGATCCGGTCCTGACCTGCGGTCATGCTCCCTTCACGACGATCCCGATCAGGAAGAAGAACTGGCCGATGGTCGCCCAGGACGATGCCATCAAACATCGTGGTCATGGTGGTGTCGGCCACCGTCAGACTCGGGCTTTACACCAGCTTGTGTCGGCCGACCGGCTCGGGCCGGTTGCGACGGGCGATCGTCGCGCCCGTCGCGATCAGCATCAGTCCGGCGAGGGCGGCCAGCATGCCCTGCCCTGCGCCGGTATCGGGCAGGCCCGGCAAGCCGTGATCGGCGGAGCCGTCCGAGCCGTCCGAATCGTCGCCGTCACCGTCATCGTCGCCGTCACCGTCACCGTTGCCGTCGCCGTCACCGTCGCCGTTGTCCGGCCTCGCGGTGTTGGTGATGGTGCACCGGATGGTGTCGCCAATGCGCGGCGCCACCATCTTCGAGGAGCCGTTGCCACTCGGAAGCGGGGTTGAGCTCGAGGTGTTGTCGTTCTCACAGCTCCACTCGGCGGTGTAGTTCGTCAGCGGCGTGGGAGAGCCAGACGCCATCGCCTCCGAGATGGTGTACGGAGCGCCGTTCGTCTGAGGAAGAACGGTGACGAGGCCGGTTGTTGCCGTGGTCCCTGAGCCGGTCGAGACGCTGGCCAGGGTGGCCCCGCCCGGGGACGTGAGTGACACGTCGAATGCGTCATCGGGGCTGACGCGGCTGTCGACTTGCTTCGTCACCGCCACGGCCGCGGTCTGAATCCCTATGGCGATACCCGACTGCGCGAAGGTCTGCCACTGGGCAGCAAACCTGGTGGGTGTGTCGGCGGCGACCAGCAGGGCGGTGGACTTGCCGCCCTCGATGGTTGTACCGCCTGCACCGGTTCCGTCGCAGTGAACCTCGGTCGTTCCGAGCCCGGTCGGAGTCTTGCAGCCCCAATTGCCGTTTGGCGCCAGTCGCTCGATCTCACTCAACGGCTGGTCCGAGGTCCAGGCGAATGATTCGCCCGAGACGTTGTCTTCAGCATCAGCAGCCACGAACGAGTACCCGGTCACTGGATTGCCGACCGTGTCGACGACCTCGATGTCCTCGAAGCTCAGCTTCGCAGCTTTGACGGCGCCCGCTGCTGGCTGGCTGTAGAGCGCAGGCATGCCTGGAATGCCTCGGTACGCGTCCGTACCGAAGGCGAACCGCGTCTCCAACGGAGTCGTTCGCGCGGCGAGAGGCATGGGGCTTGTCTCGGGAACGTCGGTGACCTTCACGTCGAAACGCGCCGTGTAGCCGCCGTCAAGGGTGATCTCCAGGGCCTGTCCGGCCTCGGTCCGGGCCTGCTCTTCATTGAAGCCAGCGAAGTCGAACCAGCAGATCGACCCGGCGAACAAGCCGTTGTTGTCGGACGTGTCTGCATACCCACAGCCTTGGGCCGCGGCAGCGGCAAAGCGACTTTCCTCCGCTTTCTCGGCCGGGTCGTCCGCGGACTTCTCCGATGTCTTCTCATCCGTCGGTTGGTCCGCGGACTCGCCGACGGGGTGATCGTCGGTGTTCTCTGGCCCGGTCGACGCGGCGTCGCTTGGCTCGATCTGTGCGCGATCGGTTGTGGGAACCGCAGGAGTCGGTTCGTCAGGTGCGGCCGTCGCCGGCAGCGCGCCCAGCGCGCCCAGCGTCATCAGGATTACCCCACACACGCTGATCCGTCGGCGCGAGCGCGGGATCGACCGCCTCATCTCCACCCCTGACGTTTCCGCTCAGACCTGCGGCCGAGTCGCTCCGAGGATTCCACATGCAAACCGCGAATGCCATTGGATCCCGTGAACTTGATTGGACGTGACGCAAAGCCAGCAGCCCGGCCGGGGAGCTCCAGCTTGTCGTCGCGGATGAGGGCCGCCCGCCACGTTGTTCCCCGTTTGTTCCGTCGGCTCGATCCACTTGCCTATTGCTGGCTCTGACCTGCGGTGATGCTGGTGGGCGATACTGGGTTCGAACCAGTGACCTCTTCGGTGTGAACGAAGCGCGCTACCACTGCGCCAATCGCCCGGAACGGAGAAACACTAACCTACTCGGCGTGACCGTCACGAACGCGGTGTCGCAGCCCGCTCTGACCCGAACTGCCATGATCGTCGGCGTCGTGGCGAAGGTTGGACTGGTCGTCCTGCTGGTGATCGCGGTCGCGTATCCGGACCTCGGCAACGTCCGTGGCAAGGCTGCCGGACTCCGTGCGGTCGCCTACCCGCTCGGCGCCCTTGTGGTGCCGGCCGTGTGGTGGTTCCGGTGGCGTGGGCGGCCCTTCCCCTGGCTGGGCGACGCGCTCGTGACGCTCCCCTGGTTCACCGACACCCTCGGCAATCGGCTCAACCTGTTCGACACCCTCGACGCGTTCGACGACTGGATGCACTTCGCGAACTGGAGCCTGCTGACGGCCGGCGTGCTGGTGCTGACCTTGCCGGCGGCAACACGACCAAAGGCGGTGCTGGAACGCGCGCTGGCGTTCGGGATCACGGCCGCCCTGGGGTGGGAGCTCGCCGAGTACGTCGCGTTCATCCGCACGTCACCCGAGCGCGACACGGCCTACACGGACACGCTCGGAGACCTCACCATGGGATCGCTCGGCTCCATCGTGGCTGCTGTGGTGATTGGGGTGCTGTGGCATCGAGGTGCGTTGAAGTCGTCGCCGCATCTCGACTCACGTTCGTAGCAGGACCCGTTGGCCATTCCGTCGGGTTGCTTCTCGAGGGAGGTAGGTCGTCCGCGGTCGACTGGCGCGTTCGAGCGGTCTCCCGTTCTTCTTGGTGAAGTCGAACCGGCCGTGTCCGTCGGGTTCGATGTTCAACAGTTCGCGATGGACGAGGTGATGGCAGCGGACGCACAGGCCGATCATCTGGTCGAGGTCGGTGTGGCCGCCGCGGGACCACCAGATGGCGTGGTGGATCTCCAGATAAGTGTTGCGGCAACCGGGTGCGGCACACTCGCCGCCCTGCCGGGCGATGATGGCGCGGCGTTGTTGCCGGTTGGCGTGACGTCGGGTGCGGCCCACGTTCAGGACCTTCGCCTGGGGCAGGTCGCCGGCGGTGGTGACGATCGGGGTCAGGTCGGACAGGCAGGTCAGGTAGTCGAGCAGCTTCGGGCCGATTGACCCGAACCCGGCCAACCGAGCCGACGGCCCGCTGGTGTCGACGATCACTGACAGCTGCGGCCGGATGCCCTTGTCGGACGGCAGTCCGGCTTCCAGCACCTGGGTGAGCATCCGGTCGAACGCTTCGACCCGGCGCTCTGATCCGGGGCGTTGGTCGTCGGCGTCGCGGGGTGAGCCCGTGTCGAGGACCTGCCGGAACTTCGCCCCGGTGACGGTGTTCAGGAAGCCGTTGACGTGCCAGCCGTCCGGGACGGGGTTGACCTGGATGTCTTGCCTGTCCATGCCATCGATCCATGCCTGGTCGAGCTCGTCTGGGTAGACCGCCTCACGCAGATCACGCACCACCTGCCGCAAGGCGGCCGGCTCGTGCTGTGCTGCCACGTCGAGCAACCAGTGCTCGGACTGCTCGACGAGCGTCGCGCCGATGTGCTTCATCCCGTAGGAGAACACCGCGACATGTTCGAGACGGATCCGGCCTTCGGCCGCGGCAGCACCGATGGCGGGAAGATTACGCATCGTCGCCGCGGCTCGCACCAACGCCTTCGTCTGCCGGGCGTCGAGCCGCAGCTCCATTCGCGCCCACGTCGTCACACTCGAGGCGCCGTCGAGCTCGAACTCGCGGGACTCCTCCAGCGCCGCAAGCGCCTCGGCCTTCGCCGCATCGAGCGAGTCCTGAGCGGCCTGGATCGCCCGCAACGTCGTTCGGCTGTCGCCCGATTTCAGGGCGTGCGCAGCGTCGCGCAACCTCCCGATCGCGAACCCCGAATCCATGTCTTCAGTCTACTCGAACATGCGTTCGAAGAACAGGTGGAAAACCCCGTGGATTCAGGGATTTCGGGCCGTAGTCGGCTTATGGATCGACGTCCTTCGCCGACTCGCGTGCCCAGATCTCCTGGGCCCGGCGCGTGACCGGTCCGGGTGCCGCCACCCCGCGGTCGTCAACCTTCTCGATCCCCTGCACGTCACGGGTGGTGCCGACGAGGATGACCTCGTCAGCGTCCTGAAGCACCTCGATCGGCGCGTCCTTCTCGACGACGTCGAGCTCGCCCGCACACCACTCGAGCACCAGCGCACGGGTGACGCCGGCGAGGCAGCCGGAGTCGAGCGTCGGCGTGATGAGCTGCTCGCCGACGACGTACATGATGTTGGACCCGGTGCCCTCGCAGAGCGCGCCTGTGGTGTTGGGCATGACGGCCTCCGACGCGCCCTTGGCGATCGCGGCCTCGACCATCTTGGCGTTCTCGGCATACGACGTTGTCTTGAGCCCAGACAGGGCACCGCGTTCGTTACGCGGCCACGGCACCGTGATGATCGAACTGACCGATGGCGGCCGATCGCACGGCTCGGCAATGACCACAGTCGTGAGGCCGTGGCCGCCTCGCGGCGAGCCCAACGGCCCAGGTCCGGACGTCACCGTGACGCGGATGCGTCCGAACGACAGGTCCTGCCCCTCCATGGTCGCGGCGATGCCCTCACGGATCGCAGATACGTCCGGCTTGCCGATGCCGAGCCCTTCCGCCGAGCGCACCAGACGGTCGAGATGGCGGGTCAGCGCGAAGGGCGATCCACCCTCAATCTTGATCGTCTCGAACACGCCGTCACCCACGATGATGCCGTGGTCGAGCACCCCGATCGCGGGTTGTTCCGGCGATTCCAATAGTTGTCCATCGAGCCATGCCAACATGCCGTCACGGTACCCCTGCGGGCGCTCGCCCCAGTTTGGGATCGCTCACGCGAATCGGCTAAGGTTTCGTGTCGCCTCCGTTCGTCGAGGCAACGCGGACGTGGCTCAGTGGTAGAGCATCACCTTGCCAAGGTGAGGGTCGCGGGTTCGAATCCCGTCGTCCGCTCGGAGGGTCTCGACCCATCCACCGGTGGGTTGGCCGAGAGGCGAGGCAACGGACTGCAAATCCGTTTACACGGGTTCAAATCCCGTACCCACCTCAACACCGACAAACTGAATAGGTTCACCCATGAACACGGGCGATTGGCGCAGCGGTAGCGCGCTTCCCTGACACGGAAGAGGTCACTGGTTCAAACCCAGTATCGCCCACCAGCATCACCGCAGGTCAGAGAAAGAATTGTGCGAGTTACGTTGACCGCGGGAACATACGGGGAATCTCGTTCCCGAATCCGTGGCGGCCGGCACTGACGTCAACCCCATTGACGAGCGCTTCGACCGGGCGCGGCGGTCGCTGGGTCAGCCGGCCCAGACTTCCATGGCAGTCGGGCCCGCACTGCCGCACACCAGAACCGCCCAGATGAGCGGGATGAAAACGGAGCTTGAGATGATCGGCGTCCCATGAAGTGCTCGCATGGAGCGCCCGCTGATCTGGGAAAAGTGCGCGCTTCGGGATCACGATCCTGGCATCGGCCGACGCTGAACCGTGAGCTAGGTTCGACAGCACCATGACCAACACCACCGTTCTCGTCACGGGCGCGACTGGGTTCGTCGGCCGCCGCCTTGTCCCCACGTTGGTCGAACGTGGATTTCACGTGCGCGCCATGACCCGGCACCCCGACGACTACACCGGTGAAGCCGATCCCGTCGGTGGCGACGTCCACGATGCTGACTCCCTGGCCGAGCCCTTGCTCGGTGTCGACGTGGCGATCTACCTCGTGCACTCGCTGGACAGCGTGGATTTCGAGCGACGCGACGCCGACGCCGCCCGCGCCTTCGGACGGGCAGCCGCGGAGGCCGGCGCACGCCAGATCGTCTATCTCGGCGGGCTCGGACGCGAGGACGACACTCTCTCCCCGCACCTGCGCTCGCGACGCCAGGTCGAGGACCTTCTCGGCGAAGGTGGGGTGCCAGTGACGGTGCTGCGCGCCGGCATCATCGTTGGAGCCGGCGGAACATCGTGGGAGCTGACCCGTCAATTGATCAAGAACCTGCCGGCGATGATCGTTCCACGGTGGGTCGCGACCAAGACCCAGCCCATCGGGATCGACGACGTGGTCCACTACCTCAGCGGCGTCGTCGACGAACCCGCCGCCCTTGGGCGGGTGTTCGAGATCGGCGGGCCCGAGGTGCTCACCTACCTCGAGATGCTGCACATCGCCGCCGAGGTCTCCAACCGGCAGTCGCCGTCCGATCGTGAAGGTACCGGTGCTCACGCCTCGACTCTCCTCCTACTGGCTGGCCCTCGTCACCGACATCGACGTAACCACCGGCCGCAACCTCATCGACTCGATGAGCACCGAGGTGATCGTCACCGACGAGTCGATCCGCGAGCTGGTGCCTGCGGATCCCGCACCATACGCCGAGGTGGTCCGCCGGGCGCTCGAGGACGGCTCGCGCTAGTACTGACTCACCCGAACAGCAGAGGCAGCACGAACAACATGGACCCCGACCACGTGACGTGGGTGAGGATCGGGCCGAGGATCCCCCCAGAGGCCCGCCGTTCCAGGCCCACGACGACCGCGAGGAGCACCGCGGCGAACGTCAGCATCAGATTGCCCGCTGCGAGGACGACGACCGCGTTTGCGACCGTGGTGACCGCCACCGCGTGGCGGGTGACGGCGGCATAGAGCGCTCCGCGGAAGAAGAGCTCTTCGGCGATGCCGTTGACCGTCGTAACCAAGACGACGAGCGGCAACACGCCCTCGTCGGCGAAGACCAGCACATGGCGTACCTGGGCGTCCAGCGCCGGGATCTCGCGCACGACCAGCCCCCCGACGACGAAAAGAGCTACCAGCATCAGGCCAACGACGATCGGGGTGACGACCGGACGGGCGTAGCCGGACCGGTAGCTGATCCACCCCAGGTGCAGCGGACCAGAGACGATGGCGCCGACGACCCACACCCCGGCCAGGGCCAGTGTCCACCAATAGAACGAGGTGCTGCCCGGCTCGACACGCAAGGAGAAGCCGAGGACAACGGCCCCAACGATCGCGACCGACAGTACGGTCAATTGTCGACGACGCAGGTCGGTCGATGGCTCTCGGTGGTCGCGCGGAACGACGTCGCAGAGCGCTCGGCGCACCCATGAAAGCACCGAACTTCTCCCTTCATGTGACAGTCCACCGCCCAGTCAGCGTAGACGGTGGAACCGTTCTCCCACCTGCCGAGCCGATGGCCGCCGTGGCAACAACCTCGCCCTCGCCTGCCGGTCTCCGCCGTCTCCCATTCGAGGTCCAAGGCGTAACTGAGCGTCTCAGGAGTTTGGCAGGACGTCCTTGACTGCGTCGACCACCTTGGCCAACGCGGGTCGGTCATCACCACCGCTGGCCCAGACCGGGTCCTGCGGGAGGGGACCCATAGGGTCTGCGTCCTTGGGCCTGGCCCGTCCGGTGGCGAGCGAGCGGCGGAAGGCTTCGTCCAGTCCCACCAGTTGGTGTCCTTCGGGCAAAAGCATTTCCTTGAAATCATCATCTGCCGCCACCATGTCGTGGTGGAGGCTTTCGACCAGGGCCTCGACCGTTGCACGGGGCACATCGGTGAGGCTACCGACCAGGGTGCCGACCAGCGCCGTCGGCAACATGGGCACACTGACCTGCGGCCGCTCGAGTCCTGCATGCTCGGTGTAGGCCTCGAGCAGAGCCCCATAGCGAAGCTGATCGGGTCCGCCCACATCGAAGTGGCGCGAGGGGCCGGTGTACTCGAGTGCGCCGACCAGCGCTTCGAGCACGTCGACGATGGCGATCGGCTGCACGACAGAGTCCATCCACGACGGCACGGTGTGCACGGGCATCCGTTCGCTGACCTGTCGAATGATCTCGAACGAGGTGCACCCGCTACCCAGGAGTACCGCCGCTCGCAGCACGACTACGGTCGCGGGCACGGCGTCGAGGATCTGCTCGACCTCGCGTCGGGACGTGATGTGTTCTGACATCTCGGACTCGGCGACGTCCGGGACGATTCCGGACAGGTAGACGATCCGGTCGACCCCGTGCGTGCGCGCCCCCTCGGCGAGGTTGGTGGCTGCCTTGCGGTCGGTCTCAGCGAAATCATCGCCGCTCATCCCGTGGATCAGGTAGTACACCGCGTCCACACCCTCGCAGGCGGCAGTGACCTGATCGGCCTCTAGGGCGTCCATGACGACGGTCTCCACTTGGTCGCCCCACCACGGCTGCTCGGGGTCGGGGTTGGACGTCGTGGTGCGCACCTCGTGCCCGCGTCCGAGCAGCGACGGCACCAGTCGACCGCCCACGTATCCGGTCGCACCGGTCACCAGGATCTTCAACTCGTCCTCAGCTCTCCATACGAGTGGTCGGCCACCGGGCCATGCAGGACGAGTGGCCGCCAGCACCACGATGTACACCTGAGCGTACTGACATGTCGGCGGTCCGGTGGTCAGCTATGGCTTCGACCTCGTCGTCGATGACGTCGACCGGGCGCAGGGCTGTGTCAGTCTGACTACCGCATGCCCCAACATGAGTCCCAGTTGAGCAGTTGCCGCCCCGGTGCGAACTTCGCTTCGAGAAGGAGTTCATGAGCTGACTCTCGAGTTGGGCGGCCTTATCGGCAACTTCAGGTACACGCAGCCGCGCAGCGCATCGAAGACATCTCCCAGGGCACCAAAGATCGATTGACCCTGGGTGAGGGTCGGTGAGGCCACGCTCGTAGCACCGTGACCCCCACCCTTACCCCCACGAGGACCGATCCGGGGTGTTCGTGAACGTTCGCAACTGATCGGCTGCCTGCAATCGCCAGGAGATTTCATCGAGGACCGGAAAATCAGCTACACGGAGGGGAGCTCGGTGCATCGATAGGCCGAAGAACTCAAGGCAGGCAAGACAAAGTGGACACTCGGCAGGACAGCACGACCTGCCAGCCACAATGCGACGGTGACTCAATTGCACGATGCCTACCAGGACTGGATGAGCACCGACACCGAAAAGCCAGTTGGAAGGACAGTTCGTCACAGAACTTGCTGAGTACCTGCAGACGAGAGCCCGCCAATCAGACGGCATCAGAATGATCGGCATCGTCCCGAAGAACCCTGCACTCCAGGCAGTCTGAGCTCGACTACGAAACCCATTCGGGCTGGATCCTTCTGGAAGTTTGGAGCCTAGATTCCCAAAAGATGCCAAAGAGGGCATCCCCGAATTCGAATGAACACGCACAACTTTCATGGATGAAGAGCTCCCGCTCCACCACACGGTGGCGCAGCCGCTCACAGAAGCCCATCGCATCCAGCCCCTGGCACATCCCTGGTTGACATCCGCTTCGACATCCATTGAGCCAGGATTCTCGAAGTTTCCAAAGGTTTCTCCACACCCTGACTTACTGCAATGACGGCAAATTCGGTCATCAGGAAACGCCGGGAAACCAGCTCGCGACCTCTGACCCGGAAGAGGTCACTGGTTCAAACCCAGTATCGCCCACCAGCATCACCGCAGGTCAGAGTACGAATCGAGCAAAATAGACCTGACGGCGAGGAACATACGGGGAATATCGTTCCCGCTTCCACGGTGGTGCCGCGTGTGTCTGCGAATCCTGAGTTCGTGCGAGGATCTCCGCGTGTGCACGATGCGGCAGAATCCGTCGTTCAGGCGCGTCGCCGCATTGTTGCTGGCGCTCGCACTGATTGCCGGTGTGTCCGGGTGCACATCAACCTATGATTCGACCGGAAGCGTGCTGGAATCCCCAACTAATGACTCCGGCACCGATAGCGACGCACTGGAGTCGTTCGTGGAAGCCGAACGGCCAGCTGCAATGCGGGAAATGGAGCGCTATCGAGACATTTACAGCGACTTCTCTCTTGAAGCTGAAGGATCTCGGACGCTCGTCCATAAGTACACATACCGCAACCAAGTCGATGAGGCGCTGGCGCGAAGCCATCTGGAACGCTCATACGACACGCTCAGAGCAACTGCGGTCAATATCTTTGCCGAGATGAAGAACGCGGGAGTAGAGGATCCGGCGATCAAGTGGATCTACTACAACGCCGATGGCGGCACCATAAAGACCTTTAGGTTCCCGGACTAGCGCCCTTGGTGGAGGAGCGATTCGACGCCCCCGCCGCCCTATCAGGCTCGCGACGCTCGTTCACTTCGCTTCTTCCTGTTCTGCGGGTGGTTCGGCGGGGATAACCCCGAGTTGCTGCATGAAGCTCAACTGGTCCATCGACAACCAGTGCTCGGTGATCCGGCCTTCGCGCACGCGCATGATGTCGACGTACTGGAGCGTCACTGGCTTGCCTGTCGGTGGGATCCCAGCGAACTCGGCCGTGTGGGTTCCGTGGAATGTCTTCTTGGTCACGACTTGGTCCCCCTCGGCGATCATGTCGTCAACGGTGACCTGGCAATCGGGGAAGGCGCCGAGGAACGCGCCGAGGTACTGCTTGCTCCCCTCCCGGTCGGCCATTTCCGGCGGAGCGCTGTGGTTGACGAACTCGGGGTCGTTGAGCTCGTCGTAGGACTCCCAGTTCTTCTGATTCTGTACTTCCTCGACAAACCGTCGGATGACGGCTTTGTTCCGGTCGGTTTCAGTGTCCGTGGTCATGACCTGACCTCCTGAGTAGTCGGTGTTCGGACGCGTCTTTGGATTGGTTGTGGAACAAAGGTTCGTGATTCGTGTCTACCGTTCGAGCGTCCAAGATCCGTTACGAGATGCTGCTGCCAGGCAAGAACCTCAGGACGGTCCCTGCGCATCTCTCCCCGAGTGCGCGGGGTGGTCTCTTTCGTGAGCGGCTACTGCGCTGGGACGTTCTCTCGGAGGAAGGCGAGTTGCTCGGCGATGATGTTGGTGAAGGCGGGGTCGACGTAGGGGTCGAAGTGGCTGCACTCGTGGATGCGGACTGTCGCGTGTGGGATTTGTCGAGCAGCTTTCTCTGCGACAGCGCACGGAGTGATGGCGTCGTGTCTTGCGATCTGGATCAGGGTGGGACATTCGATGGTCGACATGACCCGCTGTGGTGAGTACAGACCGATCTTGAGGCCGATGCGAGCAGCAACGTCCTGGCGATAGGCGTCCGGTTCAAGGCCGGAGTGAACGATGAGCTGCTCCAACCCTGGCAATGCATCAGGCGTCGTCATGATCCCAAGATCACCGGGCCGGCCCACGAGCGGTATGTACACCGGCTTTCGTCCCAAGACCGCGTTGATCTGGTCGCGTATGGCGAAGGGGGCGATTTTCCTCGAGGCGGCGAACCCGGTCGCCCGCACAGCCGCAGGACCACTGACATGCGGCACTTGTGCAATGACGCCGGCCAGTGCCTCACCGCGTCCGGCGACAGTGAGGACATGACCGCCACCGAATGACGTCCCCCACGCCACGACCTTGTTGGCATCAATCCCAGGAAGCGAACGCGCAAACGCCAGTGCCGCCGTCCAATCGTCGTGCTGCATGGAGACGTCCAGAACCTGGCGAGGCTCACCATCGCTATCGCCGAACCCTCGATAGTCGAACACCACGGCTGCATAGCCCGCCGCTGCAAAACGTTCCGCATATGCATAGAGACGCAGGGCGCGCGGAGAACCGAAGCCGTGCGCCATTACGACCACCGGCATCGGCAGCTCCCCGGAGGTTTCTGGACGAAACACGGTGGCCGCACACTTGGTGCCGTCGGAAAGAAACGAGGTCGGCTCCGATGTGAAGGGCATGTTGTCAGGTGCAAACACGGGCGCTCCATCGTTGAGGTCGGGGGCACTCCCTCATCGGGCCGCAGACCCGAGTCATCGTAAGGGTGAGGACCGTTTGCTACGGGCCGCCGAACTTCTCGCGCTCGGACCCACACAAACCCAGTCGCCGCCTGCACCTTACAGCTTGTCTACGGACCGCACTCGCGTCATAAGAACCGTCAAATGGCCCTGCACCCGGGCGGTGTTGGTGTCTACCTCCCGGCACGAAATGCTGATACGGCCACTTCCTAGTCTCCGCGCAAACTGCAAGGTCAGTTCCGTTCTTTCGCCTTGCAAAGCGCCGCTGCCTTACGAGTCCGCGTAGAAGTGTTGAACGTCGATTTCGGTTTCAGATGTCCTCGCTCGACAGTCCACACCGCCGCTCGCGTTCGGCGAAAGTCTCACGGGCACTGTTGCCGTCACCAGATACTGCCCAGTCCTGTGGACAATCACGTTTGCGACAACTGTGTAGGAGCTGGCCAGACTGACGAACACCTGGCGGTGCCAGCTCGATACCACGCCGACCCCGGTATCCCCGCTCTGTTGGTGGACCGAGCTCGGGATTGCGGCCAGAGCTGCCACGCCGAGTGCGACCACGAGGGAGAGTGTGAGGACGAGGCCTGCCTTGGTGGGACGCAGCGCCCGAAGGATTGGACGTATCGGAGTGTCGGTTTCCATGGCGACATCCTTCGCCTCGGTTCGATCCCCCGCACGAGCCCCACCTCGCCTCGGAACTGGGACGAAACTAGCAGTACCTGCTGCCGCTTCTTGAACTCGGCCGCGAGTTGAGGGGCGATGACGAGGACGACCCAAGTTTCGGACTGGGAAGCATCGACCCGAGAAGTTCTCTCGGGGCCGATGACGAGGACAACTCGATGTCAGTTTCGGCCAGAACGAGCAGGGCGACTGGCATAAAATGACCGCCCTACGCATTGCTGTCTCCTGGATGCGCAGGGCGGTCGATTCGATTCTGGACGCGAGGACTGGTGCCACGAATCGTGCAAAGGGCTACGTTGCTTCACCGAAAGTATGAGCCGCGCCAAGCCACTCGACTATTAGGTGCCTGACTTGCGTTTGACCGATCTAGAACGTGTTCCAGTATTGGGACTAGTCTCGGACCATGCTGGATCTGCAGACGATCTCCGACCGCATCGAGATCGACGACCTGATCACGAGATACACGCGAGCCGTGGACACGCTGGACTGGCCGCTCTACGACACGGTCTTCACCCCGGACGCGACCATCGACTACACCGCGAGCGGTGGGATGAAGGGCACACGGGACGAGATGCGGGACTGGCTCGCCGAGACGCTCCCGATGTTCTCGACCATGCAGCACTACGTGTGCCAGAAGGAGGTCACGCTCGACGGCGACACGGCCGACGCTCGCGTCTACCTGATGAACCCGATGGCGATCGCCCAGCCGGATGGCAGCGCCTGGCGCATGGAGGTCGGTGGCTACTACCTGCACCAGCTCGTGCGCACGCCGGACGGGTGGCGCAGCCGCGAGCTCGTCGAGGAGCTCGCCTGGGATCGCAAGGACTAGCGGGGGCAGTAGTTCGGCTCGCGCCGAGGGTTCGGGTCGGGGTACACCGGCCATAGCTGCTCGACCGGGCGACAGAAATTCGTTGAAACCGCAATCGGATGGCCCCTTCGCGAGGTAGCCTGCGTCCGTTATGGCTTACGACCCCAATGAGCATGGGCGCCTGGATTCCCTGTACTTGAAGTACGGGGCCTGGCTCCAGTCGCAGGTGCGCTCGGACCAGGAGTTCGGTCCCCCGCCATTCGCCGGCCACGACATGGTCGAGTGCTACAACGACGCGCTTGCCACGGCTCATGCGGTCTACGCCTATCTGCTGAACAACCCTCCCGAGAGCTCATCGGCACTGCACGACGAGCACCGGACCGGGCTTGGCGCCTGAAGGATCGGACGTCCGCACGTTTGAGCCGGCCCACGTGGGGTAACTGCAGCATGACCACGCGAGCGAAGGACGGATCCGCATGACCACGGACGACCCCGGGCACCTGGGTGACCTCGTTGCGGTGGACGTCGACGCCACCACAGATCCGGAGCCCTGCTCCTACTGCCCGGGTTGGCGCTTTGCCTGGATCGACACCCCGGACGGGACCGTTCTCCGGCAGTGGCACCTGCCGGACTGCCCCTACCTCCCCTAGCGGCTCTGCCGACGAGGAGTGGGACGTCAGCGCTTGATCGTCCAGGAATCGATGACTTCGCCGTCGTGACCGATGGCCCGGCCCTCCAGACGATCCTTGAAGACCTGCAGATCCACGAAGTGGAAGACCGACAAGCTCACCTCGGTGAAGCTCGCGTGACCGGCCTCGCGGAGCTTGGCCCCTCCGCCGGAGACGATGTAGGTGATGCCGTTCATCTCTTTCGACCGCTGATAGTCGTGGTCATGACCGGCCAGCACGAGCCGGACGCCCGCCTTCTCGAACAGCGGCACCCACAGCCTCTGGACTGACTTCGTCGAGCCGTGGTCTCCGGCCGAGTACGCCGGATGATGCATCGCGGTGATCGTCCACGAGTCGGGCGGTTGCTTCTTGGCCAGCTCCTCGCGCAACCAGGCCAGCTGCGCCTTGTCGCCGACCCGGTTGGAGTCCAAGGCGATGACCCGCACGGGCCCGACCTGCTCGGCGTACCAGGCCGAATCGCGTCCCAGCTTGCTGAGGATGTCGTCCTGCTCCCGGCTCTGGACGTCGTGGTTGCCCAGCGCCGGGATCAGCTTGGCCGAGTCGAGCGTCCCGGCAAACAGCTTGGTGATCGACGCGGTGGTGAGTGCGGAGTCGCCGTTCGGGTAGATGATGTCGCCGAGCAGGACCAGCGCGTCGTACGGCCGATCGCCCTTTTTGTCCTCCGCCTCCATGCTGCTGGCCGTGGCCTTGGCCGCCGCGCCACGAGTGCCGGTGTCGCCGGCGATCGCGATGCGGGCCTCGAGCCCCTCGGTGGTCGGCGGAGTCTCGGTCGACGACTGAGGGGTCGGAGTCGGCGATGTGCGGCTCAGGGTAGGAGCCGGCTCCGGCGATGTCAGGACGCCGGGCGGGAACGCGAAGGCCACGGCAACCAGCGCACCCAGGACGAGCACCGTGCCACCGATGATGAGCGCGAGCCTGCGGCGTTGTCGTCGACGGCGCCGCAGTCGTCGGTCGGCGCGTCCACCCGTCGAACTCATGCGGACGACCCTAAGCGGGATCGGCTCCGCAAACAGGGATTTGGGCAGAACGCTCAGACACATCTCAGCGTCGAGGGTCCCTCGCGACAGCCTTGCTCCGGGCGCTAAGGTAAGCCAAGCCTTATCACCGATGGAAGGACGACCATGCGCCTGCGCCTGCTCGCCGCCGCCGCTCTCACCGGCCTGCTCGCCGCGACGCTCACCGCCTGTGGCGGCGGCTCCGGAGACTCCGATCGCTTCATCACGGTCTACAACGCCCAGCACGAGGAGCTGCTCGACGAGCTGGCGCCGAAGTTCACCAAGGCGACGGGCATCGAGGTCAAGCTGCGCCACGGCGAGGACTTCGAGCTGGGCAACCAGCTCGTCCAGGAGGGCAACCGCACCCCGGCCGACGTGTTCCTCACCGAGAACTCCCCTGCCATGTCCCTGGTGGAGAGCAAAGGCCTGCTCAGGCCACTCGACACGGCGACGCTGGCCCGGATCCCGGAGCAGTACCGTCCCGCCAGCGGTGACTGGACCGGGTTCGCCGGTCGCTCGACCGTCCTCGTCTACGACAAGTCCAAGGTCAAGGACGCCGACCTGCCCGACTCGATCCTCGACCTCGCCAAGCCGGAGTGGAAGGGACGCACGTCGTTCAGCCCGTCGGGCGCCGACTTCCAGGCCATCGTCAGCGCGGTCCTGCAGCTGAAGGGCGCGAAGGCCACCGAGCAGTGGCTCAAGGGCCTCGCCGAGAACGGCACCGTCTACCAGGGCAACAACGTGGTGATGAACTCCGTCAACGACGGGCAGGTCGAGACCGGGATCATCTACCACTACTACTGGTACCGCGACCAGGCCGAGTCGGGCGCGAACAGCAACGGCTCGAAGCTGCACTTCTTCGGCAAGGGCGACCCGGGAGCGTTCGTCAGCGTCTCCGGCGCCGGCGTCCTCAAGGCGAGCAAGAAGCAGAAGGACGCCCAGCGGTTCGTCGACTACCTCACCAGCACCGAGGGCCAGCAGGCGCTCGCCGACAGCTACGCGCTGGAGTACCCGCTCAACACCGCCGTCCATCTGAATCCGCCGGTCAAGCCGCTGTCCGAGCTCGATCCGCCGAAGATCGACGTGTCCGCCCTCAACGGGCCAAGGTGATCGCCATGATGCAGAAGGTCGGACTGCTCTGAGCACCGTCACGCTCCGACGAACGAAGCCGCGGCACGGACGCGAACATCGTCCGGCCGGGCTTCTCCTCGCCGGGGCGCTGGTGGCGGTCTTCACGCTGCTGCCGTTCGCCCACGTCATCTTCTATGCGTCCGATGTCGGACTCGACGTCGCGCGTGAGCAGCTGATCCGGCCACGGATCGGCTCGTTGCTCCTCAACACCGTGACGCTGGTCATCGCTGGTGTCACCCTCAGCGCCGTCATCGCCACGGCGTGTGCCTGGCTGGTCGAGCGCTCCGACGTCCCACTCCCCCGGGTGTGGCGGGTGTTGCTGGTCGCGCCGCTCGCCGTGCCGGCCTTCGTCAACGGCTACGCCTGGGTATCACTCACCCACGCCGTAGAGGGCTTCGCCGGCGCGACGCTGATCGTCTCGCTGTCCTACTTCCCGTTCATCTACCTACCCGTCACCGCCTCGCTGCAACGCATCGACCCGGCCTTCGAGGAGATCGCCCGCACGATGGGTCTGGGACGCGTCGCCACCTTCACCCGCATCGTGCTGCCGCAGCTGTGGCCCGCCCTGCTCGGTGGCGGACTGCTCGTCGCGCTGCACCTCTTGGCGGAGTTCGGTGCGCTGCAGATGCTGCGCTTCCCCACTTTTACGGTGGCGATCTACGAGCAGTTCGGGTCGACATTCAACGGACCGGCGGCCAACCTCACCGCCACCGCGCTGGCGCTGCTCTGCCTGGTGGTGCTCCTCGTCGAGCTGCGCATGCGCGGACGCACGACGATCGCGCGGATCGGTGGTGGCGCCCCTCGCCGAGCCGTGCCGGCCATGCTTGGCCGCGCCCGCGCGGCCGGGATCGGCGTGCTCGTCGTGGTGGTCGTCCTCTCGCTGGGCGTGCCGATCGCCAGCCTCGTGCGCTGGATGTACATCGGTTCGTCGACGGCGTTCCCCCTCGCCGACCTCGTCAGCACGACGGTGACGACGCTCGGGCTTGCCGCGGTCGGAGCCGCGGCGGCCACGGCACTCGCGATCCCGGTGGCTCTGCTCGTCGTCCGCCACGCGTCGCGTACCTCGACGCTGGTCGAACGCAGCACGTTCACGGCCAGCGCCCTGCCCGGCATCGTCATCGCGCTCGCGCTGGTCAGCCTGTCGCTGAGGTTCACGCCGTCGATCTACCAGACGACGCTCGTCCTGCTCGCGGCTTACGTCATCATGTTCGCGTCGCAGGCCGTGGTCGGTGTGCGAGCGGCGCTCGACCACGCTCCCCCGGTCCTCGAGGACGTCGCCGGCGCGCTCGGGCAGGGCTCGTGGGCCACGTTCCGACGAGTCACGCTGCCGCTGGTCGCGCCCGGCGTCGGCGCCGGCGCCGCGCTCGTGTTCATCGCGATCGCGACCGAGCTCACCGCCACCCTGCTGCTTGCCCCGATCGGCACCCGCACGCTGGCCACACAGTTCTGGTCGGAGTCGTCGTCGCTGTCGTACGGGGCCGCTGCACCCTACGCACTCCTGCTCGTACTGCTGTCGATCCCCGCCACGTTCCTGCTCGGCCGGATGGCGGTGCGGACGCCATGAGCTCACTGAGCACGCGCGGGCTGGTCAAGCGGTTCGGCGACGTCACGGCACTCGACGGGCTCGACCTCGACGCCGAGGACGGATCGATCATGGCCGTGCTCGGGCCGTCCGGCTGCGGCAAGACCACGCTGCTGCGGCTCATCGCCGGCTTCCTCACACCGGACTCAGGCACCGTGTCGATCGACGGCAAGCTCGTCGCCGACCGAAACCACAACGTCCCCACGAAGCGCCGCAAGGTCGGGCTCGTCCCCCAGGAGGGTGCGCTCTTCCCCCACCTCGACGTCGCCGCGAACATCTCCTTCGGTCTGCCCCGCAGCGAACGTCACGGCCCGCGCGTGGCCGAGCTGCTCGCGCTCGTCGAGCTCCCGCCCGAGCTCGCGGACCGACGGCCGTCGGAGCTGTCCGGCGGGCAGCAACAGCGGGTGGCCGTCGCGCGCGCCCTGGCCCCCGAGCCCACCGTCCTGCTCCTGGACGAGCCGTTCTCCTCGCTGGACGCTGCCCTCCGTGCCAGCACCGGGCGGGCGGTCGTCAACGCCATCCGCGCGCACAAGGCGACGGCCATCCTCGTGACGCACGACCAGGACGAGGCCCTCTCGCTCGCCGACACGGTGGGCGTCATGGATCGCGGTCGCCTGCTCCAGGCCGGCCCGCCGCGCACCGTCTACGCCCAACCGGAGAGCCCGTTCGTGGCGTCCTTCGTCGGCGATGGCACGTTGCTGCCGGCCACGATGAAGGACGGACTGGCAACCTGCTCGTTCGGCACGGTCGCCGTCGAGGACTCGTCCCTCGGTCCCGATGTCTTGGTGTTCATTCGTCCCGAGCAGGTCGTGGTCCTGCCCGTGATCGACGGTGGTGCGCTCGTCACCGCGGTCGGCTTCCACGGGCACGAAGCGGTCGTCCGCCTGGTCGACGAGAGCTCGCGCGAGGTCATCATGGCCCGTGTGCCGGCAGCCCGCATGCCTCAAGTGGGCGAGCGGTTCGGCGTCAAGCTGTACGGACCAGTGCTCGCCTTCGACCGGGCCGGCGCGTGACCGCGACGCCGGAGATCGAGCGCGTCGTCGGAGGACCGTTCGGGGACCTCCGCCGCCATGGCGACCGGCCAGCGCTGCTCACCGACCAGGACGCCGTCACGTACGAGCAGCTGGCCGACCGCGTCGACGAGCTGGCCGAGCAGCTCGGTGGCTCACGACGCCTGGTGCTCGTCCGCGGTGGCAACACCATCGACACGGTGGTGGCGTACCTCGCGGCCCTCCAGTGCGGTCACCCGGTGATCCTCGCGCCGCAGGCCCGCCCGGGCCGGCTCGATCCGTGGCTGGCGACGCACGACCCCGACATCGTCCTCGACACCGCGGACGGCCCGCAGGTCGACATCCTTCGCGACACCAGCGCCCACGACCTGCACCCCGACCTCGCGATCCTGCTCACGCACCTCGGGCTCCACCGGCTCACCCCGACTCGTGCGCCTGTCGCACCGCAACGTGACGTCCAACGCCGAGGCGATCGCGGCCTACCTCGACCTCGGCGACACCGATCGCGGCGTGCTCAACCTGCCGCTGCACTACTGCTACGGACTGTCGGTGCTCCACAGCCACCTCGCGGTCGGAGCGGGCATGGTCGTCACCGAGCTGTCCGTCGTCGACGAGTGCTTCTGGATCCTGATGGAGCGGCACGGCGTCACCGGACTCGCCGGAGTGCCACACACCTTCGACCTGCTCGACGCCTCCGGGTTCGCCGACCGGGAGCTGACCCGGCTCCGCTACGTCACCCAGGCCGGCGGCAAGCTTGCACCCGAGCGGGTCACGCAGTACCTGCAGCTGGGGCAGCGGCGCGGCTGGGACTTCCTCGTCATGTACGGGCAGACCGAGGCCACCGCCCGGATGGCTTACCTCCCGACCGTGCTCGCCGAGCGCCATCCGTCTGCGATCGGCATCGCGATCCCCGGCGGCAGTCTGCGCCTCGAGCCGGTCGACGACGTGACCGACCCGACGATCGGCGAGCTTGTCTACACCGGGCCCAACGTGATGATGGGCTACGCGAGCGCACCGGCTGACCTCGCCAAGGGCGCCGAACTGAGTGAGCTGCGGACCGGCGACCTCGGGCGTGCCCTGCCGGACGGGCTCATCGAGATCGTCGGACGACGCAGCCGGTTCGCCAAGGTCTTCGGGCTGCGCCTCGACCTCGACGAGATCGAGCGGCACCTCCGAGCCGAGGGCATGCCGGCCGCATGCGCCGAGGCCGCCGGCGCACTGGCGGTGTTCGTCCAGCACGGCACGCAGGTGGAACGCGCCCGCAAGACCGTGGCCGAGCAGTGCGACGTGCCGCTCTGGGCTGTGCATGCCGCCAGCGCCGACGTCCCGACGACCGCATCCGGCAAGACCGACCACCGCGCCGTGGCCGAGCTCGCCCGCACCGAGGTGCAGCAGGCACCCCGTCGCGGCGGCGGAGCCAGCGTCGACGAGCTCTGCGGGCTCTACGCCGGACTCCTCGGCCGTGACGTCGTCACGCCGGACGACAGCTTCGTCGGTCTCGGCGCCGACTCATTGTCATACGTCGAACTCTCCGTTCGCCTCGGCGAGCGGCTCGAGCGGCTCCCCCGCGACTGGCACCTGCGCACCATCGCCGAGCTGGCGTCAGGGGCCGGCCGGCCATCACGTCGCGGGACGAGCACCGACCCGAGCGTGATCCTTCGCGCGGTAGCCATCGTGCTCATCGTCGGCACGCACGCCAACTCTGATGACGATCGTCGGCAGCGCACACGTGCTCCTCGCCGTTGCCGGCTACAACGCGGCCCGCTTCCTGCCACGCCACGCCGGGGCGGCCGGCCGACTGGCCCGCTCCGCCTGGCGCATCGCGCTGCCGAGCTTTCTGTGGATCGGAGCGCTCGTCGTCCTCACCTCGGACTACGAGCCGGCCACTGCGTTCATGGCCAACGGATTCTTCGGCTCGAACTCCTGGACGCTCGACTGGCAGTTCTGGTTCCTGGAGGCGATCGTCTGGACGTCGCTCGGTCTTGCGGGCGTGCTCGCCATCGGCCCCGTTCGCCGACTCGAGCAACGAGCACCGTTCGCCTGGGCCCTGGCGCTGGTCGCCTTCGCGGCCGTCCTCCGCTTCGCCCTGGTCGGCGTCGAGGCCGGGCCGACCGAGCGCTACACCGGAACGATCGTCCTGTGGTGCTTCGCCCTGGGCTGGGCGGCCGCCCGCGCACAGACAGCGCTCCAGCGGGGGCTCGTCACGGTCCTCGCGGTCGCGTTGACCGTCGGCTTCTTCGGCGACATGTGGCGTGAGCTGCTCATCGTGGTCGGCATCACTGTGCTCATCTGGGCTCCGCCCGTGCGGCTGCCCGCGCGTCTGGCCACGGTGTGCGGAGCGCTCGCTGCGGCCTCACTGGCCATCTACCTGACCCACTGGCAGATCTACCCGCACCTGGAGATGGACCACCCGTTCCTCGCGACGATCTCGTCGCTCGCGGTCGGGCTCGCCTACCACCGGTTGTCGACGCCACTGCTGGACGCGGTCGAGCGGGCCACCATCAAGCCGAGCCGAGCGCTCCTCCTTCGGGTGCGTCGTTTCGAGGATGCCGCTCGACGTCGATTGCCGCGTTGATCGCGGCCCCGATCAGCACCGAGATCGACAGCACGTACAGCCACAGCAGTACCGCGATCGGCGCGGCGAGCGGGCCGTAGATCGACGTCCCGCCGGCCGAAAGTCCGAGGGCCCAGCGCACGAAGTAGCTGCCGAGGATCCACATCACCAGCGTGAACGTCGCTCCCGGAACGCCGGACCGCCAGGTCTTCTTGCACCGGGACGGACAGGTGGTACAGCGACGTCATGAATCCCACCGAGAGCACCAGCACGGACGGCCAGTACGCACCGCGAAGAGGCGCGATCCGGTCGGGCACGATGTCGGCCACCACGTCCGGGCCGGCGAGGACCAGCGGCACGAGCACGATGCCGATCAGCAGCGCCACGACGTAGAGCGTGAACGACAGGGCCCGGGTCTTGACGATGCTGCGATGTCCTCCGAACCCATACATGATCGAGATGGTGTCGATGAACACGTTGAGGGCCCGCGAGCCTGACCAGAGCGCGAGCACGAAGCCGATGGAGATGACGTCGAG
>CAVSEX010000003.1:0-890989 GCA_963727135.1 uncultured Actinomycetota bacterium
AGCGTTCGATCATCGAGGCCGGCATGCAGCGACCCAAGGTGAAGGTCGCCGACTTCGTGGGCCGGGAGGCCTACGTGGCGCAGCGCGAGAGCGAGCCCGCCACGGTGCTGTGCACGATGTCGGTCGACGACCACACGTCCGCGAGCGGCATCAAGCGCTACATGCTCGGCGGCGAGCCGATCCTGACCCGCGACGGCGGCACGCTCACCGACGGGCATGGCCACCATCCCTACGTCACCACAGCAGGCGCCGCGCCGACACTCGGCAAGCACCTGCTGATGGCCTACCTCCCACCCGACCAGGCGACCGTCGGCAACCGGCTCGCGGTCTCCTACATGGAAGAGCTGTACCCCGTCACGATCGAGTCGGCCGACGCCACCCCGGTGCTGGACCCCGACAACGAGCGGATCAGGTAGATGACGATTTCCCCACGCCGTTCTTCGTCTCCCCCGCTTCGCTCCTCCGTCGAACAACGCCGCGGGGGCCCCGAATGAGCAACGTGTTGGTCTGCGTCAAGCGGGTGCCGGACTCGTCCGGGCAGATCCTGCTGACCGACGACGCCCAGGGCATCGACGGCCGGTTCGTCGGCTTCACGGTCAGCGACCACGAGAACAGTGCGATCGAGCTGGCCATCCGGGTGGCCGACGCCACCGGCGGCACGGTCACTGTCCTGACTGTCGGACCGGACGACGCCACGGAGCAGCTGCGCGGCGCACTCTCCCTCGGCGGACATGCGGCCGTGCTCGTCGAGGCCGACCCAGCAGCCATCGGCCCCTCCGACATCGCCCGCGAGATCGCCAAGGTCGTCGCCGACCACGAGTCCGCGGGCACGACGTACGACCTCGTCCTGCTGGGCAACGACGCGGCCGACAGCGGCGACTTCCAGGTCCCGATTCGGCTCGCCTACGCCCTCGGCCGGCCGATCGTCACCGGAGCCTCCCTGGTCGAGATCGCCGATGAGGTGCTGGTCGCACACGTCGACGGGCCCGACGGCGAGGAGACGTACACCGTCCCGCTGCCTGCGGTCGCATCCGTGCTGGAGGGCGGCGTGGAGCCGCGCTACCCCACGCTCAAGGGCCGCATGGCGGCGAAGAAGATCGACATCGAGATGCGCTCCACCACTGGTGAGCTCATCGGTGCCCATCGGGTTCGCCTGCTGCTTCCGCCGGCCGAGTCGAGTTCGGTCGACGTGCTGGGCGAAGGCCCAGAGGCGGCGACCGCTGTCGTCGACCTCCTCGAGCGTCTGGCGGTCGTCCGATGATCCTCGTCCTGGTGGAGGTGGAGAGCGGCCAAGGAACCAGCGCCGCGAACGAGGTCTCGCTGGAGACCCTCGCCCTGGCGCGGTCGCTCGGAGCTGACAGCATCGGCGCCGTCGTCATCGGTGACGTGCCGGATCGCGGCGCCCTCACCGCCGAGCTGGGCACGCACGGAGTCGACGCGGTGCACCAAGCCGTCGGCGACGCCTTCGATTTATTCGCCGGTGCCGCCTGGGCGGCCGCGTTGCAGGAGGCGCAGGCCTCGACCGGGGCGTCGGTCGTGACGGCCGGTGGAACCCCGCGCGGCGGCGAGGTGCTCGCCCACCTCGCGGCCCGGCTGGACGTGCCGATGGCTGCCAACGCGATCAGCGTTGCCGGGTCGTCGCCGCTCGTGGTGACGCGTCAGGTCGTCGGCGGCGCCGCCCTGGAGGAGATGGCCCTCGACCGGTCACCTGCCGTCTTCACCGTCGCCGGTCACTCCTGGAGTGCCACGCCCGCCGAAAGCCCGACCACGCCGACGTGGGAGGAGTTCGCTCCCGAGGTCGCCGAGCACGACCTCCTGGCTCGCGTCACTTCGACCGGCCAGAAGGAGGTCGACCACTCCGACTCGCTGAAGTCAGCACGGGTTGTCGTCGGCGCCGGCCGCGGAGCCGGGAGTGCGGACGGGTTCGGCCCGGTCAGCGAACTTGCCGAGATGCTCGGCGGCTCACTCGGGGTGTCCCGCGTCGTCACCAGCCTCGGCTGGCGGCCCCACCACGAGCAGGTCGGCCAGACCGGTAGCCGCATCGCGCCGGAGATCTACATCCCGTGCGGCATCAGCGGCGCCATCCAGCACTGGGCCGGTTGCGCCAGCTCGAAGGTGATCCTCGCGGTCAACACCGACGCGGAGGCGCCGATGATGACGAAGGCGAACTACGCGGTCGTCGGCGACATGCACGAGGTCGTGCCGGCGATCATCGAGGAGCTGAAGCGGCGCGGGTCCACGCCCACCAATTCCTGATACGAATCAGGACTTGTGCAGCGCGACCTCGGCCTCGTGCGCCAGCTGCCGTTCGGCATCCTTGCCACCGACGTGGTGCTCGGGAGCCCAGCCCGGCGGGCCGAAGATGTACCCCAGTTTGTCGCGGAACCGCTTGGCGCTGCGCACGTCACGGGCCATCTGGACGTAGTCGCCGTACTGCAGCTTGAGCAGGTTGTACGTATCGACCTTGTACGTCAGGCCGTACGTCGGGCGTTGGCGCTCGGCGGTGAAGGTGCCGAACATGCGGTCCCAGATGATCAGGATGCCGGCGTAGTTCTTGTCGAGGTACTCCTGATCGCTGCCGTGGTGCACGCGGTGGTGCGACGGCGTGTTGAAGATCAGCTCGATCGGCTTCCACATCCTGTCGATCATCTCGGTGTGCACGAAGAACTGGAAGATCAGGTTGACGCCGAAGGCCACGTAGAGCGTCCACGGGGCGAAGCCGAGCAGCGGCAGCGGCAGCCAGAAGAAGAACTCGAACCATGGGTTCCACTTCTGTCGCAGCGCGGTGCCGTAGTTCATGTACTCGCTGGAGTGGTGCGCCTGGTGGCCGGCCCAGCCGATGCGCACGCGGTGCGAGAAGCGGTGGTGCCAGTAGTAGCCGAGGTCGAGCCCCAGCGTCACGAGGATCCAGTACCACCAGGTATCCGTGGGCAGGTGCCACGGCGCGAGGTAGGTGAAGATCGCGATGTAGCCGAAGAACGTGGCGACCTTGAACCCGGTGAGGAAGAACAGCGAGCCCACGCCCATCGAGATCGACGTGCGCGCGTCCTTGAGTGCGTAACCAGTGACGTTGTCGTCGTGGTCCAACCACTTCAGCGCCCCGAGCTCGATGAAGATCGTCAGGATGAAGAACGGCGCCGCATACGTGACGGGGTTCTTCATGGGGTCCAACAGCTCGTACATGGATGACCTCTCGAAATATGACTTGTCGGTAAGTTACCACAAGTTCATATCTTCCGCTAGAGTGTCTTTCGTGGCACGAGCAAACGCAGGGACCAAGGGCGTCCCCCGCCTGGAGCGGGAGTCGCAGATCCTGCGGGTCGCATCCGAGGTGTTCGGCACCGACGGCTACGCGGCCACCAACATCCAGACGGTCGCCGAGCGCGCCGGCATCTCCAAACCTCTCGTCTACAACTACTTCGGCTCGAAGGAAGGCCTCTTCCTGGCCTGTCTCGACCACGCCGGCACGATCGTCGCCGACGAGATCGAACGCATCGCCCGTGGCGACGCCGTCGGCGTTGAGCGCGGCCTGCGGACCCTCGACGGCATGTTCACGATCCTCGAGCCCCAGCCCTACCTGTGGAAGCTGCCCTACGACCCGACCGCGCCGGCCACCGGCGCCGTCGCCGAGGCCATCGACCACTACACGCAGCGCATCGCCAAGCTCGCCGACGAGGGCGTCGCGGAGCTGATGAGCCTGGCCGGCAACACCGACCCGGTCGACATCTCCGCCATGACCGCGGTGTGGCTCGGTATCGTCGACTCCCTCATGAACTGGTGGATGGAGCACCCGGACGAGTCCGCGGCCGCGATGATGCAACGCTGCGTCCGCCTGCTCACCGCGCTGCTCGGAGGCCATGCCCCGGAGGACGGGGTTTCGTGAGCCTCGACGGCCGCACCGTGGTGGTCACCGGCGCCTCGAGCGGCATCGGCGCCCACGCGGCGCGGCAGATGGCCGAGCAGGGCGCCACCGTGTGCCTGCTGGCCCGGCGTGCCGACGAGCTCGAGCAGGTTCGCGATCGCATCACGTCCGCCGGCGGGATGGCCCACATCTACCCGGTCGACCTCGTCGACGCCGAGGCCGCCGACGCCGTCATCAAGCAGCTGCTCGCCGACCACCCGCGCATCGACGTCTTGGTCAACAACGCCGCCCGCTCGATCCGTCGCCCGATCACCGAGTCGCTCGACCGCGCGCACGACTACGAGCGCACCATCGACATCAACTACCTCGCGGCCGTGCGGCTGACGCTCGGCCTGCTGCCGCGGTTCCTCGAGCAGGGCCACGGACACGTGGTGGTGTCGACGTCGATGTCGACCCAGATTCCCATTCCGCTGTTCTCCGCCTACCTGGCCAGCAAGAGCGCGCTCGAGTCATTTGCCCGCTCACTCTCGGCCGAGCTCGGTGATCGCGGCATCACGACGACGATCGTGCACTTCCCGATGGTCCGCACCGAGATGTCCACGGCCACCGACATCTACCAGGCCATGCCGATGATGAGCCCCCGCAAGGCGGCCGGCTGGCTGGTCAAGGCCGCTGACTCCCGACCAACACGGGTCACCAGCATCACCGGCCGCGTCGGCGAGCTCGGCATGGCAACGGCTCCAGGCCTGCTCACGGCCGTCAGCCGGCCGCTGTTCCGGCGCATGGACGCCTCACTCGCCCGGCGCACCCGGCGCAAGAAGTAGCTACCGCCAGTCCTGCGGCCCGATCTCGCGGTGCCGGATGAGCAGGTAGATCGTCAGGCCGACGGCGACGCCGATGAGGAACCCGAGCACGATGGCGATCCAGCCATGCCGCACGCCACGATAGTTCGCCTCGTACAGGACCCAGGCGCACAGGATCAGGTAAGTGAAGAGCAGGTCGGTGGCGAACCCGGTGGCGTACGGGTTGATGAGCGCCTGGTCGAAGGCGTGCACGAGGTCGAGGTTGTCGTCCACGAACGTCGGTACGACGACAACCGCGAGCGCGACGACGAAGGTGGCGGCCAGGGCGATGATGATCCAGTCGAAACGCGTGCGTGGCATGGCGGTCCTGTCGCGGGGAGTAGTCGTCAGGCTAAACCCGCAAACGAGATACAGTCGAGGGGATGCCGCACCACCCCGCGGCGCCAGATGGAACGGCCCACCACCGCCGGACCGCCACCACGAGAGAGAGCACTACCGTGACCGATCGCCCCGTTGAACCTCCTGCCGTCCCGGCGTCCGTATCGCCCTTCGCGGGACACCACGAGCAAGTCGTGTTCTGCCACGACGAGGAGTCCGGTCTCAAGGCCATCATCGCGATCTACTCCACCGCCCTCGGCCCGTCGCTGGGCGGCACCCGCTTCTACCCGTACGCCACCGAAGCCGACGCGCTGCACGATGTGCTCAACCTGAGCCAGGGCATGGCCTACAAGGCCGCTCTAGCCGGCCTCGACCTCGGCGGCGGCAAGGCCGTCATCATCGGCGACCCGAACACGATGAAGACCGAGGCCCTGTTGCGCGCCTACGGACGCTTCGTGCAGTCGCTCGGCGGCCGCTACTACACCGCCTGCGACGTCGGCACGTTCAGCCCCGACATGGACATCATCGCCCGCGAGTGCGACTTCGTCACCGGCCGAACGGTCGAGCACGGCGGCGCCGGTGACTCATCGGTCCTGACGGCGTTCGGCGTCTATCAGGGCATGCGGGCCGCGGCGCAGCACGCCTGGGGCGACACGTCCCTCGCCGGCCGCACGGTCGGCGTGGCCGGCGTCGGCAAAGTCGGCAAGCACCTCGTCACGCACCTCATCGAGGAAGGCGCGAATGTCGTCATCACCGACGTCAGCGAGGCCGCCATCGCCGACGTCGTGGCCGCGCATCCGCAGGTGCGGTCCGTGGCCGACACCGACTCCCTGGTGCGCGAGCCGCTCGACATCTACGCACCCTGCGCACTCGGCGGTGCCCTGAACGACGACGTCGTCGCCGTGCTCAGCGCCACGATCGTCTGCGGCGCGGCCAACAACCAGCTCGACCACGAGGGCATCGAGAAGTTGCTCGCCGAGCGCGGCATCACCTACGCGCCCGACTACTGCGTCAACTCCGGCGGACTCATCCAAGTGGCCGACGAGCTCGAGGGATTCGACTTCGACCGCGCCAAGCTGCGCGCCACGAAGATCTTCGACACCACGCTCGGTGTGCTCGAGCGGGCTGCCGTGGAGGGCGTGCCACCGTCGATCGCTGCCGACCGCGAGGCCGAACGACGCATGCGCGAGGTCGGCCGCCTGCGCTCGATGTGGTTGCCCAGCTGACGCTGAACGACAGAACGCGTGGACCTGCTGCTGACTAGCTGGCGGCGGGGTCTTCGCGCTCGTCAGCGAGGTCGGAGTACTGGTCGGGGATCGGATCGCCCGACTCCCCGTGAAGCTCACGCTGCAGATCGCTGAAGTCCGGATCGAATGTTCGATACTTCAGGTCGCGTGCAACCTTGGTCTGCTTGGCTTTCGCACGGCCGCGCCCCATGAGGTCCGACCCCCTCGCACAGGAATAGTCAGTATGTCGTGCGGTCAAGCCTACCGAAAGTCCCCAACAAATCCGGTACCGACCCCACCGTCAACGCCAGTTCAGGCGTGGTCACCGGTGAGCGTGACGCTCCCGCCCGTGCCGTGCACGCCAGCAGCGGCGACGTCGCCGGCGATCCAGGCGTCGATACCGTGCTCACCGAGCCGGCGCACGGCCTCGTCGGCCGACTCGGGCACGACGAGTGCCACCATCCCGACGCCGATGTTGAGGGCTTGCTCCAAGTCCGGCTGAGCGACGTCACCGACGTCGGCCACGAGCGAGAACACCGGCGGCAACGTCCAGGTGGAGCGGTCGACCCGCACGCACACGTCGTCCGGCACGACCCTTGCGAGGTTGGCAGCGAGGCCGCCGCCGGTGATGTGCGACATCGCGTGCACCTCGGTGTGCACGACGAGGTCAAGGCACGGCTTCGTGTACAGGCGCGTGGGCGTGAGCAGCTCAGCCCCGAGGGTGCGGTCGAGCTCTGGCACCTCGCGGTCGAGTGACCAGCCTGCGCGTTCGAGGAGGACGTGGCGCACCAGCGAGTACCCGTTGGAGTGCAGGCCGGACGACGCCATCGCCACGACGACGTCACCCTCGCGAACAAGCTCTGCGCCCAGCAGCGCGTCAGCCTCGACCACACCGGTGGTGGAACCGGCGATGTCGTACTCGTCCGGGTCGAGCAGGCCGGGATGCTCGGCAGTCTCCCCGCCAAGCAAGGCGGTGCCGGCCTCGGCACACGCCTGGGCGATGCCCTTGACGATGTCGGCGATGCGCTCGGGCACCACGTGTCCGCAGGCGATGTAGTCGGTGAGGAACAGTGGCTCGGCCCCGCACACGACGAGGTCGTCGACGAGCATCCCGACGAGGTCGAAGCCGATGGTGTCGTGGACGTCCATGGCCTGCGCGATGGCCACCTTTGTGCCGACGCCGTCGGCGGAGGTGGCAAGCAGCGGTCGACGGTAGGACTTCAGCGCGGAAGCGTCGAACAGGCCGGCGAAACCGCCGATGCCACCGACGACCTCAGGCCGTCGGGCCTTCTCGACCCACTGCTTCATCAGTTCGACGGCGCGGTCGCCGGCCTCGATCGAGACGCCGGCGGACTCGTAATCGGTCACGGGTTGACGACCGTCAGCGATGTCTCACCCGGGTTCTCCAACAGGTGCTTGCCGATGAGGTCGTCCTCGGGCAGGGCGATCGGGTAGATGCCGTCGAAGCAGGCCCGACAGAGGTTGTCCTTGGGGACGTTGGTGGCCTCGATCAGCTGGTCGAGCTCGACGTAGGCCAGCGAGTCGGCGCCGATGGAGCGGCGGATCTCCTCGACCGAGATGCCGTTCGCGATGAGCTCGGCGCGGGAGGCGAAGTCGATGCCGTAGAAGCAGGGCCACTTCACCGGCGGGCTGGAGATGCGGACGTGCACCTCGGCGGCGCCGAACTCGCGGAGCATGCTCACCAGCGCACGCTGGGTGTTGCCACGGACGATCGAGTCGTCGACGACCACGAGCCGCTTGCCGGCGATGACGTCGCGCAGCGGGTTGAGCTTGAGCCGGATGCCGAGCTGACGGATCGTCTGCGACGGCTGGATGAACGTGCGCCCGACGTAGGAGTTCTTGACCAGTCCGTGGCCGAACGGGATGCCGCTCTCCTCGGCGTAGCCGATGGCGGCCGGGGTGCCGGATTCCGGCACCGGGATGACGAGGTCGGCCTCGACGGGGTGGCCGCGCGCGAGCCGGCGGCCGATCTCGGCCCGCACCGTGAATACGCGCTGTTCGGAGATGGTGGTATCCGGCCTGGCCAGGTAGACGTACTCGAACAGGCAGCCCTTGGGCTCGGCCTTCGCGAACCGCTCGGTGCGCAAGCCGTTCTCGTCGATGGCGAGGAACTCGCCGGGCTCGACCTCGCGGATGTACGACGCTCCGACGATGTCGAGGGCTGCGGTCTCGCTGGCGACGACCCAGCCGCGCTCAAGGCGACCGAGGACCAGCGGGCGGATGCCTTGGGCGTCACGTGCGGCGTAGAGCGTGCCCTCGTCCATGAAGACCAGCGAGAACGCACCGCGGAGCCGCGGCAGCACGTCGATCGCCGCCTCCTCCACCGAGCGGTCGTCCATGGACGAGAGCAGGCTCGCCATCACGCCGGTGTCGCTGGTGGCGGTCTCGGCGACGTTGCCGTTGCCCTTGTGGTCGGAGATCGTGCTGCGCTCCTTCAGGAGCTCGACGAGCTCGTGCGTGTTCGTGAGGTTGCCGTTGTGGGCCAGGGCGACCGACCCGGATGACGTGGGACGGAACGTCGGCTGCGCGTTCTGCCAGACGCTGGATCCGGTGGTGCTGTAGCGCGAGTGGCCGATGGCGACCGAGCCCTTGAGCGACTCGAGCGTCGCCTCGTCGAACACCTGCGAGACGAGGCCCATGTCCTTGTAGACGAGGATCTGGCGGCCGTTGCTGACGGCGATGCCGGCAGATTCCTGGCCGCGGTGCTGCAGGGCGTAGAGGCCGAAGTAGGTGAGCTTGGCGACTTCCTCGCCGGGGGCCCAGACGCCGAACACGCCACAAGCGTCCTGGGGTCCGACATCCTGGGGGTCGAGGTCGTGGGTCAGACGACCGTCTCCGCGGGGCACGAGTTCAGTGTACGGGCCGGGAATCCCCTGTCGTGACGGCGCACCAGCGCTACCGTGCGGGGGTGTTCATGGGCTTGCTGTACGGACTCGGCACCGCGGTGCCGTTGGTGATCGGCGCTGCCGTCGGACTGCGGTGGACCCTGCCCCAGCGAGTGCTCGCGGCCCTGATGGCGTTCGGCGCCGGCACCCTGATCGCCGCCGCCAGCGAGGAGCTGTTCGGGCCCGCCTTCGAGGTCGGACCGTCGGCACTCGTCGGCGGGGCACTGCTCGCGGGGGCGACCGTCTACGTCGTGGCGAGCCACCAGCTCGACACCCGGTTCGGCACCAGCGCAGCCGGCTGGGCCCTGATGCTCGGCGCCATCCTCGACGGCGTCCCAGAGAACACGGCCCTCGGCGTCTCGATGAACGAAGGCGCGCTCGCCCTCCTTGTGGCGATCGCGGTCGGGAACACGCCCGAGGCGATCAGCAGTGCATCGATCCTCAAAGCCGACCCGAAGATCGGCAATCGCCGCGGACTGCTCATGTGGGTCGGCGTCGGCGTGGTGCTGGTCGTCGTGACGGTGCTGGCCCACGTAGCAGCCGACTCGGTGAGCGGCTCAACCATCGCGGTCACGCAGGCCTTCGCAGGCGGCGCGACCGTCGCCGTCCTTGCGGACACGCTCATGCCCGAGGCGTTCAAGGAGGGCGGCTGGTGGACCGGACTGGCCACCACGTTCGGCTTCTTCGCTGCCTACCTGCTGGGCTGAGCGCGGGCTCGCCGTCGTTCGAACGCGTTGGCCATCCGCATCGCCGCACGTGACATGGCGGGCACGCGGCGGGCCGCCTGGAGCGCCATCTTGTCCGTGGACGTCTGCATCGACTCCTCGAGCGGCACGGTGTCGGCCTGTTCGCCGGCGTGGGTCACCGCGAACAGCTCCCAAGAGCCCGGCACGCCCTTGAGCTCCTGCTCGCCACGGCTGGCGAAGGTGAGGCCGGATCCCGTCACCAGATCGTGGACCGTGCGGGAGACCAGGACCTCGCCCGGTTCCGCGGCCGCACCCACCCGGGCGCCAATGTGGACGGACATGCCAGTGACGTTCATCCCGTCGCGCTGCAGCTCACCGGTGTGGACCCCGGCCCGGATCGGCACCCCATCGGCTGCCGCGGCTCGACAGATCGACTCCGCGGTTCGCACCGCCGTACTGGGTCCGTCGAACACGCTCAGCGTCCCGTCGCCCATGACGCTCATGAGCCGCCCACCGGCGCCTTCGACCTCCAGGCGCACGAGGCGCTCGTGGTTCGCGCGCAGGTCCTGGTACTTCACATCGCCGATGTTGGCGAGCAGCTCCGTGGAGGACACGACGTCGGTGAAGACCACCGTGCCGAGAAAGCGGTCCGCGTCGGCGGAGTGCGGTGTGCCGGTGGCTGCTTCCTCGAGGTGATCGAAGATCGGGACGAAGGCCTGCCCGATCGATGAGCCCATCGGTGCCTCCGGCAGGAGGTGATACGACGCACCTGGGATCAACCCTGCCACGTAACGTCCGTAGGCCTCGGGGCAGAGACACCCACTCAGCCAGAGGAGGCGCGTGGGCACTTGGACGGACCGGTACACGTCGCGGACATCCTGGTCCAGGAAGGCTTCCATGTACTTCTGAGCGGCCGCCGGTGTGGCGGAGCTCCGCTCGAGCATGGCCGACAGACGCCGGTTGAGGTTCGACCCCCAGGACGGTCCCCAGATGTTGATCGTCTCGCCGGAGCCCCACCGACTCACGGCGTGCTGCACGTCGCCGAGGAACGAGTCGACGTCCGAAGCCGTCCACCCGTGCGTGTCCTCGCGCGCCTCCCATCCGTAGGGGACCGGCATGAACAGCACCAGGCTGTGCACTCGTTCCGGAACCCGCGCTGCCAGGAGGGCCGCGGCACCGCAGGTCGAGGCATTGCCCATCAGGGTCGCTCGCCGCATCCCCACCGCATCCATGACGGCGAGGATGTCGTCGGCCTGCTGCTCGATCGTCGGCGTGTAGGTGATCTGGTCTGACAAGCCGAATCCCCGCGGCTGGAAACAGGCGAACCGCGAGAAGCCGGCCAGGCGCTCATAGTTGCGATGGATGTCCGGGTCGGTCCAGCAGAGGTCGAGGTGCATGCCGAGCTCGTAGGCGGCGACGACATCGACCGGCCCATCGCCCACTACCTGGTAGGCCAGCGCGGCACCATCCCGATCGACGTAGTGCGTGGGCACCGGGTCCATGCTCGGAAGTGTAGAACCGGGAATCCCCTCGACATGCGGTTCTCCCGTACGCTGTCGTGATTCCGGCCCGCCGAGGAGTGCCATGTCTGTCGACGTCCCCGACGCCACTTTCCTGAGCGACTACCACGCGTTCCGCGCGGAGCACGACCCCGACGGCCACTGCTGGACGTTCGGCGACCGCACCTGGACCTGGGGGCAGGCGTGGGACGACATCCGCCGATTCGCCGGTGCGCTGCAGAACGCTGGCATCGGGCGCGGCGACCGAATCGCGTTCCTCGACAAGAACAACCCGGCCATTCTGATGGCGACCCAAGCCGTCTGCCTCATCGGCGCCTCGAACGCCATCGTCAACTGGAGGCTGGCCGGCGACGAGCTCGACTACGTCATCAACGACTCCGGCGCCCGCATCCTGTTCGTGGGTCACGAGATGATGCCGTCCATCGAGCTGATTCGCGACAAGCTCACGTCCGTCGAGCGGATCGTCCCGGTCGGTGGCGACAGCGACGAGCTGGACGTCTGGATCGCCGACACCGCACCCATCGATCGCCTGCCTGAGGTCGAGCCGGACGATCCCTGCCTGATCATGTACAGCTCGGGCACCACGGGACGTCCCAAGGGTGTGGTGCTCACGCAGCACAACATGGTCACGCACTCCCAAAACTCCCTGGGCGACATCGAGTACAGCGACGGCGACGTGATCCTCATCGCGATGCCGATGTTCCATGTCGGCGGTTCCGCATACGCACTCGCCGGGCCCGCCACCGGAACGGCCGGCTACGTCATCCCCGAGGTCGACGCTCAGCGTCTGGCTGAGGCCATGATGGCCGGCGTCACGCACGCCTTCCTGGTGCCGGCCGTCGTGGCCGCGTTGTTGCAGGCCGGTCCCGAGGCGATGGCGTTGTTCAGCCGCCTCAAGGTGTTCGCCTACGGAGCCGCACCGATGCCGCTGCCGATCCTCCGCGCCGCCATGGACGCTTGGCCGACCACCACGTTCATGCAGGTGTACGGCATGACTGAGTTCGGCGGGGTGGTCACGATCCTCGACGACGCCGCCCACCGCGACGACGACCACCCCGAGCGCCTCGTCTCGGCCGGTCGACCGATCCCGGGCGTCGAGGTTCGCGTGGTCGACCCAGCGACGCTCGAAGACGTGGAGCCCGGGACCGCCGGTGAGCTGTGGTTCCGCACCGAGCAGTCGACACCCGGCTACCACGGCCAGCCCGAGGCGACGCGGGAGCTGATCACGGACGACGGCTGGGTGCGCACCGGAGACATCGGGCGGGTCGACGACGGAGGATTCGTGTTCGTCGAGGACCGGGTCAAGGACATGATCATCTCCGGCGGCGAGAACATCTATTCACCGGAAGTCGAGCGGGTGCTGGCCGAGCATCCGTCGGTGCTCGAGCTGGCCGTCATCGGCGTACCGGACGACAGGTGGGGCGAGTCGGTGAAGGCCGTCGTCGCGTTCCACCCCGACCGGGCCGTCGAGCCGCAGGAGCTCATCGAGTTCGCCCGCGAACGGCTGGCGCACTACAAGGCCCCGAAGTCGATCGACGTCGTCGAGGCGCTGCCCCGCAACCCGTCCGGCAAGATCCTCAAGCGCGACCTGCGCAAGCAGTACTGGCCCGATCAGGATCGCCAGGTCTGACCTGTTCGACGAACTACTTGGCGTCGGCGATGTTGCCGACGGCCGCGGTGCCGTCGCTGTTGTTCGAGGTGACGGCCCCGCTGAACCTGCGGAACAACTGCCCGAACGACGGCTTGTCCACCACCGGCCCGCCCGTGAAGGTGAGCATCTTCAGGATGAAGTCGCCGGCGTCGTGCGGCTCGAACTCGTCATCGTCGTCGTCCTCGTGCTTCTTCTTGTAGTCGTCGTACTCGTCGTACTTGCCGCACTTCGACGGTTTGTAGAGCGTGCCGACCTGTCGCCGATAGTGGTCGTTCCAGCGGCTCTCCGCGACGTACCACAGCACCTTCTTGTGGAACTCGACCTTCTTGTACTGCGACGGATAGAACCAGAAGTCATCGTCCCAGTCGCCGTAGTCGGAGCCTTCCTGATACTTCACCTTGACCCTGTGGTTGAACACGTTGGTGAAGTTCACGTACCCGCACTGCACGTAGGCCTTGACGAGGGGCTTCTTGCAGTACTTCCACTGGTCGACGTAGCCCTGCTGATAATGGTCGTCGGACTCGGCGTTGTAGTAGAGCCGGTGAACCGGTCCGCCGACCTGACCGCCATAGGCCTTCAGCGTGTACGACTCGTGGGAGTCGAGCGAGAAGTGGCCTTCCTTCGCCGAGAACGGCGAGAGGGGAACGACGATCTCGTATTTCACCTCGACCTCATCGGAGCTGAGGTTGGTGAAGTAGACGTACTGACCACACCAGCTGGAGACCTTGACGAACTTCTTGTCGTCGTCGTCGGCCTGGGCCGGCGTGGACGACACCAGCAGCCCGGCAAACACGGCCACGGAAGCAGCAACGATCGAGAACACTCGCACACGAGACGGTCGGGAGATCATGGCGACACCTTCCTCAAGGTTCTCGAAGCGTAGGGCCGAGAAGGAGGGGCTGCCCATGGTTCGTATGAACTAGTTGCTCTTGGCCGTGACTGGTGTGATCCCTGTGACAGAAGTGATTTTCGAGCCTATGCTGGGTCGATGCGCGTGCCTTCCCCCACGCGGGCTTCCCTTGTCGGCGTCATCGCCGGCCTCGTGACCGCCCTCGTCGTCCCCACCTCGGCTTCGGCCGCCGACCCCAAGGCGCCGGGTGACTTCACCGGCTATGGGTTCGACGCCTGCGTCGCACCGAGCCAGAAGGTCATGGACGCCTGGAACCTCCGATCGCCGTTCACGGCCATCGGCATCTACATCTCCGGCAGCTCGCGCTACTGCGGCGACAAGTACCAGGTGAACCTCAGCAATTCGTGGGTGGCGACGAACGCCTCGAACGGGTGGCGCTTCATCCCGATCCACGTCGGCTACCAGTCGCCGTGCTTCAAGAACAACCCGAGCAGCCGCGTGCAGAAGAAGCGGATGTCGTCCACCGTCTCCACCGCCCGCTCGCAGGGCAAGAGCGACGCGAACGAGACGATCGCGGCACTGGAGAAGTACGGCTTCGGCTCTGGGAGCGTCTCCTACCTGGACCTGGAGTGGTACTCGCGCTCCACGACGTGCGACAACGCCGTGCTCGCCTTCATCGACTCCTGGACCGACACACTGCACGCCGCCGGTTTCAAGTCGGGCGTCTACTCCAGCGGCTCTGCGGCGATCGCCGCCCTCGACGCCGCCAAGGGCGCCGGACGCAGCATGACCTACCCCGATCACGTCTGGATCGCCTGGACGAACAAGGTCGCCGACACTGACGGGGGTCCGTACATGCGGGACTCGCTGTGGGCCAACCACCAGCGCATTCACCAGTACCACAACGGCGTCAACGTCTCCTACGGCGGATACACGGTCAACATCGACAAGGACTTCCTCGATGTCGGCAAAGGCTCGGTGGCTTCGAGTGAGCCCAAGCCATGCGACGTGGCGATGTCGTTCAGCAGCTACCCGCGCCTGAACGAGGGTGACAACGGATCGAAGGTCTCCGCCCTGCAGTGCCTGTTGAAGGAACGTGGCTACTCCCTCAGCGTCAACGGCACCTTCGGTTCGAGCACCTCGAAGGCGATCGACGCCTTCCGCAAGACGCTCGGCTGGGGCGCGACCGCCGGCCACACCACCAGCCCCACCTGGACGGCGCTGCTCTCGGCCGGCTCCAAGCCGCGAGTCCTGAAGCGCGGTTCCGTCGGCGAAGCGGTCTGGCGCCTGCAGCGAGCCCTCACCGGCGCGGGCTCGAGCGTGTCGATCAACGGGGTTTACGACACCAAGACCGTGTCGGCCGTCAAGGCGTACCGCAGCACGAATGCACTCACGGCGTACGAGACGACCGAGTCCTCGGTGTGGTCTCTGCTGCAGAAGGGCAAGCTCGGCTGATCAGGCGTCGGTAAGGGGGAGCAACTCCGACAGATCGGACCGCTCACCGGACGCCTGTACTTGCGCGTCGTCCCAGGCCAGGCGTCCACGCGCGAGGGCGATCCACGTCTCGGGGTCAGTCTCGACAACGGCAGGCGGAGTGCCTCTGGTGTGGCGCTGGCCGGCGATCACCTGGACAGCGGCGAATGGCGGCACTCGCACCTCGACGCTGCTGCCGGGAGCCTTGGCCTGCAGCAGCGCGAGTGTGTGCTTGGTCGCCGCGCGGAGGTCGGTGCGATCGGTGCCGCCGGCATCGAGCCGCGCGCAGACCGCCGCGAACTCCTCGTCGTCGAGCAGCGTGAGGCGGCGGGCCACGGTCAGCCCAGCGTGGGGCCGAGCACGGCCGGCAGGGTGGCTTCCCAATCAGCCCGCAGCTCGGTCAACGGAACGGCGAACTCGCCAGCCACCTCGAATGCGTCGCCACCCGTGCGGCCGATCGAGCTCAGCTCGACGCCGTGCTCCTCGGCAAGCGTGACGAGCTCGTCGTGACGGTCCTCGGCGACGACCACGATCGCTCGGGCCGAAGACTCACTGAACAGGTCGACGAAGGGATCGTCGAGCTCGACGTGGACGCCGACGTCGTGGCCAAGGCAGCCCTCGACGAGCGCCATCGCGAGCCCGCCGTCGGAGAGGTCATGCGCGGCGGAGAGCAGCCCGCGTCGGGCGGCTTCGCGCAACAGCACGGCGAGGGCCTGCTCCGCGGCGAGGTCGACGACCGGGGGACGACCGCCGAGGTGGTCGTGGACGACGTCGGCCCAGGTGGAGCCGCTCAGCTCCTCGCGGGTGTCGCCGAGCAGGATGACGTGCTCGCCGCCACGAGTGAATCCCTGCGTGACGCGGCCACGGACATCGTCGATGACGCCCAGCACGCCCACGACGGGCGTGGGGAGGATGGGCGTCTCGCCGGTCTGGTTGTAAAAAGACACGTTGCCGCCGGTGACCGGGATCCCCAGCTCGGCGCAGGCATCCTTGAGGCCGTGCGTGGCCTGCTCGAACTGCCACATGACCGCCGGGTCCTCCGGTGAGCCGAAGTTGAGGCAGTCGGTGACCGCGAGGGGCAGGGCGCCGGTGACCGCGACGTTGCGGTAGGCCTCGGCGAGCGCCAGCTGGGCGCCGGCGTACGGGTCGAGACGGGCGAAGCGTCCGTTGCAGTCGGTCGAGACAGCGACCCCGAGGTGGCTCTGCTCGTCGACCCGGATGATGCCGGCGTCCTCGGGCTGGGCCAGCACGGTGTTGCCCTGCACGTAGCGGTCGTACTGGTCGGTGACCCACGACTTGTCGGCGAGGTTGGGCGAGCCGACCAGGCGCAGGAGTGTGTCGCGCAGCTCGTCGCCCGACATCGGCCGTGGCAGGGCCTCGGCCGCGTCGGCCTGCAGGGCGTCCTGGTCGGCGGGCCGCGCGAACGGCCGCTCGTAGGTGGGGCCGTCGTGCGCGACCGAGCGGGGCGGGACGTCGACGACACGCTGCCCGTGCCAGTCGATGACGAGGTGGTCGCCGTCGGTGACCTCACCGACCACGACGGCCTCGACCTCCCACTTCGCGCAGATGGCCATGAACGACTCGAGGTGCCGCGGCTCGACCACGGCCATCATCCGCTCCTGCGACTCACTCATCAGGATCTCTTCGGGCGAGAGCGAGGAGTCTCGGAGCGGGACCGTGTCGAGCTCGACGTGCATGCCGCCGTCGCCGGCGCTGGCGAGCTCGCTGGTGGCACAGGACAAGCCGGCTCCGCCGAGGTCCTGGATGCCGCCGACCACTCCGGCGCCGAACAGCTCGAGCGTGCACTCGATGAGGAGCTTCTCCATGAACGGGTCGCCCACCTGCACGCTCGGCCGCTTGGCCGGGCCGCCGGAGTCGAACGTCTCGGACGCCAGCACGCTGACGCCGCCGATGCCGTCGCCGCCGGTGCGCGCGCCGTACAGCACGACGTGGTTGCCGACGCCCGACGCGTGGGCGAGATGGAGATCCTCGTGCCGGAGCACGCCGACGCACAGGGCGTTGACCAGCGGGTTGCCGACGTACGTGCGGTCGAAGACCACTTCACCGCCGATGTTGGGCAGCCCGAGGCAGTTGCCGTAGCCGCCGATGCCGGCCACGATGCCGGGCAGCACCCGGCGGGTGTCGTCGGCGGTGAGCGGCCCGAACCGCAACGGGTCCATGACTGCGACCGGACGGGCTCCCATCGCCAGGATGTCGCGCACGATGCCGCCGATACCGGTGGCCGCGCCCTGGTAGGGCTCGACGTAGCTGGGGTGGTTGTGCGACTCGACCTTGAAGGTGACGGCGTAGCCCTGCCCGATGTCGATGACGCCGGCGTTCTCGCCGATGCCCGCGAGTGTCTTGCCGAGCGGCGTCTCCTGCGGCAGGTCGCCGAACTTCTTCAGGTGCACCTTGCTCGACTTGTAGGAGCAGTGCTCGCTCCACATGACCGAGTACATGGCCAGCTCGGCCGAGGTCGGGCGCCGCCCGAGGATCGCGCCGATGCGCTCGTACTCATCGGCCTTCAGCCCCAGTTCGGCCCACGGCTGCTCAAGGTCCGGGGTATCGGCGGCGTGCTCGACGGTGTCCAGGCCGATCTGAGGAGGGGCTTCCGTCACACGGCAAGCCTATCCGGCGTTGGCGACGTCCTCGATGCTGCGTCGGGGTGCCATGCCGGCCCAGGCGACGTCGATGGAGACGCCCACATCAATGTCCCGGGTGGCGGCGATATGCGGCTTCTCCAGCTCGCGGGCCACGTACTTGGCGACGAAGCGGCGCAGCTCGCCGTCGACGTTGGCGATGCGCCCCAGCAAGCCGGCACGCAGGCCGTCCGCCTCGAGCTCGAGCTTCAGCTCGTCCGGGTTCGGCGGCGTGACGTCGACGACGATCCGCAGGTCGGTCGTGGCGTGGGCCGTGACCAGCAGTGGCACCTCGACCGAGGCGTGAAAGCGTTCCTTCTCGACCTGCAGGTTGATGGTGAAGTCGAGCTCGACCGGGACGACCAGCTCGTAGGAGATCGGATGGCCCGGCAGCTCGGTCGCGGTCGCCTGGCCGATCTCGCCCTTCGCCGTGACCTGGGCGATACGTCCCGGACCGACGCCCATGGGCCCGAAGTCGATCGGCTCGCCGGCAATGCCATCGACGGCACCAAGGATGCGCTCAGGAGTGATGGCGGCGCGGAAGAACAACGCACCGAACTCCTCGTACGTGCAGCGTTCAGCGCCGGACTCGACTGGCTCAACCTGTTCGACCATTCCGGCGACGATACCGGCTACAGTCCGCCCATGCCGTACCGAATCAGGAAGTCTCGGTCGGTGTCGCGGCCGCCCTCGGGATCAGGAACCGCGCGAGTGTCGACCTCTTCGACCATGTCCTCGGGCCGAATCGGCTCGGGCAGTCGGGTGAACCGCTTCGGCTCAGTCATCCGCCACCTCCGGCAACGGGACGCCGGGGTCGGCGAGACGGGCACGGTCAACGGTACGCCCTAGCAAGGCACGGATGTCGTCGTTGACGTCCCAGACGTTGACGTTCATGCCGGCCGTGAGCCGCTCGCCGTCGAGCCAGAACGCGATGAACTCACCCGTCGCGGTGTCGCCCCGCACCACCACGTCGTTCGCGGGGTCTGAGTAGCCCACATACTCCATGCCGAGGTCGTACTGGTCGGTGTAGAAGTACGGCTGCCAGTCGTAGGCGACGTCCTCCCCGAGCAGCACCTTCGCCACGGCCTTGCCCTGGCGGATCGCGTTGTCCCAGTGCTCGACGCGGACCGGCTCGCCGAGCGCGGTGTTGCTGGCGCGGGCGACGTCGCCGATCGCCAGGACGTCGGGATCGCTGGTGGCAAAGTGCTCGTCGACCACCACGCCGTTGTCGACCGTGAGGCCGGCCGCCTCGGCGAGCTCGGTGTTGGGCACCGCGCCGACGCCCATGAGGACGAGGTCGGCCTCGAGCTGGTCACCACCGGCCGTGACGGTGAACGGGCCGGTGCCGCTGATCGAGTCGACGCCCGTGGACGTGCGCAGGTCGACGCCGTGGCTGCGGTGCAGCTCGGCGAAGTAGCCGGCCATCTCATCACCCAACGCGCGTTGCAGCGGCAGCGGCGCGGCTTCGAGCACCGTGACGTCGACGCCTGCTTCACGCGCGGCTGCTGTGGCCTCCAGGCCGATCCAGCCGCCGCCGATGACGACCATCGACGACGCGGACGCGAAGGCGTCGCGCAGTCCCTCGCTGTCCTCGACCCGGCGCAGGGTGCGGGCGAGCTCCGCGCCAGGAATGTCGAGCACGCGCGGCCGTGCGCCTGTGGCGAGGATCGCCTTGTCATAGGAGATGACCTCGCCGTCAGACAGGTCGACGCTGTGCTTGGCGAGGTCGAGGACCTCGACGGTGCGGCCGGTCAGGAGGCGTACGTGGTGCTCCTCGTACCAGGACTCAGGCTCGACGACCGCCTTCTCGAAGGCCGACTTGCCCATGAGGAAGTCCTTGGAGAGCGGCGGTCGCTCATACGGCGGATGCTCCTCGTCGCCGATGATCGTGATCGCGCCCTCGTGACCGTTCTCCCGCAGGGCGATCGCGGCCTTGGCGGCGGCCAGTCCGGCTCCGATGATGACGATGTCCATGCCTGCACGGTCTCGCAGGACGTCGACGTCGTCCACTCAGACCCGAGCCTCGCGGTGGTGATGCGCGGTGGCCAGCAGGCCCAGGGCAGTGGCGGCGACGAACAGACCGAAGTCACGCAGAGCGACGTCGTAGAAGTCGCCGAGGGTCAGCAGGTTGACGATGATGCCGAGCAGCCAGGCGGCAACGACGAAGGCGCCAATACGCGGGGCGACGGCGACGAGGAAGCCGGCGGCGATTTCGATGACGCCGACCGCGTACATGGCCTGCTCCGCGGTGCCCGGAACGATGTCGTTGATCCACGGTGCGAGATAGATCGTCCAGTCGGCGAGGATGTTGGTGAACTTGTCCAGGCCAAAGGCGATCGGGGCGATCACGAAGACGGTGCGCAACAGCTGGAACGCTCTCGTCTCGAGGTCGGTACTGGATGTGGTGGTGGCGCTCATGGTGGTCTCCTTCTCTAAAATGCAGTAGTTTGGACTCTAGAGCGCTTCGAGCTATTACGTCAAGCGAAGTGTTTTTTAGAAGGTGGGACGACAGATGAGCGACTTCCTCGAGCGGGCAGCAGGCATCGGTGCGCTGGCCGACCCGTTGCGCCGCGACCTGTACCTCTACGTGTGCGCGCAGGATCATCCGGTGGCTCGCGACGAGGCGGCCGGAGCGCTCGACCTCCCCCTCCACAAGGCGAAGTTCCACCTCGATCGGCTGGCGGACGACGGGCTGCTCGATGTCGAGTTCGCCCGGCTCACCGGCCGCAGTGGCCCTGGCGCCGGACGCCCGTCGAAGCTCTACCGCCGGGCCGCCCGCGAGATCGCGGTGTCCCTGCCGGAGCGCGAGTACGAGCTGGCCGGACGTCTCATGGCCGAGGCGATCGCCGAGTCCGGCCGCAGCGGCACGCCGGTGCTTGAGGCCGTCCGGCAGGTCGCGGCGGAGCAGGGCCGGGCGCTCGGCCAGGCGGCGCTGGCGACGGCCCACCGGGCAACGGGCGCGTTGCGCGTCGCCTGCTCCGCGCTCGCCGAGCACGGGTACGAGCCGCGCATCGAGTCCGGAAGCGCCACCCTCAGCAACTGCCCGTTCCATGCCCTGGCCGAGTCGCATACCGATCTCGTCTGCCGGATGAACCTCGCCCTCGTCGAGGGGCTCGTCGACGAGATCGGGCCCGGCAACGTCGATGCCCGGCTCGACCCTGCCGAGGGTCGCTGCTGCGTCACCCTCACCGAGCGAACGCCCTAGGCACCCCGCGCTCCTGGGATACGCTGCGGCCGTGGATCTGATCGCCGCTGTCGAGGCCGCGGGTGGGGGAGACTTCAACTGGGTGGCGTTCGCGTCGATCCCGGTCTTCACGGCCGTCATCGGCTGGCTGATCAACTGGACCGGCCTGATCATGCTCTTCAGCCCGGTGCGCTTCTACGGATTCAGGATCCCGGGCCTGAAAGAGCTGGCCACGCTCGTGCCGCGGAAGATCCAGGAGATCCCCGGCATCATGGAGGGCCGCGTCGGCTGGCAGGGCATCGTCCCTGCCAGGGCGGCCAAGATGGGCTCGATCGCATCCGACAAGGCGATCTCGAAGCTCGGCACGCCGGCCGAGTTCTACCAGCAGCTCGAGCCCGACCAGATCGCCGCGCACATCGTCTCCCTGTTCGAGCCGCAGATCCCGGAGGTCGTGGACGGCGTCATGCGGCGCGAGCAGCCCGAGCTGTGGGACAACCTGTCGCCGCGGATCAAGCAGACCGTCTACGACCGCGTCCGGAACCAGCTGCCCGGCATCGTCAATGGCATCACCACCGAGATCGGTGTCCACATCGACCAGCTGCTCGATCCCAAGCTGATGGTCATCGATCACTTCGAGAAGAACCCCGACCTCGTGGTGCGGATCTTCCGCGACATCGGCAAGAAGGAACTGCGCCTGATGGTCAACGTCGGGTTCGTGTTCGGTTTCCTGCTGGGCATCCCGGTGGCGTTCATCGATCACGCCCTGCATCAGTGGTGGCTGCTGCCGATCCTCGGCGTGGTCGTCGGCTGGGTCACGAACCTGCTCGGCATGAAGCTGATCTTCGAACCGGTCGAGCCCAAGACGTTCGGGCCGTTCAAGATGCACGGCCTGTTCCTGCGCCGGCAGCCCGAGGTCGCCGAGGTCTACGCGGGCATCATCGCCGACGACGTCGTGACCCTCGAGAACATCGGCAACACCCTGATGGACGGCCCGCGCGGCGACCGCACCCGCCAGATGCTGGCCACCTCGATGCGCCCGGCGATCGACAAGGCCGCGGGCCCGGCTCGCACGGCGGCGCGGGTCGCCGTCGGGTTCCGTGAGTTCGACTCCATCCGCGACTCGTTCGCCTCCGAGGCTGTGGACCGGACGATCACGCCGTTCCAGGATCCGGCGTTCTCGGCACGGCAGAGCGACAAGATCCGCATCCTGTTCGCCAAGCGCACCAAGGAGCTCCCGTACAAGGACTTCGTCGAGATGCTCCGCTCGGCGATCAAGGAAGATGAGTGGATGCTTTACGCGCACGGAGCGATCATGGGCCTCGGTGGCGGCTTCCTCCACCTCGCGATCTTCGGAGTCTCCGGTGGCTGACGGCGACTTCAGCCAGAACGGCTCCCACGACCAGAGCGAGGAGCTGCTCGGCGTGCTCCGCTTCGCGGCGTCGGCGGGCCTGCGCACGGCCCAGTTCGGCCTCCAGACCTACGTGCAGACCGGTCGCCGGATCGTCGGTGCCGTCACCCCGGAACCCGCGTTGGCTCTGGCTCGGGAGCTCGAACGAGCCGCGCGCGAGTCTCCCGCGATCGCCGGCGTCGCTCGTCGGCTCGAGGAAGTGGCCGCTTCGAACGAGTACCTCAGCGCCGCGACCAACGCGCTCCGCGGCTTCATCTCCGGACCCACGGCGCGTCCGGGACAGGCGGCCCTGCCCACGCTGAAGGAGAGCGGTGCCGACCTGATCCGCCGCTCTCGCGACGTCTGGAACGACGAGCAGGCGCACCCGGCCTACGAACGGATCCTGAGCGAGCTGGCGCCCGATGAGGGGCGCGTCCTGATGCTGCTCCTGCGCAAGGGGCCACAGCCCAGCGTCGACGTCCGAACCGGCGGCCCCATCGGGGTGCTCAGCTCACGACTGATCGCGCCAGGCCTGACGATGATCGGTTCGCGGGCCGGCCTGCGCTACACCGACCAGGTGCCCGCCTACCTCAACAACCTGTTCCGGCTCGGGCTCGTGTGGTTCTCGCGCGAGACCCTGCGTGACGTGCACCAGTACCAGGTCGTCGAGGCCCAGCCGGACGTGCTCGAGGCCATGCACTCCGTCCGCTACGCGAAGGTCGTGCGGCGGTCCATCCACCTCACGCCGTTCGGCGAGGATTTCTGCAAGGCCTGCCTCGTGCTCGATGCCGACGAGATCGCCGACCTCCCCAAGCACGCCCAGCCAGCCGCCGACGACGCGGTCGCGGCGCCCATCCTCACCGACATCTGACGACCATCCCCTCTTGACGGGGACGCGTTGCCGTCCTATATTCAACACATGATGAATAATGCCATCGAGGTGAAGGACCTCCGAGTGGAACGAGGCGGCAACCTCGTCATCCCCCAGCTCGACGTCACGATCCCGAGCGGTTCGGTCACCGGGCTCCTCGGCCCCAGCGGCTGCGGCAAGACGACCCTCATCCGCTGCATGGCCGGCATCCAGATCACGGAGCGCGGCCATGTCACGGTGCTGGGCGAACCGGCCGGCACAGCCGTCAACCGGGCCCGGGTCGCGTACGTCACGCAGTCCAGCTCGGTCTACCCCGACCTGACCATTCGGCAGAACCTCGACTACTTCGCCGCACTCTGCGGCAGCAGCCAGGCCGACGTCGAGCGGGCCCTCGAGCAGGTCGGCCTCGCCGATCGCGGCGGCTCGATCACCGGCGAGCTGTCCGGCGGGCAGCGCACCCGGGTGTCCTTGGCCGCCGCGCTGCTGGCCGATCCCGACGTCTACCTGCTCGACGAGCCCACGGTCGGCCTCGATCCGGTGCTGCGTCGCGACCTCTGGAAGGTGTTCAACGAGCTCGCCGCACAGGGTCGCACGCTGCTGGTCTCCAGCCACGTCATGGACGAGGCCGGTCGCTGCGACCGCGTGCTCCTGATGCGCGACGGCGAGCTGATCTTCGACGCGTCTCCCGATGAGCTGCGCAGCGCAGCCGGCACGAACGACCTCGAGCAGGCCTTCCTGGTGCTCGCCGAAAGGAGTGCGGCATGACCACCACCACGACTCACACCCACGAGGCCCGCCGAAGCATCGGCATCGTCCGGACCCTCGCCTGCGCGCGCCGGGTGCTGGAGCAGCTCAGCCACGACCACCGCAGCGTCGCGCTCATCGTGTTGATGCCGTCGATCCTCCTGCTGGTGTTCCGCTACGTCTACGACGACACCCCCCTGGTGTTCGACCGGATCGGCCCCCAGATGCTCGGGTTGTTCCCGTTCATCATCATGTTCCTGGTGACGTCGGTGACGATGGTCCGCGAACGCACGTCCGGCACCCTCGAACGCCTGCTGACCACTCCCCTGCGGCGCGGCGAACTCATCGGCGGATACGCGCTCGGCTTCGGCGTCGCCGCCCTCGTGCAGGCTGTGGTCAGCTCCGTCGTCGCCATCTGGCTGCTCGGCCTCGACGTCCAGATCCCGTGGGCGATCGGTCTGTTCGCCGTGGTGGACGCCGTCCTCGGCACCGCCCTGGGTCTGCTGATGTCGGCGTTCGCCACCACGGAGTTCCAGGCGGTGCAGTTCATGCCGGCGGTCGTCCTCCCGCAGCTCCTGCTGTGCGGACTGCTGCAGCCGCGGGACCTGATGCCGCGCGTGCTGGAGCTCATCTCCGACGTCCTGCCGCTCAGCTACGCCACCGACGCGTTCACCGAGCTCGCCAGTGCCGACACCTTCAACGACGCGATGGTGCTCGACCTCACGGTGCTCGTCGGCTTCGTCGTGGTCTCGATCGCACTCGCGTCGCTGACCCTGCGACGCCGCACGCCGTGACCACCCGTTCCCGGGGGCGCCCCGCAGGCGGAACGACCGGCGCCACCCGTGCTGCGATCCTCACCGCCGCTCGCACGCAGTTCGCAGCCCGCGGGTTCGGTGGGGCGTCGATGCGGTCGATCGCGCGCGAGGCCGGCGTCGACGCGAGCCTGATCAGCCACTACTTCGGCGACAAGTCGCAGCTGCTCGTGGCCACGATGCAGCTGCCGGTCAATCCCATCGAGAAGATCGCCGGCGTCGTGGCCGACGGCCCGGACGGCATGGCCGAGCGCTTGCTGCGGACGTTCCTGACCGCCTGGGACCCGCACCGCGAGGTGTTCAGCACCCTCGTCCGCACCACGCTCGGCGGCGGCGACACCGAGGCGCCCATGCTCCAGCTCGCGCGCAGTGTGCTGATCGCCAGCCTGCTGGAGGTGCTCGAAGGCGACGACCGCGAGCTGCGAGCCACCCTCATCGCCAGCCACATCATCGGGATGGCCACCCTGCGATACGTCGCCCGGCTCGAGCCGCTGACCGATGCCCCGATCGAAGACGTCGTAGCCGCCTACGCGCCGTCGATGCAGCTGCTCATCGGCTAGCGCTCAGAACACCGACGCGAGCGATCCGATCGCAGCGAACAGGGCCACGACGATCGACATCGGCAGGAGCCATAGCGCGGCGACCGCAATCGTGACGGTGGTGCCGATCTTGGGCGGGACGAAGTAGCGGGCCCGGGGAAGGTCGCCGACGCCCTCGATCCAGCGACCGGTCATGCCGACCCCGCTCCAGACGCCACGGAGTCGCGACAGGACCCGCCAGCCTCCCCCGCCGGCGATCTGGGTCAGCGCAGTACGCGTCTCGTCGACCTTGCCGCTGAGGCTCACGGCGATGCCGAGCTCGGTCGACAAAGCAGTCGGCTCCTCGATCGCTTGCAGGATGCGATGGCGGCGCGCGCCGAACCCCAGCGAGACCGCCACCATCAGCAGGCCAACGACCAGGCCGACGATGCGTCCAGTGCCCTCCGCATTCACGGCGAGCAGGAGCGTGACCGCGATGAACGGCAAGGGCGCGATGAGCAGCAGGAGCGTCGGGATGCGCAGGACCTTCACCGCGAGCACGATGACCGCTGTGGCGCGCTGGGCGACCTCACCGGTCTGGCCGTCGACGCGCGACGCCATGTCCTCGACTCCCCGGTTGGCCCGCGCTCCCCAGGACATCCGCCCGCTCCTCATGCGTCGAGTGTAGGAGGGGGCCACTAGCCTCGATCCGTGGCGATCGTCCTGGCTCTCTTGTCGGCCCTGGCCTATGGCATCTCGGACTTCCTCGGCGGCATCTTCTCCAAGAAGGCGAGTCCGTGGCAGGTCGCCGTCGTCGCGCAGCTGTCTTCGACCACCTTCAACTTCATGGCCGCTCTGGTCGTCGGAGGAACTCCTCACGCGAGCGACTTCCGCTGGGGTGCCCTCGCCGGCGTGTGCGCCGGCATCGGCGCGGTGTTCCTGTACCGCGGACTCGCTGGCGCGCGCATGAGCGTGGTCGCCCCACTGTCAGCGGTCGGGTGTGCCTTGGTTCCCGTCGTGGTCGGGCTGGCCACCGGCGACCGGCCGTCCATGCTGGCGTCCTTCGGCATCGTGTGCGCGTTTCCGGCCATGTACCTCATCTCGCTCGTCGTCGACGAGGACCCGACGCACCGCGGTGGCGTCATCGACGGCATCCTCGCGGGCCTCGGATTCGGGCTTCTCTTCGTCTTCATCGGCCAGATGAGCGACGACGCCGGACTGATGCCGCTCGCTCTCGCCCAGGCGTTCGCTGTGCTCGGAGTCATCGCCATGGCTGTCTCGCTGCGCCAAGCCTTCGTCCCGCGCACACGTGAGCCCTGGCGGGCGGTGGTGATGGGGCCGCTCGGCGCCGCGGCCACCGGTTGCTTCCTCTACGCGACCCACCACGGACTGCTGTCGATCGTGTCGGTGATCGCCGCGCTCTACCCGGCCGGCACGGTCGTGCTGGCCACGCTTTTGCTGCGGGAGAGGATCCATGCCTGGCAGGGCGTCGGGCTGGGGTTCGCCGTCGCAGCGGTGACCCTTGTCGCGCTCGGCTGAGAGACCGCTAGGGTTTCCTCATGAAAAGAGCATTCTTGACCGTGGCAGCCCTCGTGCTTCTGGCCGGATGTGGCAGCGATGCCGATCCGACCGCGAAGAAGAAGGCGACCGACAAGCCCGCGGACATCCCAGCCCGTGAGTTCCCCACCGAGTGGGCCGACTCGATCGACAACCCCTGGCTGCCCCTGGCTGAGGGTGCGTCGTGGACCTACGAGAAGACGAAGGAAGACGGCACCGAGAACGTCGTGGTGACCGTCACCGGCGAGAAGAAGAAGGTCAACGGCGTGGCGGCCACGGTTGTCCTCGAGCGGATCTCCGAGGACGGCGAGGTGACCGAGGAGACGGTGGCCTGGTACGCCCAGGACGCGGAGGGCAACGTCTGGAACCTCGGCGAGTCCACCGAGGCCTACGACACGGGCAACGAAGACATCGAGGTCGAAGGCTGGAAGGCCGGCACCGACGGCGCCGAGGCGGGTATCGCCATGCTGGCCGAGCCGAAGGCTGGCGACGTCTACCGGCAGATGTACTTCGAGGGCGAAGCTGAGGACCAGGCCAAGGTGCTGAGCCTCGACGAGTCCGTGAAGGTTCCGGGCGGCAGCTGGGACGGCGTGCTCCAGACCGAGGACTCCACCCCGCTGGAACCCGAGGTCGAGCACAAGTTCTTCGCCAAGGGCATCGGAGCTGTGCAGCAGGAGACGGTCGAGGGCGAGAAGGAAAAGGTCGTCCTGACGAAGTACGTCAAGCCCTAGGCTCGAAGTGACGAAGTACGTCAAGCCCTAGGCTCGAAGCCTCTCGTCGAAGAACGCCAGTACCCGGTCGACGCCCTCCTGCTGCCGATGTTCGGTGAGCGTGGAGTGTTTCCGTCCGGGGAACTCGACCCGGATGAAAGCGTCGCCGATCTCGCGCGTCAGGGTCTTGAAACGCCCTCCGGAGGGCATGTCCTTCTCGTACCGCAGACCGAGCACGGCACACCCGGCTGCAGCGCGTTGCTTCACCACGGCGAGATCTTCCGGTGAAAGATTGAGGTCGAGCGCACGCTTCCTGCCCACCGGGAACGGCAGTGATGGCTGAGCCACCACGGGGGCGACCACCGACGGGTCCACCATCATCGCGAGCGCGAAGCCGCCCGTGAAGCACATGCCCAGGGCCCCGACGCCCGGTCCGCCGAGCTCCTCGTGCAACGACCGAGCCAGGCTCCGCAGCCACCCAGCGATCGGGGACGTCTGCCCGGTGGCCAGCGTGGTGAACTCCCGGCTGACGCACACCTTCGGGAACGTCGACAACATCGAGCGTGCACCGACGGGCGCCTCCGGAGTCCCGAACAGGTGCGGCAGGACCACGGTGTACCCGGCTGCCACCACCTCCTCGGCGAACCCGATCACCTTGGGGGTGAGGCCGGGGACTTCGTGGATCACGATCACGCCGGGGCCGGACCCCTTGCGGTAGGTCGGGTGCGACGTTCCGTCGAACGAGTGCTCGCCACGCGTCCAGCTGTCCAGCAGGGTCATGCGCCGAGTATGTCGGGGCGGCGGCGTCTGCGACAGGTCTACTTCAGGAACCTGCTGGTGCTGCGGTCCTTGAGGGGCTTGCCACCCGTCTGGCAGGTCGGGCAGTACTGAAGCGACGAGTCGGCGAACACCACCTGGGCGACGGTGTCGCCGCAGACCGGGCAGGCCTCGCCCGTGCGGCCGTGCACACGCATCCGGCTGCGCTTGTTGTCCTTCAGCTCTGACGCGTGCTTGCCGTGCGCCTCGGCCAGCGCGTCACCGAGCACGTCGCGGATGGCCGCTTCGAGTCGCGCCACCTGCTCGTCGTCGAGGTCGGCTGCGATCGCGAAGGGCGACATCTTGGCGGCGTGCAGGATCTCGTCGCTGTAGGCGTTGCCGATGCCAGCCACGACCTTCTGGTCGCGGAGCAGGCGCTTGACCTGCATCCTCCGGCCCTCGAGCAGCGGGGCCAGCTCGAAGCCATCGCCGAGCGGGTCGGGGCCGAGCGCGGCAATGCCTGGGACGTCCATCGGGTCGCGCACCGCATAGACCGCGAGCCCCTTGCGGGTGCCGGCCTCGGTGAGGTCGAACCCCACGTGCGGTCCGTCTCCCGCATCGAGCCGCACCCGCATGGCGAGCGGGCCGTTGCCGAGCTTGAGCCGCTTGTCCGAAAGTTTCTCGGACCAGCGCAGCCAGCCCGCCTTGGCGAGATGGATGACGAGATGGAGGCCGTCGACGTCGAGGTCGACGAACTTGCCGTGCCGGGCGGAGCCCGTCACCTCGAGACCCGCGAACGCCGAGACCGGAGGGTCGAACGTCTTGAGCACCGAAATGGAGGCCAGCTCGATCTCCGCGATCACCGCGCCGACCGCACGCCCGCGCAGGTCGGCCACCAACGCGTCGACCTCAGGCATCTCGGGCACCGATCCAGCGTATCCGGGCGCGCGGACCCCTCAGCCGTCGTGACGGGAGTAGAACTCCTCCATATCCGGCCACGTGGTCTTGCGTGCCGCCCGGCCGGTGAGCACACCGAGATGCCCACCGGGCGCCTGGACGAGGTCGGCATCCGGCGAACCCGTGACGAGGTCGAGCAGGTGGGTGACGGCCGGCATCGGAGCGAGGGTGTCGTTGAGACCGGCGACGACGAGCACCGGCTTGTCAATGGTCGCGAGCTCGACGGCCCGGCCACCGAGCTGCATCGTGCCGGACGCGAACTCGTTCGTGCGCATGACCACGTGGTACAGCTGCCCGAACGTGCGGCCGGGGTAGGCGTACATGTTGCCCATGAACCGGTCGACGGCCTCGAGCTGAGCCAGGAAGTCGCGGTCGTCGGCGTGGGTCAGCATGGCGATCGGTTTGGTGAGGTACTTGTCGATGGCCGACAGCTGGAAGCCGAGCCTCGTGAGCGGCGCCGGGATACCTCCGGCCAGCCGGTACGTGCTGTGGAGGATGCGTACGCCGGCCCGGTTCAGCGGCCGGGCGATGGCCAGGATCGGCACGGCCTGCAGGTCGAAGGGGCTCGCGATGGCGGTGGCCGAGGCGATCGGCAGCTCCGGGTGCGCAGCCGTCGTGAACATCGTGAAGATGCCGCCGAGGCTCCATCCGGCCATGTGGACGCTCCGTCCGCCCGCATTCTTGCTGACGGCCTCGATCGCGTCCGGCAGGATCGTGTCGGTCCAGTGCTCGATGCCCTGGTCGCGGTGGCTGAACTTCACGGGTCCGTAGTCGACGAGATAGACCGGCCGGCCCTGCTCGACGAAGTACTCCACGACGCTGCAACCGCGCCGCAGGTCGAAGGCGAGGGCAGGCGCGGCGAGTGGGGGCACGAGGAGCAGCGGCTTGCCGCGTGACTTCACACCCGGCACTGCGTCGTAGCGATACACGTCGGCGTTCACCGTGTGGGCGATCAGCTCGCGCGGCGTCTGCCGGAGGTCGGCGATCGGCCGGCCGCGCACCTTGTCGCGCATGTTCGTGACGGAAGCACCGAGGTCGGTCGGGATACGCAGGGTGGGGAGAGCCACGGGGTGAGTCTTTCAGGCCGTCAGGTGAAAGTCAGGCCTAGGAGGGCGAGGTTGAGCGCCACCACGATCGAGGCCACGATCCAGGCTCCGACCGTGAGCGCCCGGGGGTTGACGTGTTCTCCCATCACGGCGCTGCTCGACGTCAGCCGGACAAGTGGGATGAGGGCGAACGGGATGCCGAGCGACAGCAGCACCTGGGACACCACGAGCGCCCCGCTCGGCTCGATGCCGAGGGCGAGCACGACCAGAGCCGGAATCACGGTGATGATGCGGCGAGTGATCATCGGGATGCGCAGGCCGAGCAGCCCCTGCATCACCTCGGCACCGGCCGCGCTGCCCACTGACGTCGAGGCCAGGCCCGACCCGAGCAGGGCGACGGCGAACAGCAGGGCCACCCCGGCGCCGAGCTCCGACGACACCACGGCATGCGCGCCGGCCAGGGTGTCCGTGCCCGGGAGACCCTGGAGGCCCGCGGCCGCGACGACGAGCAACGACAGGTTGAGCAAGCCGGCCAGCAGAAGGGCGAGCGCCACGTCGGCACGGGTGGCCGACAGGAGGTCACGCACCGACACGTGCTTCCCACGGTCGCCGAGCCGGGTGACGGTGAGGCTCGAGTGCAGGTAGATGACGTGCGGCATCACCGTCGCGCCGATGATGCCGGACGCCAGGAGCACGCTGTCCGCTCCGTCGAAGCGCGGCACCAGCCCGGCGGCGAGCGGGCCCGGCTCCGGTGGGTTGACGAACAACCCGGCCAGGAAGCCGACCGCGATCAGCATGAGAAACATCATGATCACGCGCTCGAGGGCGCTCTGGCCGCGAACGTCACCGATCCGCAGGATGAGGATCGAGACGGTGGCGGTGAGCACCGCACCGATCAGCAAGGGGAGATCGAAGAGCAGGCTCAGGGCGATCGCACCGCCGACGACCTCCGCGAGGTCGGTGGCGATGGCGATGGCCTCGGCCTGAAGCCAGTACGCGAGCCGTGGACCCCGGCTCAGCCGTCGGCCGACGTGCGTGGCAAGTGACCCGCCCGTGACCATGCCGAGCTTCGCCGACAGGTACTGCACCAGCACGGCCATCGCGTTCGCCAGCACCACGACCCACACCAGTGTGTAGCCGAAGCGCGCGCCAGCGGTGACGTTCGTGGCCACGTTGCCGGGGTCGACGTACGCCACGGCGGCAACGAACGCAGGCCCGAGCAGCGACAGGCGGCGGACCACCGGCGGGTTGCTGAGCATGGACAGGAACGCTACCGCCCGCTGTCACACCAGGAATTCGCGGTCAGCGAACCCGCTGAGGCGAGCGTCGGCGACGATTGCGGTTCCGGTTGCCCGACGACCCCGAACGAGGCCGCGAGGAGCCCGTCGAAGACTGGTTCGGGCTGATCGGCGTCGCGACTTGGCCGCTGTCGGCCAGGGCCTCGACGGTCAGCGGTCGCGGCGCGCGGCGGGCGTCGTGACGGCGGGCGGCGACGCCTGCCTTCTGCTGCATGCGAAGCACGTCGTTGAGCGCGGCGGGCGTCGTCATGGTGACGACGGCGCCCGACTCGCCGGCGCGAGCCGTACGGCCGGAACGGTGCGTGAACGCCTTGGGCTCGGCGGGGGCGTCGTAGTGCACGACCAGGCCGATGCCATCGATGTGGATGCCGCGGGCGGCGACATCGGTGGCCACGATGACTGATGCGTCACCGGAACGAAACCGCTTGAGGTTGCGCTCGCGCTGGCCCTGCGAGAGATCGCCGTGCAGGTCGACGGCCACGATCGCGCCAGTGCTGAGCTGGCGAGCCAGTCGCTGGGCACCACGGCGGGTGCGCGTGAAGACGATCGACCGCGGGTTGGCGGTCACCAGGTCGCGGGCGACGGAGAGGCGGTCAGTGTGCTCGGAGACGAGCAGGTGGTGTTCCGTCGTGTCGTGATGCTGGTCAACGGGATCGACCTCGTGCCGGCGGTGCTGCGGGAGGTGCCGACGGACGAGCTTGTCGACCTGGCCGTCGAGCGTGGCCGAGAGCAGGAGGCGCTGGCCGTCATTCGGGGTGGCGGCAAGCAGCTTGTCGATCGGCTTGTAGAAGCCGAGGTCGCACAGGTGGTCGGCCTCGTCGAGGACGGTCACCTCGACAGAGTCGAGGTGGCACTGACGACGCTCGATGAGGTCACCGAGGCGACCGGGCGTCGCGATGACGACGTCGGCGCCCTGACGGAGCGCGGTGATCTGCTTGCCCATGGGCGCACCGCCGTAGACGGTGGCGATCTTCAGCCCGAGCGCCGAGGCGATCGGCGTGAGGGCTTCGGCCACCTGGTTCGCGAGCTCGCGGGTGGGCAGCAGCACGAGGCCGCGGGGATGAGTGGGACGGCTCTTGCTCCCGGCGAGGCGGGCGAGGACGGGAAGGCCGAAGGCCAGCGTCTTGCCGGAGCCGGTGCGGGCGCGGCCGAGCACGTGGTGGCCGGCCAACGCGTCAGGGATGACGGCCAGCTGGACGGGAGTGGGGACGATGATGTCGCGGCGACGCAGGACGTCGACGACCGATGGGTCGAGGGCAAGATCGGAAAAGGAGCGCGACGTGACGTCGCGGACAGGGTGGGACACAGAACTCACAGACTGAAATGGAAGCCCGGAAGATCCTGGTCGCGCCGATTGCGCGCCGTGCCGAGCTGGTGCTCCCGCTGACGGGAGGCGGTGACGTGCGCGGATGCGCAACGTTCACGAATTCACATGCTAGCAGTCATCACCGTCGGGACCTGCATCGACGCAGCGTGGCCCTGCTCACTCCCGCTCGGCGAGGAGGTCTCGGTACTCGGCATGCGTCCGGAGGAAATGCCTGATGTACGGGCAGGTCACCTCGATCTTCACGCCGCGCCGACGGATGTCGTCGAGAGCACCGACCACGAGATCGGTGCCCAGGCCCTGACCCTCGAACTCGTCCTCGATGACCGTGTGCGGGAACAGCACGACCCCGTCGGCGCGCTCCTTCGCCTCGGTGAATCCGGCGACCTTGCCGTCGACGTGGATCTCATAGCGCGAGTTCTCGGGAATATGGACGACCTCGATGTTGCTCATGCTGTCAACCGTAACCATCAGGCAAGAGGCCTCTTCCTGTGATTCGCACGCGCATCCACCCCGCCTGGTTCGTGGCGGCCACCGCCTTCGTGGCGCTCATCGGCTCGGCCGGGTTCCGCGCCGCCCCGGGCGCGCTGTTCGTCCCGCTGCACGATGAGTTCGGCTGGTCGACGTCGGTGATGTCGGCCGCGGTCAGCATCAACCTCGTGCTCTACGGGCTCACGGCCCCGTTCGCCGCCGCACTCATGGACCGCTTCGGCATCCGCCAGGTCACCTCGGTCGCGCTCGTCTTCATCGCGCTGGGCAGCGGCCTGACGGTGTTCATGAACGCGTCGTGGCAGCTGCTGCTGACCTGGGGCCTGCTGATCGGACTCGGCACCGGGTCGATGGCGCTGGTGTTCGCCGCCACCGTGGCGAACCGCTGGTTCATCGAGCGGCGCGGGCTCGTCATGGGTGTCCTCACCGCGGGCAGCGCCACGGGTCAGCTGATCTTCCTGCCCATCGTCGCCTTCATGGCCGAGAACGTCGGCTGGCGCACGGCGTCGCTGGTGATCTCCGGCGCCGCCCTCGCCGTCGTGCCCCTGGTGCTGCTGACCCTCGGCGACCGTCCCGAGGACCGTGGCCTGCATCCGTACGGCGCGCCCGACGGCTACGTCGCTCCCCCGCTGGCCAAGGGTGGAGCGGCCCGGCGGGCCATCGACGCGTTGCGCGCGGCCACGCACGTCCGCTCGTTCTGGGCGCTCGCGACCGCGTTCGCCATCTGTGGCGCCACGACCAACGGCCTCGTGGGCATCCACTTCATCCCGTCGGCGCACGACCACGGCATGTCGCAGACCACGGCGGCCGGCCTGCTCGCAGTCGTCGGCATCTTCGACATCATCGGCACCGTCGGTTCGGGCTACCTCACCGACCGCATCGATCCGCGCTACCTGTTGATGGGCTACTACGCATTCCGCGGCGTCGGGCTGATGCTGCTGCCGTCCCTGCTCTCGGACGCGCTGCACCCGAGCATCGTGCTGTTCGTCGTCGTGTACGGGCTCGACTGGGTGGCCACGGTGCCGCCCACGGCGGCGCTGTGCCGGGAGATCTTCGGCGAGAGCGGCACCATCGTGTTCGGCTGGGTGTTCGCGTCGCACCAGTTCGGTGCAGCCGGTGCAGCACTCGCTGCGGGCATCGTGCGCGACACGACCGGCTCCTACACGCTCGCGTGGGTCGGCGGCGCCGGGTTGTGTGCCGTGGCTGCAGTGCTGTCGTGGGCGGTGCGGTCCCCGGAGGTCAAGACGCCGTCAATGCAGCCAGCGCAGATGTGAAGAAGCCGAGCCCGTCGGTGCCCGGACCGCACAGGTCCTCGACCGCATGCTCGGGGTGCGGCATCAGCCCGACCACGTTCCCCCGCTCGTTGGTGATGCCGGCGATGTCACGCAGCGACCCGTTGGGGTTGACGTCGACGTAGCGGAAGACGACACGGCCCTCGCCCTCCAGCAAGTCGAGCGTCTCGGTGTCGGCCACGAACCCGCCCTCGCCGTTCTTGAGCGGGATCAGGATCTCCTGGCCCTCGCGATACGACGACGTCCACGCAGTGGAGGCGTTCTCGACGCGGAGCACCTGGTCGCGGCAGATGAACGTGCGGTGGTTGTTGCGGATCAGGGCGCCGGGCAGCAGGTGGGTCTCGCAGAGGATCTGGAAGCCGTTGCAGATGCCGAGCACCGGCATGCCGCCGTTCGCGGCCGCGACGACCTCGGTCATCACCGGCGCGAACCGGGCGATCGCGCCGCACCGCAGGTAGTCGCCGTAGGAGAAGCCGCCCGGGAGGATGACGGCGTCGACGCTCTGCCGGCCCTTGGGCAGCTCGTGGTCGCCGTGCCACAGAGCCACCGGCTCACCGCCGGCCAGCCGGACCGCGCGCTGGGCGTCGGTGTCGTCGAGGGAGCCGGGGAAGGTCACGACCCCGATCTTCACGCCTGGCCCTCGACTCGCACGACGTAGTCCTCGATGACCGGGTTGGACAGCAGCGTCTCGGCGATCTCCCGGACCTCGGCCAGGGTGGCCTCGTCGGCCTCGTCGACCTCGAGCTCGAACCGCTTTCCCTGGCGGACGTCGATGATGCCATCGAAACCGAGCCTCGGCAGCGCCCCGTGCACGGCCTTGCCCTGGGGGTCGAGGATCTCCGGTTTGGGCATCACATCGACGATGACGCGGGCCACGGGCACTCCTAGGGTGAGTCGTCACCCCCAGCGTACCGAGCCGGTTAGGACAACTCGCGCTTGAGGATCTTGCCGGTCGACGTCATGGGCAGCTCGTCGCGGAACTCCACCACGCGCGGGTACTTGTAGGACGCGAACTGCTCCTTGCCCCACGCGACGAGGTCGTCCTCGTTGACGTCGTCGTGGTCCTTGTTCTTGACGACGACCGCCTTGATCTCCTCGCCGTGCGACTCGTTCGGCACGCCGATGACGGCGACCAGCGAGACGGCCGGGTGCTCCATCAGCACTTCCTCGAGCTCGCGCGGGTACACGTTGTAGCCGCCGCGGATGATCATGTCCTTGGATCGGTCGACGATGTAGTAGAACCCGTCGGAGTCCTTGCGGGCGAGGTCGCCGGAGCGGAACCAGCCGTCATGGATCGCCTCGTCCGTCGCGTCGGGGCGGCCGTGGTAGCCCTTCATGATGTTGTGGCCCTTGATGGCGATCTCGCCGACCTCGTCGTCGCCCTCGGGCACGTCCGACCAGTCGTCGTTGATGAGCTTCATCTCGACGCCGGGGATCGGCTTTCCGATGGAGCCGACCCGCGGCTCCTCACCCCACACCGAGAACGAAGCCACTGGCGACGTCTCCGAAAGGCCATAACCCTCCAGAATCGTGACGCCGAACCGCTCCTTGAACTGCTTGTGGATGTCGACCGGCAGCGCCGCTCCGCCGGCCACGGCGACGCGCAAGTTCTTGGCCAGCGTCGCGACGTCGTAGCTCTCGTCGAGTGCGCCGAGCAGACCCCAGTACATGGTGGGCACGCCGCCGAAGAATGTGACGCCCTCGCGAAGCATCAAAGCCAGAGCGGGTTCGGCCTCGAACCGCGGCAGCATCACCACCGTGCCGCCGAACGCGAAAGCACCGTTCTGGATGACGACCTGGCCGAAGGAGTGGAACAGCGGCAGCACGCACAGGTAGGTGTCGGGGTTGTTCTCGTCCGCGCCGAACAGAGCGGCGCCGGAAGTCGCGTTGTCGCGGATGTTCCGGTGGCGCAGCTCGGCGCCCTTGGGCTGGCCCGTGGTGCCGGAGGTGTACAGGATGACGGCGGTGTCGTCGTCATCGGTGTCGACCGTGTCGAATGTCGCGGGCTGCTCGGCGATGAGGGGCGCGTAGTACTCCGGCGGCTCCATCGGGGCCGGAGCCTCGGAGTCGAGCTTGATGAGGAAGAACTCCGTGCACGAGTCGGTGGCTTGGAAGCCCTCCCATGCGGCCTCGCCGATGGGCAGCTCCGGAGTGCCCTCGAACGCGAAGTACGCCTTCGCCCCGGAGTCGTTGAGGTGGTAGGCCACCTCACGCCCCTTGAGCAGGACGTTCAGCGGGACGACGGTCGCGCCGGCCTTGAGGATGCCGTAGTAGATGATCGTGAAGTAGGGCAGGTTCGGGCACGACAGCGCGACCTTGTCGCCGGGCTTGATGCCACGCGACACCAGCAGGTTCGCGACCTTGTTGGCCGCCCCGTTCACCTGGGCGTAGGTGAAGCGACTGTCGCCGAACACGATGGCGGTGCGATCGGCGTACTTCTCTGCGGAGTTCTCCAGGAGGGATGCGAGATTGCCCACGACTACTCCTCGGGTGGCTGGGGACTTTCACCCTACCCACAGAAATCTGGGTCCGGCAGGGTGCCTCAGAACCGCTCGCCAGTGAGCTGCTCGTACGCCTGCACGTAGCGTTCGCGGGTCTTCTCGACGATCTCCGCTGGCAGGGTCGGGGGCGGCTTGTCGGAGCCACGGTCCCAGCCGCTCTCGGGCGAAGTGAGCCAGTCGCGCACGAACTGCTTGTCGTAGGAGAACTGCGGCCGTCCCGGCTGCCAGGAGTCGGCCGGCCAGAACCGCGAGGAGTCCGGCGTGAGCACCTCGTCGGCCAGCACGATGGTGCCGTCCGGCCGAGCCCCGAACTCGAACTTCGTGTCCGCGAGGATGATGCCCCGGTCCCGAGAGATGCCTTCCGCGCGGGCGTAGATCGCCAAGGTCAGGTCGCGCAGCGACTCCGCCGTATCCGGGCCGACGGTCTGAACCACAGCGTCGAAGTCGACGTTCTCGTCGTGCTCCCCGATGTCTGCCTTGGTGGCGGGGGTGAAGATCGGCTCTGGCAGGCGGGAGCCGTCCACCAGACCGGGCGGCAGCGGCACGCCGCACACCTCACCGGTTGAGTCGTAGTCGAGGAGGCCGGAGCCGGCGAGGTAGCCGCGAGCAACGCACTCGACCGGGAACATGTCCAGCCGCTCGCACACCAGCGCCCGACCGCGGACGCGCTCGGGAACTTGCGTGGAGACGACATGGTTGGGCACGAGGTCAGCGAGCTGCTCGAACCACCACAGCGACATTCGGGTGAGGATCTCGCCCTTGTCGGGGATGCCCGGCGACAGCAGAAAGTCGTAGGCCGAGATTCGGTCCGACGCGACCATGAGCAGGTCCCCCGACTCGAGGGCGTAGAGATCACGCACCTTGCCCGAATGCAGATGACGGGCACCGGGGACGTCGAGGGGCACGACGTCAGCCTAGTAGGACGTGCGGGGTGCTACTGGGCGAACTCGGTCCACCACTCGACGTGGTAGAGGTACGTCGCCACCATGACGACCACTGCCACGACGAGCCCGACCCATCGATAGGGCGGGTCCTTCGGGTCTTTCGGCATCAGAGGATCTCCTGCGGCGCGTACACCGCGGCCTCGGGGTTCGCGGCCACGAGCTCGTCGATACGAGCCACCACGCGTCGCACCTGCTCGGTGGCGGCACCGGTGAATTCCAGCGGCGCGGCGACGAGCGACGTCAGGTCGGCCTCGGTGAGCGCGAGTCGGTCGTCGGCGGCCAGCCGGGCGAAGAGGTCGTTGTCGGTGGTGCCCTTCTCGCGCATCTCGAGGGCTACGGCAACCGCGTGCTCGCCGATGATCTCGTGGGCGACTTCGCGACCGACACCGGCTCGCACGGCGGCGACGAGGACCTTCGTGGTCGCCAGGAACGGCAGATAGCGCTCCAGCTCACGCTGGACGACCGCCGGGAAGACGCCGAACTCGTCGAGCACCGTCAGGAACGTCTCGAACAATCCGTCGGCGGCATAGAAGGCGTCAGGCAGGGCTACGCGGCGGACGACCGAGCAGGAGACGTCGCCCTCGTTCCACTGGTCGCCGGCGAGCTCGCCCACCATCGATGCGTACCCGCGCAGCACAACCGCGAGACCATTCACGCGCTCGCACGAGCGGGTGTTCATCTTGTGCGGCATCGCGCTGGACCCGACCTGGCCGGGCTTGAAGCCCTCGGTGACCAGCTCGTTGCCGGCCATCAACCGGATCGTGGTGGCCAAGCTGGACGGCGCTGCGGCCAGCTGCACGAGCGCGGTGACGACGTCGTAGTCGAGTGACCGCGGGTACACCTGTCCGACGCTGGTCATCACGGTCTCGAAGCCGAGGTGGGTGGCGACGCGCTCCTCCAGGTCAGCGAGGAGCACGGGGTCACCGCCCAGGAGATCGAGCTGATCCTGGGACGTACCGACCGGGCCCTTGACGCCGCGCAGCGGGTAGCGCGCGATGAGGTCGTCGAGGCGGCCCATGGCGACGAGCAGCTCGTCGGCCGTGCTGGCAAACCGCTTGCCGAGGGTGGTCGCCTGGGCGGCGACATTGTGGCTGCGTCCGGCCATGACGAGCTCGGCGTGCTCGGCGGCGAGGCGGCCGAGCCGGGCGAGGGTCGCGATGCCACGGTCGCGCAGCACCTGCAGCGAGGCCAGCACCTGCAGCTGCTCGACGTTCTCGGTGAGGTCGCGGGACGTCATGCCCTTGTGAATGTGCTCGGCGCCGGCGAGCGCGCAGAACTCCTCGATGCGAGCCTTCACGTCGTGACGGGTGACCTTCTCGCGTGCCGCGATCGATGCGAGGTCGACTTGGTCGACGACCGCCTCGTACGCCTCGATGACCCCGTCCGGCGTCTCGACGCCGAGGTCGCGCTGAGCCCGGAGCACGGCGATCCACAGCCGTCGCTCGAGCACGATCTTGTGCTCGGGCGACCAGATGCGGGCGATCTCGGCCGAGGCGTAGCGCATGGCCAGGACGTTGGGGGTCACGCCCCTATTGTCCCTTACTGCTGGCAGCCAGAGCGATATCGGTCCTGTGATGCGACCCGGCGATATGGATGTAGTCGACGCCTTCGTACGCGCGCTGGCGCGCCGCGGCGAGGGTGTCGCCCACCGCGGTGACGCCGAGCACGCGTCCACCGGCCGTCACCAAGCGCCCCTCGGCGTCGCGCGCCGTGCCCGCGTGGATGACGTCGACGCCGTCGATCGCGTCGGCCACCTCGATGCCGTCGATGACGTCGCCGGTGCGCGGCGTGCCGGGGTAGTTCTCGGAGGCGATCACGACCGTGACGGCGGACGCGTCCTTCCACGCCGGCAGGCCGACGTCGGCAAGGGTGCCGGTGGCGGCGCCGTGCAGCAGGGTCGACAGCGGAGTGTCGAGGAGGGCGAGCAACGCCTGCGTCTCCGGGTCACCGAAGCGAGCGTTGAACTCGACGACCCGCACGCCCCGGCCCGTCAGGGCCAGGCCGGCGTAGAGCAGACCCTGGAACGGTGTGCCGCGGCGCGACATCTCATCGACGGTGGGCACGAGCACGCGCCGGGTGACCTCGGCGACGAGGTCGTCCGGCGCCCACGGCAGTGGCGTGTAGGCGCCCATGCCGCCGGTGTTCGGCCCGGCGTCGTCGTCGAGGGCGCGCTTGAAGTCCTGGGCCGGCTGCAGCGGCAGCACCGTGACGCCGTCGGTGATCGCGAACAACGAGACCTCCGGGCCGTCGAGGAACTCCTCGATGACGACCCGGCCGCACGCCGCCGCGTGGTCGACGGCCTCCTGCCGGTCGTCCGTCACGACGACGCCCTTGCCGGCGGCCAGCGCGTCGTCCTTGACGACGTACGGCGGGCCGAACGAATCGAGCGCGTCGGCGACCTGCTCTGGCGTCTCGCACACGTGGGCGAGCGCGGTGGGTACCTCGGCGGCGGCCATGACCTGCTTGGCGAAGGCCTTCGAACCCTCGAGCTGCGCGGCCTCGCGGCTCGGGCCGAAGCAGGCGATGCCGACGGCACGCACCGCGTCCGCCACCCCGGCCACGAGCGGGGCCTCAGGCCCCACGACGACGAGGTCGGCGCCGATCGACGTGGCCAGCGCGGCGACGGCGTCACCATCGAGCGCGTCGACGTCGTGGCGGGTGGCCACCAACTCCATGCCGGGGTTGCCGGGGGCGACGTGCACCTCATCGACGTTCGGATCGCGGGAGAGCGAGAGCGCCAGGGCGTGCTCGCGGCCGCCGGTGCCGATGACGAGGGTCCTCACGGACAGCCAGCCTAGGTGAGAGGCCTTCCGGCTGTCGGTGCGGTGCGGTTTGATCGGAAGTACCCACGAGGAGGACGAAAAATGGTCACACGACTGAACCCATACATCACCTTCGGCGGCAACGCGCGCGAGGCGATGGAGTTCTACCGGTCGGCGCTCGGCGGCGAGCTCACCGTCAGCACCTGGAGCGAGATGCCCGACATGCCCGGCAACAGCCCGGAGATGGCCGACAAGCTCATGCACGCGATGCTCACCGTCAACGACAGCGTCGCCATCATGGGCGCCGACATGCCCGACCACCCCGGACCGAAGGACTCACCGATCTCGATCTCCCTGAGCGGCGAGGACGAGAACGAGCTGCGCGGCTGGTGGGACAAGATCTCCGAGGGTGCCGAGATCACCGCCCCGTTCGAGAAGGCACCGTGGGGCGACACGTTCGGCATGTGTGTCGACACGTTCGGCGTCCACTGGATGGTCAACGTTGCCGGCGACCAGGGCTAGCTCACAAGAGGTCGTGCACCTGCACGGTCTGTTCGCGGCCGGGGCCGACGCCGACCGCAGAGATGCGGGCTCCTGACATGTCCTCGAGCGCGGCGACATAGGCCTGCGCCGCGGCCGGCAGGTCACCGAGCTCGCGGGCGCCGGAGATGTCCTCGCTCCAGCCGTCGAAGAATTCATAGATCGGCGTCGCGTGGTGGAAGCCGGTCTGCGTCATCGGCATCTCGTCGACGCGTTCGCCGTCGACGTCGTAGGCCACGCACACCGGGATGCGCTCCCATCCAGTGAGCACGTCGAGCTTGGTGAGCACGAAGTCCGTGACGCCGTTGATGCGCGCGGCGTACCGGGCGATCGGGGCGTCGTACCAGCCGCAGCGACGGGGGCGCCCGGTCGTGGTGCCGAACTCGCCGCCGTTCTCTCGCAGACGTTCGCCGTCCTCGTCGAACAGCTCGGTGGGGAACGGTCCCTCGCCGACTCGTGTGGCGTAGGCCTTGACGATGCCGATGACCCGGGTGATGTCGGTGGGGGCGATGCCGGAGCCGGTGCAGGCACCGCCCGATGTGGCCGACGACGACGTGACGAACGGGTACGTGCCGTGGTCGACGTCGAGCAGCGTGGCTTGCCCGGCCTCGAGCAGCACGGTCTCGCCGCGTCCGAGGGCATCGTGCAGCAGCAGCGCCGTGTCGGCCACCAGCGGCCGAACCCGATCGACGTGACCGAGCAACTCTTCGACGATCTCGTCAACGGCGACGGCGCGACGGTTGTAGACCTTCGTCAAGATCTGGTTCTTCAGCTCCAGCGCGCCCTCGACCTTCTGGGTGAGGATCTTCTCGTCGAAGAGGTCCTGCACGCGGATGCCGAGTCGATTCATCTTGTCGGCATAGGTGGGCCCGATGCCGCGCCCGGTGGTGCCGATCTTGCGGCTGCCCAGGAATCGCTCGGCGACCTTGTCCATGGTGCGGTTGTAGTCGGCGATGATGTGGGCGTTGGCGCTCAGCACGAGGCGGCTGGTGTCGATGCCGCGCTTCTCCAGCCCTTCGATCTCCTCGAACAGGACTGCGAGGTCGACGACGACGCCGTTGCCGATCACGGGGACGCAGCCCGGGCTCAGGATGCCGCTGGGCAGCAGGTGCAGCGCGTAGGTCTCGCCGTCGATGACGACGGTGTGGCCGGCGTTGTTGCCGCCGTTGAACTTGACGACGTAGTCGACGCGGCTGCCGAGCAGGTCGGTTGCCTTGCCCTTGCCCTCGTCGCCCCACTGGGCTCCGACGATGACGACTGCCGGCATGAACCCACCACCCCCCTTCCAGACGAGAGAGTGCAGAAGACAAGCCCCGGACGGCGGGGCTCTTACCGCCGCAGTCTAGCCGCATCCTCCGTAGGGTTCGAGACATGCGTCCCCTCCTCGCCATCGGCAATGCGAACGCCGGTACCTCGACCGATGAGGCGCAGGATGCGGCCCTGCAGGTGCTGCGCGAGCACGGCGATGTCGCTCTGGTGACGACCTCCTCACCCGACGACCTCGATGCCGCTCTGGCCAATCACGCCGATGTCGAAACCGTGGTGGTGCTCGGCGGGGACGGGAGCCTGCACGCCGTCGTGGCCGCGCTGCACGCCGCCGGACGCCTCGCCGATGTGGCCGTCGGGCTGGTCCCGCTCGGCACGGGCAACGACTTCGCGCGCGCCCTCGACATCCCGACCGAGCCGGCTCCGGCGGCCGAGATCGTGGCGGCCGGCAGGGAGCAGGCGCTCGACCTCATCGTCGATGCCAATCGCACCGTGACGGTCAATGCCGCCCACCTCGGGGCCGGCACTGAGGCTGCCATTGCGGCCGAGCCGCACAAGAAGCGCTTCGGCCCGATCGGCTACGCGATCGGCGCGCTGATCTCCGGCTTTCGGGTCCAGGGGAAGCACCTGACGATCACCATCGACGGCGATCGTGTGCCGGACCGCGGTCGCGTGCTGCAGGTCGCCGTCGGCAACGGACGGTTCGTGGGCGGCGGCACCGCGCTGCTGCCCGAGGCCGACCCCACCGACGGCCTCATGGACGTGGCGGTGGTGTTCTCGCACACCCGCCGGGAGCGGCTGATGTACGCGCTGTCGCTCGGCCTGCGCCGACATCACCATCGCGACGACGTGGACTACCGACGAGGCACCGAGGTGACGGTGGAAGGCCCGGACCTGCAGTGCACGAACGACGGCGAGATCGCCGAGCCGAGGTCCGCCTACACGTGGCGCGTCGAGCCGGGCACCCTGCGGATGCTGGTGCCGTAGCCAAGCCCGTGGGCTAGGCGTTCTCCTTGCGGAACGTCGACGTGCCCCACCAGAGCGCGAGGCCGAAGAGCAGGAGCGACCAGGAGACACCCCAGAACATCTCCGAGCTCGCGAAGTCGCCGCCAAAAGCTCCGCGGACCGCGTCGACGACGTGCCGGATCGGCATGAAGTCGCTGGCTCGCACGAGCCACGCCGGGCCGATCGTCATCGGCAGGAGGATGCCCGAGAGCAGCAGCACCGGCATCATCACCATGTTGATGACCGGGGCCATCACGTCCTCGCTCTTGGTGGTGAGCGCCAGGGCGTTGGACGACGCGGCGCAGGCACCACCGATGAGCAGGGTGAGGAGGACGCCGAGCACCATGCCGCCGATTGATGCGTCCATGCCGAGCAGGTAGCCGAGCGCGACCAGGATGAGTGCCTGCACGAGCAGCTGCAGCTCGTCGCGCAGGAGCCGGCCGACCAGCAGGGACGACCGGGCCGCCGGCGTGACCCGCTCGGCCTCGATGACGCCTTCACGCCACTCGCCGATGAGGCTGAACCCGGCGAAGAACGCCCCAAAGATGCCGAGCTGCACGAGCATGCCCGGGATGAAGAACGTGTACGCGTTCTTGGCCCCGAACTGGTCGATCAACGGCTCGAGCAACGGGCCGAACAACAGTACGTAGAGCACCGGTTGGAACGCCCCGATGAGCACCCACGCCGGGTTGCGCAGGTTCATCCGGATCTGCCGCCGGAAGATGACGAAGCACTCGCGGAGGTACGTGGTCATGATGCCGCTCCTTCCGGTGCGTTCTCCTCGGGTTTCTCGGTAGCCGCCTCGGCGTCGCGCAACGACCGGCCGGTGAGGGTGAGGAAGACATCGTCGAGCGTGGGCCGGTGGACCTCGATGGCGTCGAGCATGACGCCCGTGGCATCGAGGTCGCGCAGCAGCCCGGGGATGGCGCGACCGGCACGCTGCACCCGTCCGCTCACCCGGCGGCCGTCGATCTCGACGTCACTGTTGCCGTCGCCGAGCGCTCCCAGGCGCTTGGCGGCCTCACCAACCCGGTCGAGGTCGGCGACCTCGAGGTCGACGAGGTCGCCGGCCACTTCGGCCTTGAGGTTGTCGGCAGTATCGGAGGCGACGATGCGACCCTGGTCGATGATGATGATGCGGTCGCTGAGGGCATCGGCCTCGTCGAGATAGTGGGTGGTGAGGAACACCGTGGCGCCCCGCTCGGTGCGCATGGCCGCGATGTGCTCCCACAGGTTGGCCCGGGCCTGCGGGTCGAGGCCGGTGGTGGGCTCGTCGAGGAATATCAGCGTCGGGTCGTGGATGAGGCCCATCGCGATGTCGAGGCGACGCTTCTGCCCGCCGGACAGAGTCTTGGCCGTGCGGTTCCACAGGCCGTCGAGCTGGAGTTCCTCGAACAGCTCCTTGCCGCGCTTCGTGACCTGAGCCTTGGTGCGGCCGTAGAGCATGCCATGATCCATGACCTCCTCGCCGGCGCGAGCGTAGGAGGAGATGCCACCGGACTGCGAGACGTAGCCGATGCTACGGCGGACCTCCTCGGACTGCTTGACGACGTCGTAGCCCGCGACCGTGGCCGAGCCCTCGGTGGGAGTCAGCAGCGTGGTGAGCATGCGCAGCGTGGTGGTCTTGCCGGCGCCGTTCGGGCCGAGGAATCCGACGACCTCACCCTCGGCGATGTCGAGGTCGACGCCGTCGACGGCGCGGATCTCCTTCTTCTCCTTGCCTTCCTTGGTCTGGAAGGTCTGCACGAGTCCTCGCGCATGGATCATGGATGCTCCCTCGTTCATGGACCCCACTATTCCAAATAGGAACACTACGGTCAAATCCCTCAGAACCAACCCAACAGCGCGGCTCCGACAGTAAGGAGAACGGCCCTAACGCTCGCCGACCAGCTCGCTGTACGCCTCGGGGCTGGACTCGTGCAGGAACTCACGACAGCGCTGCGCCTCGACGGCGTCGTCGAACCGCTCGGACGCGGTGGCGAGAGCCGCCAGCGACCGCAGAAACCCGCGGTTCGGGACGTGCGACCAGGGCACCGGGCCGTGTCCCTTCCACCCGTTGCGGCGCAGCATGTCGAGGGAGCGGTGATACGACGTGCGGGCGAACGCATAGCCCTCCAGGTCGCGTCCGTCGTCCAGGGCCGCCTCCGCCAGGAGCGCCCAGGCGAGCGTCGAGTCCGGGTGGGAAGCCGCGACATTCTGGGCGTCCCGCCCTTCGTCGAGGGCCTCGGCACCGGTGTCGGTCGGCAGCAGCGTCTCGGGGACCTCGCCCAGCAGGTTCGTCATGCGGCTCAATCTACGACGACGGCCGGGCCGGGTGTCACCCGCGGTACTGCGCCATGACTGGGCACTCGAACGGCCCGCGCGCCTGGAGCCCGACGTTGTTCAGGTAGTTCACGACGATGCCGTACGACGTGAGGAGACCCACCTCGGTGTAGCTCACGTCGTGCTCGGCGCAGTACGCGCGGACGATCGGCTGCACGCGCTTGAGGTTGGGGCGCGGCATGCTCGGGAACAGGTGGTGCTCGATCTGGTAGTTCAGCCCACCCATGGCGAAGTCGACGAACAGCCCACCGCGGACGTTGCGCGACATCAGCACCTGGCGACGGAGGAAGTCGATCTTCGACGTCGTCGGGACGATCGGCATGCCCTTGTGGCTGGGTGCGAACGACCCGCCCAGGCACAGCCCGAACACGGCCATCTGCACGCAGAAGAACGCGCCCGCCTTGCCGAGCGGCAGCACCATCAGGAGCACGACGACGAGGGCCGAGAGGCGCAACGCGACCAGTACCGCCTCCAGACGCCGGTGGGCCACCTCGCCAGGCCCGAACAGCGTCCGGACGCTCGCAATGTGCAGGTTGATGCCCTCGAGCGTCAGCAGCGGGAAGAACAACCACCCCTGGCGCCGCATGAACCATCCGGGGAACCCCGAGGTGCGCCGAGCTGCGATGTCGCGGGTGAAGGCGATCGCGCCGGGGCCGATGTCAGGATCGCGGTCCTCCTGGTTGGGGGCGACGTGGTGCAGGTTGTGTTTATCCCTCCACCAGCCGTAGCTGAGGCCGGCGAACACGCCGGCGAGGATCCGGGACGTCCACTCGTTCCACGCTGCGGACTGGAACATCTGGCGGTGCGCGGCATCGTGGCCGAGGAAGCCGAACTGCGTCACCACCACGCCCAGGACCGCGGCGAGGATGAGCTGGAACCAGGAGTTGCCGAGGACGATGATCGCGGCCCAGACCAGCACGAACGCCGTGACGGCCAGGGTGATCCTGGTCCAGTAGTAGGCGTACCGCCGACGGAGAAGGCCGCTCTCGCGCACGGTGCGGGCCAGGTCCGTGTAGAGGTTCGTGGCGCGGTTCCGGGGGAGCTCGACCTGCACGCTCATGCGAAAGCCCCGATCCTGGGGTGAGAAGTTCACCGCCGGGTCCGGGGCAGTATGAGGACTACTTCCAGTAGAGCACCATCCCCCAACATGCGCCAGACGCGACGCCGTCAGGGACGGGGCAGCTCGACTTCGCGGTTGACCACGGCGTGTGCCAGGTCGGCCAGACGGAGGTGGTGGCTGCGAGCATGCGAGCGGAGCACGGCGAAGGCCTCGTCGACATTTACCCCGTGGTCACGCGACACGACACCCTTGGCTTGCTCGATGACGATCCGGCTGTTCAACGCCCCCTGCAGCTGCTCGGTGAGCACCTCGGCGCTCGCGATCGCCCGCTCCTGCAGGATCGCGATCGTGGCCACATCGGCCATGGCCTGCACGACCTTGATGTCGGCCGGCTCGAGGGGCAGGGGTTCGTCGCCGAAGACGTTCAGCGCCCCGATCACGCGGTCGCGGAGCCGCATCGGAAAGGCATGGACGGAGCGGACGCCGGCCTCGATCGCGCGCGGCGCAAAGTCGGGCCACCGCCTCGCCTCCTGGCTCAGATCGGAGGTGATGATCGGCTCGCGGGTCCGGAAGCAGTCGAGGCACGGCCCCTGGGAGTGCTGGAGCTGGAACAGCTCCAGGTGCCGCGCGCCCTCGCTGGACGCGGCCATGTAGTGCAAGGTGTCGTTCTGGTCGGCCAGCAGCAGGCCAGCCGACGAGGCGCCAGTCACGTCCACGGCGTGGTCGGCGAGGTTGTGCAGGAAGTCGATCAGGTCGAACTCGTCAACCAAGGTGTCGGCGACCTCGACGAAGACATCCGCCAAGCGCTGGGTCGAAAACATGGTTACCGCCCTTCCGGGGCTCAGTCTAGATCTCGGAGGTCGAAGCCGCGGAGGATGTCGTGGGCCACGCCGATCAGTGCTCGGTCGTGGGCGAACGCATAGGCCCGCATCCGGCTCAGAGCCTCGGCCGGCTTCACCCCGAGGTCGGCCACGAGCATGCCCTGGGCCTGGTGGATCTCGGCCCGCAAGTCGAGCGCGGTCGACAGGCCGGGGTTGAGCTCACCGTCGGTGGTCAGGTCGCCGTCGAGCAGGATCTCGGTGGCGATCTGCGCATACGTCAGCGCCAGGGCCAGCTGGTCCGTGCTCAACGAGCCGGGCTCGTCGGTGAACACGTCCATGACCCCGAACGACACCGCTCCGACGTTCATCGGGAAGGCGAAGACCGCACCCACCCCGGACGCCTGGGCAGCCGACGCGTACCCGGGCCACCGGCCGCCGACCACGGCTGCGAGATCCGGGGTCAGGACCGGTCGGCGGGCCTGGAACGCCTCGTGACACGGACCCTCGCCGGTGGTGAACTGCAGCTCCTCGACGTCTCGGCTCCGCTGATCGGAAGCGGCCGCGACACCGTCCGAGCCGTCGGCCGACATCAGGTTCACCGCGGCGCCGGCCACGACGAGCTGCGCGGTGGCACTGCGGCACAGGCGTGAGAGCAGGCCCACCAGGCCATCCAGTCCGTCGGCAGCCTGACCGGCGATGTGCGCGCGGGCGGCGCTGTACCTCTGGTGCGCGGCATCCTCGTCGTACGAGGTTGCCATGCGCTCACCCCTCTCCTGGCGTTTGCCACCGGGGACTGGGGCGAGCCGATCCATGACCGGCTGACACCCACCCTACGCTCGCACCCGCTGGCCGGCACCGTTCAGGAGTACGCTCATTGAACATTCGGTCGTCCCAGACTTCGACGGCATTTGACGTCAAGAGGTCTGCCCATGGACGTCCATCTCGTTCCCCCCGAAGAGCACGAGGTCACGACGCTTCCGTCAGGTGGACGTCCGCCGGTGCGTCCCGCCTGTTTGGACCACGATCCGATCGACTATGAGATCCGGCCGTGCGGTCAATGCGGCACCTGGTGGGCCGAGATCGTCCGCGATCCCGTCGGACGCCAGGTCGTCCGTGAGTGGCACGCCCCTTCGTGCCCGGCGCTCACCCAGTGGGAGTGAGCTAGAGCCGGGTGCCGGCCGATCGCAGCGCGGTGCAGGCTTCGACGACGCGAGCCGCCATGCCGGATTCGGCGGCCTTGCCCCACGCGCGGGGGTCGTACATCTTCTTGTTGCCGACCTCCCCGTCGATCTTCAGCACACCGTCGTAGTTGGTGAACATGTGCGTGACGACCGGACGGGTGAACGCGTACTGGGTGTCGGTGTCGACGTTCATCTTGACGACGCCGAAGTCGACGGCCGCCGAGATCTCCTCCGGCAGAGACCCCGAACCGCCGTGGAACACCAGGTCGAAGGGCTTGTCCTTGCCGTACTCCTTGCCGACCACCTGCTGCGCGGTCTCGAGCACCTCGGGGCGCAGCTTGACGTTGCCCGGCTTGTAGACGCCGTGCACGTTGCCGAACGTCAGCGCCGTCATGTAGCGGCCCTTGTCGCCCAGGCCGAGAGCGGCTGCCGTGGCGAGCGCGTCCTCCGGGGTGGAGTAGAGCTTGTCGTCGATGGCGCCCTCGACGCCGTCCTCCTCACCGCCGACCACGCCGATCTCGACTTCGAGGATGATGTTCGCGGCCGCGCACTGGGCCAGCAGGTCCTGGGCGATCTCGAGGTTCTCCGCCAGCGGCACTGCCGAGCCGTCCCACATGTGCGACTGGAAGTACGGGAGGCCGCCGCCCTTGACCCGCTCGGCAGACGCCGCGAGCAGTGGGCGCACGAACCCGTCCAGCTTGTCCTTCGGGCAGTGGTCGGTGTGCAGCGCGACGTTGACCGGGACGTTCTTGGCGACCTCCTCGGCGAACCTGGCGAACGCGATCGACCCACTCACCATGTTCTTGACAGTGGGGCCGGAAAGGTACTCCGCGCCGCCGGTCGAGACCTGGATGATGCCGTCGGACTCGGCCTCGGCGAAGCCCTGCAGCGCGGCGTTCAGCGTCTGTGACGACGAGACATTGATGGCCGGGTAGGCGAACGACTCGCGCTTCGCCTTGTCGAGCATCTCGGCGTAGATCTCGGGGGTGGCGACAGGCATGGAGAGCTCCTCGGTCAGCGGTGGTTCCAGCCTAGGACGTGTCTTCCATCCGTGGTGGACCGGGCGCGTGGCATCCGCGCCCGGTCCGGCAAGGCCGAGGAGGGATGCGCACCGGGGTGGGGCACCTCCCACGCGCGCAGCGCGTAGGGGGCGGCGCAGACCGACGAGAACGCCGCCGGGCGGGATGCGGGACCGCGCGACCCCGCCACGGATGGGAGATGCGTCCTAGGAGGACAGCAGGCGGACCGCGGACCGAGCGGCCACGAGCAGCGGGCTCCATACGGAGGCGAAGGGCGGCGCGTAGGCGAGGTCGAGCATCATCAGCTCGTCGACGGTCATGCCGGCCGTGATCGCGGTTGCCGCCACGTCGATCCGCAGACCGGCATTGCGTTCACCCACGATCTGGACGCCGAGCAGCCTCCGGGTGCTCCGGTCGGCCACCATGAGCACGATCAACTCGCCCGCATCGGGGAGGTACCCGGCGATAGTCGTGGTCTTGATCGTGGCGACGACCGGATCGAATCCGGCGTCACGGGCCTGCTGCTCGCCCAGTCCGGTGCGCGAGATCTCGAGGTCGCAGAACTTGGTGATGGCGGTCTGCACGATGCCGGGGAACTCGAGTCGAGGCTGCTCGCCGAGCATCTCGGCTGCGACAGAGTCGGCCACGACCATGCCCTGCTTGTTCGCGTGGGTGCCGAGGGGGACGTGGATGAGCTCGTCGGTGATCCGGTCGCGGGTGACCACGCAGTCGCCGGCCGCCCAGATGCCGTCGTGCCCGGTCACGCGTTGGGTCGAGTCGACGATGATGCCGCCCTTCATGCCGGTCGGCAGGCCGGCCTTCTGGGCGATCTTGGTCCGGGCGACGACGCCCATGCCAAGGATGACGACGTCGGCAGGCAGCGTCTCGTCCCCGATCTCGACGCCCGTGACGTGCCCGTCATTCAGCGTGAATCCGGTGACGCTCGTGCCGGTGCGCAAGGTGATGTCCATGCCACGCATCGCTGCGGCGATCCTCTCTCCGAGCGCCGGCTCGAGGATCGACAGCGGAGTGTCTCGCTGCTCCACGACCGTCGTGTCGAACCCGCGCTGCGTGCACGCCTCGGCCATCTCGAGGCCGACGTAGCCGCTGCCGACCACGACGACCCGTTCGACCTTTCCAGCAAGCGCGTCGATGACCTCCTGGCCGTCGGCAAGCGTCTGAATGCCGAAGATGCCCTCGCCGCTGATGCCCGGAAGATCCGGCCGGATCGGTTCCGCGCCGGTGGCGATCACGAGGCGGTCGTACCCGACCTTCTCCTCGACGTCGTCGTTCCAGGTGGTGACCTCACCGGCGTCGAGATCGATCGCCGTGGCCTCGGTGTCCGTCCGCAGGTCGATGCCGCGCCGGCGGTGCTCCTCCGGCGACCGGCTCACCAGACTGTCGGCGGACTCGACCTCCCCGGCGACCCAGAACGGGATGCCGCAGGCAGAGTAGGACGTGCGTGCGGTGCGCTCGAGCACGACGACCTCGTCGGACTCGGGCAGGCGGCGGCGCAGCTCGGCCGCGGCGCTCATGCCACCGGCGTCACCGCCGATGACGACGACTCGCGATCCCATGTGGCGACCTTAGGGCGTGCTCTCGACGCGCTCGACCATCTGGCGGAGCAGGCCGTGGATCGCGCTCTTCACGCCCGGGAACGACACGAGGTCGGCGACGCTTCCGAGCAGTCCCGGCGAGTCGTACGCGAACCGCACGGTCAGCCAGGATCCGCCCTCGGCCCGATCTCGCAGCCGGACGCGCAGCCGGTGGTCGACGCCGGTCAGGGTCGTCCAGGCCATGTCGTGCGGCTCGTCGAACTCGATGATCTCGACGTTCCCGCCCACCGGGACCGGCCCGACGCGCAACAGTGCCCGGTACCGGGTGCCGATACCGGCTTTCGAGCCCGGCTCGAGCTCCTCGACGATGAGCGTGTCGCTCAGCGAGCCGATCACGCACGGGTCGCTGACGACGGCCCAGGCCTGGTCGGGTGTGGCGGCCACCGGGAGCCGAGCCTCGATCCTCATCCGATCACCGGGAGTCGTCGGTCGTGCTGCAGTGCGGTCAACGTCTGCTGCATCGTGTCGACCAGATCGTCGTAGATCTGGTCGACGTCCGGGTTCTCCCCATACCGCTCGCGCAAGTTGATCGGCGCCAGCAGGCGCATCGTCACCTTTGCGGGTAGGGGGAAGTGCGGCATGGGCCCGATCTGCAGCCCGAACGGGAGCGCCAGCATGATCGGCAGGCTCTTCAGGCGCATCGCCTTGTCGAGCCTCAACATCCGCGCGAGTCCTTCGCCACGGGACAGGAACAGCGCCGTCTCCTGTCCGCCCAGCGTGACCATGGGGACGATCGGGACGTCCTTCTCGACGGCCAGACGGAGGAAGCCCTTGCGGCCACCCATGTCGATGCGGGCCGACTCCCAGCTCGGCCGGTAGACCTCGTGGTCGCCGCCGGGGAAGACCGAGACGATAGCGCCGGCGTCGAGCGCCTTGGCGGCGTTGTCCGGGTCGGCCTCGACCGTGCCGAACCGGCGCAGCAGGGCACCGACCGGAGAGTTGAGGACCATGCGGTGGGCCAGCTGGTAGTGCAGACGCTCGACCCCGAAGTACGTGCTGATGGCGAGCTGGGAGATGTGGACCTCCGGCGACGACGCGCCGCCGGTGTGGTTGCCCACGACGAGGACGGGGCCGTCACTCGGGATGTGGTGCAGGCCGCGGATGTCCGGGCGAAACCAGGCCGAGACGAACAACCAGGTCGCCGGCAGCAGCTCGCGCATGAAGTCGGGGTCGCGGTTGTCCAGGTCTCCCGGACGGAAGCGGGGGGTGACGGCGGAGGTCAGACCGCGAGCGAGTGAACCGAGGCCTTGCTGGACGGATTCGAGCACGCCTGGATCCTCTCGCAGATCAGGAGTCCTCGCCTGCCGGTCTCAGGCCATGGTCTTCTCGAACCAGTGGTGGGCGTAGGGATTGTCGTTGTACCGGTCGATCTCGGTGTACCCGGCACGGCGGTACATCGCCACCGCATGGGTGAGCACGCTGTTGGTGTCGAGCCGGACGACGGCATGGCCACGATCGACGGCCGCAGCTTCGAGCGCACGCAGCATCCGACCGCCCAGCCCGGCCCCTCGCCAGTCCTCGTGGACCCACATCCGCTTGATCTCCGCGGTCCGCTCGTCGAGGCGCTGCAGCCCGCCGCACGCGACCGGCTCGCCGTCGGACATCGCTAGCAGCAGCACGCCATCGGGTGGCTGGAACGCGTCGAACGACTCCTCCCCGGGGTCGAAGCCCTCGTCGAACCGGCGGGCCAGCTCGCCGTAGTACGACGTCAGGGCGACATGGGCCGGGTCGGACGTGGGATCGCCCGGAGCGATCACTGTCGTGGCGGCCCGTAGCAACCGGTCGGCGGAGTCGAGGGCCTCGGCCAGCCGGGACCGCTGGCCCTCCGAGAGCGGCTCGACGAGCTCGCGGGCGAGCCGCTCCGATCGGTCGTCGAGGTCCTGACGCGCGAGGTGACCGTCGGCGGTGAGCGACACCACCCGGCGACGCGCATCGTCGGGATCGACCTCCGTGCGGACGAGCCCCTCGCGCTCCAGCCGTCGCAGCAACCGGCTCACATAGCCGGAGTCGAGGCCGGTGCGGTCCCGCAGCTCGCGCACGGAGACGCTGTCGCGACCCAGCTCGAAGAGGAGACGGGACGGCCCGATCGGTCGCCCCGAGCCGAGGAACGACTCGTCGAGGACGCCCACTCGCTGCGACCAGGCGCGGTTGAAATGACGCAGGACCGTCTCGACGGACATTCTCTGACTTTAGTCAGAGAAAAGTCAGTCGTCTAGGTCTGCGTGTTGTCGCACCCAGGCGTGCATCGCGATGGCCGCGGCAGCGCCGGCGTTGATCGAGCGCGTCGACCCGAACTGGGCGATGGCGTAGTGGCCCGTGCAGGCGGAGAGAGCGGCCGGCGTCAGGCCGGGGCCCTCCTGCCCGAACACCATGACGGCTGCGGCCGGCAGCTCGGCCGTCTCGATCGGCTGGGCCTCCGGCAGGTTGTCGATGCCGATGAGGGGTAGACCCTCGTCCTGCGCCCAGGCGGCGAGGTCGGCCACGTCGGGATGGTGCTCGATGTGCTGGTAGCGGTCGGTGACCATCGCCCCGCGTCGGTTCCAGCGCCGCTTGCCCACCACGTGCACCGCCGCAACGTTGAAGGCGTTCGCGGTGCGCACGATCGAGCCGATGTTGGAGTCGTGCTGCCAGTTCTCGATCGCGACGTGCAGCGGATGACGACGAGAGTCCAGGTCGGCCACGATCGCCTCGACCGTCCAGTAGCGGTACCGGTCGACGACGTTGCGACGGTCGCCGAGCTCGAGCAGCTCGGGGTCGAGGCGCGGGTCCTCGGGCCGCTCCCCTTGCCATGGCCCGACCCCGACCTCCTCGGTCACGACGTTCGAGCGCCGTGCTCGTCCCGGTACGCACGCATGGCGTCGAGGTGCTCGGCGTGCTCTCCGGTCTCCTCGAGGTACGCGACGACGTCGTCGAGCGTCACGATGGCGTGCACTCGGACACCGAGATCCTGCGCCACCTGCTGCACGGCCGAGAGCTCACCGGTCCCCCGTTCCTGCCGGTCGATCGCGACCACCACAGCCGTGACCTCGGCTCCGGCCGCAGCGACGATGTCGACGACCTCGCGGATCGCCGTTCCGGCGGTGATCACGTCGTCGACCACGAGAACGCGGCCGGCCAGCGGCGCTCCCACCACGAGCCCGCCCTCGCCGTGGTCCTTGGCCTCCTTGCGGTTGAAGCACCACGGGACGTCGCGCCCGTGGACCTCGGCAAGCTGGATCGCGGTGGCCGCGGCGATCGGAATGCCCTTGTAGGCCGGGCCGAGGATGACGTCGACGTCGATCCCGTCGCCGACGACCGCGGCGGCGTAGAAGCGGCCGAGCGCGGCCAGGCCGGCGCCGGTGTCGACCGCGCCAGCGTTGAAGAAGTACGGCGAGGTCCGTCCGGACTTCAGCGTGAAGCTGCCGAAGCGCAGCACGTCGTGATGCAGGGCGAACTCGATGAACTCACGCTGGTAACCGTCCACGCGCGTCAGTCCGGTTTCGTGACGGTGCCGGTGGCCTTGTCCTTGGTCGAGTCCAGGTCGCCGATGACGATGCTGCGATTGTCGGTGTGGAACAGCTCGGAACACGTGAGCATCGTGATGACGGCCGAGGTGGCCTTCTGCCCGGCCTTCTGCGGGTCCGGCACGTCGGCGAGTGGCCAGCTGGTCGTGAAGTCGACGGTGATGGCGTCGCCGTCGTTGCGCAGCACGTACGTGTAGATCTTGCGCCGCGTCTCGACGAACACCTTGTCGCCCTCACGCAGTTCCAGGAACTTGCGGAACGGCTCGCCGTGCGTGACCCGGTGGCCGGCGATGGCGAAGTTGCCGATCTCGCCGGGCTTGGCCCCGGGCTCGTACCAGGCCACGCCTTCGGCGAGGGCCTTCTTGCCCTTGGCTCCGAGCAGGTCGCCGCCCTTGACGATCGGCACCTCGTAGTCGTCGCCGAAGCGCGGCACTCTGAGCAAACCGATGGCGTTGCCGTCGATGCCCTTGCCCCAGTCGTCGGCGATGAGCTCCTTGATCTCGGCCTGCTTCTGCTTGGCGACGTAGTTCGTGCCCCAGTACTGCCAGGCGAAGTAGCCGATGAAGGCGAGACCGGCGAGCACCATGAGGACGCCGATGGCCTGGATGACGCGGCTACCGCGTTGGGGGCGAGCCTGGCGCCGGGGCGCTGCGATCGTCATGGCGAGATTGTTGCATCGTGCTTCTCGCGGCGGCTGAGAACCTCCGAAGAGCGACCGGAATCGCAGGAAAACTGGTCGTCGGGAATTTCCTGAAAACCGCTTGACGGTGACGTTGTTCCCATAAACTTCTCCCAGCAGGACAGATGTGGGAGACCCGTCAATTCTGCCTCGCCCCGCCGTTTCACCCCCCGAGAACGGCGGGGCGATCTAATTCCCGGACGATTCCCCTGTCAGCGCGGCGCGTAGGGTCGGGTGGCGTGAAGTCCCAGAGCAGCCGCCTTGATGGCCTCGGCACCACGATCTTTGCCGAGATGAGCGCTCTGGCCCTGCGCACGGACTCGGTCAACCTCGGCCAGGGCTTCCCGGACACCGACGGACCAACCTCGGTGATCGAGGCGGTCGAGGACGCGATGCACCACGGGCGCAACCAGTACGCGCCCGGCATCGGCGTGCCCGAGCTGCGTGAGGCCATCGCGGCGCACCAGAAGCGCTGGTACGGGCTCGACATCGACCCGGACACGCAGGTCGCGGTCAGCACCGGGGCCACCGAGGCGATCGCGGCATCGTTGCTCGGCCTCATCGACCCCGGCGACGAGGTCGTCGTGCTCGAGCCCTACTACGACTCCTATGTCGCAGTCATCCAGATGGCCGGCGGCGTGCGGCGACCGGTCACCCTGCGGGCTCCGGCCTTCCGGCTGCCCGTCGACGAGCTGCAGGCCGCGATCACGCCACGCACCACCACGATCCTGCTCAATTCCCCACACAACCCGACCGGCGCGGTGCTGACCCGCGACGAGCTCGAGGCGGTCGCAGCCGTTGCACGCGCTCACGACCTCGTCGTCATCACCGACGAGGTCTACGAGCACCTCACCTACGACGACGTCGAGCACATCCCGATGGCCACGCTCCCCGGCATGGCCGAGCGAACACTGACCATCTCCAGCGCCGGCAAGACGTTCTCGTTCACCGGCTGGAAGGTCGGCTGGGCCACCGGGCCGGCCGAGCTGGTCGCGGCGATGGTCGGGGCGAAGCAGTTCTTGACCTACACGTCCGGCGCTCCGTTCCAGCCCGCGATCGCGCAGGCGCTGGAGCTCGGCGACGACTACTTCGAGTCACTCCGCGCCCGGATGGAGTCACAACGCGATCTGCTCTGCGAAGGTCTCGCCGCGATCGGGTTCGACGTGTTCGTACCCGAGGGAGGGTACTTCGCCACCACCGACATCCGGCCGCTCGGATTCGAGGACGGTATGGAGTTCTGCCAGCTGCTTCCCGAGCGGGCAGGCGTCGTGGCCATCCCGCATCAGGTGTTCTACGACCACAAGGACATCGGACGCCCGCTCGTGCGGTGGGCGTTCTGCAAGAAGCCCGACGTCATCGACGAAGCGATCAGACGACTTGGCGTCCTGTGCCGTTAGCGCACGGGCTGGTAGCGCAGCAGCACGGTGTCGTCCGGGAGCATCTCGACGTCGAGCAGCGCCAGGGCCGGCAACGTGTCCGCGAAGAACGGCTTTCCGCCACCGAGCAGGACCGGCCGCTGGTAGAGGCGGTACTCGTCAACCAGACCCAGGCGGATCAGCGATGCGGCGAGGGTGGGGCCGCCGACGTCGATCTCGCCCTCGGTCTCCTCGACGATCCGGCGCAGCTCTGCGTCCACGTCCTCCGAGACCAGGGTGGCGTTTGGGCCGACCTCGGTGAGCGTCGTCGACACCACCACCTTGGGCGTGGCGCGCCAGACCGTGGCGAAGTCCTCCTGAACGGCATTCCGGTTCGGGTCGTCCGTGTCCCAGTACTGCATGTCCGTGTACAGCTCGCGCCCGTACAGGGAGAGCGCCGCCGAGCGCTGGAGATCGTTGAAGTACTGGTGCAGCTCGTCGCCGGGCGCCGGCATGTCCTCGGGGCCACCGTCCGGACCAGCGATGTAGCCGTCGACCGACGTGTTCATCCCGAAGATCACGTGTCCCATGGCGTCAACGATAGGCGGGAGCACGCTTCGGCGCTTGCGCGTCGCGGGCGAGCATCGGCAGGACGCGCGGCTTGACCAACTCGCTGAGGACGATGACGCTCGTCGAACGCACCACCGACCCGGACTTGCTGATGTGCAGCAGGGTGGCCTGGAGGTCCTCGTGTGACGTTGCGGCGATCTTGCAGACGACGTCGGCCGATCCGCTGGTGACATAGGCATCCAGGACGTTCGGCAGCGAGTCGAGCTCCTGGGTGACGGCCTCAAGCTTTCCCTGGGCGATCTCCAGGGTCACGAAGGCCAGCACTGGGTGACCGGCCGCGACGAGGTCGACGTCCGGGCCGTAGCCGGTGATGATGCCGGCCGTCTCCATCTTGGCCAGTCGGGACTGCACGGTGGCGCGGGCGACCTTGGTGAGACGGGACAGCTCGAGGTCTCCGGCACGGGGGTGGTCGCGCAAGGCTTCGATCAGCGCGACATCGAGTGCATCCATCGGATCAACTCCTAGGCAGATCGACCAGTTAACGACCACGATACTCGTCATTGCTGCCGCGGATGACCAGCCGCAGATGTGCCGGTTGCATTGTCTGCCGAGATGCGGTGATCTGAGGGCATGAGCCTTGATCTGACCGCCTCCGAGCGCCTCGCCCACCTCGACCTCGACCAGCTCAAGCAGCTCGTCGGACTCGTCGAGTACGACAGCGCCACCGACCCGTTCCCGGTCACCGGCTGGGATGCGTTGGTGTGGGCGGTCGGCAATGCGACCCAGGCGGCGTCGTTCTACCAGTCCGTCTACGGCATGGACCTGGTCGCCTATTCCGGGCCGGAGACCGGCAACCGCGATCACCACGCTTTCGTGCTCGAGAGCGGGGCGGTCCGGTTCGTGCTCAAGGGCGGCGTCGACCCCGACAGCCCGGTCATCGAGCACCACCGCGTGCACGGTGACGGCATCGTCGACATCGCGCTGGAGGTGCCGGACGTCGACACCTGCGTCGAGCATGCACGCGCCCAGGGCGCCACGATCCTGGAGGAGCCGCATGACGTGAGCGACGAGCATGGCACCGTGCGCGTCGCCGCGATCGCCGCGTACGGCGACACCCGGCACTCGCTCGTCGATCGCAGCCAGTACGAAGGCCCGTACCTGCCCGGCTACGTCGAGCGCCGTTCCACCGTGCAGCGCACCGACGATCACCGCGTGTTCGAGGCCCTCGACCACGTCGTCGGCAACGTGGAGCTCGGCCACATGGACGAGTGGGTCGACTTCTACAACCGCATCATGGGCTTCACGAACATGGCCGAGTTCATCGGCGACGACATCGCGACGGAGTACTCCGCGCTGATGAGCAAGGTCGTGGCCAGCGGCAACCACCGCGTCAAGTTCCCGCTCAACGAGCCGGCCGTGGGCAAGAAGCGCTCGCAGATCGATGAGTACCTCGAGTTCTACCGCGGCCCCGGCGCCCAGCACCTGGCCCTCGCGACCGCCGACATCCTGGCCACCGTGGATGCTCTCCGCGCCCGCGGCGTCCAGTTCCTCGAGACCCCCGACTCGTACTACACCGACCCGGAGCTGCGGGCCCGCATCGGCGAGGTGCGGGTGCCGATCGAGGAGCTGCAGTCGCGCGGCATCCTCGTCGACCGCGACGAGGACGGCTACCTGTTACAGATCTTCACCAAGCCAGTGGGAGACCGTCCGACCGTGTTCTTCGAGCTGATCGAGCGGCATGGTTCGCTGGGGTTCGGGAAGGGCAACTTCCAGGCCCTGTTCGAGGCCATCGAGCGTGAGCAAGCACTCCGTGGAAACTTCTAGGGCAGGCACCTTCTAGCTCAACTGGATTGGGGAGGTCACCATGGCCCACTACCGGTCGGCGGGCAACATCCCGCCGAAGCGCCACACGCAGCACCGCTCCGAGTCCGGTGAGCTCTACCGCGAGGAGCTGATGGGCGAGGAGGGCTTCAGTTCCGACTCGTCGCTGCTGTACCACGTCGGCGTGCCGTCGGCCGTGCTCGAGGCACGCACGTGGGAGCTGCCCGACCAGGCCACGACACCGAACGAGCCACTGCTCCCCCGGCACCTGAAGCTGCACGACCTGTTCTCATCGGGCGACGGCCGTGACCTGGTGACCGGACGCCGTCTCGTGCTCGGCAACGGCGACGTCCGGATCTCGTACGTGGTCGGCGCCGACACCTCACCGCTCTACCGCAACGCGACGGGCGACGAGTGCGTGTTCATCGAGTCCGGCGAGGGCGTGCTCGAGACGGTGTTCGGGCACCTGCCGTTCGGGCCGGGCGACTACATGATCGTGCCGCGTGCGACCACGCATCGCTGGGTGCCCAACGGCGACGTCCAGGCGTACTGCATCGAGGCCAACAGCCACATCACGCCGCCGAGACGCTACCTGTCCCGGTTCGGCCAGCTGCTCGAGCACGCGCCGTACTGCGAGCGTGACCTGCGCGGACCGTTCGAGCCGGAGGTGCGTGGGGACGAGCCGACCGAGGTCTACATCAAGCATCGCGGCACCGGCCCGGCCGGACTCACCGGCACCGTGCATGTGGTGCCGCGCCACCCGTTCGACGTCGTCGGCTGGGACGGCTGCCTGTACCCCTATGCGTTCAACGTCTCCGACTACGAGCCCATCACCGGCCGCGTGCACCAGCCGCCGCCCGTGCACCAGGTGTTCGAGGGCCACAACTTCGTGGTGTGCAACTTCGTGCCGCGCAAGGTCGACTACCACCCGCTCGCGATCCCGGTGCCGTATTACCACTCCAACGTCGACAGCGACGAGATCATGTTCTACGTCGACGGCGACTATGAGGCCCGCAAGGGCTCAGGCATCGCCAAGGGCTCCATCACGGTGCATCCGGGTGGCCACTCGCACGGCCCGCAGCCGTCGGCGATCGAGGCCAGCCTCGGCGTGCAGGAGTTCGACGAGCTGGCGGTGATGGTCGACACCTTCCGGCCACTCGAGCTCGGCGAGGGTGGACAGGCCTGCGACGACGGCACCTATGCCCAGTCGTGGACCTCCGGCCAGTGAGCAACACTGGCCTGATGGCGGACCCCGCATGACCGTGCTGTTCGACCGCTTCTTCGACGACGCGGCGATCTTCCCGCCCGGCAACGCATCAATGGACGACGCCGTCCGTGCGCACGTCGCGGCGCTGGCATCGCCGGTCGCCAGGCACGTCGGGCCCTTCATCTGCTCGGCGGCTCGCCTTCCCGCGCTGGGTGATGCCCTCGCCGCGGCCGGCGTCGACACCCTCGATCTCGCACTCGTCACACCGGCGGGCGGCTCGGCGGCCGCCGCCATCACCGCTGCGCATGACGATCCTCGTCTGCGGCTGAGGGCGGTCGAGGTGGCCGACACCCAGCATGGTGATTCGCTGCCGGATGTACCTGCGGGCACCCAGCTCTTCGTCGAACGGTTCGAGCCGCCGTTCGACCTGCCGTCCGATGTCGCGCTCAAGCTGCGCACCGGCGGGGAGACCGCGGACGCCTTCCCGGACGACGTGCAGCTGGCCAGGGCGCTCGCCGAAGCGCTCGAGCAGGACCTGCGCTTCAAGCTCACCGCCGGCCTCCACAACGCCGTCCGCCACACCGACCCGCACACGGGATTCGAGCACCAGGGATTCCTCAACGTCGTGCTCGCGGTGCATGCGGTGCAGTCCGGAACCGGTGACGACCTGGCCGTCATCCTCGGTGAGCGGGATGCATCCGCCGTGGCCGCGGCAGTGGCCGACCTCGACGAAGCTGCGCGCGGACTCGTCCGGTCACGGTTCCTGTCGTTCGGCACCTGCTCGATCGCCGAGCCGATTGACGATCTGCACGCGCTCGGCCTGCTGGAGGAGGCGGCGTGACCGGCGATTTCGGCCGCTTCACGCTGCCGTACTGCTCCTTCGTCGTCCCCGGCGAGACTCGGCGGCGGGTCGGTGTCGGCGTCGACACCGACGTCCTCGACCTCACGACCGCCGCACCGGTCGTGGTGCCCGAACACGCCGACCTGTTCGCCCAGGGCTCGCTCGACGCCTTCCTCGCCGCCGGTTTCGAGACATGGCACGACGTCCGGCACGCACTGACCGAGTGGCTGGGCGACGAAGCCCACGCCCACGTCGTCGACCACCACCTGTCCCCGGCCGACCAGGTCGAGCTGGTACTGCCGTTCACCGTGGGCGACTACGTCGACTTCTACGCATCCGAGCACCACGCCACGAACCTCGGCCGGATGTTCCGCCCCGACGGCGACGCGCTGCTGCCGAACTGGAAGCACCTCCCGGTCGGCTATCACGGGCGGTCGGGCACGGTCATCGTGTCTGGGACGCCGGTCAGACGCCCGAACGGCCAGCGACGCTCCAGCACCGACGAGGTGGTGTTCGGCCCGTCCGTCCGGCTCGACATCGAGGCGGAGGTCGGCTTCGTGGTCGGCGCGGCCTCCGAGCTCGGCGAGCCGGTGGCTCTCGCGGACGCCGACCAGCACGTGTTCGGCGTCTGCCTCGTCAACGACTGGTCGGCACGCGACCTGCAGGCGTGGGAGTACGTGCCGCTCGGTCCCTTCCTCGGCAAGTCCTTTGCGACATCCGTTTCCCCGTGGGTCGTGCCGATGGAGGCACTCAAGTCGGCACGCACCCATCCGCCCGAGCGCGACGTCCCGCTGCTCCCGTATCTCGACGACGATGGTGCCCAGCCGTGGGCGCTGGACCTGCGACTCGAGGTGCGCTTCGGCAACGACGTGATCTCGCGGCCGCCGTTCGCCGGCATGTACTGGACCGCCGCGCAGATGCTCGCGCACATGACGGTCAACGGCGCGACCGTGCGTCCGGGCGACCTGTACGCCTCCGGCACCGTGAGCGGGCCGGACCTCGACCAGCGCGGTTCGCTCATCGAGCTGACCTGGAACGGCGTGGAGCCCTTGACCCTCGCCGACGGCTCGACCCGCTCGTTCCTCGAGAACGGCGACACCGTCACCATCTCGGCCACCGCGCCAGGACCCGACGGCGAGGACCTCTGGCTCGGCGACGTGACCGGCACGATCGTGCCCTGATGTTGCAGCGAAATCTGAGGTAGCGAGACGCCCACTTAGGGAAGTCGGCCGATGTCCGGAGCTGCCTCAGGGAGCACGCTCGAAGCATGGTGCACCACACTGCCGCGCTCGAGCTGCGCGAGCTCACGGCCTCGGATTGTGGCGTCCTCGACGAGGTGTTCGACGGGATGTCCGAGGAAAGCCGATTCCTGCGTTACCTGACGCCGATGCCGTCGCTCCCCGCCCAGGCGCGACGGATCCTGCTCGCCCTCGACTGCTGCAGCCACGTCGCAGTCGGGGCCTTCGCCGACGGGCAGGCGATCGGTCTCGGCCGGCTCGTCGGCCTCGATGAGCACCGTGCCGAGCTCGCTGTCGAGGTCATCGACGACTGGCAAGGCCGGGGCGTCGGGACCCAGCTCGGGCTCTGGATCCGCGAGCGTGCCGCCGGCCTGGGCTATTCCGAGCTCGTCGCCGAGACGTCGGCCGGCAACCACCGCGCCCAGGCCATGATCCGCAAGATCTTCGAGGACTTCACAGCTCGGCGGGAAGGCACAGTCCTCGTCTTCACGCTGCCGGTGGGATCGCTCCGTCCGTCCGCTGCCTGACGCCTACCCCAACAGGAGCGTGTCCAGCCCGCGGGTGAGACCACGGCGGCCGGTGACCGCGCGGGCGGCGAGCAACGTGCCGCCGACGTACGGGGCCGCACTCGATCCGGCGTCGTGGCGGATGGTGAGGCGCTCGTCGGGAAGGCCGAAGACGATCTCGGTGGAGACGCTGAAGCCTGGCAGCCGCATCGAGTGGACCTGGCTGCCGGCGATCGTCGCACCCCGCGCCTCCACCTGACCAGCGGTCTCGGGAATCGGAACGTCGTTCTCCGGTGCTTTGATCTCGGCCAGCCTCTCCGCGAGCTCCCTCGACGTCCCGCTGGGCGCGTCCGGCTTCGACGCCGACGCGTAGTCGACGATCTCCCAGCTCGGGAGGTGTCTCGCGGCAAGCAGGGCGGCCGCCTGGGCGAGTGCGGCCGTGACGGAGAAGTTGCCGGCGGCGATGACGCCGACCTCCTGCTCGAGGGCGGCTGCCTCGATCTCGGCGAATTCGTCCGCACCGAGCCCGGACGAGCCCACGACCACCGACACACCGTTCCGGATCGCCGTGAGGGTGTGGCCGAGGACGGCGCCGTGTGACGTGTAGTCGATCAACACGTCGACGCCGTCGAGCGCTTCGGCCACGGCACCGAAGACGGGCACGGCGTTCGCGTCGCCACTCCACACAACACCCAGGTCCTGGCCGTCGGCGGATCGGCTCACGGCCGACACCAGCGTCAGGTCGTCCGCCGCGAGCACGCCCTCCGCGACAGCGCGCCCGGTCCACCCGGTCGCGCCCGCCACACAGATGTTCAGCGTCATGGTCGTCCTCCCGTTCCCGGACCCGGTCCGTTCGAGGTGAACGCTAGCGGTGAACGCGACTCGTGAGATGTTGGCGCAGGAGCAGATAGCACCGGTGAAGGAGCTCGGGTGGAGACGATCGACGAGCACGTCGTCCGGGCTCTTCGCGCGCGGGCGGACTCGACTCCTGTCGCGGCGACGCCAGGGGCGGACTCGGCGATGCTCGAGCGCCTCCTCGACGCCCAGATGCAGAGCCGACACCTCGACTTCGCGGCGCGCTGGCTCCAGAAGCAGGGAAAGGGGTATTACACGATCGGTTCGGCCGGCCACGAGAGCAACGCGGCCGTCGGGCTGCTGTCGCGCAGCACCGACCCGGCGCTCCTGCACTACCGATCCGGTGGCTTCTACGCCGCACGCGCTGCCGTCGCGGGCGCCGACCACCCGGTGCGCGACGTCCTGCTGAGCCTTACGTCGGCCACCAGCGACCCGATGTCCGGCGGACGTCACAAGGTGACCGGGCACCCGGCGCTCAGCATCATCCCGCAGACATCGACGATCGCGTCACACCTCCCCCGGGCCGTCGGGCTCGCCTACGGCCTGGGCATGGCCCGCGAGATCGGGCACACGTCACCATGGCCCGCTGACGCCATCGTCGTGTGCAGCTTCGGCGACGCGTCGGTGAACCACTCGACCGCCGCCGGTGCCTTCAACGCGGCCGCCTACCTCACCCATCGGGGCATCCCGTGCCCGGTGCTGTTCGTCTGTGAGGACAACGGCATCGGCATCAGTACGAAGACTCCGGCGGGGTGGACGGCGGCCGCGCTCGCGCGCATCCCCGGGGTCCGCTACCGGCACGCCGACGGGTCGGAGCCGGTGTCCCTCCTCGACGTCGTGGCCGAGTCGCTGGCTGCGGTCCGTGAGCGGCGTCGTCCCGCCGTCCTGCACCTGAGCACCGTGCGGTTCATGGGCCATGCCGGGTCGGACGCGGAGAGCGCCTACCGCTCACCCGCAGAGATCGCGGCGGACCTCGACCGGGACCCGCTCCTCGCCACGGCCTTCGCCCTCATCGATGCGGGTGTCATGTCGTCATCGGACGTCCTGGACCGCTACGAGTCCGTACGCGAGCAGGTGATGTCCGAGGCCAAGAGCGTCCTGGACGAGGAACGGCTCGCCTCCCGGAATGCAGTGATGGCGCCGCTGAGCCTGCCCGATCAGCTACCAGCCATCCAGGTGGAAGCCTCGGGCGAGGGCCGCGAGCGCACCTGGCGCGGCCGACTGCCCGAGGCCGGCCCGCCGCTGACGCTGGCGCAGTCCATCAACGCCACGCTCACCGACCTGATGGACGCACACCCGGCTGCGCTGCTCTTCGGGCAGGACGTTGCACGCAAGGGAGGCGTATACGGCGTGACCCGCGGACTGCAGAAGCGGTTCGGCGGATTCCGGGTGTTCGACACGCTTCTCGACGAGCAGACCATCCTTGGCACCGCCCTCGGCGCAGCACTGGCCGGGTTCGTGCCCATCCCGGAGATCCAATACCTTGCCTACGTCCACAACGCCGAGGACCAGCTCCGCGGCGAGGCCGCCTCGCTGCGGTTCTTTTCCAACGGGCAGTACCAGAACGGCATGGTCGTCAGGATCGCCGGCCTCGCCTACCAAAGCGGTTTCGGCGGCCACTTCCACAACGACAACTCGGTGGCGGTACTGCGCGACATCCCCGGGCTGGTGCTCGCGGTGCCGAGCCACCCGGCCGATGCGCCGGGGCTGCTGCGCGCCTGCTTCTCGCTGGCCCAGCAGGACGGCCGGGTCTGCGTCTTCCTCGAGCCGATCGCGAAGTACCACACCCGGGACCTGCTCGAGGACGGTGACGGCGCCTGGACGGCCGGGTACGTCCCACCAGATCACCCCGAGTCGCTCATTCGCCCGGGCGAAGTCGGCCTGCACGGAGACGGCCGCAGCCTCCTCATCGTCACGTTCGGCAACGGCGTCCACCTGAGCCGTCGTGCGGCGACCGTCCTCGACCGGCAGGGCATCCAGACCACTGTGCTCGATCTGCGATGGCTCGCGCCGCTTCCCGAGGAGGCACTCCTCGAGGTCGCTCGCGGTTTCAACTCGGTGCTGGTCGTCGACGAGACCCGCCGGAGCGGCGGCGTCTCCGAAGCGGTCGTCGCGGCGCTGGTCGACGGTGGATACCGCAGCGCCATCTCGCGCGTGACCAGCGCCGACTCGTTCATACCGCTGGGTCCCGCGTCCGAGACCGTGCTCGTCAGCGAGGACGACATCGTCGCCGCGGGGATCAGAGCGTCGTCGTGACGACGTGCTCGCCCTGAGAGGTCTTGACCTCGACTGACGCCACCTGGTCGATCGGCACCAAGACGCCGCCGCCGAACTTGCTGCCCTCGCGGGCCGCATCCTCCGTCACCACCCAGCTGCCGGCGACATGAGTCTCGCCATCGGTGTCGGTCACGACCATCTCGCACTCGGCGCCCGCCTTCAGCCCGGTGATGCGGACGTTGACCCAGCTCCAGCCGGCCCGGGGCTCCACAGTGGTCGCCATCCTGGCGCCGGTGGATGCCTCGGTGGCCGTGGCGTGCCTCGATCCGGCGACCACGGTCGGCTGGTCCGAGGCATACTCGGCCGTCTCCCGGCCGATCAGCACGCCGCCGCCCAACGCGGCTGCGACGATCACGGCCACGGAGGCCGCGGCCATCAGCCAGCGCGAACGCCTCGACGCCACGACCGCAGGCGCGGCCGGTTCGCCCATGGCTCGCGCGGCTCGGAGCGTCCGTTGCAGCAGGAGATCGCCGTCCGTCGGCGGCCCGTCGAGGAAGGCCTCCGGCGGCACCTCGCCGAGGAACTGCTTCATCTCCTCGAGCTCGGCCAGCTGCTGCCGGCAGTCTGCGCATCCGCGCAGGTGGTCCTCGACCTCGCGCACTTCGGCCGCGTCGAGCACGCCCAACACATACGGCCCGAGCAGGGTCTGATCGTGGTCGGTCATCCTGCCACCTCTGCTTCCGGCTCCGGGCCACTCATCACGGCGCGCAGGGCTCGCAGGGCGTAATAGGATCTCGACTTCACGGTACCCGGCGGCACCCCGAGAGCCGCTGCGGCTTCGGTCATGGACCGACCCTTGTAGTACAGCTCCACCAGCACTTCACGATGTTCCGGTGACACCTGGTGCAGCGCGTCCAGCACCACCATGGTGTTCACCACCGACTCCGAGTGATCCGCGTCGACGGGTGGACGGTCGGCCACCTCCGCCACCTCGGTGGGACGCACGGCCCGCGCGCGGGCGCGATCGGTGACGATGTTGCGGGCGACCGTCAAGAGCCAGCCGCGCACTGATCCCTTGCCTTCGACCAGCTTGTCCTCGTTCCTCCACGCTCGCAGGAAGGTCTCCTGGACGATGTCCTCGGCCGCGGCCTGATCGCCCGTCAGCCGAGTCGCGTAGGCGAGCACGCTGCGACCGTGCTCCTCATAGAGCGAACGAATCAGCGCGTCGGCCGAGGTCGGTCGGGGGTCGTGCTGCGCCACCGCTGCCCTCCCGGCCTCGATTGTCGCGATCATTCGTACCCTAGCGACCCACGCGACGAGGCCTCGCGCGGTGAATGATGCCGCGCGAGGCCCCCGAGACGCGTAGATCGCCGTCATGACCTCAGTAGCCGCCGCTGGACGCCGCGGCCTTCTTCGTGATCTTCGTGCCGTCTGGCCCGACGACCCACCAGACTCCGCCGACGGCCTGGCCCTTGGCCTCACCGGCCTCGTCGTCGCTCGCGAACCGGTAGAGCGGCCAGCCCTTCAGGGTCAGCTGCTTGCTGCCGTCGCTTCGCTCGACGGTGCCGACGAGTGAAGCGTCGATGCCATCCAGCTTCGGCTCGCCGGAACCAGCCTTCGCCGGCGGCCACATCGCCGCGCAGTCGCCGTCGCAGTTCGACTTCGGTGGGTCGGCGGTGTCCTTGCCGAACACGTACAGGGTGCGGCCGGAGCCGTCGACCACGACGGTGCCGAAGTCACCGACGTCGGCCGTGCCCAGAGTGCCGGCCTCGGCGGAGTTCGGCTTGTCGTTCTGTGCTGCGGGTTTCTCGTCAGCAGCGCACGCGGTGAGCGCCGACAGGCCGAGCACGGCCGCGCCGACGATGAAGGCGATGCGGGAGCGGTTCATGGGTGTCTCCTCCGGTGGGTCCCGCCCGTTGCGGAGACCGTTCACCTTCTACACGTGTGACGCACGGCACCGGTTCACTGCTGAACCGATGGCGCGCCACACGCGTGTTTGAGGCGTGAACCGCAATCGGCGGGGACCTCATCAAGGAGATCAACATGAACCGCTCAATGAGCGTCGTCGTCCTGGCGGCGATCCCCGTTTCATTGCGCAGCACCATGACGTCCGAGAGCCTTCTCGCCGCTCTGGTGCGACGCGTCGCCCGACCCATCGCGCTGGTGATGAACGCGGCGCGCCGCCTGGTGCGCGTCGACAACGAGGTCACTCGCGCTGCACTGGTGCGCGATGGCTTCTCGATCGATCAGGGTCGCTTCCGCGACGGACCGCCCAGAAGCCTCGATCAAGCGCGCTACGACGTCTTGCGGCAGATCCGATGACGTCGTCCCATTCCCCCCACCACCAAGGAAGCCACCATGCCTGAATTCCCTTCGATCACCCACGTTGCGGTGACCGTCACCGATCTCGACCGAAGCACCCGCTGGTACACCGCCCTGTTCGGTGCCGACCCCGTTCTCGACGAGGACGTGGCAGCCGGAGGCTTTCACCACACCGTGTTCTTGCTGGGTGGCGGCCAGCTGTTCGGCCTGCACACACATCCGCAGACGACACCCGAGACATTCGACGAGCACCGCGTAGGACTCGACCATGTCTCCTTCACCTGTCTCGACCGCTCCGAGCTGGAGACCTGGGCCGATCGGCTCGGCGAGCTCGGCATCGAGCACGGCGGAATCGTGGACGCGCACTACGGGTCGGGCCTGTCCTTCCGCGATCCCGATGGCATCGCGTTGGAGTTCTTCGCGCCTCCAGCTCCGGGAAGGGATTGAGATCATGGCGCTTCTCGTGATCGCCCTCGTGGCCCTGCCGGCCATCCTCATCTCGCTGTGGCGAGCGATCGCCTCCGACGGTTATGGCGTTCGCCCGCCACCGCGCAGCCACCATGACGTCGACGATGTCGACAACCGGGGCATGCCGACCAAGTACCGCGGTCTGCGCTGACGCCTCGTGTCGCAGGTCTCTGGCCGTGACGTGCACTTACGCAGCTGCACGTCGCGACCAGGGGCCTTCTGCACGATGTGGAGCCGCTGATCGGAATCGAACCGATGACCTTTCATGACGAGGAAGCACACGCGCGGCCACAAAAAAGAAAAGTGAAGTCACTTCTTGACGTGTGCGGGACGGCGGAGCATGCTGACACCCATGAGTCAAAACGCATCGACAACTGAGTTCCAAACCATCCTCTATTCGACCCAGGACCGCGTTGCCACGATCACGCTCAATCGGCCCGAGCAGTTGAACACCATCGTTCCGCCGATGCCTGACGAGGTGGAAGCAGCGGTGAGCGCGGCTACCCGAGATCCGGAAGTCTCCGTGATCGTGCTGCGCGGCGCCGGGCGCTCCTTCTGTGGCGGCTACAACTTTGGTAGCGGGTTTCATCACTGGGACGACCTCATCACCACCGACGGCGAATGGGACGCTGGCAAGGACTTCGTCTTCGCCACGGCCCCACAACTCGCCCCGACGCAGAAGTTTCTCTCGGTCTGGAGGACGCCGAAGCCGGTGATCGCGCAAGTGCACGGCTGGTGTGTGGGCGGCGGCAGCGACTTCGCCTTGTCCGCAGACCTGGTAATTGCCAGTGACGACGCAGTGATCGGCACGCCGTACAGCCGCATGTGGGGCTGCTACCTGTCCGGGATGTGGCTCTACCGTCTCGGGCTCACCAAAGCCAAGGAGTACGCGCTGACCGGCAAGGCATTGACAGGCACCGAAGCAGCGGACATCGGTCTGATCAACGAGTCGGTTCCCTTCGCCGAACTTGAGAGCACCGTCGCGAGCCTTGCGCAAAGGTTGGCCAGCATCCCGCTATCTCAGTTGTCTGCCATGAAGCTGATCGTCAACCACGCTTACGACAACATGGGAATGGCATCAACGCAAACGCTCGGTCCGATCCTTGACGGCCTCATGCGCAATACCCCAGACGCGCTGCGATTCATCGAGCTTGCCGAATCAGGCGGAGTCCGAGCGATGATCACCGAGCGTGACGGCCTGTTCGGTGACTACAGCCAAGCCCCTGCTGACCGCCAGCCCAATCCGGACCATGTCATCACGCCCTAACGTTGCGCCATGACTTCCCCAATGGAGGCGGCCGGCATCAAGCCTGTTCCGGGTGCGACGCCGAAGGGCAAGGCCACCCGCGCCCGCCTGCTCGAAGCCGCCCAGGCCGAACTGCGAGACCATGGCGGTCTTGAGATCGCCGACGTCGCCGCAACCGCTGGCGTCGCGCAAAGCGTCATCTACCGATATTTCGGGAACAAGGCCGGTCTCGTCGAAGCGACCGTCAGCGATTTCTACGACGACTACGACCGGACCGTCTTCATGGCCGACCTTGCGCCTCAAGCAAGTTGGTGGGACCGCGAAGCCCTCCGCATACGACACGAAGTGGCATTCCTCTATGACCACCCCTTAGGCAAGCGCGTCGCAAGCGGGCTGCTCCACGAAGCGTCAGCCACCCGCATCGACGCAGAACGCACCCGCCAGCACGCAGCCATGGCAGCCAAGAACATCCGAAAGGGCCAAGCCTCCGGCGAACTGCTCGCCAAGGTGAACCCGGACTTGGCTGGCGCAGCCATCATCGGCGCCCTCCGCACAACCCTGGCCGCCGCACTCAGCCTCCCCAAGCCACCCTCCCGGCGTGAAGTGGTGGCGACCGTCCTCACGATGTCCGAGCCATTGCTCCAGCCCCGACGACCGGACTGAGCGGCCGCGGCCTGTCTGTGGCTGGCCCAAGGCGTCGATCCGGTGACCGTCAAGACGTGGCTCGGCCACGCCTCGATCGCAACGACGAACATCTACCTGCACCACCTCGGATCGTCCGCTGACCAGGTCGGATTGCAGCGTCTCAACGACTCGTGGGGCGCCGGGGGTGCGCGTCAGGGCCGGAGCGCGGAATGACAGCGACGAGATCCGGCGGCCGCTGGCGTGAAGTTGCAGGTGAGAGAGATTTTCGCAGGTGGAGCCGCTTGTCGGAATCGAACCGACGACCTTTTCATTACGAGTGAAACGCTCTACCGACTGAGCTAAAGCGGCAAGGTCCGCCGGGGGATCGCCCCGCCGAACCGGGACGAGTCTACCGACCGGGCGCGTCGCGATCGAATCCGCCTCACACCCGTAGAATCAGCGACTGTGGAGCCGACGGACGAGACCTTGGCGGAGCTCGAGGACATCCGCGCGAGCATCGACAACATCGACGCCGCGCTCGTGCACATGCTCGCCGAACGGTTCAAGAACACCAAGCGCGTGGGCCGTCTGAAGGCCGATCACCACATGCCGCCGGCCGACCCCGAACGGGAGTCGCGGCAGATTGCGCGGCTGCGTGAACTGGCCCTCGATGCCGACCTCGACCCGGCGTTCGCGGAGAAGTTCCTCACCTTCATCATCGACGAAGTGATCCGCCACCACGAGGCCATCCGCGACTGAACGCTCCGGTCAGCGAGCTTGGGCCGCGACCACGTTGGGGCCACACCGACCTCGGAGGTTCGCATGGCCATCACCGACGACATCATGGCCCAGATCGACGACCAGACCCTGGACACCATCGCCGGCCAGCTCGGCATCGACAAAACCCAGGTTCGAAGGGTGATCGAGGACGCGGTACCCGCGCTGGTCGATGGCCTCGGCCACAACGTCCAGAGCCAGGACGGCGCCGCTTCTCTCGCGCGCGCCCTGGGCGACCACGCGAACGCCCAGCCGCTGGGCAACATCGAAGATCTGGTCGGAGGCCTGCTGGGCGGCGGCATCCTCGATCACGTCTTCGGCGGCAAGGTGCCCGACGTGTCCGAGGCCATCGGCAGCAAGAACGGCGCTTCGAGTATCGACGCGCAGAAGATCCTCGCCATCGTGGCGCCGATCGTGATGGCGATCCTCGCCAAGAAGCTCGGCGGGCAGGCGAGCCCCGGCACGGTCCAGGAGCAGGTGCAGCAGGAGAACCAGGCAGCGAAGCAGAAGAAGCCGGACCTCGGCTCGATACTCGGGTCGATCCTCGGCAGCCGCTAGGGCTACTCCTTGCAGACGGTGCCGTCCTTCGGGACCGTGCCGCGGACGAGGTAGGCGTCGATGGCCTTCTTGATACAGCGGTTGCCTGACGTGTAGGCCGTGTGGCCGTCGCCCTCACGGGTGACGAGGACGGCCGAGCCGAGCTGGTCGGTCAGGGCTTTCGCCCACTCGTACGGGGTCGCCGGGTCACGGGTGGTGCCGAGCACGACGATGGGCTTCGACTCCGCGGCATCGATCGTGATCTGCGGATGGTCGCCCGCGATCGGCCAGTCCGTGCAGCTGAGCGCTCCCCAGGCCAGTGCCTTGCCGAACACCGGTGAAGCCTTCGCGAACCGCGGCAAGGACGCCTTGACCTCATCGAGCGTGCTGGCATCCTCCGGGCCGGCGTCCAGACAGTTGATGGCGGGGTTGGCCTCGCCCAGGTTCTCCGAGTAGGAGCCGTCGGGCTCGCGACGGAAGTACGCATCGGAGAGCTGCAAGAGCACCGATCCATCGCCCCTGAACGCGGCCGACAGTGCCTGCGTGAGCAACGACCAGGTCTGCTTGTCGTAGAGGGTGACGGCGATGCCGTAGAACGTGGTGCCCTGCGTCAGCTTGCGCTGGCTCCCCGTGTTCAGCGGGTCAGTGTCGCGGGCTTCGACGAACTTGTCGAGCTTGTCTTCCGCGGCGGCGGCGTCGTTGCCGAGCGGACAGGTGGCCTTCTTGACGCAGTCCTTGATGTAGGCGTCGAGCGCGCGCTCGAAGCCGGTGGTCTGCCCGAACGCCGACTCTTCAGCGGTCAACGTCGGGTCGGTCGCGCCGTCGAGCACCATGCGGCCCACGCGCCTCGGGAAGATCGTGGCGTAGGTGGCGCCGAGCTGGGTGCCGTAGGAGGCGCCGTACCAGTCGAAGGTCTTGGTTCCGAGGAGTGCTCGGATGACGTCGAAGTCGCGGGCGGCCTCCTCGGTGGAGACGTGCGAAGCCAGGGCCCCGGACCGCTGCTCGCATCCGTGGCCGAAGTCGACGGACTGGGCTCGGTACCTCTCGATCTCGGCCTGGTCGTCGGGGTCCGGCTCGCTGGCGGCATATTCATCCAGCTGGCGGTCGGACAGACAGTCGATCGGCGTGCTCTTGCCGACGCCGCGCGGGTCGACGCCGACCAGGTCGTAGCGATCGAGGACGGCATCGCCGAATTGCGACTTCATGTAGTCGGTGAAGCCCAGCGCCTCGCCGCCAGGGCCGCCGGGGTTGAGGAACAGGCTGTGGCCGCCGTCGCCCTTGGCCGGGACCACCTTGACCCGCAGCTTCAGCGTCTCGCCGTCGGGCTTCTCATAGTCGACCGGGACCTTGACGGTCGTGCACTTGGCTCGGTCGCAGTCGTCCCAGGACAGCTTCTGGCTGTAGAAGTCCTCCAGTCCGCTCGGCACCCCGTCGGTGGCCGGGGTCGGCTTGGTGAACTTCGACGTCGTGTCGGCCGTGTCGTTGCCGCCCACGACTGCGGCGACGGCGACCGCGCCGATCAGCACCAGGACGACGAAGAGTGCGAGCAGAGTGGTGCGTCGGGTCACGGCAGGAATCCGATCATCATGCGTTCGAGGGCGAGCTGGGGGGCGGCGTTGGCGTCCAAGGCCTCCCGGCAGTCGACGATGGCATCGATGCGGCGGAGCGTCGACTCCGGGGTCCACACCCCGGCGACGGACGCGACGTCGTCGGCGACGTCGGCGTTGACGAGCTCGGTGCCCGGCGCACACTGCACGGCGATGACATCACGGCAGAATGCCAGCAGGTCGATGAGGACGCCGTCGATGGAGTCGCGGGCCAGGCGCGTGCGCCGGCGCTTCTGGTCCTTTTCCAGCGTCGAGAGCGCGCCGGCATAGCCCGATGGCCGGCGACCGCGCTCCTCGACGCCCCATGACGCCCGCAGGTCGGAGATCTCGCGATCGTCGGCCGTGTCGGCGACCTCGGCCGCCCGCGCGGTGGCCTCGTCGTTGATGGTCTGCGCCGCGGCCAGGCAGTCGCCGAGGCTGCCGACGCCGAGCGGCAGGGCCAGGATGGCGCGGCGCCGATCACGGGCCACCGGGTCGCGGGCCAGGCCGAGGGCCCGCCCGATGTGGCCCTGCGACGCGGCTGCGGCAGCGCGGGCCAGCTCCGGCTCGAGTCCGTCCCGCCCGACGAGCAGCTCGGCGATCGCGTCCGTGGATGGTGTGCGGAGCAGCACGGGCCGGCAGCGCGATCGGACGGTGACCATGACGTCCTCGACCGCGGGGGCGCACAACATCCACACCGTGTGCGAGGCCGGCTCCTCGAGCGACTTCAGCAACGCGTTGGCGGCTTGGTCGGTGAGCCGGTCAGCGTCCTCGACGATGAGCACCTGCCACCGGCCGAGCGCCGGACGCAGCGCGGCCCGGCGGACGTAGTCGCGGATGAGGTCGGTGCCGATGGAGAGGCCGTCAGTGCGGATGACGGTGATGTCCGGGTGGCTCCCGACCTTGGCGGTGGTGCAGGAGTGGCACTCACCGCATCCGCCCTGCTCGCACTGCAGCGCGGTGGCGAACGCCCGCGCGGCGTTGGAGCGTCCCGAGCCGGGCGGGCCGGTGAACAGCCAGGCATGCGTCATCGCGGACTGCGGTGAGCCGGCGCCACCACCCGACGCGGCATCGACCGCCTCGCGCAGCGTCTCGACGACTGGTTCCTGGCCAACCAGCTCCGCCCACACGGTCACGGCTGGACCTTCTCCCGCGCCGCCTGGCCGAGCCACGGCTCGACCCCGGCGCGGATGGCCTGGTGCAACGAGTCGGCGTTGCCGCCGGCGGGCACGACGAGATAGTGCTCGGGATCGGCCGCGGCGAGCTCGAGGAAGTGCTCGCGCACGCGCTGGTGGAACTCGAGTGGCTCGATCTCGATGCGGTCGAGGTCGCCGGCCCGGCCGAGACCGGTGGCCGGGTCGACGTCGAGCACGACCGTCAGGTGTGGCCGGAGGTCGGACGTGGCCCACCGCGCGACCTGCTCGAGCTCGGTGACGTCGACGACGCGACCCGCGCCCTGGTAGGCGAGCAAGGAGTCGACGTAGCGGTCGGTGACGACGACCATGCCCTCGGCCAGCGCGGGCAGCACGACCTCGTCGACGTGCTCGGCCTTGTCGGCGGCGTAGATGAGTGCCTCGGCACGCGCGGACAGCTGGCCCGTGGCGTGGTCGAGCACGATGCGCCGCAGCAGCGCACCGACGTCGGTGCCGCCGGGCTCGCGGGTGAGCAGGACCCGATGGCCAAGCCCGTCGAGCCAGTCGCCGAGCAGCTGGGCCTGGGTGGACTTGCCGGCACCCTCACCGCCCTCAAGGGCGATGAACACCCCGCGTTCGGTGAAGAGCGGCTCCATGCCGATGATCCTAGGCGGCGGTACCCACCGGTCAGGCGCCGGACGCGGCGTCGAGGCGGGCGACGAGTCTCTGCGGCGCGAGGGTGCGGTAGCTGTCGGTGAGCAACTCCTCCACTTCGTCCCAGTCCGTGTCATCAGCCAGGACGATGCCGACCACGTCGCGGCCCCATCCTCCGTAAAAATAGGGGTGGCCCATGGCCGCAAACGCTTCGACCTCGGCCGCGGGCGCATGGAACGTGACGACGGCGACCGGCCCGTCGTCGCCGATGGCCCGGGCGTGGGACGGCGGCTTTCCGTCGACGACCATGAGCACGTGGGCGAAGGTCTTGTGCCGGACCCGCCACCGCACCCCGGTCCAGGCGGCCTCCTCGTGGCTGTCGGGAAGGGCGCCGCAGATCGACCTCACGCGGTCGACCAGCTCGGGGCTCGGGTCGTCCATGGCTCGACGATAGGGCGTGTCTCCTTATTCCGGTTCGAGGTGCGCGTGGGGTCGCGCTCGGCTGGCAAGGCAGAGGAGGGAGGCGCACCGGGGTGGGGGCACCTCCCACGCGCGCAGCGCGTAGGGGGCGGCGGCGACCGACGATAACGCCGCCAGGCGAGATGCGACGCCGCGCGAACCCGGATCGGAATGGGGAGGCACGCCCAAGCGCTGTGGTGACGATGCAGCATGATCAGGGCATGCGAACTTCGCGACTCGAGGCGTTCAGCGACGGCGTGCTGGCGATCATCATCACGATCATGGTCCTGGAGCTCCAGGTACCGCACGGCGAGACCTTGGCCGACCTGCGCGACACCACCGGCGTCAGCTTGCTGACCTATCTCCTGAGCTTCGTCTACATCGGGATCTACTGGAACAACCACCACCACATGTTCCAACTGACCGAACGCGTCACGGCCACCGTGCTGTGGGCCAATCTGCACCTTCTCTTCTGGCTGTCGCTCTACCCGTTCACCACCGCCTGGATGGACGAGACGGAGCTCGCTCGCGTGCCGACGACGGTCTACGGGGTCAACCTGCTGGCCGCGGCCATCGCCTACTACCTGCTCCAGCAGCGGATCCTGGCCGCCGAGGGACCGGACGGGCCGCTACGTAGAGCCCTCGGGCGCGACCTCAAGGGAAGGATCTCGCCGGTGCTCTACGTCGCCGGAATCCTTGCGGCGTCGGCAGGCGGAGAGGGCCACCCGTGGGCGACCGCGGTCGCGATCGCGTTCTACGTCACCGTCGCCGTCATCTGGCTGATCCCTGACCAACGGATCGAGCGAGCCATCAAGGCATACGGCACCCCGGACTGAGCAACGCTAGGGGGTCGTCGACTTCTTGGCGGTCGTGGGGGTACCGCCCGCGCCTACGCTCCTTCTTGGCGCGGCGGATTCTTGGCCGGTGCCTTCTTGGTGGTCTTTTTCGCCGTCTTCTTTGCCGCCTTCTTGCGGCCACCCTTCTTGGCCGGACCCTTCGCGCGGCGCTCGGCCAGCAGCTCCTGGGCCCGCTCGGGTGTGAGGGTGTCGATGGAGTCGTCCTTGCGCAACGTCGCGTTGTACTCGCCGTCGGTGACGTACATGCCGAAGCGGCCGTCCTTGGCGACGATCGGCTTGCCGCTCACCGGGTCGTCGCCGAGCTCCTTGAGCGGGGCCGCAGCCGCGCGACCACGGCCATACGTCTTGGGCTGGGCGTAGATGGCGCGCGCCTCGTCCTCGGTGAGGGAGAGGAGCTGATCCTCGGTCTGCAGCGACCGCGAGTCACTGCCCTTCTTGAGGTACGGGCCGTAGCGGCCGTTCTGCGCGGTGATCTCCTCGCCGTCGACGTCGGTGCCGACGACGCGTGGGAGCCGCAGCAGCTGGATCGCATCGTCGAGTCCGATGCTGTCCAGCGACATCGACTCGAACAGGCTGGCCGTGCGGGCCTTGGCGCTCTTCGGCGCGTCCTGGGGCAGCAGCTCGGTGATGTACGGACCGAAGCGCCCGCTCTTGGCGACCAGCTCGAGTCCGGTCTCCGGGTGGGTGCCCAGGGTCTTCTCCTGCCCTGACGGGCTGGCGAGCAGCTCCTTCGCCAGGTCGATGGTGAGCTCGTCCGGTGGCAGGTCTTCCGGGACGTTGGCGCGGGTCGGCACGTCGGTGCCACCGTCGCCGGGCAGCATCGGCGGGCCTTCGACGTACGGCCCATAGCGCCCGACCCGCAGGTTGATGCCTTCGCCGATCTCGAACGTGGCCAGGCTCCGGGCGTCGATGTCGGGCAGGTTCTCGATCAGCATCTTGAGGCCGGTGTCGTGCTCGCCCACACCGGTCCAGAAGCTCTGGAGGACGGCGACGCGCTCCTCGCGTCCGCCGGCGACCTCGTCGAGGACGTCCTCGAGCTCGGCGGTGAAGCCGTAGTCGACCAGGCGAGGGAAGTGCTGCTCCAGCAGGCGGACGACGCTGAACGCAATCCAAGCCGGCACCAACGCCGTGCCCTTCTTGTACACGTAGCCGCGGTTCTGGATGGTGCCGATGATCGAGGCGTACGTGGACGGGCGGCCGATCTCGCGCTCCTCCAGCTCCTTGATCAGGCTGGCCTCGGTGAATCGGGCCGGCGGCTTGGTCTGGTGGCCGGCCGAGCCGAGCTCGTCGACCGTCACCGTGTCGCCCTGGGCCACGTTGGGCAGCTTGACCTGCTGGTCGTCACCCTGCTGGTTGGGGTCGTCGCCGGACTCGACGTACGCCTTGAGGAAGCCGTGGAACGTGATCGTCCGGCCCGAGCTGGTGAACTCGACCGACTCACCAGAGGTGGCGTCGGCGGTGATGCGCAGCGTGACCGTCTCACCTTTGGCGTCCTTCATCTGCGACGCGATCGTGCGCTTCCAGATCAGCTCGTACAGCTTGGCCTCGTCGCCCGACAGGGTGACCTCCCGAGGCGTGCGGAACGACTCGCCGGCCGGGCGGATGGCTTCGTGCGCCTCCTGCGCGTTCTTGACCTTGCCGGCGTAGGTGCGCGGGGCGTCGGGAAGGTACTCCGCGCCGTACAGCTCGCGCACCTGGGACCGCGCCGCGTTGAGGGCCGTCTGCGACAACGCCGAGGAGTCGGTGCGCATATAAGTGATGTAGCCGCCCTCGTAGAGACGCTGCGCGACCTGCATGGTGCGGGCGGCGCCGAAGCCGAACTTGCGCGACGCCTCCTGCTGCATGGTGGTGGTGCGGAACGGCGGGTACGGCTTGCGCGTGTACGGCTTGGCCTCGACCGAGCCGATCGTGAACGTCTGGTCGGCGAGTGCTGCGGCCAGCGCACCGGCGCGCTCCTCGTCGAGGTGGACGACGTCGGTGCCCTTCAGGTTCCCGTCGTCTCCGAAGCTCGAACCGGTGGCCACCCGCTTGCCGTCGACGGTGATGAGGCGGGACGGGAAGGTGCGGGGTTCGTGCTGCTCCCCGGCGTCGAAGGTGGCCTCGAGGTCCCAGTACGACGCCGACCGGAAGGCCATCCGGGCCCGCTCGCGCTGGACCACGAGCCGCGTCGCCACGGACTGCACCCGGCCGGCGGACAAGCCGCTCATGACCTTCTTCCAGAGCACCGGGCTGACCTCATAGCCGTACAGACGGTCGAGGATGCGTCGGGTCTCCTGCGCGTCGACGAGGTCCATGTCGATGTCGCGCGGGTTGGCCACAGCGTGCAGGATCGCCTCGCGGGTGATCTCGTGGAACACGATGCGCTTGACCGGCACGGTGGGCTTCAGCTCGTCGAACAGGTGCCAGGCGATGGCTTCGCCCTCGCGGTCCTCATCGGTGGCCAGCACGAGCTCGTCGGCGTCCTTGAGCAGCTTCTTGAGCTTGGTGATCTGCGACTTCTTGTCGGCGGACACGACGTAGACGGGCTCGAAGGCGTTGTCGATGTCGACGCCGAGGCGCGCCCACGGCTCACCCTTGTACTTGGCCGGCACCTCGTCGGCCCCGCGGGGAAGGTCACGGATGTGCCCGACGCTGGAGTCCACGACATAGCCGTCGCCGAGGTAGCCCGCGATGCTGCGGACCTTGTTCGGCGACTCGACGATGACGAGCGAAGTCAAGCGATCTCCCTGGGGGTGGGGTGGGGTCGGACGGCCATAACCTAACGCGTCCTGTCAAGATTCCTCGCACTCACTGGCTGTGACGTGCGTCGGTATCGTGTCCAGCCTGACGCACAGAAGGGGTCTCGATGTCGTCGAGAGTGAACGCCGACAGGAAGGCGATCTTCGTCCATGTGCCCAAGAACGCGGGCACGAGCATCAGCAAGGCCCTGAGGCAGTCGGGCGGCTACAAGCCGCCAGGCTACGGCTCGGTCGACCAGGACTTCGAGATGGGCTGGATGGACGGAGAGGTCCGCCGCGTCGTGCGCGCCGTCGGCGCAGACGTGTGGGCCGAGTACTTCACCTTCGCGTTCGTGCGCAATCCCTGGGACCGGCTGGTGTCCGGCTGGCAGTTCACCCGGCAGCGAGGCAAGCACGAGCTCACCTTTTTGGAGTTCGTCAAGGAGCTGCCCTCGCTGGACACCGCTCAGGAGCCGGACGCCCTGGAACGAGCCATCTCCACGCACTGGCACGCGATGCCCCAGAGCGATCATCTCGTGGTCGACGGTGTGGTTGCCGTCGATTTCGTCGGCCACGTCGAGACTCTGGACGAGGACTGGAGGGCCATCGCCGCGCGGATCGGCGCCGACGGGGACGTTCCCCGGGCCAACACCAGCGACCGCGGCGAGTATCGCGGCTACTACACCGACGACGTGTTGGCCATCGTCGACGAACGGCTGCGCCTCGACGCGACCACGTTCGGTTACACGTTCTGACTCGGCCGGGTCGAAGAGACGCGAGTGGCGCACGACGGATGATCCGTCGTGCGCCACTCGGCGTTCGTGCGTGTCAGGCGGTTGCCGTGGCCTCCGCCTTCTCGGCCTCGCTGCCGATCGCGATCGGGCGACGCTTCGAGATGTAGACCGCGGTCACGATGATGATCACCGAGACGATGGCGATCGTGTAACGCAGCGGTGCGTTCTCGTCGGTGCCGTAGGCGAACTTGATGATGAGCGGAGCCGCGAGCAGCGACACCAGGTTCATCACCTTGAGCAGCGGGTTGATGGCCGGGCCGGCAGTGTCCTTGAACGGGTCACCGACGGTGTCACCGATGATCGTGGCCTCGTGGGCCGGCGATCCCTTGCCACCATGGTTGCCGTCCTCGACCAGCTTCTTGGCGTTGTCCCACGCGCCACCGGAGTTGGCGAGGAAGACGGCCATCAGCACGCCGGTGCCGATCGCACCCGCGAGGTAGGCGCCCAGCGGGCCGATCCCGAGGCCGAAGCCCACGGCGATCGGCGCGAAGATCGCCAAGAGGCCCGGCGTCGCGAGCTCACGGAGCGAGTCGCGCGTGCAGATGTCGACGACCTTGCCGTACTCGGGACGGCCGGTGCCCTCCATGATCCCGGGGATCTCCTTGAACTGGCGACGCACCTCGAACACGACCGCGCCGGCGGCGCGACCGACGGCGTTGATCGCCAGGCCGGCGAACAGGAACACCACTGATGCGCCGATGATCAGGCCGAACAGGTTGGCCGGATCGGCGACGTTCAAGATGCCGCTGAACGCGTACGTCTCCGCGACCTTGATGTTCGCGGCGCTCTCGTTGTCCAGACCGGAGTCCTGGATCGCCTTGCTGATCGTGTCGGTGAACGACCCGAACAGCGCAGTGGCCGCCAGCACGGCGGTCGCGATCGCGATGCCCTTGGTGATGGCCTTCGTGGTGTTGCCGACGGCGTCGAGCTCGGTGAGGATCTGCGCACCCTTCTCGTCGACGTCGCCGGACATCTCCGCGATGCCCTGGGCGTTGTCGCTGACCGGGCCGAAGGTGTCCATGGCCACGATGACGCCCACGGTGGTCAGCAGGCCGGTGCCGGCGAGGGCAACGGCGAACAGCGAGACCACGATCGAGCCGGAGCCCAGCAGGAACGCACCGAAGACGGCCGCACCGATGGTGAGTGCCGTGTAGACCGCGGACTCGAACCCGACGGACAGACCGGCCAGGATGACCGTGGCCGGGCCGGTGAGGGCCGTCTTGCCGACGTCCTTGACCGGACGCGTCGTGGTGCCGGTGAAGTAGCCGGTGAGCGCCAGGATGATGGCCGCCAGCACGATGCCGATGAGCACCGCGATGATCGCGATGACTCGCGGCGATGCAGCGTTGCCGAACATCTCCAGACCCGGGGGCTTCTGGCCGCTGGCCTGGGCGATGGTGGCGATGAGGCCGTTGGCGTCGATGCCCTTGAGGTCGCTGAAGCTCGACGGCAGGTAGAACCACGCGGCGAGCGAGCAGGCGATCGCCGAGATGAACGCCGAGATGTAGAACGACCGGTTGATCGTCGTGAGTCCGCTTTCACCGGCGCGCGGCTTGGTGATGTAGACACCGATGATCGCGGTGAGGGCACCGATGGCCGGCACGATGAGCGGGAACACGAGTCCGTGCTCACCGAACGCCACCGAGCCCAGGATCAGCGCGGCCACCAGGGTGACGGCGTAGGACTCGAACAGGTCGGCCGCCATGCCGGCGCAGTCGCCGACGTTGTCACCGACGTTGTCGGCGATGGTGGCGGCGTTGCGCGGGTCGTCCTCGGGGATGCCCTGCTCGACCTTGCCGACCAGGTCGGCGCCGACGTCAGCGGCCTTGGTGAAGATGCCGCCGCCAACACGCATGAACATGGCGAGCAGCGCGGCACCGAAGCCGAAGCCCTCGAGCACGGAGGGCGCTTCGCCTTGGAAGCCGAGCACGACGGCGGACGCACCGAGCAGGCCGAGGCCGACCGTCATCATGCCGACGTGACCACCGGTGCGGAACGCGATGCGCATCGCGGGGTCGCGGCCCTCGCCCTGAGCGGCGGCGGCGACACGGACGTTCGCGCGCACGGCGAGCCACATGCCCGCGTAGCCGATCACGGCCGAGAAGACGGCACCGAGGACGAAGAAGACGGATCGCCAGATCTTGATCTTCCAGTCGTCGTCCGGGGGAAGGAGCAGGAGCAGGAAGGGCACGACCACCACGAAGAGCGCGAGGGTCTTGAACTGCCGCGTGAGGTACGCCGCGGCGCCCTCCTGGACGGCGCGTCCGATCTCCTGCATCTTCTCGGTGCCTTCGCCGTGCTTGAGAACCTCGGCGCGGAACACAACTGCCAGGATGAGAGCGAGGACAGCGATACCAGCGACGATCCACAACAGGATCATGTTGTCGTTGCTGATCTTGATGTCCCCGGTTGCCGCAACAAGTGTCGCGTGAACCATGAATTTCCTCCGTGAACGGGGCAAGACTTACCGAGAGAAGGAAACCAGCCCGGCGCGACGCCAGAGACACCGGGGTACCCGGTGGCGGGTTGTTGGAGGGTCGATCCGGGTCAGTCGTGGGCGGCGATCGCGTGGGCGACCGACTTGTGCAGGCCGAAGACCTTGTCTAGCCCGGTGATGTCGAAGATCTTGAGGATGCGTTCCTGGGTGCAGACGATGTCGAGGGTGCCACCGTCGGCTCGGACCTTCTTCAGCGCACCGACGAGCACGCCAAGTCCGGTCGAGTCGAGGAACTCGACCTTTTCCACGTCGATGACCAGCCGGGTGTGACCTGCATCGATGGACGCGACGATCGCCTCACGCAGTCGGGGTGCGGTGTAGACGTCGATCTCGCCGCCGACCTCGATGATCTGGAAAGGTCCGTCGGTACGTGAGTCCAGGGTCAACTCCATGGCCTTCCTCCCCTCGAACGGTGATGCATCGTCGATTCAACCATGTCGCCCGTGGCCCGCGACTCGGCGCGGGTGACCGTCGCACGTCTCTGGGAGACTCGGCAGGTGGACCCAGCCGACCTGCTGAGTCGGTACGGCGACCGCGTCACTCATGTCGAACACGTACCGGCCCGCGACGCCGTGGTCGAACCGTGGCCCGACTGGGTGAGTGCGCGCGTGCGGGCTGTGTTCGAGGCGGAAGGTGCTGCGCAGCTGTGGGCGCACCAGGCCGAGGGACTGCGGCTACGTGCACGATGGCCGGCACGTGGTGATCTCCACCGGCACAGCGTCCGGCAAGTCCCTGGTGTTCCAGGTGCCCGCGCTCGAAGCCCTGGCCGGTGGACGCAGCGGCAGCTCTCTGCACGGCCATCGGGCGCCGACCGTGCTGTACCTCGCGCCCACCAAGGCGCTTGCCGCAGACCAACGCCGTCGGCTGAATCCGGCCGCCGATCTGGTGCGTGCAGCGACGGTCGATGGTGACAACAGCCGCGACGAGCGCGACTGGGCCCGCGACCACGCCGACTACGCGTTGACGAACCCGGACACGCTGCACCACTCCATCCTTCCGGCGCACGCACGGTGGACCCGGCTGCTCGGCGGACTGCGCTATGTCGTGGTCGACGAGTGCCACCACTACCGCGGGGTGTTCGGTGCGCACGTCGCGCACGTGCTCCGACGGCTGCGGCGGGTCTGCGCCCACTACGGTGCCGATCCGGTGTTCATCCTGTCGTCGGCCACAGTCGCCGAGCCGGGTGACTTCGCCCGGCGCCTCACCGGGCTCGGCGTCGCCGCCGTCACCGACGACGCGTCACCCCACGCGGCCCGCTCCATCGCGCTGTGGGAGCCGCCGCTGATCGGCGCGGCCCACTCCAGCCAGCCGCCGGTCCGTCGCTCCGCGAACAGCGAGGCGGCCGAGATCCTCTCCGACCTCGTCGTCGCCGGCACCCGGACGCTGGTGTTCGTCCGGTCACGGCGCGGGGCCGAGGCCGTCGCCGCCGGCGCCCAGCGGCGGCTCAACGACGTGGACCCTGCTCTGGCTCGCTCTGTGGCCACGTACCGCGGCGGCTACCTGCCCGAGGAACGACGAGAGCTCGAGCGACGCCTCCGCGACGGCGACCTGCTCGGCCTGGCGAGCACCAACGCGCTCGAGCTGGGCATCGACATCGCCGGTTTGGACGCGATCGTCAGCGTCGGGTTCCCCGGCACCCGGGCCGCGCTTCAGCAGCAGCTCGGCCGGGCCGGACGGGCCGGCCAGGAGTCGCTGGGCGTGCTGGTGGCGCGCGACGAACCCCTCGACACGTTTCTCGTGCACCATCCGGAGGCTTTGCTCGGGGCACCCGTCGAGGCGTCGGTGTTCGACCCGGACAACCCGTACGTGCTGGGGCCGCACCTCGCGGCGGCGGCGCAGGAGCTGCCGCTCACCGAGGACGACCTCGAGCTGTTCGGCCCTCGGGCGGCCGACGGCATCGAGGCGCTGGAGGCGGCCGGCTGGCTGCGCAAGCGCGAGGCCGGCTGGTTCTGGACCCGGCGCGACCGCGCGTCCGACCTCGCCGACCTGCGTTCGAGTGGTGGCGCGCCGGTGCAGATCGTGGACGGCGACACCGGGCGCCTGGTCGGCACCGTCGACGCCGGTTCGGCGGACTCTACGGTGCACACCGGGGCGGTGTACGTGCACCAGGGCGAGGTGTACGTCGTCGACGAGTACGACGTCGAGGGCGGCGCGGCCGAGGTGCACCGCGAGGATCCGGACTACTCCACGCAGGCCCGCTCCACGACCGAGATCACGATCGCCGAGACCGATCGCACCGACGTGTGGGGCGATGCAGAGATCAGCTTCGGCACAGTCGACGTGGTGAGCCAGGTGGTGTCGTACCTGATGCACAGCCCGTCCGGTGCGAACCTCGGCGAGGAGCCGCTCGACCTGCCGGAGCGGACGTTGCGTACCAAGGCGGTGTGGTGGACGCTCCGCGGTACTGCGGTGATGGACGCCCTGGCCGCGGCCGACGTGCCGGGCGCGGCCCACGCTGCCGAGCACGCCGCCATCGGGATGCTGCCACTGCTCGCGACCTGCGACCGGTGGGACATCGGCGGCGTCTCGACTGCACTGCACGCCGACACCGGCCGGCTCACCGTGTTCGTGTACGACGGCTACCCGGGCGGAGCGGGGTTCGCCGAACGCGGTCATGCCGTCGCCCAACGCTGGCTCCGGGTGACCCGGGAAGCGATCGTCGCCTGCGAGTGCGCGGACGGCTGTCCGTCGTGCGTGCACTCGCCCAAGTGCGGCAACGGCAACGAGCCGCTCGACAAGGCCGGAGCCGTGCAGCTGCTCGACGCCCTGCTGACCGACGCTCCGCCCGCCTCGTAGAAGTCCGGAGCGGCCCGGGCGTCGACCTCGAACGCCCACCGGTGGCCCCACCACGACGGGGATTCCCGGCGAGCAGTGACGGTCGCGACATCGAGGTCCATGCGGCACCGGACCAGGCGGGCGCCGTTGCGACGGGCCACCGTCTGGGCCGCCGTGCATCCGTCCTCGCCGGCCAGGCTGGCTCGGCTGCCGGCGAGCGCGGCGAGATCGGCAGCGGACGCGACCTGATGCTTGAGCCGCACGACAGTCGCCACCTGCGCCATGACGACGGCGACCACGCACAGCAGGGTGGCCACCCACAACGCGTGGACGGTAACCGAGCCGCCCTCGCGCCGACTCACGGTTCCTCGTCGGCCGACACTGCCGACGCCTCCAGCGTGCGCCCACCCACGTGCCGAAGGACCGGCAACGGCAGCCGCGACCGCGCCGACACCCGCACGGTGACGAAGCCGTCGTCCTCGGACACCCGAACCGCAGCGCCTGGTGGTGCATGCCGCCTGGCGACGTCGGACGCTGCCGAGGCCGACTCGCCCCGCGCGACCAGCCGAGCCGCCTCGCGAGCCGAGTCGACCAGCTGCACCTGGGTGAACCCGAGTGACACGACCCAGAGGAGCAGCAGCCCGAACGCCAGCCCGAAAGGGGCCAGCATCGCCATCTCCGCGGTGACCATCCCCCTCTCCCTTCCGCGCCTCGCGATCACTGCCGACCGAATCCGTACAAGGGGATGTGATGCAGGAGCTCAAACAGGACTCCGGGGCGAAGGGCGCGCTCGATGATGCCCTTCAGCTCGTCGAAGAACCAGCTGTCGTCGAGGCCGAGCTTGAACAGGAAGGCGGCGATGCACACGGCGCCGAGGGTGCCGACGGTGTACTCCGCCGTCGCCATGCCGTGCTCACGTGGGTGGCGCATGGGGCTTCCTTCTCTCTTCAGGGCTGTTCAGAGGCCGGGGATCAGGCCCGGGATCTTCTCGAGCAGGCCTTTGACGAGGTCGCCGAACCAGGCGGACTGGCCGATCTTGACCAGGACGCCACCAACGGTGCAGGCGCCGAGGGTGCCGACGGTGTACTCGGCGGTCGTCATGCCGCGATCGGCGTGACGGGGGAAACGAAGCAGCTTCATGAGTGGTCCTCTCGGAGTGGGTGTGATGTCAGAAGATGCGGCTGACGCCGTCCCGATTGCTGTGCGGGCGCGTCGACTGGGGATGAGTGCGAGGGACGGACGACCTGTGGACACATGCCGTGCTCTCACCCGATGCCGATCGACAGGGTGCCGACGACGCCGATGATCGTCGGGACGATTCCCACGAGGAAGAACGCCGGCAGGAAGCAGGTGCCGAGCGGCGCGGCGGTGCGCACGCCGACCCGGCGGCTCCGTTCACGTCGAGCGGCCCGCTGCTCTCGGCGCATCTCGTCGGCCACCGACGCGACCACCCGCGCCACCGGCATGCCGGACGTCGCGGCTCGCCGGAAGGCCCGGCCGAGCGGCCCCATGACGGGATTGCCGGCGAGGTGGGCCCACACGGCTTGCGGGTCGCCGCCGACGGCGAGGCGTGAACCGACGAGGGTGAGCTCGTCGCCGAGCGGCGGCTGCGTCACCTCGGCGACCAGGGCGAAGGCCGTGGCCGGAGGACGGCCGGCGTCGAGCGTGGCGACCATGAGATCGAGGGCCGTCGGCAGCTGGTCGGCGAGCCTCGCGGAGCGCTGCCGGGACGCAGCCGTCTCCAGGCCACCGACGACGTTGCGGACCGCCGGGGTCGCGATGACCGCCACGAGCGCGCCCATCACCGGGCCGAGCGCGACCCAGGCCGCAAGCGGCACCAGCACGGTCACGGCAAGCACCGGGTCGAAAGTCGGGTCATCGCGTCGTGGGTAGAACAGGGCCCGGCATCTCTGATCTGCCCGCGGCGGGAACGCGCACCACACCGAGAGGCCGGCCGCCACGGCGACGAGCATCACGCGACATCGACCGAGGCCACGATCCGATCGACCCACACGATGCCGACGCAGGCCAACGCCACCCCACCGGCCAGGCAGGAGGCACCCGCCACGGTGCCGGTGAGGACATGCACCGGGTCAGCCCCCATGCCCGCGCCGAGCGACAACCCGAGCACCGGCAGGATGGCCATCAGCCGGCCGGTGGCTCGTGCCGGCGCGGCCTCGGCCTGGACCTCACGATCGACCTCTGCATCGTCGCGCGCGGCCGAGGCCACCCGGTCGAGCACGTGCGCGAGCGGAGCACCGGCACGCTCGGCGACGTGCCACGCGCTGGCAAGCTCGGCGAGCGCAGCCGCGCCGGGCTGGTCGCTCGCCGCTCGGAGGGCAGTCACCACGTCTCCTCCGTGGGCCGCGGCGACAGCTGCGGGACGAAGAAATGGAGCATCGTCCGCCAGCGCCTCGATCGCAGAACCCGGCAGGATGCCGGCGCGCAGCTCAGCCGCCAGCAGGTCGAGCGCAGAGATCGTGTCAGCGCGTGCACGCGAGGAGGCTGCGCGCCGACGGGAGGTCCGGACCTGCCGCAGCACGAACAGTCCGGCGCCGACGACGGTGGCGGCGACGATCACGAATGACAGTCGTGACGTCGCCCACGCGACGACCACCAGGGAGAAGACGAGTCCGCCGCGCGCCACCGGGCCGATCGACCAGCCACGGAGTCGCCTTTTCTGCCGAGGGCCAAGGCGAACCCGGAGGATCCAGCCGGCCGGCGGCCACAAGAGGAACAGCGCGAACCCACTCGCCGCAGCAGCGCCGCAGCCAAGCCAACTCATGGATCCGTACCGATCAGCGCCACGAGACGGTCAAGCCCGGGCCCGGGGCGCGCGACGCCGTCGGCAAACGTCAGCGCCGGGACGCTGCGCACGAAGGCGTCGGGACCGGGCCGCAGCACGCCGATCTGCTCAAGGCGTCGGATGCCGTCGCGGTCACGGGCGAGGTGCACCACCACCTGGAGGCCCGCGGCGAGCTGGCTGTGCACCGCCGCACGCGGCAGGCCGGCCGCGACACCGAGCGCCTCGAACCGCGCCGGGACGTCGTCGACGGAGTTGGCGTGGACCGTGCCGCAGCCGCCCTCGTGGCCGGTGTTGAGGGCGGCCAGCAGGTCGACGACCTCGGCTCCGCGCACCTCGCCGACCACCACCCGGTCGGGACGCATGCGCAATGCCTGCCGCACCAGGTCGCGGAGCGTGACCAGCCCGGCACCCTCGATGTTCGCCGGACGAGCCTCCAGCGCGACCGCATGCGGATGGTCCGGCCGGAGCTCGGTGGCGTCTTCGACGATCACGAGCCGCTCGCCGGCTTCGCATCGCGACAGCAACGCGGCCAGCAGCGTGGTCTTGCCCGACCCCGTGCCGCCGCTGACGACGAACGCCACGCGGCCGTCGACCAGGCGCTGCAGCCATCGCTCCGCCCCCGCAACGAGCGTGCCGGCCTCGACGAGCTGATCGAGGGTGAAGGCACGGCGAGCAGGGATGCGCAGGGACACGAGCGTGCCCGGTCGTGCGAGCGGCGCGAGCACCGCGTGCAGCCGGGTGCCGTCGGGCATCCGTGCGTCGACCCAAGGACTCGCATCATCGAGTCGACGGCCGGCCTGCGCCGCGAGTCGCTGGGCGAGCCTGCGTACGGCCTCGTCGTCGGCGAACCTCACCTGGGAGCGCTCGAGCCCGCGGCCGCGGTCGAGGTAGACCGCATCGGGACCGTTGACGAGCACATCGGTGACGCCGTCGACGGCCAGCAGCGGCTCGAGCGGACCCACCCCGAGGGTCTCGCGGCGCAGCGCGTCGACGAGCGTCAGGACGGTAGCGCTGTCGGTCAGCCGCTGCTCGGCTCGCAACGCGGCAGCCACGCTCTGCGGTGTCGGCACGGCCGTGTCGGCGGCGAGTCGGCGCCGAACGCGGTCGAGCAGCTGGGCCTCGGTCATACCGGTTGGCCCACGGTTCGCGCGCGGTCGAGGCCGAGCAGGTCGAGCACCGTGGTGGCAACACTGCGCGCCGTCCGGGACCGCCCGGGCCCGTGCCCGTGGTCGATCGCAGCGCGCAGGTGACGGTCGTGCCGGAACCGGGCGATGACCGGACGCCCGAGCCCCTCGGCGACGTCATGGCGGCCGAGTCCGCCTGACCGCGCTGCCGACACGACGGCCACCGCGGAGGTATGCGGCTCGAGCCGGCCCAGCACCCGTCGGGACGACGCTACGGCGCGCACCTCCTCAGGCACGACGACCACCGTGAGCACCGAGCGGGCGACAAGCTCCACACCCGCCGGCTCGAGGTGGCGCGGGACGTCGGCGACCACGAGGTCGAAACCACGCACCGCGGCCGCGAGGACACCACCCAGTGCGGCCGGCACCTCGTCGGGCCCGTCGCGTCCCCACGACAACGTGGCCAACCCGTCGCGCCGCGGCAGCACCTCGGCCAGCGACTCGGCTGCGACCGGACCGTCCGCCACACCCAGGTCGTGCCACCTCAGGCCGTCGACTGCCTCGGTGCCGAGGACGAGCTCGAGGCCGCCACCCAGGGGGTCGGCGTCGAGTAGCAACGACTGCAGACCGCGATCGGCCCCGACCAGAGCCAGGCATGCCGCGAGCGTCGAGGCGCCCGCGCCACCCACTCCGCCGACGACACTGACCAGACATGCCTCCCCGCGACCGTCGAGGGCGAGCGTCAAGGCGTCGAGCGCCCGTGTCTCGTCGTCGCCGGTGACGACATCGACGGCACCGAGCGCGACCGCGAGGGGCCAGGCGTCGTCGCGCGAGTGGGCCAGCAGCAGCACGTGGTCGCGCCGCGGCAGCTGGGCACGAACGAGGTCGGGCGCGAGATCGTGGCCCACCACCACGACCGGCGCCGCCCGCCACGAGCGCCTGGCCTCAGCGACCCCGGCCGCGAGCTCCGGCGTGCATCCGACGGCCGCGCACCAGCGCAGTGCGTCGTCGAGCATCCGGTCGTCGGCGGTCGCGATGAGCGGGAGGGCGGGGTCCATCCGGCCAGCCTCTCGTCGCGCGAGCCGCTCACCCAGAGCGCCGGACGGGACTGTGGACGTCCGCGCGGACCAGCTGCCTTGTGGAGGGACGAGAGCCGCAGGGCGCGTAACCTCAGTGCAGTCGACTTGGGAGATGGAGCGTGCGATGAACGATCATTTCGCCGCGGGAACCTGGCACGTCACGGACGGTTCTCAGGACGCCTTCGTGCAGCGATGGACGGAGCTGCTGGAGTGGACCCGCGAGGAGTTCCCGAACCTGAATCAGGGCATCCTGATCCAGGACCGGAACGACGCCGGGCACTACTTCTCGTTCACGGAGTGGGCCGACGCGGAGTCGCGGGACGCATGGAAGCAGAACGCCGGGTTCAAGCAGCGCATGGGTGCCTGTGTGGCGCTGTGCGACCGGATGGTCGGCTCCGACTACGACCTCGTCGCGTCGGTCTGAGAAGCACCACCCGCTAACCTCCTCCCATGAATGCCGCATCGGACACCGCGAAGGTCATCGCCGCTGCCCGCGTCGCCATTGGCGCCGTCGCCCTGCTTTTCCCGGCCCAGGCCGCCAGGCTCTTCCTGCTCAACGTCAGGAGCAACCCGCAGCTGACGTACATGACCCGCTTGTTCGCAGCCCGGGAGATCGCCGTCGGTGGGTTGACGCTCGCCGCCCCCGAGAACGCCCGGACCCAGATGGTCAGTCTCGGCATGGCCATCGACGGGTCCGACGCCGTCGCCGGCATCGCGGCCGCTCGATCGGGCATCGTCTCCAAGCCAGTCGGCGTGCTCCTCACCGCCGCCGCTCTGGGCGCCGTCGCGGCCGGAGGATCGGTCCTCGTCGGCCGCCGCTGACGGCCGCCTTCTCGGCCGGCAGCAGCTCGTTGAAAACTTGAGGACCTCACCCAAACGACCTGCAGACCACCGCATCCGAGCCTACTGTTGGCAGCCATGAGTCTCGCGTCAGCACGTCACGGTGAGTTCTTCCACGACGGCCACCGGTTGGAGTACACCGAGTTCGGCTCCGGCGACCGGTGGGTGGTGCTCATCCACGGCCAGCTGATGCCGCGTCGGATGCACGAGCCGCTCGCGCGGGCGTTGGCCGACGCCGGCAATCACGTGCTCACCGTCGACCTGCTCGGCCACGGCACGTCCGACCGGCCCACCGACCCGAAGCTCTACTCCATGACGGACTTCGGCCGCCAGGTCATCGACCTGCTCGACGCGGTGGGCGCCGACAAGGCCGTCATCGGCGGCACGTCGCTGGGCGCGAACGTCTCGCTCGAGGTGGCCGACCTGTACCCAGAGCGCGTGCAGGGCCTGATCCTGGAGATGCCCGTGCTCGACAACGCCGTGGAGGCCGGCATCATCGCGTTCGCGCCGCTGATGTTCGTCGCCCGGTTCACGCCACTGCTCGTCACCGGCCTGCGGCTCGTCACGTCAATCGTCCCCCGGCGGCTCGTCGGTTTCTGGGGCGGCATCGCGCTCGACACGATGAAGCAGTACCCGCAGTCGATGGGCGCCGCGGTGCACGGCATCTTCTTCGGACGCATCGCTCCGTCGTCGCGAACCCGCCAGCAGATCACCGCGCCGGCCATCGTCATCGGACACCCGCGCGACCCGATCCACCCGGCCGCCGACGCAGCGATGCTCGCATCGGAGCTCCCGAACTCCACCTTCGTGCGGGCCGAGAGCATCCTCGAGTGGCGGCGTCGCCCCGAGCGCCTGACGAACGAGACCATCGCGTTCGTCGAGCACTGCTACGCGGAGCCGGAGGCCATGCGGCGAGTACGCTCGACGTAATGGTTCGAGCCCCCCGCCAACCTCGGTCGGCCGCGTTCTTCGACCTGGACAAGACGATCATCGCCAAGTCGAGCACGCTCGCCTTCAGCAGGCCGTTCTACGACGGTGGCCTGCTGAGCCGTCGCGCCGTGCTCCGCAGCGCCTACGCCCAGTTCATGTTCGCGGCGAGCGGCGCCGACCACGACCAGCTCGAGAAGATGCGGAACTACCTCACCGAGATGATCACCGGTTGGGACGTCCAGGTCGTGCGTCAGTCGGTGGCCGAGACCCTGCACGCGATCATCGACCCGATCGTCTTCGACGAGGCGGTCGAGCTCATCGAGAACCACCACGCCGCCGGACGCGACGTCGTCATCGTGTCGGCGTCCGGCACCGAGGTCGTGGAGCCGATCGGCGAGATGCTCGGAGCCGACCACGTGGTCGCCACCCGCCTTGTTGAGGTGGACGGCCGCTACACCGGCGAGGTCGAGTACTACGCCTACGGCCCGAACAAGGCCAAGGCCATGAAAGAGCTCGCTGAGCAGCACGGATACGACCTCGCAACGAGCTTTGCGTACTCCGACTCCGAGACCGACGCCCCCATGCTGGAAATCGTCGGTCATCCCTTCGCCGTCAACCCCGACAAGGCGCTGCGACGGATGGCGGAGGAGAACGGCTGGCCCATCCTCACCTTCACCAGCCCGGTGTCGATGCGAGCCCGGCTCGGACTCGACAGCCGCGTCGCCAAGGTCGCCGCTGCCGGCGTCGTGGCGGCCGGGGTCGGGGCGATCGCGCTCGCCCTCGTGACCCGCCGACGTCGTCCGGCCCGGTCCGTCCTGAGGGCCTGACGGCCGATTGTGAACTGGGGGGCACAAGGTTACGGCCGAGTAGATCTACCGCCTCGATCACCATCGGCGTAGAAAGAAACCAACAACTTCACAGACGGCACAGCAGCTCAGTACCCACGCGGCGATCTCCCGTCCCAAAGGGCAGTCGCATTCGGGACAACCGCGACACTCAGGGATCACGCGGCCCCGGGGCGACGATACGAAACGCACGCTTGGTAGCTGCAGATGCTGGCCACACAGAGGGCACCACCGCATAGGTGGTGCCCTCTACCTGTGCCCCACAGGTTCGATGCATGGCAGGGAGCCGCGTCCGTTAGATTTGCTCCATGATCCCCAACCCTGTTCCTGATGTCCCCGGCCCTGCCAAGCGGGTGCTGGTCACCGGCGGCGCAGGCTTTATCGGCTCCCACCTGACTCGGCGGTTGCTCGACCAGGGACATGACGTGCTGGTGGTGGACAACTTCTACTCCAGCACACGTGCAAACCTCTACGACCTGCTCGACGAGCCGCGATTCGAGCTCATGCGCCACGACGTCACGTTTCCGCTCTACGTCGAGGTCGACGAGATCTTCCACCTGGCCTGCCCGGCGTCTCCGGTCTTCTACCAGCGAGATCCGGTCGCGACGACCAAGACCTGCGTGCACGGCTCGATCAACATGCTCGGCCTGGCCAAGCGCACCGGCGCCAAGATCCTGCTCGCCTCCACCTCGGAGGTATATGGCGATCCGACGATGCACCCGCAGGAAGAGTCCTACTGGGGCAATGTGAATCCGATCGGACTGCGCTCCTGCTACGACGAGGGAAAGCGCTGCGCCGAGACCCTCTTCTTCGACTACTACCGGCAGCACGATCTGCCGATCAAGGTCGCCCGCATCTTCAACACCTACGGCCCGAACATGCTCCCGAACGACGGCAGGGTCGTCTCGAACTTCATCATGCAGGCGCTCAACGGCCAGGACCTGACGATCTTCGGCGACGGCGAACAGACCCGGTCGTTCTGCTACGTCGAGGACCTCGTCTCCGGCTTGATCGCGCTGATGGACAGCCCGCCCGAGGTGACCGGCCCGATCAACATCGGCAACCCGAGCGACTTCACGATGCTCGAGCTCGCCGAAAAGGTGCTCGCGCTCGTCGGAGGCGACAGCAAGGTCGTCCACCAACCCCTGCCGACCGACGACCCGGTCCGCCGGAAGCCAGACATCGACAAGGCGCAGAGCCTGCTCGGCTGGAGCCCGACCGTCTCGCTGGACGAAGGCCTCAAGCCGACCGTGGAATTCTTCCGCGGATTGGTCAACGCGTGAGTCACGCTCCCTCCCCGACCAACGAGGTTCTCGACTGATGCGCTTCTACCTGGCCTGGCAATACATCACGGGCTACTCGACCTCCGGCATGCACGAGCTGGTCAAGCAGGGCCACACCGTGAAGCTGATGCACCAGGAGGCTCTAGTGCACCCGCCGTTCCTGGCGCCGTTCGACGACGCCGAGCTCACCGAGGGATTGGACGCGAGCAGCTGGACGGGAAAGCCGGACGAACAGAGGCTCCTTCGCGAGCTTGAGGAGTTCCAGCCCGACGTCCTGGTGGTGAACTCGTGGCACATCCCGGCGTACATGAAGGCGGCTCGGAGGTGGCGAGGCAAGGCACTCCGGGTTGTGGTCATGGACCACCAATGGCTCGGAACTCCGAAGCAGTGGCTGGGCCGGCTCACGCGGCACATCTACATCCAGCGCGCGTTCGACGCCGCCTGGATGCCTGGCGACGAGCAGGCCGTGTTCGCGCGGCACCTCGGGTTCAAGCAGCACGAGATCATCACCGGGCTCTACACCTGCGAGGACTCGTTCTTCACCGGCCCGCAGCCTCAGCCGAAGGACGCCTTCGTCTTCACCGGACGACTCGTCGACACCAAGGGCGTCGACGTCCTCGCCGCGGCCTACCGCAAGTACCGCGAGGTCGCCAAGGACCCGTGGCCGCTCAAGGTCGTCGGGATGGGGCCGATGGATGAGGAGCTCAAGGCCATCGACGGCACGGAGCTGCTCGGCTTCGTGATGCCCAAGGATCTTCCCGGGGTTCTCCAGGACGCCGGCTGCTTGTTGCTGCCGAGCCGGTTCGAACCCTGGGGTGTCGTGGTCCACGAGGCAATTGCCAGCGGTCTGGCCGTGATCTGCACCAACGCGTGTGGTTCCGCGTCCCGCCTGGTCAACGACGGGTACAACGGTCGAGTGATCGCGCCGGACAACGTCGACGAGATGGTGGAGGCGATGCTGTGGATCAGCAACGCCGACCCCGAGAAGCGGGTCCTGATCAGCCAGCGCAGTGCCGAGCTCGCCAAGCAGTACACGCCGCAGCGAATGGCAGAGAATCTCATCGACAAGTCGGCCCAGTTGCTTCCCGAGGCGCTCCGCCGGTGAGCACCGATCGTCGGGTAGCCTTCGCGGCGTGAATCCCGCCTTTCTCCTCAAGACCCCCCGGCTGCGTGTCGCCATCCGGGAGACCGTTCGGGCCATCAACAAGCCCGTCGCGAAGGTCCGCGCGCGCCGGGCGTTTGCCTCGTCCGAACGCCCGATCAAGCTGGAGATCGGCGGCCTGGTCCCCCGCGACGGTTGGATCATCACCAACGTCAACGCGACCACACGGAACTACCTGGATGCCAGCTCGCCGTGGCCCGTCGCCGACGGCTCGGTCCAGTACGTCTTCTCCGACAACGTGATCGAGCACATCCCGCTGGCCGCCGGCCGCGCGATGCTCGCGCAGGCGTACCGATCGATGCAGCCCGGCGGCGTGATCCGGCTGGTCACTCCGGACATCAAGAAGCACGTCGAGCTCTACCTGGCCGGCGACTCGGTCCTCGACGGCGACGTCGCCCAGGAGTATCGCGACATGGGCCTGGTCGTCGAGCACTCGATCGACCTGATCCGGATCCCGATCGGCAGCTTCGGCCACCACGAGGGCTACGTCTACGACTTCCAAGTCCTCGAGGCCGAGCTCAAGCGGGCCGGCTTCCACTCCGTGGTCCAGGTGGAGATGGGTGAGAGCGAGCACGAGGCGCTCCGCGGCATCGACTTCCGGCTGGCGCAGGAAGGCGCGCAGATCGTCGTCGAGGCGACCCGCTGACTCAGACCTGACCGGTCAGAGCGGATCCCGCGACAGCCAGGCCATGCCCTGCTCGCCCGGGTGCTGGTCACGTCGGACGACCTTCAGCCCGACGGTTGCGAAGAACGCCTCGAGGTCCGCCCAGCTGCGGCCCGGCATCCGGTGGTACTCCATGACGACGCGCCGAACCGGCTGCCACAGGTCGGGACTGGACTCGAGGATCGCCTCGTACTCCGCGCCCTCGATGTCGAACTTGATCAGGTCGACGGGGCCGGGCGCCGCGGCGAAGGCGTCGTCGAGACCGGTGGTGGGCACCTCGATCGACGACGTGCCGGGCGCCCCGGACAGCATGATGCCGTTGTGGGCGCTTCCGTCGTCCATGATCGCCATGGTGAGCACGCCCGCGCGCGCGGAGACGGCGCTCTCGAAGACACGGAGTCGATCGGACAGGCCGTTGTGCTCGATGTTGCGTCGCAGGTAGCCGGCCGTGAAAGGGGTGGGCTCGTACGCGTCGACATGAGCTTGCGGGAACAGCTGGCTGACGGCCAGGGAGAACGACCCGATGTGCCCACCGAGGTCGAGCACGACGGGGTCCTTCCGCAAGCCACGGGTGAACCACGGGAGCCGGTACGCGTCATCGGCAAACAGCTCGTAAACGGCGAATCGAGCGCCACCACGGTTGGGGCAGACCACCTCGAGGCCGTCGGTGGCGTAGGTGAGCTCCTCCGGATGACGCCAGACGATGTCACCGAGGACGCGGAAACCGTTGTCGAACCGGGTCAACGTCTGGACGGCTCGTTTGACGTCGTTCGTCATCTGGTGGCCGACGCGACGCACGCGTTCAAGCGCGCGCATCTTCCACCTCTTTCTCTCGGTCGATCCCGGACGGATCCTCTTCGGCGGCTGCTGCCTCGGCCAGGCGTGGCGCGAGAAGGGCCAGTGCCATCACCGTCCAAATGTAGCGATCCCACAGGACCGGGGTGACGAAGCCCAAGGTCACGTACGCCAAGGCGGGGACCGCCAGCAGGCTGAACGGAGGAGTGAGCACCGCGATGGGATGGATGGTGGACCAGAGCACCAAGACATAGAACGCGAGCCCGATGACACCCAGGGCAGCGGCGATCTGGATGTAGATGACGTGGGCTTCGATGATCCCGGCCATGCCATTGCCGATGATCGGACTGTTCCAGAACCGGTCGATGGCATCTTCCAACAGTTGCTGGCGTGCCTGGTCCGACAGGGAAGCCGAGCCGGCGCCGAGCAGCCGCCCCAGCGCGTTGCCGCTCGACGTCTCACCCAACAGCTGGGTCGAGAAGATCAAGAAGGTGGCGACAGCACCAAGCAGGCCGACCGCGGCGAGCACCGACCGTGCGAGGACGGGATAGACCACCGCGATGCCGATCAGCACCGCGAGGGCGGCACGGCTGCCGCTGCTCCAGACTCCGTACAGGCACACCACGCCTGCGCCGACCGGGATCCACCGCCGCGACCGCGGGAACTGCGTCACGATGAACGGAACGAGGGTGGCGGCCAGCATCGCGCAGAGTCCGTAGACGTTGGGGTGCTCAGCGAGCCCGGCCCGGCGACCATCGCGTGCCGCCTCGTTCTTGATCAAGGCGTATCCGACGCTGATCACGTTCCCGAGGACATAGGCGCAAGCGATCATCACGACCCGCTTCCGGTCCGGGTTCCACCAGATGATCAGGGTCGAGAGTCCGAAGGCCCCGACGAGCAACCTCGCCAGGAAGTTGAGGCTCGCCACCGGCTGCTCGGCCAGCATCGATGAGAACAGTGCGACGACCAATACCCCGGCCACCCCGAAGACGAACATCGACGGCAGCTGGAGCGGACGCCGCATGAGATCGGGCAGCATCAGCGCGAATCCCACGGCGAACGCCGCGTCCGCCACCGTGATGAAACCCAGGGCGGTGTGGAGGTTGGTCATCGGCACCATGACCACGCCCACGATCACGAAGAACTCGGCAGTGTGAGCGAATCCCACCAGGATCAGGGCCAGGAACACGAACAACGCGAAGAACACGCCGATCATCGCGGGTTTCGAGGACACAGCCACGGGGATCAGCACGACGAGGGCGAGCCCCGTGACGAGAGCCACCACCAGGAGCGGCGGCGGCCGCAGCCGGGCCATGAGACCCGCGCCGCGCCAGTTCATCGCTTCACGCGCCGCCCAGACCTCACGTCACGGACACGTGTCTCTCGACGTTCGACCTTGGGGGCCGCAGCCTTGGACTTCTCGCCGTAGCCGTAGCCATACCCGTATCCATAGCCGTAGCCGTAGCTGCTCAGCATCTTGCGCGGTGTCCGGTTGAGGACCGTGCCGAAGAGCCGCCCACCCACGGCCTCGATGCGGGCGACTGCTTGGCGCACCTGCTCGTGACTCGTCGACCCGAACCTGGCGAGGAGCAGCGCACCGTCGACCTCGGTCAGGAGGATGGCGGCGTCGGCGACCGGGAGCAGGGGTGGGGCGTCGACGATGACGACGTCGTACTCTGCGCCGACCGTGGAAATCAGTTCCCGCATCGCCTGGGTGTCGAGGACTTCGGACGGGTTCGGCGGGCAGGGGCCGGTGCCCAGGAACCTGACACCACTCACGTGCTCCTGAGTCGCCTGGTCGAGGGTGGCGCGCCCGAGCAGCACCGTGATCGTGCCGACGGAGTTCTCGAGACCGAGGAGGTCGGCGACGCCCGGATTGCGGAAGTCCGCGTCGAGGAGCAGGACAGAGCGCCCGCTCTTCGCGATCGAGATCGCCAGGTTCGTGGCCACGAAGGTCTTGCCCTCGTCTGGAACGGCGCTGGTGACGACGATCATCTGGCGCGTCGCATCGAGGTTGGAGAACTGCAGGTTGGTGCGCAGCACGCGGAACGCCTCGGCGAGCGACCCACTGCCGTTCTCGATGCTGAGTGGTTGCTGCTTCACGACCGGGTCGAACGGCAAGGTGGCCATGATGGCGTTGCCGGTCAGCTTCTCGACGTCCTCGCTGGACTTCACCGAGGTGTCGAGCAGATCGCGGAGCATCGCCCCCACCACACCAACGAGAAGGCTCACCAGCAGGCCGATCGCAAGGTAGAGCTTGATGTCCGGCGCGACCGCAGTCTGCTCCAGCGAGGGCTTGCCCGCGAGGCGCGCGATGATGGGCGCCGGGATCTCCTCGTCGCTGGGGGTCTCGAGATTCTTGACCAGGCGGATGATCTCATCGGACTCGACCGAGGCGATCTGCTGCGCGAGCTCGGGCGTGGAGGCGGTGGTGTCGACGCGAAGCAGCAGGGTGGTTTCCACGACCGAGGTCTCGACCTGACCGGCCAGCTGCTCCGGGGTGCGCTTGATGTCGAGCCGTTGGGCCACCCTCGCCAGCACCTCAGGGTCCTTGGCCAGATTGGCGTAGGACTCCGCCCGCTGACCCGCGGTGAGTGTCGCCGAGTAGGTGTCGGCGACGCCGGTGGAGGGAGTGGAGATGAACAGGGACGCCGTGGAGGCGTAGGACTTGGGGACCAGGAGGATCACCGCTGTGGTGACGAGCGCGCCGAAGCCGATCGTCATGACGATGAACTTCCAGCGCGCACGCAGGATGCCCAAGAATTGACGCAGATCCACGAGATCCCCTCATGTCGATGTGCGGCCGGGTCTCGACCGTTTGATTGGTGTGAGTCTATGCAATGGCTCGGCGGGTATTGCGCCAACGCGAAGATCGACGCTGGCGCGCCGCTCATCGGGACCGTGGCCTACGATCCTTCTGAGGCAGGCCTTACTCTGGTCCGGTCCCAGATAACGATGCGCGGCACCACGAAGTCACGGGGTGACGTGTCCCCATGGAGGTTGAGCACATGACTGTACTCGTCACCGGCGCCGGTGGATTCATCGGTGGCCACCTGGTCGATCGCCTCCTCCAGACCGGACTCGACGTCCGCGCGGTCGACGTGAAGCCGACCGACGACTGGTACCAGGTCCATGATTCGGCCGAGAACATCGTCGCCGACTGCTCCGACCCGGTCGACGCCCACAAGGTCGCCGATGGCACCGACGAGATCTACAACCTGGCTGCCGACATGGGCGGCATGGGCTTCATCGAGAACAACAAGGCCGAGTGCATGCTGTCGGTGCTCACGAGCACCAACATGTTGGTCGCCGCCCGCGATGCCGGCACCAAGCGGTTCTTCTACAGCAGCTCGGCCTGCGTCTACAACGGCGAGAAGCAGACCGATCCCAACGTCACCGCACTCGCCGAGGCCGATGCCTATCCGGGCGATCCCGAGGACGGCTACGGCTGGGAGAAGCTCTTCTCCGAGCGCATGGCCCGGCACTTCCGCGAGGACTTTGGCCTCGAGACCCGCGTCGCCCGCTACCACAACGTCTACGGACCCCTCGGCACGTGGGACGGCGGCCGCGAGAAGGCGCCCGCCGCGCTGTCGCGCAAGGTCGCCGAGGTCGCCCTGGGCCGTACCGACGGCATCGAGATCTGGGGAGACGGTGAGCAGAGCCGCAGCTTCATGTTCATCGACGACTGCGTGCGCGGCACCATGGAGATCCTCGCCGGTGACGCCGTCGAGCCGGTCAACCTTGGCTCGTCCGAGCTGGTCACCATCAATCAGATGGTCGACATCCTCGAGGGCATCGCCGACGTCAAGGTCGAGCGGAGCTACAACCTGGACGCCCCGCAAGGCGTGCGCGGCAGGAACAGCGACAACACGCTGTTCCACCAGACCTACGGCTGGGAGCCCTCCATCTCGCTGAAGGAAGGGCTGGAGAAGACCTACGCGTGGATCTACGACCAGCTGAAGGCGCGTGGCTGAACCCCGCCGGATCCAGGTCCACGACTTCGGCGGGCATCCCTTCCAGGCCGAGCTCTCCCGCGCGCTCGCCGCACGTGGGTTGGTCGTGGAGCACGCCTGGTCGCCGCAATATGGCGGCAAGGGGGCTCTCGAGCGGCGGCCCGGAGATCCCGAGACGCTCTCGTTCCGGACCATCGAGGCGCCGCGGCCGTTCGAGAAGTACTCCCCCGTCGGACGCCTGAGATTCGAGCGGAGCTTTGCCTCGGCCTGGATCGATCAGCTGGAGGAATCCAAGCCCGACCTCGTCATCGCCTGCAACGTCTGGCTGTTCGCCCTGCACCGGTTCTCGCGGTGGGCTCGCAAGACCGGACTGCCCTACGTGTTGTGGCACCAGGACGTCTACAGCCTCGCGCTCAGCGAACAGCTGGAGGGCCGCCTCCCCCGCCTGGCCGGACTCTCGCGCCCGGCCGTCCATGGCGCGTCGACAGTCTTCACCCGGCTCGAGCGCGACATCGTCAAGTCGGCGCGACGAGTGGTGGCGATCGACGATGCCTTCGTCCGCGAGTACGCGACCTGGGGACTCGACACAAGTCACGTGGAGGTCATTCCCAACTGGGCCCCGATCGATGAGATCGTCCCCCACGAGCGCGACAACGCCTGGGGCAAGGCGAACCTCGGCGACCCGAAGCGATTCCGCCTGCACTACGCCGGCACCCTCGGCGCCAAGCACAACCCGCTGCTGCTGGTGGACCTCGTCGAGAGCCTGCGCGAGCGTGGAGTCGACGCGGAGCTCACTGTGGTCTCCGCGGGCGAAGGCGCCGATGTGCTTGCGGCGGCCACGGCGGCTCGACCCGCCATCGTCGACCACGTGCGCATCCTGCCGTTCCAACCGCTCGAGCAGCTGGGCCAGGTCCTCGGCTCCGGTGACGTCCTCGTGGCCCTGCTGGAGCCCGGGGCCTCGAAGTTCTCCATCCCCAGCAAGGTCCTGTCGTACTTCGCCGCGGGTCGGCCCGTGCTGGGCATCATGCCGGCGGACAATCCGGCGGCCGTCGACATCACCGACGTCGGTGGACATGTCGTGGAGCCCGATCAACATGGCATCGCCGACGCTGTGGCCTGGCTCGAGACGCTGAGCAAGGATCCTGACCGCAGAGTCGATCTGGGGGTGCGTGCTCGAAACCTGGCGGTTCAGCGCTTTGGCATCGATGCGATCGCGAAGCGCTTCATGACCGTCATCGACGAGGCCACGGCCACCTGAGCCCGCCCGGCGTCAGGTCGCCAGCAGGCGGTCGACAGCAGCGTCGAGGGTCGCGGCGTCGATGCGGATGTCCTGCATGATCTTGTTCATGCGTCGCGGTGCCCGGCCCTGCCCCACGAGGTATTGGTACGTCACGTCCGGGATGCCATCGCAGATCGCCCAGTAGCAGTGCTTCACGTAACCCGGTGCCATGAGGTGGAGCACCCGGGCCCCGGGCTTGAGGAACACCAGGTTGGTGAGCGCTGCGCCGTGCAAACCGACCACGACATCGGCTGCGGCAAAATGGTCGATCTGGTCGCGCACCGACAGCGTGCCGGGGTCGATCTGGACGAACCCACGCTGCTCGAGCCGGGGCCAGAGGTTCTCCTCGTCCACCAGCCGCCGCGTGTTCCGGCCCGAGCCACGCGTGACGTAGAGCCGGCGTGGCTTGTCGTCGGTGCGATCGGGCGGAAGCTGTGCGCGCACCCACTCCACCATCCACGTGGGAGCGACCTCGAAAGGGTTGGGCATCGAGGGCACGAGCAGGTGGTCGGCGGAGACGGCGCGGTGCTTGCCGGTGTCCACCAGCTCGTAACGGTCCAAGCCCGTCAGCGCGAGCAGCTCCTTCTCGTACGAGGTACCGCACGGCACGTAGAGGCGGTCGGGCTCCAGACCGGGAAGCGACTCCTGGAGGATGCCCCAGCGCGGCAGGACGTCGAGCAGGAAGTGGTAGTAGTTGCCGGCACCGCCGCGGCACGCCAGCGACACCAACGTGCCGTCGACGTGCTCGATGGGAGGCAGCGAGGGGCGCAGGAACAAGGGATGCTCCCGCCAGCCCGAGATGCCGAAGTACTCGCTCGTCTCGTAGTCGAGCGTGCCCGCAGCGGTGAGATTGGCGCCGTAGTCGCCGACCACGGTTCCGCCGTCCATCTCGACGGTGAATCGCGCCGGCACGTCGAAGTTCTCAGCGTCGAGGACGGACCAGTGGTTCGGGGGGTCGCCGATCGGCGGTGTCCGCCGGATGTGCTCTGGCCCACCGCCGGCATGGATGCGCACGGTGCCCGGCTCGATGGCTGCAGTGTCGCGGGAATGCTCGGTGGCTCGGCGGGGCAACGCGCGCTCGCCCAGCCGACTCGACGACCGACGAACGAGGACGCCCATGAGTCGGGTGGCCAACCGGTGCAGGCGCTTGACCAGCGGCCATGCGGGCTGCAGGGCGCTGGGCAGGCGGCTCACGTGCGACCGCCGAGGTGAGCAGAGTTCACCCGAGTGATGCCTCGGCGAGCGCGATGTCGGCATCGACCATGAGGCGAGCCAGCTGCTTCGCGTCGGTCTCCGCCTTCCAGTCCAGGACGTCCTTCGCCTTGCTGGTGTCGGCCACGAGCGCGTCGGCTTCGTTCGGCCGCTCATAGCTACCGTCGTGGCGCACGTGCTCCTGCCAGTCGAGGCCGGCATGCGAGAACGCGGTCTCGCAGAACTCACGCACGGTGGTGCCGATCCCGGTGCCGAGGACGAATGTGTCGGGTACGTCGTGCTGCAGTATCCGCCACATGCCCTCGACGTACTCCTTGGCGAATCCCCAGTCGCGGACTGCGTCGAGGTTGCCGAGATGCAGCTCAGTCTCCAGCCCCAGCTTGATGCGGGCCACCGCCATGGTGATCTTGCGCGTGACGAAGTTCTCGCCTCGGCGGGGCGACTCATGGTTGAACAAGATGCCCGACGCCGCGTACAGGCCGTACGCCTCGCGGTAGTTGACGGTGGCCCAGTGGGCGAAGAGCTTGGCGGCGCCGTACGGCGACTGCGGATTGAACGGCGTGTTCTCGTGCTGCGGAGGCGGTGACGAACCGAACATCTCCGAGGTGGAGGCCTGGTAGAACCGGGCCTCTGGCGCAAAGGTGCGCACCGCCTCGAGCAGCCGAACCGGTCCGATGGCGTCCGTGGACGCGGTGAACTCGGGCATCTCGAACGACACCATGACGTGGCTTTGAGCCGCGAGGTTGTACACCTCGTCGGGCTGGATGGTGGACACGAGATTGACCAGGTTGGCGCCGTCGGTCATGTCTCCGTAGTGCAGGTGGAGATGGCTTTTCGCCTCGGGATGGGTGTCCCAGATCGGGTCGATCCGTGCCCGGTTGAACGAGGACGAACGCCGCACCAGACCGTGGACCTCATAACCCTTCTCGAGCAGGAGCTCGGCAAGGTACGAACCATCCTGACCGGTGATGCCGGTGATGAACGCGCGCTTCATGTGATCCTTCTGCGTCGGTGGCTGCAGTGCGCCAGCATACTGTGCCGGCCTTTCGCCGGACCGTGATCGAGGTGGTCAGCGCACCAAGGGCGAAGCCTCTGCACCTCGCGTGAAGGCCTGGCTCGCGTACATCAGCCATTGGCTCACGCCGGCAGTATCCCCGCGTGCGTACGCGGCGAGCGCCGACCGGTAGCCCTCCGGCTCGGCCGCGTGACCCGCCTCGGGCACGGTGACCGACGCCGGATCGACACCTCGTTCCACCAGCACCAAGCGTTCGATCGCCCGGGCCACGACGCCGGCGTGGGAGGCGAAGGCGCCACAGGTCGCGACCTCGGCATGGGTCAGCGCCGCGACCACGAGAGCCGGCGCCTCGGTGGGGGCCGAAAGGGCTCGCGACAGCTCGTTGAGCCGGACGACGCCGGTCGGGTCGCCAGGACGTCCGAGGTCGTCGTCGGGCACCGATCCCGCAGCGGCCAGCGCGTGGATGCGGGCGATGGCCTGCAGCGGCGTCCGGCGCCACACCGGCACGAGCCCGAGCAGCTCGGTCGACAGGCGGACGGCGGCGCGTGCTGTCGCGTCCCCGCCACCGTGGGCGAGCGTCTCGACGTCGGACTCGCTGCCCTCCAGCGTCGAGGTGGCCGCCGCACCGAGGAGCAGCGAGCGAGCGGTGTCTTCCGGCGTGGTGCGTCGCAGTCCGCGGTCGCGCAGCAGTGAGTCGATGCCGTCCCGGGTCGCCGCGAACGCCGACGGGACGCCTTCCAGCGACGCTGCCGCGAGGAAGGCATCCGGGTCATCTGACACGGGGCCCAACGTATCGGCGCGCGTACCGGCCACCTCCGCGTGGGCCGGTAGCCTTCAAGGGATGAACCTGAGTGGAGTGCTGCGCGCCGGACCGGACGCGTCAACGACCGGACGCACGGGCGCCGAGCGGACCGCGGCATGGATGGTCGGCGACACCCTTTCCTGCGTCCTGCATCTCGGCGACAGCTCGATCGCCTACCTGCTCGCCGACCAGGGCCACGAGGTCGTCCTCGCCGGCGACGATGTCACGAGCATCCGGCACACCGACATCCAGTACGTCCGCACCCGCGGTGAGCGGCTGCCGTTCGCCCCCGAGTCGTTCGACGTCGTCATCGTGCCCGAGCTGCGCGAAGCCCCCACGGCTCTCGCGGAGTACGCCCGGGTGTTGCGGCCCGACGGGCTGCTCTCCACCGTCACCCGCACCTACGACGACACCATTCCGTGGATGCGCAAGCTGCGCGAGATCATCGGCGACCGCGCCCCGCGCCACACGCCGGCCGACACGTTCACCGCGTCCGGCCTGTTCGCCGAGCCCGAGAGCGACGAGTTCGGCACCTGGGAGCAGCTCGACCTGCCCGGCCTCATGCGGTTCGCTGAGCAGACCAAGCACCCATCGGTCGACGCAGAGGCACTGATCCGCGTCCGCGACCTCTTCAACTCCTATGGCGGGCACTCCGGCACGCTCCGCCTGCGCCATCAGACACACTGCCTGCGGGCCCGCGTCCTCAAGGAGAACCTCACCCGCGAAGCTGCACCACCGGATCCCACGCTCATCGAGCTCAGCTGATCTCGCGGCGTGTCGGGCCGGATTCGTCCGCTTCCGTTCTTACTGTGGAGGGGAACGGAAGGAGTCGGCCATGAGTGAATCGCTGGTCGACGATGGTCTGCACATGGTGTGCGAGACCTGCGAGAGCGAGATCGACTTCCCCGACGAGATCGCGTCCGAGGTGGGCATCTGCCGTCAGTGCGGCATCGCCTTCCTGGTCGGACGGCTCGCCGAGGAATCGGGCACCGATCTTTCTGGGAGCGCGTCCGCCTGAGCGACCGCCGTAGAATCGTCTGGTGAAGTTCCTCAACGGTCTGCAGCCAGCGCACGACCTCACGTACAACGACGTCTTCATGGTGCCCGGACGGTCCGCCGTCGCCTCGCGCTTCGACGTCGACCTGTCGACGTCAGACGGCACCGGTGCCACCATCCCGATCGTCGTCGCCAACATGACGGCGGTCTCCGGGCGCCGCATGGCCGAGACCATCGCCCGTCGCGGCGGCATCGCGATCCTGCCGCAAGACATCCCCGTCGACGTGGTGACGTCGACGGTCGCTCGGGTCAAGGCTGCCGACACCGTCTACGAGACGCCGGTGACGGTCTCACCGACGATGACCATCGGCGAGACGGTCAGCCTGCTCACGAAACGTGCCCACGGCGCGGCGGTCGTGGTCGACGACGGCAAACCGGTCGGCATCGTCACCGAGCGCGACGGGACTGACGTCGACCGCTTCGCCCAGGTGCGCGAGGTCATGAGCCACGAGCTGTTCACCGTCGAGGCCGGGATGGATCCGCGCGAGTACTTCGACGCGATGTCCGGGTCGCACGTCGCGGTCGCTCCTGTGCTCGACGGCGGCGTGCTGGTCGGCGTCGTCACCCGCACCGGCGCGCTGCGCTCCACGATCTACACCCCCGCGGTCGACCCGGACGGCCGGTTGGCCGTCGGTGCAGCCGTCGGCATCAACGGCGACGTGCGGGCCAAGGCCGAGGCAGTACTCGCCACCGGCGCCGACGTCATCGTCGTCGACACGGCGCACGGCCACCAGGAGAAGATGCTCGAGGCTCTCCCGCTGGTCGTGGCCGCCCGTGACGCGCATGAGGCTGGCACCGGGCGTCGCATCCCGGTGGTGGCCGGCAACGTGGTCACGGCCGACGGCACCCGCGACCTCATCGCCGCCGGAGCCGACGTCGTCAAGGTGGGCGTCGGGCCGGGTGCGATGTGCACCACCCGGATGATGACCGGCGTCGGGCGCCCGCAGTTCTCCGCCGTGCTCGACTGCTCCGAGGCCGCGCGGTCCGAAGGTCGCCAGGTGTGGGCCGACGGAGGAGTGCGCTACCCCCGCGACGTCGCGCTGGCCCTGGCCGCCGGGGCCGGCAGCGTCATGGTCGGCTCGTGGTTCGCCGGCACGTACGAGAGTCCCGGCGACATCCACCACGGCACCGACGGCCGCCCGTACAAGGAGTCGTTCGGCATGGCGTCGTCCCGAGCCGTCGCCAACCGCACCCGCGATGCCGCTGGGTTCGAGCGGGCCCGCATGGCCCTGTTCGAGGAGGGCATCAGCACGTCCCGGATGTATCTCGACCCCCAGCGCCCCGGCGTCGAGGACCTGCTGGACGCCATCACCGCCGGAGTGCGGTCGAGCTTCACCTATGCCGGTGCGCGGACGCTCGAGGAGCTCGCCGATCGCGCGGTCGTGGGCATCCAGAGTGCCGCCGGTTACGACGAGGGACGCCCCATCCACGTCAGCTGGTAGCGCGAACGAACACTCCGTCGCACTGGAGCAGTCGGCCCTCGGCGTCGGAGATGCCCGGATCGAGGGTCCACAGCTCGAGACCGTGGTCGTTCATGGTCGCGACGCCCTCGTCGAACAGCTCCTGTCCCTCGTAGAGCTCGACGAAGGACAGCTCCAGCTGAACCGCCGCGACCTGGTCGATCACCGCGCCGGCACCGGCCATGACCGCCTTCTCGTAGCCCTGGGTGTCGACCTTGATGAACATCCGCGACGGGTCAAGGCCGTGCTCCTCGACGATGCTGGCCACCGTGGTGACGTCGATGTCCTCGGTGCCGATGAACTGCGAACCGGGAGCGGCGTCGAGATGGGCATTCGTCATCTCCAGGAGCGATGACGAGTACGAGTTCGCCGAGATGTGGATGGTCGACCGTCCGGGCTCGGCCCCGACGGCCGAGTTGACGGCGTGCCATCGCGGATCACCCGACGCGCGTCGCGAAAGGCGACGGTAGGCGTCGGAGAGCGGCTCGAAGGAGAGGATGTCGCCCTCGAAACCAGCACCGCGGATCATGCGCGCGAACTGTCCGACGTTGGCGCCCACGTCAAGGACGGTCTCGATGCGGCGGCGGTCGAGCAGGCGCGCCACCCGGTTCACGAAGGGATCGCGACCGATGGAGACGCCGGTGCGGTGGAGGGCGAGCCGAACGCCGAGCTTGGCGATCTCCGCCGCGTTACCTCCGCGCATCCGCGAACCTGCTTTCTGTCTGGGGCTTCGCTGATCCTACGGGCGCAACGCGCCGCGTCGTCTACCGGTCGACGGAGCGATGAGCGGCGATGCCGGCGACCACGATGCCGAGGCCGGTCGAGAACGTGTCAGCCCGCGAGAGCGGATCGTCGATGATCGCTCCGGCGCTGGCTGCCTGGACGTTCATCTGTTCCTCGTTGACGTGGCCGAGCACGAAGTACAGGATCGTCGTCGCCGCCACGCGGGCCACCGGCGTGTCGCCGAGCAGCTCGACCAAACGTGTCACCGGATCCTCCGTACCCAGACCAAAGGCCAAGGCGGTGGCGACCAGCTCGGCACCGTCGCGATACGCCAGCATTCCATCGCGCAAGGCATGCGCCTCCGCCGTCACCTGCATGTCCCACGTTCCGGCTGGAACGGGTCGCCGGCCACGGCGCAGCACCTCGTCGGCCACCGCGGCGAGCAGCGCTTGCTTGCTCGCGAAGTGCCAGTAAAGGGCGCTCGGCTGGACGCCGAGATCGGCCGCGAGACGGCGCATCGAGAGGTCGGCCAGCCCGTGCCGGTCGAGCACCTCGAGCGCGTGCTCGACGACGTCGGACCGATGGTGACTCATGGGTGTTCCTCGGGTGCCGGTACAGTGACGTGCCACCATACCTGAACACTGTTCAGTCCCGCCTTGCCCGGAGGAAGCCATGAGCACGACCCAGCCCACCTCGAAGAAGTCGGTCAACACGACAGACCTCGCCCTGATCGCGACGTTCGCCGCCCTCGTGGCCGTGTGCTCGGTCGCCACCGCCCTGCCTTTCGGCGTCAACGGTGTGCCCATCACGCTTCAGATGTTCGCGATCTTCCTGGCCGGAGCCGTGCTCGGTGCCTGGCGCGGATTTCTCGCGGTGCTCCTCTACCTCGCAGTCGGTGCAGCCGGCCTGCCGATCTTCGCCGGTGGAGCATCCGGGCTGGCCCCGTTCGCCGGCGTCACTGGCGGCTACCTCATCGCGTTCCCGTTCGCCGCGCTCATCGTCGGCTTCGTGGTCGAGCAGGCCCACCGCAAGAACATGGCGGTGACGGCCGTCGTCGTCGCCATCGGCGGCGTCCTGGCCGACCTCCTCATCTGGGTCGCCGGCAGCGTCGGCATCAGCCTGTACGCCGACACCCCGTTCGGCTCGACTCTCAAGGCAGCGGCCGCCTACATCCCCGCTGACCTGGCGAAGCTCGCCGTTGCGGCCATCGTCGCCGCCGCGGTGCACCGGGCGTTCCCGATGCTGCTCACGCGACGGGGCTAGCCTCGCGAGGTGGCCACGATCGAATTCGACGACGTCACCGTCACCGCCCCTGTTGCCGATGGTGAGGTGCTGATCCTCGACCGCATCACGGCCACGCTCACGGAAAAGCGCATCGCCCTCATCGGGGCGAACGGTTCGGGCAAGTCGACGCTGGCCCGCCTGGTCAACGGCTTGGTTGAGCAAACCACGGGAACGATCCGTGTCGACGGCCTCGACGTCGCGAAAAACGGCCGCGAGGTGCGCCGCCGGGTGGGCTTCGTGTTCACCAACCCCACAGCCCAGCTGGTGATGCCGACCGTTGCCGAGGACGTCGCGCTCTCGCTGCGCCGACACATCCGGGACCGTGACGCACGCGACCAGCGGGTCATCGAGGTGCTGACCTCATTTGGACTCGACGCGCTCGCCGACGCCAGTGTTCATACGCTCTCTGGCGGACAACAGCAGCTGCTCGCCCTCGCGGGCGTGCTGGCGTGCGAGCCGTCCGTGGTCGTGGCCGACGAGCCGACCACGCTGCTCGACCTGCGCAACGCGATGGACGTCGCGGACCGGTTGTTCGCGCTCGACCAGCAGCTCCTCCTCGTGACACACGATCTTGACCTCGCGACCCGCTGCGAGCGGGCGCTGGTCGTCGAGGACGGCCGGATCGGGTTCGATGGGCCGACCGAAGCCGCCGTCGAGTTCTACCGGCAGAGCGTGCGCGCACCATGAGGAGGTCGCTGCCCCTTGGCATCTACGTGCCCGGCGAGACCATCTGGCACCGGATGCTCATCGGTCCCAAGCTGACCGCGCTCGTCGTCGTCAGCATCGTGGTGGTGGCTCTGCGTGGGCCGTGGCCGGCGTGCGTCGCCCTCGTTGTCGCGCTCGGCATCACCGCGTGGGCCGGCATCCCGGTTCGTACGATCGCCCGCGGCGTGCGGCCCTTGCTCGTGGTGCTGGCGATCCTCGCCGCCTTCCAGTGGTGGCAGCGGGGCTGGCCCACTGCCGTGGAGCTCGTCGCCACGACGCTCGCGCTGGTCGTTGCGGCCACGACCTTCACGGCCACGACCCCGATGGACGCGTTGCTCGACACGATCGTCCGCGGCCTGGCTCCATTCCGCCGGATCGGCGTCGATCCGGACAAGGTCGCGCTGGCCTTCTCATTGATGATCACAGCTATCCCCGCGGTGTTCGCCATCTACGGCGACACCCGCGACGCCGCCCGCGCTCGTGGCCTCGACCGGAGCCCTCGCGCGACGCTTTCGCCCATGGCGATCCGGGTCGTCGCACACGCCCAGGCCACCGGCGACGCCCTCACCGCCCGAGGCATCGGCGACGGCTGACGTTCACCCGACTTGCCGTTCGTCACGCCGCCTGGTTCGGACCCGCCTAGACTCACCGGCGTGACTCCCGGTCGTTCGACCCCTTCCGCGTGGGTTCGTTCGCGCGCCCGCGCTCTCCGCCACGTCGCGTGGCGGGACGCCAGGATCCGTGCTCTGAAGGCGAGAAACAAGGCCCTCGCCACCCAGGTCGCGAGGGCCCAGAAGAAGCTCGACGCGGTTGGGAGCCCGAAGACCGACACTCCGTCGTTCTACCGGCAGGCGTACGCGGCTCGCCGGATCCACCAACATTTGGTCGACCTCAACGCGACCGATCGCGGCAACGTGGTCGAGAGCAAGCTCGAGGCGTACTCATTCGCGCAGTCGCACGGCGTTCGCGTCCCGACCCTCTACGGTCTGTGGGACTCCCCGGAGCAGATCACCTGGGACGATCTGCCGGATCGGGTCGTCATCAAGTCCGACATGGGTGCGCACAGTCGTGGCGTCTTCCCGCTCCATCGAGCCGCCAACCACTGGACGGTCGTCACGAAGACCGACCCGATCACCCCGCGTGAGGTCGTCGCCCGGCTCCGGCACCATGCCGACAACGGACAGATCGGTGGCCCGTTCTTCGCCGAGGAGCCACATGACGTCGTTCACGACGGCGCGTTGCCGACTGAGACCCGCGTCTTCGCGTTCTACGGTGAGGTGGGTCTCGTGAACGTCCGCAAGCCGTCCGACCATGGCAACCCCGATGGCACCGCTATCCGGAGGTTCCTCCCGGACGGGACGGACGGACCACGCCACCCGAGCCACGACGACAGCATCGAGCTCCCGGAGATCATCGACGAGATCGTCGCCACCGCGAAAAGGTTGTCGCTGTCCATCCCGATGCCGTTCGTGCGCATCGACCTGTACGACATCGCCGGGGAGATCGTGCTCGGCGAGCTCACGCCGCGGCCCGGTGGATCACAGAATCTCGGGACAGAGACCGATGTCCGGATGGGCGAGCTCTGGGAGCGCGCCCAGGCACGAGTCCTCAACGACGTCATCGACGGAGGCGACTACCGGCTGCGGTTCGGGCCCATGCCCCAGAAGCTCCAGATCGGCGACGCCGGCTTCTACCTGCCCGACCAGGGCAGGTCGTCTCCGTGAGCCCGGCCACGCTCTCCACGACCACCGATCCCTACGCGGCGATCCTCGACGACTTCGCCGTCATCGCGGCCGCCCACCCGAGTGAGAACGAGATCGGTGCTGCCGCGTTCGCGACCAACGCCCTGCTGGCTCCGCACTCGCCGGACCCGTTCAGGGACGATCGCATCGATCGTCGGCTCCGCTGTTTCGCATCTGGTGGCGAGACGTCCGCGTTCCGTAGCGATCGACAGCATGTAGGGCTACCCCCGGGGTGGTCGACCACGTCCTCGACGAACCTGTTGCACGAGGGCTACTTGGTGGAACCGGACGCCGAGGGCTCGCCCGAGATCGAGAAGCTGCGAGCCGAGCTGGGCGCTCGGTTCTGGGCCTGCTCCCCTGATGTCTGGGACACCTGGGGACGGAAGACCCTGTTCAGGGACCGCTGCCGCGACATTCTCGGCGATCACTCGATACCACCTGGTGTCGAGTTCTCAGTGTCGGGAGTCGATGAGGTCATCGCCGCCGTGCATCGGTTCAGCACCGCGGAGGCGGGCACGATCATCCTGAAGCTTCCCGGCACGGGTGGAGACCACAACCGCGTTCTCCGGGCGGACGACGGCAACGCCTGGCCCGAGCATGTCCGACGCCTCTGGGCCGATCGGCACCCGGATTCGACCGGACCGATCGACGTCGTCATCGAGGCCTGGCTGCCGTGGACCACCACGTACTCGGTCTCGTTCATGGTCGGGCCAGACAGCGACCCGACGTTCTTGGCCGCGTGTGAGCAGGTGCTGCACCCCACCACGGCGGCCTTCGTCGGATCGCGAAGCCACGGCCCGCTCGACGCGGCCGACCGACAGGCCATGATCACGAGCCTCCTGCCCCTCATCGACGCGATGCGGACGGAGGGATTCGCCGGCGTCGCGGCCATGGACGTCGTCATCGGACCGGGAACCTCGTGGAGCGGCCGGGGCCTGGTCCTGCCGAGCGGGCAACGCCTGTGCGTCATCGAGTGCAATCCGCGGTTCAACCAGCACAACCGCATCGGACTGATCGTCGCCCGGCTGGCCCGTCAGTGGGGAATCCGGGAGTCGCAGCTGGCATGGACGGCCACCTACCACGGCCCGTCGGACGGCGAGAACTTCGCCGTCCTGTTCCCACCCTCTGAGCCACCGCCCGACTCATCGACGCCGCCGCCCGACGAGTCCACACCTGCGCGCCTGCTTCTCGCGCACCGCTTCGACGCTGCGGTCGAGCTGACGATCACGGGGCCAGCACCTGCCTGACCGATCGCGATGCTGTCACGACGGCTCCTGAGCAGGCACGACTTGCATAAGTGGCGAGACCCTGCAACTGCTCATACGGTCGAAATGGCGGCACCGTGCCGTCGTCTTGCCACCGAGAGAGGTGACCGCAGTGGTCGAGAAGATCAGTCCCGCGGCGCACGAGGAGTATCAACGCATCAACGCCACGGACGACTTCGCCGAGCTCAAGCGTTCTTACCTACGGTTCGTAGTCCCCCTGACCATCGCCTTCATGGCGTGGTACCTGCTGTACGTATTCGCATCGAACTGGGCCCCGTCCTTCATGGACACCAAGGTCGTCGGCAACATCAATGTCGCTCTGGTGTTCGGGCTGCTGCAGTTCGTCAGCACCTTCGGCATCGCCATCTGGTACGCGCGCTTCGCGGCCCGCCGGATGGACCCGATCGCCGACCGCCTGCGTGACCAGTACGAGAGGGAGATCGAACGATGAGCAGCTCTCTGATCGCCATCGGCGAGCAGGACACGCAGAACCTCACCGGGGGCCTCTTCATCGCGGTCGTCCTCCTGACGATCGCCATCACCTTCTGGGCCAGCCGCCAGACCAAGACGGCCTCCGACTACTACGCCGGCGGACGGACGTTCAGCGGATTCCAGAACGGCCTGGCAGTCTCGGGCGACTACATGTCAGCGGCGTCGTTCCTCGGCATCTCCGGTGCCATCGCGCTGACCGGCTACGACGGCTTCCTCTACTCCATCGGCTTCCTGGTGGCATGGCTCGTGGCGCTGTTGCTCGTCGCCGAGCTCCTGCGCAACTCCGGCCGCTTCACGATGGCCGACCAGCTCGCCTTCCGGATGCGGCAAGTGCCCGTCCGTACGGCCGCAGCGACGTCGACCGTCGTCGTGTCGATCTTCTACCTGCTCGCGCAAATGGTCGGTGCCGGCGCGCTCGTCGCGCTGTTGCTGGGCGTGACCAGCGAGACCGCCAAGAACCTCACCATCGCCGCTGTCGGCGCGCTGATGATCTTCTACGTGGTGGTCGGTGGCATGAAGGGCACCACCTGGGTGCAGATCGTCAAGGCTGTCCTGCTGATGACCGGCACGATCCTCATCACGGTGCTGGTGCTGGCGAAGTTCAACTTCAACCTGTCCGACCTGCTCGGCACGGCCGCCGACAACAGCGGCCAGGGCTCGGCGTTCCTCGAGCCTGGTCTGAAGTACGGCGTGTCGACGACGAGCAAGATCGACTTCGTCTCGCTCGGCCTCGCGCTCGTGCTCGGCACTGCCGGACTGCCGCACATCCTGATCCGCTTCTACACGGTTCCGACCGCGCGGCAGGCCCGCAAGTCCGTGCTCTGGGCCATCGGCCTCATCGGCAGCTTCTACCTGATGACGCTGGTCCTCGGCTTTGGCGCCGCGGCCCTCGTCAAGGGCGCCGAGAAGACCGAGATCGCCGACTCCGGCGGCAACCTGGCATCACCGTTGCTGGCCGAAGCCGTCGGTGGCGGTCCAGGCTCGACCGGAGGCGCCGTGCTGTTGGCGCTGATCTCCGCGGTCGCATTCGCGACGATCCTCGCGGTCGTCGCCGGATTGACACTCACGTCGGCGTCCTCGGTGGCACACGACCTTTATGCCAACGTCTGGAAGAAGGGCGAGGTCACCGAGAAACAGGAGGTGCGGGTGGCCCGTGTCGCGGCGTTCGCGATCGGCGGTGTGGCGATCCTGTTGTCCATCCCGGCGCAGAAGCTGAACATCGCGTTCCTGGTGGCGCTCGCGTTCGCGGTCGCGGCCTCGGCGAACCTGCCGGCTCTGCTCTACAACCTGTTCTGGAAGCGGTTCAACACCCGCGGGGCGGTTTGGAGCATCTACGGAGGCCTGGTCTCGTCTGTCGGACTGGTGATCTTCTCGCCGGTGGTTTCGGGCAAGGGCCTGGACCCGACCGGCAAGAACCTGTCGCTGCTGCCCACCAGCATCGACATCAGCTGGTTCCCGCTCGAGAACCCCGGCATCGTCTCCATCCCGCTCGGATTCTTCTTCGGCTGGCTGGGCACGATCACCACATCGGATCGCGACTCCGAGGAACGCTTCGTCGAGCTCGACGTCCGTTCCATGACGGGCGCCGGTTCGGAGAAGTAATGCCACGACGTCATCCCGAGCGGGGCCCCGGCGCCTCGTTCGGGATGACGTGTGCCAGCGCGCGAGACACAATGCGAAGACAGACCCCCGACGAGGAGACACCGTGAGCAGCGACGCGATCAGCAACCTGTCCCGCGAGGACCGCCACTTCGACCCACCCGAAGAGCTGGCTGCCGAGGCGAACCTGAAGGCGGACGCATACGACGACGCCACCAGTGACCGGCTCGGTTTCTGGGCCAAACAGGCCGAGCGCATCAGCTGGGCCAAGCCCTTCGACGAGGTCCTCGACTGGAGCAATCCCCCGTTCGCCAAGTGGTTCGTCGGCGGGCGGCTCAATGCCGCGTACAACTGCGTCGACCGGCACGTCGAGGAGGGCAACGGCGACCGCGTCGCGTTCCACTTCGTGGGCGAGCCTGACGGCGACACCCGCGACATCACCTACAGCCAGCTGAAGGACGAGGTCTGCAAGGCGGCGAACGCCATCGAGGAACTCGGCATCGAGACCGGTGACCGCGTGGCCATCTACATGCCGATGATCCCCGAGACCATCATCGCGATGCTGGCCTGTGCGCGCCTCGGAGCGCCGCACACGGTCGTGTTCGGCGGCTTCTCGGCCGATGCCCTGGCCAGTCGCGTCCTCGACTGCGGCGCCAAGCTGATCATCACCGCCGATGGCGGCTACCGCCGAGGTGCTCCCTCCGCGCTCAAGCCGGCCGTCGACGAGGCCGTGGCGAAGGTCGAGGAGGAGGAGTCAGGACTGGTCGAGAACGTCCTCGTCGTCCGGCGCACAGGGCAGGACATCAACTTCAACAGCAACATCGACATCTGGTGGCACGACGTCGTCGACGAGTCGTCCACTGACCACACTCCTCAAGACTTCGACAGCGAGCACCCGCTCTACGTCATGTACACGTCGGGCACCACCGGCAAGCCCAAGGGCATCCTGCACACCACCGGCGGCTACCTCGTGCAGTGCGCCTACTCGTTCTGGGGCGTCTTCGACCAGAAGCCCGACGACGTCTACTGGTGCACCGCCGACGTCGGCTGGGTCACCGGCCACTCGTACATCGTGTACGGACCACTCGCCTGCGGCGCGACGCAAGTGCTCTACGAAGGCACACCCGACACGCCGCACAAGGGCCGCTGGTGGGAGATCATCCAGGACAAGGGCGTCACGAAGTTCTACACGGCCCCCACCGCCATCCGTACCTGCATGAAGTGGGGTGAGGACATCCCGGGCAAGTTCGACCTCTCCTCGCTGCGCATCCTCGGCTCGGTCGGTGAGTCGATCAACCCCGAGGCGTACATGTGGTACCGCGAGAACATCGGCGGCGGTCGGACCCCCATCGTCGACACCTGGTGGCAGACCGAGACCGGCGCCCACATGATCAGTCCGCTGCCCGGTGTCACGTCCGGCAAGCCGGGCTCGGCCATGACCCCGATCCCGGGCATCAGCGCCGACGTCGTCGACGACGAAGGCAAGTCCGTCCCCAACGGGTCGGGTGGCTACCTCGTGCTCACCGAGCCCTGGCCGTCCATGCTGCGGACCATCTGGGGCGACGACGACCGGTACAAGGAGACGTACTGGTCGCGGTGGCCGGACGTCTACTTCGCCGGCGACGGTGCCAAGAAGGACGACGACGGTGACATCTGGCTGCTCGGCCGTGTCGACGACGTCATGAACGTCTCGGGCCACCGCCTCTCCACCACCGAGATCGAGTCGGCGCTCGTCTCCCACCCCAAGGTGGCGGAAGCCGCCGTGGTCGGCGCCACCGACGAGACCAAGGGCCAGGCGCCGGTCGCCTTCGTCATTCTCCGGGAGTCGGCGCTGGTCGACGGGCAGAAGGCCGACGAGGCGGTGCTCACCGAGCTTCGCGACCACGTCGGCAAGCAGATCGGGGCGATCGCGAAACCCCGGCAGATCCTGGTCGTCACCGAGCTGCCCAAGACCCGGTCCGGCAAGATCATGCGGAGGTTGCTCCGCGACGTGGCCGAGAACCGCGAGGTCGGCGACGCCACGACGCTCGCCGACTCAGCCGTGATGGACCAGATCTCCGAGGGCATGCAGAACGCCAAGGACGAGGACTGACGTTAGGGTCGACCCATGACCGCCGAACAGCCGCGTCCCGCTGACGACCCCACCATCGGCCGCCTGGTCGCCGACGCCAGTCGCGACATCTCCGCACTCGTCCAGTCGGAGATCGCCCTGGCCAAGAGCGAGCTCAGCTTCAGCGTCAAAGCCGGCGGCATCGGGGCCGGGATGTTCCTCGTCGCAGGGTTCCTCGGGCTGCTCATCATCGTGATGCTGTCGATCGCCGTCGCGTACTTCCTGGTGATGGCCGGCCTCGACCCCGCCTGGGCGTTCCTGATCGTGGCCGGCGCCTACCTGCTGCTCGTCATCCTGTTGCTCATCGTCGGGGTCGTGCTGATCAAGAAGGTCAAGGCGCCCACCAAGACGATCGCCACCGCCAAGGAGATCCCGGCGGCGCTCAAAGGCGACACGTCACCCGCGATCCGGCACTAGCGGCCGGGTAGCGCGCGGCCGAGACCCGCGATCACCAGCACCACTGCGCCGACGACGCCGATGCCCAGCAACCACTGGTCGAGCGAGTCGGACGCCCGGTCGACCAGCAGGTCGCGCATCGAACGGGCGAACTCGGTCCGCGCCGGCGTGCGGTCGAGCACCTCGGGCAGAGCCAGGCCAGTGCCGAGCAGCAGCACACCGGCAGCGATCACCGCTCCCGCGCCCAGCCCGACCACGGCGTTGATACGACGTCTCGCGAGTACGAGGCTCAGCAGCGACGCCAAGCCCACGACCAGCAGGCCCAGGCGCGAACGGTTCGGCGTCTTGTCGACCTGGTCGAGCACCTCCCGGTCGGGAGCGTCGTAGATGGGGACCAGCAGCTTGTCGGGCACGGTGAGGCGAACCGGCAGGTCACCCGCCACCTCCTTCGCGACGAACGTCGCGATCGGGCCGACGTCGACCGTGAGGCGATCGGACGTCGCGTCGGGCCCGAAGGTGAGCTGGTGCGTGCGGCGCTGCGACGCCTCCCAGGCGTCGGTGAAGCCCGGCTGCTTCGCGGTCCGGGTGGCCACGGCACTCAGCGCTCGCTCCAGCAGCGGCCGGACGGTCGACGGCAGGCCGCCCTTGCGGATGACGTCGTCGGCGATCGTGCTCACCAGCGCATTGCGGAACGCGGTGTCGGCCACGAACGGACGGGTGAAGTCGACGTATCCGTCCTCGTCGGCGACATGGGTGGCAAGCCAGAACGTGGGCACGGTGACGATCGCCGCCACCACGGCGACCACCCAGCAGAGGATCGAGGTGCCCGAGCGGAGCGTGGTCATGCGCAGGCCCCCGTGTCGACGCGTGTGGTCGCGGAGGCGCCGCGGCTGGCCGCGTTCGCCACCTGCGCCGCGGTGAGGGCGTAGCCCGTCGAGCTGTCGGTGACGGACGCGGCGAAGATGACGCCCAGGACTCCGCCTTGGTCCGAGACCAGCGGTCCACCGGAGTTGCCCGAGCGCACCAGGCCGCGCACGGAGTACGTCTTGCGCATGTGTTCTCCTCGGTCGTAGATGTCAGGACTGCGAAGGGTGAGCTCGCCGCGGATGCGGGCCGCTCGCGCGTCGAACGGACCGTTCTGCGGGTAGCCGAGAATGGCCGCCTCGTCGCCGGCCTTCCCGGTCTTGTCGAAGCTCAATGGCGTGAGCCCGAGGTCGCTGGTGGTGAGCACGGCGACGTCGAGCTCGGGGTTGAACAGGACGACGCTCGCGCGCGTGCGTTGGCCGTTCACGTCGATGAACGGCTCGTCGACACCGGCGACGACGTGCGCGTTGGTCATGACCCGGTTGGGCGCGAAGACGAAGCCCGAGCCCTCGACGCCGCGGTCGCAGGACGCAACACCGATGACCTTGACCACGCTCTCGGATGCCTGCTTGACGGCGGGTAACCGCAGGGTGGCGTCGTTGGGCGGGTCGACCGCGGTGATGCGCTCGTCCTCGAACGGGTCGATGTAGCGCGGGAAGAGGTTGGCGTCGAGCGTCTTGTTGAACGCGCGCAGCGTCTGAGCGGCCCGCGCCGGCATGACGTCGTCGACGTGCGACAGGATCGTGGAGCTGCGCGAGGCGGTGGACAGGTACGGGATCGACGTGCCGCTCACCGAGTAGCCGAGGGCCCACGACGCAGCGAGCACCGCGACCATGCTCAGGGCGGCGCCGCCGACGTGGTCGACCCAGCGCAGGGGCCGCCATCTGAGCCCGCTGCGCAGGTCGGTGCCGACATACGTGCCGACTGCCTGGCCGATGGCCGCGGCTGCGACCACCATCGCCAACGCGAGCAGGGATGAGGACAGCGTCGGCTGGCCACCGGACAGCAGCCGCGGCACGATCGCGATCGCGAGCAGCCCGCCGGCGAGCAGGCCCACCGTCGCCACGAGATTGACGACGAAGCCCTGCACGTAGCCAGACATGGCGTACGCGACCAGGATGAGGATCAGGATGACGTCGAGTGAGTTCACAGGAGATCCGGCAACGGTTGGGTGACGGATTCATCCCACGGCTTCTCCCAGCCGAGTTGTTCGAACAAGCGACTGATGACGCCGGCGGTGAAGCCCCAGAGCGGCACCTCCGCACCGACCTCGAACGCCGGCCCACGCCACCCAGTGGGGTGCTCGACGCTGAACCGGTTGGCCGGGTCGATCAGGAGATGGATCGGGTGGTGCAGGATGCTGCCGACCTCAGCGACGTCGACCGGCTCGAGCGTGCGCGGGGAACTCCAGTAGCCGAGCACCGAGGTGACCGCGAAGTTGCTCGGGGGCAGCCAGAGCGTCGGGAGGGTGCCGAACACGATGACGTCGGCCGGGTCGAGGCCGACCTCCTCCTGGGCCTCGCGCAGCGCAGTGGTGATGGCGTCGGCGTCGTCGTCATCCGAAGCACCGCCAGGGAAGGAGATCTGGCCGGCGTGGCTGCGCAGCGTGGTGGCGCGCCGCGTGAGCAACAGCTCGGGTCCGTTCTCGCCGTCCGCGAAGCAGATCAGGACGGCAGCACGACGGGCGTCGGCCGGTGGGTGCGGGAATCGTGGGGCGAGCTGCTCCGCCTCCACCGACCTGGCCATCTCCTCGACCGGTCTCAGCCACTCGGGCAGCGTCACTCCGCTGGACCCCTCGAGCTTCACGGGCTGACTCCCAGATGCTGGCGGATCGTCGCCGTCACGTCGGCGTACGAGCGGAACGGTGCTCGTTCCGTGAACACCATTCTCCCTTGCGCATCCACGAGCACCGTCTGGGGCAGACCCGAGTACCCGAGCGGTGCCTGAGTGCGTCCGGCACGGTCGACGAGCTGGGGGTACGTGACGCCCGAGCGGCGGGCCAGGCGGAGCGCCGCCTCGGGCGCGGCATCCTTGATGTCGATGCCGATGAACCGCACCCGGTCGCCGTACGCGCGGTCGGCTTTGGCGAGGAGTGGGAGCTCCTCCCGGCATTCCGCACACCAGCTGGCCCAGAGGTTGATGACCGTCGCAGTGCCGGTCAGCCCGGACAGTCGAACCGGACGCCCGCCACCGAGGCAGTCGAGCTCGAGGTCGGGCAGTGCATGGTCGGACGGCGCCTTCTCCTCGGACGCAGGACAGTCCTCGATGCTCGCGTCGGTCTTGAGGGCGGCGAGCTCGTCAGCGGATGCGCCGGCAGGCTCGGAACCGCCCCCGAACGTGGGCTTCTTCGTCTCGTCGCCGCCGCACCCTGACACCAGGGTGGCGACGAGGATGACCGCGCCGAGAGAACGAATCACGCGCGGCCCTGGGTGGTGACGAGCTTGGCCGCGACCTCGGGGTCGGTCGGGCCGGTGCCATAGGCCGGGCACCAGTGCGCCAGCGGGCAGGCCCCGCAGGCGGGCTTGCGGGCATGGCAGCGGCGGCGGCCATGCCAGATGAGGCGGTGGCTGAGCATCGTCCAGTCACTCTTGGGGAAGATCGCACCCACCGCGTGCTCAGTGCGCACGGCGTCCTTGGCTGTCGCGTCGTCGACCCACTCGAAGCGTCGGACGAGGCGCGCGAAGTGGGTGTCGACGGTGAGCCCGGGCACGTCGAAGGCATTGCCGAGCACGACGTTCGCGGTCTTGCGTCCGACGCCGGGCAGCGTGACGAGGTTGTCGAGCCGGTTGGGGACCTCGCCGTCGAAGTTCTCGACGATCGCGGCCGACATGCGCAGGAGGCTGTTGGTCTTGGCTCGGAAGAACCCCGTGGTTCGCACCAGGTCCTCGACGTGCTCGCGGTCGGCCGCCGCCAGGGCGGTGGCGTCGGGGTACTGCGCGAAGAGGGCCGGGGTGATCGCGTTGACGCGACGGTCGGTGGTCTGGGCGGACAGGACCGTGGCGACGAGCAGCTGGTAGGCGTCTGCGAAGTCGAGCTCGCACCCGGCGTCGGGGTAGGTGTCGGCGAGCACTCGGTGCATCTTGCGCGCACGCCGCACCAGCACCGTGGGGGGTTTGGCGGTCTCCTCGGGCACGACGCCAGCGTACGTGGCATGACTAGACTGTGATCGACGCAACAGAGACGAAGGATGGCTCGTGACCGACGAAGTGCTGCGCCAAGCCCCGCTGTTCTCCGGACTGGACGAGGAAGCTGCGGCCGTGCTGGAGAACTCCATGGCGGCGTCCTCGCTCAAACGGGGCGACGTGCTGTTCAACGAGGGTGACGACGGCAGCCAGCTCTACATCGTCACCGAGGGCAAGGTGAAGCTCGGACGCTCGTCTGCCGACGGCCGCGAGAACCTGCTGGCCATCCTCGGCCCCGGCCAGATGTTCGGTGAGCTGTCCTTCTTCGACCCCGGTCCACGTTCGGCCACCGCCACCGCGGTCACCGATGTCGAGCTCAAGAGCCTCAGCCACGAAGCGCTCAGCCCGGTGCTGGCCACCCACTCCGACGTCGCGCTGGCTCTGCTGCATCAGCTCGCCGGCCGCCTGCGCCGCACCAACGAGGTCGTCGGCGACCTGGTGTTCTCCGACGTGCCTGGCCGCGTCGCCAAGGCGCTGCTCGACCTCGCCACCCGCTTCGGTCGCAAGGCCGACGACGGCATCCACGTCAACCACGACCTCACCCAAGAAGAGCTCGCCCAGCTCGTCGGCGCCTCCCGCGAGACCGTCAACAAGGCCCTCGCCGACTTCGCCTCACGCGGCTGGATGCGACTCGAACCCCGCAGCGTCGTCATCCTCGACCTCGAACGCCTGCAACGTCGCGCCCGCTGAGTCAGCGGCTCAACCGTCGGCCTGCCGCCTCCCCTCAGCGAAGAACTCCACCAGGTCGTCGATCGCGGACAGTTCCTGCATCACCCGGCTCGCCCCGAACGGCGCGTTCCAGAACGGTCCGCTTCGAGGCGTCCACGGCCCGATGTAGGCGTACGGCTGTGGCTGGTTGGCGTCACCCGGGGAGACGCCGTAGTTGACCTCCCCGACTGTGACGCCCAGATCGAAATGCTCGGGCCACAGCACCGGAGTCTCCTCGCTGGCGAAGGAGCGAAGAGCCCTATCGCCGAGGTCGAACCACCCCAGGATGATCGCGGCTGCCGAAGGATCGATGTCCAGCGGCTGGTCGAGGTCCAGCCCGGACGTGTCCGCATAGAGGCCTTCGGGTGCGCCAGGTTCGATGCCCGCGATAGAGGCGATCGCCCGGACCGTCCCGGCCAACGGAGTCCGGCCGTCGGACCACACCAGGGCGGTGCCCTCGATGGCGACAGGGAGCTTGACGCCACGGATACCGTCCGAATCGGCGGCCAGCCGGATGGTGCCGAATGCTCGATGCTGCGGTCCTGCGACCAGCAGCTCGGCCACGCCGTGCAGGTGCCGCCGCGTCGTTTCCAATTCTGTCGGCATGGTGACTCCTTCTGCGTATGGGTGACGCGCTGACCTGGCTGGGTTCACGATGGAGATCCAGACGGAGGAGCGTTGCGATGGAATCGAGTATGGCGCCCGAGGAAACCGAGTGGCATCGGATCGAAGAGGTCCCGGACGAGGGGCGGGTCTTCACCAGGATCGTCGACGGGCGAAGCGTCGCCCTCACTCGCTGCGGTGGCCGCCTCGGCGCCCTCGAGAACCACTGCCCCCATCAGGGCGGTCCGCTGGGCGAGGGCTCGATCGAGAACGGCTGGCTGCGCTGCCCGTGGCACGGCTACGACTATGACCCGACGACCGGTACGCCGCCGGAAGGATTCTCCGACGCGCCGCACGCGTTCGAGGTGCGCGAGGACGGCGATGGGGCCTACGTGGCGCTGCCTGTGCAGACCGAACGAGCCCGGTCCGTCTCCGACGTGGTGGTCGAGACGCTGGTGGCCTGGGGTGTCGACACCGTGTTCGGCATGGTCGGTCACTCGAATCTCGGGTTCGCCGAGGCGCTGCGCCGGGCTGAGGAGCGGGGCGAGATGCGGTTCATCGGCATCCGTCATGAAGGCGCTGCCGCATTCGCTGCCAGCGGGTACGGCAAGCTGACCGGGCGGCCGGCCGCCTGCTTCGCCATCGCCGGTCCGGGCTCCACGAACCTACTCACCGGCCTGTATGACGCAAAGCTGGACGGGGCGCCGGTCATCGCCATCTCCGGCCAGGTGCCGTCCGACGTGCGCGGCAAAGGAGCCTTCCAAGACCTCGACTTGTTGGCGGTTTTTCGAGATGTGTCATTGTCCACGGTGACCATCGAGTCCGGCTCAGCCCATGCCGAGCTCGCTGCCACAGCGGTGAAGCGTTCGCTCGATGGCCGCGGAGTCTCCCACCTCGTCCTGCCGGACGAGGTCCAGGACCAGGCCTCTGACTCACCCGCGTCGACCCCGGACGGCCGCCGATCGGTTCGCGCGACACCACCGGCGGCCGAGGCGGTTGAGCAAGCCGGGCAGGCCATCGGGTCCGCGAGGAGACCGGTGATCATCGCCGGGCAGGGAGCGCGTGATGCGGCTGTGGAGATCACCGCTCTCGCCGATCGACTCGGTGCGCCGGTCTTGACCACGTTCCGCGCGAAGGGCCTCGTACCGGACGATCATCCGCTCGGTGCCGGTGTGCTCGGCCGCTCCGGCACACCGGTCGCGTCGTGGCTGATGAATGAGTCCGACCTCCTGATCGTCGTGGGGGCGTCCTTCGCCAACCACACCGGCATCGCCACGTACAAGTCGATCGTCCAGATCGACGACGTTCCCGCCGCGATCGGACGGTTCAACGCCGTCGATGTCAGTGTGCTCGGCGATGCAGCGCTCTCGATCAAGGCCATCGCCGAATCGCTCGGCACCGTCGCGAGCACCGACCAACGAGCCGATGTCGCTGCCCGATGGGCGATCTGGCGGGACGAGAAGGCTCGCCGGGTGGCCGACGATCGCGGCCTGGGCGTCTCGTCGGCCGCCGTTTTCGACGCCTTGACCCGAGCCTGTCCGAAGGATGCCGTCATCAGCATCGATGTCGGCAACAATGCCTACTCGTTCGGCCGCTACTTCGAGAGCGCAGGCCAGCCGGTCCTGATGAGCGGCTATCTCGGCTCCATCGGATTCGGGTACCCGGCGGCGATGGGTGCATGGTCAGCCGACCCGACCCGGACCGTCGTGGCCGTGACTGGCGACGGCGGCTTTGGCCAGTACCTTGCCGAGCTGACCACCGCGGTGAAGTACGGGATGCCGATCAAGCACGTCCTGCTGGACAACGGCTCGCTCGGCAAGATCAGCAAGGAACAGCTGGCCGGCCAGCTGCCCGTGTGGCAGACGTCGCTCGTGAACCCGGACTTCGCCGAGTATGCGAACGCCTGCGGAGCCGCCGGCATCTCCGTCCGGTCGGAGTCCGAGCTGGACGCCGGCATGACCGAGCTCTTCGCATGCGACGGACCTGGCCTGCTCCACGTCCACGCCGACGCCGAGCTGGTCTGACATGTCGAACGGGCTGGTGATCGTGCTGGCGGTCGCGGCGGCTGTGCCTCTGCTGCTCGGGCTGGTCCCACGGCTGTTGCTTCCGGGCGCCCTGGTCGAGATCGTGGCGGGGATCCTGCTCGGTCCATCAGTCCTCAACTGGGTCTCTCCGGACACGACGTTGCGAGCCCTCGCCCTGCTCGGCCTGTCCTTCCTGTTGTTCCTCGCCGGATACGAAGTCGATCCGCGCCGATTCCGCGGCACCCTCGGGCGACAGGTCGCGGTGTCCCTCCTGATGTCCGCCGTCCTGGCCGCGGCATTCTCCGGTGTCTTGGTGATCGTCGGGGTCGACGGCGCGGTGGTGATCGGCATCGCCCTCCTCGCCACGTCCCTCGGGCTGGTCGTCCCGGTGTTGAGCGAGGCCGGTGCACTCGACACCCCGGTTGGGCGACTCACCATCGGTGGCGCGACGGCGGGCGAAGTCGCGGCGGTCGTCCTTCTCTCCGTCGGCCTGGCGGCCGGCGACACCCCGCTGGCGGCGCGAATACTGCTGCTCGGCATCCTCGTCATCGGGCTCGGCGTGATCGGACTCGTGGTGCTCGGCGCCGAGCACTCGGCCCGGCTGGCGTCGGTCATCAATCGGAAGGCCGATGCAAGCGCACAGATCCGGATCCGGCTGACGATGCTGTTGGTGGCCGGGCTAGCCCTGGCTGCGGAGTCGCTCGGGTTCGAGGCCATTCTCGGCGCCTTCATGGCCGGCGTGCTGGTTCGCTCTCTGGATCCGGACCCGGAGCACACGCATCCGCGGTATCCGATCAAGCTGGAGGCCGTCGGGTTTGGCTTGTTGGTCCCGATCTTCTTCATCACCAGCGGGCTCACGCTCGACCTCGACGGCTTGTTCGAGGAGCCGTCGGCCCTGGCCCTCGTCCCGCTGTTCCTGTTCGCCCTCGTGCTGGTTCGCGGCGTGCCCGCCGTGGCTTTCCGCGCCGAGCTGAGCCGGCGGCACCTGGCCGGAGCCGCACTCCTCCAGGCCACGTCGCTGCCGTTCCTCATCACGGCGAGCGCGATCGGCACCGAGATGGGGCTGCTCGATCCGGCAACGGCGGCAGGCCTGGTCGCCGCAGGCCTCCTGTCAGTGCTGATCTTTCCGGCGGCCGCCCTCACCCTCCTCGGGTCGGCCGAGACCGAGCCGGCGTCGGTCAGGAACCCAGGTAGTCGAGCTGGGCCCGGACGCTGAGCTCGGCGGCGGGCCAGAGGGCCTCGTCGACGTCGGTGTAGACCCGTTCGACGACCGACCGGGCGTCGGTGGCGCCGGCGTCCAGTGCGGCCCGCACCTGGTCGAGTCGCTCCTGGCGGTGCTCCAGATAGAAGTCGAGGACGGCGCCCGCGTGCTCAATGACAGGTCCGTGACCAGGGAGGATGCGCTCGACCACGCCCTCTTCGACCAGCTCGCGCAACAGGGCGAGTGAGTCGAGGTACGGGCCGAGCACACCGTCGGGGTGGGCGATGATCGTCGTGCCGCGGCCGAGCACGGTGTCGCCGCTGAGCAGGGACGGCTCGTCGAGAAGCCGGAAGCAGGTCGAGTCGGAGGTGTGCCCGGGGGTCGCCACGACTCCCACGCGGAGCCCGTCGATGTCGATGGTCTCGCCGTCCTCGAGCGGAGGAGCGTCGACGCAGAACTCCGGGTCCGTGGCCCTGGCCGGTGCGCCGGTGCGCTCGGCGACCACCTGCATCGACTCGGTGTGGTCGAAGTGGCGGTGTGTGAACAGCACCAGGCCGACGTCGCCGGCGGCGCTCAGCACGCGGTCGAGGTGGGCGGTGTCGGGCGGCCCGGGATCGACCACCACCGCGCGGGTCGCACCCGGCTCGCGCAGGATCCAGGTGTTCGTGCCGTCGAGCGTCATGAGGCCGGGGTTGTCGGCGCGCACGGTCGAGGCGCGATCGGTGACTCTGTCAGCGGTGGGCTCGATGGTGCTCACCATTCCTCCAGGAAGTTGTCGAGGAACAGCTCGCCGTCGACTTCGACGATGCGTGGCTCGATCGGAGTGATCTCCCGTTCGACCGCAGCCGCGAGGATGTCGGCGGCCCCGAACAGGGAGAGCTCCCTGCAGGTGTGAACCGTCGGCGGCAGCATCTGCGCTTTCCCGGCCTCGACGGCCTCGAGCACCCGCGCCACTGGCATCCAGTCGGCGCGGTCGGACTCCCTGGACAGCTCGCCGACAACCTGCCCGTCTGGCAGCGCAGCCACGAAGAACCTCGTGTCGTAGCGCCGTGGCTCGAACGGTGGCGTGATCCAGTGTGACCACGCGCCGACGAGGTCAGCCCGCAGCATCAGATCGTGCTCGGCCAGGAACTCGGCGAATCCGTACTCCTGCTTGTCGAGCGCGATCCGGGCGGCCTGCATGTCGTAAGCACTGGTGTCATCGACAATCGTGTCTGCGTCAGGGCCCGCGAGCAGGATGCCCGACTCTTCGAACGTCTCCCGGACCGCGGCGACGACGAGCCCGCGGGCGGTCTCAGCATCACAGCCGAAGCGCTTCCCCCACTCCTCCGGTGACGGGCCGACCCAGGCGTCGACCAGCCGGTCGGAGTCATGCACCTTGCCACCGGGGAACACGTACATGCCGGCCGCGAACTCCATGGTGCTCTGGCGACGCATGAGGTACGCCTCGATGCCGGCGTCGCCGTCGCGCACCAGTGCGATCGTGGCGGCGTCACGCGGGACCGGAACCTTGCGCTTCTCCGCATCCACCACATGCTCACGGAGCGACTCCGGAATGGGGTAGCGCATCAATCGACCTCGACCACGAGCTCGACCTCAACCGGGCTGTCGAGCGGCAGGGACGCCACCCCAACCGCGCTGCGGGCGTGGACCCCGGCGTCGCCGAAGGCCGCGGCGAGCAACTCGCTCGCGCCGTTCGCGACGCCCGGCTGGCCGGTGAAGTCGGGGGTGGAAGCCACGAACACGACGGCCTTGACGACCCGACGGACCTTCGCGAGGTCGCCGACCTCGGCCTTGACCGCTGCGATGGCATTGAGCGCGCACTGCTGGGCGCACTCGGTGGCCTGCTCGACCGTGACCTCGCCGCCCACCTTGCCGGCGGCCACCAGCTCGCCGTCGCGCATCGGCACCTGGCCCGCCGTGAAGACGAGCGAGCCGCTGCGTACCGCGGGCACGTAGGCCGCGACCGGCGGCACGACGGAGGGGACGCTGAGCCCGATCTCGGCCAGGCGGTCCTCCGGGGAGGTCATGCCTGGACCGGTCGCTTGAAGTAGGCCACGAGGTTTTCCGGGTTCATGCCCGGCACGACTTGCACGAGCTCCCAGCCGTCGGACCCGAAGTTGTCGAGGATCTGCTTCGTCGCGTGCACCAGCACCGGCGCGGTCATGTACTCCCATTGCGTCATGCGCCGACTGTATCGCCGCAAGATCCTTGCCGTGCCAGCCGAGGTTGGCCTCGCTACCCTTCACCCGTGGCCAATGCGACCCCCCTCCATGTCGTCACCGGCAAGGGCGGCACGGGCAAGACCACCGTGGCCGCTGCGCTCGCCACGGCCCTCGCCGACGCCGGACGCCGCGTCCTCCTGTGTGAGGTCGAGGGGCGCCAGGGCATCGCCCAGCTCTTCGACGTCCCCCCGCTCCCCTATGAGGAACGCAAGGTGGCTGTGGGCCTGGGCGGCGGCGAGGTCTACGCGCTGGCGATCGACCCGGAAGCCGCGCTGCTGGAGTACCTGCAGATGTACTACCGGCTCGGACGCGCCGGCAAGGCGCTCGACCGTTTCGGCATCATCGACTTCGCCACCACGATCGCCCCGGGTGTCCGCGACGTCCTGCTCACCGGCAAGGTCTACGAGGCCGCTCGCCGTCAGAACGGCAACGGCTTCACCTACGACGCCGTCGTCATGGATGCCCCGCCCACGGGTCGCATCGCGCGCTTCCTCAACGTCAACGAGGAGGTCGCCGGGCTGGCCCGCGTCGGCCCCGTGCGGCGCCAGGCCGACTCGATCATGGCGATGATGCGCAGCAAGTCCACCCAGGTGCACCTGGTGACCGTGCTCGAGGAGATGCCGGTGCAGGAGACCCTCGACGGCATCGCCGAGCTGCGCGACACGAACCTGCCGGTCGGCCACGTCATCGTCAACCTCGTCCAGGCGGCGCTGATGGGCGACGGCACCCGGGACGCGCTCATGTCCGGCTCGCTCGGCCCCCAGAAAGTCGCGACGGCCCTCAAGACCGTCGCGCTCGACACTGCCGCGGCGCCTGGGCTCATCGAGCAGGGTCGGTCCCACCTCGAGCGGCAGTCGTTGCAGGACGAGCAGCGCGAGGTGCTTGCTCAGACCGACCGCCCGGTGGCGGAGCTACCGACCTTGCCGGACACGATCGACCAGGGCGCGCTGTTCGAGCTCGCCCGGCTGCTGCGCGACGAACTCCTGCACGGAGGTGACCCCGCATGACGGGCCGTCCGGCGACCTCGCCGAAGCGCCGGCGCCAGCCGTCGCGGGCGACCGGGCCTGCCGCGCCCGGCACCAGCCGCGACGCCGTCGACATCGACGCGCTGCTCGCCGACCGGGGCACCGAGATCATCGTGTGCTGCGGGTCCGGCGGGGTGGGCAAGACGACGACGTCAGCCGCACTCGCGTTGCGGGCGGCCGAGCAGGGGCGCCAGGTCTGCGTCCTGACGATCGACCCGGCCCGCCGCCTCGCCCAGTCGATGGGGCTCACCGAGCTCGACAACATCCCACGCCTCGTCGACGGGGTCTCCGACACGAGCGGCGGACACCTCGACGCGATGATGCTCGACATGAAGCGCACCTTTGACGAGGTCGTCGAAGCGCACTCGACGCCGGAGAAGGCTCAGCAGATCCTGACCAACCCGTTCTACATCACGCTCTCCAGCTCGTTCGCGGGCACGCAGGAGTACATGGCCATGGAGAAGCTCGGCCAGCTGCACGCCGAGGCGGTCGCCGACGATGCCGCCGGCGCAAAGCGGTGGGACCTCATCGTCGTCGATACCCCGCCGTCGCGGTCGGCGCTCGACTTCCTCGATGCGCCGGAACGGCTGTCGTCGATGCTCGACGGACGCTTCATGAGGTTCATGATCGCGCCGGCACGCGGCCCGGCCCGGCTTCTGTCCGCGGGGTTCGGGCTCGTCACCAGCGCGCTCAACAAGGTGCTCGGCGCCCAGATGCTCACCGACGTGCAGGCATTCATCGCCGCCCTCGACACGCTGTTCGGCGGGTTCCGGCAGCGCGCCGAGGCCACATACTCGCTCCTTCAGGCGGAGGGCACCGCGTTCATCGTGGTCGCCGCTCCGGAGCCCGACGCGATGCGTGAGGCGGCCTATTTCGTGGAGCGGCTCTCGGCCGAGAAGATGCCGCTCGTCGGCCTCGTGGTCAACCGGGTCCATGTCGACGACCTCGACACCATCACCGCCGCCGACGCCGAGTCGGCCGGACGCAAGCTCGCGTCGGGTGACGCGGCGGAGCAGGCAACCTCAGAGCTGTTGGCCGTCCATGCCGAACGGGCCCGCACGTCGAAGCGCGAGACACGGGTGGCGCAACGCTTCACGGCCGCACACCCGCGGGTGCCGACGGTGTCGGTCCCGGCGCTGCCCGGAGACGTCCATGATCTCGACGGGCTGCGCGAGATCGGCGCGCTGCTGGCCGGTCACGACTGACGAGCCTTGCTACATGCGTTCGACGATGTCCTCGCGCCACGACGGTGCCTCGAACGGGTCAGCGTAGTAGCGGGTGTCGCGCCAGATCTTTCCGTCCTTGAGCTCCAGGACAAGCACGACGTGCGAACGGATGCCGCCGCCGTAGTCGTTGAGCCCCTCGACGAACCACACGCCCGGCTGGGCGATGACACGGCGAAGGTCGATGGTCGGCGGCGTTGACGACACGGCGAACGCCTTCTGGAAGCGACGCATGGCGTCGCGACCGCGGATCCGCTCACCGGACTGCGGCATCTCCATCACGTAGTCCGCGTGACGGGTCTCGTACTCGGCCTCAGGACTGAGATCGGTGAACAGGTCACGAAGGAACTGTTCAGCCCCCGCGCTGTCCAGCTCGTCGAGGTTCACGACGCCCGAGCCGGCCAGTCGCTGACGATCAAGACGCGGCGGGCTGGAGGATCGAGCGCCAGGTCGTGACGTTCGGACGACGACGCAGCAGCGCACGGCGCTCGCGCTCGGTCATGCCGCCCCAGACGCCCCACTCGATGCGATTGTCGAGCGCCTCGGCGAGGCACTCGGCGCGCACGGAGCATCCGCCGCAGACCTGCTTGGCGCGATTCTGCTCTGCGCCTTTGACGAAGAGAGCATCCGACTTGCCCTGACAAGCGGCTACTGCCGCCCAGTTTTCGTTCCACCCCATGACGAGCACCTTCCCGAGACTCGGCCCCACTAGCCGAAAGTGACGTGGAAACAAACGTACGAATTCCGGAGGGTGAGGGTCAGACACGACCGAGTGATTCCGTCTAGTCCTTTAGGACTACCTCCTGACCTGCAATGACGGCGCACGCCCGCGGCGGCGGCCACGAAGTTCTCCAACCGGTCACGTACTCTTGTCCGCATGTCCTGGGACGATCTGACCGATTCTGTGCGCCGTCGTGTGCAGTCGGGTCCGCCCCCGGAGCACGACGGGTCGATCCTTTGGGCCATCGCCCGCCTGTCCGCCCTCGCCGGCCTCATCATCGCCGCCGTTCTGGTGCCCGCAGCCGCCTTCACCGCCGTCACGGCCAACAACGTCAGCAAGGCCGTCGTCAACCTCCCGCTCAAGCTCGAGGACATCCCGGCGGCCCAGACAACCCGGTTGCTCGCCTCCGACGGCAGCCTGCTCGCCTACTTCTACGAGGAGAACCGCGAGGACGTCCCGCTCGACAAGATCAGCGGCGACATGAAGGACGCGCTGCTCTCCATCGAAGACAGCCGCTTCTACCAGCACGGCGCCCTCGACCTGAAGGGCACCCTGCGAGCGCTCGTCAACAACGCGTCCGAGAGCCGCCAGACGCAAGGCGGCTCGTCGATCACGCAGCAGCTCGTCAAGCTCACGCTCGTGCAGCAGGCCACCACCAAGGAGCAGGTGCGGGCCGCCACGAAACCGTCCATCGCGCGCAAGGTTCGTGAGCTCAAGCTGGCCGTCGCGTACGAAGAGGACCACACCAAGAAGGAGATCCTCGAGCGGTACCTCAACATCGCCTACTTCGGCGACGGCTCCTACGGCATCAAGTCCGCGGCCAACCACTACTTCTCGGTCAGCCCCGACAAGCTCAGCGTCAAGCAGTCGGCCACGCTCGCCGGCCTGGTGAAGAACCCCGTCGAGTTCGACCCCCGGGTCTACCCGGAGCGCGCACTGCAACGCCGCAACACGGTGCTGGCCGTGATGGCGGCCAACGGCAAGATCAGCCAGCACAAGGCCGACACGATGTCGGCCGAGCCGCTCGACCTCAAGCTCACCACGTTCCCCAACGGCTGCGTCACGTCGAAGGCGGCGTTCTCGTGCGACTACATCCGTCGCTACCTGCTCGCCGATGATGCCCTCGGCGCCACCATCCAGGACCGCCGTGCCCGCCTGGAGCGCGGCGGACTCACGATCAAGTCCTCCATCGACGTCCGCATGCAGAAGGCGATCAACAAGGCAGTCAACTCGACCGTCGCTCCCAAGGACAAGGCGATCGGATCCATCGCGCTCGTCGAGCCCGGCACCGGCAAGGTGCGCGGGGTGTCGCAGTCACGCCCGATGGGCCGCGACAAGAAGGCCGGCGAGTCGTACATCAACTACGCCGTGCCGCGGGCCTACGGCGACTCCGGCGGTTTCCCGGCCGGGTCGACGTTCAAGATGTTCACCGTCACCGCTGCCCTGAAGAAGGACATCCCGGTCACCAAGACCTACAACGCCCCCAAGTACCTCACGATGCCGGCCGGCACCTATTACGACTGCCAGGGCGGCGGCACCGGCACCTGGAAGGTCGCCAACTCCACGACGTCGGGGCGCAAGAACATGTACACCGGTCTGCGTCAGTCCGTGAACACCTACTTCGCCCAGCTCGAGCGGGATGCCGGACTGTGCAACACGGTCAAGGCCGCCGAGTCGATGGGCATCGTGGTGCCCTTCGATCCCGTGAAGCACATCACCAACCAGGTCGGCCCGTTCACGCTCGGCGTCACCTCGGTGAGCCCGCTCACGATGGCTGCGGCCTACGCCACTCCGGCCGGCGGCGGCATGTACTGCGAGCCGCAGCCCGTCGACCAGATCGTCGACATGGACGGCAAGGTGATCAAGGAGTACACGAAGGAGTGCCGGCGGGTCATGAGCCACGACATCGCCGCACAGATCAACGACATCCTCACCGGACTGCAGAAACCCGGCGGCTTCGGCTACGCCAACGGCACGGCGCTCACCATTCCGTCAGCGGCCAAGACCGGAACGACCCAGGACAACAAGGCCGTCTGGTACATGGGCTACACGCCTGAACTCGTGGCCGCGTCGATGATCGCGGGCGCCAATCGCCAGGGCATCCCCACCTCCCTGGCCGGCACGACACTCAAGGGCGTACCGGTCAGCTTCGCGCAGGTCGGCGGTTCGTCCCTGGCCGGCCCGATGTGGAAGAAGGCCATGGGCAGGATCCAGTCCTACCTGAGCCCGGTGCCGTTCGATCCCCCGCCGGAACGCGAGCCTCGCGGGAAGAAGAAGAACGACTAGAAGGGCTAGTCGGCGCCGAGCTGTCGCTTGACCTCGGCGGCCACCAGCTTGCCGTCGGCTCGGCCCTTCACCTGCGGCTGGACGACGCCCATCACCGCGCCCATCGCCTTCATGCCCGCCCCGGCCGAGCCGGTGGACTCGATGGCGGCGGTCACGATGTCGCGAATCTCGTCCTCGCCGATCTGGGCCGGGAGGTACTCGGCCAGGATCGCCGACTCGTCGCGTTCCTTGGCGGCGAGCTCGGGGCGGTTGCCGTCGTCAAAGGCCTCGGCAGCCTCGCGCCGCTTCTTGGCCTCGGTCGACAGCACGCCGAGGATGTCGTCGTCGGACAGCTCGCGGGCGTCTTTGCCGGCCACCTCGGCGTTCGTGATGGCGGTGAGCACCATGCGCAACGTGCCGGTGCGCAGCTGGTCGCGCGCCTTCATGGCGGTGGTGAGGTCGGCGCGAAGACGGTCCTTGAGGTCAGACATGGCGCCATCCTCTCACCGGTGGCCTGACTAGGCTGTGGCCATGCGACCGATGACCTGGCCCCTCGGTGTGATCGGGGCCGCGGCGGCCGGGTTGGCGTATGCGTCGCTGTACGAGGTGCGGGCGTTCACGCTCCGCGAGGCCACCGTGCCGGTGCTTCCGGCCGGGTCGGCGCCGCTGCGTGTCTTGCACCTGTCCGACGCCCACATGACGCCGTCACAGCACCGCAAGCAGGAATGGCTCCGCGGCCTGGCCGCGCTCGAGCCCGACCTGGTGATCAACACCGGCGACAACCTCGGCCACATGGATGCGTTGCCCTCGGTCCTTCGCGCGTACGGCGATCTCCTCGACCTGCCTGGCGTCTTCGTCTTCGGGTCCAACGACTACTACTCGCCCACCCGCAAGAACCCGCTGCACTACCTCGTCGGCGGCACGGGCACGCACTCCAGGCGCAACGAGGAATGGTGGCGCACTCGCACGCGCGACCTCCCCTTCGAGCCGATGCGGAGTGCCTTCACCCAGCGAGGCTGGACCGACCTGAGCAACACGCATGCCTCACTTGAGATCGCCGGACGACGGCTCGCGTTCGTCGGCGTCGACGACCCACACCTCGAGTACGACAAGCTCGACGACCAACCGGCCGACCCTGCGGCGGACCTCGCGATCGGGGTGGCCCACGCCCCCTACCTGCGCGTGCTCGACCGCTGGAACTCCCTCGGGTACCCGCTCATCCTGGCCGGCCACACGCACGGCGGGCAGCTCTGCCTGCCGTTCTACGGGGCGCTCGTCACCAACTGCGACCTCGACCGCAAGCGCGCCAGGGGCCTGCACACTCACCAGACACCCGGCCACGAACCGTCGTGGATGCACGTCTCGGCGGGGCTGGGTACATCGCCGTACACGCCGGTGCGATTCGCCTGTCGTCCCGAGGCCACGTTGCTCACGCTGACCGCCGGAAACGCCCCCGCCTGATCACCGCGTGCGGCAGGATACGACCGTGTTTCGCTACCGCATCGCCGAACCGGGCAGCGCCGACTTCACGAGCTGGCTCCGGCTTCGGACCGGCCTCTATCTCGAGACCGGCTTGGTCACACCCGACGAGCTCGATTCGGCGACGGGCCTCTATGTGGATCAATATGAGGGCCACTCGGTGCACGTCCTGGCATCGGACGACCACGGTGCAGACATCGGGTGCACCCGCTTGATCGATGGATCGGACGGCGCGCCGCTGCAGGTGACCGACCTGTTCGACATCGAGCCACTCAGCCGCTCGTCGGAGGCTTCCGGAACTGCGGTCGCGGCCCCCTATCGCAAGTCGTGGGTCTCGCTGGGCCTCTATCGCGCGCTGTTCGAGATAGCCGTGGACCGTAGGCACGAGCACCGCTACTCGATCGTGGAGCCGCCCTACCTGGCCAACCTTCGCGCGCTCGGATACCCGTACGAAGTGGTCGGCGGGCCCTTGAACGTCTTCGGCCACCCGAACCTTGCTTGTGTCTACCCTCTTGCCGACCTGCTCCCGTCCATGCACATGGCCGACGGCCCGAATGCGTCCATCATCCATCGCTACTTCGCACGACCGTTCCAGTGGACGCTCAGCGAAGAAGACGTCATGGAGCCTGCGCCATGACGCGACCAGGTCTCTTCCGTTCAGCGTTTCGGCGTCTGCCGCCGATCGCTCGACGGGACCGGCGAATCGCCAGGCTGCAGGCACAGCTTTCGGCCACGAGTGAAGTCTCGGCGAAACGGCCGTCGTTCCAGGCACGTTTGTTCTCTGAAGGCCGCATCCGCGCTCACGAGCTCGAGGCCGACGCCAACGCCCCGAGCGTGATCTCTCGCGGCAAGTTCTGGGTCTACCAGCTCGTCAGCTCGCACGGCGTCGCGGTCCCCGAACAGCTCGGCCGGTGGAACGACCCCGAGGGGATCGCCTGGGACGACCTGCCAGAGCGTGTGGTCATCAAGGCAGACCGGGGCAGCACCGGCCGCGGCGTGCTTCCGTTGCAGCGGGTCGAACACGGATGGCAGGTCATCACCCACCACGCGGTCGTCACGCCCGAGCAGCTGGCCACCGAGCTCAGGATGCGAGTGGAGCAAGGGCGCATTGCCGGACCATTTGGTGCCGAGGCCTTCCTGGATGACGGCGATGACTCCGAGCCCCTTCCGTGCGAGGTGAAGGTCTACGCGTTCTACGGTGAGGTGCCGCTCCTGCAAATCACCCGATCGGATGAGCATGGGAACCTCGACCGGACGCGATATCGCTTCGTCGATGCTCGAGGCGCCGACCTCATCAATACCGAGAGTCATCCTGCGTTGGACCCGGTGACCGGGGTCGATCCGGTCGATCGCCTGGACCGGATCGATCTGGCGATACCGACTCCGCCACGCCTCGATGAGGTCGCGGACGTGGCATCACGGCTGTCGGTCGCGATGCGACTCCCCTTCGCCCGGTTCGATCTCTACCCCCTCCAGGACCGAGTGGTCTTCGGTGAGGTGACACCTCGACCGGGCGGGCGGCAGTGGCTGGGAGCAGACCTGGATCGCCTTCTCGGCGAGTGCTGGGAGCGCGCCTTGGCTCGCTTCTCCCACGACGTCTCGGCGGGGATGCCCCAGGCACCACTTTTCGGACCGCATGGCGACGGAGTCACTGGATTGCCCGCGCCCACGCTGGGATAGACTCGCCCGGGTTGCCCGTGAAGGGCGGCAGCACGGGGTGTGGCGCAGCTTGGTAGCGCGCGTCGTTCGGGACGACGAGGCCGCAGGTTCAAATCCTGTCACCCCGACTAGCGAGATTCCCTTGGGATTCCAGGGGAAACTCGCAGTCTGGATTCGGCCGTTTCGCGAGTCCGTGCCCGCTACGTGCCCCAACAGCGTGAATCGGTTCGCGACCGCCGGGACGGCGGTCGACGAGCACTTCGAGGCACTGTTCGGCACTGACGCGTTCAAGAACGCGCCGGCCAGCGGAAAGGCGCGCCACGAGTACCTGCGCGATCTCTAGGAGCAGCAACTGAAGGCCGTCGGTAACTTCACCTACGTGCGCAGCTTCGCGATGGTCCCGGAGCATGGACACGTCGGGTACTCGAGTTCAGGTTCGAGGATCGCCTGGCAGACCAGCCCGTCCTGGTCGGAACTGCATGGGTCGACGACCGACCCACTGAAGGATGCTCTGTCTGACCACTCGGCGGTCGGACCGTCACGATCGAGTGCGTCACAGAGTGGGTTGGCAGGGTTACGTCGTCGATTGGGCACCACAGCTACAAGTGGGAAGCGCTTGTGGACTACCAGGACGAGACGCTTGAGGGGTCGCCATTGGTGTGGCGGTGGTTCCCGGTCGAGCAGCTACGGACGCTGTATCCGGACCCAGACCCCGGACGCGAACCGGATAAAGCGACTACGGATTTCGCGGCACCGCCCTACCCTCGTTCACATGCATAGGACCGGAGTCATAGCAGCGCTGCGTCGCCAGCGTCGCTCACTTGGCGCCATCCAGGAACGCATCGAGAGTACGGTCGCCGGGGAAGCCGTCGCCAGTGGGATCGTCGTGATGGTGCTGCTAATCGGCGTCGTGTGGTCATTACCCAGCTCGACAATCAAGCGATCGATCGCGCCCTCAGTTCGACCAGCGGCCCTGGCATTCGGGCTCGACCAGAACTGGCGCGTATTCGCGCCGAACCCGCCACGCTCAGCGACGGCCATCGAGGTGCATGTTCTGGTTGATGAAGACGGCACGCCGCGAACGTGGCGGCCGCCCCATGGCAATGGCGTCTATGGCCAGTACTCCTGGTACCGCTGGCAGAAGTTGAAGGAATCAGTGCTGAATCCGGCTTCGGGGTTCGATCGCTCTGACTTCGTCCGCTGGGTCGTGCGTGAGATCACTGACCCAAGGGAACATCCGACGTACGTCGAGGTCGTGGAGCGCATCGACACGTTGCCCGTGCCTGGATCGTCGGTGCCCTCGAAGCGTTCATACAAGCTCGTGTACAGCGAGAAGTTCCCCAGGAAGCCGTGATGTCGACTCCTGTTGCCGGTCGTTCTACGGTGTCGAATCCGATTGCCGCTTGGCGCACCTTCTGGTTCGAGCCGACTGACATGACCACATTGGGGCTTGTGCGGATCGCTTTCGGCCTGGTCGTGATCGCGTGGACGTTCTCACTGCTGCAGTACCTGGTCGACTTGTTCGGACCAACTGCGGTGCAGATCGATTCGGCTCCCGACGTCGCGCAGTGGACCGTGCTCAACCTGGTCGGCAATGAACACGCCGTATTCGTGCTGTGGTGGGTACTTCTGGCCGGTGGCGTGGCGCTCACGCTCGGATGGCACAGCCGCGTCGCGGCACTGATCGTCTTCGTGGGCGTGATGTCGTTCGAAAGACGGAACGGTTTCGTCTTCAACTCCGGAGACGTGCTCGTCCGCATAGAGGCACTATTCATGGTTCTGGGTCCGTGCGGCGCAGCGCTCTCACTTGATCGCCGACGGACGGCCGGCTCGTTCTGGTCGGCACAGACTCGAGCCCCGTGGGTCGTGAGACTCATGCAGGTTCAGCTGTCCCTCATCTACCTCAGTGCGGTGCGCGAGAAGCTCACCGGATCGACCTGGAATGACGGTACGGCAGTCTCGTACGCGCTCCGACTTTCAGACCTGGCTGTCATCCCGGTGCCCGCCTGGTTGCCTGCCGACCCCCTGCTGATGAACCTGGCCACCTGGAGCACCCTCGTGCTGGAACTGGGATTGGGCATCCTGATCTGGAACCATCGGTGGCGGTGGTGGCTCCTTGCTGGCGGCATCATCATGCACACCATGATTCTGCTGGGCCTGGCCGTCGCCTTCTTCACGGTCGCGATGTTCGTGCTGTACATCGCTTTCATCCCGCCCGACGTAGCGTCGCGCCGGATGCCGGGTAGTAGGCAACTGGACGACGATCAAAGGGCGAGGACGACGACGGCAACGGACCCCGACTTCTAAGTGCTGGACCAGAGGCAGTCTGGGCCGGCCAGATGTCTACCGTGAGGACTCACAAGCCACCGTTTGCCTGAGAGGGGTCCCCCGTTTCAGGCGTGGGTGGTAGACCAAGCACGCCCAAGAGGGCCCTTTCGGCGAAGAGGACGTCGAAGGGTTCTTGGCCGGCGAGGTGGTTTGCAACGCCCTCGGCCGTCCCCATATAGGCGTATGCAACCACTTCGGCCGGCGGACCCGGTGGGATTTTTGAAGTAGAACGTCCCGCTTCTACGAGTCGGGCCACGCGTTCGGCGTAACCCGCGAGGATCAAATCGATCGCCTTTTGGATGGGGTGATCAGTTCCAATGAATTCGGTTCTGAGGCGCATAAGAGCTTGGGCTTCATCGTGGCGGGCGTAGATGGCCGTGCCGCGGGTCACGGCGAGCAGAGTTCCAACCGGATCATCTGTTTCATCGTCGAGCAGGTGTGCCACCGCGTCGTACCACGCCCCTCTCACCCACTCCACTACCGCCAACACCAGTTCTTCCTTGTTGGCGAAATGGTGATAGAGCGCCCCTCGGGTGTAGCCCGCATCGCTGGCTACACGATCCAGCCGCATGTCGGCGTACCCATACCGGGAGACGTTCTTTGCGCCTGCCTCCAGCAGAGCGGCCCGGGTTCGAGCCCGTCGATCGGCCTGCCTCTGCGGCTCTGAAGCTGAGGCCGCGGGCGATGTCAACGCCCGGACAGTCTCGTAGGGGCCACTTACGAAGACTAACCGCTTGTAAGCAATCCGCTGGGGCTTGCATGGTCGGATCGCGTTCTGTCAAACATACAGGTGTGCACGTATGTTACATTCGTCACAGTCCCATACGATGCTGTCCGAGACCCCGACGGTGCCCAGTGGCCCGACCCGGAGAGTCCTGTGGAGAACCCCCCGCACGTACGGCACGCCAAGGCCGCGGCGGCGCTGGCGATGAGTTCAGTGATACTCATCTTCGCGGGGTTGACCGGGGGATCCTCACCGGCAGCCGCTGTGGACGCGGTCGACCTCGGCACCGCTGAGACCTACTCGGTGCTCGGGGGCAGCGCGGTCACCAACACCGGTCCAACGGTTCTTTCCGGAGACCTTGGTGTCAGCCCGGGGGACTCCATCACCGGCTTCACCGGACCACCCGACGGCAGTTATCTCGGGACGCTGCACCAGGACGACATGCCAGCGGCCCAAGCGCAGAGCGATCTGACCATCGCCTACGACAACGCCGCTGGCCAAGCACCTGACGTCACACTGGCGTCGCCGGAGCTCGGCGGTCTGACGTTGATCTCTGGTGTCTACAAGAACCCCACGGACGTAGATTCGATGCAACTGACGGGCACGCTCACTCTCGACGCCCAGGGCAATTCGGACGCGGTGTTCATCTTTCAGATCGCGTCGACACTGACCACGGCCGAGGACAGCACGGTCAGCCTCATCAACGGGGCCGATCCGTGCAACGTGTTCTGGCAGATCGGGTCCTCTGCCACACTCGGGACCGACACGACGTTCGTCGGCACGATCATGGCGCTGACCTCGGTGACGGTGACGACCGGCGCCACCATCCAGGGACGAGCGCTGGCTCGCAACGGAGCCGTCACACTCGATACGAACACCATCACAACACCTGACTGCTCGGGCGCCACCACGGGCACAGCCACCACGGGCACAGCCACCACGGGCACAGCCACCACGGGCACCGACACAACTGGCACGGCCGACACCACAACCGGCACCGACACCACCGGCACCGCCGACACCACAACCGGCACCGACACCACCGGCACCGCCGACACAACTGGCACTGCCGACACGACCACCGGCACCGCCGACACAACTGGCACTGCCGACACGACCACCGGCACCGCCGACACAACTGGCACTGCCGACACCACTACTGGCACTGCCGACACCACCACCGGCACTGCCGACACGACCACCGGCACTGCCGACACGACCACCGGCACTGCCGACACCACCACCGGCACTGCCGACACCACCACCGGCACTGCCGACACCACCACCGGCACTGCCGACACCACCACCGGCACTGCCGACACCACTGGCACCGCCGACACCACCACCGGCACCACGGGCACCGACACCACGGGCACCGGGGACGAGGACGACCACGGGGACTCGAAGGATCGCGATGTGATCCCCAGGGGCCACCCGCGCACGGGCATGGGCGGCGGCGCGTCAAAGTCCAACCCCTACTCTGCCATTCTCTTAGCGATGGGCGCGGTCGCAGGCTTCGGCGCACTGTTTCTGTTGGAGCCGACCTTGAGGCGCTCCCCCCGCAGAAAGTCGTAGCGGAATGCCGGAAGTCGGCAAGCACAACGCATCGACGCATGCTCCCCGCGCAATCAGTCGTAGCGGGATGGCACACGTCGGCAGGCACAACGCGGCGACGCCGGCCAGTACTCGGCGGTCTCTTGTGGTCGTGGTGGCAGTTCTCAGTGGTTTGTTCGTTGCGGTCGGTCTTCAGGGCGACCTCAGCAGCGTCGATATGGCGACTGCGCCCCAAGCCGGCCACTCGACCAGCGCATTGACTTTGCCACTGCTGGATCTCACCACGTCCCCCGAGGAGGACAGTTCGAAGGTCTGGCCTGTTCAGCTGAGCATTCCGGCAATCAAGGTATCGGCTGATGTCACAGGTCTTGGCCTGAACGATGATCGTACAGTCGAGGTCCCCCCTGACCCTGACGACGTGGGCTGGTACCGCTTGGGGCCTTCCCCAGGTCGGCCCGGATCAGCGGTCATGCTGGGTCACGTCGACTCCACACACGGTCCCGCGGTGTTCTTTCGCCTGCGGGCTCTCAAGCCCGGTGATCGCATCGCTGTCCGGCTCTCCGATGCCGCAGTTGCACACTTCAAGGTCGAGCGAATCGTCACCTACCCGAACCAGGACTTTCCGGCCAAAGAGGTGTACGGACGTGTTGCCGGCGATCGGCCGACCCTCAACCTCGTCACCTGCGGCGGCAAGTATGACCGAGCAGCCGGCGGATATCAGTCCAACGTGGTTGCCTACACGACGTACCTGTGGGCCACCGACGCCAGCCGCCATCCGGACGTGATAGACCGGCGACGAGTCTTGTGATTGAAGGCTGTTTGGAAGGCCAGCCTCGCCGCTTCCTTCGACGTGCACCGCGGCACGCCCGATTTAGAGTCCGGGAGTGGCGGAAGTCTGGCTTCGTGCCCGCGTCGTCGGCACGCCACGCCATGACGGCCCTCACCTCACGCCATCCCACCCGGCCTTGGCCGAAACGATGGCTCCGCGGCCCTGCTTGACCACAACGGCGATGGGCTCGGCGACCGCCTTGCGGGTCCGAAGGCTCTTGTCGACCAGTCGCCCCACGTCAGCGGGCGCGTGTTCAGTGATGGTGGCCTTGTAGGCCTTGCCCGCCTCGATGCCGTCTTCTATGGCGCGACGGGCGGCGGCCAGCCGTTGGGACAAGGGCGCGGCTCGCATTCCCACCGACGAGGAAGGGGTTGACGAGCCCGCGAGGATCACCCCGACTCTTCGTGTCACGTCCGCCGGTTGAGGTCGATCGACACCCCGGCCAGGTCGAGCCCATGCGGGAGCGGCTGACCGGGGTCCAGCTCCACGCCGCGCGCGGATGGCGTCCAGTACGCGAGCAGTCGGGCCAGGAACGCCTGGCCGAGGAACACCGAAAGGCCGGCACCCGGACAGCCCTGCGGTCCGTGGCTGAAGAAGTTGAACTGCCAGCTCTGCGCCGCGTCGCCGGAAGCCCACTCGCCCGGAGCGAAATCGTCGGCGAACGGCACGCGCGCAGGATTGCGATGGTTGAAGACGTTGTAGATGAGCACCTGGGAGTCAGCCGGGAGTACCTCTCCGCCTGGGAACGTCACGTCGCGGGTGGTGACCCGACCGAACAGCGGCGTCGTCGGCCACAGCCGCATCGCCTCGAGAACGCAGCCGGCGGTGTAGTCGAGGCCGGCCACGTGCTTGGCCTTCTCGATGTCGATCGCGGCCAGCTCGGCCCGCACCTCGTGCAGCTGCTCCGGGTGGGTGGCCAGCAGGACCACGGTGCGCATCAGGTTCAGCGGAAGCGTGTCACCCATCGCGAACAGCCAGTGGATGGCCTGACCGGCGACGTTGGTGGAGTCGTCGTGCGGAGCGTCCGCGAACCGCCCGACCAGGCTCTGTGGATCAGGGTCGTCGACATACGCCTGGATCGACGCCAGCAGCGCGTCGTACCCGTCGGCCGGCTTGCCAGGCCCGCTGTTGCCGGCCGACATCAGCGCGCCGAGCCGCGCCGACAACGCGACGTCGCCGGCGGCACGCTCGCCGAGCACGACGCGACGGGTGACCCGCTGGAACACGTCGTTCAGGTCCTCCCAGGTGACGGCGTCCAACGCGGTGAGCACGGCCACGGCCTCGCGGACGACCTCCAGGAACCTCGGCGCGAGGGGATGGAGCGGCTTGCCGGTCGCGAGCACGGACTCGGCGAAGGCCCGCCGGTTGCGCCACTCATCGCCTCTCGAGATCGTCAGCGCGTCCGGCTGGAAGGCCGACATGCCCTTGCGCTTGGTGTCCGGGTCGGACGCAAAGGGGTCGGGTGAGCCGCCCAGCACGAACTCGATGTCGTCGGGAGCGTGCAGCAGCAGCGCCTCGTCGGTGGCCACGCGGATCAGGAACGGTCCCGGTCCGTTCTTCTCAACCAGCCCTTGCACGAGGTGGAAGCCCTGCGAGTCCGCGTGTGCGAGCGAGGCGATCTTCATCGGCAGCGCTCGCTTCTTGAACAGCCCGAGGACCACCTGCGGCACACCGATCTGTGCCGTGAACCGCACCCCGTCGACCACCGAAGCCCGCTTGAACTGGGCTACCACGGCATGTACGCCTTGACCGCGTCGGCGACGCGCGCGATCGGGTTCGGGTCGTCGGGCTTCGGTGCGCCGAGCTTCGGCCATGGAGCGAAGATCCGGTCGACGTCGCCGATCACGGGTTGCAGCTCGGGGTAGTGGCGCAGCAGCACGTCCTTCATCGACGTGTCATTGACCCAGTCGTAGCCGACCTGGGTGTAGACCTCGGGCCGGAAGTCGGTGGTGAAGAACCGGTCGCTCTTGAGCCGCCGTGACGCCATCAGGATGAAGATCCGGAACGCCGTATCGGAGAACCCGAAGCCCTTCGGCGGCTTCTCGGCGTACATGCCGACCTGGAGATCGACGCTGTCGATGTCACCGTGATAGACGTCGGCGATCTCCTTGGCCCACTGCTTGTTCGGCGTCAGCTGCTCGAACGTGCGGCGGCGCGGCATCCGCAGGGCTTCGCGGAAGTCGTTGTAGCGAGGCACGCCGCGCTCCCGGTCACGGACGATGTCGAGCGTGGCCAAGTCGGTCACCTGGCCGTCGAGCCGGGTCAGCTTGCGCAGGGCGTTCGGGTAGTTGTGCAGGCACACCGCACCGGCGCTGGCCAGCCCGAACGAATACCACATGTCGCCCATCTCGAACCGGTCCATGACGCCGCGGGTGTCCCGGCCCTGGATGTCGGTGAAGTCGAACGTCTCGAGCAGCTCGCCCGACTCCAGCGAGTGGAACTTCCACTCGTCCGGGATCAGCGGGTGCATGCGGTAGACCGAAACGAACTCCTCGGTGAGCGAGAACGGGGCCGAGTGATGGTCCTTCGCCGAGCCGATGATCCCGCTGATGGCCTCGCTGTCGCCGATCCGGCCGACCCGGTCGCGGAAGGTCTCGCCCAGCGCGCCGTACCAGTTGGCATTCATGCCGATCTGCAGGGCCGGGTGGCGCAGCACGCACGTCGTCCACTCGACCGTGTGGATCTTCGCGATCAGGGCCGCGATGACCAGCCACGCCACCTCGAACAGGCGCTGGTCGTCGAAGCTCGGATACGCCTTCTTCAACGCGTCGCACACCGAGTTGTGCTCGCGGGCGAACATCGTGTGGAGCAGGCCCATGCCCACCCACCAGTTCTCGCGCATGCCAGTGATGTCGATGCCCGGCTCGTCCGGGTTCATGCTGGGTGGGAGACGTCCGGCGTCGTCGACCTTGACCTTGCCGTCCTTGAACGTGCGCACCTCGGCTTGTCGGTCCGGCCCGCTGCCATAGATCTGCGAGGCGTCCCACCAGTGCGTCTCGACGTTGGCGTAGAGCGGCGCGCGGTCGCGGGGGTTTGAGGTGGTTCCCGGCATCGGCTGCGTGGCCCGGATGCGCATCGGTCGTTCCGGCCAGTCGTCGCCGTCGCGCAGCGGCACCTCGATGACGTCGTCGGGCAGCCCGTTGCCATGGAAGAACCAGTTGTGGTTCTCGAACTGCAGCCACGACGCCGCGAGGGCGTTGATGATGCCGGCCGGCTTGAACGTGTCGCGCGCCATCAGCTTCTCACTGATGTCCCGCGGGTTGGGGTCGAGCAGTCGCTTGCGATTGGGCCGGGTCTCAGGCAGCGGAACATTGCGTCCGAAGCCGGTGCCCTTCGCGCCCATCATCGGATCATCGAGGTCGTTCCAGCTGCCATCCGCCGTCCGTGCACCGAGCACTTCGGGTGGGGGCTTCTCGGCGTCGACCTTCGGCCGCATCTTCGGTGCCTCGTAGAGGTTCCGCTCGCGCAGCTCCCCACGAAGCCTGGCCAGGCTTCCGGTCTGAAGGATCAGGGAAGGGAACTCGTACCACTGTGGCACCGCGACCACCCACTCTCGGCTCGGGCGGCTCTGAGCCTAGCGAGGTCCGGACGCCGGGTCGACGGTTTTCTCCCGCCATCCCGTCGCCCCCTGCTGTGACAGACTTGCCGCATGGTCGACGAGCGGCGTCCCACCAAGAAGGTCGTCAGGAAGGTGGTGCGCAAAACCGTCGTCGTCCGCCCCGCCCAGACCGGCTCCACGCAGGTGCAGCAGGCTCCTCGCACCAAGGTCGGCACGCCCCTCGACCGACTCAAGGCCAAGGCCGCGACGCGACCCCGTCCGTCGTTCCGGATCCCGACGCCACCGCGCCGTCCGGGCGCCGGGCTCGCGAGCCGCGCGCGCCAGATGGGCAGCCGCGTGGGCGATCGTGGCCGCGACGTCTCGTTCGCCACGAAGACGAGGGTCCGCTCCAGCCTGCGCTGGGTGCAAGACCTGCGACTGCCGCTGCTCTCACCGCTGCGGGCGGCCGCGATCACCGGGCTGGTCGTCGGGCTGCTGGCCGTCGCACTGGGCTATTTGTCGTACGAGCTCTTCACCGCGACCCGCGGCACCACCGCCGGTGGCGGCTGGGGTGCGCTCGTCCTCGTCGTGGTGGCCTTCGTGTCCTTCGCCGTCGGCGAGATCCTGCTCGGCGGGTTCGGCGTCGCCTCGGGTCGCTTCATCAGCGCGATGTCGATCATGCTCGTGCTGGTGCTCGTCCTGACCTTCTTCCTCAACCTCGCCGCGGGTCGCGGCGCCTGGATCTTGATTCCCGCGCTCGGCGTCGTCACGTTCATGGTGTCGTGCCGCGTGGCGCTGTTCGCCGCGGACCAGCCCAACCCGCGTTGATGGGCGAGGTTCTCTGGCGTCCGTCGGGCGCCCCCACGCGTCTGGACGCCTTCACCGACGCGGTGCGTGACGGTGGAGGGCCCGTCTTCGACTCCTACGAAGACCTGTGGCGCTGGTCGGTCGACGACCTCGACGCCTTCTGGTCTGCGGTGTGGCGGTTCGTCGACGTTCCCGCCGACGGCGATCCGTCGACGGTCCTGGCTGATGCCTCCATGCCCGGCGCCCAGTGGTTCCCCGATGTCCGGCTCAACTACGCCGAGGCGATGCTGCAGATGCCCGGCCGGGCCGACGACGATGTTGTGGTCATCGCTCGCTCGCAGTCGCGCGACGAAGTTCGCCTGACCGCGGCCGAGCTGCGCGATCAGGTGGCGAGGGCCCGCGTCGGCCTCATCCGCTTCGGCGTCGGTCCCGGCGACCGCGTCGCCGCCTACGCGCCGAACATCCCCGAGACGCTGATCCTGATGCTGGCCACGGCCAGCCTGGGTGCCGTGTTCAGCTCCTGCGCGCCGGAGTTCGGGGTGCAGAGCGTCATCGACCGGTGGCAGCAGATCGAGCCGAAGCTGCTGCTCGCCGTCGACGGCTACAAGTACGGTGACAAGGACATCCACCGCCGCGCCGAGGTGGAGGCCATCCGGGCCCGGCTCCAGAGCGTCCACACGGTCGTCTGGCTGCCGTACCTCGACGAGCACGCCATCTACACCGACGGCGCGAAGACCTGGGCCGACCTCGTGTCGGAACCGGCGCCTTTGGAGTTCGAGCGGGTGCCGTTCGCCGAGCCGCTGTACGTGCTGTTCTCATCGGGCACCACCGGTCTGCCCAAGCCGATCATGCACGGGCACGGCGGCATCACTCTCGAGCACCTCAAGGTGCTCAGCCTGCAGAGCGACCTCGGGCCGGACGACCGTTTCTTCTGGTTCTCCACCACCGGCTGGATGATGTGGAACTACCTCGCCTCCGGCATCGGCGTCGGCGCCACGATCGTGCTCTTCGACGGCAACCCCGCGCACCCCGACCTCGCGATGCTCTGGCACCTCGCCGACGAGCTGGAGCTCACCTACTTCGGCACCTCCGCCCCGTTCCTGCTGCAGTGCCGCAAGGAGGAACTGGTGCCGCGCGACATCGCCGACCTCTCCCGGCTGCGCGCGGTGGGATCGACCGGCGCACCCCTGCCGGCCGAGGGATTCCGGTGGGTCTACGAAGCGGTCAACGACTCGCTGCAGCTGGCGTCAGTCTCCGGCGGCACCGATGTCTGCTCGGCCTTCGTCGGGGCAGCACCGACGGTGCCGGTATACGCGGGCGAGATCTCATGTCGCAGCCTCGGCTGCGCGGTCGAGGCGTTCGACGAGTCCGGCCAGTCCGTCGTCGACGAGCTCGGGGAGCTCGTCATCACGCGGCCGATGCCATCGATGCCGGTCGGCTTCTGGGGCGACGTGGATGGATCGCGCTATCGCGAGGCCTACTTCGAGGACTTCCCCGGCGTCTGGCGGCACGGCGACTGGATCACCATCACCGACCGCGGCACGTGTGTGGTCACCGGCCGCAGCGACGCCACGCTGAACCGCGGCGGAGTCCGGCTCGGCACCTCGGAGTTCTACTCCGTCGTGGAGGCGCTGCCCGGCATCAGCGACAGCCTGGTCGTGCACCTCGAGGACGACGAGGACTCGGTCGACGGAACGGGGGCCGGCACGTTGATGCTGTTCGTCGTCCTGGCGGAAGGCCAGGAGCTCGACGACGCTCTTCGGTCGTCGATCGCGAGGGAGCTGCGCACCCGCCTCTCTCCGCGGCACGTCCCCGACGAAGTGCATGCCGTCCCGGTGCTGCCCCGCACGCTGTCGGGCAAGAAGCTCGAGGTGCCGGTCAAGAAGATCCTGCGTGGCGCGGCCGTCGAGGACGTCGCCGCCAAGGGCGCCCTGACCGACCCGGACTCCCTCGACGTCTTCGTCGACCTCCGCCGTTAGCCCACCATTGTTCGCTGGTCACGGGCTTCTTTGGGGTATCTCTGCCTCTGCTCCCCTCTGAGGTGCATACTCCCGCCTAGGGGGACCTGCGCCGGGAGGATGGCCATGAAGAGCTCCCACTCCACCAGTCGATGGCGCCCCCTCGCGTCCACCACTGCCGTCGCTCTCGCCGTACTCTCATTCGTCGCCTCTCCCGCGACCGCCGACAAGCCCGAGGCGACCAAGCTCGAGAAGGTGCGAGCCTACGTTCAGCCCAGCGTCGTCTACCTCGGGATCACCTGGACCGGGTACGTCTACGACGACTTCAACGAGAAGTACCTCAACAACGGCGACCCGTTCGAGGCAACCTTCCAGTGCACCGGTTACGTCGTGAACCCCAACGGCTACATCGCGACGGCCGGCCATTGCGTGAATGCCGGCGACGAGGTCAAGAACACGCTCACCGAGATCGGCGCCGAGTGGGCCCTCAGCAACGGCTACTACACGAACAAGGACCTCACGACGCAAGATGTCATCGACGACTACCGAGCACTCAACAAGGATGGTGAGAGCAAGCTCGAGTCCCAGCAGTTCGCCGGTTGGGGTGTGGCGGCCGGTGGCGTCAAGTCCGGCCAGTCCTACGCCGCCCGTGTCATCGACTCACAGGCGTTCGACAAGGGCGATGCCGCCCTGCTGAAAGTGGAGGCCAAGGACTTGCAGGCGATCAAGCTCGCCGACACCGAACCTGAAGTTGGGCAGGACATCGTCTCGATCGGCTATCCGGCGTCCGTCGACAAGGTGGCCGACCTCACGTACGCGCCCTCGTTCAAGGACGGTTCCGTCAGCTCCAAGAAGTCGACGTCAGGTGGCTTGTTCAACGCCTTCGAGATCTCGGCGGCCATGTCCGGCGGCATGAGCGGCGGACCGACCGTGAATCTCGACCACCAGGTGATTGGATTCAACAGCTTCAACATCAACGGCGAAACGCAGCAGTTCAACTTCGTCCGGCCCTCGACGTTGACAAGCGAGCTCATGTCTGGCGCGGGCGTCAAGAACACGCTCGGCACCCTGGGCAAGATGTACAACGCGGGACTCGACGCGTACTTCGACGGCGACCGGGACCAAGCTGTCGAGTCGCTCCAGAAGGTCCTCGACGAGCAACCTTCCAACGAGCTCGCGCAAGAGTTCATCAAGAAGGCGAAGAAGCTCGAGGACAACGGCGGAACGTTGCCGATCGTGCTCATCGCCCTCGCCGTGCTTGCCGCGGCCGGCGGGAGTGTGGCCGTGCTGATGAGACGCAGCAGGAAGGTGAACGCCGGAGCGCCGGCGGCCGCCCTCACCGCCACCCCGCCGGCGGCCCTGGCGCAGCCTGCGCCGGCGATTCCGGAACCCACGTCGACCGCACCAGCGGCGACGACGGCCATCATCGAGCCGGTGGACGCGACCGACACCGCCTCAGTCGGGAAGGCGAAGTTCTGCCCGTCCTGCGGTGATCCGGTGCACACGGACGAGAAGTTCTGCTCCAACTGCGGGACGTCCCTGACCCCCGGCTGAGTCAGGCCAGGAGGAGCTCGGCGATCTGGATGGTGTTGAGGGCTGCGCCCTTGCGGAGGTTGTCGCCGCTGACGAACAGGATGAGGCCGGTGCCGTCGTCGAGCGAGTGGTCCTGGCGGATGCGGCCGACAAGGCTCGGGTCGGTGCCGGCCGCCTGCAGCGGGGTGGGCACGTCGACGAGCCGAACGCCGGGGGCGGACGCGAGGATCTCGGTGGCTCGCTCCGGGGTGATCGGTCGAGCGAACTGGGCGTGGATCGACAGCGAGTGGCCGGTGAACACCGGGACGCGGACGCACGTGCCCGCGACCCGAAGGTCAGGGATGCCGAGGATCTTGCGGCTCTCGTTGCGGAGCTTCTGCTCCTCGTCGGTCTCGTTCCACCCGTCGTCGACGATGGTGCCTGCCAGCGGCAGGACGTTGAACGCGATCGGCGCGACGTACTTGACCGGTGCCGGGAATTCGACCGCGGACCCGTCGTGCGTCAGCGCGTCGGCCTTGTCGACGACGGCGAGCGACTGCGAGTGCAGCTCCTCCACGCCGGCGACACCCGAACCCGACACCGCCTGGTAGGTGGCGGCGACGAGCCGCACCAGCCCGGCCTCGTCGTGCAGCGGCTTGAGCACCGGCATCGCAGCCATCGTGGTGCAGTTGGGATTCGCGATGATGCCTCTGCCCCCCGCATTCAGATCAGCCTTGGCGATGTCGCCGGGATTGACCTCGCTGACGATCAGCGGGATGTCGGGGTCCTTGCGAAACGCCGAGGAGTTGTCGATGACCGTGACGCCCGCGGCGGCCCACCGCGGGACCTGCACGCGGGACATGGTGGCGCCGGCGGAGAACAGGGCGATGTCGATGCCGGTCGGGTCAGCGGTCTCGGCGTCCTCGATGACGATCTCGCCCCCCTTCCAGGGCAGCGTCTTGCCGGCCGAGCGGGAGGACGCGAAGAATCGCACCTCGTCGGCGGGGAAGTCGCGCTCGTCGAGGAGCTGACGCATGACGGTGCCGACCTGCCCTGTTGCACCGACGACGCCGATGGTGGTCATCGTCCGGTACCTCCGTAGACGACCGCCTCGACCTCGTCCGAGCCGAGCTCGAACGCGTCGTGGGCAGCGTTGACGGCGGCATCGACCTGGTTCTCGCTGACGACGACCGAGATCCGGATCTCCGACGTGGAGATCATCTCGATGTTGACGCCGGCGTCGGCGAGTGCCTGGAAGAACGTGGCGGTGATTCCGGGTGACGAACGCATGCCGGCGCCGACGATGGAGACTTTGCCGACCCCGTCGTCGTACTGCAGCCGCTCGAAGCCGATCTCGTCCTTGAGGCGGGCGAGGGCAGTCATGGCGTTCTGGCCGTCTGCGCGCGGCAGCGTGAACGAGATGTCGGTGAGCGCGGTGGCCGCGGCCGAGACGTTCTGCACGATCATGTCGATGTTGATCTGGGCGTTCGCGAGCGCGCGGAAGATGGCCGCCGCCTCACCGACCTTGTCGGGCACGCCGACGACGGTGATCTTGGCCTCGCTGCGGTCGTGGGCGACACCGGAAATGATGGCCTGTTCCATGGTGGGGTCCTTTCGGACGTCGTCGGCGTTCACGACCCACGTGCCCGGCCGGTCGCTGAACGACGAGCGTACGTGGATCGGGATGTCGTTGCGGCGCGCGTACTCGACGCACCGCAGGTGGAGGATCTTCGCGCCGTTGGCGGTCATCTCCAGGGCTTCCTCGTAGGAGAGCCTGGGGATCTGCTTGGCGTTGGACACGATGCGCGGGTCGGCGGTGAAGATGCCGTCGACGTCGGAGTAGATCTCGCAGACGTCGGCGTCGAGCGCCGCCGCGAGCGCGGCAGCCGTGGTGTCGGAGCCACCGCGGCCGAGCGTGGTGATGTCCTTGGTGGTCTGCGAGACCCCCTGGAATCCGGCGACGATGGCAATGGCACCCTCGGCGATCGCGGCCTGGAGGCGTCCGGGCGTGACATCGATGATCTTGGCGCGACCGTGCTCGGAGTCGGTGATGACGCCGGCCTGCGAGCCGGTGAAGGAGCGGGCCTCCTGTCCGAGCTGACCGATGGCCATCGCGAGGAGCGCCATCGAGATCCGCTCGCCGGCGGTGAGCAGCATGTCGAGCTCGCGGCCGGGCGGCAGCGGGGAGACTTCCTTGGCGAGGTCGATCAGCTCGTCCGTGGTGTCGCCCATGGCTGAAACGACCACGACGACGTCGTGGCCGGCCTTCTTGGTCGCGACGATGCGTTGGGCGACCCTCTTGATGCTGACGGCATCGGCAACGGAGGAGCCGCCGTACTTCTGCACGACAATGCCCACGGGATGTCCTCGGGATGAGTGGCTGACACGGCTTCGCTGACAGCACGGCGCTGGGCTGTCAGGCGGCCTCCAGTCTACCTGTTCGCCATCCATGACCGAGATGCACGAAATCCTGCCGACTTTGATGTTCAGGGTGATCCCTGATGCGAAGTGTCCCCGGACCCTGCCAGAGTTTCCCCATGCATCGTCAGATAGCCGGCAAGCTCACCGGCCGCGTCACCAAGTGGGTCGTCCTCGTCGGATGGATCGCGCTCCTCGCCATTGCCATGCCTTTGTCTGCCAAGCTCATCGACGTCCAGAACAACGAGGCGTCGTCCTGGCTGCCCGGGTCGGCGGAGTCGACCAAGGTCGTCGACGAGCTCTCCAAGACGGTCAGCCCCAACGACATCCCGACCCTCGTCGTCTATCACCGCAGCTCCGGCCTCACCGACGCCGACCTGAGCGCGATGGACCAACAGGCACAGGAGATGGCGAAGATCAACGGCGTCACCAAGCTCGGCGTGCTGTCGCCGAACGCGGCGAAGGCGCTCGCGGACAAGGGCAACCCCGTGCCCACCCTGCTGTCCGAAGACCGCGAGGTCGGCTATCTCTACCTGACGTTCAACTTCGGCAAGAACGGGTGGAACGACATTCCCGCCGCCGCCGACAAGATTCGCGACATCGCCACCATCGATGGCGTCAAGGTCCACCTCGCCGGGTTCGGCGGTCAAGCGGCCGACTCGGCGGAGGCGTTCGAGGGCCTCGACACCAACCTGATCTTCATCACCTTGCTGGTGGTGATCGTGATCCTGCTCCTCACCTATCGGAGCCCGACTTTGTGGCTGCTGCCGATCATCAGCGCCATGTTCGCCTACATGGTCTCGGCCGGCGTGGTCTACCTGCTCGCCAAGTACGCCGATCTCACGGTCAACGGGCAGAGTCAGGCCATCCTGACGATTCTGGTCATCGGGGCGGGCACCGACTATGCCCTGCTGCTGGTGGCGCGATATCGCGAAGAGCTCCGCCGCCACGAGGACCGGCACGAGGCCATGGCGTTCGCTTTGCACCGTGCGGCTCCCGCGATACTGGCCAGCGCCGCCACCGTCGTGGTGAGCATGCTCTGCCTGTCCTTCGCCGAGCTGAACTCGACCGCCGGCCTCGGCCCCGTGCTGGCCGTCGGAGTCTCAGTGACCTTCCTCGTCATGGTCACCTTGCTGCCGGCGCTGCTGGTGATCTTCGGCCGGTGGATGTTCTGGCCGAAGCGCCCCGGCTTCGGTTCGCCCGAGCCCACCACCACCGGGCTCTGGGCCCGCGTGGGAGAACGAATCCGCCCCCGGCCTCGCATGGTGTGGACGATCACCGCCGGTCTGCTGGTCGTGGCTTGCCTCGGGTTGTTCAAGCTCGATGCGTCCGGCCTCACGACGGAGGACAGCTACACGAAGGAGTTCGACTCGATCGTCGGCCAGAAGGTCCTGTCCGCCCACGGCCTGGCCGACAATTCCAACACCGTCCAGGTGGTCGCGAACACCGACCACATCAACCAGGTCGAGGACGCCATCGCTGGTACCGAAGGGCTCGAACCACCGGGTGCCGTCCGGGCCATCGGCGGCGGTCGCAGCTACTTCGAGGCCACCATCTCCCACGACATCGCCTCGAGCGCGGCCTTCGACACCGTCAAGGCCTCTCGCGCGGCCGCTCACGGCGTCTCCGGCGCCGATGCTCTCGTGGGCGGTGGGTCAGCGTTCTACCTGGACACCAAGACGGCCTCGATCCGAGACGACAAGGTCATCATCCCGATCGTCCTCGTCGTGGTGTTTGTGATTCTGATGCTGCTGCTGCGTGCGTTGGTCTCACCCCTGCTGCTGATCGGCACGGTCGTGCTGTCCTTCGGCGCTGCCCTGGGCATCTCGGCGATGCTGTTCCAATACGTCTTCGGCTTCGCCGGCACCGATCCAGGTTTCCCGCTGTTCGCGTTCGTCTTCCTCGTGGCCCTGGGTATCGACTACAACATCTTCCTGATGACCCGCGTCCGGGAGGAGACCCAGAACTTCGATACGCGCCGCGGTTCACTGATCGCCTTGTCGTCGACCGGCGGCGTGATCACGTCCGCCGGGCTGGTGCTGGCGGCGACGTTCCTCGTGCTCGGCTCAGTCCCGTTGGTGTTCCTCGCCGAGCTCGGTGTCGCGGTTGCCCTGGGCGTCCTGCTCGACACGATGATCGTCCGGTCGGTGCTGGTGACGGCTCTCAACCTCGACCTGGGCAGCAAGATCTGGTGGCCGAGCTCACTTGACCGTGGTTCCGACGTCCCACCCAGGGAACCGGATCACGCGGTTGAGGAGTCGCTCGTCTAGCGGTACTCCGGATTGTGCGTGTAGTCGTGCACGCCTTGGTCCCAGACCGTGCGCTGGTTGCCGTAGGCCGGAATGCCACCGGCGGCGCGGAGGATCGACGCCAGGTGCATCAGGTTGTAGGTCATGAAGGTCGTGTTCCGATTGGTGAAGTCGCTCTCCGGCCCGCCTGATCCCGGGTCGAGGTAGGAGGGTCCTGGGCCGACCGCGCCGATCCAGCCGGCGTCGGCCTGCGGCGGGATGGTGAATCCGACGTGCTGCATCGTGTAGAGGATGTTCATGGCGCAGTGCTTGATGCCGTCCTCGTTGCCGGTGATGAGGCAGCCGCCCACGCGTCCGTAGAACTCGTACTGCCCGAACTCGTTGAGCTCGCTCGATGCCGAGTACAGCCGCTCGATGACCTGTTTCATGATGCTGCTGTTGTCGCCGAGCCAGATCGGGCCGGCGAGCACGAGGATGTTCGCCGCCATGACCTGCTCGAGGATGCCGGGCCAGGCGTCGGACTCCCAGCCGTGCTCGGTCATGTCCGGGTAGACGCCGGTGGCGATGTCCTCGTCGATCGCGCGGTAGGTGGTCACGCCGACGCCGTGGCTCGTCATGATGTCGGCACTCTTCGTCACCAGGCCGTCGGTGTGGCTCGGTTCCGGCGATCTCTTGAGCGTGCAGTTGATGAAGACGGCCTTGAGGTCGCTGAAGTCTGGCGCTTCGTCCGCAGTTGAGGTCATGGATGTCACGGTGGCCCATCGCCGGGTCCCCGCGCAAGGCTCCCGTCCCGTCAAGGATGGCCGCGACGTCAACCTGAGCCTCAGCAGTGGGATGCTTAGGCCGTGGCCGGGAAACAACCCCCCGAGCGGCCTCGCGCGCAACGCATCGACGCTCGCTCCAACGCGCAACGAATCGTCACTGCGGCGCGCGCTGCTTTCGTGGCAGGAAAATCCCCGTCGTTGGAGGAGATCGCCGCGACCGCCGGCGTCGGCGTCGCGACGCTTTACCGCCACTTCCCCAATCGCGAGACCTTGGTCCGGGCCGTGTACCACGCGATCTTCGACGACGAGATCCTTCCGCAAATGTCGCCTGAGTCCGTCTTGCCGGCGTTTCGCGACGCCTTCATCGACGTGTCGGTGAAGGTCATCGAACTGTTGAGCTCTGCCCCGACGTCGAACCTTGCCGAGCTGAACGCCGAGCTGATCGACGACAACCTCGACCTGTTCGCCGTGCTGCTCGAAGGAACCCAGGCACAGGGCGACATCCGCACGGACATCGGGATCGAGGATGTGCCGCACATCCTCGGCATGCTCGTCATGGGCCTCTCGACCCCGAGCCTGGACGCCCAGGGCCGCGCGCGGTACATCGCGCTGATGTTCGACGCGCTCAAGCCCGGTGACACCGGCGAGCTACCGCCGCTGCCCCAACAGTCCTAGCCCGCGCTGATCGCGGTGCGCCCCTCGAAGGCGCGGCCGAGCGTGAGCTCGTCGGCGTACTCGAGGTCGCCGCCGACCGGAAGCCCGCTAGCCAGCTTGGAGACCCGCAGCCCGAGCGTGGACAGCATGCGAATGAGATAGGTGGCGGTCGCCTCACCCTCGAGATTCGGGTCGGTGGCGATGATGACCTCGGTGACCGAGCCGTCGTTCAGCCGCTGCAGCAGCTCCTTGATGCGGAGCTGGTCGGGCCCGATGCCGGCAATCGGCGAGATCGCCCCGCCGAGCACATGGTAGCGGCCGCGGAACTCACGGGTGCGCTCGATGGCAATGACGTCCTTGCTCTCCTCGACCACGCAGATGACGGTGGCGTCGCGGCGCGGGTCGGCGCAGATGCGGCACTCAGTGTCGACGGTGACGTTGCCGCAGGTGCTGCAGAAGTGGACCTTGGCCTTGACCTCGGTGAGCACGGCGGCGAAGCGCTTGACGTCATCGGCATCGGCGTCGAGCAGGTGGAACGCGATGCGCTGGGCGCTCTTCGGACCGATCCCGGGCAGTCGCCCGAGCTCGTCGATGAGGTCCTGGATCACGCTGTCGTACACCCGGTCAGCCTAGTCGTCGCCGCCCAGAAAACGGGCCAACATGTCGTGGCCATGGGCGGTGAGTATCGACTCCGGATGCATCTGTACGCCCTCCACCGGGTGCGAGCGGTGACGCAGGCCCATGACCACGCCGGATGCGGTGCGAGCGGTGATGTCGAGCGTCGGAGGCACGGTGTCGGGGTCGACGACCAGGGAGTGATACCGGGCGCACACCAGCGGCGACGGCAGGCCTGAGTAGACACCGTGTCCGTCGTGGTGGACGAGCGACGGCTTGCCGTGCACGATCTCGGGAGCACGGACGATTTCGGCTCCGTATGCCTCCCCGATCGCCTGGTGCCCGAGGCAGACACCAAGGGTCGGGGTGATGGGGCCGAGCCGCCGGACCACGTCGATGCTGATGCCCGCATCCGCGGGCGTGCCCGGCCCCGGCGAGATGATGACGTGCGTCAGGTCGCCCCGCTCCCGGGCGTCGACCAGCTCGTCGACGGTGACGGCGTCGTTGCGCACCACCTCCGCGCTTGCGCCGAGCTCACGCACGTACTGCACGAGGTTGTAGACGAACGAGTCGTAGTTGTCGACGAACAGCACCCGGGCGTGCCCGACCCCGCGGAGCGGCGAGTCGGCGTCGTCGAGGGACGCCGACGCGCTGCCCCGCTCGGCGCGCAGCGAAGCGGCAACGGGCCCGGCCGGCCATGAGCCGACACCCTCGACAGACAAGATCGGCACGACGCCACGCAGCGCATTGCTGACGAACACCTCCGAGGCCTTGGCGACGTCGTCCGTGGTGAGCCGCCGCTGGATGACCGGGATGCCAGCTTGCAGCAACTGGTCGATCACCCGAGCCCGGCCGGTGCCGGGGAGGATCCGGCCGTCGAGCGGCGGCGTGTGCACACCGTCGTCGTGGACGAGGAAGACGTTCGCCCGGCCGGTCTCCAGAACACTGCCGTCGTCGTCGAGCACCAGCAGATCGATGTCGGCCCGCGGTTCGTGGTCGAGAGCGCGGCGATCGGTCCACTTGTGCGGGCCGAGTCCCCCGGCGATGACGCGTGGCACGAGCGCCCAGGCATCGACATCGTCCAGAATCGGACGCGCGGTCATGCGGACCAGCACATCGTCACCCAAGGGCACCGCGTCGATCCGCAACCGTTGCCGACCGCTCAAACCCACGGCTTTGCGATGCACCGCCTCCTCCAGACCGGCCCGGATGGTCTGGCCGTAGACGGCACGCACGGAGGAGTCGAGCCGTGCGACGTGGGCTTCCACATTGCTCGCCATGCCATCGGTGACCAGCACGGTGTCGAAGATGCCCAGCGACACGTCGACCGCGGCATGGGCCCGTTCGATGAGCTCGAGGGCCGGCGGCACGGTCGTCAAGACCGATGGAGCCTCAGCCTCCAGCTCGAGCCGCCCGCCGACGGCCTCGATCAGCGGGCGTGCCTTGACGAAGCACTCGGCCAGCTCTCCGTCCGGCGTCGAGTCGGCGACGATGCCGCCGCCGACGCCGAGCCAGATCCACCCGCCGGAGATCTCGAACGTGCGGATCGCGACGTTGAGCTCGAGCCCCGCGGCCGCGCTGACGTGCCCGATCGCACCGGTGTACGCCTCGCGCGCGGTGGGCTCGAGCTCGGCGGCGATCTCCATCGCCCGCACCTTGGGAGCTCCGGTGACGGAACCGGGCGGGAACGTGGCGTGCAGGAGGGCCGAGTCGGTGACGTCGGGCCCGAGGTGCCCCACCACATCGGAGACCAGGTGCCAGACGGCGTGCCGCTCGGCCCGGACGAGCGCAGGCACGCGCACACTGCCTGGTGTGCAGACGCGGCCGAGGTCGTTGCGCATCAGGTCGACAATCATCACGTTCTCGGCGCGGTCCTTGGCCGATGCGGTGAGCTCGTCCGGGTCCGATTGGAGCGGCGCGGTGCCCTTGATCGGCGAGGTGAGGACCTCGTCGCCGGTGCGCCGCAGGAACAGCTCCGGCGAGAAGCTCGCGACCGCGCCCTCCGGGGCGTCGACGAACGCGGCGTACGCGGGGGCCAGCGCCTCGACGCCGGCGCAGAACAGGTCGAGCGGATCGCCCTCGAACGGCGCCTCGAGCCGGGCGCACAGATTGACCTGGAAGATGTCGCCAGCCCGGATGTGATCGAGCGCGCGGGCAACGGACTGGCAGTGTTCACCCGGCGACGGCGTCATCGTGAAGGTGCCGACCGTGAACTCCTCCGGTTCGTCGGGTTCGGCGAGGGCGTCGAGGATGTCGGCATCGTCGGTGCGACCCAGCGTCTCGAGCCACCACACACCGTCGGTGAGACGGAGCACCCGGTCGTAGAACGCGACCCGGGTGTACGGCTGCGGCACCGGCCGGTTCGCCGGCGGCGGCAGGTCCTCGACAAGATGGCCCAGCTGGTAGCCCCACGAGCCGATCCATCCCCCGCCGAACACGCCGCTCTGCGTGACGGCCGGGAGGTCGACATCGTCGAACGGGTGTCCGTCGAGGATCCGGACCGGGTCGAAGGCGATCAGCGCCTCGCCGTGGTGCCAGTCGCCGATGAGGGCGACGACGCGCTCGCGACCGCGAAAGCGGCGCAGGACCTCGACCGGTTCGAGCCCGATGTCGAGGCGGATCCGACGGACGTCAGTCGCCAGATTGGTCGTCAATGACCTGCGCTCCCAGCTCGCGCGACAGGAGCTGCTCGGGGCCGTCGGCATCGACGACCGGGTCGTCCGGGTGGGCGTCGGCGTCGGGATCCGAGGTGGCGACGGCACCGTTCTGGGGGTCGCGCATGACGTCGCGGACGGCCTCCGGTGACCTGACGCCGCGCTCCGGTGCCTTGGCATCCGGAGATGCGGCGTCGTCCGACGCCTCGTTGCGGGCCGGGTCGGCAGTGGGGTCGACGATCTGGTCGATGCGCCACGTGACTCCGAGGACGTCGTGCAGCGCCTTCTGCACGACCTCGTGCGAACGGCTGCTGACGAAGGAATCGCGGGCGCCGGCGTTGACCAGGGCGAGGGTGAGCGTGTCGTTCTCCAGCGAGATGACCTGGGCGTTCTGGCTGAGCATGACCCAGGTGAACCGCTTCAGTTCCTTGACCCGATCGAGCACCCCGGGCCACAGGCGCCGGACGTCGGCGATACCGAGACTGCCCGGGATCTGCGTGGTCTCGGTCGACTCCGACGTCGACACCAGCTCTGGTTCTGGCTCTGGCCCGAGCTCGGGCTCCGACTCGACGGTCTCGGCCGGTTCGACGGGCTCGACGACCGCCTCCGGCTCGGGCTCGACGACCGGTTCAGGCACGGCGTCCGGCTCGTGCTCGGGCTTTGGTGCGGCCTCGCGCTTCGGCACGGGTTCGGCCTTCGGCGCCGGCTCGGCGGCCTGGGGTGACTCGATGCTGAGGCGGCGCTCGAGGCGGTCGAGGCGGGCGGAGAAGCCGAGCGAGGTGTGATCGGCTCCAGGCACCAGGATGCGAGCACACATCAGCTCGAGCAGGAGACGCGGCGCGGTGGCGCCGCGGAAGTCGACGAGCGCCGTGTTGACGACCTCGGCCGCGCGGGTCAGCTCGGACGGGCCGAACCCCGTGGCCTGGCTGCGTAGGCGCTCGGCACGGTCGCCGGGCACCTCGAGCAGGCCGGTGGTCAACGCGTCGGGCACGGCGGCCACGATGACGAGGTCGCGCAGGCGCTGGAGCAGGTCCTCGGCAAAGCGGCGCGGGTCCTGGCCGGACTCGATGACCTTGTCGACGACACCGAAGACGGTGCCCCCGTCGTCGGCCGCGAACGCGTCGATGGCCTCGTCGAGCAGGGAGTCGGGCGTGTAGCCGAGCAGCTGGACGGCGAGGTCGTACGTGACCCCTTCGGGGCCGGCGCCGCCGAGCAGCTGGTCGAGGACGCTGAGGGTGTCGCGCACCGACCCGGCTCCGGCACGGACGACGAGCGGCAGGGCGTTGGGCTCGAGCGTGACGCCCTCGGCTTTGCAGAGCGTGAGCAGGTAGTCGCCGAGCAGCTTGGGCGGCACGAGGCGGAACGGGTAGTGATGCGTGCGCGAGCGGATGGTGCCGATGACCTTGTCGGGCTCGGTGGTGGCGAAGATGAACTTCAGGTGCGGCGGCGGCTCTTCGACGAGCTTCAGCAGCGCGTTGAAGCCCTGCGACGACACCATGTGCGCCTCGTCGATGATGTAGACCTTGTGGCGGCTGCTGACCGGGGCGAAGAAGGCCCGTTCGCGCAGGTCACGGGCATCGTCGACGCCTCCGTGGCTGGCCGCGTCAATCTCGATGACGTCGAGGCTGCCCGGGCCTCCACGGGCAAGGTCGCGACAGCTCTGGCACTCGCCGCACGGCTCGGCGACCGGCGCCTTCTCGCAGTTGAGCGCGCGGGCGAGGATACGGGCGCTGGTGGTCTTGCCGCATCCGCGCGGGCCAGAGAACAGGTACGCGTGGTGCACCCGGTTGGCGGCCAGCGCGTGACGGAGGGGTTCGGTGACGTGGTCCTGCCCGATGACCTCGGCGAAGGTCTCCGGCCGATAACGGCGGTAGAGGGCAAGGGGTGCATCCACGTGTGCAGCCTAACGACGTTGCCGGACACCCGACGAGGGGTACGTTGCCCGCCGGCACCTGCCGCACTACGGTCGGTCGCATGATCGCGCGGATGTGGCGGGGATGGGTGCACACCGACCGGATCGACGAGTACGTCGACATCGTGGAGCGAACCGGGATGACCGAGTATCGCGCCACGCCGGGCAACCAGGGCGCCCAACTGCTCACGCGCGACCTCGGCGACGGCCGCACCGAGCTGATCACCCTCAGCTGGTGGGGCGACCTCGACGACATCCGGGCCTTCGCCGGCGACGACATCGAGCTGGCGAAGTACTACCCGGAGGATGACGAGTTCCTCGTCGACCGCGAGGCCACCGTCTCCCACTTCGAGGTCGCGCCCGACTGGACCGCGCCGTCGCTGGCCTGATGACCACCCCCGTCCGCCGCGAGGACGTCCTGCGGCCCCTGCTCGTCCTGATGGCGGTGGCGTTCGCCGTCTCCGTCGTCCACTACATCGACAACACGGTCAATTACGCCGACTACCCGCAGGTTCAACCGGGCAGTGCCCTGCCGAACCCGTCCGCCACGGTGATCGGCGGCGCCTGGTTCGTCTTCACCGCGTTCGGTGCAGTCGGGCTGTGGCTTTTCGCGCGCGGCCGGATCACCGCCGCGGCCATCGCCATCGCGGTCTACTCAGGCAGTGGTCTCGTCGGGTTCGGCCACTACGCCGTGCCCGGAGCTACCGACATGGTCTGGTGGCGTCAGACCCACGTCATCGCCGACATCATCTGCGGCCTGCTGCTGTTCGCCTTCGCGCTGTGGTCCGTCGTCAGGCTGCGCGAGGAACGGGCGGGCTAGACGGCCACGAGATCGTGGTCGTGCAGCCAGCGGTCGAGCACGCGATACACCTCGGCACGCGGCTCGTCGCTGGACAAGAAGACGTCGTGGCGGGCCCCGGTGATCGGCACGGCAGTGACCTCGCTGCCGAGACATCCGGCCCAGCGGGCGATCTGACGGGTGTCGAGCACGACGTCGACCTCGTCGACCTCGGGCGACCAGGTCGCGGCCGCGCGACTACGGGCCGACCGCAGCACCAATGACGGCACGCCGACGTCGAGTCCACGGTGCAGTCGGGCGTGTCCCCGTCGGATGGCGTTGAGCCAGCCGAACGTGATCGGGAACCCCGTGAGTGGCTTCCACTCGAGGTCGTAGTCCCAGACGCCTTGTGCGCTGGCATGCAGGCTGCTGCCGTAGGCGCTGGTCTGCGGAAGGTTGATGCGCCTGAACGGACGGATCTTCGCCATCAAGCGGATCACCTGCGTGCCCCAGCTCCGCATCCGCGGCTTGCCCGCGAGGTCGAACCACGGGCTGTTCAGCACCAGCCCACTGATGCCCGCACCCACGGCACCGCCAGTCCCGGCGTTGAGACGGTCGAGCCAGAGCGGGAGCACGAGCCCACCGGTGGAGTGCCCGGAGAGGAGCACCGGGGCGTCGCCGGTCTCGTGACGGACCGCGGCGAAGGCTCGGCTGAGCTCCTCGTCGTAAAAGGCAAGGTCGGACACGTAGTGCGGTGTCTGGCCAGGCCGGCGAGACCGTCCGCATTTGCGCAGGTCAAGCGCAAAGAAGGCGAATCCGCGCTCGGTGTAGAAGTCCGCGAGCTCAAGGTGGTGGAAGTAGTCGGTGAATCCGTGCACGTACAGGACGGCTCCGATGGGATTCGACGGTGGCTCCCGCCGGACGAGGGTGCCGACGATCTGACCTTCGCCGTCGGGGTCCTCGCCCAGCTCCAGAACCTGCTGCTCATATCCGTCGCCCATGACGTCGGGCTGCCATCCGGCCATGCCGGTCAGAATACGGGTGGGTTGACCGCGGCCCCAGAATGGGCACGTGGACGAGACGAAGGACATCCAGCGGTCGCTCGACCTCGCCCTGCGCGTGGGCGAGATGCTGCTGTCGAACGGTGCCGGCGCCGCCGACGTCGTGGCCACGATGTCGTCGATCACGCAGTACCTCGGGCTGCGCAACGCCCTCATCGACGTCACGTTCACGACCCTGACGCTGAGCCACCAGGCCGCGATCGACGATCCCGTCATCACGATGCGGCGCCAGGTGCCGGACCGCGAGAACGACTACGCCGACCTCACCGAGGTCGACCACCTCGTGGCGGATCTCCTCGACGGTGACATCGACCGCGACGAGGCCGCGGCCAAGGTCCTGCAGCTCTCCTCGTCGGGCCACCCCACCCCGCGATGGGCGATCACCCTCGGCTGGGGCGTCACGGCCATCGGCGTCGCCCTGCTGCTCGGCGGCGACTGGATCGTGCTGCTCGTTGCGGGTATCTCCGGAAGCGCGATCGAGGTGATGCAGCGGAAGCTGGCGCGGCTGCGCCTGCCGTTCTTCTACTCGCAGGCGCTCGGCGGCCTGCTGGCCACCCTGTTCGCGATCGGCGTCGCGGCCACCGACATCCCCATCAACCCCTCGCTCGCGGTGACCGCGAGCATCATCATGTTGCTCGCCGGCGTCGGGTTCATCGGGGCCTTCCAGGACGCGCTCACCGGCTTCTACGTCACCGCGAACGCCCGCATCCTCGAAGTGATGTTCGCGACCGTCGGCATCATCGTCGGCGTCAGCGGTGGGCTCAGCATCGGCCGCTTCATGGGCGTCGACGTGTTGCTGGACTCCGACCTCGCCGGCTTCTCCGATCTTCCGGGTGTGCTCATCGGCTCGGCCGTCACGGCCGCGGGATTCGCCTTCTCCGCCTACTCCCCGCCGCGGATCCTCGCGCCGATCGCCGTGATCGGCGGGCTCGGCGGTGGGTTGTCGTTCGCGCTGACCGAGAACCACGTGGGACGAGCGGCGGCGGCCGGCGTCGCCGCCGTGCTGATCGGGCTGGTCAGCTACACGGTGGCCGGACGCGGACATGTACCACCGCTGGTCATCGTCGTCTCGAGCATCGTCCCGCTGCTGCCGGGCCTCTCCATCTACCAGTCGTTGTCGCTGCTCGCCGCCGACGACTTCCGCGGCATCATCGCGATGATCACGGCGGCCGCGGTCGCCATCTCGCTGTCGTCCGGGGTGATCCTCGGCGAGTACATCGCCCAGCCGTTGCAGCGCGAGGCCCGTCGTCTCGAACGCCGGCTCTCGGGTCCACGCCTCGTCGGACCGATCCGCATCCGGCACCGTCGACGCCCCCGCCGATCCAAAGAGTCCTGACCTGCCGAAATCGCTGCGGTGAGGGGCGGACCGGTGGAATGATCACCCCGACGGCGGCGCGGTCGCCGTCGCAGGAGGACCATGAAGCGACGGCTGGCTGGACGCATCGGGGTTCTGGTCGCCGTGCCCTTGTTCGCCCGTCTGGGGTTCCACTTCAAGCGCATCACCGGCGGCGTAGACAGCACGTTCTTCCTCCGGCTCCTGTTCGGCCTGGGCGGCATCGTCGTGGTCGCCTCCCTGCTCGTCGCCGCGGCCGAGGGCCCGCGCGACAGCATCGGCGGCTTCTTCGCCAAGGTCGGCACCACTTTCTACTGGGCCGTCACGACGGTGATGGGCTCCGGCGACGCGTCCTACGTCAAGACGCCGGCCGGCTTCATCATCAGCTGGCTTCTCGTGCTGTTCGGCGTCGCCATCGTCGCCTCCATCACCGGCGCTCTCGTCGGATTCCTGATCGACTTTCTCCTCAAGGAGGGCCAAGGCATGGGTGCAGCGGGATATCGCGACCACATCGTCGTCTGCGGCTGGAACTCGACCGCGCGTGAGCTCATCGCCGAGCTCGCGACGGATGAGTACACGACCAAGATCGTCGTCATCCACAACACGGACAAGAACCCTGCAGGTCGGGGCGTCTACTTCGTCAACGGCGACATCACCGACGCTGAGGACCTGCGGCGCGGGGGGATCGAGGAGGCCATGGCGGCGATCGTCTGCCCGGCCGACGCCAGCAACGATGCGGACATGCGGTCCATCCTCACCTGCATGGCCATCGAGGCCATCGCCCCGGACGTCCGCACGGTCGTCGAGGTGAACAACCCGGCCCATGTCGACCACTTCCACCGTGCGAAGGCGGACGAGGTCGTCGTGACCTCTCGCATCGCCTCACGGTTGCTGGCCCGCTCATCGCTCTACCCCGGACTCGCGGAGATCGTCACCGACATCGTGTCCGGCGGCAAGGGGTCGGAGCTCTATCGCGTCGCGATCCCCGCTGAGTGCATCGGCCTGTCCCTCGACGAGCTGTCGGCGCGGCTCCGCAGCGATCACAGCGCCACGCTGCTGGGGGTCAACCGTGACGGGGTCGCGCACGTGAACCCGCCGACCGAGTTCCGGCTCGAGCACGGAGACGACGCCGTGGTCGTCGCCGAGTCGCTTGGCACCCTGGCGCCACTCAAGCTCCAGCACCACGACTGACGTCTGGCAGCGCGAATCTGGGTGGTATCAATGACCCAGCACGGATCATCGGCAAGGAGCTGCCCCCATGAGACTGCACCTGACTGACGAGGACGTCGCCTTCCGCGCGGAGATGCACGACTTCTTCACCACGAAGGTCCCCCAAGACATCCGCGACACCCTGTCCGCGCGACGCGAGCTCAGCAAGGACCAGATGGTCCGGTCGATGCAGACGATGAACGCCGCCGGCCTCGCCGTGCCGGGTTGGCCGGTCGAGTGGGGCGGGCAGGACTGGAGCCCGCTGCGCCGCCACATCTGGAGCGTCGAGATGCAGCTCGCCTGCGTGCCGCCGCCGCTCGCGTTCAACGCCGGCATGATCGGCCCGGTCATCGCAGCCTTCGGCTCGCAGGAGATGAAGGAGCGGTTCCTGCCGGCCACGGCCAACCTCGACATCTGGTGGTCGCAGGGCTTCTCCGAGCCCGATGCCGGGTCCGACCTCGCCTCGCTGCGCACGACCGCGGTCCGCGACGGTGAGGAGTACATCGTCAACGGCCAGAAGACCTGGACGACCCTCGGTCAGTACGGCGACTGGATCTTCACGCTTGTCCGCACCGACCCCGAGGTGAAGAAGCAGGCCGGCATCTCGATGCTGCTCATCGACATGACGTCACCCGGCGTCACGGTCCGCCCGATCGAGCTGATCGACGGCGGCCACGAGGTGAACGAGGTGTTCTTCGAGGACGTCCGCGTCCCGGCCGAGAACCTGGTCGGCGAGGAGAACAAGGGCTGGGACTACGCCAAGTTCCTGCTTGGCAACGAGCGCGTTGGGGTGGCGCCAGTCGGCACCATCAAGCGTCTGGTCGCGGCCGCCAAGATGCGCGCCGAAACGGCTGGTCCGGGAGGCTCCTCACTGCTCGACGACCCCCTGATCGCTGCTCGCATCGCCGAGCTGGAGAACGAGCTGCTGGCCCTCGAGCTCACAGCCTTGCGCGTGGTCGCCCACTCGTCCGATGGCAAAGCGCATCCCGCATCGTCGGTGCTCAAGCTGCGCGGCTCCGAGCTGCAGCAGGACGTCACCTTACTGTTCGTCGACCTCGGCGGCCCGCTCTCGTTGGCCTCGGGCGCCGGCGACGACAGCGAGATCCCCGACTGGGTGCGAGTGGCCGGCCCGAAGTACCTCAATCTTCGCAAGGCCACGATCTACGGCGGCTCCAACGAGGTACAACGTCAGATCATCGCCGGCATGATCCTGGGACTGAGGTAGACCATGGACTTCACACTCGACGCCGAGCAGGAAGCCCTGCGCGATGCGGTGCGTGGCCTGCTGGGCAAGGCGTACGAATCGTCCGAGACCCGCCGCGAGGTCGTCAACGACGACCCCGGCTTCAGCGAGACGACGTGGTCACGGCTCGCGGAGATGGGCGCCCTCGGTCTCCCGTTCGCGGAGGCCGACGGTGGCATGGGAGCCGGACCCGTGGAAGTCTCCATCGTCGCTGAGGAGATGGGCCGCGTCATCGCGCCGGAGCCCTTCGTCGAGGTCGTCGTGCTGGCCGGTGGCCTCGTCGCCGCCGCCGGCACCGACGAGCAGCGTTCGGACGTGCTCGGCCGCATCGTCGGAGGCCAGCTCGTGCTGGGCGCCGCGCTCGCCGAGCCCGGATCACGCTGGGACCTGACCGGCGGAGGGGTCACCGCCCAGCAGGATGGGGACGCGTGGACGCTTTCGGGCATCAAGGAGCCGGTCCTGCACGGTGCCCGGGCCGACGCACTCGTGGTGAGCGCCGCGACCGACGCCGGCACGGGGCTGTTCCTCGTCGAGGGCGACGCGACCGGCCTGACTCGCAATGGCTATCGCACGTTCGAGGGTGGCCGAGGCGCGCACGTCGAGCTCGACAACACTCCCGCGACGCCGCTGGGCGACGTGTCCTCCGACCAGTCGTCGCTCGTCGACGACGTCGTCGCGCGCGCCCAGGTCGCGTACTGCCACGAGGCCCTCGGCGCCATGGACACCGCGCTGAAGCTCACGGTGGAGTACCTCAAGACGCGCAAGCAGTTCGGCGTCACCCTCAGCACGTTCCAAGCGCTCACCTTCCGGGCGGCCGACCTGTACGTCTCGCTGGAGCTGGTCCGCAGCACGGTGATGTGGGCGACCCTCGTGCTCGCCGACGAACCGAGCCGCGCGCGAGAAGCTGCGGCGCGCGCGAAGCTGCAGGTCTCGACGGCCGGACGCCACATCGGCGAGGAGGCCATCCAGCTGCACGGCGGCATCGGCATGACGGCCGAGTACTCCGTCGGCCACTACATGAGCCGCCTGACCGCGATCGACCACTGGCTCGGCGACGGTGAGGAGCACCTCCGCACCCTGGCGGACTCGCTCGGCGACCACACGGTGCTGAACCCGCTGCCGTAGGGCAAAAAAGGACCCCTCGCGCACCCGACAGAGGTCACTGACCCTTGCTGCCTTCCGGCCCTGGGGGAGTTGGGTGATGTGTCGCCGCGCGAGGGGCTGAGCCCAACTATACGGAGTTGTCCCGGTGCGTCCCAGGCCGGGAGCGGCCGGTAACCTCATCCGCGGAGGATTCGCATAGTGGCCTAGTGCGCTCGCTTGGAAAGCGGGTTGAGTGAAAGCTCTCAGGGGTTCGAATCCCCTATCCTCCGCCGACGTGCCATGCGGGTCCAGCGCTCTTTGCTGGGCCCGCATGGTGCGTCATCGAGCACAGCGGATTCGGGGAGGAGCTTGCGACGGAGTCCCCTATCCTCCGCCGACGTGCCGTGCGGGTCCAGCGCTCTTTGCTGGGCCCGCATGGTGCGTCATCGAGCACAGCGGATTCGGGGAGGAGCTTGCGACGGAGTCCCCTATCCTCCGCCGACGTGCCATGCGGGTCCAGCGCTCTTTGCTGGGCCCGCATGGTGCGTCATCGAGCACAGCGGATTCGGGGAGGAGCTTGCGACGGAGTCCCCTATCCTCCGCCGACGTGCCGTGCGGGTCCAGCGCTCTTTGCTGGGCCCGCATGGTGCGTCATCGAGCACAGCGGATTCGGGGAGGAGCTTGCGACGGAGTCCCCTATCCTCCGCCGACGTGCCGTGCGGGTCCAGCGCTCCTTGCTGGGCCCGCATGGTGCGTCATCGAGCCCAGCGGATTCGGGGAGGAGCTTGCGACGGAGTCCCCTATCCTCCGCCGAAAGGCGAGGAGCCGGGCTACGCCCAGTCCCTCGCCAGCCACGCTGGTCAATACGCGGATTGAGCCGGCGGAGGCTTGCCTCCGCTGGCGAGTCGCCAAGCTCGCCGAGCAGCACCCAAGCCATGCGACCCAGCCCTGCGAGGCCCTACCTTTCGCTCTGAAGCCGACGCTCCCTGAGCACGAAGAACAGCGGAACCAGGAACGCCCCCGGGAGCAGCACGGCAAGGATCGCCCAGAGCCACGGCCGACGCATGCCGAGTCGGGACGCCTCGACGACCAGGAACACGACGACGGCGATGCCCAGGACGAGCAGGTCGAGCGTGACCGTGGTCGTCGCGGGGTTCGCGAAGATGTCATCGAGGAACGTGCCTCCCTCGACGTGAGCTGAGGCGAGACCGACCGCAACCAGACCGATCAGCGCTAGTGCGGCCCAGAAGACCTGCAGCGGCGTCACGCTTCGTGAATCGGCCATGGATACTCCCATCGGATCAGCGGCGGCGGCGGAACAGGTTCTTGATGAACTCGCGGGCCAGCGTTCGGCCGGCCTCGCCGGCAGCCTTCTCGATCGGCGACTGCCGACGCGAGGTCGATGTGGAGGTCGACGTACGCGTCCTCGGTCGCCGGGACTGGCGCTTGATCTCTTCCGCCCATCGGTCGTCGTCCTCGCGCTTCTTGACCTCGGCCGCGGCGGCAGACTCCTTGGCGTCGATGATCTCGGTGGCCGACTCCGGGTTGACTGTCGTGCCGTACTTGGCGAGCAAGGGCGAGGCGTCGACCGTCGCCTTGATGGTCTCAGCCGGCGTCGGGTCCATCGAGCCCTGCGGTGCACGCACGCGGGTCCAGGCCACCGGCGACGGCGCGCCCTTCTCGTTCATCACCGTGACGATGGCCTCGCCGATCGACAGCTGGGTGAGCACCTCGGCAAGGTCGTAGTCGGAGTTCGGGTACGTGGACACGGTGGCCTTGAGCGCCTTCGCCGCGTCCGGCGTGTGGGCGCGCAGCTGGTGCTGCACGCGCGAGCCGAGCTGCGCCAGCACGTCGCTGGGCACATCCTTCGGCGTCTGGGTGACGAAGAAGATGCCGACGCCCTTGGACCGAATGAGCCGGACGGTCTGCGCGACCTGCTCGAGGAAGTCCTTGGACGCGTCCTTGAACAGCAGGTGCGCCTCGTCGAAGAAGAACACCAGCTTCGGCTTGTCGGTGTCGCCGACCTCGGGGAGCTCGCGGAACAGCTGGCTGAGCAGGTACATCAGGAACGTCGAGAACAGCGCCGGCTTGTCCTGGACGCTGGGCACCTCCAGCAGCGACACGATGCCCTTGCCGTCGGAGGTGGTGCGGAGGAAGTCCGACGTCACGATCTCGGGCCGGCCGAAGAAAACGTCGGCACCCTCGTCGGCGAAAGCGATGAGCTCGCGAAGGATGACGCCCGCGGTGGAGGCGGACAAGCCGCCGAGCTTCTTCAGCTCGTCCTTGCCGGTACCGGTGAGGTAGGTGAGCACGGAGCGGAGGTCGCCAAGGTCGACGAGCGGCTGGTTCGCCTCCCGGGCGTAGTGGAACACCAGGCTGAGTGACGACTCCTGCGTCTCGTTGAGGCCGAGCACCTTGGCGAGCAGCAGCGGCCCGAACGTGTCGACGGACGCGCGGATCGGCACGCCCGTGCCGAGGCCGCCGAGAGTGAAGTACTCAGTTGGCGTCGCGACCGGCTGCCAGTCCTGGCCGATGCTCTTGCTGCGCGCGGCGAGCTTCTCGTTCGAGACGCCGGGTGAGGCGATGCCGGACAGATCGCCCTTGATGTCGGCAGCGAACACCGGGACGCCTTGGGCTGCGACCTGCTCGGCGAGCACCTGCAGCGTCTTCGTCTTCCCGGTGCCGGTGGCTCCGGCCACGAGTCCGTGGCGGTTGAGCATGCCGAGCGGGATGCGCACCTGTGCCTCGGGGACCGCCTCGCCGTCGACGAGCGCGCCGATCACCAGGGCCGGGCCGTCGAACGCGTACCCCGCCTTGACCTTTTCGACGATGTCCGACGACACCGACTTCTCGGTCGGCCCCGCGGGGACCGGCCCCGGCTCGACCGCCGCGTTGGCCTCCTGTTGGTGCGCCGCGGCGGCCGCCTGAGCGAGCTCATCGGCCCTCTTGCGCGCTGCCTCAGCGGCTTCCTCGGCTGCGGCTGCGGCCTTCTCCGCTTCCGCAGCTGCCAGCGCGGCGTCATCGTTGGTGGTCATGGGCTCAGGCTAATGGTCTCCCTTTCCCCCACTAGCTAGCGCTTGCGGGGGAATCGAAACCACGAATGGGCACCCGAGCGCCTGTCTACACTGACCAGGTGATCTTTCGGCGGGTGAATGACGGGCGTCCGTACCCCGACCACGGGCTCGTGCAGCGCGATTGGGCCGAGATCGCGCCCACTCAGGTGCGGCTCAGCGACCTCACGACCACGAAGACCCAGCTCGACCTCGAGCACCTCCTCGACGACGACTCCACCTACTTCGGCGATCTTTTCGCACATGTCGTGAGCTGGAACGGCGAGCTCTTCCTGGAGGACGGCTTGCACCGCGCCTTGCGCGCCGCGCTGCATCAGCGGGGCATGCTGCACGCCCGCGTCCACGAGATGAGCGACGGAGCATGAATCGCACCCATCGCGGCTCGACGGTCTTCGCGTCGATCATCGTCCTTGTCCTCGGGGTGTTCGTCGGCATCAAGCTGCTCACCGCGAGCGCCGACACGTTCGAGGAGGCTCCGACCTGCGAGAACCGCACGGTCAACAAGGGCGACAAGCTCACCAGCAACCTCGTGACCGTGAACGTCTACAACGCCAGCCAGCGGGCGGGGCTGGCCAACCGGGTCGCCATCAACCTGCAACGACGCGGCTTCCTGTCCGGCTCGGTCGCCAACAGCACCAGCGAGGTCAAGCCCGGCGCCGTCGCCATCCTCACCGACGACCGCGACGACCCACGAGTCAAGATCGTCGCCGAGCAGTTCGACGGCGTCGAGTTCGCGGAACCCGACATTCACATTTCCGACGGAGTCACCGTCATCGTCGGCGACGGCTACAAAGACCTGGTCAAGGGTGCTCCTAGCGAGATCGAGTCCGACCGCCCGATCACCGTGTGCGTCCCCACCGTCGACGTGTCCTGACCGAGGTCGGGGTCAGTCCTGACCCCACCCGGCCAGGCGCCCGTGCCGACCGACGTCGCGGAGTCGTTTCTCCGCGCCCTCACGCGCAGTGCGAGTGGCGACCACGAGGATGTCGTCGCCCTGCTTGAACCGGGTGGTGCGGTGCGGCACGAACGGCTTGCCGTCGCGCACCACCAGCGTCACCGAGGCGCCTTCAGGCAAGCGCAGCTCCCCCACTTCGACGCCGGCCAGCTTCGACCCACGCGGCACCCGCACCTGCAGCAGGTCGGCGGAGATCCGTTCCAGCGGCGCGGCTTCCACCTCGATGTCGCGAGCGGCGTCGCTCAGCACGCCGCACCACCCGGCGAGGCGCCCGAGCGGGGCGGCCTGGATGAGCGTGTAGACGATCACCGCAACGAAGACGATGTTGAACAGGTCGTCAGCGCCCTTCACGTCGGCGGCGAGCGGGATGGTGGCGAGGATGATCGGCACCGCGCCTCGCAGGCCCGCCCAGCCGAGGAACACCTGCTCGCGCCAGGGCCGCGAGAACCAGACGGCACTCGTGACGATCGACAGCGGCCGGGCGACGAACGTCAGGAGGGCTCCGGCCGCGAGGCCCGTCCACATGTGCCAGCGTTCGAACGTGTCCGGGCTGGCCAGCAGGCCGAGCATCACGAACAGCCCGATCTGCGCCAACCAGCCGATGCCCTCCACGAACGAGCGGGTCGCCCGCCGGTGCGGCAGCTCGGTGTTTCCGAGCACCAGGGCGGCGAGGTAGACGGCCGCGAAGCCGCTGGCGTGCAAGGCGGCGGCAGCTCCATACGCCAGCACCGTGAACGCGATGACGACCAGTGGGTACAGGCCGGATGCCGGCAGGGCGAGGGTGCGCAGGAGTCGCGCGGCCCCGAAGCCGACGAGGAGACCGACGGCGGCGCCGACCACCAGCTCGAACACGATCAGGGCGGCGAACGCCCATGGCCCGTCCGCCTCGATGGTGCCGGCGCTGATGGCGAGGACCAGCACCACGATCGGGGCGTCGTTGAGACCGGACTCGACCTCCAGCGTGCCGGTGACCGCCTTGCGCAGGGGCACGGTGCGGAGCACCGAGAACACCGCGGCCGCGTCAGTGGGTGTGAGCACGGCCGCGAGCAGCACGGCGAGCTCCCACCGCAGGTCGAGCAGGTAGTGCGCGCCGAGGGAGACGACCACGATGCTGACGGCCGACCCGAACGTGGCCAGGACCAGCCCGAGGCCGAGCGACGGGCGCACGTCGTCCCACGGCGTCGTGAGTCCGCCCTCGGCCAGGATGAGCACGAGGGCGGCGAAGCCGAGCGCCAGCGCGAGGTCGGGATCGGCGAAGTCGATGCCGGCGCCCGAGCTGCCGAGCAGGAGCCCGAGGCCGAGATAGGCCAGCAGCGACGGCAGGCCGGCGGTGACGGACAGGCGCACGGCGAGGACCGCCGCGATGAGGACGGCGGACCCGATCAGGAGAAGATCGTCGAGCTCGTGGACGTCCACGCATCCTCCCTCGACCTCGGCGGAACCCGATCCTACCGGCCGGATCCGGCCTGATTTGCCCTGACAAGACGCGCCCGCTCCGGTTGGCTGGAGGTGTGGACCGCCGTCAGCTGCTGCGACTTGGGGCAGGAGCGACGCTCGCGTCGATGCTCCCGGCCTGCTCGTTCGACGACGGACCCACGTCCGACGCGCGCAGTGCCACGATGGGCGATGTGGAGCTCCTGACCTACGGCGACGACCGCGAGCAGAAGGCCGAGCTGCACCGCCCGGCCGGCCGCAGCCACGGCGTGGTGGTGGTGCTGCACGGCGGGTTCTGGCGGGCCGCATTCGACTTCTCGCTCGGCCGTCCGCTGGCCGAGTCGCTGGCGCGGCACGGATGGACTGCACTCAACCTGGAGTACCGACGCGGCGGCAACGGGGGCGGGTTCCCTGCGACGTTCGACGACGTCTCTGCAGGCATCGACCAGCTTGCCGACATCGACGACGTCGACACCACCCAGGTCGTCACGCTCGGCCACTCCGCCGGCGGCCACCTGGCGGTCTGGGCGGCCGGACGCCCGAAGCTCGACGACTCCCGATGGTCGACGCCGCGCGTCCCCGTCACCGCCGCGGTCTCTCAGGCCGGCGTGCTCGACCTCCGCGGAGCCGTCGAGCAGGACCTCGGCCGAGGCGCAGTGAAGGAGTTCCTCGGCCGCGATGTCGACGGCACGTACGACCTCGCCGATCCGCTTGCACGAGTGCCGCTCGACGTGCCGGTGTGGTGCGTCCATGGGCAGGACGACCTGCAGGTGCCGATCGAGCAGTCGCGCACCTACGTCAAGGCCGCCCGTGCCGCTGGGGCGCGGGCCGGACTGGCTGCGGTCGACGGAGACCACTTCGCGCTCATCGACGTCTCCACCCGAGCGTGGATCCGCACGCTCGAGATTCTGGACGAGCTGTGACGTTCTGGCTGGTGGTCACCGTCGTCCGGCTGTTCAACCTGGTCACAGGGCACCGAGTCGAGCGGCACGGTGCACGCCGGCTACCCGCGGGACCGGCGGTGCTGGCGATCAACCACACCGCATACGTCGACTTCATCTATGTCGGCCTGGAGGCCTACCGGCACGACCGGCGCCAAGTGCGCTTCATGGGCAAGGTCGAGCTGTCCGGCAACCGGGTGCTCCGGTGGGCGATGCGGGGGTGCGGCGTCATCCTGGTCGACCGGGCCGCCGGTCACGACTCCTACGTCATGGCAGTCGACGAGCTGCGTCGCGGCGAGGTGGTGGGCATCTATCCGGAGGCCACGATCAGCCGGAGCTTCGAGCTGAAGACGTTCAAGTCCGGTGCTGCGCGGATGGCGTTGGAGGCGGACGTACCGATCGTCCCGGCGATCGTCTGGGGCGCCCAGCGCATCGCCACGAAGGGACGTCCCAAGCACCTCGGCCGCACCAAGACACCGGTGATGGTCTCCATCGGAGAGCCGATATCTGCCACCGGCACAGCGGACGAGCTCACGGCCCGCTTGCGGGACGCCATGCAGGCGATGCTCCTCGACGTCCAGGACGCCTACGGCCCGCACCCTGCTGGTGAGGACTGGGTGCCGACGCGTCTCGGCGGCTCGGCACCGACCCTGCCGGAGGCCGACGAGCTCGACCGCCGAGGGCGAGAGGGAGCCTGAAGAGTAGTTTGGATCGAGCCGAACTCCCTGGAGCCCCCCATGAACATCGATCGATCCGCACCTGTCCTGGTCACCGGAGGCAACGGGTACATCGCCTCCTGGCTGGTCAAGTACCTGCTCGAGGACGGCATCGACGTCCACGCCACCGTGCGCGACCCGTCCAACGACACGAAGGTCGGCCATCTCAAGCAGGTGGCGAAGGACTCGCCCGGCACCCTGACCCTCTTCGCGGCCGACCTCCTCGACGACGGCGCGTTCGACGAGGCCATGACCGGGTGCGAGCTGGTGTTCCACACCGCGTCGCCGTTCGTCCTCGCCGGCATCAAGGACCCGCAGAAGGACCTGGTCGATCCGGCCGTACGCGGCACCCGCAACGCGCTCGACTGCGCCAACCGGGTGAGCAGCGTCAAGCGGGTCGTGCTCACGTCCAGCGTGGTCAGCATCTACGGCGACGCCTCCGACCCCAAGCAGTCCAGCGGCGACCTGTTGACCGAGGACGACTGGAACGCCACCAGCAGCCTCGAGCACCAGCCATACAGTTTCTCCAAGGTCGAGGCCGAGCGCGTCGCGTGGGAGATCGCCGGGGCGCAGGACCGGTGGGACCTGGTGGTCATCAACCCGGGCTTCGTCCTCGGCCCGTCCCTCACCACGGCCAGCAACTCGGCGAGCTTCTCGACGATGAAGCAGCTCGTCGACGGGACGATGCGGTTCGGGGCTCCGCCGCTGGAGCTCGGCATCGTCGACGTGCGTGATGTGGCTCAGGCCCACGTCAAGGCCGGATTCACGCCGGGCGCTACTGGTCGGCACATCTGTGTCAGCCGCTCGATGACCATGCTCGAGCTGGGGCGTGCACTGTCGGCCGAGTTCGGCCGTCGCTACCCCTTTCCGCGCAACGAGCTCCCGAAGGCCGTCGTCTGGTTGGCCGCGCCGACAGCAGGTCTCACCCGCAAGTACGTGGCGGAGAACATGGGGCACCCCCTCAAGTTCGACAACCGGCAGGCCCGTGACGACCTCGGCGTCGAGTTCCGGCCGACCGAGACCACCGTGATCGAGCACTTCCAGCAGCTCATCGACGACGGCGTCGTCCGCGACCGACGCGGCTGACGCGCCCATCAACCACGCCGGTAGGCGTGGCTCCGGCCCCTTGGGACGGATCGTAGGGTGGTCGCCATGCTGAGGAAAATTCGCTCGAGACTGGGTCGCGGTGAGCCCACGAGCCCGGTCCAGAAGGTCATCCTGTCTCGGCAGGGCGACGGGCTCGGCGAGCGGCTGAATGCGCTACTCAACGCGATCCGTCTCTCCGACCTCCTCGGCATCGATTTCCGCTTCACGTGGCCGACCGGCCTCGCCAAGGACGCGCACCACGCGATCGTCCCACCCGAGGAGTTCTTCACCACGGACTTCGTGGCCGCCCACATGATCGACCACACCGGGACCAAGGAGGGCTTCCCGCGGCTGTCGGGCCAGCCAGAGGATCTCGGCTCGTTGCGCGAACAGCTGGACGCATCGGAGCAAGGCCTCCAGGTGTCCAACCGGCCGCTGACTATCCGCGACAATCCGGATGCCGTCGCCGAAGGTCCGCACGGATTCGCCGCCGAGTTCGCCCAGGTCGACTTCCACCCCACCGTCGTCGACGCCATCTCAGCGGCCCGCGCACCCTCACTCGGCTCATCGCCGGTCGGTATTCACCTGCGCGCCGGCGACAACCTGTTCGGGCGCTACCGCTCGTGGACGCGGTACGCCTACAAGGTCGTGCCCGTGCCGGTCGCGCGGGCGCTCATCGAGCGGTACCGCGATGAAGGGCGCGAAGTGCTCATCTTCGGCCAGGATGACCAGCTGATCGCGGAGCTGTGTGAGACCACCGGAGCGATCGACGCCTCGACGCTGCGACCGTCCGACGACATGTCGCGGCCGGCCGAGGCGATGTTCGACCTCGTGCTGCTGTCGCGATGCGACCGCATCATCAGCGGGTTCAGCGGATTCGCGATCCAGGCGGCGTCGATCTCTGGCAAGTCCGTCGACAACCATCTCGACCTGATCACCCCGTCCGAGGTCGTCACCCTCACCCGGAAGGACCTCGCCGCCCACGGTGAGCACTACAGCCCCACACACCGTTCGTTCGCGTGGTGGTCGGCCTACTGGGGAGCGCGCGACGAGCTCGACTATGACGACGCCGTGCCGATGCTCGAGGCTGCGCTGGAGGCCGATCCCACGAACCCGCGCTCGCGCCTCCGTCTCGCGGCCATCCACTACCGCAACGGTCACGACGATCGCGGCGACCGCGTCTTGGTCGACGCGCTGGTGGACGATGTCGAATCCGGCGGGAAGACGCTCCCGTCCGTCCTGTTGTTCAGTCTGCTCACCGTCGGCGGGTACGACAGCCTCGAGATCTTCGACGACGTCGAGCGCCGCGCCAACGACGGGGCGGGCCCGGCCACGATCTATTGGGCCGCGCTCGAAGCCCGACGTGGCGACGGAGAGGCAGCCCAACAACACGCGTCGGAGTTTCTCTCGTTCGCTGCCGGCGACCACCGGTTGGCCGACCTCGAGGGTCTCGCCGACCTCGCTACCGCGTCGATCGAGCGGCAGCTGAAGCACGTCGGTCGACCCGGCTGATTTTCAGCGAGCCGCGCGTTTCAGCAGGTAGACCTTGATCTGCCGGGCCGAACCGACGAGCTCGCGGTCGAACTCGGACCCCAGCACCACCTGGGCGCGCTGAGAAATCCCCTCCACCCGGTCCGGCCCGGGCTCGGCGTCGGCAATCAGCCAGACGCGGTTCGTCCCGGCCAGGCATCGAACCGTGTCGAGGCACTCCGTGGGACGGAACCAGCCGATCTCACTGGCCGGCCGCCCGCGGAGGACGTCCTTCGGCGCACCGACGACGCCAAGGACGTGCAGGTAGGCGAAGGCGCGGCGACCGTCCCGCCGCGTCTGGGCGAAGACGATGCCGTCGCCGTCGCGCAGGTGCGCCTGGACGACTCTCGCGGCCGGAGCGAAATCGGGCTCGTGCAACGGCAGCCGTCGCGCCTCCTCCTGGTCCGGCAGGCCGACGAGGCCGACAACGACCGGGAGCACCAAAGCACCCGCGACGACCGGCCATCGTCGCGACGTGCCTCCAGCCAACGCCCGCGGGAGGGCAGCTGCGAGAAGGACCCAGGCCGGAACGATGAAGAGCACGTAGCGGAAGTGGAAGATGTGCAGCACCGGGAACGTCAGGTAGCAGAACAACGGCGGGACCACCGCCCAGGTGAGCAGCAGGACGAGCGGCCTCCGGTCCACCCGCGCCATCGCCACCGAGGCGACCAGCGCGAGCGCGATGACGAGCAGCGCCACGACCGGGGAACCGAACAGGTCGCCCGGCAGTCCACGAACTGTGGCGGCGTCGGCCTTGAGCCAGGAGACGGCGTCCTTCTGGGTGAGGCCCTTGGCCATCACGGGCAGCATGAAGACGAGCGGGACGGCGGTGGCGACGAACCAGCGGCGCACACACCGAGCCTGGCCGGCTCGGGCGTCGCGCCAGACCAAAGCGGCGTGGGCCGCCAGCACCGTGAGCGCGACGATGTGGGCGAGAGCGACTAGCACGACGGCCCCGGCGTAACCGGCCCAGCGGCGCCACGACGGGGACTCGATCGCCCGCAGAAGCAGCAGGGCGGCGAGAAGGGTGGCTGCGACGACGACGGCGTACGGCCTCGCCTCCTGACCGTAGGCCGAGGTCGAGGGGACGCCGGCGAACATGAGCCCCGCCCCGAGCCCGGTCCAGGGATCGAACAACCGCCGCCCGAGCAGGGCGATCAGGGCGGCCGCACCCGCCATCGCCGCCGCGGAGGGGGCACGCATGTGTCCGGCGCTCTCCCCCGCCAGCTCCAGCCACGGGTGCATCGCCAGGTAGAAGGGCCCGAGGAGGGCGTCCTGGTGGTCGAGCAGCCGGAACAGGTCAGGGAAGGAAAGCGTCGACGCGTACCAAGTGGCGTACTCGTCGTTGCCCAGGCCGTATCTCCCGATTCCGATGAACGAGACCACGAGCGTCAGCACGGCCGGTGGCGCGGCGACCAGCCACGGCTCTGAGCGTGCCCGGACATCCCTCACCGGACGCATCCTGCCAGCCGGCGCTGCTAGCCCAGGAGTCGCAACGCGAGGTCGACCGCCTCGGCGGGGGTCGCAGCTGTTTCGAGCCCGTCCACCTCGGGAGCGCCCTCGAGTGCGACCACGACACGTCCGAGGGCGCGGGCGAACGCGATCTCCGCGAGCGTTCCCCACGCCCCGCCGACGGCGATGACGGCATCCCCCGAGGCCGCGACGGCCAGGTTGCGGGCGTGGCCGATGCCGGTGACGACGACGTGGTCGGCCCACGGGTTCGCGTCCTCACGTCGCTCGCCGGGCAGGATCGCGATGGTCGTGCCGCCCGCCGCTTTCGCTCCCCGGTGGGCGGCGGCCATCACCTCACCGAGGCCGCCCGTCACCACCGTGCAGCCGCGCTCGGCGAGGAGCCGGCCGATCTCCTCGGCCGCGTCCTCCCACGTCGCGCCGCTGCCGATGACCGATACCTGGGGCGTCATCTGGCCAGCATGACCGCCAGCGGGCCGTTAGGTCTAGAATCCGAGCACTCCTGGAAGGACACCCCCCGTGCGCCCTCGAATTGCAGTCCTCGCCACCCTTGCGCTCGCCCTCAGCCTCGCCGGCGCCGGCGCCGCGGCCCTCAGCCCCGTATCGGCTCGTCCGACCACTCAAGTGCCGGTCGACTTCCGCGACGTCATGTGGGTGGGAAACAACTGGGCGGGCACGGCCACGATCATCGACGAGAACTCCTTCGAGGTGCTCAAGACGGGCGTCGACCTGGTTCCCGACAAGGCGCAAGAGCTGCGCGACATCCGCCTGAACCCCAGTCGCCTCGTGCTCTTCTACCTGGTCCGGCGCCTTCCCGGCGAGGGTCACGACCAGTTCGTCGACGACATGTTCGCGACCACGGACGGGAAGCACCTCGCGGTGTCCCGTCCGAGCCTGGGTGACGTGGTGTGGATCGACATCGCCAAGGCGACCAGCACCGGAGGTCCCAGCAGCATCGTGCGAGAGCAGTCGATCGACGGGTACCGCACCGACCACATGGCCATGTCGCCGGACGGGCGCCGGCTGCTGGTGTCGGACTCCACCAAGCGGCAGGTCATCGAGTACTCCATGGTCAACGAGACCTTCGAGGGCAAGACGATCGCCCTGGGCGACCGGTTGCGGACGTTCCAGTCGGGCGAGACGCCGCACGAGAGCAACTACACCGCCGACGGGCAGCGGATCTTCCACGCGTCGATCGGCAAGGTCTACACGCCCTACGACAATCCGAAGCTGCCGCTCCACGACCAGATCAAGGGCGACCGCTGGTTCGAGATCGTGAACAACAGCGACTTCACCGTCACCAAGCGCTGGCAGATGGGCAAGGAGCTTGCCGAGGCCGGTCATCCCGGCATGAGCGCGGCGGTCCGGCCAATGGCCCTGTCGCCCGACGAGCGGTTCGTCTATTTCCAGGTGTCGTACTTCCACGGCATCGTCGAGTTCGACACCCAGGCCGATGACATCAACCACGCGGTGAACTACAGCACCGGCACCCAGCCCGAACCGGCCACCGGTGCGGTCACCAAGTTGATCAACCTGCCGAAACGGACCACCTTGAGCACGGAGAAGTACGTCAACGACTCCGCCCACCACGGCCTGGCGATGAACGAAGCGGGCACCACGCTGTGTGCGGCAGGCACGATGGACGACTACGTCGCGCTGGTCGACCGCGCGTCGGGTACCCCGACCTTCTTCGACAACACGACCACCGGCCATCCCTACCAGAAGCCGTACTGGGCGACAGAAGGGCTGAACAACACCTGCTGGATCTCGCTCAGCGAGAACGACTCGGTCGCCGTCCTCGACTTCGCCACCAAGCAGGAGGTCGCCTATCTACCGGTCGGCGACCACCCACAGAGGGTGCGCCACGGCGTGGTCCCGGAGAGCGTCGCCGCGACCTGGTCGCCATGACGGCTCAGTCGTCCCACCCGTCCGGGCGCTGCGACTTGGGCAGCTTCGAGACCACCAGCCGGTACGAGTCGTCGACGGCCTCGAGGATCTCCTCGTCCGGGATCGCGGCGCCGAAGGCGAGGTCGTTCCAGCCGGACCGCCCGATGTAGGCCATCACGGACGCGTCGACGGGGTAACGGTCGAGCCACTCGTCAGCGACCTCGCGGTTCGCGCCGGCCTTCACCCCTGCCGTGCTCGCGCCCACGAACAGAAAGATCTTGCCCGGCTGGCCCACCTTGACCACCGGATGGTCGTGGCCCCACGGGTTGTCCGGCCACGCGCCGGGCTTCTCCAGCGCGTAGGCGAGCAGCTCCTGGGGCGTCACGCCTGTCAGGTTACGACGTGACGTCCTTGGGAGCCGACAGCAGTTGTCGCTCAGGCAGCGACGCTGACGAGGGACTCGTCGCGCTCCTCCTGCTTGGCTTGCACGGTGAACCAGCCGACCACGGCGAGGATGACCGCGAGGAAGATCGCGCTCGTGCCGTTGGTTCCCAGGCCCAGACCGCCATCCTTTGGCGTCGCGGTCAGGAAGTCGCCCATCGAGGCGCCGAACGGCCGGGTGAGGATGTAGGCCGCCCAGAACGCGGCGATGGCGTTGAGCCGCAGGCCATGGAACGCGACGGTGATGAGCGCGATGACCGCCCCGAACAGCAGAGCGGAGGGCACATAGCCGACGGCGAGCTTCTCGGCGATCAGGTCGCCCGCCGACGTGCCAAGGGCGAACGTGAAGAGGATCGCGAGCCAGTAGTAGGCCTCGCGGCGACGCGTGTAGATCGAGTGGATCGACAGGGTGTGCTCGTTGCGGTACCAAGCCAGGAACGTCACGACGAGTCCGGTGCCGAAGATGGCGGTCGTGGTCCAGAGACTGACGCCGAGGTTGTCGACGAGGTTGTCGGAGAACAGGGTGCCGACGACGCTGATGAGCACGACCGCCAGCCAATAGATCCACGGGATGTAGCGGCGGACAGAGAACTGACCGATCAGCACCGCGCCGAGCAGCACACTCATAATGGCCGTGGTGGCCGGCAGGCCGAGCCCGAAATTGCCGGACAGGAAGTCCGCGGCGGTCTCACCCACGGTCGTCGACAGGATTTTGACCAGCCAGAAGAGCAGGGTGACCTCCGGGATCTTGTTCAGGAGGATGTGGGTCCAGGCGCTGTCTTGGGATCGATGTGTTGATGGGTTGGAGGTGTCGAGGGCGAGGTTGTCAGGTGTTGGAGTCATGGGCCCCAGCGTCGCGATGTCCACCTGCATGCAACCTGACTGCAGTTCAGAAGCGCGGCAGCGTCAGCGTCAAGCTCGTCGGTGATGCGATCGATCTGACTGCAACGTCTCCGCCGAGGGTGCGGGCCACCCGGCGAGAGAGGGCGAGGCCGAGTCCGGCTCCGTCGCTGTCGGCATGCCGCCGACCGGCATCGAAGATGCTCTCGACATCTCCAGCGCCGACGCCCTCGCCGTCGTCGGACACGGTGATCTCGACGACCCGGTCGTGGGCTCCGGCTGAGATGTTGATCGACGACCTGGCGAACCGCGCCGCGTTGTCGACCAGGGGTGCGAGGGCTCTGGCCGCCAGGTCCGTCGGCGCCGCGACGAGGAGATTCGGACCAACGTTGACCGTCCACGCCAACTGATCTGGTCCAGGTCGATGCGCGAGCACCGACGAGACGACGTCGTCAACCAAGCCTGCCGAGCCGCGAGCGGCGTGGCCACGAGCCACCGCGAGCAGCGTGCCGACCGTCGCGTTCATGCGATCGACGAGCCCCACCACGTTCTCGAAGCGTCCGAGGATCGTCGGGTCCGATGCTGCCAGCAGCCCGAGCTCGGCCTCACCGCGGATCGCGGTCAGCGGGGTCCGCAGCTCGTGGGCGAGCTCGGACGTCAGCTGCTGCTCGTTGCGGAGCGCGCCGGCCACTCGGTCCAGCAGCACGTTGAGCGTTCGGCCCAGAGTAGAGATCTCATCACTCTCCGCCGCACCATCGAACCGCGCCTCCAGATCGTGCTCGCTCCAGTCCGTCGCCAGCGTGGCCATCTCCTCGACCGGCCCAAGCGCTCGGCGCATCGTCCACGCGGCGATGGCGGCCGACCCTCCGGTCACCAGGACGGCGAGACCGGCGAGGACGGACAGCACCGCGATGCGGGTCGTCTCGTAGGGGCCCATCGACTCGGTCACCACGATCACCGCCGTGACGTCGCCGGCACCGTTCCGCACCGGTGAGGCGAGATAGACGCGGTCGTGACTCTCCACCAGCGTTCGGCTCGAGACCGTGGACAACGACTCGACCTTTGCCTTGACCCGCTGGCCGGCGCGCGGTGCGTCCACCAGCCGTCCCGCCGGGTCGAAGATCCAGGTGCTGGCGTCAACGGCGTCGTCCGGCGTCTGCAGCTCGGAGAGCTCGCCATTCGGGCCGATCCGCAGGGTCGCCGAAGCAACATCGAGTCGGTCGCTGAGCGTGGTCTCGACGTTGTTGTCGGCCGTCCGGTTCAGGACCAGCACGACAGTGCCGATCATCGCCGCCATGGCCAGCGCGGCGACCATCGTGGTGGTCCAGACGATCCGTGCGCGAAGGGAGCGACCCGGCGTCATCACTGGAGCACGAACCCCACACCGCGAACGGTCTTCAGCTCGACCGGCGACTCGACCGCCTCGAGCTTGACCCGGATCCGACGGATGTACGAGTCGATCGTGTTCTCGTGGACGATGACGCCATCCGGCCAGGCCGCGACCACCGCCTGACGGCGCCGGACGACCACCCCGGGCTCGGCGGCGATCGAGGCGAGCAACCTGAATTCCGTCGGAGTGAGCTTCTGCTCGAGGTCACCGTTCCGGACAGAGAATCGGTCGGGGTCGAGGTGGAGTCCGCTCGCTCGCTCGGGAGCGGGGCGCGTGCGCTTGTGCAAGGCCCGCACCCGGGCGAGGACCTCCGCGACGGCGAACGGCTTGGCGACGTAGTCGTCACCACCGGCGTTGAACCCGGCGACCCGGTCGTGCACGGCGTCCAGAGCGGTGAGGAACAGCACGGGTGCCTGCTGCCCGTGCGCGCGCAGGGCCTGGCAGACGTCGCGTCCGTCGGCATCGGGGAGACCGATGTCGACGACGAGCACGTCGATGCCCGCTGACGGTCCGAGGTTCTGCAGCGCCTCTTGGCCGTTGCGCGCGATGACGACGTCGTAGTCGTTCAGCTTGAGGGCGTCGGTGAGCACCCGGCGAACAGACTCGTCGTCCTCGCAGATGCCGATACGGACCACGTGCCCATCGTGCCGCACCCCTGGGCGTCTCGAGCTGGTCGTGGGAGAACAATCAGGTGGCGATCAGGTTCGCGGCAGCAGCCTGAAAGCGTGACGATCACCCTCCTCCGCCCGGCCGAAGGGCGGTCCGCGGCGGCGACACAACGGCACCTCTTCGTGCCGCTGGTCGCCGTGGTGGCGGTGGCAGTGCGCCTCCCGATGCTCGGTCGTCCACCCGGGCCGGACGAGGCCGGCTTCCTCATGATCGGCCAGCAGTGGCACGGAGCGGGGACGTCACTCTACGGCGACTACTGGGTCGACCGACCACCGCTGCTGATCACGATCTTCCGGCTTGCGGCGCAGCTGGGCGGGGTCGTTCCGCTGCGGCTCATCGGCTGCCTCGCGACTGCGTTGGTGGTGATCGGGTCGGCTCACGTGGCCCGCCGAATCGCCGGCGACCGCGCCGCGACGTGGGCCGCAGTCACCGCTGCGGCGTTGTGCGTGGACCCATTGCTCGGTACCGCCCGGGTGGACGGCGAGCTGCTGTCCGCCCCGTTCGTCGTGGCGGGGATCGCGGCAGGGCTCGCGGGCCTGCACGGCAGGAGCCGACGCCGCGTCATGGGGGCAGCCGCCCTGGCCGGCGCCTCGATGGTCGCCGCGTTGCTGATCAAGCAGAACATCGCCGATGTCGGCGTCTTCGCCGCCGTGGCCGGTCTGCTGGCGTGGCGCTGCGGCCACATCTCGACCCGCCACCTGGCCCGTCTCGCCACCGGTTTCGGCGCGGGTGCGGCCACCTGCCTCGCGGTCGCCATGGCGTGGACGAGCGCCCACGGGACCTCACCGTTCGCGATGTTCGACGCGCTGTACCCGTTCCGGCTCGCCGCCAGCCACGTCCTCGCGGCGTCGCACGGTTCGCAAGCCCCGGTCCGACTCCGGGGCCTGTTGGGTGCCTGGGTCGTCAGCGGCTTGGCCGTCGTCATGTTCGTCGCCGTGCGGGCCACCGCAACGAGACGGCTCCGTGGAACCACCGAGCTAGCGCTGGTCGCGACTCTCGCCTTCGACGCCGTGTCCGTGGCAGCTCGGCGGGAACTACTGGAACCACTACCTCGTCCAGCTGGTCGTCCCGATCGCGATCCTGTCCGGCGTCCTGGTCGCCAGGCTCCAGTCGGGCATGACAAAGGTGATCGCCGCCTCGGTCGCGGTCGCTGTCGTCGGATCGGGGATCGCCCTGCCGTTCGGCCGGACATCCGACGGTGTCGCCGTCGGCACGGCGATCGGCGCCGCGTCGCAACCGCTGGACACCATCGTCACCCTCTACGGTCACGCCGAGATCACCGAGTCATCAGGCCTGTCCTCGCCCTATCCGTACTTGTGGAGCCTGCCGGTCAAGACGCTCGACCCGCAGCTGCACTCGCTCAACGCCGTGCTCCAAGGCTCACGGGCCCCGACCTGGATCGTCGTCTCGAGCCACGTCAGCTCGTGGGGCCTGACCACGGCGACGACGTCGCGCCTCATCACCGACCGGTACCACCCGGTCGCCCACCCCTTCGACGGCACGGTGTACCTCCGCGACGGAGCCGACCGGCCGACCCCTCACCTCACAGGATCCCCGTCATGAAATCCATCGTCATCATCCCCACCTACAACGAGGCCGACGGCATCGAAACGGTCATCGACGCCGTCCTTCGCGAAGCACCGGACGTGGACGTGCTCGTTGTCGACGACAACAGCCCCGACGGCACCGCGACCCTCGTGGCCTGCCACCCCGAGTACATGTACCGCGTCCGCCTGCTCAACCGCCCCGAGAAGGACGGCCTAGGCGCCGCCTACCGCGCCGGCTTCCGAAGGGCGCTGATGGGCAATTACGACGCCGTCGTCCAGATGGACGCCGACCTGTCCCACCCACCCGACCGGCTGCCGGCCCTGCTCGAGTCGCTCGACCGGAACGACGTCGCCATCGGGTCCCGCTACGTCGACGGCGGGGCCGTCCGCGACTGGTCGATCGCGCGGCGGGCCATCTCCTGGGCGGGCAACGTATACGTGCGGGTCGTGCTTGGCCTTCCCGTCCACGACACCACTGCCGGGTTCAAGGCCTTCCGCCGCGACGCGCTGTTGCGCATCGGTGCCGTCGACTCTGAGTCGGACGGGTACTGCTTCCAGATCGAGAACACCTGGCAGGCCAGCCGCCTCGGCCTGCGTATCGCCGAGGTGCCGATCACGTTCACGGACCGCGAGCTCGGGGAGTCCAAGATGTCGTCCGCGATCGTGCGGGAGGCAGTCCTTCGCGTACTCGCCTGGCGCTGGCGCGAGCTCACCGGTCGCTCCCCGATTCCGACCCACGCACCCACAGCCATCCGGACGGGACACCCCAGTGCCATCGGCTAGGCAGCTGCTGCGTCGCTGGGCGACACCCGAGGCGATGACGTTCCTCGCCGTCGGTGGGGTCGGCTACGTCGTGGACGTCGGGGTGTTCAACGCTCTCCGCTCGTCCTACGCGATCGGATTCCTCGATCCGACCACCGCTCGCGTGCTCGCAGCGATGGCCGCGATCCTCGTCAACTACGTGGGCAACCGGACCTTCACATGGCGACATGCGAGTCGAGGCGACCGGCGCCGCGAGGTCGCGCTGTTCTTCGTCTTCAGCGTCATCGGGCTCGGCTTCTCCGTCGCTACGCTGGCGATCTCGCACAATCTCCTCGGCCTGACGAGCCGCTTGGCCGACAACATCTCCGCCAACGTCGTCGGGCTCGGCCTCGGGACGCTCTTCCGGTTCTGGTCGTACCGGCGGTTCGTGTTCGCTCCGAGCCCCTCCCCCATGCCTCGGGACGACGATCGGGCCTCCCTCGTCCACTCGTGAGGGTGCGACATGATCTGAGCATGTCGACGTCTGCGGACTCGCCTCGCGCGACCGGCCTGCGGCCGTGGACGTTCATTCTCGCCTTCGGCCTGGTCAGCCTGCTGGCCGACATGGTCTACGAGGGCGCGCGCAGCATCATCGGGCCGTACTTGGCGACGCTCGGGGCCTCGGCAACGATCGTCGGCATCGCGGCGGGCGTCGGGGAATTCATCGGATATGGGCTTCGGGTGGTCTCGGGCTACCTGGTGGCCCGGGGGGGACGCTACTGGACGTGGACGATCGTCGGCTACAGCCTGACCGTGCTGAGCGTTCCGCTGCTCGGTGCGACCACGGCGCTGGCTCCGGCCATGCTCCTGTACGGGACGGAGCGGCTGGGCAAGGCGGTGCGCTCACCGGCGAAGGACACGCTGCTCTCGCACGCATCGAGCCAGACCGGCCGTGGCACCGCGTTCGGCGTCCACCAGGCGATGGACCAGCTCGGCGCCGTGCTCGGCCCATTGATGCTGGCCGCGATCCTGGCGCAGCGCGAGGGCGACTACCGCCTCGCCTTCGCCTCGTTGGCCGCGCCCGGCATCCTCGTCATCGCCCTCCTGTTCTGGCTGCGGTTCCGCGTTCCGGACCCGCTGGCTTACGAGGTCCCGAGCTCCGTGGACGAGACCGCCGTCGAGGCGGCCGAGCAGCCGCCGCTCGGACGCACCCCGCTGCCCGCGCTGTTGTGGGAGTACGTCGCCGCGGTCGCGATCGTGTCGTCCGGCATCGCCTCGTTCCCACTGCTCGCGTTCCACGCACAGACGCGAGGCCTGCTGACCGAGCCACAGATCCCCCTGCTGTTCGCGGCTGCGATGCTCATCGATGGTGCGAGCGGACCCGTGTTCGGCCGGGTCTACGACCGCCGCGGCCCGAGCGTGCTGCTGGTCGTACCGGTCGCCGCCGGCGTCGCCGGCATCGCGTTCGCCGATCGCGCTTGGCTGGTCTGGCTGGGCGTCGCGGTGTGGGGCATCGTCAACGGCGTGCTCGACTCCACGGTGAAGGCGGTCGTCGCCGAGCTCGTCCAACCGGAGCAGCGCGCCATTTCCTACGGGTGGCTGGCCCTCGTCCGCGGACTCGGCTTGGTCGTCGCCGGAGCGGTGCTCGGCGTAGCGTACGACCACGACCGATCCCTGGTGATCTGGCTGGTGGTCGTCATCAACGCGGTGGCGTTCGCGACGCTGTGGCGGGTGCTCCGCCGCATCGCCCCCGAGATCCGCGCTTGAGCCGTGCCGGTCAGGCGGTCACGGCGGCGACGGCGTCCTCCCAGATCGACGTCGCCTCGGTGATGTGCTCGTTGGTGACGACGAGGGCGGGGATGAACCGCACGACCTGTCCCCACCCGCCGCAGGTGAGCAGCAGCAGACCACGACGGACGGCCTCCTGCTGGGCCGCCGCCGCCGTGACGCCATCCGGGTTGCCGTCGGCGTCTCGGAACTCGCAGCCGACCATCAGGCCGAGCCCGCGGACGTCGGTGATCGACTTGTGCTGGTCGGCCACCCGCTGCAGCGCAGCCTTCAGCTCGGAGCCGCGCTCGGCGGAGTTGGCCACGAGGTTCTCGTCCTGGATGACGTCGAGCGTGGCCAGGGCAGCGGCACACGCCACGGCGTTCGCGCCGTACGTTCCGCCCTGCGAGCCCGGCCAGGCTTTTTCCATGATCTCCGCGCGGGCCGCGATGGCGGACAGCGGGAAGCCGGAGGCCAGTCCCTTGGCGGTGACCAGGATGTCGCCGGCGACATCGAAGTGGTCGGATCCCCAGAACTCGCCGGTGCGCCCCCAGCCGGTCTGCACCTCATCCAGCACCAGGTGGATGCCGTGCCGGTCGGCACGCTCGCGGAGCCCGGCCATGAAGCGGGTGTTGGCCGGCACGTAGCCACCCTCGCCGAGCACCGGCTCGACGAAGAACGCGGCGGTGTCATTCGGCGAGGAGACGGTCTGCAAGATGTGGTCGAGCTCGCGGAGTGCGAAGTCGGTGGCCTCGTCCTCGGTCCAGCCGTAGTGGGTCGGATTCGGGAACGGCGAGATCACGACGCCGCCCATCATCGGGCTGAAGCCGGAGCGGAACTTCGTGCCGGACGTCGTCATGGACGCGGCCGCGACGGTGCGTCCGTGGAAGCCGCCGTGGAAGACGATCACGTTCGGCCGGCCGGTCGACTGACGCGCGAGGCGCAGGGCTGCCTCCACCGCCTCGGACCCGGAGTTCGCGAAGAACATCCGGTCGAGACCTGCCGGCAGCACCTCGCTCATCCGGTCGACGAGGGTGAGCAGCGGTCGGTGCAGGACGGTCGTGTACTGGGCGTGGATGAGGGTCGCCACCTGCCGCTGGGCCGCCTCGACGACGCGAGGGTGGCAATGCCCTGTGCTGGTGACACCGATGCCGGCGGTGAAGTCGAGATAGCGCCGGTCGTCCTCGTCGAAGAGATGGACGCCTTCCCCACGCGCGGCCACCACTCCTGTGGCCTGCTTCAGGATGGACGAGAGCTCAGCCATCGATGACCCCTATCGCCGTAGTCGTGACGATCGTACGGCCCCGCCTTGTCGCGGGAGCGCAATAGGGACACGATGAAAGGTGCCCCGCACGTGGGCCACGAGCTTGAGGAGAATGCTGTGAGTGTTTACCGGGTCACCGAGCTGATCGGAACGAGCACCGAGTCGTGGGAGGACGCAGCAACCAGCGCCCTGACCACAGCACGGGAGACGGTCCGCGAACTCCGGGTCGCCGAGGTCGTCGAGCAGGACATCAACATCGACGACGCCGGTGCCTTCACCTTCCGCACGAAGCTGCAGGTGTCGTTCAAGTACGAGTCCGGGTCATAGCCGCCCCGGACTACGCGCGACTGGGCGGGCTCGACTGGGTTCGGCGGACCGGCGGCCGGCTGAGCCGGGCAGAACGCCGGACGCTGCTGGCCGCGATCGTCCGCGGTCAGGGCGCCTACGTCGCCACCCGGATACGTCGGGTGACGGGGCGAGTTCCCGCAGGCGCCCGCGACCTGTCCTTCGCAGACTTCCGGCCTCCGGACAGCAGACTCGCGCGATTGGCGGAGGAGGCGGCCGAAGAGCAGAGCGTCCACGTGAAGGGTCACGGCTACCGCACCTGGGCCTTCGGCAGCGCCCTCGCCGCCCTCGACCGCAACGAGCTCGACCCCGAGGTCTTCTACATGGCCGCTCTGCTGCACGACTACGGCGTCGCCGAGGCCGTCGCGGGTGAGGACTTCGTGCTTCGCTCGGCCGCGAGGACTGAGAAGTGCGTCGCCGACGCCGGGCTCGAGGAGGAGATCGCGCTCGCCGCCGCGGACGCGATCGCGGTCCACCCGACGGCGGGTGTGACGGTGGAGCGCGACGGCGCTGCCGGCTTCTATGTCGGGGCGGGCGCCGGTCTCGACCTCGCCGGCCTGCGCTGCGGCGATCTGCCCAGGTCGTACTTCACAGACGTCCATGCGGCCCACGCGCGCGACGGCGCCACCCGAGCCTTCATCAACCACGTCACGGCCGAGGCCCGCGCCAACCCCGATGGCCGCTTCGCCCAGCTGCGCCGGTGCGGTTTCAACGTGTTGCTGCGCACGAACCCGCTGGACTCATGAACGAAGAGATGCCGGCGGACCTGCTCGCCCACGCCCTCGCGGCGAAGGGCTTCATGCCGGAAGACGAAGGCGCCTTCCTGCATCGGCTCGCGCGCGAGCGGCTCCCGCTGGGACCCGCCCTGGAGATCGGGACCTACTGCGGGAAGTCCGCGATCTACCTCGGGGCGGCGGCGCGCGAGGTTGGCGGTTCGGTGCTCACCATCGACCACCACCGGGGCTCTGAGGAGAACCAGGCCGGCTGGGAGCACCATGACGCCTCGCTCGTCGACGACGAGCTCGGCCTCATGGACACTCTCCCGGTCTTCCGGAAGACCATCGCCCTCGCCGGACTCGAAGACCAGGTGACGGCCGTCGTCGGCCGCTCGACCAGCGTCGCCAGGTGGTGGCTCACGCCGGTGAGCCTGCTGTTCATCGACGGCGGCCATGCCGAGGAGCATGCCCAGAACGACTACTCCGGCTTCGCCCACTGGGTGAGGGCCGGTGGCGCGCTGGTGATCCACGACGTCTTCGAGCGACCGGAGGACGGCGGCCAAGCGCCATTCCATGTGTGGCAGCGAGCCGTCGACTCTGGATCCTTCGAGCCGGGCCAGACGGTGGGGTCGATGCGAGCGCTCACGCGCACCCGGGGAGGCGCCGGCGAGCCGGTCGGGTGACGCTGGACGCTAGGGCGTGCCTTCGGTGTCCCGGTGGAACGCCGGCCGCATGAACTTCGGGAGTGGCAGCCGAAGGTTCTTGGGCACCGCGTACTGACCCACGCTCACCCGCTCCGCAATCAACACGGCGGTGATGAGTCCCAGCGCGGCCAACACCGAGGCGCAGATGGCCGCGCCTACCCCGAGGGCAAACCGAGTATCTGCCGGCACTCCGACGGTCACCACGACCGGAATCGCGAGGATGCACCCGACCGCGACCACCAACGAGAGAAGAGCGTCCAGCCACATCGCCACACGGAGGGGGCGGTCGAAGCGCTCGCTTGGTGCCGTTTCCATGCTGTGGTGTTAACGCGCACCCGGGGAGACGCCGGCGAACCGGTCGGATGACGGGCAGTCGCACTCGAGGGCGATCTCGTCGAACTCCACGCCGATCTCGTGGCCGGTCATCACGCCGGCACCCGGGGTCGTGCCGGTGAGCACGTCCCACGCGAGGATCGTCGCTGCCGCGGTGTAGGTCGTGTGCTCCACCGGCCAGTTGACGTTCTCGGGGAAGACGAACCCCGTCCAGTAGGTGCCCTGGTCGGTGCGCAGGTGCTGCATGTCCGCGAAGAGCTGCTCGGCACGGGGGTCACCGATCGCCGACAGCGCCATCGCCAGCTCGCAGGTCTCGGCGCCGGTGACCCAGGGGTTCGTGCTGACGCAGCGGATGCCGAGCCCGTCGACGACGAAGGTGTCCCACTCGGAGGCAAGCATCTCATCGGCCGCGGGTCCGCGAACCGCACCACCCAGGACTGGGTAGTACCAGTCCATCGAGAAGTGCGACTTGTCGAGGAAAAGGTCGCGGTGCTCGCGGAGCGCATGCCCCAGCCGACCTCCGGCGAGCTCCCACTCCGGCTGTGGCTCGTCCATCAGGTCGGCGAGAGCGACTCCGCACCGCAGCGCCTGGTAGATGCTCGAGCTGCCCGCGAGCAGGGCATCGCTGTTGATCTTGGCCGGACCATGGGCGTCCCACTCGCGCGACCACGCGATGCCTCCGAACGGCAGCTGCAGGTCGACGACCAGGTCGAGCGCGCGCCGGACCACCGGCCACATGCGCTCGACGAAAGCCTGGTCCTGACGGATCCGCCAGTGGTGCAGCACGCCGACGGCGATGTAAGCCGCCATGTTCGTCTCGGTACTGGCGTCCTCGACCTCACCACCGACGATGCGCATCGGCCAGGACCCGTCCGATCGCTGGGTGCGGGCGCACCACTCGTACGCCGCAGTGGCAGCCTCCATCTGGCCGGCCACCACGAGCGCCATCGCGCCCTCGACGTGGTTCCACGCGTCGGTGTGCTCGCCCGGCGTCCAGGGGATGGCACCGTCCGGCTCCTGCATCGCAGCGATGCTGGCAGCGGTCGTGGCGATCTGCCCCTCGGTCAGCACTGTGGTGAGCATCAGACGATGTCCGGTTTACGCAGGTACAGCACCATGCTCTTGCCGATGAGCGGGTTCAGGGCCTTCTCCGCCAGGCGCGTGGCCGTGCTGTAGCCGCGCGTCTTCATGATGTCCCAGACCAAGACCTGGTGATACGCCTTCACGAGCGGGTGATCGTCGTTCTTCACCCCGACAGCACACTTGAGCCACCAGTACGGCGAGTGCAGGCCATGCGCGTAGTCGATGCCCTCGAAGATCATGCCGGCGTTCCCGAGCTTGCCGATCAGCTCCGTGTCGGAGTAGATCCGGATGTGACCGCCCGGATTGTTGTGGTACTCGTCGGAGAGCTTCCAGCAGATCATCTCGGGCAGCCAGCGGGGCACGGTGACGGCCATCGTGCCGCCCGGCCGCAGGACGCGCACCAGCTCGCTGATCGCCTGGATGTCGGCGGGGATGTGCTCGAGCACCTCGGAGGCGACGACTCGATCGAACTCGCCGTCGGCGAAGGGCAGGGCGAGGGCGTCGCCCTCCTTGATGTCCGCAGAGGCGCCTTCTGGCACCTCCCCGGCCTCCTTCATCGCGCCGAACAGCTCCAGGACCCCGGCCAGCTCGTCGGCGTCCTGGTCGAACGCGATGACGTCGGCGCCGCGGCGGTACATCTCGAAGGCGTGCCGTCCGGCACCACAGCCCATGTCGATGACTCGGTCGCCGGGACGCAGCCCGAGCCGTTCGAAATCAACGGTCAGCACGGTTCTCTCCTCGATGCTGCGCCGCGCTCGCGGCGATCACCTCTTCGTAGGCGGCTGCCGTGGCCCTGGCCACAGCGCGCCAGCTGAATGTCTCCAACGCTCTTTCTCGTCCGGCTCGACCCATCGCCTCGCGGCGCTCCGGGTCGTCCAGCAGCTCGGCGATGGCCGCCTCGAGCTCGCCGACGTCGCCGGGCGGGACCAGCACGGCGCAGGCGCCGTCGTCACCGACGACCTCGGGGATCGCGCCGGCCCGGCTGACGACCAGCGGGGTGGCGCAGGCCATGAGCTCCGCCGTCGGCAGGGAGAACCCCTCGTACAACGACGGCACACAGGCGATCTCGGCCGACCCCATCACGTCGACGAGCTCGGACTCGCTGATGCCGTTGACGAACCGCACGTCGTCGGCGATGCCCAGCTCGTCGATGAGACGCGTCGTGCGCTTGCCCGGCTTGGTGATGAGGACCAGCTCGACGTCACGCTCGGTGCGCAGCTTGGCGAACGCCTCCAGCAGGGTGGCAATGCCCTTCATCGGCGCGTCCGCGCTGGCCATCGCCACGATGCGGCCGGGGACACGCGGCGCGGTGGGCGGCACGAACACGTCGTCGACGCCGAGGGTGATGACCTCCAGGCGCGATGCGTCGACGCCGAAGTCCGTGACGATGTCGCGTCGGCTCGACCCGGAGACGGTGAGGATCTTGGTCAGCTGCCGGGCGACCTTCTTCTGCATCCGCAGGAAGCCGTACCAGCGTCGGAGGCTGAGCTTCTTTCGCCGGGTCGGTGCGTTCGCGATGTCGATGCGGCGGTCGAAGGTGATCGGGTGGTGGATCGTGGCGATCAGCGGGAAGCCCTGCTCGGCGATGTCGAGCATCCCGTAGCCGAGCGTCTGGTTGTCGTGAACGATGTCGAAGTCGCCCTCGCGCTCCTTCATCAGCCGCGCGACGCGTTTCGAGAACGTCTTCGGCTCGGGGAACCCCGCCGTCCACATCGTGAGGACCTCTTCGACGTCGATGAGGTCGCGGAACTCCTTGGGCCGCGGCGTACGGAACGGGTCGGGTTCGCGGTAGAGATCGAGGGACGGGACCTTCGTCAGCGTGACCCCCGCGTCCAGCTCGGGATACGGCTGCCCGGAGAACACCTCGACGGTGTGGCCGAGCGCCACCAGCTCACGACTGAGATGGCGGACGTAGACGCCCTGACCGCCGCAGTGTGGCTTGCTGCGGTAGGACATGAGTGCGATGCGCACGTGCCGCCTTCCTCCGTTGAGCAGTGAAACAGGTTTCTATCATCCTTGGGCCGTGCAAACCCGACACGGCTTATCGATGAGGTCTTCGACACGTCAGCGGCGGCCGCCACTGTTGCCGGGGTAGAAGGAATGGGTGGCCGTCACCCCTCCATCGACAGCGAACTCACCCCCGGTCGTGTAACCACTCTCGTCGCTCGCCAGGTAGACGTACAAGGGCGCGACGTCCTCAGGTGTTCCTACCCGTTCCAGCGGAACGCGAGAGGCCCCGTATTTCATCGCGTCGTCACCGCCGTGCACGCGGGTCATCGGTGTGTCGATCATCCCCGGGTGAACCGAGTTGACGCGGACGCCGTAGTGGCCCAGCTCGACCGCAGCGGCCTTCGACATGCCGCGGATCGCGAACTTGGTCGCGGTGTACGCCGCCAGGGACGCCATCCCAGCAAGTCCCTCCACCGACGAGCAGTTGATGATCGAGCCCTGCCGGTTCTGCTTCATCGACGGGGCGACGGCCCGCATGCCGAGGAAGCAGCCGCGCAGGTTGACGTTGATCAGCAGGTCGAGGTCCTCCAGCGGCATCGTGTCGATCTCCCCGAAGCGCAGGACGCCGGCGTTGTTGACGAGGACGTTCACCGGAGCGCCGAGCTGCTCCTCTGCGCCGGCCACCAGTCGCTCCCAGGACGCCGGATCGCTCACGTCGTGATGGCTGAAGTGGGCGGAGTCGCCGAGCTCCTCGGCCAGAGCAGCGCCGGCTTCGTCGGCCACGTCGGCGATGACCAGCCTGGCACCTTCACCCACGAACGCGCGTGCGATGGCCGCGCCCTGACCTTGGGCGCCGCCAGTGATGATGGCGTGCTTGTCCTTGAGACGGGACATCGTTCTCCTCCATGAAGGTGTGCGGTGGGCTAGAGCGAAAGGATCGAATCCGCGGCGAACGAGACGTCGGGGTCACGGTCGGCGAAGAAGCCGCCGAGCGTCCGGTCGAGCTCCTCGGCCGACCAGACATCGGTTTCGGTGTCGAACCGCTGATCGACGACGGGGGCGGCCAGCAGTGCCACCATCCCTCCGTAGACAACGAACACCTGTCCGGTGATGCGAGCCGCCGCGGGCGACGCGAGGTAGGCGACGAGCGGTGCCACATGGTCCGGGCTGTAGGGGTCGATCGTGCTTCCGGACTTGTCCGGCCCGAACACATCGGCGGTCATGGCGGTGCGGGCGCGCGGGCAGATGGCGTTCGCACGCACGCCGATGCGGGCGAGGCCTCGCGCGGTCGACAGGGTCAGGGCGGTGATTCCGCCCTTCGCGGCGGCGTAGTTGGCCTGTCCGGGCGAACCGGTGAGGAACGCCTCGGAGGCCGTGTTGATCACGCTGGCGTCGACTGTTCCGTCGGTGTCCTTGGCCACCTGCTTCCAGTGGGCGGCGGCGTTGCGAGACAAGAGGAAATGGCCGCGCAGGTGAATCCGGATGACCTGGTCGAACTCCTCGTCGGACATGTTGAACAGCATCCGATCGCGCGTGATGCCGGCGTTGTTGACGACGATGTCCAGGGATCCGAAGCTCTCGAGGGCCGTCTGCATGATCAGGTCGGCGGTGGACGTCTCGCCCACGTCACCCGGCGCCACGGCTACCTCGGCACCGAGGGACTTGATCTCGGCAGCGGTCTCGTCGGCGGCCCCGGGCAGGTCATTGAGCACCACGCGGGCACCGGCGCCGGCGAGCGCAAGTGCCTCGGCGCGTCCGAGGCCAGCACCCGCACCGGTGACGACCGCGACCCGGCCGTCGAGTGACGTGCCGCTCACGCGGGGTCCCCGCGAAAGCGCGAGCGAGATGCCACCCGCTGGCCCATGTGCGGCGCCAGAGGAGCGAGTGGTTTCGTGGGGTGAATCACGAATCTTCCACGATGCGCAGGGCTGACTTGGGACAGGACGCGACGGCCTGCTCCACCCGTGAGCGGTTCTCGGCGGTCACCGTCGGGTCCGCGACCTGGAGGTCGTCGTTGTCATCGAGTGCGAACACGTCCGGCGCCACTGCCTCACACAAGGCATTCGACTCGCAGACGTCGTAGTCGACCTCAACCCTGGCCATGCTGTTCCTCGCTTCAGCCTGTCAATAATAGAACGTGTTCTAGTCTAGCCCAGCGCTGTCAGTTTGGACATGGCCCAGTCACCCTGGCCTCGGGTCAGGGTGATGACCAGAGTGTTCCGGCTCAGCTGCTGGTTCCGCTTCTTCCCGATGCCTGCTGTTGTCGTCTGGTTCAAGAACACGAGCACCGTGGCCTTGTGCTCAGTGGCTTTGATGATCGCCGACGACACCACGACTGCCTCGAGCGCGATCTGGTTCTTGACCGTGTTGGCTCGGACCTGCTTCATGGTGGCGTCGTACTCCTTGCGGAACGAGGGCGTCATCCGTGGGCGGGCGACCTCCATGTCGTTCTTCAGGGTCTTGTAGTCGTAGGACAGCGTGCGCTGGGTCAGGTCTGTGGCGGCGACCAGCACCTGGGTCCGCGGTTGATCACCGACGAGGGATCCGCTCGGGGCCACGTCAGACAACCCTTGCTCCGCGCGCCACCAAGCCACCCCGACCCCTGCCGCAGCGAACAGGACCAGCACGGCCAGCACCAACGTCAGACGCCGCACCACGAAGTCTCGAAGGTCCTGAAGACCCGGGACGGCGGAGCTAGCGGAGTCGACGGACTCCTCGACCTCAGGGCTGGGCTCGGATGTCGGCTCGGGCTCCGGCTCGGGTGTCGGCACGGACTCGATCTGCGGCTCGGGCTCGACCACCGGAGTCACGTCCGACTGACAGAACCGGCACTTGGTGGCGGCGGCCTTGATGGTCTCCGCGCAGTAGGGGCAGACTCGTTCGTCGCGCTTCAGTTTCGCCACGGTTCAGCCCACGAACTCGAGATTGGAGACCAGCCAACGGCTGTCCTGTTTGGCCATGGTCAGCTTGATCCGCCACGACCGGTCCTGGACCTCGCCCTTCGTGCCCTTGTTCCTCACCTTGCTGCCGGCGGCCACGAAGACGGACGCGGAGTCGGTGTCGACCTCGCCCAGCCCCATCTCCTTGATCCGGCCGGTCGCGAACGACTCCTGGCTGGCCGCCGACTCCTTCAGGGACTTCAGAGACGCCTGGTACTGCTTCTTGAAGGACCCGGTCGCGCCGTCGAGCACCCGAGCGGTGAGCTCATCCATCTTGGTGTGGTCGATCGTCAGGAACGCCAGGGTCTCCGCGCGCGCCGCCCGGTTGATGTCGGCGTACTCCTGCGCCCGCTCCTCTGCCGGCGTGCTGCCGGGCGCCGCTGCGCTGCCTCGGACGGCGAAAACCACCAACCAGCCGCACAGCCCCGCGAGAATCAGGGCGAGCGTCAGATTGGTCACGGATGTGCGGTTTTTCAATCGTCGTCTCCAGACAACCCGCTGTTGAACTCGACGGGATCTGGCGCGTACTTCATCCCGCGCATGTTCACCGGAGGCCCCTCATTGCACTCAGCCGGGAAGTACGGATCGAAGGTCTCCTCCGACGGCAGCGGCGGCGATGTCGCCGGCTCCTCCTCCTGGATCGGCCGCCACTGACCCTCCGGGAGGTACCCGTCGACGCAGGGCCCCGGCATCTGGTTCAGATTGAGGTTGACCCGGCCGAACTTCGGGTCGCCCTCGTTGCCCTCGAGGAGCGCCGAGGGCCCTGCCGACACCAGGCGCGGGAAGGTGACCAGAATCTGTTCGAGCGCGGGCAGTCGGCGATCCACGACCTCGCTCACGCTCACGAGGTGGGTCAGGAACGGTGGCAGCAGCCTGCGGAGGTCGTGGACCAGGCGCACCAGCTCGTCGGCCGCGGGGCCGGCTTGCTTGAGGATGCGCCGGATGTTGGCGTCCGAGGAAGCGAGCGTGCCGGTCACGGCCGCGAGGTCGGCGGCGAACGAACGGATGTTCGCGGAGTTGTCGGCCTGGGTCTGCAGCACCGTGCGGGCGTTGTGCAGCAAGTCGATCGTCGGCGACTCATTCGCCCGGGCAGCCTCGATGAACACCTGGGCGCTGTCCACCAGCGAACGGAGGGGCGAAGCGTTGTCGCGGAACATGATGCCGAGCTCACTGACCACCGTGTTCAGCTCCGAGCCGTTGATGCTCTTGACGAACCGGTTCAAGTCCGTGAGGAGCACCTCCTCCCCGACGGGGAGGCTGTCCTTGGTGCCACGCACGGTGTCGCCGGCTTGCAGCATGGGCCCCTGCTTCGAGACTGGCTCGAAGGAGAGGTACTGCTCGCCCACGGCACTGAGGTTGTGCACGTACACGGGCGAGGTCTTCGGCACGCGGGCATCTTCTTGAAGCGCGACGTCCACCCGCATCCCGGCGCCCTCGACGGTCATCTTCGACACTTCGCCGATCTTGACACCGCGATACGTGGCTTCACTTCCGGTGTAGAGGCCGCCCGACTGCGGAAGGAGGACGTGCACCGTGTAGCCACGGCCGAGGACCCGGTCGACGAAGCCGAGGTACGAGGCGCCGACGTACACCATGCCCACCGCACTCAGGATCACGAAGGCGAGCAGCCTGACCTTGATTCCGCGCCTCATGACGAACCACCGCCCAGGAGTCCGCCGAAGAGACGTTGGACGAACGATCCGCCCGATCCGCCGCCGCCCGGTGCAGAGGGCAGGAGGTTTGGCACGAGCGGGTTCGCCGGCTTGCCGGCTCCTGGCTGGGGCACCGCACTGGACATGCCGTTGACGTTCTGGGAGCACACCGGCAACGTGCCGAGCAACGCGCACAGCTGGTCCACGCCGGCGCCGGCCGGTGCGCAGACGGGAGCGAGCGGCGTCGAGCGGCACAGCGTGACGAGGTCGTCGAGCGTCGTCGGCAGCAGGCCGCCCTCGCTGACAGGAGTGAGCTTGATCTGCATCTTGAACACCACGTTGGCGAAGTCACCGTGGATGGTGTCGCCCGCGTCGACCGGGAACGGGTAGCCCGCAGCCGCGATCAGCCCGGGCACGAGCGCGCCGCACCCGGGGCAATTCGGTGCCCGAGACTGCTCGTTGTCGATGTCGGAGAGACGGCGGAGCAGCGGCTCGAGGTGCCTGAGCTCGGCGATGAGGTCGTCCTTGATCCTGTTGACCACGCGGGTACCGACGACGCCGAGCTTGTCGAGCTCGACGAGCATCCGGACCAGCTTGGTGTGCTGCTTGCGCAGCACCGTGATCGCCGGCCCGGTCGCATCGAGCGCCTTGCCGATCGTGACCTTCTCCTTGATGAGGGTCTTGCTCAGCCCGTTGAGCGAGTCGAACGCCTGCACGATGTCGCCCTTTTGGGAGTCCAAAGTCTGGACGAGGGTGTTCACCCGTCCGAGGACGTCCCGGAGCTTGCCCGTGCGGCCCTCCATCATGGCGTTCAGCTCCTGGGTGATCGTCTGGAGCTGTCCGATGCCGCCACCGCTGAGCAGGAACGACAGTGCACCGAGGACTTCCTCGACCTCGGGATTGCGGCCGGTGCGATCCATCGGGATCACGTCACCCGGACCGAGCCGACCGCTGCCTGCAGAAGGCTCGCCCGAGTCCGACGTGGGCGGCGACAGCGCGACGAACTTCTCGCCCAACAGACTTGTCTGCCGGATCTCGGCCTCCGCGTCGTCGGGAAGCACGACATCCTTGCGAACCAGCATCGTCACCCGGGCGTTCCAGCCGACCCTGGTCACGGTCTCGACCTGTCCGACCGGGACGTCGGCCACCATCACCGCGGATCGCGGAACGACATTGAGCGCGTCGACGAAGTCGGCACTGATCAGGAAGCCCTCGTCCTTGCTCACCTTGTTGCCCGGAAGCGGCAAGTCGTAGACGCCGTTGAAGGAACAGCCGCTCATCACGAGCGCCACCATCAACACGATCAGGATCCGGGGCCGGAGTGACCTCACTGGCGACCACCCCCGAGCAGATCGAACAGGGTCGGGAGCTTGCCCTTCAGATCGGATGGCACCTCAGGGATGGCCACCGGTCCGTTCGGGGTGGTCGTGGGTTCCGGGGCCTTCGCGCTCGCTGCGTTGGCCGTGGCCGCCGGAGTCAGCAAATTGAGGAGTGGCGTCAGCACCGGGCAGACCACCTGCAAAATGCTGCCGTTGCTGCACAAGAACTTATCGAGATTGAACGGCCCGTCACCCGGGGCCAGCTGAACCCGAGAGCCGTAGGTACCCGTGCCGGACTCGAAGGCAATGGCGAGGTTGCTCAGGGCCGTCGAGCCCTTCTGGATCACCAGACCGAGGTTGTCCTTCTGGTTGTCGACCCGTGCGAGCAAGCTCGTCAACAGTTCGACGTCCGTGCCGAGGGCCTGACGATTCTCGTGCACGAATCCCTTCACGATGCCGAGGACGCGAGCGAGTGAGGCCAGCACCGTGCGGAGCTCGTCGCGTTCACCAGCGAGCTGTCCGGACACCTTGGTGAGGCTCCGGACAAAGGACTCCACGGTCGCGTCGTTCGCCGCCAGGGTGTCGGTGATCTCTGCGAGCGAACGGACGTTGTCGAAGAGGGGGCCGCGATTGCGGGCGAACGTCTCTGCCGCAGCCGACAGGTTGCGGATCGTCTTGGACCCGAGCTCGCCATTGCCGGCGAGGGCCTTCGACCCGGAGGTGAGCAGGTTGTCCAGTGCACCCCCGGTCGTGCCGGCCTTGGGGCCGAGCGTCACCGAGAGGTCGTCCAGGGACTTGAACATCCGATCGAGCTCGATCGGCGTATGCGTACGCGACAGCGGGATGTCGCCACCGTCCGGCATCGCGGCGCCCTTGGCGTACGCCGGGAACACCTGGACGTAGCGGTCCGCGACCAAGGTGGGCGTCACCACGGCGGCCTTGGCGTCCGCCGGCAGCTTGTACTCCTGGTCGTACGTCATCTCCACACGGACGTTGTTCCCGTCTGGTACCACCGCGGTCACCTTGCCGACTTGAACCCCCATCACCCTGAGGTCCGTGCCGGGATAGACCGCGACCGCGCGATCGAAGTGCGCAGTGACGGTTCGCGACCCGTCACCGGGGAAGACCAGGAAGGCGAGCACCAGCAGCACCACGGGCACGGCCGCGGCGATCAACTGGGTCCTTCTGCTCCAGCTCATCATGGCAACGGTCCGGGGGTGAACTCGCCGGTGAAGACACCGAGGATGTTGGGGACGTAGGCGTCGAACCATGGGCCGGTGCCGATGATGTTGCCGAGAATGTTCACGTACGGCCCGTAGTTGCGGATGAGGGTCTCGATCTGGTCCTCACGTGCGTGCAGGAACCTGAGCACGTTCTCCAGCTTGTCCAGTGTCGGACGGAGCTGCGCGCGGTTGTCCTTGACCGTGCCCTCGAGCTGGACAGCCAGCCTGTTGGCGTTGACCAGGAGTGAATGGATCGTCTGCTTGCGCCGTTGCAGTTCCTTGAAGACCAGGTCGGCCCTCTCCAACAGCGTCACGAGGTCGCCCTTGCGCTCGTCGAGGAGCCCAGTGACTCGGCGCGATCGCTCCAGCAGCTGCTCGATCTCCAGGTCACGCGTTGCGATCGTCGAGGAGAGGCGGGACAGCCCGGTGAAGCTGGACTTGACCTCCGGTGCGGCGGCATCGATGGTCTCGGCCAGCGTGTTCAGGGCCTCGGTGAGCGTCTCCTTGTCGGTCTGCTCGGTCTGCGTGGTCAGCGTGCCGAGCGTCCCGACGATGTCGAAGGCGACATCCGTGCGGCCCAGCGGGATGGTCGAGTCGCCTGGCAGCTTGCCCGTGCCTTTGGGTGTGATGTTCAGATACTTTTCCCCGAGCAAGCTCTTCACCTCGACGCTGGCGCGGGTCGAGCGGCCCAGGGTCGCATCCTTCTTGACGTCGAAGTCGGCGATGACCTTCTCGGGACCGATCCGGAGCTTGTTCACCCGTCCCACCCGAATACCGGCGACCTGGACCTCGCTGCCGACGCGCAGACCGCTGGCGTCGGTCAGCTCGGCGTGGAACGACGTACCGCGGAAACCTGGGAACTTCTGCAGGTTGAACGACGCCGCCATCACGAGCAGCAACAGCACCAGCGAGATGGCGCCGATGCGCAAGACCTGGGGGTCCTCACGACGCGCCATCAGAGCTGACACCTCGGCTCGCTGCTGTGCACCGTGAAGTCGGTCATGTACGCCTGCACGTCCGGCGGCAGGAGGTTCATCAGCTCGCTGGGCAGGATCACGCCGCCGTGGAACTCGCAGAGGTAGTAGTTGTACCAGGAGCCGAACACGCCGATGCGCGTCTGCTTGGAGAGCATTCCCGGGAGCGTGTCGAGCGTGTCACTCAGGTAGGCCTTGTTCTCCGGCTTTGCGAGGATGGTGAACAGTCGGCGCAGCTGCGCGACGTCCGCCTTCACCAGTGGACGGGCCCGGGTCAAGAGGTCGGCAACCTCCCGGGTGACGTCGGAGATGTTCTTGAACGACGAGCCGATCACCTTCCGGTCCTTGGCCAGGTCGCCGAACCAGGTCTTCAGGGAGATGATCAGCTCGTTGAGCTCTTGGTGGTGGTCGTCGACGGTCTGCATCAGCGTGCTCAGGTTGGTGATCACCTCGCCGATCAGCTGGTCGCGATCGGCCAACGTGTTCGTCAGCGAGGCGGTGTTGGCGAGCAGCTGCTGCACCGTGCCGCCCTCGCCCTGGAGGACGCGGACGAGGTTGAGCGACAGCTTGTTCACGTCAGCCGGGTTCAGGGCGGCGAACAGCGGTTGGAAGCCGTTGAACAGCGCGGTCAGGTTGAGTGCCGGAGAGGTGCGGTCCATCGGGATGGTGGCCCCGGGCTCGAGCCGTGGCGCCCCCGCTGTGCCCTGGGCCAGCGACATGTACCGATCACCGATCAGGTTGAGGAACCGGACGTTGGCCCGCGACTCCTTCGTCATCGGCACGTCCTCGTCGACCTTGAAGGTCACCATGGCGTGGTTGCGCTGGTAGATCTCTACGTCCGTGACCTTGCCGACCACGACGCCGGCGATCCGCACCTGATTTCCCTTCGCCAGCTCCGAGGCACTGGAGAAGACCGCCTTGTACTCCTTCTGCGAGCCGAGACCGATGCCGCCCATGATGACGACCAGCAGCCCGGTCACGGCGAGCGAGACCATGATGAAGATGCCGAGCCGGATCCCGGATAGGAGGAAGGCAGTGTCGCGCGTGTTCAATGGATCCCCCCGTCCGGCTCGTCCTTGTCGGTGCCGTCGTTCAGCGGCTGGAAGGGTGCCGGCTTGTCATAGTCGTCCGGGAGTCCGAGGCACCATGGCCCGTGTCCGACCTCGCCGAACACCGGCGCGTCCGCCGCGGTGTACGCCGTCCGCTGGGGTGCGCCCAGCTCAAGGGTCTGGTGGATGATGTCGTCCTGGAAGACGGCCTGGGAGTTCGGGATCTGACGGTCGAGCCCGATGATGAGGCACGGCAGCTCGGGCGAGTAGGTGTCCAGCAGTGCCAGCAGAGGTCGGCCCGAACGCACCTGGGCGACCAGCCGATTCTCGTTCTCGCTCAGGGTGACCCGGGTGGCGCGCGCCAGGCCGGTGAGGCTGCTGAGCGCCCGCTTGACGTCGCCCTTCTTCTGGACGATGGTGCGCGACGTGACCGTCGCGTTCCGCAGCACCTTGATGAGGTTGGGTGCGGCCGACTCGTAGGTCTGCGACACGTCGGCGAGCAGCTGCAGGTCCTTCTTCAAGGCCGGGAACTCGACGTTCATCACCTTGAGGTAGTCATCCAGGGCGACGAAGGTGTCCCCGAGCTGGTCGCCCTTGCCCTGCAGGGCGTGCGCGAGTGCGTAGAGCGTGGCGTTCAGGTCCGCGGGTCGCACCGAGCGCAGGATCGGAAAGAGGTCGGCCAGGATGCTCTGCAGCTCGACGTTCGTCGTCACCCGGCTCGCCGGGATCACCGAGCCGTCCTTCAGAGGCGACGCCGACGTGAGGGGATCGGGCGGCACGAGCTCGATGAAGTTCTGCCCGAACAACGTCGTGGGCAGGATCCGCACGCTGATGTCGTTGGGAATGGCACGGGCTGCATCGGGACGCAACGACAGCGTGATCCTCGCGCGGCGGCCGTCGCTGTCGATGCTGTCGACCCGACCGACGAGAGCGCCGTGCAGCCGGACGTCTCCGAACTTGGCGAGCTGGAGGCCGGCCCGGTCGGCCATCACCGTGACGGTCGTGGAATTGGTGAACTTCTTGTCGTAGATCGCGATGGACAGCGCAAGCAGCAGGACGATCGAGACCATGGCGGCGATCCCGGCCATCACCAGCCGCCGATGCTCCCCGGGGGAGTCGTGAAAGACATTGACCAGCATCGGCCTACCCCGTGATCCGGACCGTGGTCGTGGATCCCCAGATCGCGAACGTCAGGAAGAAGTCGGCGACGACCACGGTCACGATCGACGTACGGATCGCCTGGCCGACGGCCACACCCACGCCGGCCGGACCGCCGGAGGCGGTGTAGCCGTAGTAGCAGTGGATGAGGATGATCGCGACGGCCAGGACGATGAGCTTCCCGAACGACCACAACATGTCGATCGGTGGCAGGAACTGCAGGAAGTAGTGGTCATACGTGCCCACGGATTCCCCATAGATCAGCGTCGTGATCAGCCGTGGCGAGAGGTAGGACGCCAGGAGGGCCACGGTGTAGAGCGGGATGACGGCGACGAATCCGGCGATCATGCGGGTGGTGACCAGGAACGGGATCGAGGGAACCGCCATCACCTCGAGGGCGTCGATCTCCTCGTTGATCCGCATCGCGCCGAGCCGTGCGGTGTAGCCGCACCCGACGGTGGCCGCCAAGGCGATCGAGGCGACGAGCGGCGCCACCTCCCGGGTGTTGAAGTACGCCGAGATGAACGCGGTGAACTTCGCGACGCCGATCTGACTCAACGACGCGTAGCCCTGCAGTCCGACCTCAGTGCCGGCGAAGAAGGCCAGGAAGGCGATGACGCCGACGGTGCCGGCGATCACCGAGAGCGCACCGACGCCGAAGACCACTTCGGCCAGGATCGTCATGGTCTCCTGGCGATAGTTCTTCAGCACCCGCGGTGTCCAGGCCAGCGCCTTGGCGTAGAACAACAGCTGGTCGCCCAACGTCTCCAGGCGCAGACGCCTGGCCTTGAGGTACGCCGAACCGAGCTCAGTGAGGACGCTCATGTTCGGGGTCCCTGCGAAAGCGGCCCCCCGCAGTGGGGGCACCGTCGGCGAATGCTGCTGGTGGCGGCCGGTTTCGTGGCGTGAATCATCAGACCCCGCTCTGCGGCACGAACTGGAAGTACAGCGCCGTGATGATGGCGTTCAACGAGAACAACAGCATGAACGCGAGGATGACCGACTCGTTGACGGCACGGCCCACGCCACTGGGGCCACCGCCCGCGCTGAGTCCCTTGTAGGCACCCACGATCGCCGCCACGAAACCGAAACAGGCTGCCTTCACCAGGGAGACGTAGATGTCGGTCAGGGTGGCTAGCGCGGTGAAGGAGGAGAGGAACGCCCCGGCCGAGCCACCCTGCACGATCACCGTGAAGAAGTAGCCACCCGCGATGCCGGCCGTGATCACGATGCCGTTCATCAGCACCGCCACCATCAGAGTCGCGAGCGCCCGAGGCACCACGAGGCGTGCCACCGGGTCGATGCCCAACACCTCCATGGCGTCGATCTCCTCGCGCATCTTGCGCGCACCGAGGTCGGAGCAGATCGCCGACCCGGCCGCTCCCGCGATGATCAGCGCCGAGGCGATCGGCGCCGCCTCACGCACCGTGGCGAGGACGGCGGTCGCACCGGCGAACGACTGCGCGCCGAGCTGTCCGGTGAGGTTGCCGACCTGGAGGGCGATGACCGCGCCGAACGGGATCGAGATGAGGATGGTGGGCATCAGCGTGACGCTGGTGACGAACCAGGCCTGCTCGACGAACTCGCGGGTCTGGAAGCGGGTGGTGAACGTCAGCTTGACGACGTCCCACGCCATCGCGGCAACCTGTCCGGGGCCGCGGACCACGGAGGCAGGACTCAGGCCCATGTCTCCTCCTGTGGCTGGGCGACTCCGGGGTGCCGGCACCCACATCGGAGAAAACGCTTCATTCGTGCTACCGGGCGACTTCAGTATGAGAACGAGTTTGTGTGACCTTAGTTACGTCTACCTGAGCGCTCAGCGAGGCGGCATGACGCCCGGCACGACGGCCGAAAAACGACGCTTCTCCGAGCTGTGTGCCCGATGCGTAGCCCTTGCCGTCGACCGCGATGTTCGAGGCGCAGGCTCCAGCCGCATAGAGGCCGTCGACGACGGAATGGTCTGCGCGCTGCACCCGGCCATCATGGTCGACCCGAAGGCCACCACAGGTGAACCCCGTGTAGAAGCACGCTCCCGGGGTCATGTCGTAGGCCCCGTACGGCGGAGTGTCGAGCGGCGCGAGGTAGTCCGCGGCCTTGTGAAACGCGGGATCGTCGCCCTCGCGCGCCGCCGCGTTGTAGTCCTCGAGTGTCTTGGCCAGCGAGCCCTCCGGGACGCCCAGGCCCACCTCCATCTCCACGATGGTCTCCCACCCGTCCACGAGTGGCTGGAAGCCGTATGCCGGCTCGGCCATGTGGGCCGAGTCCAGGATCAACCAAGCCTGCTGCTCGGGCTGGTCGAACACGAATGCCGAGGTTCGCGAGTGGTACGAGTCCTCGGCCACGAAGCGCTCGCCACGGTTGTTCACGCAGACGCCCAGGAGCATCTCGACCGGGGGGTAGATCGGTGCGGTCAGGAAGGAGCGCTCCATGTGCTCGGCGACGCCGCCGACCGACTCCCCCAGCCGGATGCCGAGGCCGTCGTCGTGGGTGTTCCCCAGCGCCATGCCGCGCGCCAGAAGGGCTTCGAGCTCGGGCGCGAACGTGTGCACCATCTCCGGGTTCATCACGAAGCCGCCGGCCGCGATCACCACGGATCCCGCACGCACGGCGCCGGACTCGCCGAAGCTCCTCCAGGTCGCCCCGACCACCCGGTCCTGATCGGCGATCAGCGCCGTGGCACCGGTGTCCCAGCGGACCTCCACGCCCAGCTCGTCGAGCCGCTTGAGCGCGAGGTCGAGCACGAGCTCGCCGCCTCCAGAGTCGCCCGGCACCGGTGGCTGGTGTCCACGCGGCGCCGGAACGGCGACGTCGCGGTACGGCCACACCTTCTCGTTGCCGGTGTACATCACACCCTCGGTCCCTGGCGCCATGACGGACTTCCCGGGATAGAACGACCGCTCGAACTCGAACCCCAGCGCTTCCAGCCAGTGGAAGTGCTCGACGCTGCCCTCGGCGTAGAGGCGGATCTTCTCCGGGTCGCAGTCGGGCGAGACCGCCGTGAGGTATTTCGCCATCTCGGCCGGGGTGTCGTCGAACCCACCCGCCTGCTGACAGGGCGTGCCGCCGCCGAGGTAGAAATGGCCTCCGGCCATCGCGCTGGTGCACGACAGACGCCCGCCGCGGTCGACCACGAGCACCCGCGCACCGGCCTGAACGGCCTCGATCGCGGCGGCGACGCCGGCCATGCCGGCACCGACGACGAGCACGTCGACTTCGTCGGACCACGACGTCACCGAGTCGACCGGGACCTGGTCGGGGATCTCCAGCGTCACGCGTACGTCACCCGGACCTTCTCGGACACGGCCTCGCTCTGACAGCCGAGCCGGATGCCGTCCTCCAGGTCCTCGTCCTCGAGGATGTCGTTGGCGCGCATGGTGACTTCGCCCTCCAGCAGGCGGACTGCGCACGCGGAGCACTCGCCCTCGCGACAGGAGTACGGCGCCTTGATGCCCTTGCTCTCGAGGTGCTCGAGGATCGTGGTGCCCGGCATCCAGTCGTTGAAGTCGTACTCCTGGCCGTCGAGATCGACGAGCAGGTGGGCCGGAGCGCCCGACGGGGCGGACGAGACGGGATGATTCGGGTCCGACGTGTCGACGCCGTCGGGAACGTCAGGAACGCGCTCGCCGGTCTCGAACGGGTTGCCGCCCAGCGAGACGAACTTCTCCTGGTGCCTGCGCTCCCGCGGGAACTCCAGCTCCTTGAGGGCGTCGACCGTCGCCGCCATGAACGGCGTCGGCCCGCACACGTAGGCGTCCCAGTCGGTGTACTGCGCCGCGAACCCGCGCAGCTGGTCCTGGGTGGGCAGGCCCTGCACCGTCTCGAGCCAGTGCACCACCTGGAGGCGATCGGGATGCTCGGCCGCGAGCTCGGAGAGCGCACCACCGAAGATCACCGAGCGCTCGTCGCGGTTGGCGTAGAAGAGCACGATCCGCCCGGAGCCCCGTACGAGGGCGGTGCGGACAATCGACATGACCGGGGTGATGCCGCTGCCGCCGGCGAACAGCAGCAGGTCGGCGTCGAAGTCCTTCGGGGTGAAGATCCCTGCCGGCGGGAGCACCCTGAGTCGGTCGCCCGGTCGCAGCTCCTTGCAGATCCACCCGGATGCGTAGCCGTGGGGCGTGTGCTTGACGGTGATGGTCAGCGGTCCGTCCTCGTCCACGGGTGTGGAGGACAGGGAGTAGCTTCGGGCGACCAGTCCGGTCCGGTCACTGGGGATGGCCACCGTGAGGAACTGTCCCGGCTTGTACTGGAAGTGCTCGCGGTGCTCGGCCGGGTCGAGGACCACCGATCGGGCGTCCGTGGTCTCCTCGACCACGTCGAGGACCTCGAGCTCGAAGGAGTCACTCATCGGCCGCGCCGATCGGATCGACCCCGGCACCGATGGGGACGGCTCCGTCCCGCACGGCATCCTCGATCGAGGCGACCAGTCGCGGACAGGCCGTGTGGACCGGACGACCACCCTCCTGCTGCGCGAGCTCCGCGAAGACCGCGCAGCCGGCGACGGCATCCTGGGTCCACTGGATCGAGGTGTGGTGCTCGCTGTTCTTGCGCACCATGACCCGCTCGCGGCACTCCTGACACGCCACCTCGGCGAGCTGGCTCCGCGTGTAGAGCACCCGGTCCTCCAGGGTCTCGGAGCGGGTCGGGACGATGTAGGCCATCAGGCGTCGGCTGTCTCGACTGCGCTGTCGGCGGCGCGGTCCTCGGCCTCCTTGCGGGCGAGGTTCTCCGCCACTTCTGCGCGCCAGTTCTCGTTGGCCTTCGTGGTGTCCACTTCGAACTCGAACCGCTCGACCATCTCGGGCACGACGTCGGCCTTGTCGACGTAGAACTGCTCGTACCAGCGGCGGAGCTGGTAGACCGGTCCGTCCTCCTCGCACAGCAGCGGGTTCTGCACGGGAGCCTTGTCCTGCCAGATGGCCACGTCCTGCAGGAAGCCCTCCGAGAACATCTCGGAGTACCTCTTGCCGATGTAGGTCGCCGTCTTCTCGTCGACGCCTTCCGGCTGCTCCACGACCAGCCCGTACTGCAGGTTGAAGGAGTTCGGCCCGGTCGGGACGTGGCAGTTGATCAGGATGACCTTGGTCAGGAAGCCCTTGTAGTCGGTGTCCAGCCAGTTGATCATGTAGGACGGCCCGAAGTAGGTCGCCTCCGACTTGAGGATCAGGTCCTCGTCGCCGTACCCCTCGCTCTTCATGTCCGGCCGGCCGGTCGACTCCATGAACTGGGTGGCCTTTTCACCCTCGAACACGTTGCGGAAGTTCGTCGGGAACGCGAAGTGGATGTAGAAGAAGTGCGCCATGTCGACGACGTTGTCGATGATCTCGCGGCAGTGCGCGTTGTCGACCGGGATGACGTTCCACGTCCAGTCGGTGTAGCGCTCGGTACCCACGCCCTCGAGCACCGGCGGCAGGGTGTCCATGTCGGCCGGGGAACCCTCCGGGTCGTGCCAGATCATCAACTGGCCGTTGCGGACGACGCTCTCGTACCGGTGCGTCCGGGCGCGCAGCGGCACCCGGCGGGCGTAGGGGATCGCCTTGCACTTGCCGTCGCCGCCCCACCGCCAGTCGTGGAACGGACAGGCGATCTCATCGCCCTTGACCGTGCCGTTGGTGAGGTTGCCGCCCATGTGCCGGCAGAACCCGTCCAGGACGTGCAGTTCCCCCTGGGTGTCGGACCACACGACGAGGGTGCCGCCGAAGGCTTCCACGCCGTGCGGCTTCCCGTCGGCGAAGTCACGCTCGAGGCCGAGGCAGTGCCAGCCACGGGCGAAGCGCTCCGGAACAGTACCGGCGTCCAATTCGCGGGTCTCAGTCACGATCGCCTCCTGGGAATGCGGGACTCGCTGGACCAAAACGAGAACACGTTATAGTTTTACCACATGTACGTCGCCCTGACAGCAGACCAGCTCCGCCTCCAAGACGAGCTGCGGGGCTACTTCTCCGAGCTGGTCACCCCCGAGCGCCGCGCTGCCCTCGCCGCCTCCTCCGGGGAGTTCGGCGACGCCACCGCCTACAAGGAAGTCATCCGTCAGCTCGGCACCGACGGCTGGCTGGGTATGGGCTGGCCAGAGGAGTGGGGCGGCCAGAACCGGTCGATGGTCGATGAGCTCATCTTCACCAACGTCGCGGCAGTGGCCGGCGTGCCGATCCCGTACCTCACCCTGAACACCGTCGGCCCGACGATCATGCGGTACGGCACGCAGGCGCAGAAGGAGTACTTCCTCCCCCGGATCGTCCGTGGCGAGCTGCACTTCTCGATCGGCTACTCCGAGCCGGGTTCGGGCACCGACCTCGCGTCGCTGCGCACCAAGGCCGAGCTGGACGAGTCCACCGGCGAGTGGGTCATCAACGGCCAGAAGATGTGGACCTCCCTGATCCAGTACGCCGACTGGATCTGGTTGGCCTGCCGGACTGACCCGGATCTCGCCCGCCACAAGGGTCTGTCCATGATCCTGGTCCCGGCCGACGCCGAGGGCTTCTCGTACACGCCCGTCCACACCGTCGCCGGTGTCGGTACGAGCGCCACCTACTACGACAACATCCGCGTGCCCGCGGAGAACCTGATCGGCGAACGCGGCGGCGGCTGGGCCCTGATGACCAACCAGCTCAACCGCGAGCGGGTGGCCCTCACCTCGTCGGCCCCGCTGGTCCACTCGATCGAGCTCGTCACCGACTGGGCGCGGCAGACCAAGGACGCGAACGGCGTCCGCGTGATCGACCAGCAGTGGGTGCAGATCCTCCTCGGCCGCGCGCAGGCACGCACGGAAGCCCTGTCGCTGATGGGCTGGAAGCTCGCCACCGAGATCGACACCCTCTCCCCGGCGGACGCATCGGCCATCAAGGTCTACGGGTCGGAGCTGGCCATCGAGGTCTACCGGTCATTGATGGAGGTTGTCGGGCCTGCTTCCCTCATCGCCGCCGACTCACCCGGTGCCGTGCTGGCTGGGCGGCTCGAACGGTACTTCCGCTCCGCACTCGTGATGACGTTCGGCGGCGGGACGAACGAGATCCAGCGGGACATCATCGGCTACGTCGGGCTCGGCCTGCCGGCTGCCCGGCGCTAATCAAACCCAGTGCTGAACGGGAGCTCACACATGGACTTCACCTTTTCCACCGAGGCCGACGACGCCGCCGGCTTGGCCGCCACGATCCTGACCGACCACACAGGGACCGAACGGCTGGTCGAGGTCGAGGCCGCCGGCAACCGGTTCGATCCGGTGCTGTGGCGTGCCTTGGGCGACGCGGGTCTGCTTACCCTCACGACACCGGAGTCGCACGACGGTGCAGGTCTCGGGTTCGTCGAGCTGTGCCGCGTGCTCGTCGAGGTCGGCCGCAGGGTCGCTCCGGTGCCACTCGCCTCGGACGCCGTCGCACGTCTGTTCCTCGGTGAGCACGGCAGCGACGCGCAGCAGCGCATCGGATTCGCGTCCAGCGTGCTCAGCTGCGCGGTGGCCGAGGAGCACGAGTTCGCACCGACGGTGCCGACGACGACCGCGGCCGAGGACGGTGCGGAGTACGTGCTCAGCGGTGCGAAGTACCTCGTCCCAGCGGCGACGGTGGCCACCATGTTCGTGGTGCCCGCTACGACCCCAAACGGGACCGCGGTCTTCCTGGTGGATCCCGACACCGACGGACTCCTGGTCCGTGAGCAGCACCTGAGCGACGGAGACGTCGTGGGGCTTCTCGAGCTCGACGGCGTTCGCGTCGCGGCCGACCGACGTGTCGGCACCGACGACGGTGTGGCCGCTCAACGCCTGATGAACCTGCTGACCGTCGCGAGCTGCGCTGTCCAGCTCGGGGTCACCGAGGGCGCCATCGCCCTCACCGCGGAGTACGCCAAGACCCGCGAGCAGTTCGACCGGCCGATCGCCACCTTCCAGGCCGTCTCCCAGCGGCTGGCGGACGGTTACATCGACACCCGTTTCCAAGCGCTCACCGTGTGGCAGGCGGCCTGGCGGCTCGCCGAGGGCCTTCCCGCCGAAGAGGCCATCGCCACGGCCAAGCTCTGGGCCGCGGACGCCGGCCACCGGATCTCCCACACGACCGTTCACATCCATGGAGGCGTGGGCGTCGACCGCGATGGTGAGGCCCACCGCTACTTCACCGTGGCCACGAGGTTCGAGTACGAGTTCGGCGGCACGACGGAACAGGCGTTGCGTCTCGGCCGGCTCTTGGCCGCCGAACCCGCGTGACGATCCGGGACCTGCTCCTCGACCGTTCCGAGCAGGACACCCCGGCACTGCTGACCCACGACCAGACCTGGACCTGGCGCGAGCTCGTCGCCGACGCCTCGGCCCGAGCCGCTGCGGTCGCGCGATTGCTCGATCCGGAGCGACCTCCCCATGTCGGGCTGATGATGGACAACACGCCGGAGATGCTGCTGGGACTGGCCGCCGCGGGGCTGGGCGCACACGTGGCGGTTGGCGTGAACAGCACCCGCCGCGGCGATTCCCTGGTGGCCGACCTCCACCGCGCCGACGTCCAGCTGCTCCTCACCGACGCGACCCAGGGCCATCTCCTCGACGGACTCGCCCTCGACGGGATCCAGATGTTCGACACCGATGGCGCGGACTGGCGTGACCTGCTGGTTCCAGGGCCAGCGCCGGAGGCCGCCCCCACCGACACCTCCCTCTTCATGCTGATCTTCACCTCGGGCACGAGTGGCCGCCCCAAGGCGGTGCGGATCACCCACGAGAAGGTGACCTACCCCGGGCAGTACCTCGCCGAGCGTTTCGGGCTCACTGCGGACGACGTGCACTACGTCGCGATGCCGCTGTTCCACTCGAACGCGGTCATGGCGTGCTGGGGGCCCGCGCTGGTCACCGGCGCTCCGGTGGCACTCCGGGAGAAGTTCTCCGCCTCGGAGTTCCTGGCCGACGTGCGCCGGTTCGGAGCGACCTACGCGTCGTACGTCGGCAAGCCGCTGACCTATGTCCTGGCCACCCCCGAGCGTCCCGACGACGCCGAGAACACACTGCGGCTCGTCTTCGGGAACGAGGCCGGGGACCGAGACATCAACGCGTTTGCCGAGCGGTTCGGATGCCTGGTGGTGGACGGGTTCGGCTCGACGGAGAATGCGGTCACCGTCAGCCGGATCCCGGGCACGCCCGCGGGCTCACTCGGCTGGCCCGGTCGACGGCGTCGCCGTCCTCGACCCGGAGACCGGCGACGAGTGCCCACGCGCGGAGGCCGACGCGACCGGTCGGGTCGTCAATCTCGACGAGTGTGTCGGCGAGCTGGTGAACACCGCCGGCGCCGGCCAGTTCGCCGGCTACTACAACGACGACGAGGCCACAGCCGAGCGGATGCGCGACGGGATGTATTGGTCCGGCGACCTCGCCTACCGCGACGCCGAGGGCTGGATCTATTTCGCCGGACGCACTGCGGCCTGGCTGCGCGTCGACGGCGAGAACCTCGCCTGCGCTCCGATCGAGCAGGTCCTGCTCCGCCATCCCGCGATCGACCAGGCGGCCGTCTACGCCGTCCCCGACGAGCGCTCAGGCGACCAGGTGGCGGCCGCGCTGGTCCTGCGGGGCGACCTCGGCCCGGCCGACCTCGAGCATTTCCTCGACCAGCAGCCGGACCTGTCGCCGAAGGCGCGACCGCGCTACGTCCGGGTGGTCGACGACCTCCCCCGCACCCCGACGCACAAGGTGCTCCATCGCGAGCTCACCGCGGCCGGGATCGCCGGAGTCACCTGGACCCGTGAGGAACGAGGGACCCGCTACCTCGCGACGTGAGGTCAGGCGGCAGCCTCGACGCCGCTGACGTGAGCCAATGCCTGGAGGAAGACCGGGCGCCACCGTTCTGAGTCGAGCACGACCGACGCGTGCCCGCCGGGAGCATCGAAGACCTTGGCGCCAGGGATCATCGCCGCCATCTCGTGCTGCCGGGCGGGAGCAATGACCTTGTCCTTGCCCGTCACGACCACGGCGGTCGGAACCTTCACGGAGCCGATGTGCCCGCGGGCGTCGAAGCGGCCCAGCTCGCCCAGCACCTCAGGCAGCGACCAGAAGCTGGTCGACCGGAACTCCGACCAGGCCCACAGGGCCACATCGTCTTCGATGTCGGAAAGGGGTGGCAGCGAGTCGGCATGCTGCCGGACCTTCGACGACGTGTGCCGCCGGCCCATGGCGGTGAAGGCACTGAGCACCGGATAGAACATCGCCTCGGCCGCGTTGCCCTTCCAGGTCGTCGCGGTGGAACACAGCACGAGGCCGGAGAGGCGTTCTGGATGCTGCCCCGCAAAGACCTGGGCCAGCGCTCCACCCATCGAGTAGCCGACCACGATGACCTGGTCGATCTCCAGGGTGGTCAACAACGCGTCGATGTCGTCGGCGCATTCCGACAGGCTGAATCGGTCCGACGGCAGGCCGCGGCCATGCCAACGCTGGTCCATCAGCACGACCCGGTAGTTGGGCGTCAGAGCATCGACGGTGGTGAACCAGGACAGCGAAGCCGTGGTCGCCACGGCGTGCAGCAGCAGCACCACGGGAGCTCCGGGATAGGGCTCACCAGTGTCCACGACATAGACGTCCCCGCGACCCTCGAGGTTGACCAGGCCGCCGGGCGGGAGCGGGTTCTTCTCCGGGAGCTTGCCGGACCGAGCGACGGCCAGGCGTAGTCCGCCTCGAACGGCAGCCCCCGTCAGCCGGGCCGCCGTCACCGTGGCCGGGACCAGCCTGTCGGTCAGCTGCTGCCGCATGCTCATGCGCTTGCTCCGCTCGCGTCGACGTCGGTTTCCTCGGTCTCCTCAGTCACGGTTTCGGGCGCTGGCTCGACGTCCAGCTCGGCCAACGCGCCGGGGAAGTACGACGCCAGGACCTCGACGTCCGGAAGCAGGTCGGTGCAGGCCAGCAGCGAGAAGTTCAGCTTGGCGACATAGCTCCAGACGGTCACGTTGAGGCCGATGCCGTCCGCCAGCGGCCCGACACTGAACACGTCGCTGAGGCGGGCTCCGCCGATCGAGGCCGGCTCCCGTGGTCCGGGCACGTTGGAGACGGTGGCGTTGAATGCCGCGGGGTGCCACGAGGCGGCCTTCACCCGGGAGTAGGCGCGAACCAGGATCGGCAACACGCTCGGCGGGGCGAACTGACCCCAGTCCCCCATCAGCTCCACGCCCATGTGCTGCTGGATCTGCTTGGCCTGGGCGCTGGTCCGCGAGATCTGGCGCAGACGCTCGACCGGATCGTCGACGTCCGTGGCCAGCGTGGTGAACATGTTGGAGACGCGGTTGCCGCCCAGTCGTGGCGCACTCCCGCGCTGGTCGGCTCCGACCGGCACGCCGGCCGTGAGTGACCGAGAGGGGTGCTCGTCGTGGACGTTGAGCCAGCGACGCAGCGCCCCGGATACCACCCCAAGCACCAGGTCGTTGACGGTGACGCCCTCGTGCTGCGTGCGGATCCGCTTGACGTCGTCGAACGGCAGCGTGACCGTGGCGAAGCTGCGCGCGGCGGTCAACGACCCGTTGAAGGAGGTGCGCGGCGCGTCGAGCACCGGCTTGGGCACCTCGCTGCCGTGCTGTCGGCGGTAGCGGCCGGCCGCCAAGAGGCCGCGGACCGTTCGCCCGAGCAGCGCAGGCAGGGAGAAGACCTGCATCGCGGCATCCAGCAGCGCTCGACGCATCAACCACAGCCGACCAGGAACCTGGTCGGTGGATTCATACACGTCCTCGGGAGCCGGCGGCACTTCGGCGGTGCGTACGTCGGTGACGTTGCCCAGCAGGGCGTTCGCAGCGGCGCCGTCGGCGAGCGCGTGGTGCATCTTGCCCACGACGGCCACCCGGCCGTCGGCGAGCCCCTCGCAGTAGTGCAGCTCCCAGAGCGGGAAGCGCCGGTCGAGCTGGGTACTGGCGATGCGCCCGATCAGCACTTCGAGGTCGCGCATCGAACCGTCTCCCGGAACCCGGTGGCGGTGCAGGTGTCGCTTCGGGTCGATGCGCGGCAAGGTGACCCACACCGGGTGGTTGAGCCCCAACGGGATCTTCACGATGCGTCGCCGCATCGGTGGCAGCCGCTTGAGTCGCGCCAGGGTTCCCGAGACGAAGGAGTCGTACCCGAGGTGCTCGGTCGGCTCGAGGATCGCGATCTTCAACGTGTGCATGTGCACCGTCGGCGTCTCCAGGTACAGAAAGCTGGCGTCCGCGCCATCCATGCGCTCGACGGCCGGGTGCACCCGAGACGCGCTCATCGGGGCACCCCCGGCAGCTCGCGCGGCATCACCTTGCCGGAGGCGTTGCGGGGCAGCTCGTCCAGGAACACCACGTCGCGGGGCACCTTGTAGCCCGCGAGCCGGGCGCGCACATGCTCCTTGAGCGTGTCGACGTCCACCTCGCCGTGGGGGACGACGTACGCCGCCAACCGCTGCCCGAAGGCGTCATCGGGAACCCCGACCACGACCACGTCCCGGACCGCTGCGTGTTCACCCAGCGCCTTCTCGACCTCGATCGGATAGACGTTCTCTCCACCGCTGACGATCATGTCGTCGTCACGGCCCACGACAAAGAGGAGCTCGGACGGGTCGAACCGCCCGACGTCGCCGGTGACCATGAAGTCCTCGAGGAAGTCCTTGGCGGCGCCGGAGGTGTAGCCGTCGAAGTGCGATGAACCCCGCACCACGATCCGGCCGACCTCACCCGGTGCCACGGACACACCGTCGTCGCCGACGATCCGCACGAGCGTGCCGCGTACCACGCGGCCGGCGGAGTCAGGTGCCAGGCGAAGGTCCGCCGGCCCGGCGACCGTGATCTGTCCCGCCTCCGTGGCGTTGTAGCTGTTGTAGACGAGGTCGCCGAAGCGGTCCATGAACGCGATCACCGAGTCCGGTCGCATCCGCGAGCCACTCGCCGAGACGAATCGCAGGCTGCTCAACGTGTAGCGGTCGAGAACTTCACTGGGCAGGTCCATGATCCGTTCGAGCATCACCGGCACGACAGACAGTCCCGTGGCCCGGTGCTCGTCCACCAGGGCGAGCGTCGCCTCGGGGTCGAATCGGCGGCGCATCACGACCGTGCAGGTCATGGTGGCCGCGATCACCAGCTGCCCGAAACCCCAGGCGTGGAACATCGGAGCAGCGACGACGATCGTCTCGCTGGCGCGCCAGGGAATTGCCTCGAGCATTCCAGCCAGCTCGTCCGGCCCGCCGCCCGAGCGCCGAGCCCCCTTGGGCGTGCCGGTGGTCCCCGAGGTGAGCAGCACCACCCGACCCGGTGCCGGCGCGTGCGGGGCCGGCGCGCCGCGGTGCTCGGCGATCAGGCCGTCGGTCGTGAGGTGGTCGGTATCGCTGTCCGTCCAGGCGAAGATCTCGACCAGGCCGTCGACCTGCGCGCGGGCGTCGGCGACCACACCGGCGAACTCCTCGTCGTACACGATCACCCGTGCGCCCTCGCGCTCCATCACCTCCGCCAGCTGCGGTCCGGAGAAGCCGGTGTTGAGGAGCAGGGCGTTCGCGCCGATCCTGGTGCTCGCCAGCAGAGCGTCGACGAAGCCACGGTGGTTGCGCGCCAGGATCGCGACGGACTCGCAGGGTCCGCCATGGGCGGCGATCAAGCCGGCTCCGAGCGCGCCGGCGCGTTGCTGGATCTCGGTCCAGGTCAGGCTGCCTCGCTCGTCGATCACACCGATTCCACGCGGCTGGCGGACCGCTGCAAGCGCGAAGCCGCTGGTGGCGTGAGTGCCCTGGGTACGGAGCACCCTGACCATCCCCAGGTACTTGTCCGGCCGCATCAGCGTGATCATCCGGCTGCCGATGAGGACCTTGCCCACCCAGAGCTGCGTCAGCAAGGCGGCCCAGAGGCGACGAACGGCGTGCATCGCGACCCTCAGCCGAGAACCGGGTAGCGACGCTGCCTGGCCAACACGTCGAGGGCGTCCTGCATCCGGCCGCGGATCGCCGCGTCGACCTCGGCGAGATCTGGATCGGTGCCGAACTCAGCAGTGATGTCGACCGGTTCGAGCACCTGCGTGGTGATCTTCGTCGGCAACGGGAGGTTGATCGGGAACGCTGCGGTGAGCCCGAAGGGGAATCCGAAGCTGACGGGGAGGTAGGGCATTCGAGCCGACACTCGGCTCAGGGGACTGAAACGTGCGAGCCCCTCACCCCGGGTGAGGTGGAACTGGTCCTCGTGGCCACCGATGGAGACCACGGGGAGGATCGGGACACCGGCCTCGATCGCGGTGCGGACGTAGCCGGTCCGGCCGTTGAAGTCGATGACGTTGGCCTTCTCCTGCGGTCGCAGCGCGTCGAAGTCGCCGCCGGGGAAGACGATGGTGATTCCCCCGGACGTGAGCACCTGGTGGGCGTTCTCCCGCGTGGCCGGGATCAGGCCGAACCGCGGCATGATCGCCCGGAGCGGGCCGGTGAACAGCACGTCGTGCGACAAGCAGTAGAGCGGGCGATCCTCGCCGAACTCTTCGGCGATGGCGACGGCGATGATCGGCACGTCCATCGGCAGCAGCCCGCCGGAGTGGTTGGAGACGATGAGCGAACCGCCGTCCGGCAGGCGACTCATGTCCCTGACCTCGCTGCGGAAGTAGAGCTTCATCGCCAGGCGCAAGAACGGCATGACCAAAGCAAGGTCCGCAGGGTCCCGCTTCTCGATCTCGCTCATGCCGGTGCTTTCCGGAGTCTGGAACGGACGCCCGGGAACACCTGGCGCCACTCGAAGGGCTGCCAGTCGTCGGGGTCCTGCAAAAGGCGATTGACGACGACCGCGAGCACCACCGGATTGGCGACCATGCCGACGTGGCTGCTGGGCACCTCGATGTTCTCGGCGATCGTGGGAGTGGTGGCTTCGTCCACCGAACAGCCGGACCACCGGGTGACGCCGTCAGACCGCGACCACACGGCCGTCGTCGGCACGGGCACTGGTTGCCTCAGCTGGTCGACGATGTCACGGGCTCGGTCCGACAGGCCGTTGCGGACTCGGGAACGTTCGAACGCGGCGGTCGCGCGGGTTCGTTCACCGTCGGCCCTCCACGGCGAGGCCAGGCAGATGATCTGGCGTACGCGATCGGGGTGTTCGTGCGCGATGCGCCGGGCCAGCAGTCCGCCGAAGCTCCACCCGATGATCGACACCGGTTCGTCGTACTGATCGGCGATCTCGAGGAACCGCTCGATCAGGCCGTCGACCAGCTCATCGGTCAGGCCGACGTTGCGGCCCAACCGCCAACCGTGGACGCGGAACCCACGCTGGCGCAGGTGCGCGCGCAACCGTCCGGTCGCGAAGTCGTTGCCTCCGAAACCGGGGAGCACGAGCACGGGCCGGCCGTCGCCGACGGTGCTCCGATGGGCGATGGCATCGACGACCCGCGAGGTCGTGTACTCAGCCAGCCAACGGGGAGCTTCCAGAGCGGTCAGGAGCGCCGATGGCGCACCCTTGGACGCGCTGGGCGCGCCGTTTTCTCCCCCGCCGTCGCCTTCGAAGTCGTACACCGAAACTCCCGGCTGTCGAAACTAGAACACGTTCTAGTATGCCGGTCGCCCTTGCGCCCTGTCCAGCGCGCGTGACGTACGTCCCAGATCGCGTCGGAGGAGCACCTCCGGTCCATCACACACCGTCGACGGCAACGACCGCCGGACACGCATGACTAGAGGCTGCCGAGACGGGCGACCGTCTCGTCGTACTCGCGGATCAGGTCGGCCATCACGTCGGCGACGGATCGCACCTCGTTCATCGAGCCGACGATCTGACCGACCGGCATCGAGATCGCGTCCGGGTTGTTGGCCGCGTTCAGCCGGTTGTGCGCGTCCGCCACGAGCAGGTTCTGCAGCGGCATCGGGAGCGGGCTGGGCGCATCCTCGGACTCCCACGCCTGCGTCCACTTGGTCTTGAGCAGCCGGGCCGGCTTGCCGGTGTAGATGCGGGTGCGAACCGTGTCGGCGCTGGATGCTCGCAAAAACGCCTCGGTCATCGCTGCGTTGGTGTTGAGGTTCTTGTACTCCTCGGTGGTCAGCCATACCGACCCGGTCCAGACGCCTTGCGCGCCGAGGGCGAGCGAAGCCGCCACCTGGCGGCCGCGGCCGATTCCGCCGGCGCCCAGCACCGGGACGTCGGGCCCGACCGCGTCGACGATCTCCGGCGTCAGCACCATGCTGGCGATCTCACCGGTGTGGCCGCCGGCCTCGTAGCCCTGGGCGACGATGATGTCGACGCCCTTTGACACGTGCGACAGCGCGTGCTTCGCCGCTCCGGCCAACGCCGCCACCTGCACACCGGCAGCGTGAGCCTGCTCGATGACGTCCTCCGGCGGCGAGCCGAGGGCGTTCGCGATGAGGACCGGGCGGTGCGCCAGCGCGATGTCCACATGGGATCGGGCGACCGAGTGCAGCCAGCCGAGCACGCCTTCGCGGCCCTCGCCCTCGGGCAGCGGCGGGACGCCGAGCTGCTGCAGGGTCCGTTCGACGAAGGTGATGTGCTCGGGCGGGATCATGGCCTTCAGGTCACCCGACGTGCCCTCGGTCGGGATGTTCATCGGCATGACCACGTCGACGCCGTAGGGCTTCCCGTCGGTGTTCGCGTCGAGCCAATCGAGGGTGCGATCGAGCTCCTCGGGATCGTTGAACCGGACGGCCCCCAGCACGCCCAGGCCACCGGCCTTGGAGACGGCGGCGCAGACGTGCTCGGACGGCGTGAACGCGAAGATCGGGACGTCGATCCCGAACCGATCGCAGAGCTCAGTGCGCATCAGGCGTTGACCCCTTTGGCATTCAGGGCCTCGAGCAGGAGCTCCTTGGCACGGGGGTACTGCGCCTTGCCGGTGGCATTGCGCGGGATCTCCGGAACGAGTGTCATCGTCCGCGGAAGCTTGTAGCCGGACAGGAACTCGCGCAGGTAGTCGCGCAGCTCCTTGAGCTCGAGGGTCTCGCCCTCGCGCGGCTGGATCACCGCGGCGACCGCTTGGCCGAACTTCTCGTCCGGGATGCCGAAGACCAGGACGTCGTAGACGGCCGGGTGGCGCTTGATCGCCATCTCGACCTCTTCGGGGTAGACCTTCTCGCCGCCGGTGTTCACGCAGTTGGACCCTCGGCCGAGCAGGGTGACCTTGCCCTCTTCCTCGATTCGGGCGAAGTCGCCGGGAACCGAGATCCGCATCCCGTCCACGACCAAGAAGGTCTCCGCGGACTTCTTCTCGTCCTTGTAGTAGCCGACCGGCACCGACCCGCCACGACCGAGGCGCCCGATCTTGCCCACGTTGGTGGCCAGGTCGAGCACGTTGTTGTCGTCATCGAGGATCACGCTGTTCGGGCCGAGACCGACGACCGGGCCGTCGCTGGATATGTGCGTCTTGTCCTGCATGCCCATGCCCTGGAAACCGGTCTCGCTGGCGCCCACGGAGTCGGTGTAGACAGGGTTCGGGAGGGCCTCGATCCAGCGCTCCTTGACCTCCGGGGAGAAGATCGCGGCGCTGCTCGAGACTGCGAACAGGCTCGCACCGGAGTACGGCGCATCGGTGGCGGCCTTGCGCTCGAACTCTTCGATCAGCGGTCGCGCCATGGCGTCGCCGGTCATGAAGATCAGCATCACGCCGTTCTCGTCGATGAGCTCCCAGGTGCGCTGGGCGTCGAACTTCGGCTCCAGGATGGTCAGGTGGCCGGCGAACAGGTGCATCAGCAGACCGGCCTGGGCGCCGCCGTGCATCAGTGGGCTGAGCGGGAAGGTGACCATCCGGCCGTCCTGCGCCGCCTGCTTCGACTGGTCGTACTCGTCCAGCTTCTCGCCGGTGTAGAAGTCGATGCCGCCACCGAGGGTCCGCCAGAAGTCCTCGTGGCGCCACATCACGCCCTTCGGAAATCCGGTGGTGCCGCCGGTGTAGATGATGTGCAGGTCGTCGGCACTCCGCTCGGCAAAGTCGCGCTCGGCCGACTGGTCGGCGATCGCGTCGGCATACAGGACCCCGCCGAAGCCGGCGATGTCTGACTGATCGTCGGGTTCGATCACGTCGGGGATGACGACGACGGTCTGCAACTTGGGGTGGTTCGGCTTGGTCCTGGCCACCAACGGCGCGTAGGTGCGCTCCACGATCAGGGCCACCACGTCGGCGTTGTCGAAGAGGTAGTTGAGCTCGCCCTCGACGTACCGGTAGTTGACGTTGATGTTGACAGCTCGGATCTTGACGATCGCGAGAACCGCGACGACATGCTCGATGCTGTTCTTCGCGTAGACCGCGACGTGGTCGCCGGACTTCACACCGCGGGACTGCAGATAGTGCGCCAGCTTGTTGGACTCGGTCTCCAGCTCGGCGAACGTGACGGTCCGCTCACCCACCTTGACCGCGGGGTTCTGGGGGGCGGCGTCGACGGCGTGCTCGAACAGGTCGGCGATGTTCAACGGCATGACCCCAAGACTAGAACACGTTCTCATTCTTGACTACGCTGGCGCCATGCCGGAGACCCCGAACGCCCCCCACTGCCTGGTCGAGCTCGAGGGTCGCACCCTCGTCGTCACGATGAATCGCCCCGAGGCGCGCAACGCGCTATCTGCGGAAATGATGGCGATCATGAGCGAGGCCTGGGACCGGGTGAACTCCGATCCCGAGGTCCTGGTGGCGATCCTGACCGGCGCCGGCGGATCGTTCTGTGCGGGCGCCGACCTGAAGTCGATGTCGTCCTCGGCACCCACCGATCGGTTCGAGTCCGGCGAGTTCGACCCGTCGTACATCAAGCCCCTCCTCAAGGGCTTCCGGCTGACGAAGCCGCTCATCGCGGCGGTCGAGGGTCCAGCGATCGCCGGCGGCACCGAAATCCTTCAGGCCACCGACATCCGGGTCGCCGGCGAGTCCGCGCGGTTCGGCGTCTCCGAGCCGAAGTGGGGGCTCTACCCGCTGGGCGGGTCGGCCGTGCGGCTCCCCCGCCAGCTCCCGTACACGGTCGCGGCCGACCTGCTCCTCACCGGACGGCACATCAAGGCGCCGGAGGCCAAGGAGATCGGCCTCATCGGGCACGTCGTGCCCGACGGAGAGGCACTCACGAAGGCGCACGAGCTCGCCGACCTGATCGCCGCGAATGGTCCGCTCGCGGTCCAGGCGGTACTCAAGACCATCCGAGACTCCGAGGGCAAGCATGAGGACGAGTGCTGGCAGGCGGACGCCGCTGTCGGCGCCGCGGTCTTCGCGTCCGAGGACGCCAAGGAGGGTCCGCGCGCGTTCGCCGAGAAGCGGGCCCCACAGTTCAAGGGACGCTGAGCCTCCAGGGAGGCTAAGCCAGCTCAGCCGACGCTTCGCTCGCCCTCCCAGAACTGCGCCCGCAGGGCCTTCTTGTCCGGCTTGCCCAGCGGAGTGAGTGGCAGGGAGTCGGCGACGATCACCTGCTTCGGCGACTGGACCGAGCCCTTCCGGTCCTTCACCGACGCCTGGATCTCCTCGGTCAGTCGGGTGATCGAAGCCTCGTCGCTCTCTGCATCCGGCCGGAGCACGATGATGGCCGTGACCGCCTCCCCGAACTTCTCGTGCGGGGTGCCGATCACCCCGACCTGAGCGATGGCCGGGTGCTCGGCGATCACGTCCTCGACCTCGCGCGGGAAGACGTTGAAGCCACCACTGACGATCATGTCCTTGATGCGGTCGACGATGTACCAGAAGCCGTCCTCGTCCTCGCGCGCGACGTCGCCGGTGTGCAGCCACCCGTCACGGAACGCTTCCGCGGTCTCATCGGGCTTGTTCCAGTAGCCGCCGGCGAGCACCGGTCCGGCCACGCAGATCTCGCCCGGCTGCCCCTGCTCCACCGGCTGGCCGTCCTCGCCGAGCAGGGCCGTGCGCAGGAAGGCACTCGGGCGTCCGCAGCTGGCGAGCCGCTTGGGCGTGTGGTCGGCCTTGGCGAGGTAGGAGATCACCATGGGGCACTCGGACTGGCCGAAGTACTGGGCGAAGATCGGGCCGAAGCGGTCGATCGCCTCGGCCAGCCGGGTCGGGTTGATGGCAGCGGCGCCGTAGTAGACGGTTTCGAGGCTGGAGAGGTCACGGGTCTGCGAGTCCGGGTGGTCCATCAGCGCGTAGAGCATGCTCGGCACCAGCATCGTCGCGGTGATCTTCTCTTCCTCGATGGTCTTCAGCACGGTCGCCGGGTCGAAGCCGGGCAGCACGACGAGCCGTCCACCCTTGGCCACGGTCGGGGCGAAGAATGCCGCGCCGGCGTGCGACAGCGGCGTGCAGATGAGGAACGTCGGAGCCTCGGGCCACTCCCACTCGGCCAGCTGCACCTGCGTCATCGCGGCAATGCTCGATGCCGTGCCGATCACACCCTTGGGCTCGCCGGTGGTGCCTCCGGTGTACGTGATGCCGACGACGTGGTCCGGCTCGAGGTCCTTCGCAACCAACGGCTCGGCGTCGTACGTCGCGGCCTTCTCGGCGAGATCATCGATGGTGATGACGGTCTCCAGCGACGGGACCTTCTCTCGCAGCGCCGCGGCCCGCTCCAGGAAGGGAGGCAGGTTGTCGACGATCAGCGCGGTGGCGCCCGCATCGGTGAGCACGTAGGCGTGGTCATCGAGCGATCCGAGCGGGTGCAACGCGGTGCGCCGATACCCCTGTGTCTGTCCCGCGCCGATGAGGAACAGCACCTCCGGCCGGTTGGCCGCGAGCAGACCGACCGCACTCCCCGAGCCGGCACCCAGATCCTCCAGCGCCCGTACGTAGCGGCTCATCTGGTCGGCCATCTCCTGGCCGGTGATGTTCCGGTCGCCCAACTGGAGGACCGATGCGGCCCGGTGCCGCCGGAGCGAGTGGAGGAGCATCTGGCCCGAGTGCGGGCCCCGATAAATGTCGCGATCGAGTGTCACAGCCATGGCCAGAGACTAGCGAGACCTTGCCGCCAAAACTAGAACATGTTTCACTTTGTGACATGGCCGAGCTTGGAACGCTGCACGCACCCCTCAACGTCGAGTTCGACTACACCCGGTCCCTCGGCCCGACGCTGTCCGAGTTCATGACGGGCCTCAAGCGTCGCGAGATCCTCGGCGGGGTGCTCTCCGACGGAACGGTGGCCGTGCCGCCACCGGAGTACGACGCCCACACGCACGACCCGATCACCGAGCTTCGTCCGGTCGGTGACGAAGGCGTCGTGCAGAGCTGGGTGTGGGTCTCCGAACCCGTCCCGGGCCAGCCACTCGACCGCCCGTTCGCGTTCGCCCTGATCCTCCTCGACGGAGCAGACCGACCGCTCCTGCACGCGGTCGCCGTCGACAGCGCCGACCAGGTCGAGACCGGTCTCCGGGTGCGCGTCCGCTGGGCCGAGGAGACGGTCGGCGCGATCACCGACATCCAGTACTTCGAGCCGCTCGACGTCGAAGCCGGGCCGTCGGCGGCATCCGCCGACGGCGATGCGGTGACCGGGATCATCTCCCCGGTGCGACTCGCCTACGACTACGCCGCGTCCCCTGAGGAGTCGGCCTTCTTCCGCGGGCTCGCCGACGGCCGGATCCTCGGCCAGCGCTGCCCCACCTGCCACAAGGTCTACGTGCCGCCCCGCGGCGCCTGCCCCGTCGACGGTGTTCCGACGACCGATGAGGTGGAGCTGCCCGACCGCGGAACGGTCACGACGTTCTGCATCGTCAACGTGCCGTTCCTGGGCCAGAAGATCGAGCCGCCCTACGTGTCGGCCTACGTCCTGCTCGACGGTGCCGACATCGCCTTCCTGCACCTGATCCTCGGCGTTGACGCGGCCGACGTGCGGATGGGCATGCGCGTCAAGGCAGTGTGGAAGCCGCGCGACGAGTGGGGAACCACCATCGAGAACATCAGCCATTTCGAGCCCTCCGGCGAACCCGACGCCGACTTCGAGACCTACCAGCAGCACCTCTAGAGGAGCCACCACATGCGTGACGTCGCCGTCGTCGGCTTTGCCCAACGACAGATGAAGGAGTTCGACGGGTCACCGACCTGCGTCGAGCTGCTCGTCCCGATCTTCGCCGACCTGTTTGAACAGACCGGCTGGACCAAGGACGACATCGACTTCTGGTGCTCGGGCTCGAGCGACTACCTGGCTGGACGCGCGTTCTCGTTCGTGTCAGCGGTCGACGCCATCGGCGCGCTGCCACCCGTGATGGAGTCGCACGTTGAGATGGACGCTGCGTGGGCGCTCTACGAGGCCTGGGTGAAGATCCAGACCGGCGAGGTCGACAGCGCGCTCGTCTACGGCTTCGGCAAGGCGTCGGCCGGAACCCTGCGCCGCACGATGACGCTGCAACTCGACCCATACACGGTGACGCCGCTCTGGCCTGACGCCGTGTCGATCGCCGGCCTGCAAGCGCGGCTCGGGCTCGACCGCGGACTGTGGGACGAGAAGGCGATGGCCGAGGTCGTGGCCCGTTCGATGACCGACGCCGCCGCCAACGAGTGGGCGATCCGCAAGGGCGAGACGACGGTGGACGACGTGCTCGGTCAGCCCCTGTTCGCCGACCCCCTGCGCCGATGGGACTGCGCGCCGACGAGCGATGGCGCCGCCGCCATGGTGATCGCCGCGACCGGCAAGGCTGAGACCGCCGACACCGGCGGCGCATGGATCACCGGCTTCGAGCACCGCGTCGACCCGATCGCGCTCACTGCGCGCGACCTGACGGACGCACCGAGCGCCCGAGGCGCAGGTGAGGCGGCCGGCGCGGCAAGCGTGGACACTGCCGAGCTGTACGCGCCGTTCTCGCACCAAGAGCTGGTGCTCCGCCGCGAGCTCGGCCTCGCCGGCGACGTCACGATCAATCCGTCCGGTGGCGCGCTCACCGCCAACCCGATGTTCTCCGCCGGGCTCGTGCGCATCGGCGAGGCTGCGAAACGGATCTGGGCCGGCGACTCACAACGCGCTCTCGGCCATGCCACGTCAGGACCCGCCCTGCAACAGAACCTGGTCTGCACGATGGAGGCACGCTGATGAGCAAAGTCCTTGCCGCCGTCGTCGGAGTCGGACAGACGCACCACCGTGCGAAGCGGGAGGACGTCTCGATCGCCGGCCTCCTGCGCGAAGCGGTCGACCGGGCGCTCGCCGACGCCGAGCTCACCTTCGACGACATCGACGCGGTCGTCGTCGGCAAAGCCCCGGACCTCTTCGAGGGCGTGATGATGCCCGAGCTCTACCTGGCCGACGCGCTCGGCGCGACCGGCAAGCCGCTGCTCCGGGTGCACACGGCCGGATCGGTCGGCGGGTCGACCGCGATCGTGGCCGCCTCGCTGGTCCAGGCCGGCATCCACGAGCGCGTGCTGACGGTGGCTTTCGAGAAGCAGTCCGAGTCCAACGCGATGTGGGCCCTGTCGGTCGCAGTGCCGTTCATCATGCCGGTGCACGCGGGAGCCGGCGGCTACTTCGCCCCGCACGTGCGCTCCTACATCCGTCGTTCGGGCGCGCCCACCCATATCGGTGCCATGGTCGCCGCCAAGGACCGTCAGAATGCCCTGAAGAACCCTTACGCCCACCTGCAGAACCCGGACACCACGTTCGAGTCGGTCATGGCGTCGCAGATGCTCTGGGACCCGATCAGGTACGACGAGACCTGCCCGTCCTCCGACGGCGCGTGCGCCATGGTGATCGCGTCCGAGACAGCCGTCGAGCAGTCCGGCATCACCAACCCCGCGTGGATCCACGGAACCCAGATGCGCAGCGAGCCCACCACGGCCGCCGAGCGGGACCAGGTGAACCCGCACGCCGGCCGCGAGGCCGCGGCCGCGCTTTGGAAGCAAGCCGGCATCACCTCGCCGATCGACGAGATCGACTGCGCCGAGATCTACGTGCCGTTCTCGTGGTTCGAGCCGATGTGGCTGGAGAACCTCGGCTTCGCCGAGCCCGGCGACGGTTGGAAGCTCACCGAGGCCGGCGAGACCCGGATCGAGGGCCGCATCCCGGTGAACATGAGCGGCGGTGTGCTCTCCTCCAACCCGATCGGCGCCAGCGGCATGCTGCGATTCGGCGAGGCCGCGCTCCAGGTCATGGGCGAGGCCGGCGAGCACCAGGTCGAAGGAGCCCGGAAAGCCCTCGGGCACGCCTACGGCGGCGGCTCGCAGTTCTTCGCGATGTGGGTCGTCGGCGCGGACAAGCCAAACTGACGACAGCGAGCCTGTCGGCTCCTCGCTGCGCTCGTCCTCACTCAGTCGACGTACTTGACCGGGAGCTCCTTGATGCCGTTGATCCAGCCGTGGCGGAGGCGCTGCGCCTCGCCCTCCTTGGCGATGTCCGGCAGGCGGTCGGCGATCGCGTGGAACATGACCTCGACCTCGAGCCGGGCCAGGTTGGCGCCGATGCAGTAGTGCGCGCCGTGCCCGCCGAAGGCGAGGTGGGGGTTCGGGTTGCGGGTGATGTCGAAGGTCCCGGGGTCGGTGAAGACGTCGTCGTCGTGGTTGGCGCTGGCGTAGTACAGACCCACGCGCTCACCCTTCTTGACCTCGACGTCGCCGACCATGACGTCGTTCAGCGCGGTGCGCTGGAAGACGGTCACCGGAGTGCCCCAGCGGATGACCTCGTCGACCATGGTTTCCGGCCGCTCGGACTTCCACAGCTCCCACTGGTCGGGGAACTGGAAGAACGCGTTCATGCCGTGCGTGATCGCGTTGCGGGTGGTCTCGTTGCCGGCCACCGCGAGCATGATGACGAAGTAGCCGAACTCGTCCTCGCCGAGCATCCCGTGCCCGTCGACGTCAGCGGTGATGAGCTTGGTGATGATGTCTTCCTGCGGGTTCTTGCGCCGCTCCTCGGCGAGTTCCATCGCGTATCCGAGGATCTCGGCAGCTGCCACGTCCGGCATGCCCTCGAAGTCGGGGTCGTCGAAGGACATCATCGTGTTGGACCAGTCGAAGAGCTTGCGACGGTCTTCCTGCGGCACACCCAACAGGTCGGCGATGGCCTGAAGCGGTAGCTCGGCGGCCACTTCGCTGACGAAGTCGCCGGAGCCCTTGGCGATCGCGTCGTCGATGATCGTGTTCGCCCGCTGGACGAGGACCTCGTGCATCGCGTTGATCGAGCGAGGCGTGAAGCCACGGCTGATGATCTGCCGGGTCCGCGTCTGCTCCGGCGGGTCCTGGTTGATCAGCATGATGCTCTGCATCTCGACCTGATCGCGCGTCATGTCCGGGGCGAACCGGATGATCGCGCCGTTCTCCTGACTGGAGAAGTCCTTGCTGTTCTTGGAGACCGCGGCGACATCGGCGTGCTTGCTCACCGCCCAGAAGCCCTTGCCCGGGAACCCGGCGCGCGCTTCTGGCTGCTGCTCGACCCACCAGACGGGTGCCGTCCGACGCAGCTCCAGGAGCTGCTCGTGCGGGATGCCCTCCTGACAGAGATCGGGGTCGGTGGGGTCAAACCCCGCGGGAACGGCGGGTGCAACGGGCGTGGTGGTCACGTGAGCTCCTAGTTTCTATAACACGTTCTACTTTATCCTGACACGTCCTCACAAGTTTCGGAAGGCTTGTGTAAGACGAGAACGTGTTCTAGTTTTGACCCATGGGCACCCCTGTGATCGTCGATGCTGTCCGCACCCCGATCGGCAAGAAGAACGGCGCGCTGGCCGGTATCCACGCCGCGGTGCTCCTGGGCTTGGCCCAGTCCGAAGTGATCTCCCGGTCCGGGATCGACGCAGAGCTGGTCGAGCAGGTGATCGGCGGCTGCGTCACCCAGGTCGGTGAGCAGTCGAACAACATGGTGCGCCGGGCCTGGATGCACGCCGGCCTGCCCAACGCGACCGCCTCGACCGAGATCGACGCGCAGTGCTCATCGGCCCAGCAGGCCACGCACCTCATCAACGCCATGATTGCTTCCGGCCAGATCAAGGCCGGCATCGCCTGCGGCATCGAGTCGATGTCGCGCCACCCGCTCGGTGCCAACGTGCCGCCTGGCACCGGTTCGCCCCGGCCCGACGGCTGGTCCATCGACCTGCCGAACCAGTTCGAGGGCGCCGACCGGATCGTGCACGACCGCGGGTTCTCCCGAGCCGAGGTCGACGCGTTCGGCCTGTGGTCCCAGGAGAAGGCCCGCGCGGCGCAGGACGACGGTCGTTTCGCCCGCGAGATCTTCGCCATCAAGGCTCCCGTCCTCGACGAGAACGGCGAGCCCACCGGCGACACCCAGGTCGTCGACGCCGACCAGGGCATCCGGGAGACTTCGCTGGAGAAGCTCGCCGAGCTCAAGCCCGTGCTGCCGGACGGCACGCACACGGCGGGCACGTCGTCCCAGATCTCCGACGGCGCATCGGCGCTTCTGCTCATGGACTCCGACCTGGCGGCGTCGCTTGGGCTCACCCCTCGAGCCCGCATCGTCTCCTCGTGCCTCGTCGGCGCGGACCCCTACTACCACCTCGACGGACCGGTGCAGGCCACCGAGAAGCTCCTCGCGGACACCGGGATGTCCATCGCCGACATCGACGTGTGCGAGGTGAACGAGGCGTTCGCCGGCGTCGTGATGTCGTGGGCCAAGGTCCACTCCGTCCCGGAGGACAAGATCAACGTGAACGGCGGCGCCATCGCCCTCGGTCACCCGGTCGGCTCGACCGGCACCCGACTGCTGACGACCGCCTTGCACGAGCTGGAGCGCCGGGACGCGAGCACTGCCCTGATCTCGATGTGCGCCGGTGGTGCGCAGGCCTCAGGCACCATCATCGAACGCATCTGACCAGAGGATCTCCATGACCGAGAAGACCATCGACGAGGCCGACTACGTCGTCGTCGGCGCCGGGAGCGCGGGCGCTGCCGTCGCATCACGCCTGGCGGCCTCCGGAGCGTCGGTCATCCTGCTCGAAGCCGGCAAGAAGGACACGTCGATGCTGGTCACCAAGCCCGGGATGATCGGGCCGATGCACGCCGAGCCGAAGATCAAGAAGACGGTCGACTGGGGCTACTACACGACCCCGCAGAAGCACATGAACAACCGCGTGATCCCGCAGACCCGCGGCAAAGTGGTGGGCGGCTCGAGCTCGGTGAACGGCCTGCTCTGGGTCCGGGGCAACCGCGCCAACTACGACTCCTGGGCCGCCGAGGGCAACACCGGCTGGGACGCCGACTCCGTCAACGAGGTGTACAAGCGCGTCGAGGACTTCGAGGACGGCGCCAACGACTACCGCGGCGCCGGCGGACCGATCAAGGTCACCCGGCACACGCAGCCGACCGAGGCGTCCCTGCAGTTCGAGCAGGCCGCCGCCGACACGCTCGGCGTCAAGATCCTCAAGGACTACAACGCCGCCGAGCAGGAGGGGATGAGCCGCTTCCAGCAGAGCGCGTTCGGCGGCAAGCGCTACTCCTCGTCCCGCGGCTACCTCACCGACTTGGACCGGCCGACGCTCACGGTCAAGCCCCTGGTGCATGTGCTGAAGGTCGTCATCGAAAACGGGCGGGCGACCGGCGTCGAGGTCATCGACAAGAAGGGCCGCCACAGCACGGTCAAGGCTGGCCAGGAGGTCATCATCTCGGCCGGCGTCTTCGGCTCCGCGCAGCTGCTGATGCTCTCCGGTGTCGGCCCCGCCGCCCACCTCGCCGAGCACGGCATCGACGTCGTGGCCGACCTGCCGGTGGGCGAGAACCTGCACGACCACATGTTCGTCCCGACCACGTGGATCATGCCGAACGCCGTGCACCGCGGCGTCCCGTCCTACTTCGCCCGGGGACTCGCCAAGGAGCTCACCGTCGGTCACTCCTTCCTGGAGAACTCCGTGTTCGAGACCGTCGGATTCGTCCGCACGTCGCTCGCCACGAACGTCCCCGACCTGCAGCTGCACGTCCTGCCCTGGGCGTACCCGTCGCCCAACCAGGACGCGCCCGTCCGGCACGTGGTCGACAAGCGGCGGGCGCTCACCGTCATGTCCACCCTGATCTACCCGCGCAGCCGCGGCACGCTGCGGCTCGCGTCGGCCGACCCACACGCTGCGCCGCTGATCGACATGAACTACCTCGCCGAAGAGAAGGACCAGCAGGTGCTCGTCGAGGGCGTCGAGATGATCCGCGACATCATGAAGTCCGCCGCCTTCGGTGGCAACGTCGAGTCCGAGCTGCACCCGGGGCCGCTCTACGGCTCGTCGGACCTCAAGGCCGAGATCCTCAACCGGGCCACCACCGTCTACCACGGTGTCGGCACCTGCCGGATGGGCGTCGACGAACGCGCCGTCGTGGGGCCTGACCTGCGCGTACGCGGTGTCGAGGGCCTCCGGGTCGCGGACGCATCGATCATGCCGTCGATCATCGGCGGCAACACGAACGCCCCGTCCATCATGATCGGGGACAAGGCTGCGGAGCTGGTGCTCAGATGACTGTGTCTGGAACAAATGGGAATGCCCTACAACGACCGACGACTCTCACCACGGAGTTCCTCGAGGATCTCGTCCAACGCGTCCCCGGCAGCACGGGCAACACCTGGAAGCTGACCGAGGTCTACACCGGCGACCTGCTCGTCGAGCTGCCGCAGTCGTCGCCGGAAGACATCACCGAGGCCTTCGCCAAGGCCCGGGCCGCACAGCAGGTCTGGGGATCCTGGCCGCTGCGGAAGCGGCTCAAGGTGCTCAAGAAGTTCCACGCCCTCGTGATCGAGAACCAGTACATCCTCACCGACCTCATCCAGGCCGAGAGCGGCAAGAACCGGCGGATGGCGTTCGAGGAGACCTGCGACGTGCCGATGGGCACCAGCCACTACATCAAGCGGGCACCGAAGCTGCTCAAGGACCGCCGCCACGCCGGTCCGGTGCCAGTGCTCTCGCACTCGACCGAGGTGCGCCGCCCGAAGGGCGTCGTCGCCATCATCGCCCCATGGAACTTCCCGTTTGCCACCGGTATTTCCGACACCATCCCGGCGCTGATCGCCGGCAACGGCGTCGTGGTCAAGCCCGACAACAAGACCGCGCTCTCGCCGCTGATGGGCGTGCGCCTCCTGGAGGAGGCGGGCATCCCGCCCGGCCTCGTGCAGGTCGTCTGCGGCGAGGGCCCAGACGTCGGCGAGCCGATGCTGTCGAACGCCGACTACGTCATGTTCACCGGCTCTACCGCGACCGGCCGGATCATCGGCGAGCTGGCCGGCAAGAACCTCATCGGCGCCTGCCTGGAGCTCGGCGGCAAGAACCCGATGCTCGTGCTCGAGGACGCCAACGTGGACGAGGCCGTGCACGCCGCACTGTTCGGCGGGTTCGGCAACTCCGGCCAGATCTGCATGCACATCGAGCGGCTGTACATCCACGACTCGATCTACGAGGAGTTCCGCGACAAGTTCGTCGCGGCGGCGGAAGCGATGAACATCGGCGCCACGTACGACTTCGGGCCCGACCTCGGATCCCTGGTCTCGGTCGACCATCGTGACCGCGTGGCGGCCCACGTCGACGACGCCCGGGCCAAGGGAGCGACCGTGCTGACCGGTGGGCAGGCGAGGCCAGACCTCGGACCCGCGTTCTACGAGCCGACCATCCTCGAAGGCGTCACCCAGGAGATGCTCGCCGGCTCCACCGAGACCTTCGGCCCCGTGGTGGGCCTGTACCGCTTCCACTCCGACGACGAGGCGATCGCACTCGCCAACGACACCGAGTACGGCCTCAACGCCAGCGTCTGGAGCCAGGACTTGGACCGTGGGCGGTCGGTGGCGCGACGGATCGACTCCGGCAACGTGAACATCAACGACATCCTGGCCACGGCGTACGCTTCGAAGGGCACCCCGTCGGGCGGGCTGAAGCAGTCCGGCGTCGGCGCCCGCCACGGCGACCAGGGTCTGCTGAAGTACACCGACGCGCAGAGCATCGCGGTGCTCAAGAAGCAGGTCATGGAGCCGCAGGGCAACCAGACGTACGACGCGTACGCCAAGCAGACCCAGCTGTCGCTGAAGTGGATGCGGAAGACGCGGCTCCGCTAGTGCCGGCCAAGACTGCGGTCTGGGGAACCGGCAATGTCGGGCGCGCAGCGATTCGAGCCGTGGACGCGCACCCCGACCTCGAGCTCGCTGCCGTGATCGTCCACCATCCCGACAAGGTCGGCCGGGATGCCGGCGACCTGGCCGACATCGATCGGACGCTCGGGGTCGCGGCCACCGACGACATCGACAGTGCGCTCCAGGGCATCGACGCTCTCGTCTACGCAGCGTCCGGTGACATCCGACCCGACGACGCGCTGGCCGACATCGTCAAGGCGATCGGTGCTGGCGCCACGGTGGTGACCCCGTCGCTCTACGCCCTGTACGACCCCACGTCGGCTCCGCCCGAGCTTCGCGATCCGGTGCTGGCCGCGATTGCTGACGGCGGCGGTTCCCTCTTCGTCTCCGGCATCGACCCGGGATGGGGCAACGACATCCTGCCGGTCCTCGCCAGCGGGCTCGCGTCGACCATCGAGCAGGTGCGGTGTCAGGAGATCTTCGACTACTCCACCTACGACCAACCCGACTCGGTGCGCTTCCTCGTCGGCATGGGACAACCGATGGATGAGGTCCCCCCGATGGTGGCCCCGACCATCCCAACCATGGTGTGGGGCGGACAGCTGCGGCTCATGGCGCGCGCACTCGGCGTCGAGCTGGACGACATCGTCGAGACCGTCGAGCGCAGACCGTTGGACGAGACGGTCGAGACGGCCTCGATGGGAACGTTCGAAGTCGGTACACAAGGCGGGTTGCGCTTCGAGGTCCAAGGCATCGTCGACGGCGAGCCGGCGATCGTCATCGAGCACATCACCCGCATCCACCCCTCGTGTGCTCCCGACTGGCCGAGTCCGCCGGACGGCGGCGACGGCGCGCACAAGGTGATCATCGAGGGCCGCCCACGCATCGAGATCAACGTCGAGGCTACTGACGAGGGCGGCAACCGAGCCGCTGGCGGAAACGCCACGGCCGTCGGCAGGCTGGTCAACTCGATCCCCTGGCTGCAATCGGCCGATCCAGGCCTCTACGACGCACTCGACGTACCGCTGAGTCCAGCGGTCGGCAAGCTCACACGGATGGCGAGAACATGATCATCGACGTGCCCGAGGGCAAGGATCCGATCGGCTACGTCTGGGGAGAGATGGTGCCCGAGATCGGAGGAGCGGCTGCCACTTTCTCGTTGAAGGTGTACTCCGACTCCACCCTCGGACTCCGAGAGTTCGAGGCGGCTCGACTGAAGATCGCCCAGATCAACGGCTGCCTCTTCTGCCAGGACTGGCGCACCGAGCGCGACGGCGAGAAGGTCGAGGAGACCTTCGACCAGGCCGTCCGCGACTGGCGCACCACCGACGCCTTCGACGACCGCACCCGGTTGGCCGCGGAATACGCCGAGCTCTACGCGACCGACCACCACAGCATCGACGATGTCTTCTGGAAGCGGATGCTCGCCGAGTACGACCAGCGCGAGATCGTCGAGCTGAGCATGTGCCTGGGCTCCTGGCTCGCCTTCGGCCGCCTCAATCGCGTACTCGGCCTCGACACCGTGTGCGTGTTGCCGTCGCACACCGAGCACGCCACGGCTGATCGTCCCAGGGTCTAGGGCTGGTCGAGCGTCAAGAGAAACACCTTGATGCGCCGGTCTGTGCGCTCCTCGTACATCGCGAAGTTCGGCCACGTCTTGAGCAGGTGCGACCACGCCGCTGCGCGCTCGTCACCGTCGAGGCGACGCGCCACCATCGCCGTCGTGCGCCGTCGATAGCGCACCGTCACGTCGGGGTTCGCCTCGATGTTCTTCACCCACACCGGTTCCTTGTCGCTGCCGAAGTACGAACCGGCGATGAGGATATCCGGACCGTTCGGCACGCACAGCAGCGGAGTTTCTCGCGGGATGCCGCTCTTGCGGCCGACGACGGTCAGCATGAGGTTCGGGAGGCCGGCGATGTCGAGCAAGGTGAGGCGCCCTCGGGTCAACCGTTGAAGCAGCTTGTCCACCCACATGATCTGCGGCAGGAAGCGCGGCATCCACGGGATCGCGCCGATCCTGACGGCAAGCGGAGTGAGGAGGCCCATGCGGGAAGACTATGTCGCTACTGAACTCCGTACACCGGCTCCGGGTCGGCGCCCTCGGCGATCAGGTCGCGCAGCGCGGACCCGACCTCCTCGGTCTGCCAGCGTCGCCCGGCGTCTCGGGTTGGGCCGTGGGTCCAACCCTGTTCGAGACAGATCTGCCCGCCCTCGATCTCGATGACTCGGCCGGTGACGTCACCGGCCTCGATCGAGCCCAGCCACGCCACCACCGGTGAGTTGTCCTCGGGCTCCGGCATCGCCGAGGTGTCGAACGCGCCCTCGGTCATCCGGGTCTTGGCCACCGGGGCGATGGCGTTGACGGTGACGCCGTAGCGGCCGAGCTCCGCGGCGGCAACGAGCGTCATCCCGGCGATACCCGCCTTCGCAGCGGAGTACGTCGTCTGGCCGATCGAGCCCTGGAGCCCTGCTCCGGAGGACGTGTTGATCACGCGGGCCGCGCGCTCACGGCCTTCCTTCGACTCTCCACGCCAGTAGGCGCCGGCGTGGCGCAATGGCGCGAAGTGGCCTTTGAGGTGGACCCTGATGACCGCGTCCCACTCGTCCTCGGCAGTGTTGACCAGCATCCGGTCGCGGACGAAGCCGGCGTTGTTGACGAGGATGTCGAGACCGCCGAAGGCGTCTATCGCCTGCTGGACCATGGCCTCCGCCTGGGCGAAGTCAGCGACGTCGGCGCCATTGGCGACCGCTTCCCCGCCGAGTGCCTGGATCTCGGACACGACCGAGTCGGCCGGCGACTCGGCGTCCGACTCTCCGGCCAGCGAGACACCGAAGTCGTTCACCACGACCTTTGCACCCTGCCGGGCCAGCTCGAGCGCGTGCGCCCGGCCGATGCCCCGGCCTGCCCCGGTGACGATCGCGATCCGGCCATCGAGAATGCTCACTGCTGCTCCTTCGTGACGACGTGCAGGAAGACGGGAGGCTCGCCGCCGCCGTGGCAGGCGAGCGTGGCCCCGGAGACGTATGAGGCAAGGCCCGAGGCCAGGAAGGCGACCACGCGGCCAATCTCCTCCGGCTCGGCCATCCGGCCGAGCGGGATGGTGGCCTCGATCGCGGCCACGGTGGAGTCGTCGCCGTAGTGGTCGGCGGAGTCCTCGGTGCGGCACAGACCGATGTCGATGCTGTTGACCCGCACCCGGGGTGCCCACTCGACGGCCAGCGACTTGGTCAGGGAGTCGACGCCGGCCTTCGCGGCACCGTAGGACGCCGTGCCGGGCGATGGTCGCGCCGCGGATACAGACGAGATGTTCACGATCGCGCCACCGTCGGGCTGGCCCTGCATGACGGCGTTGGCCGCCTTCGAGACGGCCAGCACGGCGGAGAGGTTGAGGCCGAGGATCTTGTCGTCGAGCCGCGGACTGGAATCGGCGGCCATGGCGTATGGAGCCCCGCCCGCGTTGTTCACCAGCACATCGAGACGACCGTGGGAGGCGACGATGCCGGCCACCAGAGCCTCCACGGCGTCGGCGTCACGCACGTCGCACAGGCGGTGTTCCGTGCCGGCTACCGGATCGGAAGCCTCCGAGCGACCACAAGTGACGACCGTCGCGCCTGCGTCGACCAGCACGGATGCGATCCCGCGCCCGATCCCACGGGATCCGCCGGTCACCAGGGCGACCTGTCCAGAGAGGTCCACGGCCAGAGTCATGCTGCTAGGCTACCAAGCAAACGTTAGGTAGGTAGCGATGGGCGCCACAACGAGCATTACTTCCGGGCTTCGCGAGGACGGCATTTTCGTGGTCACCATGGACCATCCCCCGGTGAACGCGCTCCCTGTCCAGGGTTGGTACGACGTCGCCGACGCCCTGGACGCGGCCGCGGGCGACCCGGCCACGAAGGTGGTCATCCTCCGCGCCGAGGGCAAAGGCTTCAACGCGGGCGTGGACATCAAGGAGATGCAGAACACCACGGGCTTCGATGCCCTGATCGGTGCGAACAAGGGCTGCTACGCCGCCTTCAAGGCCGTCTACGAGTGCGCGGTCCCGGTCATCTCCGCGGTGCAGGGGTTCTGTCTCGGTGGCGGCGTCGGCCTCGTGGGCAATTCCGACATCGTGGTCGCCAGCGACGATGCCTACTTCGGTGTGCCCGAGGTCAATCAGGGTGCGCTCGGCGCGGCCACGCACCTGGCGCGCCTCGTGCCTCAGCACTTGATGCGCACCCTCTACTTCACTGCCCGGACGATCCCCGCCGCCGACCTGGTGCAGCATGGCTCGGTGTTCGCCGTCGTTCCGCGGGACGAGCTCGACGACTTGGCGTTGGGCCTGGCCGCCGAGATCGCCGCCAAGGACGGCCGGGTCATCCGCGCCGCCAAGGAAGCGCTCAACGGCATCGACCCGATCGACGTCAACACCAGCTACCGCTTCGAGCAGGGATTCACCATGGAGCTCAACCTGATGGGCGTGAGCGACGAGCTCCGCGACGACTTCGCAGGCACCGACAAGGCCGACAAGGGCGGCCGATGAGGGCGCCCTCCAAGGAGCTCACCCTCGACGAGGTGGTCGGCCGCATCGAGAGCGGGATGACCGTCGGCATCGGCGGCTGGGGATCGCGGCGCAAGCCGATGGCGCTGGTCCGGGCCATCCTGCGCAGCGACCGGACCGACCTGCACGTGGTCTCGTATGCCGGCCCGGACGTCGGCCTCCTGCTTGCTGCCGGGAAGGCCAGCCGGGTGACCTACGCGTTCGCCACCCTCGACTCCATCCCGCTCGAGCCCCTGTTCAGCCAGGCCCGGCAGGAAGGCACCGCGCAGTTCCGCGAGTGGGACGAGGGCATGTTCCAGACCGGCCTGCGAGCCGCGGCCCAGCGCGTCCCGTTCCTGCCGATGCGCGCCGGCCTCGGGTCTGCCGTGCTCGAGAACGACCCGGACCTGCACACCGTCCAGTCGCCCTACGACGACGGCGAGGAGCTGGTCGCGGTACCGGCGCTCACGCTCGACGTGGCCCTGGTGCACATGAATCGCGCGGACGTCTACGGCAACGCCCAGTACCTCGGCCCCGACCCGTACTTCGACGACCTGTTCTGCATGGCGGCGCATGAGGCATACGTCTCGACCGAGCAGATCATCGACACCGCCGGGCTGACCGTCGACGCGCCGCTGCAGAGCCTGCTGCTCAACCGCACCATGGTTGCCGGCGTGGTCGAGACACCGAACGGCGCCCACTTCACCACCTGCACGCCGACCTATGAACGGGACGAGGCGTTCCAGAAGGCCTACGCCACCGCCGCGAAGACCCCCGAGGACTGGGTCGCGTTCAGCGAGCGGTTCCTCTCCGGAGATGAGGACGCCTACCAGGCCGCGGTGGCCGCATTCCACCAGGAGGCCTCATGAGTGACGTGACCCGATCCGAGTACTGCGCCGTCGCGATCGCGGACTGCTTCGCCGACGACGGCGAGATCATGGGCAGCCCGATGGGCCTGCTCCCCACGCTGGGTGCCCGACTGGCCAAGAACACGTCGAACCCCCAGCTGATGCTGACCGACGGTGAGGCCAGGATCCTGAGCGGCACCCCGCCCCTCGGCCAGACCGCCGACGTCACCGAGGGCTGGATGCCGTTCCGGTTGGTGCTGGAATCCGTGGTCACCTACGGCAAGCGCCACGTGATGATGGGCGCCACCCAGATCGACCGGCACGGCAACCAGAACATCTCCGCCATCGGCCCGTGGGACAAGCCCACACGTCAGCTCCTCGGCGTGCGCGGCGCCCCGGGCAACACGGTCAACAATCGGACGTCCTACTGGGTACCCAAGCACTCCACCCGCGTGGTGGTGGAAGACGTTGACATCGTCTCCGGCGTCGGTCGCGCCCGGGCGGAGGCTGCCGGTCCGGCGGCGATGCGGTTTCACGATGTACACCGGCTCGTCACCGACCTCGGCGTCTTCGACTTCGGCGGACCCGAGCACACCCTGCGCTTCGTCTCGGTCCACCCGGGTGTCACCGTCGAGGAGGTTCGCGAGGCCAGCGGGTGCGAGATCCACGCGGACGGCGACGTCCCGGAAACACGCGAGCCCACTGCCGGCGAGCTGGTCCTGATCCGGGAGCTGCTCGACCCCACCAACTTCCGCGAACGCGAGGTGCCGGCCCGATGATCGACCAGCTGCTGTCGACTCCGCTCACCGAGCTGACCGGCGTCCGCCATCCCATCGTCCAGACCGGCATGGGCTGGGTCTCCGGCCCCAGCCTGGTCAGCGGCACCGCGAACGCCGGCGGACTGGGCATCCTCGCGTCGGCGACGATGACCCTGCCCGAGCTCGAGCAGGCCATCCTCGACGTCAAGAAGCGAACCAACGCCCCCTTCGGCGTGAACCTGCGCGCCGATGCCGCCGACGCCCCCGACCGGTGTGCTCTGCTCATCGAGCACGACGTGAAGGTGGCTTCGTTCGCGCTTGCCCCCAAGCCGGAGCTGATTGCCCGCCTCAAGGAGCACGGCATCGTCGTCATCCCGAGCGTCGGCTTACCCAAGCATGCGGTGAAAGTCGCGTCCTGGGGAGCCGACGCGGTGATGATCCAAGGCGGCGAGGGCGGCGGCCACACCGGCTCGGTCCCGACCACACTGCTGCTCCCTACCGTCCTCGACGCCGTCGACATCCCCGTCATCGCCGCCGGCGGCTTCTTCGACGGACGCGGCCTCGCCGCCGCGTTGGCCTATGGCGCCGCCGGGGTCGGCATGGGCACCCGGTTCCTGCTGACGGCGGACAGCCGCGTTCCGGACGCAGTGAAGCAGCGCTACCTGGCCGCCGGCCTGGACGACACCGTCGTCACCAAGAAGGTCGACGGCATGCCGCACCGCATGCTCCGCACCGACCTGGTGGACCAAGTCGAAGGATCGTCCGGCGTCCGTCGCCTCATCCCGACCGCCCGGCGCACGCTCGAGTTCAAGCGGATGGCCGGGATGACCTGGAAGCAGCTCGCGGTCGACGGCCGGGCGATGCGCAAGGAGCAGGGCCGCACCCTCGGACAGCTCGCCCTCGCCGCCAACACCCCGATGATGCTCAAGGCGGGCCTGGTCGACGGCGACCCGACCGCCGGCGTGCTCGCCTCCGGCCAGGTGGTCGGCGTCATCGACGACCTGCCCACCTGCGAGGAGCTGATCGACCGCGTGGTCACCGAGGCCGCGGCCGCCCTGAAGCGCGCCGGAGGCTACCTGTGATCAGTCGTTCCCGTCACGTTTCGCCCCGTCGGTCGTTGGCATGAATCAGAACGTGTTCTAGGTGGGAGCCCCCGTGCGCCGAATCGTCACCCTGTCAGCAGCCCTGATCGCCTCAGTGCTCCTGGCCGGACCGCCTGCCTCTGCGGCCACCAAGCCGCTCCCGGTGCCCTACAACTTCCTGCCGGCTGCGATCTTCGGCGGGGCACCGAACGCGAACGCCCCGGGCACGAACGACTGGTCGTGCAAGCCGAGCGCTGAGCACCCGCGTCCAGTCGTGCTCGTACACGGCACCTTCGGCAACCGGAGCACCAACTGGCAGACCTACGGCCCGCTCCTGAAGAACAACGGCTACTGCGTGTTCGCGCTGACGTACGGCACGCTCCCCGGCCTCCCGTTCCCCGTAAAGGCGCTCGGAGGGTTCGGTGACATGCGCGCCAGCGCCGAACAGCTGCGCACCTTCGTCGACCAGGTGCTGGCGTCCACGGGCGCCGACAAGGTCGACCTGATCGGACACTCCCAGGGCACCTTGATGCCCCAGTACTACGTCAGGTACCTCGGTGGCGCGCCGAAGGTGAACAACTACATCTCGCTGGCGCCGCTCTGGCATGGCACGAACATCGCGACGATCCCGGTCTACATGAAGGCCTTCAAGTTCGATCCGGACGCCGTCCCGGTCTGCACGGCCTGCGGACAAATGGGCCCGAGCTCGGACTTCATCGCGCAGATCCGCGCCGGTGCCGTCGCGACGCCGGGCGTGAACTACGTGAACATCGTGACCAAGTACGACGAGCTGGTGCGTCCGTATACCAGCGGCATCGAGCCAGGCATGACGAACATCGTCCTGCAGGACTTCTGCAAGCTCGATCGGAGCGAGCACTTCGAGATCGCCGCCGATCGCAACGCGACCATCCACGTCCTGAACGCTCTCGACTCGGCGCACCCGCGGCCGCTCGGCTGCGTGCGAGTGCTGCCGTTCATCGGCGGGGTCTAGTCGCGGCTCTCGACGTACTTCTTGAAGCCCTTGCTGCCGGTGTCGAGCGCGCTCTTGAGCACGCGCTTGAGCACGAACCCGGGCATCGGGATCTTCACGCCGATCTCGAGGTCGAGCCGGATGCGGGTGCCGTCGTCCGTGGGCGTCAGCGTGTAGGTGCCGACCTGCGTGGACTGGACCGAGCTCTCCGCGAGCGTCCACGTCACCGAGTTCAGTCCGTCCCAGACATAGTCGGTGACCTCTTCGTCGTTGAACCCGGCGGCACTCACCTGGGCACGGACCCGGTTGGGGCGGCCGTCCTCGTGGCGGGTCTCGACCTCGGCGGACTTGTGCGATGGAGAGCGCTGGGGCAGATCCTCGACCGCTGCCACGGCATCCATCACTTCCTCGGGTGAGGCGTCGACGTCGAACTCGGTACTTCCGGAAACTGCCATGTCTAGAGCCTCTCGATGATGGTGACGTTCGCCTGGCCGCCGCCCTCACACATGACCTGCAGGCCGTAGCGCCCCCCGGTGCGCTCCAGCTCGTTGAGGAGCGTCGTCATCAGGCGGGTGCCGGTGGCGCCGATCGGGTGGCCAAGGGCGATGCCGCCGCCGTTGACGTTGACCTTCTCGTGCGGCACGCCCAGCTCCTGCATCCAAGCCAGAACGACCGACGCGAATGCCTCGTTGCACTCGAACAGATCGATGTCGGACACGCTCATGCCCGCCTTATCCAGACCGTGCCGCGTCGCCTCGATCGGGCCGGTGAGCATCCAGATCGGGTCGTCGCCGCGGACCGAGAGGTGGTGCACCCGGGCTCGCGGGGTGAGCTGATGGTCCTTCACGGCCTGCTCGGACGCGATGAGCATGGCGCTCGACGCGTCGCAGATCTGGGACGCGACGGCCGCGGTGATCCGTCCACCCGGCGCCAGCGGCTCCAGCGCGGCCATCTTCTCCAGTGACGTGTCCCGCGGGCACTCGTCGGTCGTGAACTCGCCCACTGGCGCGATCTCGCCGGTGAACCGGCCCTCGGCGATGGCTGCCCGAGCGCGCTCGTGCGAGGCCAAGGCGAACTCCTCCATCTGCTCGCGGCTGATGCCCCACTTCTCGGCGATCATCTCGGCGGAGCGGAACTGGCTGACCTCCTGGTCGCCGTACCGCGCCAGCCAGCCAGGTGACTCGGCGAACGGCGTGCTGAAGCCGTACTGGTCGGCGACCAGCATGGCGGCGGAGATCGGGATCGCGCTCATGTTCTGCAGACCGCCGGCCACAACCAGGTCCTGGGTCCCGGACATCACTCCCTGGGCGGCGAAGTGCACGGCTTGCTGAGAGGAGCCGCACTGCCGGTCGATGGTCACGCCTGGGACGTGGTCGGGAAGCCCGGCGACCAGCCACGCGGTGCGCGCGACGTCGCCCGCCTGCGAGCCGATGGTGTCGCAGCAGCCCATGATCACGTCGTCGACCGCGCCCGGGTCGATGCCGGTGCGGTCCACGAGGGCCTTCAGCACGTGGCCGCCGAGGTCGGCCGAGTGCATGTCGGCGAGCGAGCCGCCGCGCTTGCCGACCGGTGTCCGGACGGCGTCGATGATGTAGGCGTTGGCGCTGTTCATCTCGGGGTCCCCGCAAAAGCGCGAGCGTTGCTCGAGGTGACACCAGCAGAGAAGTGAGTAGAGCGAGCGGTTTTGTGGGGTGAGTTCATGCGGTGATCCCGTCGAGAAGGATGGTGAGGTACTGGTCGGCCACGTCGTGGTGGCTGAGCTTGGCGCCGGGTCGGTACCAGCGCACCGCCACCCAGACCGTGTCGCGGATGAAGCGGTACACCAGCTCGACGTCGAGGTCCTTGCGCAAGGCGCCCGAGCGGACGCCCTCGCCGAGCAGGGTCAGCCAGACGTCGCGGGACTGCTGGTTGCGCACGGCCAGGTAGTCGAACCGGTCGAACGTGCCGAGGTAGTCGGCCTCGTTCTGGAAGATGGCGACTTCGTCGCGGTGGTGGTCGATCGCCTCGAACGACACCCGGACGGCCTCTTCGAGCTTGGCGCGCGGATCGGCGGACCCGGCGATGATCTCGGCGTACTTGCCGAACAGCTCCTCCTGGAAGGACGACAGGATCTCATCGACCATCGACTCCTTGGAGTCGAAGTGGTGGTACAGCGAGCCGCTCAGGATGCCGGCGGCATCGGCGATGTCGCGGACCGTCGTGTTCTTGAAGCCCTTGGTCGCGAACAGCTCGGCGGCGATCTTCAGCAGCTCGTCGCGACGCGTGGAGGACGAGGGTGTCGAGGTCTGGGTCTGAGCGCTCATCTCAGGCTCGCTGACTCGACACGGAGACGACCTCGCCGGTCAGGTACGAGGAGTAGTCCGACGCCAGGAACACCATCACGTTGGCCACCTCCCAGGGTTCGGCCGCGCGGCCGAACGCCTCACGCTGCTTGAGCTCGGCCAGCAGCTCGTCGCTGGTGACCTTGGCCAGGAACGGATGCATCGCCAGCGAGGGCGCCACCGCATTCACCCGGATGCCATGCGGCGCCACGTCCAGCGCGGCACAGCGGGTCAAAGCCATCACGCCGGCCTTCGCGGCGGCATAGTGCGCCTGCCCCTCCTGCGCGCGCCAGCCGATGACTGACGCATTGTTCACGATCACTCCTTGCTTGCCGCCGGCCTTCATGCGATTGCCCGCCGCTCGGACGCACCGGAACGTGCCAGTCAGGGTGATGTCCAGGACCCGCGACCACTCGTCGTCGGTCATGTCGAGCACATCGGCGGTGCCGCCGAGGCCGGCGTTGTTGATCATCACGTCGACGCCGCCGTGCTCGTCTGCGACGTCGAGCAGCGCTTGCACCTGGGTCTCGTCCGTCACGTCGACGGCGAGCGCACGGACCCGCTCCTCACCGAACTCTGCGGCGAGCGACTCCCGCGACTCCTCGAGTCGGCGCTCGTGGGTGTCGCTGATGACCAGCAGGTCTGCACCCTCCTCGAGGGCGCGTCGGGCCACGGCAGCGCCGATCCCGGCACCCGCGGCCGCGGTCACCACCACGACCTTGCCGGTCAGCAGGTCGTGCCCCGGGACGTAGTCGGGCGTGGGCTGCTCGGGTCGCATGCTCGTCATCCGCGGGCCTCCTTGGGCAGGCCGAGCACGCGCTCGGCCAGGATGTTGCGCTGGATCTCATCGCTGCCGCCATACAGCGTGTCGGCGCGGGAGAAGAGGAAGAGGTTCTGCCAGCGGTCCAGGTCGTACGACTCACCTGGAGCCGTCAGTGATCCGGCGCCGGCGACCTCCATCGCCAGCTCGCCCAGTCGCCGGTGCCATCCGGCCCAGACCAGCTTCGCGACGTTGTCCGCCCCCGGAGTCGCCTCCGTCAGGGAACGGACGGCGTTGACGCGCATCACTTCGAACTCCGCGCTCTGCGCCGCCAGCCGATCGCGCAGGACCGGGTCGTCGAGGGCTCCGTTGCTCCGGGCCAGGTCGATCAGGTCGTTGAGCTCACGCTCGAAGCCGACCTGCTGGCCGAGCACGGAAACGCCTCGCTCGAAGCCGAGCAGAGCCATCGCCACCTTCCACCCGTCCCCAGGCTCTCCGACGATCATGTCGGCTGGGGTGCGAGCACCGGAGAAGAAGACCTCGTTGAACTCCGACCCCCCGGTGATCTGCTCGATCGGCCGGACGTCGACGCCGTCCTGGTCCATGGGCATCAACAGGAAGGACAGTCCGTGGTGGCGGGACGAACCCGGCTCGGTGCGGGCGATGACGAAGATCCAGTCGGAGTCTTGGGCCCACGAGGTCCAGACCTTCTGGCCGTCGACCACCCACTCGCCTGCCGCTTCGTCGAGCACCGCGCGAGTGCTGACCGCCGCGAGGTCGGAACCCGCGCCGGGCTCGGAGTAGCCCTGGCACCAGAGCTCGTCGACCGCGAGGATCCCGGGCAGGAACCGTTCCTTCTGTTCGTCGGTGCCGAACTCGATCAAGGTCGGGCCGAGCAGGTGTTCACCGAGGTGGTTCACCAGCTCCGGTCCGTCTGCGCGCGCGTACTCCTCGTGGAAGATGGCCTGTTGGATCAGGCTGAGCCCGCGGCCGCCGTATTTCTCCGGCCACCCAAGACAGGTCCAGTGGTGCTCGGCGAGGTGGCGGTTCCAGGCACGACGTTCCTCGCGCATGTGCTCGCCGGCACCCGAGCCACCGACGCCCCGCAGGTACTCCCACTCGCCCGCGAGATTCTCGGACAGCCAGCCGCGGACCTGCTCGCGGAAGGCATCGTCGTCTGTGCTCACATGAGGTAGCCTACCAAGCACTTGTTTGGTTTGGGTGGTCGAAGGAGGTCTCGTGAGCGACACCGTCCCGGGGCTGGTGCGCCGTGCCGCCGAGACGTTCGGCGACGCCACGGCGTATTCGATGGACGGCCGCACCCTGACGTTCGCCGAGCTGCGCGACCTCGTCCGCCAGACTGCGGCCTTCTACCGCAGCCGCGGGGTGGAGTCGGGAAGCCGGGTGGTCCTCTGGGCACCGAACAGCATCGACTGGGTGGTGGCCGGGCTCGCCGCGACGTATGCCGGCGGCATCCTGGTGCCGGCGAACTCGCGCTACACGGCCCACGAGGTCGCCGACATGGTCGAACGAACCCACGCCACAGTGGCGATCGTCGCGGACGGCTTCCTCGGACGCACCCAGATCTCTGACCTTCGTGCCCTCTCCCCGGCGGCACCGATCCTCGACCTCGCTGACCTCGGCGAACTTGCCGCGCAAGCCACTGATGCCGACCTTGCCGCGGTCGAGACAGCGGCCGACGCCGTCGGTCCCGACGACGTCGCCGACATCCTGTTCTCCTCCGGCACGACCGGTCGTCCGAAGGGCGTCCTCTCGGCGCACCGGCAGTCCGTCGCCGCCGGAGCGAGCTGGGCCGCAGTCGGCGAGGTGAGCGAGGCCGACCGCTACTTGGTGATCAGCCCGTTCTTCCACTCCTACGGCTACAAGATCGGCATCATCGTCGGCCTGGTGCACGGCTGCGCCATCTACCCGATGCAGGTCTTCGACGCCGACGCGGCGCTCGCGCTGATCGAGTCGGAGCGGATCACCATGGTTCCCGGCGCGCCCGCGATCTTCCTCGGACTGCTCGAGTCGCCCCACTTCGCCGACACCGACACCTCATCCCTGCGCTTCGCGAACACCGGAGCCGCGAACGTGCCGGTCGCCCTGGTCGAGCGGCTGCAGCGCGAGCTCAACTTCGACCTCGTGATCACGGCGTTCGGCATGACCGAGTGCGTGGTCGCCACGATGTGCCGCCGCGGTGACAGCGACGAGACCATCGCCACCACCTGCGGCCGGGCCATCGACGGCATGGAGACGGCCATCGCCGACCCCGAGACCGGTGAGCACCTGCCTCCGGGCGAGGAGGGCGAGCTGCTGCTGCGCGGTTCACAAGTGATGCTCGGCTACCTCGACGATCCCGCGGCCACGGCCGAGGCCATCGACAACGACCAGTGGCTTCACACCGGAGACGTCGGTGTTCTCGATGACCGGGGCTACCTGCGCATCACCGACCGCCTCAAGGACATGTACATCTGCGGCGGCTTCAACGTGTACCCGGCCGAAGTGGAACAGGCGTTGATGCGCGTCGAGGGCGTCGTCGACGTGGCCGTGATCGGAGCGCCTGACGAGCGCCTGGGCGAGGTCGGCAAGGCCTTCGTCGTCCGACGCGACGAGAGCGGTCCCGATGCCGAGACGGTCATCGCGTCCGCCAAGGAACGGCTGGCCAACTTCAAGGTGCCGCGCGAGATCGTCTTCGTCGACGCCTTGCCCCGCAATCTGTCTGGCAAGGTCTTGAAGAACGAGCTGCGTGAAGGGAGCTCCACATGAGCGAGGAAGAAGTCGTCACCTATGAGGTCGTCGACCAGGTCGCCCGCATCACGCTGAACCGGCCGGAGTACCGCAACGCCCAGAACTCCGCCATGACCTACGCCCTCGACGCCGCCTTCCAGCGCGCCACCGACGACGACGCGGTCAAGGTCATCGTCCTGGCCGGGAACGGCAAGCACTTCTGCGCCGGCCACGACATCGGCACGCCGGGCCGCGACGTCGACCAGGCCTTCGAGCGCAAAGCCGTCATCTGGTGGGACCACACCGACAAGGAGGGCGGTGACCAGCGGTTCGCCCGTGAGTCGGAGGTCTACATGGGCATGTGCCGGCGCTGGCGCGAGGTACCCAAGCCGGTGATCGCGATGGTGCACGGTGCCTGCATCGCGGGCGGGTTGATGCTGGCCTGGTCGGCGGACTTCATCATCGCCTCAGACGACGCGTTCTTCTCCGACCCGGTGGTGCGCATGGGCATCCCGGGCGTCGAGTACTTCGCCCACCCGTGGGTGATGAACCCCCGCGCAGCCAAGGAGTTCCTCTACTCCGGTGACCGGTTCACCGCCGACCGCGCGTTGGCACTGGGCATGGTCAACCAGGTGGTGCCGCGCGACGAGCTGGAGAACACCGTGCTGGCGCTGGCCGGCCGGATCGCGGAGATGCCTCGCTTCGGCCTCGCGCTGACCAAGAAGGCGGTCAACCAGGCCGAGGACCTGCAGGGCATGCGGACCGGGATGGACTCGGTCTTCGGCCTGCACCATTTCGCGCACGCCCACAATGCCGAGACGTCCGACGACTCACTCGGCGGTCTCGACGCCAAGTCGATGGCCGCAAAGAACAAGGAGCAGGAGCAGGGGTGAACCTCGACTTCACGCCCGACGAGCTCGCGTTCCGGGACGAAGCCCGTGCCTGGCTGGCCGAAAACGTCCCTGCGGAGGCACTGCCGTCGATGGACACCGCCGAGGGTTTCGTAGCCCACCAGGAGTGGGAACGACGCCTCGCCGATGCCAGGTGGTCGGTGGTCTCGTGGCCCGAGGAGTTCGGTGGCCGCGGAGCGACCCTCGTCGAGTGGGTGATCTTCGAGGAGGAGTACTACCGCGCCGGTGCTCCCGGTCGCGTCTCGCAGAACGGCATCTTCCTGCTCGCCCCGATCATCTTCGACCACGGCACGGCTGACCAGCAGCAACGCTGGCTGCCCTCGATGGCGACAGGGGAGACGATCTGGGCCCAGGCCTGGTCCGAGCCCGAGGCCGGCTCCGACCTCGCGTCGCTGCGGTCGACCGCCAAAGCCGTGGACGGCGGCTGGTTGCTGAACGGGCAGAAGACCTGGTCGTCCCGAGCGACGTATGCCCACCAGGGGTTCGGCCTGTTCCGCTCCGACCCCGAGCAGGAGCGCCACCGAGGGCTGACCTACTTCTGCTTCCCCCTGGATGCCGACGGTCTGACGATGCGGCCGATCGCGCAACTGGACGGCGAGGCCGGCTTCGCCGAGCTGTTCTTCGACGACGTCTTCGTGCCGGATGCCGACGTGCTCGGTGATCCCGGCGACGGCTGGCGAGTGGCGATGAGCACGGCCGGCAACGAGCGCGGGCTGTCGTTGCGCTCTCCCGGCCGCTTCTGCGCTGCGGCCGACCGCCTCGTCGACCTGTACGCCGACGCCCCGGATCCGGCCCTCTCGACGGCCGTCGTCGACGCCTGGGTCCGCGCCGAGGCCTACCGCCTCTACACCTGGGGCACGGTCACGCAGCTCGCCGACGGCGGCGACATCGGCGCGGCCGGCTCGGTGAACAAGGTGTGGTGGAGTGAGCTGGACGTGGCTCTGCACGAGACCGCGCTCGACCTGCTCGGCCCGAAGGCCGAGGTCGCCTCACCCTGGACAGACGGGTACCTGTTCGCCCTGTCCGGTCCGATCTACGCGGGCACCAACGAGATCCAGCGGAACATCATCGCCGAGCGCATCCTCGGCCTGCCCCGAGAGCCACGCGGATGAACTTCGAGCTCACCGCGGAGCAGCGGGACTTCAGGGACTCTCTCGAGTCGCTGCTCGCCGCTGCCGACACGGTCAAGGTCGGTCGTGCCTGGGCGGCCGGCGATCACGATCCCGGGCTGGCGCTCTGGCGACGGCTCGCCGATCTCGGGGTCAACACCCTGCTCGTCCCCGAGGACGACGGCGGCCTGGGGGCCACGCCGGTGGAGCTCTGCGTGGCGTTCGAGGCGCTCGGGCGGCACGTCGTGCCCGGGCCGTGGGTCGAGTCCGTCGCCTACCTTCAGCTGGCCGACGGCTCGCTCGGGACCGTCGCCGTGCCGCCGCACACGCCGTACGCCGTGGACGCCGATGTCGCCGAGCACGTCTTCGTCGCCGGACCGGACGGGCTGCGGACCGGGACAGTTGGCGAGGAGATCTCCTCGGTCGACCCGACCCGGCGACTTTTCGCGGTCGAGCCAGGGCAGGCGTCCGACGTCCAGGACCAGTCCGACCAAGCCTTCGACCTGGCCACCCTCGCGACGGCCGCACAGCTACTCGGCGCCGGCGAACGAGTGCTGGCGGATGCAGTGGCCTACGTGAAGCAGCGCACGCAGTTCGGACGGACCATCGGTTCCTATCAGTCGATCAAGCACCAGTTGGCGAATGTCCGCATCGCGCTCGACTTCGCCCGGCCGCTGGTCTGCGGCGCGGCGGTGGACCCGACCGCTCGCACGGTCTCAGCCGCGAAGATCCAGAGCGCGGACGCGGCCAACCTCGCGGCCCGGGTTGGCCTGCAGGTCCACGGTGCGATCGGCTACACCGACGAGTACGACCTGAGCCGCTGGCTGCTGCGCATCCGGGCCCTGCAGTCGGCGTGGGGAACGCCGGCGTTCCACCGCGAGCGGCTGCTCGCCGACCTCCTGGCCACGCGGGACGCATCATGACTGACCTGGTGCCCACCCGGGAGCATGCCGAGCTCGCCAGCTCGCTGCGCAACCTCCTCGACCGACGCTCCGACAGCCAGGCAGTCCGGCGCGCGATCAAGGAGCCCGCCGGGTACGACACCGAGCTGTGGGCGACGCTGTGCGACCAGATCGGCGTGCCTGCCCTGGCCATCCCGGAGGAGCACGGCGGAGCCGGCTTCTCTCTCGCCGAGACGCACGTCGTCCTCGAGGAGCTCGGCCGGACGCTGACGCCGTCGCCGCTGCTCGCGTCGGTCGTCACCAGCGCCGCCCTTCTCGCCGCTGAACACCACGAGCCACTGGCCCGCATCGCCGAAGGTGCCGTCGCCACCCTTGCCTGGTCTGGCGTCACCGGCCCCGCCGACGCACCTGTGGGCGTCACCTGGAGCGACGGCGTGCTGCGCGGGTCTGTCCCCTCGGTTCTCTACGGCGACACCGCCGAGATCCTGCTCGTCGTCGCCGAGCACGGCGTTGGGGTCGGACTGTTCAATGTCGACCCAACGGCATCAGGCCTGACTCGCACGCGTGTGACCGGCATGGATCAGACGCTCGGCTTCGCCGACCTCGAGCTCGACAGCGTGGAGGCGGAGCCGATCACCCTGGATGCCGCGTCCGCCCTGACGACGACCCATCGCGTCGGCACCCTGGCGACCACGGCGCTCGCAGTCGGCTGCGCCCAGCGCGGCCTCGACATGACCGTCGAGTACACCAAGCAGCGCGAGCAGTTCGGCCGCCCCATCGGCTCGTTCCAGGCCCTCAAGCACCGGATGGCCGACCTGCTGGTCCAGGTGCAGATGTCCCGAGCGGGCTCCTGGGCCGCCGTCCAGGCCCACGTCAACGGCGCACCCGACGCCGACCGGCTGGCCGCCGCCGCAGCCTCGTACTGCGCCGAGTCGACCATGGAGGTCGCGGCCGAGACGATCCAGTTGCACGGCGGCATCGCGATCACCTGGGAACACGACGCCCACCTGGTCTTCAAGCGCGCACAGGCCCTGCACCAGCTCTTCGGGCTTCCCCACCAGCACCGCGCGACACTTATCTCTTGAGACTCTGGGGTCGCGGTTCACTCGCGTCACTCCGCCCAAATTGACGCACCGGACATAACGCCATGGGGTTGGTCAGCTACGGCAGGATCTGGCTCGGCCAACCCTACGCCTGCGGTTCGAACAAGGCCTTCCCGATTGTCCTAAGACATCTGTCGAACCGCCAACCGGATTCGAGCTGGGCGACACCGGCCTACGCCATGCCGACTTACCTCAACAACCGCCCCTGGAGTGCCCGACGAGTCGACTCAATTGCAGCCTGAGCGAGACGACCGACTCTGATTCGGAGGTTAGCGCTGCCGACCGCCCGAGTCGATCGCGCAGCAGCAGCAGTTTTGTGGGCGGCGATGAGTAGCGGTCGCTCATCACCGGCCGCGAGGCTTCGCTCGTATGGGCAAGTTGCCAGGCTCACATAGGGCAGATGCGTGAGGGAATGGTTGGATAGGGAGAATCGCAGGGGTGCTGGGACCCCCATCCCTCCCGGTGCGATCACGAGGCTCACGAATTGTGCGAGCAACGAAGCTGTCACATCGGTGCCAGCTGGTGCCACGCCAGCGTCAGCCTTGTCCGGTTGTCGCAGGTTCCTTGCGACCGCGAGTGATGTGATGGATGAGATCGACATGTTGAATCTCCCTTAACATTCCGCGAGACCGCCTCGGTCCAAGATGGTTGGTTCTCTGCGTGGTGGTGGGGCAGTCCTCGTGCTAGCTCAACAACTAGTCGCGACAGAGGCCGCGGAATTACTTGAACAAGTGCCCGAAACCATTAAGTGCTCCGCGTGAGACCGGCCAGAAGGCAGTCGCCAGGTCGGCGGACTAGGTCGTCGCAGCGGGTGGCTACTGATTTTCAGACTTGACGATCGCGGTGAATTCTTGAATTGCCGGGGGTTCGACTGGAGAGCTTTCCGAAGACTTGATGAGGATTCGTTCAGATCCAACGACTTGTCCAGTGTCTGGGTCGGCGAGGAGCACAAGCCGGTACGCCGGCGCCCCTTCCCAGATGAAGGAGAGCGCGACCGCGTCGCGCCCGGTGCGGTCTTTGACCGTGCCGAGGGATCGAACACCTTCTTCTTCGGCGAGCATGCGCCAAATGTTGGCCATGACGTTTGGAGGGATGACGTAGTTGTGTGGCAGGTTGCGGACTTGGTCGATGAGGCAGAACGTACGTTCTTGACCGGGTTGCCTTTCAAGGCACTTGATGTCGTCGAGAAGTCGGTCACGTACGCCGTCGATTGTGTCCGGCATGTCGGTGAAGAACTGGGCGTCTCGGCTTCCCGGGGGTTCCTTCTCCTCGTCGATGAACGCGGTTGTCCGGTCGAGGCGCCGGTCGAGTGGGATCCCCCGCCCGTCAGCCTTGAGTGGCTCGCCTCTGTAAGAGCGTGTTCGGGACCGTCCATCCGGGTACAGCCAGTTCTCTGACATTCTTGGGGTGATCGTCGAGTTGGGATCTGGATCAAAGTCGGTGTCGATGGACCAGCCCTCGATGACCACGTGCTGCACAGCTGACGCGCTCCGTGTTGAGCGGGCTTGTTCGGCGGTGCGTGCAAGTTGTTCGAGCGTTTGGGTGGGGTCGACTCCTGGGGCGTCGGCGATCCTGCGTGCTTCGGCGAACTCGAAGTCGAGGATCGGTGGAGTGGACGCTCGTGCGACTGGAGTGCTCCACGGTTGAACTGCGATCAGGATGCCAACGATCACGGCTGCAGCCGTACCGGCCAAGATGGTGGGGACCAGCCGTCGATTTGATCCATTGGACGTGCGAGCAATTTCGGCGGATGCCTCAGCCGATTTGAGCCGTGCGACGAACGACTCAGCCGACTCGAACTCGACCTCCGCTCCCTCGTCCTCGAGGTAGCTGGTCACGCCGGTTGATTCCATCAAGCGGCGGAGCTCGGCCGTCTCGAGGTCAGCGTCAAGGTCAGGTTCGTCGTGGTTCACGGTGCCCCCCTTCCGAGGCTCGGTCGTACTCGTGGCTCAGTTCTTCAATCCGCCGGCGGAGGCGATGGACGCGGACAGCGTACGCATTGCTGGTCAATCCCAGCATCTCCGCGATTTCCGGTGCCCCGAGGTGGGGCGACGTCATCAGGCTTACGAGCCGTTGATCCGACGGGGACAACTGCTGGTGAATGGATTGCCCGCGACGGACCTCCACGACCATTTCGGCGACGTCCCCGCTAGGAGAAACGAGACTATGCAGGCGGGCATCTTCGTATGCATCCTCTGGATGTCGTTGCCGCTCCTGGATCTGCCGCAGGATGACCTTCTTCCCGATGCCCATCACGTAGGCGGGAGCGGAGCGCGCTTCGAGCTTCACCGCGTGACGTTTCTCCCACGCGATGCGGAACGTCTCAGACACAACGTCTTGGGCGGCCTCGACCGCGTGGAGCCGAGCCTTCGCGTAGCGGAAGAGATGACGGTGCAACTGATTGTAGAGTTCTGTGAACTCCTCCTCGGTCACCCTCGGACAGTAGCGAAAACCTCGGTTTCATGCCTTCCCACCAACCAGCACCTAGCAGTTGGTGTAGGTAGAAAGAAATGCCGAGTTGGCATGGACCTGCCACCCGGTCAGGGACCCGTCATAGTCACCAGCCCCGAAACAGGAGTAGTTCGAGCTGCTCCCGGACAGCTCGTTGAGGTACGTCCGCTTGGTGCGGTGGTTGTAGGCCGACCTGATGGGATCAGCGGTGATCGGGTTGTAGTTATCGACATCATTGAACTGGTACCTGGTGCCGTCGTAGTACGTGAGAGTCCAGACACAGAAGTAGCCACTTGGACATTCGGATCGACTTCCCGCGTTCGCAGGTGAGTCCACGGCAATGAGCGCAGCAACAATCAACAGGGGAACGGCGAATCTCGAGACTCGCCGGGCAAATTGGGTTTCCATGCCTGGTCGTCTCGGCCGGCCCCACGACGCTTACCGCTGTAGAAAAGTTGGCGCATGCCGGTAATCCGGGCCGCGGAATGTAGACAGGCAGGTATCGGCATTTCGCCGTGCACGTCCTTCGGGGGAGTCTCATGCGCTCCGGTCCCGCGGCTCGCCGTCGTTCCGTCTGTTCTTCGTCTCCTGCTGGACGAGCGCCGACAGGTCCCGTAATTTCGCGACCTCCATCGCGACTAGTAATTGAGACCGTCGGCGGGACATTTCCACCTCTCGCAGCAGGACTGCCCCAACCGAGTGCAGCGTGACGCCCCCCCCCCGGAGGAAGACATGACGGAAATCTCCGACAAGCGTGAGGTGTTCGTCAAGAAGTTGCTCGACGTCGGATACGAGTCGCTGAACGACGATCAGAAAGCCGACCATCTACTGAGGATCGCTGCACTCATTTCGGCCGGGCGGAGGATCGGGGCGATCCCGGCGGGCCCACCGCCCAAGGTGCTCGCCCTTGCCTTTGTCGGCGTGATCGAAGGGGTCCAGATCCATCTTGCCGGGCAGGCACCCTTCGACGTTCTGCTCGCAGAGAGGGCCACGATGGGCGTTCTCGGATTGGCGCCCAATTCGGGCGCGACAGGCACCACGTAGCCCCTTTTACCAGGTGGATCCGCCTGCTTAGCCATGCAGAGATCGCAAGGATGGCCGACACTGCACCCGGACGAACATGCCGGCCCCGGTGCACGACTTCCGGGTGGCTCGGGGCGCGGCATGTTCCAGGACTTCGTCGGCGAACTGCAGGCCGACGGCAGCCGACCAACTCAGGCGAGGCCGTCGAACGGACGGACCTCGACCTTCCCGCCGCAGGCCTTGGATCCTTCGGCCGCGAGCTGGAGAGCCACGTCGAGGTTGGGCGCTTCGATGACCCAGAATCCCCCGATGAGCTCCTTGGTCTCGAGGTAGGGGCCGTCGGTCATCAGCGGCTTCTCGCCCTGGCCGTCGACGACGGTCGCGGACGACGCGGACGCGAGCCCGCCACCGAAGACCCAGTAGCCATCGGTCCGTAGCTTCTCGTTGAAGACGTCGGTCGCGGCGAACGCCGCCTCCATCTCCTCCTTGGAGTCGTAGTTGCCGAACTCCTCCATCTCGGCGGGGCCGTGCACGGACAACAGGTAGTGCGTCATGGATCTCTCCTCGGTTACAGCGGTCCCGATGACCGCCTCCTACTCCCACCACGAACGGCATCACGCCGTTACGACAAACCTGACACACCCAAGATCGATACGCCCGTGCGCAGATCCTCGTGCCCTTCAGGAGCCCTGGATCACCGCGGCCAGCCATCCGGAGATGGCGGCTCGGATGGCGGGTGCGTCCTTCTTCAGCGAGTGGTCGCCGGACACCACGACCAGGGTGATCGCGCTGGGAAGGGTCTTGGGTTCCGGCACGCCGAAGGGATCATGGTCGCCCTGCACGACCAAGGTCGGCACGGTCACGGTCGTGAGCTCCGAGAGCCGAGACCGTTCCGGTCGGCCTGGTGGGTGCACCGGGAAAGCAAGGCACAGCACTGCGGCCGCCCCGACGTCAGCCGACGTCCGGCAGGCGATCCGAGCGCCGAAGGACCGTCCGCCCACGATCAGCGGCAGGTCGCCGAGTTCCGCGCTGTGCACGTGCTCGGCGACAGCGCGCCACGCGGCATCGACCTGTGCGGGCGGGGCGGGCGCCCGTCGCCCCGCTACCCGGTAGGGCTGCTCGACCAGGGCGACGGCTAGGCCCGCGCCCAGCGCCACCTCGGTCGCCAGGCCCAGGTCTTGAGCGGTGACCCCGCCGCCTGCCCCATGTCCGAGCATCATCAGCCCGACGGGTCCTTCCGCCGGCCGAGCGACGTGTACCCGCGCGTCGCCATGCGGGGTCGGGATGAGGGAATTCGAGACCCCGGTCAAGCGGGCTGCCACAGCTCGATCCGATGGCCCTCAGGATCGGTGACCCAGCCAAATCGACCGACGCCCTCCATGTCCTGCGGCTCGTCGGCCACGTCCGCTCCCTTGGAGCGCAGCTGGGCGAGCATCGCGTCCAGGTCGCGGACCCGGAAGTTGAGCATCGTTTGCTGGTCGCGCGACCCGAAGTAGTCGGTCTCGGACTCGAACGTCGCGAACACGGTCGGCCCGGCTTCCTGCTGCCACAGGCCGTGCTCATCGGCGTCCACGCCGAGGCAGTCGCGATACCAAGCGTTCAGAGCCTCCGGGTCAGCCGCCCGCATGAAGTGTCCACCGATGCCCAGCACACGTTCCATTCGGCGAGCCTAGTCCGCGGTGCGGTACCGGCCCTGGTGGAACAGCAGCGGCTTGGTCGCGTCGCCTTCTCCGAGGTCGTCGACCTTGCCGATGACGAGGTAGTGGTCGCCGGCCTCGTAGACGTGCTGGACCGTGCAGTCCACCCAGCCGACGATGTTGTCGAGCCGCGGCATCCCGCTGCTCGTCGGTTCCCAGTCGATTCCGGCGAACTTGTCCTTCTCCAGTGACGCGAAGCTGTTCGACAGGTCGGTCTGGTCGGCGGCGAGGAAGTTCACGCAGAACCGCCGGGACAGGCGGATCGCGGCGAACGCGCGGGAGTTCTTCATCGGCAGGAAGGCGACGAGCGGTGGGTCGAGCGAGACGCTGGTGAACGACTGGCAGGTCATGCCGATCGGGGTGTCCCCCTGCATGGTCGTGACCACCGTGACCCCGCTGGCGTACTGCCCGAGCACGTCGCGGTACCGCCGGGCAGCGGCCTGCGCGGCTTCGCCGTCGATGTGGACGACCTCGCCGGGACGCCACGCGAACATCTCGTCGTGCGCCGCCGAGGTAGGACTCGATCAGCTCACGGGGTGGCCAGGACGTAGCGGCGTCCGGGTTCATACCCTCCGGAACATCGGCGTCGGTCACGGGCTCCACTGTGGCATCCCCCTCAGCCCGACTGGCCGAAGGCGTGTCCCCAGTACGAGACACGGCGGTCGACTCCCGAGCCACCCAGCGCTTGTCGTCGACGGTCAGGCCCTCGCAGCCGAACTCGATGTCGAAACCGCCAGGCGACCGCACGTAGAAGGAGACCATCTCGTCGTTCATGTGCCGGCCGAGCGTGGCCGACAGGGGCGCCTTGTGCTTGCGTACCCGCTCGAGGGCGCGGCCGACGTCGTCCAGCTTCTCCACCTCGAACATGATGTGCACGCAGCGGCTGGGGTTGGGCATCGGCAGGAACGCCAGCGAGTGGTGTCGCGGGTTCACGCCGAGGAACCGGAGCCAGACCTTCGATCCCGGCTCCTTGCCCACGAACTCGCCGGGCATCGACATCGAGTCGCGCAGCCGGAAACCGAGGACGTCGCGGTAGAACTTCAACGCCTCGACGTCGTCGTCGACGGGGATGACGACGTGACCCATGCCCTGGTCACCGGTGACGAACGTGGCGGCGTACGGCGTGACGACCGGGCGAGACTCGTAGGTGATGCCGTGGAACAGCTCGAAGACGTTGTCGAAAGGGTCGGTGAAGCGGACCAGCTCCTGGACCCGGCGGTCGGCCAGCTCCTCGGGCGTCCCCTCGGAGATCTCGACCCCCGCCTTCTGCAGGTGCTCTCTGGCACGCTGCAGCGCGTCGTGGTCGGCGAGCTCCCAGCCGACGCAGTCCAGCCGGTCCACGTCGGACGGGAAGACCACGACTCGGCTGGATACCTGGTCGATGCGGAAGTACAGGTTCTCCTCGGTCGGCCCGCGTCCCTCGGCGAGCCCGAGGACCTTCGTGCCGAAGTGCCGCCACGCCTCGAGGTCGGTGGACGCGACGCGCGCGTAGCCCATGGACTTGATGTCGATGGTCATGACGCTTCCTTCTTTCGCTCGACGTGGTTCGACAGGAAGGCCGTGCAGACCTGCCGGAACTCCTCGGCCGCCTCGATCTGGGCCCAGTGACCGCAGTTCGGGAAGACATGCAGCGAAGCCTTGGGGATCATCTTCAGCGCCACGAAGGCACCGTCGAGGGGGTTGACGCGGTCCTCACGTCCCCAGGTGAGGAGCGTCGGCCGCGACAGGCGGTGGGCGTCACGCCAGATCAGGCCGTCCTCGTAGCTGTCCGGATTCCAGAACGACATGCCCATCGACTGCATGGCCTCTTGCGCGCCAGGCGCCGTCGCGTCGGCGAGCCGCTCGGCGACGAGCTCGTCGGTGACGAGATCCTGATTGACCACCATGGTCGAGATGAACGCCCGCATCGACTCCTCCGACGGCGCGGCGCCGAACTCCATCAGCCGCTTGACGCCCTCGGTCGGGTCGGCGTGGAAGAGGCTCAGGTTCAGTCCGCCCGGCCCCATCAGCACGAGCCGGCCGACCCGCTCCGGGTAGAGCAGTGCGAACCGCGCCGCGGTGCCGCCGCCCAGGCTGTTGCCGAGCAGGTGGATGCGCTCGAGGCCCAGCTCGTCGAGCAGGTCCTTGACCGCCTCCGCAGCGAAGCGGAAGTAGTTGCCGACGACGGGAGGCTTGTCGCTCTGCCCGAACCCGGGCTGGTCGATGAGCAGGGTGCGGAAGTCCTCGGCGAAGCCCGGCAGTGCCGAACCGAAGTTCGACCACGCCGATGCCCCCGGTCCGCCGCCGTGCAGCATCACCAGCGGCAGCCCGCCGCCCACGGAGGTCGGCTCGCCGGCCTCGTAGTAGTTGAGGGTCAGATCCCCGGCCTTGGCGGACCGCCGAGTCGACTCGCGATCAAGGCCGGTCATCAGTACATCCCTGGGTCGACCTTGTGTCCGAACTCGTGCATGCCATACATCTGCAGGGCGCGCTCGGGGTCGTTGGCCGCGTGCACCCGGCCGGCGTGCGCATCGCGCCAGGCTCGCTGCAGGTAGGTGCCGTTGGCCAGAGCACGGCCACCGGATGCCTCGAAGAGCTCGTCGATGGCGTCGATCGCCCGCTGCGTGCCCATCACCTGGTCACGACGGACCCGCAGTCGCAGCGACAGCGGGATCTTCTCGCCCTTGGCAACCAACGCCTGCTCCTCGCGGATGTTGGCCATGCACAGTGCCCAGGCGCCGTCGATCTCGCTGGACGCACGCGCGATGCGCACCGCCGCGAACGGATCGGAGGACGCCTTCTCGCCGGCGTAGGCAGCACGCACGCGTTTCTGCTGCATCTCCACGTGCTCGTTGTAAGCACCCCGGGCCATGCCGACGATCGGCGCAGTGATGGTGGTGGTGAACAGGGAGTGGAACGGCAGCTTGTAGAGCTCGCTGGGGTTCTGTTCCTGTCCCGGGCCGAAGCAGCGCCCGGTGTCGCCCATCGAGAGCGTGAACTCCTCGGGGATGAACGTCTCCTCGACCACGATGTCGTTGGAGCCCGTGCCGGACAGGCCGACCACGTTCCACACGTCGACGATCTCGTACTTCTCCCGCGGAACCATGAACGTCCGGAAATCGACGACCTGGCCCTCCTCGTTGAAGACGAGGCCGCCGAGCAGGACCCAGGTCGCGTGGGCCGAGCCGGAGGAGAAGCTCCAGCGTCCCTCCAGCGTGAATCCACCGTCGGCGATCGTGGCCTTGCCGGTGGGCGCGTACGACGAGCTCAGCCGGGTGGACGTGTCGTCGCCCCACACCGCCTGCTGCGCATCGTCGTGGAACAGCGCCACCTGCCACGGGTGGACGCCGAGCACTGAGGAGATCCAGCCGGTCGAGCCACACGCGGAGCCGATCATGCTCACCGCGGTGTAGAAGTCGATCGGATCGCCCTCGAGCCCGTCGAAACGCTTGGGCTGGAGCAACCGGAAGAATCCGGTCTCCTCCAGCTCCTTGACCGACGCGTCCGGAACCTGGCGCAAGCGCTCGGTCTCGTCCGCGCGCTCGCGGAAGGCGGGAAGAAGGTCTCGTACGCCGTCCAGCACAGCCTGGGTCATTGCCACTCCTTGAAAGTCCGTAGCTCCAATACTAGAACACGTTCTAGTAGGAAGTCTATCGCTCGAGGTAGTTGGGCCCCACGGCAAGGTTCACCCGTGCAGCTGCTCGATGAACCGTTCAGCGAAGAGGTAGGAATCACCAGGCCACCGCGCCGATACGTAGTTGCCGTCCTCGACGACGAACGCGTGCGTGTGGTCGGTCCGGGTGCCCCGCTTGGTCTCCCGGGGCCCGCGTTCGAACTGGTCTGCACTACTCAGGTTCGCCACCACCTCGTCCTCGACGTACAGCGGATACGTCCGGTAGTAGCGGCCGAGCTTCCACGCGGTCATGAGGTACCCGCCGCGTTCCATGTACTTCGGCAGGCACGTCGTTCGCCGATCTGCCAGGACGCTGGCTCCATGGGGATCCTTGCTCCGTGCCAGGACGAGTACGCCGTGACAGATCGCGCCGACCGGCTTGCCCGTTTCCCAGAACTGCGCGATGGACACCTGCAGCTCCGCTGACCCGAGGTACTGCCGCATTCCCGGGGCATGACCACCGGCCAGCAACAGACCGTCGTACGCAGTGACGTCGAGGTCGAGCCACGAGACGGGTGATCCGAACGCCTGCGTCTGGATCATCTCGTCGTAGAACGCGATCGGCTCTGGTTCGGCGCCCAACTTGCCGAAGAGAACCCCGTCGAGAAGCCGTGGGTCGCAGCTCGGCGCAGAACCACCACGCTCGGTCGCGAAGATCACGTCATGCCCCGCATCCGAAAGTAGACGCCAGGGCACGGCGACCTCGGTGGTATCGAAGTCGACATCGGGCAGCGGAACCAAGACCCTCATGGAGCTAGTTCTTGGCCGCCTTCAGCTCGAGGGCGATGTCGATGAGCTGGTCCTCCTGGCCGCCGATCAGCTTGCGCGCACCTGCCTCGATCAGGATCTGCGCGGCGGAGACGTCGTACCGCGCGGCGGCGTTGTCCGCATGCCGCAGGAACGAGGAGTACACGCCGGCGTAGCCGATCATCAGCGCATTCCGGCCGAGGTGACACTCTTCCGGCATCGCCGGGAGCACGACGTCCTCGGCAGCGTCGACGATCTGCATGAAGTCGACGCCGGTCTTCCAACCGAGCTTGTCGGCAACCCCGATGAACGCCTCGAGGGGCGTGTTGCCGGCGCCGGCGCCGAACCGGCGCACCGACCCGTCGATCTGGGTGGCTCCGGCGCGGGCGGCGATCACGGTGTTCGCGACGCCGAGGCCGAGGTTCTCGTGACCGTGGAAGCCGACCGTGGCCTCGCCGCCGATCTCGGCGACCATCGCGGACACCCGATCGGCGACCGCTTCCATGATCAGCGCGCCGGCCGAGTCGACGACGTAGACGCACTGGCAGCCGGCGTCGACCATGATGCGCGCCTGCTTGGCCAGCACCTCAGGCGGCTGAGTGTGGCTCATCATCAGGAAGCCGACGGTCTCCAGTCCGAGCTCGCGGGCGAGCCCGAAGTGCTGCTGGGACGTGTCGGCCTCCGTGCAGTGGGTCGCGATCCGGCAGATCTCCGCGCCGTTGCCCTGAGCCGCGCGGATGTCGTCCTTGGTGCCCACGCCCGGGAGCATCAGGAAGGCGATGCGGGCGCGGGTCGCGGTCTCCGCGGCCAGCTTGATGAGGTCTTGCTCGGGCGTCGCGGAGAAGCCGTAGTTGAACGACGATCCGCCGAGGCCGTCACCGTGGGCCACCTCGATGACCGGGATACCGGCGGCATCGAGGGCACCCACGATGCTGCGCACTTCGTCCGGGACGAACTGGTGCCGCTTGTGGTGCGATCCGTCGCGCAGGCAGGTGTCGGTCAGCCGGAGGTCGAGGTTGCTCTCCGGGTCGGTCTGCGACCAGGTGCGGTCGAGCGTGTTCACGTCGCTCATCGGAGCATCTCCTTCGCAATTGACTCGCCGACTTGGGCGGCGGCCGCGGTCATGATGTCGAGGTTCCCGGCATACGGCGGCAGGTAGTCCCCGGCGCCTTCGATCTCCACGAAGACGCTCACCTTCGTCATGCCGTTCGTCGCCGGTGAGGCGTCGTCGAACTGCGCGTCCTGGAGCAGCCGGTAGCCCGGCACGTACTCCTGGACCTGCTGCGCCATCCGCACCACCGACTCGGAGATCGCGTCGCGGTCGGCGTCCGGAGCGACGGCGCAGAAGATGGTGTCGCGCATGATCATCGGCGGGTCCGCGGGGTTGAGGATGATGATCGCCTTGCCGCGCTCCGCGCCACCGATCGTCTCGACGCCGGCAGCAGTGGTGCGGGTGAACTCGTCGATGTTGGCTCGGGTGCCCGGTCCGGCGGACGCGCTGGACACGGAGGCGACGATCTCGGCGTACGGCACCGGGGTGACGCGCGAGACCGCGTGCACCATCGGGATGGTGGCCTGCCCGCCGCAGGTGATCATGTTGACGTTGTCGGCGCCCAGGTGCTCCTCGCCGTTGACCGGCGGGATGACCGCAGGCCCGACGGCGGCCGGGGTCAGGTCGATCGCCCGGATGCCCGCTTCGGCGTAGCGGGGTGCGTACTCGCGGTGGACGTATGCCGAGGTCGCCTCGAAGATCAGTTCCGGCAGCTCGTCTTGCTTGAGCAGCCAGTCGACCCCCTCGTGCGACGCCTCGACGCCCTTCTGACGAGCCAGCTCGAGGCCGTCCGAGGTCGGATCGACGCCGATCATCCAGCGCGGCTCGATCACATCGCTGCGCAGCAGCTTGAACAACAGGTCGGTGCCGATGTTGCCGGGTCCGACGATGGCCGCGGTGACCTTGCGGGTCATCACATCTCCCTTAATCGGTGAAGGACAGCCGAACGCTGCCCAGGTCGGTGAACACTGCTTCGAAGTTGTCGCCGGCATGCGCGTCGATGGCCCGGTGGACACTGCCCGGCATGATCACGTGGCCCGCCTCGAGTGTCACCCCGAAGGACGCGACCTTGCGCGCCAGCCATGCGACCGCGGTGACCGGATTGCCCAGGACGGCGTCCGAGCGACCGGCCGCGACCTCCTCGCCGTCGCAGAGCAGCGTGGCCTCGATGGCCTTGAGATCGAGGCTGTCGGGGTCGACCCGTTTCGCGCCGAGCACGAAGCCGGCGCTTGACGCGTTGTCGGCGATGGTGTCCGCGATCTTGATGTTCCAGTCCTCGATCCGCGAGTCGATCAGCTCGATGGAGGCCGTGACGTGGTCGGTGCTCGCGAGGACGTCGTCCTCAGTGCAACCCGCGCCCGGGAGGGTCCGGCCGAGGACGAAGGCAACCTCGACCTCCACCCGGGGCATGCAGTAACGACCCACGCTGACCGGGGCGTCGGAGAAGACCTCCATGTCGGAGAGCAGGTGACCGTAGTCCGGCTCGTCGACCCCCATCATCTCCTGCATGGCCTTGGAGGAGAGGCCGACCTTGTGGCCGCGCACGGTGGCACCGTCGCGGAGCCGGTCGGCGATGTTCAGCAGCTGGATGGTGTAGGAGTCGACGACGTCGAGGTCGGGCCAGGTGTCCCGGAGCGGCGGGACCGGCGTCCGGTCGCGCTCGGCGGTCGCCAGGGTCCGGGCGACGGCTTCTCGCACCTCGTCGGAGAGCATGACTGCATGGTAGAACCTGTTACAGTTTTGCGGAAGTCAGCCCCCAACCGGAGGACCGATGGAAGAGACCTGTGACGTCGTCGTCGTCGGCGCCGGCGGCGCCGGAATGACCGCCGCCCTCGCCGCTGCGCACCACGGTCTGGACACCGTCCTGATCGAGAAGAGCGCCTTTTTCGGCGGGTCGACGGCTCGATCCGGCGGCGGCGTGTGGATCCCCGGCAACCAGGCTCTCCGTGACGCCGGGCAGGTCGACGCGAACGACGCCGAAGAAGCGAAGCGCTACCTCGAGGCCATCGTCGGCGACGTGGTGCCGAAAGAACGACGCAACACCTTCCTCGACCGTGGCCCCGAGGTCATGGACTTCATCCTCGAAAAGACCCCGGTGCGCTTCGCCTGGGTTCCCGAGTACTCCGACTACCTGCCCGAGCGCCCGGGTGGCCGATCGCGTGGACGCACCGTGGAGCCGGTGCCGATGGACGGCCGGATCATCGGCGCGGAGCTGGAGCGACTGCACCCCGCGTACACGAAGGCACCGGCGAACCTGATCGTCACCCAGGCCGACTTCCGCAAGATCAGCCTCGGCCCCTTGCGCACCCTCAAGGGCACCCGGACCATGCTGCGGGTGCTGTTCAACCGGATGATCAGCCAGTTCCGACGTCGGCGGATGTACGCGATGGGCAACGCCCTGACCATCAGCCTGCGCAAGGCCCTGATGGATGCCGGTGTCCCGATCCACTACGAGACCCCTCTGACCGGGCTCGTCGTCGAGGGCGGCCGGGTGGTCGGCGTCCGTGCTGAACGTGACGGCGCCGAGCTCGTCATCCGTGCCCGCCGAGGCGTCATCCTTGGATCCGGCGGCTTCGAGAAGAACGACACCCTGCGGGAGAAGTACCTGCCCAGCCCCACCGAAGCCGCCTGGAGCACCGCGGCACCCAGCAACACCGGTGCGGGCATCGAGGCCGGCATCGCCGTCGGCGCCGCGGTCGACCTGATGGACGACGCCTGGTGGGGTCCCACGATCCCGCTCCCGCGCGGCCCGTGGTTCTGCCTCGCCGAGCGCAACCTCCCCGGCTCGATCATCGTGAACTCCGCAGGTCAGCGGTTCATGAACGAGGCACTGCCCTACGTGGAGGCGACCCACGCGATCTACGCGGGCGAGGCCACCGGCGTCTCCCACGTCCCCGCCTGGATGATCATGGACCAGCGCTACCGCAACCGGTACCTCTTCGCCGGACTCTCACCTCGGCAGCCGTTCCCCGGCCGGTGGTACAAGCACGGCACCGTGAAACGCGCCGCCACGCTCGACGAGCTCGCCGGGAGGATCGAGGTGCCGGCCGACGCCCTGGTAGAGACCGTCAACCGGTTCAACCGGTTCGCCGAGTCCGGCGTCGACGAGGACTTCCACCGTGGCGACAGCGCCTACGACAAGTACTACGCCGACCCGAAGGTGACGCCGAACCCGTCGCTGCGCAGCATCGACCAAGGACCGTTCTACGCGGTGAAGATCGTCCCGGGTGACCTCGGCACGAAGGGCGGCATCGTCACCGACGAGCGTGCCCGTGCCCTGCGCCCGGACGGTTCCGTGATCGAGGGGCTCTACGCCGCCGGCAACTGCTCGTCTGCCGTCATGGGCCACACCTACGCCGGACCGGGCGCCACCATCGGACCTGCCCTCACTTTCGGCTACCTCGCCGCCGAGGACATCGCCCATGCCGATCAATCCTGACGTCGCCATCGGTGCGGAGGTCGGCACCCAGGAGTTCTCCTGGACGAGCAGCGACGTGCTGCTCTACCACCTCGCCGTCGGCGCCGGATCCCACCAGGGCGACAACCTGTCTCCCGCCGCGATGCGATGGACGCTCGACAACGACGCGCTGCAGGTGCTGCCGAGCTTCGCCGTCGTGGCGCCGACGTTCCACGCCACCGAGGCACCAAGCCTCGACCTGCCCGGGTGCGACATCAACCTCGCCCAGGTCGTCCACGGCGCCCAAGAGGTCCACGTCAATCGGCCGTTGCCCACGTCCGGCTCGGCCCGCCTGACGACCCGTATCACCGACGTCTGGGACAAGGGCAAGGCCGCGGTGATCTGGCAGGAGGGCGTGGCCACCGGTCCGGACGACACCGAGCTGTGGCGCGTCCGGTCCTCGATCTTCGTCCGGGGCGAGGGCGGTTGGGGCGGTGATCGGGGCCAGAGCACCGCGGTCGTCGTGCCGGACCGGGCTCCGGATGCGTCGGCGACGTACACCGTGACGCCGCAGCAGGCGCTGCTCTATCGGCTCTGCGGCGACCGCAACCCCCTGCACGCGGACCCGGAGTTCGCGAAGACCGCTGGCTTCGATGCGCCGATCCTGCACGGTCTGTGCACCTACGCGATCGTGCTGCGCGAGGTCATCGACCTCATGCTCGACGGGGACGCAGCAGCGGTCAGTGGATTCGGCGCGAGATTTGCCGGGGTCGTCTTCCCGGGCGAGACCCTCGCGGTGAGCGCCTGGGACGAGACCGACGGCATCGCGGTGACCGTGACGGTCGGCGACACTCTGTCAGATCAGACTGGCCGTCCCGTGCTGGCCGACTGCCTCGTGACGAGGGCTTGATCGGGTTCTAGGCTCGGCCGCATGGACCCGAACGCCCGAACGGTCGAATCGTACGAACAGATCGCCGACGACTACGCCCGCGAGACAGCTGGAGCCGGAGTCCTGTCCAACGGACTGACTCGTCTGGCCGAGACGGTTCCGGCCGGTCACGCCTTGGAGATCGGCTCCGGTCCCGGATGGGATGCCGATGTTCTCGAGGAAGCTGGGCTGACGGTTCGTCGCACCGACATCACCCAGGCATTCATCGAGTTCCAGCGCGGCCGCGGCAAGCAGGTCGACCAGCTGGACGTGATCAAGGACGATCTCGGCGGTCCCTACGACGCCGTCGTCGCACTCCACGTCCTCCAGCACGTGGAGCCGGACGACCTACCTGCCGTGCTGGCCAAGGTTGCCGGCGCCTTGCGCGCGGGCGGCCGATTCCTCGTCTCCATCCCCTTGGGCGAAGGCGCCGGTTGGGAAGTCGGCGAGTCCGGCAGTCCCTACTACCGGGCGCTCCGTACCGAGGGGGAGTTCATCGCCGCGTTGGAGCACGCTGGGCTCCGGTCGGACTGGACGGAACGGTCTGACCACGATGAGGAGAGCGGGTGGCTCTGCGTGCTGGCCCAGCTGCTCTAGCTGAGCTCCTCGACCAGCCCGACGATGACGCCACCTGGGCCACGGACGTAGCCGTACCGGTAGACATCCCCGAATTCGACGACCTCGCCCACGAGCTCTGCGCCGTGGGGACGCAGGCGGTCGACGTTCTCGTCGACCGAGTCGACGACGAAGGAGAGGCGAGGGATCCCGGGGGTGTTGACCGGCTCAGTCGTCGTCCCGCTGGTGGCCACCGGCGTGTGGAACGTCGACAGCTCGACTCGGCTGTGGCCGTCCGGAGTCTTCAGCATGGCGATGTCCGCTCGGACGCCGTCCACGCCGATGAGCTTGTCCGCGGCCTCACCCTCGACTGTCGTCTCGCCCTCCAGCTCCAGGCCCAGCTCGACGAAGTACGCGATGGCGGCCGCGAGATCCTCGACCACGATGCCGGCGTGATCCATCCGTATGACGCTCATGCCTCGAGTCTCGCCCACGGCGGGTCAGCCGCCGAGGATGAGTCCGGACGTGGGCACGCCTGTGCCCGCGGTGACCAGGACGTGCTCGGCGTCCGCCACCTGGTTCACCGACGTCCCCCGCAGCTGACGGACCGCCTCGGCGATGCCGTTCATGCCGTGGATGTAGGCCTCGCCCAACTGGCCGCCGTGGGTGTTGACCGGCAGCCGGCCATCGATCTCGATCGCCCCGTCGGCGATGAAGTCCTTCGCCTCGCCTCGGCCGCAGAAGCCGAGCTCCTCCAGCTGCATGAGGACGTACGGCGTGAAGTGGTCGTAGAGCACCGCGGTGTCGATGTCGGTCGGCGCCAGTCCGGACTGCCGCCAGAGGTCGCGACCGACAACGCCGATCTCGGCGATGCCGATGTCGTCGCGGTAGTACGACGTCATGACGAACTGGTCAGCCGCGCTGCCCTGAGCCGCCGCCACAATCGGCACGGCGCCGGCTCGGAGGTCCTTCGCCCGCTCGGTGGAGGTGACCACGATCGCCACCGCGCCGTCGCTCTCCTGGCAGCAGTCGAGCAAACGCAGCGGGTCGGCGATCATCCGCGAGCTCTGGTGGTCCTCGAGGGTGATCGGGCGCTCGTAGAAGAAGGCCGCCGGGTTGGTGGCCGCATGCCGTCGGTCCGCCACCGCGACGCGTCCGAAGTCCGCAGACGTGGCGCCGTACTCGTGCATGTAGCGGCGGGCCTGCATGGCCACGGTGGCCGCCGGCGTGGACAGGCCGTACGGATAGGTCCAGGCGTTGTCCAGGCCGTTGGTGTTCGCCTGCGTCGCCGCCGCGCCCTGCACCTGGCCGAAGCGATGGCCGGACCGCTCGTTGAAGCCCCGGTAGGCCACGACGACGTCGGCCATGCCGGTCGCGACCGCCATGGCCGCCTGCTGCACCGTCGCGCAGGCGGCGCCGCCGCCGTAGTTGATCCGGCTGAAGAAGCGCAGCTCGCCCATGGCCAGCTCGCGGGCCAGCGCGATCTCGGCGGTCGAGTCCATGGTGAAGGTGACCAGGCCGTCGACGTCGGAGGCATCGAGCCCGGCGTCCGCGAGTGCCGCAAGCGTCGCCTCGGCCGACAATTGGAGCTCCGAACGCCCCGACTCCTTGGAGAACTCGGTCGCGCCGATCCCGGCGATCGATGCCACGCCGCTGAAATCAGTCATGGCAGCCTGACCTCCAGGCGAGCGCTCACGTGGTTGCCGAGCGAGACCTGGCCGATGACGTCGATCGTGGTCACCCCTTCGGTCTCGGACACGATGTCTCCGGTGAAACGCAGGGTGTCGTACGGATGAGCCGGGGCACCGAGGCTCAAGGCGCAGGAGAGCACCTGCGTCTGCGGCCCAGCCCAGTCGGAGACGTACCGATGCACCAGCCCGGTGGTGGTGAGGATGTTGAGGAAGATGTCCTTGCTGCCGTGCGACTGCGCGAGGTCGCGATCGTGGTGGACGTCCTGGAAGTCGCGGGTGGCCAGCGCGGTCGACACCACGAGTGTCGGGGTGATCGGGAGGTACCAGACCGGAAGATCCGAGGCCGTTTCAGAATCCGGAGGGGTCGCCGGTTGGTCGGTTCTTGTGAGCTTCCACTGCGCCAACGTGAGGTCATCATCAATTCGATCAAAGAGCACTTCGACCGCGTCGCCGATGGCGATCTCGCCGGTGATCTCCCCGACCATGCGGACGCCCTCGTTCAGCTCGATCAGGGCCACGGTGAGAGGAAGCTGCTTGCCCGGGACCATGGGCGCGTGGTGCACCAGGAACGAGTGCACCCGGCCCTGACCGGACGCCACGACGTAGCCGCGATCCATCGCATGACAGGACGGGCACACCGGGCCGGGCGGGTGCCGGAGCACCCCGCAGGCGTTGCACTTCTGGATCCGGAGCTCACCCTTCGCCGTGCCCTCCCAGAAGTAGGCGTTGTCGCGGTTGATCATCGGCCGGGTCGTCTGCGACCGGTCCACCGAGGGGCGGCCAGTGCCGGGCTTGAACTTGAGCACCCGGAACTGCATGGTCGCGACTTCCTCGGGCGCGTCCTCCGGGCCGACCGTCCAGCTGTTGCGCGTCGTGACGAAGTAGCCCTCGCCGACGGCGGTCTTCTTCGGGCCGACGACGTCCTCGAGCCTGGAGCTGATCCGGACCCGCTCTCCGGGTCGCAGGGTCCGGGCGTACGTCTGGTCACAGTTCGTGCCGAGCACCGACGTGTAGCCCGCCTCGTCGAGAACCACCATGGTGTCCCAGAGCGGCTCGCCCGGTGGACGCTCGGGATTCAGTCCCGGCATCGTCCACACCTGCGCCATGGCCGGCGGTGCTTCGCAGTCGGGCCCGGGTTTCCATCGCGGGTTGGCGTCGCCGATCGCCTCGCTCCAGTGCCGGATCATCGGCTCGTTCACGGGATCGTTCCCCTCGCGCGCCGGGCTGGCGCCGCGGGCCTTGATCTCCTCGACGCGCGCCGAGATCTCCTCATCGTTCATCGCGGCACCCGCGGCAGGTCGAGTCCGAACATGGCGATCAGCTCGCGCTGCACCTCGTTGACGCCGCCTCCGAAGGAGAGCACCAGGTTTCGCTTGCTGGTCAGGTCCAGATGCTCGACCAGCCGGCCCGTCGCCGGATCAGCGGGGTCGCCATACGCCGTGACCACGTCGGCCAGGGCCAACCCCAGTCGCTGCACTTCATCGCTGGCCAGCACCTTGGACGTCGACGCGTCGGCCACCGTCGCCCGATCGGACGAACCGCCACGGGCAACCGCCCAGTTGAGCAGCTCGTTCACCCGGAACGACGTCGTGGCGCGGGCCAGGGTGTCGCGCACCCATGGGACCTCCAACACGGGCGTGCCGTCCGGGCCCATGCGGTCCTGCGCCCACTCGTGCACCAAGTCGCGAAGCCCCTCGATCCGGCCGGCCGGGCCGAGCATGACTCGCTCGTGGTTGAGCTGGGTCGTGATGAGCTGCCAGCCGCGGTTCTCCTCGCCGACGAGCATGTCGACCGGCACCCGCACGTCGTTGTAGTACGTCGCGTTCGTGTGGTGGGAGCCGTCGCTGGTGACGATGGGCGTCGACGAGTAGCCGGGGTCGCGGGTGTCGACGATGAGCACCGAGATGCCGCGATGCGGGGATGCGTCGGGATCGGTGCGCACGGCCAGCCAGACGTAGTCGGCAGCGTGACCGCCGGTGGTCCACATCTTCTGGCCGTTCACGACGTAGTGGTCGCCGTCCCGGACCGCGGTGGTGCGCATCGAGGCCAGGTCGGTGCCGGCATCGGGTTCGCTGTAGCCGATGGCGAAGTGCACGTCGCCGGTCACGATGTCGGAGAGGAACATGTCTTTCTGCTTCTCGGTGCCATAGGCCTGCAGCGTCGGTCCGACGGTCTGCAGGGTCACCGACGGCAGATGGACGTCCGCCCGCGCCGCCTCATTGACGAACACCTGCTGCTCGATGACGCCGCGCCCCTGACCGCCGTACTCCTTCGGCCAGCCGACGCCCATCCATCCGTCGGCACCCATCTGCTTGATGAGCCGGTGGTACGCCGGACCCATTCGGTCCGTGCGCATCTCGTCACGGTCCTCGTCGTTCACCAGCCCGGTGAGATAGGCACGGGCCTCCTGCTTGAAGGCGCGCTCCGCAGCCGTCAGCTCTGCGTTCTTGCCCGCCGTCTCCGTGACCGGGACGTCGGCCAGCGCGGCCGGCCCACCCAGGTGACGGGTGATGTCCCGGACGCCCGCGAAGTAGCGCCCCATCGGGTAGGTCTCGTCGATCCCCATGCCGCCGTGGAGATGCTGGCAGGTCTGCATGACCGCCGATGCCCGGTCGGCGAACCAGTGCGCAGCGACTGCCAGGTCGTCGGCGGCGGGATCGCCGGCGTCGAGGCGGCGGGCCACCTCGCCTGCCGTCAGCGTGAACGTCCGGGACGCGATGTACACGTCCGCGATCTGCTGGGCGACCGCCTGGAACTCGGCGAGCGCACGTCCGAACTGGCGTCGGTCCCGGATGTAGCCAGACGTGAGGTCGCGAGCTCCTTCGACGACGCCTGCGCCGAGGGCGGCCAGGCCAGCGATGGCATGGCAGCGCACGACGTCGGCGTCGAGCAGCCCGAGCACCGGTGCGTACGCGAAGGTGTAGGTCGCCTCGGTCGCGCCGCGAGAGGTCGTGGTCTCGACGTGGCTCACTCCCGGGCCGGCTGGGTCGACGAGCACGACGGTCGCGCTGCCGTCGGCAACCGTGGCGGAGACGAGCAGCAACGTCGTCCCGTCGAGGACCGGGACACCGACCTTGGTGCCGGTGACGCCCTCGTCGCCGTACGTCGTCTTCGGGTGGATCGGCATCGCGGAACCGAGCTCGCCGAGAGCCGGCGCGAGCATCAGCTCGCCGGCCAGCACTTTCGGGACCAGATCGACCTGCAGGGCGCCGGAGCCCGAACGGACGAGCGGCAACAGACCGCAGGCCAGCGTCTCCCAGACCGGAAGCTCCACCGCGCGGCGGCCCACCTCGTGCAGCAGTACGGCGACCTCGGCCAGACCCAGGTTCTCGCCTCCGAATTCCTTCGGAGCGGCCAGCGCCAGCAGCCCGGCCCCGTGGAGAGCGCGCCAGGATCCGTCGCCGCGGTCGAGCACGTCACCGATGACGGAGCGCACTTCGTCGAGCACCGAGTCCACGCGGATCTCCTTCTTCGAGTGGCGTGTTTACCCTCCGAAACTATAACGTGTTCTAATCTCGGGATACCGACCCAGAGGAGATCTTCGTGCCGAATCCGGTTGAGCTGTCCCTCCGGGCTCTCCGAGGGCTCCTGCCCGACCTTCCTCCCGTGGACATTCCGGAAGGACGCTGGCTCGAACTCCCCCGGCGCGGCCGGACCTGGCTCACCGATGTGGCAGGGCCCACGCCTGATGCGCCGACGATCGTGCTCCTGCATGCCGTCGGGTGCACCGGTGTGCTGACCTGGTTCCCCTCGATCCCGGCCTTGGCGGAGCACTATCGGGTGATCACGTTCGACCAGCGGTGGCACGGACGCGGCATCACGTCCGAGCGGTTCCTGGTCTCCGACTGCGCCGATGACGTGGCTGCCGTCGTCGACGAGCTGGGCCTCGAGCGCCCCCTCGTCGCCGGCTACTCGATGGGATCGGTGATCGCGCAGCGTGTGTGGCGACAACATCCGGACACCGTCGGCGGGCTCATGCTCGCCGCCACCACCGACCACTTCCGCACCAACGGTCGCGAACGCGTCTTCCATGCCGGAATGGAGGTCGGGATGGGCCTGACGGCGACGCTCTCGCGATCACGCGTGGTCACCCGGGCCAGCACGGCTGCCGTCGAGGCGCTGGACGCCGACACGTCCGACACCGCACGCTGGGCGCTGAACCAGTTCCGCTCGAGCAGCCCGTGGGCGATCGGCCAGGCCGTGGCATCACTCGGCCGCCACCACTCCACACCATGGCTGTCGTCCATCGACGTGCCGACCGCCGTCGTCGTCACCACCAAGGACAAGGTGCTTCCACCCGATCGCCAGCGTGAGCTGGCCGCGCGGATTCCGGACGCTACGGTGCACGAGGCCGAATGCGGACACGCTGGGTGCGTCCTGGAGCACCGCGCCTTCGTGCCGGCTGTCCTCGAGGCAGCCCACGCCACGATGGCGCGCATGCGCGACCGGGAGCTCGCTGCTGGCCAGTAGCGCTAGGCGGCGCCGAGCACGGCGGCCTTCATGGCCTCGAGCTCGATCGGGAACTGGTCGGCCAGGTCCCACACATGCGGCATCAGCTCGCTGCACGCGATGGCGCCGATGTGCATCTCGCCGTTGTTGCTCATCACGGTGATGTTCAGCCCGGCGCCGTGGAAGACCGGGCCGAGCGGGTAGAGCGCATCGATCCGGGCGCCGATGAAGTAGAGCGGGACCGGCGGACCGGGGACGTTCGAGATGACCAGGTTGTGGATGACCGGCCCACGCTCGGCGAGCCGGAGGTCGGACACCATGCGGACGGCCAGGCCGAACGTCCGCGGGGCTGCGAACTCGGCCCACTCCTGCAGTGTGTCGGCCGGGACGGCCTGGTGATGGTCCTTGGCGTTCGCGTTCGCCACGGACATCGCCGTGATTCGCTCGCGCGGGTCCTCGACATCGGTGCCGAGCTTGCAGAAGATCGTCGACACCTTGTTGCGTCCGCTGCGCTTGGATTCTCCGTGCACCGAGACGGGCACGCTGGCCAGCAGCGACGTCTCCGGCAACTCGCCACGATCGAGGAGGTAGCGACGGAGCGCGCCGCCGCTGAGCGCCAGCACCACGTCGTTGACGGTGGCTCCGGGAATCGCGTTCTTGATGTCCTTGATGTCGTCCAGCGAGATGTCGGTGAACGCGATGGCCCGGTGACCGGTGATCGTCCCGTTGAACGACGTGCGTGGGGCGGTGAGCGGTGCGGCCATGGCTGTGCCCTCACGGGCCCGGCTGATCGTCGCCGAGAGGGTGCGGACTGTCGGCGTCACGAGCTTGGCCAGCTGCCACGGCTTGACGACCGTCGACACCACCCCGCGGCCGATCAGCTCGAGATCGGACGGCACGCGAGGATGCGCCGAACCGCTCGGGTCGCCGCCCAGGTCCAGTGGCGGCGCACCGGGTTCCAGGCTGCACAGGTAGGAGATCATGTTCGACCCCGAGACCCCGTCGACGGAGGCGTGGTGCATCTTCGAGAACACCGCGATCTGGCCGCTGGCCAAGCCCTCGATCACGTGCATCTCCCAGAGCGGCCGCGACCGGTCCAGAGGAATGCCGGCGAGGTGCCCGGTGACCTCGGACAGCTCGCGCTCGCTGCCGGGCGCTGGTACGGCGAGCCGGTGGACGTGCCGGTCGATGTCGAATTCCTCGTCCTGCACCCACACGGGGAAGTCGATTCCTCCGGGGACCATCTTGAGCTTGCGGTTGAACATCGCGACGCCCGAGACGCGATTGGACAGCTCCTTCTTGAACTCCTCGAAGTCGTAGCCGCCGGGAATGGTTTCGGGATCGACCATGATCAGCCCGCAGACGTGCATCAGCTGGGCGCCGCTCTCCAGGTACAGGAAGCTGGCATCGAGCCCGCTGAGTCGATCCATGCCTCGTATCCTAGCCTTGCCTAGAACAGGTTCTACTTCCCAGAGATGAGCAGAGTGAGGAGCCCACATTGTCACGGGGGTTTGCCCGTCGCCAGCTCATCAATGCCGCGCTGGCCTTGAACGCGGTCAAGCCGCTGCCCGGTCGCTGGGCGGGAATCCCGGCTTTCGCGCTTGGCTGGCCGGTCAGTGAGCTGGCCCCGCAGCTGCTCGCTGCCACCGCGCTCGACACCGCCGCCGAGCTGACCGTGCGACGCCGCACCTCGAGACCGTCGCGCATCGGACTGCTGGCAGCCGTCGGTGCGGCTGGGCTCCTGGGCCGGGCCGTCGCCGACGCGCGGCGCGTCGGCTCTGAGCTCGACCAGGCGTTGCGTCAGAGCATCGGCGAGGACTACTTGAGCGCGCTTGACCTCCCTGGACCGCTCAACCTGCGCCTCCCCCGGGGATCGGTGGCCCGGCCGTTCCGCTTCCGCCAGCGCGACGTCGAGGTGCTGCGCAACGTCTCGTACACCGAGGGCGGACGTCGAGCCCGGCTGGACATCTATCGACCTCGTGATCGTGACCTCAGCGGTGCGCCGGTGCTGATCCAGATCCATGGCGGCGGCTGGACCATCGGCACCAAGGAGCAGCAGGGGCTCATCCTGATGAACCGGATGGCGCAGCAGGGCTGGATCTGCGTCTCCGCCAACTACCGGCTCGCCCCCAAGCACTCCTTCCCCACCCAGATCGTCGACGTGAAGCGGGCGATCGCCTGGGTCCACGAGAACATCGCGCAGTACGGCGGCGACCCGTCGTACGTCGCCATCACCGGCGGATCCGCCGGCGGTCACCTGGCCGCTCTGGCTTCGCTCACTCCGGGTCTGCCGGACTACCAGCCCGGCTTCGAGGACTCGAACACGTCGATCTCCGCATGCGTCTCCTTCTACGGCATCTACGACGTCGCCGGTCTGACCGAGACGCAGGTGGCCGTCGACATGCGGGACCGGTTCATGGGCCCGTGGGTCTTCCGCAAGGACCCCGAGACGAACCTCGACGACTTCGTCCAGGCCTCGCCGCTGGCTCACGTCGACGAGCACACGCCCGACTTCTTCGTGATCCATGGCCGCAACGACACGTTGGCGCCGGTGCAGGAGGCGCGCGCGTTCGTCGACGCCCTTCGCAAGTGGTCGGATGCGACGGTGACCTACGCCGAGCTCCCCGGCGCCCAGCACGCGTTCGACGTCTTCTCGTCGATCCGGAGCCAGCACACGATCGCCGCCGTCCAGCGCTGGCTGCAGTGGCACCAGGCGAGTCGGACCTTGGGTCGTTGACCTGCCCCCCGTCCGGCGTTATCGTCAAAGTTGTCTGACAACTTTCGCAAAGCGCGTCAGCGAGGAGCAGGAGGAGCGATGGCGGACAATTCACGGGCCGTTGGATCGGTCACCTATCAAGAGGCCGGCGAAGGATACTTCGAGAAGCGGAAATTGCGCCGCCACGCCGCCTTCTGGTCCCTGTGGGCGCTTGGCGTGGGCGCCGTCATCTCCGGCGACTTCTACGGCTGGAATCTCGGCATTGACGCCGGTGGCTTCGGCGGACTGCTGATCGCCGGGGTCGTCATCACGGTCATGTACTACGGGCTGTGCTTCAGCATCTCCGAGATGTCGCCGGCGCTGCCGCACACCGGGGGCGCCTACTCCTTCTCCCGGTCGACGATGGGACCGTGGGGTGGCTTCATCACGGGCCTGGCCGAGAACATGGAGTACGTCATCACGCCGGCGGTCGTCGTGGGCGCAATGGGCTTCCTGTCACACGACATCGTCGTCGACCTGACCGGCAACGACGGGAACTGGAACAGCGTCGTCGTGTGGTGGCTGCTCTACTACATCATCTTCGTCGGGATCAACATCCTCGGCATCGAGATCACCATGCGCTTCACCGTGGTGATCACCGTGCTGGCGCTCGGCATCCTCGCGTTCTTCTTCGTGGCCGTGCTCGCCAAGGGCTCCTTCGACAGCAGCCTGCTCACGAACATCCCGCCCGATGAGGGCGGCAGCGACTTCCTGCCGCACGGGATCGCGGGGATCTTCCCGGCTTTGCCGTTTGCCATCTGGTTCTACCTCGCGATCGAGGAGCTGCCGTTGGCCGCCGAGGAGTCGCACGATCCCGCGCGCGACATCCCCCGCGCGACCATGTGGGGACTCACGACACTGATGCTGTTCGCCATCGGGACCCTGTTCCTGAACACCGGCGTCGGTGGCGGTGCGAAGGACATCGGAACCTCGGCGACTCCGTTGTTCGACGGGTTCAAGGCGGTGTTCGGCGAAGGCACTGGCGCGACCGTCCTCGCGCTGATCGGGTTGATCGGGCTGATCGCCAGCTTCTTCACGATCATCTATGCCTACGGCCGGAACACGTACTCGCTGTCCCGTGCGGGCTACTTCCCGCAGGCCCTGTCGATCACTCATCCGACGAGGCACACGCCCTATGTCGCACTCATTGCGGGCGGGGTGGTCGGGTATGCCCTCACGCTGCTCATCTACTTCCTCGGGAAGGCCGAGGGCCAGCTTGCGGGCCAGATCGTCGGTGCGCTGCTCTACATGGCCGTGTTCGGCGCGGTGATCTCCTACTTCATGCAGTGCCTGGCATTCGTCATGCTGCGCCGCAAGCTGCCGGACATCGCCCGCCCGTACCGGAGCCCCGTAGGCATCCCGGGCGCCGTGGTCGCCGGTGCGATCGCCCTGGTCGCGCTCGTCTCACTGTTCCTGAACGACGACTACCGTCCGGGCGTGTACGGCACCCTCATCTACTTCCTGCTGGGGCTCGCCTACTTCGCGATCCGAGGCCGGCACAAGCTGGTGCTGTCGCCTGAGGAGGAGTTCGCCATGACACGCGGCCAGCACGGTGCGAATCTCCAGACAGAGGGTTACGGAACGACGTCCGTCACCGAGATCACGGCGGGCGATTCCCCGCCTCGGTCACCCTGACCGGACCTGCGGGGAGGATCGCCGCCCGATCCTCCCCGCAGCCCGTCCCGCCCACCGCTGTGCCGCCACGTGAGGGGGAGTCGTGTCTCTTGTCCTAGGAGTCGACGTCGGCTCGCAGAGCATCAAGGCGGTTCTCGTCGACGAGAGTGGCGACGTCGTCTCGTCCGGCTCGGCGCCGCTGACGATGGTGCACGAGCACGACGGCTGGGCCGATCAGGATCCGGCCACCTACGGCACCGCCTTGCGCGACGCCGTGCGGACGGTGACCGAGGGCATCGAGGCGGAACGCATCGTGGCCATGGGCCTGGGCAGCCAGGTCGACGGCGTCGTGGCCTGTGATGCCGACGGCACACCGCTGCGCTCGGCGATCATCTGGCTCGACAAGCGTGCCACCGAGCAGTGCGACCGACTGGTCTCCGCGGTGGGGTCCGAACGGCTCGGCGAGCTCACCGGACTGGTCGCCGACGCGTCGCACAGCGCACCGAAGATGATGTGGATCCGCGAGAACGAACCGCAGGTCTGGCAGCGCGCTGCCATGCTCGCGCCGGTCGGAGCGTATGTGCTGCACCATCTGACGGGCTCCTATGCTCAGGACGCCGCGAACGCCTCGTCGACGATGGTCTTCGACGTCACCAAAGGCGATTTCGACACAGAGCTCTGCGAGGCCGCCGGTCTCGACCCGGCCATGCTGCCGGAGGTTCGGCCCTCGACGGAGGTGATCGGCACCCTGCGGCCTGACGTCGCCGCCGATCTCGGCCTGCCGGCCACGTGCGCGGTGGTCGTCGGTACGGGAGATGAGCACGCCGCATCGGTCGGGGCCGGTGCCATCGAGCCCGGCGTCATCGTCGACGTCACCGGTACGGCAGAGCCGGTGACGACGGTCGCCGACGAACCCGTCCGCGATCCGCTCGGCCTGGTGGAGACCCACGGCCATGCCGTCCCCGGTACGTGGCTGATCGAGAATCCCGGCTTCGTCAGCGGCGGCAGCACCCTGTGGCTCTCCAACGGGTTGCTCGGCGTACCGCAGGCAGACATCTTCGCGCGAGCCCGGGAGGCGCCACCGGCCAGCGATGGCGTGCTGTTCCTGCCCGCGCTGTCCGGCTCGACCGCACCGCGGTGGAACGACTCCATGCGTGGCGCCTTCCTCGGCCTGGCCATGAACCACACCTCGGCACACGTCGCGCGCGCGGTTCTCGAAGGGTGTGCCTATGCGCTGCGCGACATCGTCGATCGGCTCGACTCACTGCATCTCGGTCAAGGTGAGGTCCGGATCGTCGGCGGCGGTGCGCGGGACGATCTGTGGGCGTCGATCAAGGCCGACGTGCTCGGCCGGCCGGTACGCCGCGTCCTCTCCGAGGAGGCCACTGCTGTCGGTGCGGCGATGGTCGCCGGAGTCGGGGCCGGGGAGTTCGCGAGCTTCGCGGAGGCATCGGTTGCCGTTCAGCTGGACTCGAGCACCATCGACCCCGACCCTGACGTGCAGCCGCGTTATGCCGAGGCGTACGGCCGTTATCGTGCCGCCTTCGATGCCGTCGAGTCAGCGCTGGCCCCATGATCACCATTCCCGAACCGAACGCGCTCCTCGCGACGCTCCGCGAACGAGGCCATGCCAACCTGCCCGACGTGGACATCCGCATCGGTGCGGCAGTGCTCGACGGCGCGATCAAGGACGCCTCCAGCAGCTTCAGCAATCCCGTGATCCTCAGCGACGGCGGACCGTACCGCACGCCGGCGGGACCGGTCGTCGATCGTCTCGCCGAACAGCTCGGCGACTGCCCGGTCATCCAGCTCGGCACGGGCACGGTGCGAGCCGACGAAGAGACGGTCGAGCGCGCCGTGGCCGAAGTCGGCTTCAACCGCTTGGTGGTCTCGGTGGGCGCGGGCACGCTCACCGACATCGCGAAGGTCACTGCCCAGCGCACCGGAAGCCGCCATGTCGCGGTCCAAACCGCGTGCAGCATCAACGGGTTCATCGCCGACCGCAGCGTCCTCGTCATCGCCGGCGCGAAACGCACCGTCGTGTCGCGATGGCCGGACATGCTCATCGCCGACTCCGACATCCTCGCCGCGGCACCCGCCGGACTGAATCTCGCCGGAGTTGGCGACCTTTCGACGGTCCCGAACGCGGTCGCCGAGTGGCAGCTCGCGGCAGGACTGGGCCACGGGCCCGCCTACGATGGCGCCGTCGTCGAGCAGGTTCTAGCTGCTATGCCGGCCCTTCCGTCGCTCGGCCAGGCCGCGCATGTCGCCGAGCCGGCCGGGCTCGCCGACCTGGCCCGACTGCTGGCGGGAAGCGGTCTGTCGATGGGAATCGTCGGCTCGACGGCGCCCGCATCGGGCACCGAGCACGCGGTGTCACACCTCCTGGAGATGGCGTTCGCCCAACGGCAGGGACCTGCCGCACCGCACGGCATGCAAGTGACCGTGGCGACCCGGCTCGCGCTGCGGGTCTGGCAGCTCGTCGATCGCACGATCAGATCGTCGCGGTCTCCCGTCCGGTTGCCCGAGGAGTCGGCAAGTCGTGACGCGGTGGAACTCGCCTTCGCCGAGCTCGGTGCGAAAACGGTCGAGGAGTGCTGGACGGCCTACTCCGCAAAACGCACGTGGCTGCTCGAACACCAGTCTGATGTCGAGGCGATGGTCGACGATTGGGACGCTTTCACCCGGACACTGACACTGCCGACCACGGAGCAGTTCGACGAGGTGAGTCACGCGAGCGGTCTTCCCACGCGTGCCGGAGACCTTGGCCCCGGCTATGACGATGCCTTGCTGTTCTGGGCGCTGCGAAATTCCCATCTGCTGCGCGAACGGATCTCGATCGTGGATCTCGCCGATGCGCTCGGGGTCTGGTCGGACGAGTCGGCGCAGTCGATCATCACCGACTCCGAAAAGGGATGAAGGAGGACTCATGGCTCATTTCGTGTTCATGCTGACCCACGACGACCGAACCGTCGACAACGCGGCAGAGATCGTGCCCACGCTGGCCGACACCGGGTTGCGGTACATCGGGTTCAAGGACGTCGGTGCAGACCTCGCCCGACAACGTGAGCTGGTCTCGCTCGCCCACGATGCCGGCTTCGAGGTGATGCTCGAAGTCGTGTCGACCTCCCAGGAAGCCGAGCTGTCGTCGTTGCGGTCGGCGGCGGAGGCGGGGTTCGACTGGGTGCTCGGTGGCACCCACGGGCCGGACACGGCGGGCATGCTCCCCGACGGCGTGCGGTACTGCCCGTTCCCCGGCCAGGTCGTCGATCACCCCAGCGTCCTGCTCGGCACGATCGACGAAATCGCCAACGACGCGGAACAGCTCACCGGGCTCGACCACGTCGCGGGCCTCGACCTGCTGGCGTATCGCCACCCGACCGCCGATCCGCTCGAGTTGATCCGTGCTGTGGTCCAGCGGTCGAATGGTCCGGTGATCGTCGCAGGATCGATCGCGAGCGTCGACCGGGCCGTCGCAGTGAGCGAGGCCGGTGCGTGGGGCTACACGATTGGCAGCGCCATCTTCGACGGCCTGCTGCCGGGTGCTCCATCCATCGCGGATCAGGTTCGCCGAGTCCTCGAGGAGACCGCATCTGCTGTCGACACATCGCCCGAAACTCACACGTAGGCTCGTGAAATGCCCGGAAAGAGCTTGCTCGCCGACCGGCTGCGCGATGAGCTGCTGGAGGAAATGACCAATGCGCAGCTGCCGCCGGGAACCAAGTTGCCGACCGAGGGTGAACTGGCGTCGCGATTCGGCGTGTCTCGGGCAACGGTGCGGGAAGCGGTGACCAGTCTGGTGGAAGCCGGCTACGTCACCCGTCGTCACGGATCGGGCAGCTATGTCGCCGAGCGTCGGCGGATGCCTCACGGGCTCGATTCGACGCTGAGCTACCTCGCGATGATCGAGAGCGCCGGTGCGCATGCCGGGATGCGGGTGCTCGACGCGGTCCTCGATCAATACTCGAAGATCGACAGCCCCTTGCAGCTCAGCCAGGGCGACATGGTCCTCGCAGTGGAGCGCGTGCGGACGGCCGACGACCAGCCGGTGATCTACTCTCGCGACCGCATCCCCGCGCGGCTGCTCAAGGCCGACCTCGATCTACAGAACCTCCACCCCTCGCTGTTCGGGTTGCTGAGCTCGTCGGGGCACGCCGCCGACCATGCGACAGCAACTCTGCGCGCCGTCGCCAGCACCAGTCGCACGGCGAAGGTGCTCGGGATCCGGCGCGGGAAACCTCTGCTGTACATCGAGGAGATCGACTACGACCGCGATGGAACTCCCGTCATGCTGTCCCGGGAGTGGCACGTCTCCGAGGCGTTCGACGTGCGGATCAACCGGTCAGCTGCCGCGGGGTAGGCCGAGCACGCGTTCGGCGACCACGTTGCGGAGGATCTGGGTGGTGCCGCCGGCGATCGAGAGGCACCGGGCGAGCAGCATCTCGTGCACGTCATCGGCGACCTGGGGCTCGTTCCCGATCAGGGTCGCGGGGCCCAGCATGTCGACCACGAGCTCGGACGCCTCCTGACGGTTACGGACGCCCAGGAGCTTCGCGACGCTCGACTCCGCGCCGGGGCCGCGCCCGGCAATCGACCCGAGGGTCGACCGGACGCCGAGCAGATGGCACACGGTCGCCAGCGCCACCTGGTGGCCGACCCGTGCGGCATCGGTATCCGCCTCACGATCGGCCAGGAGCTCAATGGAACGTTCCGTGCTCAACCCGAGCCGGGCGCCCATCGCCACCCGCTCGTTCGCCAGCGTGGTGCGGGCGAGCTTCCACCCGTCGTTGACCTCGCCCACGACGCAGTCGTCGGGGACGAACACCTCGTCGAGGAAGACCTCATTGAACAGCGCGTCACCGGTCATTTCCCGGAGCGGGCGCACGTCGATCCCGGCCGTCGCCATGTCGACCAGGAAATAGGTGATCCCGCGATGAGGTGCAGCGTCCTTGTCGGTGCGGGCCAGGCAAATGGCCCACTCCGCATCGTGCGCCCGCGACGTCCACACTTTTTGACCGGTCAGCAGCCAGCCACCCTCGGAGCGGACGGCGCGGGTGCTCAGCGACGCGAGGTCGGAGCCCGCCCCCGGCTCGCTGAACAGCTGGCACCAGAAGATGTCGCCGAGCAGCGTCGGCAGGACGAACCGTTCTCGTTGCTCGTCCGTGCCGTGCTCGATGATCGTCGGCACCGCCCAGGCGCCGATGGCGATGTTGGGGCGTTCGAGCCCGGAGCGAGCCAGCTCCTCGTCGACCACCAGCTGTTCCACCGGGCCGGCGTCGACGCCGTGGGGCCGTGGCAGGTGGGGCATCAGGTAGCCAGCGTGCGCCAGCGCGGCGCGTTGCTCATCGGCCGGTAGCTCGGCGATCTCGCCCAGCTCCTGGCGGGCTGTCTCGCGGAACTCCACGTCGGCGCCGCCGAAGTCGATCTCGGGCACCCGGCGCTGTCCGCCGGCGGCGCGTCGGGCCAGTCGGACCGCCGATGTCTCGGTGCCTCCGGTCAACGCGGCCACCGTGGCCTGCAGGGCGACCGCTCGGCGAAGGTAGAGGTGAGCGTCGTGCTCGAAGGTGAAGCCGATGCCCCCCAGCACCTGGATGCAGTCCTGGGCGACGGACACGGCGCCGTCGAAGGCCACGGTCGCGGCAACGTCAGCGGCAAACTGCGCTTCTTCCGCTGACACGTCGGGACGAGCCGCCGCACCGACGTCCCAGGCCACGGCAGCCACCGACTCGCTGATCTCCAGCATCTCGGCGCAGAGGTGCTTGACCGCCTGGAACGAACCGATCGGCGCACCGAACTGCTCGCGCACCTTGGCGTAGGCCACTGCGGTGTCCAGGCACCATTGCGCCACGCCGGCCGCCTCGGCTGCCGCCAGCGCGACGAGTGAGCGGCGCACCACTCCCCTGGTCACACCCGGCAGGACGCTCACCTGGTCAGCGGTCGCGTTGACGCGAACCGCGCCGCCACGTCGGGAGAGGTCGATGCCGATCGATGGCTCGGCGGTCCAGCCGTCGGCGTCGATCAGCACCCATGCGCCGGTGCCGTCCGGCGCGAGGAGCCAGCGCGCGTCGACGACATCGAGCACCACGTCGAGGTCGCCACTGGCGCCATCTTCGTCGTGGACGACCGCTCCCGTCAGCACCACCGCCGCTGTGTCGCCGCTGGCGAGCCCGGCCAGCACGTCGTCCAGGCCCGCTTCGCTCTCCGCGACCACGTGGCCGACCAGGCTCGTCCCGAGCAGAGGTCCGGGGATCAGCGCATACGCCGCCGACTCGACCGCGACCATGAGATCGAGCAGGTCGCCGCCTCCGCCGCCATGCTGCTCGCCGAGCGCGATGCCGGTCAGACCCATCTCGACGACGGACTGCCACGTCTTGGAGAACGCAGCGGCGGCATCGGACTCGGCCTCCCGCACCGCCGCCGGCCCGCCGAGGTCAAGGGCCCAGGCGCGCAGCGTCGAGCTGAGTTCGAGATGATCGCGACTCACCCCGACCGGCATTGGCTCGCCTCCGAATCTAGAACGTGTTTCAATAATGATAGCGACGGCCGGCGTGGCCACCTCATCAGCAACCTGGACAGGAGACGATGCCGGAAATGACCAGCGTGACAGAGACTCCCGGCTCCAACGCCCAGCGCGAGCGGCGACGCCGCATTCTCGATGCCACCATCGCCCTCGCAGACGAGGGTGGCTTCGACGCGGTGCAGATGCGCGAGGTCGCCGACAACGCGGACGTCGCGCTCGGCACGCTCTACCGGTACTTCCCGTCGAAGATCCACCTCCTGGTCACCGCCCTCGGACGCGAGTTCGACCGGGCGGAAGCGCAGTCCCGCACCCGCCAGGTGCCCGGGGACACGCCACACGAACGCGTCATGCACGTGCTCGGAGTGACCACGAAGGGCATGCAGAAGCAGCCGCGGCTGACCGAGGCGCTCACCAGGGCGTTCATGTTCGCCGACGCGTCGGTCGCGGACGAGATCCACCTCGTCGGCATGAAGCTGACGGCGATGATCACGCACGCGATCGACGGCACCGACGAGACCCGCGAGCCCACCGAGGAAGACACCGCCATCGTGCGGGTCATCGGCGACGTGTGGTTGTCGGCTCTCATGGGCTGGGTCACCGGACGCACCTCGACCGACGACGTCACTCGGTCCATGGATGTCGCTGTCCGGTTGCTGTTGCGCTGACGCCCGGCGTCAGGCCTTCGGCTTGACCGTGATCCGCGCGTCGATCCGCTTGATCTTGCAGTCGGCGGTCAGCGTGAAGTCCTCATCGACGGACGAACTGGCGAGTGACGTACCGCCGAGCGCGACCGGGATGTCGTAGACGGCCTTGATGACGTTGGCCCGGCCCTCTGGCTGCCACGTCCAGACGACGTTCTCGATCGAGGTGAAGACCGAGTACTGGATGTGCAGGTAGAGCTGGGTCTTCAGGTCGAGCGCCGTGAAACCGGTCGGAAGGCCGTTCTCGAGGCGCAGCACGATCGGGGCGAACGGGATCGACCACGCGGCGTTGCGGTCGGTCAGCGCGTCGAGGTACTTCTGCGAGGCCGCCTGCGAGTCGGCCTGCGAGCAGCCGGTCGCTGCCTGCGCGGCCACCGGCGTGGTGAGGACGAGGCTGCTGACGACCGCCGCAAGGGCGATCAGCAAGCGCTTGCTCATGTGGTCACCAGTCCCCGGCCGGTGACGAGCGGCAGGTCGAGCGCCGTGACCAAGCCGGGCTTCGCGCCGACGACGGCCGGAACCGCGTTGACCAGCCGCATCGCCGTGGCCTTGAGGCCGGCGGTGTTGTGGTCGCCGTCGGTGCCGAGCAGCTGAAGGTCGAGTGTGTAGTTGGGCTCGCCCCTGACCTCGACGCGGTAACAGCCCTGGCCGGCTGGTTGCGGCCAGTCGGGAGCGATGTCGTCGTGGATGCGCGTGACGTGCTCGAGAACGACGACGGCCTTGTCGCCGACCTTGCCGCGCACCTCGAAGCGCAGCCCCGCGACGGTGCCCTCTTCAATGCGCCCGCTGCTGATGTCGAACGACTCGGTCGCCGGCAGTCGCTCGTAGAACTCTTCGACGTCATCGAGCTCGACCCCGAGCCCGGCCGCGATCTGGTGCACGACGCTGCCCCACGCCATGGTGAGGATGCCCGGCTCCAGCAGCATGGGGATGTTGTCCATGGGCTTGCCGAACCCCATGACGTCGAAGACGATCATCCCCTGGTCGTAGGTGTTGTAGTTCAGGATCTCCAGGCAGCGCACCTGGTCGATGCGTTCACTGATGGCCGTCAGCGACAGGGGCAGCCAGTCGTTGGCGAATCCCGGGTCGATGCCGTTGACGAAGAGCGAGACGCCCCCCGCCAGGGCCGCCTTCTGCACGCCCTCGGACATCCCGAGCGCTTCGCCTGAGGGGTATTGGAGGAACACCGGTCCGCTGGAGACGACGTTGATGCCGGCTTCCAGCAACCGTTCGAGATCGGCGATCGCCTCGAACAGCCGGTCGTCGGCCATCGCGCAGTTGACGACACAGTCCGGCTTGAGCGCGAGGATCTCCTCGACGTCGTTCGTGGCGAGGACGCCGAGGTCGCGGTCGAGGCCGGCGAGGCGGCCCGCGTCCTTCCCGACCTTGTCCGGGCTGGACACCCAGAGGCCGACGAGGTCGAGATCAGGCCGGTTGTCGATCCCCACGATGGCGTTCTTGCCCACGTTGCCCGTACCCCAGGCGACGACGCGAATGCTCATAGGTCTTCTTCTCCCAGGTCAGGCAGCGCCATGTCGAGGTTGGGCTGGTCGATACCGCCGTCGACCTCCACCACCTTGCCGGTGATGTAGCCGCCGGCGGGGCTGGCAAGGAACAGGACGGTGGCGGCGATCTCGTCTGGATCGCCGATCCGGCGCAGTGGGGTGCCGGCCTCCATCTGCGCGGTGAGGCCCTCGTCGCCGGTGACGATCTCGAGCGCGGAGGTGGCGACCGATCCGACGGCGATCGCGTTCACCCGGACGCGGGGCGCCAAGTCACGGGCTGCGAGACGCGTCCAATGGGCGAGAGCGGCCTTGGCCGTGCCGTACGCCAGGTAGCCGCGTCCGGTGATGCGGCCCATCACCGAGGAGATGCTGACGATCGCCGCGCCCTCGCTCGCCATCAGGTGCGGCAGGGCGGCCTCGGTCAGGGCGTGCGCGGTCGAGACGTTGAAGTGGAAGGCCTTCTCGAGAGAGTCGACGTTGGTCTTGAGGAACTCCCGCGGCATCCAGCCACCGACGTTGTTCACCAGCACGTCGAGCCGACCGAGGGAGTCGACAGCGGTCTTCGCGAGTCCGGCCACCTGGTCGAGGTCGCGCAGGTCAGCAGCAACGACGACCGCCTTGCGCCCCATGGCCTCCACCTGCGCGGCGACCTCATTCAGCTGGTCCTCCGTGCGGGCGGCCAGGACGACGTCGGCGCCGGCCTCGGCGAGCGCGAGGGCACTGGCGGCCCCGATTCCCCGGCCCGCTCCGGTCACGATCGCTACGCGATCATCGAGGCGAAATCTCTCAAGCACCATGGCGGGACCCTAACGCAAAACTGAAACACGTTCTAGTCTGGCCCTCGCCGCCAGCTGATGAAGACGCCTTCGGCCGTGATCGTGACGCCCTCGGCATCGGCCAGGTGGCCGACGACGAAGATCTTCCGTCCGTCCGTGCCCTTCACCTCGGCCTCGGCGTGCACCGGGCCGAGTCGCGTGGGCCGCTGGTAGCGGAAGCTGATGGTTCCGGTCGCCGCGGGCGTGTCGGCGTTGTTGTCGCTGGCGAGGGCACCGAGCAGATGGTCCAGGACGAGGGCTCCGTAGCCGCCATGGAGATGACCGGGTGGCCCCTCGTAGGCCGCGCCGAGCTCGGCGTCGAGATGCGCCCGGCCCGAGCTCTCGTAGTGGACGACCAGCGGCGGAGCGAGCGGGTTGCGGCCCCCGATCGCGACATTCCCCCACGCGACGGTTTCGCCGTCCGGGGTGAGAGCGATGCCGAGCGGGCCGTCGTGTTGGAGGTCGCGCAACCTGGCGGTGGCGGCCTCGACGTCAGCCTTGGCTGATGCCACGACATCGTCGTCGACCTCGGTCCTGAGCGTGGCGTCGATGAGCTCGCGCACCGATGCCGTGAGCGGCTCGTAGCGCCTCCGTCGCCGGGCGACTTCTTCGCTCGTGACTTCCTCGAAGTCGAACATGGACCGGATCCTACGAACCCGACACTTTGGTGATGACCTTCTCGGCGAACTTCTCCAGGTGCTCGATCTTCGTGCTCAGCGGCTCGGGGTCGGGGCCCTTGATGTACGGGTAGCGGAAGCCGACGATCACGTCGGTGACACCGCGATCCTCGAGGCGCTTGCACCCGTCGACGTCGTAGGCGTCCATCGAGATGACGTGGATCTCGAACGGCTCGTTCTCCACGCCCTCCTTCTTGCGCACCGCGTCGAGCCGGTCCAGCAGCTCGTCGAGGTCCTCGTTGGGCCCGCCCCCGTGCATCCAGCCGTCGCCGCGCCTCACAGCGCGGCGAAGGGCGGCGTCGGAGTGTCCTCCGACGAGGATCGGGATCGGCTCGGTGGGCGCCGGGGTCTGGGTGATCGGCTGGATGTCGTAGAACTCGCCGTGGAACTCGAACTCCCCGCCCGAGGTCAGGCCGCGCAGGATGTCGATGCACTCGTCGAACCGCTTGCCGCGACGCTCCCACGGGACTCCCATGACGGCGTAGTCCTCGGGCCAGGGGGACAGGCCCACACCCAGCCCCAAACGGTTGTTCGTGAGGTAGGCGATCGACGACGCCTGCTTGGCGACCAGCACCGGCGGGCGGATGGGCAGCTTCAGCACGAACGGCGTGAAGCGGAGCGTCGTGGTGACCGCACCCAGCCAGGCGCAGAGCGCCATCGTCTCGATGAACTCCTTGCCCTCGAGGAACTCACGGTCCCCGTCGTCGGTGTAGGGATAGCTTGCGTCGGAGTCGGCGGGAAAGATCACTGAGTCGGCCACGGTCATCGAGTGGTAGCCGGCGGCTTCCGCGGCTTGGGCGAGGGGCGCGTAGTACGTCGCGTCGGTCATCGCCTCGGCATAGGTGAATCGCATGTGGTCAATACTAGAACGTGTTTCAGTTTTCGGCGAAGGGTTCGCCACTCCCTACGATGTGCACGTGCGCATCACCGTCCTGGCCGGAGGCTTTGGAGGCTCCCGATTCATCACCGGTGTCCGGGACGCCATGGGACCCGATGACGAGCTCAGCGTCATCGCGAACACCGCGGACGACATCTGGATGTTCGGCCTGCGCGTCAGCCCCGACCTCGACACGATCATGTACACGCTCGGCGGCGGGATCGACTCCGAGCGCGGGTGGGGTCGCACCGCCGAGACCTGGCACGCGAAGGAGGAGCTCGCCGCGTACGGAGAACCGCAGGCCTGGTTCGGGCTCGGCGACCGCGACCTCGCCACCCACCTCGTCCGCACCGACCGCCTCCGCCAGGGACGCACCCTCACCGAGGCGACCGCAGAGCTGTGTCGACGCTGGCCGACCGGTGTGACCCTGCTGCCGATGACCGACGACGAGGTCGAGACGCACATCGCCACGACCGTCGAGGGCCGCGACGAGGTCGTCCACTTCCAGGAGTACTGGATCAGGCACCGGGCCGAGATTCCGGTGCGTGGGGTCGAGCTGCACGGCATCGAGAAATCGCGGCCGACGCCCGAGGTGCTGGCGGCGATCGAAGGCTCCGACGTCGTGCTGGTGGCGCCCTCGAACCCGATCGTCTCGATCGGGCCCATCGTCGCGGTGCCGGGAATGCGGGAGGCCCTCGGTGCGGCAAGCGCCCCCGTCGTCGGCGTGTCGCCGATCATCGGCGGAACGGCGGTCCGTGGCATGGCTGATCAGCTCCTCGCCGGCCTGGGCATCGACGGCACCGCGACCGGAGTGGCTGGTCAGCTCGGTGCGCGTTCGGGTGGTGGCCTCCTCGACGGCTGGCTCGTGGACACCGAAGACGCGGGCGAAGTCGACCGGATCGAGGCATCAGACATCGCGGCCCGGAGCGTTCCGCTCTACATGCGCGATGCCACCACGACTCGCCAACTCGCTGCCGACGCACTGTCCCTCGCCGCCGAGCTGGACACACGCTGATGACGCTCACCCTCGAGCCCATCGACGGCATCGGCGAGATCCAGCCCGGTGACGACCTCGCCGCCTTGGTCGTCGAGCACGCCACGCTCGCTGACGGCGACGTCGTGGTGATCACCAGCAAGATCGTCAGCAAGGCCGCCGGCCTCGCGGCCGACGACAAGGAGCGATTGGTCGAGGAGCAGACCGACCGCGTGATCGCCACGCGGGGCGGCACCCGGATCATCCGTACGCATCACGGGCTCACGCTCGCCGCGGCCGGAGTCGACGGGTCGAACGTCGAGTCCGGGACCTACCTCCCCCTTCCACCCGACCCGGACGCTTCAGCCCGCTCGATCCGCGCCGACATCAGCCGGCTCAGCGGCAAGCGGGTGGCGGTGGTCATCAGCGACACGGCGGGACGTGCCTGGCGGAGCGGGCAGACGGACATCGCGATCGGCTGCGCCGGCCTCCTGCCACTCGAGTCGTTCGTCGGACGCGACGACACGCACGGAAACCCGCTGTTCGTCACTGCGCCTGCCGTGGCGGACGAGGTCGCGGCGGCGGCGGAGCTGGCGTCCGGCAAGCTCGGCGGGCGCCCGGTGGTGATCGTGCGCGGCCTGCCCGACGCGCTGGTCACCGACCACGACGGACCTGGTGCCGCGAGCCTGGTCCGACCCGAGAGCGAGGACCTGTTCGGTCTCGGGTCTCGGGAGGCCGTCGTCGAGGCCGTCACCGGCGGTCAATCCGTTCCACGCGGCTTTCCTGACACGGATGCCAGCGCGAAGGACCTCGTCGCGCTCGCCGCCGTTCCCGACGGGCTGCAGATGACGCTCGACGGGACGTCGGTTCAGATCCACCCCGACGCGACGAACCTCGTGGCGGCCGGGGAGCTGCGACAACGACTCCTGATCCTGGCCCGCGCGCATGGTCTCGATCTCAGTGTCGAGGTGACGCCGGCGCCGTGATCGCGGCCAGTGCCGCGGAGGTGTGCGAGCCGACTCCCAGCGCCTCCGCGTCGCGCAGGTGGGACGGGGTGTCGACGTCGCGGCGGGCCTCGAGGGGCGCCGCGGACAGTCGGACCAGGCCTGCCCCCTCGTGAGCGGCGGCCGAACCGGGCCCGTAGGCCGTGACGAGGGCGGACGGGTCGCGCGAGACCACGAGGCTGGTGCCGTCGCCCTCTGCATCGGGGCAGAAGGCCTGCGGGTGACCCGACGACATCGTCAGCACGTCGGCCAGAGCCCGGCTCGTGAGGCATGGAAGGTCGGACGGGACGACGACGACCTGCGAGTGACCGCGGGCCACGGCGTGATCGCGGCCCTGGGCCACCGCATCGTTCAGGCCGGGCCCGGGGTCGTCGACGACCTCGCACCCAGCCACCGTCCTGCGGACGTCGTCGTCAGACGTGACGACGACCACGAGGTCGATACTCGGGCTCGCCTGCAGCACGTCCACGACGTCGAGGGCGAAGGCGCGGGCGAGCGAGGCACGCTGGCCGTCATCCAAGCCGAGTCGCGACTTGCCGGTCGTCCACGACCGGATCGGGACGATCGCCGCGAACCGCTCAGGCGACGGTGACATTGCGACGCTCCTCGACATGTCCGTAGAGCGTGGTGCGCTCTCGCGCGGGGCGGCCCGCAAGCCGGGCCATCTGCTCGAGCTCGGCGGTCGATCGACGGGACCCGTTCGTGGATCCCGCCATGCGGCTGATGGTCTCCTCCATCAACGTGCCACCGAGGTCATCGACGCCACCGTTCAGGACCTGGGTGCACACGTCCGGGCCGAGCTTCACCCAGGAGCACTGGATGTGGTCGATGAGCCCGTGCAGCAGGATGCGCGCCATCGCGTGCACGGCGCGGTTGTCGCGGACGGTGGGGCCGGGGCGTGCCACGCCGGCCAGGTAGATCGGGCTGGACTGGTGCACGAACGGCAGCGGGACGAACTCGCTGAAGCCGCCGGTCTCGCGCTGGATGCTGGCGATGACCTTCAGGTGATCGACCCAGTGACGCGGGTGGTCGACGTGGCCGTACATCATCGTCGACGTCGTCCGCAGGCCGACGGAGTGCGCCGTGGTCACCACGTCGATCCATGCCGACGTGGGCAGCTTGCCCTTGGTGAGGACCCACCGAACGTCGTCGTCGAGGATCTCGGCGGCGGTGCCCGGCAGGGAGTCGACCCCGGCCTCGCGCAGCGAGATGAGGAACTCGCGCACCGACAGACCAGTCCGTGAGACGCCGTTCATGACCTCCATCGGGCTGAACGCGTGCACATGGATCTCCGGCGCGGCCTGCTTCACGGCTCGGGCGATGTCGGCGTAGGCCGTGCCCGGCATCTGCGGATCGATGCCCCCTTGCAGGCACACCTCCGTGGCACCGACGTCCCACGCCTCCCGCGCCCGCACTCCGATCTCGTCGAGCGAAAGGGTGTACGCGTCGGCATCGGTCCGGCGTTGGGCGAACGCGCAGAACCGGCATCCGACGTAACAGACGTTGGTGAAGTTGATGTTGCGGTTCACGACATAGGTGACCTCGTCGCCCACCGCGTCGCAGCGCAGGTCGTCGGCCAGGGCGCACAGCGCCTCGAGCTCCGCACCCTCAGGCGCGCACATCAGGGCGAGCGCGTGGTCGTCAGACAACGCGGCCGGGTCACGTTCGGCGACGCGCAGCGCTGCTGCGACGTCCGCGTCCAGTCGTGACGGCGCCATAGCCGAGTCGACGCGGCCGCGGACCGAGGTCCAGTCGCCGTACACGTCGTCGAAGTCGCCGCGCCGGTCCTGCCGGCGGCCCTCCGTGTCGACGGCCGTGTGCAGGTCCGCGCGGCCGCTCGTCTCCCACCCGCCGTCCGGTTCCTGCCACGGCAGGCCGACAGCGACGGCCGCGGGATCTGCGAGTCCGTCGGGACCGGCCAGGGCATCGACATGCGACCGCAGGCGCGGGTCGAGCCACGGCTCGGTCAGGTACCGCGGATGGGCGGTCAGGCGCTCCCGCAGCTCGAACCCGGCCTTCCGGCACAGCTCTCCGAGGGTGTCCAGCGCGGGCCAGGGTCGTTCGGGGTTGACATGGTCGAGCGTCACCGGACTGATGCCGCCGAAGTCGTCGACGCCGGCGTCCAGCAGGGCTCGGCACTCGGTCAGGTCGACGAGGTTCGGAGGTGCCTGGACGCGTGCCGCGGGCCCCAGCACCACCCGCGTGGTGGCGATCGCCGCTAGGTACTCCTCCAGGCCGAGGTCGTCGACGTGCCGCATCGCGGTCTCGGGCTTGGCCCGGAAGTTCTGGACGATGACCTCCTGCACGTGGCCGAACTCGCGCGAGACCTGCCGCAGCGCGAAGATGCTCTCCGCCCGTTCGGTGAGGCTTTCGCCGATTCCGACCAGCAGACCGGTGGTGAACGGAATGTTCAGCCGTCCGGCGTCCTCCAGCACCCGCAGGCGAACCGCCGGATCCTTGTCCGGGCTGCCGAAATGCGCCAGACCCTTCTCCTCGAACAGACGCCGCGACGTGGTCTCGAGCATCATCCCCATCGATGGCGCGACCGCCTTCAGGCGGTTCATCTCCGCCCAGCTCATCACCCCAGGGTTGAGGTGCGGCAGGAGTCCGGTCTCCTCGAGCACCAGGATCGCCATGGCGCGCACGTACTCCAGGGTCGACTCGTATCCTGCCTCGGCCAACCACGCCTTCGCCTCCGGCCAACGGTCTTCGGGCCGGTCACCGAGGGTGAAGAGCGCCTCTTTGCAGCCCATCGACGCACCCGCCCGTGCGATCTCGAGCACCTCGTCCGGTGACAGGAACAGCGCATCCACCTTGCCCGGCACCGTGACGAACGTGCAGTAGTGGCACCGGTCGCGGCACAGTCGAGTGAGCGGGATGAACACTTTCGGCGAGTACGTGACGACACCCGGACGTCCGACTTCGGTGAGGCCCGCGTCTCGCACCCTGCGGGCCACGGCCATCAAGCGGTCCAGGTCGTCCCCGCGAGCCGCGAGCAGCGCTGCGGCCTCCGCGACATCGATGCTCGTGGCGCGCTCGGCTCGCCCGACGGCGCGGGTGATCTCGCGTGGGGTCGTCACAGGCCCTGCCCGGTGATCCTGATCCCCGCGTGGGTCTTGTAGCGACGGTTGATGGCGATGATGTTGGCGGTGAGGGCCTCGACCTGGGCCGAGTTTCGCAGTCGACCACCGAACAACCCGCGCATGCCTGGGATGCGATCGGCCAACTGCTGCACGATGGCGACGTCGTCGCGATCCTCGCCCAGCACGAGGACGTCCGTGTCGACGTCCGTGATCGACAAGTCCGCGAGGATCACCGCAGAGACGTTGTGGAAGGCGCCGATCACCCGCGACCCCGGCAGGATCGACTGGGCGTGCTCCGCGGCGCTGCCGCCGTCGACCGCAAGCACGAACGGGCCCTGCTTGTCGAAGCCGAGAGGGTTGACGCAGTCGATGACGATCTTGCCGTCGAGGACGTCGACCAGGTCCGCCAGCGTCTTCTCATGGGCGTCGAACGGGACGGCGGCCAGTACGACATCGGCGGCCGCCGAGGCATCACGGTTGGAGGCTCCGCGGACCGTTGCCGCACCGGCGATGGCCGACAGCTCCTCGTTCAGCTCGGCCGCCGCCTGCTCGGCACGTGCACTGTCACGGGAGCCGAGCACCACCTCGAGTCCGGAGGCCGCCCATCGCAACGCCAGTCCTCGCCCCTGGGCGCCCGTGCCGCCCAGCACGCCGATGGTTGGGGCTGAGCCGTCTTCTGCGATCGTCACGTCATCCATCATCGTGGCTCGAGGATGACCACAGGGATCTTCCGGTCGGTCCACGCCTCGTACTTCGCGAAGTCGGAGTAGAGATCGACGAGCATCGGCCACAGCCTCGCGCGCTCGTCGTCATCGGCCTGACGAGCCCGCACCAGACGTCCCGGCTCCTTGAGCAGATCGACGCGAGTGTCGGGATGGGCCATGAGGTTCGCGTACCACTGCGGGTTCTTCCTCATCCCGCCCGTTGAGGCGACGACCACCACGTTCGGTGGGTCGTCCAGGTAGAGGAGCGGAGTGGTGAAGGTCGTGCCGGACTTGCGGCCGACGTGCTCGAGCAACAGCGTGGGTGCCGGCTTCGTGAACGCCGAGCCGACGCGCCAGCGTGTGACCGATGCGGCCGTTCGTCAGCTTGAACACCCGAACGTGGAACCTCGACATGTACTTGAGCGCTGTCTTCGTCGACGGCGCGTTGAGGCCCTTCGGTCGTTTGTCCGGCAGCGAGAAGCGGCCCATGTCAGGACTCCTCGGTCGACGGGAGGTCGCCGCGGTTGGCGATGGTCTCCTCCACGATGGAGTTGAGCCGGGCTCCCTGGGGCCAGCCGGCATAGTGACTGAGGAACACCACGATCTCCCGCAGGGCGGCGTCGTCGAGATCACCCGCAGCGTGTGCGGCCGGGATCTGGATCCCGAGCACGTCGGCCGCCCCCTGTCCGGAGAGGAGCCCGATGAGCAGGAGCCGACGGTCCCGGTCGGAGAGCCCCGGCCGGTTCCAGATGTCCGCAAAGAGATGGTCTGCGGTGTAGGCGAAGAAGTCGCCCGTGCCGTCCGTCAAGTCGAAGCCATAGACCTGCTCCATCTTGCGGAGACCTCGAGCCCGCAGCTCGGGCAGGTCGTCGAACTTGTCGGGCTGATCAGCCATCGTGGTCTCCTTCGAGGCCGAGGTCCGGTCCGAGCCGGTCCAGGGCGAGGCGGGACAGGGGTACGTCGACGTCCAGCTGCTCGGCGAGGGCGATAGCAAAGGCCAGGTCCTTCTCCCCCAGCGCGCTGACGTGGGAGAAGACACCCTGCCAGAAGTCGCCGTCCGGGATCGGTGCCGTGGTGTCGCGGTGCAGGATGGCGCCGGGCCCACCGGTGATCGCGTCGGTGTGCCGCACGACGTCGCCGAGCACGACCAGGTCGAGGCCGGCCGCCTCGGCGAGGCGCGCCGCCTCCATCGCTGCGGTGAACGACACGAAGTGCAGGAGGTTGCGAGCCAGCTTGAACTTCGTGCCGCTGCCGAGCTCACCGGCGCGCACGATCTTGGATCCCATGAAGGAGAGCACCGGCTCGACGGCCTTGAACCCTTCGGCGCTGGCTCCCACCATGATCGCCAGCGATCCATCGGCCGCACCCATCGCCCCACCAGAGACCGGAGCGTCGATGATCTCGACCGCGAAACCACAGACGGCCATCACTTCATTCACCAGCTCCGCCGGAGTGGAAGGTGCGACGGTCGAGTGGATGACGAACGACACCGGCACCATGGTGTTTCTGGTCGTGAGGTCAGCGAGGACCTCTGCGAGAACGCTGCGCACCTGATCGTCGTCGCGCACCATCACGCAGATGACGTCGGCCCAGTTGCCCAGAGCCCCGATCGACTCAGCTGCGGCCGCGCCGGCGGCAACCAGCTCGGCGACGGGTTCAGGGTCGACGTCGAAGACCTGCAGGTCCACCGCCTCGCTGGCCGCCAGCCGCAAAGCCATGGGCTTGCCGATGTTGCCCAACCCGATGAAGCCGGTGCGGATCGCCTTCATGATCGGAAGGTCTGTCCACCGTCGACCGCCAGGATCTGGCCGGTGATCCATGAAGACTCGTCGGACAGCAGGAACATGGCGGCGCCGACCATGTCCTGTGGCTGGCCCATCCTCTTCAGCGCGAGGGTCTTGACCATCTCCGTCGCCACGTCGCCGGCCTGGACCCGGGTCGCTTCGGTGTCGGTCGGGCCCGGGGCGATCGCGTTGACGCGGATGTTCATGCCACCGAGCTCGTGGGCGAGCTGCTGGGTGAGACCGTTGATGCCGACCTTGGCCAGTCCGTAGAAGCCGGAGTAGAGGTACGCAGCGGTGCTGGACTGGTTGACGATCGCTCCGCCGCCCCGATCCTGCATCGACGGGTAGACGGCCCGCGTCATGACGAGCGCGCCATCCATGTTCACGCTCATGAAGCTGCGGTAATAGTCCCAGTCGACCGTGATCAGCAGGTCGAACTTCATGTCGCCGTAGATCGCGGCGTTGTTGATGAGACCATCGATGCCGCCCCACTCGCCCGCGACCGTGGCCACCAGAGCCGCGGCCGATTCAGACGACGAGACGTCGCACGGCACGAACATCGCGTTGCCGCCGCCCGCCTCGATGCTTTTCACGACCTGCTCGCCGGGGTCGACATTGACGTCGGCGACGACGACCCGCGCCCCTTCGGCGGCCAACGCCTTGGCGTACGCCTCACCGATGCCCTGGGCTGCGCCGGTGACGACGACGACCTTGTCCTTGAAACGCCCATGTCCTTGAGTCACAGTTCTCCTTGGTGTGGTCAGGCCGGCTCGGCGATGGTTTTCGTCTCGAGGTACTCCTCGAAGCCCGCGACACCCATCTCGCGGCCCAGGCCAGACTGCTTGTAGCCGCCGAAGGGTGCATCAGGGCTGAACCAGACACCGCCGTTGACAGCCAGGGTGCCCGTACGGATGCGCTTCGCGACGGCCTTCGCTCGCTCCACGTCACCGGAGTCGACCGACCCGGAGAGTCCGTAGTCGGAATCGTTGGCGATGCGGACGGCATCGTCGTCCCCGTCATGAGGGATGACCACGAGGACGGGACCGAAGATCTCCTCCTGAGCGAGCCGCGAGGAGTTGTCGACGTCAGCCACCAGGGTCGGCTCGACCCAGAAGCCAGGTCGGTCGATGACCTTGCCGCCGGTGACGATGCGGCCGCCCTCCTGCTCGGCAAGCCTGAGATAGCCCTCGACCCTGTCGCGCTGGACCTGCGAGATCACCGGCCCACAGATCGCATTGGAGTCCGCGGGGTCCGAGACACCGATCGATGCCATCGTCTCGGCGGCGGCCTGCACGGCTTCTTCGTACCTGGCCCGCGGCACGACGAGCCGCGTCGACAGGGCACAGCCCTGACCGGCATGGATGCAGGCAGCAAAGGCGGTGGCGGAGGCAGACGACGACACGTCGGCGTCATCGAGCACGAGGGCGGCAGACTTGCCGCCGAGCTCGAGGAAGACCTTCTTCAGCGACGGTGCCGCCGCGGCCATGATCGCCCGCCCCGTCGCTGTCGATCCGGTGAAGGACACCATGTCGACTCGTGGGTCCGAGGTCAGCTGAGCTGCCACATCGTTCGAGCTCGGGGTCACGACGTTGAACACGCCCGCCGGGATGTCCGTGTGCTCGGCCACGATCCGGCCCAGCTCGCAGGCCACCCATGGGGTGTCCGGAGCCGGCTTGAGCACGACGGTGCAGCCCGCGGCCAGCGCCGGGCCGATCTTCGCGAGATTGATCTGGGTGGGGACGTTCCACGGGGTGATGGCCGCAACGACACCGACCGGCTCCCGCACCAGCGTGCGCCTCGACGGGATGCCCATCGGCTCCGCGACGCCGAGGTCCGACTCCCAGGCGTAGTCCTCCACCAGGTCGGTGACCCACTTGAGCCCTTCCACGGGTACGTCGAATCCGACCGCGCCCATCATGAAGCCGGGCATGCCGACCTCCGCCGTGGTCAAGGCCCGGAACTCGTCGGCGTGGTCGAGCAGTGCCTGGTGGAGCTGCCGCAGGCATCGAACCCGCAGCTCGACGTTCGTCGACCAGTCGGTCTCGTCGAAGGCACGGCGCGCCGCAGCGATCGCCGCGCCGACATCATCGGCGGTGCTGTCGGGTGCCCGTCCGATCTCCTCCCCCGTCGCGGGGTTGAGGATCGGGTACGACGCGCCGTCGCTGGCGCCGCCGAGCTTGCCGCCGACCAGCTGCTGGGCCGGCGAAGACGCGACGTATTCGGGCATCAGGGCCGCCTCTGCACGAAGGCCGTCGGGAGGTGGGCGAAGCCGCGCACGCTGGTGGAGTGCACCCGGACCGCCCGGTCGACGTCGACCTCGAAGCTGGTGGCTCGACGGACCAGCTCGTCGAGGACGACCTTCGCCTCGAGTCGCGCAAGGTGCGCACCGAGACAGAAGTGCCGCCCTGATCCGAAGCTGAGGCTCTGGTTCATTTCGTCCCTAGGGCGATGGATGTCGAAAGCCGCGGCGTCGGTGAAGACCTCCTCGTCGCGGTTCGCCGAACCGAGCAGGACGAGCAGCTTGGAGCCGGCTGGGACGGTCCGGCCGTGCAGCTCGACGTCGTCGACGACGTACCGGGCCAGCATCTGGGTCGAGTTGTCGTAACGAAGCGTCTCCTCGGTCCAGGACATCACCAGGTCCGCTTGATCCGCCGGCGCAGCGAAGACTTCAGCTTGCTGCTGGGGATGGGCTGCGAGGTGAAAGAGTGCGTTTCCCAGCAGCTTCGTCGTCGTCTCGTTCCCGGCCACGACCATGAGGAAGAGAAACGCGATGATCTCCTCGTCGCTGAGCCGGTCGCCGTCGTTCTCTGCGGTCGTCAGCGCCGAGGTGAGGTCCTCGGTGGGCGACTTCCTTCGCTGCTCCACCATCGTGGCGTAGTACTCGTTCAGCTCGATCGCTGCCGTCATGCCGGCCAGTGGGACGTCGCGCACTCCGTCCTCACGGTGCACGACCAGGTCCGCGAGGCGCCTCACCTCGTCCCGATCGGGCTCTGGCACCCCCATCAGCTCAGAGATGACATCCATCGGGAGCTTTCCGGCAAACTCGGTGATCCAGTCGACCTCACCGTGCTCGGCGTTGGCCGCGAACACTCCGCCGAAGTGCTGTTCGGCCAGACGCTGGATCTGCGGCTCGAGCTCACGGACCCGACGCGGGGTGAAAGCGGCGGACACCAGTTTGCGCACGCGGGTCTGCTCATCACCGTCCAACGCCAGGAAGGACATCACCTTGTGCGCATCGAGCGTCCACGCGGTGGCGTCGAGCGCCACGCCCATCCGGTTGGAGAAGGCCTCGTCGTCGCGGAAGACGCTGCGGACATCGGCGTGACGGGACACGACCCACAGGTCGTCGACCTCGGCGTGGAAGATCGGCGCCTCCGCCCTGAGCCGGGCGTAGAGCGGGTAGGGATTCTCATGGAACTCGTAGTCGTAGGGATCGAACGCCAGAGGCGTATCCGCGGCAAGGGTGCTCACACATTCCCCCTCACGATGACGGCACAGGCGGAGTCGAGCCGATCGGCCAGCTCGTCATAGGTCATCTCCCCCATGCCGGCCTGGAGCAGTGCGCCGAAGAAGGTCAAGACCAGCACCTCGAGCACAGCCGCATCCACCGGGTCGTTCGGCGCGTCCGGCTCGCGCAGAGCTGTCTCGAAGCGAGAGACGAACTGGGCACCGATCCGGCGCCGGAGGCGGGTGACGTCTGGATCGCTCCCGAGCAGGGCCGGCGTGACCGCGGCGGCGAGCTCAGGCTCGGTCACGATTCTCGCCACGACGCTCCGGGACACGTGCTGGACCCGTTCGAGCACCGTCTGGCCGACGACATCCTCGTCGTCGTCCACAGCAAGGTGACGCGAGAAGAGCTCGGCGAAGAGGTGGTGCTTCGACGCCAGGTACGTGTACGCCGTTGCCGGCGATACTCCGGCACGCTGGGCGACCGTGCGGATGGTGAGGGCTTCGTGGCCGACCTCGCGAAGCTCTTCCAGACCCGCCACCAGCAGCTTCTCGACCGTTCCGAGCTGACGGGCGTTCAGCGCCTGCCGCGGCGACTCGTTGGTCAACTGACTGGACATGTGTCCAACGTAGCCCGTTCCGCCAGCTCTGACAAGGGCGGGCCTGTCATCGGTCGTCGCGGAAGACCGCGTCCCGGCCTTCGGTGCGAGCCTGGACGGCCTCCTCGAAGTTGGAGGTCAGCAGCCTCAGGTAGAGCTGGCCGATCCCCTCCATCGGCATGTAGCTCTCCAGGGAGCCGGCGGAGATGCCAGCGTGCAGCGACCTCTTGGTCATCTCGATACCGGGCTGGGAGAACGCCGCGATCTGCTCACCGATGGCCACGGCTTCGTCCAGCACCGGGTCGGCGACACGGGAGACCAACCCGATCCGCGCCGCTTCCTCGGCGTCGACGTCACGGCCGGTGAACATGAGGTCGGCCGCGTGGCTGGAGCCCACGGCGCGCGGCAGCAGATAGCTCAGGCCGAGCTCGCTGGCGGTGAGCCCGTTGCTGATACCGGCGGCTCGGAAGTACGCCGTGGGCGAGGCGATCCTGACGTCGCAGGCGAGTGCCAGGCACAGGCCGCCGCCGACGGCGGCGCCATCGACCGCAGCGATGACCGGCTGATGCAGCCGCCGAAGAGTCGCTACGACGTCTTCGAGGACCTCGAGCGACCGCAACGCATAGGCAGGACGAGGGAGGCCGTCGGCGTGGGGCGGACGTCCGGCCGACTTCTGGTCGGCGCCGGAGGAGAAGGCCCCGCCCGCGCCAGTCACGACGATCGCGCGGACGCTGTTGTCGTGACCCAGCTCCACGAGCCGGTCACGGACCGGCACCATCACGTCGAACGCCATCGCATTCAGGCGCTCCGGGCGGTTCATGGTGACGACCGCGACCCCAGGGGCGGGCCGGTCGACCACGACGAACGAGCTTGCGTCCTGTTCGGCCGGCATCCCGCGATACTAGAACACGTTCTACAGTGGTGTCATGCGCAACGGAGTCGTGCTCTTCACCTCGGACCGCGGCATCAGGCCGGCCGACCTTGCCCGGGCCGCCGAGGAGCGTGGCTTCGACACGATCTACGTGCCCGAGCACACCCACATCCCGGTGAAGCGTGAGGCCCTGCACCCCACCGGCGGCGAGGAGCTTCCCGACGACCGATACATGCGCACCCTCGATCCCTGGACCACCCTGGCCACCTGCGCGGTCGTGACCGAACGGATCGGCCTGTCGACGGCGGTGTGCCTCCCGGTCGAGTCCGACCCGATCACCCTCGCCAAGACCCTGGCCACCCTCGACCATCTCTCCGGCGGACGCGTGACCATCGGCGCCGGATTCGGATGGAACACCGACGAGCTCACCGACCATCACGTCCCGGCGAACAAGCGCCGCACCGTCCTCAAGGAATACCTGGAGGCCATGCGCGCGCTGTGGACCGAGGACGAGGCGTCCTACGACGGTGAGTTCGTGTCCTTCGGCCCGAGCTGGGCCTACCCCAAGCCACCTCAGGGTCGAATCCCGGTCATCATCGGCGCCGGGGGCGGCCCGAAGACCATGAGGTGGATCGCCCGTCACGCGGACGGGTGGATGACCACGCCGCTCGATACCGGCATCGCCGCGAAGGCTGACGTCCTGCGCAAGGAGTGGGCCGACGCCGGTCGCGCGGGCGATCCCGATGTGCGGATCCTGGTCGCGAAGAAGCCGGACCAGGACGACTTCGCCGACTGGATGGCCGCAGGCGCCTCCGAGCTGATGTGGGGTATTCCGGACGCCGAGGAGAAGGCGGTCCTCGCCTATCTCGACAAGCTGGCGACCCGCCTCGGCCTCGGCTGAGGCTCAGATCACGCGCGCGGGGCGATGTCCTTGCAGCGCTCCACCATCGCCTGGAACGTGCCGGCTTCCGCATCGTCGGGGATCGTCAGCACGATGCCGTCGCTCAGGCCGGCGTACCACTCGGCGAGAAGGTCGGGCAGTGCGTCGTAGGAGGCCTGCGGCACCAGCTGCCCGATGACCTCGTCCGTCATGTGTTGATCGAGATCGGACCAGTCCGAGCGCTGCGCCATCTGCGACAGGGTGTCGCCCAAGGAGCCGAGGCCGAACATCTCGAGCTGCGGACGGTACGCCGGCGTGCTGTAGAGGAAGGCGAGCTCGGATCGCCGCCCGTCGCGGACCGCCGTCAGCTCTGCGTCGGTCGCCGCCATGATCGGTTGGGGCCCGGCGATGACGCGTGGCCCGCGATCAGTACGTCCGGCCCTCTCCCGTCCGACCGCGATCGCCGGCAAGATCGAGGACCGCAGGATCTCGGGATGGGAGTTCGTCGGATGACACACGAACCCGTCCGACGTCTCCCCCGCCAGCTCACACATGCGGGGGTTCACCCCGCCCGTCCAGACCTCAGGAGGAGCGGAGTCGATCGGACCGGGGTTGAAGTAGGGCTGCAGCCGGTCGAACCGGTAGTGCGGCCCTTCGTAGTGGAGCTTCGCCCCGCTCTGGAAGCTGGTGAAGATCGCGCGCACGGCGCTGACATAGTCGCGGAGACGGGCCACCGGTTCGGACCACTCCGCCGAGAACCGGCCGACGATGTTCCCCCGCACCTGCGACGCCAACCCGAGCTGGAATCGGCCGCCGGAGAACCTGGCGAGGTCCCACGCCGTGTATGCGGTCAGCATCGGGCTGCGGGGGAAGGCGACGACCATGCTCGTGCGAACCACCAGGGTCTCCGTGGCAGCAAGTGCGAGTGCGGCGACCGTGAACGGGTCGTGGATGGTCTCCGGCACGTGCATGACGTCGAACCCGAGGGCCTCGGCACGCTGGGCCCAGTCCGCGGCTCCGCTCAGTGGTGAGCTCGCCGGCCACGAGGCGACGACTTCCATGGCTCCTCCGCATGCACCCGACCTCCCAGCGGGTGCTGGGAGGATCGGGGGCTTCAATCGGCGGTGGCGGTGGGATTTGAACCCACGGAGGGGGTAAGCCCTCACACGCTTTCGAGGCGTGCTCCTTAGGCCGCTCGGACACGCCACCGCCGGGTACCTTACCGGACCGTCGCAGCCCATCCGAATCCGCTGAGGGCGGCAGAATGCGGGCATGGACCGCGCGGGCACGGACGAGTTGGCGGCGCGGGCACGTGGGCTGGCGACGCCCGGGCGGCGCGCGATCCTCGGGGTCTCCGGGGCGCCCGGCTCCGGCAAGTCGACCGTTACTGGGGCGATCGTCGACCGGCTACGCGGCGAAGGCAGGGGTGTGGCGTGGGTTCCCATGGACGGGTTCCACTTCACCCAGGCTGAACTGGTGAAACGGGGACTCCGCGACGTCATGGGGCGCATCGACACGTTCGACGCGGACGCCTACCTCGCCCTGCTGAGGCGGCTGCGGGAGGAGCCGGACCAGCGCATCTCGGCGCCGGACTTCGATCGCACGGTCGAGGAGCCGGTGGCCGATGCAATCACGGTCGGACCTGAGGTCGAGCTCGTCGTCACCGAGGGCAACTACCTGCTCGACGCCGACGAGCCGTGGCCCGCGATCCGCGCGACGCTCGATGAGGTGTGGTTCGTCGAGCTGGCCGAGGAAGCGCGATTCGCGCGACTGCTCGCCCGGCACGTCGAATTCGGCAAGACCGAGGACGAGGCCCGCCTCTGGATGGCGAGGGTCGACGAACCGAATGCCTGTCGCATCCTGGCCAGACGCGCCGCCGCGGACCTCGTCGTCAGCGGTGGGTGAGGAAGAAGTCGCGGAGCAATTCCGCCGATTCGTCCGCGAGCACGCCGCTGACGACCTCAGGCCGGTGGTTGAGCCGACGGTCGCGCACGACGTCCCACAGGGAGCCGACCGCGCCGGCCTTCTCGTCGAACGCCCCGAACACCAGCCGCTCGATGCGAGCCGCGACCAGCGCGCCCGCACACATGGTGCAGGGCTCCAGCGTGACGACGAGCGTGCAGCCCTCCAACCGCCATTCCCCCAAGGTGGCTGCGGCCTCGCGGATCGCGACGATCTCGGCATGCCCGGTCGGATCCGCGTCGCGCTCACGGGTGTTGCGGCCGGTGCCGATCACCGTGCCGGCCGAGTCCACCACGACGGCACCAACCGGGACATCACCGGCGCCTGCGGCCAGAGCGGCGAGGGCCAGCGCCTGCCGCATCAGCTCGTCATCGGTCACCCGACGAGCCGTTCGAAGGCGTCACCGAACCCGAGACGCGTCGCGACGTCGCCGAGGATCTCATCGGGATACAGGTCGTCGTCGTCGCACAGCACGCCGAGCTCGAGCGCGGCCATGCCGAGGTCGCTGATGATGTCGAGGTCGCCGGCGGGCTGCGGGTCGTCGTCTTCGTCGTCGGGCACGCGCACGTCGACCAGGTCGACGACACCGCTCGCGAGCGGCCAGTCACTGGCCGCAGTGACATCGGAGAGCAACATCCGCACCTGGGTGCCGGACTTGCGGACGAGCACGAAGAAGTCGTCGTTCATCGAGACCATGCCGAGCACCCCGACGTCGGACGGGAAACGTCCGAGCGCGTCGGTGAGGTTGTCGATGTCCTCGGCGACCGATCGGTGCAGCTCGACCAGCTGCCATTCGCCGTCGTCGCGGTAGGCAGCCACGGCGAAGTCGACGTCGTCCTCGGCCATGGTCCACCTCCTCGGTGCTCTCCTGCGATGGTGACAGACAGCATCGACGCCCCGCCACTACCGGCACGGCCACTATCGTTCGGGACATGCAGGTTCATGTCGCCGACCACCCGCTCGTCTCGCACAAGCTCACCGTGCTGCGCGACGAACGCACCGACTCACCGACGTTCCGCCGTCTGGCCGACGAGCTGGTCACCCTGCTCGCCTACGAGGCCACCCGAGACGTGCGGGTCGACCCGGTCGAGGTGCAGACGCCGGTCGCGAAGGCATCGGGCGTGCGGCTGTCGAACCCGCGACCGCTGGTCGTGCCGATCCTGCGGGCCGGACTCGGGATGCTCGACGGCATGCAGCGCCTGCTGCCGACCGCCGAGGTCGGATTCCTGGGCATGGTCCGCAACGAGGAGACGCTCGAGGCCACCACGTACGCCGAGCGGCTGCCCGACGACCTGGCCGGGCGCCAGTGCTTCGTGCTCGACCCGATGCTCGCCACCGGCGGGACGCTCGCCGCGGCCATCGACTTCCTGGTGAAGCGCGGCGCCGAGCACATCACCGCGGTGTGCCTCATCGCCGCGCCGGAGGGCATCGCCCGCATGGAGGCCGAGCTCGCCGACATCGACGTGCCCGTCACCCTCGTCATCGCCGGACTCGATGAGCGCCTCAACGAGAAGGGCTACATCGTCCCTGGTCTGGGCGACGCCGGTGACCGGCTCTACGGTGTGGTTGGCTGAGCCAGCCACAAAATCCGGAGGAATCCCCATGTCCATCCCTGCAAAGTCCCTCCTGCTGAACCCCCGCACGTACGACCCGGCCGCGCTCGACGACGAGTCCCGCCGGATCCTGCGCGCCACCATCGACCACCTCGAGGGCCGCGGTCTGCGCAAGCTCACCGAGGACTACTTCAATCAGGCCTGGTACGCCGACTTCCTGGACTTCGTGGCCAAGGAGAAGGTCTTCGCGACCTTCATGACCCCGGCGCGGGACGCCGAGGGCGACGAGACCAAGCGCTGGGACACCGCGCGGGTGGCGGCGATGTCCGAGGTCCTCGGGTTCTACGGCCTTTCGTACTGGTACCCGTGGCAGGTCACCGCACTCGGACTCGGCCCGGTGTGGCAGAGCGACAACGCCGAGGCGCGGTCCAGAGCGGCCGCGGCGCTCGATGCCGGCGGCATCGGCGCGTTCGGCCTTTCCGAGCAGGACCACGGAGCCGACATCTACTCCTCCGACATGGTGCTGACTCCCGACGGTGCCGGTGGCTACACCGCGACCGGGTCGAAGTACTACATCGGCAACGGCAACATCGCATCCGTCGTGTCGGTCTTCGGCCGGATCGACGGAGTCGAGGGCTCCGATCAGTACGTCTTCTTCTACGCCGACAGCGACCACCCGAACTACCACGTGGTGCAGAACGTCGTCCCGAACCAGAACTTCGTCTCGGAGTTCCGTCTCGAGGACTACCCCGTCCGCACCGAGGACCTGCTGCACACCGGTGAGGAGGCCTTCAGCGCCGCCCTCAACACGGTGAACGTCGGCAAGTTCAACCTCTGCTTCGGCGCGATCGGACTGACGACCCACGGCCTGTACGAGTCGATCCGGCACGCGCACCACCGGGTTCTCTACGGCAAGCCGGTCACCGACATGCCGCACATTCGCGCGTCGTTCGTCGACTCCTACGCCCGGCTGATCGCCATGAAGCTGTTCAGCGATCGTGCGATCGACTACTTCCGGACCGCGAACGCCGACGACCGGCGCTACCTGTTGTTCAACCCGGTCACCAAGATGAAGGTCACCTCCGAGGGCGAGAAGGTGATGATCCAGCTCGGCGACATCGTCGCGGCCAAGGGCTTCGAGAAGAACAGCTTCATCACCATCGCGAAGTACGACACCACGTGCCTGCCACGCCTCGAGGGCACCGTGGCCGTCAACCTCGCCCTGGTGCTGAAGTTCATGCCGGCCTACCTCTTCATGCCCGAGGAGATGCCCGACGTGCCGACCCGCCAGGACGCCGCTGACGACGAGTTCCTGTTCCGGCAGGGCCCGACGCGAGGGCTCGGCAAGGTGCGGTTCCACGACTGGCGCAAGCCCTTCGCGGAGGCGGCCGGCATTCCCAACGTCGCCCGGTTCACCGAGCAGGCCGAGGCCTTCACCCAGCTGCTCCTGACCGCTGCGCCCGACGACGAGCAGCAGAAGGACCTGGACTTCCTGCTCACGCTCGGCGACATCTTCACGCTCATCGTCTACGGCCAGCTGATCCTGGAGCAGGCTCGTCTGATCGACCTCGAGGACGACGTCGTCGACACGATCTTCGAGGTGCTCGTGCGGGACTTCTCCGCGGCGACCGTCGCCCTGCACGGACGCGCCGGCTCGACGTCGGCCCAGCAGGAGTGGGCGATCGGCGCGATCCGCAAGCCGGTCGTCGACCCGGCCCGCTTCGACCGGGTCTGGTCCGAGGTCGTCGGACTCGCCGACGCCTACACGATGACGCCGTAGCCGCTACTGCGCCTTGACGGCGTTGAGGAGCTTGCCCATCGTGTCCTTGGCGTCACCGAACAACAGCGTCGTCTTGGGGTCGAAGAGCAGCTCGTTCTCGATACCGGCGAAGCCGGGACGCATCGAGCGCTTCATGAACACGATCTTCTTCGCCTCGTCGGCGTTGAGGATGGGCATGCCGTAGATCGGTGCGCCCGGAGTGGTCTTGGCGGCCGGGTTGACGACGTCGTTGGCGCCGACGATGAGCACGACATCGGTGTCCTTGAAGTCGCCGTTGATGTCGTCCATCTCCTTGAGCTGCTCATACGGCACCTGGGCCTCGGCGAGCAGCACGTTCATGTGGCCGGGCATGCGTCCGGCGACCGGGTGGATGGCGTAGTCGACCTCGATGTCACGGGCCTGCAATTGCTCCACCAGCTCGCGGAGCTGGTGCTGCGCCTGCGCCACGGCGAGGCCGTAGCCCGGCACGATGATGATGCGGTCGGCGTACGCGAGCATGACCGCGACGTCCTCGGGTCCGGCCGACTGCACCGGGCGGTCACTGGCCTCACCGGCACCGAGCGTCGATCCGCCCTTGAGCGCGCCGAACAGGGTGTTGGCGACCGAGCGGCCCATGCCGCGGGCCATCAGGATGGTGAGCAGCGTGCCGGATGCGCCGACGAGCGTGCCGGCCACCAGCAGCAGGGTGTTGCCGAGCACGTAGCCACCCGCGGCCACGGTCAGGCCGGTGAACGCGTTGAGCAGCGAGATGACGATCGGCACGTCGGCGCCGCCGACGGGAAGCACCAGCAGCACGCCGAGCGCGAGGCCGAGCAGCGCCACGAGGATGCCGAGCAGCATCGACGGGTCGTCGACCAGCATGACGGCGAAGATCACCGCGACGATGAACGAGCCGCCGAACGCGAACGGCAGGCCGGGGAACACCATCGGCCGGGTCGGCAGGATCTCCTGCAGCTTGCCGAACGTGATGCACGAGCCGGCGAAGCTGACCGCGCCGACGAAGATCGTGAAGACTGTCGCGACCAGGATGAAGGCCGGGACGTTGGCGCTTTGGCTCTCCGAGATCGAGTCGAGCTCGTTCAGCTCGAGCAGCGCGACGAGCGATGCGGCGCCGCCGCCGACGCCGTTGAACAGCGCGACGAGCTGCGGCATCTGCGTCATCTGCACGCGGTAGGCGCCGACGACGCCGGCCACCGAGCCGATCAGCACCGCGATGATGATCAGCGGGACGTTGCTCAGACCGTTCTCGTCCTGGAAGAACACGGCGATCGTGGCGATGGCCGCGCCGACTGCACCGATGATGTTGCCCCGGCGCGCGGTCTTGGGACCGGACAGGCCCTTGAGGGCGAGGACGAAACAGATCGCGGCCAGCAGGTAGGCCAGCTGTACCCAGAGGGGGATCATCAGGCGGTCTCCCCTTCGATGGCCGGCATCTCCGTGGTCGAATCGGTGCCGGCCATCTTCTCGACCTGCTTCTCGATCTTCTGCTCGACCTGCTTCTCTTCAGGCTTGTCTGGCTTCGGCTTCTTCTTCTGGCTGAACATCTGCAGCATCCGGTCGGTGACGACGAAACCGCCCACCAGGTTGGCCGCCGCGAGGATGATCGCGATGGTGCCGACGATCGTGACGCCGACGGAGTCACTGTGGCCGGTGACCAGCATCGAGCCCACGAGGATGATGCCGTGGATCGCGTTGGTGCCCGACATCAGCGGTGTGTGCAGCACGGTGGAGACCTTCGAGATCACCTCGATGCCCACGAAGATGCTGAGGATGAAGAAGGTCAGCCAGATGATCCCGGGATCCAGTCCGATCTCGTTCACGATTCAGCACCTTCCTCTTCGGGCTGAGACGATTCCTCGTCCTCGTCGGCTTCAGTCGCTTCCTCGGGCGCCTTCTCGGGCTGCACCGATTCCTCGGGAGGCGATCCTCCACCGTCGGGAGCCGATCCTCGTTCAGCCAGCGCCTCGCGGGTCGGCTCGTGCCGGACCTCGCCGTCGTGCGTGACGCACGCACCGGCGATGATCTCGTCCTCGAAGTCGGGAGACCACGAACCGTCCTCGCCCGTGGCGAGCGTGAGCAGGTTGACGATGTTCTGGGCGAGCAGGCTGCTGGCCGGACCGGGCATCTGACCGGCGACGTTCTCGCCGCCCCAGACGTGGGCCTTGCCAATCTGCACGACCTCTCCGGGCGACGAGCCCTCGACATTGCCGCCCGACTCGGCTGCGAGATCGACGACCACGGAACCGGCCTTCATCGTCTCGACCATCTCGCGCGTGACGAGCATCGGCGCCTGCCGGCCGGGCACGGCGGCCGTCGTGATGAGCACGTCGGCTGCGGTGATGTACGGAGTGAGCAGCTCGCGCTGCTTGGCGGCGCGGTCCTCGGTCATCTCCCGCGCGTAGCCGCCGGAGCCCTCGAGCGTCTCGAGCTCGAGGTCGATGGCCTTGGCTCCCATGGAGCGGATCTCCTCGGCGGCCGCGGCGCGCACGTCGTAGGCCTTCACCACCGCGCCGAGACGCCGCGATGTCGCGATCGCCTGCAGGCCCGCGACACCGGCGCCGAGCACGACGACCTGGGCGGGCTGAATGGTGCCGGCCGCGGTCATGTTCTGCGGAAAGAACCGGCGCATCAGCCCGGACGCGACGACTGCGCCGCGATAGCCAGCGACGAGCGCCTGGGACGACAGGGCGTCCATCGACTGGGCCCGCGAGATGCGCGGCACCAGCTCCAGCGAGAACGACGTGATGCGGGAGTGACGCAAGGACGCGACGTGGTCGAGAGCCTGTCCGGTCGGCAGGAACGAGATGGTGGCCGTGCGCGGCCTCAGCAGGCCGACGCGGCTGGTGTCGAGCGGATTGACCGAGACGACGACGTCGGCCGAGCCGAGGCCGGCCTCGCCGACCGTGGCTCCGGCCTCGGTGTACTCGGCATCGGAAAAGTCGGCCCGCTCACCGGCGCTGGACTCGACCGTCACCTCGTGACCGGCTTTGACGAGCTTGGCGACTGCCTCAGGGACGAGCGCGACTCGAGTCTCCTTGCGGGCCTCGCGAACTACCGTGATCTTCACCCGGCGCACACTATCCGGTCGGTCTGGGACCAGCCACCTTGTGTCACGGGTGTCTCACTCAGTGTCGTCGTCAGACCAGACCCAGCTCCATCAGGCTCTCCGCGGTGGCGACGATCGCGTCCTCCCGTGACCGGGGCGCCCAGCCGAGCATCCGCCGCGCCTTCTCCCCGGATGCGGTCTTCGACTTGTTGAGCTCCGGGACGACCAGCTTGAGCGCCGGGTCGGCGAGGGCGGCCACCCGGACGAGCCACGCCGGCAAGCGGCGGGTCGGTACCTTGCTCGCCCGCTCGCCCAGCCGCTCGCGCAGCACCGACGCCATCTCGACGACACTCATCGGACCACCCGTCACGGCCAGGAATCGCTCGCCGGCTGCAGCCGGATCGGTCATGGCCCGCACGTGCAGATCGGCGACGTCGCGGACGTCGACCGCGGAGTAGGACAGCGGGGGAAGGCCGGGCATTTTCCCGCGCATCAGCCGCGAGACGAGCTCGATCGACGTAGAGAAGTCGGCCGCGAGCACCGGCCCGAACACCCCGACCGGGTTGACGACGGCGAGCTCGGGGCCACCCTCGGCGACGAAGTCCCACGCGGCGCGCTCGGCGAGGGTCTTCGACTTCGTGTAGGCACTCACGTCGGCGGACACATCGGTCCAGTCGTCCTCCGTGAACGGGGCCGTCCGCGGCGGCTGTCCGTACCCGATGGCCGCCATGGAGGACGTGAGCACGACCCGCTGCACGCCGGCGTCACGGGCGACCCGCAGCACGCGGAGCGCACCCTCCCGCGCCGGCACGATCAGTTCGTCCTCGTGCTTGGGGACACCGAGCGGGAACGGGGAGGCGACGTGCAGCACGTACTGACTGCCTGCGACCGCGTCAGCCCAGCCGTCGTCCGAGGTGAGGTCCGCTGCGACGAAGGCCACGTCGGCATCTGGTGCGGCGCCGCCCTGGGCCAGCATCGCCCGGACCTCGTCTTCGCGCGACAGAGACCGCACGGTCGTTCGCACCCGGTAGCTGTCCTGCAGGAGCCGCAGGATGCAGTGCGCGCCGATGAAACCAGAACCCCCTGTGACCAGTACCGTCTCGTCGACCATGCCGGGCTCCTTCGCTCAGGTCCCCGTTTCGCCCATCGTGACGTATCAGCGGGCGAAAGCTCGCCGCGGGTGGACAATCTCCTCACGCTCGCCGGCGATGGAGAGGACAGCCCATGAGTGACGAACAGGTGGCACCGGAGACGAAGGGTGTCACGGTCGAGCTGCTGGACCGGGTCGACCTCGGACCCGAGATCGAGGGGATGGACGGTCGCGAGCTCCGGATGCGCAAGGTGACCATGGAGCCGGGAGCGGTCTTCGGCCCAATCCACGACCATGTCGACCGGCCGGGGACCGTCTTCATCCTGCAAGGGACGATCACCGACCATCGCGACGGCGTCGCCACGGACTACGGGCCGGGCGTCGGGTGGCCCGAAGACCGGAACACGCTCCACTGGCTGGAGAACCGGGGAACGGTGCCGGCCGTGGAGATCTCGGTCGACGTCGTCAGGTCCGAGTAGGCCGGTGGCCCAGCCTCAGTAGTACCAGGGGTAGGCGGACCAGTCGGGGTCACGCTTCTCGAGGAAAGCGTCGCGCCCCTCCTGGGCTTCGTCGGTCATGTAGGCCAGCCGAGTCGTCTCGCCGAGCAGCAGCTGCTGGCCGACAAGACCGTCGTCGATGAGGTTGAACGAGTACTTGAGCATCCGCTGCGCGGTGGGGCTCTTGGCATTGATCTTCGCGCCCCACTCCAGCGCGGTGGCTTCGAGCTCGGCGTGCGGCACGACCGCGTTGACCATGCCCATGCGGTGCGCATCCTCGGCGGTGTAGTCGTCGCCGAGGAAGAAGATCTCGCGGGCGAACTTCTGCCCCACCTGGCGGGCGAGGTAGGCCGAGCCGAAGCCGCCGTCGAAGCTGCCGACGTCGGCGTCGGTCTGCTTGAACCGGGCGTGCTCGGCCGAGGCGATCGTCAGGTCGCAGACGACGTGCAGGCTGTGGCCACCGCCGGCCGCCCACCCGGGCACCACGGCGATGACGACCTTCGGCATGAACCGGATCAGGCGCTGGCACTCCAGAATGTGCAACCGCGCCATCTTCGCCGGATCGACGGTGTCGGACGTCTCTCCATCGGCGTACTGGTAGCCGGCCTTGCCGCGGATGCGCTGGTCACCGCCGGAGCAGAACGCCCACCCGCCATCCTTGGGGCTGGGACCGTTGCCGGTGATCAGCACACAGCCGACGTCGGATGAGGATCGGGCGTGCTCGAGGACTGACAGCAGCTCGTCGACAGAATGCGGGCGGAACGCGTTGCGCACCTCCGGCCGATTGAAGGCGATGCGAACCGTGCCGTGCTCGACCGCGCGGTGGTATGTCAGGTCGGTCAGGTGCTCGAAGCCGGGCACCTCACGCCACGCGGACTCGTCGAAGATCTCAGACACGCTCACTCGGCGAGGCTATACCGGCGGTACGTTGACCGGATGAAGAGATTCGACGGCAAGGTCGCGCTGATCACCGGCGCCGCACGGGGAATCGGGGCCGGAGTGGCCCGGGGCTACGTGGCGCGCGGCGGCAAGGTCGCGCTGCTCGGGCTCGAGCCGGACCTGCTGAAGTCGCTCACCGAGGAGCTCGGTGATGCGGCGATGTACTGGGAAGCCGACGTCCGGGACGGCAAGGCCATGACCGAGGCGATCGACGCCGCCGCGGCGCACTTCGGACGCATCGACGACGTCCTCGCCAACGCCGGCATCGCGTCGTACGGCACCGTCCGTCAGATCGACGAGGAGTCGTTCGAGCGGGTCATCGACATCAACATCAATGGCGTCTACCGCACCCTGCACGCTGCCATCCCACACCTGGAGAAGACGAAGGGTTACGCCCTCGTGGTGGCGTCCCTCGCCTCGTTCGCGAACCTGGCTGGCCTCGCGTCGTACAACGCGAGCAAGGCCGGCGCCGAGTCGCTCGCGCTCGTCACGAAGCAGGAAGTGGCCCACCTCGGCATCAGCGTCGGCGTCTGCCACCCCTCCTGGATCGACACCGACATCGTACGCGGCGCCGAGTCCGACCTCCCGACCTTCAAGGCGATCCGCGCCAAGCTGCCGTACCCGGCGAACTCGACGACCACCCTTGAAGCCTGCGTCGAGGCGATCCTGAACGGACTGGCGAAGCGCAAGGGCCGCGTCTACGTGAAGCAGGGAGTCATCCTGGCCAACTGGTTCAAGCCGCTCGCCAACTCTCCGGTCGGCTGGTTCGCCATGAAGCGCATCGCCGCCCAGAGTGTGCCCCAGCTCGAGCGCGAGGTCACGGCGCTCGGCCGCTTCCAGCACGCGCACGTCCCACTCACCGGACCCGGGGACCGACCGGCGGACACGCAGCCGCCGGAGTAGGTCAGGTCTCCTGGACGCTGGCAGCCAGCGACACCATGTGGCCCACCCGAGCGACCTCGGAGGACAGGAACTCCGGCCCGCCGTGACGGCCCACGACGACCACGAAGCCGGTGCCGTCGCGCAGCCGACCAGGGCTCGCAGCCAGCAGTGTGGAGTCCCAGGCGTCGACGCCCGCCACGGTGCGTGACTTGCGGATCGCCAGCCACGACGTCGCCGCGTCGACGACGTCCTTGCCCTTCAGTGTGGGCGCGGCCGAGCTGGCGTACATCACCTCCGGCTCGCCGTCGACGCGCTGCAACGCCATCGCCCAGTCGGTGCGGAACGTGGGCGGCATGACCGACACCAGGTGCTCGAGGGCCTTGGCCGGCTCCTGCGTGAACGTCTCGATGGCTTCGAGGTCCATGCTCAGGTTGGCGCCGGCGTTGTAACGGGAGATCCAATGGACCCGCACGCCGTCGAGCTCGTGACACGCGGTGATCAACGTGTCTGGCATGAGACGGGGTGGCAGCTCGAGCAGGACGTCGTCGACTGCGACCCCGTCGGAACGGTGCTCGACGATCTCGATCGCTTCGATGTCGGCGCCGGCTCCACCGAGGGCCGTGGCGAGAGCGCCCAGCGAGCCGGGGACGTCCGGCAGCTCGACGCGCAGCAGGAAGGCCATGCCGACATCACACCACGCCGATGTTTCAGCCGCGTGTCAGCGCAGCGGGTCGAGCTTCTTGAGCAGACCGCTCGTCTCGCCGCGTGCGATCTGCGCGGCAACGAGCTGTCCGGTGAGCGGTCCGAGCGCGATGCCCCACATGCCGTGGCCGCCCGCCACGTACACCCCGGGTGTCTTGGTGCGCCCCACGAGCGGGAGCCCGTCGGCCGTGCACGGACGCGAGCCGACCCACTCGTCGGTGCGGGTGTCCCAGTCGACGTCGCGCAGCAGCTCGCTCGCCGCATCGATGATCGCGCGGATGCGGCGCCGGTCGGGCGGCGCACTCGGCTTGCGGAACTCCATCATCCCGGCGACCCGCAGGCCACCCTGGCCTCCTGTGCCGTCGAGTGGCGTGCACGCAACGCGCTGCGCCGGGAAGTAGATCGGGTTCGCCGGCTTCTGGTCCAGCGGCAGGAAGAAGCTGTAACCACGACCGGCCTGCACGATCGTGTCCACGCCGTGCGGCCGGACCAGCCGGCCGAGCCAGGTCCCCGAGGCGACGACGACGGCGTCCGCGTCGATCGCGTCGCCGGAAACCGGACGGACTTCCACGCGGTCGCCGACCCGTTTCACCGAGTCGACCTCGACACCCTCCAGCAGCTCACCCCCGCGGTCACGCAGCGAGTCGGCCAAGGCATGGACGAACCGACCGGGATTGATGAATCGCTGGCCGCGCAGCAGTACCCCGTGGGTCACGGCTTCGGACAACGCCGGCTCGATGGCCCGCAGGGCGTCGCCGTCGACGAGCTCGTGCTCGGTGTGGCCACCGACTTCGGCGACATGCTCGAACTCGTGCACGAGGCCGTCGCGGTCCTGTTCGGACAGGAAGGCTGCGATGAACGGGTTGGCCTCCTGGGTCGGCTCGGTGACGCCGCCGGTCATGAGGGCGTCGAACGCGCCGAGCGCACCGCGGTTGGCCTCGATGAAGACCTCCATGGCTCCACGCCATCGCGCCGGGGTGCAGTTGCGGGTGAACGCGGCGAGGAACTTCAGCAGCTGCGGGTTCGTGGTGAACGGCACGTAGACCGGCGAGGACGGGCTGAGCGCGGCCTTCACGCCCGTGGCCAGGATCGCCGGGTCGGGCAGGGGCAAGGTCAGTGCCGGGGCGAGCCAGCCGGCGTTGCCCCACGACGAACCGGCGGCCACGCCCTCGCGGTCGACCGCGGTGACGCGGACGCCTTCCTCCTGCAGGAACCACGCGGTGGCGAGGCCGACCATGCCGGCACCGACGACCACGACGTGCTCAGGGGTTCGCTGCTCCGCCATGCGGCCTACTCAACCACCGCCGAGCGGACGGCCGGGGATGCCCTCGCAGCGCGGCTTGGCTATGGTCGTGAGGAGACGACGTCACAGGGAGCCAGCATGGGAATCCGGAAGAAGAAGACCGTCCGCGATCAGCTCGAGGACCGACTCGACGACTTCCTCGGCCAGGCTGAAGACCTGCGGAAGCAGGTCGCCGACCGTGCGCCGGACGTGCGCGACAACTTGGTCAGCCGCCTCGACGCCGGCCTCACCGAGCTCAAGTCGCGCTGGCCCGAGATCCGCGAGGAGGTGCTCGACCGTGTGCCCGAGATGAGCGAAGACACCTACGACAAGCTGCCCGACGGCGTCAAGGATCGCGTCCCCGACGAGGTCAAGCCCAAGAAGAAGCGCCGTCTGCGCAAGCTGGCTGTCCTGGGGATGATCACCGGTGCTGGCGCAGCCGCCCTCGCCGCGGTTCGGCGTCAGGGCACTCCGCCGCCCCCGCCACCGCCGCCATTCGACGCACCCACCAAGCCGCAGCCGGCCGCGCCACGCGTGGTGCCCGAGCCGGCGGCCGAGGCGCCGCCCAAGCCGGCCGCGAAGAAGAAGGGTCCGCCCCAGAAGAAGGCCGACTAGCGCAGAGCCTCGGTGTCGCCCGAGAGCTTCTGGGCGAACCAGATCGGCATGATCGACACCAGGATCAGGACGACAGCCACGACGTTGACGATGGGTGCCTGGTTGGGTCGGAACAGGTTCTCCAGGATCCAGATCGGCAGGGTCGTCACCCCTGCGCCGGCGGTGAACGTCGTCACGATGATCTCGTCGAAGCTCAGCGCGAAGGCCAGCAGGCCGCCGGCCAGCAGGGCCGAGCGCAGCTGCGGGAAGGTGACGAGTCGGAACGTCGTCCACACCCCAGCGCCCAGGTCGGCCGACGCCTCCTCGAGATTGCCGCCGACGCGGCGCAGCCGGGCCTGGACGTTGTTGAACACCGTGACGATGCAGAACGTGGCGTGCGCGATGATCACCGTCAGGATCGTCAGCTGCAGCCCGAGGATGCCCCGGAACGCGTTGTTGAGCGCGATGCCGGTGACGATGCCTGGGAGCGCGATCGGCAGGATGACCAGCAGGTTCACCGAGTTCTTGCCGAAGAACCGATAGCGCTGCAGCGCCAGCGCCATCAGCGTGCCGAGCACGAGGGCGATGACCGTGGCCGCCGCCGCGGCCTGGACACTCGTCTCGACCGCGCGGCGTGCGCCGTCGTTGTGCACGGCCCGCTGCCACCACTCAAGTGTCCAGCCGCTCGGCGGCCAGGTCAGGGACTGGCTCTCGTTGAACGAGTTGATCACCACGATGAGCAGCGGCGCGTACATGATCACCAGGACCAGTCCGGTCAGGGCGGCCAGCAGGCGGCGAAGGTTTGGGCTCAGGGTCATCGGCGGCCTAGAGGTTCTCCAGAGCGCCGGTGCGGCGCACAGCACTCAGGTACCCGATCATGATGAGCACGGGAATCAACGCCACCGCAGCCGCCAGCGGCAGGTTGTTGGCCGCGCCGACGTTCGAGTAGACGAGGTTGCCGAGCATCTGGTTGGCACCGCCGACGATGTTCACGGTGATGTAGTCGCCGAGCGTCAACGAGAAGCTGAAGATCGAGCCGGCGATGATGGCCGGCACCAGCATCGGGAACACAATGGTGCGGAGCGTCTGCCATGCGGACGCGCCAAGATCACCGGCCGCGTCGAGCAGGGAGTCTGGCACTCGATCCAGTCCGGCGAAGATCGGCAGGATCACGTACGGCAGCCAGATGTAGGCCTGCGTCATCACGACCGCGGTGAGGCCGTAGCCCGGGGTATCGAGGCCGATGCGGCTGGCGGCCCACTGGAATACACCGCCCTCGGAGAGCACCGACCGCCACGCAAAGGCCTTGACCAGGTAGCTGGCCCACAAGGGCGTCAGCACCGCGATGACGAGGATCCCCTGCATGCGGCGAGACGCGATCTTGGCCATGTAGAACGCGATCGGCAGCGCAATAGCTACGTCGACGAGCGTGACCGCGATTGCCACGCCGAGGGTGCGCAGGGTGACCGTGCGGTACAGCGACTCGGTGGTGATCTCCTTCAGGTTGTCGAACGTCAGGGAACGGTTGAGCTCACCGGTGAAGCTGTCGACCGACCAGAAGGCGGTGACCAGCAAGGATGCCAGCGCCACCACGTAGATGAGCACCAGCCACGTCAGCGGTGCCGTGAGCAGGAGCGACAGCCGCAACCGTGGCCGTGCGCTCAGCAACGACGACAGCCGGCGGGCGGCCGTCACCCCGGGTCGGGGGAACGGCCGCCCGCGCGGCGTCGCCGTGCGACATTCCTCCCCTCAGCCCTTGATCTCGGTCCAGGCCTTGGTCCACGCGGAGTAGTCCATGCACTTCACGTCGGTCCGACCGTCAAGGCACTTCGCGACGGGTGTGCGCCAATACCAGAGCTTGCTGGCGAACTCCTCGTCACCGGCCTTGTACGTGTCGCAGAACGCCTTGTCAGTCGCGAAGTCGCAGGCCTCCTGGCTGTTCGGAGACTCACCGTAGTACTCGGTGATCTGCGCGTTCGCCTTCGGGCGAAGCGACGTAGTTGAGCCACGCGTAGGCACAGTTCGGGCTCTTCGCCTTCGACGAGATCATCCAGGTGTCGCTCCACCCAGTCGACCCCTCCTCCGGGAGGATCGCCTTCACGTTGGCCTTTTTCGGGTCGATCGTGTTGACGATCACCTGCCAAGTCGTACCGATCACCAGGTCTCCGGTTTCGAACGCCGAGATCTCCTTGAGGTAGTCGGACCAGTACTCGCCGATGCTCGCACGCTGCTGCTTGAGCAGGTCGACCGATGCGGCGAACTGCTTCTCGTCGAGCGCGTACGGGTTCTCGATGCCGAGGTCGGGCTGGTGCTTCATCAGGTACAGCGCGGCGTCGGCGATGTAGATCGGCGAGTCGTACGCAGTGACCTTGCCCTTGTACTTCGACGCGTCACCGAACACGGCCTTCCACGACGTGGGAGCCGGCTTCACTTCGTCGGCGTTGTACATCAGCAAGTTGGCGCCGTAGCCGTGCGGGACGCCGTAGTGCTTGCCATCGAACGTGTTCCACTCCTGGTCCTTGAGGAAGTCGAAGACCTTCTCGTAGTTCGGGATCAGTTCGGTGTCGACCTCGACAGCTTCCTTGGACGCGACCATGCGGGCGGTGAGGTCTCCTGATGCCACGATGGCGTCGTAGTCGCCGGTCTTGGCGAGGTTGAACGCCTCGTCGGACGTGCCGTAAACCTTGTTGGTGACCTGGCAGCCGGTGTCCTTCTCGAACGGCGTGACCCAGTCGACCTCGGGGTCGTTGCTGCCGTCCTCGACGTAACCCGCCCACGACAGAAGCGAGACCTTGCTCTCGTTCTCGCCGAGCTTTTTCGGGCGGCCCGCTCGAGGTGTCGGAATCTCCGCCACCGCAGGCGGTGAGGATGATGATGGACGCGAAGGCGACGGCCGCGAACGGCCGAAGCGCTCGGCGCCTTCTGAGGGTTCTCGTTCTCATCTGTGGTTCTCCTTCTCGGTGGGAATGGTTGTTTGGGAAGTCAAGTGACCGTGACGAGGTCGTTCATCGACCAGCTCGCCACCACGTGCTCGCCGCGCTGCTCCTGCGGCGCTTCTGATCCGGTGCTCTGCTCGAGCACGACCAGCTCGGTGCCTTCGTCGAGCCGCACGTGCAGGCGGTGACCGGTGCCGAGGTAGATGGACTCGATGATGACGCCGGATGCACGCACGACGCCCTCCGTCACACCGGTCTCGGTACTCGACGACGCCGACCGCAGCGTCACCTTCTCGGGGCGGAGCGCATGCGTGCCGGACCGGCCGAAGAGGCGGGACGACACGTCGTCCCCGAAGATGTTCGAGGTGCCGACGAAGGAGGCGACGTAGGACGACGTCGGCTGCTCGTAGACCTCCCTCGGCGTCCCGAGCTGCACGATCTTGCCCTCGCTGAACACCGCGATACGGTCGCTGAGCGTGAGGGCTTCCTCCTGGTCGTGGGTGACGAACACGAAGGTGATGCCCAGCTCACGCTGCAGCTCCTTGAGCTCGACCTGCATCTGCTCGCGCAGCTTGAGGTCGAGGGCGCCGAGCGGCTCGTCGAGCAGCAGCACCTTGGGCCGGACGATGATCGAGCGGGCCAGCGCGACGCGCTGCCGCTGGCCACCCGAGAGCTGACCGGGGCGGCGCTTGCCATAGCCGTCGAGCTGGACGGTGGCGAGCGCCTCCTCGGCCTGACGATGCCGTTCCGCCTTGCCCGTCCCCCGGACCCGCAGCCCGTACGCGACGTTGTCGAGCACGGACATGTGCGGGAACAGGGCGTAGTCCTGGAACACCGTGTTGACGTCGCGATCGAACGGCGCGCGCGACGTGACGTCCTCGCCCCCGAGGGTGACGGTGCCCTCGGTGACGCGTTCGAAGCCGGCGATGAGCCTCAGCACGGTCGTCTTTCCGGACCCGGACGGTCCGAGCATCGAGAAGAACTCGCCGTCGGCAATGTCGAGGTCGACCCCATCGACCGCCTTCACGTCACCGAAGTGCTTGCTCAGACTCCGCAGCGAGATGGCCGGCGCATCATTCGTCGTCCCGGTCATCGCTGTCCTCCGCTGGGCTGGGGACCAATCTGTCCTGATCGCGCGGTCATCGTCAATGACCATGCCTCGAAAAGGTGGCGCGTGACACAGCCCTGCGATTCACTTGAGCCCATGCGATCCATCTGGAAGGGCTCGATCAGTTTCGGGCTGGTCAACGTGCCGGTGAAGGTCTACAGCGCCACCGAGAGCCACGACGTGTCTCTGCACCAGGTGCACGAGAAGGACGGTGGACGCATCCGATACCAACGCAAGTGCGAGGTGTGCGGCAAGGTCGTCGCCTACGAGGACATCACCAAGGCCTACGACGACGGCACCAACACCGTCGTGCTCACCGAGGAGGAGCTGAAGTCGCTGCCCGCCGAGAGCAACCACGAGATCGATGTGGTGGAGTTCGTGCCGGCCGACCAGATCGATCCCATCCGCCTCGACAAGGCCTACTACCTCGAGCCGGACGCCACCGCGCTCAAGCCGTACACGTTGCTCCGACGGGCGCTGGAGGAGACCGATCGGGCCGCGGTCGTGCAGTTCGCACTCCGCCAGAAGACCCGGCTCGCCGTGCTCCGCGTCAAGGACAAGGCGCTGGTGCTGCAGACGATGCTCTGGGACGACGAAGTGCGCGAGGCCGACTTCGACGTGCTCGACGAGGTGCCCCGGATCAGCCAGAAGGAGCGCGACATGGCTTCCCAGCTGGTCGACTCGCTCGCCGCGGACTTCGACGCGAGCCAGTTCAGCGACGACTACCAGGAGCAGCTGCGCACGCTCGTCGAGGCGAAGCTCGAACAGGGTGACGCCCTCGACACCGCCGCCACGTTCGGCGAGCAGCCCGACGATGGCGAGCAGGCCGAGGTCATCGACCTGATGGACGCCCTTCAACGCAGCGTCGAGAAGAGCAAGAAGAAGAAGACCGCCTCGAAGTCGTCGGCGTCGAAAGCCCCCGCCAAGAAGAAGGCCCGTAAGGGCGCCTAGTCGTGGCCCGATCCTCCGGTGAGACCGTCTCCATCGGAGGTCATCGCCTGCGTCTGACCAACCCCGACAAGGTCATCTACCCGGCCACCGGCACGACCAAGGCTGAGGTGATCGCTTACTACGTCGAAATCGCGCCGTACATCCTCCCGCACGTGGTCGACCGGCCGGCCACGCGGAAACGATGGGTAAACGGGGTCGGCACCGACCGCAAGCCCGGCGAGGTGTTCTTCGAGAAGAACCTGCCGGACTCCGCGCCGAGCTGGATCCGCCGCGCGTCGATCCAGCACCGCACCAGCCGCAACAACTACGTCGTGATCGACGGCGTCGCCGTGCTTGCCTGGCTCGGGCAGATGGCCGCCCTCGAGATCCACGTGCCGCAGTGGCGGCTCGGTCCCCGCGGCGCCCACCTCAACCCCGATCGGTTCGTGCTCGACCTCGATCCCGGCCCCGGCGCAGGCCTCCCCGAGTGCGTCGAGGTCGCCAAGCACGCGAAGAAGCTGCTCAAGAACCTGGGCCTCGAGGCGTTCCCGGTGACGAGTGGCAGCAAGGGCCTACATCTCTACGCCGGCCTCGACGGCAGCCACGACGCCGAGTACGTCAACCGGTTCGCCAAGGAGTTCGCCTCGGTGCTGCAGAGCGAGCTGCCCGACCTCGTCGTCGCCACCCAGCAGAAGGCGCTCCGCGGCGGCAAGGTGCTCGCCGACTGGAGCCAGAACAACGCCAACAAGACGACGATCGCGCCGTACTCGCTACGTGGTCGCGAGCACCCGACCGTCGCCGTGCCACGCACGTGGCGGGAGCTGAACGACCCCGACCTGCGGCACCTCACCTTCGACGAGGTGCTGGCTCGGATGAAGCGACGGGACGACCCCCTCAAGCCACTCGCTCGCGAGAGTGGCAGCGAGGCGCCGACCCTCGACAAGCTGACCATCTACCGGTCCAAGCGTGACGCCGCCAAGACCCCCGAGCCCGTTCCCGACAGCGTCGACCTGCCAGGGGACGGCAACTCCTTCGTCATACAGGAGCACCACGCGCGACGGCTGCACTGGGACTTCCGGCTGGAACGGGACGGTGTCCTCGTCTCGTGGGCGCTGCCCAAGGGTGTGCCCACCGACCCCAAGAAGAACCACCTCGCCGTCCAGACCGAGGACCACCCTTTGGAGTACGGCACGTTCGAGGGCTCGATCCCGAAGGGCGAGTATGGCGGCGGCAAGGTGACGATCTGGGACACCGGCACGTACGAGACGGAGAAATGGCGAGACGGCGAGGTGATTGCCACGCTCACGGGTACGAAGAAGGGTGGGCTGGGTGAGCCGCGGCGGTTCGCGCTCATCCGTACCGGCGAGAACTGGCTCATCCACCTCATGGACCCGAAGGACGCCCCGAAGAAGGTGGCGAAGCGGGTCATCATGCCCGCGCAGCGGACCTCGACGGCCAAGCCGGTCGCGCCCAATGCTCGCAACGGCCGGCAAGGTCACCGACATCGACGACGAGGACGACTGGGCGTTCGAGATGAAGTGGGACGGCTACCGCGCCGTCGCGGTGTGCGACGGAGCGGACGTGACGCTGTTCAGCCGCACCGGCAAGGACATGACCCACACCTATCCCGAGGTCGCCGACGCGCTGGCCGCCCAGGACCTCACCGACACGGTGCTCGACGGCGAGGTCGTGGCGCTCAGCCCCGACGGCACGCCATCGTTCTCGCGGCTTCAGCAGGGCACGAGGCCGATCAACTACCTGATCTTCGACGTGCTCAGCCACGACGGCGAGCCGCTGAAGAACGCGACCTACCTCGAGCGACGCCAAGTGCTGACGGACCTTGACCTCGACGACGGCACCGCGCTCCGCGTGCCGCTGGCCTTCGACGGCTCGCTCGACGACGCGGTCGAATCCAGCCGGAACCTGAAGCTCGAGGGCGTGGTGGCCAAGCGTCGCGACAGCCGCTACCGCGGCGGCACCCGGTCGTCGTCCTGGCTCAAGATCAAGCACCTGCAGATGCAGGAGGCGGTGATCGTCGGGTGGCGTCCGGGCAAGGGCAACCGGTCCGGTGGCGTGGGCTCCTTGCTGCTCGCCATCCCCGACGGAGACGACTGGCGGTACATCGGCCGGGTCGGCACCGGCTTCACCGATCGCGTGGTCGTCGACCTCACGACGCGCCTCAAGGCCATCGAGCGCAAGACGCCGCCCCTGGACGTACCGCGCGACGTGGCCCGGGAGGCCCGCTGGGTGAGCCCGAAACTCGTCGGCGAGGTGACTTACGGCGAGTGGACGCCCGACGGCCACCTGCGGCACCCCGTGTGGCGCGGTCTCCGCCCGGACAAGAAGCCGTCCGACGTGGTCGAGGAATGAGGGACTGACGAATCAGTGACATGCAACGGATTCCGCGGTCTGACCCCCAGCAGGTCTAGCATTTGTAGGGCGAAAAGGTCTAGATGCATTGGGATCCGTTGCGCTAGCATCCAACCAACTTCTCTGAGAAACGGCGGGCACCATGACCGATCAGATCGACAACCTCACAGAAGACGAGAAACTTCTCGCCAAGCTCGGTTACAAGCAAGACCTCAACCGTTCTTGGTCGGGATTCTCGAACTTCGCGATCTCGTTCTCGATCATCTCCATCCTCGCCGGGTGCTTCACCAACTTCGGCGCGGGCTGGAACAACGGCGGCCCGATCTCGATGTCCTGGTCGTGGCCGATCCTCGGCGTCTTCATCCTGATCATCGGCTTCACCATGTCCGAGCTTGTGTCGGCGTACCCGACCTCGGGCGGCATCTACTGGTGGGCCTCCAAGCTCGGCGGCCCGGCCGCCGGATTCTTCACCGGGTGGCTCAACCTGATCGGCCTCATCGCCGTGACGGCCGGCGTCTCCTACGGGTGCGCGACATTCATCGACCTCACGATCAGCACCTACTCGGAGTCGTACGCCGGCGACTACTCACTGACCAGGGTGTTCCTCATCTTCCTGGTAGTGCTTGCCGGGGCGTCGGTGCTGAACATCTTCAGCAGTCACCTGATGGCCGTCATGAACAACGTCTCGGTGTGGTGGCACGTCGTCGGCGCCACGGCGATTGTCCTGATCCTGGTGGTCGTGCCCGACCAGCACCAGTCGGTCAGCTACGTCTTCACCGAGCGCTTCAACAACTCCGGATTCGCGGACGGTAGCTCGAGCAGCCTCTTCTTCTTCTTCGCCGTCATCCCGTTCGGCTTCCTCCTGACGCAGTACACGATCACCGGATTCGACGCTTGCGCCCACCTGTCCGAGGAGACGGAGTCGGCGTCGATGGGAGCGGCCAAGGGCATCTGGCGTTCGATCTTCTACTCGCTTGTGGGCGGATACATCCTGCTGCTGGCCGTGGTCTTCGCCGTACCCAACGTCGACGGGGCGCCCGACAACGCCGGTGTCGGCGCGGGAGGCGTCGCATACATCTTCACGAGCTCGCTCGGCACGAACTGGGCGACGGTGGTCTTGTTCATCTCAGCTTCGGCGCAGTTCTACTGCGCGACCTCGTGCCTGACCTCAGCGTCCCGGATGACGTTCGCGTTCAGTCGCGACCGGGCTGTGCCGGGCTCTCAGAGGTGGTCTGCACTCACGGCCAAGCGTGTGCCCGCAAACGCGGTGCTCGCCGTCGCCGTCGTCGCCGCTCTGGTCACACTGCCAGCCCTGATCGAGGTGAACATCGGCACTGCCGCCGAACCGCTGATCATCCCGATCGCGTTCTACGCCGTCACCTCGATCGCGGTCATCGGCCTGTATCTCGCGTTCGCGATCCCAATCTGGCTGCGCTGGAGGTTGGGTGATGCGTTCGAGGCCGGCGCCTGGACCAACGGCTCCAAGTACAAGTGGATGAACCCCATCGCGGTGGCCGAGATCGTCGTCGTCTCGCTCTACCTGATGATGCCGTTCGTCCCGGGCGCGGTCCCGTTCAGCGACGACTTCAGCTGGAAGTTCGTCAACTACGCCCCGATCGTCACCGTCGGCGCCGTGCTCCTGCTGACCATCTGGTGGAACGTGTCGGCCAAGCACTGGTTCAAGGGTCCGATCCACAACATCGACCCTGCGGTCGCCGAGCTGCTCGACGACTGAGTTCGGTGAGGGTTCTCGCGGTCGACCATCGTGCACTGAGCGGCAAGCCGAAGCTCACGAGGTCGACCGACGAGCCCTCTCACACGCGCATCGAGCAGTGGCTGCGGGGCCGTATCGCGGCCGGCCATCTCGTCCCGGGCGACAAGCTGCCGCCCGAGGAGGAGCTGGCCGCCGCGCTCGGCGTCAGCAGGATGACACTGCGACAGGCGCTGGGATCGCTGGAGGGAACCGGCACACTCGAGCGGCGGCGCGGCCGTGCCGGCGGCACGTTCATCCGCGAGCAGCAGATCAAGATCGACCTGACCGGTCTGCCGGGCTTCACCGAACAGATGCGCCGGGCCAACGTGCGCGCCGGGGCTCGGGTCGTCTCGGTGCGCCGACAGCGGGCGGAGCCTGCCGTCGCCACCGCGCTGGAGCTGACGAGCAGCAAGGAGGTGTTCGAGGTCATCCGGGTCCGGTCGGCTCGTCGCGAGCCGCTGGCCTTGGAGGAGACCTACCTCCCGTGCCACCTCTTCAAGGGCCTCGATCGGCGGCAGCTCACCGGTTCGATCTACGCCATCATGCGCAAGGACTACGACCTCGCCCCGCACACGGCGCAGGAATGGCTCGAGCCGGCGCTGGCATCTGACGAGCACGCCGATCTGCTCGAAGTGGCGCCGGGCGCCCCGTTGATGCTGGTCACGCGCACATCGTTCACGGTGGCCGGTGTCGCCGTGGAGCACGCCTACGACCGCTACCGCGCCGACCGCACCCGCATCAGCCTGCGCACGAGCGTCTCGACGGCCGAGTCGGCCGAGCTCGTCGCGGACACTGGAGCCGAGTGATGGGCACTCCGTCGATGAGCCCTGGCGAGCTGGACGAGCTCTTCGACCAGATCCCGAGCCTGGCCAGCCAGCCGCGCACGATCGTGGAGCTGCCGGGCGGGCTCACGAACCTCAACCTCAAGGTCACGACGCCGAAGGGTGTCTTCGTGGCGCGGTGCAGCCGGAGCGACACCACGCTGCTCGGCATCGACCGAGAGGCCGAGCACGCGAACACCAAGTCCGCGGAGCTGGCTGGGATCGGCGCCCCGGTGGTGGAGTTCAGGCCCGACCTCGACGTCCTGGTGATCGGCTTCATCAACGGCAGGTCCTTCGAGAACGAGGACCTGCGGAAGCCGGGCGCTTTGACGCGGGTGGCCGAGGCGATTCGCACCCTCCACGGTGGGCCGCGGTTCGTCGGCGAGTTCGACATGTTCACGCGGCAGCCGCGGTACCTGGCCTCGATCTTCGAATTCGGCTTCGCGCTTCCGAGCGACTACGGCGACTTCGACGCTCAGTTCCAGCACATCAAGGCGGCGCTGGCGGTGAAGGCCGGGCCCACCGTGCCGTGCAACAACGACCTCCTGGCCGGCAACTTCGTCGACGACGGCGACAAGCTCTGGTTGATCGACTACGAGTACTCCGGCAACAACGACCCGTTCTTCGAGCTCGGCAACACCTGGACCGAGTGCGGGCTCGACAACGACCAGCTCGAAGAGCTCGTGACCGCCTACGCCGGGAACCCCACCCCCGAGCTGATCGCTCGCACGAGGCTCCAGGCCACGGTGTCGCGGTACGGGTGGTCGCTCTGGGGCTACATCCAGGCCGCGACGTCACAGGAGGACTACGACTTCCACGGCTGGGGCCAGGAGCGGTTCGAGGCCGCCGCGGCGGACTTCCGCTCACCGGCGTTCGCGGCCCTGCTCGACGCGGCGGCAGGTGTCCGACCATGAGCGACCTACCCGACCGGGCTCGCATCGTCATCGTCGGCGGTGGCGTCATCGGCGCGAGCGTCGCGTACCACCTGACGTTGGCCGGCGAGACGGACGTCCTGCTCATCGAGCAGGGCGAGCTGTCCTGCGGCACCACATGGCACGCCGCCGGGCTGGTCGGCCAGCTCCGGGCTACCGAGAGCGGCACTCGCCTGGTGCAGTACTCGACCGATCTGTACGCACGCCTCGAGGACGAGACCGGGCTGAGCGCCGGGTTCAAGCAATGCGGCGGACTCACGGTGGCGCGCTCCGAGGAACGGATGACTCAGCTTCGTCGCACGGCCGCGACCGCGGAAGCGTTCGATCTGGAGTGCGAGATCCTCACGGCGGCAGAAGCCGGCAAACGATGGCCGTTGATGTCGACCGACGACCTCGTCGGTGCGATCTGGTTGCCCGGCGACGGCAAGGCGAACCCGACCGACCTCACGATGGCGCTGGCGAAGGGCGCCCGCCAACGCGGGGCACGAGTGGTCGAGCACGTCCGGATCTTCGACGTCCTCACCGAGGACGATGCGGTCGCGGGGGTGTCCACCAGTCACGGCGACGTGGAAGCCGAGATCGTCGTCAACTGCGCCGGTCAGTGGGCCAACGACCTGGCCGCCCGTATCGATGTGACGGTCCCTTTGCACTCCGCCGAGCACTTCTACGTCGTGACCGACCAGATCGACGGCATCCACCCGGATCTGCCGATCCTGCGAGACCCGGACGGGTACACCTACTTCAAGGAGGAGGTGGGCGGACTCGTCGTCGGCGGGTTCGAGCCGGAGGCGAAGCCATGGGTGGCCCCGGACCAGATACCGGACCCGTTCCAGTTCCAGCTGCTCGACGAGGACTGGGAACACTTCTCGGTCCTCATGGACAGCGCTCTCGAGCGCCTCCCGGTGCTCCGCGAGACCGGCATCCGCAAGTTCTACAACGGGCCGGAGAGCTTCACCCCTGACAACCAGTTCATCCTCGGTGAGGCGCCGGAGGTGCGGGGGTTCTTCGTCGGCGCCGGATTCAACTCGGTCGGCATCGCGACAGCGGGCGGCGCCGGACGGGCGCTCGCTGAGTGGATCATCGATGGCGAGCCCAGCCTCGACCTGCTTGCCGTCGACATCCGACGCTTCGCTCCGTTCCACGGGGACCACGCATGGCTGCGGGCACGGGTCGGCGAGGTGCTCGGGCTCCACTACGCCATCCCGTGGCCCAACCGCGAGTTCGAGACGGCCCGGCCCCTGCGCACCTCTCCCACCTACGAACGGCTGGCCGAGGCCAACGCGGGATTCGGCAGCAAGATGGGTTGGGAGCGCGCCAACTTCTTCGCTCCCCCGGGCGAGGACCCGACGATCGAGTACTCCTGGGACCGGCAGAACTGGTTCCCCTGGGTTGCCGCCGAGCAGCGCGCCACCCGCTCCACGGTTGCGGTGTTCGACCAGACGTCGTTCTCGAAGTACCGGGTCACCGGCGCCGACGCCGAGGCCGCGCTGCAGTGGATCTGCACCAACGACGTCGCGTCCGCGGCTGGCCACACCGTCTACACCGGTCTCCTGAATGCGCGCGGCACCTACGAGTCCGACCTCACGGTCACGCGAGTCGATGACCACGAGTTCTTCCTGGTCAGCAGCTCAGCGACCACCGAGCGCGACCAGGACTGGATCCGCCGGAACATCCCCGACGGGCTCATGGTCGGCGTCGCTGACGTCACGGACGACTACGCCGTCTATGGCGTGATGGGCCCGAGCTCGCGCGAGCTGCTGTCGAGTCTGACCGACGCCGACATGACCGATGACGGATTCCCGTTCGGCACCAGCCGCGAGATCAGCCTGGCCGGCGCCACCGTTCGCGCCACCCGCATCACGTACGTCGGCGAGCTCGGCTGGGAGCTGTACGTCCCGACCCAGTCCGCGCTCGTCGTGTACGACGCGCTGATGCAGGCCGGCGCCGACCACGGCGTCGTCAACGCCGGCTACTACGCGATCGAGTCGCTCCGGCTGGAGAAGGGCTACCGCGCGTTCGGCCGCGAGCTGACACCCGACTTCAACCCGGTCGAGGCCGGTCTGCTGTTCGCCTGCAAGCTCAAGACCGACATCGACTTCCTCGGCCGCACCGCGGTCGAGAAGGCACGCGCCGACGGACCCGGCCGACGGCTGGTCTCGTTCGTCTGCGAGGACCCGGACGCGATGCCCTGGGGCGGCGAGCTGCTGCGCCGCGACGGCATCGCCGCTGGACAGGTGACATCGGCCGCCTGGGGCGAGACGCTGGGCGCAAGCGTGGGGCTGGCCTACGTCCGAGCACCGGACGGCCAGGTCGCGTCACCCGACCATGTCAAAGCCGGCACGTACGAGATCGACGTCGGTGGCGAGCTCGTCCCCGTGCGCGTCTCACTGAAGGCGCCTTACGACCCGAAGAGAGAGGGACTCTCATGACCACACGCCACCCCCGCTTGCTGACGATCGACCAGCTCACGGCCCTGATCGAGGAGGGGACGGTCGACACCGTGATCGTCGCGTTCACCGACATGCAGGGCCGGTTGCAGGGCAAGCGCCTGCACGCGCAGTACTTCGTCGACGTGGTGATCGACCACGGCACCGAGGGCTGCAACTACCTGCTCAGCGTCGACATCGACATGAACACGGTCGACGGATATGCGATGTCGTCGTGGGAGAAGGGCTACGGCGACATGGAGTTCGCCCTGGACTTCGACACGATCCGGCTGCTGACGCACCAGCCCGCGACCGCGATGATCCAGTGCGACCTGGTGTGGCTCGACCATGAGCCGGTCGTGCAGTCGCCCCGGAGCATCCTGAAGAAGCAGCTCGCCAAGGCTGCCGACGCTGGGTTCGCGGCCCTGTCAGGCACCGAGCTGGAGTTCATCCTCTTCGACACGACCTACGAGCATGCCTGGGCTTCCGACTACCGCGACATGACCCCCGCGAACCAGTACAACATCGACTACTCGATCCTCGGCACCAGCCGGGTCGAGCCGATCCTGCGCGACATCCGCAACCACATGTACGACGCCGGGATGCGGGTGGAGAGCGCCAAGGGCGAGTGCAACTTCGGCCAGCACGAGATCGGCTTCCTCTACGACGAGGCCCTCGTGACGGCCGACAACCACAGCGTCTACAAGACGTCTGCGAAGGAGATCGCCGCCCAGCACGGCAAGTCGTTGACGTTCATGTCGAAGTACAACGAGCGCGAGGGCAACTCCTGCCACATCCACCTGTCGCTCCGTGGCAACGACGACAGCATCGTGTTCTGGGACGACAAGGCCGGTGGCCGGACGGCGACGTACGACCAGTTCATCGCCGGTGTGCTGGCGACGATGCGCGACTTCACGCTGATGTACGCGCCCAACGTGAACTCCTACAAGCGATTCGCGGCCGGGTCGTTCGCCCCGACGGCCATCGCCTGGGGCAATGACAACCGCACCTGCTCCGTTCGACTCGTCGGCCACGGTCCGAGTGCCCGGATGGAGAACCGGCTGCCCGGCGGCGACGTCAACCCGTACCTCGCCCTCGCGGCCATGCTGGCCGGCGGGCTGCACGGCATCGACCAGAAGCTGACGCTCGAGGAGCCGCTCACCGGCAACGCCTACACCTCGGACAAGGAGCACGTGCCGGCGACGCTGCGGGAGGCCCGCGACGCCTGGCACGGCTCGGCGCTCGCCCGCCAGCTGTTCGGCGACGAGGTCGTCGACCACTACACCAACATGGCCGACGTCGAGCTGGCGTCGTTCGACGCCGCCGTCACCGATTGGGAGCTGCGCCGCGGCTTCGAGAGGATGTGAGCATGAGCAGCACCACTCACGTCGTCGTCAACCCGGCCACCGAAGAGACCGTCACCGAGGTCGCCTCGGCATCGGTCGAGGAGACCGACGCAGCCATCGAACGAGCCGCCGAGGCGTTCCCCGCGTGGCGCGACCTGGCACCCGGTGAGCGGGCCCGCCTGCTGCGACGTTTCGCAGTCGTGGTCGACGAGCACATCGACGAGCTGGCCGAGCTCGAGGTTCGCAACGCCGGGCACACCTGGAGCAACGCCACCTGGGAGGCCGGCAACGTCCGCGACGTCCTGAACTACTACTCGGCCGCCCCGGAGCGCCTGACCGGGCACCAGATCCCGGTTGCGGGCGGCATCAACGTCACGTTCCACGAGCCGCTCGGGGTCGTCGGCATCATCGTGCCGTGGAACTTCCCGATGCCAATCGCCGGATGGGGCTTCGGTCCCGCGCTGGCTGCCGGCAACACCGTCGTCCTCAAGCCGGCCGAGCTCACGCCGTTGACGGCGATACGTCTCGGGGAGCTCGGCCGGGAGGCGGGACTGCCCGAGGGCGTGTTCACCGTGATCCCGGGCAAGGGGTCGGTCGTGGGCGAGCGCTTCGTCACCCATCCAGCCGTCCGCAAGGTCTGCTTCACCGGCTCCACCGAGGTCGGCAAGCGGATCATGGCCGGCTGCGCCGACCAGGTGAAACGGGTGACGCTCGAGCTCGGGGGCAAGAGCGCCAACATCGTGTTCGCCGACGCCGACCTCGCCCAGGCCGCGGCCGCGGCGCCGATGGCGGTGTTCGACAACGCCGGCCAGGACTGCTGCGCCCGGTCGCGCATCCTCGTCGAGCAGTCGGCGTACGACGAGTTCGTCTCGCTGCTGGAGCCGGCGGTCAAGGGCATCAAGGTCCTCGATCCCGCCGACAAGTCGAGCGAGATGGGGCCGCTCATCTCGGCCGAGCAGCGCACCACGGTCCAGGGCTTCGTGGACGAAGTCGACGTCGCCTTCACCGGCAGCGCTCCGTCCGGCACGGGCTTCTGGTTCCCGCCGACCGTGGTGCTGACCGATTCGCCCGACCAGCGGATCTGGCGCGAGGAGGTGTTCGGGCCGGTCGTGGCGGTGATGCCGTTCCGCGACGAGGCCGAGGCCGTGCACCTCGCCAACGACACCGAGTTCGGCCTGTCCGGCTCGATCTACACCCGCGACGTCGGACGAGCCCTGCGCGTCTCGCGCGGGGTCGAGGCCGGCAACCTCAGCGTCAACACGCACTCCTCGGTGCGCTACTGGACTCCGTTCGGCGGCTTCAAGCAGTCCGGGCTCGGCCGCGAGCTCGGACCGGACGCGCCCCACTCGTTCACCGACGTCAAGAACGTCTTCATCTCTCACGAAAGCTAGGAACCCATGACCGGACGTCTGGAAGGAAAGACCGCGGTGGTGACCGGCGGCTGCTCGGGCATCGGGCTGGCCACTGCTCGCCGATTCGTCGAGGAGGGCGCCAAGGTCGTCATCGGCGACCTCGACGACAGCCGCGGCCCCGGCCTGGCCGAGGAGCTCGGCGGCACCTACGTGCACACGAACGTCACCGACAAGGAGCAGGTCGATGCGTTGTTCGCCACCGCCAAGACGACCTACGGGTCGGTGGACGTGGCGTTCAACAACGCCGGCATCTCGCCGCCGGAAGACGACTCGATCCTGACCACGGAGCTCGAGGCCTGGCGCAGGGTGCAGGAAGTCAACCTCACCAGCGTCTACCTGTGCTGCAAGGCCGCGCTGCCGTACATGCTCGACCAGAAGAAGGGCTCGATCATCAACACCGCCTCGTTCGTCGCGGTGATGGGCGCGGCCACCTCACAGATCTCGTACTCGGCGTCAAAGGGCGGCGTGCTGTCGATGTCGCGCGAGCTGGGCGTGCAGTTCGCCCGCGACGGCGTGCGGGTCAACGCCCTGTGCCCCGGACCGGTCAACACGCCACTGCTACAAGACCTGTTCGCCAGCGACCCCGAGCGGGCGGCACGCCGCCTCGTCCACGTGCCGATGGGCCGGTTCGGCGAGCCCGAGGAGATGGCGAACGCGGTGCTGTTCCTCGCGTCCGACGAGTCGAGCTTCATCACCGCCTCGACGTTCCTCGTCGACGGCGGCATCTCCGGGGCCTACGTCACGCCCCTATGAGTCCGGCACTGTGAAACCCCTGATCGGCATCACCACCTACCGCGAGCAGTCGCGGTGGGGCGTCTGGGACGACCAGGCCGACCTTCTTCCGGCCGCCTACGCGCGGTCGATCGAGGTGGCCGGCGGCATTGCCGTGCTACTGCCACCGACCGGTGACCCGGAGCACGACGCGTACGACGTCGTCGCGCGGCTGGATGGGCTGGTCATCGCGGGTGGCGCCGACGTCGACCCCAAGCGCTACACCGAGGTGCCGCACGAGCGAACCGCGGAGTGGCGCGAGGACCGCGACGCCTGGGAGCTCGGGCTGCTCGACGCCGCTCGCGAGTCGGGGATCCCGGTGCTGGGCATCTGTCGCGGGATGCAAGTGATGGCCGTACACGCGGGCGGTCATCTCGACCAGCACGTTCCCGACACCCTCGGCAACGAGAGCCACTCGCCGGGCGGCGACGTGTACGGCGACGTCGACATCGCCCTCGTCGAGGGCACCCAGCTGGAGAAGATCCTGGTCACCGGCCCGTCAGTGCGCTGCCACCACCACCAGTCCGTGCTCGATCATCCGGGCCTCATCCCGGCCGCGCACGCGAGCGACGGCACCCTCGAGGCCATCGAGGACCCGGATCGCCCGTTCTGGCTCGCCGTGCAATGGCACCCGGAGACGCAACCCGACGCGGGCCTGTTCACCGCGCTGGTCACCGCCGCGACGGCACCGCCGGACTGACTCCTACGGTCGGTCCGCGATTCGCACCAGGCCGCCGAGCACCCCGACGTACGCGGCGCCGTCCGGCCCGAGGCTGATCGGCGCGTAGTTGACGTTGTTGCCGAACCCGGTGCCGTAACGCTGCTTGAACACCGCCTCGCCGGTGCGGAAGTCGAGCGCAGTGAGGAACCACGAATCGGAGATGCCCTTGCGCTCCCGGCTGACGATGTAGACGAGTCCATTCGCCAGCGATGCCTTGGCGACCGCCGATGGCGAACGCTCCGTCCGGTTCTGCCAGACGACGTGGCAGCCATTGCCGTCGGCGTCGATGTCGACACGGTCGATGCCGGGTGTGGTGATGCTGCCGCCGATCGACTTGACCGGCCCGCGGTAGCCGTAGTTGTTGGTGACGACCAGAGCCCGGTCGACTGCAATGAGGGAGTTGTCGGTGGCGCCCGCGCCTTGCTCGAACACCGGAACGCTGCACACCTCGCGATCGCCGGTCACGTCCGCGCCGCGGCGGTAGACGACGATGTTCATCGGGTCGGCGTTGTCGGTGATGGCCACCCAGTCCTGGCGCACGAGCGTCGGCGTCGTGCCCGACCCGGGTGAGGTCTGGCCCGGCTTGGCGACGCCACTGTTGGCGTACTCCTCATGCCAGGTCACTTCTGGCGCGCCACCGTCGGAGAGGTCGAGGCGGTAGATCGCCTTGGTGGTGACGAGGTAGATGCCGCCGGTCTCGTCGACGGCGAAGGAGTTGGTGATGGTCTCGCCCAGCGGAACTACCTGGGTGGCACCGCTCGCCTGGTCGATCGCGCCCACGACGCCCTGCTCGGTGACGAAGACGATCTCGCCCGACCACGCCGGGAGTGCTGAGACGATCTTGTCCTTGGGTGCCATCGACCGGGTCAGGTCGTAGTCGCGCTCGCGGACGAAGCCCGTGCCGGCGGAGTTCTGGCCCACCACCTGGATGTGCCGGGTGCCGGTCGGGATGATGGCGCGGTCCTGGTCGTCGAGATAGAAGTAGCCGCCTCCGGAGAAGTCGGTGAAAAGATTGAGACCGACCGGTCGGGGCGGCAGGGCGTACGAAGCGATCTGCTGGAGAGACGTGGGGTCGAACAGCTTGAGCGTGGGTCGGGTCGCACCGACACAGACGGTCTCCAGACGGCCGCGCCGGTCGAAGGTGAGGCTCGCGCACTCGGCGACCTGCAGCGTCGACGTGACGGTGGGGTTCACGCCCAGCGGGCCGGGACCCGGATACGTGTCGGTCATGTAGGCGTCGTTGTGGATGTTGTTGCCGGGATCGGGCGCCAGGAACGGGTGCTGGGGCGGCAACGGCGCCGTCACCGGGTTCGGCGACGCCGGGCTGCCGATGAAGGCCGGGCCACGAGGCGGCACCGGGTCGCCGGGGATCGGCACGGCCGCCGCCGACCCGGCACTCGCGAGCACGAGAGCCATGGCCGCAAGGCTGCCGCGACGAAGAACTGGCACGCCTGTCCAACGATGGACCCGCCATCGGGTCACGAGGCGACTGCAGTCCCTCGGCCTCGCGTCAACTGGCGGCCACCCGATCCGCGCGCTCACGGGTCACGTCGGCCCAGGGACTCCACAGGAACCAACGAGGAAGCGCGGACAGGAGACGCGGCGGGCCCGCGACCTCGATTCGGCCGGCGTCGACCGCCTCACGCCAGGTGCAGTAGCCCCCGAAGACGTCGGAGAAGGTACCAGTCGCGGCGGAGGCGATGACGTCGACATCGAAGCCCGGGTGCTGCAGGCACACGGAGACCTCGCTGCGGTCGATGACCATCCAGATGGTCTGCGGGTCAGGTGCGGTGTGCCGGAACTCGACGACCGTCCGTACCGGCGGCAGCGCCTCGACGTTGACCCGCCGGTGCATCCACCACATCAACGTCGTCGGCGGAACGTCGTGGGGCCGCAGGTCGTCGAAGAGCCACTCGATCGCCCACCGACCGAGGCTGTCGATCACCTGCTCGAGGTCCTTGCCGGCCGGGGTGAGGTGGTACTCGCTGCCGCGGCCGGTTGGAGCCGGCCAGGTCTCCAGCACGCCTTTGCGCTCGAGGTGGCGGAGCCGCTGGACGAGCAGCGAGCGCGAGATGCCCGGCATGCCGCGGGCGATGTCGTTGAACCGGGTGTTCCCGAGCACCAGTTCGCGGATGATCAGCGGGGTCCAGCGATCGGCCACCACTTCGGCAGCCATCTGGACGGGACAGAAGTCTCCGTAATCGGGCATGCCTCATCGTCCCACCGTCAGTCGTGATGGGTAGTCACAAATCTGGACCAGCTGGGTCGCGATCGTGGACTAGTTACCGGCAAGAGCCTGGCGAACGCTGGGAGCATGACCACAACGACACCCTTTCCCAAGGACCTTGCGTCCACTGCCATGACCCTCACCGAGCGCGCGGCCTCCCTTGGCCCGCTGCTCGCCGAACATGCCGCCCGCCACGACAGCGAGGGCAGCATCGTGAGTGAGTCCCTTCAAGCCCTGCGCGATGCCGGGTTGCTGGCTGCCGCCGTGCCCGTCGAGCTCGGCGGCGAGGGCGCGTCCATCGCCGAGCTCACCGCCCTCCAACGCGAGCTCGGCCACCATTGCGGCTCCACCGCCCTGGCCACAGCCATGCACCAGCACGTCGTGGCGTTCACCGCCTGGCGCTATCGCCGCGGCCTGCCAGGCGCGGAGGCGACGCTGCGGAAGGTCGCCGACGACGGGATCCTGATCGTCTCGACCGGCGGCGGCGACTACTCGCACCCTCGCGGTGAGGCGGTGAAGGTCGACGGTGGCTACCGCGTCTCCGGCCACAAGCGATTCGCCAGCCTGTCCGAAGCCGGCGCCGTGATGTCCACGATGTTCGTCCTGGACGACCCGGAACAGGGCCGCCGGGTCCTGAACATGGCCGTCCCGTTCGCCTCCGACGGCGTGACGGTCGGCACCAACTGGGACACGCTCGGCATGCGCGGCACCGCCAGCAACGACGTCGTCCTCGAGGATGTGTTCGTGCCCGACGACAAGGTTCTGGCGAACCGCCCCTACGGTGTCGTCGACGGGCCGCTTCAGGTGATCTCGAGCATCGCGTTCACCATCATCTCCGGCGCCTACCTCGGCGTGGCGGAGGCGGCGTACGCCGCCGCGCTCGACGTCGCCCAGCACAAGGCCGACGACGCGTTGGTGCAGCGCCAGGTCGGCCAGATGCGGCAGTCGCTGCGCGTTGCGTCGTGGGCGCTGGACGGGGCACTCGCTGCCGTCGGGGACGATCCGGCACCGTCCCACGCCACGTATCTCGACGTGATGGCGGCCAAGGCCGAGGTCGCGCGGGCAGGCCTCGAGGTCTGCGACGTCGCGATGGACGTGGCCGGCGGGCCAGCGTACTTCCGCGGCTCGGTCGTCGAGCGCGCCTATCGGGACATCCGGGCGATCAAGTTCCACCCGCTCACCCCGGAGGCGACACTCCTCGAGTCCGGACGGCACGCGCTCGGGGTGTCGGCCCTGCTTGCCTAGTCGACCTCGACGTCGTCGCGGTCCGCCCACTCCAGCAAGGGCGCGATGTCGAACACGGCGTCGTCGATGCCGGCGTGCAGGTCGCCCAGCTCGGCAAAGCGTGGTGGCACCGTCTCGAGGGTGAAGTCGTGCGGGTCGACGTCGTCGATCTCGTCCCAGGTGATCGGTGTCGACACCCGCCCGTCCGGGAAGCCGCGCACCGAGTAGGCGGCGGCGATCGTGTGGTCGCGGGCGTTCTGGTTGTAGTCGACGAACAGCTCGGACGGGTCGCGGTCCTTGCGCCACCACGCCGTGGTGACGTCCGGTGAGCGGCGCTCCACCTCCCGCGCGAACGCGAGGGCACCGCGGCGCACCTCCTTGAACCCGTGGTCCGGCGGGATGCGGACATAGATGTGCATGCCGGAACCGCCCGACGTCTTGGGCCAGCCGACCGCGCCCAGCTCGTCGAGCACCTCGTGCGCCACGTGGGCGACGCGCTGCACCGTGGCGAAGTCGCACTCCGGACCGGGATCGAGGTCGATGCGCCACTCATCGGGCTTCTCGGTGTCGGCACGACGGCTGTTCCACGGATGGAACTCGACCGTCGACATCTGCACGGCCCAGATCACTGCAGCCAGCTCGGTGACGCACAGCTCGTCGGCGTCACGATCGAACCGCGGGAAGTGCAGCCGCACGGTCTCCAGCCACGGCGGCGCTCCGGCGGGCACCCGCTTCTGGTGCACCTTGTCGCCGGCCAGGCCCTTCGGGAACCGGTGCAACATGCATGGCCGCTCGTAGAGCGCGTTGACGATGCCGTCACCAACGGCGAGGTAGTACTCGACGAGGTCGAGCTTCGTCCAGCCGCGCTCGGGAAAGTACACCCGGTCCGGGTTGGTGACGCGGACGACCTTGTCCTCGACCTCGATCTCCTCGGCCGGCGTCGCCATGGTGTGAGCCTACGGGCGCGGCGCACCGGCGAGGCGGATCAGCTGCTGGCCTTCCCGCCCTTGCGTCCGGCCTTCTTCTTCTGCGCGGTCGTGCCGCCCTGGCTGCTGTCGCCGCCCTTGCCGCTGCTCTTGCCGCCACGCTTGGACGCCCCGGGCGAGTTGGCGATCTTCGCCGCCCGCTCCTTCGACATGCCCTTGTCCCTGAGGGCCTCGTACTGCTTCTCGTTCTTCACGTTGGCCTTCTTGCCACCCGGCATGATGTCCTCCCGCTCTCGACCTGCCTGATCCGTACCCGTCCAGCGCTGAGATCAATCACCCTGGCCGGCGGTGACGCGGGCGAGGTCGGCCACGACATCCGCCAGCTGACCGGTCTTCTCCAGCACCGCGCGCTGACGCATGGCGCCGTTGCCCCGCTCCAGCAGGATGGCGAGCCGCCGTTCGACGAGATCTTCGTCACCGTTCTCTCGGAGGGCGTCACGGACATGGTCGACGAGCTGGCGGATGGTCGCGCGGACCGGCTCCGGCCGGAACGTCTCGGGGTTGAGCAGCTCACCCTCGAGGCCATGTCGCCCGGCCTGCCAGGTCGCGATCCTGATCAACGGAGTCGGGACGCCCGGAGGCGGTTCGTCGGACTGCCATGCTCGCGCAGCCGTGTCGACCAAGGCTCGGCACAGGGCGGCAACGAGCACCGCGTCCTCCACCTCAAGGCACACGTCAGCGATCCGGATCTCCACCGTCGGGCTGTGGCTGGACAAGCGCGCGTCGAAGTAGAACATCCCCTCGTCGAACAGCACCCCGGACGAGATCATTGCGTCGATCAGGTCGTGATACGCCTTGGCGGAGCCGATGAGGTCGTTCGGTCCGACCGCGCACCATCTGATGATCACCTGTGACCGGAAGCTTGCGTAGCTGGTGTCCTTGCCCTGCCAGAACGGCGAGTTTGCACTGATCGCGAGCAAGGTCGGCAACCACACCCGGAGGCGATCGAGGACGCCGACACCCTCGTCGTCGGAGTCGATCGCCACGTGCACGTGGCAGGCGCATGTCATCTGTTCATCGGCGGTGAGACCGACATGTTCGGCCATCCGCTCGAAACGTGGGTCACGGACCTGGGTAGGCTCCACCGGCAGCGGCGAGGTGCCCGAGGCGACGACCCGCGCACCGTTTTCGAGGGCGGCTGCGCTGGCCCTGTCGCGCCAGTCCCTGATCTCCGCGCCGAGCTCCTCCATCTGCTCGTGCGGCGCCGTGTCCGTCTCGAGCTGCTGCTCCTTGAACTCCTGCGTCAGCGAGCCGCCGGAGGCGTCGTCGGCTCTCGTCCCGCCCCTGTTTGCGATGTTCTCCAGGATCCGCCCGGCCACCGATCGTGGGCGGCCGCTCTCGGCATCGACCAGGAGCAGCTCCTCCTCGACGCCGACGGTTCGCATGTCAGTGGTTTCTGAGCAGATCGACGAGCTCGTCCTTGTCCCTGTCCGAGTAGCCCTCGATGCCGAGCTGCTTGGCGCGATCCTTCAGCTCGTCGACGGTCCAGTCCTCGTACGAGCCGGCCTCGCCACCCTTGCGACCGATGGCTTCCGCGCCTTCGTTCGCAGCGGCGTTGGAGATGCGCGCGGCCTTCTCCTTCGACGCCCCGTCCTCACGGAGGTCTTCGTACAGGTCAGGGTTCTTCAGGCTGCGGTTCTTCTCGCCCGGCATGGTTCAGTCCTTCCCTCAGAACACCGGTTTGCCGCCGGTGACGCCCAGCACGGTGCCGGACACATAGCTCGCGTCGCGTTCGGACGCGAGGAACACGAACGCCGGCGCGACCTCGGCGGGCTGACCGGCGCGTCCGAGCGGCGTGTCCGCCCCGAACTTCCGGACCTTCTCCACCGGCTGAGTGGACGGTTGCAAAGGCGTCCAGATCGGTCCTGGTGCCACCGCGTTGACTCGGATGCCGTCGGGCCCAAGCTCCGCAGCCAGGTTCACGGTGACGTTGTTGATGGCCGCCTTGGTAGCGGCGTAGTCAAGAAACGACACCGACGGCTCGTAGGCCTGGATCGACGAGTTGTTGATGATGCAGCCGCGGGACTCCCGCAGGTGCGACAGAGCCGCCCGCGTCACCCAGAACAGCGCGTACAGGTTGGTCTTGAAGACCCGGTCGAGTCGCTGGTCGTCGATCTCGTCGAGACCATCGTCTCGAGCCATTTGGAACCCCGCGTTGTTGACCAAGATGTCGAGGCCGCTCAGTCCGTCGACTGAGTCGTCAACGACCCGGTCACATGCCTCGCGCTCGCGCAGGTCGGCCTCGATGGCGACACTCGTGCGACCGGCCGCCTCGATCAGCTCGATGGTCCCCTCGGCGTCGGCCTTCTCCTCGGTCATGAAGGTGAAGGCGACGTCCGCACCCTCACGAGCGAACGCCAGCGCAATGGCGCGTCCGATGCCGGAGTCGCCGCCAGTGACGAGAGCCTTCTTGCCCTCGAGACGCCCGTGACCTTCGTACGACTCCTCGCCATGGTCGGGTCGAGGCTGCATCTCATCGGTCAGGCCGGGCGGCTCCTGCTGCTGCGCTGGGAAGGCTTGATCGCTCATGAGTCACCGTCAGGCTCGAACCGTGGCTCGTGGTCAGGTTCGTGGACGGGGTCTGGTGCCTCCGCAGGCTCCGGGTCGTCTGGTGCGACCGGGTCGTCGGGGTCGATGGGTTCGTCTGGTGCGGTCGTCATCGGGCTGCCTCCAGTGTCCGGATTCCGGATCGACTCGTCAGCCACTTCTCGACCGATGTCCAGCGTCACACCGCTGGTCAGAGGCCGCAACCGGGGGCATCGTCGCTCCGGGTGCGGGCGGCGACGTTCGGAGCAAACGATTTCGCCAACCGGCGCCGTGATGGCGCGGGACAGAAGTGGGTACGTCTCGGGCATGGTGACGACCCCCCTGATCGAGCCAGCCGCCCAATCGATGGTGTTCGGCCATCTGCCGATCGCCTTCGACGAGCGGGTGCTCCGTCCGCGTTCCTGGACCGTTGCCCAGTCGCGATGGGCAGCCGAGCTGATGCGCGCCCTTCCCGGCCCGGGCTTCGTCCTCGAGCTCTGCGCCGGCGCCGGCCACATCGGTCTCCTGACCCTGGCGCTGTCACGCTCGCCGGACGATCGACTCGTCGCCGTTGACGTGAACCCGGCGGCCTGCGAGTATGCGCGCTACAACGCCGACGCGACCGGTCTGGGGGCTCAGCTCGAGGTGCGCGAAGGACCCGCCGACGACGTCCTCGCCGCCGATGAGCGCTTCGACATCGTCATCGCCGACCCACCCTGGGTGCGGCACGCAGACACCGGCGAGTTCCCGGACGATCCCCCGATCGCGATTGACGGCGGACCGGACGGGCTTGACGTCGCGTGGTCGTGCATCCGGGCATGCGAGGGCCACCTTGCGGTGGGCGGGTCAGTCGTGCTCCAGCTCGGCTCGGTCGACCAGGCCCATCACGTCCGCGACCATCTCCGTGCCAGGACGTCTCCCTTGCTGGTTCGGGAGATCCGCCCTTTCGGCGAGTTGGGCGTGCTGGTCCAGCTCGTCTCGGGTGACGCATGACATCGCTGTGGCTCGACCGGCCATCGGCGCCGGTCACCGACCCGCTCCCCGACGCCGTCGACGACCTGGTCATCGGCGCGGGCCTGACCGGCTTGACCGCAGGGTTGTTGCTCGCGAGGTCAGGTCGGCGGGTCGCGGTCGTCGAGGCTCGGCACGTCGGCGCCGTGACCACCGGAAACACCACCGGGAAGCTGTCCTTGCTTCAGGGCACCAAGCTGTCGCGGATGCTCCAGCTCCAGTCGAGGTCCGTGGTCGAGGCGTATGTCGAGGGCAACCGCGAAGGACAGCAGTGGCTCCTCCAGTTCTGCGACGACCACGACGTACCAGTGCAGACGCGTGATGCCGTCACCTACGCCTCGACGACATCCGAGACAGCCGCCGCGCGGAGCGAGCACGATGCAGCCCAGACGGTGGGGCTCGACGTGCGATGGGTCGACCAGCTGGACGTCCCGTTCCCGTTCCACGGCGGCACGTTGTTGTCCGACCAGGCCCAGTTCGACCCGATGGACGTGCTCGACGCGCTGGTCGCCGAGCTGCGCGTCCACGGCGGATTGTTGCACGAGGGCCGGCGGGTCGTGTCGGTCTCGAAGCACGGACGACCCCGGGCGACGCTCGACGACGGGTCGACCGTGGAGTCCGCCGACGTCATCTTGGCAACTGGGACGCCCTTCCTCGATCGTGGACTGTATTTCGCGAAGGTCGAGCCGCTTCGCTCGTACGTTCTTGCCTTCGACATCCCGGAGGTCCCCGACGGGATGTTCCTGTCCGCCGGATCGCCGGTGCGCTCGATCCGCGATGCACCCGGCCTCGGGAGCACTCGACGACTACTGGTCGGCGGCAACGGCCACGCTGTGGGCCGGGCGGTATCCGAGCTCGAGCACCTCGACGACCTCCGGGCATGGACCACGCTGCACTTCCCCGGCACGGTCGAGACACATGCCTGGTCGGCGCAGGACTACCGATCACACGACGGCATCCCGTACGTCGGCCATCTGCCTCGGGGCGGCGGGCACATCCATCTCGCGACCGGGTTCGACAAGTGGGGGATGACGAACGGCGTGGCCGCGGCCCGCAACATCACCGCGGACATCCTCGGCGAGAAGCCGTCCTGGGCGCGGCCGCTGGGCCGACGGGTCACCCGTCCGCGCGGAGCCTTCAACATCGTGCGCATGAACGCCGAGGTCGGCCTGGCCGGAGCGCGCTCGCTCCTCGACGTCGATCGAGCCGGCGAGCCGCCACCTCCCGCCGAGGGCGAGGGCGTCGTCGCCCGATCGGGCCTCGTGCCGACCGGGGTGTCCACCGTCGAGGGTCGTACCTGCGCGGTTGCCGCGATCTGCACGCATCTGGGCGGCGTGCTGTCGTGGAACGACGCGGAAAAGACGTGGGACTGCCCGCTCCACGGATCGCGGTTCGCCCCGGACGGTGGCGTGCTCGAGGGCCCGGCCACGAGGCCGTTACATGTTCGTGATGTCGGCGCGATCCAGCGAGGCGCGTGAGAACGGGCTGCCTGGGTACGTGACTCAGTACACCCCAACCGAAAGGACCCATTCATGGGCACGATCACCGAGTCGATCGACGTCGGCGTCGACGTCACCACCGCCTACGACCAGTGGACGCAGTTCGAATCCTTCCCCGAGTTCATGGAAGGTGTCGACGAGGTCCGCCAGATCGACGACACCCACCTGCACTGGGTGACGTCGGTCGGTCCGGCGACTCGCGAGTTCGACGCCACGATCACCGAGCAGCACCCTGACGAGCGAGTGGCCTGGAAGTCCGACGATGGACCCGAACACGCTGGTGTCGTCACTTTCCACCGCCTGGACGACCAGTCTTCGAAGGTGACAGTGCAGATGAGCATCGACCCGGACGGCTTCGTCGAGAACGTCGCGGACAAGACCGGCATCCTCGATCGTCGCGTCAAGGGTGACCTGGAGCGGTTCAAGTCGTTCATCGAGGGACGCGGAACCGAGACCGGGGCGTGGCGCGGAGACGTCGGCGGGCCTGGTCAAGGCGCGTAGACCAGTCGACTGGCCCGCGGCCTCAGTGGTCGCGGGCCAGGATGACTTTGTGGGTGCCGTCGCACCACGGCGGTGCGGACGTCTTGCCGCACCGGCACACCGCACTCACGGGTCGGGATGTCGTGTGCGCGACCCCGTCATCGTCCTCAACGACGTGATCACCGCGCAGCAGCATCGGGCCATCGGGGCACAGGACCACGTCCGGGTGGTCGAACGTCGGCTCGCTCATCCCGCCCACGCATCCAGCATGGCGCCCGCGAAGCGGTCCTCCAGGTCGAGGCAGGTGAAGGCGCCGAAGAAGACGTCATCAATCAGTGCTGGCTCGGCGTCGAGCAGTGCTCCGCACACGACGCGCACGGCAAGCTGTTCATGGACCGCGTCCGCTTCGACGTGCTCGTCGTAGTAGTCGATCATCTCCTGGGGGAAACCCAGTCGGTCCAAACCTCGAGCCATTCGACGTGAGGGCAGCGAGCTCGTCGCCTCGAACGCGGCGAGGTGACCGAGCGCGGCGCCCCGCAGCCGCCGATGTAGCCCGAACATCGACATGGCGTTGTTCTGCTCGAGCACCTCGCACGGCACGTCGTCGATGTAGGAGCCGTGCTCCGACCTCAGTCCGCACGCCTCGAGTCCGCGGGCGAACAGGTGCGCGTGCAGCCGATTCGGGTCGCCCGCGCCGTACTCGTCGTACTGCAGCTCCATCAGCGCGGCCTGGGGCTCGACCGCCAGCCGCGGCACGAGCCACGCGCTCGGGTCGGACTCCTTCAGGTGGTAGATCGACCGCACCGACAGCAGCTCCCGAACCTGGTCGGCATCGGCGTCACGCTGCACGAACGATGCCAGCGAGCGTCCGTCATGGCTGGCGACATAGTCGAAGAAGGACTCCGCGAACGGCGATGTGATCTCCGGAGCCTCGAACCGCGCACGCAACTTCAGTTCGAACGGTCGCTCCAGGTCACGCCTCAGTCGCATGAGCTCTGGCTGCCACTCCAACGCGTCGTGGACGTCCTCGAACCCGCGATAGTGAAGCTCGTAGAGCGCCCAGAGGGCGATCTGGGCATCGTCATCGCGGTCGGGCTCGGTGTCGAGCACGCCGTCCCACGATGACGGGTTGGTGCGCATGGCTTCGAACAGCGCGTCACTGAGGGATCCGCGGGGCTTCGGGGTCAGCACGTCCTGTTCGTACCCTGCGATCCATCGCCCCAAACGCGCTCTTGGTCAGCGCGCGGAGGGCGCGAGTCGGGGTTACGCTCGCCCGACATCGCCGGCACGCGCGATCCCAGGGAGCAGCCATGAGCACGAACGAGCTCACCATCCGAGCCACGCCTCAGCGGGTCTGGGAGGTCCTCTCCGACGGGTGGCTCTACCCGTTGTGGGTCGTGGGCGCTGCGCGGATGCGTCGCGTCGATCCGGGATGGCCGGACGTGGGAACCCGGATCCACCACTCGGTGGGCCTGTGGCCGCTACTGATCAACGACCACACCGAGGTCCTGGAGTTGCGGACCGGGCAGTTCCTGCGCCTCCGCGCCCGAGCCTGGCCGGTCGGTGCGGCCGAGGTCGCGATCACCCTGACGCCGAACGGCGATCACACCGACGTGCGGCTCGAAGAGGATGTCACCTCCGGCCCCGGTTCGCTGATCCCCCCACCGGTCGAAGGGCTGTCCCTGCGCTTGCGCAACGCGGAGGCACTCCGCCGCCTCGCCAACATCGCCGAGCGCCAGGCCTGATCCGGCTCAGGCGGCCTCCGGCGGATTCACGTCCTCGTCATCGGCTCGGCTCCGCAACCGGTCCAAGACTGCGCGCAGACGTCGCGACACCTGCATCTGGCTGATGCCGAGTCGCTCTGCGATCTCTTGCTGGGTGAGCTCCTCGACGTATCGCATGCTCAGCAGCTCGCGCTCGGCCAGGGTGAGTTCGCGGCACAGCCGGCAGAACGACACCCACTCGTCGACCAGATCGAGATCGGCATCGCGACACATCAGCGTCTCGCCGATCGTCAGTCCAGCTGCACCGATGGAACGATCGGTCGACTCCGACTGGAAGCACCCGCGGGCCGACAGCGCCTCGACGATGTCGTCGGGTTCGACGTCGAGCTTGCGAGCAAGCTCGTCGACATCCGGACGGCCGACCGCGGTGGCCGTCGCGGCCGTGATGGCGGCCTGCAGATCCTGGACGCGTCGGGGTGGCCGCACCGACCAGGCGTGGTCGCGGAAGAACTTCTTGATGTCGCCCCGGATGGTGGCCGCAGCGTAGGGCGCGAAGGCTCCGCGGTCGGCATCGAATCCGTGGGCGGCCTTGACCAGTGCGAGGTTCGCGACCTGTTCCAGCTCCTCGATCTCCACGCCTCGACCGCGGTATTGGAGTGCGTAATGCCTAGCCAGGGGCAGGTACTCGTGGATGAGCTTCTCGAAGGCGGTCGCGTGGATCGGAGTCACAGTCATGGGACTCTCCTGGGGGGACGTCACATGGCTGCTGCTCAACCGGGCTACAGATTCACACCCCGATGGGGACGCCGCAACCCGAAAACGTTTGGACTCGTCGCATCCGGGAACGTCATCGTCCACACCAGCACCGAGACGAAGGAGATGCGCATGGGACTCGACGACAAGATCGAGAACAAGGGCGAAGACCTCAAGGGCAAGGCGAAGGAAGCCACCGGCAAGGTCACCGACGACGACGAGCTCGAGGCCGAGGGCAAGACGGACCAAGCGAAGTCGAGCCTCAAGGACGCCAAGGAGAACGTCAAGGACGCCTTCAGCTGACGATGGACAACAGATCTGCTCTGGAACGTTTGCTCCGGGCAGATTGGGGTAACTCCACGATGGCGGGCCACACGACTTACGCAGGACTCGGGTGGCCCGCCGCCATCGTGGTCGATATTCACGTCGAAGTATCGAGGTCAACGGCTCTATTGTGTGCTTTGCTTGAAGGCATTGCTGTGTGACCAACAGGGGCGTGCGTCTTCGCCCGTGAAGACAGGAACCGCTCGTGACCACCGACGAGTACGCCGAGTCTGCGATAGGCCCCCACGACGATCTCGCCTACTTTGCGGACATGGCGCTCGACCTGCACGAGGAGCCGACCGCGGAACGCACGATCGACCGCATCGCCGAGTACGCGAAGGCCGGCATGCGCTGCGACGACACCGGGATCCTGCTGGTCCACAGCCGACGTCGCATCGAGACGGCCGCGGCGACGTCCGAGCGGGCTGAGCGGGCCCACACCCTGCAGACCGAGCTCGACGAAGGCCCCTGCCTCGGTGCCTTGACTGGCGACGAGTCCTACTACCTCATCGACGACACGGCGACTGACGACCGCTGGCCACGGTGGGGCAAGATCGTCGCCTCCGACCTCGGCGTACGGAGCGTGCTCAGCATCAGGCTCGAGACCCGCGCCCGCCGCTACGGGTCGCTCAACCTCTACGGATCGCAACCGGACATGTTCGGTCCCGACGACCTCGCCGTCGCGAGCATCTTCGCCCGCCATGCTTCCATCGCACTCGCCACATCCCAAGAGACCGACGGACTGCAGAAGGCGATGGACGCACGAAAGGTCATCGGCATCGCGATGGGCATCCTCATGGAGCGCTACTCGATCGACTCCGACCGAGCCTTCACCGTGCTCCAGCGCTACTCGCAGACCAACAACATCAAGCTGCGCGACGTCGCGCAGCAGGTGGCCGAGCGCCGCGCCCTACCTGAAGCCTGATCGCTTCACTGCACCCCCCGCCGACTTGCAAAGCAAGCGCTCAGACGTAGTTTGGAGGTTGCCCTGATCCAGGAGGTTCAGATGCGCTGGGGACGAAAAGCCGATGAGTCCATCGCCTCGAACGAGGTTTCGGACGAACAGGAGTACGGACGCGACGAGTTCGAGGGCGGCGCTCACGCTGACACCAGTCACATCGACTACGCCGACCGCGACACCGTCTATGAGGCCGAGGAACTGGACGTCGACCGCGCCACGGTCGTCGAGCGCGAACGTGAAACGCTCGGCGGCGTCAAGGTGGGATCAGCCTTCTTCGGCTGGCTCACCGCCACCGGCATGGCCGTGCTGCTGACCGCGGTGGTGACTGCCGGCGGTGCCGCGGTGTCACTAGCTCAGGGCAACGAAGCCGACGCGCCGAGCGTCGAGACGATCGGGCTCACCGAGGCGATCGTCCTGCTCGTCATCTTCTTCGTCGCCTACTACTGCGGCGGGTACGTCGCCAGCCGCATGGCCCGGTTCAACGGCATGAAGCAGGGCTTCGCGGTGTGGATCTGGGCCGTCGTCATCGCCGTCGCCGTGGCGATCGCCGCCACCGTGGCCGGCGACAAGTACGACGTCCTGTCGAACCTGAACAACTTCCCGCGGATCCCGAGCAACGAGGGCGACGTCACCACGAATGGCATCATCGCCGCCCTGGCGATCGCCGGGGTCACCCTCGTCGGCGCCATCATGGGCGGCCTGGCCGGGATGCGCTTCCACCGCAAGGTCGACCGGGCCGGCCTGCCCACCTAGCCGAGACTCAGTGGCGCTCCTTCAAGACCCACGCCGGGAGGACCAGCCAGCCGACGGTCGTGACGCCGGCCAGGAACGCGGCCGCGATCGACGCGGCAGTGACGCCGAGAACCACGTCGAGGACGAGCCAGACCGCGCCCACGTTTGCGGCGACCAACAGCACGAGACCCACCCGGGAGAACACGTTGGCGGCCTCGACGAGCCAGGGCCGCAGACCGCGATGGAACAGCGCGCGGTGCAGCGCGACCGGACTCAACAGCATGAGCATCGACAGCATGGCCGACAGGAGCACGCCGACGTAGACATACGTGCGCGAGTCGGGAAGGTCCTCGAAGACCGGCTGGAACGGCAAGGTGAGCAGGAACGCGGTGAGGATCTGCACACCGGTCTGCGCGACCCGCAGTTCTTGCAGGATCTCATTCCAGTTACGGTCGATCCGCTCACGCGTCGACTCCTCGGCCATGCCGAGAATCTACGCGTGGCACCGGGTCGCGGCATCCGGTACTGACGAAGGGGGAACCATGAACGACCAGGCCAGCGTGCGCTACCTCGTCGACACCGTCGACGACGCCGCCGAGTTCTACGTCAAACAGCTGGACTTTGAGATGGTGTTCGACGCAGCGCCTGATTTCGTGATGCTGTCGCGCGGCCCACTGCGGCTGATGCTCAACGCCGTCGGTGGATCCGGTGGCGCCTCGCAGCCCATGCCCGACGGCCGCGTGCCCGAGCCCGGCGGCTGGGCCCGCTTCCAGCTCGTCGTGGACGACCTCGATGCCGTGGTCGAGAGGCTTCGCGAGAGCGGGGCGACGTTCCGCAACGACATCATCCGGGGCATCGGCGGCAACCAGGTCCTGCTCGAGGACCCGTCCGGCAACGTCATCGAGCTGTTCCAGCCCCTCAAGCGCTGAGCCGCCGGGTCACGTCTTCGGTCGGCGCACCCCTCGGTAGATCCCCTGCCGCACGATGAGGCCGCGGAGGAGGCGGTCGACCGACCACGCCGGGAAGCGGAAGGCGTAACCCGACGGGGCGAAGACCTCCAGGCCGTCCTGCTGGACTCCGAGCACCGAGCCCCATCGGCGCCGCGGCGGGTGGTAGCTGCGGAGCGGCCGACCCGAGAGCTCGGCGCGAATGTTGCGAGCCAGCAGACGGTCCGCCCGGTTTCTGATGGACGCGCGTAGAGGGTCGGTCGCCGCGACGTCGCCAATTGCGAAGACGCCGGGATGGCCGGGGACGCGCAGCTCCGGGGTGACGCGCACGAAACCGTCGTCGTCCAGCAGCTCTGACGGAAGCCACGCGGTGTTGGCCCGCACCCGGCCGATGGCCCAGAGCACGGCGTCGGCCGACGCGGGTTCTTGCCCCGTGCTCCAATGGACCGGCTCGCTGGTGATCTCGTCGAACGCGAAGAGGTCTGGGAGCGCGGCGCGGTGCCCCGGGTGGAGGACGACACCCAGGTCGGACAGGCGGTGTCGCACGTGTCCCCACACCCGCCCGTGGTGCTTGGGCAGGGCGCGCTCGCCGGGAAAGTACAGGTCGACCTGCTTGTCGGGCCACGTCGAGGCAAGGTTCGCGGCACTGCTCACTGCCGCAGCGCCGGCGCCGACCACGATCACCGAGCCCGCTGTCGCAAGCCTCTCGTGGGCGGCGCGAAGGCTGTCGCTGACCTCGTCCTTCGACTGCAGCCCGGGCTGGCGCCAGAAGCCGTTGGTGACTCCGGTCGAGATGATGAGGACGTCGTAGGTTTCCTGCTGGGTGGAACCGTCGGCATGCTGCACCGTGACGGCGTGGGCGGCGAGGTCGAGGCCGGTCAGCGTGCCGTGCACGATGCGGGCCCGGTCGAGCCGGCGGTAGCGGTCGAAGGCGACGCGATAGTCCTTGGCCCAGTACTCCGGGCGGGTCAGCCGCATGCCGAGCTCCTGGCCACTGACCAGCTCGGGCTTGGCCGAGATCCCCACGACATCCATGCGCCGGGTGAGCTTGATGGCGGTCAGCAGACCGCTGTCGCCGAGACCGGCGACGACCACACGCTTGCGGGTCACGCCGCGGCCTTGGTCATGGCTGCACGCTACCGAGCCGGTAGAACACGTTCTAGGCTCGCCCCATGGACCTCGAAGCGATCGAAGAGATCAAGCGCCTCAAGTACCGCTACTTCCGCACCCTGGACCTCAAGGAGTGGGAGGAGTTCGGCGACTGCCTCACCACCGACATCCGAGCCCGCTACGGCACGCACGCCATGAAGGAGCCAGTCCACTTCGACGACCGAGAGGCCGTGGTCGCCTTCATGTCCGAGAATCTGAGCCGCTCGGTCATCACGGTCCATGTGGCCCACCACCCGGAGATCGAGGTCGACGGCACCACGGCCACCGCGTCCTGGTGCTTCGAGGACACCGTGCTCGTGCCAGAGTTCCAGACCGAGATTCGCGGAGCCGGCTACTACACGGACCAGTACCGCAAGGATTCGGACGGCGCTTGGCGCATCTCCAGCACGGAGTACGAGCGCATCTACGAAGCCATGACGTCGCTGGCGGACACCCCCAGCTTCGCCCTGCTCGCGAACCGCTGGAGCTGAGTCCGGCTAGGTTGGGGGCGATGGATCAGAACAGCGCACAAGCTTGGCTCGACAGGTACGTGTTGGCGTGGGAGTCCTACGATCCGGACGATGTCTTGGCCCTGTTCAGCGAAGACGTCGCGTACCGCTACCACCCGTATGACGACCCGATCGTGGGCGGGCCGGCCGTGGTCGAGTCCTGGCTGGGCGAGGATGCGACCGGAACCGCTTCGTCGCGCGACCCAGCCGGCACCTACGAGGCCGAGTACACCCCGATTGCCGTTGATGGCGACACCGTGGTGGCCACCGGAACATCGCGGTACCGCGAGCAGCCCGGCGGACCGATCGCCCGCGTTTACGAGAACTGCTTCATCATGCGCTTCGACGACGAGGGCCGCTGTCGCGAGTTCACCGAGTACTACATCCGCCGCCCGTGAGCTTCGCTGGGCCGTGACGCCAGTTGAGCGCGCCCGGAGGTATTCGAAACCCCAACCTTCTGATCCGTAGTCAGATGCTCTATCCGTTGAGCTACGGGCGCCTGCCCCGAAGGGCCGGGACGAGTCTAACCGGTGGCCGAGGGCGACCAGAAATCGGTCACGCGTCGATCGTTTCGTGGGCGACCTGCCAGACCGTGGGGTGGCACGCGTGCACGTCGTCGATGAACTCATCGACACCACCTTCGGGCACCTGGATGACGAGATAGGTGTGATCGCCTCTCTCGACCCAGCGGTTCTCGAATCGGTCGCCGTACGGCATGAGCATCGACTGCACGCGCATCGACGCCGACGACGACGTGGACATCGCGAACGTCAGCTCTACGTCTCCCCCCATGCCGTCGATCATGTCCGATTTCCCCAAGAGAGCCAAATAGTGGGCCGGAACTTGTGACCTATTCCACGTCCTCTGGGTTTTTCTCACCCGTGACCCACCAACTACAGTCGGATGACCGTTCGTGCCCTGCACGGGCGGTTTCACACATCAGCTGTCTGGATCGGGATCCCCCGACTCAGTGGTGCGAGCCAGGCGACATCGGCTCGCGATGCGCGAGAAGGAAAAGTTCACACATGTCTGCAGACACGATCAGCCCGACCTACCGATCAACTCACCAGGAGCTCCAGTCCTGGGTCGACGAGGTAGCCGCCCTGACGAAGCCCGACCGGATCCACTGGTGCGAGGGCACGCCGGAGGAATGGGCAGCCATCACCGACGAGCTGGTCGAGAGCGGGACGTTCGTCCGGCTCAACGAGGAGAAGAAGCCGAACTCCTTCTACTGCGCGTCGGACCCCACTGACGTGGCCCGGGTCGAGGACCGCACCTTCATCTGCTCCGTCGACGAGGCCGACAGCGGCCCCACCAACAACTGGATGGCGCCGGAGGACATGAAGGCGCTCATGACTGACCTCTACGACGGCTCCATGCGGGGCCGCACGATGTTCGTCATCCCCTTCGTGATGGGCCACCTGGAGTCCGAGCACCCGATGTTCGGCGTCGAGATCACCGACTCCGCCTACGTCCTGGCCTCCATGACGGTCATGGCGCGCGTCGGCCGCCAGGTCCTCGACCGGATCGAGGAGACTCACGCCGACTTCGTGCCGGCGCTCCACTCCGTCGGCGCCCCGCTCGAGCCCGGCCAGGACGACGTGGCATGGCCGTGCAGCGACACCAAGTACATCGTCCAGTTCCCCGAGGAGCGCACCATCTGGTCGTTCGGCTCGGGCTACGGCGGAAACGCCCTGCTCGGCAAGAAGTGCTACTCGCTGCGCATCGCCTCGGTGATGGGCCGTGACGAGGGCTGGATGGCCGAGCACATGCTCATCCTCAAGCTCACCAACCCCGAGGGCGTCGTCAAGTACATCGCCGCCGCCTTCCCGAGCGCCTGCGGCAAGACCAACCTCGCGATGGTCGAGCCCACGATCCCCGGCTGGAAGGCCGAGACGATCGGCGACGACATCGCCTGGATCCGCGTCGGCCAGGACGGTCGCCTCTATGCGGTCAATCCCGAGTTCGGCCTGTTCGGCGTCGCGCCGGGCACCGGCTGGGGCACCAACGCCAACGCCATGCGCACCATCGAGCAGGGCAACTCCGTCTTCACGAACGTCGCTCTCACCGACGACGGCGACATCTGGTGGGAGGGCATGACCGACGAGCCGCCGGCCCACCTCACCGATTGGAAGGGCCGCGACTGGACCCCCACTGGGCTTGATGGCGCGGGTCGCAAGCTCCCCTCGGCGGATGACCTGTCGAGCCACCCGAACAGCCGGTTCTGCACCCCGATCAAGCAGTGCCCGGTCATCGCGCCCGAGTACGACGACCCGAACGGCGTTCCGCTCGACGCGATCCTGTTCGGCGGGCGCCGCAAGACCACGATCCCGCTGGTCACCGAGGCGCGCGACTGGACGCACGGCACCTTCATGGGCGCCACGCTCTCGTCCGAGACCACGGCTGCCGCCACCGGAGCCGTCGGCGTCGTCCGCCGCGACCCCATGGCGATGCTGCCGTTCATCGGCTACGACGCCGGCGACTACTTCAGCCACTGGATCTCGATGGCGAAGAACAACGACGAGTCGAAGTTCCCGAAGATCTTCTACGTCAATTGGTTCCGTCGGGACGAGGACGGCGGCTTCCTGTGGCCGGGCTTCGGCGAGAACAGCCGCATCCTCAAGTACGTCATCGACCGCGTCGAGGGTCGCGTCGAAGCCAACGAGACGCCGATCGGCCTGGTCCCGTCGCCGAGCGCCATCGACACCGACGGACTCGACGTCAGCATCGAGCAGCTCGAAGCCGCGCTGCGCGTCGACGTCGATGAGTGGAAGGCCGAGCTGCCGCAGATCAACGAGTGGTTCGAGCAGTTCGGCGACACCCTGCCGACCACGCTCTGGACCGAGCTCGATGGCCTGAAGGCTCGCCTCGAGGCGTGACCCGCAGGACTACTCGGCCGGAGCCGCCGGTGCCTCGTCAACAGGCACCTTGCGGCCGAGGCGGAGCACTCCGACGACGAGGTACCCGATCACGACGGCGAGCAGCAGGAACTTCACCGCCGCGGAGACGTACGCGATCGCCGGCCAGGGTTGCTCGGTACGTCCGTCGAGCACCAGGAGGATTGCGACGTCCTCGATGGCGTCGAGCGCCGCAGCGATGGGCCCAAGCCAGACGGCCTTTCTCCCGAAGGACGCGAGTCCAGCCTTGCCGCGGTCGGCAGCCCGCGCGGCCATCACGGCGCACGCCGCGCTGAGCGCAATGCCGTAGAGGACGAGCAACGGGAAGTCCAGGTAGTGCGCCATCTGGGCGGCGTCCACGCCGGCCGGGCCGAGGCGGGCGACCTGTTCCGCGGCGTTCTCGCTGGTGCGCATGAATTGGAGGTCGACGATGCTGACGCTGCCCATCTTGCCGAGCGAGGGAAGGGCCAGCGCTCCCACGCCGAGCGTGAGGAGGAACAGACCGAAGAGCCGCAGCCCTCGGCGCGGATTGCTCACGAGGTTTGACCACATGGGGAGATCATCGCAGCAAGCGCATCTGGAGCTTCGGATCTACGCTCGGTGACATGGATCCCAGCACCGCGATCGATCTCGGCCGACCCACCTCCGGCGACGTGATCGACCTCATCCTCGACGACCACCGCCGCTTCGAAGATCTCCTCCGTCAGCTGCGCAGCTCCGCCTCCGACCGCGACGCGGTGCGCCAGGCGTTCGCCGCCCTGCACGTCGCGCACGCCGAATCGGAGGAACGTCATGTGTATCCGCAGCTGCGCCGCAAGACCTCGGTCGACGCCGAGGAGGCCGAGCATGGCGAGCAGGAGCACGCCGAGGGCCACGAGGCGCTGCTCGCCGTCCTCGAGTGTGCGGCGACCGACACCCAGAAGTTCGACGACGCGGTCGAGGAACTGGCCCGGCTGGTCAACCACCACCTCACCGAGGAGGAGCTGACGATCCTCAACCCCGCGCGGGACGACGTCGGTGAGCGCGTCCGCCACGACCTTGGCCAGAAGTTCGCCGACGAACGCAACGCCCAGATCGATGCCGACTGTGGCCGCCTCGCCAACGTCCGCCGCCTGGTCCAGGAAGCCCGGAAGGACGGCTTGATCGAGGATTGAGCAGACGCTCGGTCACCGCAGGATGACGACGACCTGCCAGATCAGCACCACCGCGCCGAGCAACCGCCGTGACGGCGCGTCGCCGCGCAGGATCTCGTCGGCGGCCCAGGCCAGGAGGGCGCCGCGCCCGATCCACAGCAGCTCGGTGTCCCGTGCGTCCCACGGCGACCAGCGCAGCGCAAGGGCGAGGAAGAACACGCCGATCGCCGGGTTGGGCGGTTGCAGGAGGACGGACCGGCCGTCGGCATCGCGGAAGAACCCCGCGGGCCGTGGCATCACGGACGCCCGAGCGAGCGGTAGACCCAGCCGGCTTCGCGCCAGGCCACCGGGTCGAGCGCGAGGCGGCCGTCCATGATGCGCCGCTGCCGGACGACGCCGCCGAGCGCCTCGGGGTCGAGCTCGACGAAGTCGGTCCACTCGGTGAGCAGCAGTACGAGGTCGGCGCCTGCGGCCGCCTCGAGGGCGGAGTCGGCGAACGAGAGCTCTGGGTGCGCCGCCTTGGCGTTGTCGATGGCCTGCGGGTCGGTGACGACGACGTCGGCGCCCTGAAGGCGCAGCTGCTCCGCCACGTCGAGCGCCGGTGAGTCGCGGACGTCGTCGCTGTTCGGCTTGAACGACGCACCCAGCACCGCGACCCGGAGCCCGGCGACCGATCCGCCGACCTCGTCGCGGGCGATCTCGACCATGCGGATGCGGCGACGGTCGTTGATCGCGTCGACTTCACGCAGGAACGCGAGCGTCTGGTCGGCGCCCAGCTCGCCGGCGCGGGCCATGAAGGCGCGGATGTCCTTGGGGAGGCAGCCGCCGCCGAAGCCGAGGCCGGCGTTGAGGAACTTGCGGCCGATGCGCTCGTCGTGCCCGATCGCGTCGGCGAGCAGCGTGACGTCGGCGCCGGTGGCCTCACACAGCTCGGCCATGGCGTTGATGAACGAGATCTTCGTGGCGAGGAACGAGTTGGCGGCGACCTTGACCAGCTGCGCGGTGGCGAGGTCGGTGACGAGTCGCGGCGAGCCCTCCGCGATCGTGGCGGCGTACACGTCGTCGAGCAGGGCCACCGCCCGGTCACCGTCGACACCGGGAGGGACGCCGTAGACGAGGCGGTCGGGGTGAAGGGTGTCCTTGACCGCGTGGCCCTCACGCAGGAACTCGGGGTTCCAAGCCAGCAAGGCGCCGGTCTGAGCCTCGGTCAGGGTCGCGGCGAGTCGTTCTGCGGTGCCGACCGGGACGGTGGACTTGCCGACGACCAGGTCGCCCGCCGAGACGTGCGGGAGGATGGCGTCGATGGCGGCGTCCACGTAGGTGAGGTCGGCGGCGAACTCGCCATGGCGCTGCGGTGTGCCCACACAGATGAAGTGGACCTCGGCACCACGGACGTCCGCGATCTCGTCGGAGAACTTCAGACGGCCGGTGGCTAGCGCCTCCTCGAGCAGCTCAGGCAGACCAGGCTCGTAGAACGGCGCCTCACCGGCAGCGAGAGCGTCGACCTTGGCCTTGTCGGTGTCGATCCCGATGACCTCGTGGCCGAGGGTGGCCATGCACGCAGCGTGGACGGCACCGAGATACCCACAGCCGACAACAGACAGTTTCACCCCGCGAGGCTAGCAAGCAGGCACACGACCCTGCCGAGGGGCGTCCGACGGCGACAAACGCGGAAGAACGGTTCAGGCGGCCAGGTGCGGCGCCACGTCGTTCTGGCTGATGCATCGCACGCTGGGGTGCATGCGACACACCTTCGCGATCATGTCGTCGACGACGCTCGTTCGCACCATGAGCGTCACATATGAACGATCGCCGCGGTCGATCCATCGTGCGAAGTAGTGCTTGGCCTGAGGCAACAGCAACGAGCCGGCGCGATGAGACGCCGACGAGCGTCCGTCCATCGAGAACGTGAGCTCGGTGTACACGCGTCGGGCTGCCTTCCCTCAAGCCCCCCAGAATTGGTACTGACGTCATAGTTTTCGACCTTCATGGTGGACCGCAGGCGTGTCGCGTGGCAAGTTTCGCGAATTCCGTGCGTACCGTCGGTCGCGTCAGGAGCCCTCGTGCTGCTCGAGCTGGGCCTTGACGAGCTCGCGGATGTTCTCGACAAAGACGTCCTCATGGAAGCGGGCGGCATGCTCGATGATGCGCTCTGCGTCCCAGTCGCGGGCATCGAGCTGCTCGAGGGCTCGGCGCAGGTGGTCGGCTTCCGGCACGTCGATGAACACTGCCGTGAGGTTCTCGACCATCGTCTCGACGAAGCCCCCCCACCGCAGGACGATGCTGGGCTTGCCGAACGCTGCCGCCTCCAGCGGGGTGAGGCCGAAGTCCTCGTAGCTGATCGCGAGCAGGGCCCGCGTCTGGCGGTAGAGCCACGCCAGCTGGCCGTCGGTGATGCCCTCGAGGAACAGGACGTTGTCGCCGGCCGCCGCTCGCAGCGACTGCTTCTGCGGGCCGCGACCGACCACGATGAGCTTGCGATGCGGTTCCTGCGCGTAGGCCGCCACGATCTGGTCGACGTTCTTGTAGGGCAGCAACCGGGAGACGCAGAGCTCGAACTCGCCGCCGTGGAGCCACTCGGCAACCCGCGGCATCGGCTCGGACGGGCAGGTGTCGGTGTCCGGGCGTGGCGCCGGTAGCACGGTCGACGACAAGCCGTAGCCGGAGTGCACGCGGTCCTGGACGACTGAGGAGATCGTGACGTAGGCGGATGCACTCAGGGCTGCACGCAGGTCCCACCGGCGCAGCCACGGACCGAGCACCCTGAGGGCCAGCGCAGCACCGCGCGAGGGGTGGTCGCCGAGGTATCGATGCCGCTGGTGCAGCCACCGCGGGGGTGAGTAGCAGTAGACGAGCTTGTCGCCAGTGCTGGTCACGCCGTGCGCCCAGCCACTGCTGCTGACCAGCACGACGTCGGCGTCGATGTTCAGGGACGACACCGCCCACGGAAGAAACGGAAGGGCCGCTCGATGGTGCCGCCGGAGGTAGCGGACCCTGTTGAGCCACGACGTGCGAACATCGAGGTGGGCGTACTCGGGGAACGTCTCGCGCGGGTCGTAGAGCGTCGTGTAGATGGGGGCGTTCGGGAAAGCCCGCGCCATCGCGAGGACGACGCGCTCCGCTCCACCGCGCTGGGTGAGGTAGTCGTGGGCGATGGCGACCCGCACGTGCTCACTCATCCGGCTCAACCTCCCTCCGTCAGCTCAGGACCTAGTCCGCAGTATCACCATCATCGTGCCCGTGCATCATTTCCACCGAGAAGCGGTCACGACGCCCCCTGGTGCTGTCGCCAGGGTCTATGGGGAAGCCGGCCAGTCATCGCGGGACGCTCGATCCAGGTGAAAGTCACTGCACCGAGCGCAATCGACGCGGCGGCCACCAGAGTCGTCGAACCGACCATGGTGCCGATCGAGTCCTCGTCGAACCAACCCGCGCGTGCAACCAGCACCAGGATCGGAAAGTGCCACAGGTAGACGCTGAGGGAGATTTCACCGATGTACTCGATCGGGCGCCAGCTCGCGAAGCGAACGAGTCCGGATGCCTCATGGCGGGCGGCCGGATCGACCATCAGCAGGATCATCGCAGCTGCGACCAGCGAGGTGAACGTACCCATGAACCATGGGTGACCCTCGTGGAGCGCGAGCCCACCCACGGTCCCGATCACGACGAACGTCCAGGCGATGAGCGTCACGCGGCGACGCGTCCACCAGGGAAGCTCTCCCCGCTCAGTCCAGACAAACAGGACGGCGATGATCATGCCCAGCGCGAAGTTGTCGCCGAGGGCGAGCAGGCTCCGGGAGAGGACGGCGACGCCGTTGGCGCCGTACTCGGCGGTGAACGGAGAGAGGTTCGACGACTCGCTGTACAGGTGCTCCGCCCAAGCCCGACCGGCCAGGCCCGCGACCCCGAGGACAGCCGCCGGGAGCAGGGCCATCGCCAGTCGACGGCTCGAGCGTCCGACCAGCCAGACCGCGAGAAGCGGCAACACGGCGTAGAAGGTGAGCTCCGTCGTGAGCGACCAGCTCGGGTTGATCCCGGTCTGAAGATAGTCCGGGAAGAATGTCTGGAGGAGAGACAGGTTGAGCGCCAGTGACTCCGTGTCGGTCATCACTCCCGTGCCAACATCGGTCCCAGGCACGGAGGTGTCGACGGCGTTGGACAGGTACACGGCCCGCAGCCCGAAGTCGGCGATCAGGAAGATGACGAGATACGCCGGAAATACCCGCAGCAGTCGCCTTCTGGCGAAGTGGCCGACCTTCAGACGTCGTTCGCCAGATGCGATGTCTCGCACGAACGGCGTGTAGATCAGCATCCCGGACAGGGCGAAGAAGACGGTGAGGCCCTGAGACAGTGCCTGAGCCACGCCTGTCGGGGTGGTGAGTGGAGCAAAGTGGCCGAAGCAGTGCGCAAGAACCACGGCCATGCAGGCCATTCCTCGCAACCCGTCGAGCCCTCCGAGATAGCGCCCGACCTGACTGGTGGGGTCACGCACGAGACAACATTCCCTCGCTGGTGGCGCGTGCATGGAGCACAAATCCCAACAACATCGAGAACACCACGGTGCCCGGGATGTCGATGACGACCAGATAGTCGAGCTGGAGCGCAACGAGCACGAAGGCGATCGCCCCGCAGCACACGACGGCATCCTCGAACGAGCGTCGCGACAGAACCCACGATCGGACGACGATCACGGCGAGGACGATGACAGCCAGGATGCCCAGGATGAGCCCGCCGCGATAGATCGTCGCCAACGGAGCGTTCGCGGCGAAGTTGACGATGCGGAAAACGGCAATGTTGCGGAACTCCTCACGATCCCAGCCGAGCCCCCACACCCAGTGACCCTCCATGACGTGCGGGAACTGCTGGAGCGCTTGAGCTCGAGCGGCGCTGGCCACGTCACCCGGCCCGAACGAATCCAACAACCGCCCCAGGACGCCGGGTAGCGCAAGAACCCCGAGACCAGCAGCCAAACCCGATGCGATGATCGTGCGTCGTTGTCGCCCCGTCGTGCGCAGCGCGAGCAGAAGGCCTGCGACGGCAACGGTGCCGATCGCTGACCGACTGAGGGTCAGCATCAGGGCACTGCCGATGAGCACCACCAGGATGACGCGCTGCCAGCCTCGAACGTAGGCGACGGCGAGGACGAGGCCGACGACAAGGATCAGTGCACCGGTGTTCGCGTTGACCAGCGTGCCCGTCAGACGGGTGGCGACATCGCCGTCGGAATTGGCCACCAGCTGTGGGTCCGGCACACCGGAGTCGTACCCGAAGAACTCCAGCCGCGACAGAAACGCGCCGGCCGGGTCGATGCGGATCAGGACCAGGCCGACGGCGGATGTCGCAGCCGTGCTCCACGCGAACACGCGCGCCATCGCCACGCGCGCTGGCGCGGGCAAGGATCGCACCGGCACGACCACTGCCGTGGCCGTCGCCCACGCGAGGTACTCCAGAAGCGCCTGTCCGGAAAGACCCGTGGCGAGCACCGACAGCAGTGCGGTGGCCGCGAGCGCGAACACCACCAGCTCGCACCAGCCCGGACGGAACTGCACGCCGGGCACGAAGATCAAGGCGACCCACGCGCCGACCGCAAGGGTCAGGACGACGGGGATGTCCGAGCCGGGGATGTCTGAATACGGCGCGGCGCCGAGCACCACGGCCAAGGCAGCGAAGATCGAGAGCGGGTGAATCGTGGCCGCGTAGGCCCCGATCGCCAGGGCGGCCAGGGCCAGCAGGATCTGGCGGGCCGCCGGATCGCCTCGGAGGAACACGGTCAAGGGAACCAGGGTCAGTGCCACGGAAACGCCGACAGTCGACCAGGGAATTCGTGGTTCCGCGCGAACAGTGGTCACGATGCCAGCCATCCGAGCACGGCTTCCTGCCCCACACGGTCTGCCCAGCGCCGAGCGTTGGCGGCATGGAGGGTCGAACCGTCCTCGGCCGCCCGGTCGACGTCGAGCAGGTAGCTCCGACACCGAACGACGAAGTCGTCCTCATCCACCGCAGGGGTCATCCCGATTGAAGCCTCGATCGAGCCGATCGCCTCAGGGGTGCTGACCACAGGCAACCCGCGTGCTGCCGCCTCGAGCAACTTGACCCGCACGCCGGCACCGACCGCGATCGGTGCGGCAAGAGCGCGACATGAGGCGAGCACGGCGTCGACGTCCTCGACGAATCCGAGATCGGTGACCGAACTGGGTGCGTGGACCACATCTTCCGTGGTCGGACCAACCAACCAGAGCTCGGCACCCGGGACTCCCGCAGCGATTCGTGGCCAGAGCCGCAGCATGAGTTCGGCCGCCTTGGCATTGGGGAGCCACGTGCGGTTGCCGAGAAGGACGAGACGTGGCGGTGTCGCGGCGACGTCGACCGGAGCGACCGGCGGCAGGGACATGGGGAGCCAATGGGCATCGACGCCGTGCGCGCGGTAGGACTCCACGTCGTTGCGGTCGTAGCCACCGATCGCGCGGGCAGCCGCGGCGACTCGCAGCTCGTCTCGACGAATGCGCCGAGACTCCGGTCGTAGGACCAGGTCGCGAGTTCGCTTCCAGACTTCCGACTCCGAGACATCAGTGCTCACGAAAAGATCCTGACGGGGGCGGACACCATCGGCACGCAGGTACGCCTCAGCCATGTAGCTGTGCTCCGCGACGAACCGGTCGGCCGAGGACCGCTCGATGGCATCCCTCATCTCGTCGACATCGAAACGGGTATGCACGAGACTGCGGCGGCGAAGCAAGGACCGGGCCAGGATCCGGGGCATGGACACCGCCGGCTTGGCCACGCGAACGATGTCCGGGTCGTCGCCGTGGGGCTGATCGGAGAGGCAGATGACCTCGGTGTCGAACTTCTCGGCCGCGATGGAGCGCATCGTGGCGAACATCGTCATGTCACCACCGACCGACGTTGCGGGATCCTTGCCGAGCAGGAAAGCGAGTCGCTCAGCCATCCCCGATCGCCTGCCCAGACTCCGACGGCCTGTTCTCATCGCGGTGGCCATGTCGGCCGTAGACGCTGAACGTGTAGGAGCCCGACACGATGAGGTCTGAGACGAGGAAGGCGACGGCCGCGCCGGGACCGCCCTCGGAGCTGAGCAGCGCGATGAGGCCGATCTTGACGACGAGACCGATGATGGTGACCTTGAGGCGAAACAGGTCACGGCTCTGCATCGTGAGCACCACGGTGGAGACGCTGCTCAAGGTGCGAAGGAAACTGACCGGGGCCAACAAGGCGAACGTCAACCACAGCGCCTGCTCGAAGTTCACCAAGCGCAGAACGACGGCGATTACAGCGACGACGACGCTCGTGGCCACCGACAGTCGCAGCGCCGTGCTCAGCTGAGGCCCCGTGCCGACGGCACCTTGGGAGTGCCGCATCCCTTCGTGGAACGTGAACGCGAAGCTCTGACCGAGTGCAGCCAACGACCAGACGATCGTCGCGCCGAACGAGAAATAGCCGGCGCTGGTCGGCGAGGCCAGCAGGCCGAGCATGATCACCTCAGCCTGGACGTAGGCCACGCCGCCGATCGACTCCCCCAGGATCGACATCGTGCGCGACGTGAGCTCGGGCCGGATCGGCCGATGATCGACGAGGTTGCGGATACCCGTGAGGATCGGCGAGGCGCAACCGGCCAGGTAGATGAGAGCAGCGACCTCCATGATCGCTCCCGGAAAGAACAGCACGTAGGCCGTCCCGAGCCCGATGCCGACGACCTGCCGGGCGGCATCGGCGCGCTGGGCGCGATCGGGGTGCCCGTCACGGATCAGCGGGCTTCGTGAGGCCTGAAAGCAGACATCGATGCCGGCCTTCCCCACGGCAAAGCCACCCAGGAAGGTGAACGGCCACAGCGCCCAACCGAGGAAGATCAGGCCCAGACCGATGAACACCCGCGTGGTTCGCTCGCCGTCGAAGACGTCCTGACCCACCCTCGGAGCGCGGACGTTGAAGTAGCTGTCAAGCGGCACACCGATGATCGCGCCAGCAGCGAAGGCGATCGCGTAGATGCCGTACTCGGCGATGCCGAACTGGTGGGTCAGGAGCAGCGCCCATCCGAACACCAGGGCGCGGGAGGAGTACATCCATCCCGATGCATGCATGGTGCGGCGCATGTTCGACGGTGGTGGCGCGTCCGCCGATCGCCTCCAAGCCGGCCAGAACGGGGCGAACCGACCGAAGCCCGTGCCATCATCGACCATCAAGGATCCTCGCCAGGGGACGACGAGGCCTCCCTCCTCAGCACCTCCCGGATCGCGACCACACCGACGCTGGTTGCCAGGCCTACCAGTGCACCCGCGAGCAGGTAGAGCGGGATGATGGGGCCCGACGGTGACGTCGGCACGTCGGCCTTGCCGGTGAGGACGCCGCGGACCGTGACGTTTGCGTCGCTGCCGCTGTCGTTCTGGTCCGTGGGGCCGTAGCTCTCGATCTTGTTGACGGAGTCGAGGAGGATGCTCGCGACGGTGTCGGCAGTGCGCGCGGCACCCTTGGCCGTCGTGTCCGTTGCGGAGATCGTCGCCACGGTGGTGAGTTGGCTGACGTCGATCTCGATGCGGTCGGACAACTCGGCGGAGGTCTCGTCCGAGCCGAGCGACGTGGCCACCGACTCCAACAGGTTCGTCGACGTGCCGAGCTTCTTGTACGTCTGCATGCGGGACTGAACGTATTTGCCGGCATTCGCGCGATCGCGACCACTGCTCGACGCCAGGCCGGTGAACAGCACCTCTGCGGACGAGGTGTAGGTGGCGGTGCTCGTGAACACCACGACAAGCGCCGTGGCGAGGCCAGCCGAAACAGTCGCAGCGACGACGATCCAGTTGCGGGCGACGATGAGCATGTAGTCGCGCAGGGTCACGGGCCGGCCTCCTCGGTCAGATCATCAACGACGGCAACCGACACGACGTTACCGCAGCACGTGAGCCGATTTCGGCTTCCACATACGATCGGGGTGTGCCACTTCGACGCCACTTCACCACGATGGTTGCAGTGACGTACGCAGCCGCTGTCGCCATGGTCGGGATGTGGCCGCACAAGGTCGACGACAATATCGACATCGCCGATCTCGGACCATTGCGTTGGACGACCGAAACGTTTGGCTTGACCACCGTCCAGGGTCTCGAGCTCGTCCAGGTCGCGGCGAACGTCCTCCTGTTCGTGCCGTTCGGCGCGCTGGTGCTGCTCATCTGGACTCGGGCGAGCATCATTCACGCGACCATCGCTGGGGCTGCGACGTCTGCGCTGATCGAGCTGCTGCAGCTCTTGGTCCGTCCCGAGCGCGTCGCGGAGGTCCACGACGTCATCGCGAACACCATGGGTGCTGCGGTTGGAGCTGGGGTCGTGTGGGTCGTGCGGAGACGGGCACGGCACCTGGATGAAGTTGGTTCTTGACCTTGCGCGCGGAGCGAGGGCGCCACGGGAGTCACCTTGGCAGCGGCTCGTGGTGGTGTGGCAGCGGAGATGGAGGGATTTGAACCCTCGAGAGGTTTGAACCTCAACCCGCTTAGCAGGCGGGCGCACTAGGCCACTATGCGACATCTCCCGAGGCCGGCGTTGAGCGACCGGCAACCGGAACAGGATAGCGAGCGACGAGCGCTCGGCCGACGTCGGGCGAGCTCAGACCTCGAAGCGTCGGTAGCCGTTGGCGGTGTTCAGCCGGTCGTGGATGTCCTGCAACAACCGGAGACGGTCACGCCCGACGAACCCGAGCGGCAGCCGCTGGTCGCCGTGGGTGGTGGCGAGGCAGAGGACGTCGTCGGTCACGGTGACGTCCTCGACGTCGAGCCACCGGCCGGAGAACAGCCCGCCGGCCGATCGGCTGCGCGACCGGTATCCGTCGGAGTCGATACGGAGCAGCACGGGCGGGCGGATCGAGAAGCGCAGCGCCAGGGCGAGGGCGAGCACGGCAACGACGATCGAGAGGAAGCCGATCCAGCGCACCGGGCTGTCCAGCGGGGCGAGCAGGAAAGCCACGAAGACGGCCACCGCCGCCACGACGAGACTCACGCCGACCGTCACCAGGGCGACGCTCTTGTCGAGGCGATAGGTGGTGTCCACGCAGAGGGGGCGGGATTCGAACCCGCGGCTGACATTTCTGCCAGCGACCGCTTTCAAGGCGGTTCCGATCGGCCACTCCGGCACCCCTCCAGGCGCCGGTGCCACGCGTACGAAGCACCGGGCCGCCCCCGATTCTCGCATCTACTGCTGTGCGGGCTATTTCAGGGCAGCGAGGCGGGGAGGCTCGATGCGCCGCTCGGGCTCGACGACGCGAGCGGCCCGTGACGAGCGATCCCGCACCGCGATGCTCCGCACCACCAGCCCGACCACCAGCCCGAGGATGCTCGAGTACAACGTCGACAAGCCGATGTAAGACGGGAAAGCGCCGGGCGAGACGAGGGACGTCGACAGCACGCCGGTGCCGATGACGGCGAAGACGAGGATCCACCAGCCCTCGCGGTTTCGCGAGCGCATCGAGACGCCCAGGATGAGCGCCGGGAAGCCGATGAACACCTCGACGGGTCGGGGTACGCCACCGAACGTCTGACGCATCCAGATGACGGAGCTGCTGATCGCGTCAGTGACCATTTGCGAGCCGTGGGTCCGGACGAAGCTGGAATAGGCGAGCACCATCAACAGGAGCGCTGCGACGCCGGCGAGGATGGCCAGGTTCTGGCGGCCGAGGCCGTGCAAGCCGGAGCCGAGGTTCCAGACCACCGTGATGGCGAGGCCGAGGGTCACGGTGAGGACGACGAGGTTGAACCGCTGGTAGTTCACCGGAGCGTTCCACGCCGCGACCGCGACGGTGCCGCTGAGGGCGACCACGATCGCGAGCACGTACTCACGGATTGCCTGCGGGATCGTGACCGCGGGTCGGGTGAGGACGATCGCCCACACCGACGCGAGCACGGCGCTGACCGCGGCCGCGGCAGCAAGCAACACGTTCGCCTCGCTCGTCACGGCGGCGATGCTCAGCAGCGCGGCGAGGCTCCCCCAGATGCGCATGTGTCCGCCGACGCGGTGGGTGAGCCCGACGCTGAACACGATCAGAAGGAGACCCGCGCCGGGTCGCTCGACGTCGTAGGGGATGTCCACGGCGACCACCGAGGTGCCGGCAGCGACAGTGCCGATGATCCACGCGACCAGCACCCCGAACATCAGCACTCGCGCCGTGCGTGGGGACTCGATCCGCGGCTCGCGGGTGGGGAGGTCGTACTCGGGCGGTCTCGGAGAGTCCGCCCTTCGTCGTCCGGCCGTCTTGGTCATGCCGGGATCCGCCTGCTCACCATGGGGCTCGGATCCTCCGGTTGGACAGCGAGGGATTGATGTCGCGGGCCTGCGCGATGTCGGCGGGGTCGATGTCGGCCAGAACGAGGTCGTCGTCGTCTCCCGCCTCGCTCACGATAGAGCCCCATGCGTCGATCACCAGGGAGTGACCGGTGTAGCGCTCGCCACCCTGGGCGGCGGCCGCGACGGCAACCGTGTCCTCGACGGCCCGCGCGGTGAGCAGCGTCCGCCAGTGGTGCAGCTTGTGCTCACCCGCGACCCACGCAGCCGGCACGACGAACAGCTCGGCACCGGCGTCGACCAAGGCACGGCCCATCTCGGGGAACCGGAGGTCGTAACACGTCATCAGGCCCGTGGGCACGCCACCGACGTCGAGCACCACGGGCTCGATGTCCCCGGCACTCAGCCGGTCAGACTCCCGGTAGCCGAAGGAGTCGTAGAGGTGGATCTTGCGGTACGTGGCGGCCAGCGACCCGTCCGGTCCGACGGCAACCAGGGTGTTGAACGGCAGGGCGCCGCTTTGCTCGAACATCCCGGCGATGAGCGTCGCGTCGAGACGCCTGGCCTGATCAGCCAGCATGCCCACGAACGGTCCGTCCAGCGGTTCGGCGAAGGCGGCCAAGTCGTGGTCGGTGGCCCCGAAGTCGTGCATCGTCCCCTCCGGCAGCACCACGAGGTCGGGCGACCCGTCGAGGCCGGACAGGCGGGACTCGACCAGGGCTCGGTTGGCGCCCGAGTCCGTACTCGAGGCCAGCTGCACCAGGGCAATACGCATACCCGCGATTGTCTCAGGTCACGGCTGAGAGCCCCCTTAACTCATCCATCGCTAACCTCGGTCCCATGCGTGCCGTCGTCGTCAACGAGCCCGGTGGGGTGGACGCCCTCGACGTGGTGGAGGTGCCCGACCCCGAGCCCGGCCCGGGCGAGGTGCTCATCCGGGTCCGTGCGGCGGGCGTCAACCGTCCCGACCTGCTTCAACGCATGGGTCTGTACCAGCCTCCGCCGGGCGCGAGCGAGATCCTCGGCCTGGAGTGCTCAGGCGAGGTGGCGGCCCTGGGTGCCGACGTGACCGGACTCACGGTCGGCGACCCGGTCTGCGCGCTGCTCGGTGGCGGCGGATACGCCGAGCTGGTCGCGGTGCCGGCCGGTCAGGTCGCCCCGGCACCCGACGGCATCGACCTCGTCGACGCCGGCGGGCTGATGGAGACGACGTGCACGGTCTGGTCGAACATCGTCATGGTCGGCGGTCTCGAGACGGGGCAGCGGATGCTCGTTCATGGTGGCGCCAGCGGCATCGGGACGACGGCGATCCAGATCGGCACCGCACTCGGGGCACGCGTCGCCACGACGGTCGGCAGCGCGGAGAAGATCGACGTGTGCCGCGAGCTCGGCGCCGACATCGTCATCAACTACCGCGAGCAGGACTTCGCCGAGGAGCTCGCCGACGTACCCGTCGACGTCGTGCTCGACATCATCGGCGCCAAGTACCTCGCCTCGAACCTCGCGGTCCTCGCTCCACACGGCCGACTCGTCGTCATCGGGATGCAGGGCGGCACCAAGGCCGAGCTGGACCTGCACGCACTGATGGGCCGATGGGGCTCCGTCACCGGGACGTTGCTGCGGCCCCGCCCGATCGAGGAGAAGGCCGAGATCGTCGCGGAGACCGTCGCGCACGTGTGGCCGATGATCGCCGACGGCCGGGTCCGGCCGATCGTGCATGCCACGTTCCCGCTCGAGGACGTCGCCCAGGCCCATCAGGTGCTCGAGGAGTCCTCGCACGTGGGCAAGGTCGTGCTCATTCCTTGATCAGTAGGCTGGACGCATGACGGACGGCACCGACGACACCACCGCCACCGACGACGACACGGCCACGGTCGTCGGCCCCGACGGCAAGCCGGTCGAGATTCCTCTCCCGCAACGCCGAGAAGGGCAGCTGACCGATCTCGTCGAGCAGCCGGCGAAGGTCATGCGCATCGGCGGCATGGTCCGCCAGCTCCTCGAGGAGGTGAAGGCGGCGCCACTGGACGAGGCCAGCCGCGCCCGGCTCCGCGAGATCCACGAGCAGTCGATCACCGAGCTCGAGGACGGGCTCGCGCCCGAATTGGTCGCCGAGCTCGAGAGGCTCAGCCTGCCCTTCGGCGACGCCACTCCGAGCGAAAGTGAGCTCCGCGTCGCCCAAGCCCAGCTGGTCGGTTGGCTCGAGGGACTCTTCCACGGCATCCAGGCCGCGCTCTATGCCCAGCAGGTGCAGGCGCAGTCGCAGTTCCAGAACATGAGGCTCGCACTCCCGGCATCAAATGACGGCAAAAGTGACGATTCGACTACTTCGGATGAAAATCCGTCTTCGGGGGGCATGTACCTCTAGAGTGGGCCGCGATGTGAACGGGAAGAGGGAGCCCATGACCATCGTGGATTTCACGATTCTGCCGCCGTGCGCTGATTCGCCGGAGGCATACCTGGACGAGAACCTCCAGGCGACGTCTGTCACGACGCTGAGCGCTGCAGAGCGCGAGAAACTCAGTGCCACCAAGGCCACCATCCACCGTCAGTGCGCCGGGTGTCCGTTGCTCGTCGACTGTCTGTACCGCGCGGTCGTCGAGGTCGACGTGTCCGGCTACGTCGCATGCACCACCGAAGCCGAGCGGGTGCTCATCCGCGAGCAGCTCGGCATCGAGGTCGTGCGATCGACGCTGACCCCGTACGGCGCCCCACGCGTCGGCGGCGGACCGGTGAGTCACGAAGCCGTGCTCACGTCCCGGCAGGCCTATCCGAAAGACACCTGCCAGCAGCTTGCCGAGCGCCTCGGGTGCTCGACGTCGACCATCAAGCGGCACCTTCGACGCGAACGCGAGCAGCGGGAGGCCGAGGCGGAGCGCCCCGATCCGGCCGTGGCGGCGCACATCCCCACGATCGACGAGGTGCTCGACGCCTTCGACGCCTTGGAGACGTCCAAGGTCGCCTGACCTAGAGGTAGCGCGCGAGCTCCGCGGCCAGACCGTCGTCGGCCACGGAATCGGTGGCGTCGTCGGCCACCGCCTTGACCTCGTCCGGCGCCTGGCCCATCGCGACGCCACGGCCGGCCCACCGCAGCATCTCGACGTCGTTGAACCCGTCGCCCACCGCGAGCACATCGGCCGGAGCGATGTCGAGCCGCGAGCACACGATCTCGAGGCCGGACGCCTTCGAGACGCCCTGCGGTGCGAGGTCGAGCCACGCGGTGTAGCCGATGTAGTAGTTCGTCTCGGTGAGCCCGAGCCCCTCGACCAGCGCCGCGAACTCGCGAGCATCGTGCCCCGGTGCACGGATGACGACACGGGTGACCGGCTCCGACACGAGTGAGTCGACGTCCTCGACGGTGATGCGTCCGCTCACCTCTCCCTCCGGGAACGGCTTGTTGACGCGGTACCCGACGCCGACTTCCTCGACCGCCACCAGCGCGTCGGGCACGCTCTCGAGCACGCGACGCACCGCCTCGGACGCGTCGAACGTGACGCTGTGCAGCACCTCGACCGGGTGGTAGCCGACCACGATCGCGCCATTGCTGGTGACCGCGGTGCCGTCCTCGAGGCCGAGCCGCTCGACGACCTCCATGGTGCCCGGCATGGCGCGGCCAGTGGCGACAACGATGACGACGCCGGTGTCGGCCAACGCGAGCACCGTCTCGCGGACAGCGGGGCTCAAGGCGTTCGTCTGGTCGACCAACGTGCCGTCGACGTCCAGCGCCGCCAGCCGGGGGACGAACGTCACGCGATCGGCTCCAGCACCTCGCCGAGGAGCGGGTGCAGCGCCGCCGGCAACCGCACCGAGCCGTCGGCCTGCTGGCCGTTCTCGAGCAGCGCGACGATCGTGCGGGTCATGGCGCAAAGCGTGCCGTTCAGGGTGGCGACCGGTGTGGTGGCTCCGTCACGTCGGGTGCGGATGTCGAGCCGCCGGGCTTGGAACTGGGTGCAGTTGGAGGCCGACGTCACCTCGCGGTAGCGCTCCTGGGTGGGGATCCAGGCCTCGCAGTCGAACTTGCGGATGGCCGAGAGCCCGAGGTCGCCGGCGGGGACGTCGATGACGCGATAGGGCAGCTCGAGGGCGTCGAGCCAGGCGCGCTCCCAACCGAGGATGCGCTCGTGCTCGGCGTGGGCCTCCTCGATCGTCGTGAACACGAACATCTCGACCTTGTCGAACCAGTGCACGCGGAAGATGCCGCGGGTGTCCTTGCCGTAGGAGCCGGCCTCGCGCCGGTAACAGGGGCTGAACCCGGCGTACCGCAGCGGCAATGACGCGGGGTCGAGGATCTCGTCGGAGTGGTAGGCGGCCAGCGCCACCTCGGAGGTGCCGACGAGGTAGAGGTCGTCCTTCTCGAGGTAGTAGACGTCATCGGCGGCCTGACCCAGGAACCCGGTGCCCTCCATGGCGCTCGTCTTGACCAGCGCCGGCGGGATCATCGGCGTGAACCCCCACTCGGACGCCTTCGTCATGGCCAGCTGGGTGAGTGCGAGCTCGAGGCGTGCTCCGGCGCCAGTGAGGTAGTAGAACCGTGCGCCGCTGACCTTGGCGCCGCGCTCGGTGTCGATGGCGCCGAGCAACTGGCCGAGCTCGAGGTGGTCGCGCGGCTCGAAGCCCTCAGCCGCGAAGTCGCGCGGCGTGCCGACGGTGTCGAGCACCACGAAGTCGTTCTCGCCACCCTCGGGCGCCTCCTCCGAGGCGGGGTTGGGCAGCGCCTTCAGCAACGCATCGAACGCCTCGGTCGCCTCGTTCTGGGTAGCCTCGGCCTGCTTGACCTGCGCGCTCAGCGCCTTGGTCTGGGCGAGCAGCGCCTGCTTCTCCTCGCTGTCGGCCTGCGCGATCTGCTTGCCGACGGTCTTCTGCTCGGCCCGCACCGACTCGAATGCCGCGATGGACGACCGGCGGCGTTCATCGGCCGCGACGAGGTCGTCGACCAGCTCGGTGGGCGCGCCGCGACGGCGTTGGGCCGCGCGCAGCGCGTCGGGGTCGTCGCGCAGAAGTCGGGGATCGATCACGCGGTCAGCCTATCTTCCGTGGCAGCCGGGCCGACCGGCCGGAATGATCGCGATCCCCTACGCTGAATCGACCCTGCCGCCGACCGGGAGAGTGAGTCCGTTGTCGTTCGACCTGCGCCGCGCCGAGCCCACCCGCCGGGCCCGGTACTGGTGGGCGATCGCGCTCCCGGCCGCCCTGTGGATGGTGCTCGCGATCCTCGTCGGCACCGAGAACACGGCGATGCAGGACTTCGACGACCGGATCGCCAGCCAAGGCTTCGACCTGGCCCACGACTACGAGCCGTTGCTGTCGTTCTCCACGTGGTTCGCCACGGCCTCCAACAACTGGACCGTTGCGGTGATCCTGCTGCTCGTCGCGGGCTTCGCGGCCTGGCGCCGCGAGCGCCGTGTTGCCGGCTGGATCGTGCTCAGCGGCGTCCTGGCGATCGCCGGCAACGCGCTGATCAAGCTGGCGTTCCAGCGCGCGCGGCCGCCGTGGGATGAGCCGCTCATCGCGATCGGCGGGTACTCCTTCCCGAGCGGCCACGCAGCCGGGGCAGGGCTGTTCTCCACCGTGGCGATCCTCCTGACGATCATCCTGAGCCACCGCGGCTTGCGCCGTCGCCTGCTCATCACCGCCTGGGTGCTGCTCGGCCTCGTGATCGGCGGGGATCGCATCGTCTTGGGCGTCCACTACTTCTCCGACGTGGTCGCCGGCCTGTCCTTCGGCATGGCCGTCACGGTGGCGGTGTGGGTGCTGCTGGTCCCCGACGCGGCACGGATCCCGCACGAGCTGGCCGTGCTCACCGGCACCGGCCGCAAGCGCGTCGCGGTCATCCTCAACCCGGCCAAGGTCGGCGATGTCAACGACTTCAAGGCCAAGGTGCTCGCCGTCGCTGCCCGGGACGGCTGGAAGCAACCGCTCTGGTTCGAGACCACCATCGAAGACCCTGGCCCCGGTCAGGCCCAGGCTGCGCTCGAGCAGGGCGTCGACCTCATCGTCGCGGCCGGCGGTGACGGCACCGTCCGCGCCGTCTGCGAGGAGGCGGCCCGCACGGGCGTGGCGGTTGGCATCCTGCCGCACGGCACCGGCAACCTGCTGGCCCGCAACCTCGGCCTCCCCCTCAACATCCGCGATGCGCTCGACGTCGCCTTCGGCGGGCAGGACAAGGCCATCGACCTCGCCACGTTCCGGGCCAACACGGTGCTCGACGACCCGGCGGGCGAGACGATCTCCGACCCGGACGCCGATAACGGCAAGCCGGTCGGCACCGACACCTGCTTCCTGGTGATGGCCGGGCTCGGCATGGACGCCGAGATCATGACCGGTGTCGACGACGTCCTCAAGGAGAAGGTCGGCTGGTTCGCCTACTTCGTCTCCGGCATCAAGGCGGCACGCTATCCGGCCATGAAGGTCGCCATCAGCGTCGACGACGGCGAGTTCCGCAAGTTCAAGGCCCGAACCGTGGTGGTCGGCAACGTCGGCTTCCTCCAGGGCGGCATCCCGTTGCTGCCGGACGCCCAGATCGACGACGGTCAGCTCGATGTCGTCGTACTCGCCCCTAAGCGGTTCATCGGCTGGCTGGCCATCATCGTCCGCGTGCTGGGTCGGCAGCGTCGCACCAACGAGCGCCTCGACCGCCTGGCCGGGCAGAAGGTGGTCATCCGCGCGGAGAAGCCGATGCCCATGCAGCTCGACGGCGACCCGGTCGGTTCAGGCACCGAGATCACCGCCGAGGTGCAGCACGGCGTGCTGCTCGTCCGCGTACCTCTGCTCCCCGCGCCGGCCGAAGCCTGACGCGGGGAGCCACCGTCAGTCGCGCTTGAGGGCGTACCGCAGGTGCGTGGCCCGGTTGCCCGGAATCACGACCGGGTCCTCGAACCGATGCGGAGCAGCGCTGAGGTCGGCGAAGTAGGGAATCCCCTCACCCAGCAGCACCGGCACCAGGCTGACGTTGACCTCGTCGACCAGGCCCAGATCGAGCGCTTGACGTGAGATGTCGGCGCTGACGATTGTGACGTCCTTGTCGCCGGCGATCTCCTTCGCCCGATCGATGCCTACCTCGACGCTGTCGACGAAGTTGGTCCGCGGCCACCGGTCGGAGTCCTCGGGGGTGTGGTGCGTCACGACCACCACCGGTGCGCCGATCGGGTGGAGGTCGTCCCACCCGTTCGTGATGTCGAAGATGCGTCGGCCGGCAACGATCGCGCCGACGCCTTCGATCAGCTCCCGCAGAAGCACGGCACTCGACTCATCGACGCTGAACGGTGGCATCTCGTTGGCGGTCGGGACCGTGACGTCCCCGGCCCCGTACCAGCCGAACAGCTCGTCGATGCCGTCCTGGGGATCGGCGATGAAGCCGTCCAGGGACATCGTCATGTGGGTGTAGACCTTGCTCATGGATTTCCCCTCCGTGGTGAATGTCAGAGCGTGGCGAGGAGCTCGTCCAGGCGCTCGTAGCCGTCGTTGACCCCGTCGCCCATGCTCGACGCCATGCCGTCGCGGTCTTCCACGGTCATGAACACCGAGACGCCGTGGATGCGGCTGCGGCCGTCGCCGAGGTCTTCGATGCGCATCGTCTCGAACGACACGTGGCCTGGCATGCCCAGCCACTCGAAGGTCCGCAGGCTGAGCTCCGGCGTCGGCTCGCCGTGAACGATGCCGCGGAACCCGTACTCGGTGCCGTCGGGATCGCGCTGCACCAGCGTCCAGGTCCCGCCATGCTTGCTTTCGAACGTGGACTCGACGTTCTCGAGGTAACGCGGCCCCATCCACTTCGCGATCAGCTCGGGGTCGTGGTGGGCCCGGAACACCTTGTCGACCGGTGCGTCGAAATCTCGCGTGACGCGGATCTCGAGCGAGTTCTCGGGAACTTCGATGGTGACTTCCTTGTTGAGCGTGTTCATCGTTCTCTCCTTCATGCGGTGAGGTTCAGTCGTCCAGCTGCGTGAGCAGGTCGTCGAGCCGTCGGTAGCTCTCGTCCCAATAGGTGCGATAGTCGGCCAGCCAGGTGGTGGCCTCCTTCAGCGGCACGGCCTCGAGGTGGCTGAGGCGCATCGTGCCCTGCCGGGTACGCGAGATCAGCCCGGCCACCTCGAGCACCTTGAGGTGCTTGGAGACGGCCGGCTGCGACATGTCGAACAGCTCGGTCAGTCCGCCGACGTTGGTGTCCTCCCGGCTCAGCTGCGCCAGGATGGCGCGGCGGGTCCGGTCGGCCAAGGCGCCGAACACGAGGTCGAGCTCGTCGTCCGTCATTTCATAACCTCTTAGTTCTGTAACTACTTGGTTATAGATTGCACCAGACGCCGGCCCATGTCAACCGTTCGGAAGGAAGTCGTCAGGACGCGTAGGCGTCGATCTCGGCGAGGATCGCGGCCTTCACCGGCTCCTCGGCGAACGACGCGACTACGGCCGTCCGGGCCAGGTTGGCCACACCGGCGTCGTCGAGCCCGAGCAGGTCGCGGGCGACCTCGTACTCCTGGTTCAGCGTCGTGTCGAACATCGGCGGATCGTCGGAGTTGATGGTGATCGGCACCCCAGCCTTGACCAGCTCGGGCAACGGGTGCTCCTCGAGAGACGGCACCGAACGGGTGCGGACGTTCGAGGTCGGGCACACCTCGAGCACGATGCCGGTAGCCGCGAGGTACTCCATGAGGCTCGGGTCCTGGGCAGCGGCGATGCCGTGGCCGATGCGCTCGGCGCCGAGGTGGCGCAGCGAGTCCCAGATCGTGTCCGGGCCGGTGGACTCCCCCGCGTGCGGGACGCTGTGCAGGCCGGCCGCCTGGGCCTGGGCGAAGTGCGGCGCGAACTGCGGGCGCGGCACGCCGGCCTCCGGTCCTCCGAGGCCGAAGCTCACCAGGCCGTCCGGGCGCAGCCGGATGGCGGTGTCGATCGTGGCGTCGGCGCCCTCCTGGCCGAACTCGCCGGGGATGTCGAAGCACCAGCGCAGCGTGAGGTCGAGCTCGGCCTCGGCGGTGCGCCGCGCGTCCTCGACGGCCTCGCAGAACGCCTCGGCCGCGATGCCGGCCTGGATCGACGTGTACGGGGTGAGCGTCAGCTCGGCGTAGCGGACGTTCTGCGCAGCGAGGTCGTGGGCGACGTCGTGCGTCAGGGTCCAGATGTCCTCCGGCGTGCGGAGCAGGTCGACGACGGAGAGATACACCTCGATGAAGTGCCCGAAGTCGGTGAAGTCGTAGTACGCAGCCAGCTTGTCGGGATCGCTCGGCACGGTGGTCGTGCCTTCGTGCCGTGCCGCGAGCTCGGCGACCGTGCGCAGCGACGCTGACCCGACGTGGTGGACGTGCAGCTCTACCTTCGGCAGCCCCTCGATGAAAGTCACCCGGTGAGGGTATCTGGACTCGGGGTCGCCCTACCTGGCCTCGTCGTTGGCGGCCTGCTCGGCCTTGGCCTGCTCCCGCTGACGCTGCTTGACGGTGCCACGGTCGGCGAAGTCGACCTCGATGGTGATGACGTGCTCGTCGCCGAGGTGGAACTCGACCCGCCGTGCCTCGTCGGTCATGTGTCCGGCCTTGGTCTCCGCGAGCCACTCCGTCGATCCGTCCGAGGAGATGAGACCCACGCGAGCGGCCTCGCCTCGCTGACCGCGGAACACCACCGGGCCGGGTCCGCTGTCGCGGATGACGAGTGCGTTGCGGCTGATGCGCTGGTCGTCGGTGGACACCGTGGGAGGCTCATCGCTGCCCGGGCGCCCGAACGTCCACTTGGCGTCGCCGACGAGGACGTCCTCGCCGGATTCGCCGGAGCTCAAGTGGTACTTCACGATCAGCACGTCGGTCAGTCTAGGGGCGCGCTGACGGCCTCGTTGCCCGTTTTCGGCAAGCCGTTCCAGGCCTTCCGAGTGGTCTCAGGCGCCCGGGACGATGGCCCCGATGACGCTTCCGTCGGCACGGCGACGGCCGGCGACCGGTTCCGGCTCGCCGTTCAGGCGCGGGCCCTGGCCCTTGAGCTGGATCGTCGCCGGGGATCCCGCAGTGACGGTGACCACCTCGCCTCGCACGTCCAGTGTCACCTCATCGCCCTCCTCGATGGTGAGGTCGAGCTCGTCGGAGCGCACGGTGACGCGCACCCGGCTGCCACGCAGCGTCAGGCGGAACGTGAGCGAGTCCCAGGAATCCGGAAGGCGCGGATCGAGGGCGAACTCGCCGCCGTAGTCGCGGAACCCGCCGAACCCGTAGACCAAGGCACTCCAGATTCCTCCTGTCGACGCCACGTGCACTCCGTCGGGAGTGTTGTGATGCAGGTCGGCGAGGTCGACGAAGAGGGCGCCGAGGAAGTAGCGGAGCGCTAGCTCGTCGTACCCCACCTCGGCGGCGATGATCGACTGCACGACGCCCGAGAGGGTCGAGTCACCCGTGGTGATCGGGTCGTAGTACTCGAAGTTGGCGCGCTTCTGCTCGGCAGTGAAGAGCTCGCCCTGAAGGAACAGGGCCAGCACGACGTCGGCCTGCTTGAGAACCTGGAACCGGTAGATGACCAGCGGGTGGTAGTGCAGCAGCAGGGGCCGCTTCTCGAGAGGCGTGTGGGCGAGGTCCCACACCTCGCGCTCGAGGAAGTGCAGGTCCTGCGGGTGGACACCCAGGTGCTCGTCGTACGGGATCGACATGCCCTCGGCGGCCCGCTCCCACTCGTCGATCTCGCTGTCCTCGAGCTCGAGCCGGTCCACCAGGGCGTCGTACTCCGGCCCGTCGAGCTCACGCAGCTCGCGCACCGCCTCGGCGGCCCGGCGCAGGTTGAAGCGGGCCATGACGTTGGTGAACAGGTTGTCGTTGACGACCGTCGTGTACTCGTCCGGCCCGGTGACGCCGTGGATGTGGAAGCTGCCGCCGTTGTCGTTGAACCAGAAGCCGAGGTCGGCCCACAGGCGAGCGGTCTCGACCAGCACATCGATGCCCTCGCGCACCAGGAAGTCCTGGTCACCACTGGCCGCGACGTACTGTGCCAGCGCGTAGGCGATGTCGGAATTGATGTGGTACTGCGCCGTGCCGGCCGCGTAGTAGGCAGACGCCTCCTCGCCGTTGATGGTGCGCCACGGGAACAGCGCGCCCGCCTGGGCGAGCTCGTGGGCACGCCGGCGCGCCGCGTCGAGCAGCGTGTAGCGGAAGCGCAGGGCCGCCCGCGCCGCCTGTGGCCGGGTGTAGGTGAGGAACGGGAGCACGTAGATCTCGGTGTCCCAGAAGTAGTGGCCGCCGTATCCCGACCCGGTGACGCCCTTGGCCGGGATGCCGCTGCCCTCGGCGCGGGCATACGCCTGGGCGGTCTGGAAGAGGTTCCAGCGCAGCGCCTGCTGGATCTTGTCCTCGCCCTCCACCACGACGTCCGACCGTTCCCAGAAGTCGTCGAGCCACCGGCGCTGGTCGTCATGGAGCGCTTCGACACCTTCGGCCGCCGCCCGATCGAGGGTTCGACGGCAGCGGTCGAGCAGCTCGCGCGGCGGCACGCCACGGGATGTGTGGTACGAGACGAGCTTGGTCAGCCGGATCGTCTGCCCCGGCTCGGCGTCGATCCGGTAGACCATCTTGGCGAGGTCCTCGGAGACGTGGATGTCGGACGTGTACTCGTTCTCGGTGCTGAAGTCGTGGTCGGCGGCGACGCCGATCGTCATGCCGCTGTCGGCGCAGCGGTAGCCGAGCTCGACCCGTCCGCGCTCCATGTCGCCGTTGTGCAGCACCGGTTCGAGCACCCGCCGGATGAGCCGTTCGGCCTTGCGCGGGTCGACGCCTTCGCCCATCGCCTTGTCGGGCACGTGGTACTCGTCCTCGCCGTCCTGCCGGTTGAGGATCTGCGAGGAGATCGCGACCGGGGCGGCGTCGTCCAGCATCGTGACCTCGAACGTCATCACCGCGAGGTGGCGCTCAGTGAGCGAGACCATGCGGCTGGTGCGCAAGTGCACGCGCTTGCCCGCCGGCGTCCGCCACACGACGTCGCGGGTGTGCACGCCCGTGCGGAAGTCGAGGACCCGCTCGTACTCGAGCAGGTCGGCGACCGGCAGCAGCAGCGGCTCGTCGTCGATGTAGAGCCGGATGAGCTTGGCGTCGGGCGCGTTGACGATCGTCTGCCCGACCCGGGCGAACCCGTACGCCTCCTCGGCGTGCCGGATGGGCCACGTCTCGTGGAAGCCGTTCAGGAAGGTGCCGTGCGAGTGGGACTCCCGACCCTCCTCGACGTTGGCGCGCATGCCGAGGTAGCCGTTGCCGACCGCGAACACGCTCTCGGTGGTGCCGAGGTCGTCGTCGCTGAAGTTCGACTCGACCAGGCGCCACGGGTCGACCGGGAATCGCGTGCGGTCAAGAAAGTCGAGCACTGGTGGGGCCTCATGCGACGGCCCCTTCTCGTCGGCGCTCACAACAGCTCCTCGAGGTCGCTGACGACCTGGTCGGCGCCGTTCTCGGTGAGCGCCTCGGCCCCGACGCCACGGTCGACGCCGACGACGAGCCCGAAGTGTCCGGCCCGGCCGGCGGCGACGCCGCTGAGCGCGTCCTCCAGCACGACGGCTCGCGACGGCTCGGCGCCGAGCTGCTGCGCGGCGTACAGAAACGTGTCGGGCGCGGGCTTGCCGGCGAGGTGGCGGTCGGTGGCTACGCGACCGTCGACGATGGTGGGGAAGAAGGCGAGCATGTCGGCGACCCGGAGCACCTCGGGGGCGTTGCGCGAGCTGGAGACCACCGCCAGCGCCACACCCTGCTCGGCCAGGAACTCCACGAGCCGACGGGATCCCGGGTAGGCCTTGACGCCGTCGCGCTTCAGCACCTCCTCGAACACGTCGTTCTTGCGGTTACCCAGCCCACAGATGGTCTTCTCGGTGGAGGCATCGCTCGGATCGCCCTCGGGCAGCTCGATGCCACGCGACGCCAGGAAGGAACGCACCCCGTCGTAGCGCGGCTTGCCGTCGACGTAGGTGAAGTAGTCGGCATCCGTGTACGCCTCGTCGATACCCTGCTCATCGAGGAAGGCGCCGAACATCTCCGCCCACGCGTGCATGTGCACCTCGGCCGTCGGCGTGATGACGCCGTCGAGGTCGAAGAGAGCCGCGTCGTAGTCGCTCCAATCCACGAGAAGAGCGTATGCCTGCCCTCCACGTGCAGTGCGAAGACCCGCGCAGTGTCACCGGGCAGGGCAATACTCGGGTCATGGCTCGCACTGTCTTCTACACCGCCACCAGCCTCGACGGCTTCATCGCCGACCCGGACAACTCGCTCGACTGGCTCTTCACCCGCCAGCAGGATCACCAGGGTCCGCTCAACTACGACGACTTCATCGCCGACATCGGCGCCGTCGTCATGGGCCGCACCACCTACGAGTGGGTGCTCAACCACGAGGGGCCCGATGCCGTCTGGCCGTACTCGATGTCGTCGTGGGTGTTCAGCCACCACGAGCTTCAGCACATCGACGGCGACATCCGCTTCGTCAAGGGCGACGTATCCGAACAGTTCGACGCGATGGTCGAGGCGGCCGGCGGCAAGGACGTCTGGGTCGTCGGCGGCGGCGACCTCGCCGCCCAGTTCGCCGATGCCGGACTTCTCGACGAGCTCATCGTCTACATCGCGCCGGTATTCCTCGGCGCCGGCGCCCCACTTTTCCCGCGCCGCCAGGAGCTCGAGCTCACCGAGCTGGGCCGCAATGGCGACTTCGCCTGCGCCCGCTACGCGGTCGCCAAAGGCGGTCATTCAGTGAACACCTCGGCACCAGTGTCGAAGGTCACGCCGCCCTGACTTGCGCGTGTGAGCGCTTGCAGGGAGGCTTTGAGTGTACGGACGTTCACTGACTTTTCGACCCCTTCAGGAGTCCACCATGAGCACTCCCCGGAAGCGCACCCTGATCCCTGCCGGCAGCGCCAGCGCCCACGACGAGGCGCCCAAGCCGCTGGTCGGCACCGATGGTTCCAAGCGCGCCACGATCGGCCTGGAGTACCTGACGTATGAGCAGCTCGAGGATTTCGGTCGCGAGCTCGACGCGATTCGCCAGGCCGTGCTCGACGACCTCGGCCAGGAGGACGCCGACTACATCCGCAAGGTGATCAAGGCCCAGCGCGGGTTCGAGGTCGCGGGCCGCGCTCTCATGTATCTGCCCTTCCTCCCGCCGGCATGGCTGGCCGGCGTCGCCTCGCTCTCGCTGTCGAAAATCCTCGAGAACATGGAGATCGGCCACAACGTCATGCACGGCCAGTACGACTGGATGAACGACCCCAAGATCAGCGGGCACGACTACGACTGGGACAACGTTTCGCCCGGCGAGGACTGGAAGCGCACCCACAATTTCGAGCACCACACCTACACGAACATCCATGGCAAGGACCAGGACATCGGGTACGGCCTCGTCCGCATCGACGAGGACCAGCCCTACTCCTACAAGTACCTCGGCAACCCCGTCTACGCCGTAGCCCTGATGCTGCTGTTCGAGTTCGGTGTGATGCTGCACGGCACCCCCTGGAACGACCTCATCAGCGGCCAGAAGACCGACCGCGAGGGCATGAAGCAGTGGCGGCGCGCCCGCGACAAGGCGGCCAAGCAGATGCTCAAGGACTACGTCCTCTTCCCCGCGCTCACCGGTCCGTTCTTCCTCACCACACTTCTCGGCAACGGCATCGCGAACGTGGTGCGCAACATCTGGGCGTTCAACATCATCTTCTGCGGCCACTTCCCGGCGGAGGTCAAGACCTTCCACCAGGACGACGCCGAGAACGAGACCCGCGGTCAGTGGTACCTGCGCCAGCTCCTCGGGTCGGCCAACATCAGCGGCGGGAAGCTGTTCCACATCATGAGCGGCAACCTCTCGCACCAGATCGAGCACCACTTGTTCCCCGACATCCCGGCGCGCCGCTACCCGCAGATCGCACCGCAGGTCCAGGCGCTGTGCGAGAAGTACGGCCTGCAGTACAACGCGGGTCGACTCTCCACGCAACTGTTCAGCGTGGCCAAGCAGCTCGTCCAGTTCGCCAAGCCACCGAAGGACCCGGCTCAGTGGCACCGCAAGTACCGCAAGTCGGGCGACGCAGGTCGGGTGGCTGGGGAGCAGACGGCTGACGCCGCGGCCTGACGACCCGTCCGGCCGAGATCCCGCGGCCTGACCACCCTTTACAGTGGCTGCATGCCACTGGGCGCGAACAGCGAGGTCGGCCGGCTCCGGACGGTGATGCTGCACCGTCCCGGCCCCGAGCTGGCTCGACTCACGCCACGCAACAACGACTCGCTGCTGTTCGACGGCATCCCGTGGGTCGGCCGCGCCCAGGACGAGCACGACGCCTTCGCCCAGGCGCTGCGCGACCACGGCGTGGAGGTGCTTTACCTCGTCGAGCTGCTCATCGAGACGCTCGAGAATCCCGAGGCGCGCAAGGAGATCATCGAGAGCACCAACGCGACCCTGCACCTCGGTGATGGCCTGCGCGACTACCTCACCGATGCGATGACCGACCTCGCGCCGGCCGACCTCGCCACCGTCGTCACTGCCGGGCTGCGCAACGATGAGATCCAGCACCGCAGCATCGTCACCAGCCTGCTGCGGCCGGACGACTTCCTCGTCGACCCGCTGCCCAACCTGCTGTTCACCCGTGACTCCTCGGTGTGGCTCCCGGGTCGGGTCGCCGTCACCAGCCTGGCGATGCCGGCGCGGATGCGCGAGACGCAGCTGACCAACCTCATCTACGAGCACCACCCCCGCTTCGCCGGCGTCGAGCGCCTCCACGGCCCCCACCTCGAACACGTCGAGGGCGGCGACGTGCTGCTGCTCGCGCCCGGAGTCATGGCCGTCGGGGTCGGCGAGCGCACCACCCCGGCCGGATTCGAGACCTTTGCCCGCCAGGTCTTCGGTGCCGAGCTCGCGCACACGTTGCTGGCCGTCCCCATCGCCCAGGAACGCGCCACCATGCACCTCGACACCATCGTCACGATGGTCGACGTCGACACCGTGGTCATCTACCCCAACGTCGCCGACCACCTGCGCGCCTACACGGTCACCTGGGAAAACGACGATCTTGTGGCCTCCCCCGAGCAGTCGTTCTTCGCCGCCGCCGCCCAGGCCATGGGCATCGACACCCTGCACCAGATCGATACCGGCCTCGACCCCGTCACCGCCGAGCGTGAGCAGTGGGACGACGGCAACAACACCCTGGCCATCGCCCCACGACTCGCGGTCGCGTACGAGCGCAACGAGCAGACCAACGCCCGCCTCGAGCATCACGGCGTCGAGGTCGTCGCGATCCGCGGGTCCGAGCTGGGGTCGGGCCGAGGTGGTCCCCGCTGCATGTCCTGTCCGATCGAGCGTGATGCTCCATGAAGGCAGCACCGTGACGATCACCGTCGAGGACTTCGAGGCCGAGCGTCCACGGTTGCTGCGGATCGCCTACCGGCTCACCGGCAGCGTGGTCGACGCCGAGGACGCAGTGCAGGAGGCCTGGCTGCGGCTCGACAAGGCCAGCGAGAAGGAAGAACCATCGAACCTGCAGGCTTGGCTGACCCGGGTGGTCAGCCGGCTGTGCCTCGACCGCCTCGGCTCGGCGGCGCGGCGACGTGAGACATACATCGGGCAGTGGCTGCCGGAGCCGATCGTCCGCCCGCTCGGGGCAGCCGCGGAGCCCGATCCGCTCGACGTCGTCGTCCAGGACGAGGACGCGCGGCTCGGTGCGCTGGTCGTCCTCGACACCCTGACCCCGCCGCAGCGCGTGGCCTTCGTGCTGCACGACGTGTTCTCGGTGCCGTTCGACGAGGTGGGCGAGACACTCGGCATCGGCACCGACGCGGCCCGTCAGCACGCCTCCCGGGCCCGCCGTGCGATGGCCGATGCACCAGAGCCCACGCCGAACCCGGAGCACGAGGAGGCCGTCCAGCGGTTCCTCGCCGCGATGGCCACCGGCGACATCGACGCGATCGTGGCCACGCTGCATCCGGACGTCGTCGTCATCGGCGACGCCAACGGCACCACCGGCACAGCCGTCAACATCATCCACGGCCCCGACAAGTTCGCCCGGTTCTTCCTCGGACTGTTCGCCCGCTACGGCGACGCGGTGATGCAGTCGCTGGAGCCGGTCATCGTCAACGGCCAGCTGGGCCTCTGGACTTCTGGTTGGGACGGAGACGACGCCCGCACCAGCTCACCTGCCCGCGTCGCCGGCTTCACCGTCCGCGACGGCCTGGTCGCGGCCACCTACGACATCGCGAACCCGGAGAAGCTCGGCGGCGTCAGGCTCGAGCCGTCTCAGGCTCGCTGACCTCCCACGGCACGCGACAGACGTCGCCGGAGGAGAAGCCCTGGTCGGTGATGCCGAGGGCGTGGTTGAACCGCGAGCGGTGGTTCTCGAGGGCGATCTGGTCGGTCAGCTCCACCACCCCGGCGTGTCCGTAGCGCTCGACGAGGGCAGCGACCTGCTCGTCCGTGACGGTCATCGGCGTCTCGGACATGGCATCGGCGTACCGGATGATGTCGCGCTCTTCGTCAGTGAAGGCGTCAGACGTCTCGAATTCGGCAATGTACTTCAGCTGGTCGATGTCCAGCCCGTCGAGTCGCATCAGCATCGTGCCGAAGTCGACGCACCAGGAGCAGCCGATCGTCCACGCGGTGCGATAGACGGCCAGCTCGACCAGGGCCTTCGGCATGACGTGTACGGCACGCTCGGCCATGAGCTCGTGGACAGCCGTGGCCATCATGATCTTGGGGTGGTGGGCTGCCACGGCCAGCGGCTCGGGCACCTCGCCCAGCCTGCGGCGGGCGTAACGGTAGGCGATGCGGACCAGCAGATCGGCGTCCTGCGGGGCGACGGCGGGGATGCGTGACATCGTTCTCGACTCCTGGCTGTCTACTCGGGGGACGGCCCATCGGCCGCCTCACCCCTCAGACGACACAGCGTCGGGAAACGTGACAGTGCGCGTTAGTCGTGCGACAGGGCGAGCTCGGCGTTGACCCGAGTGCCCTTGCTCATGTCGACCCACCAGCGGTCGGCGACACGGTTGATGATCGAGAGGCCGCGCCCGCTGAGGGAGTCCTCGTCGAAGTCGATCGGCTCGAGCGAGCCACCCTCGCCGGCGTCGTGGACGCTCAGCTCGAGGAGGTCGCCGTTGATGGACCAGGAGATCTCCACCGTGCCGTCGGACGTGGGCACGCCGTGACTGACGGCATTGGCGATCATCTCGCTGATCACGATGAGAGCGTCGTCGATGATCGCGGCCGGTGCCCGGTTGATCGTCAGGAAGCCGGCCAGCTTCGTGCGGGCGATGCTCGGCGTCGATGAGGCGAAGGGCAGACTGATGGAGTCGCGCGCGCGTACGGACATCACGACACTCCAATCTCTCTGGGGCTTGTGCGGGCGGGAGTACCCTCCACAAGGTCCAAAAAGGCCTGCATATAGTCCAAAGTAACCATGCGAAGTGGTTCTTGACTACTCATTTGTCCCAGATCACACCCCATGTCGCGCCGACAAGAACGGAGCTGAGCGATGCAGGTGCCCACGGTGAGCGTCGACGACGTGACCGATCCCACGACCGACGAGTGGGTCGTCCTGGACGTCCGCGAGGCCTTCGAATGGGCCGACGGGCACATCGAGGGCGCCCTGCACATCCCCCTCAACGACCTTCCGGCCCGGGTCGACGAGCTCGATCCGCAGGCCCGGACGCTCGTCGTCTGCAGCGTGGGTGCCCGCTCAGCGCGCGCCACCGCGTGGCTGAACAGCCTGGGTCACGATGCCGCCAATCTCGCCGGCGGCATGGACGCCTGGGCGGGAGCGCAGCGGCCCATCGTGCGCTGACGACGACATGACGATGCCCCCGGACGAACCGGGGGCATCGAGGTTGTCGGTTACTTGGCGGCGGACTTCAACCGCGAGCCGGCACTCACTCGGACGCCGAACCCGGCCGGGATCTGGATCGTCTCGCCGGTGGACGGATTGCGGCCCGTCCGGGCTGCACGCTTGACGCGCTCGACGGACACAATGCCCGGGATCGAGACCTTCTCGCCCTTGCCCACGGCATCGATCAGGATGTCGCTGAAGGCCGAGAGCACCGCGTCGGCATTGGTCTTGCTGGTATCGGCCTTCTCGGCGAGTGCTGCCACGAGGTCGCTGCGGGAGATTGCCACTGATGCTCCTAGAGATGACGGATGAGTGTTCCTCGCGGCCAGTCTAAGGATCGGTCTCCCACGGTTTCAGCAGCCCCCTGCTCGAGCGGCCAGCCGGCGCCGTGATCACCCTCGCTCACCAGCGGGACGGGGCGTCGACCAGGTCAGACAGCGCGGCGAGATACGCCGGCCGCCGCCATTCCACGACCCCGAGTGACGCCAGGTGCGGCGTCTGCCACTGGACGTCGACGAGCGCACCGTCGCCGAGGTGGTCCACGAGTGCCATCAGGGCGACCTTCGAGGCATCCCGCTCGCGGTGGAACATCGACTCACCGGCAAACAACGCGCCGATCCCCAGGCCGTAGACACCACCGACGAGCCGGCCCTCGCTGTCTCGCGTCTCGACGGAGTGGGCCCAGCCGAGGCGGTGCAGCTCCACGTAGGCCGCGCGGATGTCGGGGTCGATCCACCCGCCCGGCCGGGACGGGTCGGCACACGCGTCGATGACCTGCTCGAATGCGGTGTCGATCGTGACCTGGAGGCGTCGGGCAGACCGCTTCATCGACCGCGTGACCTTCAGCCCGCCGGGCTCGAGCACGCCGCGGAGCATCGGCGACCACCAGAGCAGGCGATCAGCTTGCGGCATCGGGAAGGCGCCATGACGGTAGGCGTCGACAATCGTGGCCGGCTCGAGGTCGGCGCCGGCGACGATGCAGTCGTCGTCCGGCCAGTCCGACGGGTCGAAGTCGTACTGCGACGGCGGCAGCGGCGTCGGCCCACTCATGTGCCCAGCGTAGGGGCGTGATCCACCCTCCTATGCTGGCGGCATGGGAGTGCGATCGAACGTCGCGAAGAAGGCCGGCATGAGCGTGGCGCCGTCCATCGCGTCGGGTTACGTCCGCACCATGCTCGACAAGGCCATCGACGGCGTCGGTCCGCTCCGATCGGCCGCGGCAACGGCCGACTCTCGTCTCGTTGATGCCGGCGGAGACGTCGAAGATGCAGTGAAGGCCCTGCTCCGCCTGCACGTCGGACTCGCCGGTGTGCAGGGTTTCGTCACCAACCTCGGCGGCATCGCGGCCCTCGCGGTCGCGATCCCGGCCAACGTCGTGGGCGTCACCTTGGTGCAGTGCCACCTGGTGGCCGGTATCGCCCACCTGCGCGGCTACGACCTCGAGGACGCCCGCGTCCGCAACGCGATCCTGGCCTGCATGCTCGGCGAGGGTGCCGTGCGCGACCTCGTGCGCACCACCAGCCTGCCGTCGTCACCGATGGGAATCGCCACGTCGCCCGTGCACGACCCGGCGCTCGACGAGCTCGTTTCCCGCGAGGTCACGACCGACCTGGTGGCTCGCACGGCCGGGCGCCGCGCGGTGACCATGGTCGGCCGGCGCGTGCCGCTGCTCGGCGGGGTCGTCGGCGGCGGCAGCGATGCACTCACCACGTGGCAGATCGGTCAGTACGCGGCCCGCGAGCTCCGCGACCGCAACCTCCGCTAACCGAGCGCGCGGACCACCGCGGACGGGGACGGGCGGCCGAGGTGGCCGGCCATCCACGTGCTGGTGGCGACCAGGGCGTCGAGGTCGACGCCGTGCTCGATCCCGAGGCCGGTGAGCATCCAGACGAGGTCCTCTGTGGCGAGGTTGCCGGTGGCGCTCTCCGCGTAGGGGCAGCCGCCCAGACCGCCGGCAGATGCGTCGAACGTCGTGATGCCATGCCGCAGCGAGGCCAGCGCGTTGACGAGCGCCTGGCCGTACGTGTCGTGGAAGTGCATGGCGAGCCGGTCGACGCCGACGCCGGCCGCATCGAACGCGTCCAGCAAGGCGCCCACGTGGGCTGCGGTGCCGACACCGATCGTGTCGCCGAGCGAGAGCTGGGTGGCGCCGAGGTCGAGCAGTCGGCGTCCGGCGTCGACAACCTGCCCGATCGGCACCTGGCCCTCCCACGGGTCGCCGAAGCACATCGAGACGTAGGCGCGCACCTGGACGCCGGCGTCCAGGGCGCGGGCGACGACCGGCTCGAACATCGCGTACTGGCCGTCGAGGGAGCTGTTGAGGTTCTTCTTCGCGAACGTGTCGGTGGCGCTACCAAAGATCGCGACGTGCGTGCAGCCCGCGGCGAGGGCGCGGTCGAGACCGCGCTCATTGGGCACCAGGACCGGGAGGGGGACCGTGCCGTCGAGCGGCAGCCGGGCGACGAGCTCCTCGGCGTCGGCGAGCTGCGGCACCCATTTCGGGTGGACGAAGCTGGTGGCCTCGACGATCGGAAGGCCGGCCGCGACGAGCCGCTCGACGAACTCGGCCTTGACGTCCAGCGGCACGATCGCGCTCTCGTTCTGGAGCCCGTCACGCGGCCCGACCTCGTAGATCGTCACCCGGTCGGGCAGGGACGGGTCGCGCACCACTGCCGGCAGGTCAGGCATCGTCGGCCTCGACAGTGACCAGCAGGTGCCCCTGCTTCACCTGTTCGCCCGTGGCTGCGCCGACGTGGGTGACCACGCCGTCATGCGGGGCGGTGAGCGCCAGCTCCATCTTCATCGCTTCGAGGGCGCCGAGGCGCTGACCAGCGGTGACGATGTCGCCTTCGGCCACGTCGATCGACAGGACGGTGGCCGGCATCGGGGCGGTGACGTCGGCATCACCCGCGGCGAGGAGGTGGCCACCTCGCATCGGGTCGGGCGCGATGAGCAGCCACGGCTGACCCTGCCAGGCCACAGAGACGCCGCCCGAGGCGTTGCGGTGCCAAAGGGCAGCGGGAGGACCGCCTGCCTCGACCCAGTGGGTGACGCCGTCAGCGTCCATGACAGGAACCTCGCGCGGTGCTGGTGCACCGGAGAGCCGCCAGCCGTCGCCGATCGCGAACGGCGACCCGGTCCGGTCGACCCGGGCACTGGCGATGACATCGGCACCGACGAGCAGGGCTTCGGGAGGCAGCTCGGGCGCCGTCAGCAGGGCTTCGGCGGCATCACTGTCGAGCCACCCCGTGTCGATGGCGCCTTCGGAGAACTGGGTCGAGCTCACCAAGCGGCGCACGAACCCCAGGTTCGTCTTCACGCCGAAGACGGCCGACTCATCGAGTGCGTCGAGCATCAGCAACCGGGCGGCCTCGCGGTCGGCTCCGTGCACGATGAGCTTGGCGATCATCGGGTCGTATGCGGTGGTGACCTCGCCTGGTGCGTCGTAGGCCGCATCGACGCGGGCGTCGGCGGACCAGATCAGCTCCTCGATGGCGCCCGACTGCGGCAGGAAGCCGGAGTACGGGTCCTCGGCGTAGACGCGCGCCTCGATGGCGTGCCCCCGCAGCTCGATCGCGTCCTGCGCGAGGGGCAGCGGCAGCCCGGCGGCGACGTCGAGCTGCCACATCACCAGGTCGAGCCCGGTGACCTCCTCCGTGACGGGGTGCTCGACCTGTAGCCGCGTGTTCATCTCCAGGAAGAACGCCTCATCACCCTTGACCAGGAACTCGACGGTGCCGGCGTTGGTGTAGCCGACTTCACGGCACAGGGCGACGGACGCCTCGTGGATGCGAGTGCGAACGGCGTCGGGCACGAACGGCGCCGGCGCCTCCTCCACGACCTTCTGGTGACGTCGTTGCGCCGAGCAGTCGCGGTCGAACAGGTGCACCACGTTGCCGAGCTGGTCGCCGAAGACCTGGACCTCGACGTGGCGTCCGCCCTCGATGTACGGCTCGACGATGAGGGTGTCGTCGCCGAACGCGGAGGCGGCCTCGCGCCGGGCGGTGGCCACGGCCTGGTCGAGGTCGTCTGCGAGGTTCACGACGTGCATGCCCTTGCCACCGCCGCCCGCGGCTGCCTTGACCAGCACGGGATAGGCGTCATCGGGCACGGCGTCCGGAGCGAATTGCGGCGTGACCGGCACGCCGGCGTGCTCGGCCACCTCGCGGGCGCGGTCCTTGCGCCCCATCAGCTCCATGACGTCGGCCGACGGCCCGATGAACACGAGCCCGGCTTCGCCGACGGCGCGGGCGAACTCGGCTCGCTCGGACAGGAACCCGTAGCCAGGATGCACGGCGTCCGCGCCCGACTCCTTGGCGGCGGCGAGCACGCGGGCGATGTCGAGGTATGACTCCGCCGGCGGTGTCGGACCGAGCAGCACAGCGTGGTCGGCCTCGCGCACGAACGCCGCGTCGGCGTCGGCCTCGGAGTAGACCGCGATACTGCGTAAGCCGCGCTCCCGGCAGGCCCGGATCACCCGGCGGGCGATCTCGCCCCGATTGGCGATGAGAACGGAGGAGAAGGCCATGGTGATCACATCCGGAAGACGCCGAACTGCGGCTTCGGGATCGGGGCGTGGGTCGCGGCCGCCAGGCCGAGCCCGAGCACACGCCGGGTGTCGAGCGGATCGATCAGGCCGTCGTCCCACAGCCGTGCGGTGGAGTAGTACGCCGAGCCCTGCTCCTCGTACTGGGCGAGGATCGGCGCGCGGAACGCCTCCTCCTCCGCCGCCGACCAGGTCTCGCCGCGGGCCTCCATCGCGTCGCGGCGCACGGTGGCGAGCACGGACGCGGCCTGCTCGCCGCCCATCACCGAGATGCGGGCGTTGGGCCAGGCCCACAGGAAGCGCGGATCGTAGGCGCGGCCGCACATGCCGTAGTTGCCGGCGCCATACGACCCGCCGATGACGACCGTGAACTTGGGCACCACAGATGACGTGACGGCGGTGACGAGCTTCGCGCCGTCTTTCGCGATGCCGCGGTTCTCGTACTCGCGGCCCACCATGAAGCCGGAGATGTTCTGCAGGAACACCAGCGGGATCCCGCGCTGGTTGGCGAGCTCGATGAAGTGCGCGCCCTTGAGCGCCGACTCGCTGAACAGGATGCCGTTGTTGGCGATGATCGCGACCGGGTAGCCCCAGATGCGCGCGAACCCGCACACCAGCGTCTCGCCATAGAGCGGCTTGAACTCGTGCAGTCGGGATGCGTCGACGACCCGGCGGATGACGTCGCGTACGTCGTACTGCGTGCGCGGATCGGTGGGGATGTCGTAGAGACCAGCCGGGTCCTCGGCGGGCTCCTCGACCGGGTACTTCGGGATGCTCGGTGAGCTGGGCCGCTCGAAGGTGTCGACGATGGACCGGACGATCTGCAAGGCGTGGTCGTCGTCGTCGGCGAGGTGGTCGACCACACCGGACGTGCGCGCGTGGACGTCGCCGCCGCCGAGGTCCTCGGCGCTGACTTCCTCGCCCGTGGCCGCCTTCACCAGCGGCGGGCCGCCGAGGAAGATCGTGCCCTGACCCTTGACGATCACGGTCTCGTCACTCATCGCGGGCACGTAGGCGCCGCCCGCGGTGCACGACCCCATGACGGCCGCGACCTGCCCGATGCCCGCGGCCGACATCTGCGCCTGGTTGTAGAAGATGCGGCCGAAGTGGTGCCGGTCGGGGAACACCTCGTCTTGCATCGGCAGGAAGGCGCCGCCGGAGTCGACGAGGTAGATGCAGTGCAGGTTGTTCTGCTTGGCGATCGTCTGGGCTCGCAGATGCTTCTTGACGGTGAGCGGGTAATAGGTGCCGCCCTTCACCGTGGCGTCGTTGGCGACGACCATGCAGTCGCGGCCGGAGACCTGGCCGATGCCGGTGATGATGCCGGCGCTCGGCACCTCACCCCCGTACATCTCGTAGGCGGCCAGCGGGGCGATCTCGAGGAACGGCGAGCCGGGGTCGAGGACGTGGTCGACGCGATCGCGAGGCAGGAGCTTGCCGCGTTTCACATGACGCTCGCGAGACTCGACGGTGCCACCCTGACGCACGACGGAGAGCCGCTCGCGAAGCTCGGCGACCAGTTCTTCCATGCGTTCAGGCTAGCATCACTGGTTAATGGTTGTTAACTTGTGGCTAGACTGCTGTCCGTGAACGGTCGGCGGCAGCAGATCCTCGACACCGCGGCGGAGCTCTTCGCCGAGCGCGGCTTCCACGGGGTGTCCGTGCACGACATCGGCGCCGCCTGCGGCATCTCCGGCCCGGCGCTCTACAAGCACTTCGACGGCAAGGCTGAGCTGCTCGCCGCGTCGCTCACGGACATCAGCGAGACGCTGCTCAAGGAGGGGTCGGCCAAGGCCACCGCCGCGGCCTCGCCGGGCGAGGCCCTCGACGCGCTGATCGACTGGCACGTCGACTTCGCCCTCGAGCACGGCGCTCTCATCGTCGTGCAGGACCGGGAGTGGACGAACCTTGACGCGGCTGCCCGCCGCGACGTCCGCGCCCTGCAGCTGAGCTACATCGACATCTGGGTCGACACCGTCCAGACATTGCGTCCCGAGCTCGACCATGCCACCGCCCGGGCCGCAGTGCAGGCGACGTTCGGACTGCTCAACTCCACCCCGCACAGCGCGCGCATCGGGCCGACGGAGATGCGGGCTCTCCTCATCGAGATGGCGCACCGCTCGCTGGCAGGCTGACAGTCACCGATCCGCCGGTGACTCCTGGATCGACCACTCGTTGCCGTCGGGATCGGCGAACCGGATGAACGAGTTCCACGTGCCGCCCTTGCCGTCGACGAACTCCATGCCCTCGTAGTGGCCGACGTTGCTCACATCGGCGCCCCGGCCGACGAGCTCGGCATGCGCCGCCTCGATGTCGGGGACAACCAGGACGCAGCCGCGTTGCGAGCCCGGCGCCATGCCATGTGAACCGGTCTGCAGGTGGATCGAGCACCCGGAGCCTGGTGGTGTGAGCTGCACCAGGCGCAGCTCATCACTGAGCTGGGTGTCGAGGTCGACGTTGAAGCCCAGCTTGTCGCCGTAGAACTCCTTCGCCCGATCGAGGTCCGAAACGGGCACGAGAATCACTTCAAGAGTCCAGTCCATGGTCCCCAACGTACCTAGACTGACCGACGTCCCACCACGGCTCTTAGGCGGTCTCCCATGGTCGATCTCGGCAAGATCCTCGGCGCCGGCGCCGAGGTCGCCCACCTCCAGGACGTCGTCGACTTCATCGCCTCACATCAGGATGACCTCGAGGCCAGCGCCAAGATCGCGCGCGACCTCCCAGGCTTGCTGCGCCTGCTCTCGTCCGGCCTGGCCGATGCCGGCGCGCACGCCGCGAAGGCGGGCCAGGCCCTGACGGGGACGTCGGGTGCCACAGCGCGCGTCGGCGACAGCGCCCAGGGACTCGCCTCGATCTCCACCAGCCTCAGTGCGGTGGGAAAGCTGGTCGGCGACGCTGCGATCGACATCTCCAAGGTTCCGTTGATGGGCGGCCCGTCCCGTCAGCTCGCCGGCGCAGCGCGCGGGGTCGCCGAGACCAAGGAGAACCTCGACGGGCTGTCCGGCAACCTCAAGGACATCTCCGAGCTTCTCGACACGGTCGGCCAAGCGCTCGAACGTCTCGGCACCACCCTGGGCGCCACCGGCCGCGAGGCCAACAAGTTCGTCGGCGGCTGACCGGCTACTCGGGCAGGGTGAACTCGACCGGCGCGAAGGTGTGTGGTGCGGCCGCGCCCCAGTCGCGTCGCCAGCCTTCCGGTGGCGTGTCGAGCAGCTCGCCGGGAGCCAGCCAGCGGAAGAGGTCGTGGTAGGTCTTCGTCACCTGCGGGTCGACGCGGCGGAACAGCTTGCGTGGCGTCAGGTCGTCGAAGGAGTCCAGGCCCATCGACGCCACGATCTGCATCGCGCTGTTCACGGTCTTGCTCTGGAACTGGTAGACCCGATGCTTCTTGTCGTCCACGACGAGGGCCCGGGTGCGCCACGGGTCCTGCGTCGTGACGCCGACCGGGCAGTGGTTGGTGTGGCACTTCTGCGCCTGAATGCAGCCGACGGCGAACATCATCGCCCGGGCGGCGAGCGTGAAGTCGGCACCTTGGCAGATGCGCTTGACGATGTCGATGCCGCTGGCGACCTTGCCGCTCGCGCCGATCTTCACCTGGTCGCGGAGCCCCGATCCGACCAGCGCGTTGTGCACGAACATCAGGCCCTCGGTGAGCGGCATGCCCACGTTGTCCTCGAACTCGACCGGTCCGGCGCCGGTGCCGCCCTCGGACCCGTCGACGATGATGAAGTCCGGGCACGAGTTGCGTTCGATCATCGCCTTGCAGATGGCGAGGAACTCCCGTCGCGAGCCGATGCACAGCTTGAAGCCGACCGGCTTGCCACCACTGAGGTCGCGCAGCTGGTCGATGAAGTCGATGAGCCCGAGCGGTGAGTCGAAGGCGTTGTGCGACGGCGGCGACACAATGGTCTCGCCGACCGTCACGCCGCGCGCCTCGGCGACCTCGGCATTCACCTTCGCGCCAGGCAGCAGGCCACCCAACCCAGGCTTCGCGCCCTGGGAGATCTTGATCGAGATGGCCTTCACCTGGTCGAGGGACGCCCGCTCCTTGAACTTGTCGGGATCGAAGTGGCCGTCGGCCGTGCGGCAGCCGAAGTAGGCCGTGGCGATCTCCCAGATCAGGTCGCCGCCGTGCTTGCGGTGATAGATGGAGATGGACCCCTCGCCGGTGTCGTGCGCAAACCCACCCATCGCGGCACCGGCGTTGAGCGCCTCGATCGCGTTCCCCGACATCGATCCGAAGCTCATCGCGGAGACGTTGAGCAGTGCGATGTCGTAGGGCTGGGTGCACTTGGGGCCGCCGAGACGGACGGACGGGATGACGCCGTCCGGCTTGGGCTTCGCCCGCAGCGAGTGTGCGACGAACTCATAGCCCACCGCGTTGACGTCACGCTGGGTGCCGAACGGCTCCTCACCGTGGTTGCCCTTCGCGCGGTCGTAGACGAGGTCACGCGTCTCCCGGTCGTACGGGCGTCCTTCGGTGTTCGACTCCACGAAGTACTGCCGAATCTCCGGGCGGATCTCCTCGAACAGGAACCGGAAGTGGCCGAGCACCGGGTAGTTGCGCAGCACGCTGTGGCTGCGCTGGATGAGGTCGGACGACCCGACCAGCGCGACGAAGATCAGCGGAGCCGCGACGAACCACCAGCCGGAGGCGTAGGTGAGCGCGAGAACCGTCGCCAGCGCGGCCGCGACGATCAGACCGAACACGGCGATCCACCTGATCATGTGCTGATGGTGCCAGAGGACAGCGTCCTCAGGGAGCGTTGAGCGGGTCCTGCTTCGTGCCGAAGCCGCAGCGCTCCGCGAGGTAGTCGAAGATCTGCGCCTTCTGCAGCTCGGTGAAACGCAGGTAGACCGGCGAGGTGCCGAACGCCGGCGACTCCACCCGCAACGGCAGGATCCCGCCGGTGCGGTCCTCGGCGACGACGTGGACGTCGCACCGGTTCGGGATGAACGTCAGCTCGGCGTGCACCGGTTCACCACCAGGCTCGAGGTCCCGGTCGATGGTGGTTGCGTCCGGGCCGGCGGGCGCCAGCAGCGTCGATCCACCGACCGCGGCGAGATGGACGGAGCTGCCGGACTGGGGCGGCGTGAACGTCACGCCGATGTCGAGGGTCGCGTCGTCACCGTCGCCGCGGACCACCAGGCGCTCGTCGACCTCGATGCGCCCGACCGCCTGCTCGGCACAGTCGCGCTTCATGAACCGCTCGACGCTGCCGAAGTGGTCGCTCGGCCGGGCGGTCGACATCACCGCCTCGCCGTCGCCGACCGAATACGTGATGCGCACCCGTGCGTCGGTGCCGTTGCCGCAACGAGCTCGCGGCATCGTCATCGTCAGGTTGACGGTCGTGCCGGCGAAAACAGTCGTCGGCCCGTCGTACGTGGCTGCCGTCGGGAGGCGACTCGACTCGACCTCGAGGTGCTCGACCGACAGGTCCTTGCGGCTGCCGTTGACGACCTGGACCGAGAACTTGCGCCCCTGCAGGTCCTGCCGCGTCTGTTCGAGCTGGAACCGCACGCCTTTCGGCGGGGGCAGCGTGTCCTCCCCACCGCAGGCGCCGAGCAGACCGATGACCAGCAGGAGCGGCACCACCACACGCATGGACTCGACTGTATGACGAGCTCAGTCCAGCGTCGCGCCGCGCAAGGTCCGCCAGCTGACCCAGGCCGCGCCGAGCGCGACGATGATGCCCACGGCCGACGTCAGCTGCACCGCGTGGTCGAACGCGGCGTGGGCCGAGAGCACGAGTTCCTCGCCGATGACGTTCGGGAAGAACCGGGCCTGCTCCATCGTGCCGCCGAGCGTCTCGAACGCCGAGTCGTGCTCGCCGAAGTGGGCGACGGCAGGCACGGTGAGGTTGGCGCGGTAGCTCGCGGTGAGCACACTGCCGAGGATCGCCGTGCCGAGCACCGCGCCGATCTCGTATGCCGTCTCAGATGCCGCGGAGGCCGCGCCGGCCTGATGCTCGGGCACGCGCGACAGCATGACGTCGTTCGTGAGCGTCTCGGCGAAGCCGATGCCGAGTCCGAGCACGGCGAACGCGATCATGATCGACCACATCGTGGGCGTGCCGACGAATGCGGCGATCGCGTAGCCCGCCGCCGACAGCGCGAAGCTCAGGCTCACCAGGGCGTGCACGGGCACGCGGCTCGTCAGCCGGACGACCATGAAGCCCGAGACGATCATGACCGCGAGGCCGGGGACCAGCACCGTGGCCGCGGCCATCGGGCTCAACCCGACGACGAGCTGCAAGAACTGTGCGGCGAAGAACAGGAAGCCGGCGTAGCCCATCATGCTCAGCAGGTTCGCGCCGATGGCACCGCTGAACACGCGATCGGAGAACAGTGCCGGGTCGATGAGCGGGTGCGTCGACGTGGTGATGCGACGAACGAACATCGCGGCGCCCACGAGGCCGAGGGCCATCGCGCCGAGCGCCACGGCGGACAAGCCGTGCTCGGCGAGCTGCTTGATGCCGTAGACGAACGGGAGCATCGCGGTCATCGACCAGACGATGCCGCTCACGTCCAGGCGCCTCGGGTTCGGATCGCGCGACTCGGGCACGAGGAACGGAGCCGCCGCCAGGAAGGCGACGATGATCGGCACGTTGACGAGGAACACCGAGCCCCACCAGAGGTGTTCGAGGAGGTAGCCGCCCAGCACCGGACCCAGAGCCGCGCCGCCGGCGAACGTGGCCGCCCACACCGCGATCGCGATGCGGCGGTCGGCCCGCCGCACGAACACGGTGCGGATGAGGGAGAGCGTCGATGGCATGAGGGTCGCTCCGAACACGCCGAGCAGCACGCGCCAGGCGATGAGCACCTCGGCCGAGGAGCTGAACGCAGCGCCGATCGAGGCGGCGCCGAACCCGGCCGCGCCGATGAGCAGAAGGCGCCGCCGGCCGAAGCGATCGCCGACGCTGCCGGCCGCGATGAGCAGTCCGGCGAGCATCAGCGGGTAGATGTCGACCAGCCACATCAGCTGCTCGCCGGTCGGCCGCAGGGCGACGCTGACCTGCGGCAACGCGAACGTCAGCACGGTGTTGTCGATGGAGATGAGGAGCACGGGCAGCACGACGACGGCCAGCGCGAGCCACTCGCGCGGGCCGGCAGTCTGCGGCCTGCTGGGCAGCCGCACATCCGTCGTGGTCATGGACTCAACTATACCGGCTGGACGGTATAGTTTCGAGTCACGAGAGTGTGACTTCGGCCGCTATGCTTCGGCCATGCCGGCGACCGAGAGCTCGACCCGCGATCGCCTGCTCGACGCGTTCGAGACCCTGCTCGTCACCGCCGGAAGCCGGTCCGCCACCCTCGACGCGGTGGCCGCCGCGGCCGACGTGTCCAAGGGCGGGCTGCTCTACCACTTCCCCAGCAAGGACGCGCTCGTCGAGGGGATGCTCGACCGCCTCCGCACGCGCGGTGCCGAGGACGCCGAGCGGATGAGCACGGCCAAGCAGGGACCGGTCGAGTTCTACCTCGAGACATCGGTCGACACCGGCAGCGACTTCGACCGCGGTCTCGTCGCCACCGCCCGCATCGCCCAGGAGAACGACTCACGGGCGTCCGCGGCCCTGGCCGACCTCCGCGACGGCTGGTTCGCGGTGCTGCGCGAGCACCTCGGAGACGAGGCGCTGGCCCGCACCATCCAGCTCATCGGCGACGGTCTGTACTTCGACGACACCACCGGACTCGCCGAGAAGAATGCGCTCAAGCACGTCCGGGAGGTCCTCAAGCGCCTCGATGTGTTGTGACGGGCGTGAGACCGGTGCGCAGTAATGTCATCGCTGGGGGTGAGCGATGACGACGACAGCCGTGGGTGGCGGCCGCATCGAGATCGACCGGCTGACCAAGCGCTTCGGTGATCTCACCGCCGTCGACGGCCTGACGTTCACCGTCGACCCCGGCCGCATCACCGGATTCCTCGGACCCAACGGAGCGGGCAAGACCACGACGTTGCGCATGCTGCTCGGCCTCGTCCAGCCCACGGCGGGCACCGCGACGATCGGCGGACGCCGCTACCACGACATCCCGGCACCACTGGCCGCCGTCGGCTCGGCGCTCGAGGCCACCAACTTCCATCCCGGCCGCACCGGCCGCGACCACCTTCGGGTACTCGCCGACACCACCGGCATCGACCATCGCCGCGTCGACGAGATGCTCGAACAGGTCGGACTGGTCGACGCGGCTCGCAAGCGTGCGGGTGGCTACTCCATGGGCATGCGGCAGCGGCTCGGCCTGGCTGCCGCCATGCTGGGCGATCCCCAGGTGCTGATCCTCGACGAGCCGGCCAACGGCCTGGATCCCGAGGGCATCCGCTGGCTGCGCGGGTTCCTGCGCCACGTGAGCAGTCAAGGCAAGACGGTGCTGGTCTCCAGCCACATGCTGCAGGAGGTCGAGCAGACGGTCGACGACATCGTCATCATCGCCAACGGCCGCCTCGTCGAGCAGGGCGCGATGAGCGACCTGCACGGGGTCGGCAGCTCGTTGGTCCGCACCTCCGACCCTGAGGCTCTTCTGGTGGCGCTTCGACCGGTCGACGTCACCGGAGCCCTGCAACCCGACGGCTCGCTGCTGGCCACCACTGCGGACCTGCAGCTCATCGGCGACGTCGCGCTGGGCGCTGGGCTGCCGGTTCACGAGCTGCGCCTGGTCTCGACCGACCTCGAGTCGCTCTTCTTCTCGCTTACCGAGGGCCAGGATCGTGCCGGTGGCGACCTCGGTTCCGCACCGGCCGATGGGAGTGAGTCCTGATGCGAGGCGCGATCCGGTCGGAGATCCGCAAGGTGTTCAGCACCCGCCTGTGGTGGTCGATGCTCCTCGGCATGGCGACGCTGGCCGGCCTGATCGCACTCGGCTTCGCGGCCCTGGTGGGCACCGACTTCGGTGAGGACCCCGGCACCGGCGTCAACCCGTTCGCGAAGATGAACGCCGGTGTTGCCCAGCTGATCTACAACGCTGGCCTGATCCAGAACTTCACCACGTTGTTCCCCCTGGCCCTCGGTGTCCTGCTGATCACTGGCGAGTACCGCCACCAGACCATCTCCGCCACCTTCCTCAGCACACCGAGGCGTTGGGTCGTCCTGGTCTCCAAGTCGGTCGCGGTCGTGCTCATCGGCGTGGTGTATGCCATCGGGCACGCCGCTGCGAGTGTCGCCGGCGGCGCGGCCATGCTCGCCGGCAAGGGCGAGCCCACGCTGCTCGGCGACCGCGACGTCCTGGAGTCCTTGGGAATCGGCGTGCTCGCCTTCGTCGTCTGGACCATGCTCGGTTTCGGCTTCGGGATGCTGGTGCGCAATCAGGTCGCTGCCGTCCTCATCGCCGTCGGCTTCTCCCTGATCGGACAGATCGCCTTGAACATCATCTTCGCGATCACCGACTGGACCTGGGCCGCGCGCTGGCTTCCTGGCAACCTCACCAGCGGCATGCTCATCACGGTCGATCCCACCGGTGGCTTGGCCGACCCGTCGACGCAGCCGTACTTCGAGCAGTGGTGGGTCTCGGCACTGATCCTGGTCGGCTACACCGCGGTGCTGGCGATCGCCGGCTCGGCGCTGACAGCCCGGCGCGACATCACCTGACGCTCACCGACGAGCGCGCCACTCATCGGCCAGCAGGGCGTAGCCGTAGCTGTCCAGCCACCCGCCGGTCCGATGCAGGGATTCTCGGACGGCGTGGGCCTCACGCCGCATGCCCAGCCGCTCCATCAGCCGCCAGGACGGCTCGTTGTCGGCAAAGCAGAGGCCGATGACCCGTCGCAGGCCGAGGTCCTCGAAGCAGATGCGGAGGAGCTCCGCGACGGCTTCGGTGGCATAGCCGTGACCGCCATGGGCCGGGTCCAAGGTCCAGCCGAGCTCGGCTTCCATGCCGAGCGCCTGATCGGCTACCTCGGCCTGGGCCCACGCGTCGCCGATGTCGACCATCAGGTCGCCGATGATCTCGCCGTCGAGCTCGACGACCAGCCGCTTTTGCTCCTGATCCGGGTCTGCGAACCATTCCGTGTGCGCCTCACGCGTGGCCGGAGCCAACGTGATCCACTGCGCCACGTCCTCCTGCCTGCGGATCCGCCAGGTCGCGTCGAGGTCGTCGGGCGTGGCTCGACGGATCACGAGCCGTTCCGTGCGCTTCGGCCACTCGATAGCGTCGAGCGGATCGGTCATCGTCCGACCGAGACGAGGGCATCCTCGAGGGCGGCGAGCACCAGCAGGACGGAGTCCGGCCGGGCGTTGTGGCCCATCAGGCCGATCCGCCACACCGACGTCGCGAAGGCGCCCGCACCGGCGCCGATCTCGATGCCGTGCCAGTCGAGGAGCAGGCGGCGCACCTCGGCCGAGTCGACGCCCTCGGGGACCTTGACGGTTGTCAGCTCGGGCAACCGGAAGCCCTCGGCGGCGAACAGCTCGAGGCCCATCTTCTCCAGCCCGTCCTGCAGCAGCTGGCCGGCTTCCGCGTGCCGCTTCCAGACGGCGGGCAGGCCCTCGTCGAGCACGCGCCGCAGCCCGGCGTGCAGGCTCGCGACCATCGCCGTCGGCGCCGTGTGGTGGTACGTGCGGCCGCCCGAGCCTGACGCCTCGCCGACGTAGCCGCCGAGCAGCCCGAGGTCCAGGTACCAGGAGCGAGGCTTCTCGACGCGCCGCGCGAAGGCTCGGTCGTTGATCGTGAACGGTGCAAGGCCAGGAGCGACACCGATGCACTTCTGCGTGCCGGCGTAGCCGATGTCGATCCCCCAGTCGTCGGCGTGCAGCTCGATGCCGGCGATGCTCGTGACCGCGTCGACGAGGAGGAGTGCGGCACCCTTGCCGGCACCCAGCGCGGCGATGTCCGACCGCACGCCGGTGGACGTCTCGGCGTGGACCGCGGCGATGATCTTGGGCGATGGGTGGGCCGACAGCACGCGGTCGACATCGACCGGCTGTCCCCACTCGTGTTCGACGGCCACGACCTCGGCCCCGCAGCGCCCTGCGACGTCGACCATGCGCTGGCCGAACAGTCCATTGACCGCGACGACGACCACGTCGCCGGGATTCACCGTGTTGACGAAGCTCGCCTCCATGCCGGCCGACCCGGTGGCCGAGAGCGGGAGCGTGCGCGCGTTCTCGGTCCCCCACACCTCGCGCAGCATCGAGCAGGTGTCGTCCATGATCGCGAGGAACTCCGGATCGAGGTGCCCGAGCAGTGGCCTTGCGAGCGCGGCGGTGGCCTCGGGGTACGGGTTGGTCGGGCCGGGCCCGAACAGGTGGCGCTCCTGGATCATGCGCCCGACGCTACCGCCGTCGATCGAGGTCGGACGGGCGGTACTGCGCCAGCCCGCCCTTGGTGGGGAGCCACCAGGAGCCGAACGCCTCGACCGAGCCGTAGCCGGTGGTGTCGGTGTGCAGGTTCACGACCTTGTGACCGTCCGAGCGATCCACCCCGACGATCACACCTCCCGAGCTCGTGAAGTCCGGCGGCACGGTCTTCGACGAGAGCCACAGGGTGTCGCCGCGGACGAGGAATCCGCCGGCCCAGCTGCCGAGGTCGTCGCTGACCTTGATGGCACCGGACGCCAGGTCGATCCGGGCCACCCTCTCCTTCTCCATGCATGCCGTCACCCACAAGACCTCGTCGTCGACCCGCATCGGTCCGCACGCCGAGAAGCTCTTGGGCATGTCGAAGGTCCTGAGGACCTTGCCGTTGCCGATGTCCACCTCGACGACGGTGTTGGCATTGATCATGTCGACGTACAGGTGCTCGCCGTCGATGGTCAGCTGGTGTGGGCCGCTGTCTCCCACCGGCCCGACCGTCGTCCTCGCGGCGACCTTGTTGGACTTCGGATCGAGCCGAGCCACGCTGCCGTCATGGTGCCCGGCAACCCACACCCCGTCTGGTCCGAGCGCCAGACCAATGGGATAGCCATCGAACGAGAGTGTCTTCGTGACCTCGCCGGTCTTCGGATCGAGCCGCCGGATGACGCCGCCTTCGCCATCGGATGCCCAGACCGATCCGAACCCGACGGCGACGCCGTAGCCCGGGACGTCCGTTCGCCACCGCACCCGCTTCTTCACCGGGTCAATACTCATGATCGAGACGTCGTTCGCGAGCAGGATCGAGTCCTCGCTGGCGAACGCATCGGCGTCGTCAAGGTCGGTAGCGATCCACGAGGTCGGCTGGATCGGGGCCTTGGCGCGCGCGTACGTGGCGCTCGGCGAGGGTGACGGCGACGCCGTGGCCTGCGGCTTCTTGCTCGACGTCTCGCCGCATGACGCTAGGAGGAGGAGCAGCACCACCCACGCGACTCGCTTCATGACGACCTCACTCGTCCTTGTTGCCGCCCCAGCGTAGTGACGTCGTCAGAGGATCGCGCCGGGATTGAGAATCCCTTGCGGGTCGATGGCGTCCTTCACTGCGCGGGTCAGCTTCATGACGGCGGGGCCGAGCTGGTCGGGCAGAGCGCTCTTCTTCGTGCGGCCGACGCCGTGCTCGCCGCTGATGGTGCCGCCGAGCGCAATGGCCGCGCGCATGATCTCGGCGAACGCCTCGCCGGAGCGCCGGGTGGAGTCGGGGTCGTTCTCGTCGAACACGATGATCGGGTGGGTGTTGCCGTCGCCGGCGTGGGCGACGACCGGGATCTCCACGTCGAACCTGACCGCGATCGCGGTGATGGCCGCCATCAGGTCGGGCAGCTGCGGGATGGGGACGCCGACGTCCTCGAGCATCAGGGAACCGCGTGCGTCGATGGCCGGGAACGCCTGCCGCCGGGCTTCGACGAACATCTCGCCCTCGTCGGCGTCGTCGGTGACGAACACATCGAGCGCGCCCGCTTTGAGGCACGCGGCCTGCATCGCGGCGACCTCGTCGCCTCGGGCACCCGCCGGCGCATCCGACTGGGCGACCAGCAGCGCGCCGGCCGACCGGTCGAGGCCCATCGACCGGTGGTCCTCGACAGCGTTGATCGTCGCGTGGTCCATCAGCTCGAGCATCGACGGGCGCAGGTCGGCCCGGATCAGCACCACGGAACGAGCCGCGGCGTCGACGTCGGCGAACGTGGCGACCATCGTCGACCGGGCGGCCTGGGCGGGCACGAGCCGCAAGATCGCGCGGGTGACGATGCCGAGCGTGCCCTCGCTCCCGACGAACAGCTTCAGCAGGCTCAGCCCGGCCACGTCCTTGATGCGCTTGCCGCCGAGCGTCACCAGGGTGCCGTCGGCCAGCACGACGTCGAGGCCGAGGACGTAGTCGGTCGTGACGCCGTACTTCACACAGCACAGGCCGCCTGCGTTGGTGGCGATGTTGCCGCCGATGGAGCAGATCTCGTACGACGACGGGTCCGGCGGATACCAGAGCCCGTGCGCGGCGGCGGCGAGCTTCACGTCCTGGTTGAACGCGCCGGGCTCGGCGACGGCGACCTGGCACTGGGTGTCGATCTCGACGGCCCGCATCCGCTCGAGGCTGAGCACGATGCCGCCGTCGACGGCGCTCGAGCCGCCGGAGACCCCGCTGCCGGCACCGCGCGGCACCACGGGGATGCCGTGCTTCGCGGCCCAGCGGATGGTCGTCTGCACCTGCTCGGCGTCCTCGACCCGGACGACGGCCACGGGCGTGCCGGCCGACGGGTCGTGCGAGAAGTCGAAGCGGTATCCCGCGATGACATCAGGGTCGGTGAGCACCACTCCGTCGGGCACGGCCTCGCGGAGCTCACCCAGGACGTCCATGGATCAGCTGCGTCGTAGCTCGAGGAAGATGCTGGGCCCGAAGTCGCGGGCCGCGAGCCGACGCTGGGCGGCCTTCTCAGCGGCGAGCATCAGCCCGGTCGGCAGCACCTTCTTGAGCGTCTCGCTGCGCAGGTTGGATACCGACAACTTGTCGACGAGGGTCAGCCCGGCCGCGGCGAGCTGGCCGACGACGGTGTCGACGTTGTGATTGACGAACGCGATCGCGTCCGGTTCGTCCGCCGCAACCGTGCGGATGCTGACGGGCTCGGTGGGCAGCGGCTTGCCCTCCTTCTTGTACCGGCGGCGGTTCTTGAAGTGCCCGTAGTTGGCCACCTCGATCAGGGCGGTCCCCCCGGGCTTGAGCACCCGGGCGATCTCGGCGAACTCCGCGGACGGCTCGGGGATGTGGTGCATGACGCGCACCATCGTGATCAGGTCGAGCGAGGCGTCGTCGAACTTCAGATCGTCAGCCTGCATCTGCACCTGGTCGATGTCGGTGTCGGCGAGAACCTTCTTGGCGGCCTCGAGCTGGGTCAGGCTCGGCTCGGCCAGCGTGACGTGGTCGGCGTACTCGCGCAGGAGGAGGCAGAGCCGTCCGAAGCCTCCGCCGACGTCGGCGGCCGCACCGAAGCGACGACCGTCGAGCAGGCGCCGGATGGCGATCTCTTCGGCGGCATGCTCGTAGTCGCGGTTGTCCCAGTACTTCGTGTAGTCGTAGCCACGGTCGTACTGGTCGGCGACCTTCTTCGCGGGCTTGTCGTCAGTCACCCGGTCACCCTAACGCGGCATCAATCGAACTTGCGGGGCCGGAACTTCGGCTCCGTCTTCGCCATGCCGGCCTTGCGCGCGATGGCCGTATTGGGCGAGCGGAACATTCGCAGCTGGTAGCGACGCTCGCGGGCGAACGCCCCACGCAAGCCGCCACGACGCGACCGGTTCAGCAGCTTCTTCGAGGCCGACACCGAGTCGGGCGACCTGGCCATCAGGGCATCGATGAGCTCGAGCGCGGGCTTCATCGGGTCCTCGGCCACGCCGGTCGCGAGACCGTACTCGACGGCCTGATCGCCGGAAAAGACCTCGCCGGTGAGGACGAGTCGCTTGGCCACGTCTGCGGCGGCCAGCTCGGTCAACGGGACGGTGCCGCTCATGTCCGGGACGAGACCCCATTTGGCCTCGAGCACCGACCACTGACAGTCCGGCGTCGTGAACCGGAAGTCGGCAGCGAGGGCGAGCTGGATCCCTCCTCCGAAGACGTGCCCGCGGGTGACCGCGATGACCGGCACCGGCAGTTCCCGCCAGGCCCACAACGACTGCTGGAAGACGTTGGTGCCGCGCAGTGGGTTCGGGATGAAGAACCGCGCCAGGCGCGCCTTGCTGCTCTTGCCGGCCTCGGCGAAGTCGAGTCCCGCACAGAAGGAACTGCCCTTCCCTTGGAGGACGACGACGCGGACGTCGCGGTTCCGCCGGATCTGCGCGGCCGCGTCGAGCAGCCCCTCCAGGGTCTCGAGCACGATGCCGTTGAGCTTGTCCGGCCGGTTCAGCCAGACGTACGCGATGGGGCCGTCGATCTCGGTGATCACCAGCGGTTCGGTCATGGCCCAAGGTTACCGCTGGGTAACTGGGTCATGACACGCGGTCGAGGATGATCCCGACGGCATCCGGCACGTCGGTGGATACGACGGGCCCCTCGAACCCGAACCGCAGGCTCAACTCCTTCGGCCACGCGGGTAGTGCCCGGATGACGGAGGTCACGCCCTCGAGCTCGCCCATCGCTCGACGCAACGGCGGCGTGGGGGGGTGCCCCCACGTGAGGAGGAGATCGGGACGCATACGTATGGCGAGAGCGGCGACGGCTCGACCGTCGAGCTCGGGCCCGACGGTATGGATGCTCATGCCGGCCTGGACGAGGGCCGCCTCGAGGACCAGGAGCGGAATGGCTTCCACCGCCGGCAGGCTGCGGGCGAACAGGATGTGGGTGTGGCCCGTGTCCGGGAGCCGTTCGAACGCCACCAGCGCGTGCAGCTCACGCACCAGGAGATCCGACGCCGCGGAGGCGGCTTCGGCCGGCACGGCACCCGATACCGTCTCTGACGTCATTCGACGCAGGGCCGGCGCCAGGACGTCTCGCCAGGCCGTAGTGACCGGACTCTGCCGGAGGGCGCTGGCAAACAGCCGGCTCAGCGCGTCCCGATCGCCGGTGACCACCGCGGCCAGGATGTCCGCTTCGGCGGCAGTGACCCCGGCCGACTCGCGGTTCTCATCAGTGAGCGCGAGTTCCAGGTCGTCGCGCTTGAGCGACCGCGCCACCCGAGCCGCGTCCTGCGCCGACACCCCTCGGGAGAGGAGCCGACGCATCAGCTCGACCCGATCGATGTCACGCTCGGTGTAGCGCCGGTGGCCACCCTGCGTGCGGAAGCTCGGACCGACCCCGTAGCGACGTTCCCAGGTGCGCAAGGTCGACGCGGTGACGTTCAGCCGGGAGGAGACCGCGCCGACGCCCCAGGTCAGGTCTGACCCGGCGTCCGGCTCGTCGATGGACGGGCTGGCACGTTTGGTGATGGCTGCCTCCTTGCGGGAGTGCGGTGGCTTCGCCACTGACCCTGCCTCCCTCCTCCGGCGCACGGTCATCACTCATAGTAAAACTTGCTCAGCCTCTTGCCACCGCAACGAAGTTTTGGATAAGTTCTGAACAGGTTGTAGTTGCTGGGGGGTTGAACAGCCAGCTCCCGTGAATCCCCGGTCGCACCACGGACCGGAGTGAACGGAGTGTTTGCCATGGTCAACATCAAGCGACTCCCGATGCCCATCATGGAGTCCTACGACTGGCAGTACGAGGGAGCCTGTCGCCAGGTCGATCCCGATGCCTTCTTCTCACCAGAGGCCGAACGCGGCATGCGCCGCCTGCGCCGAGAAGAGGCCGCCAAGGCACTGTGCGCCCGGTGCCCCGTCATCGAGCAGTGTCGCGCGCACGCGCTCACCGTCCAGGAGCCCTATGGCGTCTGGGGTGGCCTGAGCGAGTCCGAGCGGCATCTGTTGCTCAGCAAGGGACACGCCGCCTGAGCCGGGGACATCGCCCAGTCCTCAGTGCGGGTTCCAGGCGTCCTCGTCGACGGTGCGGGCCATCACGTCGTCCGGCAGCGTGCCGGTGGCCAACGCCTCGATGGTGACCGCCTCGAGCACCGAGCGCAGGCTGCTCCGGGCGGCGACCCACACCGTCTGCAGCACCGCGGCCGACTTGTTGTAGGAGACGCTCTCGGGCCGCACGCCGTAGACGCTGAGCAGTGGTCCGTCGACTGCCCGGATGACGTCGGCCACGGAGACCTTGCCGGGATCGGTGGCCATGCGCCATCCACCGGACTGGCCGCGCTGACTCGCCACGATGCCGGCCCGCCGCAGGTCGGCGAGGATCGACTGCAGATAACCGCTCGGGATGTCCTGGCTCGCCCCGACCTGCTCGGCGTTGACGACGCCGTCGTGGCGGGTGATCTCGATCAGTGCACGCAGGGCATAGTCGGACTTCGTCGAGACGCGCATGGCGCCGAGTATCCCAGAGGCCGACTGACGACGAGGCCCTTCGACCCGCAGGTCGAGGGGCTCGTGTCTCAGCCGATGCGTGCGCGAGGGGGGATTCGAACCCCCACGCCCTTGCGGACACTGGCACCTGAAGCCAGCGCGTCTACCATTCCGCCACCCGCGCATGGTCCTCTGAGGACCGGTCGCCGAGTCTAACAGGGCTGGTCCGTGCCGGAATCCACCTGCCGGACGCGGACGGGGGCACTCCACGACGAAGCGCCCGATACGATCGCAGGGACGCCTGCAACCACTGGGTTGATCGATTTGGGGAGGTGGACCGATGGCCGGGGTGATCCAGCGTTTCGAGCAGCGGCTCGAAGGCGCGGTGACCGGTGCGTTCGCCCGGGCCTTCCGCAGCGCTGTCCAGCCGGTTGAGATCGCGGCCGCGCTGCAGCGCGAGGTCGACAACTCCGCGCACATCCTGTCTCGCGAGCGGATGCTCGTGCCGAACGACTTCACCGTGGAGCTGTCACCGTCCGACCACTCGCGGCTCTCGCAGTTCAGCGACACCCTGTCGAAGGAGCTGTCCCGGCTCGTCCAGGAACACGTCACGGAGCAGCGCTACACCCTTGCCGGACCGCTCAGCATCGGCTTCGCCGAGAGCTCCGACCTCGGCACCGGGCGGTTCCGGGTGCGCAGCCGCACCAATGCGTCGGTCACGCCCGTCTCCGGTCAGCGGATGACCGACACGGCAATCCGCTCATCCGAGGTCCTCATCGAGGTCAACGGCATGCGGCACCCGCTCGTGCCGCCCGGGGTCTCCATCGGACGCGGCAACGAGGCCGAGCTGCGCATCGACGATCCCGGCATCTCCCGCCGGCACGCCCAGATCTCGCTGAAGGAGAGCGAGCATGGCACCATCGTCACCGTCAAGGACCTCGGATCCACCAACGGTGTCGTCCTCAACGGCCAACGGGTCGACGAGTCCCAGGTCACCGACGGCTCAGAGATCCGGCTCGGAAACACCGTCATCGTCATCCGCATCACACCACAGGCGACACCCGACCCACAGAGCGAGGGTTCCTGAATGTCCGAGCTCACGCTCACCCTGATCAAGCTCGGCTTCCTGGCTGTGCTGTGGCTGTTCGTGCTGTCAGCGGTGTCGGTCATCCGGTCCGACGTGTTCGGCACCAAGGCACCGGCCAACGCGCCGCGCCCCAAGGCCAAGCCCAAGGACAAGGGCCGGGAGAAGCCGCAGCCCAAGTCGCGCAAACCCGCCCGCGGCGTTCCCACCAAGCTCCAGGTCGTGTCCGGTCCCAACGCCGGCCAGAGCGTCCCGCTCAGCGACCAGCCGATCCTGCTCGGCCGCGGAACCGACGCGAGCATCCGGCTCGACGACGACTACGTGTCCACGCGTCACGCCCGGTTCGCCACCAACGGCGAGCAGTGGTTCGTCGAGGACGTCGGCTCCACCAACGGCACCTATCTCGGCAGCCAACGCATCACCAGCCCGGTGCCGGTCGGGCTGGGCATCCAGGTTCGGCTCGGCAAGACCATCGTCGAGCTGCGGAAGTGATCGATGACCTCCCTGCGCCTTCGCTATGTCGCCCTGACCGATACCGGTCTGCGCCGCACCAGCAACCAGGACTCCGGCTATGCCAGCAGCCGACTGATCGCCATCGCCGACGGCATGGGCGGCGCCGCCGCCGGTGACCTCGCCTCGGCAGAGACGATGAACATCGTGCGGCAGCTCGACCGCGATCTCGACGACGTCGATCCGCTCACCGCACTCGGCGAGGCCGTGCGCACCGCCAACCGCCACCTCGGCGAGCTGGTCGCCGCCGATCCCGCCGTGGAGGGCATGGGCACCACGCTCGAAGCGATGCTCTGGGACGGCCAGCGGTTCGCGACTGCGCACATCGGCGACTCGCGTGCCTATCGCCTGCGCGACGGCGCCCTGACCCAGCTCAGCAGCGACCACACGTTCGTGCAGAGCCTGGTCGACGAGGGCAAGCTCACCCCGGACGAGGCCCGCGGCCACCCTCATCGCTCGCTGCTGCTGCGGGTGCTGCTCGGTCGCGACGACAACGAGCCCGACCTCGACCACGTCGAGGGCCAGCTCGGCGACCGCTACCTGCTGTGCAGCGACGGCCTCACCGACATGGTCGACGACGCCGACATTGCGACATCGCTGGGCGCCGAGACGATCGACATGGCGGCCACCGAGCTCGTTCGCCTCGCGCTCGAAGGTGGCGGCTTCGACAACGTCACCGTCGTCATCGGCGAGCTCGTCGACGCGAGCGAGGAACCCGACTCGCACCTGTCGTCGTCAGATGGACAGCCCCAGCTCGTGGGTGCCGCCGCCGGCGGACCCCGCCCCCGCACCGGGCACGAGGCCGGCCACGGCGAGGAGCCGGTGGCGGTCGACCCAGAGGAGCTGCGCTACGCGCCGCGGCCGCCCGGTGGCTGGAGGTGGTTCCGGCGCGGCATCGCGGTCGCCGTGCTGCTCGCGATCCTCGTCGTGGCCGCGATCTTCGGCTACCGATGGACGCAAGACCAGTACTTCGTCGCCGCACACCAGGGCCACGTCACGATCTACCGCGGCGTCATGGCCGACATCCCCGGCATCTCGCTGCAGCACGTCGAGGAAGTCACCGACATCACGATGAACTCCCTGCCGGAGTTCCGTCGCCAGCAGGTCGATGCCGGCATCGAGGCGTCCAGCCGCGCGGACGCCGATCGCATCGTCACCGAGCTGGACGACTCCGTGCCCGAACCGAGTCCGTCGCCATCCCCGAAGAAGGACGAGAAGAAGGGATGAGCAGCCAACCGAACTGGGTGCCCCGCAAGCGGCGGGGTGCCGAGTTCTTCCTCACCATCCTCGCGGTGTTCATCGGCATCGGTGCCTACTGCGCCGTCGGCCTCGGCACCAAGGGCACCATCCCGGCCGGCGTGCTCAAGCTGGCCCTCGCGCTCATCGCGTTCGCCATCGTCGCCCACCTCGTGGTGCGCCGCGTCGCGCCCTACGCCGACCCCGTGCTGCTGCCCCTCGTCATCTGCCTCAACGGCCTCGGGCTGGCGATGATCTACCGCCTCGACCTCGGGCGCACGCAACTCGACGCGAACCGCGCGCAGTTCGCCAACTCCCAGCTGATCTGGACGGTCATCGGCATCGCCGCGTTCGCCGGCGTCCTGTTCGCCGTGCGCGACCACCGCCGCCTGCAGAGCCTCACCTACACGTTCGGCTTCGCCGCGATCACGCTGCTGATCCTGCCGCTGCTGCCGGTCATCGGCCGCACCATCAACGGCGCCCGCATCTGGATCAATCTCGGCCCGTTCAGCTTCCAGCCGGGCGAGGCCGCCAAGATCTGCCTCGCGATCTTCTTTGCCGGCTACCTGGTGGTCAAGCGCGACGCTCTCGCCCTGGCCGGGCGCCGCTTCGCCGGTATCGACCTGCCGCGCGGACGTGACCTCGGACCGATCCTGGCCGGCTGGCTGGTCAGCGTCGGCATCCTCGTGTTCCAGCGCGACCTCGGCTCCTCACTCCTCTTCTTCGGCCTGTTCGTGGTGATGTTGTACGTCGCCACGGAGCGCCCTGGCTGGCTGGTCGTCGGGGGCCTGCTGTTCGCCGTCGGCGCGTGGTTCGGCTACCTCGCCTTCGGGCACGTACGGGTCCGCTTCGACGCCTGGCTCGAACCGTTCGCCGATCCCGACCGCAACGGCCAGATCATCAACGGCCTGTTCGGCCTGGCGCACGGCGGCATCCTCGGCCGCGGCTGGGGGCAGGGCAGCCCGCAGCTCACGCCGTTCTCCTTCTCCGACTTCATCGCCGCCTCGATGGGCGAGGAGCTCGGGCTCACCGGCCTGATGGCGATCCTGCTCATCTACGGACTCATCGTCGAGCGCGGCCTGCGCATCGCCCTCACCTGCCGCGACGCGTTCGGCAAGCTGCTGGCCGCCGGTCTCGCGTTCTCGTTCGCGCTGCAGGTGTTCGTCGTCGTCGGCGGCGTCACCCGCCTCATCCCGCTCACCGGCCTCACCACGCCGTTCATGGCCCAGGGCGGTTCGTCGGTGGTCATGAACTGGGCGATCATCGCCCTCCTGCTGCGCATCAGCGACCAGACGCGACGCCCGGCACCCGAGATCTCCTCGTTCGACCGTGACGAGGAGACCCAGGTGGTGAAGCTGACGTGAACCGGCCCATCCGCAATCTCGCCGTCGCCTGCCTCGTGCTGTTCGTGGCCCTGCTCGCGAACATCAACTACGTGCAGTTCGTGCAGGCCGACAGCCTCAACGCCAAGAACGGCAACAAGCGTGTCATCAACGAGGAGTTCTCCCGCGACCGCGGCGCGATCCTCGTCGGCGACGAACCGGTCGCGGAGAGCGTCGAGAGCAAGGACGAGTTCAAGTTCCAGCGTCGGTACACGAACGGCCGCCTCTACGCGCCGGTGACCGGCTACTTCTCCTACGTGTTCGGTCGCGGTGCACTCGAGAACTCCCAGAACCGGGTGCTGTCCGGCAGCGACAACCGGCTGTTCGTCAACCGCGTCGTCGACCTGGTCTCCAACAAGCAGCCCAAGGGCGGCAGCGTCGAGACGACGCTCGACCCGCTCGCACAGAAGGTGGCGTCCAGCGGGCTGGAGGCACTCGGCGCCGACACCAAGGGCGCGGTCGTCGCGCTCGACCCGAGCACCGGGGCCATCCTGGCCATGGTCTCGCAGCCGTCGTACAACCCGAACGTGCTGGCCAGCCACGACTTCTCCGCGGTCCAGGACGACTGGCAGCGGCTGACCACTGACAAGGACCAGCCGATGCTCAACCGCGGCACCCAGCAGATCCTGCCGCCGGGCTCCACGTTCAAGCTCGTCACCGCGGCCGCGGCGCTCGAGAACCTCGACCTCAAGCCCAGTGACCAGATCAAGGCCGGCAGCAGCCTGTCGTTCCCCGGCATCAGCTACAAGCTCGTCAACCTCGACCACAGCAACTGTGGCGGCAACAAGATCACCTTCGAGCGGGCCCTGAACATTTCGTGCAACGTCAGCTTCGGCTGGCTGGCCGGCAAGATCGGCCAGGACGACCTGGCCGCCCAGGCCCGCAAGTTCGGCTTCGGCTCCGACACCCTGTCCGGTCTCGCGTCCAACCCGAGCCGCTTCACCGTCGAGGGCACCGACCTCGAGGCGCCGCAGCTCGCGCAGTCCGGCATCGGGCAGTTCGAGGTCGCCGCGACACCGCTGCAGATGGCCATGGTCGCCGGCGGCATCGGCAACGGTGGCGACGTGATGCGTCCCTACGCCGTCAAGACGCTCCGCGCGCCCAACTTGCGCGTCCTCGACGAGACCAAGCCCGAGCGGCTGAGCCAGGCCATGAGCTCGGCCAACGCCGCCCAGCTCACCTCGATGCTGGTGAGCACGGCCGAGCGCGGCACCGCAACCTCGGCCCGCATCCCCGGCGTGAAGGTCGGGGCCAAGACCGGCACCGCCCAGTCCACCGCCAACCGACCGCCCTATGCCTGGTTCGTCTCGATGGCACCGGCGAGCAACCCCAAGGTTGCCGTCGCGGTCGTCGTCGAGTCGAGCAGCACCGTCCGCAGCGAGATCGCGGGCGGCCGCCTCGCCGGACCGATTGCCCGCTCCGTGATGGAAGCCGTGCTGGGCAAATGACCCCGACCAACGGCGTGACGCGCGCCGATCGACCCTCTGGGAGACTGACACCATGACCGACGAAGCCATCCGCCTGGGTGACCGCTACGAGCTCGGCGGTCTGTTGGGGCGCGGGGGCATGGCCGATGTGCGCATCGGCCAGGACCTACGCCTCGGACGCACCGTGGCCATCAAGCAGCTGCGGCCCGACCTTTCCTCCGACGACACGTTCCAGGCGAGGTTCCGCCGCGAGGCGCAGTCGGCGGCCGCCCTGAACCACCCGTCGATCGTCGCGGTCTACGACACCGGCGACGCGACCGACATCCACGGCAACCACATCCCCTACATCGTCATGGAGTACGTGGAAGGCCAGACGCTGCGCGAGATCATGCACGACGACGAGCGCAAGATCCTGCCCGAGCGCGCCCTGTCGATCACCGCCGACGTGCTCAGCGCGCTCGACTACAGCCACCGCAGCGGCATCATCCACCGCGACATCAAGCCCGCCAACGTCATGTTGACGCCGGCCGGCCAGGTCAAGGTCATGGACTTCGGCATCGCCCGCGCCATCGCCGACTCCTCCTCGGCCATGACCGCGACGGCCGCCGTCATCGGCACCGCGCAGTACCTCTCTCCCGAGCAGGCCCGCGGCGAGACCGTCGATGCCCGCTCCGACATCTACTCCACCGGCTGCCTGCTCTACGAGCTGCTCACCGGTCGTCCGCCGTTCATCGGCGAGAGCCCCGTCTCGGTGGCCTACCAGCACGTGCGCGAAGAGGCACGGCCCCCGTCGCAGCTCAACCCCGACGTCAGCAGCACGATCGACAACATCGTCGCCAAGTCCTTGGCCAAGCGCACCGACGACCGCTACCAGAGCGCCGCCGACATGAAGGCCGACATCGACCGCGCCCTCGCCGGCCTCGAGGTCGGCGCACCAACCAGGGCCGGCGGCACAGCCGTCGGCGTCGGAGCCCTGGCCGGACTCGGCGGCGGGCTCGGTGCCACCCAGGTGGGCGGCGCCGCCCCAGTCGGAGGCACCCAGGTGGGCGGCACCCGCGTCACCGATCAACGACACCGTGACGACGAGCCGGAGGACGAGAGCCGCAAGTGGTGGGCGTACGCGATCCTCGCCGTCATCCTGCTCGCCGCCCTCGCCTTCGGCATCTACAAGCTGACGGGGCCCAGCGACGTCACCCAGATCGAGGTCCAGGACGTCGTGGGCATGGAGTTCGACACGGCACAGCGAGCGCTCGAGAACGACGGGTTCAGCGTGCCCGATCCCGTCCAGGAGACGAGCTCCGACATCCCGAAGGGTGAGGTCATCTCGCAGGATCCCGAGGGCGGCTCGCAGGCCGACAAGGGCTCGGAAGTCACTCTCACGGTGTCCAGCGGCCCCGACCAGGTCACCATCCCGTCGCTGAACGGCTTCAAGTACAGCGAGGCCAAGGACCTCCTGGAGAGCGACAAGTACGGGCTCAAGGTCAAGAAGACCGAGCAGGACAGCTCCGCACCAGAGAACGAGGTCATCAACAGCAACCCGCCCGGCGGCACCGCCGTCGACAAGGGCTCCACCGTCACGCTGCTGGTCTCCAAGGGACAGGCCACAGTGCCGAACCTGGTGGGCATGAACGTCGACGATGCCAAGAGCGCCTTGCAGGACGCCGGGCTGAAGGCGTCGGTCAACGAACAGCCGTCGGACCAGCCCGAGGGACAGGTCACGGACCAGTCGGTGCCCCAGGGTCAGCAGCGCCCGCGCGGTTCCACGATCCAGCTGACGGTCTCGAGTGGCCCGGACGGTGGCGGCACCGACGGCGGACTCGTCGACGGCGGCACGGACGGCGGCGGCACCGAGGGGCCCTAGACGGCGTCCTTGTCGGTGAGCGCGCGGGCGAAAGTGAGCCCGACCGTGCCGGCGTAGGCGTTCATCGCGATGTCGCTGAGGGTCTCCATCTTCAAGCCGAGCTGGTACCGCGTGACGTAGTTGCGGTAGATGACGACCTCGGGCGACGTGTCGAGTGCGGTGTTGAGACGCGCCGGATTGCCGATCGCCTCGATGACGTACGGCGGTGAGTACGGCACACCGTCGAGGACCACGGTGTTGCCGACGCACTTGATGCCGGTGGTGGAAATGAGGCGCTGGCCCTGCAGCGAGACCGCCTCGGCGCCGCCTGACCACAGCGCGTTGACGAATGCCTGGATGTCCTGCTGGTGCACGACCAGCACGTTGGGGTCGAGGCCGGGCACGTCGACGCTGCGTGGTGCGTCCGTGAGCGACACCCGGACGCCCGGTCCGCGCGAGGGCGTGAGGCCGCTGACCTTCTGCAGCTGGGCGAGGCGATCGAGCATCTCGTCGAGCGATCCGCCCGGGGTTGACTTGGCGAGGTCGTCGATGTCGTCCTGCAGCGCGCGGGCCTCGGCCCGGCTCCGTTCGACCCGCAGAGCCCGCTCCTGCAGTAGCGACGCGACGTCGCCACCGGCCGGCCGGAGGTCGGAGCCGTCGGAGGTGATCGCGGCGGCGGCGAAGAGCCCGCCCGCCAGGATGCACATGGTGAGCACGGCGAGAGGCCATCGCTGACGCGCGTGCGAGCCCGCCTTGGCCATGCACCCCACCTCCGCAAGGTCTCGGCGACTAGGCTAACCGAGGAATCCGACCCGAAACGCCAGCACCCGAGAGAGGTCATCGTGGCGAAGAACGCCCCGAAGAAGGTCCCGAACAAGGCACCCCAGCAGCCCAGCCGGCTCTCGCAGCTCGGCGGATGGAAGCACCCGCTCGCCGCGGCGCTGCTCCTCGTGGCAATCGGCTGGGCCGTGGCGACCGTCTTCGCGACCACCACCAACGACTTCCCCAAGGTCGGCGAGATCCCGGGGCTGTTCGGCATCGGCAAGTGGAACTACGCCATCGCCGCCGCTCTGGCCTTTGTCGCGATGTCGGTCGCCGATCGCACCCGCCCCGCGCCCGAGCCGGGCAAGCAGACACTCGCCAACCGTTGGGCCGGCCCAGCCATGGTGACGTCGGCCATCGTCGGCCTGCTCTGGATCGTCGTGTTCTACGTGGTGGGCGGCACCGACAAGACCATCCCGGTCTACTCCGACCTCGGGCAATGGAACATCGTCATCGGCATGGGCTTCATCCTTGCGGCCTTCGGGTTCGCGATGAAATGGGAGTAATGGTGGGCACGTGGCTCGTTCCGCGTCGCTCATTCTCCGGCGGACTTCGTCCGCCCATCACGAAAGTTGTACACACGACCGTCCACAAGGGTGGATAACTACACCGTTGTGATTTCCACGGCCTGACGGAATGCGGCCACGGTGCGCTCGACGTCCCGGTCGGACGTCCGCCACGAGGAGACCGACAGGCGGATCGCTGCCAGATTGTCCCATTGGGTGCCGCTCATCCATGCCTCGCCGCTGTCCTGCACCGAGGCGAGCACCCGCGCGGTTGCGTCGTCGTCGACGAAGCGGATGAGCACCTGGTTCAGGACGACGTCGTTCAGGACCTCGCATCCAGGAACGGCGGCCAGCCCGGCTGCGAGCTGTCGGGCATGCGCACAGGAGCGCTCGACGAGCTCGGCCACGCCGGACCGGCCGAGCTGCCGCAGGGCGGCGTAGACCGGAACCGCCCGGGCGCGACGCGAATGCTCGGGCGTCCAGTCGATGGGTTCCCGCGTCTCGTCGACATCGCGCAAGTAGTACGAGGCGCGCACCGTCATCGCCGCAAGGTGCGCCTCCGGATGCGCACAGAACGCGATCCCGCAGTCGTACGGGACGTTGAGCCACTTGTGGGCATCCGTGGCCCAGGAATCGGCCCGTTCGTGCCCGGCGACCAGATGGCGGAGGGACGGGACGGCGGCGGCCCACAGCCCGAACGCGCCGTCGACGTGCAGCCATGCTCTCGTACCTTCGACGGCGTCGGCGACCGCCGTGAGGTCGTCGAAGACGCCGGTGTTCACTTCACCAGCCTGGGCGCACACGATCGTCGGTCCATCGCCCTCGGCAAGCGCAACCCGAAGCGCGGCGGGGTCGATACGACCGTCCGCCAGTGAGTCGACGACACGGATCTGCGTGCGTCCGATGCCGAGAAAGCGCAGGGCCCGGTCGATGGTCGAGTGCCGCATCGCACCGACGAGCACGGTGATCGGCGGTGAACCGGCGAGGCCCTGCTCGAGGAGGTCGAACCCGGCCTCGGTCAGCAGGTGCTGTCGGGCCGCGGCGAGGCAGGTGAAGTGGGCCGTCTGACATCCCGTGACGAACGCGAACGAGGCATCCTCCGGTATCCCGAGCAGCTCCTTCGTCCAGGCACCAGCAGTGTTCTCGACGACGACCGCGGACGGGCCGAGCGCGACCAGCCCGAGGTTCTGGTCCCACGTCGACACCAGCCAGTCGGCGGCGAGTGCGGCCGGCAGCGATGCGCCCACCACGAAGCCGAAATAGCGGCCGCTCTGGCTCGCGACGACGCCCGGGTCGACCTCGGCGGCGAGCTGCTCGATCACCTGCAAGGGATCGGACGGGCCTTCGGGCAGCGGGCCGTCGAGCACGGCGCGGAGCTCGGCGACACCGGCGCGGGGGTAGACCGGCCGCGAGTCCAGCGAGTCGAGGTGATCGGCGGCGAGCTCGGCGGTGCGGTGGAGCAGATCCCGTTCACTCATCCACCGAGACTATGGCGACACGAGGTCCAGCGGAGGGTCTGCGCTCAGGACAGCTGCATCGTGCGCAGGACGACGGCGACCACGATGAACAGCCAGGCGAGGCCGAACGCCGCGATGTGGATCGCGTTGCGCCGCTCGCGCGGTGCATAGGCGAGCGCGGCGCCCAGCACGACGCCGGTGACGAAGCCGCCAAGGTGGCCCTGCCAGCTGATGTTGCCCTGCAGGCTGATGAAGGCGTTGATCGCGAGCAGCACGAGTAGTCCGCGGACGTCCTGACGCAGGCGGATCAGCAGCACCAAGGCCAGCCCGAACAGCCCGAAGATCGCACCGGACGCCCCGACCGTCGCGACACCCGGTGCGGTGAGCCAGTAGACGAAGACCGATGAGGCGACCGCCATCGTCAGGTAGGCGATGACGAACCGCGTGGTTCCGAGGGCGCGTTCCACGTACGGGCCGAACAGGTAGAGCGCGTACATGTTGAACGCGATGTGCAGGATGCCGAGGTGCAGGAAGGCTGCGGTGAGCAGGCGCCAGTAGTCGCCGTCGGCCACCGCGAAGCCTTGCATGGCGCCGAGCTGGAACACCGAGTTGACCGAGCCCTCGGTGACCTTCTGCAGCAGAAAGACGACGACGTTGATGCCGAGCAGGCCCATGGAGACCGCGCCGGCGCTCATCGAGATCGCCCCGCCGACGATCGTGCGCGGCGCACGCACCGACTTGGCGCCCTCGGCCACGCACTCGGGACACTGGAACCCGACCGCGGCGTCGCGCATGCAGTCGGGGCAGATCAGGCGCTCGCACCGCTGGCACTGGATGTACGCCTCGCGATCGGCGTGCCGGTAGCAGCGCTGCTCGACCGCCGAGGACTCGGTCATGTCAGGACCGTTCGATCGTGACCTTGGTGATGGACACCGGCTGGGCCGGCCGGTCGAACCGGTCGGTCTCGATGGCGCCAATGGCGTCGATCACGGCCTTGCTGTCGGCGTCGGTGACCTCGCCGAAGATCGTGTGCTTGCGGTTGAGCCAGTCGGTCGGCACGAGGGTGATGAAGAACTGCGAACCGTTGGTGCCCGGGCCTGCGTTGGCCATCGCCAGGAGGTAGGGCCGGTCGAACTGCAGGTCGGGGTGGAACTCGTCCTCGAAGGTGTATCCCGGGCCGCCGGTGCCGGTGCCGAGGGGGTCGCCGCCCTGGAGCATGAAGTTCGGGATGATCCGATGGAACGTCAGGCCGTCGTAGAACGGCTGCCCGGACACCTGCCCGGTCGCCGGATCCAGCCACTCCTTCGTGCCCTCAGCGAGTCCGACGAAGTTGTCGACCGTCTTCGGGGCATGGTCGGGGAAGAGCTGGATGACGATGTCACCCAGGGTGGTGGTGAGGGTGGCGGTCAGGGGCGATGCCACGTCGGCGGTTCCTTTCGATGGGATCTTTCGCCCATCTTTTCACGGCAGGACAACATCAGCCCGGTGACGTGCGGAGGACTCGGCGTCGCGTCGGCCGCTACCGTGGCCGCATGTCCACGTCACCCGCTCACCCGTTCAGACGACTGCTCCTCGTGCTGGTCGCGATCGGAGCCGTCGTGGCCTTCCGGAACGCCACGGCCGACCGCGGCGGCAGCTTCGACCCCACCACTGACGTATGAGTGTGACGCTCGATCGCGACAACCATGGCGTCGCCGTGCTGACGTTCTCCGAGCCGCCGGTCAACCTCTACTCCGCGAAGATGCACGACGCCTTCGACGCGGCCCTCGACGACGTCGAGGCCGACCTCCCGCGGGCGTTGCTCGTGCGGGCCGAGGGGAAGATCGTCTCCGGCGGGGTCGACGTCTCGCAGTTCCAGGCCCGCACGTCCAAGGCCGACACGAAGGCGCTCTACGACCGCATGCTCGAGCTGCCGGAGCGGATCGCGCGGCTGGACGTGCCGACGTTCTTCGCTGCTCATGCGCTGACGCTCACCTGGGCGTTGGAGGTGGCGCTGGCCTGCGACATCCTGATTGCGGCGGAGAAGGCCAAGTTCGGGCTCGTCGAGCGGGTCATCGGCCTGACCCCGACGATGGGTGGCACGCAGCGGCTCGCGAGCCGCGCCGGCGTCGCCCGGGCCAAGGAGCTCGTCTTCACCGGTGAGCTCTACGACGCCGAGACGCTCGAGCGCTGGAACGTCGTCAACCGGGTGCTGCCCGACGACGGCTTCGACGACGCCGTCACGGCGATCGTGCACCAGATCGCGGTCGGGCCGACCGTCGCCTTCGGCGCGGCCAAACAGATCCTGCGTCACCTCGAGTCCGGGGGCCTGCGCGAGGCACTCGACCACACCACGACGATCGCGTCCGAGCTGTTCGACACCGATGACCTGCGGCACGGCATGGAGTCGTTCCTCACGGACGGCCCGGGGAAAGCGACCTTCACAGGCTCGTGACCTGCGGGTTCAGGCTGACTTCAGCGTCGCGAGCCAACGATGGGGCCAACCAGATGAGGTGGGCACCGTGAACAAACGCACTGTGGCAGGAGCGATCGGGTTGGCCGCGGCAGGAGCACTTGCCGCCGGCGGCATGGCCTGGGCCGGAGCCGACGAAGAAGTACCGACCGGCAGCGTGATCGAAGCGGACGACGCCGACGACGACGCCGACGACAAGGGCGACGACAACAGCGAAGCCGACGACCAAGAAGGCCCCGGCGCCAAGGACGACGACTCCGACAAGGACGACGAGAGCGAAGCCGGCGACGACGGCGACAAGGACGACAAGGGCGACGACAACAGCGAAGCCGACGACCAAGAAGGCCCCGGCGCCAAGGACGACGACTCCGACAAGGACGACGACAACAGCAAGGACGACTAGCGCGTCTCGGGGTGCTCCGCGTGCACGGCCGCCGTGGCGCGGTGCTCGGCCCAGAAGCTGAGGATCGGGACGGTGCCGGCCACGAGCGTGGTGATGGTGAACGGGATCGTCCATCTGGCCGCGCGCGACAACAGCGCCGCCATCACGAGGAAGACCATGTAGAGCACGCCGTGCACCTGGTCGATGACCGTGATGAGGGTGGCGTGCCGGTTGAACCACGACGTCTCGTCGGTCGCCAGCTGGGCGAAGAACAGCGTGAACACGACGATGACGAAGCAACCGACGACGTAGGCCATGACGCGGTAGCGCAGGAGGGCGGCGGACACGGCGTCAGGCTACCGGCGCGTCGAAATCCGCTTCGGCCTCGGCCGCGGCCCGCCGCATCGCCACGTTCTCGGTGGCCATCCGCCACCACATGAACAGGGCGAACGCGGCGAACACCCACCACTGCAGGGCGTAGGCGAGGTTGCGCAGGCCGGTCGTCCACGAGACGTCCGGTTCCGGCGGCTGGACGGGCGTGAGGCCGCGGGTGACCGACGACGACGTCCCGATCGCGTAGCCGGAGTAGAGGTCGCCACTGATGACGTTGGTGAGGGCCGGGACAGAGAGGGTGCCGATCGTCCGCGTTCGGTGGTCGAAGGGCTCGCCACTCCCCTCGCTCGGCTGAAGTACGGCATCGAACGCCAAATCGCTTTCGGGAACCTGTGGAAGTGCGCCGGCCTTCGGTGCCCACCCCCGCACCACGAGCAGGGAGGCCTCCGAGCCCGTGACGCGAACCGGGGCGACCAGCCACGCACCGCGTCGTCCGTCCACGTCACGTCCGGTGACCCACACCTGCTCGTCCGTGGGAGCGAACTGCCCTTCGACGCGAACGGGCCGCCGGTCGAGCCGTCCCTCGAAGGGCTCGTCCGCGCCCCACAGCCCGACAAGGTCGACCCGCGGCACGGTGCGCTGGTCGGCGCGCTCGTGCTCCTGACGAGTGTCGTAGGCGCCGAGCTGCCACAAGCCCATCACGATGCAGCCGGCGATTGCCGCGATGGCGAACGCGTGCAGCCCGAGCAGTCCGGGCCGCAGCCAGTGCCTCACCTGGCGAACGGCGGGACGTCCTGGTAGAGCGGGAAGCGCTCGGCCAGGACAGCGGTCCGCTTGCGCAGACTTTCGATGTCGACGTCACTCGGTTTGAGCGCCTCCACGATGACGTCGGCCACCTCACGGAACTCGTCGTCGCCGAAGCCGCGCGTCGCCAGCGCCGGCGTGCCGATGCGGAGGCCGGAGGTGACCATCGGTGGGCGCGGGTCGTTGGGGACGGCATTGCGGTTGACCGTGATGCCGACCTCGTCGAGGCGGTCTTCTGCCTGCTTGCCGTCGAGCTCGCTGTCGCGCAGGTCGACCAGCACGAGATGGACGTCGGTGCCGCCGCTGACCACCTGGATGCCGGCCGCGCGAGCGTCATCGGCGAGCAACCGGTCGGCGAGGATGCGGGCTCCATCGAGGGTGCGCTGCTGCCGCTCCTTGAACTCGGGCTCCAGCGCCATCTTGAACGCGACCGCCTTGGCCGCGATGACGTGCTCGAGCGGGCCGCCCTGCTGACCAGGGAAGACCGCTGACCGCATCTTCTTGGCCACCTCTTCGTCGTTGGTGAGGATGGCGCCGCCGCGCGGGCCGCCGAGGGTCTTGTGCGTGGTGGTGGTGACGATGTGGGCGTGCGGCAACGGGCTGGGGTGCAGGCCGGCCGCGACGAGTCCGGCGAAGTGCGCCATGTCGACGAACAGGGAGGCACCCACGTCATCGGCGATCTCGCGGAACTTCGCGAAGTCGAGCTGGCGCGGGTAGGCCGACCACCCGGCGAGGATGATGCGTGGCTGGTGCTCCCGGGCGAGAGCCGCCACCTGGTCCATGTCGACGTAGCCCTGGTCGTCGACCTGGTACGGCACGATGTTGTATAGGCGGCCGGAGAAGTTGAGCTTCATGCCATGCGTCAGGTGACCGCCGTTCGCGAGGTCGAGCCCGAGCACGGTGTCGCCGGCGGACGCGAGGGCGTGATAGGCCGCAGCGTTCGCCGTGGCGCCGGAGTGCGGCTGGACGTTGGCATACTTTGCGCCGAAGAGCTGCTTGAGCCGCTCGATGGCGATCGTCTCGACCTCGTCGACGACCTCGCAGCCGCCGTAGTAGCGCTTGCCCGGGTAGCCCTCGGCGTACTTGTTGGTGAGGACGCTGCCCATCGCCTCGAGGGACGCGACCGGGGCGAAGTTCTCGGACGCGATCATCTCGAGCGTCGTCTGCTGGCGGCTCAGCTCGGCGTCGAGCAAGCGCGCGATCTCCGGGTCGAAGTCGCCGAGGTGCTGGTTGTGGTCCATGGCCCCAGCGTAATGCTGACCCCGGTCGCGGATCCTTGCGGTCGGTAACCGAATCGCAATCTTCGTGGACCGGTTGCGACCTTCCCGTTGGTATAGCGTGCCAAGAGTTGTGTCCAGCCTGTGGTCGCAGCGCAGATGAGCGAGTCACATGCGAACTCGCCCTGGGGAGGAACAAACATGAAGAACTTCCGACGAGGCACATCAGTCCTCGCCGCCACGGCCGTTGTCGCCCTCGCGCTGGCCGGCTGTGGTGCCGGCAACGACGGCGGTGGGTCGTCGAACGCCCTCATCGTCGGTACCACCGACAAGGTCGTCTCGATCGATCCCGCTGGCTCCTACGACAACGGCTCGCTCAACGTGCAGACGCAGGTCTACCAGTACCTGCTCAACTTCGCCGAGGGCAGCACCGACCCCACGTCGGACGCCGCGAAGAGCTGCGACTTCACCAAGCCAGATGAGTACACCTGCACGATGAAGGACGGCCTCAAGTTCGCCAACGGCCACGCGCTCACCGCCTCCGACGTGGCGTTCTCCTTCAAGCGCGTGGTGAAGATCGCCGACCCCAGCGGACCTTCGTCGCTGCTCGCCGGTATGAAGTCGGTCGAGGCACCGGACGACCAGACGGTCGTCTTCACCCTCAAGGGTGAGAACGACCAGACGTTCCCGCAGGTCCTGGTGACGTCTGCCGGCCCGATCGTCGACGAGGAGACCTACTCCCCCGACAAGGTGCTGGACGACAACGCCGCGGTCAAGGCCAACGGGTTCTCCGGTCCCTACTCGATCGGCAAGTACCAGAAGAACCAGCTCGCCGAGTTCAAGGCCAACCCGGACTACGACGGCACCTACGGCAAGGCCACGGAGAAGGCCGTGACCATGAAGTACTACGCCAAGGCCGAGAACCTGAAGCTCGACATCCAGAACGGCGACATCGACGTCGCGTTCCGCTCGCTCACCCCCACCGACATCGCCGACCTCGACAAGGCCGACGGCGTCAAGGTCTACACCGGTGCCGGCGGCGAGCTGCGCTACATCGTGTTCAACCTGAAGACGATGCCGGGTGACAACGAGGAGCAGAAGCTCGCCATCCGCAAGGCGGCGGCCTCGTCCATCGACCGCGAATCGCTGTCGAACGACGTCTACAAGAAGACGTTCACCCCGGCGTACTCGATGGTCCCGAATGCACAGAAGTTCGCCACCGAGCCGTTCAAGGATGTGTACGGCGCCTCGCCCGACAAGGCGAAGGCCGAGAAGTTCCTGAGCGACGCGGGTGTCAAGACTCCGGTCACGATCAAGCTGCAGTACAACCCCGACCACTACGGGTCGAACTCCGACCAGGAGTACAACGCCATCAAGCGTCAGCTTGAGGACACCGGCCTGTTCAAGATCGACCTGCAGTCGACCGAGTGGACGACGTACCAGGAGGAGTACAAGGCGGACGCCTACCCGGTGTTCCAACTGGGTTGGTTCCCGGACTTCCCGGACGCCGACAACTACCTGTCGCCGTTCCTTGCTCCGTATGACAAGAAGCAGGCTGGCAACTTCACGTTCTCGCACTACAACGAGAATGACACGAAGTGGTCCGACCCGACGATGACGAAGCTGCTCGACGAGCAGCGCACCGAACCCGACGAGAACTCACGTGGTGAGAAGCTCCAGGAGATCCAGGCCCGGCTCGCTGAGCAGGTTCCCTTCCTGCCGCTGCTCACGGGCTCTCAGGTGGCCATCGGTCGTGACGGGGTGAGCGGTCTCGACAAGACGCTCGATGCGTCGTTCAAGTTCCGGTTCACCTCGCTGTCGAAGAAGTGACCGAAACCGGTTCAGAGTAGTTCTGGTGGGGCGGGCTCAGTGAACAACTGGGCCCGCCCCTTCACCGTCCTCCTGCAAACGATCACCCCGAGGTAGCAGATGGCCACCACCGACAGCATCGTCGCTCCAGCCGAGCTTCCGCCGGAGACCCCGGCCAAGCGCTCCGGCGGACTCAGCCCCCTGTCCCGCTACCTCCTGGTGCGCCTGGCCCTGATCATCCCGATGCTGTGGATCCTCATCACGATGGTGTTCGTGCTGATGCGGGTCATCGGCGACCCGATCTCCGCCGCCCTGGGTGGGCGACTCGGACCGGCGGAGATCGCGAAGCGCAAGGCGGCCGCAGGATTGGACCGGCCGATCCTCACCCAGTACTGGGAGTACATGAGCGGTCTGCTGCACGGCGACTTCGGCCGCACGCTCACCGACAACCGCTCGGTGGGAGAGATTCTCATCACGAACGGCGCGGCCACCCTCGAGCTCTCCTTTTGGGCGCTGCTGGTGGCGTTCTCGGTCGGCATCCCGCTCGGCCGCCTCGCCGCCCGGTACCGCGACCGGTTCCCCGACGTCATGCTCCGCCTCTTCGCGATCCTGGTCTACGCCGCGCCGGTCTTCTTCGTCGGACTGCTGCTCAAACTCGCGTTCACACCGTTCGGCTGGCCGTCGTCCGGACGAGCGTCCACCAGCTCCGAGCTGGCCCTCGAGGACGTCCACCCGCACACCGGCATCATGATCGTCGACGCCATCCTGTGGGGCGACTCCGGCATCATCGTCGACGTGCTGCAGCACGCGGTGCTCCCGGCGATCGCGCTCGGCCTGCTCACCGGCGGTGTCTTCCTCCGTCTCGTCCGCGTCAACCTGTTGCAGACGCTGCGAATGGACTACGTGACGGCGGCCAGAGCGCGCGGCGTGTCCGAACGGCGGGTGATGAACAAACATGCGTTCCGCAACGCGCTCGTTCCGGTCGTCACCGTGATGGGCCTGCAGATCGCCCTGTTGCTGGGCGGCGCGATCCTCACCGAGTCGACGTTCGAGTGGAAGGGACTCGGCTACCAACTCGCCGAGTACCTCATCCGACGTGACTTCCTGGCCGTCCAGGGCATCGTCACCCTCATCGCGCTGATCGTCTGCGCGGCGAGCTTCCTGATCGACGTCATCGTCGCGTTCGTCGACCCCCGAGTGAGGTTCTGATGCTGTCGACCCTGCGCTCCAGCCACGGCCTCCAACGCTTCATGCTGCTGCTCGGCTTCGGCATCGTGGTCGCGTTTCTGCTCATCGCGATCTTCGCTCCGTGGCTCGCCCCGTACGACTTCAACGCCGACCGCTCCGGCGGCGTCCGCTTCGGCAACCAGGTCGCTCCGTCGGCCGCCCACTGGTTCGGCACGACCGTCGGGGGCACCGACGTGCTGTCCCGCGTCATCTATGGCACCCGTACGGCTGTGGAGGTCATCCTTCTTGCGGTCATCCTGTCCGGCATCATCGGCGTCCCGCTCGGCCTCGTGTCCGGCTACGTCTCCGGCTGGGTCGACCGGGTGCTCGTCCTCGTCATGGATGCGCTGTACTCATTCCCGTCGCTGCTGCTCGCGATCGTCGTCTCGATCGTGCTGTCCGGCGGCAACAGCGGGGCGTTCGGCGGCATCATGGCCGCGGCCATCTCGATCACCGTGGTGTTCATCCCGCAGTACTTCCGGTTGATCCGCAACGCCACGATCGCGGTCAAGGTCGAGCCGTACGTCGACGCCGCCCGCGTGGTGGGCGCCCGCACGCCTCGCATCCTGTTCAAGCACATCTTCTCCAACGTCACGTCATCGCTGCCGGTCATCGCCACCCTCAACGCGTCCGAGGCGATCCTGACCCTCGCCGGGCTCGGCTTCCTGGGCTTCGGCATCGAGCCGTCCTCCGCCGCCGAGTGGGGTTACGACCTCAACAAGGCGCTCCCAGACGCGTCGTCCGGCATCTGGTGGACCGGCGTCTTCCCGGGTACGGCCATCGTGCTGATCGTGCTCGGCTCCACCCTGATCGGCGAGAGCCTCAACGACATCCTCAACCCGCTGCTGCGCACCCGGGGCGGGGTCACCACCACCGCTGACGAGAAGGAGATCGAGTCCGAGTTCGCCGAGCTCGTCGAGGCCGAGGGTTCGGACGTGGCGGCGACGCCGGCGAGCACCTCTCCACCGGGCGAGAAACGGCGAGTCGCGACCTTGAGCTTGCGCGACCTGACGGTCGACTTCAGCACCGACGCCGGCACGGTCCACGCCGTCCGCGGCATCAGCTTCGACGTCGCCCCGGGCGAGGTCGTCGCCGTCGTGGGTGAGTCGGGGTCGGGCAAGTCGGTGAGCTCGCGAGCCATGCTCGGGCTGCTGCCGTCCACGGCCGCGGTCACCGGGTCGGCCACGCTCGGTCGTCAAGGATCGGGCGATATCGAGCTGCTCGGCAAGTCCGCGAACGAGCTTCGGCCGATCCGCGGCGACCAGGTCTCGATGGTGTTCCAGGAGCCGTCCACGGCCCTGAACCCCGTCTACACCGTCGGCTGGCAGATCATCGAGGGCCTGCGGGCGCACTCGGACATCTCGAAGAAGGACGCCCGCAAGCGGGCCATCGAGCTGCTCGACCTCGTCGGCCTCCCCGACCCGGAGCACCGCGTCGACTACTACCCGCACCAGCTCTCCGGCGGCCAGAAACAGCGGGTCGTCATTGCGATGGCGATCTCGTGCGACCCCGACGTGATCATTGCCGACGAGCCGACCACTGCGCTTGACGTCACGGTCCAGGCCGCGATCCTGGAGCTGCTGCTCGAGCTCCGTGACCGACTCGGCACCGCGATCATCCTCATCACCCACAACATGGGCGTCGTCGCCGACATGGCCGACCGGGTCGTGGTGATGTACCGCGGCACGGTCGTCGAGGAGGCGCCCGCCGGGCAGCTGTTTTCGGCACCGCGACACCCCTACACGAAGCTGCTGCTCGATGCCGTCCCGCACCTCGGCCAGGAGCACGGGCCTCAGCCGGTCGGCGACGAACCCGAGATCGTCCTGAGCGTCGACGACCTCGTCGTCGAGTTCGCCGGACGCCTCGGGCAACCGTCTTTCCGCGCGGTCGACCACGTGTCGCTCGAAGTGCGCCGAGGCGAGGTGCTCGGCCTCGTGGGCGAGTCCGGCTCCGGCAAGACCACCGTCGGACGCACCACCGTCGGACTGCAGCAGCCCAGCAGCGGTTCCATCACCGTGTCCGGCACGACGATCTCGGGGCTGAGCGAGGCCAAGCTGCGTCCGCACCGCGCACATTTCGGGTTCGTGTTCCAGGACCCGGCGTCGTCGCTCAACCCGCGGATGTCGATCGGCGACTGCATCGGCGAACCCCTGCACGTACAGACGAACCTGAAGGACAGCGAGATCGACGCCAAGGTGCAGGAGCTGCTCGACAGCGTCGAGCTCGCCACCGGCTACGCCGGACGCTTCCCGCACGAGCTGTCCGGCGGTCAGCGTCAGCGCGTCAGCCTGGCCCGCGCGCTCGCCCTCGACCCGGACCTGCTGATCGCGGACGAACCCACATCGGCCCTCGACGTCTCGGTGCAGGCCCGCGTGCTCGAGTTGTTCACCGAGCTGCAGCACCGCCTGCAGTTCGCCTGCCTGTTCATCAGCCACGACCTCGCCGTCGTCGACTCGCTCGCCAACCGGGTGGCCGTGATGCAGAACGGCAAGCTCGTCGAGATCGGTCCTCGCGAACAGGTGCTGGGTTCGCCCCGCGAGCCGTACACGCAACGCCTCATCGCCGCCGTGCCCGTTCCCGACCCGGAGGAACAGCGCCGTCGCCGCGAGGCACGCGGACATCTGCTCACCGACGTGAGTTGATTTGCCACTTCGCGCGGCGGGGAGGATGGGACACTGTCCAGCATGGTTCGTGTGCTGGTAGTCGAGGACGAGGTCGGTCTCGCCACGTCGTTGGAAGACGGTCTGCGCGATCACGGGTTCACCGTGAGCACGACGCATGACGGTTTCTCCGGGTATCGCCTGGCGAAGGAGTCCGAGCTCGACCTCATCGTGCTCGACTGGATGCTGCCCGGCATGTCCGGTGTCGAGATGTGCCGGCGGCTGCGCGCGGAGGATGTCGCCGTCCCGATCCTGATCCTCACCGCCAAGGACGGCACGACCGACGAGACGGACGCCCTCGAGGCCGGCGCCGACGACTATCTGCGCAAGCCGTTCACGTTCTCGGTCCTGGTCGCCCGCTGCGACGCCCTGCTGCGTCGCGGGAGCAGCGCGGACGGGTGGTCCGAACTCATCGTCGGCGACCTCGTCTTCGATCCCCGGCGCCGAGTGGCTCGTCGCGGCCACGAGCAGATCGAGCTGAGCCGTCGCGAGGCGGCGCTCCTGGAGTACCTCATGCGCGCCGGCGGCGAGACGCGCTCCAAGGAGGAGATCCTGCGTGACGTCTGGGGCGACCCCGACGCGCGTGACACCAACCTCGTCGAGGTGTACGTCGGCTACCTGCGCAAGAAGCTGGACACTCCGTTCGACTCGAACATGTTCACGACAGTGCGGGGCAAGGGCTACCGCCTGGAGACTTCGTGACGGACGGCGCGCCCGCGTCCCGCTGGTACCAGCGTCTCTCCCTGCGCACTCGCATGATGCTCACGGCGGCCATCGCGGTCGCCGTCGTGCAGTCGCTCGGCGGCTACCTGGTGCTGTCGCTGCTCCGCACCGAGCTGATCGAGACGGCTCAGGACGACGGTCGCAGTGAGGCGCGACGCATCGCCGAGCTGGCGGCGCACGGTGTCCTGCCGGACGAGCTGCCGAGGACCGGCGACCTGTCCACGGCCGTCCAGGTGATCCAGTCCGGCGTAGTGATCAGCGGAACCCCGAACGCGCTCAACCGCCGGCTCTTCGTCATGGAGGAGCTGAAGCCCGGCAAGACCCGAACAGCGGAACGGAAGTCGCTGCCGATCGACGAGAACGGCCCGTTCCGCGTCGTCGGCCTCGGCACGAGGACCCCGACCGGCACCGCAACGGTGTACGTGGCCGTTGACGTCGAGGACATCGAGGAGTTCGTCGACCTCACCGCGGAGCTGGGCGCGATCAGCCTGGTCGGGCTGGTCCTTTCCCTGGCCGGGGTGTTCTGGGTCGTCATCGGACGCACCCTTGCGCCGGTCGCCGCGATCCAGACCCGGGCCGATGCCATCACCGGCAGTGAGCTGCACCAACGCGTGCCCGAGCCGATCGGCCGAGACGAGATCTCCGACCTCGCCCGAACCATCAACGCCATGCTCGGACGACTCGAGAGCAGCGCCAAGCGGCAGGAGGCCTTCGTCGGCGACGCGGCCCACGAACTGCGCAGCCCGATCGCCAGCCTGCAGGCGCGGTTGGAGACGGTGATCGGCACGGCAGCACCGTCCGAGCAGCCGGTGCTGCACGACCTGCTACGGGAGACGACGCGCATGGGCAGGCTGGTCGAGCACCTGCTCCTGCTGGCCCGCACCGACGCCGGGACCATCAGCGCCGACCGCGTCCCGGTCGACCTGGACGACCTCATCCGAGAGGCGGCGACCTCGTTCGAGTCGGAGGCAGTCTCGATCGACATCAGCGACGTCGAGCCCGTCCAGGTACTGGGTCAACCGGCTCTGCTCGAGCAGGTCGTGTCCAACCTGCTGGACAACGCCGGGCGATACGCGGAGTCGAGGATCGACGTCTCCTTGCACGCCAATGGAAGTCGCGCGGTCCTGGCTGTGGACGACAACGGACCTGGCATCCCGGCAGAGCTCCGTACGGACGTGCTCGAGCGGTTCGTCCGGGTCGACGAGTCGCGCGAGCGAGGCACCGGTGGCGCCGGCCTGGGCCTGGCCATCGTCTCGGAGATCGTCCGGATCCACGATGGCGAGGTCGAGGTCAACGAGTCCCCGACCGGCGGCGCCCGGGTTCGCGTCCTGCTGCCCCTCACCTGAAGGAAACGCGGCCACGGAGCCTTCTGACACCATGGCACCGTGAGCACGATCGACGCAGTTCGCGGCCGCATGGGCGCGGTGATCTTCGCGCGCATCGCCGGCGACGAGGGACCGAAGCGTCGCGAACGCATCCTCCACGCCGAGGGGCCGCGCCGGTTCACCCACGCGGACGCCATCTGCGCCGTGCACGGCGACGCGTCGATGTTCGTCGGCGGCATCCGCGCGCTCCTGTTGCAGTCGTTGCACCCGTTGGCGATGGCCGCCGTCGACCAGCACTCCGGCTACCGAGGCGACCCGTGGGGACGCCTGCAGCGCACCAGCACGTTCCTCGCCGAGACGACGTTCGGCACGATCGAGGACGCCGACCGCGCCGTCCGGATCGTGCGAGCCGTTCACGCCCGCATCGCCGGCATCGCGCCCGACGGACGTCCATACGCCGCATCGGACCCGCACCTGCTGCGCTGGGTGCACGTGGCCGAGATCGACAGCTTCCTGCGCGCCCACGACCGCTACGGCGCCACGACGCTCGACGCCGCGGGTCGGGACGAGTACGTCGCCCAGTCAGCCGTCGTGGCCCGTGCCCTGGGAGCCACCGATGTGCCCGAGACCGCCGCCGAGCTCGACGCGGTGATGGCCGACTACCGGCCGGAGCTGGCCTCGACCGACGCCGCACGCCAGGCGGCGCGCTTCATCCTCGTGCACCCACCCGTGCCGCTCGCGCTGCGCCTCCCCTATTCGATGCTGTCGGCCGCTGCCGTCGGGCTCATGCCCCGCTGGTCCCGCACGGAACTGCGTCTGCCCTATCTCCCGGTCACCGAGGCCACTGCCGTCAGGGCGAGCGGCATGGCCATCACCGCGGCCATCCGCTGGGCCATGCGTCCGGACTCCCGCGCAGGTCACTGACCCTCTTGCGCGACACGTTCGCGATGTATGGCGAAATATCAGGAATCCGCTAGATAGCCCCATACGCTGCGATCGTGGACCCGATTCGCAATCCCTACGCCCCCGGCGCCGGTCAGCGTCCCCCAGAGCTGGCCGGCCGCGATGAGCAGTTGCGCGCCTTCGAGGTCGTCCTCGAACGCGTTGCCAAGCGACGGCCGGAGCGGTCGCTGATCCTCACCGGTCTGCGCGGCGTCGGCAAGACGGTGCTCCTCAATGCACTGCGCTCTTCGGCGGTACGCGCCGGCTGGGGCACCGGCAAGCTCGAGGCGCGCCCCGAGCAACGACTGCGTCGGCCGCTCAGCTCCGCGCTGCACACCGCCGTCCGCGAGCTCAGCCATCCGCAAGCCGACGACGTGACCCACGTGCTCGGCGTCATCAAGTCGTTCGCCCAGCGCGACGCCGGCCCCGACGCAAAACTGCGGGACCGGTGGAACCCGGGCATCGACGCACCCGCCGTGCGCGGGCGAGCCGACTCAGGCGACATCGAGATCGATCTGGTCGAGCTGCTCAGCGATGTCGGTGGACTGGCCTCCGACGTCGGCAAGGGCGTGGCGATCTTCGTCGATGAGATGCAGGACCTCGGCCCCGACGACGTCTCAGCCTTGTGTGCGGCCTGCCACGAGATCGGCCAGGCGTCCCTGCCGGTCATCGTCGTCGGAGCCGGGCTGCCCCACCTGCCGTCGGTGCTGTCGGCCAGCAAGTCCTACAGCGAACGGCTCTTCCACTACCAACGCATCGACCGCCTCGACCGCACCGCCGCCGACCGCGCCCTCAGCGCGCCGGCCACGGAGGAGGGTGCCGAGTTCACCCCGGACGCCCTGGAGGCGATGTTCGAGGCCACCGGCGGCTACCCGTACTTCATCCAGGCCTACGGCAAGGAGGTGTGGGAGCTCGCGCCGCGCAGCCCGGTGACGGCCGACGACGTCGCCGTCGCGGCCCCCGCCGCCCAGAACGAGCTTGCGGTCGGCTTCTTCGGCTCCCGCTACGACCGGGCCACCCCGGGCGAGCGCGAGTACCTGCGGGCCATGGCGGATGCAGCCGAGCAGCACCCCGATGCCGATTCCGTGCCGACATCAGCCGTGGCGGACCTGCTCGGCCGCAAGCCGCAGTCGCTCTCACCGGCTCGCGACACGTTGATGAAGAAGGGCCTCATCTACTCCGGCGAGCGTGGCCGCATCGCCTTCACGGTCCCTCATTTCGGCCGCTACCTGCGCGAACAGGCCTGACTCCGGGCCGGACGGTGGCGACCACTGCTGCGCCGTTCCGTGACTACAGTGGCCGCATGCAGACCCCCGAGAGCACAGCGCTGCTCGAACGGATCCGGGCGGCGGTCATCGGCGACGACCAGGTGATGCCCGGACCCTACGGGCCGCGTCGCATCACGTATGCCGACTACACGGCCTCGGGTCGCAGCCTCGGGTTCATCGAGGATTTCATCCGACACGAGGTCCTGCCTCGCTACGCCAACACCCACACCGAGGCGAGTGGCACCGGACTGCAGACCACCCGGCTGCGCGAGGACGCCCGCAACCTGATCCGCGACCATGTCGGCGGCGACGAGTCCACCGCCGTCATCTTCACCGGTTCCGGCAGCACCGCCGCGATCGACAAGCTGATCGGCATCCTCGGGCTGCGGATCCCGGCACAGCTGGACGACCGCCACGACCTGATGTCGCTGATCCCGCCGGCCGAACGGCCCGTCGTCTTCACCGGGCCGTTCGAGCACCATTCCAACGAGCTGCCCTGGCGAGAGTCGATCGCCGACGTCGTCACGATCCCCGAGGACGCGGACGGCCACATCGACCAGGACCGGCTCGCCGTCGAGCTCGAGAACTACGCCGCTCGCCCGCTCAAGATCGGGTCGTTCTCGGCCGCCAGCAACGTCACCGGCATCGTGTCCGACACGTTCGGCATCGCGGCCCTCCTGCATCGCCATGGTGCCCTGTCGTTCTGGGACTTCGCGGCCTGCGCACCGTACGTGAACATCAACATGCTGGCGCCGCCGGATGTCGACCCCCTGGCGTACAAGGACGCGATCTTCCTGTCGCCCCACAAGTTCATCGGCGGCCCCGGCACGCCAGGCGTCCTCGTCGTGCGTCGCGAGCTCGCCACCAACCGCGTGCCGGACGTGCCCGGCGGCGGCACCGTCATGTATGTCAACCCCACCGAGCACCGGTACCTGACCGATGCCGAGCACCGCGAGGAGGGCGGCACCCCTGGCATCGTCGAGTCGATCCGGGCCGGGTTGGTCTTCCAGCTCAAGGACGCGGTGGGCGTCGAGACCATCGAGGCGCACGAGAGCGACCTGCTCCGTCGGGCCGTGGCGGTGTGGCAGGACGAGCCGACGATCGAGATCCTCGGCAATCGGAGTGCCCGGCGCCTCTCGATCGTGTCGTTCGTGATCCGTGCGCCCAGCGGCGACTATCTGCACCACAACTTCGTGGTCGCCCTGCTCAACGACCTCTTCGGCATCCAGACGCGAGGCGGCTGTTCCTGTGCAGGACCGTACGGCCATCGGCTGCTCGGCATCGACCTCGACCGCAGCCACGAGTTCGAGCGGCAGATCTCGACCGGGTGCGAGGGCATCAAGCCGGGCTGGGTCCGGGTGAACTTCAACTACTTCATCGACGACGAGGTGTTCGAGTACATCGTCGAGGCGGTCCGTCTCGTGGCCCGGGAGGGCTGGCGACTGCTCGGCGACTACCGCTTCGAGCCGTCCACCGGTCTGTGGCGTCACCGTGATGGCGCCGCCGAGCCGCCGATGCGGCTCCATGACGTCTCGTACGACGGCACTGGCGCCATGACTTACCCCCACCACGACACCACCGCCCCGGTGTCGATGCTCGCCGATCACATGGCGGAGGCTCGCCAGATCATGACGGACGCCGTCCCGCCCGACTGCTCCAAGATCGCCCACCTCACCGACGACTTCGACCACCTCCGCTGGTTCGAGCTCCCGGCCGGCACCCTCGCCGAGTGAAGCGATCGGCCGGTATCTTCAGGACCACGCATCGCGATCGGGGGCACGCATGACCACCAACCACACGCTCGACGTACCCGGAGCCACGCTGGCCTATGACGTCCATGGGCCATGGCCACCCGAGGGTGGGCGACCTGCGCTGGTGATGATCGGCCAGCCGATGGACGCCGGCGGATTCCTCACGCTCGTGTCGCACTTCCCTGACCGCACGGTCATCACGTACGACCCCCGCGGCCTCGGCCGCAGCGCGCGGAGCGACGGCCGCACCGACAACAACCCCGAGGTGCAGGCCGAGGACGTCCATGCCCTCATCACCGAGCTGAACGCCGGTCCGGTGGAGCTGTTCGCGAGCAGCGGCGGCGCGGTGACCGCACTCGCCCTCGTCGCCGCCCATCCCGACGACGTCACCCTCCTGGTGGCGCACGAGCCGCCGCTGATCGACGTGCTACCCGACGCCGAGCGGGCACGTGCTGCCCAGCGTGCCTTCCAGTCCGTCTACAGCGAGAAGGGCTCGGGAGCCGGCATGGCCGCCTTCATCGCCATGTCGTCGTGGCAGGGAGAGTTCACCGACGAGTACGCCGCCCAGCCGCCACCGGATCCGGCCCAGTTCGGCATGCCGGCCGACGACGACGGGTCGCGTGGCGACCCCCTCCTGTCCGACGTGTCGAACGCCATCACCGACCACCACCCCGACATCGACGCACTGAACGCCGCACCTACGCGGGTGGTGATCGCGGTCGGAACCGAGTCGATGGGCACCTTCACCGGACGCACCTCCATAGCCACTGCCGAGGCTCTCGGCCAGGAAGCCACCGTCTTTCCCAGCCACCACGGCGGCTTCATGGGAGGCGAGTTCGGCTACGCCGGCCAGCCGGAGGCGTTCGCGGCACGGCTGCGCGAGGTCCTCGACCAGCCGCCGGCATGACGCTCGACATGACACTGTCGGTGATCTGGGTGAGGATCGAAGACAGACATCGACGCACCAGGGAGTGGTCCTCGTGAAGAAGTTGTTGCTGATCGGCGCCGCCGCTGCCGGCTACGTGCTCGGGACGAAGGCCGGGCGTGAGCGATACGAGCAGATCAAACGCCAATCGTCGAAGCTGTGGAACTCCGAGCCCGTCCAGCACGGCGTGCACGAGGCCGAGGGTGTGGCCAAGCACGCCGCCTCGGCCGCCGGCACGAAAGTGGCCGACGCCGCCTCGACCGCGGGCTCGAGAGTGGCCGCCAAGGTCAGGGGCGACGAATCCTCGGAGCCGGCCCCAGCACCCGAGCCGGTCACCGCGAACGACGTCCCGAGGTCGTGAGCCGGGTCGATTGAGCATGGCCGCCGGGCTCGAGGATGTGCGGCGCATCGCCCTCGCGCTGCCTCGCGCCTACGAGGCGATGGTGCGCGACCACGTCAAGTTCCGCGTCGGCAGCATCGTGTTCGCATCGGTCTCGCCCGATGAGTCGTTGCTCGGCTTCGGCTTCCCGCGGGAGGAGCGCGACGCCCTCGTCGCCGCCAACCCCACGACGTTCCTCATGCCCCGCGACTCTGACCTCCGCTACCAATGGGTGCAACTGCGCCTGGCCGAGATCGACGTGGACGAGCTCGAGGAGCTGCTCGTCGACGCCTGGCGGATGTGCGTCCCGAAGAAGGTTTCAGCGGCCTACGACGAGCGTGCTCACTGAGTGGTGGAGCTGAGGGGACTCGAACCCCTAACCCCCTGCTTGCAAAGCAGGTGCGCTACCAATTGCGCCACAGCCCCGGGTGTCGCCAGCGGGTCAGACCCGGTCGGATGCCTGGGCCCACGGGTCGGCCGGCGCGGCCGACTTCTGGGCCGACTTCGACCGTCCGACCAGCCACGCGAGACCGGCTGCAGCCGACACGAGTACGAGGATCTTCTTCATGGAGGCCTCCGCAACCTTGGGTGGTGAAGTGGGCCTAAGAGGACTTGAACCTCTGACCTCTTCCTTATCAGGGAAGCGCTCTAACCAAGCTGAGCTATAGGCCCGCAACAGCGCGCAACGTTACCGTACGGCGCGCGCTCAAAACGAATCGGGCGGAGGGCCCTCAGTCGTCACTGAACGTGACCTCGAGGCCACCGAGCAGTTGGGCCGCGAGGTTGTACAGATGCGCCCCGATCGTGGCCAACGCGGTCATCAGGACGACGTTGATTGCTGACAACACCAGGGTGAGTCCGAACAGCCGTCCGAAGCCCAGGTAGTCCTTGATGTCGAAGCTCCCGCTGTCATCGCTGAGCACCGACGTGACGCTGTCATTGATCTGTCCCCAGACCCCAGTGACGTTGAGAACGATCCAGAAGATCGAGACCGCGACGACCGCGACGATCATCATCGCCACGGACACCACGAAGGCCAGGCGAGTGACCGACCACGGCTCGACATGAACCAGACGAAGGCTCGCCCGGCGGCCGGCCTGAGGCGCGGGCGCCGCCGGCGGTCGTGCCGGCTTGGCGCTCTTCGCGGCCGGCTTCGCGGCCTGTGGGCCGCCCTTGACCGCCGGGATGACGGCCGTGGTGGCCGGGGATCCGGTGGGGGACGGCGGTTGGGGGTGACCGACGGCGCGGCCGCCCTGGCGGCTTCGACCGGGTCGACGACGTGCGGCTTGCCCTTCGGTGGGCCGCCCGGGTTGGTGGCCTTCTTCGGCTGGACCGCCTTCTTCATGGGCTGAGCCTTGGGCCGCGGCTGGCTGGGCACGGCACGAGACTGCGGGAGTCCCTGGTCGTCCGACTTGCTCACTGGTCCTGCCCTTCGTCCGGCTCGGTCGGCTGATCGTTCGCGTCGTTCGCGTCGTTCGCGTCGTTCTCGCTGGTCGCGTCGTTCTCGTCCTGCGCCTCGTCATCGGTGGGAATCTCGGCGTTGCGAGCGATGGTGACCACCCGGTCGTCGCCCTTGAACTTGACGAAGCTGACCCCCATCGTGCCACGCCCCTTCGCAGGCACACCTGCAACGAGACTTCTCGTGATCTGGCCACCCTCGGTGACCGAGATGACGTCGTCGGTGTCACTGAGCACCAGGCCGCCGACGAGAACACCGCGCTTCTCGGTGATCTGCATGGCCTTGATGCCGATGCCGCCGCGGCCCTGCAGGCGGTACTGGTCGATGGTGGTCTTCTTGGCGAAGCCCCCGTCGGTGACCGTGAACACGTAGAGCAACTCATCGGCCGGGACGTCCTCGGTGTCCTTCTCGGCGTCGCGCGCATGGATGACGGTCATCGACAGCAGTGCGTCGTCGGAGCGGAACTTCATGCCGGTGACACCGGAGGTGGCGCGGCCCATCGGCCGCAGCTGCCGGTCGTCGGCGCGGAACCGGATGGCCTGCGCCTTCTTGGAGATGAGGAGCAGGTCGTCCTCGGCGCGCACCAGCTCGGCGCCGATGAGCTCGTCGTCCTCGTCGCGGAAGTTGATGGCGATGACGCCGGCTTGACGCGGGCTGTTGTAGTCGGCGAGCCGGGTCTTCTTGACGAGGCCCTTCTTCGTGGCCAGCACCAGGTACGGAGCCTGCTCGTAGTCGCGGATGGCCAGCACCTGGGCGATGTCCTCGTCCGGCTGGAACGACAGCAGCCCGGCCACGTGCCCGCCCTTCGCATCGCGTCCGGCCTCCGGCAGCTGGTACGCCTTGGTGCGATAGACCCGGCCGGCCGTGGTGAAGAACAGGATCCAGTGGTGGCTGGTGGTCGGGAACAGGTGCTCGACGAAGTCGCCGTCGCGCAGCTGCGCACCACGGACGCCCTTGCCGCCGCGGTTCTGCACCCGGTACAGATCGGTGCGGGTGCGCTTGGCGTAGCCGCCGCGGGTGATGGTGACCACGACCTCCTCGTCGGGGATGAGATCTTCCATCGACAGGTCGCCGTCGGCCGCGATGATCTGGCTGCGGCGGTCGTCGCCGTACTTCTCGACGATCGCGGCGAGCTCTTCGCTGACGATCGAGCGCTGGCGGTCCTCACTGGCGAGGATGTCCTGATACTCGGCGATCTCCTCCTCCAGCTTGGCCAGCTGGTCGAGAATCTTCTGCCGCTCCAGGGCGGCGAGCTGGCGCAGCTGCATGTCGAGAATCGCCTTGGCCTGCACCTCGTCGATCTCGAGCAAGTCGATCAGGCCCTGACGTGCGGTGTCGGCCGAGGCGCTCCCCCGGATGAGGGCGATGACGGCGTCGAGCTGGTCGAGCGCCTTGCCAAGGCCTCGGTAGATGTGGGCCTGCTCCTCGGCCTTGCGCAGGCGGTACTCGGTGCGACGGCGGATGACGGTGATCTGGTGGGTGATCCAGTTCGTGATGAATCCGTCGAGGGTGAGGGTGCGCGGCACGTCGTCGACGAGCGCGAGCATGTTGGCACTGAAGTTGGTCTGCAGCTCGGTGTGCTTGTAGAGGTTGTTGAGCACCACCCGGGCGACGGCGTCCCGCTTGAGCACGACCACGAGGCGGCGGCCGGTGCGCGAGCTGGAGTCGTCGCGCACCTCGGCGATGCCCTGGACCCGGCCGGAGTCGGCCAGCTCGGCGATCTTGATGGCCAGGTTGTCGGGGTTGACCTGATAGGGCAGCTCGGTGACGACCAGGCTGATGCGTCCCTTGGTGTCTTCCTCGATCGAGACGACCGCACGCATCGTGACCGAGCCGCGACCGGAGCGGTACATGTCCTGGATGCCCTGGGTGCCGACGATGAGCCCGGACGTCGGGAAGTCGGGGCCCTTGATGCGCTCGATCAGCGCTTCGAGCAGCTCCTCGCGGCCTGCCTCCGGGTTCTCCAGCGACCACTGGACGCCCTCGGCGACCTCACGCAGGTTGTGTGGCGGGATGTTGGTGGCCATGCCGACGGCGATGCCGGCCGAGCCGTTGACCAGCAGGTTCGGGATGCGCGCGGGTAGGACGGCCGGCTCTTGCGAGCGTCCGTCGTAGTTGGGCTTGAAGTCGACGGTGTCCTCGTCGATGTCGCGCACCATCTCCATGGCGATGGGGGCGAGCTTGCACTCGGTGTAGCGCATGGCGGCCGCGCCGTCGTTGCCCGGCGAGCCGAAGTTGCCCTGGCCGGAGACCATCGGCGCGCGCATGACCCACGGCTGCGCGAGCCGCACGAGGGTGTCGTAGATCGCGGTGTCGCCGTGCGGGTGGTACTGACCCATGACGTCACCGACGATGCGGCTGCACTTGCTGAAGCCGCGGTCAGGTCGGTAGCCACCGTCGTACATCGCGTAGAGCACGCGCCGGTGCACCGGCTTGAGCCCGTCGCGGACGTCGGGCAGCGCGCGGGACACGATGACGCTCATCGCGTAGTCGATGTACGAGCGCTGCATCTCGACCTGGAGCTCGACGGGTTCGATCCTGTCGCGCTCGATGGGTGTATCAGTCACGAATGATTCCTGTCAGGTCAGATGTCGAGGAAGCGGACGTCTTTGGCATTGCGCTGGATGAAGTGGCGCCTTTGCTCGACGTCCTCCCCCATGAGGATCGTGAACATCTCGTCGGCCATGGCGGCGTCCTCGAGCGTGACCTGACGCAGGATGCGAGCGTCCGGGTCCATCGTGGTGTCCCACAGCTCGTGGTCGTTCATCTCGCCGAGGCCCTTGTAGCGCTGAACTGGCGCCTCCTTGGGCAGGCGGCGGGACGCCTCCTTGCCGGCGGCCAGCAACGCGTCGCGCTCGCGGTCGGAGTAGGCCAGTTCGTGCGGCGAGTTGCTCCACTTGATCTTGTAGAGCGGCGGTTGGGCGAGGTAGACATAGCCGCCGTCGATGAGTGGTTTCATGAACCGGAACAGCAGCGTGAGCAGCAGCGTGGAGATGTGCTGACCGTCGACATCGGCGTCGGCCATCAGGACGATCTTGTGATAGCGCAGCTTGTCGATGTCGAAGTCTTCTTGAACACCGGTGCCGAGCGCGGAGATGATGGCCTGCACCTCGGCGTTCTGCAGGATCTTGTCGATGCGCGCCTTCTCGACGTTGAGGATCTTGCCGCGCAGCGGGAGGATCGCCTGGGTGCGCGGGTCGCGGCCGCCCTTGGCGGAACCGCCGGCCGAGTTGCCCTCGACGATGAAGATCTCGCACTCCTCCGGGTCGCGCGATTGGCAGTCGGACAGCTTGCCGGGCAAGCCGCCGCCACCCAGGAGGCCCTTGCGGTTGCGGGCGAGCTCCTTGGCCTTGCGGGCCGCCATACGTGCGGTGGCCGCGTCGATGGACTTGCGAACGATCAGCTTGCCGTCGCCAGGGTTGCGCTCGAGCCAGGCTGCCAGCTCGTCGTTGAGCATCGTCTGCACATAGGAGCGGGCCTCGGTGTTGCCGAGCTTGGTCTTGGTCTGGCCCTCAAACTGCGGGTTGGCCAGCTTGACCGACACGATCGCGGTGAGACCTTCGCGGATGTCGTCGCCGGTGAGCGCGTCTTCCTTCTTCTTGATGAGGCCCTGCAGCTCGGCAAAACGGTTGACCGTGCGGGTGAGTGCCGTGCGGAAGCCCTCTTCGTGGGTGCCGCCCTCATGGGTGTTGATCGTGTTGGCGAACGTGTGCACCGACTCGGCGTAGCTGACGTTCCACTGCATGGCGATCTCGAGCGACAGGCCGTCGTCGACGGCTTCGCGCTCGAGGGCGATGACCTCGCGGTGCAGCGGCGTCTTGGCCCCGGAGTTGATGTGGTTGACGTAGTCGACCAGCCCGCCGTCGTAGCGGAACGTGACCTCACGCTCGATGTGGTCGATGTCGGTGCCGTCGTCAGGAGCGTCGGCCGGATGCTCGCGCTCGTCGCGCAGCACCAGCTCGAGACCCTTGTTGAGGAACGCCATCTCCCGGAACCGCGTCTTGAGCGTCTCGTAGGAGTAGTCGGTGGTCTCGAAGATCGTGTCGCTGGCGTAGAACGTGGTGGTGGTGCCGGTGTCCTTGGTCTTCTCGTGACGCTCGAGCGGTGCATCCGGCTCGCCGTACGTGAAGCTCTGCGTCCAGCGGTAGCCGTCGCGCCGGACCTCGACGTCCAGCCGCGAGCTGAGCGCATTGACCACCGAGACGCCGACGCCGTGCAGGCCGCCGGACACCTTGTAGCCGCCGCCGCCGAACTTGCCACCCGCGTGAAGGGATGTGAGAACCAGCGTGACGGCGGGCATCTTCTCGATCGGGTGCTCGTCGACGGGGATGCCGCGACCGTCGTCGACGACTCGCACACCGCCGTCGGACTGCAGCGTGACCTCGATGTGGCTGGCATGCCCGGCGAGGGCTTCGTCGACGGAGTTGTCGACGACTTCATAGACCAGGTGATGCAGCCCGCGCTCGCCGGTGGAGCCGATGTACATGCCCGGTCGCTTGCGGACCGCCTCCAAACCCTCCAGAAGTTGGATGTCGCTGGCGTCGTAGGAGGCGTCGGCCGCCACGGCGGATCGATCTGGGGTCTCGGTCACTACTCCAGTATACGGGCGATTGTGTGCGTCTCAGCGGTGGTAGGCCTGTGTCGATCGACGTGAACGCGCGCTCAGATGCCCCTGAGCGCCTCAGGAGCGGGTCTGAGACGTGCTCGAAGGGCCTGCCCTCATGCCGGGTACGTCCGCGTAGCCCGAAAACCGCTCAGATCCGCGCCCCACTCGTCGGCGTCTTGGTCTGATCCGTCATCGTGGTGGGATGAGCATGACAGCGCCGCGTCACGCCTCCGCTGCGCCACCGTTGACCGCCGCGGTGGGCGCCGTCGGCGTGCTCGTCGCGGTGGCGATGGTGGCCCTGCGCACTGGCGCCGGACAGCGTATCGACCAGCGGGCCATGACGACCGTGGTCGCCGGTCAGGATGCCGAGGTGACCGTGCTGAGCCTGCTCGGACGCGTCTCGATCGGCGCCGTGCTGGCCGTGGCGGCAGGTTGCGTCGCCTTGGCGATCGTGCGCGGCCGCGCCCGTCTCGCCGCTGCCGCGCTCGTCGTGATTGCCGGCGCGAACCTCACCACCCAGCTGCTCAAGGTCCTGCTCGAACGGACGCCGCTCGACGTCCTCGGGCCCAACAGCCTGCCGAGCGGTCACGCCACGGTGGTTGCCAGCGCGGTCGGAGCGCTGCTGCTGGTTGCTCCGCGCTCACTGCGTCTGGCGGTCGTCGTTGCCGGCGCGCTCGCCACCACCATCACCGGGGCCTCGACCGTCGTCGCCGGCTGGCACCGGCCCGCCGACATCGTGGCCGCCCTCGCGGTGTGCGTGGCCTGGTCGGCCGTCGGTTCCCTGCTCGTCGGTGGATCCCACCGGCCCGCGCCCGGCGTCGTCGTGGGTTCCATGGTCGGTGCGGCAGGTGCACTGGTACTGCTGGTGGCCATCGGCGTGCGTCCGGCCTACGGCTGGAGCGGCTTCGGCGAAGCCACCGTCGTGCTCGGGGCGATGGCCATGGCGACCGCGCTCAGCGTGGCCCTGATGGAGCGCATTTCTCCCACGTCACCTCAGCCGTAGGTGTCCCTCGGCCCGCGGGCGTTGCGGATCGTGCGCTGACCCTTTTTCCAGGACGGAGCCTGAGGGCCACGCACCTCGATGCGCAGCACCGTGCCGTGCCCAAGCTCCTCGTTGAGGCGCTGCACGACCCGAGCGGCGAGCAGCTTCAGCTCCTTGGCCCAGGCGGTGGACTCGGCGCGGATCGACACGATCCCATCCTCGAAGGCCTCCACCGTCGAGTGGGCGGCGATCTCCGGTCCGACGATGCCGGGCCAGTCGGTGAAGACCCGCGTCGCCTGGATCCGCTCGTCCCAGCCACGCTCGCGGGTCATCTCGCCGAGCACGTCGGCCAGCCGCGCGGGCTCGTCGCGCTTGCGCCGGCGCGGTGACGCCGCGGCCGGTCGCCGGCGTCGAGGCGGACCCGTCGGAGTGCCGCCGCGGTAGGCATCGGCGATGTCCCGGGCCAGGTCCAACGGGTCCGGCTCGTCCGCACCGGAAGTCGGCTCGTCGGGGTCAGTCATGTTGCACCCTGCCTCCCTCGACGCGGAACCGCCGCCCGAGCAACGCCTTCGGAACATCATCGGCCACGGCCGCTGTGACGAGCACCTGCTCGGCGTCGCCCACGAGTGCGGCGAGCTGCTCACGACGTCCCTGGTCGAGCTCAGCGAAGACGTCGTCGAGGATGAGCACCGGGTCGTCGCCCTCCGCACGCAGGAGCGCGAAGGACGCGAGCCGCAGCGCCAACGCCAGCGACCAGGACTCCCCGTGGCTGGCATACCCCTTGGCCGGAAGGTCGCCGATCTCGAGAACCGCCTCGTCGCGGTGCGGGCCGACGAGGCTGATGCCCCGCTCGAGCTCGTCGCGACGGCGGTTCTCGACGCCGGCCAGGAGCGCCGTGCGCACCGCCTCTTGGTCACCAGCCGCCTCAGCTGGTAGGTCGACGGAGGCCTTGTACGTGGCCCGGACGTCACGTCGGTCGGTCGGTGCGTCGGCCGCCACTTCCAGATACGCCGAGGCCAGGTGTGGCGCCAGATCGGACAGCAGCGTGAGGCGCTGGGCCACCAGCTCGCCACCCAGCGTGGCCAGCTTGTCGTCCCAGATGTCAAGAGTGGAGAGGTCGACCGAGCCCTGACGGCCCCGGGCCGACTTGAGCAGCGCGTTCCGCTGCTTGAGCACGCGGTCGTAGTCGGCCTTGACGCCACCGAGTCGGGGCGTGCGCAACGTCAGCAGGGCATCGAGAAAGTGCCGTCGATCGGAGGGATCACCCTTGACCAGGGCGAGGTCATCCGGCGAGAACATGACGGTGCGGAGGATTCCGACGACGTCGCGCGTGCGTGGCAGCGCCGACCTGTTGACCCGGGCACGGTTGGCGCGCCCTGGCGTGATCTCGACCTCCAGCAGTGCAGTGCGGTCGGCACGCTTCACCTCGACGCGCACCACTGCCTGGTCGGCGCCGACACGGACGAGCGGCGCATCACCGGAGACTCGGTGCGAGTCGAGCCGGGAGACGTAGTCGATGGCCTCGACCAGGTTGGTCTTGCCCTGTCCGTTCGCGCCGATGAACGCGGTCGGCCCGGGCTCGAGGTCGAGCTCGGCCGTGGCGTACGACCGGAAGTCGTGCACGACGAGCCGGGAGACGTGCACGGGGCTAGGCGTCGTTCGGGTCGTGGCCGGACTCGGCGGCGGCCTGGACCGCGTGGCCGCCGAACTGCTGGCGCATCGCGGCGACTGCCTGCATGGCCGGCGACTCGTCCTGTCGGGAGGCGAACCGCGCGAACAGGGAAGCGGCGATGGTGTTGAGGGGCACGGCGTGGTCGATGGCGGCCTCGACCGTCCACCGTCCTTCTCCGGAGTCGTCGGCGTAGCCGCGGATCTTGCTCAGGCCGGGATCGTCCTCGAGCGCGGTGACCAGCAGGTCGAGCAGCCACGAGCGGACGACCGTGCCCTGCCGCCAGGAGTCGAAGACGGCGGTGACGTCGTCGACGATGTCGGTCTTCTCGAGCAGCTCGAAGCCCTCGGCATAGGCCTGCATCATGGCGTACTCGATGCCGTTGTGAACCATCTTGGAGAAGTGCCCGGCACCCACGCGGCCGGCGTGCACGAAGCCGGACTCGCCCTCGGGACGTAGCGCGTCGAACGCCGGCTGCACCTTGGCGATGTCGTCGGCATCGCCCCCGGCCATCAGGGCGTAGCCGTTCTCGAGACCCCACACGCCACCACTCACACCGCAGTCGACGAAACCCACACCGCGGGTGGCGAGCGAAGCTGCGTTCTTCTCGTCGTCCGTCCACCGCGAATTGCCGCCGTCGACGACGACGTCGCCCTCGCCGAGCAGTTCCCCGAGCTCGGCGACCGTTTGTTGGGTGGGTTCGCCGGCCGGCACCATGACCCACACGACCTTGGGTGACGGCAGCTGCTCGACCAGGTCGGCCAGCGAGGCGGCGTCACTGAGTTTGGGGTCGCGGTCGTATCCCACCACCGTCAGGCCGGCCTTGCGCATGCGGGTGCGCATGTTGCCGCCCATCTTGCCGAGGCCAACGAGGCCGATGTGCATGGCGACTCCCAGAAGTTGGTGGTGCTCAGCTCTGCAGTCGGACGGGCATGATCAGGTAGCGGAACGCGCCGTCGGGGTCGGATCCGATCTCCTGCACACCTGAGATGGCGGCGGGCTTGGTGTGCTGCGTGAACGACAGATGCACGACGGGCTCGGACATGACGGCCAGGCCCTCCAGCAGGTAGGTGGGGTTGAACCCGATCGAGATGTCGGCTCCGTTGATGGTGGCCTCGATCGACTCCGACGCTTGGGCCTCGTCGCCGCTGCCGGCCTCGAGGAGCAGCTGTCCGTCGGCGAACGTCAACCGCACAGGGGTGTTGCGCTCGGCGACCAACGACACTCGTTTGACCGAGTCGATGAACTCGGGCGTGCTCACGTAGGCGACCGTCTCGGCCTGCGCCTGGAACAGCTGGCGGACCCGCGGGAAGTCGCCCTCGAGCAGCCGGGTGGTGGTGCGTCGCGAGCCGTTGCCCACCGTGCCCTCGAAACCGATGAGCCCGTCGCCGGCCTCGCCGGACGACACGGCAATCGTGACGTCGCCGCCGGCCACCAGTGACCGAGCCGTCTCACCCAGGACACGGGCGGGCACGAGGGCCTGGGCCGACAGGTCGGCGCGCTCGGGGTACCAGCTGAGCTCACGCAGGCTGGCGCGGAACCGGTCGGTGGCCATGAGCGAGATTGTGGATCCTTCGAGCTCGAGCCGGACTCCCGTGAGCAGTGGCAGCATCTCGTCGCGCCCGGCGGCCGCGCTGGCCTGGGCGACGGCGGTGGCGAACTCGTCCGCCTTGATCGTGCCGGTGGCCGTGGGCATGTCGGGCAGTTGTGGGTACTCCTCGACCGGCATGGTCTGCAGGCTGAACCGGGCGTTGCCGCAGACGACCTGCACCTTCGTGCCGTCGAGCGAGACGTCGATGGGCTTGGCCGGCAACGACTTGACGATCTCCGACAGCAAGCGGCCGGAAACGAGGGCACGTCCGTCGTCGGCCACCTCGGCCGGCAACGTGGCCCGGGTCGACGTCTCGTAGTCGAAGCCGGACAGTGTGAGGCCGTCGCCGGAGGACTCGATGAGCAGACCTGCGAGCACCGGAACACTCGGGCGGTTGGGCAGGCTGCGGGCGGTCCAGGCGACGGCGTCGGCGAACGTGTCGCGATCGATACGGAATTTCACGAACGAGGACCTTTCGGAGGGACGGAAGCCGTCGGGATGAATCCTGCCACGCGGCAGGCATCCGAGATAGGCCGGGGAACCCCTGGAAGGAGTGTCCACACACGGGGTCGTAAGCCACGTTGACGGTGCCTTGTGACACATAAAGGAGTAGTCGTAGTCGTAGCCTCTGTGGAAACGGTGGATAACTGTCGTCTGTGCTGGTGGGGGCTGGTCCGGGCCGGTGGATGACCTGTGGTCCTCGTGGTGCGCGAACCCCCGTGCCCTGTGGACCGAAATCTGCTGTTCACACGGCATTCACACCCTGGACGCAGATGTCCACTGAAGGGACGGGCTTGCCCACAAGGCTGTCCCCAGCTGTGCATCATGAGATGAGGCTTCAACGCAGGTCACGCATCTGGTCAGGACTGCCGGGCTTGCTGCTTGATGCGGTTCGTGAGCTCCGTGACCTGGTTGTAGACGGCGTGCTTCTCGGCCATCAGCTTGCGGATCTTGCGCTCAGCGTGCATCACCGTGGTGTGGTCGCGGCCCCCGAACTCCTGGCCGATCTTGGGCAGTGACATCTCGGTGAGCTCGCGGCACAGGTACATGGCGATCTGCCGGGCGAGCACGAGGTTGCGGGTGCGGTTGGCTCCACAGAGCTCGTCGATCGAGAACTCCGAATAAGTGGCGGTCTGGGCCATGATCTGCCCGATCGTGATCTCGGGCTCCTCACCTTCGGCCACCAGGTCCTTGAGCACCATCTGGGCGAGCTGCATGTCGACCGTGGCCTTCTGCAAGTTCGCGAAGGCGGTGGCCCGGATGAGCGCCCCCTCGAGCTCACGGATGTTTGTCTGCACGCGGCTGGCGATGAACTCCATGACGTCGGCCGGCACGGTGAGCTTCTCGTTGGCGGCCTTCTTGCGCAGGATCGCGATGCGGGTCTCGAGGTCGGGCGGCAGCGTCTCGGTCTGCAGGCCCCACTCGAACCGGTTGCGGAGCCGCTCCTCGAGCGTCCGCAGGGCCTTCGGCGGCCGGTCGGACGTCATGACGATCTGCTTGTTCTCGTTGTGCAGCGCGTTGAAGGTATGGAAGAACTCGGCCTGCGTCGACTCCTTCTTCTCCAGGAACTGGAGGTCGTCGACGAGCAGCACGTCGATCTCGCGGTACTTGCGCTTCAGCTCCGCGGTCTTGCGTTCCTGAATGGCGTTGATGACGTCGTTGGTGAACTCCTCGGTGTTGACGTACCGCACCCGCGAGGATGGGTAGAGGCTCAACACGTAGTGGCCGATGGCATGGAGGAGATGAGTCTTGCCGAGCCCGGACTCGCCATGGATCACGAGTGGGTTGTACGACTTGCCGGGTGCCTCGGCGACGGCGACGGCCGCGGCGTGGGCGAATCGGTTGGACGATCCGATGACGAAGTTCTCGAAGAGGTAGCGCGGGTTGAGTCGGGCTTCGGCGGCGGTGCCGCGCTTGAGGGGGACGACGTTCGTCTTCTGCGCCCAGCTGGGGACGAACGCGTCGTCATCCTCCTCGTCGTCCAGCTCGGCGAGGTCCACGTCTTCGGGTTCGGGCCGCCCACCCTCGGGGTTCGAAAGGAGATTTGTCGACTTGTCGTCTTGTGCACTCAGGGCTTCACGTGAGGTGATCTCGACCTCGGTCGGATCGATCGTGACGATGAGCCGGATCTCCTGGCCGAGCGAGCTCGACAAGGCGTTCTCGAGAGCTGGCCGGACCCGTGACTCGAGCTGGGCTCGGGTGAGGTCGTCCTGGACGGCGACGATCAGGATGCCGTTGTGGAGACTCAGGGGTGTGGCGTTGAAGACCCAGACTTTGGCTCCGGGGGAGAGGGTGTCGACGGCCTGTTCCCAGTGGGCGCCTAGCTCGACATCATCAGCCCGATCTGGCGCCTCACCCATCCCGGACCTCCGTTGCTCCACATGGTTATCCACACAATGTGCATCGACATGTCGACGTGGGATCCACTGTGGAAAAGTCGAATACCGCGGCGACGCTAGCAGCGGGGCCAACCCAGTTCAAGCGGATTTCCCCATCCCGCTCCGACTGCCCGGCGTGTCGCCGGGACGAGCCTCTCACAGCTGTCGTAAGAAGGTCGGTTTGACCGTCAAGAGGTGCCCCCGTACCGTGGTGTGGTCATCAGCGCGACACCTGCCGCGTGCTCACAGCGAGTCAGATTCTGTGGGCGAGCGGTGGCCGTCGACGGGCTCGCATCGCACCGTCCGCAAGCCCGAAGAAAGTCAGCACAGCCAGAGTCAAGAGAACACCCAGCACTGGGCCACCGCCCGATTCGTGAGGAAGTCCCGTGAGCAAGCGTACGTACCAGCCGAACAACCGACGTCGTGCCAAGAAGCACGGCTTCCGCCTTCGCATGCGCACCCGCGCCGGTCGCTCGATCCTGTCGTCGCGTCGCCGCAAGGGTCGCTCCAACCTGTCGGCCTGAGCCCGTTGCTCGACCAGGTCCATCGCATGCGTAACAGCGAGGACTACCGCGTCACCGTTCGTCGTGGCGCCAAGGCCGCCCGGCCAACCCTCGTTGCCCATGTCGTCCTGCCCGCCGTGGCCGACGGTGGCTCGACGACGTCGATCGGTTTCGTGGTGAACCGGGGCGTCGGGTCGGCCGTCGACCGCAACCGCGTCAAGCGCCGGCTCCGTCACCTCATGCGGTCCCGGGTGGCTGATGTGCCAGCAGGCTCTCGGATCGTGATTCGGGCCCTGCCGGCTGCCCGAGCGGCTACCTCCTCGACGCTGTCCGTCGACCTCGACGAGGCACTGATCCGGGCTGGTGCCCGATGAAGTACATCCTCGTCTGGTTGCTGAAGGGCTACCGGTTCGCGATCAGTCCGCTCTACGGCCAGGTCTGCCGTTACCACCCGACGTGCTCGGCGTACGCGCTCGAAGCCGTGCAGACCCACGGTGCCTTCCGCGGCAGCTGGCTGGCGATGCGGCGAGTTGCCCGTTGCCACCCATGGGCCGCCGGGGGCCTCGACCCCGTGCCACCCGCCAAGAACCGCAGGTCAGCGACAGTGTCGGTGGCCACCCCCAACACAGGAGAACCATGGGCTTCCTAGGCGACATCGGCTCGGCCATCATGACGCCGCTCTACTACGGCGTTTCGGCGATCTTGCTCGGTTGGCACTGGGTGTTCGACCGGGTGCTGCCGGCCGACTCGGGTTGGACGTGGGTGCTGGCCATCGTGGGCCTGACGGTCACGATCCGTGCGCTGCTGATCCCGCTGTTCGTCAAGCAGATCAAGTCCAGCCGCAACATGCAGTTGCTGCAACCGCAGATCAAGGAGCTGCAGAAGAAGTACGGTCACGACCGCGAGCGCCTGACCCAGGAGCAGATGAAGCTCTGGAAGGAGACGGGCACCAACCCGTTCGCGTCCTGCCTTCCGTTGCTGCTCCAGATGCCGATCTTCTTCGCCCTGTTCCGAGTCATCGACCAGTCGGCGAAGCTCGGGGCGAAGGGCGCCAAGGGCTTCCTGACCGGCGGCGATGCCGAGTCGTTGTCCAACGCGAGGTTCCTCGGGGCGAAGATCGCCGACACGTTTGTCAACACCTCGGTGGTGGAGACACGCATCCTGACGATGGCCCTGGTCATCATCATGTGCATCACCCAGTTCACGACGCAGCGGCAGCTGATGAGCAAGAACATGCCGCCCGACGCGATGAATGGTCCGTACGCCCAGCAGCAGAAGATGCTCCTGTACATCCTCCCGGTGGTGTTCGCAGTCGGCGGCGTGGCGTTCCCGCTCGGCGTCCTCTTCTACTGGACGACGTCGAACTTGTGGACGATGGGTCAGCAGTTCTATGTCATCCGGAACAATCCGGCACCCGGCACGCCCGCGTTCAAGGCGAAGCAGGAGCGTGACGCCAAGCATGGGAAGACCGTCATCGAGGACCCGCTGAAGGAGCTCGAGGAGCCGCACGAGAAGCAGCCTCCTCGGCAGCAGCCGAAGAAGCAGTCGAGGAGCGAGCGCAGGAAGACCGGGAACGAGCCCGCGCCGCAGGACCGGCCCGAGCCCACCGAGAACAAGCCGCGTCCCACGCCACCGGCCCGCCAACAGCCCAAGAGCCAGTCGCGGAACAAGCGCAAGAAGAAGAAGAAGGGCAAGAGATGAGTACTGAAGCAGAGAAGCTCGAGGCCGAGGGCGATGTCGCCGCCGACTTCCTCGAGGAGCTGCTCGACATCGCCGATCTTGACGGAGACATCGACATGGACGTCGATGGCGATCGTGCTGCTGTCTCGATCGTCGGTGGCGACCTGAAGCACCTGGTCGGACGCGATGGCGACGTGCTCGAGGCGTTGCAGGAACTGACGCGACTCGCCGTGTATCGGGAGACCGGTGAGCGTAGCCGGCTCATGCTCGACGTCGACGGATACCGCGCGGCGCGCCGTGCGGAGCTCGTCCAGATCGCGCAGGAGGCGATTGGCAAGGTGCAGGCGAGTGGCGAGCCTTTGCCGCTCGATCCGATGTCGCCGTTCGAGCGAAAGGTCGTTCACGACACGGTGGCCGACGCCGGTCTCGTGAGCGAGTCCGAGGGCGAGGACACCCGCCGCCACGTCGTGATCCTGCCGGCGTCCTGACGGCAGGGCTGTCATGCCTGTTTCACGTGAAACACCCCCGTCGTCCGCGGCGGGGGTGTTCGGTTCCCGGCTGCCGTTGGCGAATCAATTTGTCGACATGTTGGCAACCGTGGGCGTGGAGCGTGGGCTGATCGGGCCTCGCGAGGTTGCTCGGTTGTGGGAGCGGCACATACTCAACTGCGCGGTGGTCGTGCCCCGGGCGCCGATGGGGGCCACCGTGGCTGACGTCGGGTCAGGCGCCGGCTTGCCGGGTCTGGTCTGGGCCATTGCCCGACCCGACCTGCACATGACCCTGGTCGAACCGCTGTTGCGCCGAACGGTCTTCCTGGAAGAAGCCGTGGAGGCGCTCGGGCTCGATCAGGTGCGGGTCCTGCGGTCGCGTGCCGAGGACGTCAGCGAGACCTTCGATGTGGTGACGGCGCGGGCCGTGGCACCGCTCGAGAAGCTCGCCCGTTGGTGCCTGCCACTCGTCCGACCCGGCGGAGTGCTGCTCGCCTTGAAGGGCCAGACGGCTGAAGAAGAGGTCACTTCCTCCCGGGTAGCTCTTCACAAGCTCGGTGCTACCGATATCGTGGTGACTTCACATGGCGACCTGCAAATTCCGACGACGGTGGTGGAGGTGACGCGGTGAGTGTGAGCAGCCCCTCACCGACACCGGTCGGGTGCCATGTTTCACGTGAAACTGCGACCGTCGCATTCCCCGTCGGGGACATCGGATGAGTAGGACGGCGGCCGGTCAAGCCGAAGCCACCACTGCATCCGCCGAGGCAATCAGCGAAGAAGAGTCCCCCACTCCGTTCGATGACGATGCGACCCCGTTGGCCGCTGAAGCCCAGGAGCACGTCGACCTGGCCCGCCGGGTTCAGGCCACCGCGCAGCTGCCGAAGCCCGCGGCCACGCGGGTCATGGTGGTCGCCAACCAGAAAGGCGGGGTGGGCAAGACCACGACTGCCGTGAACATCGCCGCGGCGCTTGCCACCAAGGGGCTGCGCGTTCTCGTCGTCGACCTCGATCCGCAGGGCAATGCGTCCACCGCTCTCAACATTGACCACTCCGAGGGGACGCCGGGGGTGTACGAGGCCCTCGTCGACGGCACCGATCTGGACGAGCTGGTTCGCCCGTGCCCGGAACATCCGGGGCTGACGGTGCTGCCGGCGTCGATCGACCTCGCCGGCGCCGAGATCGAGCTCGTCTCGCTGGTCGCTCGGGAGACCCGTCTCGACAAGGCGCTGCAGTCGTACCTTGCAGACTGTGAAGACGCCGGCGACCGGATTGACTACGTCCTGATCGACTGCCCACCGTCTCTCGGGCTGCTCACGGTGAACGCCCTCGTGGCCGGCCGGGAAGTGCTCATCCCGATCCAGTGCGAGTACTACGCGCTCGAAGGCCTCGGCCAGCTGGTGCGCAACATCGACCTCGTGCAGCGGCACCTCAACCCGCATCTGGACATCACCACCATCCTGCTGACGATGTACGACGCCCGGACGCGCCTCTCTGCCGGAGTCGCCGACGAGGTGCGCAACTTCTTCGGCGACAAGGTGCTCCGCACCGCCATTCCCCGATCGGTCCGCATCTCGGAGGCGCCGAGCTACCAGCAAACCGTTCTCACGTATGACGCGTCGTCGTCCGGCGCCTTGTCGTACCTCGAGGCGGCACGCGAGATCGCCGTTTCGAAGGAGGCCGGATGAATACCCGTCGCGGACTGGGGCGTGGGCTCGAGGCGCTCATCCCGTCGTCACCGGCCGAGGCCGAGGAAAGCGGTCTGCAGGAGGTCGAGGGTGCGCGTTTCGCCGAGATCCCACTGACCCAGATCGTCCCCAACCCGCGGCAACCGCGAAAGGGCTTCGATGAGGACGAGATGTCCGAGCTCGTGCATTCCATCCAGGAGGTCGGGCTTCTCCAGCCGGTGGTCGTGCGATCCACCGGCACCGGTACCTATGAGCTCGTCATGGGGGAGCGGCGTTGGCGAGCGACACGCGAGGCTGGCCTCGACACGATCGGCGCCATCGTCCGCGACACCGACGACGACGACCTCCTGCGCGACGCCCTCTTGGAGAACCTGCACCGCTCCCAGCTCAACCCGTTGGAGGAGGCGGCGGCTTACCAGCAGCTGCTTGACGACTTCGGCTGCACGCACGAGGAGCTCGCCGAACGGATCGGGCGATCCCGCCCCCAGATCAGCAACACGCTGCGTCTGCTCAAGCTCACGCCGAACGTCCAGCGCCGTGTCGCGGCCGGCGTGCTGTCGGCCGGTCACGCCCGCGCACTCGTGGCGGTGAGCAACGCCGAGATCCAGGACCGGCTCGCCCAGCGAGTCGTCGCAGAAGGCCTGTCGGTGCGAGCCCTCGAGGAGATCGTGACGATCGAACCGGACGGCAAGCGCCGGCCGGCCCGACGATCCGGAGCCAAGCTCCATTCACCCCGAGTGGCTGAACTCGCCGGGCGTCTCTCCGACCGGTTCGACACGCGGGTCAAGGTCGACCTCGGCCGGAGCAAGGGCAAGATCACCGTCGAGTTCGCGACGGTCGAAGACCTCGAGCGGATCGTCGAGCTGATGGACCCGCGTCGGGGCGGCAGACGCTAGCCTGTGCCTATAGCGATAAGTCGATTTGTCGATAAACTGCTTTCAACAGGCTCAGCTCAGGCGAACTCGGAGAGCTCGCTGAGGATGGCCGACTTCGGGCGGACGCCGACGATCGAACGGACGAGCTCGCCCTGGAAGTAGACGTTCATCGTGGGCAGGCCGGTGACGCGGTACTTGGCCGGGGTGGCCGGGTTCGCGTCGGCGTCCATCTCGAGAATGGTGAGCTTGTCGCCCTTTTCCTCGGCGATCTCCTTGAGGATCGGCTTGAGCTGACGACACGGTCCGCACCAGGCCGCCCAGAAGTCGACGAGCACGGGTCCGGTCGCTCCCAGTACTTTCTCGTCGAAGTCGGCGTCGGTGACGTCGGTGATCTCTGGCATGTCTCTCCTCGGTGCTGTGTCGAACGTCTGGTGTGGCTAGTCCTTGATGAGTGCGGCATCGACCGCGGGTGCGCCGGCGTGCTCGAGGTCCGCCAAGAAACGCTCGGCATCGAGGGACGCGGCGCACCCGGTGCCGGCCGCGGTGACGGCCTGACGGTAGGTGTGGTCGACGAGATCGCCGCCGGCGAACACGCCAGGCAGGTTGGTGGCGGTGCTGCCGGGTTGCACGAGAACGTAGCCCTCATCGTCAAGCTCGACCTGTCCCTTGAGGAGCTCCGAGCGCGGGTCGTGACCGATCGCGATGAACAAGCCGGTGGCGTCAAGGCGGCGCAGCTCGCCGGTGAGCGTGTCGCGCAACGTGATGCCCTCGAGCCGGTCGTCGCCGTGCAGCTCGGCCACCTCGGAATTCCAGGCAAACTCGATCTTGTCGTTGGCGAAGGCACGATCCTGCATGATCTTGGAGGCGCGGAGCTCGTCGCGACGGTGCACCAAAGTGACCTTGGTGGCGAAGCGGGTGAGGAAGGTGGCTTCCTCGATGGCGGAGTCGCCACCGCCGACCACGACGATGTTCTGCTCACGGAAGAAGAACCCATCACAGGTGGCGCACCAGCTGACGCCATGCCCGGAGAGCCGATCCTCGCCCTCGATCTCGAGCTTGCGGTAGCCGGAGCCCATGGCGAGCACGATGGCGCGGGCACGATGCGTGGTGCCGTCGGCGAGGCTGACGGTCTTGATGTCGCCGTCGAGCTGGACGGCCGTGACGTCGTCGGGGATGAGTTCGGCGCCGAACCGCTCGGCCTGGGCGCGGAACTTCTCCATCAGCTCGGGGCCCATGATGCCGTCGGGGAACCCGGGGTAGTTTTCGACGTCGGTGGTGTTGATGAGCGCGCCACCGGCGGTGACCGAGCCCTCGAACACGAGCGGAGCGAGGTTCGCGCGCGCAGCGTAGACGGCCGCGGTGTAGCCCGCGGGGCCGGAACCGATGATGATCAGGTCGCGAATGTCGTCGCTCATGCATGCACTCTCTGCTGGAAACACTGTGCCGGTACTACTGGGGTCCAACGCAGTCTAGGACGTGGACATTCCCGCCACCGGACGCCGCTCCACGCTGGAACGGCGCAGGTTCATCGGGTGCGACCTTCGACCGTGATCTCGCGAATCTCGCCCCGGAACCGGTCCGGCTCGATCTCCGGCAACTTGGTGAGCCACACCACGACGTAGCGGGTCAGGAAGCCGGAGGGAAGGCTCACCGAGGCGTCCGGTCCGGCGGCGTCGAGGGTGGCAATCTTGCGCAGTCCGCGGAGGCTGCGGGGTTCGTCGGCACCTGGTGAGGAGGCGTACACCGAGACGTCGGTGGGCCCGCCGGCCAGGCGGATGCGCAGCGAACTCAGCTCGCGGGGACCGCCGAGGTCAAGCACGACTCCGACGCCGTCCTTCAGCCCGCCGAGTGCGGCCTGGCTGAAGTAGGTGGTGGTGCGCCAGCCGGTGCGGACGTCTCCATCGACGACGCGACTGACCTGCCCGGGATTCTCAGAGCGGTCGTCCCCTTGAGGGTCGAGGTCGTTCACCGACGCGACCGGCAGTGCGTGGATGGCCGAAGGGGGTGTCTCCGGGCTGGTCTCGTCGCCGCCGGTGGAGCGACTGACGAGGTAGCCGAGCACGGAGGCGATGAGCAGGAAGCCGGCGATCCCGGCGAGCACGTAACGTCGGTCGCCCTTGGTGGCGCCGAGGGCCCTGGCCTTGCCTCGCTCGAACGTGGTCGGGGGAGCCGGCTCGTACGCTTTGGGCCGGCGCCGCGGCGGTGCCAGACCCGGGGGCGGGCCATGCGGCACGACCACAGGATCAAGCCGGAGAAGGTCGGGTGAGACGCGGGTGAGTGTGGTGGGTCCGTCGGGGCTGAGTGACTCGTCGCCGATGAGGTGCAGAGCCTGGGCGACATCCTCGGCGGTCGTCAAGCGGGGACGATGATGGGCGGGCGGGTCGCCGAGGATGCGGTCGCAGACGGCATCCAGCTCCCGCGAGACACCGGCCCGCACCTGACGAGGTCGCAGCAGCCGGCCGTGCTCGGTGGGCGCGGCGCGAAGCTGGTCGATGTGGGCGCCCGGCCAGCGACTGACGAGGCAGGCGTACAGCAGCTTGCCGAGCGAGTCGACGTCGAGACGTTCGTAGGCCTGGAGGTCGTCGATCGTGTCTTGATGGCCGGCCGGGGCGAGCGCCGAGGCGACCCCGAGGCCGACGACGCGCACCGCGCCGGACTGCTTGAGCAGCACGTGGTGCGGGGTGAGCCGGCGGTGGTAGACACCGTGCTCGTGGGCGTGCGCGACGGCCTCGGCCACCTCGGTCATGACCCGGGCCGCGCGCGGGTTCGGCAGCGGCGATTGGGCCAGCAGCTGGTCGAGCGGAAACGCGCGGGCCCACTCCCGGACGACGAGGTGCTGCCCATGATCGTCCTCGATGAGGTCGAGCACCCGCAGGAAGCGGGGGTCGGTGACCGTGGTCGACAGCCGGGCCGCCTCGATGAAGTGGTCGGCGCGTGGGTCGCTGCTCGGGATCATCTCGATGCCGACGTTGCGATTGAGAATGCTGTCATTCGCCCGCCAGGTGACGGAGCCGAGTCGCTCGGTGACGAGATCCTGGAGCTCGTAGCGGTCGGCGAGGACGTCGCCAGACGCCATCGTGCGCCTCTCGCTCATCGACACCCTTTCCGAGAGATCCGTGCCCAATGCTAGTCCGGCGTGCGGGTCGCCCAAGGGTGCCGCGCGAAGTGGTGGATCACCGTCGGATCCCGATGGTCAGGGCCGGCGCAGGACGCTTTTCACGACGTACGAGAGCTGGTCGAGGCCCATGAGCCGGGCCGATCCAACATAGGCACCGGCTCCCAGCAGCCCGGAGATGGCGAGCACGGCAAGAGCTTCGCCGGCGGTGTCGGTGCCGAGCCCGATGCGATCGAGTCCGGCTACGGCGCCGAGCATCACCGCAGCGGTGATGGTGCAGGCCACGGTGACGCGAACGGCAAACCTGACGGTTTCCTGGTCGATCACCGGCCCGATGGCGCGCGAGAGGAGTGTGGTCGAGAGGGTGGCGCCCACCAGGTACGCCAGCCCGTACGACAGGGCGAGCATCGCGGCCACTCGGCTCGGCGCAACGTCCTGGGTCAACGTGAAGGCAGCGACGACGTTGACGGTGGCGATGACGAGTTGCACGAAGAACGGCGTGCGGGTGTCCTCGTTGGCGTAGAAGCCGCGCAGCATCAAGTAGTGGACGGTGAAGGCGAGCATGGCCGGGGCGAACGCGGCGACGGTGTGGCCGATGACGTCGGCGTTGCCGCGGATACCGCCATAGGCAATGGCGTTGGCGGCGGCCGGCCCGAGGCAAGCCGCCGCGACTGCCAACGGGGCGATGATCGCGAGCGCCAGCCGGAGGGTGCGACCGAGCTCGATCCGCATCCGGTCGTGACGGTTGTCGGCCGCCAGCGCCGCGAGGGTCGGGATGACGGCCGTCGCGAGCGACACGGTGATGACGCCGTGCGGCACCTGGCTGACGAGGAAGCCGATCTCGTACACCGCGGCACCGGCGGCCTTCTCGCCGGACTCGGCGCCGTCCAATGTGCCGCGGGTGCCGAGCCGCTGGATGACGATGAACGCGATCTGGTTGGCCAGGATGAACAGCAGCGTCCACCAGCCCAGCCGAAGGGTGTGGCCGAGACCGACACCGCGGAAGTCGAAGCGCGGACGGAAGACGAAGCCGGCCCGGCGCAGGAACGGGATGAGTACGAGCGTCTGCACGACGATGCCGGCCGTCGAACCGAGTCCGAGCACCAGCGCTTGGTCGGTGCTGAAGCCGTCGGTGCCGTTGGACGTGCCGAAGACGCCGATGTAGATGCCGAGCACCGCCACGGCGACGAGGTTGTTGGCGATCGGCGCCCACATCATCGGCCCGAAGCGGCCACGAGCGTTGAGTACCTGACCGACGAGCACGAAGGCTCCGTAGAAGAACACCTGCGGCATGCACAGCCACATCAGCAGGCGGGCGGACTCGCGCTGGTTCTCGAAGCCGGGAGTGAACAGCTTCTGGTCGAACACGAGGTGCACGAGCCCGGGCACGACCAGCAACAGCACCGCGGTGGCGACGGCGAGCACGAGCAGGCCGAGCGTGATGACGCGCTGCGCGTAGGCGTCGCCTCCGTCGGCGTCCTGCTTCATCGTGCGCACGAGCTGAGGCACGAGGACGACGTTGAAGATGCCGCCGGCCACCAGGATGTACAGCGCGTTCGGGATGGTGTTGGCGTTGTTGAACAGGTCCGCGTCCAGCAGCGTGCCAATGGTGAACGCGATCAGCAGCAGCCGCACGAACCCGGTGATGCGCGACACGACCGTGCCGAGCGCCATCCAGGCGCTGCTGCGGGCGATGGCGCCGGGCACAGTGTCGTCGTTGGGGGGCTCAGTCATCGGGATCGGCCTCCAGCGGCTCCGACGGCTCGTGCTCCGCATTGTTGCGCTTCGAGCCGCGGAAACGTCGGACCAATGCCACGACGACGAACGCGGCCGCGAGGCCGATCGCGACCCACAGCGCCGCGCCCACCCGGCTCGACCGCACGTTGAACACTGCCGGGTCGCCGAACGCCTCGCCGTCCGGGGTGATCATGCGGGCGGTGAGAGTCGCCGAGCTCTGCCGGCTCATGTCGATGGCGACGGTGAGGGTGTGCCGCTCGCCGGCCCCGACGTCGATGGATTCGGTGTCGGGCACTCCGAGCCCCGGGTTGCTCGACTCGATCTGGACGCCCAGCCGCACTGGATGGGCGGTGTTGTTGCTGATCGTGATCGGGAAGCTGCCTTCCGAGCTGGACAGCGTGACCGCGGTGGGGCCCTCGACCGTGATGCGTGCGAGGTCGCGGTCGGCGCGGGCTGCGGCGGCCCGGGCGGCGGCCAGGCCTTCGGAGCGCAGATCGCGCCAGCGGACCCCGAGCACCTGCGCGATGTCCCGCGCATGGACGGCCTCGACGTCGGAGCTGTCCGGCGTGACCCGGCCGATCAGGTCGGACGTGGTGGCGGCCCGGGCGGCGGCGTCGATCTGCGCCGGACTGATCGGCGCGGCTTTCGCCGTGCGCGGCACTGCGCCGTCGTACGTGGCGAGCCGCTCGTTCATCAGGTCCTCGAGGCTGACGCCGGAGACGTACGGAGCGTCGAACACCCCGTCGAGGTCGGTCCGGCCGAGCTGGTTGCCGGGGTTCCACGCCGGGTCGATGACGGCGATGGCGTCGGCCCGCGACACAGGGTCGATGCCGGTCTGCAGGGAGGCGAGTGCGGCCTCGCTGAGCATGCGCTGACGCAGCGTGGTGGTGGTCGTTGTCCCGGGCACCCCGGTGTCGAGGGCGTCGTTGACGAGCAACGGCATCGGGCCGGAGCGCGCCTTGTACTGCACCAGCGAACCGTCGCGGCGCTCCCAGCCCGGCAGGGCTTGGGGGGTGACGAGAACGGGCTGCTCGCCCGTGCCGCGGACTGCCGAGAGCAGGGGCGCAGTGACGCCCGAGCCGGTCGGCCAGGACATGCCTCGACCGCTGAGCTGGTAGCGGGCGAGCGTCGTGGCGGTCGCGCGCTCGATGACCTCGGTGAGCTGTCCGGCCGCGGACGACTGGGTGATGCCGAGGACGTCCGGACGGTCGAAGTCGAGCACCCAGCACGCGTCGCGTCTGGCCAAGCCGCTGAGGTCCTTGAGGAACTGCTGCGCGGCCTCGCGCTGCGTCCTGGTCACCGACACGGATTCGGCCAGGTGCCGACCACGGCTGACGTCGTCGAGCCCGACGAGGAGCGCCGGGTCGACGATGACGGTGGAAGCCTGCGCGCGGGTAGCGGCCGCGAGGTCGAGCTGATTGCGCAACATGCCGCCGGTGGACACCAGGGCGAGCAAGCCCTTGGGATCGGCGTAGTTGCCGTCGGGCCTGCGGTGATCGGGCATGACGAACGGCCACACCAGGCCGGCGGAGACCTGCTCCGGGCGCTTGTGCGTCACCATCGGCAGGAACGTCGTGGCCCGGCCGATCGCTGCGGTGTCCCGCGAACCGTCGACGTTGGTACCGAGGATCTGGACGCCTACGGGGTAGACGCCCTCGGCACCTGAGATGGCGAGCTGCCGGTATGGCACCGACACCTCGAACCGTGTCGTCGAGCCCGGTCGCAGGTCACCGATCTCATCGATCGACGTGAGCTCGACGACGCGTTCGCCGGTGTAGGCGTTTCCGGTGTCGATCGCGTCGTCGATCTGCTTGCGAGTGGTGAACGGTGTGGTCGGGATGACGAGGTAGGCCTGCGCGTCGGTCCATGCGTGCTTGTCGTGATTGGTGACCGTGCCGGACATCGTGACCCGCGAGCCCTTCTCGAGGCTGCTCGGGCTGAGGCCGGTGATCCGGACGTCGAGGCTCGGCCCGTCCGCGGCGAGGGCCGACGACCCGAGGGGCACGAGGGGGAGGAGCACCAGGGTCGCGGCCACCGTTCGCAAGACGGCACGGCTACGGGGACCCACCCGATCATCGTAGGACCGTGTCCGGGAAGGGCCGGGCACCCGGCCGGGCCGTAGAGTGTGTGGTCGTGTCCAACCCGCCGTCCGTCACCGCTGAGCAGCGCGAGCGACTCGACCGGCTGATCGGGTCCGAGCCGGCCCTCGCCGACCTCGGGCGACGGTTCGCCGAAGCCGGTCACGAGCTGGCGATCGTCGGCGGCCCGGTGCGTGACGCGCTGATGGGCCGGGCCGGGCAGGACTGGGACCTCACCACCGACGCGCTGCCGGAACAGATCGAAGCCGTCGTCGCCGGCTGGACCGACGCGGTGTGGGACGTCGGCCGCGAGTTCGGCACCATCGCGATGCGCCGGGGCGACGCGCACATCGAGATCACCACCTACCGTTCCGACGAGTACGACCCCACGTCGCGCAAGCCGCAGGTTCGCTTCGGCGAATCCCTGGACGGCGATCTGTCCCGTCGCGACTTCGCGATCAATGCCATGGCCGTCCGGCTGCCGTCCGGCGAGTTCGTCGACAACTTCGGCGGTGTCGCCGACCTGGTTGCCGGCGTCGTCCGTACACCCGTCGCGGCCGGCATCTCCTTCGGCGACGACCCGCTGCGGATGATGCGCGCGGCCCGGTTCGTCGCCCAGCTCGGCTTCACCGCCGACCCGGAGGTCGTCACGGCGATGACGGCGATGGCCGATCGTCTCGACATCGTGTCCGCCGAGCGCATCCGCGACGAGCTGGTCAAGTTGCTGTGCGCCGACGGTCCCGTCGACGGCCTCAGGCTGCTGGTCGAGACCGGGCTGGCGGCGCACGTCCTGCCCGAGCTGCCCGCCCTGGTGCTGGAGCGCGACGAGCATCACCGGCACAAGGACGTCTACGAGCACTCGCTCATCGTGCTCGAGCAGGCCATCGAGCTGGAGGACCGTCTCCCGGACGGCGGGCCCGACCTCGTCACGCGGCTGGCCGCCTTGCTGCACGACATCGGCAAACCCAAGACCCGGCGCTTCCAGCCCGGCGGCACCGTGACGTTCCACCATCACGACGTCGTCGGCGCCAAGCTCACGCGGAAGCGGCTGCGGGCTCTGCGGTTCGACAACGCGACGGTCGACCAGGTCGCCAAGCTGGTCGAGCTGCACTTGCGGTTCCACGGCTATGGCTCGGGGGAGTGGACCGACTCGGCGGTGCGCCGATACGTGCGCGACGCCGGCGACCAGCTGCAGCGGCTGCACATCCTGACACGGGCCGATTGCACGACCCGCAACCGTCAGAAGGCGACGCGACTGCAGCGCACGTACGACGAGCTCGAGGCGCGCATCGCCGTGCTCGCCGAGCAGGAGGAGCTGGAGGCCATCCGCCCCGACCTCGATGGCAACCAGATCATGCAGGTGCTCGGCATCGGCCCCGGTCGCGAGGTCGGCGAGGCGTATCGCTTCCTTCTCGAGCTGCGCATGGACCGCGGACCGATCGGTGAGGACGCGGCCGCCGAGGCTCTCACGTCGTGGTGGGCGGCGCGATCGTAGATTTCGTTGTTTGACGGTTCAACTGCACACGATCGTGTCATGATGCGCGGATGCCGGTTACGCGGATCTACGGCGGTGTCAGCGGGGACGACCGCCTTTCCGATCGCCGTGCCCGGCTGATGGCGGCCGGTCTCAACCGCCTGGTCTCCGACGAGGGTCCGCGAGCCTTCAGCGTCCGCGGGGTCTGCCGCGAGGCAGAGCTCTCATCACGCTACTTCTACGACGCCTTCGAGAACGCCGATGAGCTGGCGGCTGCGATCTACGACGAGGAGATCTTCTCGCTGATGACGGTCACGCTTGCCGCGATCCAGGAGGCCGGCGAAGGTGACGTCGCCCGGCTGGCCAGCATCGGCCTGCGGGCCTTGATCGGCCACGTCGCCGAGGACCCGCGACGTGGCCGGCTGTTCTTCTCCCCGGCACTCGAGGCGGTACCGGCGATCGAGGAGCGCCGCGTCGCATCGAGACGTTTGTTCGTCGGCTTGACCACTGACGAGATGCAGAACCGCCTCGGGGTGAAACCCGGAAAGACGCTGGATGTCGCGGTTGAGATCCTCATTGGCGGTCTCGCCCAGGCTGCGGATGAGTGGCTCAGCCATGGCCTCGAGATGAGTCAGGACGACTTCGTCGACGCGTGCGCCGAGCTCTTCACCGCGGTTGGGGAACTCTTCACTCACCGATGACGGCAGGCACGACGAAAGGCCGGACCCCGAGGGATCCGGCACTCACGAATCGAAGGTTCAGCGCTCTTCGTCACCGGAGATGAACGCCTCGAGCTTCTCGCGACCGAGGTCGTCGGGGCGCTGCTCGGGAGGTGACTTCATCAGGTACGACGAGGCGCTGAGCAGTGCGCCGCCGATGCCGCGGTCCTTGGCGATCTTCGCCGCGCGGATGGCGTCGATGATGATGCCGGCCGAGTTGGGCGAGTCCCAGACCTCGAGCTTGTACTCCATGTTGATCGGCACGTCACCGAAGGCGCGGCCCTCGAGCCGGACGTACGCCCATTTGCGGTCGTCGAGCCACTGCACGTAGTCGCTCGGGCCGATGTGCACGTTCTTGGCGCCGAGGTCGTGCGAGATGTTGGACGTGACGGACTGGGTCTTCGAGATCTTCTTGCTCTCGAGGCGGTCGCGCTCGAGCATGTTCTTGAAGTCCATGTTGCCGCCGACGTTCAGCTGGTACGTGCGGTCGAGCACCACGCCGCGGTCCTCGAACAGCTTCGCCAGCACGCGGTGCGTGATGGTGGCGCCGACCTGGCTCTTGATGTCGTCACCGATGATCGGGACGCCGGCGTCCTCGAACTTCTTGGCCCACTCGGGGTCGGAGGCGATGAACACCGGGAGCGCGTTGACGAAGGCCACGCCCGCGTCGATGGCGCACTGCGCGTAGAACTTGTCAGCCTCCTCCGAGCCCACCGGCAGGTAGGACACGAGCACGTCGGCCTCGGTGTCCTTGAGCACCTGGACGACGTCGGCTGGGGGCGCGTCGGACTCCTCGATGGTCTCGAGGTAGTACTTGCCGAGCCCGTCGAGCGTGTGGCCACGTTGGACGGTGATGCCCAGTGGTGGGACGTCCGCGATCTTGATCGTGTTGTTCTCGCTCGCGGTCGTCGCCTCGGAGAGGTCGAAGCCGACCTTCTTCGCATCGACGTCGAACGCGGCGACGAACTCGATGTCGCTGACGTGATAGTCGCCGAACTGGACGTGCATCAGACCGGGCACGTTCCCTTGCGGGTCAGCCTCCCGGTAGTACTCGATGCCCTGGATCAAGGACGTGGCGCAGTTGCCCACGCCCACGATGGCTACACGTACCGAACCCATGGGTTCTCCTCCACTGATGTTGGTCATTCGCTCACGGCCTTTGTCGTTCCCGCGTCCGGTCCGTCTTCTGACGGGCCGTATCCCCCCGAGCGTTCACGGTCGATGAGCTCGGTCAGCCAGCGCACTTCGCGCTCGACCGACTCCAACCCGTGCCGTTGCAGCTCCAGCGTGTACGAGTCCGCTCGCTCGCGACCGCGTTGGGTCGACGTGCGAACGTTCTCGAGTCGCTCTTCCAATCGGCTGCGCCGCCCCTCGAGGATGCGCACCCGGGTCGGCGAGTCGGTGCGCGCGAAGAACGCGAACCGCACGCCGAAGCTTTCGTCGTCCCACGCTGCCGGACCGGACTCCTCGAGGGCCTGCGCGAAGCGCTCCTTGCCCTCGGCGGTGAGTCGGTACACGATCCGGTTGCGGCGGCCACGCACGGCATCCGGACCAGCGGCCTTGGCGGCCTTGCCGGCCTTCGCCGACTTGGGAGCCGGCGCGTCGGCCACGATGTAGCCGTCCTTGGTGAGCGCCTTGAGACAGGGGTAGAGCGTGCCGTAGGAGAGCACGCGGCCCCAGCCGAGCAGCACGATCAGCTGCTTGCGCAGCTCGTATCCGTGCATCGGAGCATCGTGCAGCAGTCCGAGAACTGCGAGCTCGAGAGCTGCTCCGCGCCGTGTCATGGTGACCCTTGTCTGAATGCGTGATGTCCGTGTGATGACGAACTGGTATATCGGAACGATACATCGCGCCATCACGTCGGCGCCAGCCGGGCCGGTGTGACGCTCGCCGCGCACCCCCAACAGGCTGCTCTCAGGTTCGTCGGCCAGAATGGGCCCGGATCGTCCCGACTTGCTCCGGATCACGCGGAGGAAGCCCAGACAGAGGAAGCCCACCCTTGAACCAGCGCGTCAAACCGCGTCCTGACAACGCGATCAAGCAGCTTGCCCGCAAGATCACCGGCACCGGCCCCGCCTGGCAGCAGGCACTGCGCTGGTTCGCGGCGCTGAGCGCAGCCGGCATCGTGGGCGGCGCGATCACGTTCTTCGCGCTCTACCAGCTCATCTCGATCCCGGACCCGAACGCCGACTTCAAGACGCAGACCACGAACGTCTATTACTCCGACGGCAAGCACAAGCTCGGCACCTTTGCCACCCAGGACCGCAACATCATCTCGCTCGACAAGGTTCCTGCCGAGATGCAGGCGGCCGTCATCGCCGCCGAGGACCGCACCTTCTACTCCAACCGCGGCATCGACCTCAAGGGCATCATCCGCGCCGCCCGCAACAACGCGACGAGCGGCGAGATCACCGGCGGTGGCTCCACCATCACGCAGCAGTACGTGAAGATCCTGTACCTGTCCCAGGAGCAGTCGTACATACGCAAGATCCGCGAGGCGATCCTCTCCATCAAGATCCACAACAAGTTGAGCAAGAAGGAGATCCTCGAGGGCTACCTCAACACGATCTACTTCGGCAACGGCGCATACGGCGTCGAGGTCGCGTCGCGCACCTACTTCGACAAGCCGGCCTCCCAGCTCGGCTACAAGGAATCCGCGGCCCTCGCCGCCATCCTCAATCAGCCGTCGTACTACGACCCGTACTCCGACGGCGGCAAGCAGAACATGGTGCCGCGCTTCAACTACGTGATCGACGGCATGGCGAAGTCCGGCGCCATCACGGCTCAGCAGCAAGCCGACGCCCAGGGCAAGCTGCCGGCGTTCGCGAAGAAGAAGGACAACAACCGCTTCCAGGGGCCCAACGGCTACGTGCTGCGGCTCGTGCAGAACAAGATGCAGGAGCTGGAGTTCACCGACGCCCAGATCCTGGGCGGCGGCCTCAACATCACCACGACCATCGGCTACAAGAAGCAGCTGGCCGCGATCAAGGCCGTCGACACCATCCGGCCGCCTGGTCACCCGAAGCTGCACACGGCACTCGTCTCGATCCAGCCGGGCACCGGAGCGGTCAAGGCGATGTACGGCGGCCCGGACTACCTGAAGAGCCAGATCAACTGGGCGACGTTCGGTACGCAGCCGGGGTCGACGTTCAAGGCATTTGCCCTGGTGGCGGCACTCGAGGACGGCTTCAGCCTGAAGACCCGCCTGAACGGCAGCTCACCGATCGACGTCGGCGGCAACAAGGTCGAGAATCAGGGCGACAGCGGCGGTCAGTCGTTCGGCCCGGTCACGCTCGAGCGCGCGACGCAGAAGTCCATCAACACGGCGTACGTCGACCTGACCCAGCAGATGGGCACCGATGAGGACGCCACTCCTGCGCCGGCCGGCACCACCACTGCGGCGCCGGAGGGCGACATCACCGTCGGCACCCAGAAGATTCGTGACGCCGCCAACCAGGCCGGCATCCCCAAGTCCGTCACCGACAAGTTCGACCCCGCAGCTGCGGTGACTCCGCTCGGCTACGTGCCGGTGCCACCGGTCGACATGGCCAACGGCTACGCCACCATCGCGGCCGGTGGCAAGAAGGCCGACTGGTACATCATCGAGAAGGTCACCGACCCGGACGGCTCCGAGCTGCACGTGCACGAGCGGTCGAACGAGCAGGCCATCCCCGAGGATGTCGCCGGCGACGTGATCGCCGCGATGCGCAAGGTCGTGAACTCAGGTGCGGCCGGCACCGGCAGTCGGGGTCGCACCCTGTGCCCCACCGGCGGCAAGACGGGAACGGCCACTGCAGGTACCGATGAGAACCAGCACGTGTCGTCGTCCTGGTTCACCGGCTACACCCCGAAGCTCGCGACCGCGGTGATGTACAACCGCGGCGTCGGCAACGAGGACCTCGAGGGCTTCCTGGTGCCGTTCTATGGCGGCACCTACCCGGCCATGACGTTCAAGGCGTACATGGACGCGGTCATCGACCCGGCCGACTGCGGCGAGTTCGTCCTTCCGGGCAACATCAAGGCCACGCGAGGTGTCACCTACGCCCCGAAGCCGACGAAGGACAAGAAGAAGAACGGCAGCGGCTCCGGCGGCGGGAACGGTGGCGGCGGCAATGGTGGCGGCGGGAATGGTGGCGGCGGGAATGGTGGCGGCGGGAATGGTGGCGGCAACAGCTCGAGCGGTGACGGCGGGACCACCAGCGGTGACGGCGGGACCACCAGCGGTGACGGCGGGACCACCAGCGGTGACGGCGGCTCGACGCCGCCATGAGACAGGACGTAGTGATCAGTCGAGCGTGATCTCGTCGAACGTCGTGGTCGTGTAACGGACTGCGGTCCGCACGGTGTCGCCCACTTCGGGCGGGCGGGCCGAGGACGGCAGGAACACCAGGCTGGCCTGCATGTGCGGGGGCTCGGCGAACCAGCGCTGCTTGCCGTCGACGAAGAACGGGCTCAGCGAGAACCCGGCGGCTTCAAGTCCGCCCTTGGCAAGCGTCTTGCCGCGTTGCAGAGCGCTGCCCTGGGCCCGTGGTGCCTCGAGGCCGAGGCCATGGCTGGTGCCGCCCGCGAGCACGAGCAAGAACCCGTCGCGCGGCACCGGCCGCTGCCGATAGCCCACGCGCTCGCCACGCGAGACGTGATGCAGGTCAAGCACGGTGGATCGCACGTCGAAGGCGCCCAGATCACCGAGCCAAAGGGCCGTGCCGACGCGCGGCCGGATCTGCAGCTGCGGGCGACGCTCGGCCAGCTCCAGTAGCTCAGGTGCTGACAGGTGCGAAACGTACAGGGTGTCGGTCTCGATCTGCGACGCGCCGAGGACTGCCGCCCAAGACTCCGCTTCGCTGAGATTGTCGCCCTCCATCGGCAGGTGGACGGCGAAGCCCTCGATGTGCAGGTCGCCCAGCGCGTCCGCGACGGCAGCCAGCTCGTGCCGGTCGAACCCGTGGCGCGCCATCGACGTCTCGCCTTCCACCATGACCCGCGCCTGCTCTCCGCGCGCCGCGAGCGCCTCGACGTCCTCAACGCGGCCGACCGTGTGCACGACGCGGTCGTCGTACACGATGTCGGTGAGAAACGGCCGCCACGGGCTGAGCACCATGACGTCGCCGCCGAACGCCGCCAGCGCATCCGGCACTTCCCCGTATGTGCCGACGGCAAGCGTGGAGCAGCCGAGCGTGGTCGCCTCGGCGGCCAGCAGGTCGCGGCCGAGGCCGTAGCCGTTGCCCTTGGCGACCGGGACGATGCCCGGCGTGGCCGCGGCGACGCCGGCGAGGTGCTGTCGCCACCGGGCGGCGTCAACGTGCAGGTCGAACGTCATCCTCGTCTCCGCAAATAGATGGTGAAGGCTCGGTGGAGGGCACGATTCAGCGGCAGGTCCCACTCGCCCAGGTACTCGACGGCGTCTCCGCCGGTGCCGACCTTGAACTGGATCAGTCCGATGTGCGAGTCGTCGGCATCGAGGGTGTCGGTGATGCCGCGCATGTCGTAGATGGTGGCTCCGGCGGCGAGTGCGTCGCGCATCATCTGCCACTGCACGGCGTTCGATCCGCGCACGTCGCGCTTGGCGGTGGTGGACGCGCCGTATGAGTACCAGGCGTGGGTGCCGACCCGCACCATCGTGGTGGCGGCGACGAGGTCGCCCTCGTGATGGGCGAGGTAGAGCGTCAGGCGGTCCGGCTCCTCCGCACCGAGGGCGTCCCACATGCGCTCGAAGTAGGCGAGCGGCCGCGGCGTGAAGTGGTCGCGCTCGGCGGTCTCGGCGTAGATGGTGTGGAACGCGGCGAGGTCGTCGCGCTTGCCCCGGGTGACTTCCACGGCGGCTTTCGCGGCCTTCTTGATGTTCCGGCGCCACTGCTGGTTCATGGCGGCCAGCACGTCGTCCTCGCTCTTGGGACCGTCGTCGCTGGCCAGCGGGACCCAGAAGTTGTACTGCGGCTGCCCGGCGGCGAACCCACCCGTGGTGGGCACCTTCTTCCAGCCCAGCTCGCTCAGCCGGGAGGCGACGGCCAGGGCGTCGTGGTCGCTCGCGTCGGCCGGCACGTCGCCGAGCGTGTGCAGTGCATGGTCGGCGATGGCCGCCTTGATGGTGGCGGCGTGCCACCGCCGGGTGACGACCGGCGGCCCCATGCGGATGCCGAATGCCCCCTGCTCCTTGAGGTAGGCGGCGAGCGGGGAGAGCCAGGAGCCGAGGTCCTGATCGGTCCACTCGATGTCCGGGCCCTCGGGAAGGTAGGCCAGGTACCGCTTGATCCTCGGCACCTGCCGGTAGAGCACCAGCCCGACGCCGACGAGCCGGCCTGCGTCGAACCAGCCCAGCGACTCCCCGCGCCACTCGTTCTTGACCTCGGCCCACGACGGCGTCTGCAAGAAGCTGACGGACGCGCGCTCGCGGATGTGGTCGAGGTGTTCAGGGGCGCTGATGGCCCGGACCCGGAGCGCTGACGTCACCCGTCGAAGGCTACAGCCCGCTCAGGATGCGGCATCAGGGCTCGGTGAGGAGGTCGGCCACCTCCGCGGCCCGCCGGGCGAAGTCCTCCTCGGGGATCGGCGGAAGCATGTCGGCCCACACCGGCAGGTTCGATCCACGCAGTTGCAGCACGCCCTCGGGCCGCGCGATGACGTTCCACAACAGGTGACCCGTGGTGTTCTCCCACTTGGTGAGGTGGACGCGCCCGACGCCGTCCAGGCCGCGCACCGCGGTGAACACCCGGCCGAGCACGTGGCCCATGTCGGCGAGCGCTTCCGCGTCGACTTGATCGAGGGTGACGTGCGTGCGCGGGGCGATGGTGGCCCAGAACAGCAGGGACGTGCTCTCCTTGCGCGCGACGGTGAAGTGGTCGCTGCGCCAGATCACTCGGGCGTGGTCATCCTCGGTGCGACAGACCCGGCACGCCTCGGCGCTCTGGTCGCCCAGTGGCTCCGGTTCCTCGAACTGGGTCAGGGGAACGACCCGAAGGGAGTCGGCCTCAAACGGGAACACATCCCAGCGGGCCATGGGTCCCGGAACCAGCCGGCCATCGTGGTCGGCGGCCTCGCGGGCGCGGTCGAAGAAGTCTCTGGAAATGCCCATGTCTCGGAACGTAACACCGCCCCGAACCCTCGAGTCCGGCCTCAGCTGAGCACGCCGGGATCGTCGGGCACGTCGACGGCCGCTCGCTCGAGCGTCTGCAAGGGGATCACCTCGAGTGCCCGCGCGTTCGTCGCGGCGAGCACTACGGGCGCCGCCACTCCAGCATCGGAGGCCTGGAGCCAGCGCGCCGCCACGACGCACCAGCGATCGCCCGGCTGCAGGCCGGGGAAGCCGTACTCCGGGCGGGCGGTCGACAGGTCGTTGCCGACCGAGGCCTGGTGCTCGAGGAACTCCCGGGTCATGACGGCGCACACGGCGTGCAGGCCGGCGTCCTCGGGGCCGCAGGAGCAGTCGCCGGTGCGGTAGAACCCGGTGACAGGATCCGTCCCGCAGGGTTGGAGCGGCTCACCGCGGACGTTGACCTCGGCCATGGCACAACCCTCGCATGTCACGGCTTCGTCACTCGTCGGCCTCTGGTGGTCGCCTCGCCGAAGTGACACTCTCGAAGGTGATCGGGGACAAGTCATCAGGAGTCATCATGGGTGTGTCCAGCAAGTCCTTCGACGAACCAGACGAGCAGCGAACACCAGAGAAAACGACGGTCGACGTCGTCCGACTCTCCGGCGCCACTGTCGCCCGCACCACGTTCCAGCCGGGGTGGAAGTGGTCCGAGTGCATCAAGCCTGTCGTGGGAACCGACTCGTGCCAGGCCCGTCACGTGGGGACCTTGGTCTCCGGTGAGATGGAGGTCGAGCACGAGGACGGAAGCACCGCCCATCTCCATCCTGGCGTCGCCTACGTGATCGAACCGGGTCACGACGCATGGGTGGTCGGCGACGAGCCCGCCGTGGGCTTCGAGTTCGAGAGCGCCGAGACCTATGCGAAGGGCTCCTAGGCCTGGGTTGGCTGAGCTTCTCGCTGCCCGGCCAGGCAGACCTGGCGGGCGATCAGGAACACGGGCAGCGCGACGCTGATCGCGACGGCGAACGTCAGGAGCACGTACACCCAGAGGAAGCGCATGCCCAGGCGGCGGCCCTCGGCGATCATGAAAACCAGTCCGATGGCGGCGACGGCCAGAAGGTCGATGACCGTGAACGTCGCCGCCGGATTCACGACGGTGTCGCTCAGCGCGTCCGCGAAACCGCTGCCCGTGTCTTGCGTCATGTGACGGACGAGGGCGATCTGCGTGCCGACCAGGGCGGCCAGTCCCAGGAGGGCATACACGGCGCACAGAGCTTTGTCGGTGCTGGTCAGGCGGTGAATCGGGACTCCTAGGCGGGCTGCTCGACGGCCACTGGCGCGGCATAGCCCCAGGTGGATGGTGGCGCGGTGGGGCTGATGAGCAGCTTCATGCCCGCCTCGGCCGGGGTGCGGTTGCCCTTGCGGTGGTTGCACCGTAGGCAGGCAGCGACGGCGTTCTCCCACGTGAGCCCACCGCCTCGACTGCGCGGGAGGACATGGTCGACCGTCTCGGCGGTGCCGCCGCAGTAGGCGCACATGCGGTCGCGGGCCTTGATCGCCGACTTGGTGCACAAGTGACCACGGCGGTGGCGCCATTTCGCGACGACGTACCGCACGAGTCGGAGCACCTTGGGCACCGGGAACGGGCCGAAGTTGCCGCCGGCTTCTTCCTCGACGACCGCCACTTCACGCACCAGCATCTTGATGGCATGGCGCAGCGAAACGCGTTGGAGAGGCTCGTAGCTCGCGTTGAGCACGAGGACATAGGCATCCGACATCGGCCGCACCTTTCTGGCGAAAGCGTAGCGTCAGCGACCCCGACATCGTCCGCGATGTGCCGGAACGGCGGGTCAGATCACCCAGACGATTGCGGCCACGGTGGGCGTGAGAGCCAAGACGATCCAGGGCGGCGACCACAGCTTGGCGCCCAGGATGGTCCGCACCACCAAGTACACGAGAACGGCGAGGATCGCGGACATCACGGTCAGGCCGATGGCGTCGCCGTGCCGTCCCTGCCCTTCGCGGATGTACGCAGCGGCGATGACGCCGAGCACCGCGTGCACCGCGACGGCGAAGAATCCGATCGCTCCAACACGGCGCTGCACCCGGTGCAACGAGGCCGCTTTGGCCGCTCGCCGCTCGTTGATGCTGCTCATCCGGGGGTCGTCGGCCACGAGGGCAGTCTCGCAGTTCCCGTCCTAGGGTGGGCGTGTGAGTGACGCGCATCTCTTCGAGGGCTACGGACCGGTGTCCGGGTTCGACGAGATGATCGCTCACGACGGTGACGGCTCCCTGGTTCGCGACAACTACGCGCATGTGCACGCGTCCTTCCAGAAGATGGGTGACGACGAGGTGCGGCAGCGGGCCGACGCGCTCGCCTCGTCCTATCTCGACCAAGGCATCACGTTCGGCGTCGAGGGCGAAGAACGGCCGTTCCCGCTCGACATCGTGCCGCGGCTGATCGAGGCCGAGCAGTGGGACCACGTCGAACAGGGCGTCCGGCAGCGGGTCCGTGCGCTCGAGGCATTCCTGGCTGACATCTACGGCCCGGCTGAGCTGTTCGCCGACGGAGTGATGCCGCGGTCGGTCGTGATGACGTCGCCGCACTTCCATCGCGTCGTCAGCGGCTTGGAGTCGCCCAACGGAGTGCGCATCCACGTCGCCGGCGTCGATCTGATCCGCGACGGCGAGGGCGACTTCCGGGTGCTGGAGGACAACGTCCGGGTGCCGTCCGGCGTCTCCTACGTGATGACCAACCGGCGGGCGCTCTCGGCCGCCCTGCCCGAGGTGTTCGCCGACCACCGCATCCGCCCGGTGTCGCAGTACTCGCAGGCGCTGCTCGCGGCGCTGCGCAAGTCCGCGCCGTCCGGCGTCAGCGACCCGACGGTCGTGGTGCTCACCCCCGGCGTCTACAACTCCGCCTACTTCGAGCACACGCTGCTGGCCCGAACCATGGGCGTCGAGCTCGTCGAGGGGCGCGACCTCGTGTGCCGCTCCGGCCGCGTGATGATGCGCACCACCCGCGGCCTCGAGCCAGTGCACGTCATCTACCGCCGCATCGACGACGAGTTCCTCGACCCCGTCCAGTTCCGTGCCGACTCCGCGCTCGGCGTGCCGGGCATCATCAACGCGGCGCGGGCCGGGCACGTCACCATCGCCAACGCGGTGGGCAACGGCGTGGCCGACGACAAGCTGCTCTACACCTACGTGCCCGACCTCGTGCGCTACTACCTGTCGGAAGAGCCGATCCTCCGCAACGTCGACACCTGGCGGATGGGCGACGCCGACCACCGCGAAGAGGTGCTGGACCGACTCGATGAGCTGGTGCTCAAGCCGGTCGACGGGTCGGGCGGCAAGGGCATCGTCATCGGTCCCGCCGCGGACGCCGCGGAGCTCGACGAGCTGCGAGGCAAGATCCTCGCCGACCCACGAGCCTGGATCGCCCAGCCGGTCGTCTCGCTGTCGACCGTGCCGACACTGGTCGAGAACGGCATCCGGCCACGCCACGTCGACCTGCGGCCGTTTGCCGTGCACGACGGCGACGACGTGTGGGTGCTGCCCGGCGGTCTGACCCGGGTCGCGCTGCCCGAGGGCGAGCTGATCGTCAACTCCAGCCGCGGCGGCGGGTCCAAGGACACCTGGGTGATGGCCGGTGCAGCCGACGAGGCCGCCGAGCCGAGCCACGCGCCGCAGGCGACGCCGGTGGCCGGCCAGGCCCACCAGCAGATTCCCGACATGGATATTCGCCCGGGCCGCGGCATGGAACAGAAGCAACAGCAGCAGCAGACCGGGGGTGATCGCTGATGTTGAGCCGCATCGCCGAGTCGCTGTTCTGGATCGGCCGCTACCTCGAGCGGGCCGACGACACCGCGCGGATCCTCGACGTCCAGATGCAGGTGCTCGTCGAGGACCCCGGCATGGACGAGCGCACGTCCTGCGAGCAGCTGCTCAGCGTCATGGGGGTGGAGGAGTACGCCGGTACGCCGAACCGCTGGATGATCCTCGACCTGCTGGCGCACAACCCGGAGTCACCCACCTCGATCGCCGCGGCCATCGGCGCCGCTCGCGAGAGCTCGCGCCGGGCCCGCGAGACGCTGTCCACCGACATCTGGGCCGCCATCAACACCACGTGGCGCGGCCTGGGTACCGCGCGCTCGTTGCGTCCGCCGGACATGTTCGCCTGGGTGCGCAACCGGATGGCCATGATCTCCGGCATCGCCGCCGAGACGATGTCGCGCGACGAGGGCTGGCAGTTCTACATGCTCGGCCGCAGCATCGAGCGCGCCGACATGACCGCCCGGCTGCTGTCGACAGCTGCGCTGGCGTCCGGACCCCAGGTGGCCTGGCCCACGACGCTGCGCGCGTGCGGCGCCTACGAGGCGTTCATCCGCGCCTACCGCGGCATCGAGGCCGATCGTCAGGCCGCCGAGTTCCTGCTGCTCGACCGCTGGTTCCCGCGCTCGATCGTGTCTTCGCTGGTCGAGGCCGAGAAGGCGCTCGGCAAGCTGGCCAACGTCGGCCCGCGGTCCGGCTTCAGCGACGAGGCGCAGCGACTTCTCGGCCGGGCTCGCACCGAGCTGGAGTACCGGCCGCTCGAGGAGCTCGTGTTCGACCTCCCGGTCGAGATGGAGCGGCTGCAGCGCAGCTGCGCGGCGGCCAGCGCGGCGGTCAGCAACCGCTACTTCGCCGACCAGGACCTCTATGAATGGACGGGCGGTGTCGTTTTGTGAGGCACCCCACGAAACCGCTCGCAAGGCTCGCGCTTTCGCGGGGACCCCGCCGCCCCGAGCCTCAGTCACGACCCCTTGCCCTACGAGGTGGGCCGCCATGAGCATGCAATTGCGCATCAAGCACGTCACCGGCTACCGCTACGAGACCGGCGCGGTCGCCTCGTTCAACGAGGCGCGCATGACGCCACTCACGACGCCCGACCAGATGGTGCTTCGTTCGCGACTGGAGATCACGCCCACCCCGTGGGCGTCGGAGTACCGCGACTACTGGGGCTCGACGGTCACCGCCTTCGAGGTCAACGAGCCGCACGTCGAGCTCACCGTCGTCGCCACCTCCATCGTCGAGACCAACCCGGCCGAGTCCGAGCTGGAGCGCCGGCCGTGGGGGGCGCTCGACGCCGTGCAGGACGAGTGGTGCGAGTTCCTGGAGATCTCGCACTGGGTGGCGCCGTCACCAGCCCTGCTCGCGGATCTGGCACCGATCCGAGCCGACGCGGCGACGCCGACGGACTACGCCTTGGCGGTGTGCTCCTTCCTGCACGACAACATCCGCTACGTCGAGGGCGCCACCGAGGTCACCACAGACGCCGCGGACGCTTGGGAGGGCAAGTCGGGCGTCTGCCAGGACTTCGCCCACCTCGCGCTGGGCGCGCTGCGCGAGGCGCGCATCCCGGCCCGCTACGTGTCCGGCTACTTGCACCCGTCCACCGACCCGGTCGTCGGCGAGGAGGTCACCGGAGAGTCGCACGCGTGGATCGAGTGGTGGGACGGCGAGTGGGTCGGCTTCGACCCAACCAACGCCCGGCCCGCCGGCGAGCAACACGTGCTCGTGGCCCGCGGCCGCGACTACGAGGACGTCCCGCCGCTGCGCGGCATCTACTCCACCCGCGGTGACTCGGTGCTGTTCGTCGACGTCGAGATCACCCGCTTGCGCTGATCCGTCCATCGTGTGGGCTGTTGAGGACGGCGACCTCCGTCGGTTCGGAGCGTCCCCGCAACGTCCGCGCCTCATCGGGCTGCCAATGAGTCTGCTCGTGTTCGGCCGCGCCTTCGACCGTCGCCCACGCGACCAGGACGCGTCCCGGCACCTGCTTGGAGAGGTCGGTCAGGCGGGCCGCCGAGTTCACGGCATCTCCGATCACGGTGTACTCGAATCGCGACGTGTCGCCGATGTTGCCGGCCACGGCCTCGCCGGTGGCCACGCCGATGCCGGCGCCGATCTCGGAGACCTCCTCGGTCAACCGGTGCGCCATGGACCGTGCCGCCGCCAAGGCCTGGGTCGCATGGTCGGGCAGGTCCACCGGAGCGCCGAAGATCGCCAGCACAGCGTCACCCATGAACTTGTTGACCAGGCCGTGGTGCCGGTCCACCTCTTCCACGACCACGGTGAAGAAGCGGTTCAGGACGGCGACCACCTCGGCTGGGTCGTGCTCGGTCGCGTAGGTCGTCGAGCCGACGAGATCGATCATGAGCACGCTCACAACCCGCGTCTCCCCACCCAGGCGGATCTCGCCCCGCTCAGCGGCGGCAGCCACCTCGCGGCCGACCTGGCGACCGAACAGGTCCCGGACGGCCTCGCGCTCCCGGAGCCCTTGGGCCATGTCGTTGAATCCGGCCTGGAGCAGGCCAAGCTCAGTGCCGTCGTAGACGACGACGTCGACGTCAAAATCGCCGTGCCCGACCTTCGTCAGTGCCTGGCGGACTGAATCGATCGGCGCCACGACGGCGCGTGCGGTGAGCGCGGTCACCAGCAGCCCGAACAGCAGGATCACTCCGGTCAGGCCGAGCACGACGACGGCCAGCTGCGTCGGCGACGAGTTCGGATGCACGAGTGCGATGACGGCAGCGAGGACGAGGCCGAGCGTGGGGGCGGCAGTGCCGATCGACCAGAAGCCGAGCATGCGCCCGCGAACGCCGAGGCCCTGCGGGCGGAGGTCGGGCCCGGACTGGCCGGCCAAGGCCCGGGCGGAGACGGGCCGCAAGACGAACTCTGCGAACAGGTAGGCGATAGTGCTGACAACGAGGCCGGCGATCACGATCGCCGCCGAGGTGCTCAGGGCCGCGGCCGGCTGGAGCACGACGGCGAGGGGCGTGAAAACGGTCAGCGCAAGGGCCCACAGCATCAGCTGCATGACGCTGAGGCGCCATGGCAGCTGGAGCGCGCGCTTCCGATCTTGCTCGGTGGGCTCTCGACCTGCGGTCACCCACCGCAGGGCTCGCATCGTGCGCAGGGTGCCGTAGGTGGCACCGAACACGACGGCCACCAGAACGTAGACGGGAATCGCTATGAGCAGGGCGAACGTCATGGTGCGGTTCGGTGCGGCTCCGGGGATGATCACGAGCGAGAGGGCGGCTACGACAGCCGCGCCGATGACATTGGTCGTGATGAGCAGCGTCGTGAGCAGGAGCTGGACCCGGACCCGCAGCTGCTGGGGCGTCTGGTCGACAGGGCCCAGCAACCATGAGCCGAACGCCGCTCGCCGACTCGCCATCGCCGCCTCGCTCTGACAGGACCGGTGGGATTCGGTCGCAGCCCGACATTAGCCCACGTCCGACCTCGCCCTCGGGTGCTGGTCGTGCAATCAGTGAGTAGCGTCGTTGGCATGACGTCCGATGCCTACTACGCCCAACCCGTGGCCGAGACCCACCGCCCATACGTCGCGGCGGAGGACCGGTACCAGCACCTCGAGTACCGGCGGGTTGGTGACTCCGGGCTGTTGCTGCCGCCGTTGTCGCTTGGCCTCTGGTACAACTTCGGCGACAACAGGCCATTCGACACGCAGCGTGAGGTGCTGCGGCACGCGTTCGACCGTGGGATCACCCACTTCGACCTCGCGAACAACTACGGGCCTCCGTACGGCTCGGCCGAGGAGAACTTCGGCCGCATGATGCGCACCGACTTCGCGCCGTATCGCGACGAGATGGTCATCTCCACCAAGGCCGGCTGGGACATGTGGCCCGGCCCGTACGGCAACGCCGGCTCGCGCAAGTACGTCCTGTCCAGCCTTGATGCCTCGCTCGCACGGATGAGCCTCGACCACGTCGACCTCTTCTACTCGCACCGCTTCGACCCGGACACCCCGGTCGCCGAGACGATCGCGGCGCTCGACACCGCGGTCCGCATGGGCAAGGCCACGTACGTGGGCATCTCGTCGTACTCACCGGAGCGCACGGAGGAAGCGATCGCCATCGCGAAAGATCTGGGCACGCCGCTCGTCATCCACCAGCCGGCCTACTCGATGCTCAACCGCTGGGTCGAGCGCGGCCTGCTCACGGTGCTGGCGGAGCACGGCATGGGCTCGATCGCCTTCACGGTGCTCGCCCAGGGCCTGTTGTCGGATCGCTACCTCGGCGACGAGCCCACTCGGGTCTCGGACCGTCCGACGTTCGACCAGAACCTCGTGAACGACGACAACCGCGAGCGGTTGCGCGGACTCAACGCGATCGCCGAGGCGCGCGGGCAGACGCTCGCGCAGATGGCGCTCGCGTGGGTCCTGCGCCCGGGCGGCGTCACGTCGGCGCTCATCGGCGTCTCCTCGGTGGAGCAGCTCGACGAGAACCTGAAGGCCGCCGAGAACACGAGCTTCAGCGACGGCGAGCTTGCCGAGATCGACAAGCTGGCCGGCGAGCCGGACGGCGTCAACCTCTGGTCGGTCTCCTCCGACGCTTAGACGGAAGCGCGCTGGCGGCGGGAGAGTTCCTCCGGCGTCAGCGGCACGACATCGAGAAGCGTCGCCGGGCCGACTCGCAGGACGCCGTCGTGCAGCGGCTCGGTGCGGATGCCGGCGTGGCCGCGCAGTGCCTCGTGGGCGCCTTCGGCGAACGCGACGTTCATCCAGGCGCACGGGTTGGCCCGCGTCAGGGCACGGAACGCGATGGGCCCGCTGCCGGTGTCGATGGTGAAGGTGGTGTGAACCAGCGACTCGACGTCGAGCCCGCGGGTGACGACGTTGCGGCGGGCGAGCGCGGGGTCGAACGGTCCGGTTCCCAGCTCACCCTCGAGCTGGTCGATCGACTCCGCCGCCAGGAACGTCACGGCGGCGAACTGGTGCTTGGTGCCGAAGTACCGGTCGCCGACCAAGCCCTGGTGCGCCCGCACCGGAACCGCGTCGACCGTCTCCTGGCCGTAGTACGGACGCGGCCCGTCGTGCGGTCGCCCGTCGTACCGGCTGACCGGCGAGACCACCAGCGTCACGATCTCGAAGTCCACGTTCTGAGCCTAGGGCACGCCTCCCTGCTCCGATCCGGGTTCGCGCGGCGTCGCATCTCGCCTGGCGGCGTTATCGTCGGTCGCCGCACCACCCCGGTGCGCCTCCCTCCTCTGCCTTGCCAGCCGAGCGCGACACCACGCGCACCTCGAACCGGAACAGGGAGACGCACCCAACCGCGCGTCCGGCAGACTCGGCGCATGACCACGACGCCGCCAGACCGCCCCTACTCCGACATGTGGGTCGATCCGGAGGACGACCCGCGTGACACCGGCACCGCCGCGAAGGGCGAGAAGGCCGTCGTGCTCGAGTACCTCGACTTCTACCGCAAGACCCTGGAGCTGAAGTGCTCCGACCTCGATGCCGAGCAGATGGCGCGCCGGTCGGTGCCGCCCTCGACGCTGTCGCTGCTCGGACTGGTCCGTCACCTCGCCAAGGTCGAGCACAGCTGGTTCCGGCGGGTGCTGTCGGAGCAGCCGGACCTGCCCCGTCTCTTCTCGAGTGCCGACGACCGCGACCACGACTTCAACGGCGCCGTGGCCGACGACGCGGTGGTCGCGGAAGCGTGGGAGGCATGGAACGGCGAAGTGGCCAACGCCCGTGAGGTCGTCGACGCTCTCGACTTCGGCGACACGGTGACGCACGACGGCGAGCCCACCGAGGTGCGCGACATCGTCGTGCACATGGTCGAGGAGTACGCCCGCCACCTCGGTCACGCCGACCTGCTGAGGGAGTGCATCGACGGCCGCACTGGCCAGTAGGGCGGATTTGGACCGGAGGTCCGGCCCCGGATAGACTCGCCCGGTTGCCCGCAACGGGCGACTCTCTCCTGCTACGGATGGTCCGTAGCCGTTCAGACCGAAGGAGGGCGCACCTTGTCGTTGCGTCAGTACGAAGTCATGGTCATCCTCGACGGGGACCTCGAAGAGCGCACGGTCGCTCCGAGCCTCGACACCTACCTCAACGTGGTCCGTCAGGACGGCGGGAGCGTCGAGAACGTCGACATCTGGGGCAAGCGCCGCTTCGCCTATGAGATCAACAAGAAGACCGAGGGCATCTACGCCGTCATCGATCTCCACGCCGAGCCGGCCACGGTCAAGGAACTCGACCGCCAGCTTTCGCTGAACGAGTCGGTCGTCCGCACCAAGGTCACCCGCCCCGACGTCAAGTAACCCGCGTGTGGACGGGCCCTCGCGCTTGTCCTGACCGTGCGGTTCACTGGAGCCACTACCCGAAACCACCCGAAAGGTCGCGCCATGGCAGGCGAAACCAACATCACCGTCATCGGCAACCTCACCGACGACCCGGAGCTCAAGTTCACGCCCTCCGGAGCCGCGGTGGCCAACTTCACCGTCGCCTCGACGCCTCGAACCTTCGACAAGCAGACGAACGAGTGGAAGGACGGCGACGCGCTCTTCCTGCGGTGCGCAGCCTGGCGGCAGATGGCCGAGAACGTCGCGGAGTCCCTGCAGAAGGGCCAGCGCGTGATGGTCACTGGCGCGCTGAAGATCCGCAACTTCGAGCGCCAGGACGGCTCGAAGGGCACCAGCGTCGAGATCAACGTCGAGGAGGTCGGCCCCTCCCTGAAGTGGGCGACCGCGAAGGTCACCAAGGCGTCCCGCTCCGGCGGCGGCGACTTCGGCGGCGGCCAGGGCGGCCAGCAGGGCGGCGGCAACGCCAACCCGTGGGGCCAGCAGCCGGCCGATCAAGGCGGGGCAGCTGCTCCCCAGCAGGGCGGCGACGCCTGGGGTGCAGGTGGCGGCTCCACCGACGAACCCCCCTTCTGAGCACACACACTTTTCCAAGGAGAACCATGCCCAAGCCCGTCATCCGGAAGCCGAAGAAGAAGAGCAACCCGCTCTCGGCCGCCGGCGTCACCGACATCGACTACAAGGACACTGCGCTGCTGCGCAAGTTCATCTCGGACCGCGGCAAGATCCGCGCCCGCCGAGTCACCGGTGTCACCGTGCAGGAACAGCGCCTCATCGCCAAGGCCATCAAGAACGCCCGCGAGATGGCGCTGTTGCCCTACACCTCAAGCACCCGCTGAAAGCAGGACGCAGATGAAACTCATTCTCACGCACGAGGTCTCCAACCTCGGCGAGCCTGGCGACATCGTCGATGTCAAGGACGGCTTCGGTCGCAACTACCTGCTGCCGCGCCAGTTCGCCATCCGGTGGACCAAGGGTGCCGCCAAGCAGGTCGAGTCCATCAAGGCCGGCCGCGACGCCCGCGCCGTGCACGACCTCGAGGAGGCCCAGAACATCAAGGGCCGGCTCGAGGCCGAGCCGATCAACGTCGGCGCGCATGCCGGCGAGGGCGGCCGTCTCTTCGGCGCGGTCACCGTTTCCGACATCGCCGATGCGCTGCAGTCTGTCGGCGTCTCGGTCGACAAGCGACGCATCGAGGTCGGCAACCCGATCAAGTCCGTGGGTGCCCATGAGGTGGCCGTCCGCGTCCACCCCGAGGTGAGCGCCTCAGTGCGCCTCAACGTGGTGCCGTCCAAGTAAGTACCGATCGAACGCAGGGCTCGGGGTTACTCCCTGGGCCCTGTGTCGTTTCGGAACCGACATGAGTCATCGCCACGCAGCACCCCGTCGCCGGGTCATCCCTCGCGCCTTCGTGGCGGTGGCCGCGCTGGTGGCGGTCGCGATCGTGCTGGCCGGTGGCTACTGGTGGCTCGGCGGCGACGAGTCCGGCAGCGGGTCGGCGAGCTCGTCCAAAGGTCTGCCCACGACCGCATGGACGCGGGCGCCGGCGGCCTCGGTGGCGAGCGGAGGCAAGCTCCGCGTCGCCGTCAGCGTGTGGCCCGACAACCTGAACCCGGCCCAGGCCGACGGCGAGGGAGCGAGCACCGCGCAGGTGCTGGCGCCCACCACTGGTAGTGCCGTGCGGATCACCACCGACGGCGGCTGGCGAGTGGACACCAACTACGCGCGGTCGGTCGACGTCGTCGACAAAAAGCCGCTCACCGTGCGGGTGAAGCTCAATCGGGACGCGGTCTGGCAGGACGGCACGCCCATCGCCGCCAAGGACATGACAGCGTTCCATCGTGCGATGAGCGGCGATGTCAGCGGCCTCGAGGTGGCCTCCACGGACGGCTTCGACGACATCGCCTCGGTGAAGCGCGGCACCGACCGGTTCGAGTACACCGTCACGTTCAGCACGCCGCGGTCCGACTGGCCGCAGTACATCTATCCGCGACTGCCGGCCGACATCTCGACCAAGCCCAAGGCGTTCAACAGTGGCTTCCGCGCCAAGGCGGTGCCGTCCAACGGGCCCTTCGCTGTGGCGTCCGTCGATCAGAAGACCGGCACCATCACCGAGAAGCGCAACCCGCGCTGGTGGGGTCACAAGCCCCGGCTGGATCAGGTGGTGTGGCGCATCGCCGATCCGACCGTGCAGGCCAAGGCGTTCGCCGCCGACGAGCTGGACGCCGTCTCGGTCGATGGCAGCACGTACGACGACGTCGCCCAAGAAGGCACGGTGCAGCGGGCCGCCGGCGGCATGTGGTCGCACCTCACCCTCAACGGCGGTCGCGGACCGCTGAAGGACGTCGACGTCCGTCGCGCGGTCGCGACCGCGATCGACCGCGATGCTCTGGCGTCGGCCGCCGGCCAGGGCGTCGATGCACCCGGGCGAACGGCCGGCAGCCTGCTGTTGGTGCCGGGGCAACGCGGCTACCGGGACGTCGCAGCGCGTGAGCTGACGTCGGGGCCGAAAGAGGCTCGGGCGCTGCTGGAGAAGGCCGGATACCAGCAGGTGGACGGCAAGGCCACGCGAAAGGGGAAGCCGCTCACCCTCACGCTCCCGGTGCCCTCCGACACCCCCACCAGTGAAGCGCGGGTCAAGGCCATCGCCGGCGACCTCGAGGCCGTGGGCATCACCGTCAAGACGCCCACGGTGAAGGCGGCGCGATTCTTCCGCGACCGCGTGGTGCCGCTCGACTTCGATCTCGTCACCTTCACCTGGCCCGCGTCGGCGTTCCCGGTGGAGGCCGCGGAGCGCCGGTTCCGGCCGGTCGACTCGCCACAGAACTTCACCGGCATGGCCACCAAGAAGCTGAAAGGCCGTTGGGACGACGCGGGCAGGACGCTCGACGACGACCGGCGGGCCGACCTCATCCACGACCTCGATGCGCAACTGCTGCGTCAGGCCGTCGTGATCCCACTGAGCGTGGTTCCCGACGTCGCGGTGGTTCGTCCCGGCCTGGTCAACTTCGGCGCCGCCACCTTCGAGCAGCCCGACTTCACGACCGTGGGCTACCGCTCGAAGAAGTGATCCCCGGTCAGGGGGCGACGATGCGGTCGGCGACCGCGGTGACCACAGCCAGGGTGGGCTCGTCCATCGCGGGAAAGCAGGTGTCGCTCGCCTCGTCGTAGGACGTGCCGACGATGCCGAAGTGCTCGGTCGGCAGCTCGACCAGCTCGACCGGCCACTGCGACTGCTCAAGGACCTGCGCAAAGGCGCGCGACATCGCCACCGGCGCAATGTCGTCGGCGATCCCGTGGATCAGCGTGAACGGTGACGGGTCGGGGCTCGGCAGGTGACCGCCGAGCACCCCGCCCGAGATGGGGTCGGGCGCGACGAAGCCGCCGGACAAGCACACCGTGCGCGCGACGCCGACGCCCAGACGTCGGGCGTGAATCGTGAGACCGGCCGCCGCCGTGCCACCCAATGACCAGCCGACCAGCACGAGGGAGTCGGGATCGTCGGCCCCTTTCTCGACGATGTCGCGCGTGAACCGGAGCGATCGGAGCAGGTCGGCGCGACCGCCGTCGTCGGCCTCCGAGTTCCAGTCGGGGACGACGACCGTGGGGCCGCGCTCGGTGACCAGTGTGGCGAGCGTGGTCAGGACGCCTCGCTCGTTCGGCCCGCGTCCGTGCCACAGCAGCACGTGTCCGGCTGTCGAGCCGGCATGGACATCGGCCAAGCGGCCAGGCGCGTACTCCACGGTCTCCACGGTTCCAGCCTAAGCACCCAGAACCATCCACCGGTCGCCTCGTTGCCGGAGCCACAGTGTCACGAGGCGAGCCGCGATGAACGCGCCGTACGCCACCCAGAGCCAGGTGAAGGAGGCGTCGAGCGCCCCAACGGCCAGCGCGAACGGAGCATATACGGCCAACACGGCGAGTCCCGCCCAGGCGAGGTAGCGGCCGTCGCCGGCGCCGATCAGCACGCCGTCGAGCACGAAGACGACGCCAGACAGCGGCTGGATGACCGCGACCACGAGCAGCGCCGGCACCAGGGCATCCTGCACCGCGGTGTCGGGCGTGAACAGACGTGCGAGCAGCGGGGAGCCGGCGGCGAGGGCGACGGCCGCGACCAAGCCGGTGCCGATGCCCCAGGCGACCATGCGCCGGGTGAGCGCCCGCGTGCCCGCGGCGTCCCCGGCGCCGAGCGTCCGGCCGGTCAGGGCCTGCCCGGCGATCGCGATCGCGTCGAGCCCGAACGCAAGGAAGGTCACCACCGACGTCGCGACCTGCTGGGCGGCCAGCGGCACGTCGCCCAGATCGGCGGCGACCGCGGTGGCCAGGACCAGCGAGGCCCGCAGCGTAGCGGTGCGCACGAGCAGCGGAACTCCGTCGCGCCCGGCGCGGACGATGGCACCGACCTTCGGGCGGATCGACGCACGTGCGGTCCGAGCGCGGCGCACGACGACCACGCCGAGCCAGACCGCGGCCACCCACTGGGCGATCACCGTGCCGGTGGCCGCGCCACCGATGCCGAGGTCGAACCCGTACACGAGCACCAAGTTGAGGACGACGTTCAACACGTTCGCGACGGCGGCGACGAGCAGAGGCGTCCGCAGGTCGAGCACCCCGCGCAGCGCCCCGGTGGCGGCGAGCACCACGAGCATCGCGGGCACCGCAGCGGCGGAGATCACGAGGTAGCGGTCGGCTTGCGCGGCGACCGCGTCCGAGCTGGACAGCGACCCGCTGAGCAGGTCCGACGTCACCGCGGTGCCGAGTCCGAGCGCGACGCCGAGGCCGAGGGCGAGCCACAGGCCGCCGACGGCCAGCCCGTACGCCTCGGACTCCAGGCCCGCACCATGCCGGCGGGCGACCGCGGCGGTACTGCCGTAGGCGAGGAACACGCAGAGTCCGACGACGGTCGTCAACACCACCGATGCTGCCGCCAGTCCGCCCAGCTCAGTGGTGCCGAGGTGGCCGATGATCGCCGTGTCGGCAAGCAGCATGAGCGGTTCGGTGACGAGGGCGACGAAGGCCGGTACGGCGACGGCCAAGATGCGTCGATCGAGGTCGTCGAAGCCCCTCATGTGGCGACTCGCAACCTGTGGATACACATGCGGGTCGCGGATGTCGACTTGTCGCCCGACGGCCTAGTCACGAGTAGTCACAAAGGACTATATGTCCCAAAATCTTTCTTCGCTCCACACGGTGTGCAGTGCGTAACCGCAGGTCAACCTCCATTTGGACCGCCTTTTGGAGGGTCCGTCCACACGCCCATCCACCGGCTGTGCACATCGTCGGCGGCGATTTCCACAGCGTGCGCAGTGTTGTGCACACCCCTTGTGAGCCGCGGGCTTTCATGTCGTCGTCCCACCGGCCTAGTGTGACGCGTCGGTAACCAGCGTCGAGGCCCGGTGTCCAGGGCGAGATGACGAGGTTGTCCGACCCGACAACTAGCGTGGCTGATGTGCAAAGGGGTGCGGGTGCGGTGAGTGTGGCGGATCTCTATGCGGCCGGTCCCGGGACCGACGAGGAAGCATCCGGCGCACGAGTCCCACCACAAGACGTCGCGGCCGAGCAGAGCGTGCTCGGCGCCATGCTGCTGTCCAAGGACGCGATCGACCCGGCCGTCGACGTCCTCCAGGGCCGCGACTTCTACCGACCGGTCAACGAGCTGATCTTCGACACGATCGTCGGCCTCGCCAACCGCGGTGAGCCTGTCGACGCCATCACCGTCGGCGCCGAGCTGACGCGCCGGGGTGAGCTCGGCCGGGTCGGAGGTGCGCCCTACTTGCACACGCTGGTCGCCGGCGTCCCGGTGGCGGCGAGCGTCGACTTCTATGCCGAGATCGTGCGCGAGAAGGCGATCCTGCGGCGCCTCATCCAGGTCGGCGACCGCATCGCCAGCTTCGGCTGGGCCGAGCAGGGCGAGATCGCCGACGTCGTCGACCGGGCCCAACGGGAGGTCCTCGACGTCGACGGCGCGAGCGGCAGCGACGACTACCACACCGTCGCCGAGCTCATGGACCTCACCATCCAGGAGATCGATGATCACCAGGGGCGCGGCGACATCGCCGGCCTCGGGTCCGGCTTTCCTGAGCTCGACCGCCTCACCACCGGGTTCCGCCCCGGCCAGATGATCGTCATCGCCGCCCGTCCCGGCGTCGGCAAGTCAACGCTCGGACTTGACTTCTGCCGGGCCGCGTCGATCAAGCAGGGTGTGCCCTCGGCGATCTTCTCGCTGGAGATGACCGGCGCCGAGATCGCCATGCGGCTGCTCTCTGCCGAGGCCAAGGTCGCCATCCAGCACATGCGCGGCGGCGGCATGACCGACCCGGAGTGGACGTCCGTCAGCTCCGTCATGCCGCGCGTCCAGGGTGCGCCGATCATCATCGACGACTCACCCAACATGACGATGCCCGAGATCAGGTCCAAGGCCCGCCGCATCAAGAAGAAGGGCGACCTCGGCCTGCTGGTCATCGACTACCTGCAGCTCATGACGTCTGGCCGGCGCGTCGAGAACCGCCAGGTCGAGGTCTCGGAGTTCTCCCGCCAGATCAAGCTGCTGGCCAAAGAGCTCGAGATCCCGGTGGTGGCCATCAGCCAGCTCAACCGTGGTTCCGAGCAGCGCACCGACAAGACCCCGCAGCTCTCCGACCTGCGTGAGTCCGGATCCATCGAGCAGGATGCCGACATCGTCATGCTGCTCAACCGGCCCGACGCACACGGCCACGGCGAGTCCGACCGGCCGGGCGAGGCCGACATCATCGTCGCCAAGAACCGCTCCGGCCCGGTCAACCGCGTCGCGGTGAGCTTCCAGGGCCACTACTCGCGCTTCACCCCCATGGCCCGGTCGGCCGAGCCGCCCGGGGCCGCCGCGGGTGAATTTTTCTGAGGAGCGTCACGTCCATCAGCACCACCGGCCGACGCCTCCTCCTCGCCCTCATGGCGCTGATCGCCGCCAACGTGGTGTGTGTCTTCCTCGCCGTGGATTCCGGCATCACCGAGCGGGGCAAGGTGTGGGGCTTCGACATCATGGGCTTCGTGCCGTTGCCGATGGTGGCCGCGGAGCTCGTCCTGGCCGGGCTGGCGGCACGCACCGTGCGGCCGACGTTCGGTCGCGTCGCGGCCGTCTTCCTGAGTGTGATCTGCCTGATCAGTGTGCTCGCGGGGTTGTTTGACGGCGACATGACGAACGACTCGATGACCCCTGCGTCGTTCTGGTGGGGCGTCGTCCTGATCGTGCTCACGGCCGTCGTGGGCCTGCTCGCCGTGGCCCGGGCTCGGGAACTCCGGCGGTCTCACTGACCGTTGCCGCAGGCCGTTACGCTCGGAGCCGTGACGATACTTGCCCAGCTCGTGGCCGACGGGTCGAGCGTGCCGACCGACGGACTGACGGGGTTGGTCGCAGACATCATGGGTCGGCTGGGCCTGGTCGGCGCCGGACTGGTGCTCGCGGTCGAGACGTTCTTCCCTTTCCTGCCGAGCGAAGTGGCGTTGCCGCTGGCCGGCTTCACGGCCAGCATCCCGGGCAACTTCGGGCTGGTGCCGGTCATCATCGCGACGACGATCGGCTCCCTTGTCGGGGCCCTCGCCCTGTACGCGTTCTCGAGCGCGTTCGGCCGCGACCGCACCCGCAAAGTGCTGCTCTGGGCCCCACTGGTTACGGCGCACGACATCGACAAGGGCGAAGCGTGGTTCGCGCGCAACGATGCTCGCGCGGTTTTTTTCGGCCGGTTCGTGCCGGGCATTCGCGCCCTCATCTCGGTGCCGGCCGGGGTCGAGGGGATGGGCCTGCTCCGGTTCAGCGCGTACACCGCCGCGGGGAGCCTGATCTGGAACATCATCTGGATCACTGCCGGCTACCAGCTCGGCGAGAACTGGGCCTCAGTCGAGAAGTACGCGCACGTGCTCACCTACGCGATCGTGATCCTGGGCGTTGCTGCCGTGGCCTGGTTCGTCTGGACCCATCTCAAGGCACGCCGCACCGCCGGGTAGGAGATGGCCCTCGGCTCACGCCCCGCCGTCGGTGCTCGATCCGGCCAGGAGGCGACGGAGGGTCTCGACCATTTCGGCCCGATTCGTCGACCCCAGTCGGCGCCGAACGCTGGCGACGTGGTGCTCCACGGTCCGTGGAGAGATGAACAGACGTTCACCGATCTCCCGATATCCGATGCCCTGCACCACCAGGCGAGCGATCTCCCATTCCCGGTCGGTGAGCTGGCTGGACTTCGAGCGCGTCGGTGTGGCCGACGCTCTCGACCGGTCACCACTGTGGGCAGCGCGCGCCAGGTTGAGAAGGTCGAGGCTCACCCGCCGATCAGTGGTGTGCAGCGCGGCCTGTGCCGCCAGGCGGGAGGCGTCCCATCTCAGACCGATGCCGCTCAGGCCCTCGACGGCCCGATTGATGGCTGAAGCGTCGATGTCGCGTCGCAGCACGCGAATCCATGTGCGCCCGGCCGCGGCCAAGGTCTGGGCGTGGCGGCTCACCCGTGCAGCCTCGCTGATCGCGTCCGCGTGGGGGATCAGCGCGTCGGGCCGGTCGCTGACGATGGCCGCTTGCACGCCGTACCAGTGGAAGGCCGTCGACCACAGGGCGGGATTCCCGAGCCCGCCCAGCACCGCTTCGGCTTCCTGCAGCTGCGGCGCCAACCAGTGCTCGTCCTGCATGCGCATGGCGCCCACCTGGAGTTCGCCCAGGGGCAGCAGGTGGAAGAGGTCGACGGACATCCCGGCCACCGCCGTCCGCGCCTCCGCCCAGGCGTCGGCCAGCGCGCCGGTGTCGCTCGCGCGTCGCGCGATGCCCACGCGGATCGCATGCACGAGATAGAGGTCCCGCGTGTCGTCCGCGGGGGGTTGGCCGGCCGACTCAAGAATCGCGGCGGTCCCGGCCATGTCGCCGCGGGCCATGGCGACCCAGGCGAGCAGGAGCTGGTGGCGCAGCCGGAACAGCGGGCCGCCGAGTTCAGCTGCCGCGGCGCGCCGGAGGACGGACTCGGCGAGATCGAGTTCACCGAGGTGGAGCGCCGTCAACGCGGCCAACGCGGCGGGTGACTCGAGCAGGACGCTGTCACGGCCGACCGGGGCCAGTGCGGTGACGGCTTGCAACAGCGGTGGCAGGCCGGCCACGCCGTCGCCCCGGACGCTCTGGACCAACCCCGTCATGGCCAACCGCCAGCCGGCGGACGCTGCGGTCGGCCCACCGCTCGGGCTCGCGGCGAGCATGCGCTCGGCGGTGGCGATGTCGCCGATCCCGATGAGGGCAACTGCTCCCTGGGCCGCGGCATCTCCCAGAGACTCCGGCGACACCCGCTGAAGCAGCTCGGCACTCCTGTTCAGGGTTCCGCGGTGCGCGTGGATGGCGGCAGCGATCCGCGCCGCTGATCCGAACTCGGCATGGCCAAGATCGGTCAAAACGGGCTCAAGGGTGCGCAGTGCGCCATCGTGATCGCCCCGCGCGATGGCCTCTTCGGCTTCCGCCACGCTCATGTCGCGGCCTCCCCGCTGTCAGGTCATCCCCGATGATGACCAGCCGCCGCCAAGGTAGCAGCGACCAAAGCCCTAGGTGCATGTTTCGCCGAAATCCGTGATCCCCTAGGGGCGAACGGTCTTCTGAGGCAGATCCCCTATCCTCCGGACCCGAACGGCCGCTGTCGGGGATGCGGCCCAGACCCCGATGGAGCGGCTCGTGCACCTTCCTAACATCGAACTGGCGCGTCGTACGACCGCCTCATGATCACAAGGAGCCACCGACATGCCCGCGACCACCAGCTTGTTCGACTACATCTTGCAACTGCTCGCGAACCCCGCGCTCGCCCAGTCGTTCCTGTCCGACCCGGACGGAACGATCGACGGGATCGACCTGAACCAGGTCGACATCACCGTCGTTGCCTCGGAGATCAACAACGCTGCCTCGCTGCTGAACTCCAGTGGCGTGGCATCGATCGCGATTCCCGCGCTCATCCCGGGCCTGACGGCCGGGGCGCTCCTGGACAGCTTCGTGACGAGCTTCTACGCCGATCACCCCATCACGAGCAACGTGTGGACCGAGGACGAGGTGACTCAGGCCTTCGCAGGTCCTGGTGGGGTCGCGATCGCCGGTGAGGAAGTCGAAGAGGTGACTGCGGCTACTGGCGGCTCGATCGCCGTGGGTGGCGAAGTCGAGGACAGCGGCATCGCGAACGCGGGCAGTGTCGCCGCAGGTGACGAGATCGAGTTCGAGGAGAACGGCGACATCACCATCGGCAACGGCAACATCGAGATCAACGGCAATGGCAACGACGTGGTCGGTGGCGACCAGATCAACCTCGATGACTCGCCCGGCTCCAACGTCGCCACCAACGGCTCGGTGATCCAGGAGGCCGAGAATGGCGGCCAGAACGCCCTCAACGGCAACGCCATCGATGAGTCGAACATCGCCGGCGACGACCTCGCCATCGCTGACAACCTGGGCACCGCAGTGGCCGCCGACGGCAATGTGGCCATTGGCACTGACTCGGTCGCGACCGATGGCCCGGTGGCCGATGGCCCGTACGCGCAGGCGGCCGGCGAGGACAGCAACCTGGTCAAGGACGACGACAACTTCACCCCGGCGATCACCCTGTCCGCACCGGTGACGCTCGCTCCGATCACCCAGACCACCGGCTTGGCGACTACCGGTGCCAGCGGCTCGAGCGGCGCAGGCGGAACCGGCGGGTCCACTGGCGACGGCGGCGCAGGAGGCGAGGGCGGCTCCGGTGCCAACGGTGCCGCCGGCACGGGTGCGGCCGGCGGAGCCGCGACGAGTGGTTCGGCCACGGGTGGTAATGCCACCGGTGGTGCCGCCACTACTGGTGATGGCGGTGCCGGTGGTGACGGCGGCGACGGCAATGGTCTCGACGCCACCGGCGGCCCCGGTGCTCCCGGCGCTTCCAGCGGTCCTGCCACGGGTGGTTCCGCGACGGGTGGCAGTGCCACGAGCGGCGAAACGGCGGGTGGCACGGGCGGTGCTGGCGGGGGTGGTGCCGGCGGTGCTGGTGCAGCTGGTGGCACCGGAGGCGAATCCGGCGCAGGCGGCGCAGCTGGTTCCAGTGGCTACACCGGTGACACCGGGGACGCGACCACTGGCGACAACGTCGCGACCGTGGACGTGACCGTCAACCTCGGCGACATCGACATCGACTTCGACGACTCCGACGCCCTGTCCGCAGGCAACCAGTCCAATGCCGCCGGCGACGGCGCCTTGATCGCCAGTGGCGCGGTGATCGTGTCGCAGGACAACGACGCGCTGGGCATCAGCTTCGGCGACGTCGCCGCTGGTAGCGGCGGTGCCGGTGGCGGCGCGATCGGTGACGGCGGTACCGGCGGTGACGGCGACGCCGGCGGTGCCGGTGGAGCCGCCGGCGCCAGTGGAGCCAACGGTGGCGGTGGAGCCGGCGGGTCCGGTGGGACCGGCGGTGCCGGGGTCGGTGGCGCCAGCGGTGCCGCGACAGGTCTGGGTCTCACTGGTCCTGGTGGTGCAGGCACCGGTGGAGTCGGCGGTGCAGGTGCAGCCGGCGGTCAGGGCCTTGGACTCAGCGGTTCTGGTGGAGCCGGCGGTGCCGGTGGAGCCGGTGGATTCGGTGGAGCCGGTGGAGCCGGTCCGGTCGGTGGAGCCGGCGGTGCCGGTGGCGGTGCCTCCATCACCAACAACGGTGCGCTGACCGTGTCCGTCGACTCGAACTCGGCTGTCGGCATCGCGAATGTCGCCGCAGACGACCAGTCGGTCGCCGCGGGCATCGGTGGTGCCGCAGCCGGTTACGCCGGCGGCGACGCCCAGGCCGGTGTCGGTTCGCAGGTCTCGGACAACGGCAGCCTCAACGCCGGCGACAACGGCGTCCTGGGCAACCAGGGCATCGCGGGCGACGGGAACACCATCGCCTACACCGGCGCCGGGGACGCAGCCGTGGCCGGCAGTGGAGACATCGCTCAGGGTGACGGTTTCGTCGCCGGTGGCGACGGGTTCGACGACAATGCGCTCGTCACGTACGACGATTCATTCATCGAGGACAGCAACATCACCCACGGTGACGTGTCGCCGATCGTCTCGGCCGTCGATGACTCCGAGATCGAGGATGTCGAGTTCGAGAACGACATCGATATCGACTGAGCAGCATGCACGAAGGATCCCCCGGCTCCACGTGAGTCGGGGGATCCTTCGTTCATCGAACTTCGATAACGTCTCTCCCATGACGGATCCTGAAGCGCCGAAGCGCCGCTACGAGAATCCCGACCGGCCCAAGGTCACGAGCGCGCTGCCGCCTTTGCCGCAGATTCCCCGCCCGAGGATCGTCTCGCTGGTCCCGATCCTGACGTTCGTCTCCGTCCTGTCATCCGTGCCCTCCGTGGTGCTGACATACCAACGGTGGGGCTCAGTGCGGAATGACCTCGAGAAGCAGCTGGCAGACGCGCAACCCGACTACTCGACGGATGACGTACGGGTGGCCGTCCTGGTTGCTTTGATCGTCATGGTCGGATTCGGCATCCTGTTCTCCCTCGCCGAGCTTCGCGCATCGGTGCGTCTGCTCGACAAACGGCGCGGTGCGCGGACCGCGCTGTTGTGGTTCGCGATCTTCCACGTGCCGCTGATCGCGGTCACGGCGCAGCTGCGCGATCTCGGGCAGCTCAGCCACCTCGGCGCGTGGGTTCAGGGAGTGTGTCTCGTCCTGGCGGTCCTGATCGCCTACTGGATCGGTGTCGGGAAGTGGCTCACGGCGGTCACGCGGCAGGGGCCCATCCCGCTGCGTCCATCATCCGACCAGAGTTGAGACGGTGAGGTCGGCGACGATCCACTCGCAGGTGCGCGCCGTCACGCGACAGGCATCGGCGGTGTCGGAGTCGAAGAACGGGTTGGCTGCATAGTCACGCCACTTCCACAAGGCCGCGAGAGCATGGTGCCGCAGGTCCTCGGCGACGCCGAGTCGCTCGCTGGCGGTGGTGCCCGAGCCACCGAGCAATCGCTCCATCTCGGCGCGGTCGTCGGAGCGCAGATCGATGCGCGAGGAGCTCACGCGCCCGAGCAGCTTCATCTCCTGGAATGGATGGGGGTCGGCCAGGAGCTCATCAACCGTTTCGGCCAGCTGCATGGCCTCGGGAACGGGCTGATCGGCGAAGGCCTGCTGCAAGCCGAGGAGCACGGAATGAGCTTTCAACTGGGGATGTCGGCCCCGACAGTGCACGTCGATGACTCGCTTCAGCTCATCCAGCCCACTGTGCTTCACGAGCTCGTCGGCGAGCGTGGTTGCGTCCGCCACTCCCATCTGGATGACCGCCAGCGCCAGGCGAATACCGAACAGGCCCAACCGATGGATCAAGCTCGTTCGCTCCCGGGGCGACGGGAGGTCGTCGGACTCCGTCGACACGAATCGGTCCGTCGAGACCATGAGCGCCGAAAGCCGGTCCGGTGGGAGCGCGGCCAGCTTCTCCAGCTGGGTGAACTCGGACTGGCGCAGGGATTGACCGGCGAGCGCCAGCAGTCCGGCCACCGGCACGACGGTCTCGCACGCGGCCTCGAGGGTGGGGTCGTCTCGGAGCCGATCGACGGCCTTGTTCGCCACAGCCATGGCGTTCAACCGACCCGCGCCCAGCTCGTCGGCACGCGACAGCACGGCGATCGAACCCATCGACGTCTCTCCACCCGCGCGGTCACCGAGGGTCCGGAGGAACTCGACGTCATGCGCGTGCAGTGACCGGAGCAGGTAGACGAAGGCGTCGGCCACGGTGACGCCTCCTTCGGGGGTGACGAACTCGATCGTGCGCTCGCCGACCTCGGTCGATACCGAAGCCATCCCCGGTGTGTCGATCAGCGTGAATTCCTCCAGGGGAGACGCCGGCCAGGTGACATCGAGCCACTCGATCTCGTTCGCGTCCAAGTGGCCCAGGTCGAGCTCGAGACGGTCGCCTTGCCGGAGGGTCCGAATCTGGATCTCGCCCTGAGTGGCATGACGGGCGCGGACCGACGGAGCCTTGCCGTGGCGATACCACGTGACGATCCGCGTGCACTCGCGGGCGTCGGTCGGAGCGAGCTGCTCACCGAGCAACGCGTTGACCAGCGTCGACTTCCCCGCTTTGACCGTGCCGATGAGGGCGACCCGCAAGGGTTCATCGGCCCGTCTGCGGAGGGCGTCGATGCGAGCCGTCGTCTCCGGGTCGTCACGATAGACCGCGCGGGCCTGATCGAGCAGTCCGCGGACGTGTTCGAGGGAGGCGGACCTCACTGGGGTCCCGGTTCGGCGGCCAGCGCCTGGGCTGCGTCGGCGAACTGTCGCAGGGTCGTGAGGCGCTCGGTGAGTGCCTGGGTACGAGAGTCTCGCTGAGCGGCAGACGTGCCCGCTCCGCGCTTGGCGGACTCGACCGATCGGTTCAGCGACTTCCGGAACTCCTCGGCGGCTTCCTCGAACTCGTCGCGCATCACGCGCTTCACGTCCGTCAGGCTCGTGCGGGTCTCCTTGACGACATGGAAGATCGTTTCGTCGACCGCACGACGGATCGCGTTGCGGGCCTCGTTGCGACGCCGCTCCAGTCGGTTCGCGGCTTCCTGCCGCAGCGAGAACCCGCCGAGCACGGCGCCCGCGAACACCGAGATCGGATTGATGAGGGCGAGGCCGGCCAACGTGGTGATGATTCCCGCCATCAGGATGCCGCTGTATGAACCACGCATGGCGCCGATGACCTTCTGCGCGCCGGTCATCCGGGTCGTCCGGATCGGGTCGATGCCGGCGACCGACGCGAGCATGGCGCTCGTGTCGATCGAGGGGACCTGCGGCAACCAAACCTCGCTGTCGAGGCGGAACGACTCGGCGACGGTCGTGGCCACGTGCTCGCAGCGCTCGTACGCCCAGACGAAGCTGTCGGCCACCGCCTCGGCGAACGCGTCCGCCAACCACTGGGACAGGGTTTCCCAGGTGTCGGCGGGGTCGCTCTCATCGATGAGCTGCTCGGCGTCGCGTCCCACCGACCGAATGCGGTCGCGGACGTCGTACTCGACGTCGCTGTGGAGGTCGTAGAACCCATCGTTCAGCGCAACCTGCCACCTGGAGGCGCGCTTGTTGAGATCGGCTGCCGTGGCCTGTGCATCTTCGAAGGTTTGCACCAGCAGCGCCGCTTCACCCGGCCGCACCAGGGTCTCCAGCTCGGCCTGAAGCGCCATGCTCAGATGGTTGCTCACGGTCGAGGCCTCTATTGCCGCGGCTTCGCGCAAGGACAGGACGGCGCGGGGCAGGAGGTCGCGCTGGAGCCGTTCGATCAGCCGCGGGATGCCTGACTCTTCGGCCAGGTCGGCGTCGTCGAGCGAGAGCGCCGTGCGGTAGAGGTTCGCTGATACCGGAAGGATGGTGGCGTCGATCCCGGCTGATTCCAGGTGCTGTCGGTTGGCCGCTTCGACGTCGCGCCAGTGGGGCGTCAGGTCGATCTTGCTCAACACGCACATCACGATCGGGCAGATGGTCGATGCCTGGCGCAAGAAGCTGAGCTCCGGTTCGGTGAGCTCCTGGCTCGCATCGGAGAGGACGACGAGCGCATCTGCGGAGGGCAACAGGGCCAGAGTCGTCACCGCGTGCCGAGCCACCGAACTTCCGACTCCGGGGGTGTCGATCATGACCAAGCCGTTACGGAGCGGTTCAGCCGGGAGAGCCACCTGGATCTTCCCGCCATCGAGCGAGCCCTTGCTGGCGGCGTGGTCCATCACGTGCTTGCGCATGTCGTTGATGTCGATGGGTACGCGGCTGGTGCGGTTCTCACCGGGGACGTCGAAGGTGAGCACCGCCTCCGCGGCCGGGCCGTATTCGATGATGATCGGTATCGCCGTCATGGAGATGTCGTCGACCGGGCACACCGGCGCCCCGACAACGGTGTTGACGAGCGTGCTCTTGCCCTGATTGAACGGCCCGACCACGACGACCCGCACCTTGGGCTGGTCCAGTCGATCGACCCACGAGTCGAGCCGGCTCGCGAGGTCGTCACGATCGAGTTCGCGTGCGTTCGCTCGCAGTCCCTGCAGGATGCCGGTCAGGCCGGAGACGTCTTGTTCCGGGGCATGCGTGCTCATCAGCCGAAGTCGATGTCCTCGATCTCAGCGTCATCGACAGCCGAGATCACCGGCGAGGAGTCGCCGTGGGTGATGTTGCTGTCCTCGTTGAAGGAATCGTCGTAGCTGACGTTCGCATTGTCGTCGTAGACGTCGCCACCGGCCACGGCTGCATCGTCTTGAGCGATGGTGCCACCGTTCGTCACGATCGCGGCATCGGAGTCAGCACCGGTGGTGTACGCGACCGTGCTGTCGCTGGCCGCCACTCCGCCGTCTCCGATGACTCCGTTTCCCCCGGCGTTGAGACTGCCGTTGTCGGCGACCTGCGCGTCACCGCTGGCAGCCTGGGCGTCGCCGCCGGTGTAGCCGGCAGCGGCGCTATCGGTGCCCGCCGCCACCGACTGGTCGTCCGCGGCCACGTTCCCGGTTCCGACGGCGGAGTTGGAGTCGACGTCGTTCGTCTGGCTCAGGCCGCCGACCAGTGCTCCGGCACCGACGTTGGTGGTGTTCGTGAGGATGTCGTTGTCCTGAGAGACCACGGCCGCGCCGGTGGCCACCAGGGCGCCGTCCGCAGCTGCCACGGAGTTGTTGCCGGAGGAGATTGCATCGGAGTCGTTGAGGTCGAGGGTGACGTCGCCGGTGGTGGTCACCGTCGGGCTGAAGATGTCGTCGTCGCTGGCGAGGTTGCTGTCATCACCGGCTGCCTGTGCGTAGGCGCCGCTGGCGACGTTTCCGTCGGTGGCAATCGCACCGGCTCCGGTAGCGACGTTGCCGTCGGCGGCGACCGCCCCGGCTCCGACGGCGAGATCGTCGCCGGCGACGTTCGAGTCGACGATGGCGTCGCCGCCCGCGTTGACTCCACCGTTGCTGGCGACCTGGATGGTCGAGCCGTCATCGGCCACGTTGACGTCGTTGGAACCCGTGACGTTGACCTGATCCTCTCCGACCACCGTGTTGCCATCGCCGTCGACAGAGACGTTTCCGTCGCCGATCACGACGTCGTCGTTGCCTTCGAACTCGACGTCACCACCCGCGGCGACGCTGCCGCCCAGGGCGACGCCACTGTCCTCGACGTCGCCGCTGATCGCGACGGACCCACCGGTGGCGACGTTGATCTCCTCGGCTTCATCACCGCCGGCGACCGCGACACCGCCGGGGGCCGCGATGGCTTGCGTCACGTCACCGCCGGCCCACACGTTGTTGGTGGTGATGCTGTCGGCGTAGTAGTTGTTGACGAACGTCTGCAGGATGTCGGATGTCGACGCCGGAGGCGGCGTCCCACCCCCACCCCCGACCGGCACCGGCACGTAGTGGGGGACCCCGACCAAGTGGGGAACCGGGATGAAGTGGGCTCCGCCTCCGCCGCCCCCGCCCAGCAGGGTGGTCACCGAGTGCACGGCATTCGCCGCAGCTTCGGGCGGGATCTGGCTCAACCCGTGGTCGTCGAGGGAACCTTCGGGGTCGTTGGCGAATGACTCCGCCAGCTCCGGGTCCGATAGCAGCCGAAGAATGAAGTCGAGCAGAGCAGTGACCCCGACCATGTGATGCTCCTTTGGTTTCCCCACCGAAATCGTCGATGTCACTATAGATGAATGCAGATCGGCCCGTCCGCGAGTTCACGAAATGATCATTTCGGTCGCAAAACAGCACGTGGCGGGGTCATGAGCGGTGGTGAAGCCCGTTCCGCGTGGGCAGTGCACCGACCGCGTGGGGTCGCCAACGAGGCATGCGGCAGCGGGTTGCGTTGATATCGTCATCTCGCCAAAGCCGAGAGGAGCGTGGATGACCGTCGCCGTTGACCTGGGGTCGAATTCTGCGAAGGTCGCCACGGGTATCGACGCGCCGGTCATCCTCGAGGATCCGATCGATCCCGAGCTGGCGGCGCGGGTGGGCACGACCGTTCCCCTGATTCGGCGCGACGGCAGTCGCGTACTCACGCTCGCGCCTCATGATGCGTACGTCCGGGCGATCGCGACGGCGCTCGACGGCATCCCGGCTGAAGCAGTGGCGATCGTGACTCCTGACTGGTGGTCGAAACGTGCGCGGGAGGTGGTGGAACAGACCCTCGAGGCTCACGCATCCGGACCATTTCGGATGGTGTCCCCGGCGGTTGCCGGCGCCATCGCCGCCAGCGAGAGACACCGCATCCCCACCACCGTCGCCGTGCTGGACGTCGGCGCCGAGTCGAGCAGCGCCACGATCCTCACCGAGGTCGACGGCGTCCATTGCGTGGTCGGACGTCCCGCGGTCCTGCCCGGCCACGCCGGCACCGAGATCGACCGGCGGCTGATGCACCACGTGCTCGGGTGGCTGATCGCTGACGGCCGCGGTTTCGAGTCCAGCAACACGGAGATTGCAGCGGCTGGCCAGTCCCTCTTGAAGCAGGTGAGGGAGGCCAAGGAGCAGCTCTCGACACGTCCGGCGGCCACCTTGACACCGGATCTTCCGGGAGCGAACGCCGAGCTGCGGTTGGTTCGCTCCGAGTTCGACGAGGTCGTACGCGGGACCGTCGAGGCGACCGTGGCCATGCTCAAGACCAGCATCGAGACCAACGCTTCGGGGGATGTGGACGCAGTGCTGCTGATCGGTGGCAGCGTATCGATCCCCTTGGTCACTCAGGTCATCTCGGTCGAGCTGGGGCTTCCGGTGATCCTGGACGACGATCCAGCGACACTGGCCGTGCGTGGCGCCGCGACCGCACAGATGCCGATGGCCCTTCAGCGCAGGGGTTGGCGCCGTCGTCCGGTCGCTCACATCGCGCGGAACGTCTTTGACCTGCACAACGCTCCGGAGTCCGCGAGCGAGCCGTATCTCGAGTCGATCCAGCGCGAGCCGATCACGCCGAGCCCGGAATCTCAGGAGGAGTTGGAGGAGGCCGGCGACTCCGACGAAACTGATCCCTTCTCCGAGGCTCGAGAGGTGGCGATCGACGACGCCATGGCGCGGAGGTTGGCCAGCTATATCGAGCGCTCACGACAGGAAGCCGAGGACCTGGGCCCGGGGTCGGCGCCTGACCCTGTTGACATCGTGGTGGAGGCCGGCCACGCGACGGGACGGAGTCGATCCGCCCGCTGGGCCTCGGCACCCGAGGGCCCCGAGTGGGAGAGCGCGCGCCACACCCGCGTCGACGACGAGGGCCAGATCCGCATCCGGGTCAATGATCGCGACTACGAGGTGGATGTGGGACCAGAGCTGGCTTCGGTGACAGTCACGATGCTCCTCATCGGACTGCATGTGTTCGTCACGGCGGCGGAGACTGGTGAGTTGTTGCGAGAGGTGGAGCTCAACCCGGAACACGATTTTCGCCCGGAGTGATCGACAGGGGACCGACGGGTGCTCCTGATCAGCTGTAACCACCGTCAGGAGCGACCATCTCGGCGCGCACGCCCAACAGCCGGATCGGGCGGTCGTCCTCGAGCTTGGCCAAAAGCTCCAGCGCGGTTGCCGCGATCGTGGCCGCGTCGAACGTCGGCTCGGCGAGCTTGCGGACCCGCGTCGTCGTGAAGAACGGCGCGAACCGCACCTTGAGGTGGACCCGCATGCACGGCCGGTCTTCCTGGCGGATGTCCTCGACCACCTGGTCGGCGAGCGCCCGGATCGCCGCGGCGATCTCACCGGGCTCGGTCAGGTTGCGTTGGTACGTCGTCTCGCGACCATGGGCCCGAGCCACCCACGGGGTGTCGTCGACGCGTGCGCTGCTGACCCCGCGGCCGAGGCGACTGAAGTGCGGCCCCATCGTGGGCCCGAACTCGCCGATGAGCGCTGCCTCGTCGGCGACGGCCAAGTCGTGCACGGTCTCGATGCCGAGGTCGGCCAGCCGAGCCTTGATGCGGTTGCCGATGCCCCAGATGGCGTCGGTCGGCCGGTCGCCCATCACCTCGAACCAGTTGTCGCGGGTGAGTGTGAAGATGCCTTGCGGCTTGCCGAAGTCGGTGGCGATCTTGGCCCGCACCTTGGTGTCGCCGATGCCCACCGAGCAGTGCAGCGACGTGGCCGTCAGCACTTCGTCATGGATGTGGCGGGCGAAGGCCTGCGGGTCGTCGGTGTCGATCCCGACGAACGCCTCGTCCCACCCGAGCACCTCGACGACGGCGCCCTCGAGGCCGCGCAACGTCGACATCACCTCGGCCGACGCCGCGGTGTACACCGGGCCGTCGACCGGGAGCAGCACAGCGTCCGGGCACTTGCGCACTGCGGTCTTGAGCGGCATCCCGGAGCGCACGCCGAACTGCCGCGCTTCGTAGGACGCGGTCGACACCACCGCTCGTTCGGTGGCGTCACCTCGACCGCCGATGATGAGCGGCACGCCGGCGAGCTCGGGGTGGCGGAGCACCTCCACCGCCGCGAGGAACTGGTCGAGATCGACGTGGAGCACCCAGCCGGTCACGAGCCCGACCCTACGACCCCCTCTGCCAGACTGCTGTCGTGTCTGCCGACCTGGTTCTCGCTCTGACGTTCGACTGTGCCGATGCCACCGCGCAGGCACGCTTCTGGGCCGTGGCGCTGGGCTACGTGCCGGCCTCGCCCCCGCGCGGGTGGGACACCTGGGAGTCCTGGCTCGTCGATCACGACGTGCCTCCCGAGGAATGGGACGACGGGGCGTCCCTCGTCGACCCGGTCGGCGTCTCACCGGGGATCTCCTTCCTCAAGGTCCCTGAACCGAAGACGGCAAAGAACCGCATCCACCTCGACCTCAAGGTCTCCGGCGGACGGGATGTCGACCACGAGAGCCGGCGGATGCTCATCCGGGCGAAGGTCGACGAGGTGGTCGCTGCCGGGGCGACAATCCTCCAGGAACACGTCCTGCACGGCCATCTGGACCACGTCGTCCTGCTCGATCCCGAGGGCAACGAGTTCTGCGTCGTCTGACTCATTCCCCTCGTGTGACGCACCCCGGCCGGGACTAGCATCGCGACCATGAGCACCCCCACTGAGTCATCGGTCATCGAGGGCGTCCCACCGCAGCTGTTCATCGGCGGCCAGTGGCGCGACGCCGAGGACAAGAGCAGGTTCGCCGTGCACGACCCGTCGACGGGCAAGGCGCTCGTCGAGGTCGCGGACGCGACCGTCGCGGACGGCGCCGCGGCTCTCGACGCTGCCGTGGCTGCGCAGCCCGACTGGGCCGCCACGCCGCCGCGCGACCGTGGGGAGATCCTGCGGTCCGCGTTCGAGTCGATCACCGAGCGGGCCGACGAGCTCGCCCTGCTGATGACACTCGAGATGGGCAAGACCCTCGCCGAGAGCAAGGCCGAGATCGCCTACGGCGCGGAGTTCTTCCGCTGGTTCTCCGAGGAGGCCGTGCGGATCGCCGGCCGCTACTCCACCGCGCCGAACGGCGCCACCCGCCTGCTGACGCTGAAGCAGCCGGTCGGCCCGTGCCTGATGATCACGCCGTGGAACTTCCCGCTGGCCATGGGCACGCGCAAGATCGGCCCGGCCATCGCGGCCGGCTGCACGATGGTCGTCAAGCCGGCCGCGCTCACCCCGCTCACCATGCTGTGGCTCGCCCAGGCACTTGCCGACGCCGGTTTGCCCGCCGGGGTGCTGAACGTCGTCACCACGACGCGCACCGGCGACGTCATGGAGCCGATCATCCGCGACCCGCGGCTGCGCAAGCTCACGTTCACCGGGTCCACCGAGGTCGGCCGTCGGCTGGTCGAGCAGAGTGCCGAGGGCCTGCTCCGCGTCTCGATGGAGCTCGGCGGCAACGCTCCGTTCCTCGTGTTCGATGACGCCGACGTCGATGCCGCCGTAGATGGGGCAATGCTCGCCAAGATGCGCAACATCGGCGAGGCCTGCACTGCAGCCAACCGCTTCATCGTCCACGAGTCGGTTGCGCCGGAGTTCGGCGAGAAGCTCGCCGCCCGCATGGGTGGTCTCGTCGTGGGCCGCGGCACCGACGACGGGGTCGACGTCGGACCGCTGGTCGAGGAGAAGCAGCGCGACTCGGTGGCCGAGCTCGTCGACGACGCGGTCGGCAAGGGCGCCACGGTCCTCACCGGAGGCTCGGCGGTCGACGGCGACGGCTGGTTCTTCGAGCCCACCGTGCTCGCCGACGTACCGGTCGATGCACGTGTCCGGAGCGAGGAGATCTTCGGGCCAGTCGCCCCGATCCTCACGTTCTCCGATGACGACGAAGCGCTGCGCCTGGCGAACGACACCGAGTACGGCCTGGTCGCCTACGCCTTCACTCGCGACGTCTCTCGTGTAGTGCGCGTCTACGAGGGCCTCGAGACCGGCATGGTCGGCATCAACCAGGGCATCGTGTCGAACCCGGCGGCCCCGTTCGGCGGGGTGAAGGCTTCCGGGTTCGGTCGTGAGGGCGGCAGCGAAGGCATCGAGGAGTACCTCGAGACGAAGTACGTCGGCTTGGCCCTCTGAGCCGATCGCCAAGGGCACCTCGGTAGATTCGCCGCATGCGTCGCACCTGGGTCGTCCTCAGCGCGCTCGCCGTGGTCCTCAGTCTCGTGCTGGGAGCCTGCGGCGGCGAAGAACCGCAGACGCCCATCCGCACGCCCAAGCCGCAGAAGACCGCGTCGTCGCCGTCACCCGACACCGAGACGACCAAGAAATCCGAGGGCTGCAAGCTGCTCACCCCCGCGGAACGGCGATCGATCGCCGGGGAGAAGCTCAACACCGTCGCACCGCTGCCCGTGACCAAGGGGGCCCTCGTCTGCACCTGGGTCCACACGCTGTCGACGCCCCTGACGACCACGCTCAAGGTGACCAGCCAACCGGTGGACCTGTGGGTGCGTGGCGTGCCGAAGCGGATCGACGACCTCATCCTGTCCGGTCGATTTGACCAGAAGTACTCGAAGCGACTTCAGACGGCCAAGAAGGAGATCCTCCGAGGATCCGAGAAGCTCAGCGAGAAGCAGGCGTGCAAGTACTTCTCGCTACTGGTGGAGGTCCACGAAGGAAAGAAGAATCTGACCGAGGGCATCCTGTTCCAGGGGACGGCCCGCGGCGACTACCAGGTGAGCTGGCAGAAGTGTGCCGGCGGAGTCGAGACCGAGCTGGTCTACGAAGAGCCGGGACTACAAGTGTCGCTGGCGTTGTCCCAGTCCGTGATCAGGCTGGGCAAGGCGGCTCACAAACGGGCGCTCAAGCTCCTGTAGCTAGAACGACACGTCGGCCCGGCGCTCGTCGTCGTTGCGGTCACACATCAGCGAGCCGTCGGTGAACCGCACCCCGTCGGTGAAGCGGGCCTCGATCTGGCCGGACCCGAACTGCTCGATGTACAGCCGCGCGTACAGGCCGCCGGCCTCGAGCAGGTCCTCATGGCTGCCCTGCTCGACCAGCACGCCGTCCTCGATGCCGAAGATGACGTCGGCCGATCGGATGGTGGAGAGTCGGTGCGCGATCGCGATGGTGGTGCGGTTGTGCGTGGCGCGTTCGAGCGCCTCCTGCACCAGCCGCTCGGTCTCGGTGTCGAGGGCCGACGTCGCCTCGTCGAGGATGAGGATGCGCGGGTCCATCAGCAGCACCCGGGCGATGGCCAGCCGCTGCTTCTCGCCGCCGGACAGGCGGTAGCCGCGCTCGCCGGTGATGGTCTCGTAGCCGTCGGCGAAGCCGAGGATGCGGTCGTGGATGTTCGCGTCGCGGGCAGCCTGCTCGATCTCCGCCGCCGTGGCGTCCGGCTTGGCATAGGCGATGTTGTCGCGGATGGTGCCGTGGAACAGGTACGGCTCCTGCGTGACCATGCCGACCGCTTCGGATACCGACCCGAGGGTCAGGTCGCGGACGTCGTGGCCGTCGATCAGCAGGGCGCCCTCGGAGACGTCGTAGAAGCGCGGCACCAGGTAGGTCATCGTGGTCTTGCCGGCGCCGGACGGACCGACGATGGCCGCGAGTTGGCCGGGTTTGACGTTCAGGGAGATGCCGCGCAAGGCCCAGCCTGACGTCGACCCCTGCTCATCGTCGAGGTCTGCGGTCTCCTCCGGTCGCTCGATGCGGATGCCGGTGTCGCCGAAACGATCGCGGTTGACGGTACCGGTGAGGGAGCGAGGCTCCGGGTACTGGAACCAGACGTCACGGAACTCGATCTCGCCGTGCAGCGTGGAGCCGTCGAGGGTCTCGGCGCCGGGCCGCTCGGTGATCGCCGGCACGAGGTCGAGGTACTCGAAGATGCGGCGGAACAGCGCCAGTGACGTCTGCACATCGAGCGTGACCCGCATGAGTTGCAGCAGCGGCATCTGCAGCCGGGCCTGCAGTGTCGTGAACGCCACCAGCGTGCCGGCGGTGAGTGACGTGCCGCCGTTGATCATCAGACCGGCGACCAGGTAGAGCAGCGCGGGCGTGATGGCGAACGACGCCTGCACCGTGGCGAAGAACGCCCGGCCGGTCATGGCCTGCTCGACCTGAAGCCTGGCTTGCTGGCGGTTGGCGTCGCGGTAGCGGCCGACCTCGGCGTCGGCGCGGTTGAACACCTTCGAGAGCAGGATGCCGGAGACGCTGAGCGCCTCCTCGGTGATCGCCGTCATCTCCGACAGCGACTCCTGGGTCTTGCGGGCCAGCCGCTGGCGGCGCTTGCCGACCCGCATCTGGACGGCGATGAAGATCGGCATCAGGATCAAGGTCAGCACGGTGAGCTGCCAGGACAGCACCACCATCGCGATGAACGCCGCGGTGACGGTGACGGAGTTCTGCAGGATGGACGTCGCCGTGTCGGTGAGCACCGTGCGCACCCCGGCCACGTCGTTGGCCAGCCGCGACTGGATGGCGCCGGTCTTGGTGGCCGTGAAGAACGCCAGCTCCATCTTCTGCAGGTGGGCGAACAGCTCGCTGCGCAGGTCGGCCATCGCCGAGTTGCCGACGGTGGAGGTGAGCCAGTTCTGCCCGATGCCGATGAGCGCGGCGATGATCGGGATGACACACATAGCGACGACGAGCCAGCCGAGCAGGCCGAGGTCGGGCGAACCGGTCTTGGGGAACAGGGCGTCGTCGAAGACCGCCTTGGTGAGGAACGGGACGATCGAGTTGAGCGTCGCCCCCGTGATGACGGCGATGGCGACGAGCACGAGCTTGGCCCGGTACGGCCGCAGCAGCGCGGCGATGCGTCCGAGCACCGGTTGGTCGGCGGCCTCCGCAATCTCTTCGGCGCTCAGATGCGTGACGACCGGGCCGCCTGGCCGGGCCATCAGGCGTCGATCCTTGTGACGATGACCTCGGTGGAGTCGTCGGCGACCGGCACCAGGTCGGTGGTGCCCCACACGCCCGCGTCGGAACGGAGACGGGCCCACAGCAGCAGTTTCGGGGGGTCGGCCACATCGGCTGGGTCGGCCTGAAGGGTGAACTCGGTGGGACCGTTCACAGCGTCCACGGTTGTGCCGGCCAGCACCTCGCCTGCGGTGTCGACGAGCTTGACCGTGACCACACCGCCCGGCGGCAGCGCGATCCGCTCGCGGAACAGCACCGTCCCGCTCACGGCAAGCACGTTGGACATGTCTTCGATGGTATGCCGGGGCATCCACGGAACGGCATGGCTGACGTTGCGCTCAGCGTGAACACGACCGGCTGGTCGTCAGGCGTATCCGGCCGGTGTTCCCCAGGTCGCCGATCGGGAGCTGCCTTCGTCGATGATCGGGCAATGGGTGCCGATGAAGTTGGTCGGCATGCACCTGTTGCAGTGGATGCACAGCGAGGGCGTGGACGCGTCGGCGGCGATCCGGTTGACGAGGTCGGGCTCGCGCAGCAGGGCCCGCCCCATCGCGACGAACTCGAAGCCCTCGCCCATGGCGAGATCCATGGACGCCCGGTCGGTGATGCCGCCGAGCAGGATCATCGGCAGGCCGATCTCGGCCCGAACCTTCCGTGCGTCATCGAGGAGGTAGGCGTCCCGGTAGGGGTACTCCTTGATGAAGCGCTTGCCCGCGAACCGCATCGCCGTCTTGACCGGCTGCTGCATCACGTTCACGAACTCCTTGATCGGAGTCCCGCCTCTGAACAGGTACATGGGGTTCAGCAGCGAGCTGCCCGCGGTCATCTCGAAGGCGTCGACGGTGCCGTCCTGCTCGATCCACTGCGCCGTCTGGGTCGCCTCCTCGACGGTGATGCCGCCCCGAACGCCGTCGGTCATGTTCAGCTTGGTGAGAATCGCGATCCGGTCGCCGACGGCGTCCCGCACCGCGCGCAGGATGCCACGAGCGAACTTGGCCCGGTTCTCCAGCGACCCACCGAACTCGTCCTTGCGGTGGTTGATCTTCGGGCTGAGGAATGCACTGGGCAGGTAGCTGTGGCCGAGATGCACCTCGACGGCGTCGAAGCCGGCCTCGATCGCCCGGGTCGCCGCGGTGGCATGGGCGGAGATGATGCGGTCCAGATCCGCGGGCTTCGCCTTGCGGGAGACGCCGCCGGACAGGTTTGGGAAACGCGTGCTCGGCGAGAGGGCGTGTCGCTGGTTGCCCCGCGGATCGGCCACCGGCCCGGCATGACCGATCTGTGCCGAGATCGCGGACCCTTCTGCGTGCACAGCGTCGGTGAGCACCCTGAGGCCGGGCATGGCCTCGTCGGTCCACAGGATCTGGTCAGGGGCGGTGCGGCCATCGGGCGCGACGGCACAGTACGCGACGGTGGTCATCCCGACCCCACCGGTGGCATAGGCGCGATGGAACTCGACGAGGTCCTTCGTGACGCGCGAGTCGTGGCTCAGCCCCTCGTAGGTGGCTGCCTTGATCACCCGGTTGCGGAGCGTGAGCGGCCCAATCCGGCCCGGCGAGAAGACGTCCGGCACATCGGTTTCTCGCACAGGTTCCACGATTGGAGGCTAGTGGAAGCGGCGCAGGCGAAGGCTGTTGGTCACCACGAACACGGAGCTGAACGCCATCGTCAGGCCGGCGATCATCGGGTTCAAGAAGCCCAGCGCCGCGAGCGGGATGGCCGCCACGTTGTAGGCGAAGGCCCAGAACAGGTTGCCCTTGATCGTGCGCAGCGTTGCCCGTGACAGTCGTACCGCGTCGACCGCGGTGGCGAGGTCGCCGCTGACGAGGGTGAGGTCGGACGCCGCCATCGCCACGTCCGTGCCGGTACCCATGGCGATGCCCAGGTCGGCGACCGCGAGCGCGGCGGCATCGTTGACGCCGTCGCCGACCATGGCGACCACCCGTCCCTCGCTCTGCAGCCGTTGCACGGTGCGCAGCTTGTCCTCCGGCGTCACCTCGGCCTCGACCCGCTTGATGCCGACCTCGCGGGCCACGGACTCGGCAACCTCGCGGTTGTCGCCGGTGAGCAGCACCGGTTCGAGCCCCAGTCGACGCAGGTCCGCGACGGCCTGCCGCGACGACGCCTTGACGGCGTCAGCCACCGTGATGGTGCCGCGGACCTCGCCGTCCCAGGCCACCGCGACGGTGGTGCCGACGAGGTCCGGCGAATCCGCGCCGATCCAGGAGGGGCGACCGACCCGGGCCGTATGGCCGTCGACGATCCCGCTCACCCCGAAGCCGGCGTGGTTCTCGAAGCCGGTCACCTCGCCGGGCTCGGACAGCGCGGCGATCGCGCGGGCGACCGGGTGCTCGGAGGCCTGCTCGAGGGTGGCGGCGACGTGACGTAGCTCGGTCTCGTCGCCACCGGGCACCGGTGACACGTCGACGACGATCATCTCGCCGGTCGTGACCGTGCCGGTCTTGTCCAGCACGACGGTGTCGATCGTGCGGGTCGACTCCAGCACCTGCGGCCCCTTGATGAGGATGCCGAGCTGGGCTCCGCGCCCGGTGCCCACCATCAGCGCCGTGGGCGTCGCGAGTCCGAGGGCACAGGGGCAGGCAATGATCAGCACGGCCACCGCGGCGGTGAACGCCACCGGCAGGGAGCCGCCGAGCACGAGCCAGGTGGCGAACGTCAGCACCGCCAGCACGATGACGGTCGGCACGAACCACGACGAGATGCGGTCGGCCAACCGCTGCACTTCAGCCTTGCCCTCCTGCGCCTCCTCGACGAGGCGCACCATCTGCGCCAGCCTGGTGTCCGCGCCGACCGCGGTGGCGCGCACGACGAGGCGGCCGTCGAGGTTGACGGTCGCGCCGGTCACCTCATCGCCGAGCACCTTCTCGACCGGCATGGACTCCCCGGTGAGCATCGACTCGTCCACGCTCGACCGGCCGTCGACCACGACACCGTCGGTGGCGAGGCGTTCGCCCGGCCGGACGATGAACTCCTCGCCGAGTGCGATGTCGACCACCGGCTGCAGGTCCATCAGCGCCCGGAGGGCTGCGCTGGACTGGTGCTTGGCGTTCGCCTCGAGGTAGTGACCGGCGAGGATGAACACGGTGACCGCGCTGGCGACCTCGAGATAGATCTCGTTCGTGCCGCTGCCCTGCGCGGACCATCGCCACTCCATGCGCATCCCCAGCATGCCGGCCTCGCCGAGGACGAGTGCCCACAGCGACCACAGGTAGGCCGCGCCGACGCCGATGCTGACCAGGGTGTCCATGGTGGCGGCGCCGTGCCGCGCGTTGAGGACGGCCGACCAGTGGAACGGGTAGGCACCCCACAGCACGATGGGCGTCGCGAGAGCGAGCACGACCCACTGCCAGTAGTCGAACTGCCACGCCGGAACCATCGAGAGGGCCAGCACCGGCACGGCGAGGACGGCCGAGACGCGCAGTCGTCGGAGCATCGACACGGCACCGTGCAGACCCTCGTGGTGCTCGTCGTCTCCGTCGCCCGGGACGCTCGCGGAGTATCCCGTCGCCGCGACCGCGTCGACGATCCTCTGCACGTCGAGGTCGCGCGGGATCTCGACGGTGGCCTTCTCGGTCGCGTAGTTGACCGATGCGTCGACGCCGTCGATCTTGTTCAGCTTCTTCTCCACCCGGGCCGCGCACGACGTGCACGACATGCCGTGCACGTCGAGTCGGACGATCTGCCGGGACGCGAGGTCAGGTGAGGACATACCCGGCCTCCTCGACCGCGGCGGCCACCTCGTCGTCGGCCAGCGGCTGGTCCGACGTGACGGCGACGGTCGAGGTTCCGCCTGGCACGAGCTCGATGCTCACGCCGGTGACGCCGGTCAGTTCGCCGATCTCGGACGACACGGCGGCGACGCAGTGCTCGCAGGTCATTCCGATCACCGGATAGGTCTGGGTGTTGGACATGGTTCCCCCTTCAGGATCGGACGAGTCGGGCGATGGCGTCGGAGGCCTCGCGGACCTTGACGTCGGCCTCGTCACCGCCCGTGCGGGCGGCGTCGACGACGCAGTGGGCCAGGTGCTCGTCGAGCAGCTTGAGCGCGACGGACTCCAGGGCCCGGGTGGTGGCGGAGACCTGGGTGAGGACGTCGATGCAGTACGTGTCGTCCTCGACCATGCGCGAAAGCCCGCGCACCTGGCCCTCGATGCGGCGGAGCCGGGTGAGCACGGCTGCCTTGTCGTCGCTGTACCCGGGTGTGGTGTGTCCTGTCGTCATGCTGGAAGTATACCCCCTAGGGGTATAGCGCTCAACCGCGAGCCTACAGTCAGCGTGTGAGCGACATCCCGGGCTTGGACGGTCTCCTCGGCGTGGAACGGCTGGAGCAGTCCGGCGACAAGGTGGTCGTTCAGTTCACCATCGACGAGCGGCACCTGCAGCCCTTCGGCATCCCGCATGGCGGCATCTACTGCGCGGTGCACGAGTCGACGGCGAGTCTCGCCGGCTATCTGTGGCTGAAGGAGGAACGACCGGTCGTCGGGACCAACAACGTCTGCGACTTCCTCCGCCAGGCCAAGCTCGGCGACGTCATCACCGTGACGGCCACGCCGATCCACCGCGGACGCTCCCAGCAGTTGTGGCGCGCCGAGTCCGTCGACCAGGACGGCCGTCTGGTGGCCCAGGGTCAGGTGCGTCTGACCAACCTCGACCGTCCGGCATGAGCCGCCAGCACGCCCGCTCGGGCTCGCCCTTCGAGGACCGCATCGGGTTCAGCCGCGCGGTGCGCGACGGTCAGCTCGTGGCGGTCTCCGGCACGGCTCCGGTATGGCCCGACGGCACCGTCGATCCCGACGTCGCGACCCAGGCTCGTCGGTGCTGGCTCATCGCCTTGGCCGCCCTGACCGAGCTCGGCGGCGGCACCCGCCACGTCATCCGGACGCGTCAGTACATCGTCGACACCGCCGACGCGGCCGCCGTCGGCGCGGTGCACGGCGAGGTGTTCGGCAACATCCGCCCGGCCAGCACGATGGTGGTCGTGTCGCAGCTCCTCGATCCGCGCTGGCGGGTCGAGGTCGAGCTCGACGCGATCATTCCGCCGGTGCACCCGGGCCCGCGGAGCACGTCTAGCCTGTGAGCTTGCGCCAGCCACCGGCCCGGTTGTCGGCGATGAGGTGGCGGAAGAAGGCGAGCAGTGGTTCGCGCCGCACCTCGTCGCCCTCCCAGAAGGCGATGCACCGCGAGGTGGCGTTGTCGTGTCCGGAGGTGACGAGTCCGTCGGGGTCGGGCACGATGCCGCCGTCGTAGACGAACACGTTGACGTGGTCCTTGGCCGCGAGGAACGCGGCGACGTTGCCGTCGAGCACGAAGTACGGCTGCACGGTGCGCTTGATCGTCTCGGTGAGCTCCGGGTCCGACTCGTGCAGGATCTCGCGCACCTGCTCGAGGATCTCCTGCTGCCACTCGGGCAGCGGCCGCAGGTAGTCGTCGACTCTGGTGTCCCGTGCGTCCGCCATGTGCCCATCGTCGCAGGGTGATGGGACACGCCGGTAGAATCGATGGCGTCGGACGCGACTGGCGTTGAGGTGGCTACCACCGGGGAGCGGCCGACGACCATGACCACGGGACCGTTCGCCTGGGCCCCTCCCAAGAATGCAGCACTGCAGCCGCGCCGCTGACGGAGGACCTCCGAGTGACCATGATGACGATGACGCCCACGCAGCCCTTTCCGACCGAGCACGTCGAGGACACCGACGTGCGTGTGTTGCTGCTCGAGAACATCCACGCCGACGGAGCGGCCTTCCTGCGCGGCAAGGGCTACCAGGTCGAGACCGTCGACCGCGCTCTCGCCGAGGACGAGCTGATCGAGGCCGTTCAGGGCGTGCACCTGCTGGGCATCCGATCCACCACGTACATCACCGAGAAGGTGCTCGCGGCCGCTCCGGACCTGCTGGCCATCGGCGCCTTCTGCATCGGCACCAACCAGATCGACCTACCGGCCACCACCCGCCAGGGCGTTGCGGTGTTCAACGCTCCGTACTCCAACACCCGCTCGGTGGTCGAGCTGGCCATCGCGGAGATCATCTCGCTGGCCCGCCGGCTGCACGAGAAGTCGACCGACATGCACGCCGGTATCTGGAACAAGTCGGCCGCCGGCAGCCACGAGGTGCGCGGGCGGACGCTCGGCATCGTCGGCTACGGCAACATCGGCAGCCAGCTGTCCGTGATCGCGGAGGCACTCGGCTTCAAGGTCATCTTCTACGACATCGACGACAAATTGGCCCTCGGCAACGCCCGCCGCTGCTCGACGATGGAGGAGCTGCTCGCAGGCGCCGACGTCGTCTCGCTGCACGTCGACGGGCGTCCCGGCAACGCCGGCCTGTTCGGGGATGAGCAGATGAGCCTGATGAAGCCGCGCTCGCTGTTCCTCAACCTCTCCCGCGGCATCGCCGTCGACCCGGTGGCGCTCCGCGCGCACATCGAGTCCGGCCACATCGCCGGCGCGGCAGTCGATGTCTTCCCCGTGGAGCCCAAGCGCCAGGGCGACCCGTTCGAGAGCGAGCTGCGCGGGCTCAAGAACGTCATCCTCACCCCGCATGTCGGCGGCTCCACCGAGGAGGCCCAGCAGGACATCGGACGGTTCGTCGCCTCCAAGCTGCGCGCGTACACCGCGTTCGGCGGCACGTCGCTGAGCGTCAACATGCCGGAGATCAACCTTCCGGTCGACACCACCCGTCACCGCCTGGCGCACGTCCACGCCAACGCGCCCGGCGTCCTGGCCACCATCAACGGGCTGCTGGGCGACCACGGCGTCAACATCGACGCCCAGTCGCTGGCCACCCGTGGCGACATCGGCTACGTCGTCACCGACGTCGGCGAGGCGGTCGGTCACGACGTGCTCACCGAGCTCGCGCAGCTTCCCGAGACCGTGCGGCTGCGCCAGCTCAGCTGAACGTCAGGTCGTGCTGAACGGCGGGTACTCGTCGGTGAGCAGGTAGCAATAAGCGTTGACGCGGGTGTTCCAGCGCAGGAAGCCGATCAGGAAGTCGTTCATGCCGCTCGGCCAGCGCCCGAGGATGATCACCGCGAAAAAGCCGATGATCCCGACGAAGAACGCGGCGATCGAGACGAAGAACAACACGAACACCTGCGGGATGAGCATGAACAGTCGGAAGAAGATGGTCAGTCGGTTGCGGCCCTCGATCGCCGGAATCACGTCGATCCGGATGCGGGCGTCGTCGCCGGGATCGGCGAACGCACCGTCGAACGCGAACGGCGGGTACTCCTCACGCTGCCACAACGCGTAGGTGGTGACGCGGGCGTTGTAGCGCATGTACATCGCGATCGGCTTCTGGATGCCGTCCGGGATCTTGCCGGTGAACACGGCGGCGAACCACCCGATGAAGGCGAGGACGCCGGCGACGATGCCGATGACGTACAGCACGATGAAGTGCGGGATGGCCAGCAGCCAGTGCACCAAGGGCCGCCAGCGGGCGATCTTGTCCGGGGAGTCGAACGTCAGCGTGACCGGGTACCCGCCTGTGGGGGTGGGAGGCGCGCTCGGCGGCGGCGGTGGCGGAGGTGGCGGTGGCGGAGGCGGCGTGGCTCCTCCGGTGTCGCCGGGATGGTTCGGTGGTTCGGGCGGACGTGGGGTTTCGGTCATGGCACGAACGTACGCCTTGGCGACGCCACCTCGCTCCAGGCGGAAAGCGTTTCGGCACAACCGGCGTCGACGCGGACGTCGGCGAGGTCGTCACCCCTGGTGGCGCCACGGTTGACGATGACGACGGGCACGCCGTTGGCCCGGGCGCGGCGGACGAACCGCAGGCCGGACATCACCTGCAGGGAGGAGCCGAGCACGACGAGCGCCTCGGCGCCGTCGGTGAGCTGGTAGCAGCGCTCCACGATCTCCTTGCGCACGTTTTCCCCGAAGAACACGACGTCGGGCTTGAGCCGGCCGCCACACAGCTCGCACTCGGCGACCCGGTAGCCCTCCGTCGCCTCCAGGATCGCGTCGCCGTCAGGTGCCATCGGGACGTCCTGGGCGGTCCACCCCGGGTTCAGCTGGTCGAGCCGGCGCTGGACGCGCGACCGGCGGGTCCGGTCGCCACAGTCGAGGCACACCACATGGTCGACGCGGCCGTGCAGCTCGACGAGGTCGCGGTGTCCCGCCCGCCGGTGCAGACCGTCGACGTTCTGCGTGATCAGGCCGGACAGCCGGTCCTCGGCCTCCAGCTCGACGAGCCGGCGATGCGTGGCATTCGGCTCCGCGCCACCGATGCGGCTCCAGCCGAGATGCGTCCGAGCCCAGTACCGCTGCTGCGCAACCGGGCCGGAGACGAACTGTTGATAGGTCATCGGCGTGCGCACGGGAGCGTCTGGTCCGCGGTAGTCAGGAATGCCGGAGTCTGTTGAGACGCCGGCGCCGGTCAGCACGAGCCAGCGGCGATCGCCGAGGACGTGAGACATCCGATCGATGTCGGCAGGGAGCGGGTCGCGCACTCGTCAAGGGTAGGTCGCGGGTGGCGCGTCGGCCTACAAGACGTCGAGGTTGCGGAGCGCCGACCTGACCGCGTGGCCCAGGTACGGCGCGAGTGTCGTCACGTAGGTCGCGGTCAGGTGGGTGTGGTCGCGGTAGACCATGACGCCGCCGATCACCGACGGGCACGTCGACGGCCCACAGAAGAACGGTGTCATGTCGACCAGGCGCGCCTTGTCGACCTTCTCGACGGCCTCAGCACTCCCGTCGAACCTTCGAAGGGCCCAGTCGCGCGGCGTCGCGCACCGCGCCGGGTCGGTTTCGAAGTGCTCGACGCAGGGGGTGTTCGTGGGTGCGGTCTGCGGATTGTCGAGGATCGCGACGACGGGGACGTCGGGCGGCGTCTGCTTCGTCCAGGCCTCGACCATGCCGCGCACCGCGGTCTGCTCATAGGTCAGGTGCCGGCGCGGCTCGATGGACACCGCACTGGCGTGCGTCGTCAGCACGGCGTCGAAGGCGCCGGGCCGGTTGAGGTGGGCGGCCAGATCGTGCCGCCAGGTGTCGCAGAGGGCTCGCTGGTACGCCGGCCGGGCGTCACGTTCCTGCTGGGCGGTGGTCCAGTAGCAGCCCGAGTGGGTGGTGACGTCGATCCGCCAGTTGTACTTCTTGGCCATCCACACATAGGCCGGCATGAGGGTGCGGCTATGGGAGTCGCCGACGGCGGCCAGGTGGAGGTCGTAGCCGGTCTTGGGCCCGATCGTGCAGGTGACGAACCCGGCCTGGCCGACCGGAGTGCTGCAGCCCTCGTGGCTGGTGCGGTCCTTGATCGCGTCGGCCGGATCCGGGACCACCAGGTCGCGAAGTGCCATGTTGACGCAGTTGGGGTTCTCCGGGTCCATCGACGCCGCCCCCAAGCAGGCGGGCATCTGACCGAGGATCCGTTCGGTCTCGCTGACGTGGCCGGCTCGCTCCTGGTCGACGGCGAGCTTCCCGTAGGCCGGCACGAGCATCAGCGGCACCATCGCCAGTGCGGCGACGACGAGCACCGTGGCCGGCCGCACCCGTTGCGCGAAGGAGAACCGCAGCGGCTCCTCGATGATCCGGGTCGAGACCAACGAGATCGCGATCGCCAGCGCGAAGATCGCCAGCTTGTCGGGGGTGTTCAGCGGACGGAAGGTGATGAACGGGATCAGGATGATGAGCGGCCAGTGCCAGAGGTAGAGCGCATAGGAGATGCGGCCGAGCACGGCGACCGGCGGGAGGGCTCCGAGCGTGGTCGCGAAGGTCGGACCGCCCCATCGGACCACGGCTGCCGCGCCCACCACGGGAAGGGCGGCGGCATAGCCGGGGAACGGTGTGTGCGAGTCGATGACGAAGAACGACACCAGGATCGCCGCCCCACCGCCGAGGGTCAGCGCGCTGTGTGCAGCGGACCTCAGTCGGGACGGGTTCGCGATCACCGGTGCCGCGAACGAGGCGAGACCGCCGACGCCGAGCTCCCACATCCTCGTGAACGTCGAGAAGTAGGCGACTCCCGGATTCACCGACGTCAGGTACAGGCTGAAGCCGAACGACCCGATCGTCACGGCGATGAGTAGAAGCGGGATGAGGCGGGTGCGGCGGATCGGTGCGAGCCTGGCTGCGACGACGCCGGCGAGCATCAGCAGCGGCAGGGCGACGTAGAACTGCTCCTCCACCGAGAGGCTCCAGAAGTGCTGGGCCGGGGAGGGAACGTTGTCGGCGGCGAGGTAGTCGACCGAGTTGGACGCCAGCAGCCAGTTCTGCACATAGCCCGCCGACGCCATGATCTCGGAGAGGAACTGGTCCCACCGGCTCCGCGGGACGAGCATCAGCACGGCGGTCGCCGTGACCAGCAGCGTGAGGAGCGACGCCGGGAGCAGGCGACGAACGCGGGCTGCCCAGAACTTCGCGAGCCTCAACCGCCCGGTGCGCTGCACTTCGCGGTACAGGTGCGCGGTGATGAGGTACCCGCTGATCACGAAGAAGACGTCGACGCCGACGAACCCGCCGGGCAGCAGGTGCGGCCACAGGTGGAACAGCACCACCGACACCACGGCGACGGCGCGCAACGCCTGGATGTCGGCGCGGAGCGGATGCGAGGTGATTCTCTTCGGGGGATCGGAGCGCTGTCGCTCGTCGATCACCTCAGTAGTCACCACCACGCAACTCTAGGCGCCGAGCCAAGCGTCAGCCGGTCTTGGGTTTGGTGCGTTGCCGGAGGTCAGCCGGACGCGAGCTCGATCAGCTTCTCGACGGTGCGGAGGTTGCGCGACGTGCCGGGCACGCCGAGGGCCTTGCCGATTGCGGCGGTCTTCATGTCGGAGCGACCGGCGCCGTGGTCGTAGCGGATGTGCCACTCGCATCCGATGACCTCCCAGCGGTCGGCGCCGGTCTCGATGTCTCTCGCCTTCGTGACAGCCGCCTTCGTCGGCTGGTCGAGCAGGAACACGATGTGCCCGTTCTTGGGGTCGTCGACCTCGAAGGGGTAGCTCTTGCGTGCCTTCGTCAGCTCGGCCGGCGTGCGAATGATGCACTCGCGGAAGAACCCGTACTTCTCCTCGATCGCCTTCTCCAGTGCTGCGCCGAACGCCTTGACGTCCTTCGGCGGGTCACAGATGAGGTTGCCCGACGCGATGAACGTCGACACGTCGGTGGCGCCGAGCTCGGTGGCCAGGTCGCGCAGCTCGGCCATCGGCAGCTTCGCTCCGCCGACGTTGACGGCGCGCAGCAGGACGACGTGCAGGCTCACTGCGACACCAGGCCGACGTAGACGACTGCGGCGACGGTCAGCACAACCATGCCCAGGATCGGTCGCAGCCAGCGCCGCCGACTCGCCCGGACGATCAGCACCGGTACCGCGATGGCGCCGATCAGGAGTACGAACCCGAACCCGTAGAAGATCGTCGCGAAGTACGTCCCACTGCAGACGCGCGGTTCGGCGACGCCCGTGCCGCAGGAGTCGCCGGCCATCACCGAGAAGATGAGGAGGATGAAGAGCGCCAGCTCGTAGACCAGCTGCAGCAGGTAGAGGAGCCATGCCGCGACCTTGTCGCCTGTTCCATCGCCCGAGTCGGTGCTCACGAGCGCGATGTTAAGCCGTGGGCGCTTCCTTCGAAGCGAAATCGGTGCGTCGAGGCACGACCGCGAGGGCCACCAGCATCACGACACCGGCGACGGCCGACCCGACGAAGACGTCATGCAGAGCGGGTGAAAGGACCGGTGCCGGCACCTGCTCGAGGCTGCCGGTGACGTCCACGCCGCGCCCCGCGACGGCGGCGTTCGCCACCGCACCGAAGACGGCGATGCCCACGGCGCTACCAACGGAACGGGCGAACATGTTGGTGCCCGTGACGACGCCACGCGTCTCCCATCCCACCGACGACTGGGCCGCCACCAGCGTCGGCGAGGCGATGAGACCGAGTCCGAGGCCGACGAAGAACGAGGCCACGGCGAGGTGGAGCACGGTGCTGTCGGTGCCGACCGTCAGCAGCAGGCTGGTTCCGACGAGGAGCAGAGCTGCACCGATGAAACCGGTGTCACGGAACCCGATGCGCATGTAGAGCCGGCCGGACAACGCTGCGGAGATCGGCCAGCCGACCGTCATCGTCGCCACGGCGAAGCCGCCGACCAGGGCCGACGAACCGAGGACGCCCTGGGCGTACAGCGGCACGTAGGAGACGAGGCCGATCAGCAGCACACCGACGATCAGGCTCGCGGCGTTGGTGCCGTTGAGGATGCGTTGGCTGAAGATCCACAGCGGGAGGATCGGTTCGGTCGCTCGTCGCTCCACGAATCCGAAGAGCACCAGCAGTACCGCAGCGGCGGTGAGCACGCCGATGCTGGTGGTCGAGTCCCAGGCCCAGTGGATGCCGCCCTCGAGGAGGCCGAGCACCAACAGCGAGCCGCCGACCGCGAGCAGCGCCGCGCCGGGGTAGTCGATCCGGTGCCGCTTGCGCTCGACCCGCTCGTCGAAGCGGCGCCACAGCATGGTGGCCGCGGCGATGCCGATCGGGATGTTGACGAAGAAGATCCAGCGCCACGACAGGTAGTCGGAGAAGAAGCCACCGAGCGTCGGCCCGACGACAGAGGAGACGCCCCACACGCTGGCCACGTAGCCCTGCACCCGAGCGCGCTCCGTCAACGTGTAGAGGTCGCCGAGGATGGTCATGCTCATGGGCAGCACGGCACCTGCGCCGAGTCCCTGGATGGCGCGGAAGGCAATGAGTGCCGGCATGCTCCAGGCGAAGCCGCACAGCGCGGAGCCGACCACGAACAGGGTGATGCCGGTGAGCATGACGGGCTTGCGTCCGAACAAGTCGGACAGCTTGCCGTAGATCGGTACGGAGACGGCCTGCGCCAGCAAGTAGATGGAGAACAGCCACGGGAACTGCGAGAACCCGCCGAGATCGCCCACCAGGGATGGCACCGCGGTGGCCAGGATAGTGACGTCGATCGCGACCAGCGCCGTCGACAGCATCACTGCCATCAGGACGGGTCCGCGCTCACTGCGCAGACCGACGGCCGTTCGGGTCACGGGAGAAGTGCTCACGCTAGAGGTTCAACTCGTCCGGACCTCTGGCCATTCCCCTAAAGCCGTGCAGCGAGCTCCGTGGCCTGCTTGATCGCGCGCTTGGCGTCCAGCTCGACTGCGACGTCCGCGCCGCCGATCACATGCACGGACGTGCCGGCCGCCTCGAGCGGCTCGATCAGGTCGCGCACCGACTCCTGCCCGGTGCACAGGACGATCGTGTCGACATCCAGCACGCGTTGCTCGTCGTCGACGGTGATGTGCAGGCCGTCGTCGTCGATCTTGTCGTAGCTGACGCCCGGCACCATCTCGACGCCGGAGTCCTTCAGGGTGGCGCGGTGCACCCAGCCGGACGTCTTGCCCAGGCCCTTGCCGAGGCCGGACGTCTTGCGCTGCAGCAGGTGGATCTGCCGGCGAGGCGGCGCTTTGACCTTGGTGGCTAGACCGCCGCGGTCGTCCTCGTCGTCCGAGACGCCCCAGCGCTCCATCCAGTGCTCCAGCGACTCGTCGGAGTCGTGCAGCAGGAACTCCGAGAGGTCGAAGCCGATGCCGCCGGCGCCCATCACCGCGACTCGTTCGCCCACGGGCACGCGGTCGCGGATGACCTGCTGGTAGTTCACGACCTTCGGGTGGTCGATGCCGGGCAGCGACGGGATGCGCGGCTCGACACCGGTGGCGATGACCACGTCGTCGAAACCGGACAAGTCCTCCACGGTCGCGCGTCGGCCGAGGTGCAGCTTGACGCCACCGAGCTCGAGACGCCGGGTGTAGTAGCGGAGGGTCTCGCGGAACTCCTCCTTGCCGGGGATGTGCATCGCGAGGCGGAACTGGCCACCGACCTCGGGCTGCTCCTCGAACAGCTCGACCTGGTGGCCGCGGTGGGCGAGCTCGCTGGCGGCGGCGAGTCCGGCCGGACCGGCGCCGACGACGGCGATGCGCTTGGCCGTGTGGGTCGGAAGCAGGATCAGCTCGGTCTCGTGCGCGGCCCGCGGGTTGAGCATGCAGGTGGCGCGCTGGTTCTTGAAGGTGTGGTCGAGGCAGGCCTGGTTGCAGGCGATGCAGGTGTTGATCTCATCGGCGCGGCCCTCCTCGGCCTTCTGCACGAAGAACGCGTCGGCCAGCAGCGGGCGGGCCATCGAGATCAGGTCGGCCTGGCCGTCGGCCAGGATCTGCTCGGCGATCTCCGGGGTGTTGATGCGGTTCGACGCGACGACGGGCACGTCCACGACGCCCTTGAGCTTCGCGGTGGTCCACGCGAAAGCGGCGCGCGGCACGGACGTGACGATGGTGGGGATGCGGGCCTCGTGCCAGCCGATGCCGGTGTTGATGATCGACGCCCCAGCTGCCTCGACGCGACGCGCCAGCTCGGCAGTCTCGTCCCAGCTCTGCGCGTTGTCGACGAGGTCGAGCAGGCTCATCCGGTACATGACGATGAAGTCGTCGCCGACGAGTTCACGGACCCGCTCGACGATCTCGACCGGGAAACGCATCCGATTCTCTGCCGAGCCGCCCCAGCGGTCGGTGCGGTTGTTGGTGCGGGCGGTGAGCATCTGGTTGACCAGGTAGCCCTCGGAGCCCATGATCTCGACGCCGTCGTAGCCGGCACGCTGGGCCAGCTTGGCCGATGCCGCGAAGTCGTCGACGGTCTGGTCGACCTCCTTGGTCGACATCGCCTTGGGCCGACCGAGCGGCGTGATCGGCGAGGCGATCGAGGAGGCGGCCCGCTTGAACGGATGGAAGCCGTAGCGTCCGGCGTGCAGGATCTGCAGCGCGATCTTGCCGTCGTGCTCGTGCACGGCATCGGTGACGAGGCGGTGCTTGTCGGCGAGCCGCGTGCTCGTCATGAGAGATCCGAACGGCAGCAGCCAGCCGTGCCGGTTGGGCGCGTAGCCACCGGTGACCGACAGGGCGACGCCGCCCTTCGCCCGTTCGGCGAAGTAGGCCGCGAGCTCCGGCAGGTGCTTGGCACGGTCCTCCATGCCGGTGTGCATCGAGCCCATGATCACGCGGTTGCGGAGCGTGGTGTGGCCTAGGTCGAGCGGCGACAGCAGGTGGGGGTAGGGGGACTGGCTCATGTCACTTCTCTCCGGTTGCCGCGGCCATCGCCTCGGCCTGGATCTGGTCGAACTGGGCGGCCATGGCGGCGGACAGCGCGTTGGCGGCGGACAGTGGCCGCACCATGACGGTGAAGGTGTCGATCAGCCCGTCGTCGTCGGTGTGCAGGATGTCGCAGCCGTGTACGGACACCTCGCCGACGCGGGTCTCGAAGATCAGGACGCTGGTGTCGCCGTCGACGACCTGGTCGACGTAGCGGAAGTCCTCGAAGACGCGTCCTACCCCGCGCAGGATGGCGTGGACGATGGGTCGTCCCTCGTAGGGCTTGAACGCGACCGGGCTGCGGAACACGACATCGTCGGCGAGCAAGTCGCCGACCCCGTCGAAGTCACCTGCCTCGATCGCATCGCGGAAGGCCTTCATCGTTTCTCCTCGAGGTGGGTCAGGATCTCGTCGCACCACTCGACGGCGCCGGACTCGGCCCGGATGCCGCCGCGCAGCACGAGGTACGGGCCGATGTGCTCATCGGTGAGCGCGGACGGGTCGGGGTAGAACTTGGCGGCGCTGCTCTCGTAGCTGGCGAGCTGGGCGGTGTGCTCCGAGCGTCGCTTGCGCACCTGAGCGAGGAGCGCGTCGCGATCGCCGAGGTGCATGGCCCGGAGCTTGACGGCGAACTCGCTGCGGAGCGCCTCGGGCGGGGTGGGGGTGGCGAGCCAGGTGGTCAGCTCGGCACGGCCGTCGGTGGTGATCGCGTAGACCTTCTTGTCGGGGCGGCCGGCCTGCGCGACGAGGTTCGACTCCACGAGCTTGTCGCTCTCCATCCGGCCGAGCACCTTGTAGATCTGCTGGTGGCTGGCCCGCCAGAAGTGGCCGATCGAGGCGTCGAACCGGCGCGCCAGCTCGTAGCCGCTCGCGGACCGTTCCGCGAGCGACACGAGGATCGCGTGCTCGAGTGCCATGGGTCGTGACCGTACTATGCAACGATTTGCTATGCAACCTGTTGCATAGGGTGATGTGCACCACGGTCCGGCACGGCCAGGGCAACGGCAATGGCGATGCACAGTCCGACCACCTGCACGTCTCCGCTCACCTCGTGGCCGAGCGGAATCGTCCCGAGCGCGACGAGCGCCGCCATCTTCAGGGCCCACCCGCTGCTCAAGTCGAGCAGCCACAGGTGAACCGAGTTCCCCAGCAGGTAGATCGCGGTGCCGACCCCGAGGGTGCCGGCCGCGAGCCAGGTCAGATGGTGTCCCGGGTCGTGCACCACCGCGTGCAGCCCGGACGCGACCAGGATGAGGCCGGCCACGAGGACCAGGTAGGAGATCGAGAACGCGAACAGGGCGACCCTCGTCAGGCGACTCGGCTCGTCGCGTTCGATGCGGAGCAACGCCTGCGTGGCGGCCTCGTCCGAGGTGAAGTGGGACCACCAGAACAGCACGATCAACAGCATCGCGAGGAGCACCGCCACCAGGTAGCGGATCTCCGCGATGTGTCCCTCGGCGCTCACGCCGATGGCGATGACCGACTCTCCGAGCGCGATGATCAGCAGCAGCCGGTGTCGCTCTGCGAAGTGCACGGGCCGGATCGTGAAGCCCGACTCGCGCCGCGACACCATCGCGGCCACGGAGATCGAGACCGCGGCGAGCCACGCGATCCACCGGAAGTCGCGCGGCAGGGCGGCGGCCACGAAGAGCATGGCCGTTCCACCGAGGTTGACCGGGGCGATCGCGAGGATTGCTCGAGCGGATCCGCCCAGGGAGGATCGCAGGAAGGACACACCGTGCACGATGACGATGGCGAGGTACGCGGCGGCGAACAGCCACCGGTCCTCGTCATAGGCCGCAGGAACGGCGATGGCGAGAACCAGGAACGCAGCCATCGCGACGAGCATCGGCACCCGCGTCGAGGCCGACGTAGGACCGACATTGTTGGAGAGCCAGCAGTACGCGTCGTACATCCACCAGATGACGAACAGCAGCGCGGTCGCCTCGACGAAGCCCTTCACGTCATGCGTGTGGGTCACGACGGTCGTCAGCTGGGTGACGGTGAAGACGAACACGAGGTCGAAGAACAGCTCGAGCATCGTCACCGGCGCATCGGCATCGGGCGATGCCACCTGCCGCGGACCCACCAGCCTGGCCATGGCGTGATTGTGCCCTAGCGTTGCCGCTATGGACGAGGACGAGTCCGATCTGATCGGGTTGCTCGGCGAGGGTGCGCACGGCTACTTCGCCGGTGGCGCGGGCGACGAGATCACGCTGCGCGACAACGAGGCGTCATGGTCCCGGCTGGCGCTTCGGCCGCAGGTGCTCGTGGACGTCGGGGAGCGCGACCTCTGCGTGTCGGTGCTCGGACGCGAGCTGCCGCACCCGATCGTCGTCGCCCCGATGGCGTACCAGAAGCACGCGCACGAGGACGGCGAGGCGGGGCTGGCGCGGGCGGCAGCCGCGACTGACAGCACGTTCGTCCTCTCGTCCCAGACGACCACGAGCCCGGCCGACGTGGCCGCAGCGGCGCCGGACGCCCGACGCTGGTTCCAGCTCTACGTCTTCCGTGACCGGCAGATCTCCCTCGACCTCGTCGCCCAAGCCCGCGAGCACGGCTACGAGGCGCTGGTCATCACCGTCGACTTCCCCCTCGGCGGCTGGCGCGAGCGCGACCGCCGCAGCGGCTTCCAGGTCGAGCACCCGGTGGCCGTCAATCCGGGCGGGCCGCCGATGTCGACGGACGAGCTGTTCGCGCAGCACGACCCGACCCTGACCTGGGACGACATCGCCGGCTTCGCCGAGGCCGCCGGGATGCCGGTGCTGCTCAAGGGCATCCTGCGGCCGGATGACGCCCAACGGGCCGTCTCCGCCGGAGTCGCCGGAATCATCGTCTCGAACCACGGCGGACGTCAGCTCGACACCGTCCTGTCCGGCGCCGACGCGCTGCCGCCGATCGTCGACGCCGTCGGGGGACGCACTGACCTGCTCGTCGACGGCGGGCTGCGGCGCGGGTGGGACGTCGCGAAGGCGCTGGCGCTGGGTGCGGATGCGGTGCTGGTCGGACGCCCGTTGCTCTGGGGCCTGGCCCGAAACGGTCAGGCGGGCGCCGAGACGGTGATGCGGCAGCTGCTGGACGAATTCGACTCGTCGCTGGCACTGCTCGGCTGCCCCCGGGCTCGCGACCTCGACACGTCGTACGTCAGCCACGCACCGTGGTGACCGTCAAGCGGCTTCGGTGGCCTCGGCGGCTTCGACCGTCTGCTCGATGATGCCGATGATGAGGTCGGGGTCGTCGCCCATCGGCACATGCCCGCAGTTGGGCAGGTCGACGTGGCGTGCCTGTGGCAGCCGTTCGCGCGCGGTCTTCGACTGGACGTAGGGGAGGATCCGGTCCTTCGTGCCCCACGCGATCGTCGTGGGCACCGGCACCTGGCGGTCGAACGCATAGGTGATGCCGGCCATGGCCGTCCGCTCGAACGCAGTGGCGTGCTTCATGGCGAGGGCGTCCCCGTAGGTCTCCTCGGCGGTGTGCCGCTCCGGATGGGTGTACAGGACCCAGCCGATGAGCCGGCGGCCCCATTCCCTGTTGGCGAGATAGCGCAGGACCGGCTTCGGCGTGATGAACGCAGAGAAGCGGAGGAGGAACAGCGGCACGAGGGCTTGGACGCGGCCGACGTGACCGAAGAACCCGGCTGGGCTCAGCGCCGTAACCGAGGAGACAAGACCCCGCGAGCCGAGCTCGAGAGACAAGGCGCCACCGAGGGAGTTGCCGGCGACGTGTGGCTTCGTGATGCCCCACTCGGCGAACTGGTCGGCGAGGTGGTCGCACGCGTTCTCCATCGTGTAGGGCACCTCCCCGGCGAAGGCGGGGGACTGGCCGAACCCGGACAGGTCGGGGGCGATGACGTCGAAGCGCTCGGCGAGCCGGTCGATGACCGGGTCCCAGGCTTCACGTCGATGGCCGATGCCGTGCAGGAGCACGAGCGGCGTGCCGGAACCGCGACGGGTGTACATGAGATCGGGGAGCATCGTGCGCCTTCCTCAGGAACGTGACATCGATGATGACACGATCTCACCGGTGCGGTCACGGGCAGGGGGTGCATCGTGCGTAGAGCGTGACGCACCCCACTTGACAATCGTGACACCAACACTGTCACAATCCATGGGTGAGGGATCTTCCCAAGTCGGGCCCGCTTTCCGGTGTCCGCATCGTCGAGCTCGCCGGCATCGGACCCGGCCCGTTCGCGGCCATGATGCTGGCCGACCTCGGTGCCGAGGTCATCCGGGTCGACCGGCCCGACGGCGGTGCACTGCAGATCGCCTCGGCCGACCGAGACATCCTCTTCCGTGGGCGCCCCAACGTCCTCATCGACCTCAAGTCGCCACGTGGAGTGGGACTGGTGCTCGACCTGGTGGAGCGGGCGGACATCCTGCTCGAGGGCTTCCGCCCTGGCGTCACCGAGCGGCTCGGGCTCGGCCCGGGCGTCTGCCTGGAACGGAATCCGCGTCTCGTCTACGGCCGCATGACCGGCTGGGGTCAGGACGGGCCCCTCGCCCACACGGCCGGGCACGACATCAACTACATCTCCATCGCCGGTGGCCTCGATGCACTCGGTCACGTGGACCAGCCGCCGACCTTCCCCCAGAACCTGCTCGGCGACTTCGGCGGCGGCTCGCTCTACCTCGTCGCCGGCGTCCTCGCGGCCCTCACCCACGCCCGTCAGACCGGCGAGGGCCAGGTCGTCGATGCGGCGATCACTGATGGGGTTGCCCACCTGATGGCGATGGCCGTCACGATGCAGCAGGCCGGCGTCTGGGATGGCCAACGCGGCACCAGCATGCTGGGCGGAGCAGCTCCGTTCTACGACGTCTACGAGACGTCGGACGGACGCTGGATGTCCGTCGGCGGACTCGAGCACCGGTTCTGGAAGGTCATGGGCGAGCTGCTGGACCCAGACCTTGACTCAGGGCTGCCCGATCGCAACGACTTCACTGCATGGCCGGCGCTGCGCAAGACGCTCACCGAGACGTTCGCGCAACGCACCCAGGCCGAGTGGGCGGAGATCTTCGACGGCTCCGACGCCTGCGTCGTCCCGGTCGTACCGCTCACCGAGGCCTACGAGCATCCGCACAACGTCGCGCGAGGCACCTATGTCGAGCGCGACGGCCTGACCCAACCGGCGCCGGCGCCGCGATTCTCGGCTACGCCGGCAACCCTCACCACGCCCCCGTCCAAGGCCGGCGCTGACACGAGGGCCGCTCTGACCGCCTGGGGCATCGACGACGTCGAGTCCCTGATCGACGACGGCATCGCCGTCCAGCTGGACACCAAGGAAGGCACAGCATGAACCGCACCATCTTCGAGGCCGACCACGACGCGTTCCGCGAGACCGTGCGGACCTTCTGCGAGAAGGAGATCGCGCCACACCACGAGCAGTGGGAGAAGGACTCGATCGTGCCCCGGGAGCTCTGGACGAAGGCCGGCGCTCTGGGCCTGCTCGGCTTCATGATGCCGGAGGAGTACGGCGGCGGGGGCATCGACGACTTCCGCTTCAACGCCGTGCTCGCCGAGGAGATCGTCGCGGTCGGCGGAAGCGGGGTCGGCTTTGGCATCCAGACCGACCTCGTCTCGGGCTACCTGCAGAAGTACGCCACCGAGGAGCAGAAGAAGCGGTGGTACCCGAGGTTCTGCACCGGAGAGATGATCACGGCGATCGCCATGACCGAGCCGGGCACCGGGTCGGACCTCCAGGGCATCCAGACCACCGCCAAGCGCGTTGCTGGTCCGGATGGGGGCGACGAGTACGTCATCAACGGCGCCAAGACGTTCATCACGAACGGCATCAACGCCGACTGGGTGATGGTCGTCTGCAAGACCGATGCCGAGGCCGGCGCGATGGGTTTCTCGCTCATCGCCGTGGAGCGCGGAGCCGAGGGCTTCGAGCGGGGCCGCAACCTCGACAAGATCGGCCTCAAGGCGCAGGACACCGCCGAGCTGTTCTTCGACAACGTCCGGGTGCCTGTGACGAACCTGCTCGGCGAGGAGGGCCAGGGCTTCGTCTATCTGATGGAGAACCTGCCGCAGGAGCGGCTCATCATCTCGGTGATCGCCGCGGCCGCCTGCCGGCACATGATCGACATGACGGTCGAGTACGTGAAGGAGCGCAAGGCGTTCGGAAAGCCGCTCGGCTCGTTCCAGAACACCCGGTTCACGCTGGCCGAGCTGGAGACCGAGGCGCAGATCGCGCAGGTCTTCGTCGACCGTTCGATCATGGAGCTCCTCGACGGCAACCTGTCGGTGTCCGACGCGGCCATGGGCAAGTGGTGGACCACCGAGCTGCAGAAGCGTACGGCCGACACCTGCCTCCAGCTGCACGGCGGCTACGGCTACATGTCGGAGTACCGCATCTCCAAGGCCTACCTCGACTCCCGCATCCAGACGATCTACGGCGGGACGACCGAGATCATGAAGGAGATCATCGGCCGGACGATGGGGCTCTGACTAGGTCCGCTTCCGCACGGTGGCGCGCTTCGACTCGTCGACGGCTTCTTCGTAGGACGTCACGAGCGCCTGGACGGTGAGCGGTTTGAACCGCTCGATCATCGCCGTCATCTCTTCCGGGGGAAGCTCGGACTCGCGCAGGTGCGGCCAGACCTGGGTGCGGAAGACCTCGGTCATCTCCTCGGCGATCGCGCGGCCGTGGGCGGTGAAGATCTTGCGAGTCGCGAGCGCGGCCTGGGTGGGCAGGCCGAGCTCGAGGAACGCGATGCCGATCGCCAGGTGCGCTGGAGCGAGCTGAAAGACATCGTCGGTGGGCGTGGGCTCGACGACGCCGATGGCCACCAGCAGCTCGATGTCGTCGTCGGCCAGCGAGCGACCGGCGCGGGTCTGGAGCTCGGTGCGGGAGACGGTCTCGGGCAGGTTCGATGCCCACGGGGCGAGCAGCGTGCGGTGCAGCGCGACCTCGGCCGGGGTGGCGTCCTCGGGGATCCGGTCGAGGTATCCCTCGATGGCCGACAGGGTGAATCCATGGGCCTGCAGCTCGCGCACGAGCTCGAGGCGGGCGAGGTGGTCCGGCCCGTAGTACCCGTTGCGGCCCTGACGGCGCGGCGGCGGGATGAGCCCCCGACCTGCGTAGAAGCGCACGGTGCGGACCGTCATCCCGACACGGGACGCGAGCTGCTCGACGCTCAGCGTCTCGACTGGATCGGTGATGGTCATACCTCTGCCCTTCTCGACGTGACGGGTTCCACAAGGCCCCGCCTACCACTCTGACAGTGATGGTGTCACAATCGTGGGGCACGCCCAACCCGTCTGCCCAGAGATCAGTAGGGACCAGAACATGACCGAGGCCTTCGTCTACGACGCCATCCGGACGCCGCGTGGTCGCGGCAAGAAGACCGGATCCCTCCACGAGGTCAAGCCGATCTCCCTCGTCACCGGACTGATCGACGAGATCCAGAAGCGCAACCCCTCGCTCGACCCGGCCGGCATCGAGGACCTCGTCCTCGGCGTCGTCTCGCCGGTCGGTGACCAGGGATCCGACATCGCCAAGACGGCCGCACTCGCCGCAGGGCTCCCGTACACGGTGGCCGGCGTGCAGCTGAACCGCTTCTGCGCCTCCGGGCTCGAGGCCGTCAACCAGGCCTCGCAGCGCGTCCGCTCCGGCTGGGAGGACCTCATCCTCGCCGGCGGTGTCGAGTCGATGAGCCGAGTGCCCATGGCTTCCGACGGCGGCGCCTGGGCGATGGACCCCAAGACCGCGTTCGACACCGACTTCGTGCCGCAGGGAATCGGCGCCGACCTCATCGCCACCATCGAGGGCTACAGCCGCGAGGACGTCGACACGTTCGCCGCCGAGTCACAGGCCCGGGCCGCGAAGGCGATCGCCAACGGCTACTTCAGCAAGTCGGTCATCCCGGTCAAGGACGCCAACGGCCTGACGATCCTCGACCACGACGAGTTCGTGCGCGAGGGCACCACGGTCGAGAGCCTCTCCGGACTCGCTCCTTCGTTCGAGGGCATCGGCGACTTCGGCGGCTTCGACTCCGTTGCCTTGGAGAAGTACCACCAGGTCGAAAGGATCAACCACGTCCACCACGCCGGCAACAGCTCCGGCATCGTCGACGGCGCCTCGCTGGTGCTCATCGGGTCCGAGCAGGCCGGCACGACCCACGGTCTCACCCCGCGCGCCCGCATCCTCGCTACCGCGGTCAGCGGCTCCGAGCCGACGATCATGCTCACCGGCCCGGCCCCGGCCAGCCGCAAGGCACTCGACAAGGCCGGTATGGCGGTCGAGGACATCGACCTCATCGAGATCAACGAGGCGTTCGCGGCTGTCGCCATGAAGCTGATGCGCGACCTCGGTGACTACCCGCACGACCAGACCAACGTCAACGGCGGCGCGATCGCGATGGGCCACCCCCTCGGCGCCACCGGCGCGATGATCCTCGGCACGCTGATCGACGAGCTCGAACGCCGCGACAAGAAGTACGGACTCGCCACGCTGTGCGTGGGCGGCGGCATGGGCATCGCCACCGTCGTCGAGCGTCTCTGAACACCGGACCACTCAGGAGAATGGGAACTTCATGACTACATCCACGACTGACGCCGTCCGTTACGAGAAAGCCGACGGCATCGTCAACCTCGTCATCGACGACCCGTCGCAGAGCAGCAACACGATGAACCAGGCGTACCGCGACTCGATGGAGCACGCCGTCAACCAGCTGGTCGACGAGATCGCCGCTGACGGCGACTCGATCAAGGGCGTCATCGTGTCCTCCGGCAAGAAGACCTTCTTCGCCGGCGGCGACCTCAAGCTCATGACGCAGGCCACGCCCGCCGACGCCGAGGAGATCTTCGAGAACGTCCAGGCGATCAAGGCCACGCTGCGCAAGCTCGAGACCTGCGGCAAGCCCGTCGTTGCGGCCATCAACGGCGCCGCGCTCGGCGGCGGCCTCGAGATCGCGCTCGCCTGCCACCACCGCATCGCGGCGGACGGCGGCTACGAGATCGGCCTGCCCGAGGCAACACTCGGGCTGCTGCCCGGCGGCGGCGGCGTCACTCGCACGGTCCGCATGTTCGGCCTCCAGGACGCCCTGATGAACGTGCTCCTGCAGGGTCCGCGCATGAAGCCGACGCAGGCCAAGGAAGGCGGCCTCGTCGACGACGTCGTCGCGACCCAGGACGAGCTGCTGCCGGCCGCGAAGGCCTGGATCGAGTCGGTCCAGGGCAACGAGGAGGCAGCCACGCAGCCGTGGGACCGCGAGGGCTACCGGATCCCCGGTGGGGCCCCGTCGTCTCCGAAGCTGGCCCAGTTTCTTCCGGCCTTCCCGTCGAACCTGCGCAAGCAGGTCAAGGGAGCCGACTACCGGGCGCCGAAGAACATCATGGCCGCGGCCGTCGAGGGTGCACAGGTCGACTTCGAGACCGCGACCCGCATCGAGTCCCGCTACCTGGTCGACCTGATCATCGGCCAGCAGTTCAAGAACATGACGCAGGCGTTCTTCTTCGACCTCGGCTCCATCAACTCCGGCGGATCCCGGCCAGACGGCATCGAGCCACGGAAGTTCACGAAGGTCGCCGTGCTCGGCGCCGGCATGATGGGCGCCGGCATTGCCTACGTCTCGGCCAAGGCCGGCATGGAGGTCGTCCTCAAGGACGTCGATCTCGCCGCCGCGGAGAAGGGCAAGGCGTACAGCGAGAAGCTGCTGGCCAAGCAGCTCGAGAAGGGCCGCACCACGCAGGAGAAGGTCGATGAGTTCCTCGGCCGCATCACGCCGACTGCCGACTACGCCGACCTCGCGGGCTGCGACCTTGTCGTCGAGGCCGTCTTCGAGTCCGTGGAACTGAAGCACTCGGTCTTCGGCGAGCTCGAGCCGGTCGTCAACCCGGACGCGCTGCTCGGCTCCAACACGTCGACGCTGCCGATCACCGGGCTGGCCGAGGGCGTCAAGCGTCCCGAGGACTTCATCGGCATCCACTTCTTCTCGCCGGTCGACAAGATGCCGCTGGTCGAGATCATCGCCGGTGAGAAGACGAACGACGCCACCATCGCCGGCGCGCTCGATTACGTGCAGCAGATCAAGAAGACGCCGATCGTCGTCAATGACAGCCGCGGCTTCTTCACGAGCCGCGTCATCGGTCACTTCATCAACGAGGGGCTCGCGATGCTCGGCGAGGGCGTCAACCCCAACTCGCTGGAGCGGGCAGCCACGCAGGCCGGCTTCCCGGTCGGCGTCCTGCAGATCAGCGACGAGCTGAACCTCGAGCTGATGAAGAAGATCCGCGTCGCCTCGAAGACGGCCGTCGAGGAAGAGGGCGGCACCTGGGAGAAGGCGCCGGCCGAGGACGTCATCGACACGATGATCGACCTCGGACGCTCGAGCAAGCTGGTCGGTAAGGGCTTCTTCGACTATGACGAGAACGGCAAGCGCACGGGTCTCTGGCCCGGCCTCGCCGACACGTTCCCCGTCGCTGCGGAGCAGCCGCCGTTCCAGGACATCAAGGACCGCCTGGTCTTCGTGATGTCCCTCGACACGATCCGCTGCCTCGAGGAGGGCGTCCTGCGCACCGTGCCGGACGCCAACATCGGCTCCATCTTCGGCATCGGCTTCCCGCCCATGCTCGGTGGCGCGATCCAGAACGTGAACGGCTACGAGGCGGCGGACGGTCGCATCGGCGTCGAGGCGTTCACCGAGCGCGCCCAGGAGCTCGCGCAGAAGTATGGCGCGCACTTCGAGCCGCCGGCCCTCCTGCTCGACAAGGCGAAGAACGGCGAGAAGTTCGCCTGAGCCTGGCTCACTCCGCCGCGTACCGCTGCGACCTATTCCGACACGTTCCTGAACTGGGCGTCGAGGTCGCCGGGACGGTCGATCTCCTGCCCTAGGCTCGAAGACACCAGTGGCGACCAGTGTCATCTGACGGTCATGGAACTCGATCGGAGCACCTCATAGCCCAGGTGAGCGGCCGAGGCCGACGGATGCAGATGGCGTGTCTGGCTCTCGTGTTGTTGGTCATGGCGTCCGGCATGGGGAACGCGCGTGCCGACGGCAAGCCATCAGCGGCCGACGTGAAATCCGGGACAACCCACGAGACGACGGTGCCCCCCGACAACGCCAGGAACGCTGTCGTTGACCTCCGGACGTTCCAGGTGTCCCAGGGACTCGCGCTCGATCGTGTCGAGCCGAGGCCCGAGAAGATCTCGGCCAGCCCGAAGGTCGAGCCGGCCGAAACGCCTTCGGAGGAGCCCAGCGCCTCCGAGACCTCCAATCCCCCCGAGACCGCCGATCCCCCCGAGACCCACCCAGCGAAGCACAAGGTCATCTACCTGACCTTCGACGACGGGCCGAGGGTCACCTATACCAAGCAGATCCTGGACTTGCTGGACGAGTACGACGCCAAGGCGACGTTCTTCGAGCTCGGTGAGAATGCGACGGATCATCCGGGGCTGACTCGATCCGTCGTCGCGCAAGGTCACGCCTTGGGCAGTCATACCTGGAACCACAAGGACCTGCGGAACTTGGGGCCCAAGAGGCTGAACCACCAGATCACCAAGACGTCGGCTGCGTTGGGCAGGATCACGGGCCGACCGATCACGTGCCTCCGTCCGCCATACGGAGCGGTGAATGCCCGAGTCAAGTCGGCGATCCGCCGCAAGGACCTCGCGATGAAGCTGTGGGACATCGATCCGCGGGACTGGAAGCGGCCCGGTGCGGCCGTCATCGCGCGCAGGGTCGTCTCGAACGCTCACCCCCGTGCTGTGAGCCTGATGCACGACGGTGGCGGCAACAGGTCGCAGTCCGTGAAGGCGCTCAAGCGGATCCTTCAGTCGCTCAGCAAGAAGGGGTACACCTTCGAGAAGCTCCCTGGATGCTGACGGTGGTCAGCGACCCGGGATGACGCCCTCCTGAACCGGGTAGGAGCTTGGCGTCAGCCGGTGTATTTGCGCAGCTTCTTGAATCCATCGTCGAAGCACTTGTCGAGGGCGATGGTCGTTGGCACCGAGTACTTCTCCATGGTCTTGCAGTCCGGGTAGTCCTGGCCTGCGTAGATCTCGCGCCACACACCGTCGACCTTGGCCCACATCTCGGCGTTGCCACCGCACGAGATGTAGCCGCCATCGGCGAAGCCGGACGTGTCGAGCTTGCGCACCGACACAAAGAAGGGGCAGTCAGGATCCGGCTCGAAGCTGTGCACCTTGGTGTCGATGACTCCCGCCATGAAGTGCTTGAAGTCGTCGGGCGCATCGTGCAGCCGCCGGACATCGGCTGCCTTCCGCAGGACGGCACCACGATCGTCATCCTTGGTGTAGTCGATGAGCTTCGCCGCAGGTGTGGCCGGACTGGAGGACGGCTTCGTCCCGCCTTCGTCCTTGGTGGTGCTGCCGCTGCAGGCCCCGCAGAGCAGGAGGATCGCGGCGACGACGAAGATCACGGGGAGTCGGTGGGGAGTCATGACGAAGATCGTGGCAGTCCTGATTGACCACGACCATGGCCCGTTGTGCCTACGTCGATCGGGAAGTCGTGGGACGCCAGAACGTGAGGACGACGTCCCAGGGCTCGACGCCCCAGGTCGCCACGTCGTCGGCCGCGGCCGACGCGTCGCCCGCAAGGTCGTGGCTCGGCTCGCTCGGCGACGTGGCGCCGCCCTTCTCGACGAGCACGTGCTCGCCGGACTCCCCGGCATGGACGATCGCCCCGGTCAGGAGGGCGAGGAAGTCCTCGGTTGCGGAGTCCGTGGCACTGGCGGCTTCATGCAGTGACACGACCTGGCCCTCGAGCGTCACCCCGTCGGCGTCGGTGGAGGAGGGGAACCGCGGGACGAGGGCCAAGGCTCCCGAGGCGGCGTCCAGCAGCCCGACCTCCCGGTACCGGTCGGGGCCGACGCGGGTCCGCGCCAGGAGGCCGCGGCCCAAGAGGTCGCGCAGCGCGGCCGGATCCTCGGGCGTCCAGAGCGTCGAGCCTGCCTCGGTCCAGATGCGGATGACCCCGCCGACGCACGGGCCCAGCTCGGCTGTCGTGAGCACAGCGCCTGGTTCCAACGGGATGCCTTCGGTCATGCACCGATCGTGGCGGTGGGGACTCCCCGGTGCAACTGGCGATCGTGTCCGCTTCTCGACGCTTTCTGTCAGTCCTCTCTGCTATTCCTAGTTGGAACAAAGAGGTAGAGTTCCGCTGCACACGGTCCACGGGAGGGACACGCCAGCATGAGTGCCGGTCCAGCAATCGAGGCCATCGACCTCGTCAAGAAGTTCGACGACAACGTCGCCGTCGACGGCGTCAGCTTCGTCGTTCCCCAAGGCACCGTGCTCGGCCTGCTCGGGCCGAACGGGGCCGGCAAGACCACGACCACGCGCATGCTCACCACGCTGAGCGTGCCCACCAGCGGCACCGGGCGGGTGGCAGGTCACGACATCCTCACCGAGCCCGACGCCGTTCGTCGCAGCATGGGCCTCACTGGCCAGGTTGCGACAGTCGACGAGCTGCTCACCGCGCGCGAGAACCTGCGCCTCATCGGCCGTCTGTACGGGCTGCCCAAGGACTACATCCGGTCCAGCACCGACGAGCTGCTCGAGCGGTTCTCGCTCACCGAGGCCGCCGACCGGATCGCCAAGAAGTACTCCGGCGGCATGCGTCGCCGCCTCGACCTCGCGGTCAGCCTCATCGCCGCCCCGCCGGTGCTGTTCCTCGACGAGCCCACCACCGGGCTCGATCCCCGCAGCCGCACCGAGCTGTGGGAGGTGCTGCGCGGGCTGGTCCGCGACGGCACGACCCTTCTGCTCACCACGCAGTACCTCGAGGAGGCCGACCACCTGGCCGACGACATCATCGTCATCGACAAGGGCAAGGTCATCGCTGCCGGAACCCCCACGCAGCTCAAGGACCAGGCCGGTGCGGCCAGTGTCGTCGTCACCCTGACGCACGCCGCCGATCTGCCCAGGGCTGAGGAGCTGGTGCGCTCTTGCTCTCCTGAGGTGCACGTCGACGTCACGGCCCGTCGCATCACTGCCCAGGCCAACGGTCTGGCCGACATGTCGCGCATCGGCAGCCAGTTCGCGGACAGTGGCATCGAGGTCGACGACCTCGGGCTCAAGCGCCCGAGCCTCGATGACGTGTTCCTCCACCTCACCGGGCACAAGGCCGAGGACGAACCCGAGCAGATCGACGAGATGGAAGAGGCCTTGTCATGACCACGATGTTCAACGTGTCGCGACCACCGATCTCGCCGCCGTCGATGCTGCGCGCGTCGGGCACGATCGTCTGGCGCAACCTCGTGCACATCAAGCGGATGCCCGAGATGCTGCTCGACGTCACGGTGCAGTCGGTCATGTTCGTGCTGCTGTTCGCCTTCGTCTTCGGCGGCTCGATCCAGCCTCCCGGCGGCGTCTCCTACAAGGAGTTCCTGCTGCCCGGGATCATGGTGCAGACGATGGTCTTCTCGTCCGCCGTGGTGGCGATGGGTCTCACCAATGACTTGCAGAAGGGCATCGTCGACCGGCTCAAGTCGCTGCCGATATCGAGGTCGTCGGTGTTGGTCGGACGCAGCATCTCCAGCCTCATCCACTCCAGCATCGGGATCGCGGTCATGGCGGTGACCGGCGTGCTCATCGGATGGCGCATCCGCGGCGGCTTCCTCGATGCGGTGCTGGCGTTCGGCTTGCTGCTGGTGTTCGGCTTCGCGCTCGTGTGGCTCGGCATCTGGGTCGGGTCGATGATGCGCACGGTCGAAGCGGTGCAGGGCTTCATGTTCACCGTGATGTTCCCGCTCACATTCGTGGCGAACACCTTCGCGCCCACCGAGCAGATGCCGTCGTGGCTGCGCTTCATCGCTGAGTGGAACCCCGTCTCTGCGCTGACGCAGGCCTGCCGGGAGCTGTGGGGCAACGGAGCGCCGGCGGCCGCTGACGCAGCCTGGCCATTGCAGCACGCGGTGGGCACGTCGATCGCCTGGTCGATCTTGCTGTCAGCGATCTTCGCCCCGCTGGCGCTGGCCACCTACCGCCGGCGCTCGCAGGACTAGCCCTCGCGGGCGCGTCGCTCGTAGGCCGCGCGGGCGGCCGGATCGGCATCGGCCAGCACGTTGTCGGCCTTGAAGGCCTTGGCCATGGCGCGCTGCACCCCCCGAGGCATGGCGAGGGTGATTTTCGTCAAGCCCTGGCTCCATCGCGGCACCCACAGCTCGGGCTTGGGCTTGCGCACCGTCGACTCGATGACCTTGGCGACGTCGTCGGCGGTCACCGGCTTCATGCCGCGGGCCGCCGGTACACCGGCGGCGAGCTCCGTCTGCACGATGGCCGGCAGCACGACACTCACGTCGACACCGTGCGGCTCGAGCTCGGCGCGGGTGGCCTCGCTGAAGCCGACGACGGCGAACTTCGACGCCGAGTAGCTCGCCCCGTCGGCCACCGCGATGCGCCCGACCGCCGACGCCACGTTGACGACGTGCCCTCGCCCGCGCTCGACCATGCCGGGCGCGACGGCCTTGGTACCGAAGATGACACCGTGCAGGTTGACGTCGACGATCCGCCGGGCGACCTCGTCGGGCTCCTTGAGGACTGACCCGAGCGGCATGATGCCGGCGTTGTTGACGAGGACGTCGATGGGTCCGATCGCGGCGACCTCCTCGAGGAACGCGGCCCACGAAGCCGGGTCGGTGACGTCGAGCAGTGCCGCGACCACGCCGTGGCCCAGTTCGTCGGCGACGGTGCGGGCCAGGTCGGCGTCGCGGTCGCCGATCGCGACGCGGGCACCTTGCTGGGCGAATCGGGCGGCCGTGGCGCGGCCGATGCCGCGCGCGCCCCCGGTGACGATGATGGACATGGCGGAGATGTCACGGCTCATGTGGTGGGTTCCTTGTCGAGCGGACGCAGGTCGACCGGGAGGCCGTCCTTCGGGAACGGTAGCGAGTGGTAGTTCATCGGCGCGACGTAGTCGGGGTCGACGGTCCACTCGAAGCGGCGGAGCAGCTGGTGGACGATCATCTTCACCTCGACGGTGCCGAAGTACAGGCCGATGCACTTGTGCACGCCGCCACCGAACGGCTGCCAGGCGTACCGGTGCACCTTGTCCTCGCGGCGCCCGTCGGAAAAGCGTTCGGGATCGAATCGCTCTGGGTCCGGCCACAGCTCGGGCAGGTGGTGGGAGAGGTGCAGCCCGATCGTCACGCGGCGGCCGGCGGGAATCTTGTGACCGAGCACCTCCGTGTCCTTGACCGTCTGCCGCGCCATCCCGGGTACCGGTGGCACGAGCCGCAGGCACTCCTTCATCACCAGGTCGAGGGACGTCAAGGTGTCGATCTCGTCCAGGGTCGGATGCAGGGGCAGCGCCTCCGACTCGGCCCGGCAGCGTGCCTGCCACTCCGGATGTTGCCCCAGCTGCTGCATCATCGTCGTCACCGTGATGGTCGACGTGTCGTGGGCCGCCATCAGCAGGAAGATCATGTGGTTGACGACGTCGTCGTCGCTGAGCCGCTGACCGTCATCGGTCTCGATGTGGCACAGGGCGGAGAACAGGTCGGTGCCGGCTGAGGCCCGGCGCGCCGGGATGTGCCGGCGGAAGAACTCCTCGAGCACGCGACGTCCCCGCACGCCCTGGCGCCACTTCGTGCGCGGTAGGGGTGCGCGAACGAAACCGAGCCCTGCCTGGACGCAGTCGACGAAGGCCTGGTTCACCCGGGCCAGCTCGTCGGGGTCGGCGACGTCGGCACCCCCCATGAAGATCTGGGTGGCGAGGTCGAGCGTGAAGTTCTTCAGCGCCGGATAGGCCTGGAACTCGCGGCTGGGCGACCAAGCCTCGAGTCCCGACGTGATGGCCGGTCCGAGAGTCGAGGTGTAGTCGGCGATGCGGTCGCGGGTGAAGGCCTCTTGCAGGATCCGGCGGTGGTGGTGATGCTCCTCGAAGTCCAGCAGCATCAGCCCGCGATCGAAGAACGGCCCGATCAGATAGCCCCAGCCGCCGGCGTTCTCGAAGGCCTTGTCCGCGTTGCGCAACGCCGCTTCACAGGCGTCCGGGCCCAGGAGCATCGTCCACGGCCGACCGACGAAGTTGATCTTCGACACCGGGCCGTGTTCGGCGTAGTGGAAGCTCAAGAGACCGAGCGGGTCGTGGAAGTACGCAAGGGTCTCACCGACGAACGGGACGAACCGTCGACGCGGAGCGGTCAGCCGGGTGGCTTGGATCGTGGCCATGCGGCCTCCATCTGACAGGATGCCCTGTCAGTTTGGCCCAGCGTAGGGCGACTGTCAAGATGTCGGCGTGAGCGGTGTCGAAATGCGCGGGAGTGCGCGCAAGTACGGCGGCAAGAGCGCGGACGAGCGCCTGACGGCTCGGCGGGCTCGGCTCGTCGATGCGGCCATCACCGTGCTCGCCTCGTCGGGTGAGGCGCGCACCACCATGACGGCAGTGTGTGCCGAGGCCGGCCTCACCGAGCGCTACTTCTATGAGAGCTTCGCGTCCCGCGACGAGGTGTTGGTGGCCGCGCTCGACAGCGTGGGCGAAGAGATCGCCCAAACGGCCGTGGATGCGGTCGCCGCGTCGTCGGGCGAGCCGGCCGACCGGGTGCGCGCGGCCATCGGGGCCGTCGTCGACCTCGTGGTCGCCGCCCCCGACAAGATGCGAGTCGCCGTCATCGAGTCGAACGCCAATGCGTCGATGCGCGCCCGTCGTCATGAGCTGCTCGGTTCGTTCGCCGCGCTCGTGGCCACGGAGGCTCGTGGGATCTTCGGCGACGAGACCTGGCCCGAGCCGCGCGACCACCTCCAGGGCGTGATCTTCATGGCCGGCTTGTCGGAGCTGGTGGCCTCCTGGCTGCTCGGCGAGGTCGAGCTGTCGCCCGACGACCTGGTCACCACCGCCAGCGACTCGCTCGTCGCCCTGATGCGTCGCGCTTCCTAGTCGGCGGCGCTGAGCACCTGGATGTCGACGAGCACCGGTGCGAGCCCGGTGACGGCTTCCTCGGCCGAACGGCGAGCCTCGTCGCGACGCGGTGCGGGAAGGCCGGCCACGAACGGCGCCAAGTGGGCCATGCCCCACCGCCACCGGACGATGTCCGCGGGCGTGCGGACGCCGGTGTCGACGGTCAGCTGCGTGACCGCGACGTCCTGAAAGCCCGCTGACGACGCCAGGTCCATGAGCAGCTGGGGATCCTCCACCTGGGGCTCGAGCTCGTTCTTGAGCCGCTCGTACCAGGGCGGCGACTCGAAGCCGAACCGCTCCATCGTCGCGTCGACGGCGGTCTTCGCCGGATGCGCTGGACCTGACGCGAACGCAGTCGCGACCGTGGCGCCTCCGACCCGGCGCCACTCGGTCAGCGCCGCCCCTGGGTCCGGCAGGTGACCGAGGCAGAAGCCCCCCATGACCAAGTCAAAGGTGTGGTCGCCGAACGGCAGGCGGACGGCGTCGGCCACCACGGCGGGGACCGACGACGAGCGTCGCCGGAGCATCTGCTCGGCGAGGTCCGTGGCCACCGCCCGGCGGGCACCGTTCGCCAAGGCGGCATCGCAGGCCACCGCGGTGCCGGCTCCGACGTCCAGCACGTCGGCTCCAGCCACCGGCACGGGCGCGTGCTCGAGCATTGCGGCAGACAGCTTCCCGTAGACCGACGCCGGCCCGTCGGCCCAGGCTTCGGCCGCGTCGTCGTAGTCGCTCATGCCAGCAGGTGCTCGGCCTCGACCGCGCGGCTCTCCCACCAGGCGAGCTCGTCGTCGTAGCCGGAGAACGCCTTCTCCCACCCGAACTGCACGAGGGTGCCGAGCAGGCAGAGCGCGAGCTGGCGGGTCCACCACGGCTCCGTGGCGATGCCGTGCCCCTCCAGAGCCGCTCGGTAGGCGTCGATCGCTTCCTCCTTCGAGTGCGGGAGTCGCCGGCAGTTGATCGACAGGTACCAGGTGAGATCGCTGAGGGCCGGGCCGCGACCGGGCAGCTCCCAGTCGAGCACGATGGTGCGGAGCTCGGGGTCGGTGCCCAGGTTGTCCAGCTTCCAGTTGCCGTGCACCAGCGTCTCCGGGGTGCCGGCGAGGGCATCGACGAGGCGGGTGGGGTCGATCGCCAGCGGGGCGACGATGGCCGATGCTGTCGGGGCCACTTCGGCGAGCAGGGGCCAGCCGCGCGCGATCAGTGGAGGGACCGGATGCGTCGAGCCGAGCGCTTCCTCCCGCTCAGCCGTCTGCGGTGACAGCTCCATGTACCGGGTGCGGTTCGACACGACGTCGATGTCGTCGCCCGTCTCCCAGAACGCGGCGTGCATGGTCGCCATGTGGTCCAAAAAGCGAAGGTGCTGGTCCATCGGGACGATGTCGTCGGTGACGGGGACGAGCCAGTCGCCGACATCCCGCATGAGCAGCACAGTCACGTCGCCGTCCTGGGCGAGCCCGACCATCGGCTGGTTGATGCACTCGGGCAGTCGGCCGAGGATGCCGCGACGCCACAGCTCGAGCGTCGGGCTTCCGTCGACACCCGCCGCCCGCATGGTCCAGTCGGTGGCCGGGTCGAGGTACTTCACCACGTACGGCTCGTCGTTGATGCGGATCCGGTCGAGCCGAGCGCCGGACTTGCCCGCACTATCCACGATCTCGGCGAAGTCTGTGGCACCGGCGAGCAGCTCGGTGACGGAGTCCGCCACTGCGCCAGGCTCGAGTCGACCGGATGTCATCGGAGACGGATCAGCCGTCGACAGGCACGCAGAGCACCGGTCTGGAACTGAGGTGGAGGAGCTTGTGCGGCGTCGAGCCGAGCATGGCGCTCCTGAGCGGACTCTCGCCGGTTGTGCCGACCACGATGACCGTCGCGTCCTGCTCGTCTGCGACGTCGAGTAGCGCTTGGGCCGGTTTGGCATCGACCAGCCGGATCTCGGCGAGGACACCCTGCTCGCGCGCGAGCTCGACGGCCCGGTCCAGGGCATGCTGCCCGATCTCCATGAGGGCGTCGCGGTGGGCTCGGTACTCCTCGCCGACCCCGCCGGGCGGGCCGGCACCGTAGACGATCGTCAACGGCTCGCCCCACTTCGCCGCCACCCGAATGGCGGTGTCCAGGGCGACGTCGGCCCCTGGCGACTCGTCGTACCCCAGCACCACAGCCATGTCAGCCCTCCAGGTCGTCGGGATCGGCCACCGCGGACTTGCGGCCGTGCACGATGTCGGGATCGGCGACGCCGGCCCGCTCCTGCCAGAACCGGGAGTCCTGGCTCCGCCACACCAGCATCACGACGATGCCGGCGAGGAGGATGCCGACACCGATCACGAGCGGCGGGCCGACTCCGAGCCACGACTGGCCGCTGTAGGAGTTCTCCGGGTCGGACATGTCGCGCACCGAGAGCACCAGGAGCCAGACGAGCAACGCCGAGCCGACGATCGGGCCGACGCCGATGAGCAGGAAGTTCTTGACGCTCTCGGTCAGGTGGCGGCGGTAGTAGATCGCGCAGGCGACGCCGGTGAGCGCGTAGTAGAAGGCGATCAGCAACGACAGCGCGGTGAGCGAGTCGAACAGGGCGTTCTCGCTGATCTGGTAGACGCCGACATACCAGACGATCGCGATCGCGGCGACCCACCAGGTGCTGACGTCCGGTGTCCGGTGTTGCGGATGGATGCGGGCGAACGTGCGGGGGAGTGCGTGGCGGCGCGCCATGGAGAGGCCGGTGCGCGACGCCGGGATGATCGTCGTCTGGGTCGAGGCGATCGCCGACGTGGCGACGGCGAACAGGAGCACCCAGTCCCAGCCGCCCAACACCTCGCCGGCGATATAGGAGAAGACGAACTCCTCCTCGCCGGCGTTGTCAATGAGCCATTGGGTGCCGGCGAACGCGACGACGGCGTAGGCCACCGCGATGTACGTGACCAGCAGGATGAACGTCGACCACACGCCGGCACGGCCGGGAGCGCTGGCACCGTCACGGGTCTCTTCGCTCAGGTTGACGGCTGACTCCCAACCCCAGTAGGCGAACACGCCGAGCAGCAGCCCGCTCGACAAGGCGGCGCCGCCTTCGCCGAACGGGTTGAGCCAGTCGAGGCCAGGACGGATCTCCTCGAGGGGGCTGTCCCCCGTGTAGGCCTGGACGATGGCGACGACCGCGAAGACCAGCAGCGCGGCCACCTGACCGAAGATCAGCGCGTTCTGGAGCCGTGCCGCGATGTCGGTGCCGAGCACGCACAACCACGTCATGACGATGATCAGCAGGATGGCCAGCGGCATCCGGACCCAGGCGTTGTCGCCCCAGGAGTCGGCCCCGAACATGTAGAGGGTGAACCGCACGCCGACGTCGGCGAGGGATCCGATCACCAGCACGCCCGTCATCGTGATCGCCCAGCCGCCGATCCAGCCCGCCCATGGCCCCATCGCTCTGGTGACCCAGCTGAACGTCGTCCCGCAGTCCTGGTCGACGCGGTTGAGGTAGAGGAACGCGGTTGCGATCAGGGCCATCGGGACGAAGCTGGCCAGCAGCACGCCCGGGGCGTAGACGCCCACCAGAGCCGCGATGGGACCGATCACCGCGGCCAGCGAGTAGGCGGGACTTGTCGCGGCGAGACCGATGACCAAGGCATCGACGAAGCCGATGGCGTCGGCCTTCAACTGGGGTGCAGCCTGAGTGTCGGCCATCGCCGCTCCCTCCGGTGAGGAGTCCAGTTGTACTCCCGAGCGAGGTCGGCCCGCTACAACTCCACGGAAACCGGCGTCAGAGGCGGAGGCTCGGATCGTGCGGTCCCTTGGGCTCGGACCAGAAGTCGAGGGCGAGCTCTTCCTCGCGACCCCCGTTGAGGTAGACGGAGAAGTCGGTGACGCCGGCGTCCTCGAGCACGTCGTCGTCGATGAAGAAGTTGCCCGTGATCTCGCGCGACGGCTTGGTGAGGATCTCGTAGGCGGCGTCGGCCATGATCGACGGCTTGCGGGAGTGGGTCACCAGCCCGGCACCCACGACGTTGCGGATGGCGGCGGTGTCGATCGCCGTGCGCGGCCACAGCGAGTTGGCCGCGATGCCGTCCTCGCGCAGCTCCTCGCTCAGCCCGAGGGTCACCAGGCTCATGCCGTACTTGGCGATGGCATAGCCGGTGAACTTCCCGAACCACTTCGGGTCGGTCGAGATGGGAGGCGACAGGGTGAGGATGTGCGGGTTGGTGCCCTGGCGCAGCCACGGGATCGACAGCTTCGAGAGCAGGAAGGACCCGCGACAGTTGATGTCGTTCATCAGGTCGTAGGCCTTCATCGGCAGGTCGTCGGTGGTCGAGAGGTTGATCGCGCTCGCGTTGTTGACCACGATGTCGATGCCGCCGAACTGGGCGGCGGTCTGCTCCACGGCGCTCGCGACGAACTCGTCGTCGCGGACATCGCCGACGAGGGGGAGCGCATGACCGCCGGCCTCCTCGATGGCCGCCGCCGCGGTGTGGATGGTTCCCGGCAGCTTGGGGTGCGGCTCGGTCGTCTTGGCGAGCAGCGCGACATTGGCGCCGTCTCGGGCGGCGCGCACGGCGATGGCTTCGCCGATGCCGCGGCTTCCGCCGGACATGATCATCGTGGTGCCGGACAGACCCATGAGTTCTCCTCGCGTCCTGACAGCGGTATTCTGCCGTGGACAGAAACAGTCAAGCGTGACTGTAACTGAGGAAGGCTTGCATGAGTACCCCCACCTGGTTCACCGACGCTCTCGCGACCCCGTACGACACGGCCGACGTCACGGTCGACGGAGCTCGCATCAGCTACCGGGCCTGGGGCAAGCCGGGTCGTCAGGGCGTCGTGCTCGTCCACGGCGGCGCCGCGCACGCCGGATGGTACGACCACATTGCCCCGTTCCTCGCCGCTGAGCACCGGGTCGTCTCGATCGACCTGTCCGGCCACGGCGACAGTGACCACCGGGACACGTACTCACTCGAGACATGGTCCGACGAGGTGCTGGCCGTCGCCGCGAGGGAGTCGGTCGGTCCGCCGGTGATCGCCGGGCACAGCATGGGCGGTTTCGTCGGGCTCACCGCCGCGAAGCTGCACGGCGATGACGTGCGGGGTGTTGTCGCCATCGATTCCCCGGTCCGGGAGATGTCGCCAGAGGCCAAGACCTGGCTGGCCAGCAACCCCACGATGCCCGACCACAAGGTGCACGCGGACCGTCAAACCGTGATCGCGCGATTCCGCACCCTGCCCGAGGACGAAGCCGGACTTGAGTACGTGCGCCGCCACATCGCAGAGCAGTCGGTGCGCGAGGTCGAGGGCGGCTGGTCGTGGGCGTTCGACCCACAGATCTTCGTCGGCGCGCAGATGGAACCGGAGGACCTGGCCGAGGCAGGCTGCGAGGTCGCCCTGGTGCGAGGGGAACGAGGCATGGCCACGACCGACATCACGGAGAGCGTTGCCGAGATCCTGGGCGGCCACGTGCCGGTGACCTTGGTGCCGGATGCCGGGCACCACATCATGTTCGACCAACCGATCGCGCTGATCTCCCTGCTGCAGACCCTCATCGGTCAGTGGCGGACACCATGAGTGAAGCGGCGGCTCTCGAGCGGTTGCTGGCCGATCGATGGAGCTGCCGCGGGTTCACGGACGAGCAGGTTCCGCGGGACGTCATCGAGCGGTTGCTGACGATCGCGCAGCGCACGCCGTCGTGGTGCAACGTCCAGCCGTGGCAGCTCGTGATCACCTCAGGTGAAGAGACGGTCAAGCTGAAGGAGGCCCTGCTCACGTCGTTCGACTTGGCGGGCAGCGACTTCGACTTCCCCGTCAGCTACAAGGGCATCTACCAACAGCGCCGACGCGAGAGTGGCTGGCAGCTGTACGACGCAGTGGGTGTCGAGAAGGGCGACCGCGAGGCCTCGGCGCTGCAGATGCTGCGCAACTTCGAGTTCTTCGGGGCACCGCATGCTGCGATCCTCACCACCGACACCGACCTCGGCGTCTACGGCGCCATCGACTGCGGCCTGTACGTCGACTCGTTCCTGCTGGCGGCCCAGGCCCTGGGTCTCGGCGCCTGCGCCCAAGCGGCACTGGCAGCCGGGTCGCCATTCCTGCACGAGTACTTCGACATCCCGGAAACCCGCAAGGTGGTGTGCGGCATCGCGTTCGGGTACCCCGACCTCGACCACCCGACCGCCACCTACCGCACGTCGCGGGCGCCGCTCGACGAGGTCGTGACGTTCGTCGGCTGACCGGCCGTCAGGAGTACGACCTGCCGGGGAGGTGCTCCTGGCTCTCGGCCAGCTCGTCGCCGTGGCGGTGGACGATCCTCCACTCGCCGTCCTCGCGTCGGTAGACGTGGGTGACGCGCAGCGTGTAGGCCCGCGGCTCCCCGTTGATCGAGGCGTTCGAGTTCTCGTAGGTGACCGTGTACGCGAGATCGCCGCTCGCGCCCGCGGCGACGAGCTCTTCCCGATACGACGTGCAGTCGGAGAACGTCTCGGCGAGATTGTCGAAGAGTTCCCTGACGTCCTCTTGCCCGGCGCGGGAGAGCCAGGCGCCGAAGACGGTGACGGGGTCGTTCCGCGACCACATGGCGTGCCGTGGTTGCGCGTCCCCGTTGTGGAGGGAACGTTCGGCCTGCATGAGGCGCGGCATCGTCGACGCCAGGAAGTCGTCGACCTCGGTGTGCGGTTCGGTGTCCATGGTTCCTCCTCGTCCCGATGACGATGGGTTGGCTCCATGATCTTCCATCCGTGAACGGGTGTCGTGGGTGCAGAGTCCGGACGTCCACAGGAACCTTTTCCCGTGGCGACCCATCCATGGGTCATCTCGTGGCGAATGACCCACATGCAGAGGATGAGCAAGGGCTCCGCCGCCGGCCGGTTCGCGCCGTGGTGGACGGGCGCCTTGTCCGGCGTCCTCGCCGCCGCAGCCGGGGTGGCCGTCGCCACCGGCCTCGCCGCCCTCCTGACCGGTGTCCCCTCACCCGTCGAGTCGATCGGCAACCGCGCGATCGACATGACACCGCGATTCCTCAAGGAGTTCGCGATCCGCCAGTTCGGCACGAACGACAAGCCGGTCCTGATCGGCGGCATGATCATCACGCTGCTCGTGGTCGCCGCAGTCGCCGGCTGGATCGGCACACGTCGTCCCCGCATCGCGTACGGCGTCTTCATCGCGCTGGGTCTGCTGGCGCTCGGCGCCGCAGCACTCGACCGCACGGCCACCGCGCCCCGTGCACTCACTTTGGTCCCGGCGCTCGTCACCCTCGTGGTGAGCCTCGGCGCGCTTGCAGTCCTTCTCCGGGCGCTCGAACTCGCTCCGAAGGCCGGTGACGATGTCGCCGGAGGATTCAATCGCCGTGCTTTCCTCCGCGCGGTTCTTGGAGCGAGCGCCGGGATCGCTCTCGGCGGCGTCGTGACGAAGTTCCTCGGCAAGAACAGCGCGGCCGACTCGCGACGCGACGTCGTGCTCCCGCGCGCGGCCGTCGCTGCGCCTCCCGTCGCTGCCGGTGCCGCGGTGGCGACCGAGGGCGTCAGCAGCTTCATCACTCCCAATCGGGAGTTCTACCGCATCGACACCGCGTTGAGCGTGCCGAAAGTGCCTGTCGACGGATACACACTCCGCATCCATGGCATGGTCGAGCGCGAGCTCGAGCTGAGCTTCCGGGACCTGCTCAAGGAGCGCCTTGTCGAGAAGCGCATCACCCTGACCTGCGTGTCGAACGAGGTCGGCGGGCCGTATGTCGGCAACGCCGCCTGGCTCGGCGTCCCCGTCCGCGACCTGCTGGCTCGGGCCGGCGTCCAGGCAGGCGCCGACGCCGTCAAGACCACCAGCGCCGACAACATGACCATCGGCACCCCGCTGGGCGCGGTCACCGACCCGAACCGCAACGCCCTCATCGCCGTCGGCATGAACGGCGAGCCGCTGCCGCTCGAGCACGGCTTCCCGGTGCGGATGGTCGTCCCAGGACTGTACGGCTACGTCTCGGCCACCAAGTGGCTCGTCGACATCGAGGTCACGAAGTTCTCCGACTTCAAGGCCTACTGGACGACCCGTGGGTACGACGCCGAGGCGCCGATCAAGTTCTCCTCGCGCATCGACGTCCCGCAGTCCTTCCAGTCCTTCCCCCGCGACAAGGTTCGCGTCGGCGGCGTGGCGTGGGCCCAGAACACCGGCATCCAGCGCGTCGAGGTCAAGGTCGACAACGGACCGTGGCAGGACGTCGAGCTGGCCGCCGAGGACAGCATCGACACGTGGCGCCAGTGGTCCTGGACCTGGGACCAGGCCACGTCGGGCACCCATCAACTCACCGTTCGAGCCACGAATCAGGACGGCGACACCCAGACATCCGATCGAGCGCGCATTGCGCCGAACGGTTCGACCGGGCTGCACAGCGTGCAGTTCCGCGTCGAGTAGCACGATCCAACCAAAGGAGAAGGAAATGCGAACCACCAAGGGCAAGACCCTCGCCATCACGGCGATCGCCTCGCTGTCGCTCTTCACGGCGGCCTGCGGCTCGGACGAAGAGCCCAAGACCGACAAGACGACCAGCGAGGCCCCCTCCGAGGATGCAGCCGACCCGGCAGCCAACCTCGTCGGTGCCGGCTGCGCCGACTACGCCGCGGCGGTGCCCGACGGCTCTGGCTCGGTGGCCGGCATGGCCCAGGACCCGGTCGCGACGGCCGCGAGCAACAACCCGTTGCTCAAGACCCTCGTGGCTGCCGTCAGCGGCAAGCTGAACAAGGACGTCAACCTGGTCGACACGCTCAACGGTGGCGAGTTCACTGTGTTCGCGCCGGTCGACGACGCCTTCGCGAAGCTCCCGAAGAAGACGGTCAAGACGCTCGGCACGCCCGAGGGCGCCGAGACGCTCACCAGTGTGCTGACCTACCACGTGATCGCCGGACAGCTGGCGCCCGACGAGGTCGCTGGTGACCACGAGACCGTCAACGGTGCGAAGCTCACCGTCGACGGCTCGGGCGACAGCATCACCGTCGGCAAGGACAAGGCGAACGTCATCTGCGGTGGCGTCAAGACCGCCAACGCGACGGTGTACCTGATCGACTCCGTCCTGATGCCTCCCGCCTGATCATCGGGAACGAGGGGCCGGCCTGAGCCATCAGGTCGGCCCCTCGTCACGTCCAGACGTGGGGACACGCCCTAGGCTCCCCGAATGGGCGCGATCCATCTCATCCGGCACGGCCAGGCGTCGTGGGGCGCTGAGGACTATGACGAGCTGTCCGAGCGCGGTGTCCGGCAGGCGGCCTTGCTGGGCATGGCGTGGGAGGCGTCCGACTGGGGCCCGACCGCGGCCATCTCGGGGTCCATGCGACGCCACACCCAGACCGCGATCGCCGCGATCGACGCCAGCGGCCGCGGCGAAGGCTATGACGTCGACGCCGGCTGGAACGAGTACGACCACGGTTGGCTCACCGACCGATTGGCCGAGGCCCGTCCGACGCTGACCCCGCAGGAGTTCCAGCCCCTGCTCGATGCCTCCCTCGCGAGCTGGATGGACGGCACGCTGACCGAGGCGTCCACGCCGTACAGCGAATGGCACAGCGGAGTCCTGGGTGCGCTGGAACGGACGCTCGCCGCCGCCGGGCCCGGTCAGGACGTCGTGGTGTTCACGTCCGGTGGCCCGATCGCCACCGTGGTGTCCCACCTGCTGACCGGTGACGACTCGCTGTTCATCCGGCTGAACGCGGTGATCGTCAACGCCAGCGTCACCACTGTCATCAACGGCAGCACCGGGCCGCGCATGCTCTCGTTCAACGAGCACACCCACCTGCCCCGCGACCTCGTGACGTTCCGCTGACAGGATGGCTGCCATGCGCAAGAACATCCTCATCACCGGAGCGAGCTCCGGCCTCGGCGCCGGCATGGCCCGCATCTTCGCGGCCAACGGCCACCACCTTGCGTTGACGGCGCGACGGGTCGACCGGCTCGATGAGCTCAAGGCCGAGCTGACCAGCAAGCACCCCGACATCGAGGTCGTCGTGCACGCGCTGGACGTCAATGACCACGACCAGGTGTTCGCGGTCTTCAAGCAGGCCATCCGCGACCTGGGCGGTCTCGACCGCGTCATCGTGAACGCCGGGCTGGGCAAGGGCGGGCGCATCGGCACCGGCAAGTTCTATGCCAACAAGGAGACGGCCGAGACGAACTTCGTCGCTGCACTCGCCCAGTGCGAGGCCGCCATGGAGCACTTCTACGAGCGCAACGCCGGCCACCTCGTCGTCATCTCCTCGGTGTCGGCGATGCGCGGGATGCCGGGGTCGATCACCGCCTATGCCGCGACCAAGGCCGCAGTGGCCCACGTGGCGGAAGGCATCCGCTCCGATCTCCTCAAGCACAAGGGGCATGACATCAAGGTCACCACCCTGTTCCCGGGGTACATCGCGTCGGAGATGAATGAGGGCGTCGAGCAGGAGATCCGTCTGATGGTCGACACGGAGACCGGCTGCAAGGCCATGGTCAAGGCGATCGACAAGGAGGTCGCCGAAGCAGCCGTGCCGCCGTGGCCGTGGTCGCCGCTTAGCCAGGTCATGAAGCACGCGCCACTCAGCGTCCTCCGCCGCATGATGTGACGAAGGGCTGGCACCGATGGACGACCAGGTGATCGGGCTCGACGGACACCCGACCTGGTCCGAGACAGTGGGGACCGGGCATGCTTCTGCCGCACGGGCGGCATGATCGGGAGCGAGATGTGTTACGTCCTAGGGCCTTCGGCGAGATGCTCCCGCACGTCGGCACTGACCATCGAATCGTCATGTTCGACCGACGAGGGCGCGCTCAGGACAGGGCGTAGTCGGAGATCGGGAATCGCGCGGCCTCGCGGAACGCGCCGATCGTCGAGGTCGGACGCAGCAGCGTCGCCTCGCCGTGCTGGTTGAAGTAGTAGCTGCGCGCGGTCGAGCAGGAGCCCAGCGTGAAGACCGAGTCGCCCAGCTTGTCCGTCATCCGGGCGAGGAACTCGGCGTTCGCCTCCTCCGTCACCTCGAAGTCGGTGGCGCCCTGACGACGCATCGCCTTGAGCAGTCGCGTCATGTGCTTCATCTGGCTCTCGATGGTCGTGAAGTAGGAGAGTCCGGAGTACGAGTACGGGCTGTTGAGGCTGAACAGGTTCGGGAACATCGGCACCGCGATGCCCTCGTAGGCCTGGAAGCGGTTCTCGCGCCACCACTTGCCGAGGTTGCGCCCCTCGCGGCCGATGACCTCGATGGCTGGGAAGTTCGTGTCCCACAGGTTGAAGCCGGTGGCGAGCACGAGGGTGTCGATCTCATGGCGCGTGCCGTCCTCGGTGACGATCGCGTCCGGCTCGATGCAGGCGATCGGCGTCGTCTCCAGGTGCACGTGCGGCAGGTTGAACGTGGGGAAGTAGTTGTTGGAGAACGTCGGTCGCTTGCAACCGAAGGAGTAGTCGGGCGTCAGCTTGCGCCGCGTCTCGGGGTCGCGCACCTGACGCGCCATGTGGCGCTTCGCGACCTTCTCGGCGATGCGGTTGAACGACTTGAAGCGGCGGTACTTCAGCACGCCGGCCACCATGATCGCCTCGAGGACTCCCGAGCCGATGCCGCGCGCCACTCGCTGCGTGAACGGGAGGCGGGCGTAGAGCGACTGGACACGCTTCGGAACCGGGCCGTCCGACTTCGGGGTCACCCAGATGGCGGTGCGCTGGAAGACGGTGAGCTCGGACAGCTTCGGGGCGATCTCGGGGATGAGCTGGACGGCAGTGGCGCCGGTGCCGATGACGGCGGCCCGGCGGCCCTCGAGGTCGAGGTCGTCGTCCCACTTCGTGGTGTGCACGACGGTGCCGTCGAACGTCTCGATGCCCGGGATGTCCGGCATCTTCGGCTGCGACAGGAAGCCGGTCGCGGTGAGCAGGTAGCGCGCCGTGAGCGTCTCGCCGTCGTGCAGGTTGACGATCCAATGGCGCTCCTCGTCGTCCCAGCGCGCACCGTCGACGACGACTCCGAACCGCATGTGACGACGCAGGTCATACTTCGTCGCCACGTGGTCGCAGTAGTTCTTCAGCTCGCCGCCCGGGGCGTACAGGCGGGACCAGTAAGGGTTGGGCTCGAAGGAGTATGAGTACGTGGCCGACGGGATGTCGACGGCCAGGCCCGGATAGCGGTTGACGTGCCAGGTGCCGCCGAGGTCGTCCTCGCGATCGAGGATGACGATGTCGTCGATGTCCAGCCGGCGGAGGGCAATGGCGGCGCCCATGCCGCCGAACCCAGCGCCGATGATGACGGCGTCGTGGACGTGGCGATCGGTCTGGGCGGCCATGGCTGCTCCTGAATTCGGATACCGGCGGTATCTGAACCAGTGAACACCACGACTCGGCATGTGACAAGTCCGGTGTCACGTAGATCACAGATGAGGCGTGCGGCACGATAGGCGCATGACCCTCGAGATCACGGTGCGCGGATCGGCCGAGCAGCGATTTGCGGCGGAACGGGCGACCGTGACGCTGGCGGCCTCGATCGAAAGTGACGACAAGCAGCAGGTCTACGACGACGCCATCGCGGTGCTCGAGCCGCTCGTCATGCAGCTGCGCGAGCTGGCCGACCGCGGGGCGGTGTCCACCTGGGCGAGCGACCAGGTGCGGGTCTACAGCCACCGCCCGTTTGCGCCCGACGGCACCCGCGGCGAGCTGCTGCACGTGGCACGTCTGCAGATCTCGGCCGAGTTCACCGACTTCGAGCGGCTCAGCGGATTCGTCGACTACTGGGCCGGCCGGGACGGCATCGAGATCGACGGCATCGCCTGGGACGTCACGGTGCGCAACCGCCGGTCCTACGAGTCCGATGTCCGCAAGGCCGCCGTCGACAACGCCATCAACAAGGCTCAGGCCTATGCCGACGCCGTCCGACGGGGCCGCGTCACCGCCCTCCAGATCGCCGATCCGGGCATGCTCAACGGCGACGGCGACCAGTCGCCGATCCCGCTCATGATGGCTTCGTCGGCGGCCTCCGACAGGAGCTCCGATTTGGACCTCACGCCGGACGAGATCGTCATCCACGTCGAGGTCGACGCCCACTTCACGGCTGACTGATCCGTCACACACACGGCTGACCTGCGCATATACCGGCATGTCCGTTTGCCCCGATGGGATACCGCCGGTATCTTGGCGCCATGTGGTCTGAGCTCCGCGCCCGCCTGCTTCAGGCCGTCGCCGACGTACGACGACGTCGAGCACCCCAAATCCTGGCGGCTGTCCGCGACGTGGCGCGGCGCCTTCCCGCACTTCAGGAGCTGTTCTCGGCCCGGCCGACGCGTCCGCAGCTGACGCGCCTTCGCATCGTGCGGCCCGGCAATCGGCCCATGCGCGTCGTCTTCGAGCAGGCCGTCGTGCACGAGAAATACAGCATCCGCGCGCGGGTGCTGCAGCGTGGCGCGCGACTCGTCCTCAAGCCGCTGATGGCTTGGGTGCCGCTCAACGACCGCACCGTCCGTGCGCTGCGCCGAATCGACAGCCTCTCCGCCCGAGGCCCGCGCTCGCGCTACGTCCAGCCGTACCAGTTCGAGCTCGGCGGCGTCCGGGTCGAGTCCATGACGCACCGCTACGGCCCGTCCAGTGACATGACCGTCCTGTACCTCCATGGCGGCGGCTTCCTCTCTTGCGGCATCGAGACCCATCGCCGTGCCTGCGAGCGCCTCGCCCTCTACACGGGCGGACAGGTCATCTCCGTCGACTACGTGCAGCTGCCCGAGGGCAACGTCGCCGACTCCGTCCAGGACGCGATCTCGGCCTACGAGGCGTTGCTCGAGATGGTCGAGCACCCGGGCAAGATCGTCGTGGCAGGCGACTCCGCGGGCGGCTACCTGACGATGAAGATCGCCGAGCTCGCCACTCGCCGCGGCCTCACCCCGCCGGCCGCCCTGCTGACGTTCTCACCCGTGTTGAGCCTCGACTTCGAACGCGAGGACAAGGACATCGCCCGGGTGTCGCGGATGCGTGATGCCTACCTCCCCAAGCGGCGAATCGCGCTCGTCCGCGAGCGCTGGGTTCCCGAGGGCTCGTCGATCGAGGGCTACGCCTCGCCGCTGCTCGCCACGTCCTACATCAACTCGCCCGCCTTCTTCGTGGCCGCCGAGGATGAGCTCTTGCGTCCCGAGGTCGAGGCGATGGCGCTGCAGCTGTCCGAGCGCGGCATCGACGTCGAGACCCATCTGTGGCGCGGCCAGGTGCACGCGTTTCCGGTCATGGTCGACTTCGTCCCGGAGAGCCGCCAGGCGCTCAAGCTCGCGGCCGACTTCGCCCGCATCGCCGTCGGCGAGCTGGAGCGCGAGGCCGAGTTCGACGTTGTGGCCGATCCGGACGCGCACGAGGAGACGATCGTCGGCGAGATGGTCAGCGACGACGATGTCCCGGACGACGGCGAGGACATCATCGACGTCGAGCTGGAGGGCGACACCGGCAAGAAGCGCTGGTCCTTCCAGGCCAGTTGAGCCAGGTCACCTACGGCGTACGTCCCGGAAGCGGAAGACCATGAGCGGCCTGTCGATGCTCTGCCGCTGGGTGAGGCGCGGGTTCGTGAAGCAAGGGCCGTCGTCGTCGGGGATGAACCGCCCGCTGAACGTGACCACCTGCCCGGTCTCGAGCTCGGTGACGCGATCGAGGAGTGCGCCGTGCGGGATCAGCGTGTCCGCACCGGAGAAGGCGCCATTGCGAGTCGTGACCTGGGTGTTCGGCTCGATGTTGATGCCGAGGATCCCCTGGCCGTCACCATCGGAGTCGATCTCGTAGACCTGCCCGGTCCAGTTCTCGACCCGGCCATTGCCCAGGATTTCGCAGATGCTCTCGTCGCGAGTCTCGAGCGCCGCGTCCCTTTGCAGGTCGTGCTCGGCAGCGTCGTACTCCCGTCGCCCAGCCTCGATGAGCTTGACGACCGCTCCTTCGTCGGCCGGTTGGGCACCGAACGGTGCGTCCGGCTCGTGGACCTGGTTCGTCACGTAGATCGCGATGCCGACGACCAGGAAGGCGGTCAGCGCGACCATGCCGATCGTGGCCCACCCCGGAGTCGTCCGCTCGCGCACCACGGATTCGGGCTGGTCGGGTGGTGATGCGCTGCTCGTCGACTGAGCGACGGGCAAGGGCTGTGTGGGAGCCGCGGCCAGGTCGGACCACTGAGTCCCGTCCCAGTACCGGACGACGCCGTCATCGGATGGGTCTGGATACCACCCGGCGGGCGCTTGCGGACTGGTCATGCTCCCTCCCCCGATTTTCCCTGAATTGATGGGGTTCAAGGGCCATCGAACCACCGCGGGGGAGCGCTGTACGTGGAATCTCCGGGTTGGCCACAAAAACAAGCAGGCTTGACTGTTTGTGGAAATCGGCTCATGCTTGGGCGTTGTGACCACCCATGCAACTGGGGCTGCCCCCGCACGCACGCCACAGGGCGAGCGGACGCGGGCGATGCGTCAGCGACTTCTGGAGGCGACGATCGACTGCCTCGTCGAGCTGGGATGGGCCGGCACCACCACGACGGTCGTCAGCGAGCGCGCCGGTGTCTCGCGCGGCGCCCAGCTGCATCACTTCCCGAGCAAGCAGGAGCTGGTCGTCGCGGCGGTTGAGCACCTGGCCGAGCGACGCCGCGTCGAGATGCGCATCGTGGCGTCCGAGCTGCCTGCCCGCGGCAGGACGCGCAAGGCCCTCGAGATCCTGTCGACGCATTTCACCTCGTCCGTCTTCTTCGCCGCACTGGAGCTGTGGGTCGCTGCTCGCACCGACGAGGCGTTACGCGAGTCGGTCGGGCCGCTGGAACGCCGCGTCGGCCGTGAGACGCACGCGTACGCGCTGGAGCTGCTCGGCGTCGATGAGTCAAAGGGTGACAACCGGGCCCTCGTGCAAGCCACCCTCGACCTGCTGCGCGGCCTCGGCCTCGCCGCCTCGCTCAGTGACGACAGCAAGCGCCGCAAGACTGTTCTGGACGCCTGGGCCCCCGTTCTTGAGGACAGGCTGGTGCTCGACCCATCTCTGGAGACCTCGTCATGAACGACCTTCGCACCAGCGTCATCGCCGATCTCGAGGCCGAGAGCGCCCAGCTCGACTCGTGGGTCGAGCCGCTCGCCGCCGACGACTGGGCCAGGATCACCACCCCTGAGGGTTGGACCATCGCCCATCAGATCGCCCATCTGCACTGGACCGACGAAGCGTCTGTCACGGCGATCACCGACGTCGAGGCGTTCAACGAGGGGCTGAAGATCGCCGCCGCCAACCCCACCGGCTACGTCGACGACGCCGCGAACGAGGGGGCGAAGACCCCACCGGCCGAGCTGCTGCAGACCTGGCGTGATGGCCGCGACCGGCTCGCCCGCGAGCTGGCCGCCGTCCCGGACGGCGAGAAGATCGTCTGGTACGGCCCGCCGATGAGCCCGACGTCGATGGCCACCGCACGGATCATGGAGACCTGGGCGCACGGTCACGACGTCGCCGGAGCGCTCGACATCGTGCCGCCGCAGACCGACCGCTGCAAGCACGTCTGCCACCTCGGGGTGCGCACCCGCGGCTTCGCGTACCTGGTGCGAGGCGAGGAAGCCCCGGACGTCGAGATCCACGTGGCGCTCACCGGACCGAGCGGCGACCTGTGGACCTGGGGACCCGTCGATGCGGAGCAGCGAGTCACGGGCTCGGGCTACGACTTCGCGCTGCTGGCCACCCGCCGCCGGCACGTCGAGGACGTCGACGTCCATGCCGAGGGTGACGACGCCGCCCACTGGCTGACGATCGTCCAGGCCTTCGCCGGGCTGCCGGGCAACGATCCCGAGCGCCTGACCGAGGACAGTCCATGAGTGCCGTGCGGATCGGCAACTGCTCCGGCTACTACGGCGACCGCTTCTCGGCGATGCGCGAGATGCTCGAGGGCGGCGAGCTCGACTACCTGACCGGCGACTACCTCGCCGAGCTGACGATGCTCATCCTCGGTCGCGACGTGATGAAAGATCCCTCGACCGGCTACGCCAAGTCCTTCGTCCGGCAGATGTCCGACTGCCTCGCTCTCGCCCAGGAGAAGGGCGTGAAGATCGTCGCCAACTCCGGTGGTCTCAACCCGGCTGGGCTCGCGGCGAAGCTCCGTGAGGTCGCCACCGAGCAGGGCGTCGACGTGGTCATCGCCCACGTCGAAGGTGACGACCTGCGCGAGCGCGCCGACGAGTTCGAGTTCGGCAACGTGCTCACTGCCAACGCCTACCTCGGTGCGTTCGGCATCGCCGAGGCGCTGAACCAGGGTGCCGATGTCGTCGTCACCGGCCGGGTCACCGATGCCTCGGTGGTCGTCGGCCCCGCGATCGCCCACCACGGATGGGGACGGGACGACTTCGACGCGCTGGCCGGCGCGGTCGTCGCCGGACACGTCATCGAGTGCGGCACCCAGGCCACCGGCGGAAACTTCTCCGGATTCACCGACATCGACATGAGCGCACCGCTCGGCTTCCCGATCGCTGAGGTCGCTGCCGACGGGTCGTGCGTCATCACCAAGCACGCCGGCACCGGCGGTGCCGTCACGGTCGACACCGTCACCGCCCAGCTGATGTACGAGGTCGGTGGCCCGGTCTATCTCGGCCCGGATGTGGCCACTCGACTCGACACGATGTCCGTCACCCAGGACGGGCCGGACCGCGTCGCGATCGGCGGCGTCGTCGGGGAGGCGCCGCCGTCCAGCACGAAGGTCTGCCTCAACACGGTCGGCGGCTTCCGCAACACCGTGGAGTTCCTGCTCACCGGGCTCGACATCGAGGAGAAAGCAGCGCTCGTCGAGGCCCAGATGGAGGCCGCGTTCGACGCCGGCACCAGGCCGGACGTCGTCGAGTGGCAGCTGGACCGCACCGACGTCCCCGACCCGCACACCGAGGCTGCCGGCACGTCCCTGCTGCGCTGCCATGTCCGCAGTAGTGATCCTGACCCGGTTGGCAGGGCATTCAGCGATGCGGCGATCCAGATCGCACTCGCGTCCTACCCAGGCTTCAGCGTCACTCGGCCGCCGGCAGCCGGCACCCCGTTCGGCGTCTATCGCCCAGCATTCGTGCCGCAGACCGAGGTGCCGCATGTCGTGGTGCTCGCCGACGGCACGCGCATCGACATCGAGCCGCCGAAGGACACCACCGACGAGTTCGACGCGGGCGGCGTGGGCGTCACGATCGGGGAGGACTGGGTCGGTGACACGGTCCGAGTGCCGCTTGGTCGGCTCGTGCATGCGCGGTCCGGCGACAAGGGCGGCGACGCCAACCTCGGCGTCTGGATCCCGGCCGACCACCCGCATCGCGACTCGGCTTTCACCTGGCTCGCGGCTTTCCTCGACGAGGACACCGTGCGCGACCTGCTGCCAGAGGCGGCCGAGCTGGACGTGGAGATCCACCCGCTGCCCAACCTGGCGGCGGTCAACGTCGTCATCCACGGACTCTTGGGCGAAGGCGTCGCGTCGTCCACCCGCCTCGACCCGCAGGCCAAGGGCCTGGGCGAGTGGGTGCGGGCCCGCGACGCTGCCGTCCCGACCGCCCTGCTGGCCGACCAGGGAGCAGCGTCATGACCATCTTCGACACCCCCGAGCGGCTGGCGCTGCGGGAGAGCGCGCGCCGGTTCGCCGAGCGCGAGATCGCCCCGAACATGCCCGAGTGGGAGGAAGCCGGTCGGCTGCCGCGCGAGCTGCACGCCAGCGCGGCGAAGGCCGGACTGATGGGCGTCTCGTTCCCCGAGGAGGTCGGCGGCCAGGGCGGTGACATCGTCGACTCCGCGGTCGTGGCTGAGGGCGTGCTCGACGGCGGCGGGTCGTCCGGCGTGCTCGCCTCGCTGTTCACGCACGGCATCGCGATCCCGCACATCGTGCAGAGCGGCAATGCCGACCTGATCGACCGGTACGTCCGGCCGACGCTCGCCGGCGAGATGATCGGCTCGCTCGGCATCACCGAGCCGGGCGCAGGCTCCGACGTCGCCAACATCCGCACCCGAGCAGTGCGCGACGGCGACCACTACGTCGTCAACGGCGCGAAGACCTTCATCACGTCCGGGGTGCGGGCCGACTTCGTCACCACCGCGGTGCGGACGGGCGGCGACGGATACGGCGGCATCAGTCTGCTCGTCATCGACAAGGACACGCCCGGCTTCACCGTCGCGCCACCGCTGAAGAAGATGGGCTGGCTGTGCTCCGACACCGGCGAGCTGAGCTTCGACGACGTGCGCGTGCCGGCCGAGAACATCGTGGGTGAGGAGAACGGCGGCTTCGTCCTCGTCATGCAGCAGTTCGTCAACGAGCGGCTCGGTCTGGCCGCGCAGGCGTTCGCCACCGCCCAACGAGCCCTCGCCCTGGCCGCGCAATACGCGAAGGATCGCGAGACGTTCGGCAAGCCGCTGTCGTCGCGCCAGGTCATCCGGCACAAGCTCGTCGACATGCACCGCCGCACCGCCGCGTCCCGCGCCTACGCGGCGCAGGCTTACGAGCAGGCGGTGAACGGGTCGACCACCGACCCCGCCGTGATCGCCGACGCGGTGCTCGCCAAGCGGCAGGCCGTCGACGCCTGCGAGTTCGTCGTGCACGAAGCCGTGCAGATCTTCGGCGGCATGGGCTACATGCGCGAGAGCGAGGTCGAGCGCCACTACCGCGACGCCCGCATCCTCGGCATCGGCGGCGGCGCGAACGAAGTCCTCAACGACCTGGCCGCGAAGATCCTGGGGTACGCATGATTTCCCCTCGAAACCGCTCGCCCGTTGCGGCCGTCGCGCGAGGCTCAGTCTCGCGGGGCTCGCACTTCCGAGGGGACCCCGAATGACCACCCAGATCGACACGACGAGCGAGATCTACGCGACCAACCGTGAAGCGATGCTCGCGCGGGTCGCCGACCTCGCCGAGCAGCACGCCAAGGCGCTGGAAGGTGGCGGCGAGCGCTACGTCACGCGCCATCACGAGCGCGGCAAGCTGACCGCTCGTGAGCGCATCGAGCTGCTGCTCGATCCGGACACCCCGTTCCTCGAGCTGTCGCCGCTGGCGGCCTGGGGCACCGACTTCACGGTCGGGGCGTCCGTCGTCACCGGCATCGGCGTCGTCGAGGGCGTCGAGTGCATGATCGTCGCCAACGACCCGACGGTGAAGGGCGGCACCTCCAACCCGAGCACCCTGAAGAAGGGTTTCCGCGCCTCGCAGATCGCGGCCGAGAACGGACTGCCGTCCATCCAGCTGGTCGAGTCCGGCGGCGCCGACCTCCCGACCCAGAAGGACATCTTCATCCCGGGTGGCGCCTCGTTCCGGAACATCACCCGCGCCAGCGCGGCCAAGCGCCCCACCGTCGCGCTGGTGTTCGGCAACTCCACCGCCGGCGGTGCGTACATCCCGGGCATGAGCGACTACGTGGTCATGGTCAAGGAGGGCGCCAAGGTGTTCCTCGGCGGCCCGCCGCTGGTGAAGATGGCGACCGGTGAGGAGTCCGACGACGAGTCACTCGGCGGCGCCGAGATGCATGCGCGCCAGTCCGGCCTCGCCGACTACCTGGCCGTCGACGAACGCGACGCCATCCGGCTCGGCCGCCAGATCATCCGGCGCATCAACTGGAGCAAGGACGGTGCGCCACCAGCAGTCGACTACGCCGAGCCGTTGTACGACGCCGAGGAGCTCCTCGGCATCGTGTCCACCGACCTCAAGGTGCCGTTCGACCCGCGCGAAGTCATCGCGCGCATCGTCGACGGCCCCCGGGATGGGGCGTCGGGTGGAGGCGGAGGGTTCGACGAGTTCAAGCCGCTGTACGGCACCAGCCTGGTCACCGGCTTCGCCCAGCTGCACGGCTACCCGATCGGCATCCTCGCCAACGCCCAGGGCGTGCTCTTCAGCGAGGACTCGCAGAAGGCGGCGCAGTTCATCCAGCTCGCCAACCAGATCGACACGCCGTTGCTGTTCCTGCACAACACCACCGGCTACATGGTGGGTGCCGAGTACGAGCAGAAGGGCATCATCAAGCACGGCGCCCAGATGGTGAACGCGGTCTCGAACTCCAAGGTCCCGCACATCTCGATCGTCATCGGGGGTTCGTACGGCGCCGGCAACTACGGGATGAGCGGGCGGGCCTACGACCCGCGGTTCATGTTCAGCTGGCCGAACGCGAAGTCGGCCGTGATGGGACCGGCGCAGCTCGCCGGCGTCATCTCGATCGTCGCTCGCGGCGCCGCCGAGTCGAAGGGTCAGGTGTACGACGAAGAGGGCGACCTGGCGATGCGCGCCATGATCGAGCAGCAGATCGAGGAGCAGTCGCTCGCGTACTTCACGTCCGGGATGCTCTACGACGACGGGGTGATCGACCCCCGCGACACCCGCTCCCTCCTCGGCATCTGCCTGTCCGTCATCCACACCCGGCCCGTCGAAGGTGTCAAGGAAGGCGGATTCGGGGTGTTCCGGCTGTGATCCGCTCAGTTCTCGTTGCGAACCGTGGTGAGATCGCCCGCCGGGTGTTCCGCACGTGCCGCGACCTCGGCATCTCCACCGTCGCGGTGTTCTCCGATGCGGACGCCGACGCGCCGTTCGTCGCCGAGGCCGGCCGGTCGGTCCACCTGCCCGGCAACGCGCCGTCCGACACGTACCTGCGCGCTGACCTCGTCATCGACGCAGCCAAGCGCGCTGGCGCAGATGCCATCCACCCGGGCTACGGGTTCTTGTCCGAGAACGCGGAGTTCGCGCGTCAGGTGATGGACGCCGGGCTCACCTGGATCGGCCCCGCGCCGGAGACCATCGAGGCGATGGGCTCGAAGATCCGGGCCAAGGAGCTGATGGCCAAGGCGGGCGTGCCCGTCCTGTCCGTCGACCCGGACACGGCGACTGCGGGCGACTTCCCGCTGCTGGTCAAGGCCTCCGCGGGTGGCGGCGGTCGCGGCATGCGGGTCGTCACCGACCCAGCGGACCTCGCCGGTGAGATGACCGCCGCCGGTGCCGAGGCGCTCTCGGCGTTCGGCGACGACACCGTGTTCGTCGAGCCGTACCTGCCAACCGCCCGGCACATCGAGGTGCAGGTCATGGCCGACACGCACGGCACCGTGTGGGTCGTCGGCGACCGCGACTGCTCGATCCAGCGCCGGCACCAGAAGGTCGTCGAGGAGGCACCCGCCCCTGCGGTCAGTGATCCGGTGCGCAAGCAGCTGCACGACGCGGCTCGGGCCGCCTGTGAGGCCGTCGGGTACGTCGGTGCGGGCACGGTCGAGTTCCTCGTCGCCGACGCTCATGAAGACACCGGCCGCGTGCACTTCCTGGAGATGAACACCCGCCTGCAGGTCGAGCACCCGGTTACCGAGTGCGTCACCGGCCTTGATCTGGTCGCATTGCAGCTCGCCGTTGCGGAGGGTCGCGAGCTCGAGGGCGAACCCCCGGCCCCCAGCGGTCATGCCGTGGAGGTCCGCCTCTACGCCGAGGACCCGGCCGACGAATGGGCACCTCAGACCGGCACCGTGCGTGCCTTCGACGTCGACGGTGTGCGCTTCGCCAATCCAACCGGGTACGGCCTGCGGGTCGACTCCGGTGTCGAGACCGGCTCGGTCGTCGGCATCCACTACGACGCGATGCTCGCGAAGCTCGTCGCCTACGGCCCCGACCGCGACGCCGCCCTGCGCGTCCTCACCACCGGCCTTCGCCGGATGAAGCTGCACGGCGTCATCACCAATACCGGCCTGCTGCTCGGCATCCTGGGCGACGAGGATTTCGTGGCCGCCCGCATCCACACGGCGCTGCTCGACGAGCGGCTCGAGGCGTGGACCGCACCGGTGCTGGACGAGCACGGGCACGCGCTCGCGGCCGGCGCGGCGGCGCTCGCTCACGCCACGGCGGCCGCCGCCGCCTCGCGCGTGCTCGCGCACATCCCGCCCGCTTTCCGCAACGTGCCGTCTCAACCGCGTACGCGCACCTACCGTGCCCGCGGCGAAGAGATCACGGTGTCCTACTCCTCCGAGCGCGGCCGGCTCAGGCTGACCGACCTCGAAGGCGTCACCGTCACCGAGGCGTCAGCGACCCGGGTGGAGCTCGAGGAAAACGGCGTGTCCACCGGCTACGACGTCGTAATCGGTGCGACGACCGTCGACGTCGACGGTCCCGACGGTCCCGCCACGTTCGAGATCGTGCCCGAGTTCGTCGACCCGGCCGACGTCGTCGCCGAAGGCTCGCTGCTGGCGCCGATGCCGGCCGCCGTCGTCAGCGTCGCCGTCGAGTCCGGTCAGCACGTGACCAAGGGCGACGTCGTCCTCGTGCTCGAAGCCATGAAGATGCAGCACACCATCACCGCGCCGACGGACGGCGTGGTCAGCGAGCTCGATGTGAGCGCCGGCCAGCAGGTCGAAGCCGGAGCCGTGCTGGCAGTGATCGAAGAGGAGCAGGAATGATGACGACCTTCACCGAGACAGAGGAGCGCCAGGCGCTTCGCAAGGCCGTCGGCGAGCTCGGCCGCAAGTACGGCCGCGACTACATCCTGACCGCCGCCAAGGAGGGCCGGAAGACCACCGAGCTGTGGCAGGAGGCCGGCAAGCTCGGCTACCTCGGCGTGGCCGTGCCGGAGGAGTTCGGCGGGGGTGGCGGCGACATCGGCGACCTCGCCGCCGTCTGCGAGGAGCTGGCTGCGGCCGGCAGCCCGCTGCTGCTCATGGTGGTCTCGCCCGCGATCGTCGGCACCATCGTCGCCCAGTACGGCACCGAGGAGCAGAAGAAGCGCTGGCTTCCCGGCATCGCCGACGGGTCGACGACGATCGCGTTCTCCATCACGGAGTCGGATGCCGGATCGAACTCGCACCAGATCATCACGACCGGGTACCGCGAGCCCGACGGAGGTTGGCGGCTCAAGGGCGGCAAGACGTTCATCTCCGGCGTCGACGAGGTCGAGAACGTGCTCGTCGTCGCCCGCACCGAGGACGCGAAGACCGGCAACCTCAAGCCGGCCCTGTTCATCGTCCCGACCGACGCCGAGGGCTTCACGTACCAGCAGATCGACATGGGCATCATCTCGCCGGAGAAGCAGTTCACCCTGTTCTTCGACGACGTGCTGCTTCCTGCCGATGCGCTGGTGGGGAGCGAGGACGCCGGGATCGAGCAGCTGTTCGCCGGCCTCAACCCCGAGCGCATCATGGGCGCCGCGTTCGCCTGCGGCACCGCCCGGCTCGCCCTGGAGAAAGCCGTCGAGTACGCCAAGGACCGCCAGGTCTGGAAGGCGCCGATCGGCTCGCACCAGGCCATCGCCCACCCGCTCGCGCAGACCTACATCGAGATCGAGATGGCTCGGCTGATGACGCAGAAGGCCGCTGCGCTCTACGTCGCCGGTGATCACATGGCTGCGGGTGAGGCGGCCAACATGGCGAAGTACGCGGCCGGAGAGGCCGTCTGCAACGCGGTCGACCGGGCCATCCAGACCCACGGTGGCAACGGGCTGGCCAACGAGTACGGTCTCGTGCAGATGCTGGCCGGTTCGCGCCTCTCGCGGATCGCACCGGTGAGCCGTGAGATGGTGCTCAACTTCATCGCCCAGTTCTCGCTGGGCCTGCCGAAGTCCTACTGAGGAGCCGGATGACCGACGAGCTGGTCCACCTGGAGGTCGCGGACACCGTCGCGACGGTGACGCTCGACAGCGAGCACAACCGCAACGCCCTGAGCCGTCAGCTGGTCACCGAGCTCGGGGAGCGGTTGGCGAACGCCGACGCGGACGCCGCGGTCAGGGCCGTGCTCGTGCGCTCAGCCGGCCGAGTGTTCTGCTCCGGTGCCGACCTCTCCGAGGCGGCCGACGGCGGCATGGAAGAGGGCGCCCGCGCGATCGTCGCCCTCCAACGTCAGATCGCCACGGCCGAGAAGCCGGTCGTCGTCGAGCTCGGCGGACCGGTGCGCGCCGGAGGTCTGGGCATCGTCGGGGCGGCTGACATCGTCGTCGCCGCGGAGTCGGTCACGTTCGCACTCACCGAGGTACGCCTCGGCCTGGCTCCCGCGGTCATCTCGCTGAGCTTGCTGCCCAGGCTCTCGCCCCGGGTGGCCTCCGACGTCTTCCTCACCGGCCGCACGTTCGGGGCGGACGAGGCGGAGCGCATGGGCCTGGTCACGCGCACGGTGCCCGACGACGAGCTGGCCGGCGCCGTGCAGGGAGTGCTCGACGACCTGACGAAGGGCTACCCGCAGGGCCTGCGTGAGACGAAGGCGCTGCTCAACCACGACGTCGTGGCGCGGATCGACGCCCTCGGCGCCGACGTCGCGGCGCAGTCCGCACGACTCTTCGGCAGCGACGAGGCCCGTGAGGCGATGCTCGCCTTCCTGGAGAGCCGCAAGAAGTAGCCCATGCTCGACATCGCCGTCGATACAATCCGGCGGTGAGTGCCCGCGCACGGTCCTTGGTCGCAGCGGTGCTCGGCGGCGCCCTCGTCCTGGCGTCCTGCAGCGGTTCCGAGACCAAGCAACCGACGCCGTCGCCATCCCCGACGCACCAGCACGCGGCAACCCCGGCCGGCGCACCACTCCGGCAGGGTGAGAAGTTCGTCAACCTCACGATGCCCAAGCCCTACTCGCCGAAGGCGCCCACCGCGCCGGGCACCGACGACTACCGCTGCTTCTTGCTCGACCCCCACCTCGCCGACCCCGCCTTCGTCACGGGCATCGACGTGGTCCCCGGGCGCCGCGACCTCGTCCACCACGTGATCCTCTTCCGGGTTGGGCCCGACGGGGTTGCTGACGCCAAGACCCAGGACGCCCGGGTGAAGGGTCAGGGCTGGACCTGCTTCGGCGGGGCCGGCGTCGAGTCGGACCTCGAGAACGGGCTCGAGCGCGCGCCGTGGATCGGCGCCTGGGCGCCCGGTGGTGGCGAGAGTGTCCTCGCTCCGGACATCGGCATCCCCCTCGAGTCCGGCAGCCGCATCATCATGCAGGTGCACTACAACTTGCTCGCCGGCCATGGTGCCGACACGAGCAGTGCTCGACTTCGCCTCGCGCCCGGAACGGCCGACCTCGACCCGCTGGAGACGATGCTCATGCCGGCCCCGGTCGAGCTTGCCTGTCGCGCCGGCCACTCCGGACCGCTGTGCGACCGCGACGCCGCGGTGCGGGACGTGGCGAAGCGATTCGGTGGCCAGGCCGGCTTCGCGGTCGCGGGGATGCAGCTGTTCTGCGGCGGCGACCCCAACCACCCCAAGACGTCGCCGGTGCAGCGGTGCGACCGGACGATCGAGGAGCGGTCCACCGTCCGTGCGGTCGCCGGCCACATGCACCGCCTCGGAAAGTCGATCTCGCTGACCCTCAACCCCGGTACGCCGCGCGAACGCGTCCTCTTGAACATCCGGAACTGGGACTTCGACAATCAGGGCGCGACGTCACTGAAGAAGGCGGCGAAGCTGAAGCCCGGCGATGTCCTGCGCGTCACCTGCAAACACGATCAGGCCCTTCGCGACGTGGTTCCCGAGCTCAAGGGCACTCGCGACCGGTACGTCGTCTGGGGCGAGGGCACCACGGACGAGATGTGCCTCGGCATCGTGATGTTCACGCAACCGAAGATCCGCCGGTGAATGTGCGCGCATGGTCCCTGATCGCGGCGGTGCTGATCGGATCTGTCGCGCTGGCGTCCTGCAGCGCGTCCCGGTCCCAGGCTCCCAGCGCAGCTCCGACCCACCACCATGCCGACGCCGACAGCACTACGACCGGCGCCCCGCTGCGTGCCGGTGAGAGGTTCGTCGACCTCACGATGCCTGAGCCGTACACGCCGAAGGCACCCGCGGCATCGGGCACCGACGACTACCGATGCTTCCTGCTCGATCCGCATCTCAACGACCCGGCATTCATCACCGGCACCAACGTGGACCCGGGACGCCGCGATCTCGTCCACCACGTGATCCTCTTCAAGGTCGGGCCGGAGGCCGTGGCCGACGCCAAGGCTCAGGACGCGAAGGTCAAGGGCCAAGGCTGGACCTGCTTCGGCGGGGCGGGCCTGACCGCCTCGAAATCCGGGAACGGACTGAAGCGCGCGCCAAGGATCGATTCCTGGGCGCCCGGTGGCCGGGAAAAGGTCCTCGCCCCCGACATCGGGATCCCGCTCGAGCGTGGCGGTCGCATCATCATGCAGGTCCACTACAACCTCATGGCCGGCCACGGCGCGGACACGAGCAGGACGCGCCTTCGCCTGGCGCCCGGCACCGCCGACCTCGACCCTCTCGCCACCATGCTTCTGGCGGCACCGGTCGAGCTCCCCTGTCGCTCCGGTCACACCGGGCGGCTGTGCGACCGCGATGCCTCGGTTCGCGACGTGGCCAAACGCTTCCCCGGCCATACCGGATTCTCCGCCGCCGGGCTGCAGCGCACGTGCGGTGGCGACCCGGATCACCCCAAGGCGTCCCCAGTGCAGTCGTGCGACCGGACCATCCGCGAGCCGGCCACGATCCGTCAGATCGGCGGGCACATGCACCGGCTCGGTCGGTCGATCTCGGTGACGCTCAACCCGGGCACGCCGCGCGAACGCGTCCTGCTGAACATCCGGAGCTGGGACTTCGACAACCAGGGCGTGAGGCCGCTGAAGAGACCCGCGGAGCTGCGGCCCGGCGACGTCCTACGTCTTACCTGCCGGCACGACCAAGCCCTCCGGGACGTCGTTCCCGAGCTCAAGGGCACCAACGATCGGTACGTCGTCTGGGGCGAGGGCACCACCGACGAGATGTGCCTCGGCATCGTGATGGTCACGCAACCGCCGCGGAAATGAGGTATCGAGCGGCGTGTGACGCAAGTAAACTCCCCGTTCTCGTGATACAGGAGTGAATTCGCCGATACCGTGCCTCTGTGCGTAGATTCGGGTCTTCCCTCGCGGCGGTGCTGGCGGCGGTGACGGTCGTCGTGGCCGCTCCGACTGCAGGCCCCGCCGCGGCACAAACCCTGATCTGCTCGGGCGTCAGCGTCGCCGACGTGCGGAAATGCGACGCCGGCTGGGCCGCCAACATGGCGTTCATGCACTGGCGCATGTACAGCGGCCACAACTGCACGAACTACGTCGCGTACCGGCTCGGCCGGGACGGTGTGCCGGAGCCGCCCTACCTGCTCGGCAACGCCAACACCTGGGCATCGAGAGCCAAGTCGCACGGCGTTCGCGTCGACGGCACGCCCGAGGTCGGTGCGGTCGGCGCCTGGCCCGGTCGCAACCACATCGTGTACGTCGAGGAGGTCGGGGCGGGCTACCTGATCACCAGCGAGGACAACTTCCCCGGCTACTACCCCAAGGGGATGTACCGCAAGATCAGGGTGAACAAGGGCGAGAGCGCGTACCCGACTCAGTTCATCCACTTCAAGGGCAGGAGCACCGATCAACGGCCCGCTGCCCACCGTCGCCGGCACCCCGAAGGTCGGCTCGGTCCTCACCGCCTCGACCGGCGCGTGGTCGCCAAGTGACGTGACGCTCAAGTACCAGTGGCTGCGCGATGGCGTCATCATCACCGGTGCCACGAAGACGTCGTACACGCTCACCACCGACGACGTCGGCCATGCGATGACCATCGCCATCACCGGCTCCAAGACCGGCTTCGCCTCGCGAACCGCGTCGTCCGAGCCGACCGCGAAGGTCACCGAGGTCGTCCAGCCGAAGGTCATCACGCCCGGCGCACCGACGATCCGGGGCGGCGAGCAGATGATGGTCGACGACTCGCTCACGGCCGACCCGGGCGTCTGGGGTCCGGACGGTGTCGCGCTCAGCTACCAGTGGTTCCGCGGTGGCCGCGCCATCTCGGGCGCGACGACGTCGCACTACACGATCAGCGCCGCCGACGTCGGCCAGCCCTTGACCGTCGAGGTCACCGGACGCAAGAGCGGCTACCCGTCAGCGACGGTGGCCTCCGATCCGACCGCCAAGGCCGTGCCGCGCGGCATCCACAGCACCGGGCTGCCCACCATCTCGGGCGAGGCGCGCACGGGTCAGTGGCTCACCGCCGACCCGGGCACGTGGGGTCCGGACGGCGTCGCCCTGACCTACCGCTGGTTCCGCGGCGGCCAGGCCCTCTCGACCGCGACGACCTCGCGCTACAAGGTGACCACCGCCGACCTCGGCCAGCAGCTGTCGGTCCGTGTCACCGGTCGCAAGCAGTCGTTCACGACCGTCAAGAAGATGTCAGAGCCGACCGAAGCCGCGAAGGTCACCCCGGCGCTGGATGTCTCGGTGAAGTTCGAGACCGGCAGGGCCGTCGTCACCCTGATCGTCACGGCGCCCGGCGCGGGGACCCCCACCGGGTTCGCGTCCGTTGCCGAGGGCACGAAGGTGCTGAAGACACTCGACCTTGCGATCGGTCGCCCGGGCCGCGCCACCCTGCGGTTCAAGCTCGCGAAGGGCACACACACCTTGACGGTGTCGTACAGCGGATCGGACACAGTGGCCGCAGGCTCGACCACCGTCAAGATCAAAATCGCCTAACTGGCCTCCGCCGCATGTCGTCGGGCCAGCAATCGTTCGGTGGGACTCGGCACATCGTCGAGCTCGCCCGAGGCCTCGAGCTCGATGACATCTGACATGGGTTGCTCGACGCCGCGACACGGAACGGCAAGCGCGGGGCCGAAGGGGTGTGGGGCAGGGGGAACGGGCGACACCTCGCCGATGGTCGCGAGGTGCCGGGGAACGGACGGTATGGCGGTGACTGTGGCTCGGCCGGTGACGGCTCGATGACGGGGCGGGTCCACCGCGGCCTGCGTGAATGCCCGCCGCGCGGACTCGGTGGCTCGAGCGACGGCGGCTGCCGTCGCGAGCGTGGCGATCAGTTGCAGTGTCAAGCGGAACCCGCGGCTCATGAGCATCCCTTCGACATCACCAGTATTGCGGTTGAAGCCTGCAATTCCGGGCACATCGACGTGTCGGGGGACACGGCGGCCCACACCCTGGGCAAGGTGGTGCGGGATGGGGCGACGACCGCATAGAATGGTTAGTTCTGTATCCAGGAACTGTATTGATTGAACTGGGGAGTCCGGTGGCATCCTCCAACGTCGAGCGGCGCGAGATCGCTGCGGAGCAGACGTACGTCGACACCGTGTACGAGCGCCTCGAGGAGTCCGCGAAGGTCGCCCAGTCACTGGTCGTCGAGGGCTTTGCTCGAGGCCACGTCGGCAACGAGGGCGGTCTCGTCGAGCGTGACGCCATGGTCTACCAGGCGTCACGCCGCCTGTCCGCGCTCAACGCCGCCCACGACGGTCTCGTCTTCGGGCGCCTGAACCTGCTCGACGGCGAGTCCCGCTACATCGGCCGCATCGGTGTGCGCGACGCCGACCGCGAGATCCTGCTCGTCGACTGGCGTGCGCCCGCGGCCGCCGTGTTCTACCAGGCCACCGCCCAAGATCCCGCCGGCGTCATCCGCCGCCGCGTGCTCCGTTGCTCCGGCGACCGCGTCGTGGGAGTGGAGGACGACCTGCTCGACGCCGACAACGCTCCGGACGACCTCGTCGTCATCGGCGAGGGCGCTCTGCTCGCCAGCCTCAGTCGCGCTCGCGACAGCTCGATGCACTCCGTTGTTGCCACCATCCAGAAAGAGCAGGACGAAGCCATCCGCGCGCCCAGCCGCGGCGCCACGATCATCGGCGGCGGCCCCGGCACCGGCAAGACGGTCGTCGCGCTGCACCGCGCCGCCTATCTGCTCTACACCGACCGCCGGCGCTTCGAGTCCGGTGGTGTGCTGGTGGTCGGGCCGTCCAACGTCTTCATGAACTACATCGAGCGGGTGCTGCCGAGCCTCGGCGAGACGAGCGTGACGCTGCGCTCGCTCGGCGAGGTCGTCGACGGCGTCAAGGCCACTCGTCACGACGACGCGGTGGCCGCCGCGGCCAAGGGTTCCTCGCGGATGATGCCGGTGCTGCGCCGCCTGGCATCGGCGCCGCAGTACGGGGAGCCCACGGAGTTCCGCTACTTCTACAAGGACGACGTGCTGCGTCTCGACGCTCGGCAGCTGGCCCGCGTCCGCCGACAGCTGCTCTCCAACCAGAAGCGCAACCGGGCCTACACCCGCGCACCGGCCGCCCTGGTCGACGCGCTGTGGAGTCAGGTCGCCGGCGAGCGCGCGCTCGAGAAGGGCGAGGCCGGGTTCATCGAGACCATCACCACCGACGACGCGTTCGGCGACTTCGTCGAAGCCTGGTGGCCACCGGTCGAGGCCGTCGAGCTGTGGCGCACCCTCCCGCACCGCATCGCCGAGCTCGCCGATGAGGCGTTCAGCGCCGAGGAGCTCACCGCGCTCAAGGCGTCCTGGACCGATGAGGAGCCGCACATCGAGGACGTCCCGATCATCGACGAGCTGCGCTACCTCGTCGGCGAGGTGCCACATGCCGACGACGAGGACGACGACGTGCCGCGCCAGCTGATGAGTTTCGAGCGCCGTGAGCGCGACGACCGCGACGACCGGATGCGATCCACCCGCAGCATCGAGGACGACGGCTTCGCCCACGTGCTGGTCGATGAGGCCCAGGACCTCTCCCCGCTGCAGTGGCGGATGCTCGCGCGTCGCGGCCGGCAGGCCAGCTGGACGATCGTCGGCGACCCGGCCCAGTCCTCGTGGCCGTACCCGGAGGAGTCGGCAACGGCCCGCACCGAGGCGCTGGAAGGCAAGCCCGAGCACGTGTTCCGGCTCTCCACCAACTACCGCAACTCGGCCGAGATCTACGAGCTCGCCGCTCAGGTGGCCGCCGTCGCCGTGGCCGACCCCGACCTCGCCGACGCGGTCCGCCGCACCGGTGAGCACCCCGAGCACCACGTGGTCGACGCGTCCGTGCTGGCATCCGAGGTCGTCGCCCGCACGGAGGAGATGCTGAAGTCCGTCGACGGCACGGTCGCCGTGGTCACCTCCCGTGCGGATGTGCTTGCGACGGCCGACTCCCTCGCCGCGCTCCTGACGCAGCACCCCGACCGGCTCCGGGTGCTCGAGGGCCTGGACACCAAGGGACTGGAGTTCGACGGCGTCGTCCTCGCCGAGCCCGACGCGATCACCGACGAGTCCGGGTCCGGCTGGCGGACGCTGTACGTCGCCCTCACGCGGGCCACCCAGAAACTCACGACGGTCGCCAGCACGGATCGCTGGCGCGCCACCATCGCGTGAGGCTGGGCTCATGAGGCGCGTGCTCGGGAGGCCTCGCCTGCCGACGGTCCGGCAGACGCTGCAGACCCTCGCGCTGCTGGTCGTTGCTCTCGTCGTCGGCGCACCCGTGGCGCTCAGCACCTTCGTGCACAGCGAACGGCACATCGTCATCGGCGCCCACGAGGCCACGGTCGTCCCGGTGCTCGACGGCTACGCCACGCTCGACTTCGGACCAGTGCTTCCGCAGTTGCGCCTCCCGGCGGACGCGGTGGCCGGCATCGGCGTCGACATCTCGCTGGGCAACGCCGACGTCAGGGGCCTCGACCAGCTCGTCGCCCGCGACGCGGTCATCGCCAGCCAGCCGGAGGGCGAGATCGCGGCCGTGCGCAGCGAGGTTCGCGACATGCTCGACGCGGCGGTCCTGCGCGGCATCGGCGTCGGCGTGCTGGCAGCTGTCGGGGCGGCGCTGACCTGGCAGGCGATCGGGGCCGAGCGCCGGGCCATGCTCTGGCGGGCGTCCCGCCGCCCGTCCCGGTCGCAGGCATCAGTCGCGGCCTTCATCGGTGTCGTGGTCATCGGCTCGACCGTCCTGATCGCCCTGCCCGAGCAGGGGCAGGGACGCCCGGCCACGTCGTGGGTGCCGCTCGTGCAAGCGTTCCCCGACGTGCCGAGCGACCCGGTGCTCGACCAGCTCGAGATCGTCAACGGCTCGGCCACCGAGGGCAGCAAGGCCCTCGTCCAAGGAGCGCTGGAGACGTACCACGACTCGGTGGTGTTCTACGGCGCGCTCGCCCTGCGGGCCGCGACCACGAAAGTCCGGCAGCCGAAGCCGGACGAGACCACCGCGCTCGTTGTCGCCGACCGCCACGACAACATCGGCATGGACCCGGTGGCGCACGCCATCGCCGTGCGGGCCCACGCGACCATGCTCATCGACGTCGGTGACGACACGTCCAACGGCGCCAGCTGGGAGACGTTCAGCATCAACTCGCTGGCGCGTGAGTTCCGTGGCTTCACGGTCGTGGCGATTGCGGGCAACCACGACCAGGGCACCAGCGTCACCGAGACGATGAAGGATCGTCGGTTCCGGCTGCTCACAGGAAGGCCGATGTCCATCGACGGCATCCGTTTCCTCGGAGCGAGCGATCCGCGGAGCTCCGGGCTCGTGGCCGGGTATGACGGCGACGAGAGCGACAACATCGCGGCCATCACGAAGCAGGACAAGCGCTTCACCAAGGTCGCCTGTGACGACGAGAGAGTCGCGGTCCTCGTCGTGCACAGCGCGGCCTCGGCCCGGCGGGCGTCCGAGAGCGGATGCGTCGACCTTGTGCTCTCCGGCCACCTGCACCGCCAGGTCGGCCCGGACGTGATCCGCGGGCTGAACGGCCGGAGCACCACGACGCTGACGACGGGCTCGACTGGCGGCGCCGTGTACGCGTTCGCGCTGGGGAGCAAGCTGCGCCGTCCGGCCCAGGTCACGATCGCGACGTTCCGTCGCGGTGTCCCGGTCGGGGTCCAGCCGGTCACGTTCGACCCCGGCGGCACCATCGACGTCGCGCCCTTCACGCGCATCAAGGCCTCACGCCGCTGAAAGCCATCGGGCCCGAATCGATCTCACTAATCTGATGGCATGATCCTTGTGATCGGCGCCACCGGCGAGGTCGGGTCCGCGGTCGTGCAGGGCCTGCGTAGCCGTGGCGAGGAGGTTGCCGCACTGGTACGCCCCCAGACCGATCCATCGATCGTCGAGATGACCGGGGCTCACATCGTCGGCGGGGATCTGCTCGACGCCGGCTCGATCCGCCGCGCAGTCGAAGGCGTCGACACGGTTGTCGCGACGGCCAATGCGATCGTGCCCCGGCGTGGTGAGCACCCAGATTTCGAGGCCATTGGACGTGGCTATGAGGAGCTGGGATGGGCCGCCCGTGCGAGCGGCGTGCGCCATCTGATTCTCTTGTCGGTACCACGTGAGTTCATGGGCCGCGGTGCTCTCGAGTTCGACGTCAAGGCCCGCGTCGAGGCGCGGCTACGAACCGACGGGCCTCCACTCACGATCGTGCGTTCCTCCCTGTTCATGGAGTCCTGGCTGGCCGCCCTCGGCTCCCGGCTTCCCCTGCGCGGCGGACGACAGTCGACTCTTGATCGCGGATTCTGGATGGCGCGTTTCGCCGGCGCAACGACTCAGCAGAGCATCGACCGCCTCGGCATCGCCCTCCTCCCGGGCCGCGGCGATGCCAGGCACGCGTTCATCGCCGTCCAGGACGTTGCCGACTGCCTCGCAACGTTGGCCCTCGCGTCGGACGTCCCCACTGACGAGGTTCGCTTGGGCGGCCCGGACGCGCCGAGCTGGCGTGAGGTGGCGGACATCTACGCGCGAGTGCTCGACCGTCGGATCCGCGCCGTGCGCCAGCCAACGGTGGCCTTCGGCGCTCTCTCGTTCGCCAGTCGGCGGCTGAGCGAGCCGGCCGCACACCTGTTCGCCGTCCAGCGTCTGGTCGGCCTCATCGACACGGCATACTCGCCGGACGACGCGCGCCACCTACTCGGCCGCGACCCGATCTCGGTGGAGACGTTCCTGCGGGACCGCCTAGCCCGCTGAAAGATGAGGCGAACGCCTCATGGCACCGGCGTCGCTGACCCCTAGATTGAGGGCATGAAACAGACGCAGCGCGTGCTCTGGGCCATCGGTCTCGTGGGATCACCCCTCCTCCTCCTCGGCTACTTCCTGTTGTCTCCGGCGTACGGCGAGATCCACGGCGCGGACATCGTGCGGGCGGTGGCCGACGATCCCGGCAGAATGCAGGTCGCGGACGTGTTCGCCTTCGCTGGAACGTTCCTCGCGATCCCCGCGACGCTCGCCTTCATGCACGCACTTCGTCCTGGCAGCCCCGTCCTGGCGGCCATCGGTGGCGGAATGGCCCTCCTTGGATGGAGCGCCCTGGTGGGTGCGCTGATGATCGACCTGGTCGCGGTCGAGCTCGTCGATCACCCGGCGCAGTTCGAGGAGGTCTACGGGGGCGGTCTGGTCACGGCGGTCACGGGTCTCGCGTCCTTCCACGTTCTCGGTGCACTCCTGCTCGGCATCGCGCTCCTGCAGACCAGACTCGTGGGACTTTCTCTCGGTGTGGCGATGACGTTGGCACCTGTGGTGCACCTGGCGTCCAATCTCGCCGGCGTGCTCTGGCTCGATGCCCTCACCTGGATCATCACGGCGGTGGTCGGCGCGATGATCGCCCGCCTGGTTCTCGCCGAGAGGGTCAGCCGCAGCGGCTGACCAACAGGTTGGCGTAGGTCTCGGCGCAGCGCACGACGTCGTCGATGGCCACGTGCTCGTCGATGGCGTGGGCGTTCTGGATCGTGCCCGGGCCGAACTGCACGGTGGGAATGCCCGCAGCGGCGTACTGCCGAAGGTCCGAGCCATACGGGGCGCCGACGAGCGGCGGTCGATCGCCGCCCGCGGCCTGCACGGCCGCAGCCACCTCGTCGCCGAACGGGTGTCCGGACGGGAGCGCACCTGCTGCGAACCGGCCGCCCGGCCAGCTGACCTCGACCGGGTGCTCGCGGAACCACGGGTCGTCGGCCTCGCGGACCGCCTGCTCGAACTCCGCCATCGCGTCCTCGAATGACTCCCCAGGCATGACGCCGTACCGGCCCTCGGCGACGAGGTAGTCGGGCACCGTGCTGGACCAGGCACCGGCGTTCACGATGCCCGTCGAGATCGGCCACGGGCGTTCGCCGAACGGAGCCGGGGGAGCGACGTTTCGCTTCTCGTCCAGCCGGCGCAGGGCAGTCCGGACGCTCTCCAGCAGGTCGACGGTGCTGATGCCGAGCCCGGCCAGCGAACCGTGGGTGGCGAGGCCGCGCAGCTCGAGCCGGAACGTCAGCGCCCCGGCGTTGGCGGCGACGATCTGGCCGGCGGTGGGCTCGGCGATGAGGCAGGCCTCCCCGGTGTAGCCCTGGCGGAGGGTGCCGAAGGTCCCAATTCCTCCGTCCTCCTCGCCGATGACGGTGTGCACGGCGAACGGTCGGCTGAGCCGGTCGCCGACGGCGCGCACGGCGGCGAGGATGGCCACCACGCCGCCTTTCATGTCGCAGACCCCGCGGCCGTACCACTGGTCGTCGATCTCGTGCAGGTCCCACGGGTCGGCGCCGGTCCACCACTCGTGCTCGCCCGGCGGCACGACGTCGACGTGGCCGTTGAGGATCAGCGCGGGCGTGCCCTTGCCGGACGAGGCGACGCAGCCCCACGCCTCTTCCCGCTCGACCTCTTCGCCCGGGTAGTCGGGATCAGCTCGCAAGGCGTCGAGGTCGAGGCGCCACAGGTCGACGTCGAGGCCGAGGCCCTGGAGGGTCGCAGCGCACCAGCGCTGGACCGCGACCTCGGACTCGCTGCCGCCCACGCTCGCGTAGCTGACGAGCTGTGCGAGGTCCCGGCGGACCAGGTCGACGTCGATCACGGTGCCCACCGGGCCAGCATGGCATCCGACCCGTCTTGGCCCGCCGATAGGATCGACCCCTCATGCTCGACGACCTCCTGGCCCAACCGGCCTTCGCCTTGATCCGCGTGCGTGACGCCGACACCGTCACGCTCGTCGGTGGCCCGCGCACGGATGTCGAGACGCTCGGCGACATCCCGCTGACAGCCGGAGTCGGCCGCCGCTGGGACCATCTCGTGCTGGTGCCGTTCGCGCAAGTGCGCGAGCGCGGGTTCGAGGCCCACCAGGACGGCACCCCGTTGAGCGTCATCGACGCGATCGTGCAGGAGGACGTCCCGCTCGCGGACCTGCTCGCCGAGCTGCCGGACGCGCCCATCGAGCTGGCCGACCGCGGCGGGTTCGAGACGTCTGATGACGACTACGCCGACATGGTGCGGCACGTCATCGACGAGGAGATCGGCTGCGGCGAGGGCGCCAACCTCGTCATCGGGCGGCACTACCGCGCCCGCGTCGCCGACTGGGGCCACGAGCGGGCACTCGCGGTGTTCCGCCGGTTGCTCGAGCGCGAGCGCGGTGCGTTCTGGACGTTCTGCATCTTCACCGGCGACCGCTATCTCATCGGGGCCAGCCCGGAGCGCCACGTCAGCGTCGAGGACGGCCAGGTGCGGATGAACCCGATCAGCGGCACGTTCCGCATGCACGGCCTCGAGACGCACGCCGACCGCAAGCGCGGACTGCTGCGTTTCCTCGCGGACGAGAAGGAGATCTACGAGCTCTTCATGGTCGTCGACGAGGAGCTCAAGATGATGTGCGACATCTGCCACGAGGGCGGGCTCGTGCTGGGCCCGTACCTCAAGCCGATGAGCCACCTCGTGCACACCGAGTACCTCCTCGCCGGCCGCACCCGCCGCGACGTGCGCGAGGTGCTGCGCGACTCGATGTTCGCGGCCACCGTCACCGGCAGCCCGGTCGAGAACGCCTGCCGTCTGATCGCCAAGTACGAGGAGCACGGCCGCGGCTACTACGCGTCGGTCGCCGCCCTCATCGGCCGAGACGACGACGGACTGCCGGTGGCCGACGCACCCATCCTCATCCGCACCGCCGACGTCGACCTCGACGGCAATGTGAAGGTCACCGCCGGCGCCACGCTGGTGCGCGACTCCGACCCCGCGTACGAGACCAAGGAGACCTGGGCCAAGGCGTCCGGCATCCTCAGCGCGTTCGGTCTGGTCGACCCGGCCCCGGAAACGGTCGAGGGCTTCGACGACTTCACCCGCGAGGAGGACGTCCTCATCGCGCTCGGGTCACGCAACCAGCGGCTCAGCCAGTTCTGGCTCACCGACCAGTCCGGCACGCCACCTGTGCCGTCGCTCGTCGGCAGACGCGTGGTCGTGGTCGACGGCGAGGACGACTTCGTCAACATGCTGTCGCACGTGTTCGGCGTGCTGGGCATGACGACGGACGTCGTGCGGCACGACGAGTACACCGTCGGCGCCCTCGACGGTTACGACCTGGTCGTCGTCGGGCCCGGACCAGGAGATCCTCGCGATGTCGACGACACCAAGATCGCCGTGATCGATGGTGTCGTGGCCGGACTCCTGGAGACCCAACGCCCGTTCCTCGCCGTATGCCTCGGCCACCAGGTGCTGAGTCGCCAGCTCGGCCTCGACCTCGCGTTCAAGGACATCGTGTTCCAGGGGACGCAGAGCCGTCTCAGCGTGCTCGGGCGGCCGGAGACGGTCGGGTTCTACAACACGTTCGTGGCGCGAGTGCCGGGCTCAGGGCTGCCCGATGGCGTCACGGTGGAGGCCGACGACGACGGCGACATTCACGTCCTGGCCGGGCCGCACTACCGCGGTGTGCAGTTCCACGCCGAGTCGATCCTCACCCAGAACGGCTACGTCATCCTGCGGGATCTGGTGACGCAGCTACTGGACCCCGCCGCCGGTAGCGCGTGATCGCCACGCCGACGAGGCACAGGCCGCCGCCCACGAATGCGAGCTCCGCCGGCACCTCGGAGAGCATCACCCACGAGATGAGGGTCGCCACCGCCGGCACGAGGTAGGTGGCCGATGCGACCTGACCGGCACTGAGCCGCTTGAGCGCGTAGGACCAGGTGCTGAACCCGATCGCGGTCGGGAAGATGCCGAGGTAGACGAGCCACACGATGTTGCTCGTCGACGCGTCGCCCGTCTCGCGCACCAGTGACGGCAGGTAGGGCAGGCAGACAACGGCGCCGACGAGGCACATCAGCCAGACCGACATGACCGGCGTGACGACGGTGAGCGTCGGCTTCTGGGCCAGGGCGCCGATGGCGTACAGCACCGCCGCCGCCAGGCAAAGCAGGACGCCGGTGGTGCTCGCGGTGTCGACCGCGGACTCGTCGCGCGTGCTGAGGGAGATGAGGACGACGCCGGAGGCGGCGATGGCGATGCCGATCAGCAGCGGGAGCGGGAAGCCCTCCTTGAGCAGGACGCCGGCGAACAGCGCGATGAGGATGGGGCCGACGGTGACGACGAGGGCCGCCGTGCCGGCGTCGACCTGTTGCTCACCAGCGTTGAGGGCGACGTTGTACGCGCCGAACCAGGTGACGCCGGCGAGCAGGAGCAGCAGCAGAGGCCGCCCACTCGGCAGGCGATGCCGCCACGGCTTGGCGAGGACGGTGAGCATGACGCCACCGACCAGGAGGCGACCCAAGGACAGTGGTCCGGCGGAGTAGGAGTCGGCTGCGTCGCGGATGCCCACGAACGCCGACGCCCAGAGGACGACCGTGATCAGCAAGGCGCCCACGGACAGGTCGCGCCCCGACAGGTCGAGCCATGAACTCTTGCGGTCGGTGGTCGGTGTGCTCACCCGTCCACGCTAGGGCGCGCCACCGACACTCCACGAGCGAAAATCGGACATCCACACGTGGAATCCGGACGCCTTAGCTGCCGAGCTTGCCGCCGTCCGACTCCAGCGTCACCTTGGTGGTCTTCTCCTCGCCGCCACGCAGGTAGGTGAGCTCGATCGACCGGCCCGGCTGGTAGCTGCGAACCGCGGCGACCAGGGCGTTCGAACTGCCGATCGGCGTGTTGTTGACCTTGGTGATGACGTCGCCCTTCTTGAGGCCTGCGTCGTCCCCGGCGCTGCCCTTGGTGACCTCACGGACCACCGCGCCGATGCGGGTGATGTCATCCGGTGAGACGGCCGTGCCGACGGTGACCCCGATGCGGGCGTGCTGGACCTTGTCGCCCTTCTCGAGCTGCTGGGCGACGTTCTTGGCGAGGTCGATCGGGATGGCGAAGCCGAGGCCGATCGATCCGGAGTCGATGGACCCGTTGGTGCGGATGGCCGAATTGATGCCGATCACCTGCCCCTTCAGGTCGACGAGGGGGCCGCCGGAGTTGCCGGGGTTGATCGCGGCGTCGGTCTGGATCGCCGGGAACACCGTCTGGCTGGCACCGCTGGCATCTGAGGAGGCGACCGGCCGGTTCAACTTGCTGATGATGCCGCTGGTGACGGTGCCATCGAGGCCGTACGGGGAACCGATGGCCACGACCTGCTGCCCGACGACCAGGTCGGCCGAGTTGCCGAGCGCGGCCGGCTGGAGCCCACTCTTGCCTTCGGCCTTGATCACCGCGAGGTCGGTCACCGGGTCACGCCCGAGGATCTTGGCCTTGGCGTTGCTGCCGTCGTTGAATGAGGCGGTGAGCGTGCCACCGTCGGCCGCACCCTCCACGACGTGGTTGTTCGTCATGATCCGGCCGTCGCTGCTGATGATGATGCCGGTGCCCGATCCGGCCCCACCGTCACCCGCGACGTTGATCTGGACCACGGATGGCAGCATGCGCTGGGCCACGCGCTCGATCTCGCTCGACGGCGCCGAGTCACCGGTGTCCGACTCCGACCCGGTGTCGAGCGAGCTGACGACGGCGTCGCCACCGTTGATCGCGTCGTAGACCGCCGCGCCACCGACACCGGCGCCGGCGGCGAGCACGATGAGAGCCGTCGTGCCGGCGAGGCTTCGTCGTCCGCGGCCGGCGGATGGCGTTCCGTCGTCGCCCGACTCGGTCGGCAGGATGACGGTGGACTCGCGGTCGTCCGGAGTGCGCTCGGTCGCGGCCGGCATCTCGAACGTCGACAGGGTGTCTTCCACGTCGGACGACCGCTCTTCCTCGGACTCCACTGGAGCGGACTCCCGCTCGAGGGGCGCGTCCTGTACAGGCGCCTCTGCCGATACGTCGTCAACCTGGTGGTCGCCGTCTGCTGGCTCCTTGACCCGTGGCTCCTCGGGCGGGCTGTTCTGCTCGCGCTGGGACGGCGGAATGTACGGCTGGGCCGCGAAGGGATCATTCGGGTCGGTCATGTCTACAGATTCTCCCTCATGGCTGAGAACGCGCTGAGCGGTGCGTGTGAGGGCGGGAAGAAACTGGACTCGGTCAGCGCGATTGGGGCACGGTCATCGTGAAGACGCTGCCGCCGCCGTCGGGTGATTCCGCGGTGACAGTGCCGCCGTGGCGCTCGGCCGCACGCCGCACGATCGAGAGCCCGAGGCCCGAACCGGGCAACGTGCGCGCCTCGCTGGAGCGGTAGAAGCGGTCGAAGACGTGCGGCAGGTCCTCGTCGGAGATGCCGGGCCCCTCATCGCTCACCGTGAGCACGCCGTCGTCCAGGCGCACTGTGACGATGCCGCCCTCCGGGCTCCACTTCGCCGCGTTGTCGAGCAGGTTCGTCACCGCGCGCTCCAGCAGCGGTGGCTCCCCGATGACCGTCCACGACTCCGCCTTGACGTCGAACGCCAGTCCTGGAGCGCGCGGGCGCACTCGTTCGAGTGCCGAAGCCACGGTGTCGGCGAGATCGAGCGGCTCGGGGTCGCGCGCCATCGGTTCGTCACGGGCCAGCTCGACGAGGTCACCCACCAGCGTGGTGAGCTCCTGGAGCTGGGCGCGGACGTCATCCATGATCTCGGTGGTCTGGGCGGCGGTGAGCTGGCGTTCGGGGTTTTCCGCGGCCTGCCCGAGCAGCTCGATGTTGGTGCGGAGGCTCGTCAGGGGTGTGCGCAGCTCGTGCCCGGCGTCCGCGACGAGTTGCCGCTGCCGCTCCTGGGACGCGTCGAGGGCGAGCAGCATCTGGTTGAACGACGTGGTCAGACGGGCCAGCTCGTCGTGTCCGGTGACCTTGATCGGGTGCAGCTCGGACGTCCGCGCGACGCGCTCCGCGGCGGCGGTGAGCCGGCGCACCGGGCGCAGGCCGTTGGTGGCGACGACCCACCCGGCGCCGCCGGCCAGCACCACGCCGGCCGCACTGGCGAGCAGCAGGATGACCTTGAGCCGCTCGAGCGCCCGCTGGATGGACTCCATCGGCTGGGCGAGCACGAGCGCCGACCCCTCGCCGGCCTGCACTGCGACCACGCGGTACGGCTCGCCGTCGATGGTCGTCGTGCGGCGCGAGCTCTTGGCCTGGCCGATCGACACCTCGATCTCGTGGTTGTTCAGCGGCAGGGTGGCTTCGTCGCCGCGGCGGCTGAAGATCTGCCCCCCGCGCACCACGAAGATCTTGATACCGGCGACGTCGAGCTCCTCGGCGGTCGGAGTGTAGTCGGCGTTGACCGCGGCGTTGGCCCGGCGGAGCATCGACTCGTCGAGCGAGCTCTCGAACTCAGCACGGACGGTGACGAACACGAGCGCGCTCACGGCGGCCAGCGTCACAGCGACGGCGGCCGTGGTCAGCAGCGCCACGCGAAGCGCCAAGGACGCGCGAGCGGTCAGGGGCTGGATGTTCCGATGGACGGTGCGGAGCGCCGGCCGGATCCCCACGCGGCGTGCCGCCTCACTCATGGTGGCGTCTCGCGCAGGACGTAGCCGACGCCGCGCACCGTGTGCAGCAGTCGGGTCTCACCCTCGGCCTCGAGCTTGCGCCGAACGTAGCCGACGTAGACCTCAAGCGAGTTGGCCGTGGTCGGGAAGTCGAAGCCCCAGACCTCCTCGAGGATGAACGAGCGTTCGAGCACTCGCTTGGGGCGCCGCAGGAACAGCTCGAGCAGCGCGAACTCGGTGCGGGTCAGTGAGAGCGACCGCTCGCCGCGCGTGACGTCGCGGGTCACGGGGTCAAGGGTCAGGTCGGCGAACGTCAGTGGAGCTTCGTCAGCCTCCAGGTCGGCCCGCCGCGATGACCGACGGTGCAGCGCCCGCACCCGGGCGAGGAGCTCGTCGAGCGCGAACGGCTTGGTGAGGTAGTCGTCGGCGCCGGCGTCGAGGCCGTCGACGCGGTCGGTGACGGCATCGCGCGCGGTGAGCACAAGGATGGGCACGTCGTTGCCGGCGCTGCGCAGGGCGCGCGTCGCCTCGAGTCCGTCGAGCCGCGGCATCATCACGTCCATGACGATGACGTCGGGGTCGACCTGGGGCACGCGCACCAGCGCCTCGGCGCCGTCGGACGCGAGGTCGACCGTGTAGCCGTTGAACTCCAGCGACCGGCGCAGTGAGTCGCGCACCGCGCGGTCGTCGTCCACGACAAGGATCCGCATGGTTCCAGTGTGCCGTGCGTGGCTGAGGTTTATCTGAGCGGCGTTTTCACTCGTCAGACGGGCCGTCGAGCAGGCTCTGCGCGGCGGCGGTGGCGCGTGAGCCGTAGGTGCCGCCGAACAGGACGGCGTGGACGAGCAGTGGGTGCAGCTGGTGGAGCGGCACGCGGTCGCGCCAGCCCTCGGCCAGCGGCGCTGCCTCGTCGTACGCGTCGATGACGCGCTGCAGGTGGGGGAGGCCGAACAGGGACATCATCGCGAGGTCGGTCTCACGGTGGCCGCCGTGCGCGGCGGGGTCGATGATCCAGGCTTCGCCGTCGGTGCCCCAGATGATGTTGCCCGACCAGAGGTCGCCGTGGATGCGTGCCGGTGGCTCGGGGTCGCCGGCGAAGTCGTGGATGCGCTTCATCGCGGTCTCGATGGTCATGGCCTGCTCGTGGCTGAGCGCCTGGCGGTCCTGGGCCGCGCGGACGTAGGGCATCACCCGGCGGGAGGCGTAGAACTCCGGCCAGGTGGGCAGGGACCGGTTGGGCAGCGGAGCAAGCCCGATGAACCCGTCGACGTCGGCGCCGAACTCCGGCGCGCCCGCGGCATGTGTGTCGGCCAGGGCACGGCCGAACCGCTCGGCGACGTCGCCAGATGGCTTGCCGGGCTCGACCCAGGTGAGCACGATGCAGTCGTCCGACACGGCCAGCAGCTCCGGCACGTTGGCCCCACCGTTGACTGTGGCGGCCTCAGCGAGCCAGCGCAGGCCCTCGGCCTCGCGTTCGAAGAAGCCCTCGGGCGGCTGGGGGCGGGTCTTGATGACGGCACTGCGGCCATCGCTGAGCCGCAGGCGGGTGGCGGTGCAGATGTCGCCGCCGGCCACCGGGGTGGTGGAGACGACGCCATGACCCAACAGGGCTTCCGCGCGTGCCGCGGTGCCTGCCATGCGTGCCATGGCTTCGACGCTACCGCCTGAGTCCCGGTGCGATCTCCGGAAGCCGAGAGATGATCTCGTCCGCCGTTCGCTCCACCATCGCGAGCACCTCGGCGAAGCCGTCGGCCCCGCCGTACCAGGGGTCAGGCACCTCGTCGTCGCCCTCGGACGCCTCGGGGTCGAAGTCGCGGAACATCCGCACTTGCCCGGCCGACTCGACGGTCGGCGCCTGGTCGGTCATGTCGGCACGGTTGCTCGCGTCCATCGCGAGCAGGAGGTCGTACTCCGCGTACCAGTCGGTCGTGAAGGTCTGGGCGATGTGTCGCGTCGGGTCGTACCCGGCGGCGGCCAGTGTGCTGGCTGCCCGGTGGTCCATCGGCTCGCCGACGTGCCAGTTTCCGGTTCCGGCCGAGACGACCTCGACCTGATCGGCGAGCCCGGCTCGTTCGATCCGGTCCTCCAGCACCACCTGGGCCATCGGGGACCGGCAGATGTTGCCGAGGCAGACGACGCCGATCCGGAAGGGCACGGTCATCGGCGCCGGGCGACCGTCCCCAGGATCGCGTTGACGATCGAGATGACGATCGCGCCGAGAATGGCCCAGCCGAAGCTCTCGACGTAGAACGAGACGTCGAGCTTGCCCGCGATCCAGTCGGTGAGCAGGAGCAGCAGCGCGTTGATGACCAGCAGGAACAGGCCGAGGGTCAGGATGATGAACGGCAGCGACAGCGTCTTGACGACCGGCGCGACGAACATGTTGACCAGGCTGAAGACCAGGGCGACGATCGCGAGCGCGATCAACCGCTCCTGCGTGGTGTCGGCGGCCTTGCCGATGTTCATGTGCTCGCCCAGCAGTCCGGCGGCGGCAGCCAGGGCTGCGCCGCTGAGGATCCAGGACATCAGGAATCGGGTCATGCCTTGATTGTTGCAGGGGTCATTGCGGCGGCGGCAACGACGGCTCGACGTCGCGCGCCGTTTGAGCCAGCAGGATGCCGGCGAGCACGGCCGCCATGCCGATGAGCTGCACGAGGTTCAGCGTCTCCGCGAACCACACCCAGCCGACGAGCGCGGCCACCACCGGCTCGAGCATCGCCACGACGCTGACGACCGTCGCGGACAGCACCCGCAGCGCGAGCAGCAGCAGGAAGAACGGGGCGACGGTGCCGAGCAGGACGATCCAGGCCATCGCTCCCCACGCGGGCACGGTGGTGTCGGTGAAGCGCCCGAGCATTGAGACGTCCCTGCCGAGCGCATCTGCCGTCCAGGCCGGTTGCACCAGGTTCATCATCACCGTGGCCGCCGCGAACGCCCACAGGATGACGTGCAGCGGTCCACCCACGTCGGCGCTGCCGGTGTGCTCGCCGAGCAGGAAGTACGCCGCGAAGCACACGGCCGCACCGAGGGCCATGATGACGCCGAGGCCGTCGAGCGTCAGGCCGTCCCAGACCTGGCTCACGACCGCCAGCCCGCCGACCGCCAGCACCAGCGCCGGCCACATCCGCGGATGGACGTGCTCGCGGCGGGCGAACCGCACCCAGAGCACGACGAGCACCGGTCCGAGGTACTCCAACAGCAGCGCGATGCTCAGCGGGAGCCGGTTGATCGCGACGTTGTACGTCCACTGGACGCCGGCGAACCCGGCGATGCCGAGCCCGGCGATCAGCACCAAGGCCCGGCCGCGCGGGACGCGTAGGGCGGACCGGTCGACGACGAGCGCGATCAGCACGAACGCGAGGAATGCGGAGGTGATGCGCACCGTGGTGAACGTGTCGGTCGGCGTTCCGCCCCGGAGAGGGATGCGGGACACCCCGGCGTTCAGCCCGAACAGCGCGGCCGCGAGCAGCACGAGCGGGTAGGCCCACCGGGCGTCTCGAGCCGTCACCCGATCGATTCTGGCAGGAGACTAGCCTCGCCCCATGAGCACCCCGAACGCGCGTCGGGCTCTGGACGACATCCCCGTCTACAAGCCCGGCAAGCCTGCCGAGAGCGACCACCTCAAGCTCTCCAGCAATGAGAATCCGTACCCACCCTTGCCCGGCGTGATGGAGAAGGCCGCCGCAGAGCTCGCCAGAGTGAACCGCTACCCGGACGCCGGCACGGTCGACCTCTACGCCGCACTCGCTCGCAGGTACGACCTCCCGCCGGAACACTTCGCGGCCAGCACCGGCTCGGTCGCCGTGCTGTTCGCGCTGCTCACGGCGTTCTGCGAACAGGGCGACGAGATCATCTACGCCTGGCGCTCGTTCGAGGCGTACCCGATCGCCGCCGACCTCACCGGAGCACGCACCATTCGGGTTCCACTGCGACCGGACGCCACTCATGACCTGGACGCGATGGCCGCTGCCGTCACCGAGCGCACCCGGGTCGTCCTCATCTGTTCACCGAACAACCCGACCGGCCCGGTCGTGACCCAGCCCGAACTCGAGCGGTTCGTCGAGGCGGTGCCTGACGACGTCATCGTTGTCGTCGACGAGGCGTACTCCGAGTTCGTGCGCCAGGAGAACGCGGCGAGCGGACTCGCACTCGTCGACCGCGGGAACGTCGTCGTGCTCCGGACGTTCTCGAAGGCATTCGGGCTCGCCGGGCTGCGGGTCGGCTACGCGATCGCCCCGTCGGACATCGCCATGAGCATCCGCAAGGCGATCGCCCCGTTCAGCGTCACCGACGTCGCCCAGGCGGCGGCCGTAGCCTCGCTCGACGCCGCCGAAGCCCTCGGTGAGCGGGTCGACGCGATCGTCGCCGAGCGCACCCGGGTGCTCGCCGCACTGCGTGACCAGGGCTGGGACGTCCCAGACACCCAAGCCAACTTCGTCTGGCTCCCGCTCGGCGATGACGCCTTCGACTTCGCCGCGGCGTGCGCCCCGGTGTCCGTGCGTCCGTTCGCCGGCGACGGTGTGCGCGTCACGATCGGCGACCCCGATGTCAACGATCGCTTCCTCGAGGTTGCGGCGCGTTGGCAGGCCTGAGCCCTAGCTGGCGCGCGTCGATTGGAGATGGACACCGGCGCGGGATACGGTGGCAGCACAGGGTGTGACAGCTGTCACGTCCTCGCCCGATCACGGTCGTCCACCACCCATGTGACGTCAGCGATCGGCACCAAGTCGAACCGGTGCGGCCACCCCGCAACCGGCCGAGATGAGGGAGTCGCATGAGCGCACCCATGCCCGACCACGTCGGTGACGACGTACCGCTCGTCCAGCTGCTGACGCCACACGGCGAGCGCGTCGAGCACCCCGAGTTCAACTACGACGGCGACGACGCGTCGATCCGCGGCCTCTACCGCGATCTCGTGCTCGCCCGTCGCATCGACACCGAGGCCTTCGCCCTCCAGCGTCATGGCGAGATCGGGTTGTGGCCACCGGCCCTCGGCCAGGAGGCCGCCCAGATCGGCTCCGGCCGCGCCATGCGTCCCCAGGACTTCGCCTTCGGCACCTACCGCGACCACGGCGTGGCCTGGTGCCGCGGTGTGGAACCCGCCGACCTGCTCGGCTGGGTTCGTGGTGTCGAGCTCGGCGGCTGGGACCCGGCCGTGCACGGATTCGGCCTCCCGAGCATCATCATCGGCGCCCAGACCCTGCACGCCACCGGCTATGCGATGGGCCTGACGCTCGACGGTGCGGTCGGCACCGGCGACCCCGAGCGCGACGCAGCAGTCGTCGCCTACTTCGGCGACGGAGCGAGCAGCCAGGGCGACGTCATGGAGGCGTTCGACTTCGCGGCCGTCAACCACGCCCCGGTCGTCTTCTTCTGCGAGAACAACCAGTACGCCATCAGCGTCCCGATCTCCCGCCAGACAGCGGTGCCGATCGCCCAGCGCGCCAGCGGCTTCGGCTTCCGAGGTGTCCGGGTCGACGGCAACGACGTGCTCGCCGTCCACGCGGTCACCACGGCTGCACTGCAGCAGGCTCGCGACGGTGGTGGCCCGATGCTCATCGAGGCCGTCACGTATCGCATGGGTGCACACACCACGTCCGACGACCCCACCCGCTACCGCGAGGCAGACGAGGTCGAGGCGTGGAAAGCCAAGGACCCGATCGATCGCGTCCGCGCCTACCTCGACTCCGCAGGAACTCCGCCGCAGTTCTTCACCGACCTCGAGGGCGAGGCCGAGCTGCTGGGCGAGCATCTGCGTGAGAGCTGCGCGGCCATGCCGAACCCGGATCTCGCCGAGCTGTTCGACACCGTCTACGTGGAACAGACCCAGGAGCTGCGTGAGCAACAGGCGGCCTACGTCGCCTGGCGCGGCCAGTACGAGGGGAGCGTCGCATGACCGAGTCGATGCCGATCGCCAAGGCGATCAACGCCGGCCTCCGGGCCGCGCTCGAGGGTGACGAGAAGGTGCTCATCATGGGCGAGGACGTCGGCCCGCTGGGCGGCGTCTTCCGTGTCACCGACGGGCTGCAGAAGGACTTCGGCGAGAACCGGGTCATGGACACACCCCTGGCCGAGTCCGGCATCGTCGGCACCGCGATCGGCCTCACCTACCGCGGCTACCGGCCCGTCGTCGAGATCCAGTTCGACGGCTTCGTCTACCCGGCCTACGACCAGATCGTCAGCCAGGTCGCGAAGATGCACTTCCGCAGCGGCGGCAAGGTGACGATGCCGATCGTCATCCGCATCCCCTTCGGTGGCGGCATCGGCGCGGTCGAGCACCACTCCGAGAGCCCCGAGGCACAGTTCGTCCTCACCGCCGGGCTCAAGGTCGTGTCGCCGTCCAACGCCCACGACGCCTTCTGGATGATCCAGCAGGCCATCGCGTCCGACGACCCGATCGTGTTCATGGAGCCCAAGCGGCGCTACTGGGAGTCCTCCGAGGTCGACTTCGGCGTCGAGCCCGCGTCGCTGTGGGAGTCCCAGGTCCGGCGCCCCGGCTCGCACGCCACGCTGATCACATACGGCCCGATGGTCACCACCTGCATGCAGGCCGCCGAGGCGGCGCGCGCGGACGACCTCGACCTCGAGGTCATCGACCTGCGCACGCTCTCGCCGCTCGACCTCGGCCCGGTGTTCGAGTCGGTGCGCCGCACCGGACATGCGGTCGTCGTGCACGAAGCGGCCCGCACGCTCGGCGTCGGCACCGAGGTCGCCGCCCGCATCACCGAGGAGTGCTTCTACTCCCTCGAGGCGCCTGTGCAACGCGTCACCGGCTATGACACGCCCTACCCGCCCAGCCGCGCCGAGGACGACTACCTGCCCGGCATCGACCGTATTCTCGACGCTGTCGACACCGCCCGCGCGTTCTAGGAGACCTTGCATGAGCGAGTACAAGCTGCCCGACCCCGGCGAGGGCCTCACCGAGGCCGAGATCGTCACCTGGCGCGTCGCCGTCGGCGACACGGTCAAGGTCAACGACATCCTCGTCGACATCGAGACGGCCAAGTCGATCGTCGAGCTGCCCAGCCCGTACGCGGGCGTCGTCACCGCACTGCTGGTCGAGGAGGGCAAGACCGTTCCCGTCGGCACTCCGATCATCGCCATCGGCGACCGCGAGGCGGCTGATGCGTTCAGCAGCACCGCTACGGCCGGCTCGATCGTGGAGAGCGAGATCGGCTCGCCCGCGTCCGAGGCCCCGGCTGATGATGCTGCCGACGCCGACGAGCGTCAGCCCGTGCTTGTCGGATACGGCCCGCGCGCAGGCGAGGTGTCGCGGCGACGCAAAGTGGTCTCGTCAGAGCCAGAGCAGCTGGTCGAAAGGTCTGCCGAGGACGAGTTCGCGCCGTTGTCTGGCGAAGCTGAGGTCGAGGTCGATGCCGACCTGGTCGAGGGTCCATCCACCGTCCACGCGCTGGCCAAGCCGCCGGTGCGCAAGCTGGCCAAGGACCTCGGCATCGACCTCGCCGATGTCCCCACCGACGGGCCCGTGGTCACCCGGGCCGACATCGAGGCGTTCATCGCGAGGCACGACGAGCCCGCCCCGAGCTCGTCGGTCGCCACCCGCGAGTCGACGCGGCCCATGTCGCCGACGCTCACCGGTCCGGTCGAGGGCGACGTCCGCATCCCGATCAAGGGTGTGCGCAAGTGGACCGCCGACGCCATGGTCGCGTCCGCATTCACCGCCCCGCACGTCACCGAGTGGGTCACGGTCGACGTCAGCCGCACCGTCGACCTCGTCGAGCGGCTGCGACGCGACCGCTCGTTCCGCGATGTCAAGGTGTCGCCGACGCTCATCGTGGCCAAGGCCGTGTGCCTGGCGATGCGCCACACCCCCGAGCTCAACGCGCAATGGGACGGCGAGAACCAGGAGATCGTGCTCAAGCGCGCGGTGAACCTCGGCATCGCCGCCGCCACCGAACGTGGCCTCGTCGTGCCGAACATCCGCGACGCCGACCGCATGACGATGCTCGAGCTGGCCGAGGCCCTCGACGACCTCACCGCCACGGCGCGGGCCGGCAAGGCCCAGCCCGCTCAGCTCAGCGGCGGCACGTTCACGATCACCAACGTCGGAGTGTTCGGCGTCGATGCCGGCACGCCGATCATCAATCCGGGTGAGTCGGGCATCCTCGCCGTCGGCGCGATCGATCGACGCCCGTGGGTCAACGAGCACGACGAGATCGTGCCCCGCTGGGTCACCACGCTGGCGCTCAGCTTCGACCACCGCATCGTCGACGGCGAGCAGGGATCCCGGTTCTTGGCCGACGTCGCCGCGATCCTCCGCGACCCGGCCACCGCGCTCACGTACTGAGCGCGTCAGGCCATCCGCTCGCCGGCCTCCACGCGCACCTCGACGGTGTTGCCGGGGGCGGCGAGGGGGCAGCGCCAACGGTCGTCGTAGCGGCAGGACGGGTGGTAGGCGAAGTTGAGGTCGAGCACCATGCTCGACGCGTCGCCGCCCAGCCATGAGCCCTTCGCGGTGTCGAGCAGGTAGCGGCCGGCCCCGTAGCTGCCCGTTCCAGCCGTGCCGTCCTTGATCGGCACGAACAGGCCACCGGCGTACTGGTGCATCGACCAGACATCCAGCGAACCGCCGACGGGTAGCTCCACCGCCGCGATCCGGCGCATCACCAGGCCGCCGTCGTCGCCGGTGTCCAGCTCGCGCTCGTCCGAGTCCGCAGGCTGCAGCGGCACGGTGAACCGCCATGCTGGGTCATAGGGCCAGTACGGCAACCCGGTGTCGCGCAGCGGGTCGTCGGCGGGCAGCGGCGACTGCGGATGGGTGCGGAACAGCTCGTCCCGACCGGCCCGCCATGTCGCGTGTCCGCGCTCGGGGTTGTCGTCGGCGCGGACGCGGGCGTAGAGGTCGCTGACGCGCACGCGCCAGTCGACGAGGGTGAGAGCAGGGGTGTCCATGCCACCAGCCTGTCGCGCCGGTCCATATCGCGCGAGCCGCACCGGTGACGCAAACGCCCCCGGTCGATGACCGGGGGCGTGCGTGGGAAGTTCTGGTTAGGCGGCGTCAGGTTCGCGGACGAACATCACGTTCGTCTTGCCATGGTGCTTGAGCTCACCGACCGGCTCGAAGCCGCGGCCCTCGTGGAAGGCGAGTGAACCCTCGTTGTCCTCGTACACCTCGAGCGCGACGGGCTTCTCTCCCTCGATCTCGTCGTACAGGCGCGAGGCCACACCGAGACGGCGGTGCGTCTCGGCCACGACAATGCGGTCCAGGTAGACGTAGTCGTCCAGCCTCTTCTCGAACCACTCATACCGGCTCGAGTCATAGGTGGCACCGGTGGGCAGCGTGATGACGAAGCCGGCGATGTCGCCGTCGTCGTCGAGCACGAGGGCCTGGTCGGCTTCCTTCACGAGAAGCGCGAGGCCCTCGCGGTCGATCGGGCCGACGCCCTCGAGGGCGGTCTGGTTGATGTCGACGACTTCGTCGAGATCATCGGGGGTGATCTCGCGAATGGTCATGTCCTGGGCAATGGCGGGGTTCTTCAGCGTCATTTGGCTCATTGCGTTCTACGTTACGTCAACCTGGGCGAGGGTGCGAGCCGAGACCCCTGTTCCATGAGCCATCTCACGTCTGGGACGTGACGTGCCTCACATTCGCAGGTCAGAAGCCGAATGCGACGCCCGTGGCGGCCTCGGACGCGTCCCAGATGTTGTCGGCGAGGTCCTCGTCGCGGGCCCAGCGCGTCATGCCGACCTTCCGGGGTCGACCGCGGGTCTGGCCCAGCGAACTCGGCCCGATGTACTCCCCACCGGTCAGGGACGGATCGGTTGCGGCAGCCAGCAACGGCCACGCGCCCATCTCGGCCGACTGCGCGACGATCCGGCTGACTTGCTGGAACGCGCTGCCCGCGAGGGCGTTGACACCGCCGCCGATGCTGGTGCCGGTCTTCTGCAGGTTGGTGAGGGCGTAGCCAGGATGCGCGCCCACGCTGACGACACCGAGACCGGCCTCCTTGACGCGGCGGTTCAGCTCGAGGGCGAAGCTCAGGTTGGCCAGCTTGGATTCCGAGTACGACTTCCAGCGCCCGTACCGCCGCGGTGAGCCCGCTGGCGTCAGCGTCCGCAGGTCGAACCCGATGGCTCGGGTATGCATCAACGACGACACCGTGACGATGCGCGCGTCGCTCGCCGCGAGCAGCGGCCACAGCGTCCCGGTCAAGGCGAAGTGCCCGAGGTGGTTCGTACCGATCTGCAGCTCGAAGCCGTCGACGGTGGCATTGCGCGGCGTCGCCATGATGCCGGCGTTGTTGATGAGCATGTCGATCCGGTCGTAGCCGGCGAGCACGTCCGACGCGGCGCGCTTCGTGTCGTCGAGGCTGGCGAGGTCGAGCGAGACGACGTCGACCTTCACGTCAGGCACGTCGGCGCGCAGCCGCTCAAGGGCGTCGTCCGCCTTGGCTGCGTTGCGCGCGGTGACCACCAGCTCGGCGCCGCGCCGTGCCAGCTCGAGTGCGGTGCTGAACCCGAGTCCTCCAGTGACCCCGGTGATGACAGCGCGCTTGCCGGTCAGGTCGGGGATGTCGTCCGTGGTCCAGCTCATCCTGGGTCCCCGGGAAAGCGCGAGCTCTGCGAGCGGGTTTTTGGGGCGGTCATTGGGTGAGTCCCATCTCTTCGAGCACGGCGCGTCCGAGCTCGTCGTCGCCTTCGATCTTGACGTCCACCTGGTCGGCGGTCCGGCGGCCGGCGCCGAGCACGGTGAACGTCTCGCTCGACATGGTCAGGGTGGTGGTCGGGTCATCGGCGACCTGTGACGCGGCGCGACCGTCGTCGCCGATGATGGCGCCGATCTCCATCGGCACGTCGCCGGTGAGGCGCCACACCACCGATGTACCGACCGGCGGCTTGATCCGCTTGCCCAGCACGAACGGCATACCGGCCGCGAAGGAGTGCGTGGTGACCTGGGCACCGGCGGTGCCGAGCGAGCCCGGTCGGTCGACGGCTCGGCGGATGTCCTGCTCGTGGCACCACAGGTCGATGGCGCGGTTCCGCATCAGCACCTCCCACGTCCAGTCGACTCCGCCCGGTGTCGTGCCGGGCTTGGACGACGGGTCGGGCAGGTCTCGCAGCTGCTCGGTGCGCGCCTCGACGCTCTCGCGCAGCTCGTCGATCAGCTGCTGGGGACTCCGGTCGGCTCGGGCGTCGACCCCTGCCTGCGTGTAGTCGGTGGACGGCGACCGGCCGTCACCGCTCGGCGGGGGCGGGTCGTTGTCGCGGTCGGCCAGCACGGCCTCGAGATGCGCCAGGTGGGCGGCGACGTCGTGCACGCTCCACCCGGGGAGGTCGGTGGGCTTCGACCAGTCGTCGTCGGTCAGGGATGGCAGCAGGTCGATCACGTCATGCGCAGTGCCGTGCCATGCCTGGACGTAGGGCTCAAGCGGATGCATCGTCGGTCTCCTGGTCGTGCCGTCGTCGAGCGATGAAGGTCCAGAGCGCGAGGCCGACGCCCAGCGCGGTGCCGATGATCGCGATGCCGTTGCCGGTGTTCGCGCGGTCGGTGAAGCCGTCGACGGTGGAGAACGCGTACGTCGCGTTGTCGGCACGCTTGTCGGCGGGCGTGCAGCGGATGCTCAGGCCGTCGCGCCCGTTCGCCTCGAACCCGATGAGGTGCCACTCGTTGCCGTCGTCGGTGACGACCAGCTCGAGGCTGGCCACGGGCACCGGCTGGGGGTCCTTCTTGGCTTTCTTCGCAGTCTCGGTCGTCTGCGTGCAAGCGACCCGGCGCTCAGGCTGCACGACGTCGGTGAACACCGCGACGCTCAGGCCGTCCGCGTCGAGCGGCCGGTTGATCGCCGCAATGGGCGCCTCCCGCACTGCATCCCACGCTCCTGCGGCCACCGCCGTGCCGACGATCCACCCGGTGAGGGCGATCGTCAGCGCAGCGAGGTACCAGAGCGGGTTGACGGGTCTGATGGCGTGCCTCCTGGGGGTGCTGAGGAGACGTTACCGGCGATCAGAACCCGGACTCGTCGAGCTCCATGACGGAGTTGTCGATGTTCTCGGCGATCGCCCGCTCGCTGGCCAGCTTCGGAAGCACGTTGCGGGCGAAGAACTGCGCCGCGGCGACCTTGCCCTCGTAGAAGCTCTTGTCGGACGCCGAGACGTCGCCGCCGAGCTTCTCGAGTGCGACCTCCGCACCGCGCAGCAGCAGCCACGCGACGACGAGGTCGCCGAGGACGTAGACGAGGCGGGTGGTGTTGAGGCCCACTTTGTAGATGTTCGCGAGGTCGCCGTTCTCCTCGGCCGGGTTCGCAGACATGAGGTCCTGGAACACCGCGCCGAGGATGGCCTGCGCGTCGGCGAGACCGGTGCCGAGCAGCTCGCGCTCGATCTTGAGCCGACCGTTGCCGGCCTCGCTCTCGACGAACGCCTGGATCTCCTGCGCGAGGTGGCCGACGGCCTGGCCCTTGTCCTTCACGATCTTGCGGAAGAACAGGTCCTGGCCCTGGATGGCCGTGGTGCCCTCGTAGAGGGTGTCGATCTTGGCGTCACGCACGTACTGCTCGATCGGGTAGTCCTGCAGGAAGCCCGAGCCGCCGAACGTCTGGAGGGACTCGGTGCCGAGCAGCACCCACGAGCGCTCCGAGCCGTAGCCCTTCACGAGCGGGAGCAGGAGGTCGTTGACGGCTTCGGACAGCGCGGTGTCCTCACCGGCTGCTTCCTTGATGATGATGTCGTCCTGCCAGGTCGACGCGTAGATCATCAGCGACCGGAGGCCCTCGGCGTACGCCTTCTGCGTCATCAGCGAGCGTCGGACGTCCGGGTGGTGGGTGATCGTCACGCGCGGCGCGGTCTTGTCCGCAGCCTGGGTGAGGTCGGCGCCCTGCACGCGCTCCTTGGCGTAGGCCAGGGCGTTCAGGTAGCCGGTCGACAGCGTCGCGATGGCCTTGGCGCCGACCATCATGCGGGCGTTCTCGATGACGCGGAACATCTGGTTGATGCCGTCGTGCACCTCGCCGAGCAACCAGCCCTGCGCGGGCTCGCCGTCACCGAAGGTGACCTCGCACGTCGTGGACACCTTGATGCCCATCTTCTTCTCGACGTTGGTGACGTAGGCGCCGTTGCGCTCGCCGGTCAGCTCGCCGGTCTCGTGGTCGAAGTGGAACTTCGGGACGAGGAAGAGGCTGAGCCCCTTGGTGCCGGGTCCGCCGACACCCTCGACGCCCTGGGGACGGGCGAGGACCAGATGCATGATGTTCTCGGACAGATCGTGCTCGCCCGAGGTGATGAAACGCTTGACACCCTCGATGTTCCAGGAGCCGTCCTCGTTGGGGATGGCCTTGGTGCGACCGGCGCCCACGTCGGAGCCGGCGTCCGGCTCGGTGAGGACCATCGTGGCGCCCCAGCCGCGGTCGACCATGATCTGCGCGATCTTCTTGTCGCGCTCCGTACCGTTCTCGAACACGATGCGGGCGAACGCAGGGCCGCATCCGTACATCCAGACGGCCGGGTTGGCGCCGAGCACAAACTCCGCGCTGCTCCAGATGAGGGAAGCCGGGGCGACCTGGCCGCCGAGCTCCTCAGGGATCTGCAGGCGCCACCACTCGGCGTCCATCCAGGCCTGGTACGACTTGGTGAAGGCCTCGGGCATGGTGACCGTCTTCTCCGCCGGATCGTAGACCGGCGGGTTGCGGTCGCTGTCGTCGAACGACGCGGCCAGCTCCTCGCGGGCGAGGCGGTCGATCTCGGTCAGGATGCTCTTCGCGGTCTCGGTGTCGACCTCTTCGAAGGGACCAGTGCCCAGGACGTCTTGGCGGTCGAAGAGCTCGAACAAGTTGAACTCGACGTCGCGCAGGTTGCTCAGGTAGTGGCTCATCTGCTCGATCCCCAAATCGTGATACGGAGTGGACTCGCTGCGATGCGGCAGCCTGTTACCGACCAGTTTACTGGTGGGTAACTTAGAGTATCGGGGCATCCGGGGTCACATACAAGTCGAACCGCTCAGATCCTGGTGTGATTCAGGTCATTGCAGGTCACAGCTCATGACAACGCCCCCGTGGCCGAAGCCGAACGGGGGCGTTGCTCAGACGTGCGGGCGGCTGGGCCGCCGCGGCTCAGGCCTCCAGCGTCGGAACGCGACGGTAGCCGTCCTTGGCGACCGTGCTGACGGTACGGGTGACACCGATGGCGGTGATGAGAGCGATGAGTGTGCCGAGGACGAACATGGTGAGCCTCCTTCAAGGTTCTGGACTACGTCCATACTGTCTGATTCAACTATCCAGCACAAGCGAATATTCCTTCACGCAACGTGTAGTATCACTACATGGACACCAGAAGACTCGCTTTCCTGCGTGAATTGGCCGAGCGGGGCACCGTGGGGGCCGTGGCCGATGCGATGAAGGTCACACCATCGGCGGTGTCGCAACAGCTCAAAGCACTGGAACGCGAGGCCGGATACACCCTGATCGAGCCGTCCGGGCGAGGTGTCATCCTCACCGAGGCAGGCCGGGCGTTGGCCCGCACGGCGACCGAGATCGCGGTGGCCACGGAGCGTGCTGAGGGGCGCTGGCGCGAGTTCATGGAACAGCCGGCCGGGCGCGTCACGCTGCGCACGTTTCCGACCGGTGGGGAGATGCTGCTGCCCGGATTGCTCACCCGGATGGCCGAACGTCCCGACGTCGAGCTCGTGTGCACCGACGAGAACAACACCGTCGACTTCGCCGACCTGACGCCCGACCACGACATCGTGGTGGCCGACTCGCCGACGACGGCGGCGAGCTGGCACGAACGCAGCCTCCAGGTGGTGCCGCTGATGAGCGAGCCGCTGGACGTCGCGCTGCCCGAGGACCACCCGCTTGCCCGCAAGGAGAGCCTGTCGGCGAAGGACGTCGCGGGGGAGACGTGGATCGGTGTGCCGCACGACTACCCGTTCGACAGCGTGCTCGAGCAGGTGGTCGCGGTCACCGGCGAGCCGGTGCACATCGCCCAGCGCATTGCCGACAACGGCATCGTCGAGTCGTTGGTGGCCGCCGGGCACGGCATCGCGATCCTGCCTCGCTTCACCACGCGCGAGCATGGCAACGGCCTCGTGACCCGTCGGCTGGTCGGCATCCGCGCCAAGCGGGAGATCACAGCGCTGCTGCGTCCCGACCGGTACGAACGTCCGTCGGTGCGGGCCGTCGTCGATGCGTTGCGCGCCGAGGCCCGAGCGGTGGCGGCGACCCATCGCGCCGCCTAGGCGTGCTCAGCCGATCAGGTCGGTGTAGATCCGGCAGTCGAGCACCGCGCGGGTCTTTTGGTCGAGGGTCGCGATGACCGCCGCCGGTCGACCGTCGACGGTGCAGTTGGCCGTCACGACGTTGCCGGACGCGATGACCTTGTCGAGATCGGCGACCCTGGTCCCGAGGTAGGCACGAACCGCCCGCTTGCCCTTCGTGCCGACGCTGCGGATCGCCCCGGCGTAGCGAGCGGTTCCACCCAGGCCCAGGTTGCGGACCAGGCTCGCGCCCATGGTCGCCATCGATCGCAGGTGCGTCGCGCGCGGGCGCATGAGCTGCGCGAAGTTCGGCATCAGCTCCCAGTGCGCAGCCATCCGCTCGATCTTGAGCGCCCCGTCGCGCTCGGCCAGCTCGTACCGCAGATGCGCGGGGGTCCGGACTTCAAGCCCGGTGCCGAGCGTCGTCACGACCGTCACGTCGCGCACGACATGCAGCCCGTCGATCCAGTCGTGGTGCACGACGAAGTCGATGTCGTTTGGTGCGATGAAGGCGTCCCAGAAGTTCGAGATGTCCTTGCCGCGGACCGGCTGCCAACCCACGGGGTCCTCGATCACGTAGTTCTCATCGAAGAGCGCGATCCAGCCTGCCTTATCGTGCGCCGCCACGGCGGCGGGTGACGAGCGCACCACAGCGTGCACGTCCTGGGTCGTGACCATGCGGCGATTCTAGAACGTGTTCTACAGCCCTGTCCTCCGAGGAACTGCCCTAGCCTGACGCTCGTGGGCGATATGCGGATCGACGAGCCGGTGTTGGCCGTGTTCTCGGAGCTGAAGGGTCGGCAGGATCGGCGCCTCGCGAAGAGCGCAGCGCTCGGCGGCGTCGGGGCCGCTGTCAAGGCCCTCAGGTCCGGCAAGCGTGAGGACCTGGAGGCGGTGGCACGTCCGTGGGACGTTCAGGCGCTCCTTGAGGCGTCCGCCCGCCTGTCCGTCCGCGCGCTCGACGACGTGGTGGTGGTCGGCGTGCACGCCGATGCCGACCCGCTGACGCTGGTCGCTCGCCTGGGCGACGACTCGCACGTGGTCTTGCGTGGAGCCGGGGAGCGGGAGACCAGCGCCTGGCGAGCGGTGCGCGTGGCAGAACCGGGCTCGCCCCTCCCAGCGATCAACCCGGAGGCGTCCTACTCGTTTCTGCTCCCGGATGAAGCCTCCGACGAGCTGCGGTGGATCTGCCTGACCCTGGAGGAGATCTCCGAGGCACTCGGCGACCGCATCTACACGATGCCTGGCCGACCGATGAGCGACGAGACCGAGGACCTCGGACAGGGAGAGACCCGACGGGTCCAGCAGCTCGCGTGGTACGTCGGGCCGCATGGATTCCTGGAGGCGACGACGGCCCGCCACGAGATCTACGACGGCGTGACGCCGACGTGGACGCACCTGCACGGGCTGCTCATGGGGCTTGCGGAGGACGCGGCCTGCGTGCTGAACGCGACCGTGCGGGCCAACGAGGCGCCGATCGTCCGTGTGCTGCTGTCCGCGCCTCGTGCGCGTCTCGACCGAGCACTCGAGACCCTGGCGCGCTGAGTCGTATCGTTCGGCCATGACGAACTATCCGCATCTCGATGGTGTGACGCACCAGGACGTGGACCTGCCCGGAGGCCTGCGGATGCACGTCGTCGAGGCGGGTCAGGGCGATCCCGTCTTGCTGCTGCACGGCTTCCCGCAGAACTGGTGGGAGTGGCGCGGAGTCATCCCGGGCCTCGCCCAGAACCACCGCGTGATCGTCCCGGACCAGCGGGGGACGGGGTGGACCGACGCTCCGGCGTCGGGCTATGAACGCGACCAGCTGCTGGCCGACGTCGTCGCCCTGCTCGACGTCCTCGAGATCGACCGCGTCCACCTGATCGGGCACGACTGGGGGGCGCTGATCGGCTTCCTCCTGTGCTTCGAGCAGCCCGAACGGGTCCGCAGCTTCATGAGCATCGCCATCCCGCACCCGTACATCCGCTTCACCCCGAAGGCGGTGCCCGCCTTTCGGCACCTGTGGTTCCAGTACGTGGTCGCCACGCCGGGCCTGGGTCCCAGGCTCCTGAGCTCGGGACGTCAGCGCTTGGTCCGGCGGATCATCCGGGGCTTCTCATCGCCACGGACGACCTGGAGGGATGACGACCTCGACGTGTACGCCGAACGCATGCGCGAGCCCGCGCGAGCCCGGGCCGCATCGAGTCTGTATCGCGGACTGATCCTGCCCGAGATCGGGCGGATCGCGATGGGTCGGTACCGGAACCAGCGGCTGGCGACCCCGACCGTCATCCTGTGCGGCGCCGATGACCCGGTGATGCGCGTCGATCTGCTCGGCGGGTACGTGGGTCATACCGACGACCTGACGATCGAGGTCGTCCCGAACGCTTCGCACTTCATCCCCGACGAACAGCCCGCCGAGGTCGTGGCGCACGCCCTGGAGTTGATCGGCCGGACCTGATCCACGCTCGGTAAGGTGTCGTCATTCGCCGATGTAGCTCAATGGCAGAGCGCTTGCTTCCCAAGCAAGACACGCGGGTTCGATTCCCGTCATCGGCTCCACGGCGCAGCCGTCAGTTTCGATGACGGGAATCGAAGTGGGCCCCGTCGACGCGGCGAAGCCGCCCCGCGAGGGATCCCGTCATCGGCTCCACGGCGCAGCCGTCAGTTTCGATGACGGGAATCGAAGTGGGCCCCGTCGACGCGGCGAAGCCGCCCCGCGAGGGGAATCGAAGTGGGCCCCATCGACGCGGCGAAGCCGCCCGCGAGGGATCCCGTCATCGGCTCCGAGCGAGGTCCGGGTGGGCGCGGCCGGTCACCAGCGGCAGGTCGACGAAGGTCACCAGGCCAGCCGGTGCGTCGCAGACGTTCGGGATGGAGTTCACGCAGTGCGCCGCCGTGACGACGATGCCGGGGTTGCGCTGCAGGCCCGCCTCGATGGTGGCGGGATGCCACCCGTGGATGACGACGTCGCAGTCCGGGTCGCCCTTGACCTCGATCTCGAACCGCTCGCGGTTCGGGCCGAACTCCCACGGTGGGTCCAGGTCCTCTTCGCCCATGAGCCAGTTCACGGCGACGCGAATCACCTTCGTCTCGCCGACGAATGCCTCCCACGCGAATCGTTGCGCCGCGACCTGTCCGGGCTCGATCACCCCTGCGGGTGAGTCGATCGGAGCAGTCGCGACCGCCACGTCATGGCTCGTGCGGATCTCGGCGTCCGCGAACCCGAGGGTGTCCAGGCACATGCGCACCGACTGCTCGAAGCCGCCGCTCAGCAGGCGCAGCATCATGCCGGCCTTCGCCTCCTCCGGAGTGCCGCCGAACCCCATGATGTGCCGGACGACATCGGGTGCGTTGTAGGTGCGGATGTCGGAGAACTCCTCGCCGCGCACGAAGGTGATCGCGGAGGACAGGCCGGTGAAGAACAGCGGCTGCTGCTCGGTGGAGCCACCCGGATCGATGCCGGTGCCGTGCAGGGTCACGCCCCCTTCGATCGCCGGCGCCTCCATCGTGGCTCTCTCCTCCGCGCTCGGCCAGAACCAGCCGAGCGGGGTCACCACGTTCTTGCCCGACCGCAGGATCGCCGCAACCTCCTCGGGGTTCGGCAGGAGCGGTGAGTAGAGGACGCAGTCGGCGTCCAGGGCGAGGATTTCCTCGACGCTGTTGGTCGCGATCACGCCGAGGGTCTCCGACCCGACGATCGTGCCGACGTCCTTGCCGGCCTTCTCCTCGCTGTGCACCCAGCAGCCGACCAGAGTCAGGTCAGGGTGACGAACGATGTGCTCGATGGCGGCCCGGCCAACGCCGCCGGTTGCCCACTGGATCACGCGGTAGGTCATGGACGCTGATCCAAGCACACCTGTCTCGCTGTGATGTCGAGATGACATGCTCGGTGCCATGAGCACACCGGACCTCGCCGTCATCGGCGGCTCGGGCTTCTACACGTTCCTCGACGACCCGGAGACGGTGCAGGTCGAGACGCCCTATGGGCCGCCATCAGCGCCGATCGCCGTGGGCACGGTCGGCGATCGCACCGTCGCGTTCCTGCCGAGGCACGGCGCCGGCCACCGGTTCCCGGCCCACCAGGTGCCGTACCGGGCGAACGTCTGGGCGCTGCGAAGCCTCGGCGTCCGGCAGATTCTGGCGCCGTGCGCCGTCGGTGGACTGCAGAAGAACTACGGCCCGGGCACGTTCCTGGTACCCGACCAGCTGATCGATCGGACGACGCACCGCGTCCAGACGTACTACGACGAGGGCGCCATCCACGTCTCCTTCGCCGACCCGTACTGCCGACGGCTGCGCGGCCATCTCGTCGACGGCCTCACCGGCCATGCACCGGTGGATGGCGGGACCATGGTCGTCATCGAAGGCCCGCGGTTCTCCACCCGCGCCGAGTCGAAGTGGTACGCCGACCAAGGCTGGGCGGTCGTCGGCATGACCAGCCATCCGGAGGCAGTGCTCGCCCGCGAGCTCGCGCTCTGTTACGCCACCGTCGCTCTCGTCACCGATCACGACGCCGGTGTCGACGAGGCCACGGCGGTCAGCGTGGACGAGGTGTTCCGGGTGTTCGGCGAGCACATCGAGACGCTCAAGTCGGTGCTCTCCGACGTGGTGGGAGCCGTCGGCACCGACCGCGACTGCGCATGCTCACACGCCGTGGACGGCATGGACCTGCCGTTCGAGCTGCCGTGAGGGTGCTCGTGACCGGCGCCGCCGGCTTCATCGGCAGCCGAGTCGCCTTGGTCGCCAGCGAGCGCGGGCACGACGTGATCGCGTTGGACGCCTATCTGCCCGAGGCGCACGGTGGTCAGCCGGCGGATGACGGGATCCTGCGGCTCGACCTGCGCAGCGACCGGCTCGACGACGCACTCGCCGACGTCGACGTGGTGTGTCACCAGGCAGCCATGGTGGGCAATGGCATCGACGCTCAGGATCTTCCTGCGTACGCGGGCCACAACGACCTCGGCACGGCGGAGTTGCTGGCCGCAATGGCACGCACCGGGGTGGCGGACCTCGTGCTGGCGTCGTCCATGGTCGTCTACGGCGACGGTCGCTTCGACTGTCCTGAGCACGGCGACGTGCCGCCCGCGCTGCGACGGGAGGACGACCTCGCCGCAGGACGGTTCGACCCCCGTTGCCCGGTGTGCAGCGGCGACATCACGTGGCGGCGCATCGACGAGCACTCGCCGTTCCGCCCCCGAACGAGCTACGCCGCCTCGAAGGTCGCTCAGGAGCACTACGCGAGCGCATGGTGCACGCTCCAAGGCGGCCGGACGATCGCCCTGCGATACCACAACGTCTACGGACCGGGCATGCCGGCGGACACGCCCTATGCCGGCGTCGCGGCGATCTTCCGATCCGCGATGGCACGCGGCGAGGCTCCCCGCGTGTTCGAGGACGGTGGCCAGGTGCGCGACTTCGTGCACGTCGACGACGTGGCGCTGGCGAACGTCCTGTCGCTCGAGCAGGTCCGCGACCATACGAACGGCGTGACGCCGTACAACATCGCGTCCGGCCGGCCCTTCACCATCGGGCAGATGGCGTCCGTCCTGGCGCTGGCGGGGGACGGACCGGAACCCGTCGTCACCGGTGAGTACCGCGCGTTCGATGTGCGCCACGTGGTCGCGTCGCCGGACGCGGCCGCCGACGGTCTGGGCTTCCGGGCTGCGGTCAGCCCGGAGGACGGACTGGCCCGGTTGGCCACCGACCCGCTCAGGACCCGCTGACGGCCGGCAGCCGCACCTCGAAGCGACAGCCGTCGGAGAGGTTGCGCACGCCGATCGATCCGTGCTGCGCGTCGACGAGGCCGTGGGCGATCGTGAGGCCCATGCCCGCTCCGGTGGGGTCACCCTCCAGCTCGGTCTCGCGCGCCGACGTGCCGCGGAAGGCGGGGTCGAACAGGTACGGTAGGTCGTCGTCGGGAATGCCGCCGCAGGTGTCCTCCACGCTCAGCCAGACCTCGCCGTCGGCCCGGCCCGCCGCGACAGTGACGACACCGTCGGCGGGCGTGTGCCGGATCGCGTTGCCGAGCAGGTTCCGCACCACCCGCACCAGCGCGGGACCCTCACCGAGTGCCTGCGTGACGTCGGCCGGGACGGCGACCTCGAGCCGCACCCCGCGACGGTCGGCGGACGCCCGAGACGCCTGGACCGCGTTGCGGAGCACCTCGGCGACGGGTACCGGTTCGAGGTCGAGGCGGAGGTCGCCGGCGTCGATGCGGGCCAGCTCGAAGAGGTCGTCGATCATGCCGGCCAGCCGATTGGTCTCGGTGCGGATGAGGCCGGCGTACTCCTTGACGTCGTCCGGACGGTCGACGACGCCGTCCTCGAGCGCCTCGGCCATCGCCAGCACTCCCGAGACCGGTGTGCGGAGGTCGTGGCTGAGCCAGGCGAGCATGCGACGACGGGACAACTCGGCCTGACGCTCGCGCTCGCGGGCCTCCCGCTCCCAGACGATCTCGTGCGAGAGGGTTCGGCCCAGCCACACGGCGCTCGGCACGCAGACCACCGCGACCGCGACCCAGATGACGGCGCTGTGCTGCAGTTGCGCGGTGAACATGAAGCCGCTGGCCACGACGATGCCGGCGATGACGGCCACCAACGGCGTCAGCGTCAGCAGCAGCAAGGACGCCACCAGGGCACGGGCCCGCATTCGCCGCAGGCCGACGATGCCGAGCACGACGGCGGCCAGCGAGCAGGCGACGCCGAGGAGGACGTAACCGATGTCGTGCGCACTCATGCCGCCACCTTCGAGAGGAACCCACGATACGAAGGTGCCGGCATGAGACCTTGTTGACTCACTCGCTGGCGCTCGCTCATGCCACCACATCCTCTGGGTCGTAGCGATAGCCGAGACCGTAGACCGTGACGATGCGACGCGGTTGGGCCGGAGTGGGTTCGATCTTGTGCCGCAGGCGCTTGACGTGGACAGTGACGGTCGAGTGGTCGCCGAAGTCCCAGCCCCACACCTGCGAGAGCAGGTCGGCTCGGCTGTGCACGACGCTCGGGTGCCGGAGCAGGAAGACGAGCAGGTCGAGCTCCCGGGTGGTGAGGCGAAGCGGTTCGCCGTCGCGCGTCGCGGTACGGGCTACCGGGTCGACCCGGAGGTCGCCGTCGCCGAGTGGTGCGTCGGCCTTGTCGGGCCGGGCCTCGGTGCGCGCCCTGCGCAGCACCGAACCGACGCGGAGCGCGAGCTCCTTCACACTGAACGGCTTGCCGATGTAGTCGTCGGCGCCGGTCTGGAGCCCGGCGACGCGGTCGTGGGTGTCGTCGAGCGCCGTGAGCATGATGATCGGGACGTCGGAGCCGTCGACGTCACGCAGGATGCGGCACACCTCGAGTCCGCTGATGCCGGGCAGCATCACGTCGAGCAGGATCACGTCGGGCCGGCTGCGGCGGGCCAGCTCGAGCCCCTCGGTGCCGGTGCCGGCGACTTGCACGGCTAGTCCGTCGCGCTCGAGGTAGCGGCGCACGACGTCGCGCACCTGCGGGTCGTCCTCGACGATCAGGACCTGGTCACGTCGTTCGGGCATGGTCACCACCTCGTGATGAGCAGGGTCTGGGCGGAGACCGCGATCGCGACCTGCGAGAGCAGGAGCGGTCGACGCCACGTGGGGGGCAGAAGGGCGGGAACGGTGACGATCCAGAGCGTGAACGGCAGCCAGATGCGCTCGACCTCGCCCTTGCTCATCGCCGACAGGGTGGCGACGACGAGACAGATCGACGCAGTGACGGCCAGCACGGCCAACGGGTCGCGGCGGCGAGCGTGGGTCCACATCCGAGGAAATGCCGCCCACGTGACGAGGCCGACCGTGAACGTCCAGGCTGCGACGTCGGCCCACACCCAGTAGGCGTACGGGCGATCGGACGCGATGCCGGCGTAATAACGCTCGCGCAGCACGGGATAGGCCTCCCACCAGGTGAAGCCGAGCATGGCGAACCCGGCCACCACGGCGGCGACGCCGAGACCCGCCCACGGCAACAGGCGCCACGCGTGCGTCAGCGCGAAGACCGCCAACGGGAGCAGGCCGAACAACACCAGTCCGTAGGCGAGAAAGAGGGACAAACCGAGCACACCGCCGGCGAGCACGGCCACGACCGGCGACCGCCGGGTGCATGCCAGGGCGAGCAGGCACAGTCCCCAAGCCGCGACCGCGGCCCACAGCGTCTCGCCACTGCCGGCCCAGACTGCCAAGGGTGCGAGCGCGACCCAGGGCGCGGCCCGCCGGGCGAGCTCGCGCGAGCCGAGAGCGTCCAGCGTGAGGAGCAACGCGGCGACCCCGGTCGCGCCGAGCGCGGCCACGGTGAAGCCGACCCAGAACGGGTCGGAGATCCCGATGCGATCGAGGAGCACGAAGGACAACAAGGCGCCGGGCGGATGCCCCGACACGTGGATGTGCCAGTGGTCAGGTGAACCGCGGGGGATGCGGTCCACGAAGGTCGAGAGCGCCTGCCCGACGTCGTCCACGCGCACGGCGTCGTACACATACTCGCCCGGACGCTCGTAGATGCGCGCCAGTCCGTCGCGGCCGTCGCTGAGGGCGAGCGCCATGACCCAGCCCCACGACGCCAGGCTGCTGAGCGCGACCGTCGCCGCCCACGAGGACCGGTCGGCGACCTCCGGGAGGGCGGCCCACAGGAACAGGCCGACGGCGATCGTGACGAGGATCCGCGGATCGAACCGCGGATCCCAGTCGGCATGCAGCGGCGGCCAGTGGACGCGAACATCCCGCTCCATCCAACGCGGAACGACCATCGCGGTGACGACGAGTGCCAGGCCGGTTGCGGCGGCGATGCCAGCCGTCTGCCCGGTCGACCGCCGCACCTGCATGCGGTCACAGTAGTCGCGGCGACGCGCGTTCGACCGTTCTCGCCGGGGCGACGTCACGGGTTCGTCACCCGTTTCAGGTGGTCGCGCCGGTGATGCGCCCATACCGTCGAAACATGGAGCCCCCGGTGGTCTGCGACGTCATCATTCCGTGCCGGGACGAGGCGGCCGCGCTCCCGCTCGTGCTCGGGGCCGTGCCCACTGGGTTCCGCCCGATCGTCGTCGACAACGGCTCGACCGATGGAACGGCCGATGTCGCCGCACGACTCGGAGCCACGGTGGTCCAGGAGGCCCGGCCCGGCTACGGGGCCGCCGTCCATGCAGGCGTCCTCACCGCGTCGTCGACGTACGTCGCCGTGGTCGACGGCGACGACTCGATGGATCTCGGCGACCTGCCGAGGCTGCTCGACGCGGTTCGCGACGAGGGCGTCACGATGGCCGTGGGCCGACGACGCCCGTCCGGTCGCGGCGTGTGGCCGTGGCACGCGCGGGCCGGGACGACCCTGCTCGCCACCTGGTTGCGACGGTCCAGTGGATTCGGGGTGCACGACCTGGCCCCGATGAGGATCTGCCGACGCGATGACCTGCTGGCCCTCGACATCCGGGACCGGCGATTCGGCTACCCGCTCGAGCTGATGGTGAAGGCCGCCCGGGCCGGTTGGACCGTGCGAGAGCTCGACATCGCCTACCGGCCGCGAGCCGCGGGAACCCGTTCCAAGGTCTCCGGATCGATGCGCGGTACGGCCCAGGCCGCGCACGACTTCCTTGCGGTGCTCCGGTGACCGGCCCGACGGTGCTCGTCGTCGCGAAGGCGCCGGTGCCCGGCGAAGCCAAGACCCGGATCGCGGCCGACCTCGGTGATGACGCCGCGGCGGACCTTGCGGCCGCCGCTCTTCTCGACACGCTGGAGACGTCGGTCAGCAGCGGCCTGCGCATGGTCGTCGCCCTGACCGGCGACCTCGACCATGCCGCGAGGTCGCACGAGATCCGAGGAGTGATGGCCGGGCTGGTCGTCGTGCCGCAGGTCGGGGATTCCTTCGGTGCGCGGCTCGCGCGTGCGCATCGGGATGCCGACGATGGGCATGGCGTCGTGCAAGTGGGCATGGACTCGCCGCAGCTGCGTGCTGACGACCTCATGGAGGCGGCGGACCGGCTCTCCAGCCACCCCAGCGTCCTGGGCCCGGCCGAGGATGGTGGCTGGTGGCTGCTCGGGGTCCGTCACGGCGTGGACGCGTCCGGGCTCGAAACCGTCGCGATGTCGACACCCGCGACCGGCCAGCGAACCAGCGAGGTGTTGCCGAAACCCACCGCCTTCCTCCGCTCACTGCGTGACGTCGACACGTGGGACGACGCCTGTGTGGTGGCGAGCAGGATTCCCGGCTCGCGGTTCGCCGCGGCCGTCAGCGAACGGGTTGGGGCATGACCGCCGGAACCATCGGGCCCGTGCAGGCGATGGACGCGGCGTTCGCCGGTGGCGCATGTCAGCTGGTCGACCTGGCCGGGATCCCACGACCCATCGAGCTCCGCCGCTGGAGGGGCTCGGTCGATGCGACCGATCGAGCGCTCCTCCTCGCCCGGTGCCATGGCCGCACCATCGATGTCGGATGCGGACCCGGCCGCCTGGTTGCCGGCCTCGCTGCACTCGACGTGGCCGCCCTCGGCATCGACGTCTCGCCCGAGGCGGTGCGGCAGGCCCGCCGTCGCGGCGCCCTCGCCCTCCGGCGTGACGTCTTCGCACCGGTTCCCGGCGAAGGTCGTTGGGACTGCGCACTGCTGGCCGACGGCAACATCGGCATCGGCGGCCATCCGGAGCGACTGCTGCGTCGCCTCGGCCGGATCGTGCGACCTGGCGGTCGGGTCGTCGTCGAGCTCGATGCCGCCGGGACCGACGTCGTCCACCACCGGTGGCGTCTTCGCGTCGGCGACCGCTTCACGCCGGTCTTCGACTGGGCGGCGGTCGGCCTGGACGCGATCGAACGGCTGTCGCACGCAACCGGCTTCGAGGTCGAGGACCGGGCCACGACGGGCGAACGCCACGTCGCGGTGCTGCGTCGGACTGTTGCCCGATGAAGGACATCGTCGCCACCATCGACGCGCGGATCCCACGACCCCACGATTTCTCGAGCCCCGCACGCGGTACCCGCACGGCTGCGCGGGTCGGCATCCTGCTGGGCTGCTGTGTCGGCATCTGCTTCGTGACCGGGCTGTGGAGCCACTTCCAGTACGAGTCGCCGGGATGGTTGCCGATCGGCCCGCGTCCGGCCTGGCTCTACCGGGTCACCCAGGGCCTGCACGTCGCCACCGGGACGGCGGCGATCCCGTTGGTGCTGGTCAAGCTCTGGTCGGTCTATCCCCGCCTGTTCCGTCGGTCGCGGAAGGGCGGGTTGCGGGCCCTTCTCACCGACGGGCTGGAACGAGCCTCGGTCTTCTTGCTGGTCGCCGCCGTCCTGTTCCAGCTCGTGACCGGCTCCCTCAACGTCGTGCAGTGGTACCCGTGGGACTTCAGCTTCCGGGCGACCCACGAGGCCGTGGCGTTCGTGGCGGTCGGCGCGGTGCTCACCCACCTCGCGGTGAAGCTCCCATTGGTGCGCATCGCCCTGCGGAACCCGATCGACGATCGGCTGTCCCTCGCTTCGGACGGGCCGAGCCGGCGGGCCGTGCTGCTCGGCGCCGGATCCGCGTCCGTGCTCGCGGTGCTGCTGACGGCCGGCCAGACGGTGTCGTTCCTGCGACGCGTCTCGGTGTTCGGCGTCCGAGACGGCGACGGGCCACAGGATCTGCCCGTCAACCGCACCGCCCGGGCCGCCGGTGCCGTGTCAGCCGCCACGGACCCCGACTTCGCGCTCGAGGTGAGGCACGGTGACAAGACGGTGCGCCTGACGCGGGCCCAGCTCGCCGAGCTGCCGCAGCGGACCCATCGGCTGCCGATCGCGTGCGTCGAGGGCTGGAGCCGAAGCGCCTTGTGGACCGGGGTCGCCGTCGCCGACCTCGTGGCGCTCGTCGGTGCGTCACTGGAGTCGACCGTGCGCGTCCGCTCGATGCAGACCCGTGGCGCGTTCAGGTCATCGGAGCTGCCGGCCGACTTCGCCGCCGACCCGCGCACGATGCTCGCCCTGGAGCTCAACGGCCAGACGCTCGAGCTCGACCACGGCTACCCGTGCCGCATCATCGCCCCGAACCGACCCGGCGTCCTGCAGACGAAATGGGTCACGAGCCTTGAGGTGACGACGTGAGGACGGCGCGGCTCGGCTTGGCCGCCATCGGCGTCGCGGCCATCGGCTGGGGCGGATGGCTGCTGCACGACGACGACGTCGACCGGCTGCGTTCGGCGGCGCTCTGGCTCGTCGGAGTCGTCGTGCTGCACGACGCCGTGCTGGCGCCGGTGGTCGTGGTGCTCGGCGTCGTCGCGACCACGGTTCTTCCGCGCCGGCACCGAGTGGTCGCCGCGGTCGCGTTCCTCGTGTGGGGCACGCTCACCGTCACGGTGGCGAACGTGCTGTCGGGAGTGGGTGGAAAGCCCGGCATGGACTCGCTCCTGAACCGTCCCTACGTGAGTGCGTGGCTCGTACTGACAGGCGTGCTGCTGGTCGGCGCGGTGGCGTCGGTAGCGATCATGGCGAGAGGGCGTCGCGCGGCCGACGCATAGGTTACGTTTTCTCCGTGCTTCTCTCCGACCGCGACATCCTCGCCGAGCTCGATGGGGGTCGCGTCCGGCTCGAGCCTCTGTCCCGGGAGATGATCCAGCCGTCGAGCATCGACGTCAGGCTCGACAAGTTCTTTCGGGTCTTCGACAACCACAAGTACCCGCACATCGATCCGGCGGCCGACCAGTCCGACCTCACCCGCGAGGTCGAGGTCGGTGCCGACGAGGCATTCATCCTGCATCCCGGCGAGTTCGTGCTCGGCTCCACCTACGAGCTCGTGACGCTTCCCGACGACGTCGCGGCGCGGCTGGAGGGCAAGTCGTCTCTCGGCCGGCTCGGGCTCATGACGCACTCCACCGCCGGGTTCATCGACCCGGGCTTCTCCGGCCACGTGACGCTCGAGCTCGCGAACGTCGCCACCCTGCCGATCAAGCTGTACCCGGGCATGAAGATCGGCCAGCTCTGCTTCTTCCGGCTCAGCTCGCCGGCGGAGAACCCGTATGGCTCGGCCAAGTACGGCTCCCGCTACCAAGGTCAGCGCGGACCAACGGCATCAAGGTCCCACGCCAACTTTCACAGGACCAAGATCTGAGTGCGCCATGACGTTCCCGCTCTCGGTCTCACCTCAGGTCGCTGACGCCCTCGCGGCGGGTCTGCCGGTCGTTGCGCTGGAGTCGACGATCATCTCGCACGGACTGCCGCAGCCAGAGAACCTCGCCGCTGCCCGACGGTTCGAGCAGCTGCTGGTCGAAGCCGACGTCGTGCCCGCCACCATCGCGGTGCTCGACGGCGAGCTCAAGGCCGGGCTCACCGATGACGAGCTGGAGCGCATCGCCACCGAGGACCTGCCCAAGCTGAGCATGCGCGACCTCCCGATCGTGCTGGCGCGCGGCGGCAGCGGTGCCACCACCGTCGCAGCGACGGCGTTCATCGCCGACCACGCCGGCATCCGGGTCTTCGCCACCGGCGGTCTGGGGGGCGTCCACCGCGGCGCCCAGCACAGCTTCGACGAGTCGGCCGACCTCAAGGTCCTGTCCGAGGTGCCGATCACCGTCGTCTCCGCCGGCGTCAAGGCGATCCTCGACATCGCGGCGACGCTCGAACGGATGGAGACGCTTGGCATCGTCGTACTCGGCTACGGCACCGCGGACTTCCCCGGCTTCTGGCTCAGGTCGTCCGGCCACCCGCTCGACTGGTCGGTGCCGGACGCTGCGGCAGTGGCTGCCGTGATGGAGTCGCGCGAAGTGCTCGAGATCTGCTCGGCCATCGTCGTGGCCAACCCGCTGCCGGTCGACGAGCAGCTCGACCCGGCTCAGCACGACACCGTGCTGGAGGAGGCGCTGCGTCGAGTCGAGGAGAAGGGCATCGTCGGCAAGGACGTCACCCCGTTCCTGCTCGAGACGATCGTCGAGCTCACCGCCGGGGAGAGCCTGGAGGTCAACCTCCGCATCGCCGAGAACAACATCCGCCTCGCCGCCGAGATCGCGACCGCCTGGTCGCACTTGTGAGCCGCGTGCTGGTCGTCGGCGACCTCGTCGACGACATCAGCGTGCGGGTGCTCGACGACGTCACCGCGGCGAGCGACACGAATGCCGAGATCCGCCTGCGTCCGGGAGGATCGGCCGGCAATGTAGCCGCCTGGCTGGGGCACCTCGGCGCCGACGTGGTGTTTTGCGGACGCGTGGGAGTCGACGCGGTCGATCGGCACGCCCGCGCCCTGACCGAGTACGGGGTCGAGGCCCATGTGGCCGGTGATCCTGGCACGACCGCGACGATCGTGCTCCAGCTGGACCGGGAGGGCGAGCGCACCATGTTCGTCGACCGTGGCGCCAACCGTGGTCTCGTGACGGATGACGTGCCGCCCGAAGCCTGGACCGACATCACCTGGCTGCACCTCACCGGCTACACGTTCTTCGACCCGGCCACCCGACCGGTGGCAACGGATTTGCTGGCCGAGGCGCGTCGGCGTGACGTCCGAGTCAGCGTCGACCCGAGCTCGCTGGCGTTCCTGCGGGCGGCCGGGGCAGAGGAATTCCTGGGCTGGATCGACGGAGCGGACCTCGTCTTCCCAAACATCGACGAGGCCCGCGTCCTGATCGGCGCGACCGGCCCGCAGATCGACCTCGACGCCCTGGCCGCCCGGTTTCCGCACGTCGTGGTCACGCTCGGCTCGATGGGCGCCGCGTACCTCGGCGGCAACGAGCGCGCCCAGATCACCGCCCCGCGGATCGACGTCGTGGACACGACCGGCGCAGGCGACGCCTTCGCGGCCGGTTTTCTCGCGCGATGGATCGCGGGCGCCACCCCTGAGGACGCGCTCCACGGCGGTCGCGCCGCCGCTGAGACCTGTGTGACCCAGCTCGGCGCCAGACCCGCCTAGGGAACGACGGGCAGCGTGAGCACCTGGTCGGCGCTGCCGGTCGGAATGCTGACCGGGGTGGCGCTGAGTCCGCCGCGATAATTGGTGGAGCCGCCGGCGACGACCAGGCGGATCGAGTGCCCGGACTCGAAGCGGTGCACGAGACCGGGCAGCGTCACGGAGAACGGCTTGCGAGCGTCGGGCACGCGCACCGGGGCGATGAGGTTGCGGATGAGCTTCGCTTTGCCGGTGGTGTCGACGTCGAGCACCTTCACGAACAGCACGAGCTTGCCAGGGTTGAGTCCCTGTGTGGACACGGCCGTGGGTGCATCGACCTTGAGCTTGAGCCTCGGTGACCCGACGACGTCGACATTGGCGGTGGCCGGCGCTGTAGTGAACGTGGCGAAGGTGCCGGGCGCGTCCGTCTCAGGCAGCGGGACCGGCGGAAGCGGCAGGGAGCGAACGGCGTCGAGCTCGTCGAAGGACGACGGCAGGCCGCCAGGCGGCGTGACAAAGGTCTGCTTGCCGCTGGCGATCTGCGACTGGTCGGTGATCAGCTTCGAGCCCGACAGGAAGTACGGCGTCGGTGTGCCGACCGGATAGGTCGCGCTGTCCGCGTACGCGGGGGTGGCGATGCCGGTGTAGGACACCCAGTCGCGGAAGTACGAGAACTCGGGCCCGGTGTCGGTGGCGGCGCCCTTGAGGTAGTGGTCGAGCCAGTCGGCGATGCGGCTCGTCACGTACTGCGCGGCCGGATCCGGGCTGCCGGTCTCGAGCTCGCCTGGCGCGGACGGACCGGAGTGGCCGCCGTTCATCCAGATCATCTTGGTCGGCGTGCCCTGGGCTTTCAGCGCGCGGTAGTTTGCGACGCCCTCGTTGAGGTTGAACAGCGTGTCTGTCTGGCCCTGAACGATGAGGGTCGGCGCCTTGACCTTGCTCATGTAGCTGGTCACGGATGCGTGTCGTAGCTGGTTGGTCTGGTACGTCGTCAGGGTGCCCGTCGTGGCGGCGTACACGAGTGTCGGGCAGACGAACGTCAGGAAGTTGGGGCAGCCGAGCAGGCGTCCGGGGTCGGTCGGACCGTTCTGCACGCCGTTCTCGACACCGAGTCCGAAGAAGCCGAACGCCCAGATCGCCTTGCCGGCTCCGGGCGTACTGGTGCTGACGCCGTCAAGTGCGGGCTTGAGCTGCGATGTGTTGTTCGGCGCGAAGGAGTACGAGAGGTCGTTCCAGGTGATCAGCGGCACGATCGTGTCGATGCGCTTGTCGATGCTGGCCGCGGCGAACTGGACCTGGCCGCCGTAGGAACCACCGACCATGCCGACCCGGGGGTCGTGGGCGATCGGCAGGCCGTCCCGCTGGACGACGTCGAGCACCGGCGCCGCGGTCTTGTGGGCGGCATCGGTGAAGGCGACGCCGGACTTGCCGCCGAGGTAGCCGACCAGCTGCTGGGCTGCCTTGCCGTCGTAGGCGGGGTCATCGAGGGAGATCTTGCAGCTGGAGCCGCCGAAACCGAGCCCGGAGTAGGAGAGCACTGCGTAGCCGCGGTTCGCGAAGGCCTTGCCGATACCGGCCTGGTCGGCCTTGGAGCCGCCGAAGCCGTTGGTGGTCAGGATCGCCGGGACGCGAGCGGAGGGCGATGCGCTGTTCGGCACGTAGAGGTCGCCGATGATGTCGCACTTCACGGTGTTCGCGGGGCCGACCTTCACGGCGAAGTGGAGCGTGGTGACGGTGAAGGTGTCGGCGGCGGCCGCCAGGCTCACGGGAGTCACCAGCGCGGCGAAAGAAAGACCAGCGGCGGCGAACAAGCCCAGTGGACGAGACAGGCGCATGGATGCTCCCTCGCAAACATGAAGGGTGCAAGTGTGCACCCCGTGGAGACCTCAACGACACAAAACGGCTCAGGTCACGCGGCATCGGCGGGCGGCCAGCCGGTGGTTGTCGGGCTCAGGTGAACATGTTCTACTTCGCCGCATGAAGCGGATCCGTCTGACTGCGCTGGGCTGGGATGAGCCGATGGTGGCCGAGGACCAGCCCGATCCCCCTGCGCCGACCGGCGCCGAGGTCGTGGTCGCGGTCGAGGCCTGCGGTGTCTGCCATCGCGATCTCATCGATCGTGGGGGCGGTGTCCCGTTCATGACGCTGCCCATCACGCTGGGCCATGAGGCCACCGGTCGCGTGCTCGCCATCGGCCCGGACGTCACCCAATGGCAACCCGGCGACCGCGTGGCGACCCTGCATCGTGACTCGTGTGGGGAATGCGAGCGGTGCCGTGAAGGCGAGAACTCCCTGTGCCAGAACGCGGCCCATGCTCTCGGCATTTTCGCCGACGGTGGCTACGCCACGCACCTCACGCTGCCGGAGCGCTGTCTCTATGCGATGCCGGACGACCTGTCATCCGCCGAGGCCGCGATCCTCCTGTGCACGTACGGCACTGCCTTTCGCGGTCTGAAGTCCGGCGGCTGCGGTCCCGGGACCAACGTCGTCATCACCGGTGCCTCGGGCGGCGTCGGCAGCGCCGCGATCGAAGTCGCCTCCCGGCTGGGTGCTCGCGTGGTCGCCGTCATCCGGGACGCCGGACGGCGCGAGTACGTGACATCCCTGGGTGCGGACATCGTCGTGGTTGATCCGGGCGACGGCTTCCACAAGTCTCCGGAGACGGCGAACGCCGATCTCGTGATCGACTGCGTCGGCTCGCCGACGATGAACGCGTCGCTGCGCTGTCTGCGACTGGGCGGCACCGTGGTCGTCATCGGGAACATCACGACCGAGCGGCTGTCGCTCAACCTCGGCTTGGTGATCGTCAAGGCGCTGCACATCATCGGCTCCAGCGGCGCCAGCCCGCGGGACATGGCCGAGCTGCTGGAGCTGCGCGGCGACCGGCCCTTCGCGATGACGATCGAGGAGCTCCCGCTGGCCGAGGCCGAGCAGGCCCATCGCCAGTTGAAGAACGGCGGCGTGCCCGGTCGTCTGGTGCTTCTGACGGAGTGATCAGCCAGCAGGGCGGTGCCGCAGCCGCCCCGTGATCTCCGCAGCCGTCTCTCGCACGGCGGCGGCGAGGTCGTCGATGTCAGGATCGCGCCTGTTCTCCCAGGTGACGGCGACGCTGGCGTGGATGGTGCCGGCCTCGACCGCCGCCGCAACGGACGCGAACCCGGGCGTCACCTCGCCGTCCTCGGTGGCGTGGCCGCGCGCGCGGGTCGAGACCAGCAGGCGACGCAGCTCCGTCGGCGAGGTCGGACCTTTTCCGGTGCGGTTCACGAACCCCGCACGTCCGGGATAGAACGCGCGGACCTGCGCGGCCGGCAGCCCGGCGAGGATCGCGCGGCCGGAAGCGGTGAGGTGCGCGGGCAGGCGAACGCCGACGTCCGTGACGAGCGGCGGCCGCCCAGGTGCACGCTCCTCGATCACGTACAGGACGTCGGTACCCTGCAGCACGACGAGGTGTGCGGACTCCCCGACCCGGTCGACGAGGCGGGCCAGGGGGACTCGGGCGAGCCGGGCCAGCGGCTCCTGCCGCGCGAACCCGTGGCCGACCTCCCACGATGCAAGGCCCATGCCCCAGGTGCGGTCGTCGGGGTAGTGCACGACGAAGTCCTCATCCGCCATGGCCCTGAGCAGGTGATACGTCGTGGATCGGGGGAGTCCGACACCGTCGGCGATCCGGGCGGCCGGCAGTGGCACAGGCTGGCCGGACAGCAGACGCAGCACGCGCAGTGCTGAGGTTGCAGCAGGGACGGGGCGGCTCATGCTCCTATTGTCTCGTATCCGAGACTCATCTGCGACGATGAGTCTTCCGGAGAGTGGGTCCGGAGGAGTCCTATGGAGTCATGGACGTGATCGTCGACGTCGGGCCGCTGAGTCCCGGCGATGTGGTGCGGGTAGCCCGCGAGGGTGCGCACGTGACGATTGGGCCGGAAGCTCGCGAGGCGATCGTGCGAGCCCGCAAGCACGTCGAGGACCTGGCCGCGTCTGACACCCCGGTCTACGGGGTCTCGACCGGGTTCGGCGCGCTGGCCACGCGGCACATTCCCGCCGAGCAACGCACGCGTCTGCAGAAGAGCCTCATCCGTTCGCACGCCGCCGGCACCGGCCCGCGCATCGAGGACGAGGTCGTGCGAGCGCTGATGCTGCTGCGGCTCTCGACGATGTGCACCGGCCATACCGGCGTCCGGCTCACGACCGCAGAGGCCTACGCGAACCTGCTCAACGCCGGCCTCGCACCGGTTGTCCTCGAGCACGGCAGCCTCGGCTGCTCCGGTGACCTCGCGCCGCTCGCGCACTGCGCGCTCTCGGTGATGGGCGAGGGAGAGGTCGTCGATCGTGGCGTCCTTCGGCCAGCTGCGGAGGCGCTCGCCGACCACGGGCTGGAGCCGGTCGAGCTGGCCGAGAAGGAAGGCCTCGCCCTCATCAACGGCACCGACGGGATGCTCGGCATGTTGGTGCTGGCCCTCGCCGATCTGCGGCGGCTGCTCGACACGGCTGACCTCTCGGCCGCCCTCAGCATCGAGGGCCTGATGGGCACCGATCGTGTCCTCGCTCCCGACCTGCAGGCGCTGCGCCCGCACCCGGGTCAGGCGACGTCGGCAGCACACATGGCCGCGCTGCTGGCCGGTTCGCCGATCGTGGCCAGCCACCGGTACGGCGACGACCGGGTGCAGGACGCCTACTCACTGCGATGCGCTCCGCAGGTGCACGGTGCCGCGCGCGACACCGTCGACCACGCCGCCATCGTGGCCGACCGGGAGCTCGCGGCTGCGATCGACAACCCGTCCGTGCTCGACGACGGGCGCCTGGAGTCGCACGGCAACTTCCACGGTGCGCCCTTGGCCTACGTGCTCGACTTCCTGGCCATCGCCGTCGCCGACGTGGCGAGCATGAGCGAACGCCGCACCGACCGCTTCCTCGACGCCAACCGCAACCATGGCCTGCCGCCGTTCCTCGCCGACGACCCCGGCGTCGACTCGGGCCTGATGATCGCCCAGTACACCCAAGCCGCGATCGTCAGCGAGCTCAAGCGGCTCGCAGCCCCGGCCAGCGTCGACTCCATCCCGTCCAGCGCGATGCAGGAGGACCACGTGTCGATGGGCTGGTCGTCCGCGCGCAAGCTGCGCCGCGCGGTGGACGGCCTGACGCGTGTCCTGGCCATCGAGATCATGACCGCGGCCCGTGGCGTGGAGCTGCGGGACCCGCTGCAACCGGCGGCCGCCACCGGCGCCGCCATTCGGGTTCTCCGGCAGACGGTCGACGGCCCGGGCCCCGACAGATTCCTGGCCCCCGACATCGAGGCGGCCACCGCGCTCGTCCGCTCGGGCACCCTCATCGACGCGACAAAGGACCAGACATGACAGACATTCGCGCAGCCCGCGGAACGACGCTCACCGCCCGGTCGTGGCAGACCGAGGCGCCGATGCGGATGCTGATGAACAACCTCGATCCCGAGGTGGCCGAGCATCCCGAGCAACTCATCGTCTATGGCGGCACCGGCAAGGCGGCCCGCGACTGGCCCTCGTACCACGCGATCGTGCGCACCCTCACCGACCTGCGCGAGGACGAGACCCTGCTCGTGCAGTCGGGTCGCCCGGTCGGCGTCATGCGCACGCACGAGTGGGCGCCGCGGGTGCTCATCGCCAACTCCAACCTGGTTGGCGACTGGGCGACGTGGCCGGAGTTCCGACGCCTGGAGGCCGCGGGCCTGACGATGTACGGCCAGATGACCGCTGGCTCGTGGATCTATATCGGCACCCAGGGCATCCTCCAGGGCACGTACGAGACGTTCGGCGCGGTCGCGGCGAAGAAGTTCAATGGGACACTCGCCGGCACCATCACCCTCACCGCCGGACTCGGCGGCATGGGCGGCGCGCAGCCGCTCGCCGTCACGATGAACGACGGCGTGTGCGTCTGCATCGAGGTCGACCAGTCCCGCATCACTCGCCGCATCGAGCACCGCTACCTCGACGTTCAGGCCGACGACCTCGCGCACGCTATGCGGCTGGCCGAGGAGGCCAAGGCGCGTCGTGAGCCGCTGTCGATCGGGGTGCTCGGCAACGCGGCCGACATCGTGCCCGAGCTGCTCGCCGCCGGCGCGCCGATCGACGTCGTCACCGACCAGACCAGCGCGCACGACCCGCTCTACTACCTCCCACACGACGTCGCCTTCGACGACTGGGCGGCCGAGCGGGAGAAGGATCCGGCCGGGTTCACCGAACGCGCCCGCGCATCGATGGCGCGGCACTGCGAGGCGATGGTCGGATTCCTGGACGCCGGCGCCGAGGTGTTCGACTACGGCAACTCGCTGCGGGCCGAGGCTCGCGAGGGCGGCTTCGCCCGCGCCTTCGACTACCCGGGCTTCGTCCCGGCCTACATCCGGCCGCTGTTCTGCGAGGGCAAGGGGCCGTTCCGCTGGGCGGCGCTGTCCGGCGATCCCGCCGACATCCGGGCCACCGACGAAGCCGTGCTCGAGCTGTTCCCCGAGAACGACCACCTGCACCGCTGGATCCGCACCGCCCAGGAGCGGGTTGCGTACCAGGGTCTGCCGGCGCGGATCTGCTGGCTCGGCTACGGCGAGCGCGAGCGGGCCGGGATGCGGTTCAACGACATGGTGGCGAGCGGGGAGGTGTCGGCGCCGATCGTCATCGGCCGCGACCACCTCGACTGCGGCTCGGTGGCGTCCCCGTACCGCGAGACCGAGGCGATGCTCGACGGTTCCGACGCCATCGCCGACTGGCCGCTGCTCAACGCGATGGTCAACGTCGCGTCCGGCGCCACTTGGGTGTCGATCCATCACGGCGGCGGCGTCGGCATCGGCCGCTCGATCCACGCCGGTCAGGTCTGCGTCGTCGACGGCACGCCGCTCGCGGGCCAGAAGGCCGAGCGCGTGCTGACGAACGACCCGGGCATGGGCGTCATCCGGCACGTCGATGCCGGCTACGACGAGGCCGCCGACGTCGCGGAGGAGCGCGGCGTCCGGGTCCCGATGCGGGAGGGCTGATGCTCGACGCCATCGCCAACGTCGGACTCGACGCTGGAACCGGCGGCTACCGCCGGTTCGCGTGGACCGACGCGGACATGGTGCTCCGTGAGTGGTTCGTCGGCGAGGCCGAGGCGCGCGGCATGGACGTCGTCGAGGACGGCAACGGCAACCAGGTGGCCCGCCTGGGGTCCGGGCCTGATGCCTTGCTCCTCGGCTCACATCTCGACTCGGTGCCGGACGGCGGTGCGTTCGACGGGCCGCTGGGCGTGGTGTCGGCGTTCGCCGCACTCGACCGCCTCCGCGCGGACGGCTTCACCCCCACGCGACCGATCGTCGTCGCGAACTTCGCCGATGAGGAAGGCGCCCGGTTCGGCATCGCCTGCGCCGGGTCGCAGTTGGCCACTGGGGTGCTGGCGCCGGATCGCGCCCTCGCCCTCAAGGACCGCGATGGTCTGACGATGGCCGAAGTACTCATCGCCCGCGGCCGCGACCCCCATGCCATGGGCAAGAGCAACTGGCTCGACGATGTCGGCATGTTCGTCGAGCTGCACGTCGAGCAGGGACGCCATCTCGTGCACAGCGGCGACGCGGTGGGGGTCGCGACCGCGATCTGGCCGCACGGGCGATGGCGACTCGACTTCTGCGGGGCGGCCGACCACGCCGGTGCGACGCGGATGGAGGACCGTCGCGACCCGATGTCCGCGTACGCCGCAACCGTGCTGGCCGCCCGCCGGCTGGCCACCGACGCCGACGCCCGCGCGACCTTCGGACGTCTGGAGGTGGCACCCGGCGGCACGAACGCCATCCCGTCGCGGGTCCGCGCCTGGCTCGACGCCCGTGCCGCCACCGAGGGCGAGCTGGAGCGACTGGTCGACGGCATCCTGGCCGAGGCTCGGCAGGCAGCAACGGCCGACCGCACCGAGGTCGAACTCGTCGCCGAGTCGGTGAGCCCGGCCGTCACGTTCGACGTCCCGCTTCGCGACCGGCTCGCCACGCTGCTCGACGCGCCGGCGCTTCCGACCGGAGCCGGGCACGACGCCGGCGTGCTGAGCCCGCTCGTCCCCACCGCGATGCTCTTCGTCCGCAACCCCACCGGCGTCTCGCACTCCCCGGCCGAGCACGCGGAGGACGCCGACTGCGAGGCTGGGGTCGACGCTCTGGCCCGCGTCATCGAGACACTGGCCTCATGACCAGCACCCGTCTCGCCGGACCCGACGATGCCGCGACGGTCGCGCAGATGCTGCATGACTTCAACGTGGAGTTCGGCACCCCGACGCCCGGCGTCGCCTTCCTGACCGAACGCTGCCGCGAGCTCATCGACGCCGAGGAGACGACCGTCGTCCTCGGCGATGATCCTCCCGTGGGGCTGGGCGTACTGTTCTTTCGCCCGTCCCTGTGGAGCCACGGGCAGGAGGTGTACCTCGCCGAGCTGTACGTCGTGCCGGATCGCCGCGACGAAGGCATCGGCGGGGCCATCATGGCCACGGCCATGAAGCTGTCCCGCGAGCGTGGAGCGACCGAGATGCAGATCGGCGTCGACGAGCCCGACGTCGATACCCGCCGCTTCTATGAACGCCTCGGCTTCCGCAACCACGACCCCGACGACCTGTCGGCCCGGATGTTCTTCTACGAGCGCGAGCTGTGATGCGGGCCTTCGCCAACTGCCACAGCCACGTCTTCCATCGCGCGTTGCGAGGGCGCGCCGGCGGCGACTCGTTCTGGTCCTGGCGTGACGACATGTACGCGCTGGCTCGCGTGCTCGACCCGGACCTGCTGCACCGACTGGCTCGGGCGACATACGCCGAGATGCGCCTGGCAGGCATCGACGCTGTCGGCGAGTTCCACTACGTCCACCACCAACCGGACGGCACCCCGTACGACGATCCGAACGCCATGGGTGAGGCGCTCATCGCGGCGGCGCGCGACGTCGGCCTGCGGATCTGCCTGCTGGACACCTGCTATCTCGCCGCCGGTTTCGGCGAGCGAACCGAGGGCGTGCAGCGGCGGTTCGACGACGGTGACGCCGAGCTCTGGGCGTCCCGTGTGCACGCCTTCGCCGCCACGTCACGTTGACGAGTCGGACGTCGTGATCGGCGCCGCCATCCACTCGGTCCGGGCGGTGCCACGGGATCAGCTCGCGGTCGTTGCCTCCGCGCTGCCCGAGGCGCCGTTGCACGTCCATGTCTCGGAGCAGTCGGCCGAGAACGAAACGTGCCTGAAGGCGACTGGGATGACACCCGTCGCGCTGCTCGCCGAAGCGGGCGTCTGGACGCCTCGCACCACCGCCGTGCACGCCACGCATCTGACCGACGATGACATCCGCACCCTCGGCGACGCCGGGTCGTTCGCCTGCTTCTGCCCGACCACCGAGGCCGACCTCGCCGACGGCATCGGCCCGAGCGTCGCGCTGCGGGACGCGGGCGCCCGGCTGACGCTCGGCTCGGACGGGCATACGGTGATCGACATGTTCGCCGAGGCCCGTGCCGTGGAGATGCACGAGCGGCTCGCCTCCGGACTTCGCGGATCGTGGAACGCCGATCAGCTCTGGAACGCGGCGACAACGGTCGGTCACGCCTCGCTCGGCTTCGAAGCCGGCAAGACCATCGAACTCTCGGCGTCAGTTCGCACCGCCGGGTCGGGTGACCCGCTGTGGTCGGCCACGGCCGCCGACGTCATACCGCCAGCAGACCTAGATCCTGCCGAGGTCGCGCACGACCTCGCCGCCGCCATCGATGACTGCTGGAGCCGAGCGTGACGAGCCTCCTGGTCACGAACATCGGCGAGCTCGTCACCTGGGATGACGAGCGGCCGGTGATCCGGGACGCGGCACTGGTGGTCGAGCACGGCCGTGTCACCTGGATCGGCGACCGCACCGCCGCGCCGGACGCCGACGCCGTGCACGATGTCGCGGGTGGTGCCGTGATTCCCGGCTTCGTCGACTCCCACACCCATCTCGTGTTCGCGGGCGACCGCGCGGCGGAGTTCGAGGCCCGCATGTCCGGACGCCCCTACGAGGCCGGGGGCATCCGCACCACCGTTCTGGCCACCCGGGCGGCGACCGACGAGCAGCTCGCCGCCAATGTCGCCCGACACGTCACGGCGATGCGGGCCCAAGGCACGACGACCGTCGAGATCAAGAGCGGCTACGGACTCACCGTGCTGGATGAGGCCCGCTCGTTGGCCATCGCGCGGCAGGCCACCGAGGAGACGACGTTCCTCGGCGCCCATGTGGTGCCTGACGAGACCGACACCGCCACGTATGTGGACCTGGTGACTGGACCGATGCTCGAGGCCTGCGCGCCGCACGCCCGCTGGATCGACGTGTTCTGCGAGGACGGGGCGTTCGGCGCCGACGAGGCGCGCACGGTGCTCGAGGCCGGCCTCGCCGTGGGCCTGCAGGCACGCGTGCATGCGAACCAGCTCGGCCCGGGCCCTGGCGTGCGGCTGGCGGCCGAAATGGGCGCCGCGGCGGCCGACCACTGCACCTACCTCGACGACGCGGACGTCGCCGTCCTTGCCGAATCCGGCGTGGTCGCCGGGTTGCTCCCCGGCGTGGAGTTCTCCACCCGCTCGCCATACCCGGACGCCCGACGCCTGATCGATGCCGGCGTCACCGTCGCGCTGGCCACCGACTGCAACCCGGGCAGCTCCTACACGTCGTCGATGCCGTTCTGCATCGCGCTTGCCGTCCGCGAGATGGGCATGACGCCGCTGGAGGCGCTGTGGTCGGCCACGCGCGGCGGCGCGTTCTCACTCCGCCGAGACGACGTGGGCCACCTCGCGGTCGGGGCAAGAGCCGACCTCGTGGTGCTGGACGCGCCGTCGCACGTCCACCTGGCCTACCGGCCGGGCGTCCCGCTCGCGGCGCCGCTCACGACTTAGGCGCGTCGTCCTCGTCGTCCGACGCGAGCTCGGTGGCGCTCTCGCTCACCTCGCTGCTGGAGGGCTGAGGATCGGAGAACGGCACGGCGTCTTCGACGGTCGTCTCGTCGGTGACGTCCTCGACCTGCGTGATGGTCTCCGCCTCTTCCTCGCGAGACTCCTCCTCGACCGGTTCGGCCTCATCCGGGTTGGCGGTGACCTCCTCGGCCGGGCCCTCGTCGTCGCCGTCGTCCGGCTTGGCCGGGATCTCGGGGGTGTCGTCAGACTCCTCGGGCCCAGATCCCTCTGGCGCAGGCTCGTCGTCGGCCTCGGTCGCGTCGCCCGGCTCCGGATGCGGTTCGGGCTCGGGGGCACTCTGGGTCTCCGGCGCTGTGTCCGTGTGAGCCCCTGGCCCTGAGTCACTGCGAGCCTCCGGCTCGGGAACCTCCTCGACGGCGGGAGCGTCCTCGCCGCTCGGCTCGTCGTCGACGTCCTCGGCATCCACGGCGCCGCCCTTGTCGTCCATGACGACGTTGTGCTTGGCGGCGTCCTCCTGGTCGGAGTCCGAATCGCCGGCCGTGTCGCCGGTCTCGGCGGCATCGGCAGCCGGGGCGGCGGCGGCAGTGCTGCTGATGGAGCCCGAGTCCGCTCGGTCCTCGGCGTCCGGCTCGGCCGCAACGACCTTGGCGTCGACATCGCGTTTGACCGAGGCGAGCAGCATCTGGGCCACGTCGAGCACCTCGACCTCTTCGCGCGCCTTACCCTCGGCCTGCTGGGCGGTGAGTCCGTCGGTGAGCATCACGCGACAGAACGGGCAGCCGACCGCGATCTGGTCGGCGCCGGTGGCGACGGCCTCCTCGGTGCGGTTGGTGTTGATGCGCGAGCCGATGGTCTCTTCCATCCACATGCGGGCGCCGCCACCGCCGCAGCAGAACGAGCGCTCGGAGTTGCGCGGCATCTCGGTGAAGGTGGCGCCGGGGATGACCTCGAGCAGCTCGCGGGGCGGTGCGTAGACCTTGTTGTGGCGACCGAGGAAACAGGGGTCGTGGTACGTGATGGTCTTGCCGTCGACGGCGCCGGTGGTGGGTGCGACCGGGGTGAGGCGCTTCTCCTTCACCAGCCGGTTGAGCAGCTGGGTGTGGTGCACCACCTCGAGCTCGACGCCGAACTCGGCGTACTCGTTCTTGAGTGAGTTGAAGCAGTGGGCGCAGGTGGAGACGACCTTTTTGGCCTTCGTCTCCTTGAACACCTCGGCGTTCTCCATGGCCAGCTGCATGAAGACGATCTCGTTGCCGGCGCGACGGGCCGGGTCGCCGGTGCAGGTCTCGCCGTCACCGAGGACGGCAAAGTCGACGCCGGCCATGTTGAGCAGCTCGGCGACGGCCTGGGTGGTCTTCTTGGCGCGGTCCTCGAACGCTCCGGCACAGCCGACCCAGAACAGCCACTCGACCTCGTCGAGGCTCTCGACGTCGACGCCGACCTGCTTGACCGGGAAGTCGAGACCCTTCGCCCAGTCCATGCGGCCCTTGGGATCCATGCCCCACGGGTTCCCCTTGCGCTCCAGGCCCTTGAAGATGTTGTTGAGCTCGGTCGGGAAGTTGGACTCGACGAGCACCTGGTGACGTCGCATGTCCATGATGTGGTCGACGTGCTCGATGTCGACGGGGCACTGCTCGACGCAGGCGCCGCAGGACACGCACGACCACAGCACGTCAGGGTCGATGACGGCGCCGCCGCTCGGGTGCCACGCGTCGCCCTCGGTCTCACCGACGAGTGCCCGCTCGGCCTCGGCGATGACCTCGGCCGACAGGTTGGCGCGCTCGTCGTCGCTATCAGCGAGCAGGTAGGGCGCCTTGGCGAACGCGTGGTCGCGCAGGCCCATGATGAGCAGCTTCGGGCTGAGCGGCTTCTCGGTGTTCCACGCCGGGCACTGGCTCTGGCAGCGACCGCACTCGGTGCAGCTGGCGAAGTCGAGCATCCCCTTCCAGCTGAAGTCCTCGATCTTGCCGATGCCGAGCTTCTCGAAGTCCTCTTCCTCGAGGTTCTCCATCGCCTCCATGTCGACCGGCTTGCCGCGCACCGTCATCGGCTTGATGGCGCCGAGCGCGATCGGGCGCCGGCCGAACATCACGTTCAGCGGCGCGACGAAGATGTGCAGGTGCTTGGAATTGAGCACGATGATGAGGAACACCAGCATGACGCCGATGTGCGCCAGCAGGCCGACGTGCTCGATGACCTGGTTGGTGTCCTCGCTGAAGCCGGACAGCAGCTTGCCGGCCCCATGCGAGGCGAACGCCCCGTCGCCGTAGGGAAGGTTGCCGGTGTTGGCGCCGGCGCCCCGGAACAGGAACATCGACAGCACCACGAAGAAGATCATCAGTAGCACCAGCCAGGCGCCGCCCAAGTGCGAGCCCTCGAAACGGGACTTTCGGCCCAGGCGCTCGGGCGCGTTCTTCAGCCGGATGATCGAGAACACGGCCAGTGAGATGACCGCCATCACGGCGATGAAGTCCTGCGCGAAGCCCAGGAAATCCCAGCGGCCGATGATCGGGATGGCGAAGCCTTCGTGGAACAGCGAGCCGTAGGCCTCGAGGTAGACCGAGGCGAGGATCAGGAACGCCCAGAACACGAAGAAGTGCGCGGCGCCGGGCACCGACCACTTGAGCAGCTTCTTCTGGCCGAGCACTTCGACGACCTGAGCCTTGACCGTCTCGCCGACGCGTTCGCGAACGTTCTCGACCCGGTCGGGCGCCGGTTGACCACTGGTGATCAGGCGATACAGGAAGGCGATGCGTTTCCCGGCGATCGGCAGTGCGATGGCGTTCATCACGAGCCCAAGGACCAGCACAAGCGTCATGGGAGGACCCTACCGCCACTCATTCCGGCTCGTTGTCTGTGTCGCCGCCGACCTTGTACGGCGTCGAAACCCCCTCGTACATGAGGTGCGCGACGAGCCCTTCCGCGGCATGCGGGAGGTTGTGGCAATGGTCCATCCAGACGCCCGGGTTGTCCGCCTTGAAGACGAGGTCGACGGTGTCGCCGTCCTTCACGTCGATCGAGTCGACCCACACCGGGCTGCCGGTCGACTGCTCGGAGTTACGCGCGACGACGAGTGCATGGTGTCCGTGCAGGTGCATCGGGTGCGTCTCGCCGCTGTGGTTGTCGATGTGGAACTTGACCACGTCGCCCTCCCGCACGGTGTACATCGGCACGTCGGGGAAGAGATGGCCGTTGATGGTCCACCACAGACCGGGCTTGCCGTCGAGGAACCCGGGACGGCGGCCGATCGAGTACTCGAACGTCCGGTCGGGGCGGTCGACGGCCAGGGTCGGCGCACCGGACGATCCATACGTCATCAGGTCGAGCTCGGACTTCGGCTGCGTCGGGCGCGGAGTGTTGTTGCCGGATCCGATGGCGAAGGCGGTGGCGGCGGCCGCCTGCACGCGGGCTGCTCCTGAGGGCGGCACCGTCACCTCGAGGTCGGCCCGTCCACCGGCTGGGATGAGCAGATCCTTGCCGATGACCGCCGTGGGAGCCACGAGGTCGCCGCCGTCGATGGCGAGGACGCGGTACGGCTCCGACGCCCACACGGGCATGGTGCCGTTGTCGGTGTTGACGATGCGGACCCGCACCTTCTCCCCCGGCTTGGCCGGCACCTGCGTCACGCCTTCCGTGCCGTTGAGGGTGCGGTTGCCCTGGTAGGTGTGCGCGACTCCGAGGATCTCCCGGTCCTGGTCGATGCCTTCCTTGGGCAGCACCACCAGCGAGCCGAGCAGGCCGCCGATCACCTGGTCGTGGGACACCTGATGTGAGTGGTACCAGTACGTGCCGACCTGGTCCGCGACGAACCGGTAGGTGTGCTGCCCGCCCGTGGGGACGGCGTTCTGCGTCACCCCGGCGACGCCGTCCTCCGCATTCGGGACGTCGACGCCGTGCCAGTGCAACGACACGCCTTCGTCGACGGACGCGTTGCGCAGATGAACCTCGACGAGCTGTCCTTCGGTGGCGGTGATCGTCGGGCCTGGCGTCTTGCCGTTGAGGGTGAACCCCTCGATCTCACGTCCTGAGGCGAGCTTGGTCATGCCCTGACGGGCCTCGAGGTCGACGGTGACGTCGGCCGCGCGGTGCGGGTCGGCCACCAGGTCCTTGACGCTCGTGCCTCCCGCGTGATGACCACTGTGGTGCAGGGGCTCTGCCGCCGCCGGTCCGGCGCCGTAGTCGACGTACCCCATGTCCATGACGGAGTACGTCGACGGCAGCAGGCTCTGCTGCCAGAACCAGGCCAGCGGCAGCAGCACGACCGTCGTCGCGGCCAGCGCGGCAAGCAGCCGCTTGCGTTCCTTGGTCACCCCGCCGTTCTACACTCCCCAGCTCAAGCGACTGCGGCTGGTGCGTCCGCCGCCTCGCGCGCCGCTCTGGCTGCTGCGACCGCCGCGCCGAACACGAAGAAGGCGTTGAGGCCGTGGACGAGTCCGACGGCCGGAATTTCGTGGGCCATGATGCCGGCGAAGATCTGCACGGCGACCAGCACGACGACGACCAGGGCGATGACGATGCCCCTCGGCACCTTCGCGAAGAACGACACGATGAGCAGGAGCAACGCGGCGAGCGGGATGATATTCATCCCGCTGATGCCGTGGATCATGAATCCGAGGCTGCCGGTGAAGTCCGGCGGGTTGTCTTCCCACTGCTTGAACAACGCCGGGTCGGCACTGTTGCCGTCATCGATCCAGTGGAAGAACCCGGACACCGCGAAGACCATCGTCATCGCCTGGATGACGACGAGAAGGGCGATGAGTGAGGCGAGGCCTCGATACACCTGACGCATGTCGAACTCCTGTCAGACGGCCGGCGCCGAGACGGTATCCGCGGTATTCGCGGCCTTGGCGGCACTCGCTGCGGCGAGAGACGCACCGAAGAGGATGAAGGCGTTGAGACCGTGGATGAGGCCGAGGTACGGCATCGAGTCGGCCATGATGCCGACGGTGACCTGCACGGCGATCGACACGACGATGACCAGGGCGAACATGACGCCACGCGGCACCTTGGCGAAGAACGACACGATCAGCAGGAGCAGGCCGAACAACGGGATGAGGAACTGGCCGTTCATGACGTGGATGAAGTGGCCGATCGCGCCGGTCCACGTGGGGGGCGTGTCTTCCCAGCCCTTGATGACCGACGAGTCAAGCGTGGCTCCGTCGTCGATCCACTTGAAGAGACCCGCGACGGCGAAGACGATCATCATCGCCTGGATGACGACTTCGATCGCCATGATGTTCGCGAGTACCCGGTAGGTCTTACGCATGATCAATCCCCTTTTGGTCGGCCCACGCAACAGCATGTCACCGCAAACGCCCTCGTGGGCGGATTTTTCATCGTTGTGTCCAAGTTTCGTCGCGGCGCTCGTTCCGGACCGGCACGACCGGAATGGCCAGGAGGGCGAAAAGGCCGACCGATCCGAACGCGATCGCGTAGCCCTGGTCGGTCACGAGTGCTCCCACCAGCGGCGGGACCAGCGCGGCGACGAGGTACTGCCCAGTGTTGTGCACACCCATCGCGCGGCCCGACCAGAAGGGTCCTCCGAGCTCGGCGACGGCGGTGAAGGCGAGTCCATTGCTGGCCACCGTGACGGCGGTCGCCACGATCATGATCGTGACCGCGAGGCGGGTTTCCTCGAGCACGCCGAGGGTGACCATGGTCACGAGAGTCGCCACCGCGACGACCCGCATCGGGCCGAGCCGGCTGCCCACCCGGTCGGACCACCAGCCGACGCCGATCCGAGCCAGGGCACCGAGCAGCTGGGTGGAGCCGACCAGCGCACCGGCGGCCGCCGTCGACCAATGCCGGTCGTCGATGAGCCAGACCAGCATGTACGTCCACACCGTGAGCTGCGGGACGACGAGAAGTATCGATGCCAGGTGAATGCGCGCGAGACTCGAGCTGCCGCGGTACGGGTTGGCGAGCTGGCCAAGGCCTTCGGCCTCCGCGCGGCTCGGTCGCGGCGGGTCGACGACCAGCAGCGTGACGGCGATCGTCGCCAAGGCACACACGATGGTGGGTACCAGCAGGGCGGCCCGAAGTCCCTCGACCTCCGCGGTGACGGGAATGATGAACGCGGCGAGCCCGATCCCGAGCGGGAGGGCCGTCTGGCGGATCCCCATCGCCGTCCCGCGGCGCTGGGGCGGGAACCAGCCGACGACCAGCCGCCCGCTCGCCGAGTTGGTGCTGGCCGCGCCGATCCCGACCACCAGCCACCACGCGCCCAGCGCGATGTACGACGTGCTCAGAGCCGCGCCGAGCCCGCCCACGGTGACGATCGCCAGGCCGATCGTCAGCGACAACCGCTCGCCGATCCGGTCGACGACGGCCCCCCAGGCGACGAGCGAGATCGTGGCGGCGAACAGTGGTGTCGAGGCGAGAAGACCGGCCTGCACGAGGGTGAGCCCGCGCTCGAGGTGCAGGTACGGGATGAGGAACAGGGGAGCGTTGGACAGCAGCGTGCCGGCGATCTGCGCCAGCATGCCGACGGCCAGCATCGTCCATCGGTTCGGCGAACTCGTCATGTCAGGTCAGCGCGGGAGGGCGCAGGCGGCGGCGAGCGCTTGCTTGAGCAGGGCGCCGCGGCCGCCCTCGAGATCATCCAGGACCTCTGGGCGTGCGGCTTCCTCCGGCGTGAGCCAGGTGAGCTCGAGCGCGTCCTGTCGCGGGTTGCACTCGCCCGTCACCGGCACGATGTAAGCGAGGGCGACAGCGTGCTGCCGTGGGTCGTGCAGCGGGGTGACGCCCGGCAGGGGGAAGTACTCGGCCACGGTGAACGGCACGATCGACGCCGGCAGCTGCGGGAACGCGGTCGAGCCGAGGTCCTTCTCGAGGTTGCGCAGCAGCGCCTCACGGACCGATTCCCCGTGCATGACCCGTCCGGACACCAGCGTTCGGGTGAGCTCGCCGGTGGTGGGTGAGCCGCGGAGCAGCACACCGACGTGCTCCACCCGTCCGAGCGAGTCGACCCGGACCGGCACGGCCTCGACGTAGAGGATCGGCACGCGTGACCGCGTCTCGTGGAGGGCGATCTCGGAGAGCCAGCCGGGATTCGGGTCAGGGGTTCGGACGGATGCCATGGCAGCATTGTGGCCCCATGGAGATGACGAACGGCAACGTGTCGTTCTGGTGGCACCAGGCTGGGCGGCCCGCCCCACGAGCGGCACTCGACGGCGATCTCGACTGTGACGTCTGCATCGTCGGCGGCGGGCTCACCGGGCTGTGGACGGCCTACTGGCTGGCGGAGCACGACCCATCGCTCGACATCGTGGTGCTGGAGGCGGAGTTCGCCGGGTTCGGTGCGTCCGGACGCAACGGGGGGTGGTTGTCGGCCGAGCTCTCCGGCAGCAAGGAGAGCTATGCCCGGACGCACGGCCGCGCCGGGGTCGAGGCGCTCGTCGCCGCCATGGAGCAAGGCGTCGACGACGTCATCGGCATCTGCCGGGATGAAGGCATCGAGGCGGACATCGTCAAGAGTGGGGTCCTGTACGTCGCCAGGTCGCCGGCGCAGCTCATCCGGATGCGCGAGGGTCTGGCCGACGACGCACGATGGGGCATCGGTGAAAGCCACCAGCGCGAGCTGGACGCCGAGGAGACGGAGACGCGGCTTCGGGTCGAGGGTGCGCTCGGCTCCGTGTTCACCCCTCACGCCGCGCGGGTGCAACCGGCCCTCCTGGTGGCGGGCGTCGCCGCCGCGGTGGAACGCCGCGGCATACGAATCCTCGAGCGCACGCGGGTGACCCGCATCGATGCCGGCTCGGCGACCACCGCCCACGGAACCGTCCGCGCCCCTGTCGTCCTGCGATGCCTCGAGGGCTACACCGCGAGCATCCGAGGCCAGCGCCGGACCTGGCTCCCGATGAACTCCGCGATGGTCGTCACCGAACCGCTGCCCGACGCCGTGTGGCAGGACATCGGCTGGGCCGGGTCCGAGCTGCTCGGCGACCATGCGAACGCCTACTGCTACGCCCAGCGCACCGCCGATGGCCGCATCGCCCTCGGCGGTCGCGGCATCCCGTACCGCTACGGCTCGCGCACCGACACGGACGGACAGACGCAGGACTGGACGATCGAGTCGCTGACCCAGATCCTGCACTCCTTGTTCCCGTCGACCCGCGACGTGCGGATCGAGCATGCATGGTGCGGGGTCCTCGGTGTGCCGCGAGACTGGTGCGCGAGCGTCGTCTTCGACCGAGCGTCCGGGCTCGGCAGCGCCGGCGGTTACGTCGGCAGCGGGCTGACCACCACGCACCTGGCCGGGCGCACGCTGGCCGACCTCGTGCTCGGCCGAGACTCCGACCTCGTGGGCCTGCCGTGGGTCGGCCGCCGCGTTCGCCGTTGGGAGCCTGAGCCGTTGCGTTGGCTCAGTGTCCGCGCGGTCTACGGGCTGTACCGCGCGGCCGACCGCCGGGAGGACTCGGGTTTGTCGCACCCCAGCCGGCTCGCCCGTCTCGGCGACCGGATCACTGGCCGATAGGGCTACTGTCGCGAGCGTGGAGCTGCGCTCGAGCACCGAAGTGATCCTGCTGATGGCCGGATTGATCTTCCTGGGGGCTCTGGTGCTGGGAGTCCTGAAGTACCAGCAGATGGCGACGACGGAGAACCACCTGGCTCACCCATACATCGATGTGGCCCACCGTGCCGGACTGCTGTACAGCTTTGCGACCCTGCTGGTCGCCGTCTTCGTCGAGCTCAGCGCGTGGAGCGAGACGGTCAATCTGATCGCGGCGGGCGCCTTGGTCTTCTTCTTCGTGACCGTGACCATCGGCTATGCGGTCTTCGGGATTCGGGGTGGGTCGACGAACAACTTCGCCGATCCGTATCCGAACGCCGTCAGCGTCCACGTCTGGATGTTCGCGTTGATCATCACCGAGATCGGTGCCTTTTCGGTGTTGCTGGCGGGGTTCGTCAACGCCCGTTTCACCTGACCGAACAACCGCTATGTCGCGCGGCGCCGAACATCCTCGGAGTCGGCTCCGGCCACGAGCAGCAGGCCGACGGCCATCAGGTTGGTCGGATGAGTCGACAACGGGTCGGCGAGGAAGTTGTGCAGGATCGTCCCGGCCGCCGTGCTCAGGAGCTCGGTGCGCTCCTCGCTGATGGCGTCCAGCTCGTCCGCCGCCTTGGCCACCCCGCCGAGCTCCTGGGACAGCCGCCGAGCCTCGGTGACGAGTCGGCCGACGATGGCCTGGTCCGGTTCGAGGCGTGGGGAGATCATGAGCCCGAGCGTAGGGCGCAGACGCGAGTTGTACTGTGGGAACCAACCACGACAGGGGAGCGCCTTGCAGAGGGCGCTGAGAGTGCGGAGAGCCGCAGACCCTTGAACCTGCTCCGGTTAGCACCGGCGAAGGGAGTCATCATGAGTTCTGCCGTCACATCCACCGGTCGCGCGCGCTACCGCACGATCGACCTCGTCACCATCGCGACGCTCGCGGTCGCGTTCGGCGTCATCTTCTGGGGCTGGGGCAAGCTGTACGCGCCACTCAGCGGACTGGCCGTCTTCTCGTTCCCACCCAGCGCCGCGCTGCTCGCCGGGCCATGGCTGATCGCCGGCGTCATCGGCGGGCTCATCATCCGCAAGCCGGGAGCCGCCTTCGCCACGGAGTTCCTCGCCGCGGCCGTCTCGACGGTCGTCATCGGCGGCACCGAGTGGGGCCTGACCGTGTTCGCGTCCGGCTTCTTCCAGGGCCTCGGCGCCGAGCTGGTGTTTCTCGCGGTCTTCTACAGGCGCTTCGGCGTGCTCGTCGCGATGGCGTCCGGCGCGCTCGCCGCGGTCATCGAGGCCTTCTACGAGTGGACGCAGCCGTTCACCGCAGCGTGGGACTTCGGCTACAAGCTCGCGCACCTCGGGTTCCTCACGCTGTCCGGCATCGTCGTCGCAGGCATCGGCGGGTGGCTGCTCACCCAGGCGCTGGCCCGGGCCGGGGTGCTGGACGCATTCGGACCAGGGCGCGACGCCGTCACCGACATCTGATGCCCAGCGGTGAAGTCCGGTTCCATGGCTTCACCTGGCGGCCACTCGGCCGTCGTGATCCGGTGATCCGGGACCTCGACCTCGAGATCTCGCCCGGCGAACGAGTGCTGCTCCTTGGCGCCAGCGGTGCCGGCAAGTCGTCCCTGCTGCACGCCCTCGGCGGTGCGCTGGGCACCACCATCGCCGGTGAGGTGAAGGGCGATGCAGTGGTCGACGGGAGGCTCGGTCTCCTGCCGCAGGACCCGGACGACGCCGTCGTCGCCGATCGCATCGGACGGGACGTCGCGTTCGGACCGGAGAATCTCGCCCTGCCGCGTGACCAGATCTGGCAGCGCGTCGATGAGGCGCTGGAGGCGGTGCAGCTGCCGTACGGCCGCGACCACCTCACTACCGCGCTGTCCGGAGGCGAGCGGCAGCGACTCGCCCTGGCCGGCGTGCTGGCCCTGCGTCCGGACGTGTTGCTCCTCGACGAGCCGACGTCGATGCTCGACGCCGATCACGCCTCGTCGGTCCGCGATGCCGTGCTCGACGTGGCCGGTGGTCGGACGCTGGTCGTCGTCGAGCATCGGTTCGAGCCGTGGCTGGAAGATGTCGATCGCGTGGTCGTCCTGGCCGGTGGCGGCCTGGCCTTCGACGGCTCCGTCAGTCCGCCTTCCTCGCGGCGCCGCCGATCGACGGGCTCTGGATGCCTGGTCTGCCGGCGCCCGAACCCCTCGACGTGCCGTTCGGGCTCGTCGCGCCGGCCCGTGAGCTCTCGGTCGTGGCGCGAGGACGTGACGGTTGACCTCGTCACGCGCACCCTGCGCGGCACTCAACGCACCCGTGCTCTCACCGGGCTCGATCTCGCGCTCGAACCTGGGTCGCGCACCGCCGTCGTCGGCCCGAGTGGTGCCGGCAAGTCCACCGCGCTCGCGATGCTGGGCGGACTCATTCGCCCGGTGTCCGGCACCGTCACGCCGGCCTTGGCCCGTCGGCGCAGCCGTCAGCTCGCGCCCGATTTGGGCTGGGTGCCGCAGGACTCCGAGCTCGGGTTCGTGACCACCGAGGTCGCCGCGGAGATCAGCAGAACCGGCGAGGTCATCGGCACCGAGGTCGACGTCGGAGCCGTGCTCGAGGTCCTCGGGCTCGGCCACCTCGGCGCAGCGCACCCGTACCGGCTGTCCGGTGGCGAGCAGCGACGACTCGGGCTTGCCGCCGCCCTCGCGCATCGTCCGGGGCTGGCCCTGCTCGACGAGCCGACCGTCGGCCAGGACCGGCACACCTGGGCCGCCGTCGCCGGATGGATCGGAGCCGCGGCCCGCGCCGGTGCGACGGTCGGCGTCTCGACCCACGACGACGACCTCCCCGTCGACGCCGTGGTGCGGCTGACTGCGGGGGTGCGGCCATGAGGTCACTCGTGCTGCGGACCAACCCGCTCGTGCTGCTGTCGGTCGGCATGTTCTCTCTGCTCGGCTCGTTCTTCGTCACTGATCTCGCCACCGCCTACGTCGCCCTCGCCGCCTACGCGCTGGCCGCCCTCGTCCTGCTGCCGGGCTGGCGGTTTCCACTCGTCTGTCTCGCCTTCTCGCTGTTCGCCGCGCTGACTGTCGTGTACTCGGCCTGGCGCCTGGGCAGCGGCGGGCTCGAGCCGGCCTATGTGCAGGGGCTTCGGCTGGTCGTGCTGGCGTGGCCGGGCTCGGTTGCGGTCGGCTACCTCGACGCGGCGCGGTTGAGCGACTACCTCGCCCAGACGCTGCGGCTGCCGGCCCGGCTGGTCGCCGCGTTCGGAGCAGCGCTGCAGCGCATCACGTCCTTCGGCCACGCCTGGACTCAGCTCGAGCGCACCCGCCGGGCGCGCGGGCTGGGCCCGACCCGAAACCCGGTCACGACCGCGCGGGACGCCGGCGGAATGTCGTTCGCGCTCCTCGTGCACGCGCTGCGCGGCGCCACCCGGTCGGCCGTCGCCATGGATGCCCGCGGCTTCGCGACCGCCGACGACCGCACCTGGGCCGAGCCCGCCACCTGGACCCGGCTCGACGTCGTCGGCCTCGCGCTCGCCCTCGCGCTCGGCGCCGTGCCCGTTGTCGCCCACCTCGTCGGCCGCTAGGGTGCGGACTAAGCAAGCGCTTAGTCCCCCGGATCCAGCACAGAAGACCTCAGGAGTGCCCATGCCCCGCGACTTCGAGAACCTCGACGCCTTCCGCGCCGCCGCCGGCGAGGAGCTCGGCACCAGCGACTGGCTCACCGTCACGCAGGAGCAGATCAACACCTTTGCCGACGCGACCGGCGACCACCAGTGGATTCACGTCGACCCCGAGCGCGCCGCGACCGGACCGTTCGGCGGCACGATCGCCCACGGCTACCTGACGCTTTCGCTGCTTCCGACTCTCGCGGAGAGCATCTACCAGGTGCACGGCCTGACGATGGGAGTCAACTACGGCGCCAACAAGATCCGCTTCCCCAGCCCGGTGCCGGTCGACTCCCGGATTCGAGCCACCGCAACGCTGCGCGAGGTTGCCGACATTCCCATCGGCACGCAGGTCGTCATCTCCTTTGTCGTCGAGCGCGAGGGCGGCGACAAGCCGGCCTGTATCGCGGACGTCGTCTACGTGATGGCGGCCTGACATGGACTTCGAGTACGACGACGAGACGAAGGCCCTCATCGAGCGGGTCGAGGCCTTCATGGACGCCGAGGTCTACCCGGCCGAGGCCACGTTGAATGAGCAGATCGAGCAGCTCGACGTCGACGACGCATGGACGTTCCCGGCGGTGGTCGGCGAGGTGGCGCAGAAGGCCAAGGCCCAGGGGCTGTGGAACTTCTTCCTCCCCGACAAGACCTACGGCGCCGGTCTGACGAATCTGCAATATGCGCCGATCGCCGAGATCACCGGTCGCAGCATCCTGCTGGCCCCGGCCGCGTTCAACTGCTCCGCGCCGGACACCGGCAACATGGAGGTGCTGGCGATGTTCGGCACCGACGAACAGAAGAAGCAGTGGCTCGAACCGCTGCTCGAGGGCACGATCCGGTCGTCCTTCGCGATGACGGAGCCGCAGGTCGCGTCGTCCGACGCCACCAACATCGAGCTGAGCATCGTCCGCGACGGCGACGACTACGTGATCAACGGCCGCAAGTGGTGGATCAGCGGCGCGATGAACCCCGACTCCAAGATCTTCATCGCCATGGGCAAGACCGATCCGGAGGCGGACCGGCATCGGCAGCAGTCGATGATCCTCGTCGAACGCGACGCCCCTGGCCTGGAGATCAAGCGCGGCATGCGGGTGTTCGGTTACCCCGACCGCCACCATGGCGGCCATGCCGAGCTGGCGTTCCACGACGTCCGCGTACCCGCGTCGAACCTCATCGGCGCCGAGGGTGAGGGCTTCGCGATCGCCCAGGCGCGGCTCGGCCCGGGACGTATCCACCACTGCATGCGGTCGATCGGCATCGCCGAGCGGGCCATCGAGATGATGTGCCAGCGCGCGTCGTCGCGGGTTGCCTTCGGCAAGCCGATCGCCGACCAAGGGGTGGTGCGCGACTGGATCGCCGAGTCACGGGTCCGGATCGAGCAGCTGCGCCTGCTGGTGCTGAAGGCCGCCTGGCTGATGGACGAGAAGGGCAACCGCGCCGCGCACACGGAGATCCAGGCCATCAAGATCGCCACTCCGTCGACGGTCGAGTGGATTCTCGACAAGGCCATCCAGGTGCACGGGGCCGGCGGCCTGAGCCAGGACTTCCCGTTGGCCGAGTGGTTCGCCGGCATGCGCACCCTGCGCTTCGCCGATGGACCCGACGAGGTGCACAAGAACAGCCTCGCCCGCGCCGAGCTGGCCAAGCATCGATGAACGTCGAGGGCAAGAGCGCGGTCGTCACCGGCGCCGCCGGCGGGATCGGCGAGGCGATCGCCCAGCGCCTGCTCGAGCGGGGTGCGTCGAGGGTGGCGCTGACCGATCTGGACGCCGACCGGCTCGAGGTCGCCGCCGAGCGACTGGCCAACTCGTATCCGGCGAAGGTCGACCACCTCCCCGGTGATGTCACGCAAGACGACCACCTGCGTGCGCTGACCGGCGGTGACATCGACCTCTACTTCGCCAACGCCGGTGTCTTCCAAGGCTTCGGGCTGAACGCCGACGAGGCCGAGTGGGCGGCGAGCTGGGACGTCAACGTGATGTCGCACGTCCGTGCGGCGCGCCTGCTGGTGCCCGGCTGGGTCGAGCGTGCGGCCGGCGGCCAGGAAGGCGGATGCTTCGTCTCCACCGCCTCGGCCGCGGGCCTGCTGACGCAGCTGGGGTCGGCGACGTACAGCACCAGCAAGCACGCGGCGCTCGGGTTCGCCGAGTGGCTGGCCGCCACGTACGGCGACCGCGGCGTGCAGGTCTGCTGCCTCTGCCCGATGGGCGTTCGCACCCAGATGATCGAGGGCGGTGACACCCACGACAACCCGGACGCCCGGTTGGGCCACGCCGTCGTGTCCAGCGCCGGCGAGGTGATGGCGCCACTCGATGTTGCGGATGTGCTGCTGGACGCCGTGACCGAGGGCCGTTTCCTCGCCCTCCCGCACCCTGAAGTCGACGAGATGCAGCAGAACAAGGCCATGGACCGCGATGGCTGGCTCGCCGCCATGCAGCACGTCCGACGAGCGGTGGAGTGACCGCTCCCACCACCCGGATACCGTGAGTCGCATGCCCATCGAGCTCCTCACACCCCGGCAGCTGGACGAAATGCGTCCGGCAGGGGAGTTCGTCGCGTCCGTGCTGACCCGGCTGGTCGAGGTCGCCGACGTTGGCATGAACCTGCTCGAGCTCGACGCGCTCGCCCACGACATGATCCGCGAGCGCGGAGCCGAGTCCTGCTATATCGACTACCACCCCTCATTCGGCGCGATGCCGTTCGGCAAGGTGCTGTGCACCTCGGTCAACGACGCGGTGCTGCACGGGCTCCCGCACGACTACAAGATCCAGGATGGCGACCTCGTCAGCTTCGACTTCGCGGTCTCGGTCGACGGCTGGGTGAGTGACTCCGCCGTCAGCACGGTCGTCGGCACGCCGCGCGAGGAGGACCTCCGTCTCATCGACACCACTCGCCGCGCCCTCGACGCCGCGATCGCCGTGGCGAAGCCCGGCAACAAGCTCGGCGACATCTCCGCAACGATCGGCGAGGTCTCGCGCGACGCGGGATACTCCGTCAACACCCAGTTCGGCGGCCACGGCGTCGGCCGCACGATGCATGGCGACCCGCACGTTCCCAACGACGGGCGCGCAGGCCGCGGGTTCCCGCTCAAGCCGGGACTGGTCATCGCGATCGAGCCATGGCTGCTGCAGACCACCGACGAGATCGTCATGGACCCGGACGGCTGGACGATCCGCAGCTCCGACGGCTCCCGTGGTGCGCACTCCGAGCACACCATCGCCATCACCGACGGCGACCCGATCGTGTTCACTGCCCGCAATTAGGCGGGAACGGCGATCCTCGTCGGCTCGAGACGGCCGCGCAGCTGGACCTCCTCGGCCTCGTGCCAGCGCTCGGCCTCCTCGGACGCAGCTGCATCGACGGCCCGGATCGACGCGACCACCCGGCCGTCCACCGTCTTCGCATGCTCGGACAGCCGTGCGGCCTCGTTCACCGGGTCGCCGATCACGGTGTACTCGAACCGGCTCTCGGCTCCGACGTTGCCCGCGACCGCCTGGCCGGCTGATACACCCACGCCCGCGTCGCACTCGGGCACCTCATCGCGCAGTCGCGCCGTCATCGTCCGGGCAGCAGCGAGGGCGTGACCTGGAGCGTCGTCCATGTGCTCCGGTGCGCCGAAGATGGCGAGCAGCGCGTCGCCCTCGAACTTGTTGACGAACCCGCCGTGCTCGTGGACCTCGGCGACGACGACCGCGAAGAACCGGTTCAGCAGGTTCACGACGTCCTGCGGTGGCTGCTCCGCGGCAATCGTGGTGGACCCGACGACGTCGATGAACAGCACGGCGACGTCGCGCACTTCGCCACCCAGCTCGGTCTGCCGCGACAGCGCCGCCTTGGCCACGTCCTCACCCACGTGCCGGCCGAACAGGTCACGGAGCTTTTCTCGCTCCCGCACGTCGCTCACCATGCGGTTGAACCCGGTCTGCAACAGCCCGAGCTCGGTGCCGTCGAAGACCAGCACCTCGGTGTCGAGGTCGCCCCGCTGCACTCGGGCGAGAGCCGCGGTGACGGAACGGATCGGGGCGACCATCGCCCGGGTGTTCAGCACCATCAGGCCGAGACCGGTGACGATGGCGATGCCGCCCAGGACCAGGACGGCGACGCCGAGACGCCGTGCCGAGACATCCTGACGGATCACGGCGAACAGCGCGACGGTCATCATGCCGGCCACCGGAATACCGGCCAGGAGCCAGATCAGGATCGATCGCATCGTGATGCCGAAGCCGATGGCGTGGCTCGGCGGTGAGTCGGTGAGCGCCCGTGCGGCAACCGGGCGGAGTGCGAACTCGCTCAGCAGATAGGAGTTGGCGCACACGATGACGGCGGCCATGAGCGCGGTGAGCGCGACCTTGGCGATCAGCTGGGCGTCGGCGAGTCCGTAGATCGTGGTGAACAATGAGGTCCCCCCGAGCCAGAGGACGGCCGAGATGAGCGTCAGCTTCCACGGCAGGCGAAGGGTGGAGATCCGGTCCTTGCGGGATGCGGGACGGTGCTCGAGGAACCACCGCAACGACCCTCGCGTCACGGCGCCGCCCAAGATCCAGCCGACCACCACGGAGAACCCGACGTACACGGGCACGACGATGAAGTTGATCTCCGCCAGCTCGGTCGTCAGCACCGGGCGACCGGGGATCACCAGGGCGAGCAAGCCGGTCACGAGGACGGTGCCGACGAGGTTGGCGATGATCTGCGTGACGGCCAGGAGGATCTGCACGCGTCGCCAGAGCCGGTCGGTGCTCTCGTCCTCCGGGCCGAGGAGCCACGAGCCGAGCGGACGCGCCCGCAACAGTCGACGCTCTGACGGCATGGGATCTCCTTGGGAGTACTCCGAGGAGAGTATTCGAGAACACCGCCGACGGTGGATGTGCGCAGCGTGCCCACTGGTGACGATGGGCACATGACCACTCAGACCGACACCGTGACCCGACCCCGGCTTGGGCTGCTGTCCCGTCGGCAGCGCCAGGCCGTCCTGGTCCTGCACATCGTCTCGGCGGTGGGCTGGATCGGCGTCGATCTCGCCCTCATCCCGCTGGTGCTGACCGGACTGACGACCGGCGACGGCCCAACGGCGGCGGCCGCCTATGGGGCCGTGGCGATCCTGGTCCCGTGGACGGTGCCTGCGCTTTCCCTGCTCATCGTCGGCACCGGTGTGACGCTCGGCCTCGGCACGAAATGGGGCTTGGTGCGGTACTGGTGGGTGACCACGAAGCTGGTCATCTCGCTGACTCTGGTGATGCTGGTTTTCGTCGCGCTGCTGCCCGCGGTGTCCTCCCTCGAGGTCACGCAGGCCACGACGGGCGCCGAGGTCCGTGCATCTCTCGGCGACCCGACGATGTTCCTCTACCCGCCAGTGGTCTCGAGCCTGATGCTGCTGACGTCGGTGGTGCTGTCCGTCACGAAGCCGTGGGGCCGTCGTTCACGCTGACCAGGGCCCGGGCGGACGCCGGTCCGCCCACGGCGCCGCCTCTTCGACCTGACTGAGCAGGGAGAACAACGGGCCGTCCTCGCCCGGGCGGCCGGCGAGCATGACGCCGATCGGCAGCGATGGGGTGTCAGGCGTCTCCTCGGTCCAGTGCAGCGGCAGGCTCGCCGCGGGGACGCCGGCCATGTTGTAGACGGCGGTGAATGGCGTGAAGAGCAGCTCGCGGCGGTGTCCCTCGGAGGGGTCGTCGGACTCGGTGAACCACTCCGACGGTTGCGGCGGGAGCGCGAGCGTCGGCGTCAGCCACACGTCGTACTGGTTCATCGACGTGACGACATCACGTGTGGTGGCCTCGAGGAACTGGATCGCGTGCGCCAGCTCCACTGCCGTCGGCTCCTTCCCGCGGGCCAGCCAGTAGCGGGTGTTTGCCCGAAGCAGTGGGATGGCCTCCTCCGGCACGGGCGCTGCGGCCATGCCGCTCGACCACACGATGTTGAACTGCGGCTCGAGCTCCGGCGGGAACGGGTTGTCGACGTCGACGACGTCGTGGCCGAGCGACTCCAGCAGCCGACTTGCCTCCTCCCATGCGCCGATCGACGACGCGGACGTCTCGATGCCCGGCAGGTACGGGGTCGACCAGCGAGCGATGCGGAGACGCCGCGGTTCGCGGGCCGCCCAGGCCGAGAACGGGACGTCCGGATCGGGAAGCGGACGAAGGTCGCCAGGCATCGGATGGGCCATCGCGTCGAGCAGCGCTGCGGCGTCCCTGACGGTGCGGGCCAGCGGCCCGTCCCCGGCAAGGCCGGACCAGTCGCTGCCGAGTGGACCGACGCTGACCCGGCCGCGGCTCGGCTTGAACCCGACGATGCCGCAGCAGCTGGACGGGATGCGGATGGATCCGCCGCCGTCGCTCCCCTCGGCCAGCGGGACCAGCCGAGCAGCCACCGCTGCCGCCGCGCCGCCGCTCGAGCCGCCGGCGTTGCGGGTCAGATCCCATGGCGTCCGGGCCGGGCCGACGATGTCGTTGTCCGTGTAGGAGGACAACCCGAACTCGGGCGTGTTCGTCTTGCCGAGGCTGATGAAGCCGGCTTGCTGCACGAGCGCGACGACGTAGGCGTCGACAGGCGGGATGTTGTCCTGCATCACCACCGAGCCCATCGTCGTGCGGATGCCGGCCGTCGAGGTGAGGTCCTTGAACGCCGTCGGGACGCCGAGAAACGGTGCGGTGTCACCGTCCGCCAACCGCCGGTCCGCGTCGGCCGCGCGCTCGAGAGCCTGCTCCGCGGTGACGGTGATGAACGCGCCGAGCGCCTCGGCGTGATCGTCGATGCGGTCCAGGTGATGCTGGACGAGCTCCACCGAAGACGCCTCGCGTCGACGCAACAACGCCGCCTGGGCCGTGGCGTCGAGGTCGTGCAGCTCGGTCATGGTCCGAGCCTAGGGCGATCGTGGGCGATGGCAGGTTGAATGAACTCGTGCAACTGATCGACCTCGTCACCACCTTCGACGCCGTGCGGGCCACGCGCTCGCGCAAGGCCAAGATCGCCGCGGTGGCCGACTCCTTGCGTCAGGCCGGCGACGACGTCTTCGTCGTCGCCACCTACCTCTCGGGGTCGCTCACCCAGCGTCGAACTGGCGTCGGCTGGCGGTCACTCACCGACCTCCCCGCGCCAGCGTCCGAGCCGTCGCTCACCGTCTCGGCGGTGGATGCAGCGTTCGACGAGATCGCCGCCATCGCTGGCGAAGGCTCGAAGGACGAACGCCGTCGCCGGCTGGACGAGCTGTTCGCGGCGGCCACCGAGTCGGAGCAGAAGCTGCTCCGGGGCTTGATCACCGGGGAGATCCGCACGGGTGCGCTGGAGGGCGTGCTCGTCGAAGGCATCGCGGCGGCGTACGAGATTCCGGTGCCCATCGTGCGTCGGGCGGTGATGCTGGCGGGATCGGCGCCGTTCGCGGCCCGAGCCGCAGCGAGTGGCGGGGAGGACGCTCTCGCGGCGATCGGACTCGAGGTCGGACGTGCCGTTCAGCCGATGCTCGCCGGCAGTGCACCCGATCTCGCCGCCGGGCTGGAGGCTGTCGGGCTGCCCTGCCTCGTCGACGGCAAGCTCGACGGCATCCGCATCCAGGTCCACCGCTCGGGCCAGGATGTCTCGGTGTGGTCGCGAAGCCTCGACGACCTGACCGGCCGGTTCCCCGAGCTCGTCGATCTGGCCCGATCGCTGCCGGCCAGGTCCTTCGTGCTGGACGGTGAGGCGTTGCTCGTCGACGACGACGGCCGTCCACGGGCTTTCCAGGACACCGCTTCGCGCTCCATGACGGTCACGGCGTCCGAGCTGGCGATGAGCTCGTACTTCTTCGACGTCCTGCACGTCGACGGCCGCGACCTCATCGACGCACCGGCCACCGAGCGAGCCGATGTCTTGGCGAAGCTCGTCCCCGAGGAGCACCTCGTCCCGCGCCTGCTCGCGGAAACCGCGGAGTCCGCAGCCGAGTTCCAGGCGCGGGTTCTCGCCGACGGCCACGAGGGCATCGTCCTCAAGGGCATCGACTCCACCTGGGAGGCGGGCCGCCGCGGGTCCGGATGGGTCAAGGTCAAGCCGCGGCACACGCTCGATCTCGTGGTGCTCGCCGTCGAGTGGGGGAGCGGCCGACGGCAGGGCAAGCTCTCGAACATCCACATGGGCGCCCGCGATGGTGACGGCTGGGTGATGCTCGGCAAGACGTTCAAGGGCATGACCGACGAGATGCTCGCCTGGCAGACCGAGCGATTCCTCGAGCTGGAGACGTCACGCGACGGCCATGTGGTGCACGTTCGTCCGGAACAGGTGGTCGAGATCGCGTTCGACGGCCTCCAGCGCAGCACCCGCTATCCCGGCGGCCTGGCCCTGCGGTTCGCCCGCGTGCTGCGCTACCGCGACGACAAGCGCGCCGACGAGGCAGACACGATCGACACCGTGCGCGGGCTGGCTCCCTAAGGCCGACCGATCCGGCGCTGCATCTCGGCGTTCAGCTGCGACAGTGCCGACGCGATACAGCCGGCGACGAAGTCGTTCAGCCGGTGATGGAGGGAGTCGGTGACCACCGGGTCGGCGTCGCCGGTGCTCACATCGATGCGGTGGGTACCGTCGCCGCGCTCGATCACCAGGCTCGTTCCGTCGGCCTCCGGCCGGACGCGGACGCTGATCCGCGTGACCACGGGCTGCACCGACCGCGACGATGCCTCGACGAAGACGACCTGGGCGCCACCGGCCGACTCGTCGAGAGCGATGCGGATGTCGAACTCGTGCGCGATGGGCTTGGAGATCTGGTCGACGGCGATCTCGATGATCTCGGCGCGCAATCGGTGCGCCACGTCGTCGAGCCGTCCGTCGAGGTCATCCATGGCGGACATTCTCGCAAGAAATGTTCCCGAACCCGGAACAATGGGCCTCAGAACGAAGTTGATACGATCAGACTCAAGTCATCTGACTGAGACTCATCAATGCACCAGATCAGCAGGAGGAACACCCATGGCACGTGCCGTCGGAATCGACCTCGGCACGACGAACTCCGTCGTCGCCGTCCTCGAAGGTGGAGAACCCACCGTCATCGCCAACGCCGAAGGTGCACGCACCACGCCGTCGGTCGTGGCCTTCGCCAAGGATGGCGAAGTCCTCGCGGGTGAGGTCGCCAAGCGCCAGGGCGTCACGAACGTCGACCGCACCGTCCGCTCCGTCAAGCGCCACATGGGCACCGACTGGAGCGTCGAGATCGACGGCAAGACGTTCAACGCACAGCAGATCTCCGCGTTCATCCTGCAGAAGCTCAAGCGCGACGCGGAGGCCTACCTGGGCGAGCCGGTCACCGACGCGGTCATCACCGTGCCGGCGTACTTCAACGATCACCAGCGCCAGGCCACCAAGGAGGCCGGTGAGATCGCGGGCCTCAACGTCAGCCGCATCATCAACGAGCCCACCGCGGCCGCGCTCGCCTATGGCCTCGACAAGGGCGACGACCAGACGATCCTCGTCTTCGACCTTGGCGGCGGCACGTTCGATGTGTCCCTGCTCGAGATCGGTGACGGCGTCATCGAGGTGAAGGCCACCAGTGGCGACAACCACCTCGGCGGCGACGACTGGGACGAGAAGGTCGTCGACTGGATCGTCACCCGCTTCAAGAGCAACACCGGCCTCGACCTCACCAAGGACAAGATGGCCATGCCCCGCGTCCGTGAGGCCGCCGAGCGAGCCAAGATCGAGCTGTCGTCCAGCTCGTCGACCTCGATCAACCTGCCGTACATCACCGTCGACGCCGAGAAGAACCCCGTGTTCCTTGACGAGACGCTGACCCGCGCAGAGTTCGAGAAGATCACCGCCGACCTGCTCGAGCGCACCAAGTCGCCGTTCCAGCACGTCATCAAGGACGCCGGCATCGAGCTCTCGGCCATCGACCACGTCGTGCTCGTCGGCGGCTCCACCCGCATGCCCGCGGTCGTCGAGCTGGTCAAGTCGCTCACCGGCGGCAAGGAGCCCAACAAGGGCGTCAACCCCGACGAGGTCGTCGCCGTGGGCGCGAGCCTGCAGGCCGGCGTGCTCAAGGGCGAGGTCAAGGACGTGCTCCTGCTCGACGTCACCCCGCTGAGCCTCGGCATCGAGACCAAGGGTGGCGTGATGACGAAGCTCATCGAGCGCAACACCACCATCCCGACCAAGCGTTCCGAGGTGTTCACGACGGCCGACGACAACCAGCCGTCCGTGGCGATCCAGGTGTACCAGGGCGAGCGAGAGATGGCCGCCGGCAACCAGCTGCTGGCCACGTTCGAGCTCACCGGCCTGCCGCCGGCGCCGCGTGGCGTGCCGCAGATCGAGGTCACCTTCGACATCGACGCCAACGGCATCGTCAACGTCTCGGCCAAGGACCGCGGTACGGGCAAGGAGCAGTCGATGACGATCACCGGCGGCTCGGCCCTGTCGAAGGACGACATCGACAAGATGGTCAAGGACGCCGAGCAGTACGCCGAGGAGGACCGCAAGCGTCGCGAGACGGTCGAGACCCGCAACCAGGCCGAGACCCTCGCGCACACGACCGACAAGTTCCTCCAGGAGAACGGCGACAAGGTCGGCGACGACATCAAGACCGAGGTGCAGGCCGACCTCGACGCGCTCAACGAGGCGCTCAAGGGCGAGGACGCCGACGCCGTGCAGGCGGCGGTCACCAAGCTCGGCGAGTCCAGCTCGAAGATGGGCCAGGCGATGTACGAGGCCGCCGCGGCCGAGCAGGCCGCAGAGGGCGGTGACGCCCCCACGAGCGACGCCGACGCGAGCGACGCTGACGACGATGTCGTCGACGCCGAGATCGTCGACGACGAGTCCGGGCCCGACGAGGAGACCAAGTGACGGAACGCCCCGACGAATCGACCGAGGAGGAGTCGGCAGCTGACGAGGCTGCCGACCCCTCTCCGGATCCGGTCGAGGCTCCCGAGGAGGAGACGGCCGAGCCCACGGTCGAGCAGCAGCTCGCCGAGCGCACGGCCGACCTCCAGCGCTTGCAGGCCGAGTACGTCAACTACAAGCGACGCGTCGACCGCGACCGCACCGCCGCGCGCACGATCGGCGAGGTCTCGGTGCTGCGCTCGCTCCTCACCGTGCTTGACGACATCGGTCGAGCCGAGGAGCACGGGCAGCTCGAGGGCGGCTTCAAGGCCGTCGCCGATGCGCTGCAGCAGGCCGTCAAGAGCCACCAGCTCGAGGCCTTCGGCGCACCGGGCGACGTCTTCGACCCGCGGCTGCACGAGGCGCTCTTCCACGCGGGCGAGTCGCCGGACGTGAAGGAGACGACGATCCAGTCGGTCGTCCGCACCGGCTACCGCGTGGGTGACGACGTCATCCGGCACGCTCAGGTCGGCGTCGTCGATCCCGAGGGTGAGCGCGTAGAGACAACGACCGACGACGAGGTCGAGACCGACCCAGAGACCGAGTAGGGAGGGACGCCGTGGCTGCCAGCGACTGGGCCTCCAAGGACTTCTACAAGACGCTCGGCGTGTCCAAGGACGCCTCCCAGACGGACATCAAGAAGGCGTACCGCAAGCTCGCGCGCGACAACCACCCCGACTCCAACCCGGGCAACAAGGCGGCCGAGGAGCGCTTCAAGGAGGTCTCCGAGGCCTACGCCGTGTTGTCGTCCCCCGAGAAGCGCAAGGAGTACGACGAGCAGCGCACCTTGTTCGGGCAGTTCCGCGGCGGGTTCCAGGGCGGACCCGGTGGGTTCGGCGGACCCGCTGGTCCGGGCGGACCGGGCGTCGACTTCGACCTCGGCGACCTCCTCGGCGGCATCTTCGGCGGCGGCCGCGGTCGCACCCGTCGACAGCCGCAAGGGCGTCGCGGCGATGACCTCGAGACCGAGGCCAGCATCACGTTTCAGCAGGCCGTGGAGGGCGCCACGCTTCCGCTCCGCATGACCAGCGACGAGGCCTGCCCGACGTGCCACGGCACTGGCGCGAAGCCGGGCACCGTCCCGAAGGTGTGCAGCAAGTGCCAGGGCAGCGGTATGCAGACCGGCACGTCCGGCGGCGTGTTCGCGATGACCGAGCCGTGCGACCAGTGCCGCGGCCGCGGCATGGTCGTCGAGGACCCATGCGGGACATGTCACGGCTCCGGCCGGGCGCCGTCGAGCCGCACCCTCCAGGTGCGAGTGCCACCGGGCGTCAAGGACGGTCAGCGCATCCGGCTCAAGGGCAAGGGCGGCAAGGGCGACGGTGCGCCTGATGGCGACCTCTACCTCGTCGTGCACGTCTCGAAGCACCCGTTGTTCGGCCGCAAGGGCGACAACCTCACGGTCACGGTTCCAGTCGCGTTCGACGAAGCGGCGCTCGGCGCCACCATCTCGGTGCCGACGCTGGACGGCCCGCCGGTCAGCATCCGCATCCCCGCCGGCACGCCGAGCGGTCGCACGTTCCGGGCCAAGGGCAAGGGCGGCGCCACCAAGAGTGGCGGTCGCGGCGACCTGCTCGTCAGCATCGACGTCCAGGTGCCGGCCGAGCTCGACGAGGAGTCGCGGGCTGCCGTCGAGGCACTGCGCGCGGCACGCGGCGACAAGGACCCGCGTTCGTCCATCTCATCTGAGGCGGTGAAGTGATGACTGTTCCGACGTCGGGACCCGTGGGAGGTCCCTTCACGCCACCGGGACCGGAGGCCAAGGTCTTCGTCATCAGTGTGGCGGCCGAGCTGTCCGGCCTGCACCCGCAGACGCTGCGCTCGTACGACCGCCTCGGCATCGTCCAGGCCGGCCGCACCGGCGGTGGCGGCCGCCGGTACTCGTTGCGCGACATCGAGCTGCTCCGACAGGTCGCTCGACTGACCGCCGAGGGTCTCGGCCTCGAGGGTGTCCGGCGGGTCATCGAGCTGGAGCACCAGGTCGACGCTCTGCAGCAGAAGATCGCCGAGCTCCAGGCCGACCTCGCGGCCGCTCATCAGGCCCTCGGAACCGTCCAGAACCTCCCGGTGCGCGTCACCGACACCCAGATCAGCGTGTGGCACAAGCCCCGTCGCTGACCGGTCTACGCTGGCCCGATGCGGGTCGATGTTCCTTTCGCCGGTGTCGTGAGTCCGCTGGTCGCCGAGGGCGACCAGGTCGTGTCCGGCCAGCCGGTCGCCACGATCGAGGCGATGAAGATGGAGGCGACGATCACCGCCCCGATGGCCGGCACCGTGACTCGACTGGCGATCGGCGGCACCTCCCAGGCGGCCGGCGGCGATCTCCTGCTCGAGCTTGACTGACCGCCCACGTCATTTCGCGGACAGAGTCTCGTCCGCTCCGCGCATGATCAGGCGTGAGATGGCCCGACTCGTGCGCGGGTTGCTTCGAGCCAGCCGCACCCGAGCCTTGTCGAACGGCCCGAGGTAGTCATCCGCCGGCACGGCTGGTGCGTCATGGTTGCCCTCGCCCTCCAGCGCGAACAACGGCCACGTGCCGGGCACGCCCTTCAGTTCGTGCTCCCCTCGGGGCACGAAACGGAATCCCGATCCGAACACCAGATCCTTGATGGTGGACGACACCAGCACCTCCCCACTGCCCGCGGCCGCGCCGATGCGTGCACCGAGATTCACGGCCATGCCGCCGATGTCACCGTCCGGGTACAGCTCGACTTCACCCGTGTGGAGCCCGGCACGCACCGAGATGCCGAGGTCCTCGACTTCGTCCACGATCGTCTTCGCGCACCGGAGTGCGCGGGCAGGACCGTCGAAGGTGGACAGGAACCCGTCGCCGATCGTCTTGATCTCCCGGCCCCTGTGGTCCGCCAGCGCGACCCGGACGACCTCGTTGTGGCGATCCAGCAAGCGACGCCACGCGTCGTCGCCGATCTCGGCATTGCGGCTGGTGGACGAGACGATGTCGGTGAACAGGACGGTCGACAGTCCCCGCTCCGGTTCCACCTGGTGCTTGCTGCCGGTCAGGAACTCCTCGATCGTGTCCACGTACTCGGTGGTGTTGCCGACCCACGGGAGGTGGTCGTCGCCCTCCAGGACCACCAACCGCCCGTCGGGCACTCCATCGACGAGCTCGCGGGCGTAGGCGACGGGGATGGCTTCGTCCGCGCGGTGGACGGCGAGCATGGGTGCCTGAACGGCGGAAAGAACCGGTCGGATGTCCAGGGACAACACGAAGGCGGCGATCGACTGCCCCATGTGCGGACTGGCCGATGCTCGCTCGAGGAACCCGAGCGACCGGCGGATCAGCGGGCTCGACTTGCGCAGACCGGGAGACAGCTCGATCGAGACTCGCCCTGTGCCCCATTCCTCGGCTCCGCGTTCGAGCAGGGCGCTCAGTTCCGAGCCGGGTGGCACGTTGCCGAACGACCCACACACGACCACCGCGTCCGTGCGTTCGGGATAGGTGGCAGCGAACAGCAGGGCCAGTGCACCACCCTCGGAGATGCCGATGACGGCGGCGTGCTCCATGCCGACCGCATCCATGACCGCGCGGATGTCGTCCATGCGTTCGTCGAGCTCGGCGGCGCCCGGCGTCGGATCCGACAGACCGGTGCCGCGCTTGTCGAACGTCACGACGCGGCCGAACTCGGCAAATCGCTCCATGAAGTCGCAGAACATGTCGAACGTGAAGAACAGGTCGACGTGCGAGAAGATCCCCGGGACGATGACGATGTTCATCGGCCCGTCGCCGAACACCCGGTAGGCGATGTCGACGTCACCGGCGGCGTGCGCATAGAGCGTCTCGCCGAAGTCCATGTTTCAGGGTAGGACCGCCGCGACCGTCGAGTCGGCGAATCGCGTCAGTCGGCCAGCAACGTGACGGAAAGCGTCGCCAGGGCGCCCGGTACACCGAGCACCACTCCGGCGCGGTCGTCTGGTCCAAGGACGTCATGCCGTTCTTGATGGATCGCTACGCCTGCAAGCCGTCCGCGGGAGCGTGCTGACGCCTCACGCTCTGGCGCTGTGATGCACTTGACGGCGTGACCGAGCCCCGGCCCGCGAGCGACTGGCCCGAGCATCCGTACCCGGGCGACTGGCCCGACCACTCCTACGTCGTCGACGACGACGCGATGGTGCATCGCATCGAGGTCGACGGGGAGGCACCGTCCGGCTGGGCCGTGCGCACGGGCGGCAACTCGGTGTGCCTCGACGAGTGGCTCCGCGAGGCCGGACGGCAGTCGCTCGCCGGACGCACCCCGGTGCTGAGCTTCGGGTCGAACCGCTGCCCGTCGAAGGTCGTCCGGCAGGGCGGACCGTTCGTCAATCTCGAGTGCCAGACCACGGGGCTCGCTGCCGTGTGGAGCCACGGCACCCGCGGTGACGGCCAGACGGTCGCCACGCTGGTGACGGCGCCCGATCACGAAGCCGTGTTCTTCCTCTCGATGTGCACCGATGCGGAGCTCGAGCTGCTCGACGTGGTGGAGGGACGCGGCCTGCGGTACGACCTCGTGCCCATCGACCCGGCGCAGGTCGTGCTGGAGGACGGCTCCTCACCCGAAGCCGTCGCGGCCTACGTCGGCGTGCACCCGGACCGCTGGCCGGTGGCCGGCGAGGAGGGCCATCCGGTTCTGTTGACCACGATGACCCAGGAAGAGGTCGGGCTGTGGCGCGAGAAGGACCCGGCGCACTGGTACCCCGAGCCGCACCACCCGTTCGGGGCCCTCACCGACCCTCCCGCCGAGCAGGCCGACGGCCAGTAGGGTCGAGTCCGTGAACTGGTCCGTTGTTGCAGACGTGGTCAATGCCGCAGCCGTCACGATCGGTGTCGTGTTCGCGGCCTCGCAGCTGTTCGACATCCGTCGGCAGCGTAAGCGAGACGCGATGCTCGCGCTGGTCCGGTCGTTCCAGAGCGGGGACTTCACCACGGCCCTGCGGCATATCAACTCACTGCCGGACGGTGCGAACCGAGCCGAGATCAGGGCGACCCTCGGCCCCGACGGCGAGAACCAGGTGTTCATGATCGGACTCACCTTTGAGAGTCTCGGCGTCCTCGTCTTCCGCCGCGAGGTCACCATGGACCTCATCGACGACTTCTTCAGCGGCGCGATCGTCATCTCTTGGCGCAAGCTGCACGTGTACGTCGAGGAGGACCGTCGTGACCTAGGACGCGAGACGGTCTGGGAGTGGTTCCAGTGGCTGGCCGAACGGGTGGCCGAGCGCGAGCGCGAAGTGAACCCGGTGCCCGCGCACGTGGCCCACCGCGGCTGGAAGTGACTCTGAGCGCATGACCCCTCACACAGGGGCGACGGCGATGATTCCAGCGTCTCGAAGGGCCTTGCTATCGGCGCTGAGCGAGCTGATCGACGCGTATTGCATATGAGCTGGATCGAGGTCGAGTTTCTCGGCATCCTCCGGAGTGAGTCGTTCAACCAGGTTCTTTGAGGCGAGAATCTGACCACCACTGGCGACCGCTTCGATTCGCGCGGCCTCATTCATCTCATCGCCGAGTGCGGTCACCTCGAGCCGGCCGAGACTGGAGACCTGTCCCACCGTGAGGGTTGCGCCCCAATGCAGGCCGACGTTCACGACCACATCGGGCCCACCCTGGAGGAGGTTGCTGGCTTCCTCACGAATTTCGCGCGCGGCTTCGATCGATCCACGCGAAACGTCTGACTCAGACTGCCCTTCGTCGACAACGAAAAGGGCCGAAGCTCCGTCACCGGCGTGTTTGCCAATGAGCCCGCCGTGACTGATGACGGCGGCATCGACGAGATCGGTCAACGAGCGAATCAAATGGAAGTACGCCTGTGACGACAGCCCCCGCGACAGCTCGCCCGACGCCTCCAGATCAGCGAACAAGATCGCAGCCGAGCGTCGTGCAGGCTCGCGCATACTGAGCATCTGCTCATACATCGGTATGTCGCCCCGGGAGAGCCGACCAGAGAGGACGTCACCGACCTTGGGCCGGTTGATGTGCAGAGTCCCGACGTGGCTGCCGTCAGGTGCCGTCACTCGTATGTATGCGTCGATGACACGGCCGTGCCAGGCCCAACGGCGCGCCTCATCGTCCCGCATTTCACGCTCGACCACTGTGGCCCACTCAGGTGTCCGCGGCTCCAGCTCGCGGGCAGCCTGAGCCATCGGTCCAAAAACGGCTTCGAAGTCCGGATCATCGGGCGGGACATCATGGCGGATGCAGGGGCCGAGTGCTTCCCACCAAAGCAGCCGCGACTCGAGCGGCACGCTGACCGGAACGCGCTTGTCGAGGACCTGCACGATCTGTGACGTGCCGAGAAAGCCAGATACATCCTCGCCCTGGAGTACCTCGACCTGTTCGCTAGACAGGAAGACCGTCCTCCACTTGTGATCCAGAACTTGGCCGAGCATCCGCGCGTCCTCAAGCGCTAATGCGGCAGCGCGGAGTTCCGGTTGCGCCGGAGGCTCGGACGGAAGTGACACGTCGCGATCGTAGTCCCGGCGAACTTCCGGGCACTCGACTTCTCGGCGAGGACGAGCAGCGGACTGCTCGATCAGTTGACCTGGCGGTCCTGCCCCTTCCAGAACTCCTCGCGGAGCTTGAACTTCTGCAGCTTGCCGGTGGCGGTGCGCGCCAGCTCGTCGCGGAACTCGATGCGCTTCGGGGTCTTGTAGCCGGCGAGGTTCTGACGGCAGTGGGCGATGAGTTCCTCCTCGGTGACGTCGCCGGCCTCGGGGTCGAGCACGACGAGCGCAGTGACCATCTCGCCCCACTTCTCGTCCGGGATGCCGATGACGGCGACCTCGGTGACGGCGTCATGCGACATCAGGGTGTCCTCGACCTCGATCGACGAGACGTTCTCGCCGCCGGTGATGATGACGTCCTTCTTGCGGTCGGCAATGGAGACATAGCCGTCTTCAAACGTGCCGCCGTCGCCGGTGTGGAACCAGTTGTCGGCCTGCGCCTCGGCGGTGGCCTCCGGGTTCTCCCAGTAAGCCTCGAGGTTGTGGTTGGACTGCGCCAGCACCTCGCCTTCGTCGTCGATCTTGATGCGGACGCCGAGCGCGGGCGCACCGGCCCGGCCGAGCAGCCGGGCCTGCTCGTGGACATCGAGGTCGTCCCACTCGGCCCGCATGCGGCTCATCGTGAGCAGCGGTGTCGTCTCGGTGAGTCCGTAGATCTGGATGAACTCCCAGCCCAGCTCCTCACGGACCCGCTCGATCGTGCGGGTGGGCGGCGGGGCTCCGGCGACGACGATCCGGACTCGGTCGCGGCCCGGGATCTCACCGTCCCAGCCCTTTGCCCCGTCGAGGGCGGCCGCGACGACGGCGGGTGCCGCGCACATGTACGTGACGCCGTGCTTCTCGATGCGCTTGAGGATCTGGGGCCCATCGACCTGCCGGAGCACGATGTGCTTCGCGCCCACTCCGGTGGCGGTGAACGGGTGGCCCCACCCGTTGGCGTGGAACATCGGCAGCGTGTGGAGGTAGACGTCGCGATCGTCGACCGATGCCTGCCAGCCGAAGACGGTGGCATTGAGCCAGTTGTTGCGGTGGGTCAGCTGGACGCCCTTGGGCCGGGCGGTGGTGCCGGACGTGTAGTTGACGGTGGCGGTAGCGCCTTCGTCGCCCTCCCACGGCTCGGGATCAGCGGATGATCCCCAGATCTGGTCGTCGTCCTCGCCGAGCACGAAGCGGCGCTTGCACTCGACCTCATCGACGAGGTGTTTCAGCGCCGGGTCGACCATCAGCATCTCGGCGCCGGAGTGCTCGACGATGTACCGGACCTCGGGCACGGACAACCGGAAGTTGATCGGCACGAGCACACGGCCCCAGCCGCTGACGCCGTAGAAGGACGTCAGGAAGCGCGCGGAGTTGTGCGAGACGATCGCCACGCGTCCGCCGACGGGCACGCCCATCTCGTCGAGGGTGGCCGCCTGTGACCGCGCCCGGCGGGCCATCTCGGCATAGGTGATCTCGCCCCAGGACTCCGCCGGTTGATCAGGTTCGTCGACGACGGCGATGCGGTCGGGATAGACCGTCTCCGCTCGATCGATGAAGTCGCGGATGGTGAGGGGGTAGAACATGGGCGCCTCCCAGGCCTGGAGTCAGGTCGTTCTCCATCTTGGCTGCGGCGCCGCGCGATTGCACGCGAGGGGCGTCGATCAGCGGTACGGGTAGAACCCGTGCCCGGACTTCTTGCCCAGCAGGCCGGCGTCGACCATGCGGTCGAGCAGTGGCGGCGGCGAGTACAGCGCCTCCTTGAACTCGTCGTACATCGAGACGCCGATCGCTCGAACGGTGTCGAGCCCGATGAGGTCGGACAGGGCGAGCGGGCCCATCGGGTGGCCGCAGCCAAGCGTCATGCCGCGATCGATGTCGGCCGCCGACGCATACCCGGCCTCGTACATGCGGATCGCCGACAGGAGATAGGGAACCAGCAGGCTGTTCACCACGAAGCCGGCGCGGTCGGTGGCTTCGATCGGCTCCTTGCCGAGGTCGTCGGTGACGAACGCCTTCATCCGGGCGGTCGTGTCCGCGCCGGTGGTGAGTGAGGGGATGAGCTCGACGAGCTTCATCACTGGGGCCGGGTTGAAGAAGTGCACACCCATCACGCGGTCGGCGCGGCTGGACGCGGCACCGAGCTTGACGATCGGGATGGACGACGTGTTCGAGGCCAGGATCGCGTCGTCGTCGAGCATGCCTCCGACTCGGCCGAACAGCATGAGCTTGGTGGCCTCGTCCTCGGTGGCCGCCTCGACGACGAGCTGCCGATCGGCCAAGGCGTCGAGGTCGGACGTGAAGGTGATGCGACCAAGGGCCTCGTCCACGGCCACAGCGTCGATCTTGCCGCGCTCCTCGGCGTGGTGCAGCGATGCCGCCACGCGATCGCGCGACGCCTTTGCGGCGTCGTCATCGACCTCGACGGTGATGACGTCGAGTCCGGCCCGCGCTCCCACCTCCGAGATGCCCGAGCCCATCAGCCCGCCACCGATCACACCGAGTCGTTCGATCGTCGCCATGCGTCCGCTCCCCTGAAAACGTGAGACTTCCCTCGCTTTCGAACACTACCTCCGAGCCCGGGCACGATCGCGTGTCGTCCCGGGAGTCCGCGTCGTGCGTGATGGGATGAGCACATGCGCATCCGGTTCGCCGCGGTTCTCGCGCTGATGTTCGTCCTGGCGGCGTGTGGCGGTGTAGGCGACGCCCCCAAGACCAAGGCCTTGGCCCGCCCGTCGCCGCAGGTCGCGCTGGACGGCTCCCTCCCGCGCGTTCCCGAGGGAAGGTCCGTGCCGGCCGCGCTCACCGAGTTCGTCTGCACCCGCGACGACAAGGGGATCTGGACTGCCTCCGGTGCGGTGGTCAACGACGCGAAGAAGTCGGTGAGCTTCCAGGTCACCGCGCACGTCGGTCCGGCCGACGGCCAGGGCGCCGCGGCACGCACCAAGCGCATCGCAGCGGTTCAGGCCCACGGGTCCGTCCGCTTCGACCTCGGCAAGATCGAGTCGCGCTCCGACCAGGGTCCCTGCCACGTACAGGTGCTCGCCCTCGCGTCCTGATCCTGGTGTCAGCGGGAGAGCGAGCGGCTGATGACGACCCGCTGGATCTGGTTCGTGCCTTCGAAGATCTGCATGACCTTCGCCTCGCGCATGTAGCGCTCGACAGGGAAATCACGGGTGTAGCCGGCGCCGCCGAGCACCTGCACCGCGTCGGTCGTCACCCTCATCGCGTTATCGGTCGCGACGAGCTTGGCGATCGATGCCTGGCGCCCGTAGGACCGACCGGCATCCTTCATGCGCGCCGCGGCGAGGTAGGTCGCCCGTGACGACTCCACAGCGGCGGCCATGTCGGCGAGGAGGAACGCGAGTCCCTGGTGCTCGATGACCGGCTTGCCGAACGTCACGCGGTCCTTCGCGTAGGCGATCGCGACGTCGAGCGCGCCCTGAGCGAGGCCGGTGGCCACTGCGGCGATACCAAGTCGGCCGGCGTCCAGGCCCGCGAGCGCGATCTTGAGGCCCTGCCCCTCTTCGCCGAGACGACGCTCGGCGGGTACGCGCACATCCTCGAACACCATCGTCGCCGTGGTCGAGCCCATCAGGCCCATCTTCTGCTCAGGGCTGTCGGCACTGAGGCCGGGGGAATCGGCCGGCACGAGGAAGCAGGAGATATTCTCGCCGGTCTTGGCCATCACCTTGTAGAAGTCGGCTTGGCCACCATGAGTGGTCCAGGCCTTCTGGCCTCGGATCACGTAGTCGTCGCCGTCGCGCGTCGCCTTGGCTCGCATCGCCGCGGGGTCGGAGCCGGCATTCGCCTCGGAGAGGCAGTAGGCGCCGAGCAGGTCACCGGAGAGCATCTCGGGCAGCCATCGCACTTTCTGCTCCTCGGTGCCTGCGCTGAAGAGGCCGAAGCACGACAGCGCGTGGACGCTGGTGCCGACGCCAACCGTGGCCCATGCTGATGCGATCTCCTCGAGCACCTGCAGGTAGACCTCGTAGATCTGGCCACCACCGCCGAACTCCTCGGGGTATGGCAGGCTCAGCAAGCCGGAACGGCCGAGCGTCAGGAAGACGTCCCTCGGGAATGTTGCGGTGACCTCGGCCTCGTCGACCTTCGGGCGCAGCTCCTTGTCGACGATCGCCCGCGTGAGGTCGATGAGATCGGCTGATTCCGGGGTGGGCATGAGCCGTTCGGCCGGCATCGATCACTCCTGTCTGGCTGGGTGCGCTCCCAGTATGCGTCGTGCCTCGTGGCTAGCCGCGCAGCGGAGGGAGCAGCCAGGTGTGGACCCGCTCGCGGCGCATCTCCATCGCGCCGCTCGGACCGCGGAGGAAGGCGACCCGCTCGCCGGCGATGTGCGTTCCGCCGTCGAGACAGAGCGAAACCGCATTCTCGAGCTGGACGGTCATGCGTGCAAGCGCGTCGAGATCCTGCTGCGAGTGCAGGCGGACGCCGAGGTCCACCTGTCCGATGGCATCGAGCCCGTGGGCCCGCAGCACCTGCAGCAGCATGCCGGTCTCGACGCCGTAGCCGGACACGAACGGCAGCCGGAGCATCGGTGCTCGGACGAACGCGCACTCTCCGGCGAGCGGCTGGGTGAGCCCGAGCAGTCGCGGCTCGAATCGCCTCAGCAATGGACGCGCGACGAGCTCGGTGACGCGCCCACCCCCACCACCGGGCGTCGGCCGGTCGTAGAAGCCCTTGACGATGACGAGGGAGGGGTCGCGCAGCATCGGGTCGAGCAGCCGAACCACGAAGGCGGGGTCGAAGTCCTCGATGTCGGCGTCGAGGAACACGCCGACCTCGCCGGACATCCGGGCCAGCCCGGTCTGCATCGCGCCACCCTTGCCGCCGTCTCGACCGCGCGGACCGACCCGGTAGACCATTGCGCCGGCTCGGGCCGCGCGCTCGGCCGTCGAGTCGGACGATCGGGAGTCGACCACGATGATCTCGTGGATGAGTCCCACCTTCTCGATGAGCTGCCGCCGGATCGAAGTGACGATGGGACCGATCGTCGTCTCCTCGTCACGGGCCGGGAGGATCACGCTGACGCGACGCCCGGCGAGCAGCCCGGCGACCTCGTCGGCGTCATCCGTGGTCGGGAGCGTGCGGCGGCGGAACCACGCGGCCGCTTCGCGCGCGTCAGACAAGGCCCCGCACCGTCCGCGCAGGCGGGCGCTCGCCCGTGATGCTCGCCGTCATCTCGAGCACGTGCCGGGTGGCCACGACGTCATGCGTGCGAAAGACCGCCGCTCCAGCTGACGCGGACAGGGCCGTGGCCGCCAACGTCCCGGCGAGACGTTCGTCGGGTGGGACGTCGAGCGTCTCGCCGATGAAGTCCTTGCGCGACAGGGCCATCAGGACCGGCCAGCCGGTCGCCACCAGCTCGTCGACCCGGCGAAGCAGCTCCAGCCCGTGCCAAGTGTTCTTGCCGAAGTCGTGGGTGGGGTCGATCAGGACGCCTTCGCGTGGCACCCCGTGCGCCACGGCATCTGCGGCGGCTCGCGTCGTCTCGGCCACGACCTCGGCGACGACGTCGTCGTACGCGACCCGGTGCGGTCGGGTGCGCGGCTCGGCCCCGCCGGTGTGCGAGCACACGAAGCCGGCACCGAGCTCGGCGGCGACGTCGACCAGCTCCGGATCGTGCGCGGCCCAGGTGTCGTTGACGATGTCGGCACCGACCTCGAGGCAGCGGCGTGCGACGTCGGAGCGCCACGAGTCGATGCTGATGACGATGTCGGGCAGCACGTCGCGCACGCACTCGATGAATGGCACGGTGCGTCGAGCCTCCTCGTCGGCGTCGACGGTGTCGCCTGGCCCGGCCTTCACACCACCGATGTCGACGATGTCGGCCCCGTCGTCGACCGCGCGGCGCACGGCGGCAAGCGCGACGTCCGGCGCGAACGTGGCGCCCTTGTCGTAGAACGAGTCGGGCGTGCGGTTGACGATCGCCATGACCAGCGCGCGGTCGCGCACGACGCGGCGCCCCCGGAAGGTCAGGTCGATGGTCATGTCCTGATCCTGCCGGTCAACCCTTGAGCTTGTCGAAGTGTGGACGGGCTGGACCCTTCAGACTCCCCGACGGGAGTCAACCCGAGGCTCGCTGAGCAAGATCAGCGGGCTCGAGCAATCCGCACCATCTCGTCGCGGGGGACCACCTTCACGCGCTCGCGCGGGTGCTCGTGCGCCTCGCCGAGGGCGAGCTCGTGGGCGTCGAGCTTCTCCCAGCCCTCCCACGTGGTGACCTCGAGACCGCGGCCGGCCAGGTACGCGTCGACGGCTTCGCGCTCCGGCTGCTCCGGCGCAACGAATGAGTCGACATCCGCGAGCAGCAGCTCGACGGTGTGCGCGGCGTCCGACTTCGTGTGGCCGATGAGGCCGACCGGTCCGCGCTTGATCCAGCCCGTCACGTACGCGCCGGGCACGGCGGAGCCGTCGATGTCGATGACGCGGCCGCCGTCGTTGGGCACGCACGCCACTGGCGAGGTCGAAAGGCAGGCCGGCGAGGTTGTCGGAGTAGTAGCCGATCGCGCGATAGACGGCCTGGACCGGCCAGTCGACGAACTCGCCCGTACCGCGGACGTTGCCCGTGCCGTCGAGCTCGGTGACTTCGGTGCGCAGTCCCACCACGCGGCCGTCCTCCCCGAGTACTTCGACCGGGTTCTGGCAGAAGTGGATGTGGATGCGATGGGCGGCGCCGGACGGCTCCTTGGCCAGGTAGTTCTGGAGAACGTCGACCACGAGCTTGACGCTCTTGGAGGCTCGGATGGCCTCCATCGAGCCCTCGTCGAGCTCGAAGCCCTCCGGGTGCACGATGACGTCGATAGTGGGGGAGTGGTTGAGCTCGCGCAGCTCCATCGGCGTGAACTTGACCTGGGCCGGGCCGCGCCGGGCGAACACATGGACGTCGGTGGTGGCGTTGTGCCGCAGGCCGTCGGCGACGTTGTCGGGGATCTCGGTCACCAGCAGCTCCTCGGCCGTCTTGGCCAGGATGCGCGCCACGTCGAGCCCGACGTTGCCGACGCCGAGCACCGCCACCTGGGTGGCGTCCGGGTCGAACGGCCAGTCGCGGTCGACATCGGGGTGGCCGTCGTACCAGGCAACGAAGTCGGCGGCGCCGAACGAGCCCTTGAGGTCGATACCGGGGATGTTGAGGTCGCGGTCGGCGCGGGCGCCGGTGGCGAAGATGACGGCGTCGTAGAACCGCTGGAGGTCGTCGAGCTTGAGGTCATCGCCGTAGGACACGTTGCCGAAGAAGCGGATGTCCGGGTTCGACAGCACGCGCTTGAGCGCCTTGACGATCTCCTTGATGCGCGGGTGGTCAGGCGCGACGCCGTAGCGAATGAGGCCGAACGGCGTGGGGTCGCGCTCGATGAGGTCGACCGTCACCGAACCGAAGGATGACGGGGATTCGGCCTTGGTGAGGATGTCGGCGGCATAGATGCCGGCCGGTCCGGCACCCACGACGGCGACTCTCAACTGTCTGCTCATGCGACGAATCTAGAACGTGTTCTAAAACCAGAACCAGTCCGGTCCAGCATGCGGAACAGGGCTGTGACCAGCAAGGACGTGATGTGGGTCACAAACGGGCAGCACGGTTGTAAATCACAACTGTCACAACTGCCCCACCTCCCACCGGCCGAACTGGTATTAATGGTCAGCCGACCGGAAGTCCAAGGGTCGTGTTCATGTTCACGAGGGAGCCGAGGGACCATGATGCGTCGAGCAGTTTTGGGCACGGCTTTGGGGCTGATCGCCTCGCTCCTGGCGATGGGTTCGAGCGCAGCGGCAACACCGGCGCGCGCGCAGTCTCTGGTTGCCGTGACGTGCGGATCGTCTGTTCCGAAGCCGGCCGGCGGGCTGTGGGTCTGCACGTTCGCAGACGAGTTCAACGGCACCAGTCTCGACCGGAAGAAATGGCTGCCGCAGACCAACTTCGCCACGGGCGGGACGACGCCGACGACTCGCTCCTGCCACGTCGACAACCCTGCGAATGTCGCTGTCGGGCAGGGAAACCTCAAGCTGACCGTGCGCAAGGCGACTGTTCCGGTCGTCTGCCAGGGAAGGCGGGCCAATTACACATCGGGGCAGGTCAGTACCTACCGACTGTTCAGTCAGCAGTATGGCCGCTTCGAAGCACGGATGAAGGTCCAGGCCACCGGTCCCATCGGCGGGCTCCACGAGGCCTTCTGGATGTGGCCCGACGACCGCTACTCGACTGGTATGTGGCCGGCCGCCGGTGAGATCGACGTCGCCGAGCTCTACTCGAGATGGAACTCCATGGTCATCCCCTACCTCCACTACACGTGGACCGACAACGGAGGGCCGAGGCCAGGGATCAACACGGCCAAATGCCCGGCATCGCGCGGCGTGTACAACACCTACACGCTGACGTGGACGTCCACCACGCTGACGATCTTGATCAACGGGAAGACCTGCCTGATCAACACGTCCCGCGACAAGGCGTTCCAGAAGCGCTACATCGTGGCGTTCAGCCAGTCCCTCGGGGTCGGCAACAACAGGATGAGCTCGAACACCACGATCCCGGCGACGACGCTCGTGGACTACCTGCGTGTGTGGCGCTGACGCCATCCGGTTTCGCCTGTAACGATTTCCGGACGGCACCGCACCAGCATGGGGTCATGACCATGACGATGAGCGCCGACCGGGTGGGGCTGCTGACCTGTCGTGAGCGCGAAGTGCTGGAGCTGATGGCCGAGGGCCTGACCAACGCGGGTATCGCCGCCCGGCTGGTGCTCACCGAGCGCACCGTCGAGAGCCACGCCCGCAGCGTCTTCATGAAGCTCGATCTGCACGGCGACGGCAGCGGCCATCGCCGGGTGCTGGCCGTGCTGTCCTACCTGGCGTCGTCGCACGCATCGTCGTACGACGACCTGGCGATCGTGCGCCTGACACCTTGACCGGGCTCAGAGTCGATCGCGCAGCCAGGCAAAGTCCGCGACGTGCTCGGTGGCGGAGCCGGGGGTCTCGCAGATCACCGGTGCGTTTGCGGCGCGCACGACCCCGGCCAGCAGGTCGGGGTCGATCTCACCCTGGCCCAGGCTGGTGTGCCGGTCGGCGCCGGAGTCAAACGCGTCGCGGCTGTCGTTGCAGTGCACGAGGTCAATGCGTCCGGTGATCGCACGGATGTCGTCGACGACCGTCTCCAGCGCATTGCCGCCGGCGTGTGCGTGGCAGGTGTCGAGGCAGAACCCGACCATGTCCGACCCGGACGCAGCCGAGATGGCGTCGAAGACGCCGGCGATCCGGTCGAGGTACCTCGTCATGGCGTTGTCGCCGCCAGCGGTGTTCTCGATGAGGATCGGCACCTTGATGTCGGTGGCCTCGATCGCCTTGCGCCAGTTGTCGAAGCCGATCGCCGGATCGGTGTCGCCGTCGAGGTGGCCGCCGTGCACGATCAGGCCCTTGGCGCCGATCGCCGCTGCGCCGTCGACGTGCTTCTGGAGCAGCTGCCGTGACGGGATGCGGATGCGGTTGTTGGTGGTGGCGACGTTGACGAGGTAGGGCGCGTGGACGTAGAGGTCGATGCCGGCCTTCTCCGCGTCGGCCTTCAGCCCGTCTGCCCCACCGGCGTAGCGGTACTCCGGCCCCTTGTATCCCTGCGGGTCGCCGAGGAAGAACTGCACGACCGTGGTGTCGCGCGCGGTGGCCTCGGCGATCGGGTCGGTCTGGTCGACGTGGGCCCCGATGGTGATCGTCATGAGCCCAGCCTAGGGACGGTCGCTGACCGTTCGTAACGCTTTCCGGACGCCCGAGCGTCAGCGTGGAATCTCGGGGACTTGCATGGGCCACAGGAGGTCATCATGACCAAGCACCGAACCATACGTCTCACTCCCATTCACGCCGTCGCTTGCGCGCTGATCATCGCCGCGATGCTGGCCGGCTGTGGCAACGACGATTCGGCCAAGAAGTCAGGCGACAGCCGCGCGACTGCCCTGAAGGACGTCGCGGCCGGGACGATCGCGTTTCGCCGGTACCTCGATGCCGAGCAGACGCACGCGGCGCTGTTCACGATCAGCTCGCACGGCGAGGACGCGAAGCAGATCACCAAGCCGCCGGAGAACGTGGTCGACGCCTATCCCGACTGGTCGCCAGACGGTCAGCAGATTGCCTTCGATCGCGAGCCCGCCGACAGCCCGTTCGAGATCCACGTGGTCGGCGCGGACGGGTCCGGTGAGCACCTCGTGGATCCCGGCTGCCCGCCACGCATCAGTTCCAAGGAGATCTGCGACGAGTCCCAGCCCGAGTGGTCACCGGACGGAAAGACCTTGAACTTCGGCTGGGCCGCGGGCGCGCTGAGGCAGGTGCGCGGGGAAGAGACGATCGAGGTGGGCGGCATCGGTGCCGCCGGACCAGACGGCTCGGGCGCGAAGCTCCTCACCCAGGCCAAGGACCGGCCGGGAACAGCAGAGGACAACGGGGCGGTGTGGTCTCCCGATGGGCGACAGCTGGGATTCATCCGCCTGAACATCTCGGAGCAACCCCTCGACGGCAGGGCGCTCTTCGTCTCGAACGCTGACGGTACCGACGCGAAACGGATCACGCCTTGGGAGCTGCGGGCCGACAACCCGGCCTGGTCACCCGACGGCTCGTTGATCAGCTTCCGGGCCGAGCCCTCCCCCGATCAGGAATTCGTGGGCGACCTCTACACCGTCCGACCGGACGGGTCCGACCTGAAGAAGCTCACCAAGAACAAGGACGAGCAGGTCTTCGCCTCGTCGTTCTCGCCGGACAGTGCGTGGATCGTCTTCGCCATGACCGGCGTCGGGGCGCTCCCCGATCTGTACGTCATGCGGGCCGACGGCTCGGACCTGACTCCGCTGACGCGCACCGAGGCCTGGGAGAGCACTCCGGACTGGAGCCCGCGCTGAGCGTCGATCATCGCTGGCCCTGCGGCGGCACGAAAAAGTTCCCCCTCGGAGCGCATCGCCGCCGCCGCAGGCCTTAGTCTCACGTCGAGAGGGATGCGAAGGAGCACCCATGGGATTCGTCTCGCCGACCCTGCCGGACCTCGACGTCGACCAGTGGCGAGCCTTGCCGCGAGCGGAGCGCACCAAGGCGATGCAGCAGCATTGGACCTTGAACGGGTTCGGCACGCCGTACGCGATCTACCTGCTCTACATCGTCAAGATCGGGCTCTACATCCTCGGCGGTCTCGCCTTCGCGGCGGCCACACCAGGCATCGGCACCCTGGGCAACGTCGCCGACTGGTGGACTGAGCCGGTCGTCTTCCAGAAGGTCATCGTCTGGACGCTGCTGTTCGAGGTGCTCGGCTTCGGCTGCGGGTTCGGCCCGCTGACGCTGCGCTTCCTCCCGCCGCTCGGCACCTTCCTGTACTGGCTGCGGCCCGGGACGATCCGGCTGGCTCCGTGGCCCGAGCGCGTCCCGTTCACCCGCGGCTCGACGCGCACGATCGTCGACGTCCTCCTCTACGCGGCGGTGCTCGCAGCGGCGCTGTGGATCCTGCTCGGACCGGCCGACGGTACCGGCGACATGAAGGGGATGATCGAACCGTCCAGGCTCGTGCCCCTCGTGGTGCTGCTGCCGCTGCTCGGTCTGCGCGACAAGACGATCTTCCTGGCCGCGCGGGCGGAGCACTACTGGGTCACGACGCTGGTGTTCTTCCTGCCGTTCGTCGACATGGTGCTCGCAGCCAAGCTCATCATGTTGGCCCTGTGGTGGGGCGCCGCGACGTCCAAGCTCAACAAGCACTTCCCGTTCGTCGTCGCGACGATGCTGAGCAACGCTCCGCTCGTGCTGCGTCCGGTCAAGCGCCTGCTGTGGCGCGATCTCGAGACCGACGTCCGGCCATCACGCCTCGCGATGACCCTCGCGCACTCGGGCACTGTGGTGGAGTTCTCGGTGCCGCTCGTCCTCCTGCTGAGCAGTGGCGGCACGGTCACCTGGGTGGCAGCGACGGTGATGATCCTGTTCCACCTCAACATCCTGTCGTCCATTCCGATGGGTGTGCCGCTGGAGTGGAACGTGATGATGATGTTCGGCGTCGCCTGGCTGTTCGGCCAATACGCCGAGATCGGATTGACCGACGCGACCCAACCCGCCCTCGTGTTCGGCCTGTTCGCGCTGGTCGCTGCAACGGTGATCTTCGGCAACCTGCGACCGAGCCTGGTCTCGTTCCTTCCCTCGATGCGGTACTACGCCGGCAACTGGGCGACGTCCGTCTGGCTCTTCAGCACGTCCGCGGAGGAGAAGTACGACCAACGTGTCATCCACCCCGCCCGGCTGCCGCAACACCAGCTGGCCCGGCTCTACCCGCCGGACACTGCCGACCTCCTGATGGGCAAGGTCGGGGCGTTCCGCGGCCTGCACACGCACGGCCGCGCCCTGTTCGGCCTGTACTCGCATGCGGCCGACGACCATGAGCAGCGGTTCATCCTGGACGGCGAGATGGTGGCCGGCTCGGCGATCGGCTGGAACTTCGGCGACGGCCACCTGCACGACGAGTCGCTGATCGCGGCGATCCAGGAGCGCTGCGACTTCGCACCTGGTGAGCTGCGCGTCGTGATCATCGAGTCGCAGCCGCTCGGCCACCCGGTGCAGCAGTACCGGATCGTCGATGCGGCGACCGGTCTGGTCGAGGAGGGCGAGGTGGATGTCGCGGACATGGTCACCCGGCAGCCCTGGGATGGCGACCTCCCCTTCCGCGTCCGCGGCCTCGCCGGCTCACACTAGGTTGAGACCATGACAACAGCCGTGGTCATCGGCTCCGGCCCGAACGGGCTGTCAGCGGCGATCGTTCTCGCTCAGGCGGGGGTCGACGTCACGGTCCTCGAGGCGAACGACGACATCGGCGGAGGCATGCGCTCGGCCGAGCTCACGGTGCCAGGTCTCATCCACGATGTCTGCTCGGCGGGACACCCGACCGCGATCGCCTCGCCGTTCTTCCGCAGTCTGAAGCTTGAGGAGCACGGGCTGTCCTGGGGGTGGACCGACGCCGAGGCCGTGCATCCGCTCGACAACGGGCGAGCCGGCGTCATGTATCGCGACGTCGAGCGCACGGCCGCTGCTCTTGGTGCGGACGGTGATGCGTGGCGCAGCCTGTACAAGCCGCTCGTGGCCCGCGCCGACGATCTGGTCGGCGACCTGTTCGGCCCGATCCTGGGGATTCCCAGCCACCCGATCGGGATGGCCAGCTTCGGCTTGCGAGCACTGCAGCCGGCCACGTGGATCGCTCGCCGCTGGGAGACGGACGAGGCTCGCGGACTCTTCGCCGGCATGGCCGCGCACGCGATCTCCCCACTGAACCTGCCCACCACCGGCGCGCTCGGCGTGATGTTCGGCGTCTTCGGCCACGCGTACGGCTGGCCGGTGGCGATCGGCGGGTCTGCGTCGATCGCCAGCGCCCTCGAGTCGGTGCTGCTTGCCGCCGGCGGCAAGGTCGAGACCGGTCATCGGGTCACCGAGCTCCCAGACGCCGACATCGTCTTGTTCGACACGTCACCCGACCAGGTGCTCACCCTCGCTTCCCATCGCCTGCCCAGACGGGTGGCCCGCCCGCTGCGTCGGTGGAAGCACGGGCCGGCCGCATTCAAGGTCGACCTCGCGGTCGAGGGCGGCGTCCCGTGGACGAACGAAGCGGCCCACCACGCCGGCACCGTGCACCTCGGCGGCACCATCGAGGAGATCGTCGCCTCCGACACGGATGCCGTGAACGGCCGGATGCCGAAGCGTCCGTTCGTGCTCGTGTGCCAGCAGTACCTCGCCGATCCGTCCCGCTCGGTCGGTGACGTGCACCCGATCTGGTCGTACGGGCACGTGCCGAACGGCTACACCGGCGACGCGACCGAGCTCATCATCGACCAGATCGAGCGATTCGCTCCGGGCGTCCGCGAGCGGATCGTCGCGAAGTCCATCCGTACTCCGGCGCAGGCCTACGCCGAGAACGCGAACTACCTCGGCGGCGACATGACCGGCGGCGCCGGCACCCCCTGGCAGACGGTGTTCCGGCCACGGGTCAGCCCGAATCCGTACTGGCTGGCGAAGGGCTTGTACCTCTGCTCGGCGTCGACGCCCCCCGGCGGCGGGGTGCACGGAATGGCCGGCTACAACGCGGCGAAATCCGCGCTCAGATCCCTGAGTTGAGTGGAATGCACTCAACTTTGGCAGCGTTGAACTAGAGGACCGTTCCTTCCCGGCCAGGAGACTTCATGGACCTTTCGACCTACACCACGCGCAGCCAGCAGGCGCTGGCGGCGGCCGTCCAGGCTGCCGCGGCCGCCGGCAATCCAGCCGTCGAACCGGCCCACCTGCTGGACGCCCTGCTCAGCCAGCCCGGCGGCACCTCGGTGCCGCTGCTCGGGGCGGCCGGCGTCGACCCGCAGGTCGTCGCGCAGCAGCTGAAGGACGAGCTCGGACGGCTACCGTCCGCATCTGGTGCGAGTGTCGGCAATCCGACGTTGTCCCGCAGCTCCCACGAGGTGCTGCAGCGTGCACAAGACCTGGCTGCCCAGCTCGGCGACGACTTCGTGTCCAGCGAGCACCTGGTGGTCGGCATCGCCACGGTCGAGTCGCCCGCGCGCACCATTCTCACGGACGCCGGCGCGACGCCGGACACGTTGCAGGCCGCATTCGCGTCCATCCGGGGCAGCTCCCGTGTCACGAGCGCCGACGCCGAGGACACCTACCAAGCGCTGGAGAAGTACGGCGTCGACCTGACGGCCGTGGCCCGTGACGGCAAGCTCGACCCGGTCATCGGGCGCGACGCCGAGATCCGCCGTGTCGTGCAGGTGCTCAGCCGCCGCACCAAGAACAACCCCGTGCTCATCGGCGAGCCCGGTGTCGGCAAGACCGCTGTCGTCGAAGGCCTCGCGCAGCGCATCGTCGCCGGCGACGTGCCGGAGTCGCTGCGCGGCCGCCGCCTGGTGGCGCTCGACCTCGGCTCGATGGTCGCTGGCGCCAAATACCGCGGTGAGTTCGAGGAGCGCCTCAAGGCCGTGCTCGCCGAGATCAAGGAGAGCGACGGCCAGATCATCACGTTCATCGACGAGCTGCACACCGTCGTTGGCGCGGGCGCCGGCGGCGACAGCGCGATGGACGCCGGCAACATGCTCAAACCGATGCTGGCCCGCGGCGAGCTGAGAATGATCGGCGCCACCACTCTGGACGAGTACCGCGAACGCATCGAGAAGGACCCCGCCCTCGAGCGGCGCTTCCAGCAAGTCTTCGTGGGCGAGCCGAGCGCCGAGGACACCATCGCGATCCTGCGCGGACTCAAGGAGCGTTACGAGGCGCACCACAAGGTCTCCATCTCCGACGCTGCGCTCGTGGCCGCGGCGACGCTGTCCGATCGATACATCCCCGGACGCCGGCTTCCCGACAAGGCGATCGACCTCGTCGACGAGGCCGGCAGCCGCCTGCGGATGGAGATCGACTCCAGCCCCGTGGAGATTGACGAGCTGCGGCGCAGCGTCGACCGCCTCCGCATGGAGGAGCTGCACCTGCAGAAGGAGTCCGACGACGCGAGCAAGGATCGGCTGGAGAAGCTGCGAATCGAGCTGGCCGACAAGCAGGAGACCCTCCGCGCGCTCGAGCAGCGCTGGGACAGCGAGAAGCAGAGCCTGAACGCGGTCGGCGAGATCAAGGAGCGCATCGACGAGGTGCGCATTGCCGCCGAGCGCGCTCAGCGCGAGGGAGACCTCGAGACGTCCAGCCGGCTGTTCTACGCCGAGATCCCGGCCATGGAGCGTCAGCTCGAGGAGGCCCAGAGCGCCGAGGCCGCCACCGATGGCGAGTCGATGGTGCACGAGGAAGTCGGCGCGGACGACATCGCCGAGGTGGTCGCGGCCTGGACCGGCATCCCCACCGGACGCCTGCTCGAGGGCGAGACCGGCAAGCTCCTACGGATGGAGGAGGAGCTCGGCCGCCGACTGGTCGGTCAGCAGGCCGCCGTCACGGCCGTGTCCGACGCGGTGCGTCGCTCGCGCGCGGGCATCAGCGACCCCGACCGACCGACCGGCTCGTTCCTGTTCCTCGGACCCACCGGCGTCGGCAAGACCGAGCTCGCCAAGACGCTCGCCGAGTTCCTGTTCGACGACGAGCGCGCCATCGTGCGCATCGACATGAGTGAGTACGGCGAGAAGCACAGCGTCGCCCGGCTCGTCGGCGCCCCTCCCGGCTACGTCGGCTACGAGGAGGGCGGCCAGCTCACCGAGGCGGTTCGACGACGCCCCTACTCGGTGGTGCTGCTCGACGAGGTCGAGAAGGCGCATCCTGAGGTCTTCGACATCCTGCTGCAGGTGCTCGACGACGGCCGCCTCACCGACGGCCAGGGTCGAACCGTCGACTTCCGCAACGTCATCCTGGTCCTCACGTCGAACCTCGGCTCGTCCTTCCTGGCCGACCCCGCCCTCGACGAAGAAGCCACCCGAGAAGCCGTCATGGAGCTGGTGAAGACGTCGTTCAAGCCGGAGTTCCTCAACCGGCTCGACGAGGTCGTGATGTTCGACGCGCTCAGCACCGACGACCTCACCCACATCGTCGACCTGCAGCTCGAGGCGCTCGGCCACCGGCTCGCGGCCCGCCGCATCACGCTCGACGTCACCGCCGCCGCGAAGGAGTGGCTCGCCGTCACGGGCTGGGACCCCGCCTACGGCGCCCGGCCGCTACGGCGTCTCGTGCAGCAAGCCATCGGCGACCGACTCGCGAAGGCGCTGCTGGCCGGCGAGGTGCGTGACGGCGACACCGTGCGCGTCGACCGCGACGAGGCGGCCGACGGGTTGACGGTCACGCCGAGTTGATACGCCAGATCGGGCCTACTTCGGGAAGTGCTTGTTGAACAGCTCTTCGCCGCCGAACGTCTCGAACTTGGCGAGCTGACCGTCGTCGTCGTAGGTCAGGACGTCGATGCTCTCGGCCTGGTCACCGCCGAGGCTGTTGGTGGTCCGCACCATCACCGTGTCGCCTTCGGCGATGAACTGACTCGGCGAGACCTGGAGTCCCGCCTCGCCGATCTGCATCCAGAAGCCACCGAGCTCCTGCTTGCCGGTGTACGTGCCGGTCACCGATGTGTCGCCACCGACGACCCATTGGATCGAGTCCGAGATCTGGGCCATTGCGGCCTCGGCGTCGCCGGAGCTGAACGCCGCGTAGCCGTCCTTCGCCGCTTGCTTGTTGTCTTCTGTCGACATCTCATCCTCCTTCCCTCATCCTCGGTCACGACGCTACGCCCGGGCGGGTGTCATCGAGGTCCACTTCTGGAAGGCGCGAGTGAAGCTGCTTGCGTCGGCGTAGCCCAGTCGATCGGCGACCTGTCCCACCGACAACCCAGTCGTGTTCAGGAGGCAGATGCTCTCCGCACGCCGTACGCGAGATCGACGGCGTCATCGCGAGGCTCAAGAAGGCCTGACTCCGGCGTCGGCCTGTGGCGTAAATCCTGTTGACAGCCGCTCGGACCCGTTCTCTAATAAGACCGACGTTGCGTGTGTGGGCCGGATAGTCGGTTCCAGCAGCGGAATGAGGGCCCAGACCCCGCCCGGAAGGCGGGTCTGACATGCCGACGGCCGTGACGACATGAGACTCGATCGGGCTCGAGCGGTGGTCGATGCCGCGCTCTACGAGCGAATCCTTTACCCCTTTCGCCCGACCTTGAGCGAGAACGAGTCCCGGTGGCAGTTCGGAGTCCTCGGACCCGTGGGCGCCGAGGCTGCCGGCTTGGGCGAGTCATCGACGATGTCGATGCAATGTCTGCTCACATCCTCAAGCCGTCTGGTGGTGCATGTGCGGTTCCTCCAGGTGCAACACCGCGTCGGGCGCGGCGCTGACGACAAGCGATCTGCTCAGGTCACGCCGGCCACTGGCAGGTCGTGGCTGGCCTGGGACGAGACTGTGGAACGGGAACTGACCTTCGAGTTGTCTCCCTTCGATCTCGAGGCCGGCGGAACGGTCCTGCCGGTGGCGGTCGGCGGCGGGGACCAGGAGGAGCCGTTCGGTCAAAGCGAGGGACGCATGATCCGCCGGCGGTGGCCGCTGACGGCAGAGATGAGGGCCGCGTCCGTACCGTCGCATGGATGCATACGCCTCGACGTCACGCTGCTCAATCTCCACGCAGGGTGCACGGATGGCGACGATGCCACGAGGCACTCGCTCATCGGCACGCACGTCATCATCGAGGCCCTGGACGCTGACTTCGTGTCGCTGCTCCAACCCCCCGAGCCGCTGGCCGAGGCCGCCGCCGCGTGCACCCAGCACCGGTTCTGGCCCGTGCTCGGTGGTGAGGCCGGTGACACTGACCTCCTCCTGGGGCTGCCGGTCACCCTCGACGATCATCCCGAGATCGCCATCGAGTCCTTCCGGCCGGAACCGGTCGAACCGGCGTGGCCCGGTCTGGAGGACATCAGGGAGCCCGAACCGCCCTCGCCCGGGGCCGACGCCACCTCGCGACGCTGAGCGACGCCCGTCGCGCTTCGACGGTGGCTTTCGTCGTGTGGTGGGATGAAGACATGGCTGCCACCCCCCGCCCTCGTGTCGTCACGATGGCCTGCGTGTTCGTGGGGTTCAGCGCGTTCCTGCTGCTGCTCGACCTGATCCAGGCGCTCAGCAACTGGGGCACGATCGAGATGCAGGACGGCCTGAAGCCCGCCCTCACGGCGCTGCGGGACAACGGCCTCGACGTCACGATGGGCGAGCTGCTCGGCGCCCTGCGCTGGTTCGGGCTGGTGTGCGTGCTGCTGCTCGTCGCGGCCATCGTGTTCGCCGTTTACGCAACCCGAGGCGACCAGCTGTCACGGATCGGCACGTCGGTGCTCGCCGTCGTCACCGGCCTGCTGATCGTGCCGTTCGGGTGGCTCGGGCTGGTACAGGCCCTTTTCCTGCTGTTCGCCGCCACCATGCTGTGGTCTTCGGACGCGCGGCAGTGGTACGCGGCCCACCAGGCGCCGGAGGACGAGGGAGCGGCCGCGCCGGCCGACCCGGAAGCACCGGCGAACCTTTGGACGGCGTCGGCGCAAAGCGAGCCGACCGTTGAAATCGTGCCCGCACCCGTTCGGACGACTCATCGACCCAGAGCCGTCCTGGCCGCGGGCCTTGTCACCGTGATCGGCTCGTCGCTGGTCGGCGGACTCTCTGTTCTGTACCTCGTCATCTATGCCTTCGCACGCGACGAGTACGTACGGGTCGTGAAGGACGGACCGTTCGCGGACGTGTACTCGCCAGCCGAGCTCGACACCGCGCTGCAGGCTGCCTTCTGGGCCTGCCTGGTGCTGGTGCCGCTCGCCGCCGCCGGTCTCGCGGCCGGGCTCTCGCTGTTGGCGCGGCTGCCCGTCGGCCGCGCGGCGACGCTCGCGCTGTCCTGGGTGACCGCCGCCGTCGGGGTGGTGCTGGTGCCCTTCGGTCTGCTCGGCACGGGGGCCGCGGTGGCCGTGATCATCCTGCTGAACCGCGACGAGTCACGGGCCTGGGCCGCCGGCGCTCGCTGAGCAGCCCAGCGTCATCCCGGTAGCATCGCGGCATGTCCGAGACTCCCCCCACCCCGACCGGCAAGCGTCCGCACGTCGTCGTCGTGGGCGGCGGATTCGGCGGCATTGCTGCCGTCCGCAAGCTCAAGCGCGCCGACGTCGACGTCACCCTGATCGACCGCCACACCTACAACACGTTCAACCCGCTGCTGTATCAAGTGGCCACCGCCAGCCTGAACCCCGGCGACATCACCTGGTTCCTGCGCGCGATCCGGGCCAAGCAGCGCAACGTGCGCTTCCTCAAGGGCATCGTCAAGTCGATTGACCACGAGACGCGCACCGTGCACCTGGATGGAGCGGTCGACGTCAAGTACGACTACCTGGTGCTCGCCTGCGGCGTCACCACGAACTTCTTCGGCATCCCTGGTGCCGAGGAGTTCTCGATTCCGCTCTACAAGCGCTCGCAGGCCCTCGAGGTGCGCGACCGGATGTTCGCCAACTTCGAGGACGCCGCCATCAACGGCCAGGACCGCGACTTGCGCATCGTGGTCGTCGGCGGCGGGGCCACCGGCGTCGAGACGGCAGGCGCCTTCGCGGAGATGCGGAACGACGACATGCCGGTCACGTACCCCGAGCTCGACCGCAGTCGCATCCACATCACGCTGGTGGAGATGATGCCGACCGTCCTCGGTCCGTTCGACCCGAAGCTGCAGAAGTACGCCTTGAAGTCCTTGCTGAAGCGTGACGTCGACCTCCGACTCGAGACGGCCGTGAAGGAAGTCCGCGAGGACGGTGTGCTGGTGGAGCACGATGGTGAGCAGGAGTTCCTCCCGGCCGGCATCGTCGTGTGGGCCTCGGGCGTCACCACGCATCCAACCGTCGCCGACTGGGGCGTCCCGCAGGGCCGTGGCGGCCGCATCGAGACCGACGAGCAGCGCCGCGTCAACGGGCTGGACCACGTCTTCGCGATCGGCGACGTCTCGATCGGCCCGGAGCAGCTGCCGCAGCTGGCCCAGCCGGCGATCCAGGGTGGCAAGTACGTCGCGAAGCTCATCAAGGCCGACCTCAAGGGCCGAACTCGCAAGCCGTTCACGTACCTCGACAAGGGCACCATGGCCACCGTCGGTCGCGCCTCTGCGGTGGCCGAGATCAGGTTCCTGCCGAAGATGACCGGCTTCCTCGCGTGGATCATCTGGGTCGGCCTGCACATTGCGACGCTCCTCGGCAACCGCAACCGGTTCGCGACCATGATCAACCTCACGGCGAAGTACCTCACCAAGGGGAGCCACAACGCGATCGTGGGGGAGACCCCGTACGTCACCGCCGACCATCCGTTCGTCGTCGAGGCGCGCCGCGCGCCTCGATCGTCCGGCCGCCAGTCGGCCCGCAAGACCGCCGAGACGCTCGCGACCCAAGGCATCGAGGGCCTCCGCCAGGACCGCGACGAAGGCTAGAATCCGACGCATCGATCGGAGCTGCCGATGAGACGAGTCGTGGTGGGTGTCGCGTGTGCCGTTCTCCTCGCCGGGTGCGGCGGGTCGGACCGTGGCTCTGATGCGAAGGCGGATCAGCCGGTCGACGCGATGGTCGACGTCGGGGGTCGCAAGCTTCATCTCGAGTGCGACGGTTCGGGCAGCCCGAGCGTCATCCTGGAGGCGGGCCTGACCGGCGACCACCGCACCTGGGACCAGATCCTCCCCGAGGTCGCGTCGAAGACCCGGGTGTGCGCCTACGACCGGGCGAACATCGATCCGAGCGATTCGGCTCCGACACCTCGGACCGCGCGTGACGTCGTGGCCGATCTCCACGCGCTGGTCGGAGCAGGAAAGCTGGAACCGCCGTACCTCCTGGTGGGGTTCTCCTTCGGCGGACTCGTCAGCCAGCTCTACGCGAGTACCTATCCCGATGACATCGCCGGCATGGTGCTGGTCGAGTCCAATCACCCGGACGAGGTCGATCAGTTCGAGGCCGAGCTGACGCCGGCACAGATCAAGCAGGATCGCGAAGAGGCGAATGCCAACCCCGAAGGCATCGACCTCTATGCCAGCTTCAAGCAGGTCCAGGCCGCCCCGGGCGTTCCGGACCGGCCACTGGTCGTCATCACCGCCGGCAAGCCGGAGGGCTGGCCACCCGGATGGGACGCGGCGGTGTTCAACCGGTTGCGGACCGCCCAGCAGAAGGATCTCGTGAGTCTCAGCTCGGACGGCACCCAGGTCATCGCGAAGCAGAGCGCGCATCAGGTGCCTGCGAGTGACCCCCAGATCATCGTCAAGGGCATCCAGACCGTCCTGGCGAAGGTCGACTGAGTCAGTCGAGGGCCGATTCGAGCTCGGTCCGGGCGGTCACGAGAGACGGCCCGTACCAGGTCAGGGATCTGCCGGAGACGAGCGTGGTGGGTGCGTGGGTGAAGGCCTCGGGGCCGTCGTCGGGGCCGAACATGTAGGGCTCGTCGGGGAGCAGGACGACGTCGACGTCGTCACGGTCGATCTCGGCGAGCTCGACGTGTGGGTAACGCTCGGGGCTCTCGGCGAAGGTGTTGCGCCAGCCCAGGCGCCGGATGACGTCTCCGGTGAAGGTGTCGCTGCCGACGACCATCCACGGGTCGCGCCAGATCGGGACGACGACGTGAGGGCCGCCAGAGGCCGGCGGGTCGGACCACGCTTGTTCGGCCTCGTCGAGCCACCCGGGCGCGTCCCATCCGAGGGCGTTGATGAAGAGTCGACGCATCGAGGTGAAGGCCTCGTCCAGCGTCCGGATGCGCGTCACCCAGACGGCGATACCGTCGGCCCGAAGGCGCTCGACGTCCAGCTCGCGGTTCTCCTCCTGGTTGGCGATGACGAGGTCGGGCGCGAGCGCGGCGATCGCCGCGCGGTCCGGATTCTTGGTGCCACGCACCCGCGGGACGTCGAGATCGGCCGGGTGGGTACACCAATCGGTGGCACCGACCAGCGCTTCGCGGCGCGTGACGGCGATCGCCTCGGTCAACGACGGGACGAGCGAGACGATGCGCCGAGCCGGATGTGGCACGGCGACGTCGACGCCGAGGTCGTCAGTTGGCGCGGTCGTCACCCCGGCTGTCGACGTCGGTCTCGCGGCGTCGCTCGAGATCCGCCTCGTCGTCACGGGCGACCTCGTCGTGACCTGGCGAGGGACCATCGTCCGTCACGTCGGGATCGATCCGGTCGGCCTCGCGGACCCGTTCGGCGGCGTCCAGATCGGCGCTCGCTGCGTCTGCCTCCAGTCGCTCGGCCGCGAGCCGGGCTTCCTCGGCGTCGGCCTTGGCCGCCGCGGCGGCTGCCGCGGTTCGCTGGGCCTCCACCGACGTCTCCCTGGCTTCGTCTCGCAGGCCGCTGGCCTCCTGACGCTGCTGCTCCCTGCGGCGCTCGGCGCCGGCCTTGCGTGTGGCTGCGACGAGCGCGAACACGATCAACACCACGACGAGTGCGACGATCAGCCACACCCACCACTCGACATCGCTCATGATGGACCTCCCTTGTCCGCGTTCAGCGTAGGTGCGGTCGGGAAGTGCCGCCTCTCGACGATCAGAGGCGACGAACGGTCAGCGGTCGTCGTCGAAGTCGGCCTCGCGGCGACGATCGATGTCCAGGTCGCTGTCGCGCCCGAGCTCACTGTCGTTCGGCGACGTATCCTCGCCGGAGGCGTAGGGATTGACGGTCGGAAGCTCCTTCGCCCTCCGGGCATTGGCACGGAGTGCCCACACGGCCAGCACGATGAACAGGGCGGCGAACAGCACGACCCACCACACGGTGTCCATGATTCCTCCCATCCCCGCCGACCTGGAGTCGTCGAGCGGGTCGCCTCACGGTATCTCAGAGGCTGATGGCGCGGGCGTCGAAGAAGTCGCTGGTCGCCATCATCGAGTCCAAAACGCTCGACGGGACCGGCGCGTCGGCCGTGACGACCACGATGGCTTCGCCACTTTCCGCGTCGCCTCGGTGGCCGACCGCGGCCGAGACGATGTTGATGCCGGCGTCGCCGAAGGCGGTGCCGATGCGACCGAGCATCCCGGGCTGGTCGCGATAGCGGAACACTGCCACATGGGGCTCGAGCTGGACGTTGAAGCGCGATCCCCACGCCTGGAGCAGGTGCGGACGATGGCGCTGCCCGAGCACCGTCCCGACGACGAGGGTGGTCTCCTCACCACTGCGAACTGTGACCCGGACGAGGTCGGTGAAGTCGCGGGCGACCGGTCGGCTCGTGGTGGAGACGGAGATGCCGCGCTCGGCCGCGAGGGCCAGCGCGTTGACGTCGTTGACGCCCTCCTCGGTGTGGTCCTGCAGGACGCCCTTGACGACCTGGATCGTGAGCAGTCGGTGGTCTCGCTCGGCGACCCGGCCGAGGAACTCGACCTCGAGTGACTCCAGGGACGTGGCCGGCGCGAGTGCGGCTGCTATCCGGCCGAGCGAGAGGCAGAGCCCGACAAACGGCTCGACGGCCACCAGATCGTCCGCTGCGATCGCCGGGACGTTGACCGCGGTGGTGACGGCAGCACCGGTGAGTGCGGCCACGACCTGCTCGGCGGCCTGGAACCCGGCTCGGTCGGTGGCTTCGGCGGTCGATGCGCCGAGGTGCGGCGTGACGACGACGTTCGGGTAGCCGAACAGCGGGTGATCGGTCATCGGCTCCTCGCGGAAGACGTCGAGCGCAGCGCCGGCCACCTTGCCCGAGTCGAGCGCGTCCTTGAGTGCCTCGTCGACGACCAACGGTCCGCGGGCGACGTTGAGGACCCGCACGCCGTCCTTCATGGCGGCGAATGCGGCGGCATCCAGGAAGTTCTCGGTGTCGGCGTTCTTCGGCAGGTGCACAGTGAGGAAGTCGGCAACCGCGTAGACGTCCTCCGCCGTGGCGGCCCGCTCGACGCCGAGCTCGCCGAAGCGTTCTTCGGCCATGTAGGCGTCGAAAGCGATGACGCGCATGCCGAACCCGCGAGCCCGGTGGGCGACGAGCTGGCCGATGCGGCCGAAGCCGATGATGCCGAGCACCTTGTCGTGCACTTCGACGCCGGAGTACTTCGCGCGGTCCCAGCGGCCGGCGACGAGCGAACCGTGGGCCTGGGGGACGTTGCGGGCCAGGGCCAGCAGGAGCGCCATGGTGTGCTCGGCGGCGGTGACCACGTTGGACTGCGGGGCGTTGGCGACGACGACGCCCATCCGGGTGGCGGCCGTGACGTCGACGTTGTCGACGCCCACGCCGGCGCGCGCGACGATGCGCAGGTTGCTCGCCTTGGCGAGGACATCGGCATCGACGGTGGTGGCCGAGCGGATGAGGATCGCGTCGTAGTCGGCGATGCGTTCCAGCAGGTCGTCGGCGGACCAGTCGTAGCCGAGGTCGACGTCGAACCCGGCCGTGCGCAGCAGCTCGACACCGGTGTCGCCGATGTTCTCCTTGACGAGCACCTTCATGACGTCACCCCAGAAGTGACACTGGGATCCTCGGCGATGACCCAGTCGATGCAGGCCGTCAGCGCTGCGACGTCCTCCGGCTCGACCGCCGGGAACATCCCGATGCGTAGCTGGTTGCGACCGAGCTTGCGGTAAGGCTCGGTGTCGACGATGCCGTTCGCGCGCAACGTCCGGGCGATCGCCGCGGCGTCGATGTCGTCGGTGAAGTCGATCGTGCCGACCACCAATGAGCGCAGCATGGGATCGGCGACGAACGGCGTCGCGTGCTTCGACTCCTCGGCCCAGGAGTAGAGGAACGACGACGATGCCGTGGTGCGCTCGACGCAGAACTTGAGGCCGCCGCCGGCGAGCATCCAGTCGACCTGGTCGGCCAGCAGGATCAGCGTCGCCAGCGCCGGGGTGTTGTACGTCTGGTTGAGGCGCGAGTTGGTGAGAGCGGTCGTGAGCGACAGCGACTCCGGGATCCAGCGCCCGTCAGGTGCCGCCGACAGCTCCTCGGCGCGAGCGATGGCGGCCGGGCTGAGCGCGGCCACCCAGAGACCACCGTCGGACCCGAACGACTTCTGCGGCGCGAAGTAGTAGGCATCGGCCTGGCTCAGGTCGACCGGCAGGCCGCCAGCGCCGGAGGTCGCGTCGATGAGCACCAGCGCATCGCCGGCATCGGCGGGACGCTGGACGTCGACCATCACGCCAGTCGACGTCTCGTTGTGCGCCCAGGCAAGGACGTCGGCATCCGGGTCGGCGACCGGCGTGGGAGCGGAGCCGGGGTCGGCGCTGACGACGATCGGGTCCTCGAGGAAGGGCGCTCCCGCGGCCGCGGTGGCGAACTTCTGCGAGAACTCGCCGAACGCCAGGTGCAATGAGCGCCTGCGGACCAGGCCGGTCGTGGCCACGTCCCAGAACGCGGTCGACCCGCCGTTGCCCAGCACGATCTCGTAGCCGTCGGGCACCGAGAACAGCTCGGCGAGCCCCTCGCGCACGCGTCCGACGACGTCCCGGACCGGCGCCTGCCGGTGGGACGTGCCCATCAGGTCGCTGCGGGTTGCGAGGTGCTCGAGCGCCTCGGGCCGAACCTTGGACGGCCCGCAGCCGAACCTGCCGTCGGCGGGCAGGAGCTCAGCAGGGATCGTGGGAGTGGCTTCGGTCACGCAGTGATGCTACTCACCGTCGCCGGACGCCCATCGCACCACTCACCGGTGCCTCCCAGCCGAGCGCGTCTCCGACGGCGATCTCCGCGTCGAATCGGGCGGCGACGTCGTCCGGGATCGGCACCGACCGACGGGTGTTCACATCGACGTGGACGTAGGACGCCTCGAAGGTGCAGGCCAGCATGCCGGTCTCGGGAGCCACCACGAACGACATCCCGTGCACGACCCGGTCGGACCGCTCCAAGAACCGGCCGTGGACCCGGAACCGGTCGCCCACGCGGAGCTCGCTGACGTAGCGGATGTGCTGCTCGACGGTGAACAAGCTGAGCCCGCGCTCCTCGGAGTAGGACTCGTCCATGCCGGCGCTGATGCAGAGCCGCCACAGGGCGATCGATGCCGCATCGAAGTAGTGACGGATGTTCATGTGCCCGTTGAGGTCGATGAACTCCGGCGGCACGACCTGCTCATCGACGGACGGCAGGCGGGCGATCTGGTCGTAGGTGGGGAGGTCGCTCACACCGAGCGACGATACTGGCCGGGACGCGCTCCTTCGTCGCGCTCGGTCGCGGCTCCGCCGCTGCCCGGCCGTCGTGCTTCGCCCGACCTGGCTCTAGACGCTCCTTCGGTATTGACCGCCGACCTCGAAGAACGCCTCCGTCACCTGTTGCAGCGAGCAGACCCGAGCCGCGTCCATGAGCACGGCGAAGACGTTTTCGCCTGAGGTCGCGGCTTCCTTGAGCCGGGCGATGGCTTCGGTGGCCTCGGTGCGGTGCGACTTCTGGAATGCCTGCACGCGGTCGAGCTGCGATTTCTTCTCATCCTCGGTTGCACGGGCCAGGTCGACGACCGGCGGTTCCTCGTCCTGATCCGGGTTGAGGAAGGTGTTGACCCCGACGATGGGCAGGGACCCGTCGTGCTTGCGCTGCTCGTAGAGCATCGACTCGTCCTGGATCCGGCCGCGCTGGTAGCCGGTTTCCATCGCGCCGAGCACGCCGCCGCGCTCGCTGATGCTGTCGAACTCCGCGAGCACGGCCGCCTCGACCAGGTCGGTGAGCTCGTCGGTGAGGAACGCGCCCTGCGTGGGGTTCTCGTTCATCGAGACGCCCCACTCGCGGTTGATGATCATCTGGATCGCGAGGGCCCGACGCACCGACGCATCCCCTGGGGTGGTGACGGCTTCGTCGAAGGCGTTGGTGTGCAGGCTGTTCGCGTTGTCGTAGATGGCGATGAGGGCCTGCAGCGTGGTGCGGATGTCGTTGAAGCTCATCTCCTGCGCGTGCAGCGAGCGGCCGGACGTCTGGACGTGGTACTTCAGCTTCTGGCTGCGCTCGTTCGCGCCGTAGCGGTCGCGCATCGTGACCGCCCAGATGCGCCGCGCGACGCGGCCGAGCACGGAGTACTCCGGGTCCATCCCGTTGGAGAAGAAGAACGACAGGTTGGGGGCGAAGTCGTCGATGTCCATGCCCCGGGCCAGGTACGCCTCGACGTACGTGAACCCGTTGGCGAGCGTGAATGCGAGCTGGCTGATGGGGTTCGCCCCGGCTTCGGCGATGTGATAGCCGGAGATCGACACCGAGTAGAAGTTGCGCACCTTGTGCTGGATGAACCACTCCTGGATGTCGGCCATCATCCGCAGGCTGAACTCGGTGGAGAACAGGCAGGTGTTCTGACCCTGGTCCTCCTTGAGGATGTCGGCCTGCACGGTGCCGCGCACGGTCTGGAGGGCGGACTCGCGCAGCTCGGAGCGCTCGGCGTCCGTGGGCTCGCGCCCCTCGGCCTCGGTGAACCTCGCCACGACCTGTTCGATCGCGGTGTTGAGGAAGAACGCGAGCACGGTCGGTGCCGGCCCGTTGATGGTCATCGACACCGAGGTGGTGGGCGAGACGAGATCGAACCCGTCGTAGAGAGCCTTCATGTCGTCGAACGTCGCCACCGAGACGCCGGAGGTGCCGACCTTGCCGTAGATGTCGGGGCGGAGGTCGGGGTCACGGCCATACAGGGTCACGGAGTCGAAGGCGGTGGAGAGGCGGTTGGCCTCGCCGTCCTCCGACAGCAGCTTGAACCGCCGGTTCGTGCGGAACGGGTCGCCCTCGCCGGCGAACATCCGAGCCGCATCCTCGGTGTCGCGCTTGAATCGGAACACGCCCGCGGTGAACGGGAAGAAGCCGGGGAGATTCTCCCGTCGCCAGAACGAGACGAGCTCGCCGTGGTCGGTGGTGCGGGGCAGGCTGACGCGGGGGATCTTCGACGACGACAGCGACTCACGGCGCAGCGGCGTGTGGATCTCCCTGTCGCGCACCACGACGACCTGCTCGTCGCCGGAGTACGACTCGACGACGTCTGGCCAGCCGGCGATCTGCTCGGCGACCTCGGTCGGAAGGTCCTTGCGGGCCTGGTCGAGCAGCTGGGTGAGGTCGTCGCTGTCGAGCTCTTCCGCGACGGCTTCGAGCCGCTGCACGCGCCGGGCCTGCTCGGCGAAGCGCTCAGTGTCCGCGTGGTAGTCACGCACAGACTCGGCGATCTCGGACAGGTAGCGCACTCGGTCAGGTGGCACGACGGCCGCGAAGCCGGTGGAGACCTTCGTGTCGACCTTCGGCAGTACGCCCTCGTCGAGCCCGAGTCCGTCCTCACGGAGCAGGCCGGCCACGTAGTGGTACAGCGCCGTGACGCCGTCGTCGTTGAACGTGGCGGCCGACGTGCCGAACACGGGCATGTCCGCAGGCTGCTTGCCGAACGACTCGTGGTTGCGCACGAGCTGGCGGCCGACGTCGCGCAGCGCGTCCTTGGCGCCTCGGCGCTCGAACTTGTTGATGGCGACGACGTCGGCGAAGTCGAGCATGTCGATCTTCTCCAGCTGGGACGGTGCCCCGAACTCTGGCGTCATCACGTACATCGACCGGTCGACGAACGGGATGATGCCGGCGTCGCCCTGCCCGATGCCGGGCGTCTCGATGATGACGAGGTCGAAGCCAGAGGCCTTCAGCACGGCGATGACGTCGTCGAGATGGTCCGGGTGCTCATGACCGCCGCGGGTGGCCATCGAGCGGAAGTAGACGCGGTCGCCGTCCAGGGCGTTCATGCGAATACGGTCGCCGAGCAGGGCACCACCGCCCTTGCGCCGGGTCGGGTCGATGGCCAGCACCGCGATGCGGAGCTTGTCCTGCTGGTCGGTACGGAAACGGCGCACGAGCTCATCGGTGAGCGAGCTCTTGCCGGAGCCGCCGGTGCCGGTGATGCCGAGCATCGGGACGTTCGAGGCCTCGGCTGCCTCGTGGACGGCCGAGCGCAGCGCGTCGTCGAGGCGGCCGGTCTCCGCGCCGGTGAGGGCGCGGGCGATGGCACCGCGCTGACCGGCGAGCAGGGCGTCGGCGTCGGCCGATTCGACGTCCCAGAGGTCGACGTCGCAAGCCTCGATCATCTGGTTGATCATGCCCGCGAGCCCGAGGCGCTGACCGTCCTCGGGCGAGAAGATGGTGACGCCGGACTCGCGCAGGCGAGCGATCTCCTCGGGCACGATGACACCGCCGCCCCCACCGAAGACCTTGATGTGGCCGGCGCCCTGTTCCCGCAGCGACTCCACGAGGTACTCGAAGTACTCGACGTGCCCGCCCTGGTAGGAGCTGACCGCCACGCCCTGGACGTCTTCCTCGATCGCCGCGGCCACGATCTCGCTGACCGCACGGTTGTGCCCCAGGTGCACGACCTCGGCACCCTGCGACTGGAGGATGCGCCGCATGATGTTGATGCTCGCGTCGTGGCCGTCGAACAGCGCGGACGACGTGACGAAGCGAACGGGATGACTGGGCTTGTACAAACTTGGCGCATCCATAGGACATACGATAGTCGGACTTCCTAGTATTTGCTAGGCTGGGCGCATGACGGCATCTCACACGCTCGCCTTCGACCCGATCGAGCGCGCTGGGGAGCTGTGGAACGAGCGGATCGGCCACGACGGCGCGATGCGGCTCGCGACGTCGATCATGCGGGTGCAGCAGCTTGTACTCGCCTCGCTCGATGCCGCGGTCAAGCCATTCGGCATCACCTTCGCGCGCTACGAGGTGCTGGTGCTGCTGTCGTTCAGCCGCACCGGCTCGTTGCCGTTGAGCAAGGTGGGGGAGCGGCTCATGGTGCACCCCACGTCGGTGACCAACCTCATCGACCGGCTCGATGCTCAGGGGTTCGTCACCCGCGATGTCGACGCGGCCGACCGGCGACGCATCCTGGCGTCGCTGACGCCCGCCGGACGTCGCGTCCTCAAGCGCGCCACTGCGGCGCTCACCGACATCGATTTCGCGGTCGGGGCACTGGACGCCGACGACCAGGAGCGGGCCTACGAGCTGCTGCGCACGCTGCGTTCGGCGGACTTCGACGGCTAGGCCTTCGAGGTTTGGGCGGCAGGCAGCCCCCGCGACAGCGGCAGAAGGAGCAGCCCGAGAAGAATGCCCAGGCCGATGCTGGTGAAGCTCAGGACGTTGTCCGTCGTGCCCAGCAGGTCGGCCACGCCCGCGTGGTACGCGATGTGGAACCCCCCGAGCACGATGTTCGCGACCGCCGCGGCGACCACCACTTCGCGAGTCGGCCACCAGACCCCGACCAGGCAGAGCGCCGTGATCGCGAGCAGCGCCGCCCCGAAGTCGGTGACCAGGTGCTCGTTGAACGGTCCGTCGGCCGCCACCCAGCTCCGTCCGAACGGGAAGTCGTCGTAGAAGACGCGTGGATCCAGGCGCGCCAGGAGCCCGGTGGCCCCGTTGCCGATCGCCAGCGCCACCAACGCCACTCGCGCCGCCATCTGGTGCACGGCGTCAGCCCTTCAGCATCTCGGTGGCCCAGGCCTTCTCGGGCACGCCGAAGCCCTCGATGAGGGTGAGGAGGTGCGGGCGGAGCTTCTCGAGCATCGCGTTCACCTCGGAGGTGACGACTTTCGCGCGTGAGTCGGTCAGCCGGTTGTGACCCATGAACCAGGCGAGGTCGTCCTCGATGGTGGTGAGCGCATAGAGCGTGCAGACGTCGCGCAGGAGCTCCTGCGCCTCTTCATCCTCGCACCGACCGATGCCGGCGGTGAAAGCCTCCAGCACCACCCGGTCGATGTGCACCTTCGCGCACCGGATGACGTGGTCCTGTGCGCCGTTGAAGATGGCAAACGCCTCGTCGTCGTCGGCATCCGAGGCCCGTCGTAGGCGTCGAGCCGCGGTCTCGATGACGTGCTCCTCGCGGTCCTCGAACATGCTGAGCTGGGTGCCGAGGTCGAGCAGGTCGTGATCTCCGGCGCCGGGCCGGGCGTCGATGAGGCGCTGGATGAGCTGGGACGCCACGCTGCGTTCCCGCACGACGTCGGTGACCGTGCTGGCCGCGAAGCGGACCAGCCCGACCGGATCGAGCCCGCCGATCTCGGACGCGTACGAGGTGAGGAGCTCCTTCGCCACCAGCTGCAGGAGGACGTGGTTGTCGCCCTCGAACGTGGTGAAGACGTCGACGTCGCCGCGGATCGTCGTGAGCCGGTTCGCCCCCATGTAGCCAGCGCCGCCGCACATCTCCCGCGCCTCCTGGATGGCTCGCGAGGCGTGCCAGGTCTGCACGACCTTCAGGCCGGCCGCGCGGCTCTCGAGCTCGCGCTTCTTGATCGGGTCGGGGTCGTCGACGAGCTGGAGGCGGTGCATGCGGGCGACGAGCTGGTTCTGGGCGAAGCGGTAGGCGTACGAGCGGGCGATCAGCGGGAGCAACCGCCGCTGGTGGACGCGGTAGTCGGCCAGCAGGATCTCCTGCGTCGGCGACGGGCCGAACTGCCGACGCTGCAACGCATACCGTCCGGCGATCGTGAGGGCGACCTCCGCCGAGGCACTGGCCGATCCGCCCACGCTCACCCGGCCGCGGATGAGGGTGCCGAGCATGGTGAAGAAGCGCCGGCCGGTCTCCTCGATCGGCGAGGAGTAGGCCCCGCCCTCATCGACCTGGCCGTACCGGTTCAGCAGGTTCTGGCGGGGGATCCTCACCTCGTCGAACATGATGCGCCCGTTGTCGACGCCGGCCAGGCCACCCTTGTGGCCACAGTCGGACGTGGTGACGCCGGGGAGGTCCTCCCCGTGCTCGTCCCGGATGGGGACCATGAAGCAGTGCACGCCGTACGTCTCGCCGCGGGTGATGAGCTGCGCGAACACCGCCGCCATCGTCGCGTGCTTGCCGGCGTTGCCGATGTAGTCCTTGCGCGAGCTCGGCGTCGGGGAGTTGATGACGAACTCCTGCGTGGCCTGGTCATAGGTGGCCGTCGTCTCCAGATTCTGGACGTCGCTGCCGTGCCCGGTCTCGGTCATCGCGAAGCAGCCGACAAGATCGAGGTTGATGAGGTCGCGGATGTAGGTCTCGTGGTGGTGCTGAGTGCCGAGGTTCTCGACGGCGCCGCCGAACAGACCCCACTGCACGCCGGCCTTGACCATGAGGGACAGGTCGAACTGCGCCAGCATCTCGATGCCGGTCACGGCCATGCCCGGGTCGTTGCCGCCTCCATGCTCTTCGCGGAATCCAGCCGCCGACATGCCGGTGGGCACCAGCTCCTTGAGCTGGCGGAACGTGCGCTCCCTCGCCTCGTCGAGGCTCAAGTCGTGGTCGAAGAGGAGATCCATCTCCGACAGGTCGCTCCGCGACTGCTCGCGCACGTGGCGCCACTTGCCGTCGAGGGCGATCCGTAGCTCATCTGACAGCGTCATGGGCTCAAAGTACTCGCGCCGGTCAGCCGCCGCACAGTGCTCATAGGCTGGGCCCATGACCGCACCTGTCACCGTCTCGATCACGCGCCACGTCGATCCGGCGCAGGAGGACCAGATGCTGGCATGGCTGCGGGCGGGCGCCGAGCTGGCCGAGCGGTTCACCGGCTTCCTCGGCTCGGGCTGGGTGCGGCCGTCCGTCGGGTCGAGCGAGTGGCATGTGCTCTACCGCTTCGCCGACCACCAGGCGCTCGAGACGTGGATGACCTCGGGCCAGCGCCGGTGGTGGCTCGACTCCGCGCAGGGTTTCGTCGATGAGTCCCAGCTGGAGAAGCGCACGGGAATCGAGGGCTGGTTCGACGAGCCCTCGGACGTCGACGTGCAGGATCTCCGGCCCGCAGCCAGCGCGCCGCCGCGGTGGAAGCAGATGGTGTCGATCTTCCTGGTCTTCCTGCCGCTGAGCCTGCTGGTCAACTACCTCGGGCAGGAGTTCCTGGCCGAGGTGTGGATGCCGCTCCGGGTGCTCTTCTCGGTGCTCGCCATGACGCCGGTGATGATCTACCTGGCGCTGCCGTGGATCACCCGTCTCCTGCATGGCTGGCTGCACGGATGACACCATCGCTGCTGATTGCCGGCACGACGTCGGACGCGGGCAAGACGATCGTCACGACGGCGCTGTGCCGCGCCTTCGCCCGACGGGGTGTGCGGGTGGCGCCGTTCAAGGCGCAGAACATGTCCAACAACAGCATGGTCGTGCGAGGACCCGGCGCGGAGTCCGCTCATGACTCCGCAGAGATCGGGCGCGCTCAGTGGGTGCAGGCGCTCGCCGCGGGGGTCGAGCCGGAGGCGGCGATGAACCCGGTGCTGCTCAAGCCGGGTGGTGATCGGCGCAGCCACGTCGTGGTGATGGGGAAGCCAGCCGGTGAGATCAGCGCATCGGAGTTCGTCGGTGGTCGTACGCACCTGGCCGAGGCGGCGTACGCGGCATACGACGACCTCGCGTCCCGGTTCGACCTCGTCGTCTGCGAGGGCGCCGGCAGCCCGGCTGAGATCAACCTCCGGGCCGGCGACTACGTGAACATGGGTCTGGCTCGGCACGCTCGCATGCCGGTGGTGGTCGTCGGCGACATCGATCGGGGCGGGGTGTTCGCGGCCATGTACGGAACGGTCGCCCTGCTCGAAGCAGCCGACCAGCAGCTGATGGCTGGCTTCATCGTCAACAAGTTCCGTGGTGACGAGACGTTGCTGCGGCCCGGGCTCGACCGGTTGCAGCAGGTCACCGGCCGCCGCATGTACGGGGTGCTGCCGTGGAGCCCCGACGTGTGGCTCGACTCCGAGGACGCGCTGGACCTGGAGACCCGTCGGTCGAGCGATGAGGGATCGCTCCGCGTCGCCGTGATCCGGCTGCCCCGGATCAGCAACTTCACCGACGTGGACGCGCTGGGCATCGAGCCGGGTGTCGACGTCACGTTCGTCACCGACCCCCGGTCGATGGCGGACGCCGACCTGGTCGTCCTGCCCGGGACCCGCGCGACGCTCCCGGACCTCAGCTGGCTGCGGGCCCGCGGGCTCGACCTGGCCGTGCTCGACCACGTCGACGCCGGTCGCCCGGTGCTCGGCATCTGCGGCGGGTTCCAGATGCTCGGCCGGACGATCAGCGATCCTGACGGCGTCGAGGGCGTGCGTGGCGCCGAGGTCGCGGGGCTCGGGCTGCTCGACGTCACGACGACGTTCGGGCCGGACAAGGTCCTGGACCTGCATGACGAGGGTGGCTACGAGATCCATCACGGTCGCGTCGAGCTCGGCGACGTCGACGAGTTCCTCGGCGGGGCCCGCGACGAGTCGGTGTTCGGGACCATGCACCACGGGAGCTTGGAGTCGGACGAGTTCCGTCGCGCGTTCCTCACCGATGCCGCCGCGTTCGCGGACCGCGAGTTCGTCCCGTCGTCGGCGAGCTTCGCTGCTGCGCGGGCCGCCCGCCTCGACCTTCTCGGCGACCTCGCGCAGAAGCACCTCGACGTCGATGCGCTGCTTCACCTGGCTCGCGACGGTGCCCCGCATGTCCCGCTGCTGCCTCCCGGCACTCCCACATGATCCTCGTTCTCGGCGGCACGGCCGAGGCGCGGGAGCTGGCGAAGCTGCTGGACGCCGCTGGCACGCGCTTCGTGTCGTCGCTTGCGGGCCGGGTTGCGCGGCCGCGGCTGCCTGTCGGTGCCGTGCACATGGGTGGCTTCGGCGGCGTGTCCGGGCTGCGGGCATTCCTGCTGGAGAACCGCGTCACTGCGGTCGTCGACGCCACCCACCCGTTCGCCCAGGGCATGACGGCCAACGCGGTCGCCGCTTGCACGGCTGACGGCGTCCCGTTGCTGCGGCTCGAGCGTCCGGGCTGGTCGGACGCTCCCGGCGCCGAAACCTGGCAGTGGGTTGACGATCACGACGCCGGGGCCGCCGCAGCCGCCCGGCTCGGCAGTCACCCGTTCCTCACCGTGGGCCGGCAGTCCCTCGACCACTTCGTCGGGCCGCTGGGCGACCGCCCGACGCTGGTGCGTGCCGTGGACGCGCCGGTCATCGAGCTCCCGGACTCGTGGACGCTCCTGCTCAGTCGCGGTCCGTACCTGATCGACGACGAGCGCGCGTTGTTCGACGACCACGACGTTGATGTCGTCGTCACCAAGGATTCAGGTGGGTCCTTCACCTGGTCGAAGATGGCCGTCGCTGCCGAGCGCGCCGCCGCGGTGGTCATCGTCCGCCGTGGGCCGAGCCCGGCCGGAATCGACGCCGTCAGCGACCCGCAGGCCGCTGCCGACTGGGTCGCCCAGCAATGACAACAGCGATTCCCAGCGCGGCCGCGCCGACCAGCTCCGCCAGGCGGACCGATCGGGCGATGTCGTCGGCCTCGACCGCTCGACCGTCGCCGAGCGAGTGGCGGTCCTCCACCCGGTCGCGATAGGTATTGACGCCGCCGAGTCGCACACCGAGCGCGCCGGCGAAGGCCGCCTCGACTGGGCCGGCATTCGGACTCGGGTGATGCGGGGCGTCGCGCCGCCACACGCCGAGCGCGTGCCTGGTGTCGCCGCCGACGACCGGCGCGAGCGCCGCGGCGAGCAGCGCCGACACCCGCGACGGGAACAGGTTGAGCAGGTCGTCGAGACGCGCGGACGCACGTCCGAATCGGTCGTAGCGCTCGCCACGGTGCCCCACCATCGCGTCGAGCGTGTTGGCCGCGCGATAGACGAGCAAACCCGGAACCCCGGCGACGGCGCCGGCGAGCAGTGGGGCGACGACGGCGTCGGACGTGTTCTCTGCGACCGACTCGACGACGGCCCGTGAGATCTCGCCCTCGTCGAGCGCTTCGGTGTCGCGGCCGACGAGATGGGTCAGTCGGCGTCGGGCTGCTGGGAGGTCGTCGTCGGCGAGGTGGCCGCGAACGGCGTCGGCCTCGCGCCCGAGCGAGCGCCCACCGAGCACCGCCCAGGTGGCGGCTGCGATCGCGACGAACCGCAGGAACGGACGCCTGCGGGTGGCCCCAGTGACCACCATTCCGACCACACCGGCGCCCCCGACGAGCAAGCCCGTGTATGCGGCCCCGGTGCCGACGTCGTCCGCCCAGATGCGGTGCTCGACTTCGCTGGCGACGCGGCCGAACGCGGCGATCGGATGACGGGTGGCCGGATCGCCGAGGAGCCGGTCGGCTGCGAACCCGGCGACCAGCCCCAGGGAGTGTGCCTGCATGAGCGAGTCCTCCTACCGGGCGGCCGGAGCCGTTATCGTGTCCGAGGGTAAGCCCCCGACGGTGGCGAGGTGGCATGAAGGTCCTGGTGACGGGCGGCGTCCGCTCTGGCAAGTCGTTCCATGCCGAGTCGCTGCTGCTTGCGGCGCCCGGCGTCACCTATCTCGCGCCTGGCCCCACCGCTGATGAGGACTCTGATCCTGACTGGGCCGCCCGCGTCGCCATGCATCGGTCCCGCCGCCCCGGCCATTGGGAGACGCTCGAGTCGCGCGATCTGGCGACCGCCATCGCTGAGGGTGATGGCGCCCTGCTCATCGATGACCTCGGCACCTGGCTGACGGCTCAAATCGACGAGCTGGACGGGTGGGACACCATCCGCGAGGAGTGGGAGCAGGTGCTGTTCGGCCGGCTCGACGACGCCGTCGACGCCCTGGCCCGCACCGAGCGCACCGTGGTGCTGGTGACGATCGAGGTGGGCATGGGCATCATCCCCGAGCGCCGGTCCGGTCGGATCTTCAGCGACCTCCTCGGCATTGTCAACCAGCGGTTCGCTGCCGAGTGCGACGAGGTGCTTTTCGTCGTCGCTGGTCGCGCCCTGTCGATCTAGGAGGCGGGCGGACCGACGGTGTCGTCAGTCGTCACTCAGCTGCGCCTTCAGGCGGTCGCGTCGCTCACGCAGCTGCTCGAGCACCGCCTCGTCCTCCGCGGCGCTGGTGAGGTCGCTGGCGGCATCGGCGTTGTCGGGGGTTTCCTCGGTCCAGTCGCTCTCCTGGCGGGACAGCGAATCGATCAGCTGCTCGACCCGCTGCAGGTCGCGGCGGATGTCGTCGTCGGAGGGGCTCATCGTTCGAATCTACGCTGACAGCAGCAGGGCTGCCAGACAGATCTCGATCGCGGCACCGTAGATGTCGCCGGTGACGCCGCCAAGACGCCGAACGGCGCGGAGCACGAGCAGCCCGACGATCGCGGCTGCGACGGCGAAACCGATCACCGTGTGCCACCACGTGCCGCCCGAGTAGTCGACCACGGCCGCCGAGATGGCCGCCGCGGCCGACCAGGCCACCACGGCTATGGGACGCGGAACGCTGTGCGCGGTGGCGGCGCCGAGCCCGTCGGAGCGGGCGGCTGGCACACCATGAGCACAAGTGATCGTCAGGGCTGCACGGGAGAAGCACACCAGGACACCGGCGGCGACGAGACCGATGCCGGAAGCGATCAGCACGCCCAGCGCAACGGACTGGACGCCGAGCACCACGACGAGCGCGGCCACGCCGGCGGGCCCCGCCGCACCTGACTTCATCACCTCGAGCGAGCGCTCCCGGTCGTACGACGCCGTGAGGGCGTCGGCGGTGTCGGCCAGGCCGTCGAGGTGGAAAGCGCGGCTGCCGAGCGCGAGCGCACCGACACCCAGCAGACCGACAGCGAGCGGATTCAGGCCGAGCTCACTGCCACCCCACAGCACGAAAGTGACCAGGACGCCCAACGGCACCACGGCCACCGGTGCGAGGACCATCGCGAGGCCGGCGGTGTCGCGATCGACTCGCGTCGGCGCACGCATGGGGATCGCCGTCAGCGTCCCGACGGAGAGCCGCCAGGCGTCCGGCAGGCGACTCCTCATGGTCAGCCGAGGTCGAGGTCGGCGAGCAGGGCGACGTCGCGGAGCAGGAGAGCCGCGGAGCGGACGAGGGGTACGGCAGCAACTGCACCACTTCCCTCGCCGAGCCGCATGCCGAGATCGAGTACCGGCACGAGGCCGAGCTTGTCGAGGGCGAGCGTCTGCGCGGGTTCCGTGGACCGGTGCCCAGCGGCGAACCACGCGGCGGCGCCGGGTGCGAGGCGTTCGGCCATCAGTGCCGAGGCCACGGAGATCAGCCCGTCGAGCAGCACCGGGACGCCGGCGCGGGCGGCCGCGACCATGAAGCCGGCGGCGGCCGCGATGTCGGCGCTGCCGAGTGCCGTCAGGATGTCGACTGGGTCATCGGCGCGTTCGCCGGCGCGGTCGAGCGCGGCCTGCACCACGTCGATCTTGTGGGCCAGCCCGGCTTCGTCGATGCCGGTGCCGCGCCCGGTGACCTCAACCGCGGGCATCCCGAGCGAGGCCGCGATGAGCGCCGCTGCCGGCGTGGTGTTGCCGATGCCCATGTCGCCGCTGACCAGCAGCTGGGCGCCGGCAGCGATCTCCTCCGCGGCCACCGCAGCACCCGCCTCGAGGGCGGCATGCGTCTCGGCCGTCGTCATCGCATCCTCGACGTGGATGGCGCCGGCGCCGCGCTTGATCTTGAACGCCTGCACGGCCGGGGCAACTCCCTCGAGGTCGTCGTCGACGCCGATGTCGAGCACCCGCACGGTGACGCCGTGCTGGGCGGCGAGCACCGAGACGCCGGCTCGTCCGGCCAGGAACGTGCGCACCATGGCCGGCGTGACCGCCTTCGGATACGCCGAGACGCCGTGGTCGGCGACGTCGTGGTCGCCGGCGAAGATGACCGCGCGGACGCGATCGATCGGCTCGGGCGGAACGGCACCTTGGGTGGCTGCGACCCAGACGGCCAGGTCACCCAGCCGGCCGAGGGCGCCCGCGGGAGTGGCCAGGCCGGCCAGACGTTCGGCCGCCCGGACTCGAACCTCGGCCGAGGGGGGCTCGACGGTGTTCACAGGCTCTTGGCCAGGTCGTGGCGGGCGGTAGCGGCCGACTCGCGGTCGTACAGCCGGCCGATGAGTCCGGCGAGGGCGATCCCGATCACACCCCACATCGTGGCCAGCGTCATCAGCGATGCACGACGGAAGAACCAGAGCGTGTCGCCGGGGAATTCGCCGATCTCGTTGACGGTGGGCAGCAGCAATCCGGCGACGATGACGACGACGAGGTACGACGCCCCCGCGACGACCAGCGAGCGATAGGTGCCGATCGTCTTGATCAGTCGCAGCGCCAGCACCACGGCACCGATGGCAGCCAGGACCGAGATGCCCTGCATCGAGAAGAACTCGAGCGTGCGGGACGCGATCGTGTCCTCGTTGCCGACGGCCGGCGGCGTGCTGGGGTACTTGAGGAAGGGCACGAGTCCGAGGGCGACGAAGCCGATCAGCGCGACGAGAGCGGTCGACTGGCTCGGGCGGAGTCGTCCGAGCCGGCCGGCGGCGAAGGCCGAGACGAGTCCGACCACGCCGCCCAGGGTGATCGCGACCGCGAAGGTGCCGGTGGCGAGTCCCCAGGTGGATTGGTTCTCGCGCGACACCTCCGTGCCGGGATCCTCGTGCGTGTGGCCATCGGCGGGTGGATTCTCGGCGTGCTCGGCTGCGTGGGCAGCGGCGGCTTCCTCCACCGCGATGGCGGCGTCGACCTGTGGCTCACCGACCGTGAAGGCGACGGCGAAGGTGAAGAATCCGGCGATCAGGCCCGCGAGGAGTCCGCGAACCAGGAAGTTGCGTGGGGTCATGAGGGTGTCCGTTCGAGTAGCGCGACGGGGCCGGACGCTGTCGTCAGCGCCGGCTCCAGGGGAGGGGTCGATCAGTGGCAGGGGTAGCCGAGCAGGTGGCGTCCGTCGTGGACCCACTCGTGGACGGCATTGCCAGCGGGGATCGAGATGATGCCCTGGTCGGCGCTGATGAAGAACAAGACGATGGCCGCGGCGAGGAAGACGAAAGCCGCCCACGGGGCGAGCTGCGCTATCGGAATCGAGGGGATCTCGATCTCGGGCACTGCGCCGATGGTTGGGGAAGCGATGGAGGCCTGTGACATGTGTGCTCCTGACGGGATACGTGCGTCCCTGATAGTTGGGCAAACCAAGCCGTCGGGTCTGACTTCACCGACCGTGTCGATCATGGGGCGGTGTCACAGTAGCGCGACTGTGCCGGAGTCTCACCGGCTTCCTCGGGCGTGGCGATTTCATCCTAGACCCGCGAACCGGGTGGGGGTCAACGGCTCGCCTCGGTGATGCTGACGGCTCTGGTCTCGGGGTCGACACTGATGACGCTGCCGTTGGTCGGAGGGGTCAACGAGGTGCGACTCAGCAGGGCGACGGCGAGTCCGATCGTGTCCCCGTGGCTCACTGCGACGGTGTGGTCGGGGAGGTCCAACGCGAGCAGCTCCTGCACTCGGGCCACGACTTCGACGACGTCCTCGTCGAGTCCTTTCTCCAACAGCAGCGGCTCGATGACGACCCCCAGGCGTAGTCGATCGCCGATGATGGTGGCGGTCTCGAGGGCTCGGGCTGCCGGTGAGGTGAGCAGTTGGACGACGCCCCGGTCGACCAGGGCATCGGCAGCCTGCACGGACTGGGTGCGTCCGAGGTCGGTGAGCGGCGGCGACAGCGCATGACCTTGCATGCGGTCGATGGCATTCCACGTCGATTGACCGTGGCGGACCCAGAAGATCACGCGTCGTGCCCAGAAGAATCGAGCCCCGGCAAGTCGAGTGCGGCGACGTCACCGATCACGGTGACCGCGGGTGGGCGGATGCCGGCCAGGTGCGCAGCCTTCGCGATGCTGGCGAGGTCGGCGCGGACGACCCGCTGGCTCGGCAGGCTGCCGTCGATGATCACCGCCGCTGGGGTGGACGGGTCGAGCCCTCCGTCGACGAGCGCGGCGGTGATCGCGGAAAGGGTACGCACTCCCATCAGCACGACGATGGTCGAGCCGGCGCTGGCGAGGGCGGCCCAGTCGACGGTGGAGTCCGGGTGTCCGGGCGGCACATGCCCGGAGACGACGGTGAACGCCTGGGTGAGTCCGCGGTGCGTGAGCGGGATGCCGGCGACCGCGGGAACGGCGGTGGCCGAGCTGACCCCGGGGATCACCCGAGCCTCGATCCCGGCGTCGGCACAAGCCACCAGCTCCTCTCCGCCACGTCCGAAGACGAAGGAATCCCCGCCCTTGAACCGGACGACGTCGTTGCCGGCCTTCGCGTGTTCGATCAGCAGCCGGTTGATCTCGGCTTGGTCGGTGGAACGACCACCGGGCACCTTGGAGACATCGATGATCTCGGCATCCGGCCGAGCCCACTCCAGCGCGGCCTGCGGCACGAGGCGGTCGGTGAGGATGACATCCGCTCCGGCGATCGCGTCCCGCCCGGCGACCGTGACCAGACCTGCATCGCCGGGTCCGCCACCGACCAGCGTGACGACCCCCATGCGCTCTCCCACGCGGGGCTCCCTCGAGGTCATCGGGCCCCTCCCTCGGTTCGCAGGACCGCGAGCAGCTTGCGGGTGGTGTCGGGTCGTCGCACCGCGATGCGGACCCAGGTGCTGTCGAGCCCCGGGAACGTGTCGGCTCGACGCACCGCGTAGCCCGCGGAGCGCAGTCGGGCGTGCACGCCGTCACCCACCCTGGCCAGAACGAACGGCCCGGCCGGGTCGGCGACGACCTCGACGCCGAGCTCGGCGAGTCCGTCGACGAGCACGGCACGGTGCTGGGCGAGACGGGTGGCGCGGGACGCGGCCTCCGCGACCGCCTCTTCGCCGGAGCACGCGATCATCGCGGCCGCGGCCGTCGTGGACACCGACCACGGCGACTGCTGCACACGCAGCTCAGCGATGACGGTCGGCTCGGCCAGGACATAGCCGGCTCGGACACCGGGGATGGACCACAGCTTCGTCAGGCTCCGGACGACCACCACGCCCGGGATGCGAGCGGACGCCAGCGAGTGTTGCTCACCCGGCACGGAGTCCATGAACGCCTCGTCGACCACGACGATGCGGCCCGGTCGAGCCAGCGCGCGCAATGTCGACTCCGGGTGCAGGACGCTGGTGGGGTTCGTCGGGTTGCCGACCACCACGAGGTCGGCATCGTCGGTGACGAGGGCTGGGTCCACGGCGAAGCCCGCGCCGGTGTCGAGCAGCACGTGCTCGGGCGGCTGACCGACCACGGTGAGCGCAACATCCGGCTCGGTGAACTGGGGATGGATGACGACGGGTCGCGTCCACTCGCGGGCCCGGGCGATCAGTGCGAACGCCTCAGCCGCTCCGGCGGTGGCGAGCACCTCGGACGGTTCGCGGCCGTGCCGTCTGGCGATCGCCACCTCCGCCTCGCGGGCATCCGGGTAGTGGCCCACCTCGTCGAGGCTCGCCCGGAGGGCGTCGTCGAGCCACTCCGGCCGCGGCCCGTCGTGGACGTTGACCGCGAAGTCGACCAGCCCCTCGCCCAGCTCGGCATCCCCGTGATGTCGCAGTGGGTCGGGATGTGGTCTCGATTCCCCCAATCGCTGCCGCTCGCGGGAGGTGCCCCCAATGGTGTCGTTCCTCGCGGGGAACTCGACCACCGATGAGTTGCTGACTGTAGGGACGTACGCGTGGGCTGCGGCGGCGAAGCGCCGGGCCATCTCGGGGTGGCCGGCCCAGTGCGTGTGCAAGTAGGTGGCGTGCAGGGTCTCGGTGGCGACATCGCCGGCGGGCTCGACGACGGTGCGGTGGAACTCGTGGCCGGTGATCTCGGTGCCGGCTGCGGCGAGCAATTGGTCCGACGATGTGACGACGGTGCGGTAGGCGAGGGTGAGGCGCGGAGTCATGCGAGCCTCCGCGTCGATCGCGCCGACCATCGGCGCGCCGTCGACGCTGCGGCACAGGTAGAGGAGGCCGGCACACTCGGCGACCGTCGGCACGCCCGCCTGCACGGCGTCGAGCAGGGCAGCACGGAGCGGAGCATTGGCGGACAGGCCGGCGGCGTGCACCTCGGGGAATCCGCCGCCCAGGTAGAGGCCCGCGGTGCCCTCGGGCAGAGCCTCGTCGGTGAGCGGGTCGAACGTCACGACCTCGCAGCCGGCCGCGGTGAGCAGCTCGGTGGTCTCGGCGTAGCGGAACGTGAAGGCGCGTCCACCGGCCACGGCGACGACCGGACGTCGATCACTGGGCAGAGCGAGGTCGGGTGACCACGGCTCGGCATCGAGTCCGGGGGCTTCGTGGGCCAGCCGGACGACCTGCTCGAGGTCGACGGACTGGGCGATCCGGACGGCCAGGCGGTCGAGGGCGTGGACGGCGTCGTCGCGCTCGGCGGCGGGCACGAGGCCGAGGTGACGCGAGGGGGCGACGATGCCGTCGTCGCGGTGCAGCACCCCGAGGATGGGTATGTCGATCGGCTCGAGCGCTCGGCACACCTCGTCGGCGTGGCGCTGCGAGCCGGCCTTGTTGAGGATGACGCCGACGATCTGCACGGCGGGGTCGTACGCGACCATGCCCTGCACGACTGCGGCGATCGACCGGGACGCGTGCGAGATGTCGACGACCAGCACGACCGGCGTTTTCGTCACCGTCGCGACGTGCGCGGTCGAGGCGAACCCGTCGCCACCGATCTGCCCGTCGTAGAGGCCCATGACGCCCTCGATGATCGCGATGTCGGCTCCGCCCGACGCGGCGGCGTCAGATCCAGCACCAGCGCCATGCAGCAGCAGCGGGACGAGCCGTTCCTCGCCGACGAGATGCGGGTCGAGGTTGCGGCCGGGACGGCCGGTGGCGAGCGAGTGGTAGCCGGGATCGATGTAGTCGGGCCCGACCTTGTGGCCCGACACGGTGTGGCCGGCCCGGCGCAGCGCCGCCATCAGGCCGGTGGCGACCGTCGTCTTGCCGTGACCGGACGCCGGGGCGGCGATCACCAATCGGGGCAAGCTCACCATTCGATGCCCTTCTGACCCTTCTGGCCGTGGTCGAACGGGTGCTTGACGTGCTGCATGTCGGTGACCAAGTCGGCGATCTCGACGAGCTGGGGGTCTGCGCCGCGGCCGGTGATGATGACGTGCTGGTGCCCGGGTCGCTGGGCGAGCGTCTCGATGACGTCGTCGACGTCGACCCAGCCCCATGTCATCGGGTAGGTGAACTCGTCGAGCACGTAGAGGTCGTGCCGTTCCTCGGCGAGGCGCCGCTTGATCTCCTGCCAGCCCTCGGCGGCGTCGGCTGCATGATCGTCGTTGGAGCCTTCCTTGCGCGACCACGACCAGCCGGAGCCCATCTTGTTCCACTCGATCGGCCCACCCGCGCCGGTCTCGTCGTGCAGCTCGGCGAGGCGTTCGAGCACGGTCTGCTCTCCGATGCGCCACTTGGCCGACTTCACGAACTGGAAGACGCCGATGTCCCAGCCCTGGTTCCAGGCACGCAGAGCCAAGCCGAACGCGGCGGTCGACTTCCCCTTGCCGTTCCCGGTGTGCACCATCAGCAGCGGCTGATTGCGGCGTTGCTTCGTGGTGAGGCCGTCGTCGGGGACGGTGAGCGGCTGACCCTTCGGCATCAGGCTGCACCCTTCACGACGTTGGTCAGAGCGGTGGCGTTGACGTCGCCGAGCGGCACGTACTCGGCCATCAGGTGGTCGGCGAGCTGATGGGCGAGGCCCATGCGGAACGTGCCGGTCTCGCAGTCGATGACCACCGCGGAGACGCCGGTGTCGGCCAGGTGGGCGGCCATCTCGTGAGCACGGGCCAGTGGATCGGGGCCATGGGTGGCCCGGCCGTCGGTGACGACGACGAGCAGCGGCCGGCGGCGCGGGTCACGGACGTGCTCGAGCCGTAGCGTCTCGGCGGCCTTGAGCAGGCCCTCGGCCAGCGGCGTCCGTCCGCCCGCGGGGAGTTCTTCGAGTCGGGTCGCGGCGATGTCGACGGACGACGTGGGCGGCAGCGCAAGGGTGGCCTCGCCGGCGCGGAACGTGATGAGCCCGACCTTGTCGCGTCGCTGGTAGGCGTCCAGCAGCAGGGAGAGGATCGCGGTCTTGACCTGTTCCATGCGACGCCGGGCGGCCATCGACCCGGAGGCGTCGACGCAGAACAGCACGAGGTTCGACTCGTGTCCTTCGCGGACCGCGACCCGCAGGTCGTCGCCCCGGAACGCGATGCGCGTGCCGACCCGCTCGCGGCTGCTCTGGTGCGGGGCCGCGGCGCGGATGGTCTCGGTGAGGTGGATCGAGCCGGTGCGGACGCCGGGACGTTCGGCGCCGATGCGACGGCCGTCCTGCGTCACCGCGCGAGATCGATGCCCGGACTCGCCGGCTCCGGTGCCGGCGACGGTGAACAGCCGCGGGCGGTATGGCTGGCCCGGCGCGTCGACCGTCACGTCCTGCACCTTGCTGCCGGACGCGGGTGCCTCCCGCTCCGACGGAGGCGACTCCGGCGGGTTGGCGTCACCTTCTGCAGGCTCGGGTCCGTCCTGGAGGGGGGTGTCGTCGTCATCGCCGGGAGGAGGTGGCGGCGGGGGCTCGGGTTCGTCGTCGTCGTCGAGGATCGCGTCGAGCAGGTCCTCGTCGATGCCCGGTGCGTCGAACGGGTTGCGGCGGCGTCGGTGCGGCAGGGCGAGTCGTGCGGCGGCGCGGACGTCCTCCTTGAGCACGTCGGTGCGGCCGTTCCATGCGGCGTGCGCGGCCGCGGCCCGAGCGGTGACGATGTCGGCACGCATGCCGTCGACCTCGAACGCCGCGCAGATCTGGGCGATCTTGGTGAGGGCCCACTCGCTCAGCTGGACCTCGGCGACGAGCTTCTGCGCGACCTGGATGCGGTCGGTGAGCTCGGCCTCGTCGTCGGCGAAGCGGGCAGCGAATCCGGCGGGGTCGGCCTCGTAGGCCAGCCGGCGCTTGACCACCTCGACCCGCAACGCGGGGTCACGTGGGGCCGACACTTCGACGGTGAGCCCGAACCGATCGAGCAGCTGTGGTCGGAGCTCTCCTTCCTCGGGGTTCATGGTTCCGACCAGCACGAATTGGGCGGCGTGCTCGATCGAGACGCCGTCACGCTCCACCGTCGAGAGGCCCATGGCGGCGGCATCGAGCAGCAGGTCGACGAGGTGGTCGTGGAGCAGGTTGACCTCGTCGACGTAGAGAATGCCGCGGTGCGCCCGCGCCAGCAGCCCGGGCTCGTACGTGGTGACGCCCTCGCTGAGCGCCTTCTCCAGGTGTAGCGACCCGAGCACGCGGTCCTCGGTGGCGCCGACCGGCAGCTCGACGAGGCGGACGGACCGGCTCTCGGTGGGTGCATTCGGCGGCGAAGGGACCGTCGGGGGAGAGCGGGTGGGTCTCGTGCGGATCGGTCGAGAACCGGTCGCCGGAGATGACCTCGATGGGCGGCAGCACGGAGGCGAGGCCGCGAACCATCGTCGACTTGGCCGTGCCCTTCTCGCCGCGCACGAGCACGCCGCCGACGGCAGGCGAGATGGTGGTGAGGGTGAGGGCGAGCGCCATGTCGTCGGCGCCGACGACGGCACTGAAGGGGTAGTGATGTGGCACGTGGGGCTCCCGCCTTGACGCCATGGATCAGCTCGAGGCCGGTCTTCGGACTTCCCGGATTCCTCCGAGTCACCGCAGCGGGCCCTGTGCCGGATTCTCACCGGCTTCCCGATTCTCCCCTCGCGGGGCACCTCGAGCTGTTGGTCGGGTTCAGGCTACTCCCGCCGTCAGGTGCGCGACGAAGCGATCGACATCCGAGCGGTTGTGCAGTCGAACGACGACGAGCTGCGGGTGCGTCGCCTCGACCTCCGGGACCAGTTCGCGGAGCAGGTGGCGGGTACGCCAGGCCCATCGCACGATGTGCTCAGGGTCGGTGAACACAGTGCGCAGCGGAGCTTCTTTGTTGCCGTTCCAGAGCTCCTCGTCGCGGAGGCGTCGCACGACGGTGCGTCGCATGACGCGCAGCATCGTGACGGGCGTGGCCACGTCCAGCCAGACCATCGTGTCGGCCCGATCGGCCAGCAATTCGCGAGCGTCGGGGTACTGCCACTCGGACACCCAGGCGTTGGCCGAGCTGTACGCCTCCACGTCGGCCATGAACTCCGGCCGCGGTGTCCAGGCCGGGCCGTGGTGGAGGGCGTCCATCTCGGTGACGGGGAGCTTGAGCGTGGCACCGATGCGTCGGGCGAGCGTCGTCTTGCCGGACCCGGTCGTCCCGGCCACCACCACCCGCCGCGGCCGGTGCGGCAAGGCGTCGTCGGCGGTCAACACCGAGCCATCGTAGGCCGGTAGCCTCAGACCTCATGGAGACCGCAGTGGTCGTCGTCGGCATCGGCGCCGACGGATGGACGGGGCTGGACGCCTCGCGCCGTGCGGCGGTCGAGTCGGCGGAGGTCGTGCTCGGCGGCGAGCGGCACCTGGACATGCTGCCGGACGACATCAGCGCCGAACGTCGGCCGTGGCCGTCGCCGCTGCGTGCCGGTCTCCCCGCCTTGCTCAACGAGCTGGTCGGGCGCCGTGTCGTCGCGCTGGCATCGGGCGACCCGCTGGTGTCCGGCATCGGCTCGACGTTGGTCGAGCTGCTGGGCACTGATGCCGTCGAGATCCTGCCTGCCGTCTCGTCGGTCGCCGTCGCCCGCGCCTGGCTGGGCTGGGCCGCTGAGACGGTGGAGGTCGTCCGCGACCACCGGACGCTTCCGCGCCACCTTGCGCCGGGCCGACGGGTGCTGGTGCTCTCGGTGGACGGATCGACCCCGGTCCAGGTCGCTCGTCTGCTCACCGAGGCCGGCTATGGCACCAGCACCATGACCGTCCTCGCTCATCTCGGCTCGGACGACGAGTCGCGGGTCGACGGTGTCGCGTCCACCTGGGGCGAGACGACGGCACCGACCCTCAACCTGGTCGCCATCACCTGCGTCGGTGGGCCGGTCCTCGGCTGGACGGCCGGCCTCCCGGACGACGCCTTCGACCATGACGGCCAGATCACGAAGCGCGACCTCCGCGCGTCGGCTCTCGCACGTCTTGCGCCCGTCCCCGGCCAGCTGCTCTGGGACGTCGGCGCCGGTGCCGGTTCGATCGCGGTGGAGTGGATGCGCGCGGACCCGACCTGTCGTGCGATCGCCGTCGAGGCGCGGGAGGACCGGGCCAAGCGCATCGAGTCGAACGCCGCGGCCCTCGGAGTGCCGGGGCTCGTCGTCGTCGAAGGTCACGCCCCGGAGGCGCTGGACGGACTCGAAGCCCCCGACGCGATCTTCGTCGGCGGCGGAGCCACCGAGCCCGGCCTGCTCGACGCCTGCTGGGACGCCCTCGGTTCCGGTGGACGGCTCGTCGTCCACGGCGTGACGCTGGAGACCGAGCGCCTGATCGCCGAGCGTTACGCCACTCAGGGCGGCGAGCTCACTCGGTTGCATGTCGAGCACGCTGCACCGATCGGCTCGTTCACCGGGTGGACGCCGTCACGGGCGATCACTCAGTGGTCGGTCACTCGGCCATGAGGATGGGGCCGTGACCGTCCACTTCGTCGGTGCGGGTCCCGGCGCGGCCGACCTCCTGACCCTGCGTGCCGTCGAGCTGATTCGCGCCGCCGACGTCTGCGTCTACGCGGGCACCTATCTCGACGCCGCCGTGCTCGGCCACTGCCGTGACGACGCGCGGCTCGTCGACACCCAGGATCTCGACCTCGACCAGATCACCGCGGCCATGGTCGATGCCCATCGTGACGATCTCGACGTCGTGCGACTGTGCTCAGGTGACCCGTCGATCTACTCGGCGCTGCACGAGCAGACCCGCCGGCTCGACGACGCCGGTGTTCCGTGGGACGTCACCCCTGGCGTGCCGGCCTACGCTGCTGCGGCGGCGATCGTCGGCGCCGAGCTCACCGTGCCCGAGCTGGTGCAGTCCGTCGTGCTCACCCGCACCCAGGCCAGGTCCACGGCGATGCCGGACAGCGAGGCGTTGGCCGAGTTCGCCCGCACGGGCGCGACGATCGTGCTGCACTTGGCCATCACCCGCACTCGCGAGCTCGCGGCCGAGCTGGTCGGTCACTACGGCGACGACTGTCCCGTTGTTGTGGTGGCCAACGCCTCCCAGCCGTCCGAGCAGGTGCTGCGCGGCACCCTGGCCGACATCGCCGACCAGGTCGAGGAAACCGGCCTCCGTCAGGCAGCCGTCATCCTCGTCGGTCGTGCGCTGGCCCGCGGCTCAGCCGGCGAGTCCTACCTGTACTCGGCGGACCGGGACCGCTCCGCGAAGCGCTGAGGTCAGTTCTTGGTCACGGTGACCTGGATCGGCGCCGTGCCCGCCCCCTGCTCCAGCACGAGCTCGGGAGCGTTCGGGGCTGACGTGACCGTCGCGCCCGTGACGCTGACCGTGTAGCCGTTCGGGTACTGGATCGCCGGCAGCGCGACGGTCGTCTGCGAACCGGTGGCGAAGTTTCCGCCGCCCGCGGCCTTCGCTGTTGAGTACGTCAACGTGAAGCGGCCTGTGGTGCGGTTGAACACGTAGGACGTCGGTGTTCCGGACACCGCGGTCGGGTGTGGGATGGCGAGCGCTCCGAGCTTGGCAGTCTTGACGTTCGAACCGGTCGGCGTCTGCTGCGGGTCGAGCACGAGCGCCTGCTTGTCACCCGCACCGGTCGTGGTCGGATCGCCGCAGCCGCAGTAGGCCCAGTACTGCCAGCCGATGCGGTGCTGGGCGGCGCGATCGACCATGTCCTTGAGGCTCGTGAGGTTGTCTGAAGCGCCGAACTCGGTGAGCAAGGGCGTCACGGAACGTGCGTTGACGTGCCGCTCCACGTTCGACCAGAGGAGACGGTCGAGGGTGAGGCACACCGGGCGGTCGACACCGAGGGGGATGGTCCCGCCGATCAGGTCGGCGAGGCAGTAGTCGTGGAACGAGAACCCAAGGTTGTCGCCGGCGACCTTCACCGACGTTCGGGCACCGCTGTTGAACAGCACGTTGGGCTCGTAGTAGGCGACCGTGTCCGGATCGACGGTCCGGATGGCGTCGGTCACGCGCTGGGAGAAGGCGCTCAGCTTCCGGTCGAAGGCGGGGCACCCGAACGGGTTGGCACAGAGGGCATAGGTGGTGCCTGGCCAGGGCTCGTTGAGCAGGTCGAAGCCCATCACCCCGGGCGTGGCACTGAAGTACTCGGCGACGTGGCGCCACGCTGCCGCGTAGCGGTCCTGCAGGCCGACGCCACCGGGTCCCGGCGCGTTCTTCCAGAAGTTGTCGAAGGCTCGGTTCAGGGCGAGGTTGACGAAGTAGTTGAACGGGAAGCCGAGTTTCGGGTTGTTCGGCAGGCCGTTGTCCTGCACGGCCCAGTCGGGCGCTCCCTCGCCCTGGTACTTCTCGTTGTAGAGGTCCTGGTGGAAGTCCAGCAACGTCCAGATGCCCTCGGCGGCGAGCAGCTCGGTCGTCTGCTTGAGATTGGCGAGATAGGCGTCGTCGTACTGGCCCGGTGACGGCTCGACGGCCTTCCAGATCAACCCGAGTCGCACGGTCGTCAGGCCCTGATCGGCGAGGAAGGCGGCGTCGTCGGCGCCGAACCCGGTGGACGACGGAGCGTAGTTGCCCGCCTTGGTGACCATGTTCACGCCGTGCAGCGTCAGCACCCGGCCGTCGGGGTCGACGAGCCAGCGGCCGTGTTGCTGCGGACGGGGTTCGGTGGCGGCTGACGCCGGTGACGCGAGGCCCATGCCGGCCAGCAAGAGTCCTGCGGCGACGGCAATGCGGATGACGGGGGGAGTTTTCACGGTGACTCAATGTAGAGCAGAACTATGGCGCGCGGACCCCAACGGGATTCGGGAATTGCAGGGCACCGGAAGCCTCGACCCCGCGGGCAGCCGCGACCAGCGCGTCCTCCAGCGTGATCGTGCGGGCCTGGGCCTCCTCGTCGAAGCTGCTGGCGGACACCCGATCGGTGGCGTCCTCGATCTGCGCGCGGGCCGCCCGACCACTCTCGGTGATGGTGGCGAACTCGTCGGTCCACGCACGACGGCGCAGGCGTTCGTACGCCTCGGCCCACTCCTCCTCGGTCCAGCCGCGCATCTCCCGTTGCGTCGCAGGCACTCGTCCGTCGGCGACCGCAAGCGCGTTGGCGGCGCCACCGTCGAGGCCGGCCGCGGTGAGGATCGCGACGTGGCAGTCGCCCCGGTACTCCCGCAGGATCGAGGTCGCGTGCCACAGTCGCCCGATCGGGTCGTCGGGGATCGGCAGCGACGTGTGCGCGGCGGCCAGTCCCTTCCCGGCGTAGTCGAGGGACGTCCAGATCGAGGTGAGCTCCTTGGCGAGGCGCTCGACGTCCGCGTCGGCCAGGCCGGGGGCAAGGGCGTCGCGGGCGAGATCGAGACGGGTGGCGAGGATGTCGTCGCGGTCCGCCATCGACCACGCATCCGGGAGGGCCCGGCCGATCAGCCGTGGAGCGAAGCCGTGGAACAGTGCGACGACGACCTCAGGACCGGGCGTGCCGAGCGCGGCCGAGCGCGATGCGGTGTAGCCCATCCAGTAGCCCTTGAGCCCGATCGCCTCGTACCGCTGCTTGGTGTCCGGCGCGAAGTAGACGACGTCGTGGATGACCTCGACCGCCTGCCAGAAGGCCCGCTTGACTGTCATGCTCGTTCCTCCGTGGGTGTGGATCGGGGCGTCCAGACGCGTCCGGACGACGTGACGCGGGTGCCGCTCGCACCCACGATGATCAGGCACTTCATGTCGATCGACGCGGGATCGAGGTCGCCCAGCGTGGTGACGGTCAGCGACTCCTCGGCCCGGCCGACGTCACGGCCGACGACGACCACGGTGTCGGGGGAGCGGCGTTCGAGCAGCACGGCCTGGGCATCGGCGACCTGAGTGGTGCGTGACTGCGAGGCCGGGTTGTAGATCGCCAGCACGAGGTCGGCCTCAGCCACCGCGCGCAGTCGCTGTTCGACCAGCGACCATGGCTTCAGCCGATCGGACAGGCTCAGCACCGCGAAGTCTCCACCGATGGGCGCGCCGGCGCGGGCGGCCACCGCCTGGACAGCCGAGAGCCCGGGCAGCACCCGGATCTCGACGTCCTCATAGAGCGGATCCTCTGCGGCCTCGAATACTGCCGACGCCATGCCGAACACTCCGGCGTCACCACCGGACACGACGGCGACTCGTTCGCCCTTGCGCGCGAGGTCGAGGGCGAGGCGAGCTCGGTCGATCTCGACGGTGTTGCCCGATGCGTGACGCTGCAGACCGGCCCGCTGCGGCACTCGCTCGACGTACGGTCCGTAGCCGACGACGTGGTCGATCTCCGCGAGCGCCTGCTCGACCTCGGGCGTGAGCCAGTGGTCCGGGCCGGGGCCGAGGCCGACGACGAGGAGTTCGTTGGTCGCGGTTTCGAGCGGCGTCGCGGCCGTCGGCGCTACTCGACCACCGGTTGCCGGCACGACGATGAGGGAGAAATAAGGAACAGTGGCCGGGTCGACGTCGGCGACTGGGAGCCAGCGCTGCTCGGGCATGGAGGCTCGCTCGACGTAAAGAGCCCCGTCCATACGGCCGGCCTGCTCGAGCGCCGAGCGGACGGCGGGGAACGTGCGGCCGAGCTTCATGATGATCGCGCCGTCGGTGTCGGCGAGGCGCCGGGCCAGCTCGGGCTCGGGCAGCGTCCCGGGCAGGATCGTCAGGACGTCGGTCTGCCGGACCAGCGGCTCGGCGACGGCGGCGGTGGCCGCGGCGAACGCCGGGACCCCGGGCACGACCTCGGTCTCGAACCGGTCGGAGAGCCGGTCGTGCATGTACATGTAGGAGCCGTAGAACATCGGGTCGCCCTCGGCCAGCACGACGACGGTGCGTCCGGCCTCCAGATGGGCGCCGAGCCGCTCGGCGCACTCCTCGTAGAACTCGGCCATCGCGCCGGCGTAGCCACCCGCGTGGTCGGTGGTGCCGGTCGTGACCGGGTAGCGCAGCTCCTCCTCGATCGCGCCGGCCGGGATGAAGCCCGCGGCGATGCGGCGCGCGTTCGACTGCTTGCCGACGCCGGCGTGGTAGGCCACGACGTCCGCGGCCGCGATGAGACGTGCCGCCTTGAGGGTGACCAGCTCGGGGTCGCCCGGTCCGAGGCCGACGCCGTAGAGCCGTCCTGATGGGCGCTCTCCGCGCGGGCCTGTCATTCCCGCTCCTGGGCGAGGGCGTTGAGTGCTGACGCGGCCATGGCGGAACCGCCACGGCGCCCGCGCACGGTGAGGAACGGGACGTCGATGCCGTGATCGGCGGCCAGCGACGCGAGGGCGTCCTTCGACTCGGCCGCGCCGATGAATCCCACCGGCACGCCCACGATCGCGGCCGGCCGGGGGGCGCCGTCGATCAGCATCTCGAGCAGGTGGAACAGGGCGGTCGGTGCATTGCCGATAGCGATGACGGCGCCGTCCAGCCGATCGCCCCAAAGGGAAACCGCAGCGGCAGACCGGGTGGTGCCCATGTCGCGGGCGAGCGCCGGTACCCGCTCGTCGCGCAGCAGGCAGACGACGTCGTTGTCCTTCGGCAGCCGCGCCCGGGTGACACCGGACGCGACCATGTGCGCATCGGTAAAGATCGGTGCACCTGCCTCCAGCGCGCCTCGAGCGGCGGACACGAGGCCTGGGTGAATGACGAGGTCGCGCACCAGGTCGGTCTGGCCGGTGCCGTGGATCATCCGCACGGCGACCTTCTCGGCGTCGGCCGGCACGCCGGACAGGTCGCTCTCCCGTCGGATCGTCGCGAACGAGTCGACGTAGATGGCCGAACCGTTGTCCTCGTACTCGAATCGACGCGGTGGCCTAGGCATCGGGATCCTGGAGATCCGGCAGCAGCAGGCTGCGCCACGGGGTGACGACGACGTCGCGCCCGGCGCGGGCGAGCACCTGGGTGGCGAGGTCGTGGGTGAGGTCGCCCTCGGGCACGTCGACGTGCTCGACGGTGCGGCCGTCGTCTTGCGCGATGAGGCCGTACGGCACGCGGAGGGAGGTGACCTGGGTGCGGAGGTCGCGGGCGTGGTTGAGGCCAAGCAGATCGGCACCACCATCCGGCAGCTCGTCCACGTGCCACAGGGCGTCGTCGCCGTCGCCGTTGACGTCGAGGAAGCGCCGGGCGAGGTCGAGCAGCACCTCAGGCACGGCGTTGAGCTCCACCACCTCGCCCCAGTGCTCGGTGCCGACCCGGATCTGGGCGGCACCGGCGTCGACCGCCATCACGCCGAGGTCGAGGCTGCGGTCGACGAGGTCGCCACGGCCGTCGTCGAGCACGAACAGAAAGCGTCCGGCGAGGTTCGCGAAGGCGGGGTCGTCGCACAGCATCTCGTCCAACCGCTGCGCCACCGGCCGAAGGTCGGCCTGGCCCCCGATGCGCCCGCTCAGGGGCGACACCATGATGTTGCGCACCAGCTCGTGCGACGGCGAGGGCAGCAGACCGGCGACCTTGACCGCGTCCACGAACTCCTCCGGCACGCAGCCGTCGTCATGCTTGATGCCGCGGAGCTGGATGTTGGCCCGTTTGGTGAGGTACAGGTGACCGTCGGCGTGGTTGCCGGCGATGAGCGCGAGGTCGGCCAGCGCCTGCACGGGCAACGCGCCGCCGATCAGCCGCAGCCGGATGAGCGCACCGTCATCCGCGATCCACGGACGCAGGACGCCGGGGCAGCGGTCCGCGTGATGGCGGGAGGAGGAGCCGGTCACGCGGCCCATCGTCCCACCGTGCGCCACAATGACCGACATGCGCCTCAAGCTCGGCCGCCCGGATCTCGCTCAGTACCGCGACCGGGTCGACGTTCCAGCCGCGGTGGACGGCCAGCTGTCGGTGACGTTCCTCGGGGTCGCGACGCTGCTGGTCGACGACGGCTCCTCGGCCTTCCTCACCGACGGCTACTTCAGCCGGCCCGGTCTGCTCGATGTCGGTCTGCGGAGAATCGCGCCCGACCCGTCCCGCATCGACGCCTGCCTCGAGCGCTCCGGCATCGCGCAGCTCGAGGCCGTCATCCCGGTGCACACCCACTTCGACCATGCCCTCGACTCGGCTGTCGTCGCCGAACGGACGGGCGCGACGCTCGTCGGCGGATCGTCGGCCGCGCAGATCGGCGCTGGTCACGGGCTTGCTTCAGGGCGCATCCGTGTTGCCGAGCCGGGAAACCCGATGACGTTCGGCGCCTATGAGATCACCATGATCGAGTCCGAGCACTGCCCGCCGGATCGCTTCCCCGGCGTCATCGACGAGCCCCTCACCCCGCCGGCGAAAGCCGCCGCGTACAAGTGCGGCGAAGCTTGGTCGATGCTCGTGCGTCACACGTCCAGTTTGAGCCTTCTGATCCAGGGCAGTGCAGGGTTTGTCGAGGGTGCGCTGGCCGGACAGAAGGTCGATGTGGCTTACCTCGGCGTCGGCCAGCTCGGCATCCAGGACGAGGAATACATCGAGGCCTACTGGCGCGAGACCGTCAGCACGGTCGGCGCCCGCCGTGCGGTCCTCATCCACTGGGACGACTTCTTCCGCCCGCTCGACCAGCCGCTGCGGGCCCTGCCGTTCGCCGGCGACGACCTCGACGTCACGATGCGGGTGCTGTCCAGGCTCGCCGAGGACGACGGCGTGGCGCTCAGCTTCCCGATCGTCTGGCAACGCGAGAATCCCTGGGGCTGAGGGCCACGCCAGGGTGATCACCGATGGCGGTCCTGGGGGCAGGGCCGCGATCGTGAAGGCATGAACATCCTCGCGATCGGCGGACCGCTCTTCCTCCTCGCCTACGGACTGCTGCGGGTCGTCGACGGCCGCGACGGCTTCTACGGATCGAGCTGGGCCTGGAACGTCGGCCACGGGTTCTTTCTCGTCGCCTTCCTGATGTTCGCCGCGCTCGCCTGGCGGCTGCGCGGCGTGTCTGTACTCGCAGCGGTGGCGGCACTCGGTGGCGCTGCAGCGTTCGTCTGGGTGATCCTCGGTGACCTCTTCGACGCCTTGCCCGACCTGCCGGACCCGCTGATGATCGCCGGACCGCTGCTGTTCCAAGTGGGGATGCTGACGCTGCTCACCGTCCTGGCGATCCGTCGCATCGTGCCGATGTGGAGCCCGGTGCTGGTGCTGCTCGGTTTCGTGCTGTTCGTGGTCGATCTCGACCTGCTCCCGCTCGGCGCCGTGCTCCTGCTGGGCGGCCTGGCGCCGATCCCGGCTGCCCATCCAGAGGCCGCCGAGCGTGTCGTAGGCTGACGCCCACAGCCCACGGCGCAGGAACCCGGTGAGAATCCGGGGCGGTTCCGCCACTGTGTACCCAGCCAGACACTGACCGTGGGGCCAACTCCGATCCAGCGGGGCGCGAACCCCCGGAAGGAACCCATGACGCGCATCGCGCTGCTGTCGACGTCCGACACCGACCTCCTCTCGGCCCGTTCCTCCGGTGCCGACTACGCGCTGGCCAACCCGTCCCGCCTGGACGTGGACGACGCACTGCCGGCCGTCATCGCCGATGCCGACCTCGTCGTGGTGCGGCTGCTCGGGTCGGTGCGGTCGTGGCAGGACGGGTTCGACGTCGTGCTCGGCGCCGACCGTGCGGTCGTCGTCCTCGGTGGCGAGCAGACTCCGGACGCCGAACTGATGAGCCACTCGACGGTCCCGGTCGGCACCGCCGCCGAGGCGCACCGCTACCTCGCCGAGGGCGGACCGGCAAACCTCGCCAACCTGCACGCCTTCCTCTCCGACACCGTCCTGCTCACCGGCGAAGGCTTCGAGCCGCCGGCCGTTCTGCCGGCGTGGGGCTGGGCCGAGCGCGCCGCGTCCGACCTGCCCAAGGTCGGCGTCCTGTACTACCGGGCGCACGAGGCCAGCGGCAACAGCGCATTCGCGCACCAGCTGGCAGACGCGATCGACGCGACCGGCGAAGCCGTCGGCGCTCCGATCTTCAGCTCGTCGCTGCGCTCGGCGCCGGACGACCTTTACGACGCACTCGGCGACCTCGACGCCCTGATCCTCACGGTGCTCGCGGCCGGCGGCACGACACCCGGATCTTCGAGCGCGGGCGGCGACGACGAGGCCTGGGACGTCGAGCGGATGAAGGCCCTCGACATCCCGATCCTGCAAGGCCTGTGCCTGACGTCGAGCCGCGAGGAGTGGGAGGCGTCCGACGAAGGTGTGACGCCGCTCGACTCCGCCAACCAGATCGCCATCCCGGAGTTCGACGGCCGCATCATCACCGCACCGTTCTCGTTCAAGGAGATCGACGAAGACGGGCTCCCGCGCTACGTCGCCGACCCCGAGCGCTGCGCCCGCGTGGCAGGCATCGCCGTCAATCACGCCCGGCTCCGTCATGTGCCGCCCGCTGATCGCAAGATCGCGCTGATGCTCTCGGCCTACCCCACCAAGCACAGCCGGGTCGGCAACGCGGTCGGCCTCGACACCCCGGTCTCGGCCATCCGGCTCCTGCGCCGCATGCGGGACGAGGGCTACGATCTGGGCCCGGCCGACGGAGAAGTCACCCGTTTCCTCGACATGGCTGACGACACCGAAGCCGGCGACGCGCTCATCCATGCGCTGATCGCCGCCGGCGGCCAGGACGAGGAGTGGCTCACCGCGGCGCAGCTCACCGACAGCCACGTCCGCATCGGCGCCGACGACTACCGCCGCTGGACGTCCCATCTGCCGGCCGACCTCATGGACGGCGTCGTCGAGGCGTGGGGCCCGGCGCCCGGACGCCTGTTCGTCAACGACGGCGGTGCCCATGGGGAGGGGGAGATCGTGCTCGCGACCCTGCAGGCCGGCAACGTCGTCCTGCTGATCCAGCCACCGCGCGGCTTCGGCGAGAACCCGGTCGCGATCTACCACGACCCCGACCTCGCGCCGTCGCACCACTACCTGGCCGCGTACCGCTGGGTCGAGCAGGGTTTCGGCGCCCACGCGGTCGTCCACCTCGGCAAGCACGGCTCGATGGAATGGCTGCCCGGTAAGAACGCTGCCCTTTCAGCGGCTTGTGCAGCCGACGCCGCGATCGGCAACCTGCCGCTCGTCTACCCGTTCCTCGTCAATGACCCGGGCGAGGGCGCGCAGGCCAAGCGACGGGCGCACGCCACGATCGTCGACCATCTCGTCCCTCCGATGGCGCGGGCCGAGTCGTACGGCGACATCGCCAAGCTCGAGCAGCTGCTCGACGAGCACGCCAACATCCTCGCCATGGACCCGGCCAAGCTGCCGGCCATTCGGGCCGAGATCTGGACCCTCATGCACGCCGCCGAGATGCATCGCGACCTGGGACTCGAGGAGCGCCCCGGCGACGAGGAGTTCGACGAGTTCATCCTCCACGTCGACGGCTGGCTCTGCGAGATCAAGGACGCGCAGATCCGCGACGGCCTGCACGTGCTCGGCCAGGCGCCGGAGGGTGAGGCCCGGGTCAACTTGGTGCTGGCGATCCTGAGAGCCGCGCAGGTCTGGGGCGGAGAGAACGGTGCCGTGCCCGGTCTCCGCTCGGCGCTCGGTCTCGACGAGGGCGCCGAGCTTTCTGGCGCCGTCGACGCCATCGAGGCCGAGGCACGATCGTTGGTCGAGGCGATGGAGAAGGCCGGCTGGCACCCAGACGCCGCCGCTGACCTGCACACCGACCCCACCGTCGTTCGCGTCCTCCGCTTCGCCGCCGAGCAGGTCGTGCCACGTCTCGATGCCACCACCGACGAGCTCGACGCCGTGCTGCACGCCCTCGGCGGCGGTTTCATCGCTGCCGGCCCGTCCGGATCGCCGCTGCGTGGCCTGGTGAACGTGCTGCCCACCGGACGAAACTTCTACACGGTCGACCCGCGCGCCGTTCCGTCCCGCCTGGCCTACGACACGGGCGTTGCCATGGCCGACTCGCTCGTGCAGCGCTACGTCGACGAGACCGGTGAGCACCCGCGTTCGGTCGGCCTCTCCGTGTGGGGCACATCGGCCATGCGCACGTCCGGCGACGACATCGCCGAAGTCCTGGCGCTGATCGGGGTTCGTCCCCGCTGGGACGAGGCGTCGCGACGCGTCAGCGGCCTCGATGTCGTGTCGCTCGAGGAGCTGGGCCGTCCGCGGATCGACGTCACCGTGCGCATCTCGGGCTTCTTCCGGGACGCGTTCCCACACGTCATCGCCATGCTGGACGATGCGGTGCGGATGGTAGCCGAGCTCGACGAACCGCTCGACCAGAACTTCGTTCGGGCCCACGCGCAGGACGACCTCGCCGAGCACGGGGACGAGCGCCGATCCACCACCCGCATCTTCGGCTCCGCGCCCGGGTCGTACGGGGCGGGCATCCTGCAGGTCGTCGAGGCCGGAAACTGGCGCGACGACAAGGACCTCGCGGAGGTCTACACGCAATGGGGTGGCTTCGCGTACGGGCGCGACCTCAACGGCGCACCCGCCGCCGACGACATGCGCACGAGCTACCGCCGCATCGCGGTCGCGGCCAAGAACATCGACACCCGCGAGCACGACATCGCCGACTCCGACGACTACTTCCAGTACCACGGCGGCATGGTCGCCACGGTGCGCGCGCTCACCGGCGCCGACCCGAAGGCATACGTCGGCGACTCCACGTCGCCCGACGCAGTCCGCACCCGGTCGCTGTCCGAAGAGACTGCCCGCGTGTTCCGGGCCAGGGTCGTCAACCCGCGCTGGATCGGCGCGATGCAGCGGCACGGGTACAAGGGTGCGTTCGAGCTCGCCGCCACAGTCGACTACCTGTTCGGCTTCGACGCCACCGCCGGCGTCGTCCACGACTGGATGTACGAGTCACTGGCCAAGGAGTACGTGCTCGACGAGGACAACCAAGCCTTCATGAAGAAGTCGAACCCATGGGCGCTGCGTGGCATCGTCGAGCGGCTGGGCGAGGCGGCCGATCGTGGGCTGTGGGCCGAGCCCGACCCGGAGATCATCGCCGCGATGCAGCAGGTCTACCTCGACATCGAGGGTGACTTGGAGGACAGGGACGCGTGACCCGACACTTCCGCGTCATCGGCATCGGGTCCGGCGGTCTCGACCAGGTGACGGTCGACGCGGTGCGCGCCATGAACTCAGTGGACTACTTCCTGATCACCGACAAGCGCAAGAAGGACGGTTCGCTGGATCCGCTCGTCGCGGCCCGTGGCGAGATCCTGGCGCGGCACCTCGACCACGAGCCGCGGCTGGTCGTCGTCGACGACCCATCCCGTGAACGCAGCGAGGACGGCACCCGCACGGCCGCCGAGTACGACCGCGCCGTCAGCGAGTGGCACGAAGCACGCACGGCCGCGTGGGAGCAGGCCCTGCTCGACAGCCCCGGCGACGTCGGCTTCCTGGTGTGGGGCGACCCCGCCTTCTATGACTCCGCCATCCGCGTGCTCGATGCAGTGCTCGAACGCGGACGGGTCGAGGCCGAGCTCGACGTCGTGCCGGGCGTTTCAAGCCTCCAGGTGCTGGCAGCGCGCCACCGTATCGTGCTGCACGACGTCGGAAACCCCGTTCACGTGACCACCGGACGACGTCTCCAGGAGGCGGTCGACGCCGGCCAGGACAACATCGTCGTCATGCTGAACCGCTCGCTCGAGCCGCTCGAAGGCTTGGGCGACTGGCAGATCTGGTGGGGCGCGAACCTCGGGACACCGAGCGAACAGCTCGTCGCCGGTCGTGTCGCCGATGTCCTGCCAGACATCGAAACCGCCAGAACCACTGCGAAGGATCTCGCCGACTGGGTGATGGACGTCTACCTGTTGCGACGGGCGAATCCCGACGCTTGATGTCACGTCGCACACGCCCGCCTTGATCGGCTCAGCGCGATCTGCGGGGGGAGCCGTGGCATCGCAGGCAGCGCAGACGAGTGCGAGGCTGACGAAAGAGAGCAGCAGTCGTCGGGGATGGGTTGGTGTCATCGATCTACCTCAGAGGTTTGCGTGGGCCAGGACCCACTCGACGAATGGGGTGGCCTCGCGCCAGTCCGCCCGCACCTGGTCCAGGAGCTCAGGCGTGTGGATCACCGGGGCGAAGCCATGGTCCTTGCCGAGCGTCATGGACTTGTGCCGCAGCAGGGCAATGCGCGGGTGGTCGACGTCGTATCCGCGGGGTGCGGTCTTGAGCTGGTCGCCGCCGAGCACCCATCCGGATGAGGTCAGATCCGCCAAGACGGTCTCGAGGTCGGCCCCGTGCGCTTCATCGTCGATGGCCGAACGGATGGTGGCGAGGCGATCCGAGGACGCCTCGTAGAAACCGACTCCGACGCGTACGCCGCCCGCTCCGACCTGCAGGTAGTAACCGGTGGACGGGCCCTTCGGGATGAATGCGCCTTGATGGGTCTTGTACGGCGTCTTGTCCTTCGCGAACCGCACATCTCGGTAGGGGCGAAACACCTTGGCGGTGCCGAACTCGGGCTCGAGCGCGCCGACGAGTGCCTTCATCGGCGCGGCGACGGCCTCGTCATATGTGGCGCGATGCGCTTCCCAGAACGACTTGGTGTTGTCCATCTCAAGGTCGTCGTAGAAGTCGAGCGCGGCCTCGGGGAACCCGGTGAACTCGGCCATGGCGCGAGGATACGGTCAGTCACCGATCCCGGCGAGCAGGGCACCCAGCGAGGTCTCGGCATCGCGCCGTGCGACGGCTCGGTCGTCCGCGTGGGCGATCAGCAGTGCCGACTCGATGACCGCGCCGAGGACGACCTGGCCGAGGAACGGTGGCACGTTCATCCCGCTGGCCGCGGCCCGCTGCGCCAGCAGCTCGTTCACCAGCCCGAGCCCGTGCCTCCGCTCGATCTCGCGCCAGCGCTGCCAACCCAGGGCGGCTGGTGCGTCCGTGAGCGCGATGCGCAGCACGTCCGGGCGGGCGCAGATGTCGAGGAAGGCGGAGATGGCCCGCGGCACCAGGTTCTCGGCGGGGACGCCGGCCATCGAGGCGGCGAGGTCGTCAGTGATCTCGGCCTCGAGCTGCTCGAACACGGCGGCGAACAGCTCGGTCTTGTCGCCGAAGTGGTGGTACATCGCACCGCGGGTGACACCGGCCGTCCGCACGATCTCCTCGGCCGGGACGGCGGCGAACCCGCGAGTCGCGAACAGCACCCGCCCGGCGGCGAGCAGGGCGGCACGGGTGGCCGACCGCCGTTCCTCCTGGCTACGCCGCGGCATCGCGTCCGACGAACTCGACGAGCAGGTCGGCCAGCACCTCCGGCTGGTCCAGCGGCAGGAAGGTCAGGCTGTCGTCGACCGGCACGATCCTCGCGTTCGGCAGCCGCTCGGCAAGTCGCTCGGCCAGCGAGATCGGGAAGACGCGGTCCTCGCGCGCCCAGGCCAAAAGCACCGGACGCTCGAATGTCGAGAGCCGTTCGGCGGCGGCCAGGGTGTGACGCTTGTTGACTCCCATCAGGAAGCGGCGAAGGTCGTTGCGGATGGCTCGGTGCTTCCGGCTCGGCACCAGGAAGCTGTCGACCACGTCGTCGGCCATCGGGTGCTTGGTGAGCCACCCGTACGCGATCGGGAGGCGCTGGGCCCACCGGGCACGGAGTGACTGGGTCAGGAGCCAGGCGAGCCCGGGCACCCGGGCCACGATCGGGAGGGCCGCGAACAGGGGCGGGAAGAACCGCTCGAACGAGTCCGACGGGGTGAGGAGAACGCGGCCGACGCGTTCGGGGTGCGTGGTGATGAGGATCTGCGTGAGCGCGCCGCCGCTGTCGTTGCCGACGACGGTCACGTCGTGCAGGTCGAGGGCGTCGAGGAGCTCGGCGATCAGGTTCGCCACGCCGGGCGGTGTCAGGTCGGCGTCCGGGGCCGGCAGCTCATGCGAGCCGAGTGGCCAGTCGACAGCGATGCAACGCAGGCCGGCCGCGGCGGCGCGGGGCAGCACGTGCTGCCAGAGGTCGGCGTTGGCGAGCACGCCGTGGACGAAGACCACGGGCGGTCCGTCGCCAGGCCCGCTCTCGAAGATACGGACGGTCGCGTGAGCCAGCGAGATGTCGCGTGGGGTGCCGAGGGCAGGTGGTCGGGTCATGTGGGCAACTTACATACAGAGCGTATGTATGTCTACTCCAGGGTCGGCAGGGAGACGACGAACCTGGCGCCCGGGTCGGCGTCGGTCACGGCGATCGTGCCGCCGTGTGTTTCTGCCACGGCCGCGGCGATGGCCAGGCCGAGGCCGGTCCCGGTGGTCTGCGGGTTGCGCACTGCGTCGGCTCGGTAGAACCGATCGAAGATCCGGGGCTTGTCCTCCGCGGCGACGCCGGGTCCGTCGTCGGACACGGTCAGCTCGACGTGACCTCCGGTCACGGCGAGCGACACGTCGACGCGGCTCGAGGCGTGGGTGCAGGCATTGTCGAGGAGGTTGCGCACGAGCCGAGCGAGATCATCGCGGTGGCCGAGCACGGGGGCAGCGCTCACGCCCTCGGCGCGCACGTCCGAGGGGCAGGTGCTGCGCATCCGCGCCACCTCCTCGAACACGACGTCGTCGAGATCGACCGGAGTCAGCGGCCGGATGTCCTCGGCATCCTCGCGGGCGAGGAACAGCAGGTCCTGCACCAGGCCTTCCATGCGATTGCTGTCCGCCATCAGGCTCCTGGCCAGTCTCGGCCAGTCAGCGCCATCAGGGTGGGCTGCGGCCACCTCGAGCTGGGTCCGGAAGGACGCGAGCGGACTGCGCAGCTCGTGCGAGGCGTTGCCGACGAAATCTTGTTGCCGGTTCGAGGCGTCCTCGAGCCGGCCCAGCATCTCGTTCATCGTGCGGGCGAGTCGACCGATCTCGTCGTTCGTCGGTGGCGTCGGAACCCGCCGGTCCAGCCGGCTACCCGAGATCGACGCCACCTCGGCCCGGATGCCCTCGACCGGCCGCAGCGTCCTGCCGACCATGAGCCAGGTGCCGCCGGCGAACAGGATCACCAAGAGGGGCAGCCCGATGATCAGGGAGCGCGTGAGCTCGACAATGACGTCCCGCTCTTCCTCGAGGCTGGTGCCCACATAGGCGACGGTCCCGGCGCCGCGGACTGCCCACACGCGGTAGTTCTCCCGTTCGTCTTCGTCCGGCGCGTTGTGGATGTTCAGCTTGCTCGGATGTCCCAGCTTCGGGACGAAGGCACTGAGCCGTGGCTCGCCCAGGACGTTCTCCGACGCCGCGAGCACGTTTCCGTCGTCGGCCACAACCTGCGCGACACCCTCCTCGGCGATGTTCGCGATCGTGTCGCCGAGTAGTCCCTGCGACGCGGACAGCGTCAGCTCCTTCGCCCTGGCACGCGAAGACACATCGGAGGAGTCGATCAGGGATTCGCGCAGTGACACCACGAGAACGGCGGCAGCGATAATCACGGCCAGCGCGGTGAGTGCGGCCGCCACCAGGGTGATGCGAAGTCGAACGCTCATGACCCCCTCCCGTCCGGTACGTGCACAGCGTCGAGCCGATAGCCGGCCAGCCGGACGGTGTGCAGGCTCTGGCAGCCGAAGGGTTCGTCGATTCGTTTCCGGAGCTGGCGGACGTACACCTCGACGATGTTCGGGTCACCCTCGAAGCTGAAGTCCCAGACGTGCTCGAGGATCTCGGCCTTCGACAGCACGTCACCGGCCCGTCGCATCATGAACTCCAGGAGCGAGAACTGCCGGGAAGTGAGCGACACCTCCTGGTCTCCGCGCCACACACGATGCGTCGCCGGATCGAGCTTCAGGTCGCCGACCTCCAGCACGGCCGGCCGCTTCTGCTGTCCTCGTCGAAGCAGTGCGCGCAGTCGAGCCACGAGCACCACGTAGGAGAAGGGCTTGGCCAGGAAGTCGTCGGCACCGTTGTCGAGGGCTCGTGCCTCGTTGTCGATGCTGTCGTGCGCGGTGAGCATCAGGATCGGCGTCCAGTTGCCGGCCGCGCGGAGCTCCGCGCAGAGCGTGTCTCCGTTGACACCCGGGACCATCAGGTCCAGCACCATCGCGTCGTAGGGATTCTCGGTGGCCATCCACCGGCCGTCGTCGCCGTTGAGTGCGACGTCGACCGCGAATCCTTCCGCCTCCAGACCGCGTTTCACCGCCCGAGCTACGTGCAGATCGTCCTCCACGACGAGGATGCGCATGCTGCCACCGTGCCACGACTTAACTGAACGCGCCCTGAATTTTCTGGTTGCCTGAGTCCGTGGTGAATTTCTCTCATTCAGCGTGGATTCAGGGTCGGCGGCGCAGGGTGAAAGCACTGACCATGAAGGGGGGCAGTGGCATGGACGTATTCGATGTAGCGATCTTGGCGTCAATGGTGGTGCTCGCGGCGTTCTTCGCGAGTATCGCTCTGGTGGAATGGCGCGATGCGCGCCGTCGCGCAAGCCAGCTACCGGACGCGCAAATCTTTCAGCATCCTCAGCGCGAACACAGGGCTTCGGCGGCCTGACGTTCGTCGAGGAGATACGCCTGGCCCACGTGGTCGGGCCGTTCGTCGTTCCACCGGATCCACAGCCATGCCATCGCGTCGGGTCGGCTGAACGCGTCCTGAATATCGGGTTCAGGTTGGCCTCAGTGCCGACGGCGCACTCTGAATCCATGAACAGAATCGGAAGGGCAGCCGCATCGATCGGCTTCATCTGCCTCGCCGCCGCCTGCGGCTCCGAGGCCACGGGAGGTGGAGGCGACCGGCCGCAGCTCGGGCCGGCGCACCTCGACCCCTCACAGTTCGTCAAGACCATCGACAACCCCTACTTCCCGCTCACACCGGGCACGATCTGGGAGTACGAGGCCACGGAAGGCGACAGCAAGGAGCGCGTTGTGGTGACGGTGCTCGACAAGACGAAGGTCGTCGACGGCGTCACCGCGACTGTCGTGCACGACCTTGTCACGGAGGCCGATTCCGGCGACCTGGTCGAGGACACCTACGACTGGTATGCCCAGGACAAGAAGGGCAACGTCTGGTACCTCGGTGAGGACACCAAGGCGTACGACGGCGAGAAGGTCGACACCCACGGATCCTGGGAAGCAGCGGTCGATGAGGCGCGGGCCGGATTCCTCATGGTGGCCGACCCCAAGGTTGGCGCGAAGTACCAGCAGGAGTTCTACAAGGGCGAGGCCGAGGACGTCGGCGAAGTGATCGCGACCGGCGAGTCGGTCACCGGTCCGACGGGGTCCTACGAGCGCGTCATCACGACCGAGGACACGACGCCGCTCGAGCCAGACCTCGTGGAACACAAGTGGTATGCGCCGGGCGTCGGCATCGTGAAGGAGGCTGACATCAAGGGTGGCAACGAAAAGGTCACCCTGGTGAAGTTCACCCGGCCGTGACGGTCAGGCCGTCAGCACGACCTTGCCGGTGGCGCGTCGCTCATCCAACGTGAGCAGCGCGTCACTGGCGTTGTCGAGGTCGAACGTCGCCCCGATGGGCGGGACGATGGCGCCCGAGGTGATGTGCGGGAGCAGGGCGTCCCACTGGCCCCGGACGTAGCCCTGACGCGGGAGCACGTAGGCGCCCCACCCGACGCCGACCACGCTGACGTTGTTGAGCAGCAGCCGGTTGACCTGCACGGTGGGGATCTCGCCCGCGGTGAAGCCGATGACGAGCAACCGGCCATCTTCCTTGAGGCAGCGCAGCGAGTCGGTGAACCGGTCGCCGCCGACCGGGTCAACCACGATGTCGACGCCGCCGGCCTCTTTGACGACGTCCTTGAACCCGTCCGCAAGGACGACCTCGTCGGCGCCGGCCGCCATGGCGACCTCGCCCTTCTCGGCGGTCGACGTGACGGCGATGACGTTCCCTGCGCCGAACGCCTTGGCGACCTGGATCGACGCCGTGCCCACCCCGCCGGCCGCGCCGTGGACGAGCACCGACTCACCCTCGGCCAGCTGGCCGCGGGCGACGAGGGCGAGGTGCGCGGTCATGTAGTTGAGCGGGATGGCCGCGCCCTGCTCGAACGAGAGCGAGTCGGGCAGCGGGAACACGAAGTCGGCTTGGGTGACGGCGTGCTCGGCGAATCCTCCGAGCCCCACCAGCGCGGCGACGCGGTCGCCAGGGGCAAACCCAGAGCCCTCGGGTGCCGAGACGACCTCGCCGGCGGCCTCCGACCCAGGGACGAACGGTAGAGGCGGCTGGAGCTGGTACAGCCCGCGGGTCTGCAGCAGCTCGGGGAACGAGACGCCAGCTGCCCGAACGCGGATCAGCACCTGATCGGTACCGGGCTCGGGCTGGGGGACGTCGACGACCTCGACGGCTGATGGCCCGTCGAGTGACACGATCTGGACGGCACGCATGGGTCGAAGACTAGTGGGACGGGTGTACGCCGGACCTTCGCCGTCGCAGGGCGGCCACATCGGGGTCGCCCCTTCCTGGGACTAGCCAGTACGAGCCCCTACCCGTGGTCCTATGGGGTGATCTCCGAGCGAACAGCCTGGTGCTGGGGCTGGAACGCGTAGGTTCGGTTCCACTCCGCACTCCGGCTGAGTCCGCACTCCCGATCGGACCGCTCATGTCTCCCAAACCGCATCGCCGTCTCATCATCGGCCGCCGGGCCGCCAGGCTCGCCATCACCTCGGCCGTCCTCTTGGCTGGTGCGACGGTGGCTGCGCCACCGGCATCCGCGTCCGGCCTGAACTCCGTCGGGCAGGTTCAAGCGGCGGTCATCACGCTCGGGAAGCCGACGATCAGTGGAACCGCTGTGGTCGACGGACAGTTGATCGCGCACGTCGCTACGGCCCCGTCTGGGACCTCCCTGGCCTATTCGTGGAAGGCTGGAATTGGCCAGGTTGCCACGACGAATTACTACCAGCCGAAGCCGGCGGATGTCGGAAAGACCATCACCGTGACCGTGACGGCGTCCAAGACCGGTTACACGTCGTCGACCAAGACGTCCGATCCGACGGCGGCGGTGGCGAAAGCGTCGTTCGCGTCGAACTACACCTTCGCGATCAGTGGTGCGGCGAACGTCGGCTCCACCCTGGCCTTCGACTACACCTCGGGGTCCGGGGTGGTTTCTCCGAAGGCGAGCGGCAGCAGCTTCCTGTGGTTGCGTGACGGCGCCCCGATCGGCGGCGCGACCAGCGGATCCTACGTGCTGACGTCAGCCGATCTCGGCAAGACGATCACCCTCACGGTGACCGTCACCCGGGCCGGCTACAACGACCTGACCATCACCTCCACGAACGCCATCGGACCGATCGGAGCGGCCGCCATCACGCTCGGGAAGCCGACGATCAGTGGAGCCGCGGTGGTCGACGGACTGCTGACAGCGCAGGTCGGGACGGTCTCGCCGTCCGGGACGTCGTTGGCCTATTCGTGGAAGGCCGGCACCGACGAGGTCGCCACGACGAGTTACTACCAGCCGAAGCCGGCGGATGTCGGAAAGACCATCACCGTGACGGTGACGGCGTCCAAGACCGGTTTCACGTCGTCGACCAAGACGTCTGATCCGACGGCGGCGGTGGCGAAGGCGTCGTTCGCGTCGACCTACACCTTTGAGATCAGTGGTGAGGCGAAGGTCGGTTCGACCCTGGCCTTCGACTACACCTCGGGGTCCGGGGTGGTTTCTCCGAAGGCGAGCGGCAGCAGCTTCCTGTGGTTGCGTGACGGCGCCCCGATCGGCGGCGCGACCAGCGGATCCTACGTGCTGACGTCAGCCGATCTCGGCAAGACGATCACCCTCACGGTGACCGTCACCCGGGCCGGCTACAACGACCTGACCATCACGTCCACGAACGCCATCGGTCCGATTGCGGCAGCCACTGGCTGAGCCAAGGCGGTCTCGTGATCAGCGGGCGGTGAGCCGCAGCGGCGCCTTGTCGCTCGGGATGTTCGTGATGTTGCGCAGCCGGTTCGGCGCGGCCTGGTCGGCGGTCACCTCGAAGCGTCGGAGCACCTCGCCGAGCACGGCGCCACCCTCCATCAGCGAGAACGCGGCGCCGATGCAGCGACGCACGCCACCGCCGAAGGGAATCCAGGTGTTCGCGGCGACCTCGCCCTGGGTGAGGAAGCGGTCGGGGCGGTACTCGTGCGCGTCGGCGAAGTTCGCCTCGCGGCTGTGCGACAGCATGATCGACGGCGTCACCGTCACCTTGCGGGGCAGCGATCGTCCGGCCACGACCTGGTCGCTCTGCAGCGTGCGGGCCACGAAGTCGATGACCGGATGGAGGCGCATGGCCTCCTTGAGGCAGGCGTCGAGGAACGCATCGTCGCCGGTGTCGGCGGCAACCACAGCCCGCTTCAGCAGGTCGGGGTGCCGGCCGAGCTCGTGCAGGGTCCACGACAGGGCGGACGCGGTGGTCTCGTGGCCGGCGAGCATCAGCGTGACCAGCTGGTCGCGCATCTCCTCGTCGGTCAGCGGCGGAGTGTCGGGATCGTCCTCGCCGGCGCGCAGCAAGCGGGACAGGACATCTTCACGTCCCTCCAGGTCGGTGGCTTCGCGCCGCTCGCGGATCTCCGCGTAGAGGAGCTCGTCGACTTCCTGCTGATTCTTGAAGTAGCCGCGCCACGGCGGCACGCGGTACAGGTTGGGCCACGACCAGGCGAGCAGCATCCCCGCGCCGATGTTGACCATCCTTCGGACTTTCGGCCGCAGCACCGCGAGACGCTCCTCGTCGGTGACGCCGAAGACGACCTGCAGGATGACGTCGAGCGTGACCGCGTTCATCCGGTCGAGGGTGACGAGCGTGTCGCCGTCGTGCCAGGTGTCGACCTCGGCCTTCGCGATGGCCTCGACGAGGGGGCGGTACGCCTTCATCGTCGGCCCGGAGAACGCCGGCATCAGCAGCTTGCGCGAACGGCGGTGCTCCTCGTCGTCGACGATCAGCAGCGAGTGCGACCCCATGACCGGTTCGAGGATGGCGTTGCCCTCGCCGGCGTGGAACTGCGACGGGTCGGCAGCGAAGATCTCCTTGACATCTGCCGGATCGCTGAAGATCACGAACGTGCGCGGTCCCGGGAGGATCTTGATCGCGAAGGTGTCGCCGAACTGGTCGTGCAGCTTCGGGATCATCGTCTTGCGGTCCTTGAGGAACTTCCAGGTCGTCCACCACGCAGGCCAGCGAGGGCCATCGGGGATGCCCATCGTCGTGTCGGCCTGGCCAACCCCGACTGGCACTGTGGCGCTCATGCGGCGATCTTCTCCCCAACCGAATGCCAGGCGTAGTCCTCCGCCTCGACCGAGCGGGTCTCCCACCAGTACTGGAACGTGAACTTCGGCCAGATGGTGCGGTTCTTGCCCTGGCTGTCGAGGTACCAGCTGGTGCAGCCGCCCTTGGTCCAGATGCCCTTCTCGACGAGGCGCTGGATCTCCCGGTTGAACTCGTCCTGGGCCGGCTTGGTGGCCTCGGCGGCGACGGCGCCGCGCTGGTCCATCTCATCGAGCATCTTGACGATGTACTTCGTCTGCTGCTCGATCATGAAGACCACCGAGTTGTGGCCGAGGGCGGTGTTCGGGCCGAGCATGAAGTACAGGTTCGGGAAGCCGTGGACCGTCATGCCCATGTACGTCTCGACGCCGTTCTCCTTGAACTGCGTGGCGAGGTCGAGGCCGTCGCGGCCCTTGATGTCGAGGTAGTCGAACGCGTCGATGACGTGGAAGCCGGTGCCGTAGATGATGATGTCGGCCTCGTGCTTGACCCCATTGGCGTCGATGACACCGTCGGCGACGATCTCGCGGACGCCGTCGGTGCTCAGGGTGACGTCGTCGCGCAGGAACGTCGGGTAGTACGTGTTCGACTGCAGCACGCGCTTGCAGCCGAGGCGGTAGTCGGGGGTGAGCTTGGCGCGCAGCTCGGCATCGGGGATCTTCTTCTCGAGATAGCGCTTGACGATGCGCTCCGCGATCGGCAGCACGTTGAGGTGGCCGTTGAACGCGATCGCCCGCGACTCGAGCGCCCAGTAGAGCGCGTTGCGGTACAGCCTCGTGGCGCCGGGGATCCGGGCGAACAGCTTCTTGCGCCACTCCGGTGTCGGCTTGTCCTTCTTGGGCAGCACCCACGGTGGCGTGCGCTGGAAGACCGTGAGGTGCGACGTCTCCTGCGCGATGATCGGGATGAACTGGATGGCGCTCGCGCCGGTACCGATGACGACGACCTTCTTGTCGCGCAGGTCGACGTCGTGGTTCCACGCGGCGGAGTGGAAGCGCGGGCCGGCGAACGACTCGGCCCCGGCGATCTCCGGCACGTTGGGAATGTGGAGGCCACCGACTCCCGCAATGACGACGCGCGCGTCGTAGTCGTCACCCTCAGTGGTGTGGACCGTCCACCGCTTGCGCGTGTCGTCCCACGCTGCACCGGTGACCTCGACGCCGAAGCGGATGTACTTGCGTAGCCCCTGCTCGTCGGCGACCTTGCGCATGTACGCCCAGATCTCCTCCTGGCCGGAGAAGCTCTTGCTCCAGTCGTTGTTCAGCTCGTAGGAGAAGGAGTACATGTGGCTGGGGATGTCGCACTCGCAGCCTGGGTAGGTGTTGTCGCGCCAGGTGCCACCGACATCGTGGGCCTTCTCGACGACGATGAAGTCCTCTCGGCCCGCGTCGCGCAGCTTCATGGCTGCACCCATGCCGGAAAAGCCCGTGCCGACGACGAGGACGTCCGTGGAGATCATTTTCGGATACTATCGGTATCTGTGATGGGTGCCAATGTGATGTGGCCGACGCAGCATCGTCGGAGAAGGGGTCGTGGACAGTGAGTGTCGACCAGGTGCGAACCAGCCGCGCTCAACGGCAGGCGCAGACTCGCGAGAAGCTGATCGAAGTGGCTCGCGAGATGTTCCTCGAGGTCGGCTATGCCGCCAGCTCGCTCGACAAGGTGGCCGTCGCCGCAGGCTTCTCCAAGGGCGCCGTGTACTCGAACTTCTCCGGCAAGGAGGAGCTCTGCATGGCTGTGCTCGACAGCATCCATGACGAGCAGATCGAAGGCGTCATCGACGCGTTCACCGGCGACACGGACCTCGATGGCCGCATCGAAGCCTTCACCGCCTGGGCTCGCGAAGGCCTCGGCCAGCCGCGCTGGACCGCTCTCGAGGTGGAGTTCGCCGCGGTCGCCCGGCAGAGCCCGTACGTCGCCGGCGAGCTGGTCAAGCGGCACCGGGAGATCTCGCAGGCGCTGGCCGAGCTCATCCGCCGGGTCACCAAGGACGCCGGCATCGAGCTGCCGATCGCCGCGGAGCAGGCGGCCGTGGCGCTGCTCAGCCTGGGCATCGGCCTCGGGGCGATGCGTTCGCTCGACCCGTCGATCGACGTCGACGTGTTCGGTCAGACGATGCGAGTGCTGCTGCTCGGCCCGAAGCCCTGAGGCTCAGTAGCCGCCGTTCTGCTTGAAGCGCTCGAAGCTGGCCTTGATCTCTTCCTCGGCCTCGACGCGTCCGGTCCAGCTGGAGCCCTCGACGGACTTGCCGGGCTCGAGGTCCTTGTAGACCGAGAAGAAGTGCTCGATCTCGAGCCGGTCGAACTCGGGCACGTGGTGGATGTCGCGCAGGTGCTCCTGGCGCGGATCGGTGGCCGGGACGCACAGCACCTTGTCGTCGCCGCCGGCCTCGTCGGTCATGCGGTACATGCCGATGGCGCGGCAGGTGATGACGCAACCGGGGAACGTCGGCGACGGGAGCAGTACGAGGGCGTCGAGGGGGTCGGTGTCGAGCCCGAGGGTGTTGTCGATGAAGCCGTAGTCAGCTGGGTACTGGGTCGACGTGAAGAGAGTGCGGTCAAGCCGGATGCGGTGGGTCTCGTGATCGACCTCGTACTTGTTGCGATCCCCCTTGGGGATCTCCACGGTCACGTCGAAAATCACGTCTCCTAGTCTGACGCATGTGACGCTTCAGCGGGTACCCGGGCGACAAGTGGGCAAGGTGAGCGTGCTGGCGCTCGTGCTCGTGCTCGTCCTGGTGGGTGCCGCCGCCGTCGGTACGGGCGCGCTCTGGTCGAGGGGTTCACTCAACGGACTGATCTGCGACGGCGAGTGCGGGCCGTCCGCGATCGCCACCCCGGCCGCCCTCGCGCGCGACGGTTTGCCGGGAGCCGCGACTCCGCGGGCCGCCGGCGCGGGGCGGCTCGATCCGGAGGCGATCGAGGCGGCCGTGGCCGGACGGCTCCGGTCCGACGACCTCGGGTCGCACGTCGGCTTCGCCGTGGTCGATCCTGCCGACGGCACCGTGGCAGCGTCGTCAGGCTCGGGTGCGTACACGCCGGCATCGACGACCAAGCTGTTGACGGCGATCACCGCGCTCACCGAGCTCGATCCGCAGCAGCGCTTCGTCACCAGGGTCATGCGCAAGGACGGCCGGCTCATCCTGGTCGGCGGGGGCGACCCGTACCTGGCCACCCGCCTGCCCCGCACCAAGATGTACGCGGTCGAGGCCGACCTCCGCACGCTCGCCAAGCGCACAGCCGCGTCGCTGCGGCGCATCCACACGACGTCGGTGCGGCTCGACTACGAGACCTCCATCTTCACCGGGCCCAGCGCGAGCCCCGCATGGGAGAAGTCGTACGTCGCGCAGAGGATCGTCACGCCCGTGAGCGCCCTGATGGTCGACGGCGGCGTTCTCGGCGGCACCCGGGTCGACTTCCCGGCCAAAGCCACAGCGGAGGTGTTCGCGCGGCAGCTCGAGCGCCGCGGCATCGAGGTCATCAACAAGCCCATCGAGACCAAGATGCCGTCGCCGTCGGACCCGGTCGCCAGCGTCCGGAGCGCCACGGTGGCTCAGATCGTCGAGGCGATGATCGCCCAGAGCGACAACGAGGCGGCGGAGATCTTGCTGCGGCAGGCCGCGGTCGCCGCCGGGCGCCCGGGGACGTTCGACGGCGGCATTGCCACGGTGCAAGACGTGCTTCGCAGGCTGGGCATCGACACGTCCGGGCTCGAGCTCCACGACGGTAGCGGGCTCTCTCGCCGGAACCGCATCTCACCGCAGACGCTCGCCGAGGTCGTCGCCGTCTCGGCTCGCCAGGCCCGGACGGACAGCCTGGTCTCCGACTTGGCCGTCGGCGGCTTCACCGGGACGCTCGCACGGCGCTTCGGCAAAGCCGACTCGGGCCGCGGCGTGGTGCGAGGCAAGAGCGGCACGCTCACCGGCGTCCACTCGCTGGCGGGCTACGTCACCGACCGCTCCGGCACCCCCATCGCCTTCGCCGTGATGGTCGACCGCACCAAGTCGATCAACCCGTTCGTCACCGAGGCCGCCCTCGACCGCGTCGTCGCCGCACTCGCCGACTGCAGGTGCAGCAGCCCCGTACCGTAGTGGACATGATCGATTGGAACGTCGCGCTCCAGACGGCGACGCGGCTGTCCAGGCCCGGCCCGGACATCAGCCCCGAGCAGGTCGCCGGCGTGGTGGCCGAGCTGCGAGAGGCCGCCGCGAGGTCGGAGAGGCCGGTGCGCGAGTTCACCGAGCTGCACGCCACGTCCGCCGAGGCACCCGTGCTCGTGGTCGACCGCCGTCGCTGGGTCGAGGCGAACCTGGCCACGTTCCGCATCCTCATCGATCCGGTCATCGCGCGCCTCGAGTCCGAGGGCAAGTCGCCGAAGGGTGCCACGCGAGCCATCGGCTCGAAGGTCAGCGGCGCTGAGATCGGCGCCCTGATGTCGTTCATGTCCGGCAAGGTCCTTGGCCAGTTCGACCCATTCTTCGACGCAGACGGCTCGGCCGGACGGCTGATGCTGGTTGCCCCGAACATCGTGCAGGCGGAGCGCCAGCTGAACGTCGACCCGCACGACTTCCGGCTATGGGTGTGCCTGCACGAGGAGACCCACCGTGTGCAGTTCACCGCGGTGCCGTGGCTGCGCGACCACATGCGGTCGCTCATCGGCGAGTTCGTCGACGCCACCGAGCTCGACGCTTCCGCAGTGAGCCGGTTCGTCTCCGAGGGCATGGGCGAGCTGGTCCGCATCCTGCGCGGGGACTCCGATGCGTCGCTGGCCGACCTCTTCCAGAACGAGCGCCAGCGCGCGGTCGTCGACCAGCTCACCGGCATCATGTCGCTGCTCGAGGGGCACGCCGACGTCGTCATGGACGGCGTGGGCCCGGAGGTCATCCCGAGCGTGGCCGACATCCGCCGCAAGTTCGACCAGCGCCGCAAGGGAGCCGGCGGCTTCGACCGCCTGCTGCGTCGTCTGCTCGGGGTCGAGTCCAAGATGCGTCAATACCGCGACGGCGCGGTGTTCGTGCGTGCGGTCAACGACAAGGTCGGGCTCAGTGGCTTCAACGCGGTCTGGGCCGAGCCGGCCAATCTGCCGACCCAGGCCGACATCACCGACCCCGCCGCCTGGGTCGCCCGCGTCCACGGGTAGATCCATGGGCGGCGCACTGGATCCGGTCGTCGCCGAAGGTCGGCGACGTCTGCGCCTCACGCTCGACGACCTCGATCCCGGATCCCGCGTCGAGGTCGCGCTGAGCGGTGGTGCTGACTCGTTGGCGCTTGCGGCCTGTCTGTCCTTCGTCGCGTCCAACGCCGGTTGGGCGGCCAGCGCAGTCGTCGTCGACCACGGACTCCAACCGGACTCCGCCGAGGTCGCCGAGCGGGCCGCCGAGCAGGCCCGGGCGCTCGGCCTTGAAGCCGAGGTCGTGACGGTCGAGGTCGGCACGGACGGCGGCCCGGAGGCAGCCGCCCGCGACGCGAGATACGCCGTGCTGCGGTCGCGTCCGGTCGACGCAGTACTGCTCGCCCACACCCTCGACGACCAGGCCGAGACCGTGCTGCTCGGCCTCGGCCGGGGCTCGGGCCCGCGCTCGCTTGCCGGCATGCCCGCGATCGACGGCCTCGTGCGTCGGCCATTCCTCGGGCTGCGCCGCACCGACACCGAGCGCATCTGCACGACGAGTGACCTCACGTGGTGGACCGACCCGCACAACGCCGACCGCGGGTTCCGCCGCAGCCGGTTGCGGCACGAAGTGCTGCCGCTGCTGGAGGACGTGCTCGACGGCGGCGTCGCCGAGGCACTCGCCCGCACCGCCGACCAGCTGCGCGCTGACACGTCCCTTCTGGACGAGCTGGCCGCCGAGGTGGCCGACCCGTACGACGTCCCGCTGCTGGCCGCGATGCCGTCGGCGTTGCGCTCCCGGGTGCTGCGCCGAGCCGCCCTCGACGCCGGCGCCGACGGCTCCCAACTGGCCGCGGTCCATGTCAGCGAGCTCGACCGTCTGGTGACCGACTGGCATGGCCAGGAACGGGTGGAGCTGCCGGGCAAGATCAGCGCGTCGCGGGTCGGGGACGCCCTTCATTTCACCCGTACGCTCCACGCATAGCCGCCAGAGCCCGGCACCCCATCGCTCCGTTCACTGCCGCCGGAGCCCGGCACCCCCTCCCTGTGGCAGGCTGACCCCCGTGGACCACAAGCATGTCGAGGACGAGCTCGACCTCGACCAGATCCTGTACACCGAGGACCAGATCATCGCCCGCCTCGGCGAGATGGCGAAGCAGATCGAGGTCGACTACGACGGCAAGGACCTCCTGCTGGTCGGCGTGCTGAAGGGCGCGGTCATGGTGATGGCCGACCTCGCGCGCAGCCTCGACCGGCACATCGAGATGGACTGGATGGCCATCTCCTCGTACGGCTCGGGCACCAAGTCGTCCGGCGTCGTCCGCATCCTCAAGGACCTCGACACCGACATTGCCGGACGCCACGTGCTCGTCGTCGAGGACATCGTCGACACCGGTCTCACGCTCTCATGGCTGATCGCCAACTTGCGCTCCCGCGGCCCGGCGTCGGTCGAGATCGCCACCCTGCTCCGCAAGCCGGAAGCGCTGCAGATGGACGTCGACATCACCTACGTCGGGTTCGACATCCCCAACTCGTTCGTCGTCGGCTACGGCCTCGACTACAACGAGCGCTACCGCAATCTACGCTGCATCGGCACGCTCGCGCCTCACGTCTACTCCTAGGTCGGAGCACCCGGCTTCTCGCCGAGCCGACCCCACTCAGGCTCAGGCGCCATCCCGTTGGCGATGTCACGCCAGAGACGCACCTGCGCCCGCTCCCAGGCCTCACCGAGCACGACGTCGAGCTCGGGTCCGAACCAATTGTTTCCCGGCCTCGGGGTGATCTCGCCGAAGACGATGCGGCCGGACACCTCGTAGAGATCGATGCGGGTGAACGGAACCCGCAGGGCCTTGGACAGTCGTCGTGCGACATCGACGAGCTCGTCGAGTACCTCAGGTACCGGGATCTCCTTGACTGTCGGGTGTCCGGCCCAGGCGTCGAGCAGATCATGCCCGTTGACGTCGAGGATCCGGTGTCGTGTGCGCTTGGTGTTGCCGTGGTCATCTGATCGGCGCAAGACGACGACCTGTACGTCGCCGTAAAAGGCGAAGAACTTCGTGTCGACCGGTGGTGTGCCTGTGCCGTCCTGGTCGAGGAACTCCTCGGCCGTGAACGGACCGCGGATGCGACCCTCGGCGAGACGATGGCTCAGGTCGGCGGAGATCTGATCACCAGTGATGGTCGTCTCGTGTGTCGCGACCCGCCAGCCGCCCTCGACTCGGCGCAAGGGCAGTACCCCGCGCGACGTGCTGCCGTAGGCCGCTTTGATCACGACCAGATCGGGGAGTTCGTCCCACGGGAGATGGTCAGGGTGCTCCCATTGCCCGAGTTGTTTGGGCACGTCGACCCCGTGCGAGCGGACGAAATCGTAGACGTGGAACTTCCCTTCGGCGATCAGGCTTCGGCTGGGTGCGCCGTACTCGATCTCGAGGTTCCGCAGGCGGATCTCCTCATGGACCCGCACGCGGAAGGAGGGCTTCTTCGCCAGCTCCTGAGGGGCCGCCTCGAGGCGCGCCACGCGCCATGAGAGGTGGTCGATGCGTTCGTCGCGGCGCGAGATCGGTCCCAGACGGGCGAAGGCGGATCGCAGCTGGTGACGAGTCACGCCCAACAGGCTAACCGGGCCGTCCGTGTTCGCCGACGGCGATATCCCGCCTCGACGGAGCCCGCCGGGGAACACCGGCACCCTCGCCGCACGTTCTTAGGGTGACGGACCTGCGTGTACCGTCAGATACCCGTCAAGTACCCGAGGAGGAGTGGGGTCAACCCCACTGCCGTCAATGAACTTCAAGCGCCTTTTCCGCGGTCCGCTGCTGTGGATCATCGTCATCACGATCGTCGTGATCACGGTCATCCAGCTGTCGGGTCCGGCCAGCGGGTACCGCGAGATCCGCACCGCCACGATGGTCACCTACCTCGACGACGGCAAGATCAAGGATGTCAACTTCGTCGAGGGCGACCAGGAGATCCAGGCCACGCTCACCGACGGCAAGAAGGTGCGCGCCAAGTGGCTCGGCGACCAGGGCGCCCGGCTGGTCGAGCAGGCCGAGAAGGCCGTCGCCGACAAGAAGCTCAAGACGTTCGACGTCGAGGTGCCCAAGACCAACGGATTCGTGTCGTTCCTGCTCCAGCTGCTGCCGCTCATCCTGATCTTCGGACTGCTGCTGTTCTTCCTCAACAACATGCAGGGCGGCGGCGGGCGTGTCATGCAGTTTGCCAAGTCGCGCGCCAAGCTCATCACCAAGGACACCCCCAAGACGACGTTCGCCGACGTCGCCGGCTGCGACGAGGCCATCGAGGAGCTCGGCGAGATCAAGGAGTTCCTGCAGGAGCCGGCCAAGTTCCAGGCCGTCGGCGCCAAGATCCCCAAGGGCGTGCTGCTCTACGGCCCGCCCGGCACCGGCAAGACCCTCCTGGCCCGCGCCGTCGCCGGTGAGGCCGGCGTGCCGTTCTACTCCATCTCCGGCTCCGATTTCGTCGAGATGTTCGTCGGCGTCGGCGCGAGCCGCGTGCGCGACCTGTTCGAGCAGGCCAAGGAGAACGCCCCGGCCATCGTCTTCATCGACGAGATCGACGCCGTCGGGCGGCACCGCGGCACCGGCATGGGTGGCGGCCACGACGAGCGCGAGCAGACCCTCAACCAGCTGCTTGTCGAGATGGATGGATTCGACGTCCGCGGAGGCGTCATCCTCATCGCCGCCACCAACCGTCCGGACGTGCTCGACCCGGCGCTCCTGCGTCCGGGCCGCTTCGACCGGCAGATCAGCGTCGAGGCCCCCGACCTCCAGGGCCGCACCCAGATCCTGCGGGTGCATGCCCGCGGCAAGCCGATCGCGCCGGGCGTCGACCTGCAGGCCGTCGGCCGACGCACCCCGGGCTTCAGCGGCGCCGACCTCGCGAACGTGCTCAACGAGGCCGCGCTGCTCACCGCCCGTACCAACCAGAAGACCATCACCGACGCCTCGCTCGACGAGGCCATCGACCGCGTCATGGCCGGCCCGCAGAAGCGCACGCGCTTGATGAACGACAAGGAACGTGCCATCACCGCGTACCACGAGGGCGGGCACGCGCTGGTCGCTGCCGCGCTGCCGCAGAGCGACCCCGTGCACAAGATCACGATCCTGCCGCGCGGCCGGGCCCTCGGCTACACGATGGTGCTGCCCGACGAGGACAAGTACTCCCAGACGCGTGCCGAGCTGCTCGACAAGCTCGCCTACATGATGGGCGGGCGCGCGGCCGAGGAGCTGGTGTTCCACAATCCCACCACCGGAGCCGGCAACGACATCGAGAAGGCCACCACGCTCGCCCGCGCCATGGTCACCCAGTACGGCATGACCGAGCGGCTCGGCGCCGTCCGGCTCGGCGAGAACGAGAGCCAGCCGTTCCTCGGCCGCGACATCGGCCACGCTCGCAACTACTCCGAGGCCGTTGCGGCGATCGTCGACGAGGAGATCAACAAGCTCATCTCTCAGGCCCACCAGGAGGCCTTCGACATCCTCACCGAGAACCGTGACGTCCTCGACGCGTTGGTCGAGCAGCTGCTCGAGAAGGAGACGCTCGACAAGGCCCAGGTCGCCGAGATCTTCGAGCCGCTGAGGCGTCGCCAGATCCGTCCGGCCTGGACCGGCTCGGACAACCGCATCCCGTCCACCGTCCCGCCGGTGGAGAGCTCCACGAACGGCCGGGCGCCGGAGGCTGGGCACATCATCGGCCCCGACACCGGCCCTGACGCACCGCTGCCGGGAGCGCCCGACGACGACCTCGTCGGCGAACCTCCACCGCCACCGGAGACGCGGTGAGCGTCGACATCAAGCGGGCCGAGGCGGCGGTCCGTGAACTGCTGTACGCGATCGGGGAGGACCCCGATCGCGACGGGCTGCGCGACACGCCTCGCCGCGTCGCGAAGTCCTACGCCGAGCTGCTGGCCGGCATGGATCAGGACCCGCGCGAGATCCTCACGGCCACCTTCGACGTCGGCCACGACGAGCTGGTGCTGGTCAAGGACATCGAGGTCTGGTCGATGTGCGAGCACCATCTCGTCCCGTTCGTCGGTCTCGCCCACGTGGGCTACATCCCGCGCGACAACGGCCACGTCACTGGACTGTCCAAGATCGCCCGTCTCGTCGACGTCTACGCCCGGCGCCCGCAGGTGCAGGAGCGACTCACCACCCAGATCGCCGACGCGCTCACCGACGTCCTCGAACCGCGCGGCGTCATCGTCGTCATCGAGGCCGAGCACCTGTGCATGTCCATGCGCGGGGTGCGCAAGGGTGGCGCCAAGACCATCACCAGTGCGGTGCGCGGCCAGCTCCGCGACCCCGCCACCCGTGCCGAGGCGATGGGACTCATCACCGCGCGGAGTCACGCGTGACTTCTGGGCTGTTCAGCCCGGGACGCTGTCGCGTCATGGGAGTCGTCAACGTCACTCCCGACTCCTTCTCCGACGGCGGCCAGTGGCTCGACGCTGACACGGCCGTCCGCCACGGGCTCGACCTCGTCGACCAAGGCGCCGACATCGTCGACGTCGGGGGCGAGTCCACCCGGCCCGGTGCGTTGCGCATCGATGCCGAAGAGGAGGTGCGCCGCGTCATCCCCGTGGTCACCGGCCTGGTCGGTCACGGGGTCACGGTGTCGGTCGACACCATGCGGGCCGAGGTCGCCGAGCGAGCGCTCGACGCCGGCGCCCTGCTCATCAACGACGTCTCGGGCGGGCGGGCCGACGAGCGCATGACCCAGGTCGCCGCGAAGTCAGGGGTGCCGATCGTGCTGATGCACTGGCGCGGTCACTCCGACGGCATGCAGAAGCTGACCCACTACGACGACGTCGTCCAGGACGTCGTGACCGAGCTCAGCGTCCAGGTCGAGGCGGCGCTGGCGGCCGGCGTCCGGCCCGAGCAGGTCGTCATCGACCCGGGCCTCGGCTTCTCCAAGACCGGGGAGCAGAACTGGACCGTGCTCGCACACCTGGACGCCTTCACGTCGCTCGGCTACCCGCTGCTGGTGGCGGCCAGCCGCAAGCGGTTCCTCGGCGAGCTCCTTGCCGACGACTCCGGCGAGCTGCGTCCCACCGACGAGCGCGAAGCCGCCACCACGGCGCTCTCGACGCTTGCCGCGCAGGCCGGCGCGTGGTGCGTGCGCGTGCACGAGGCGGCCGCCACCGTCGACGCCGTGCGGGTGGTCGCCCGCCTGGCCGAGGAATCCTCATGAGCGAGCGCCAGCGTGTGAGCAGGCCGCGATGAATGACGTGCTCAGCACGCACCGTGCCTTCTACGACGCGGTCGAGACCGGCGACGTCGACCTCATGACATCTCTGTGGGTCGACGACGCCGACACGTCGTGCATCCACCCGGGCGCGGAGCGGCTGCGAGGCACGGACGCGGTGCTGCGCTCGTGGACGCTGCTGATGGCGAACGTCGGCTACATCCAGTTCTTCCTCACCGACATCGATGTCGCGACGCTGCCGGCCGACGGCGACGACCCGGATACCGCGGTCGTCACCTGCACCGAGAACATCCTGTCCGACGAGGGGATGTCCTCGGTCGAGTCGTTCTCCGGCGGCAAGGCCGTCTGCACGAGCATCCTCGTGCGCGACCCAGCGGCTTCCGGCGACTGGCGGTTCTGGTCGCGCCACGCCTCACCGGTCCTCGACCTCACGGGGGACGATTCATGACCATGCCCGAGGGCCTCGACCGCATCGACCTGCGGGGCATCGCCGCACGTGGGCGCCACGGCGTGTTCGAGCACGAACGCCGCGACGGTCAGACGTTTGTGGCGGATGTCAGCCTTGGCCTCGACCTCGCGCTGGCCGCAGACACGGACGATCTGGCGGCGACCGTCGACTACGGCAAGATCACCCAGGACATCCACGACGTCATCACGGGGGAGCCAGCCGACCTCATTGAGTCGGTCGCCCTTCGTATGGTGGACTTGTGCCTGTCACACCCCCGAGTTCGATGGGCTAGCGTGACGGTGCACAAGCCTGAAGCGCCCATCGAGGTGACCATCGAAGACGTGAGTGTCACGATAGAGCGGAGCAAGCAGTGACCGAGTCACCCACTCCCTATGTACTCGACGCCGACACCATGACCGGCGGGATGCGTCCCATCCGGCAGGCGGTCCTGGCGCTCGGCTCGAACCTCGGCGATCGGCTCAACCGACTCCAGAGCGCAGTCGCCGCCCTCGAGGACACCCCCGAGGTCACCATCGTCGCGATCTCCTCGGTCTACGAGACCGAGCCGGTCGATGCCTCGTTCGGCTCGGGCAAGTTCCTCAATGCCGTCGTCCTCATCGACACCACCCTCACCGTGCACACGCTGCTTGACCGCGCCCTGGCCATCGAAGAGGCCTTCGGCCGCGAGCGCTCGGTGCAGGGCGCCCCGCGCACCCTCGACGTCGACCTGCTCGTGGTGGGCCAGCGCATCTGCGACGACGACCAGCTGAAGCTGCCTCACCCGCGCGCGCATCTCCGCGGTTTCGTGCTGGTGCCCTGGCTGGAGATCGATCCCGAGGGCGAGATCCCCGGTCAAGGGTTCATCGCCGACCTCATCGGTGATGTCGACACCTCCGGGGTCACCAAGCGCGAGGACGTCGAGATCATTTTGTGAGGCCCGTCCGGCGCACGTCCGCCTTCAACGTTGCGGTCTGGGTCGCGGTCGGCCTCGTGATCGGCCTCCTCGTGCGTCCGGTCTCGGTGCGCCTCGACGCCAGTCCGCCACGCGTCGGCTGGGGTGCCGCCACCACCCTGATCGTCGTCGCCCTCGTGGTGGGCGCCCTGGCGTGGAGCACGTGGCAGAGCCTCCACAAGAAGCATGAGCGGATGACGTCCGACCACGCCGCCAAGATGCTCGCCCTGTCCCGCTCGTGCGCCATCGTCGGCGCCCTGTTCGCAGGTGGCTACGGCGGATTCGCGCTGGCTTACATCGGCGACCTCGACACCCCGCTCGGGCAGGAGCGCGCGCTCAACGGCGGAGTCGCGGCCGTCGCGGGCATCCTGCTGCTGGTGGCCGCGTTGCTGCTCGAACGGTCCTGCCGATTGCCCGAGGATGACGAGGACGGCAAGGCCGGCCGATCCGCGCCGGACGCGACGCCGGCCTAGCTACCTACTTGTCGATGTCGCCCACGACGAAGAACATCGAGCCCAGCACCGCCACCAGGTCGGCCACCACGCACCCACCGACGATCTCCGGCAGCACCGCCACGTTGTTGAACGAGGCCGTGCGGAGCTTCATCCGCCACGGCGTCTTCTCGCCGCGCGACACGAGGTAGTAGCCGTTGAGGCCGAGCGGGTTCTCCGTCCACACGTAGGTGGACCCTTCGGGCGCCTTGACGATCTTGGGCAGCCGCACGTTCACCGGACCGGGTGCAAGGGTGCGGATGCGGTCGAGGCACGCGTCGGCGAGGTCAAGGGACACCTTCGCCTGCTCGAGCAGCACCGAGAAGCGGGCGTAGCAGTCGCCGTCCGTGCGGGTCACGACGCGGAGCGTGTCGGTGAGCTCCCCGTAGGCGAGGTACGCCTCGTCACGACGCAGGTCGATGTCGACGCCGGACGCTCGCGCGATCGGGCCGGAGACGCCGTACGCGTGCACGAGCTCGGGGGAGAGCACGCCGACGCCCTTGGTGCGGGCTCCGAAGATCTCATTCCCGAGCACCAGGTCCTCGATCTCAGCCAGCCGCCGGCGGACTGCGGCCACCGCATCCGAGGCTCGTCCGGTCCAGCCGGCCGGGATGTCCTCCTTCAGGCCGCCCACCCGGTTGAACATGTAGTGCATGCGCCCGCCGGAGATCTCCTCCATCACTTCCTGCAGCGTCTCCCGCTCGCGGAAGGCGTAGAAGATCGGCGTGATCGCCCCGAGCTCCAACGGGTAGGAGCCGAGGAACATCAGGTGATTGAGGACGCGGTTGAGCTCGGCCAGCAGCGTGCGAATCCAGGTCGCCCGCTCGGGCACTTCCATGCCGAGCATGTCCTCGACGGCCAGCGCCACGCCGAGCTCAGAGCTGAACGCGCTGAGCCAGTCGTGCCGGTTGGCCAGCATGATGATCTGGCGGTAGTCGCGCACCTCGAAGAGCTTCTCGACGCCGCGGTGCATGTAGCCGATGATCGGCTCGCAGTGCACGACGCGTTCGCCGTCGAGCGTGAGCCGCAGGCGCAGGACGCCGTGGGTGGCCGGATGCTGGGGCCCGATGTTGAGCACCATGTCGGTGGTGGCGAACCCGCTCCCGAGGCTGGCGGTCACTTCGCGCGGCTGCGTCGACCCGGATTGGCCCATGCGCGTCAGTCTCCCATGCGGGTGTCGGTCGTCAGCCACCAGAAGTCGCCCCAGCCGCCGCGGACTCGCAGCTCGGTGGACTCCGATGCCCGGGCCAGCGCGGCTACATACGCCGGCGGATCCGCCGTCGCGAGGTCGAGGGGCGGACGGGTGCCGTCGACACCCAAACGGGAGAGCGCGTCCCGTTGCCGTTCGAGGGTGGCGCCGGTCCGCGCGGCGACGGCGTCGACGGCGACGTGCGCCGTGACGTCTCGACTGCCGTCCGGCACCACGTCGACCTCCTGGCCGTGAGCGAACGACGTCAGGCTGCCGAAGGGTGGACGACCGTCGGCCAGGTGCCCGTAGTCGACGGCCAGCGCGACGCCGTGGACGCGCCCGACCGCGTCGGCCCAGGCGTCGTCACGGGGTTCGCCGATCTCGGCCCGGGCGCCCGGCTCCGTGAGCGGCCACCACTTCTCCAGCCAGCTGGACTCAACCGGGTCGCCCAGGGACTCCTCGCCGGTGTCCGGGTCGACGTCGACGAGCCGCACCACCTCGGCGTCGTCCAGCTCGACAACGTCGCACGGCACGTTGTCGAGCCACTCGTGCGCGATGAGGAGCCCTTCGAACGACGCCGGCAGCTCGTCGGTCCAGGAGACCTCCGCGGGCAGATCGGGGCGGCTCGCCAGCTCGACCCCGGTGAGCCGCAGCGCCGGGTCGATGGCGTGCAGCCGCATCAGCAGCTCACCGCCACCGGCCCCGAGGTCCAGCACCCCGTCAAGCCCGGACTCGCGCACCAACCGGGCGATGGCCGAGGCGAACACGTCCGACGAGGTCACCGCCGTGCGGAAGTGGTCGGTGGGACGCGAGTGGAGGAAGAAGCCGTTGGGGCCGTACAGCGCGTCGTTCCAGGCCTCGCGCCACCGTCTCGGCATGCCGATCAGCCTACGCAGGCGAAAGATGTGACGTGTTCCACTGCTCGTCATGTGGCGGGTCCTCGACCGGCGCACGTAGAATAGAACTGTCCAATTGTCTGGTACCCCTCGCGGGACTGGAACGAAAGGCACCAACGCATGACGCGTTCATCTGTTGGCGTGATCGGAGCCGGAAGAGTCGGATCCGCCCTCGCCGCCAAGTTCCGTGCTGCCGGTCATCCCCTCGTGGGAGTGAGCGGCCGCTCGCCGGCCTCGCGCCTGCGCATCCAGGCGCTGCTTCCTGACGTCGACGTGCTCGCGCCCGCCGAGATCGCCGCCCGCGCGGACGTCCTCGTGCTGGCCGTTCCCGACGACGCGCTCATCCGCGTCGCGGAGGAGCTCGCCGCCGTCGTGCGTCCCGGCCAGGTCGTGCTGCACACCAGTGGCCGGCACGGCACCGACGCCCTCGCCGCGCTCGCCCGCGTTGGCGCCCGCGCCATCGCCTTCCACCCGGCCATGACGTTCACCGGAACCGACGTCGACCTCGACCGCACCTGCGTCTTCGGTCTCACCGCTGCACCGGCCGAGCGAGCCCTCGCCGAGGAGCTGGTGGCCGACCTCGGCGGCACGCCGATGTGGATCGACGAAGCCGACCGGACGCTCTACCACTCGGCCCTGGCGCACGGCGCCAACCACCTCGTCACGATTGTGGCGCAGTCGATGGACCTGCTCCGTCAGGCCGGCTCGTCCGACCCCGCCGCCGTGCTGCGACCGCTGCTCGGCGCCGCCCTTGCGAATGCCCTCGACTTCGGCGACGCCGCCCTCACCGGTCCCGTGGTGCGCGGCGACGTCACCACCATCCGGGCGCACGTCGACGCCTTCGCTGAGGCCGGTACCCCGGCGGCCACCCGCGACGCCTACAACTCCTTGGCCCGCGCCACCGCCGCCCGGGCCGAGGCCGACGGCCGGCTTGCCCCCGCTGTCGCCCGCGACATCCGCCAGGCGCTGAGCGAGGCCGAGTGGGACGTCATGGCCGAGATGGCGGCCGGCGTCTCATGAGCACCCCAGAAAACCGCTCGCCAGCGAGTGTGTACGCGAGAGCATCTGCGGGTGGCTCGCACTTTCCCGGGGACCCCGCATGAACAGCCTCACGATCGCGCGTACGCCGGAGGAACTTGCCGCCGCGCGCGGTGGCGGATCCGTGGCGCTCGTCCCCACGATGGGGGCGCTGCACGACGGCCACGTCCAGCTGATCAAGCACGCGCGGCCGCTCGGCGACACCCTCGTCACGTCGATCTTCGTCAACCCCACGCAGTTTGCGCCGGGGGAGGACTTCGAGGAGTACCCGCGCACGTTCGACGCCGATCTCGAGCGCTGCGCCGAGGTGGGAGTCGACGTCGTCTTCGCGCCGACGATCGACACCATGTATCCGACCGGACTGGACTCGACCGTGATGGTCGACCCCGGACCACTCGGGTCCGTGCTCGAAGGCGCGGTGCGTCCGGGCCACTTCCGTGGCGTGCTCACCGTCGTCGCCAAGCTGTTCGGCCTGGTGCGGCCCGACGTCGCCGTGTTCGGCGAGAAGGACTACCAGCAGCTCGTGCTCATCCGGCAGATGGCGCAGGCGCTGTGCCTCGGCGTCGACGTGCAGGGTTGCCCCACGGTGCGCGACGCCGACGGTCTTGCCCTGAGCTCGCGCAACGCCTACCTCGCGGCCGACGAGCGGGAGACCGCCACCTCCCTCTACCGCGCTCTACGGGCCGGTGCCGGCGCTGCGGCCGACGGACCGGAAGCGGTGCTCACCGCCGCCCACAGCGTCATCGACGAGGCGCCGGTCGACCTCGACTACCTGACCCTCACCGACCCCGACCTCGGCGAACCCGTACCCGGCCAGGAGGCGCGCCTCCTGATCGCGGCACGCGTCGGCAAGCCACGTCTGCTCGACAACCTCGGTTTCACGCTAGGAAGTGCATGACCCATGGGCGCGCCTCCATTTTCCGATTCGGTTCGCGCGGCGTCGCATCTCGCCTGGCGGCGTTGTCGTCGGTCGCCGCACAACCCCGGTGCGCCTCCCTCCTCTGCCTTGCCAGCCGAGCGCGACACCACGCGGCCCTCGAACCGGAAAAGGGAGACACACCCATGATGCGCACGATGATGAAGTCCAAGATCCACCGCGCCACGGTGACGCAGGCCGATCTGCACTATGTCGGCTCGGTCACCGTCGATGAGGACCTGCTCGATGCGGCCAACCTGCTGCCCGGTGAGCTCGTGCACATCGTCGACATCGACAACGGCGCCCGCCTGGAGACCTACACGATCGCCGGCGAGCGCGGCTCGGGCGTCATCGGCATCAACGGCGCCGCGGCCCGTCTCGTGCACCCGGGCGACCTGGTGATTCTCATCGCCTACGGGCAGATGGAGGACGCCGAGGCGCGTGAGTTCGAGCCGTCCGTCGTGTTCGTCGACTCCGAGAACCACATCATCGGCACCGGCTCCGACCCGGCCGAGGCGCTCCCCGGCTCTGGCCTGACGCGGGGCGACGTCATCGCGAACCCGTACGTACGGAACTGACCCATGTCGCTCCTGGCGCTCGACATCAGCAACAGCCACACGACGCTGGGCATCTTCAAGGACGAGGAGCTGACCGCTCACTGGACGGTCGCCTCCGACGTCCGTCGCACGTCTGACGAGTGGTATCTCGTGCTCCAGGGCCTCGTCACCCGCACGACGCTCGCCGAGGTGACAGCGGTGGCCGTGAGCTGCACGGTGCCGTCGATCCAGGTCGAGATCCGCGAGATGATCGACCGCTACTACGCCAAGGCGCCGGTCTCCATCGTCGGGCCGGGCGTCAAGACCGGCGTACCGATCAACACCGACAACCCGAAGGAAGTCGGTGCCGACCGCATCGTCAACGCCCTCGCCGTCTCCGAGTTGTACGGCGGGCCGGCGATCGTCGTCGACATGAACGGCACTGCCACCATCTTCGACGTCGTCGATGAGTCAGGCGCCTACCTGGGTGGGGCGATCGCACCCGGCGTCGAGGTCTCCCTCGAAGCCCTGGCTCGCCGCGGCGCCCAGCTGCGCAGCATCGAGCTCGCGACGCCGCGCGGGGTCATCGGCAAGAACACCGTCGAGGCGCTCCAGTCCGGCGTCGTCTACGGCTTCGCCGGTCAAGTGGACGGCATCGTCCACCGCACGATCGCGGCGATGGGCGTGAACCCGGAGCACGTCTCTGTCGTCGTCACCGGGACCTATCCGGAAGCCGTCGTCGACCACTGCGAGACGATCACCGCCCGCGACCCGTTCCTCACGCTCACCGGGCTCCGCCTGGTGCACGAGAGGAACCACGACTGAGCGTTTAGCCGCCGGGCAGGATCTTCCGCAACGCCGTGCCGAGGCGTCGGAACCGGGCACCGATGAAGCCGGCGGCGAACCACACCAGCTCCTTCGTCGTGGTACGCCTGGCTCGGCGCTTGACCCGGGCCTTGCGCAAGGCATCGGCCCGCTCGGCGCTCAGCTCGTCCTGCTCGCCGAAGGTCGCTCCTCGATACGTGGCAGCGGACAGCATCCCAGCCATCGCCTCAGCGGCGAGCTCGACCGGGATGTGCGTCGGCGGGGGATCGTCGTGCGGTCGGGCGGGCACCTCTTCGGCGAGCTGCGAGAGGTCGCCAACGACGTGGACGCCGGTCGCGGCGATCGCCTCGGCGTACCCGGCACCGATCTCGGCCGCGCGCTTGACCGCCCAAGGAGGAAGCTGGGGCTTCTCCTCATCGGACGTCCGGTGGTCCATCAGGCGCTTCACCGCACCGTTGCGCACCAAGCGCTGGAAGTCGTCCCACTCGATGCCGTGCGGCCGGATGATCGCGTTGAGGGCGAGGAAGAGCTCGGCCTCGGGCACGGTGAGTCCGCGGTTGGACGCGAACCCGCCGAGCTCCTGCGAGGCGAGCGTGCCGGACGGGAGGCCGAGCAGCTGCTCGAACGTGTCGAACAGCAGCTCCGGATGCTTCTTGTCGAGCACCACGACGGTGACGCGGTCGGGCCCAGCGGCGCCGGCCCAGCGTTCGACGACCCCGGCTTGGTCGTTGCGGTCGTGGAAGCCCTTGGTGACGCTTCGGTCGGGCGGGTCCGCGATGACCGACCCGAGCCAGTCGTCGAACGCGATGGGGACGCCGGCCTTCACGTACTGCTGCCACGCCGATGGCAGGATCGCGCCGGGACTGCGCAGGGTGACCGCGATGTGACAGTTCTCGCCGATCGCCTCGACGAAGCGCTTCGCCGTCTCGGCGTCGGACTCCGACGCGAACTCGTGGCCGAACAGCACCCGGCGCTCGGTGTCGGCCTCGATCTCGGCCATCACGTCGTCCCAGGCTTGGTGGGGCGGGATTCCCTCGGACGTCCAGCCCCAGCGGCGCTCCATGAAACCGAGCACCGCGTCGCGCTGGTTGAGCTTGGTGCCCGGGTACAGGACGCCATGGCTCCGCAGCGCCTCGCGGCCGGCGCTGGCGGCCATCTGGAGGGAGGTGGTTCCCGACTTCGGGATACCGACGTGGAACAGCCGGGCTCGTTCGGGGAGCGGGGCGACGCCAGACACGAATGACTCCTTCTTCATCAGCAAGAGGGCATCCCGACTGTACGACCGACGGCGTCGCAGGTGCGAATCGCGTTTCGGCCCGCACCCGTCCCCACCGCACCCAAACACTAGGCTTGCGGACTGTGAGCGAGCAGACCCCCGCGGACGACCTTCCCGAGCAGATGCGGGTGCGGCGCGAGAAGCGTCAGCAGCTTGTCGAGCGCGGCGAGGATCCTTACCCGGTCACGGTCCCGCGCACCCACACGCTCGGGCAGATCGTGGCCACCCACGACGCCGAGGCTCTTGGGCCGGACGTGCAGACCGGCGAGACCGTCTCGGTCACCGGCCGGGTCATCCATCTGCGCAACACCGGCAAGCTCTGCTTCGTCCGCCTGCGCGAGGGTGACGGCACCGAGCTGCAGGTGATGCTCTCGCTCGACCTCATCGGCGAGGAGCGCCTGGCCGACTTCAAGCATCTCGTCGACATCGGCGACCTGCTGGCCGTCACGGGCGAGGTCATCACCAGCCGGCGCGGGGAGCTCTCGGTGATGGCCACCGCGTGGACCCTCGCGGCCAAGACCATGCGGCCCCTGCCGGTCGAGCACAAGCCGTTGTCCGACGAGGCCCGCAGCCGCATGCGGTACGTCGACCTCATCGTGCGAGCCGAGGCCCGCGAGAACGTCAGGGTGAAGGCCAAGGTGCTGCAGTCGCTGCGGGCAACCCTCGACGCCCGCGAGTACATCGAGGTCGAGACGCCCGTGCTGCAGCACACGAACGGCGGCGCTGCGGCCCGGCCGTTCAGCACCCACGTCAACGCGTTCGACGAGGGAGCGCTGCTCCGCATCGCCATCGAGCTGCACCTCAAGCGGGCGCTCGTCGGCGGTGTCGACAGGGTGTACGAGATCGGCAAGACGTTCCGCAACGAGGGCGTCGACAACACCCACAATCCCGAGTTCATGATGCTCGAGGCGTACGAGGCCTACGGCTCCTACGACACCATGGCCGAGCTCACCCGCGACCTCGTGGTCAACGCGGCCCGGGCAGTAGGTCGCACCGTCGTGCCGGGGCGTGACGGCACCGAGATCGACCTCGGGCAGCCATGGCGCCGGGCAACGCTGCACGAGCTGGTCTCCGAGGCCGTCGACCAGACGGTCGACATGGATACCTCCGTGCAGGACCTCAAGGCGATCGCTGATGCGCACGAGGTCGCGCTGCAGCCGGAGTGGGGCACTGGTGACATCGTTCTCGAGCTGTTCGAGAAGCTCGTCGAGCACACGCTCATCCAGCCGACGTTCGTCTGCGACTATCCCGAGTCGGTGCGCCCTCTGGCGAAGCGCCACCGCACCACGCCCGGCCTGGTCGAAGCCTGGGACGTCGTCGTCAACGGTGTCGAGCTCGGCGTCGCGTACTCCGAGCTGAACGATCCGGTCATCCAGCGCGAGCGCCTCGAGGAGCAGGCCCGCCTCGCCGCGGCCGGCAACCCGGAGGCCATGGACGTCGATGAGGACTTCCTCCGTGCTCTCGAGTTCGGGATGCCTCCGGCCGGTGGAATGGGCCTCGGCGTCGACCGTCTCGTGATGCTTCTGCTCGGCATCGGCATCCGCGACGCCATCCTGTTCCCGCTCTCGCGCCGCGAATAGCGACGTTCTGCCCACAGCGAACGGCCGGAACACCGCGTCATCTCCCGCAGTTGTTCGGGTATACGGACAACCACCGCATGGTTTTCCGGACGCATCTAGACTGAAAGACCACAGAACAAGTCCGAGGGGGACGAATGTTCGAACGGTTCACCGATCGCGCTCGTCGCGTCGTCGTGCTCGCGCAAGAAGAAGCGCGCATGCTCAGCCACAATTACATCGGCACTGAGCACATCCTCCTCGGCCTCATCCACGAGGGCGAGGGCGTCGCCGCGAAGGCGCTCGAGAGCCTCGACATCTCCCTCGAAGCCGTGCGCGGCCAGGTCGAGGACATCATCGGCCAGGGCCAGCAGGCCCCCAGCGGTCACATCCCGTTCACGCCGCGCGCCAAGAAGGTGCTCGAGCTGAGCCTCCGCGAGGCGCTGCAGCTCGGCCACAACTACATCGGCACCGAGCACATCCTCCTCGGCCTCATCCGCGAGGGCGAAGGCGTCGCCGCGCAGGTGCTCGTCAAGCTCGGCGCCGACCTCAACCGCGTCCGCCAGCAGGTCATCCAGCTGGTCAGCGGCTTCCAGGGCAAGGAGGCCGAGGCCGCCGGCGCCCCCAGCGAGAACGCGCCCAGCACGTCCGCCGTGCTCGACCAGTTCGGCCGCAATCTCACCCAAGCCGCCCGCGAAGGCAAGCTCGACCCCGTCATCGGACGCGAGAACGAGATCGAGCGGGTCATGCAGGTGCTGAGCCGCCGCACCAAGAACAACCCTGTGCTCATCGGTGAGCCCGGCGTCGGCAAGACCACGGTCGTCGAGGGCCTCGCCCAAGACATCGTGCGCGGCGACGTGCCCGAGACGCTCAAGGACAAGCAGATCTACACGCTCGACCTCGGCGCACTCGTGGCCGGCTCGCGCTACCGCGGCGACTTCGAGGAGCGCCTCAAGAAGGTGCTCAAGGAGATCCGCACCCGCGGCGACATCGTCCTGTTCATCGACGAGATCCACACCCTCGTCGGAGCCGGTGCTGCCGAAGGAGCCATTGACGCCGCCAGCATCCTCAAGCCGATGCTGGCCCGCGGCGAGCTGCAGACCGTCGGCGCCACCACGCTCGATGAATACCGCAAGCACTTCGAGAAGGACGCTGCGCTCGAGCGCCGCTTCCAGCCCATCCAGGTCGCCGAGCCGTCCGTCGCGCACACCATCGAGATGCTCAAGGGCCTGCGCGACCGCTACGAGGCGCATCACCGGGTCACCATCACCGACGAGGCGCTCGTGGCTGCCGCCACCCTGGCCTCCCGCTACATCTCCGACCGGTTCCTGCCCGACAAGGCCATCGACCTCGTCGATGAGGCCGGCTCCCGCTTGCGCATCCGTCGCATGACCGCGCCGCCGGACCTCCGCGAGTTCGACGACAAGATCGCCGATGTGCGCCGCCGCAAGGAGGGCGCCATCGACGCGCAGGACTTCGAGGCCGCCGCCTCGCTGCGCGACGAGGAGAAGAAGCTCATCAACGCCAAGGGTGAGCGCGAGAAGCAGTGGAAGGCCGGCGACATGGACGTCGTCGCGGTCGTCGACGAAGAGCTCATCGCCGAGGTCTTGGCGCTGGCGACGGGCATCCCGATCGTCAAGCTGTCCGAGGAGGAGTCCAGCCGCCTGCTCAACATGGAGACCGAGCTGCACAAGCGAGTCATCGGCCAGGACGAGGCCATCAAGGCCTTGTCGCGGGCCATCCGGCGCACGCGTGCCGGCCTGAAGGACCCGCGCCGTCCTGGCGGGTCGTTCATCTTCGCCGGCCCCTCGGGCGTCGGCAAGACGTGGCTGTCCAAGGCGCTGGCCAACTTCCTGTTCGGCGACGATGACGCGCTCATCCAGCTCGACATGAGCGAGTACAGCGAGAAGCACACCGTCTCGCGGCTGTTCGGGTCACCTCCCGGCTACGTCGGCTACGAAGAGGGCGGCCAGCTCACCGAGAAGGTGCGCCGCAAGCCGTTCAGCGTGGTGCTGTTCGACGAGATCGAGAAGGCCCACCCGGACATCTTCAACTCGCTGCTGCAGATCCTGGAAGAAGGTCGCTTGACCGACGCCCAGGGTCGCGTCATCGACTTCAAGAACACCGTCATCATCATGACGACGAACCTCGGCACGCGAGACATCTCCAAGGGTGTCAACCTCGGGTTCAGCCGTTCTGACGACGTCCAGGGCTCGTACGACAAGATGAAGGCCAAGGTCTCCGAGGAGCTCAAGCAGCACTTCCGGCCGGAGTTCCTCAACCGTGTCGACGAGGTCGTGGTGTTCCCGCCGCTCACCCAGGACGAGATCATCCAGCTGGTCGACATGATGGTCGAGGGCCTCGAGGTCCGGCTCAAGGACAAGGACATGGGCCTCGAGCTCACCACCGCGGCCAAGAACCTGCTCGCCACGCGGGGCTTCGACCCGGTGCTGGGTGCGCGCCCGCTGCGTCGCACCGTGCAGCGCGAGATCGAGGACGCGATGGCCGAGAAGATGCTGTTCGGTGAGCTGCGTGCCGGCCAGATCGTCCTGGTCGACGTCGAGGGCGAGGGCCCTGAGGCCACGTTCACCTTCACCGGCACGGCGAAGGCCGACCTCGAGCTCCCCGAGGCCGAGATCCCGCCCGCCGTCGAGGCCGGCAAGGAGTAACCCACTCAACGAGGAAGACCCCCGTCGCATTGCGGCGGGGGTCTTCTCTTGGGTCAGGCGTTGACGTGCACGTTGAGCAGCACCACGCCGGCGATGACCAGCGCAATGCCGGTGACCTTGAACAGGTCGAGGCCCTCGTCGAGAAGCAGGACACCGACAACAGTGATCGCCGCGGTGCCGAGGCCGGACCAGACGGCATAGGCGATGGAGACGGGGATGTCGCGGACGACGAGCGTCAGCAGCCAGATCGACAGGACATAGCCGGCGACGACCACTGCCGACCAGGCCGGGTTGGTGAAGCCCTCGGCCTTGGGCAAAAGGGCGGTGGCGACGACCTCGATGGCGATGGCCACGATGAGAAGACCAGCGGCGATGGACATGGCGACACTTCCTCGGCGTCTGTAGCGGATGCTACATATCCACTGTAGCAGATGCTACATTCGAGGCAATGAGCAAGCGAGACGAACTAGCCGAACAGGCCACCGACTACGCCCTCGAGCACGGGCTGATCGGGCTCAGCCTGCGTCCCATGGCGGCCGCGATGGGCACCAGTGACCGGATGCTGATCTACCACTTCGGGTCCAAGGACGCCCTCATCGCGGCGGTGCTGGACGCGTCCTGCAACCGCTCGGTGCGCACGATCCGCGAGCTGCGGGCGTCGCCGTCGGTGCGTCAGGCGGTGCTCGACCTCTGGAAGGCGTTCGAGGTGCCGCAGCTGCTGCGCTGCCAGCGCCTCTACGTCGAGGCGGCCGCACTCGGCCTGTTCGGCCGCGAGCCGTATGCCGCCTCGGTGCGGGCGTCCAACGATGTCTGGATGGCCGAGATCGTTGCGCACCTGGAACGGTCCGGCGCCGGCCGGCGCGCTGGTCGGCTGGCCACCCTGGTCGACGCTGCGTTCAACGGCATCCTGCTCGACCAGCCGCTGGAGGGTGACCGCGAATCCCGCCGGATCGTCGAGGACCTCGCGGACGCCCTCGCCTGACGACGGGTGGACGCTCGGGACTACCTACGGGTAACCTCGCGAGGCCGGGGGCTGGTGACCGGCACACACTCCCGAGACCAAGGAGCCGTCGTGCGACGTGTCTCAGTGATCGTCCTGGGGGCCGTCGTCGCCCTCGTCATCTCCGCCTTGTCCGCCCAGGCTGCCGCACCCAGCGACCCTGCGCAGGCCGACTCCTATGGGACCGTCCGCAACATCCTCCCCGCAGGTCAGCAGGGCACTGTCGCCGCGCTCGACCTCGCCAAGGTGGTGGCCGGCGATCCTGGCGGTCGCATTGCCGTCGAGGGCAAGAACGCGCCGAAGAACTTCGCCGACCAGCTCGAGCTGTATGACCATCTCGCGACCAAGAGCCCCGACCAGATCACGGACGCCGTCATCGACCGCGACTACAAGAAGGCTGGGTTCGTCCCCGAGAAGGTCGTCAAGACCGAGAAGCCGATCCCCGGCGTCACCATTCAGCGCGACCAGTTCGGCGTTCCGTTCATCACCGGAACCACGTACGAGGACACCATGTTCGGCGCCGGGTACGCCGGCACGCAGGACCGGATGTTCCTGATGGACGTCCTGCGGCACGCGGGAGCCGGCCGTGCCGCGGAGTTCGTCGGTGGCACCGAGGGCAATATCGCCATGGATCGCAACCAGCTACGGACTGCGTACTACACGCCGAAGGAGGCCACCGACCAGCTCGAGGTCATCGCGCAGGAGAGCGGGGCCGAGGGCGAGCGACTGCTGCGTGGGGCCGACGCCTACATCGCGGGCATCAACGCAGCCCAGAAACGCATGTGCCCGTTGCTGCTGCCGACCGGGGCGAAGTGCCCGGTCGAGTACGCCGCACTGCAGAAGAAGCCGACGAGGTGGACCCGCGCCGACCTCACGTACGTCGCATCCTTGGTGGGCGGCATCTTCGGCAAGGGCGGTGGCCAGGAGTTCGCCAACGGGATCTACTTCAACAAGCTTGTCAAGAAGTTCGGTGACACGAAGGCGCGTTCGGTGTTCGCGTCGCTTCGCGAGAAGAACGACACCGAGGCCCCGACGACCTCCACGAACTCATTCCCGTACGACAACGACGCGTTCGACCCCACGAAGCCCGGCGTCGCGCTGCCCGATCTCGACGGGGCCACCGCCAGCGGCACCGGCGACCCGACCGGCAAGACCTCGGTCCTGGAGACGCTGCTGGACGCGATCCGGCTCGGGCTCACGGGCATCCCGGCGCAGCCGAAGGTGCCGAAGGGAGCGATCGACGTGTCGAACCTGGTCGCGACCGGCGGCGGCATGAGCAACGCCCTTCTCGTCGGGGCGAACCATTCGAGCACCGGCCACCCAGTGACCGTCTTCGGTCCGCAGACCGGCTACTTCAACCCGCAGCTGCTTTCCGAGCAGGTGCTGATGGGGCCGGGCGTGATGGCGCGCGGCGTCTCATTCGCCGGCACGAATCTCGTGGTGGAGCTCGGCCACGGCGTCGACTACGCCTGGTCGGCGACCAGCGCGGGCAGCGACAACGTCGACACAGTTGCCGAACGCCTCTGCAACGCCGACGGCAGCCCGGCCACGGTCACGTCCACGTCGTACCGCAAGGGCAGCTCCTGCGTGCCCATGACCTTCAACGAGCACAAGGAGACCGTGATCCCCAACATCTCGGCGCCGGTGGCACCCAAGACGTTGAAGATGCAGGTCTGGCGCACCCACCACGGCATCGTGCAGACCCGCACGACCGTCGGTGGCGTGCCCGTGGCCATGGTGCTGGAGCGCAGCACCTACGGACGTGAGGCCGCCTCGATCCTCGGATTCTCGCGCTTCAACGATCCCGGTTTCGTGAAGGACGCCGCCTCGTTCCAGCAGGCGGCGAACGGCATCGACTACACGTTCAACTGGTTCTACAGCGACGATCAGGACATCTCGTACTTCTCGTCCGGACGACTGCCCCAGCGCGCCGCCGGAACCGACACCGACCTGCCGCGTTGGGGCGACGCGACGTACGACTGGAATGGCTGGCTGCCGTTCTCCGGCCATGTGCACCAGACCAATCCGCCGACCGGCTACCTCGCCAGCTGGAACAACAAGCCTGCGCGCAATTTCTCCTCGGCCGACGACACGTGGGGGAACGGTTCGGTGCATCGCTCGCAGGCCCTCAGCAAGAGGGTCACCAACGCCATCTCGGCAGGCGACGTGTCTCGAGCGAAGCTCGCCGGCATCGTCGAGGACGCGGCCACCGAGGATGTCCGGGCGGAGTCGATGCTGCCCGAGCTGCTCAGCGTCATCGGCGACGATCCAGACACCGCCAAGGCTCGCGGGCTGTTGTCTGCGTGGCAGGCCGACGGCTCGCACCGCCTCGACCTGGACCGCGACGGCAAGTACGCGCATCAGGCAGCGATCCGGATCTTCGACACGTGGTGGAAGGACGGCGACCAGTCGTTGGCCTACGACTTCGCGGCCGACGGTCTCGGCGCCGACCTCGCGAAGTCGCTGCCCCAGCCGCTGGACAACCACCCGGACGACGGCCAGGGCTCGTCCTGGCTCGGACCACCGTGGTACGGCTACATCGACAAGGACCTGCGCGACCTGACCGGGAACGTCGACTCGCCCTTCTCGTTCGGGCTGTGTGGCGATGGCGTCCTCGATGCGTGTCGTGCCGACCTGCGTCAGTCGCTCAAGGCGGCCGTCGACCGAGCTCTCTCCGCACAGAAGGTGAGCGATCCGGCCCTGCTGACGTATGACAAGTCGATCGACTACATCCGGCCGACCACCGCCGGTGTGGTGGGTGTGCGGCCGATCGACTGGCAGAACCGTCCGACCTTCCAGCAAGTGGTCGCCTACCAGAGTCACCGCCCTCGCTGAGCCCGGCACGAGCATCGAGCAAGGAGCACCCATGACCACCGGAGTCATCACGACGACGCATGCTCAGGTTGCGCGGCGTGCCGTCATTTTCGTGTCTGCATGCGTCGCCGCGCTCGCGCTTCACACACCGGCTGACGCAGCGACCCCGCCAGGTCCGCCCTACTCGGTTCCCCAGACGACGTTGCAGGCCGCCCTGAAGTGTTCCGGCAACCCGACGTCGGGTCCGGCACCTGTGCTGTTCATCCACGGCACGACGTCGAACTCCAAGTCCAACTGGTCGTGGAACTGGAACCGCGAACTCGGCAAGCGCAGTTGGGCGTACTGCAACATCGACCTGCCGAACAGCGGCACCAGCGACATCCAGGCCTCGGCGGAGTACGTCACGTTCGCCATCCGCACGCTCCACGCAAGCGCCGGGCGACCGGTCAGCATCGTGGGCCACAGCCAAGGCGGCATGATCGGCCGGTGGTCACTGAAGTACTGGCCGGACACCCGCAGCATGGTTGACGACTATGTGGGCCTCGCATCCTCGAACCACGGCTCTGCCGTCCTCAAGGGTCGGTGCAAGTTCGGCATTTGTGCGGCAGCAGACTGGCAGCAGTCGACCGGCTCGAACTTTCTGACCGCCCTCAACTCCGGTGCTGAGACATGGCCCGAGGTCGACTACACGACGATTCGGACGAACCTCGACGAGCTCGTCCGGCCCCTCAGCGGTGTCGCACTGACCCCAGGGCCGAACGTGACCAACACGGCCGTGCAGAAGCTCTGCCCGCTCGAGTTCGTCGAGCACTTCGGGATGGCTTACGACAGCGCGGCCTGGCTCATCGGCCTCGACGCCTTGACTCACGAAGGACCGGCGGTCCTCTCGCGAGTTCCGCGCAAGTGCAACACGCCGTTCATGCCTGGAGTTGTTGTCGCTCAGTTCCCAGCTGACGCCGCGGCAGCCTTGGCGGCGACGGCCCGTGCCATGGCAACCGCGAAGACGTTGAAGCAGGAGCCCGCACTGCGCGACTACGCGCAGTGACCAGGTCTTGGTTCTACCCGCGAGGCGCTCTACTCTGCGACGCATGCAAACCCTCGTCCTCACACTCATCGTCGTCTACGCGGTCTTCTTCGTACTGATCCACGCCATCGTGGTGCGGCCCAAGCCATGATCGTCGGCCACTACGCCGCGGCACTCGTTCCCTACAGTCGGCTCGAAGGTCGGCCACTGTGGCTGTTGCTCGTCTGTGCGAACGTGCCGGAGTTCCTGTGGCTGGTGCTCGCGCTCGCCGGCGTCGAGCCGACGAGCCCTGCGTCGCTGCTCGATGCGACGTTCCCGAACATCGACGTGCACATGACTTACAGCCACAACCTCATTCCCGGACTGATCCAAGGCGTGATCGTGTTCGCGCTGGTGCAGGCGATCTGGCGCGACCGGCCGCTCGCGCTGTGGTGTGGAGCACTGACGGTCGTGCACGTGCTCTGCGATCTCCTCGTCGGTTTCAAGCACGAGCTGCTCGGCCCCGACAGCCCGCAGGTCTCGCTCAACACGTACGCACACGCGCCCGTGATGGCGATCGGGATCGAGCTCGTCTTCGCCCTCGGTTGCGTCTTCGCCTATCTCAAGAGCGAGGCCCGGCGAGGTCGGCCGCTGACCCGCAGACGAACCGTCGCTCTCTACGCAGTTTTCGCGGTCGGCATCCTCGCGTGGCTCCCCGCGACAGCGATGTCGCTGCGACAGACTTTCGCGTAGTTCAGTCGACCGGCGAAGCCACCTGGTGTGAGACGCACGAAAGTCTAGTGACTTACTAGACTATGATGGGTGGTCCTTGCTCGGGAAGGACCAGACAACTTGCGTACTCGAACACTCACCATCGTGGTGGCGGTCATCGTCGCCGCGACCCTGACCCTGGCGCCGGTGGTTCTCCGGGAGTCCGGGGCCAGCGGGCGCCCGCCCCAGCCGCACCCCGCCGCAGCCGCGGCCGACACCGACACGGCAGCAAAGCCCAACATCGTCGTCATGATGGCCGATGACATGCGGGCCGACGATCTCAGATTCATGCCGTCGCTGCGCCGACTCGTGACCGCCCGGGGCCTGAAGTTTCACAACTCCTTCAGCCCCTACCCACTGTGCTGCCCCGCCCGCGCGTCCTTCCTCTCCGGCCAATACGCCCACAACCACAAGGTGTTCGGAAACGACGCACCATTCGGCTTCGGCAGCTTCGACGACAGCAGCACGGTGGCCACGGCGCTGCACGACGCCGGCTACAACACCGGGTTTGTCGGGAAGTACCTCAACAACTACGGCATCGACCGCTCCCGGGCGACCGGCGAGCGCTCCTGGCACTACGTCCCGGCCGGCTGGACGGACTGGTACGCCGCCGTGCAGCGGCCTCGCCGACTCCATGACCGCTACCCGGACGGGGGCACGTACAACTACTTCCACACGATCTTCAATGTGAATGGCCGCACCGACGACAGCCACGAGGGTGAATACCAGACCGACGTACTCGGCCGCTTCAGCCGCAAGCTGGTGACCGGGTACAGCCGCACCGACAAGCCGTTCTTCCTCTACCTCTCGGCGCTGGCGCCGCACTATGGCGGGCCGCACGAGCCCGACGACGTCGACTCGATCCGCGGGCCTGATGGCCGGGTCTTCGAGTTCAAGACTCCGGCGCGTCCCGAGTGGGTCAAGGGACGCTTCGACGACCGGATTCGCAGAAGCTCTGGCCTCCCCGCGCAAGGCGGGCCGAGCGAGGCCGATGTGAGCGACAAGCCGCCGGCTTTCCAGAACCCTGAGCTGAGCCAGGGCGAGCAAGACCTCGCCACTGCACTGACGCGGCAGCGTGCCGAGTCGATCGCCGTCCTCGACGAGCAGGTCCGGCGGCTGGTCCGTACCCTGCGCGAGCGGGGCGAGCTCGACCAGACGGTCTTCGTCTTCACCTCGGACAACGGCTACTTCCTCGGCGAGCACCGGTTCCGCAATGGCAAGCGCAAGGCCTACGAGCCCTCGATCCGAGTGCCCCTGGTGATCGCCGGGCCCGGCATCCCGCACGGCGTTCGCGACGATCCCGCCAAGACGCCGGATCTCACCGCGACGATCCTCGACCTGGCCGGTGCCAAGGCACCGCGACCAGCGGACGGACGGTCACTGGTGCCGAGCTTCGCCGTGGACCGCGGCTGGAGCGCACCGGTGGTGACCGAAGGGATGGTCGGCGGTTCGGCGTACCTCGACAACGCGCTCAAACAAGAGCGCGGCTTTACCGACGCGCGCACCACCATCGGCATCCGTACCGCGAGCTACAAACTGATCGTGGACGAGTCAGGGACAGTGGAACTCTACGACCTGGACGTCGACCCGAACGAGCTCGACAGCGTGGCCGCCGATCCTGAGTACCGCGCAGTCCGCAGCGAGCTCATACGGCTGTGGCGCAAGTACAAGGACTGCGCCGGTGCGGCATGCAGTGTGCCGCTGCCGCCGAGCCTTGCCGCGTCACCAGCCCAAACGACAGCCTCGACGAGGGCCCAGTCGGATGGAGTGCTGGCCCGCTACGGGCACGTGTTCTGAGGGGTGTGGTCGGGGTCATACGGGCGAGGTGGTCTGCGTCATACGGGCCGGCACGCCGTGAGGTTCACACTCAAAGCGGCAGCAGGAGCACTCTCCGACATGAGGAGCAGTCATGGTTCTGGCATTCGTGATCTTTTTCATCGTGGTTTCAGCCTGGGATGTCAGGCACGTCAACCGCGTGCTCGGCGACATGGTCAACCCCGGCCGGAAGCCGACTTACCTCAGTTGATGCCGAAGGTGTGCGCTGTGTTCTGCAGTGAGCACTGATTCAGCGGGCTCGGCGTCGTTCGATGGCGTTGCCCAGCCGGACGGCGGCGCGCACGAAACCCGGGGCGCTGCGGGCGGTCTGCAGCACCATCTTGTCCATCGGCGTCTGCATCGACTCTTCGCGCGGCAGGTCTTGCGGCTGCTCACCGGCGTGGGTCACCGCGAACAGTTCCCAGCTGCCGGGAATGCCTTTGAGCTCGTGCTCGCCCCGACTGTTGAAGGTGAGGCCGGAGCCGCCCACCAGGTCGTGGACGGTCCGCGACACCAGCACCTGACCAGGGTCCGCTGCCGCACCGACGCGGGCTCCTATGTGGACGGTCAATCCAGTGACATTCATGCCGTCTCTTTCGAGCTCCCCGGTGTGGATGCCAGCACGAACGGCAATGCCGGATTGCTCGGCCTCGCGGCAGATGGTCTCGGCGCACCGGACCGCTGCGCTCGGGCCGTCGAACACGCTCAAGGTCCCGTCACCGGTGACGGTCATGAGGTCGCCGCGGTTGCGTTCCACCGCGAGTCGAACCTGACGTTCGTGGTCGGCACGCAGCTGCCGGTACGTCGCGTCCCCGACCCTTGCAAGCAGCTCGGTGGACGAGACCACATCGGTGAACAGCACCGTTCCGAGGAATCGATCCGCATCGGTCGCATGTGGAGTTCCGGTCGCCATCTCCTCGAACTGATCGTTGATCGGGACCGTCGCCTTTCCCAAGGATGTTCCCGGCTGCGGGAGCGGTAGCACGTGATACTCGCTCGAAGGGATGAGATCTGCCACATGGCGAACGGCGGCTTCGGGCCAGGCTGTGACAAAGGACCTGATGACACGGGTCGGTACCTGTATCGACCGGAGAATGTCCTGGATGTCCTGCCTCACGAGCATGTCCCAGTTCGCTCGAGCAGCAGCGGGGGTTGCCGACGACCGTTCCAGTAGGGCCATCAGCCTCCGGTTGAAGGCTGTAGCCATGACCGGGTCGAATACGTCCACCAGTACTCCAGAACCCCAGGTAGCGACAACGCGCTGGAGGAGCTCGGCGACGTTCTGCGCCTCGGCGTGCGTCCAGCCATGCAGCTCGCCAGATGCTTCCGGCCCCTGGGCCAGAGGGTCAATGAGAACCAGGTTTTCGACGCGTTCGGGCGCTCTGGCGGCGACGAGAGACATGGCCCCACACGTGGTGAACCAGGCGACGAGAGTGGCCTTCCGCATCCCGACCGCGTCCATGACCGCGACCACATCGTCAGCCTGCTGCTCGAGGGTGGGGACATACGGGACCTGTTCGGACAGGCCAATCCCACGTCGTTGAAAGAAGACGTTCCGTGCGTACTGCGCAACGTGCTCGAAGTTGTGGTGGATGTCCGGATCCGTCCACATCAAATCAAGATGCTGGGAGATTTCCAGAGAGTGGACGATATCGACTGGACCATCACCGACCACCTGGTACGCCAGCGCGGCACCATCGCGGTCGATGTACCGAGTCGGCGCCGGGTCCATGCTCGGAAGCGTAATCGCGTCGGGCGGCCCTCGTCTGGGTTCACGTCGGACGAGTGCTTTCGTCATCGATCTCGTCATCAACCGCACGCTGGTCCATGGACTCCTGACCGGGTTGAGCCCCTCGGAGTGAATCGGCAGCCGTCTGGGCGGGAATCTGTTCCGTGTCGCTGCGACCGGTAGGTCAGGAGGGAAGAGCGAACAGGTCGTCTGAAACCGGCTCGACGAGACCGTCGAACACCAGTGAGTCGAGGCAGCGGTCGCGCTGAACCGGGTCGTCCCAAGCGGCGGCGAGCGTGGCCCGGGTGACCGGGCCGTCGGCCTCACGGAGCACTGCCATCAGGCGGCCGCGCACCTGACGGTCGGTACCCGCCCACGCCTGGCCGCGACGCGGTGGCCCCTCGTGCTCGGGGTAGCCGGCCGCGCGCCACCGGCAGCGGTCCGCGAGAGGGCAGGCTGCGCAGCGTGGCGCACGAGCGGTGCAGACGACGGCGCCGAGCTCCATCGTCGCGGCGGCCCAGCGGTGGGCGTCGTCCTCCGGTATCAACGACTCGGCGAGGGCACGCTCGGCGGCGGTGACCGACGGGGCCGGAAAGGCGACGCCTTGGACGACGCGGGCGAACACGCGCCGCACGTTGGTGTCGAGCACGGGATGGCGTCCGCCGAAGGCGAACGAGGCCACCGCAGACGCGGTGTAGTCGCCGACACCTGGCAGGGCGAGCAGCGCGTCGCGGTCGGCCGGCACCTCCCCGCTGTGCTGCTCGACGATAGCCGTCGCGGCCGCGTGCAAGCGAAGGGCGCGGCGCGGGTAGCCGAGGCGTCCCCAGGCGCGCACGGCTTCGCCCGGCGGGTCGGCTGCGAGCGCGGCCGGAGTCGGCCACCGGCGCATCCAGGCCCCGAAGACCGGGAGGACGCGGCTCACCGGCGTCTGCTGGAGCATGAACTCCGACACCAGCACCGACCACGGCGACGTGTCGCGTCGCCAGGGCAGATCGCGCGCCTCCGCGTCGAACCACGCGAGGACGTCCTCGTGCAGGCCGTAGTCGGTGCGGTCGGTCATGGCGCGTCGATCTTCGCACGGGGATTCCGGCGGTTAGCGTTGGATATGTGAGTCAGCGTCGTCTGCCCGCCGAGATCTATTGGCGTCGTCGACTGCTCCTGCTGGCCGTCCTCATCCTGATCGCGTGGCTGGGTCTGCACTTCTGGCCCGGGGCCGACAGCGACGAACGGCCCGTCTCTGCGCCGGTCAAGACGACAACTCCATCGCCCACCCCGAAGCCGGCGCCGACGGATGGCACCACGACCGTTGCGTTGTCGTCCGACACCTCGGCATGCAACCCCGAGTCGATTCGCATCAACCCGTCCGTTTTTGACGGACAGCACACCCGCGGGCCGGTCGACGTCGACCTCACGATCAGCTCGACGTCGAAGACGCCGTGCACCTTCAGTGCGGTCAGCGCCGACCTGCTCGTCGTCATCAGTGCCGGCAAGACGGCGATCTGGGACTCCACCGTTTGCAAGACCTCCCTGGTCAGCGACCCGGTCAACCTCTCGCCGGGCTGGTCCACCGTGGTCCCGACCGAGTGGAGCGGCCGTGGTTCGGGTCGAGCCTGCTCGAAGAAGGAGGGCTGGGCGACGCCGGGCAGTTACACGATCCAGATCGGCACGCTCGGCGGTGAGCCCGGAAAGGCGAAATTCATCCTCACGCCGCCGCCGAAGGAGGACACGAAGTCCGACGAGAAGAAGGACGACAAGTCCGCCGACGACAAGAAGGCGGATGAGAAGAAGGACGACAAGAGCTAGACGTACCGCTCGAGGATGCTCGACTCCGCGAGACGGGACAGGCCCTCGCGCACACTGCGGGCGCGCTGTTCGCCGACACCCTCAACGGCCTGCAGGTCGTCGACGCTGGCAGCCAACAGTTTCTGCAGGTTGCCGAAGTGGTCGATGAGCCGGTCGACGACCGTGGCGGGCAGGCGCGGCACCTTGGCCAGCAGCCGGTAGCCGCGCGGCGAGAGCGGGGTGTCGAGGGCGTCTTCGTTGCCGATGCGCATCGCCTCGGCCACCGAGCCGAGCTCGACGAGCGCGGCGGAGTCGATGGCGGCAAGCGCTTCGAGCACCAGCTCGACGCTGCGCGGTCGCCGGCCGGCGGGGAGGTAGTCGCGAACGATGAGCTCGCGCTCGGGATCGACGCCGGCGATCAGCTCCTCGAGCTGGAGGTCGAGCAGGCGGCCCTCGACGCCGAGCTCGAGCACGTACGTGTCGATCTCGCCGGCGATCCGTCGCACCATCTCGAGCCGCTGGGCCACGGCGGCGACGTCGCGCACGGTGACGAGGTCCTCGATCTCCAGGGCGGACAGGGCGTCGGAGACCTCGTCGAGTCGGTTGCGGTAGCGCTCGAGGGTGGCAACGGCCTGGTTGGCGCGGCCGATGATCGCGCCGGCGTCTTCGAGCACGTGGCGGGTCTCGTCGAGGTAGAGGGCGATGATGTGCATCGAGGCCGACACCGAGATGACGGGCACCCCGGTCTGCCGCGCGACGCGGTCGGCCGTGCGGTGGCGAGTGCCGGACTCCTCGGTGGGGATCGACGGATCGGGCATGAGGTGCACGCCGGCCTGCAGGATGCGGCTGATGTCCTTGTCGAGGATGATCGCGCCGTCCATCTTGGCCAGCTCGCGCAGGCCGGTGGCCGAGAACGGCACGTCGAGCGCGAAACCACCGGTGGACATGGCCTCGACCTCGCGGTCCTGGCCGATGACGATCAGCGCACCGGTGCGTCCTCGCAGGATGCGTTCGAGGCCCTCACGCAGGGGCATGCCGGGCGCGATGGTCGTCAACGTCGCCCGGAGGTCGGTCGGTGTCGCCACGGTGCTCCTGGACGTCGGGATGAGAGGGCTCTCTCAGTCTAGTTCCCGCTGGTCGCGGACGTCGCGGTGAGACAGGCGACCGCCGCCGCGACGTCGGGAACCACGGTGACCTGCAGGTCCGGGTCGAGCTGGTCGAGGCCGGTGGAGCCGGCCGGCACCAGCGCCCGGCGGAAGCCGAGCCGGGCGGCCTCGCGAAGACGTTCGACGAGGTGCCGGACGGGTCGGACCTCGCCGGCCAGCCCGACTTCGCCGAGTGCGACGAGATCCGACGGAGCCGCGAGTCCGCTCCTGGCCGAGGCCGTGGCGACGAGGACGGCGAGGTCGACCGATGGCTCAACGAGGCGCGCACCGCCGACGGACGCCGTGTAGACGTCGTGCTTGGACAGGTCGGCGCCGCAGTGCTTGGTGAGGACGGCCAGCACCATGGCGACCCGGGCTGACTCGAGCCCGCTCGACGTGCGCCGCGGCGACGGCGCGTTGGTGCCCACCGTGAGGGCCTGCACCTCGGCCAGCAGCGGACGCCGACCCTCCATCGTGACGGTGAGGCAGGTTCCGGCCACCGGTGCGGCGTGCCGCGACACGAACAGGCCGGTCGGATCGGGCACCTCGACGAGTCCGACGTCGGCGAGGTCGAAGCAGCCGATTTCGTCGACCGGGCCGAACCGGTTCTTGACTGCCCGCAGCAGCCGCAGGCGCGAGGCACGATCGCCCTCGAACTGCAGGACGACGTCGACGACGTGCTCGAGCACCCGCGGTCCCGCCACTGTGCCGTCCTTGGTGACGTGGCCGACGAGGACGGTGGCGATGCCGGCGGACTTGGCCCGTTGGATGACTGCGGACGCCACCTCGCGCACCTGAGTGACGCCACCGGGGACGCCGTCGACGTCGGCCGAGCCGATGGTCTGGACGGAGTCGACGACGAGCAGCGACGGCGCCACCTCGTCGACGTGGGTGAGCAGGCCGCCGAGATCGGTCTCGGCGGCGAGATACAGCTCGTCGTGCAGGGCGCCGGTGCGCTCGGCCCGCAGCCGTACCTGCGCAGCCGACTCCTCGCCGGAGACGTAGAGCGTGCGTCGGCCGGCCCTAGCCCACCGCGCGGCCAGCTCGAGCAGGAGCGTCGACTTGCCGACGCCGGGCTCTCCGGCGAGCAACAGAACCCCGCCCGGCACGACGCCGCCGCCGAGCACTCGGTCGAGCTCACCGATGCCGGACGGGACAGATCGTGCGCCGTCGATGGCGACCTCGGTGATGGGCCTGGCGGGTGATGCGACCGGACCGGCCGCGGTGCGTCCGGATGGACGCGAGCCACCGGCGACGTCGACCGTGCCCCAGGCCTGGCACTCGCCACAACGACCGACCCACTTGGGCGTGGTCCAGCCGCACTCGGCGCACGAGTAGCCGGGTCGAGCGGTCTTCGTCTTGGTGGCTGCCATACCGGCAACCCTAGGTGTGGGGAACGACGATTCTCTGCCGCCTAGCCGCTCGCGGCTCGGCATCCCGCCGGGGGCTCAGATGCGCACGTCGCCGGACGGCGTCGTGAACGTCGCGGCCAAGATGCCGGGGCTGCCGTGCGGCGCTGTCCACTCGACCTTGATGGATTCCAGCGCCGTGATGGCGCCCTCGCCGAGCCACTCGGAGACCCGATGCGGATCGCCGGCGATCTCCAGAGCGGTCAGCTCGAGCTCGGTCGGGGCCATCTGGGACGGGTGCTCGGACGGGTCGACCTGCCAGCTCGTGACGAACGGCAGCTGCGGGTCGGCGGCCATGCCGCGCACACCGATCTGCTGCCACTCGAGGTTGAAGCCGTCGGGACGTCGCCGGTTGCCGGGGACGGCGTGGCGACCCATCCGGTGCTCGGTCTCGGAGATGTCGTCGACCGCGACCGCCCAGCCGAGCCAGCCGCCGCCGGCGTCGGAACGTTCGCGCACCGCGTGGCCGAACACGGCCTTGTCGGCGGCAGGGTGATCGAGTACTTCGACCACCTCGAGGTACTGGCGGTTCTTCAGCGGCAGGATCATGTTGCGCGTGCCGAAGCGGGGATGGGCGCCTCCGTCGAGGAAGGTCGCGCCGAGTGCCTTGCCCAAGTCATCGGTGGTGCCGGCGAGCCCAGTGGGTCCGGCCGCGAACGAGACGTGGTCGAGGTGCATGGGTCTCATTCTTGCCAGACGGGTGATGTGCCCCGAACGGCGGGGTCCGTCAATCGGCTGCGTGTGGCGTCGGGACGCCCGCGTGCTCGAACGCCTCGCAGTGGCGCGTCAGCTCGGCGTAGCCATCGGGCCCCATGAGCGCCTCGAGCTCCGCGCGGTTGCTGATGTAGACGGGCTCCATGCCCACGTGCGCCTCGGTGTTGGAGGAGCAGTACCAGTCGAGGTCGGCGCCGCCCGGACCCCAACCGGCCCTGGTGTACTCGCCGATCTGCACCTCGGTGTACGTGCTGCCGTCGCCGGGGTCGACCTCGCGGAACTGCCGGCGGATCGGCAGCTGCCAGCAGACGTCGGGCTTGGTCGTCAACGGCTCGATGCCCTCGGCCAGGGCGAGGCCGTGCAGCGCGCAGCCGTAGCCGCCGGCGAAGCCGCGCGAGTTGTGGAAGATGCAGGCGCCGTCGACGGTGCGCGTCTTGAGCTCGTCCTCGTCGTCCTTCTCGGTCCATCCCTTCAGGCCCTCGTCGTGCCGCTCCCACTGCTCGGGCGTGAGCCGCTCGACCGCCTCGGCCACGCGCTGGTGGTCGGCCTCGTCCGCGAAGTGCGCGCCGAGCGTGCAGCAGCCGGCCTCCGGGCTGGTGTCGAAGATGCCCGGGCAGCCCGCGCCGAAGATGCACGTCCAGCGCGACGTCAGCCACGTGAGGTCGCAGCGGAACACCTCGGTGGTGTCGGCGGGATTGGCGAACTCGACCCACTGGCGGGGGAATCCGAGATCGACTTCAGGCATTGGGCCAGCCTACGCGGAGGCCGGACAGAGTCGTGGATGGAAGAATGACGCCATGCGTATGGGCGTCCTGGACATCGGCTCCAACACCGGACACCTGCTGATCGTCGACGCGTACCGCGGCGGCCCTCCGATCCCGGCCCACACGTTCAAGGAGTCGCTCCGCCTCTCCGAGCACCTCGATGAGAACGGCGCCGTCGACGCCGACGGCATCGCACAGCTGGTGAAGTACGTCGTGGAGGCCAAGGCCGAGGCCGAGGAGAACGGCTGCTCGACCGTCATCGCATTCGCGACATCGGCGGTGCGCGATGCGGTGAACGCCGACGACGTCCTGGCCGCGGTGCATGACGCGAGCGGAATCGACGTCGAGGTCATGCCCGGCAAGGACGAGGCCCGGTTGACCTTCCTCGCCGTCCGCAGGTGGTTCGGCTGGTCGTCCGGACGCCTGGGCGTCTTCGACATCGGTGGCGGCTCCCTCGAAATCGCGGTCGGCTCCGACGAGGAGCCGGACGTCGCCCAGACGCTGACGCTGGGTGCGGGCCGGCTCACCCGCGAGTGGATGGCCGCCGGACGTTCCCACGAGGAGCTGCGCCGGCACGTGCGCTCGACGATCGCCGATGACGCCGGAGCCGTGCTGCGTGGCGGTGCGTTCGACCACGCCGTCGCCACCAGCAAGACGTTCCGGTCGTTGGCCCGTATCTGTGGCGCCGCACCGTCGGAGGAAGGGCAGTTCGTGCGGCGCGAGCTGTCGCGCGCCGACCTCCAGGGAGTGATCGAGCAGCTCCTCGCGATGGACGTCGACGAGCTCTCCGAGCTGCCGGGCGTCTCGCCCGACCGTGCACACCAGATCCCCGCGGGTGCGGTGGTCGCCGAAGCCACCATGGACCTGTTCGATCTCGAGGCGCTCGAGATCTGTCCGTGGGCGCTGCGCGAAGGTGTCCTCCTCCAGCACCTCGACCATCTCTGAGTCGGTACCGGGGCACCCTTACGCTGGAAACGTGTCTGACCCGTCCGAACGCGAGTCGACGCCCCAGCTGCGGGTGTCGCTCTCGACGTCGTCGGTCTACCCGGGCTCCACGGCGAGCGGGTTCGAGGCGGCCGCCCGGCTCGGTTTCGACGGTGTCGAGGTCATGGTCAGCATCGACGACGTCAGCAGCGACATCGAGGCGGTCAAGTCGCTGAGCGAGTTCCATGAGATCCCGATCGTCTCGGTGCACGCGCCCTGCCTCCTGGTGACGCAGCGAGTGTGGGGCACCGAGCCGTGGGGCAAGCTGCACCGCAGTGCCGAGATGGCGCTCGAGGTGGGCGCCGACGTCATCGTGGTGCACCCGCCGTTCCGCTGGCAGCGCGACTACGCACGCGAGTTCGTCGAGGGTGTGGCCGACCTCGAGAAGCAGTACACGCTCACGATCGCCGTCGAGAACATGTACCCGTGGCGCACCGGCAAGCGTGAGTTCCAGGCGTACCTACCGGGCTGGGACCCGGTGCGCGAGGACTATGACCATGTCACCGTCGACCTCTCGCACAGCTCCACGGCTCGTGAGGACGCCCTGCAGATGGCGAAGGCGCTGGGTCATCGCCTCGCCCACCTGCACCTCACCGATGGCGCCGGGTCGCCGAAGGACGAGCACCTCGTCCCGGGCCGTGGCACGCAGCCGGCGCAGGCCCTGCTGGAGCACGTCGCGGCGTCCGACTACGACGGCGAGATCGTCATCGAGATCAACACCCGCAAGGCGGTCGACCAGCAGACCCGCGAGGCCGACCTGCTCGAGTCGCTGGCATTCGCCCGTCTTCACGCCTCTCGCTGATCGATAAGATCTGCGGATGATCACCGTCGACCAGATCCTCGGATTCGGCATCGCCGCGCTCATCCTGATCGCGATCCCGGGCCCGAGCGTCGTCTTCACCATCGGCCGCGCGCTCGCCTACGGACGCGTCGTCGCCTTGGCCACGGTCGTGGGCAACTCGATCGGTCTGTTGGTGATCGTCGGGTTCGTCGCGCTGGGACTCGGCGTCGTCGTCGAGGAGTCGATCGAGGTCTACACGGTCCTCAAGCTGCTCGGTGCGATCTACCTCGTCTGGCTCGGCGTGCAGGCCATCCGTCACCGCCACGATTTCCACGTCGAGACGGCCACCGAGCTCGCGGGGCCGCGGGTGCCCCTGGTGCGAGCCATCCGGCAGGGGTTCGTCGTCGGCGTCACCAATCCGAAGGCGTTCATGATCCTCGGTGCGGTGCTGCCGCAGTTCGTCGACCGGGGAGTGGGTCACGTGCAGATGCAGATGTTCCTGCTCGGTCTGCTCGCCTTCACGATCGGTCTGCTCTCGGACAGCCTGTGGGCGCTCATCGCCAGCCAGCTCCGCCTGTGGTTCGCGCGCTCACGCCGCCGCGGCGAGGCGGTCGGCACGCTAGGGGGCATGTCGATGATCGGCCTCGGCGTCGGTCTCGCCGTCGCCGACGGTCCCCGCTAGTCCGCCGACCGAGCGAGCCGGGGGGCGATCATCGCGCCGGTGATGATCTGCATCTGGTGGTAGATCATCAGAGGCAGCACGAGCAGGGCGAGAGTCCCACCGGAGAACAGCACGGATGCGATGGGCAGCCCGCTCGCCAGGCTCTTGTTGGAGCCGCAGAACAGGATGGTGATGCGGTCCGGCTGGGTGAATCCCAGGACCTTGCCCATGGTCCAGGACCAGCCGAGAGCGAGGGCGAGCAGGACCGCGCACACCACGGCAAGCGCAAGCACGGACCAGACGCTCAGGTTCGCCCAGATGTGGGCCTCGGCACCCTCGCTGAACGCGACGAACACCACGAGCACGATGCTGCCGCGTTCGAAGAACCGGAGTCTGGGCTCGTGGTGCACCACCCAAGACCCGAGCGCGGGACGCAGCAGCTGGCCGGCCACGAATGGCACGAACAGCTGGAGCACGATCCGCAGCACCGAGTTCGCGTCGACCCTCGCATCGGCGCTCATCAGTACCGCGACCAGAGCCGGAGTGAGGAAGACACCGATGAGGCTCGAGAGGGATGCACTCACCACCGCACCGGCCACGTTGCCGCCGGCGATCCGCGTGTAGACGACGTTCGACTGCACGGTGGTGGGCACGAGGCAAAGCAGGAGCACGCCGCTGGCCAGCGCGGTGGTGAGGATGTCCGGCTCGAGCAGCTGGGCGGCGAGGCCCGCCAGCGGAAACGCGATGAACGTCGTGGCCAGGATGAGGACGTGCAGTCGCCAGTGACGGAGTCCGGCGAGGGTGTCACTCGCAGACAGTCGGGTGCCGTAGAGAAAGAACAACAGTCCGATCGCCACCAGCGAGACGACCTTCAGCACATCCAGCGCGTCGCCCGTCGCCGGGAAGAAGGAGGCGAGTAGGGCTGCCGCCAACAGGGCGACGATGAAGGGGTCGATCCGGGAACGCACGCCCCGACACTAGTGTGGCTGCCATGTCGACCCGGATCGCGATCCTCGGTGGCGGGGTGATGGGCGAGACGCTGCTCTCGGCCCTCCTCGGTGCCGGACACGCCGCCGCCGACCTCGTCGTCAGCGAGAAGCTCGAGGCACGCGCCGACGAGCTCCGCGAGAAGCACGATGTCGAGGTCACCGACAACGCCGCCGCGGTCGATGGGGCAGAGGTCGTGCTCGTGGTGGTCAAGCCCCAGGACGTCCCGGCCCTGCTCGATGAGATCGCTCCGGTCGTCGACACCGACGCCACGGTGGTCTCCCTGGCCGCCGGCATCCGGATCGCGACGATCGAGGCCGCCCTGCCCGACGGCATCGCCGTCGTCCGAGCCATGCCCAACACCCCAGCCCTCGTGGGCGAGGGCATGTTCGGGATCTCCCCGGGCACGTCCTGCAGCGACGAGCGCCTGCAGCAGGTGCGCCAGCTGCTGAAGACCGGCGGCAAGGTGGTCGTCGTCGATGAGAGTGGACAGGACGCCGTCACGGCTGTCTCCGGCTCCGGCCCGGCTTACGTGTTCTACCTCGCCGAAGCGATGATCGACGGCGGCGTCGAAGCGGGACTCGACCCCGAGACCGCCCGCAAGCTCGCCACCCAGACACTGGTCGGCGCGGCCAAGCTGCTGGCCACCTCCGACGACGACGCCACCGAGCTGCGTCGACGCGTCACCTCGCCGAACGGCACCACGGCCGCGGCGATCGAGGCGTTCGACGAGCGTGGAGTCCACGACGCGCTGGTGGCCGGGGTGCTCGCTGCCGCTCGCCGCTCTGCAGAGCTCTCCGGCACGCCCTAGGCTCACCAGCATGTCCGACCGCCCCGTGCTGGTCTTCGACGAGCGTCTCATCGACTACGACTTCGGTCCGTCTCACCCGTTGGCGCCCATCCGGGTCGCCCTCACGATCCAGCTGGCCCGCGAGCTCGGGGTCATCGACCAGCTCGATGTCGTCACCGCAGAACCATGCACGGACGACGAGCTGGCTGGGGTCCACACTGCGGCGTACATCGAGCGGGTCTCCGCACTGAGCGCCGACCCGACTCAGGCGGACCCGACGGTCGGGCTCGGCACGTCCGACAACCCGGTGTTCGGGGGCATGCACGAGGTGGGCGCACTCATCGCCGGAGCCAGCGTCGAGGCGGCCCGACGGGTCTGGACCGGCCAGACGCAGCGTGCGGTCAACATCGCCGGCGGTCTGCACCACGCGATGCCCGGATGCGCCAGTGGGTTCTGCATCTACAACGACCCGGCGCTGGCTATCCAGTGGCTGCTCGACCATGGCGCCGAGCGCGTCGCATATGTCGACGTCGACGCCCACCACGGCGACGGCGTGCAGGCGATCTTCTACGACGAGCCGCGCGTGCTCACCGTCTCCATCCACGAGGGACCCGAGTCGTTGTTCCCCGGCACCGGCTACCCCACGGAGACCGGTGGGCCCGGAGCGGAGGGCTCGGCGGTCAACGTGGCGCTGCCCCCGGGCACGTCCGATGCCGGCTGGCTGCGCGCGTTCCACGCCGTCGTTCCGCAGGTGCTGCGGGCGTTCGGGCCCGAGATCATCCTCAGCCAGCACGGCTGCGACTCGCACATGGATGACCCGCTCACCAACCTCATGCTCAGCATCGACGGGCAGCGCGCTTCGTACCTGGCGCTCGAGCAGCTCGCCGAGGAGCTGACCGGCGGACGCTGGATCATCACCGGCGGTGGCGGCTACTCGCTCACCAGCGTCGTGCCCCGGATCTGGACCCATCTGCTCGCGATCGTGGCCGGTGCGCCGATCGATCCCGAAACCGAGACAACGGCCCAGTGGCGCGCCACTGTGGAGCAGCTGACGGGTCGCGCAGCTCAGCAGCGGATGACCGACGGCCGCAGCCCGGCCTACCGCGACTGGGACCTGGGATACGACCCGGCCAGCTGGCTGGACCGCTCCGTCCAGGCCACTCGCGCGGAGGTATTTCCGCTGCTCGGGATCGATTTGAGCGTCTAATACCGCATTTTTCGCCGTCGTACCGGAATTTGAGCAACTTTCGACTCTGCTATCCCTCGCACCACAGGAGGCACTACGCTCGCCTCAAGCACGCGCGCTTCCTCTCCGGTGGGGAAGCCGGAGAGCGCGCGTGCCCTAGAAAGAAGGTGGTGGACCATGGCATCGGGGCCAACCTTCCTGACCGTCGCTGAAGTGGCCGCGCAAATGCGCGTGTCGAAGATGACGGTCTACCGTCTTGTCCACGCCGGCGAGCTCGAGGCCGTTCGTGTGGGCCGCTCGTTCCGGGTGCCAGAGAACGCCGTGGCCGAGTACCTGTCCAAGTCCTTCTTCCAGGCCGGCTGAGGCTATCGGCTGTTCACCCCGTACGCTTGAGACCTCCTCCACCGATTTCTAAGGGTCACCTGTGGGTTCAGTAGTCAAGAAGCGTCGCAAGCGGATGTCCAAGAAGAAGCACCGCAAGATGCTCAAGCGCACGCGGGTGCAGCGCCGCAAACTCGGCAAGTAGTCCTCATGGGCCGGGTCGTTCTCGTCACCGGTGTCGCCGGCACCTTCGCGGCGCGCGTTTCGCGCACCCTGGCCGAGCTGGGCCACGACTCCGGCATCGACCGTGTCGTCGGCCTCGACACCCGGCCCCCTGACGGTGACCTCGGCGGCGTGAAGTTCGTCCGCGCCGACATCCGCACTCCCGTCATTGGCAAGATCATGGCGGTCGAAGACGTCGACGTCGTCGTGCATCTCGACGTCAACCCCTCCGACATGGCCCGCGGTGGCAGCGGCGCCAAGGAGCGCAACGTCATCGGCACGATGCAGCTGCTCGCCGCCTGCCAGCGCTCCTCCCACGTCTCCAAGCTGGTGCTCGGGTCCTCCACGGCCGTGTACGGCACCTCGCCCCGCGATCCCGCGCTGTTCACCGAGTCGACGTCACCTCAGGGTGGGGTGCGCTCCGGGTTTCCCAAGGACGCCGTCGAGGTCGAGAGCTACGTCCGCGGGTTCGCCCGGCGCCGCCCCGACGTCATCATCACGACGCTGCGTCTCGCCCAGGTGCTGCACGCCGACATCGAGACGCCGCTGCGCAACTACTTCGCGAACCCGTTGCTGCCGTCCGCGCTCGGTTTCGATCCTCGGTTGCAGTTCACCAACCTCGACGACGCGCTCGCCGTGTTCACCGAGGCCGTGGTCGCCGACCGGCCAGGCACCTTCAACGTTGCCGGTGACGGCGTCATGCTGCTCTCGCAGGTGGCTCGACGTCTCGGCAAACCGGTCATCCCGCTGCCACCGCCGGGGTTCGCGGCACTGGCGGGTCGGGCCATTCGTACCATGGGCGGTGAGATGTCCCCAGACTTGCACCGAGTCCTCATGTACGGCCGCGCCGTCGACACGTCAGCCCTGCGCGACATCTTCGGCTTCGAGCCCACGTACAGCACGGAGCAGACGTTCGAGCAGTTCCGCGCGAGCCAGCGGCCAGGCCTGCTGTCCATGGTCGGAGGCAGTCGATGAGCAGCCCACGAAACTGCTTCCTTCCTCGTGCGGCCAGTGACGAATGCGCTCACCAGCGGTCGCACTTTCGAGGGGACCCCGCATGACCGACGAGCGTCGCACCATCGGCTCCGCCGGCCAGGCCGGCCGGGGCAACCGGTCCACGTCACCGTCGTCCGCAGCCCGCTCGTTGGCCGGCGGTGCGACACGGGAGAAGAAGCCGGTCACGAAGGCGAAGCCAAGCGCGCCGAAGCCGGCCTCCAAGAAAGCACGCAGCTCCAAGCCGGCCGCGAAGAAGGCCGCGCCCAAGAGCACCTCGCGGTCAGGCGGCCACAAGCCGCCCGACCCCAGTTCCCCTCCGCGCCTGCGCGCCGTCACCGAGGAGGACGCGGCGGCTGCCGCGGCCGCCGCCGCGGAAGAGGCGGCCCGCAAGACCCGCACCGCTGGTCCGGGTGCCATGCCGGCCGGCATCCCGCTCGACGACATCGCCGTCGCGCTCATCCAGGCCGCGCAGCGCGTTCTCGGCTCGGACTGGGAAGGTCGCCTGGCCACGTTCATCGCAGCCCTGCGCAAGCGGCTCAGCGGCGACTTCGAGGTCGACGAGTTCGGCTTCGACCCCCAGATCACCGAGATCCTCGTCGGAGCCGTCGAGCCGCTGGCCGAGAAGTGGTTCCGGCTCGAGGTGCGCGGCATCGAGAACATCCCGGCCGAGGGCGGCGCGCTGCTGGTCGCCAACCACTCCGGCACGGTGCCGATCGACGGCATCATCACCGGCTACGCGGTCAAGAAGTACAGCGGGCGCAACATCCGACCGCTCGGCGCCGACCTCGTCTTCGCGCTGCCTTTCATCGGTCAGCTGGCCCGCAAGGTGGGTGCCACGCTGGCCTGCACTGCCGACGCCGAACGCCTTCTCACCGGTGGCGAGCTCGCCGCCGTCTGGCCGGAGGGGTTCAAGGGCATCGGCAAGCCGTTCTCCGAGCGCTACAAGCTGCAGCGGTTCGGCCGCGGCGGCTTCGTGTCGTCGGCCATGCGCGCGCAGGTGCCCATCGTGCCCGTCTCGATCGTGGGCGCCGAGGAGATCTACCCGTTGGTCGGCAACGTGCCGTCACTGGCCCGCCTGCTCGGCATCCCGTACCTGCCGATCACGCCGTTCTTCCCGCTGCTCGGTCCGCTCGGCATGATTCCGCTGCCCAGCAAGTGGATCATCGAGTTCGGCGAGCCGATCCGCACCGACGCGTACGAGCCTGAGGCGGCCGACGACCCGATGCTGCTGTTCAACGTGACCGACCAGGTGCGCGAGACCATCCAGCAGACGCTCTACGCCCTGCTCGTCGACCGCGGCAACGCGTTCTTCTAGGGTCTACTGCTTCGGCTTGAGCAGGTCGACCAGCTTGGGCACGACACCCGGCTTCTCCTCGTTGCCGAGCAGCGCGCCCACGAGCGGGTCGGTGAGCTTCTTGACCTTCGGCGTGCTCTGAGTGGACGTCGTGGGCGAGGGCGACTGACCGGACGTCAGGTCCTCGGCGGTGATCTTGGGGACGTCGGGGAGCACCGACTGGTCGACCGGCGCCTCAGGGGTGGCGTCGGCCGAGCCGGCCGGAGCCGAGGACGTTCCGGTGTCGGCCGAGCTGCCGCCGAGAGACGACACGGCGTTGATGAGCCCGGCCACGTTGGCCGTGCCGCAGGTGGTGCACAAGTTGGAGGCCTTGCTGACGAGCTCGCTGACCGTGCTGGCCGCCACCTGGAAGGACGGGTCGGCGTTGCTGGGCACTCTGCCGGAAAGCTGGGCGAGGTCGGCGGCGGCAGCGGCGGAGAAGTCGTTGACCGCGGTGATCGACTGGGTCGACCCGCTCCGGCCGTAGGACTGGAACAGGGCGCCGGATCCGGCCTTGGCCTGCTCGGCGAAGTCGTCGAGCGCACCGGCCACATGCTCCTGCGACTGCGGCGAGCTGTCGTCGGTGAGACGGCGGGCCTCGGCGAGACGCTCAGACGCCTGCGTGAGACGGTACTGGCCGCGGGAGACGTCGTCCTTGTGGAACGCGAGCTCGATGTTCTCCACGCCGCGCTTGACCGGGTAGAGCATCTCGCCGGGGAGGGCCTCGGCGCTCGCGCCGACCATGCCGACGAAGCCACCGGCGGTGACCAGAGCCGCGGTGGCGGTGGCGAGCCGGCGGCGCAGCGCGAAGGACGGCGTGCGGTGTGTGTGGGGCGAGGCGGCCACGGGTGTGAGCACGGTGGCGGCCTCGGTCATGAGCTGGGTTCGAAGCGCGTCGCGGAACTCGAAGGACGGCTCGGCGACGGCTGCTTCGCAGATCTGCTCAGCGCACGCGACGAGGTCGACGATCTCGGCGTCCCAGCCCGAGTGGGGAGTGCGCGCGCGACTGTCCCAGGCCTGGTTGAAGGCCTGGGCTTCGTCGCGCAGCCGGCGGTTCATCGCCACGTCCTTGTGTTCGCGGATGGTGCATACAGATCAACGACGAAGACGCTGGTCAAGTTACGCCTGCGGAGCGTGATGCACGTCATCGCAGATCACTCGGAACACGCTTGGCCAGACTGCGCACGGCGCGCAGCTGGAGCTGCTTGATGGCACCCTCGCTGCGCTTGAGTGCAGCGGCGGTCTCGGCGATCGACATGCCCTGGATGAATCGCATCAAGATGCAGTCGCGCTGCTCGGGTGGCAGGGAGTTGACCGCCTCGAACAGCATCTCGTTGGAGATGAGGGAGAGGACGTCCTCTTCGGGGCTGCTGACGGTGCTGCGGCTCTCCGGGACGTTGTCGGAGATGATCTCGAGGCGCGAGCGGCTCGACTTGAAGTGGTCGGCGATGAGGTTGCGGGCGATGGTGGTGAGCCACGCGCCGAAGTCCTTGCCCTGCCAGGTGAACCGCTGGATGGCTTTCAATCCGCGGACGAACGTCTCGCTGGTGAGGTCCTCGGCCAGCTGGCGGGAGCCGACGCGGTAGTAGATGAAGCGGAAGACGCCGGACACGTAGTGGTCGTAGAGCTGGCCGAACGCCTCGACGTCGCCGTTACGCGCGAGCTCGACGAGGGCGCGGATGCGGGTTCCCTCGGGATCGAGGTCGGGAGCCGGCGGGGTGTCGTTGCTGCCCGGGAAGAACGTCGCGGGGGAGTGCGTGGTGGCCAACGCGATGGCGAGGGCACGGTCGTCTGGGAGCTCGAGGGCAAGCGCGAGCGACGCACGAAGCGCAGTCGTCGACCTCACGGGACTCCCCTCCCAGATCGTCGTGCGAGTCTAGCCGGAGCCGGGGGGTCGTGTCTCGTCAACGACGGAGGCGACGGGACACCCGCCAGGCGGCCGCGACCGTGGCTCCGCCACCAGCCACTTTGGCGCCGAGGACGGCGACCTTGCGCCCGGTGCGGTAGTCGCGGATGCGCCAGCCGTGCTCCTTGGCATGGGCTCGGAGCTTGCTGTCGGGGTTGACGGCGCAGGGATGGCCGACGAGTTCAAGCATGGGCAAATCGTTGCTGGAGTCGGAGTAGGCGGAGCAGCGGGCGAGATCGAGCCCCTCGCGCTCGGCGATCGTGCGGACGGCGACTGCTTTGCCCTCGCCGTGCAGCATCTCACCCACGAGCTCGCCGGTGTAGACGCCGTCGACGTGCTCGGCGACGGTGCCGAGGGCGCCGGTGAGACCCAGCCGGCGGGCGATGACGTTGGCGATCTCGATCGGCGCGGCTGTCACGAGCCAGACCCGCTCGCCGCGGTCGAGGTGCTGCTGAGCGATGGCGCGCGTACCTGGCCAGATGCGTTCGGCCATCCGTTCGTCGAAGATCTCCTCCCCGATTTGCTCGAGCTCGCTGACCTGGTGCCCGGCGATGAACGCGAGTGCGGACGCCCGCGCCTGGGCGATGTGCTCGGGGTCCTCGACTCCGGCGATGCGGAAGTACATCTGCTGCCAGATCGCTTTGGCGATGTCGCGGGTGGTGAAGAACTTGCGCCGGTGGAGGCCGCGGGCGAAGTGAAAGATCGACGCCCCTTGCATGATCGTGTTGTCGACGTCGAAGAAGGCCGCGGCCGTGGCGTCGAGCTCCGGGGCGAGCGCGTGCTCGACCTCCGAGGCGGCCGCCGCGGCTTGCCCGGCCAGCACCGATCGCGACTGCAGATTGCGCTTGCGATCACCGGCTGAGGTGCTGGGCATGGATCCGACACTAACGTTCTCCGGAGGCCGTGGGCGTGTGGTTGACTCGGCCTTGTGACCGTCAACGTCAGCGACTTCCTGCGTGACGCGGCCGAGAACGATCCGGACGGCACGGCTCTCGTGGAGAACCGCCCGGCTTGGGTGCCGGGTGCTGGGCGGCACGATGCGCGTAGCGAGCGGCATTCTCTGAGCTGGGCCGATCTCGACTCTGCCGCGGACGCCATCGCGCGCGCCCTCTCCGGCCGTGGCCTCGTGGCCGGGCAGCGGGTGGCGATCGTCATGGCGAATCGCATCGACTTGCCGATCGCCTACTTCGGCATCCTTCGCGGGGGCATGGTCGCGGTGCCGATGAACCCGCGGTCCACCACCCGCGAGATCGGGCGGATGCTCGACGACGCCAAGGTCAAGGTCGTGCTGTGCGACGAGTCCGGCGCCACCCAGGTGCGCGAGGCTCTCGCCGGGCGCGATGCAGAGTGTTCGGTCGTGGTCGACGGCGCTGAGCCGCAGGAGGGCGAGACGGCGTTCGCGGCGTTCCTCAGCGACGCACCCGATGCCGAACCAGCGGCGCCGCGCGACACCGAGGCACTGGCGGTCATCCTCTACACGTCCGGAACCAGCGGCAAGCCACGCGGCGTGATGCTGACCCACCGGGCTTTGATCGCGAACATCGAGCAGACGGCGGCCATCGATCCTCCGCCGGTCACGCGCGACGACGTCTGCCTCGGCCTGCTGCCGATGTTCCACATCTATGGTCTCAACGCCGTGCTCGGGCAGGCCGTGCGCCAGGGCGCCTGCACCCTGATGGTCGACGGCTTCGATCCGTCCGGACTGCTCGACACCATCGTGGCCGAGGGCGTCACCAACCTGCCGCTCGCGCCGCCGGTCGTGGCTGCCTGGGCTGGTCGCGACGACCTGCGCGAGAAGCTCGCCGGCGTCACGATGGTTCTGTCCGGCGCATCGACCCTCGATCCTGACCTCGCCACGTCCTTCTACGAGTCGTCCGGTCACTACGTCGAGCAGGGCTACGGCCTCACCGAGACCGCGCCGGTCATCGCGACCACGCTCGGCTCGCCCCGTGGCCCCGATGACGCGCCCAAGCCTGGATCGGTCGGACGCCCGCTGCCCGGCATCGAGATCAGGGTCGTCGACTCCAGTGGGCACGACGCCGCTCACGGCGACCCGGCCGAGCTGTGGGTGCGCGGCGACAACGTCTTCTCCGGCTACTGGCCCGACGGGGCCGATGGCCCGCACGAGGACGGCTGGTACCCCACCGGCGACATCGGCCTGGTCGACGCGGACGGCGACCTCACGCTCGTCGACCGCCTCCGTGAGCTCGTCATCGTCTCGGGCTTCAACGTCTACCCGTTCGAGGTCGAGGAGATCATCGCCGAGGTCGACGGCGTCGTCGAGGTTGCGGTGGTCGGCACGCCCAGCGAGGAGACCGGCGAGGCTGTGCTCGCGTTCGTCGTCCCGGCCGAAGGCGTGGATCACGAGGCGATCAGCGCCGCCGTGCAGGAGCACTGCCTCGAGCGGCTGGCCCGGTTCAAGCAGCCGTCTCGCGTCGTGGTCGTCACCGATCTACCGCACTCGGCCACCGGCAAGGTCGCCAAGGGACGTCTCCGTGCGTTGGCACGCAGCGACGACCTCGGCCTGCGAGCCCGATGAGCGAGCGTCAGCGAGTGAACAGTGGGCACATCATCGCGGCGCCGCCGTATTCTTTGCTCTTCTCAACGGTGGTGTCGCGATGAGCGCAAGCCGTCCGGCGCATGCCGACGCGGCGCGAGTCGTGCTCTACACGCGTCCGGCGTGTCATCTGTGCGAGGTGGCGGAGGAGGTCGTGGCCGAGGTGTGCGCCCGCACCGGCGATACCTGGACGACGGTCGACATCACCGGTGACGACGACCTCGTGCGCCGGTTCACCGACCAGGTGCCCGTGGCGTTCGTCGACGGTGCCCAGCATGACTTCTGGCGGGTCGACCCGGATCGGCTCCAGCGGGCGCTCGGCCGCAAGTGATCCCCGTCACGCCGGGTGAGGCGGGTTTCGTCACCGGGCGGCTTCGCCGCGGCGCGCTCAACCTCCTCCGGCGCTCGCTCGCTGCGCTTGCTCGGCCTGCGGACGATTTTGTTCTCACGTTCACAAACTCGTAAACTGATCGTCGCGCCGCGCGCCAGTCCCAGAATCCAGCACAGGGACAATCCCGGGCCGTGTCGCGATGGAGCACCGTGACGATACTTCGCAGCAACCGGCTCACTGCCGGCGCGGCCGAGCGTGGCATCCCTGACGCCACCGTGGCGCGACTGCCCATCTATCTGCGAGCCCTGACGACCCTCGCGGACCAGGGCATCGACGTCTGCTCCTCGCACCAGCTCGCCTCCGCGGCGGGCGTCAACCCGGCCAAGCTGCGCAAGGACCTGTCCTACCTGGGCTCGTACGGCACCCGTGGTGTCGGCTACGACGTCGAGTACCTCCGCTACCAGATCGCCCGCGAGCTTGGCCAGACGCAGGACTGGGACGTCGTCATCGTCGGCGTGGGCCACCTCGGCTCGGCGCTGTCCACGTACGGCGGCTTCACCACCCGCGGCATCCGCATCGCCGCGCTCATCGACACCGACCCGAAGCGCGTCGGCACCGAGGTCGGCGGCATCACCGTCTCGCCGCTCACCGACCTGCCGAAGATCGTCCGACGTCGGCACATCGCGATCGCCGTCATCGCCACGCCCGCCGAAGCTGCCCAGGACGTCGCCGACGCGCTCGTGGCGGCCGGCGTCACCAGCATCCTCAACTTCGCGCCGGCGATCGTCACCGTCCCCGAAGGCGTCGACGTCCGCAAGGTCGATCTCTCCATCGAGCTGCAGATCCTCGCCTATCACGAGCAGCGCAAGGCCGCCCACGCTTCCGACGACGGCACGGCGGAGGTGACGGCATGAGCGAGCGCCAGCGAGCGAGTCATCAGGCCCTCATGTCAGCACCTTCGTATCGTGGGGTTCTTTCGGAGGTGCTGACATGAGCGTCTTGATCGTGGGGATGTCCCACAAGTCCGCGCCGATCGAGCTGCTCGAGCGCGCGTCTCTCGACGTCGACGCCGCCGTCAAGCTGTCGCACCGGGCCATGGAGGCGTCGTCGGTCACCGAAACCGCCGTCATCTCCACCTGCAACCGCGTCGAGATCATCGTCGAGGCGGAACGGTTCCACGGAGCCGTCGAAGAGGTGTCCCGCCTGCTCGCCGAGCACGCCGACCTCGACCGCACCCAGCTCGCCCAGCACGTCTACGTGCACTACGACGATGCCGCGGTCGCCCACATCTTCGCCGTCGCCTCGGGTCTCGACTCGATGATCCTCGGCGAGAGCCAGATCCTTGGCCAGGTTCGCGACGCACTGCACAGCGCCCAGGCTGAATCCACGGTCGGTCCAGCGCTCAACGCGCTGTTCCAGCAGGCCCTGCGCATCGGCAAGCGCGGGCACGCCGAGACCGGCATCGATCGGCTGGCTCCGTCCACCGTCACCGCCGGGCTCGACGCCGCCGGTTCGGTGGCCGAGGCACCCAGCACCCGATTCCTGGTCGCCGGAGCCGGCGCCATGGCCAGCCTCGCCGTCCGCACACTCATTGATCGCGGTGTTGCTCCCGAGCGCATCGCCGTGGCCAACCGCACCATCCAGCGCGCGCACGAGCTCGTCGCCACCTTCGGCGTCCGCGCGGTCGTGTGGGACGACCTCGACGCCGAGCTCGCCGAAACGGATGTCGTCATCAGCTGTACCGGTGCCGCCGGCGTCGTCTTCGACCGCGATCGAGTCCACGCCGCCGTGGCATCGGGACGACCGCTCACGATCGTCGACCTCGCGCTGCCGCGCGACGTCGATCCGTCGGCTGCCCTCATCGAAGGTGTCGACGTCATCGACCTCGTCGTGCTGGGGGAGCGCTCGGAGAACGCCGAGCTGGCCGCCGACGTGGAGCAGGTGCGCGAGATCGTCGAGGACGAGGTCCGCACGTTCCTCGCCGCCAAGTCCGCATCGCAGGTCACTCCCACCGTCGTCGCCCTCCGCTCGATGGCCACCGAGGTCGTCGAGGCCGAAGTCGCGCGCATCACCACCCGGATGCCGGCTCTCCAGGCCGAGGAAGTCGATCAAGTGCGCCGCTCGCTGCAGCGCGTCGCCGACAAGCTCATCCATGCGCCCACCGTGCGCGTGCAGCAGCTCGTCGAGGGACCCGGCGGCCTCACGTATGCCGACGCCCTCGCCGACCTGTTCGCGCTCGACCAGGCCGCCGTCGAGGCCGTCACGCGGGTCGGAGGCGAGGACGTATGACGCTTCGTATCGGCACCCGCGCCAGCGCGCTGGCCACCACCCAGGCGCAGGGCGTCGCGTCCCGCCTCAGTGAGTTGCATGGCATCGACGTCGAGCTGGTCACCATCAGCACTGAAGGCGACCGGAGCGACGCTCCGCTCGTCTCCTTCGGCGGGGTCGGCGTGTTCGTCGCCGCTCTGCGCGAGGCCGTTGCTTCTGGCGACGTCGACCTCGCCGTCCACTCGCTCAAGGATCTGCCGACCACACCCGACACCCGGCTGGCCATCCCGGCCATCCCGGTGCGCGAGGACCCGCGCGACGTGCTGGTCGCTCGCGACGGGCTCACCCTCGGCGAGCTGCCGCAGGGCGCCCGCATCGGCACCGGCTCGCCGCGTCGGGCCGCGCAGATCAACGCGCTCGGTCTCGGCGTCGAAGTCGTCGACATCCGCGGCAACGTCGACACCCGCCTCGGCCGCGTCGCGTCCGGCGAGGTCGATGCGGTCGTCATCGCCTACGCGGCGCTGGTCCGACTCGGCCGCACCGACGATGCGACCGAGGTCCTCGACCCGCTTCAAATGCTTCCCGCACCAGGCCAGGGAGCCCTGGCCTGCGAGTGCCGCGCCGACGATGTCGCGACCACTCGCCTGCTCGACGTGCTCGACGACCCGGACACTCGGGCCGCCGTCACTGCTGAGCGCAGCCTCCTCGCCACCCTCGAGGCCGGCTGCAGCGCACCCGTCGGGGCCCTTGCCGACATCGCCTGGGGCGATGACGGTGAAGAGCTCTGGCTCCGCGCGGTCGTCGCCGACACGACCGGAAATCCATCCATCCGCCTGTCCGCGAACGGGTCGCCCAGCGACGCCGCCGCGGTCGGTGAGCGTCTTGCTGCCCAGATGCTCGCTGAAGGCGCCGCCTCACTGATGGGCGTCGCCTCATGACCACCCGGCAGAAAGCGAAGGAAACCAAGACTGTGAACACAGCCACCCATGCATCGGCCGCCCCCACCGCGACCGCGAAGCGACGCAGCCCCCTGGGCCACGTCAGCTTCGTCGGCGCCGGGCCCGGCGATGCCAGCCTGCTGACCGTGCGAGCCGCCGAGCTCCTCGCGCAGGCCGACGTCGTCATCACCGAGCTGCCCGAGCACGCCGCGCTCATCACCCCGCTCGTCAGCGCAGACGCTGAAGTCGTCGACGGAAGCGTGGGGGAGGACGGCGAGACGCTGACGCACGCCGCTCGCGCCCGCCTGGTCGTGCGCCAGGCCAAGACCGGCGCACACGTGGTGCGGCTCATCTCCGGCGATCCGTTCACGTACTCGACCGGACCTGAGGAAGCACTCGCCTGCGCGAAGGCCGGCATCGGGTTCGAGATCGTGCCGGGCATCTCGTCGGTCTCGGCGGTTCCCGCCTACGCCGGCGTCCCGCTGACGAACCGCTCAAACCGCGAGTACTCGGTCGTCCGCGTCGGCGACGCCCGCATCGACTGGTCCGCCCACGTCGGTGCCGACACGCTCGTGCTGCTCTCGGCCGTCGGCCGTATCGGCGAGGTCGCTGAGGCGATCATCGAGGCCGGTCGCTCGCCCGAGACGCCGGTCGCCATGACCCGGGTCGGCACCACCACCGAGCAGACCACGCTCGTCTCGACCCTGGCCGACGTCGCCGCCGAGGCGGCCGCCGTCGGCATGACGTCCCCGGCCATCACGGTCGTCGGCGAGGTCGTCACGATGCGCGAGGCGCTGTCGTGGTTCGAGACCAAGCCGCTGTACGGCTGGCGCGTGCTCGTGCCCCGCACCAAGGAGCAGTCGGCCGGCCTTGCCGCCCGCCTGCGCTCGTTCGGTGCGGTCTCCGAGGAGGTGCCGACCATCTCGGTCGAGCCGCCTCGCAACCCGCAACAGATCGACAAGGCCGTGCGCGGCCTCGTCGAGGGCCGCTACGAGTGGGTGGCGTTCACGAGCGTCAACGCCGTGAAGGCCGTCCGAGAGAAGTTCGAGGAGTACGGGCTCGATGCCCGTGCGTTCTCCGGCCTGAAGATCGCTGCAGTCGGTGAACGCACCGCCGAGGCCATCGCCACCTGGGGCATCAAGGCCGATCTCGTCCCGAGCGGCGAGCAGTCCGCCCGCGGCCTGCTCGAGGACTGGCCGCCGTACGACGACCTGCTCGACCCGATCAACCGGGTCTTCCTGCCGCGCGCCGACATCGCCACCGAGACCCTGGTGGCCGGCCTCATCGAGCTCGGCTGGGAGGTCGACGACGTCACCGCGTACCGCACCGTGCGGGCCGCGCCGCCGCCCGCGCCCACCCGCGAGGCGATCAAGAGCGGCAAGTTCGACGCCGTGATGTTCACGTCGAGCTCCACCGTGCGCAACCTCGTCGGCATCGCCGGCAAGCCGCACTCGTCGACGATCATCGCCTGCATCGGTCCGGCCACGGCCAAGACGGCCGAGGAGCACGGTCTCCGGGTCGACGTCCTCGCCGAGAAGCCGTCGGTTGACGTGCTGGCCGACGCGCTCGCCGAGTTCGGTGCCGCCCGTCGCCTCGCGTTCCTCGAGTCCGGCGAGCCGGTCACCAAGCCGTCGCAGCGTCGTCCGTCGTCACGGCGGAAGGCCTGACCATGTTCCCGGCCGACCGGCCGCGTCGCCTGCGCTCGTCGCCGGCGATGCGGAACCTGGTTCGCGAGACACATGTCGTGCCCTCGCAGCTGGTGCTGCCGATGTTCATCGTCGAGGGATTGCCGGAGCCGCGGCCGATCTCGAGCATGCCCGGAGTGGTGCAGCACTCGCGTGAGTCAGCCCGCAAGGCGGTCGCCGAGGCGGCGTCACTGGGGCTGGGCGGCGTCATGCTGTTCGGCATCCCCGAGCACAAGGACGCAACCGGCTCGGAAGCACTGGACCCGAACGGCATCCTGAACGTCGCCATCGCCGACGCGCGCACTGAAGCCGGCGACGACCTGCTGGTGATGTCCGACCTGTGCCTCGACGAGTTCACCGATCACGGCCACTGCGGCGTGCTCGATGACCGGGGCCGCGTCGACAACGACGCCACGCTCGAGATCTACGCCCAGATGGGCGCCGTACAAGCGGACGCCGGCGCGCACGTCGTGGGGCCCAGCGGGATGATGGACGGCCAAGTCGGCGTGATCCGGTCGGCCCTCGACACCGCCGGCCACCAGGACGTCGCGATTCTCGCCTACGCGGCCAAGTACGCGTCGGCCTTCTACGGGCCGTTCCGGGAGGCCGTCGACAGCTCGCTCAAGGGCGACCGGCGCACGTACCAGCAGGACCCGGCCAACGCCCGCGAGGCCGTGCGCGAGGCACTGCTCGACGTGGCCGAGGGCGCCGACATCATCATGGTCAAGCCGGCGCTGAGCTACCTGGACGTGCTGGCCAGGGTGCGCGACGCGGTCGACCTACCGGTCGCCGCCTACAACGTCTCCGGCGAGTACGCCATGGTCGAGGCCGCCGCCGAGCGTGGCTGGATCGACCGGGAGCGCGCCATCGACGAGTCGCTGCTGTCGATCCGGCGCGCGGGCGCCGACATCGTGCTCACCTACTGGGCCGCGGAGATCGCCGCCGACGCTGAGCAGCCGAAGCTCAGTTATTCGCGCCTTCGGCGAGGCATGCTGGCCGCTGAGCCGGAATGGGTTTGAGGTTGCACGCAATTTCTCAAGCCCCGGTCACGGTGCCGCCGATCCTCCGCCACCGTCGCTGGGCGGGGGGGCGAGGGCCGCCGGGTTGTCACGGGCGGCGGTGTCGGGGATCGGGTCGGGGTGCTGCCCGGGGTCTGGGCGTTCCGCCACGCGGAGTCCCGGGCGTGCTTCCTGTGCCACCGGAGCCGGTCCCGTTCTGGTTGTTCTTGGCGTCCTGGCGCTGCTTCGGGGTGAGTGTCTGGTCGTTCGCCTGGCTGGTGAGGATGGCCGCCGACGTGGAGCCGTCGGGTGACTGGGAGAAGTCGCCGGCGGCGTACGCGGCCGAGATCTTCAGGACCAGGGTGACGTAGGAGTCGGAGTGGTTGTAGCGCCGGACGGCTGCACCGGCACCCTTGTCGGCGGAGAGGTCGTCCTTGCCGGCACAGAGGTAGATGCCGGCGGCCGTGGCGGCGTCGTCGATGTCCTGCGGGTTCTTCTTGCCGTCGTTGTCGGAGTCGACGCCGACGTTGGCCCACGTGCCCGGGATGAACTGCATCGGACCGACCGCGCGGTCGTACACGGTGTCCTTGTCGAGCGAGCCGTTGTCGCTGTCGGTGATCTTGGCGTGACCGCCGCGGCCGTCGAGCGGCGGGCCGTAGATGCCGGGCTGGGCCAGTCCGTCGGCGCTCAGTGCGTTGCCGCCGCTGCGGCCGTGGTTGGACTCGACGCGGCCGATGGCAGCGACGAGGTTCCAGGGGAGCTTGCAGCTGGCGTCGGCCTTGCCGAGAAGTGTCTCGGCGCGGCGATAGGCGTACAGCGCGGCGGAGGGGATGCCGTTGGTGGAGAGGGTCGAGACGGCGCCGTCTGCGCCGGCGCGCGGGTCGATGCCGCCCGGGGACTCCTGCACGGTGGCCGGCTGATCGAACGCGCTGGCGGGGACGTCAGGGATGGCGGAGGGGTCCGAGCCACCGGCCGCGATCGCCAGGCCGGAGTTGGTCAGGGCCGCGCCCCAAGCACCGACGAGAACCGCCATCGGAACCAGTGCGCTTGCCTTCTGCCAGCGCGAGAGCTGTCGGGCCATGTCTCCCTCTAGAACGTCCTGATGACCCGTTCCGGGCCATCGAGTAAACCGATGTTACCTGCACCGTTCCCACCGCGGCAAAAGAATGCAAATACTGATGAAATCAACGATTTTCGGGACCCGGGGTTACGGTGTCCCGACCCCCACCAGCGACAATGACCAGGTGACGGCCAGCCCCCAAGGATCAGATGTGTCGCAGCAGTGGTTCGATCGTGCCCTCAGCGTCTCACCGGGTGGGGTCAACTCACCCGTTCGGGCGTTCCGGGCGGTCGGCGGCACGCCCCGATTCATGGTGAGTGCGGAGGGCGCGTGGCTCACCGATGCCGATGGTGAGCGCTACGTCGACCTGATCGGGTCGTGGGGTCCGATGCTGCTCGGCCACGCGCACCCCGAGGTGGTGGCGGCGGTGCAGGCGGCCGCGGCCCGTGGCACGTCGTTCGGGACGCCCAGCCCGCCGGAGGTCGAGCTCGCCGAGGAGATCGTCGCCCGCACCCCGGTCGACCAGCTGCGACTCGTATCGTCCGGCACCGAGGCGACGATGTCGGCGCTGCGGCTGGCCCGCGGGTTCACCGGCCGCGACATGGTGGTCAAGTTCGCCGGCTGCTACCACGGACACGTCGACGCGCTGCTCGCGCAGGCCGGCTCCGGTGTCGTCACGCTGGGGCTCCCGGAGACACCGGGAGTTCCCTCGCACGTCACCGCCGACACCGTCGTGCTGCCGTACAACGACCGCGCCGCGGTCGAGGCCGCCTTCGCCGAGCTGGGTCCGCGCATCGCCTGCGTCATCACCGAGGCGGCCGCGGGAAACATGGGCGTCGTCCCGCCCGAGCCGGGATTCAACGCGTTCCTTTCCGAGATATGCCGCACCCATGGGGCCCTGTTCATCAGTGACGAGGTGATGACCGGGTTCCGGGTCAGCCGCTCGGGCCAATGGGGTGTCGACGGCGCGAACGAGGGATGGCGCCCCGACCTGATGACGTTCGGCAAGGTGATGGGCGGCGGCTTCCCGGCTGCGGCGTTCGGTGGACGAGCCGGCGTCATGGCGCAGCTGGCTCCCAACGGTCCCGTCTACCAGGCTGGCACGTTGTCCGGGAATCCCGTCGCCACCACGGCCGGGCTCACCACCCTGCGGCTGGCCGACGATGACGTCTACGCACGCGTCGATGCCTGGTCGGATTCGGCGCAGTCGCTCGTGACGGATGCCCTGACCCAGGCCGGCGTCCCGCACGTGCTGCAGACGGCCGGCAGCATGTTCAGCGTCTTCTGGGGCGTCACCGATCCGGTCACCGACTTTGCCGGGGCCCAGGCGCAGGAGACGTGGCGCTTCACCGCGTTCTTCCACGCGATGCTCGACGCCGGCGTGCACCTGCCACCCAGTGCGTTCGAGTGCTGGTTCGTCTCGGCGGCGCACGACGACGAAGCACTCTCTAGGATGGCCGCGGCACTGCCGGAGGCGGCCAGTGCCGCGGCTGCCGCACCCGAACCGACAAGGACTCCCGGATGAGCACTCGAACCATCGTGCACCTGATGCGGCACGGCGAGGTCCACAACCCGGAGGGTGTGCTCTACGGCCGCCTGCCGGAGTACTACCTGTCCGAGCTGGGCCACAAGATGGCCGAGGCCGCGGCCGAATTCCTGTCCAAGAACGAGATCATCCACCTGGTCGCCTCGCCGCTGGAGCGGGCTCAGCAGACCGCCGAGCCGCTGTCGAAGATCCTCGAGGTGCCGATCACCACCGACGATCGTGTCATCGAGGCCGACAACCTCTTCGAGGGCCGGACCTTCGGTGTCGGCGACGGTGCCCTGCGGCGGCCGGCCAACTGGTGGAAGCTGCGCAACCCGTTCCGTCCCTCGTGGGGCGAGCCCTACGCTGACATCGCCAAGCGCATGCGCGCCGCCATCGCCGACGCCCGCGAGGCCGCGCGCGGCCACGAGGCCGTCATCGTGTCGCACCAGCTGCCGGTGTGGATCGCGCGTCGCTCGTTCGAGGAGAAGTCGTTCTTCCACGACCCCCGCAAGCGCGAGTGCGCCCTGGCCAGCCTCACCAGCCTGACCTTCGACGACGACCACTTCGACGGCTTCACCTACAGCGAGCCGGCCGGCCACCTCATCCCCGAGGCGTTGCGCAAGAAGTTCGTCGGCGGCGCATGACCCTTCGGGTCCTGGTCGTCGCGATCCTCTGCGCCCTGGCCGGGTGCGGTGGCGTCGGCACGCAGGGCTCAACGGGTGGCTATGTCAGTGGGGATGGTTCCATTACCGTCACCGATGTTCAGGATCGTCAGAAAGCTCCCGTTCTTTCCGGCGACGACCTCGAGGGCAGGGCGTTGTCCACCGCAGACTTCGCCGGCAACACCCTCGTCGTCAACGTGTGGGGCTCGTGGTGCCCGCCGTGCCGCAAGGAGGCGCCGGCCCTGGCGAAGGTGGCGACGGAGTACGCCGACCGCAACGTGACCTTCGTGGGCGTGCTCGTTCGTGACAAGCCTGCCGCCGCCCTGGCGTTCACCCGCAAGCACCAAACGCCCTACCGGAGCATCGCCGATTTCTCCGGCCGCAACCTGCTCGGCTTCTCGTCGTCGCTCCCGTCCCAGGCCATCCCCACCACCTGGATCATCGACGAACGCGGCCGGGTGGCGGTGCGCATCATGGACGACGTATCGGCCTCGACGCTATCCGGCCTGATCGATGACGTGCGGGAGTCGAACCGGTGATCCAGGACCTCTCGGACACCGTCGCATCGGGCTCGCTCCTGCTCGCGCTCCCGATCGCGGTGCTGGCCGGCCTCGTCTCCTTCTTCTCCCCGTGCGTCATCCCGTTGCTGCCCGGCTACCTCTCCTACGTCACCGGCATCGCGGCGCAGGACCTCGACCACGGCCATCGCGGCCGGATGGTGCTCGGCTCGGCGCTGTTCGTGCTCGGCTTCACCGCCGTATTCGTGGCCGGCGGCTCGCTCTTCGGCGCACTTGGCGGCCAGCTCCTCGAGCACCGCCGCACCGTCACGATCGTCATGGGGTTCGTGGTCATCGTCCTGGGCTTCGCCTTCATGGGATTCGTTCCGTTCCTGCAGCGTGAGGTCAAGGTGCATGCCGTTCCCGCTGTCGGGCTCGGCGTCGCCCCGTTGCTCGGCGCTTTGTTCGGGCTCGGTTGGATCCCGTGCGTCAGCCCGACGCTGGGGGCCGTGCTGACCCTCGCCGGCACCGAGGGCACGGCCGCCCGGGGCGCGATCCTGTCGGCGGCCTACTGCATCGGCCTCGGACTGCCGTTCATCGTCGCCGCGCTCGCGTTCGAACGGTTCATGCATGCACTCGGCTGGGTGCGGCGCCACCAGCGGGCCGTGATGGTGGCTGGCGGCGGGATGCTCGTCGCCGTCGGAGTGCTGCTGGTCACCGGTGCGTGGGACACGCTGGTCACCGAGCTGCTCAGTCGCGTCGGCACAGGTGCGATCGCGATATGACCGAGATCGCACCTGCCCTCGGCCGCCGCGAGATGCTGCGCTGGGCCTGGCGTCAGCTCACTTCCATGCGCACCGCGCTCTTCCTGCTGCTCCTGCTCGCGATCGCGGCAGTGCCCGGGTCGCTCGTGCCGCAGACCGGCGTCGACGCGCGAGCCGTCGAGGCCTACCGGCTGGACCACCCGTCGCTCGCGCCGTGGCTCGACCGGCTCGGGGCGTTCTCGGTGTACACCTCACCCTGGTTCAGCGCGATCTATCTGCTGCTGATGGTGTCGCTGATCGGCTGCATCGTGCCGCGCACGATCGTCTACGCGCAGGCGGTGCGCGCGCGCCCGCCCAAGGCGCCGAAGAACTTCGACCGGCTGCCGGCTTCGGCGATGTTCGAGACATCCGCGTCCGTCGACGACGTGCTCGCCGCCGGCCGCCGCGTGCTCGGACGGGCTCGCATTGACGTGGTCGAGAACGAGGTCCGTGCGGAGAGCGGGCACCTACGCGAGACCGGCAATCTGGTCTTCCACATCGCCGTCGTGCTGGTGCTCGTGGGTGTCGCGGTCGGCGCGCTGTACGGGTACCGCGGGTCGGCGATCGTCACGGAGGGCGACGGCTTCTCCAACGCCCTCACCCAGTACGACGACTTCGGCTCCGGCGCGCTGTTCAACCCCGGCGACCTGCCGCCGTTCTCGATGCAGGTCGACGAGGTCGACGCGAAGTTCCAGATGTCCGGCCCGCAACGAGGCGCGCCCCGTCTCTTCGCAGCGCGCGGCGAGTACGAGCCGTCACCGGACCAGAACCCGAGACCCTTCGATATCACGGTCAACCATCCGTTGCAGGTCGGCGGCACGTCCGTGTTCCTCGTCGGCCAGGGGTATGCGCCCGTCATCAAGGTCACCGACGCGAAGGGCGACGTCGCGTTCGAGGACGCTGTGCCGTTCCTGCCGTCCGACGGCACGTACACGTCGACGGGCGTCGTCAAGGTGCCCGATGCGCAGCCCGAGGGGCTCGGCTTCCAGGGCTTCTTTCTCCCCACCGCCGTGTCGACGGGGGAGAAGGAGGCGCCGGTCTCAGCCTTCCCGGCCGCAGCCAACCCGCTGGTGGGGCTGTTCGTCTTCCGCGGCGACCTCGGCGTCGACGACGGCACGCCACAGTCGGTGTACGTCCTGGACAAGGACCGGCTCACCCAGGAGATGAACGACGACGGCTCGCCGTTCCGGGTCAGCCTCAGCCCCGGTCAGGTCGCCGATCTTCCCGGCGGCGGCACCATAGAGCTGGTCGGCATCAAGCAGTTCGCCCGCCTGCAGATCAGCTCCTCGCCGTTGGTGCAGGTGCCCCTGATCGCGATCGCGGTCGGCGTGCTCGGGCTGATCTTGTCGCTGTCGATCAAGCCGCGGCGCACCTGGATCCGGGCTCGACCGCGTGGCTCACGTACCGTGGTGGAGGTCGCCGTGCTGGATCGCGTGCCCCGTGGCGACCTGCCATCGGACCTGGACGACTTCCTGACGCGGCTCCGCGACGAGCTGCCGGACGAGGAGAGAGCATGACCCTCGAGCAGTACGCCCAGGGCTCCAACTACCTCATCGCCGCGGCCACCGTCACCCTTGCGCTGGCGTTCGGCGCCTACGTCGCGCAGTGGGGCTTCGCGCGCAAGGTCGCGCCCGAGCGTGAGCTCGTCGGCGCCGGCGGTCCGGCATCCTCACCTGAGGAGGTCGCCGAGGAGCGTTCCGACGTCGCCGGGGGCATCGGCTTCGCGCTCACGGTCTTGACCTGGCTCGTCCTGCTGGCCGGCATTCTCACCCGCGGTCTCGCCGCCGAGCGGGTGCCGTGGGGCAACATGTACGAGTTCGGCTGCGTGGCGATCCTGGTGGCGCTCACCGCTTACATCGTGCTCGTGCGTGTCTGGTCGATCGACTGGGTCGGACCAATCATCACCGGCTTCGGCACCGTCGTGCTCGGTGCCTCGATGCTGGTCTATGTCCCTGCCGGCCCCTTGGTGCCGGCACTGCACTCGTACTGGCTCGTCATCCACGTGCTCGGTGCGGTCATCTCCGGCTCGGCATTCCTCGTGGGCGCGGCCGCGTCGGCGCTCTTTCTCATCAAGGCGCGCGCCGAAGCCACCACCGCTCCGGAGGACCGCACCGGATTCCTGTGGCGCATCCCGTCGTCGGCCGCCATCGACCAGGTCGCCTACCGCGTCCACGCCTTCGCATTCCCGATCTGGACGTTTGCCGCGCTCATCGCCGGTCCGATCTGGGCGCAGTACGCCTGGGGCCGCTACTGGGGCTGGGACCCGAAGGAGGTGTGGGCGTTCATCACCTGGACCGTCTACGCCGGCTACCTCCACGCCCGCGCCACCGCGGGCTGGAAGGGCAAGGCCGCGGCCATCCTCGCGCTCGTCGGCTTCGTGACGTTCGTCTTCAACTTCGTCGGCGTCAACCTCTTCGTCGGTGGCTTGCACTCCTACGCGAAGTAGGCGGAAGGTCAGAGCCCGCGCAGGAAGTCGGGGTCGTCGTCCGGGCCCTTGGCGGGCGGGCGGCCGCCGGGCCAGCCGTACTGGTCGCCGGGCGGGGGAGGCGGCTTGGGGCGGTCGCGGCGCTGACCGAACAGCATCCACAGCACCGGGCCGACCACCGGGACGATCACGAGGGCGAACCAGAGCCACTTCGGCAGGTACCGCGTGCGGTCGGCCGGAGTGGCAAGCAGGTCGAAGAAGGCATAGACGAGCAGCACGATGATGACGATGACGATGAGTGCCTTGCCCATACATCAACGGTACCGGCGCGGGTCCAACGCGGCGGGGGTTCCGTGTTCGGAACGCCGTACTCTGAGCGTATGAAGGCGTTCTGGCTCTACACCCTCGCGCGATTCGCCGTGCTCGCAGCGACCTACCTCGTGATCTGGGGCATCGTCTCCATCTGGTTCGACCCGGCCTTCGGCAACCTGTTCGTGCTGTTGGTCGCCTTCGTCGTCTCCTCAGTCATCTCGTACTTCGCCCTGAGCCGCCTACGCGACGACCTCGCGATCAACATCAGCGACCGCGCCGGGCGGATCTCGGAGCGCATCGAGAAGTCGCGGAGCGCCGAAGACGTCGACTAACCGACGGTCAGGCCCAGGGCGAGACCGGCGGCGAGCGCGAGCTCGGCGAGTCCGGTGTCGCGCAGCACCGGGATGAGGGCCGGCCCGGCCGCGCCGGACGCCACGGTGCGCGCCGACCGAACGATCAGCGGCAGGCCGAGGAGCCCGAGCAGGGCCCAGGGCGTCGCGAACGCACACGCCACGACCGCGCCGACGGCGACGACGCCGAGCGCGGCGTAGAACCGGCGGGAGCGGGCGTCACCCAGCACGACCGCGAGAGTGCGCTTGCCGCTCACCGTGTCGGTGGGGATGTCCCGCAGGTTGTTGGCCACGAGGATCGCGCAGGCCAGCGCGCCCACGCCGACGGCCGCCGCGACGCTGGGCCAGGTGGTGCGCTCGAGCTGAACGTAGGTGGTGCCGACGACGGCGACGAGCCCGAAGAACACGAAGACGCTGACCTCGCCGAGCGCCCGGTAGCCGTATGGGCTGGACCCACCGGTGTACGTCCAGGCTGCGGCGATCGCGACCGCGCCGACAAGCAACAACCACCAGGTGGTGGTGGCCGCGAGGACGAGACCGAGCCCTGCACCCAGGCCCAGGAAGGCGAATGCGGCGAGCTTCACCGCCCTTGGCGATGCCAGGCCGGAGCCGACGAGCCGGAGCGGCCCAACACGGTCGTCGTCGGTGCCGCGGATGCCGTCGGAGTAGTCGTTGGCGTAGTTGACGCCGATCTGCAGGGCCACCGAGACGCCGAGCGCCAGCAGCGCCTTCCACCAGACGACGCCGTCCTCCAGGGCGGCCGCGCCGGTGCCCGCCAGCACGGGGGCGATCGCGGCGGGCAGGGTGCGAGGACGGGCTCCCTCGAACCACTCGGACAAGCCGGCGCGGGCGGGAGCGGTCACGTCCGCAAGTGTGCCGCGAGACACCCCCGCCAGTGGTCGCGGGGGTCGGAGCGTGGACGTATGTTGTCGCCATGGAGCAGCCACCTTTTCCCGTCGCGCTGGTCCTGCTGGTGGCGTTCTTCGGATTCATGGCCGTGGTGAGCGAGACCCTGTGGATCTCGGTCGTCGCCGGCATCGGGGCGTTCTTCATCGCGGCCGCAGCCGTCTACCAGTCATTGCCCAAGCGAGTCGAGGGCGAGGAGATGGACGATCCCCTGGACGGCCCGCACGACGACGTCGAGCCGCCGCAATGAGCGCCTCCCTGCGACCGGTGGTCGGCCGAACGCGCGAGGTGCAGGCCCTGCTCGAGCCGTGGGTCCGGTTCGGCGGCGACCCCATCGTCGTGCGCACGTCCGGCAGCACCGGCGAGCCCAAGCAGGCGGTGCTCTCGCACGAGGCTGTGCTCGCCTCCGCGCGGGCCACCCACGAACGCCTGGGCGGCCCGGGTCGCTGGCTGCTCGACCTCCCGGTCAACGGCATCGCCGGACTGCAGGTCCTGGTGCGCTCGGCTTTGGCCGGCACCGACCCGGTCGTGGTCTCCGAGCATGACGACCTCGAGACCGCCATCGAGGAGCTCGTCGGACCACGGCTCTACGCGTCGCTGGTCCCCACTCAGTTGCACCGGCTCGACGCCTCCGACCGCCTCGACGTGCTCGCCGGGCTCGACGCCCTTCTCGTCGGCGGCGCGGCCACCGATCCCGGGCTGCTCGTCCGTGCCCGCGATGCCGGCGTCAACGTCGTGCGCACCTACGGCATGACGGAGACCTGCGGCGGGTGCGTCTATGAGGGACGACCGCTCGACGGGGTGGAGCTGCGCATCGACGACAAGGGTCAGGTGCTGCTGGCTGGCCCGATGCTCTTCGACGGGTACGTCGACCACCCGCGAGAGGACGAGTGGTTCGCCACCGCCGACCGCGGCGAGATCGACGACGAAGGGCGGCTGTGGATCCTCGGCCGCATGGACGACGTCGTCATCAGTGGTGGCATCAATATCCCCCTCATGGCGGTCGAACGAGCGCTGCGATCGGTGGAGGGCGTCGGCGACGTCGCCGTGGTGGGTGTCGACGATCCCGAGTGGGGCGCCCGCGTCGTGGCCGCCATCGTGCCGGCCGACGCGGTGTGCCTCGACGGGCTGCGCCTCGACCTCCTGCGCGACGCGGTCACCAAGGGCGGGCTGCCGCGCGCCTGGGCGCCGCGCCAGCTGATCCTCGTCGACGAGCTGCCGTTGGTGCCAGGAGGCAAGACTGACCGGGCCCGCCTGCGCTGGCTCGCGAAGGGGCCTGATGGCGGTCGTCCGGGAGCGCCGCCCGATCAGGCGGACGCGACGGCTTCCTCCACCGGAGTCTGACCGCCGACCACGTCCCACTGCCGTCCGATCGAGCTCGGGTTGTCGAGCACGGCCACGACGACGGCAGCGACGTCGGCTCGCGGGATCTCGCCGCGCTCCGTCTTGTCGGCCACGGTGACGAGACCGGTTCCGTCGCCGTCGGTGAGCCGGCCCGGTCGCAGGATCGTCCAGTCGAGCCCGCTCTCACGAAGCGCGGCGTCGGCATCTCGCTTGGCCTCGACGTAGGCCTTCCAGACCGGTTCGGCGTCGTCGGGCACCGGCCGGTCGACGTTGATCGCGGAGACCTGCACGAACCGGTCGATGCCGGCCTGCTGGGCCGCCTCGATGGACTTCAGTGACCCGCCGAGGTCGACGGTGCGCTTGCGCTCGATGTTGCCGTCTGGCCCCCCGCCGGCGGAGAACACCACGGCGTGGCAGTCGGAGAACGCGGCAGCGAAGTGGTCGACTCCGTCTTGCTCGATGTCGAGCATCCGCACATGGGCGCCGAGCTGCTCGAGGTCGTGCTTGTATGCGGGGTTGCGCACCAAGGCGATGGGCTCGTGGCCGTCCGCGGCCAGCTGGCTGATGATGTGCCGGGCGACCTGTCCGTTGCCGCCGACGATGGCGATGTGGCTCATACGGCCAACCTACGGGTGGGCCACTAGGGTGCAACCGTGCAGTTCCGGACGTTCGCCATCGCGATGCCCACGCAGTTCCGCGGCATCAATCGGCGAGAGGGCATGGTGCTGCAGGGCGAAGCCGGATGGGCCGAGTTCAGTCCCTTCCACGGCTACGACGACACCGCCTGCGTGCCGTGGCTCGCGGCGGCGATCGACTCCGCTGAGCGGCCGTGGCCGAAACCGGTTCGCGACCGCATCCCGATCAACTGCACGGTGCCGGCGGTCGGCCCTGAGCTCGCGGCTGACATCGTGCGGCGCTCCGGCTGCACCACCGCAAAGGTGAAGGTGGCCGAGCGCGGCCAGGTGCTCGCCGACGACCTCTTGCGCGTCGAGGCCGTGCGTGACGCTCTCGGCCCGTCCGGTCGCATCCGTGTCGACGCCAACGGCGCCTGGTCGGTCGACGACGCCCGTATCGCGGTCAACACCTTGGACGCGGTCGGCAACCTCGAGTACGTGGAGCAGCCGTGCGCCACCGTCGAGGCACTTGCCGCGCTGCGACTGGTCATCGACGTCCCGATCGCCGCCGACGAGTCGATCCGCAACGCCGACGACCCGATGCGGGTCGCCGAGCTCGAGGCCGCGGACATCGCCGTGCTCAAGGTGCAGCCGCTGGGCGGCGTTCGCGCCTGCCTCGAGATCGCCGAGCGAATCGGCCTGCCGGTTGTCGTGTCTGGAGCGGTCGAGTCGTCGGTCGGGCTGTCCGCGGGCCTGGCGCTGGCGGCTGCGCTCCCGGAGCTGCCGTACGCCTGCGGGCTCGGCACCACCTCGCTGCTCGAGGGCGACGTGGCCGCGTCGCCGCTCGTCCCCGTCGACGGGCACCTCCCGGTCGGCCGCGTCGACGTCGACGAGGATGCCTTCGCCGCTGTTGCCGCGGACGCCGAGACAGAGGCACGCTGGCAGGCCCGCCTCGCGTCGGTGCGCGCAGCGGGGGAACGAGTCGCTCGATGAGCGCCACGTCCGTGTGCCGGTCGCTGGTCGATGACCTGCTCGACGCCGGCGTACGCGAGGCCGTCGTCGCACCCGGTTCGCGCTCGGGACCGCTCGCCATGGCTCTGGCGGCCGCCGACCGAGCTGGAGCCCTCCGCCTGCACGTGCGGGTCGACGAGCGCACGGCCGGCTTCCTGGCCCTCGGACTTTCCACGTCGTCGCGGTCGTGGGTGCCCGTCGTCACGACGTCCGGCACCGCATCGGCCAACCTGCACCCGGCGCTGCTCGAGGCGAGGCACGCCGGGGTGCGGTTGCTCGCGGTGACGGCCGACCGTCCGGCCCGGCTGCGGGGCACCGGCGCCAACCAGACGACCGACCAGGTCGGGCTGTTTCCGGGCCTCGCGTTCGGCGACGACCCGGCCGCCGTGTCCACGCTGCTGGCCGACGCCGACGGTCCGGCCCACCTCAACCTCGAGCTCGACGAGCCGCTCGTCGAGGCCGACGAGTGGGCTCCCGTCATCCGGCCAACCGGGACGAGGGAAGGGCCGCAAGTCGCGCTCGACGGACCCGAGCTGGCCATGCTTCCGCACGCGGTGGTGGTGGCCGGTGACGACGCCGGACCTCCTGCCCGGGTGTTCGCGGAGCAAGCGGGGTTGCCGCTGCTCGCCGAGCCGAGCTCGGGCGCACGCAACGGCGAGAACGCGCTCATCACCTACCGGCTGCTGCTCGAGCACGCGCCGATGGGACGGCAGATCGACCAGGTCGTCGTCTTCGGCCACCCGACGCTGTCCCGCCCGATCATCAGTCTCCTGGCGCGCGACGACGTCGACGTCGTCGTCCCGGCCCGCGACCTGCGCGGCTTCCCGCACCCGGGGGGCCACGCCCGTCTGGTCGATCCGCACGTCTCGCCCGACGGCATGGCACCGCCCACGTGGCTCGACTCCTGGCGCACCGCCGACGCGATGGCGTCCGCTGCCATCGACCTCCTGGCCGCGGGCGATCCGTCCGGTGCCCCGCTGGAGGTCGCCCGGGCCGTCAATGCCGCGGTGCCCCCGAGGGGGCTCTTGGTGGTGGGCTCGTCCAACCCGGTCCGCGACCTCGACCTCGTCGCGCGCCCGTACACGGTGGGGGAGCGGCGCATGGTGATCGCGAACCGCGGGCTCTCCGGCATCGACGGCACGCTCTCGACGGCCATCGGTGCCGCCCTGGCCCGCCCGTCCAGTCGCGCGCTTGCCTACGTCGGCGACCTCACGTTCCTGCACGACATCAACGCTTTGCTGATCGGTCCCGGTGAGCCGCGGCCGGACCTCACGATCGTCGTGGCGAACGACGACGGCGGAAGCATCTTCGCCACCCTCGAGCAGGGCGGCCCCGAATTCGCGGACGTCTTCGAGCGGGTCTATGCCACCCCGACCGGCGCCGACATCGGGCGCCTCTGCTCGGCGCTCGGCGTGCCCTACCGCCTCGTCGCCGCGCCTGATCTGCCCGTCGCCCTGACGGAGGACGTCAGCGGTATCCGCGTGCTCGAGGTCGCCGTCCCGCGTGACTCTCGCCGCGATCTCGCCGCAGCCGTCTCCACTGCGGTGCGAGACGCCGTCGGCATGTAGGCCTCAGGACTCCTCGAGCTCGTCGACGGCGACCTGGGCGCGCTTGACCTCCAGTCGCGCCCGGTGCCGGTCGGACCGGGCCTTGTCGAAAGCCTCCTCGGCCTCCTCCAAACGTTCCTCGGCGCGCTCGAGGTCGGCACGTGCCCGGTTCAGGGCGCGCTCGTCGATCTTCTTGGCCGGCTTCCGTGCGGCGGGCTTCTTCTCCTGCTCGCGGACGACGTGCAATGGCGTCGCGACCGCGTCGGTCAGGTCCACCTCGCCGAAGCCGGCGTAGGACAGCGGAGTGACCAGGCGTCCGCTCGTGATGGCGGCCTCGGCGGTCGGGTCCGCCACAGCCGCCGTCAGCGTGGAGGTCACCTGGTCGCGGACGGTTCCGGTGTCGCGGAACGTCGGGTCTGCGTCATGGGCCAGGTAGACGGCGCGCTCGACCAGCTCGGCGACGACGCGCGTGCGTTCCTGGCCGAGCTCCTTCATGGCCGGCGCATCGAGGTTCGTCTGGGCGTCCCGCAGACGGTGGGAGAAGTCGCTGAACTCGTCGAAGCCATCCTCCGAGCGCGCCAGCAGGTTGACCAGCCAGGCCGCCGCGCTCGGACGGCGCAGCGCCTTGACCTGCGCGTACAGCTCCTCGTCGCCGGCGGACCGGGCTTCCTTGGCTCGCGCGTCGCGGGCGGCGATGAACGCCGCAGGGAGCACGGCGTACAGCTCGTCGGCCGCGGCGTCGATTCCGGTGTGGTCGTCGGGCACGTTCCTCCCCAGTGTTCAAGGCGCTCAGCCACCGTGACAGCCATTGTGTCAAGGTTGGGGCCAGCAGTACCTTGACAGTCTCACGCGGCCGAGAGGGACCATGCCCAACGAACACTTCGACTACGTCGTCATCGGCTCCGGAAGCGCCGGCGGGGTGGTCGCGGCCCGCCTGACCGAGAACCCGAGCGTCTCGGTCCTGTTGCTCGAGGCCGGGCCCGAGGACGACGACGACATGATCCACCTGCCGGCCGGATTCTCCGCCCTGTTCAAGACCAAGTGGGACTGGGGCTATCAGACGACACCGCAGAAGCAGCTCGGTGGACGCCGGGCCGACTGGCCCCGGATGAAGGCGCTCGGCGGGTGCTCGTCGATGAACGCGATGATCTACATCCGCGGCAACCGGGCCGACTACGACGAGTGGCGCGACGCGTACGGCGCCGACGGCTGGGGCTACGACGACGTCCTTCCGTACTTCGTCAAGGCCGAGGGCAACACCCGCCTGGGCGGGCCATTCCACGGAACTGACGGCCCGCTGCGGGTCGAGGACCGGCGCTACAGCCACGAGCTCACCCATGCGTTCATCGAGTCGGCTGTCGCGGCCGGGTTCAAGCGCACGGACGACTTCAACGGCGCCGAGCAGGAGGGCATCGGCTTCTACCAGGTCACGTGCAAGAAGGGCCGCCGTTGGTCGGTGGCCGATGCGTACATCCACCCCAATCGGGCCCGCCCCAACTTCACCGTGCGCACCGAAGCCTTCGTGCAGCGCATCGAGATGGACGGCAACCGCGCCACCGGCGTCACCTATCGCCGCGACGGGGTCAGCGAGACGGTCACCGCCGACGCCGAGGTGGTCCTGTCGGCCGGCGCGATCGGCAGCCCACAGATCCTCATGCTCTCGGGCATCGGCCCTGGCTCCCACCTCCGCGAGATGGGCATCGACGTCCGCATCGACTCCTCCGGTGTCGGGCAGAACCTCCAGGATCACCCGGTGTCGGGTGGGCTGTTCCACACCAGCGGCACCACCGACCTCGCCGAGTTCCAGACGGTGGGCAACCTGCTCAAGGCGCAGAAGGCGGGCCGCGGGCCGATGACGTCCAACCTCGGCGAGGCTGGCGGCTTCTTCGCCTCCCGCGACGGCCTCGACGCCCCCGACCTGCAGCTGCACATGGTGCCGGGCGGCTTCTACGACAACGGCCTCCACGAACCGGTGCGACGGGGCATCACCATCGCGCCGACGCTCGTGCGCGTGCAGAGCCGTGGACACATCAGGCTCCGGTCCGCCGACCCGACCTGGCACCCCGAGATCGAGCCGAACTACTTCCACGACGGCGCCGACCTGGACGCGATGGTCGCCGGGTTCCGGCGCCTGCACGACATCGTCAGTCAGGGTCCGCTGGCCGAGTTCGTCGCCGGGCCCTGGGAGCCCACCTCGCTCAAGCCGACCGAGGACGACATCCTCGCGACGCTCGCCCGCATCGGCCAGACCCTCTACCACCCGGTCTCGACGTGTGCCATGGGCACGATCGAAGGCAGTGTCGTCGGCCCGGACCTGCGCGTCCACGGCGTCGAGAACCTGCGCGTCGCCGACGCCTCCGTCATGCCCGCGGTTCCCCGCGGCAACACGAACGCCCCCACCATCATGGTCGGCGAAAAAGCCGCCGACCTCATCAAGGAGTCACCATGACCGCCATCCTCGACCGCATCACGGGGTCCGACCGGACGTTCGACTCGCTCAATCCCGCCACCGGCGACGTCGTCGGCACCTACCCGATCCACACCGCCGAGGAGGTCGACGCCGCGGTGGCGCGCGCCCGCGCGGAGGTCGCCTGGTGGCAGGGCCTCGGCTTCGAGGGTCGCGAGGAGCTGCTCCAGCAGTGGAAGGGCGTCATCACGCGGCGCATGGGCCAGCTCGGTGAAGTGGTGCACCGCGAGACCGGCAAGCCACACGGCGACGCCCAGCTCGAGACTGCTCTCGCCATCGACCACCTCGACTGGGCGGCCAAGCACGCCAAGAAGGTGCTCGGACGGCACAAGGTGAGCTCCGGTCTGTTGATGGCCAATCAGGCGGCATCGGTCGCGTACCACCCGCTCGGCGTCATCGGCGTCATCGGTCCGTGGAACTACCCGGTGTTCACCCCGATGGGCTCAATCGTCTACGCGCTCGCAGCCGGCAACCCGGTGGTGTTCAAGCCGAGCGAGTTCACGCCGGGGGTCGGCACCTGGCTGGCCGACACGTTCAGCGAGGTCGTTCACGGACGCCCGGTCTTCCAGGTCGTCACTGGACTCGGCGACACCGGCAACGCGCTGTGCCTGGCCGAGATCGACAAGCTCGCGTTCACCGGCTCCGGAGCCACCGGCAAGAAGGTGATGACGGCCTGCGCCACCAACCTCACGCCGGTGATCATCGAGGCGGGCGGCAAGGACTCGATGATCGTCGACGAGGACGCCGATCTCGCTGCCGCCGCTGAGGCCACCGTGTGGGGCGGCTTCTCGAACGCCGGCCAGACCTGCGTGGGCATCGAGCGCGTCTACGTTCACGAGAAGGTGTTCGACGCGTTCATGAAGGAGCTGACGTCGCAGGCCCAGGTCGTGCGCGCCGGTTTCGAGGACGGCGGCAACATCGGGCCGATCACCATGCCGTCGCAGATCGACATCATCAAGGGCCACCTCGACGATGCCGTCGCGAAGGGCGCCACCGTCGTGCTCGGCGGACCCGACGGAGTGGGGGAGCGCTTCGTCGAGCCGACCATCCTCACGCACGTGCCCGAGGACTCCACCGAGATCACCCATGAGACCTTCGGCCCGACCTTGGCCGTCAACCCGGTGACGTCGATGGACGAGGCGATCGCGCTCACCAACGCGACGAAGAACAGCCTCGCCGGCGCCGTGTTCGCCAAGAAGAACGGCATGTCCATCGCTGAGCGCGTTCGCTCGGGCATGACGTCGATCAACTCCGTCCTGTCCTTTGCGGGAGTGCCGTCTCTGCCGTTCGGTGGTGTGGGCGAGTCCGGGTTCGGTCGCATCCACGGCCCGGACGGGCTCAAGGAGTTCACCTACGCCAAGGCGATCACCCGGCAGCGGTTCAAGCCGTTGCTCGCGCTCACCACGTTCGCGCGGGACGCGAAGACCGACAACCGGGCGGCCAAGCTCATCACCGTGCTGCACGGCGGGAAAGGCACGCTGCCCAAGAAGTGAGAGCGACTACCCATCGGGTCTGCCCAGCATGGCCTCGGTGGAGCAGACATCTGAGGTAGCCGTCGGCCACCTTAGGGCAGTCGCCTGATGCCCGGGTCTACCTCAGGGACGCACGATCGATACATCACAGAAGAGAAGGTGTCGATCATGTTGCTCAACCCCGAGGGCTTCATCCCCGCCGAAGTGGAAATGCGTACCACGCAGGCCCGCCAGGCATTCCGTGCACAGCCGCGCCGCACCAAGAAGCGGCATCGGTTCCTGCACCGCAACCGGCGGTACACGCTGGCCGCCTGATGGTGGCTAGCGCGCTCGCCCAAGAGTCGGGCCCTTCAGACAAGATGGAGGGCATGGCCGTCGACCACGCAGTGCCGATCTTCGGGCGCGACCGCGAGCTCGCCGAGCTGGTCGGTGCGCTGGGTCTCGACCCCGGCACCGAGAGCAGCGACGAGCCGCGGGCGACCGCAGGTGAATCGGTGCTGCTCGGCGGTGACGCCGGCATCGGCAAGACCCGCGTCGTCACCGAGCTCGTCGCGCTCGCGCGTGACGCCGGCCGCCGCGTCCTGGTCGGCCACTGCCTCGACCTGGGCGACAGCGCCATGCCGTTCCAGCCGTTCGTCGAGGCCCTGTCGACGCTCGAGCCCGATGAGCGCACCGAGCTGCACGAGCAGTCCCCGGTGCTCGACCGCTTGCTCGCGTCCCCGGACGCCGACGCCGGTGGCGAGCGCGCCGACATCCTCTCGGCGGTCGCCCTTGCCCTCGACACCCTGGCCGCTCACCAGTCGCTCCTGCTCGTGGTCGAGGACGCCCACTGGGCCGATGCCTCCACCCGTCACCTGCTGCAGTTCCTGCTCGCCCGCCGTTTCACCCACCCGGTCTCGCTCGTCGTCACCTACCGCACCGACGACCTCCACCGTCGGCACCCGCTGCGCGCGCTCGTCGCCGAGTGGTCGCGACTGCCGGGCGTGCGCCGGTTGGAGCTCGAACCACTCGATGACAGCGCCGTCGGCGCGATCCTGCGCTCACGCGAGGCCACCCGCCTGAGCGACCGCGGCGCCTCGGCCATCATCCGTCGTGCCGGCGGCAACGCGTTCTATGCCGAGGAGCTGCTCGATGCCGGCCTCGCCGAGGGCGCACTTCCCGAGAGTCTGGCCGATCTCGTGCTCGTGCGACTCGACCGCCTCACCGACGACGCTCGACTCGTCGCGGGTGCCGTCGCCTGCGCAGGCGGGGTCGCCACGGACGCCGTTCTCGCCGAGGTCGTCGGCCTTCAGGCCGCGCAGCTCGACGACGCGCTCCGTGAGGCCATCGACCACAAGGTGCTCGTCTCGCACGGCGACTCCTACACGTTCCGGCACGCGCTGCTTGCTGAAGCCGTCCATGACGACCTCCTCCCCGGCCAGCGACGCCGGCTGCACACGGCGTTTCTCGCCGCACTCACCAGGCCGGGCGCGTCCGGCCCGGCCCGCGAGGTCGCGTTGCACGCCCAGGCCGCCGACGACCTCGCCACGGCGTTCACGGCCAGCGTTCAGGCCGGCCACGACGCGGTCCGTATCGGCGGTCACGACGAAGCCGCGAGCCATTTCCGCCGAGCGCTGACACTGTTCGACGCGGCGCCGGAGGGCACGAACATCGTCGATGTCGTGGTCGACGCCGCCGATGCCCTCGTCGCCTCCGGACAGCTGCGCACCGCGTCCCACCTCATCGAGGAGCACCTCGGCCAGCTCCCTCAGGACGACATCACCGGCCGCGGGAGGTTGCTCATCGCCCTGGGCAACGTCACCTACTACTCCGATTCGGACGATGCCGCCCTGGAGGCCAGCCAGGCGGCGCTCGAGATCGTGCCGGAGGAGACCACGGCTCTGAGAGCCCAGGCGGAAGCGCTGCGAGCCCGCGCCACTGCCGAGGTGCGTCGATACGACGAGGCCCTGGAGCATGCCGAGCGTGCCGTCGCCATCGGTGAGGCGATCGACGATCGCGAGATCGTCGTCGACGCCCAGGCCACACTGACCCTCCTGCTGGCACGCACCGGTGTCGACCTCGAAAAGGCGAAGCTCCGCTATGCCGAGCTGATCGAGACCTCGCGCGCGGCGGGTGACATCCACGGCGAGCTGCGCGGGCGGCAGAACCTCGCGTTCCTCTTCTACAACGATGGCGACCTTGCCGAGGCCGAGCGCCTGTTCCGCGAAGGTATGGCCCGGGCCGAGGCGACCGGTCGGGCCTGGGCACCCTACGGGTTCGACGGCCGGTTCTTCGCCGCCGTCACCTGCTACATCCGTGGCCGGTGGGACGACGCCTTGGCGCTGGGCGACGTCGATCCGACCGTGCCGAACCTGGTGAGCGACACCCTCGATGCCGTCGGCCTGCTGGTCACGGCGGGGCGCGGCGGCACGCCCGAGCCCGGAACGATGGACCGGCTGCGCGCAGAATGGACGCGCGACATCGCCCTCGCGGTTCACAGCGGCACCGCCATGATCGACCTGCTGGGCACCAACGGCGACATCGACGCGGCCACCGAGACCCATGATGCCCTCGTTGACACCCTCGGACGGCGGTGGCACGCCACCCTTGCACCGGCGCGGCTTCGCATGGCTGCCCTGCTCCTCGGCCAGTACGCCGCCGCCGCACCCCGGCGTAGTGCCGCGGAGAATGCCGATGCCGTGGAGCGCGCGGTCGCCCTGGTCGCGGAGATCGACCAGGTTCCGGTCGAGTGGCCGACGCTCGGCCTCGAGGGCCGCGCCTGGCACCAGCGCGTCCACGCCGAGCTCGCGCGGCTGCGCTGGGTCACCGGCATCGACCCCGTCACGCCCAAGAAGATGGAGACGGTGTGGCGCGAGGTGTACGAAGCCTTCGACGAGCTGGGCGAGCCGTACGAGAAGGCCCGTTCGGGCGCACGGCTGGCGGCGGTGGTCAAGGCGTCGGGCCGGGACGACGAAGCGCGTGAACTCACCACCGAGGTCCGCGCCATCGCGCGCGAGCTGGGTGCCAACCCACTGCTGGCCGAGATCGGCTCCCGCGGCGGCAAGGAGCCGGCGACCGATCTCACTCCGCGCGAGCGTGAGGTGCTCGAGCTCGTCAGCGCCGGCCGCTCCAACGGCGAGATTGCGGCCCAGCTGTTCATCAGCACCAAGACGGCCTCGGTACACGTGTCCAACATCCTCGCCAAGCTCGGAGCGTCGGGACGCACCGAGGCCGCGGCCATCGCGCGACGTCGTGGGCTGGTCGACGGCTGATCGCCCAGCGGTGCTCATTACGCTGTCCGGGTGACGTTCCACCGCTTTGTCGCCCTGGGCGACTCCTTCACCGAGGGCGTGGGCGACCCCGATCCGCGCCGCCCCAACGGCGTTCGCGGCTGGGCCGATCGTGCGGCCGACGTGCTCGCCAGCCAGACCGACGACTTCGGCTACGCCAATCTCGCGATCCGCGGCCGCAAGCTCCGCGCCGTGGTCGCCGAGCAGATCGAGCCGGCCCTCGCGCTCGAGCCCGATCTGCTGACCATCTACGCGGGCGCCAACGACATCATGCGGCCATCGGTCGACATCGACGGTCTCGTCCGTGACTACGACGCCGCCCTGGGCCGGTTGGCGGACACCGGCGCCCGTCTCGTGGTGTTTACCGCGTTCGACCCGGGAGGCTTCCCGGTGTTCGGCACCATGCGCGGACGCTTCGCCGTCTACAACGAGCTGGTGCGCGAAGTGGCCGAGCGCCGCGGCGCGACGCTCGTCGACTTCTGGCGCATGCGCGACTACCGGGCTCCCGGGATGTGGGCGGACGACCGCATGCACATGTCGAGCGCCGGTCACCAGCGGATGGCCATGGCCGTGCTCGACGCGCTTGACGTCGAGCACGAGCTCACTCCGGTCGACCTGCCGCCAGCCACTCGCCTCTCGAAGAAGGAGCTTCGTGCCGCGAACCTCGACTGGGCTCGGGCGCACGCAGCTCCGTGGGTCAAGCGACGCCTGACCGGGAAGTCGTCAGGCGACTCGCTCGATCCCCGCTACCCGACGCTCGAACGCCCCTGAGTCAACGCGGCAGGAGCGCTTCGCGCACGGGGATGAGCTTGGCGTCGGCCTCGGCGAGCTCGTCGGCCGGCACGGAATCTGCGACGATGCCGCAGCCCGCGAACAGTCGCACGCGCGTGCCTCCGTTCTCGACCTGGGCCGAGCGGAGGGCGATGCCCCACTCGCCGTCGCCGGAGGCGCCGATCCAGCCGACCGGACCGGCGTAGCGGCCGCGGTCGAGGCGCTCGATGTCGTCGATGAGGGCCACGGCGTCGGCGGTGGGTGTGCCACCAACCGCGGCCGACGGGTGCAAAGAGGCCGCGAGGGCGAGGACGCTGGCGTCGTGCTTGATGACGCCGGTGACGTCGGTGGCCAGGTGCATGACGTTGGGCAGGTGCAGGACGAACGGTGACTCGGGCACGTTCATGCTGGTGCAGTGCGGCGCCAGGGCGTCGGCCACCGAGCGCACGGCGTACTCGTGCTCCTCGAGGTCCTTGCTGGAGCGTGCCAGGGACGCGGCGAGGGCGAGGTCGTGGGTGTCGTCGCCGGTGCGCCGGATGGTGCCCGCCAGCACGCGCGACGTGATGAGCCCGCGCTCGAGGCGCACCAGCATCTCCGGCGTGGAGCCGAAGAATCCGTCGACATGGAAGGTCCAGCAGCCGGGGTAGTCGGCGGCCAGACGGGCGAGCGGTGCGCGGACGTCGAGCGGCTCGTCGAGCGTGGCGACGAGGTCGCGGGCCAGCACGACCTTGTCGATGCCGCCGTCGGAGATGCGCCCAACCGCGTCGGCGACGATGTCCTGCCAGGTGTCGGGGTCGACCGGGCCGTCGGAGAAGGCAACCTCGCTGGGAAACTCGGGTGCGTCGGTCGCTAGTACCTCGGGGGGCGCCGTGATGCCGGCGCCGACGACCGTGACCCACGAGCGTCCGTCGCGTCGCCCGACGACGACCTCGGGCACCACGAGGCCACTGGTGGCACCACCGGTCTGAGGGCGAGCGTCGGAGAACGTGAACGTGCCGAAGGCGACCAGTCCGGTGCCTGGGACGTCGACCTCGTCGCGCACCACACTGTGCCGGGTGATCTCGCGCCACCAGGAGGTGGCATCAGTGAACCGGCGCGGTCCGGATGTCGTGAAGGCGGCGGCCCGACCCCAGCCGACGAGCCCGTCGTCATGGTGGATCCAGGCGACATTGTCGTCGCGGGGGAGGAGGGCGAGCAGTGGTCCGGGATCGTCGATCTCGACGGTGCGAACCACCAGCGGCGAGGCCGCCGGACTGGCCGCGGTGTCGAGGACGGGGTTGCTCACGGCAGCAACGGTACCCGTGGGACAGTGATCCGGTGACACGAGCAGGACTGGACAAGGAACCCCATGACGTCGCGCGGATGTTCGACGACGTCGCCCAGCGCTATGACCTGACCAACGACGTCCTGTCCCTCGGACAGGACCGCAGATGGCGCCGCCGCGTGGTCACGATGCTCGATCCGCGGCCCGGCGAGATGGTGCTCGACCTCGCCGCCGGCACCGGCACGTCGAGCGAGCCGTTCGCCGATGCCGGCGCCACCGTCGTGCCCTGCGACTTCTCCCTCGGCATGCTCACGGTCGGCAAACAAGCCCGTGGCGACCTCCCGTTCGTGGCCGGTGACGGCATGGCCCTTCCATTCGGTGACGACACGTTCGACGCGGTCACCATCTCCTTCGGTCTGCGCAACATCCACGATCCCGTCCAAGGTCTGCGCGAGCTGCTGCGCGTCACTCGCACCGGCGGTCGCATCGTGGTGTGCGAGTTCAGCACCCCCACGTGGGGACCGTTCGAGGCGGTCTACTCCAACTACCTGATGAAGGCCCTGCCGCGCATCGCCGAGCGGGTCTCGTCGAACCCCGAGTCGTACGTCTACCTCGCCGAGTCGATCCGGGCCTGGCCCGATCAACGCGGCCTGGCGCTGCGGATGGTCGAGGCCGGCTGGGGCAAGGTCGACTGGCTCAACCTGTCCGGTGGCGTCGTAGCCCTGCACAGCTCCGTCAAGCCCTGAGCACCTGCTCGACCACGAGTTGGTCCAGCCCCAGTTACAAGGACCCTCGCGCGGGCGTAGGGTGTGGGCGTAGCCACGTTGTGAACTCGTTCACAAGCGCACGTAGTGGTGACCGCATCGCCCGTACCGGCTCGAGGGAGGCGCCGTGAACGCGTACACGCCGATCCTGGTGCTGGGCGCCCTTGCAGCGGGTTTCGCGATCTTCAGCGTCGGCATCGCGCCGCTCACCGGTCCGGCCCGCTACAACCGGGCCAAGCTCGACCGCTACGAGTCGGGCATCGAGCCCAGCCCCCTTCCGGAGGGCGGTGGCCGCATCTCGGTGCGGTACTTCATCATCGCGATGCTGTTCATCGTCTTCGACATCGAGATCATCTTCCTGTACCCGTTCGCCGTCGCGTTCGACGCGCTCGGCTGGTTCGGTCTGGTCGAGATGTTCATCTTCATGGCCACGGTGTTCATCGCCTACGCCTACGTCTGGCGCCGCGGAGGTCTGGAATGGGACTAGAGGAGAAGCTGCCGAGCGGGATCCTGCTCTCCACCGTCGAGGGTCTGGCCGGCTACATGCGCAAGGCGTCGTTCTGGCCGGCCACGTTCGGCCTCGCCTGCTGCGCGATCGAGATGATGACGTTCGGCGCACCGCGCTTCGACTCGGCCCGCTTCGGCATGGAGGTCTTCCGCCCGTCCCCGCGCCAGGCCGACCTGATGATCGTCGCCGGACGGGTCAGCAACAAGATGGCGCCGGTCGTGCGGCAGATCTACGACCAGATGGCTGCCCCCAAGTACGTCCTCGCGATGGGCGTCTGTGCCAGCTCCGGCGGCATGTTCAACAACTACGCGATCGTTCAGGGCGTCGACCACGTCGTGCCGGTCGACATGTACCTCCCCGGTTGCCCGCCCCGGCCCGAGATGCTCATCGACGCCGTCCTCAAGCTGCACGACAACATCCGGCACGGCAAGCTCGGCGCCAACCGCGTCGCCCAGATCGAGGAGCTCGAGCTGGAGGCCCTGCAGGCGCTCCCGACCTCGGCCATGAAGGGGCTCATGCGCTGATGGCCCCAGAAAAGGACGACACCGCGAAGGACGACATCCCAGCCGACAAGACAAGCACAGTCGACCCCACGTCTGGGCACACCCAGGACGCGTCGCACGAGGTGCAGCGCGAACTGGTCCCCAGCGACGCCCGCGAGCTCGAGGTCGTCGACGTCCGTGAGGGGATGTTCGGCGTCCGCGGCACCGGCGACACCAGTGGCTACGGTGGCCTGACCCGGCCGGTGATGATGCCCGGCGCCTCGAAGCCACCGTTCGGCGGCTGGTTCGACGATGTGCACGACCGTCTCTCCACCCTCACCGACGCCCAGGACAAGTCCGTGATCGAGAAGGTCGTCGTCGACCGCGGCGAGATCACGTTCTTCATCCGCCGGCACGCCCTGCTCGACGTCGTCACCCACCTGCGCAACGACGCGGCGCTGCGGTTCGAGTTCTGCTCCAGCATCAGCGGCGTCCACTTCCCGCACGAAGAAGACCGCGAGCTGCACGTCGTCTACCACCTGCTGTCGATGACCCACCGGCGCCGCATCCGCCTCGAGGTCACCTGCCCCGACGGCGACGCGCACGTGCCGAGCGTCGTCAGCATCTATCCCACCGCCGACTGGCACGAGCGCGAGACCTGGGACTTCTTCGGCGTCGTCTTCGACGGTCATCCGGCGCTCACCCGCATCCTCATGCCGGACGACTGGCCCGGCCACCCGCAGCGCAAGGACTACCCGTTGGGCGGCATCCCGGTCGAGTACAAGGGCGGCACCATCCCGCCCCCGGACGAGCGGAGGGCGTACTCGTGACTCAGACACATGACGCGTCCGCGTCGGGCACCGACCCCTACGCCGGCACCACCGAGTCGACGGTCGGCCCGGTGTTCACCGTCACCGGCCAGGACTGGGATTCCATCGACACCTCGGCCGTCGAGGGCGACCGCCTGGTCATCAACATGGGCCCGCAGCACCCGTCCACGCATGGCGTGCTGCGGCTGGTTCTCGAGATCGACGGCGAGACGGTCAAAGACGCCCGCGCCGGCATCGGCTACCTGCACACCGGCATCGAGAAGAACATGGAGTTCCGCACCTGGACGCAGGGCGTCACCTTCTGCACGCGGATGGACTACGTGGCGCCGTTCTCCAACGAGGCCGCCTACGTCGCCGCCACCGAGAAGCTGCTCGGCATCGAGGACGACATCCCGGAGAAGGCGCGGATCATGCGCGTCCTGCTGCTGGAGCTGAACCGGATCAGCTCGCACCTCGTCGCGATCGCCACCGGCGGCATGGAGATCGGCGCGCTCACCGTCATGACCTGCGGGTTCCGCGACCGCGAGCTCATCCTCGACCTGTTCGAGATGATCACCGGCCTGCGCATGAACCACGCCTTCATCCGTCCCGGCGGCGTCGCGCAGGACCTCCCGGTCGGCGCGATCGAAAAGCTGCACAGCACCGTGCGGATCCTCAAGAGCCGGCTGCCCGAGTACGCGGCGCTCTGCAATGCCAACCCGATCTTCAAGGGACGACTCAAGGGCGTCGGCCACCTCGAGCTGGCCGGCTGCCTCGCCCTCGGCCTCACGGGTCCGGTGCTGCGCGCCACCGGGTACGACTGGGACCTGCGGCGCACCCAGCCCTACTGGGGCTACGACGAGTACGAGTTCGACGTCGTCACCTGGGACGAGCCCGACGCCTACGGCCGGTTCCGGATCCGCCTCGAAGAGATGTGGCAGTCGCTGCGCATCGTCGAGCAGGCCATCGCGCGTCTCGCGGTCATGGAGGGCGAGCCGATCATGGTCGCCGACAGGAAGATCGCCTGGCCCGCGCAGCTCAGTGTCGGCGCCGACGGCCAGGGCAACTCCGCCGAGCACATCCGGCACATCATGGGTGAGTCCATGGAGGCCCTGATCCACCACTTCAAGATCGTCACCGAGGGCTTCCGGGTGCCGGCCGGCCAGGCCTACGCCGCGATCGAAGCGCCCCGTGGTGAGATCGGCTGCCACGCCGTGTCCGACGGCGGCACGCGTCCCTACCGCGTCCACTTCCGCGACCCGAGCTTCGTCAACCTGCAGGGCACATCGGTGATGAGTGAGGGTGGCATGCTCTCCGACGTGATCGTCGCCATCGCCAGCATCGACCCCGTCATGGGAGGGGTGGACAGGTGAACTCACCCCACGAAATCCCTCGCTCCGCAAGCTCCGCTCCCGATTCCGCGGGGACCCCGAAAAAGCGCCTGGACGACAAGACCCGCGACGAGCTGCAGGAGATCGCGGGCCGCTATCCGCAAGCACGATCCGCATTGCTGCCCATGCTGCACCTCGTGCAGTCGGTGGAGGGCTGCGTCACCGCCGAGGGCATCGACGTCTGCGCCGAGCTGCTCGGGCTCAGTCACGCGGACGTCTCCGGCGTGGCCACGTTCTACACGATGTACAAGCGCCGCCCGATGGGCGAGCACCACGTCGGTGTCTGCACCAACACGCTCTGTGCGGTGATGGGCGGCGACGCGATCTTCGAGCGACTCAAGGACCACCTCGACGTCAACAACGACGAGACCACGGAGGACGGCAAGGTCACACTGGAGCACATCGAGTGCAACGCGGCCTGCGACTTCGCACCCGTGATGACGGTCAACTGGGAGTTCTTCGACAACCAGACGCCGGAGAGCGCCGTCGAGCTGGTCGACGCCCTGCGCGCCGGTGACACCGTGCGCGCGACGCGAGGCGCCACGATCACGAGCTGGCGCGAGGCCGAGCGGGTGCTCGCCGGCTTCGAGGACGAACTCGTCGACGAAGGCCCGGCCGCGGCCGGCCCGTCGCTCATCGGGCTGGAGATCGCCCGCGACCGTGGCTGGGAGGCCCCGCCGCTCGGCGGCGCCGGAGGCACCGCCACCAAGGTGGCGACGGAGTCACCCGAGGCCGCGGCGGAGGAGTCCGACACGTCCCGCGCCGAGACCGAGACCAAGATCGAGGAATCGCCGGCCGCCACGTCCGAGGAGGGTGACGATGACTGACACGCTCACCCCCGTCCTCACCAAGAACTGGGGCGACGACCGCGCCTGGACGCTGGCCGCGTACGAGGAGCAGGGCGGCTACGAGGGCCTCACCAAGGCGCTCGCGATGGAGCCCGGCGACCTCGTCGAGCTGGTCAAGGAGTCGGGGCTGCGCGGCCGAGGTGGCGCAGGCTTTCCCACCGGCATGAAGTGGGGCTTCATCCCGCACGACCCCGACCAGCCGGGTGGCGCCAAGCCCAACTACCTCGTCGTCAACGCGGACGAGTCCGAGCCGGGCACCTGCAAGGACATCCCGCTGATGATGGCGAGCCCGCACACGCTCATCGAGGGCGTCATCATCGCCGCGCATGCCATCCGCGCGAAGGTGGCGTTCATCTACGTGCGTGGCGAGGTGCTGCACGTGGTTCGCCGCCTCCAGGCGGCGTGCCGTGAGGCGTACGCGGCAGGTCACCTCGGTCAGAACATCCACGGCACCGGCGTCGACCTCGACCTCGTCATCCACGCCGGCGCCGGCGCCTACATCTGCGGTGAGGAGACGGCGCTGCTCGACTCGCTCGAAGGCCGACGCGGCCAGCCACGCCTGCGTCCGCCGTTCCCCGCGGTCGAAGGGCTCTACGCCTCGCCGACGGTCATCAACAACGTCGAGACGATCGCCTCGGTGCCGTCGATCGTCACCGGTGGCATCGACTGGTTCGCGTCGATGGGCACCGAGAAGTCCAAGGGGTACACCATCTACTCCCTGTCCGGGCACGTGAAGGCACCCGGCCAGTACGAAGCGCCGCTCGGCATCACGCTGCGGGAGCTGCTCGATCTCGGCGGTGGCATGCGCGACGAGGCCGAGCTCAAGTTCTGGACGCCGGGCGGCTCGTCGACGCCGATCCTCACCGCGGAGCACCTCGACGTCCCACTCGACTACGAGGCCGTCGGCGCGGCCGGGTCGATGCTTGGCACCAAGGCGCTGCAGGTCTTCGACGAGACCACGTCGGTGGTTCGCTGCGTCCTCCGCTGGACCGAGTTCTACAAGCACGAGTCCTGCGGCAAGTGCACGCCATGCCGCGAGGGCACCTGGTGGCTCGTCCAAACCTTGCAACGGCTGGATGCCGGGCGAGGTGAGCCGGGCGACATCGAGCTGCTGCTCGACCTGTGCGACAACATTCTCGGCCGCTCGTTCTGCGCGCTGGGCGACGGCGCCACCAGCCCCATCACGTCGGCCATCGAGTACTTCCGCGAGGAGTTCGAGGCGGGCATGCACACGCCGTCGAGCGAGCTGTTCCCGCCGGCCGCGTCGACCGTGTTCTCTCCGGTACCGGCAGGAGGCGTCTCATGACCATCGAGGCCGAGCGCTCGACCGAGGTCGCACCCGTCGAGCTCGTCACCCTGACGATCGACGACGTCGAGGTCAGCGTCCCCAAGGGCACATTGCTGATCCGCGCGGCCGAGCTGATCGGCGTCGACATCCCGCGCTTCTGCGACCACCCGCTGCTCGAGCCGGTCGGCGCCTGCCGTCAGTGCCTCGTCGAGGTCACCGACGCCGGCAATGGCCGCGGCTTCCCCAAGCCGCAGGCCTCCTGCACCCTCGAGGTCGCGCCCGGCATGGTGGCCAAGACGCAGGTCACGTCGCCGGTCGCCGACAAGGCGCAGCAAGGCACGATGGAGTTCCTGCTCGTCAACCACCCGCTCGACTGCCCCGTCTGCGACAAGGGCGGCGAGTGCCCGCTACAGAACCAGGCCATGAGCCACGGCCGCGGCGAGACCCGCTTCACCGAGGTCAAGCGCACCTTCCCCAAGCCGGTCAAGGTGTCTGCCCAGGTGCTGCTCGACCGCGAGCGCTGCGTGCTGTGCGCACGCTGCACGCGGTTCTCCGAGCAGATCGCCGGCGACCCGTTCATCGAGATGCTCGAGCGCGGGCCGCAGCAGCAGGTGGGCATCGCCGATGACGTGCCGTTCCACTCCTACTTCTCCGGCAACACCATTCAGATCTGCCCGGTCGGGGCTCTCACCAGCGCCGACTACCGGTTCCGGTCGCGACCGTTCGACCTCGTCTCCACGCCCGCCGTGGCAGAGCATGATGCCTGCGGCTCGGCGATCCGCGTCGACCACCGTCGCGGCAAGGTGATGCGCCGCCTCGCCGGCGACGACCCAGAGGTCAACGAGGAGTGGATCACCGACAAGGACCGCTTCTGCTTCACCTGGACGAGCCAGGATGACCGCCTGCGTCACCCGCTGGTGCGCAACGAAGCCGGCGAGCTCGAACCCGCCTCGTGGCCTGCCGCCCTGGCCATCGCGGCCCGTGGTTTGGCCGCGGCCGAAGGCGGAGTCGGCGTGCTGCCCGGCGGCCGCCTGACCGCCGAGGACGCATTCGCCTACAGCGTCTTCGCCCGCACCGTGCTGCGCACCAACGACATCGACTTCCGCGCCCGCGTGCACTCCGCCGAGGAGGCCGACTTCCTGGCCGCGCAGGTCGCCGCCACCCACCTGGCCGTCACGTACCGCGACCTCGAGGAGGCGTCGAGCGTCGTCCTCGTCGGCCTGGAGCCCGAAGACGAGGCCGGCGCGATCTTCTTGCGGTTGCGCAAGGCGTCGCGGTCCGGGCTCAAGGTCGTTGCGGTGGCCGCGCACGCCACCCGCGGGCTCACCAAGATGGGCGGCGAGCTCGTGCCGACAGTCCCCGGCCAGGAGGCCGCAGCACTGGACGCCCTCGAGGTCGAGGGCAGCGCCGGTCATGGAGGGGTCGTGATCTTGGCCGGCGAACGTCTCGCAGGTGTGGACGGCGGCTTCAGCGCAGCTCTTCGTCTGGCCGAGCGCACCGGGGCCAAGCTCGCCTGGGTGCCTCGACGCGCCGGCGACCGCGGTGCGGTCGAGACCGGCTGCCTGCCCACGCTGCTCCCGGGCGGACGTCCCGTCGCCGACGCCGAGGCCCGCGCTGACCTTGCGGCCGCCTGGGGGGTCGAGTCGCTGCCGGCCCGAGCCGGTCGCGACACCACCGAGATCATCGAGGCGGCGGCCAAGCACCAGATCGGGGCCCTTGTGGTGGGCGGTGTCGAGATCGACGACCTCCCGAACCCGGCTCGAGCCCGCGAGGCCCTCGAGACCGCCTTCGTCGTCAGCCTGGAAGTCCGCGAGAGCGAGGTCACCCGCGCCGCCGACGTCGTCCTGCCGGTGGCACCGGTCGTCGCGAAAGCCGGCACGTTCGTCAGCTGGGAAGGCCGCCTCCGCCCGTTCGGGGCGGTGCTCGACGAGCCCGGCTCGCTCACCGACATCCGCGTCCTCGCCGGCATCGCCGAAGAAATGGGGGGCTCCCTCGGCTTCCGCACGGTCGCCGAGGCGATGGACCGGATGACCGACACCGGGCCGTGGGACGGCACCCGCACCGCAGCCCCCCACGTGGATGCGCCGAAGGCGTCGAAGCGCGACGCCGGCACCGTCGTGCTGGAGACCTGGCGGCAGCTGATCGACGATGCCCGCGGCCAGGACGGCCAGCCCAAGTACCACGCCACCGCACGTCCGGCGGTGCTGCGCGCGAGCGCCTCGACCTTCGAGGCGGCAGGGGTCATGCCGGGCGGTCGCGCCACCATCAGCACGGAGCACGGCAGCGCCACCTTCCCCACCGAGGTCGCCGACCTCCCCGACGGCGTCGTGTGGGCCCCGGCCAACAACGGCACCAATCTGCGGGTCATCCGCGCTGGCCACGGCACCGAGGTCACGCTCCGGGCCGAGGGCGGCGATTCCGCATGAGTGAGCTGTTCGGGCACGAGCCGTTCTGGGTCGTCGCGCTCAAGGCGGTCCTGATCTTCGTGATCCTGGTCCTCTACACGCTGTTCAACATCTGGTTCGAGCGCCGCGTGGTCGCGCGCATGCAGCACCGCATCGGCCCCAACGTGCACGGCCCGTTCGGCCTGCTGCAGAGCCTCGCCGACGGCGTCAAGCTCGCGCTCAAGGAGGACATCGTCGTCAAGGCGGCCGACAAGGCCGTCTACATCGCGGCACCGATCCTGGCCACCATCCCCGCGTTCCTCGCCTGGGCCGTCATCCCGATCGGCCCCGAGGTCACCATCCCGTTCACCGACACCCGCACGCCGCTGCAGCTCACCGACCTGCCGGTGGCCGTGCTCTACATCCTCGCCGTCACCTCGATCGGCATCTACGGCATCGTGCTCGCCGGCTGGTCGTCCGGCTCGATCTACGCCCTCCTCGGCGGCATGCGCTCCAGCGCGCAGATGATCTCCTACGAGGTCGCGATGGGGCTGTCGTTCGTCTCGGTGTTCATGTACGCCGGGTCGATGTCGACGTCCGAGATCGTCGCGGCCCAGTCGAACACCTGGTACTTCCTGCCGTTGTTCCCGTCCTTCGTCATCTACGTCATCTCGATGGTCGGCGAGACGAACCGTGCGCCGTTCGACCTCCCGGAGGCCGAGGGTGAGCTCGTCGGCGGCTTCCACACCGAGTATTCCTCGCTGAAGTTCGCGCTGTTCTTCCTGGCCGAGTACGTCAACATGGTCACCGTCTCGGCGCTGGCCACGACGCTGTTCCTCGGCGGCTGGCGCGCACCGTTCGGCATCGCTCAGGTCTGGGAAGGCGCCAACAGCGGCTACTGGCCGGTGCTCTGGTTCTTCGGCAAGACGCTGGCCTTCATCTTCATGTTCATCTGGCTGCGCGGCACCCTGCCCCGGATGCGGTACGACCAGTTCATGACGTTCGGCTGGAAGGTGCTCATCCCGTTCTCGTTGGCATGGATCGTCGCCGTCGCGTTCATCCGCAAGCTGAAGCAGGAGGACCTGCTCGACCAGCAGACCCTCGTCTGGGCCGCCATCGTCGCCGGCGTGCTGTTCCTCCTCACGTTCCTCATCCCGGAGAAGAAGCCGGAGACCGCACCGCCGGAGCTCGAGGAGCCCGCCGAGTTCGACGCGTTCGCCGACGGCTACCCGGTCCCCCCGATGCCCACCAGCGTCGACACCCCGAAGGAGTCTCGACGATGACCAACACCGTCCGGGAGACGTTGTGGGACCCGATCGCCGGCTTCGGCGTCACGTTCCGCACGATGTTCAAGAAGGTCGTCACCGAGCAGTACCCGTTCGAGAAGGTGCCCACCGCGCCGCGCTTCCACGGACGCCACCAGCTCAACCGCTGGCCCGACGGCCTGGAGAAGTGCATCGGCTGCGAGCTCTGTGCGTGGGCGTGCCCGGCCGACGCCATCTACGTGGAGGGTGCGTCCAACACCGAGGACGGTCGGTTCAGCCCCGGTGAGCGCTACGGCCGCGTCTACCAGATCAACTACCTGCGCTGCATCCTCTGCGGCCTGTGCATCGAGGCCTGCCCGACCCGCGCCCTCACCATGACCAACGAGTACGAGCTGGCGGACGACAACCGCGCCGACCTCATCTACGAGAAGTCCGACCTGCTGGCGCCGCTGCTGCCGGGCATGGTCGAGCCGCCGCACTCGATGTTGATCAGCGACGACCACCACGACTACTACAAGGGCAAGACGCTCCCGCTCCTGCCGCACGATCCGGCCGAGTCCGCCGACGTCAACCCGCCGGGAGCCCCGGGGGAGGACGCCCCGTGACGACGTTCTGGATCCTCGCGCCGCTGATGGTCATCGCGGCGCTCGGCCTGCTGTTCGCCCGCAAGGCGGTGCACGCGGCGCTCTGCCTGGCGATCGTCATGATCGGGCTGGCCGTGCTCTACGCGGCGCAGGGCGCACCGTTCCTGTTCGCGGTGCAGATCATCGTCTACACCGGCGCGATCATGATGCTGTTCCTCTTCGTCCTGATGCTCGTCGGCGTCGACACGTCCGACTCGCTGGCCGAGACCATCAAGGGACAGCGCCTGATGGCCACGGTGGTCGGACTGCTGTTCGGATTCACGGCCGTCGCCGCGATCGGCCAAGGTGTCACTGGCGGCATCACCGGTGTGAAGTCCGCCAATGGCAACGGCAACCCCTACGGACTGGCCGAGCTCTTGTTCGGCCCGTACGTCCTCGCGTTCGAGCTCACCAGCGCCCTCCTCATCACCGCGGCGCTGGGGGCGATGGTGCTGGCACACCGCGAGCAGCTCGCCCCACGCCGCAGCCAGGCCGAGCTCGCCCGCCAGCGACTCCGCGACTACGCCGATACCGGCAAGCACCCCGGCAATCCGCCCACGCCGGGCGTCTTCGCCCGCCACAACGCGGTCGACACCCCGGCCCTGCTGCCGGACGGGCGTCCGCTCGAGGAGTCGATCTCGGCCAGCCTCGTCGCCCGCGGCCAGCTGCGCGACGGATTCGAGGACGACATCGACGCCATCGAGCGCGAGCTCGATCCGGCGGCCGAGAAGGACGAAGAAGGTGAGGAGGAGTGACGGAATACATCACCCTCTCGCTGATCCTGTTCACGATCGGCGCCACGGGCGTGCTGGTGCGGCGCAACGCCATCGTCGTGTTCATGTGCGTCGAGCTGATGCTCAACGCCACCAACCTCGCGTTCGTCGCCTTCTCCCGCCAGCACGGCAACCTCGACGGCCAGGTGGCGGCGTTCTTCGTCATGGTCGTCGCCGCAGCCGAGGTCGTGGTCGGCCTCGCCATCATCGTGTCCATCTATCGCACGCGTCGCTCGGCCTCGGTCGACGAGGCGAGCCTGCTGAAGCTCTAAGGGGGTACGGTGCTCGATCTCATCTGGCTGCTCGTCGCGGTCCCGCTCGTCTCCGGCCTCGGACTCCTCGTCTGGGGCAAGGAGGGCGACCGCGTCGGTCACCTCGTGGGCTCGGCGGCGTCGTCGATCTCGTTCCTCATCGGCGCCCTCGCGTTCGTCCAGCTGCTCGGCCGCGACGAGGCCGACCGCTCGTTCTCGCGCACCCTGTTCACCTGGATCGAGGCCGGCCCGTTCCACGTCGACGTGGCGTACACGTTCGACCCGCTCTCCGGGCTCTTCGTCTTGCTGATCACCGGCGTCGGCACGCTCATCCACATCTACTCCATCGGGTACATGGAGCACGATGCCCGCCGTCGCCGGTTCTTCGCCTACCTCAACATCTTCATCGCCTCGATGCTCACGCTGGTGCTGGCGTCCGACTACCTGGTGATGTTCCTCGGCTGGGAGGGCGTCGGCCTGGCGTCGTACCTGCTCATCGGGTTCTGGCAGCACAAGGACTCCGCGGCTCATGCGGCCACCAAGGCGTTCGTCGTCAACCGCGTCGGCGACCTCGGGATGGCGCTGGCCATCATGCTGATGTTCGCCCAGTTCGGCACCACCGCGGTCGCCCCGGTGAACGCGTCGATCAACGGGGCGTCGGCAGCCGTGGCCACGTCGCTCGGCCTGCTCCTTCTGCTCGGCGCCTGCGGCAAGTCGGCCCAGGTGCCGCTGCAGAGCTGGCTGCTCGACGCCATGGAAGGCCCCACCCCGGTCTCGGCCCTGATCCACGCCGCCACCATGGTCACCGCCGGCGTCTACCTGGTCGTCCGCTCCAACGGCATCTTCGACGCGTCGGAGACGGCGCGCACCGCGGTCATCGTCGTCGGCCTCGTCACACTGCTCGTCGGTGCCTGGATCGGTTGCGCCAAGGACGACATCAAGAAGGCGCTCGCTGGATCCACGATGAGCCAGATCGGCTACATGATGCTGGCCGCCGGCCTCGGCCCGGCCGGCTACGCGTTCGCGATCTTCCACCTCCTCACCCACGGCTTCTTCAAGGCCAACCTGTTCCTCGGCGCCGGCTCGATCATGCACGGCATGAACGACGACGTCGAGATGCGGCACTACGGCGCCATCCGCAAGGCCATGCCGATCACGTTCATCACCTTCCTGTTCGGCTACCTGGCCATCATCGGCTTCCCGGGATTCTCCGGTTTCTTCTCCAAGGACAAGATCATCGAGACGGCGTTCGGTCACTCGTTCTGGGTCGGCCTCGGCGCCCTGCTCGGCGCCGGCGTCACCGCGTTCTACATGACCCGTCTGATGATGATGACGTTCTTCTCCGAGCAGCGCTGGAAGGAAGACGTCCACCCGCACGAGTCGCCCAAGGTGATGACGTTTCCGTTGATCGCCCTCGGTGCCCTGTCGCTTCTCGGTGGTGCGATGGCGCTCGGGGGCTGGATCACCGACTTCCTCGCACCCGTCGTCGGCCACGCCGAGCACGAGGAGCTCGGCATCCCCGGGTGGGTCCTGACGATCCTCATCACCGTGGTCGTCGCCGCAGGCGTCTCACTGGGCTACCTGCTCTACAGCCGTGAGCCGATCGCCGGGGAGATGCCGGCCGACAGCTCGGTCTCGTTCTTCGCGCGCGCCGGCCGGCACGAGCTCTACGGCAACGAACTCAACGACGCGGTCGTGGTGCGGCCCACCCGTCACCTCACCCGATTCCTCGTCTTCCTCGACGGCAAGGGCATCGACGGATTCGTCACCGGGCTCGCCGACAGGCTCGGCGACGCGTCGCAGGCTCTGCGCAAGCCGCAGACCGGATTCGTGCGCAGCTACGCATTGAGCTTCTTCGCCGGCGCATCCGTCGTGGTGCTGGCCCTCCTGGCGGTGACGCTGTCATGATCCTGACCGTCTTGGCCGCGACGCCCATCATCGGCGCGCTCGTCGTCACCGTCCTGCCCCACACGTCCGATCGCGCCGCCTTCGTCAAGGCTGCCGCCGTCGGCTTCAGCGTGCTCACCCTGGTGCAGTCGCTCGCGATGATGTCGCGCTATGAGATCGGTGCCAGCGGCTACCAGCTCACCGAGCAGCACACGTGGATCAAACAGTTCGGGGCCTTCTACTCGGTCGGCGTCAATGGCATCGGCGTCACCCTGATCCTGCTCACCACCGTGCTGACGCCCATCGTCGTGCTCTCCGCCTGGGACGACCGCCTGCCCGGCAACCGGAGCGTCAACTCCTACCTCGCCTGGATGCTGGTGCTCGAAGGCCTGGCCATCGGCGTCTTCTCGGCCACCGACGCGTTCCTCTTCTACGTGCTGTTCGAAGCCACTCTGGTGCCGCTGTACTTCCTGATCGGGTCATACGGCGGCCCTCATCGCAGCTATGCCGCGGTGAAGTTCCTCATCTACAACCTCATCGGCGGCCTGCTGATGCTCGCCTCGATCGTCGGCTTGTACGTCATCCAGGTGCGGGAGGGCGACCCGTCATACCTGCTCACCGACCTGTCGAACCTCGACGTCGGCACCACCACCGAGCGCCTGCTGTTCATCGGCTTCATGGCGGCTTTCGTCATCAAGGCGCCGCTGTGGCCGTTCCATACCTGGCTGCCCGACGCCGCGGCGTCCGCCACGCCATCGACGTCGGTGCTCATGGTCAGCGTCGTCGACAAGATCGGCACCTTCGGCATGCTGCGCTGGTGCCTCGAGATCTTCCCGGGTGCGTCGGAGTGGGCCAGCCCGGTGGTGATCGGCCTCGCCGTCGTGAGCATCCTCTACGGCGCGCTGCTGGCGATCGGCCAGGACGACCTCCGCCGCCTGATCGCCTTCACCTCGGTCTCGCACTTCGGCTTCATCATCCTGGGCATCTTCATCTTCACGTCGACGTCCACCGCGGGTGCGACGCTCTACATGTTCAACCACGGCATGTCGACCGCCGCGTTGTTCCTGGTCACCGGCATCATGATCGCCCGACGCGGCTCGGCCAGCATCAGCGACTTCGGTGGCGTGCAGAAGATCGCGCCGATCATGTCGGGTGTGCTGCTCGTGGCCGGCCTCTCCAGCCTGTCGCTGCCTGGGCTAGCGCCGTTCATCTCCGAGTTCATGGTGCTCGCCGGCACGTTCTCGCGGAGCCCGGTGGCCGCCGTGTTCGCGACTCTCGGCATCGTGCTCGCCGCGCTCTACATCCTGATCATGTATCAGCGCACGATGACCGGCCCGCTGCGCGACGGCAACGAGGGCGTCCGCGACCTCGGGCCTCTGGAGGTCGCCGCGCTGGCTCCCGCGATCGTGCTGATCGTCGGCCTCGGCTTCTACCCGCAGCCCGTGCTCAACGTCATCAACCCGGCGGTCGACGAGGTCGTCAGCCATGTCGGCGACGGTGACCCAGCCCCGAAGGCCCCGGTCGACCTGGCCCAGGAGGGTGAGCACTGATGTTCTCCGCTGATCTGCCTCCCATCGCCGGGCCGCACATCGAGTACGCGCTGATCGCCCCGATCCTCATCATCACGGGGGCTGCCGTGATCGGCACCGTCGTCGAGGCCGTGGTGCCCCGCGGCCCGCGCTTCGTCGTGCAAGCGCTGGTGGCGGTCGTCGGCGTGGTCGCTGCCCTGGTCGACACCGTGGTCGTCTACAACTCCCTCGACGTGGTCAAGAGCTCGCAGACCGCACGCGGCCAGATCTCCACGGAGGGAGCGCTCTCCGTCGACGGCCCGGGCGTCTTCACCTGGGGTCTCCTGCTCGTGTTCGCCCTGCTGAGCTTTCTGCTGTTCGCCGAGCGCCGACTCGACGCGGGGCTCAGTGCCTTCACCGGACGCGCCGCGGACGCCCCCGGATCGGCGGGAGAGGCCGAGGCCCAAGCGGCCAACATCGAGCACACCGAGATCTTCCCGCTCGCGGTGTTCGCCTTGCTCGGGATGATGGTGTTCGCCACGTCGAACGACCTGCTGACGATGTTCGTCGCGCTCGAAGTGCTGTCGCTTCCGCTGTACCTGCTGTGCGGCCTGGCCCGCCGGCGTCGCCTGCTCAGCCAGGAGGCCGCGCTCAAGTACTTCCTGCTCGGCGCGTTCTCGTCGGCGTTCTTCCTGTACGGCATCGCCCTGGCCTACGGCTACGCGGGCAGCTTCCGGCTCTCCGAGATCGACGCTGCCATCACCACCCGCACCGGGAGCGAGAACCTGCTGCTCGCGGCCATTGCGCTGATGGCGGTCGGCCTGCTGTTCAAGATCAGCGCCGTGCCGTTCCACACCTGGACGCCGGACGTCTACCAGGGGGCGCCGACGCCGGTCACCGCGTTCATGGCCGCCGGCACCAAGGCGGCCGCCTTTGTCGCGCTGCTGCGGGTCTTCTTCGTGGCCTTCGGCGGGGTGTCCTGGGACTGGCGTCCGACCATCTGGGTCGTCGCGATCATCACGATGCTGCTCGGCTCGCTGGTCTCGATCGCGCAGACCGACGTCAAGCGCATGCTCGCCTACTCCTCGGTCGCCCATGCGGGCTTCCTGATGGTCGCGTTCGCCGGTGCGTTCGTCGGAGCGGCTGGCCGCATCACGTCGGTCTCCAGCGTGCTGTTCTACCTCGCCGTCTACGGCATCGCCTCCATCGGCGCGTTCGCGATCGTCACGCTCATCCGCGACGCCGGCGGCGAGGCCACCCACCTGTCCCGCTGGGCCGGGCTCGGCAAGGCATCGCCGCTCATCGCCGGATCTTTCGCCCTGTTCATGCTGTCGTTCGCCGGCATCCCGCTGACTGCCGGCTTCATCGGCAAGTGGGCCGTCTTCAGCGCGGCGTGGTCGGGCGGCTACTGGTCGTTGGTCGTCGCCGGCGTGGTCGTGAGTGCCATTGCCGCGTACTTCTACGTGCGGGTCATCGTGCTGATGTTCTTCACCGACCCCGTTGGTGAAGGGCCGACCGTCGCCGTTCCCAGCGCCTTGACTACGGTGGTCATCGCCGTTGCCGCCCTGGCCACGGTGATCCTGGGCGTCGTCCCAGGGCCGGTGCTCGACCTGGCACAGCACGCGGGTGCATTCGTGCGCTGACCGGGTCTGAAGGAGTTCGTGTGACGAGTCTGGGTGTCGCGTTCGCCGACGATGCGCTCGAGGCGCGCGTCAGTCGCGGCGTCGACCTGGTCGAGGAGCACCTCGCCCGGGTGATCGACAGCGACGAGCAGTTCATCACCGAGGCCGCCGCGCACCTGCTCAACGCAGGTGGCAAGCGGTTCCGGCCGATGCTGGTGATGGTGTGCGCTGAGTTCGGCGACCCAACTCACCCGGACGTCGTCCCGGCCGGCACCGCCGTCGAGCTCACCCACCTCGCCACGCTCTACCACGACGACGTGATGGACGAGGCGTCCATGCGCCGCGGCGCCGAGAGCGCCAACCACCGCTGGGACAACTCCCTCGCGATCCTCGTCGGCGACTACCTGTTCGCGCACGCCTCGGAGGTCGTCTCGACCCTCGGCCCCGACGCCGTCGGTGTGCAGGCGCGTACCTTCGCGCGGCTGGTCAAGGGCCAGATCCGCGAGACCATCGGTCCGCGTGGCGACGAGGACCCGCTGGCCCACTACCTCAGCGTGGTGGCCGACAAGACCGGCTCGCTGATCGCCACCTCGGCACACTTCGGGGCCACCATGTCGCGCGCGACCGATGAGGTCGTGGCCGCGCTCACCGAATTCGGTGAGCGCATCGGCGTGGCGTTCCAGCTGAGCGACGACATCCTCGACATCGCGAGCGACTCCGGCGACTCCGGCAAGACGCCGGGCACCGACCTCCGCGAGGGCGTCCCCACGCTGCCAACGCTGCTCGCTCGCCGATCCACGGACCCGGCCGACGCCGATCTGGTGGGTCTGCTGTCCGGCCCCATCTCCGACGACGCCGATGTAGCGAAGGCGCTCGAAGCCCTGCGCGCCCACCCGGCGATGGACGAGGCTCGTGCCTACGTGCAGGCCGAGGCCGATGCCGCTCGGGCCCTGCTCGACAAGCTGCCCGCCACGACGGCTCGTGCCGCACTGAACGCCATCTGCGACACGTTGGCCACGCGCCTCACCTGACGCCGGACCCGGTTTGTGCCACGCTGATCGGCGTGATTCGAGCCGCGGCCGTCCTCTGCTGGTTCAACGCCATCGGGTTCGGGGTGTTCTGCATCCCGGCCATCGCGCGCGTCGCCGCCGGCAAGGACATCCCGATGGTGATGGGGTTCCCGGCCTACGGTCGCGGCCCCTTCGAGGCCCACGGCATCGACTCGACAGTGCCGGTGCTCGCCGGGTTCTTGGCGGTGTGCTTGGTCGAGGGCGTCGCCGGATGGCTGCTCTGGGGCCATCACCTGAGCGGGGCGATCCTGGCCCTCGCCGTCATCCCGTTCGGCGCAATCTACTGGTGGGGCTTCGCCTTGCCCGTCGCACCGCTCGTCGCCGTCGCGCGCACCGTGTTGCTCGTCGCCGACTGGAAGAGTCTCAGTCGCTGACGCCGGGGGAGTCGAGGTGGCTGTCTCCATGCGGGGAGACGATCTCGATGAAGGCGTCGGAGAAGTCGACACCGTAGGTGTCCTGCAGGTGGCTGCGGACCGCTTCCACGGCGTCGTCGAGGTTGCCGGAGTGGGTGATGCCTCCGCCGCTCGAGAGGCCTTCACCCTCGATGTCGAGCTCCCACCCGTCTGGACCCTTCACCGCATTCACGACGAAACGCCCGTGCGGTGGTGGATGGCCTTCGAACGAGATCGTCATCCGTGGATCATGGCATCTGCGGATCACGCCCGCGGCCGTTTGCCGCCGAAGCCCACGCCGCGACCTTAGGCTCGGCGTGTGAACGTCCTGCTCCGCATCCTCGGGCTCAACGTGCTCGCCCACGTCGGGTCGCGGCTGCCGAGCAGGACGGCTCGCACGATCACCTCGATCGTGCTGATCGCCGCGAACCTCCTTCCCCTGTGGGCGGTTCTGAGGGGCGAGGCCGGCGTGGGTGATGTCTTCGTCATCTACTGGTTCGAGAACGTCGTCGTGTGGTTCACCACCACGATCAAGATCCTGACCGCCCGTGGAGGGACGGGCGCGAACGCCACGGCGAGTGGCAATGCGCCGACGGCGGCATTCTTCGCGCTCCACTACGGGTTGTTCACCCTCGTCCACGGGATCTTCGCCTTCATCCTCGCCGCCCTGACCGGTGGCTTCACGGGCGGACCACGGACGTTGTTTTTGCTGCTGGTCGCGATCCTCGCCAGTCACTTGGTGTCCCTGGGTCTCAATTGGTTCGGCCAGGGTGAGCGCGAGGTCGTGTCCGCCCGCCGGGCGATGATGCTGCCCTACCCGCGGATGGTCGTGCTGCACGCGTCGGTTCTCGGTGGCTTCTACCTCCTCCTGGGACTCGGTCGTCCCGACGGCACCTTTGACGCGGTCGCTCCGGTGGCGCTCCTGTGCGGCTTGAAGACACTCGTCGACGTCGTTCTCCACCTGCGAGAACGGCGCGTGAGTCGCCCCGCCCCGAGGGAAACGCTGGAGCAGTGAGGCCACGACCGATCGTTGCCGCAGTCCTGCTGGTGCTCAGAGCGGACTAGTGCCTGGATTCGGTGACGGTCTGAGCGTGAGGTTCAGGTCGCATTTCGGCTCGGACGACGACCGGAACGTCACATTCAGCGGGTGAGACGGACATGGGCTCGTCTGCACGAGGCGCGCGGCGTCGTCCGCTGAGGACGTCGACGGTGAAGATCACCAGTGCGAACCACACCAGGACGAAGCCGACCCACCGGGCACTGCTCATCGGCTCGTGGAAGAGCAGCAAGCCGAAGACGAACTGCAGGATCGGTGCGAGGTACTGCAGCAGGCCGATCGACGTGAGCCGCAGGCGCGTGGCAGCACCACCGAACAGGAGCAGGGGAATCGCCGTGATGATGCCGGTGCCCGCCAGCAGCAGGGCGTTCGGTAGCCCCTCGTGCCCGAACGACAGTGTGCCGTTGGCCTGCAGGACGCCGAGGTACGTGAGAGCGATCGGGGTGAGCAGCAGCGTCTCGACCCCGAGCGCCTCGACCGCGCCGAGCTGCGCCTTTTTCTTGAGGAAGCCGTAGGTGGCGAACGAGAACGCGACCGTGAGGGCGACGTATGGCAGTCGGCCGTAGTCGACGGTGAGGATGACGACGGCGATCGCGCCGATCGCGACCGCCACCCACTGCGCGCGACGCAACGTCTCGTGCAGCACGAACACGCCGAGCAGCACGGTGACGAGCGGGTTGATGAAATAGCCGAGCGACGTCTCGATGACCTTGTCGTGCGTGACGCCGTAGATGAACGTGCCCCAGTTGATGGTGATGACGACGGCGGCCAGCGCCAGGAAGCCGACCCGCCGTCGGTCAGACCAGATGGCGCGGAACGCGCTCCACCGGTGCGTGACCGTGAGCAGCAGTGCCACGAAGACCAACGACCACGCAATGCGGTGCGCCAGCGCCTCGAGTGATCCGGCCGGGTCGAGCAGCGGCCAGTACAGCGGGAAGAGCCCCCAGCACAGGTACGCGCCGGCCCCCATCGCCAGTCCGCTGCGTGAATCGTTCACGTCAGGAATCTACGCCCGGCATCCAGCGGGCATCCCCCGGAATCGGGTTGCTCGTCGCAGTTGGCAGGAATCCGGGGTCGAGTGGCAATACTGGGGCATGGGCAGGCAACCGCGGTGGTTCACCGACACGAAGGACGGCCACTCCGAGTGGTACATCGAACGATTCCGCACCGCCGCAGCGGAAGGCGTCGACATCACCGGCGAGGCACGCCTGATCGACGCGATCGTCCCTCCCCATTCCCGCGTCCTTGATGCCGGGTGCGGTCCGGGTCGCCTTGGCGCGGAGATGCACGCCCGCGGGCACACGGTGGTTGGCGTCGACGTCGACCCGGTGCTGATCGCTGCCGCCAAGGAGGATCATCCTGGTCCGACCTGGCTGGTGGGCGACCTTGCCGAGCTCGACCTCGACGAAGAGCCGTTTGACGCTGCGCTGGTCGCGGGCAACGTCATGGTCTTCGTGGCGACCGGTACCGAGGCTGAGGTCCTCACCCGTGTCGCGGCGCACGTGAAACCCGGTGGCGTGGTCGTGCTCGGCTTCGACCTCGACCTGCACTACACGCTCGACGTGTTCGACGCCGACCTCAAGACGGCCGGCCTGCACATCGAGCAGCGGTTCGCGACCTGGGACCTGCGGCCGCTGGCCGACAACCCCGACTACGCGGTCACGATCGCACGAAAGTGACCTCGATATCGGCTCGTTCGAACGGAGGCTTGCCGAGTCCGGTGATGCGCATGTTGCCCCAGTAGTCGTGCTCGGCGAGGCGGCCCTCGGCGCTCGCCCCGTCCGCGATGGCGAGGCCGACCGTCGTCGCGCCGCCCTTCTTGGCGGCGTCGACCGCGTCGTTCTGCACGACCCGTCCGTACCAGTGGTACTTGCCGTCCAGCGGTTCCAGGTGCCCGCCGAGGACGACCTCGACGTCGATCGTGCCGTCGCCGACGTCCAGACAGGCAGGCCCGCGGTAGCCGTCCTCGTCGTCGTGCTCGGGCACCCAGGGCGCCGGTCGCTCCCGCTTGCGACGCTTCATGCCAGGAACCCGGCGCGGCGCCACATGCGCCGGCCGACCGGACCGAGCAGGCCGTTCTCGGTGAGGAACTCCGCCAGCGACGCGAACCCGGTGATCTGGCCCTCCCGCAGGTGCGGGTTGTTCGCGGCGTCATGGCTCGCGCGCTTCGGATCGAGACCGGCTCGCCGGTAGACGACGGGATTGGAGAACGCGTACTGGAACACTGGGCCGCCGAGCCCGACCAGGTTGCCGGTGAGCAGGCGCTCGACCCGGCCGGCGGTCTCCATCCGGCGAACGACACCCTCGCGTGCGAACTTGATGTGCCGCGCCTCCTCGGTGACGTGGATCCGCATCAGCTGGGCGACCAGCGGCTGGAGCTGGTCGTCGTCCATCATGCGGCGCTGGATCGAGTCGAAGATCTCTTCGCCGACGAGCGCGGCGACCCACAGCATGGAGCCGCGCAGCGCGAACGGAAGCGCGTCCATGGCGACGCGCTCGCGCATGCGCATCTGGTACGGCCGCGCCCCGACTCGATCGATGACCTTGCCGAACATCGTCATGTGGCGGCACTCATCACCCATCTCGGTGAGGGCGTAGTGGACGTGGGCGGACCGGTGGTCCTCCTTCATCAGCTCGCGGAGCAGGGCTCGGATGAGCAAGTTCTCGAACCAGATGCCGACCGACAAGACGTTCGCCATCTCCTGGCGCGACAGCTCGATGCGCTGGGCCTCCGTCATCTCCGCCCAGTAGGGCGTCCCGTAGAGCGACACGATCTCGGGCGGGAGGAAGTACCTGTGCGGATCGATCGGCGCGTCCCAGTCGATGTCCACCTCGGGCTGGTACGACCGGCGGATCGAGCCACCCAGCAGGCGCTGGGCGACGACCTCGCGGTCGATGGTGGCAGTCATGGTGCCTCCTCGATTTACGTTCTGCATTTAAACGTAAACGACGCGACCGGCCACGTCAACGACCTACGATGCAGCCATGACCGACGTCACATCCAGCACGGACGACGTCCGGGAGCGCATCCTCGACGCGGCGACCCGTTGCCTGCTCGAGTCCGGCATCGATGCCCGGCTGCATGCCGCCATCGCCGAGCGCGCCGGAGTGTCCAGGCCAACCTTGTACAAGTACGTCGGGGACCAGGCGGCCATCCTCCAAGCCGTGCTCGACCGGGAGATCGATCGGTTCTTCGTGGCCGCGGTGCCACTGCTGACGAGCTCCGACGACCTCCAGAACAACCTGGTCGATGCGGTGGTCTTCGTGGTCGGCTACGCCCGGCGGCACGAGCTGCTGCAGAAAGCGCTCCGTGAGCACCCAGAGGTGATTCTGCCGGCGCTGACCACCGAGTCCGGTCCGTTGGTCGATCGCATCCACGGCATGTTCGCCGACCAGCTCGACCGGGCGCTCGCCTCGGTGGACGCCGATCTCGACACCAGGGTGGTCGTGGAGTGGATCGTCCGGATCATCGTCTCGCTGATCACCACGCCGTCCGGGCCTGACACGGGGACGCCAGAGCAGCTTCGGGAGTACATCGACGGCCTCGTGCAGCTCTCGGGCCTCATCGCCGCCGCACCCGTCCGTCGATGACGCTCGACTCGGCCGACCGGTTCCAGTCGTACGGCCCGTCGCACCTCGCCGCGCTCGCAATCTGCGTCCTCGGTGTCGTGCTGATCGTGCTGCTCGGGCGCCGAGCCACGGGTGCCGGTGCCAACCGAATGTTCGCCTTCGCCATCCTGCTCGTCACCATCCCGCTGCAGGTCCTGCAACTGCTGCCGGACGAGTGGAACCCGCGCACCTCGCTGCCGTTCCAGCTGTGCGACCTCGCCTGGATGTTCGCGGTGCACGCGCTCTGGACCCGCTCGCGCCTGAGCGCCACGGTCACGTATCTCTGGGGCATCACCCTCACGACGCAGGGCATGCTCACGCCCGACCTAGCCTCGGACTTCCCCGAGCCGCGCTACCTCATGTTCTGGGGCATGCACATCCTGATCATCTGGGCGGCGTTCCACCTGGTCTTCAACCTGCGTCTCCTGCCGACCTGGGCGACGTACTGGCGCACCGTGGGCATCACCGCCGGGTGGGCGGCCGCCGTGATGGTCTACAACACCGTCGCCGACACCAACTACGGCTACCTCAACGGCAAGCCCAAGAGCGCCTCGGTGCTCGACCTGCTCGGCCCGTGGCCGTTCTACGTCGCCGCTGAGATCGCTACCATCGTCGCCGTCTGGGCGCTGCTCACCTGGCCGTGGGTCCGCCATGAACAATCGGTGAAAAACCTTGCTTGACCTGCGGTTTCTCGGATAGAATAGGTCACATGTTCGAAGGTGTCGAGGTCGGGAGCCTGCTCTCGGCGATCGACGCCCACGACTTCTCCGCGGACCCTGACATCGAGTTCGGAGCGGCCCGGATCGACGCGATCGTGGCCTATGAGCGGATCATCCGCGCGGCGCAGGCGCGGCAGCTGAAGCAGATCGGCGCCCTGTATGCGGAGCGGGTGCAGCAGATCCCGTTCGGCTCGGCCGATCCGGCATTGTCGGTGATCGGTGAGGTCGCGATGGCTCGCAACGTCTCACCCGGCGCAGCGGGCACCCAGTTCGCCACCGCCGTCGGGTTGGCCGAGCTGCCGCAGACCACCGATGTGTTGGAAGCGGGCCTGATCAGTGAGGCGACCGTCCGGGCCGTGGTGCGGGAGACGGATGCCCTGAACGGGGACGACCGGATCGTGCTGGATGCCGAGATCGCCGACGTGCTGCCCGGGCTGACGCCGGGCCGGGCCGCGAGATTGGCCCGTCATCATGTGATCGCGCTCGATGCTGATGCCGCACATGCGCGAGCCGAGCGAAACCGGGCCGATCAGCGGGTCAGCCTGCATCCGGAGGTCGATGGCGTGGCGATCTTGCAGGTCCGTGGTCCGGCTGAGCAGATGGTCGCCGCCCACCGTGAGTTGACCACCTGGGCCAAGGGACTGCGGGCCACCGGCGACGCCCGGTCCATGGGTCAGATCATGTGCGCCACCCTGGTCGAGCGGGTCACTGGGGTGGCTCACGCCGACAACCTCGACGTCGAGATCGGCATCACGATCGGTGCCGACGCCTTGCTGGGCGCCGATGACGGCCCGGCCGAGCTCGACGGCTACGGACCGATCACTCCCGGCCTGGTCGACGACCTCATCTCACGCGCCCACCGCACGTTCTACCGACGACTGGTCACCGACCCCCTCGACCACACCCTGATCGGCCGCGATCCCCGACGGCGCCGCTTCGACGGTCCTCTGAACGGGTTCATCCGGGCCCGCGACCGACACCGATGCAGACAACCCGGGTGCGACTGCAGCATCGGCGACATCGACCACATCACCGACTACGCCAAGGGCGGCGACACCGCCAGCCCGAACGGTCAGGGGCTGTGCCGACGCAGCCACTCGCTCAAGCACCAACCCGGCTGGAACGTCACCACCAGGGGCCGCGACACCATCTGGCGCACCCCCACCGGCCACACCTACACCAGCCCGGCACCCACCGTCCTCACCCCACGACGCATGTGACTGGCGGACGGGTCGCCACCGCGCCGCCGTTCTTCCCTAGACTCCCTGCATGGGCGCCTTCCTCGACGACTACGCGGTTGTCGGCGCCATCGTCTTGGCCGCGATCCTGTTGGCGTCCGCGATGCTCGGGGTCAACGCGTTCATGCGGCCGCGCGTGCCGGCCCGCGAGAAGGGCCTGACGTACGAGTCCGGCGTCGATCCAGTCGGTGAAGGCTGGGCCCAGTCCACGATCCGCTACTACGTCTATGCGTTTCTCTACGTGATCTTCGCCGTCGACGCGGTGTTCCTCTTCCCGTGGGCGGTCGTGCTGGAGCGGCTCGGCGCCGCGGCCGCCGTCGAGATGGGCATCTTCATCGCCATCGTCGTCGTCGGGCTCATCTATGCGTGGCGCAAGGGAGTGTTGTCGTGGACTCGCTGATGCAGCCCGTCGGCCTCGGGCTCCCCACGGTCGGTCCTCCGTCCGTCGGCCTGGGTACGCAGTTCGCACCCAAGCCGGCCCGCTTCCTGCTCAACTGGGGGCGCCGCTACTCGCTGTGGGTGTTCAACTTCGGACTGGCCTGCTGCGCGATCGAGTTCATCGCCAGCTCGATGTCGCGTCACGACTTCATCCGGCTCGGGGTCATCCCGTTCGCGCCTGGCCCTCGTCAGGCCGACCTGATGGTCGTCTCGGGCACCGTCACCGACAAGATGGCGCCGGCCATCAAACGCCTCTACGACCAGATGCCCGAGCCGAAGTACGTCATCAGCTTCGGCTCGTGCTCCAACTCCGGGGGCCCGTACTGGGACTCCTACTGCGTCACCAAGGGCGTCGACCAGATCATCCCCGTCGACGTCTACGTGCCCGGTTGCCCGCCTCGGCCCGAGGCGTTGCTGCACGGCATCGTCACCCTGCAGAACCAGATCGCCCAGGAGAACCTGGCCGACCGGTACCAGCGCTCCACGTCGTCGCTGCTGACACCCAGACTCGACCAGCCCAGTCTGGAGGCCCAATGATCGACGCTGCGAGCCTCGACGCCAACGAGTTCGGGCCGCCGCACCGCGTCGTCGAGTCCGACGCCTGGCACGACACGCTCGCCGATCTCCGAGCCGACGGATACACGTACTTCGACTGGCTGTCGGCCGTCGATGAGGAGGCGGACGGGTTCCGCGTTGTTGCGCACCTGTTGCGACCGGATCCGTGGGACCACTTGCTGGTCGCGACGTTCCTGAACGCCGAGGCGCCCGCCGTGGCGTCGGTCGCCGACGTCTACGCCGGCGCTTCGTGGCACGAGCGCGAGACCCACGAGATGTTCGGCATCGACTTCGGCGTCCCGCTCGAGCCGTTGCTGCTCCCGGACGGGTTCGAGGGACACCCGCTGCGCAAGGAGTTCGTGCTCGTCTCGCGCGTCGTCAAGGCGTGGCCTGGCGCGAAGGAGCCGGGCGAGTCCGACCACGACGTCGCCAGCCGCACCGGCGGCCGCCGCATGAAGCCGCCCGGCGTCCCGGACGACTGGGTGCAGGACGAGGCCTCCGATGAGTGACGTTCTCGAGGTGGTGCTGCGATGCGTCCTCGTGATCGGGGCGTTCATGACGCTGCCGCTGCTCGTCGGCCAGATGGAGCACAAGCAGATGGCGCACATGCAGAGCCGCGTCGGTCCCATGTACGCCGGCCGGTTCCACGGTTGGGCTCAGCTGGTGGCCGATGGCGTGAAGTTCATGCAGAAGGAGAGCGTCATCCCTGCTGCCGCCGACCGACCGGTGTTCGCCCTTGCCCCAGCGGTCGCGCTGGCGCCATACGTCGTCGCCATGGTCGCTATCCCGCTCGGCCCCATGTTCGGCAGCGAGGTCCTGATCGGCACCGATCTGGATGCCGGACTGTTCTTCGTCCTCGCGGCGATGAGCGTCGGCGTCATCGGCACCTTGATGGCCGGCGTGGCCAGTGCCAACAAGTACAGCTACATCGGTGGTCTGCGAGTCGCAGCCCAGCTGATGAGCTACGAGCTGCCGATGGTGCTCGCGGCGTCGAGTGTCGCGATGGCGGCCGGCACGCTGTCGCTCGTCCGCATCGCTGAAGCATGGGAGCCGTGGTGGCTGCTCGCGCAGCTACCCGGACTCGTCGTGTTCTTCGTCGCCGGCCTCGCGGAGCTGATGCGGCCGCCGTTCGACGCTCCGCTGGCCGACGCCGAGCTCGTCATGGGGCCGCTCACCGAGTACGGCGGCATGCGGTTCGCGATGTTCCTGCTGACCGAGTACGCCGGCATCGTCCTGCTGGCCGCTCTGACGGCGGTGCTGTTCCTCGGCGGTTGGGCCGGGCCATGGTCCGACCAGGTCGGGGTGCTGTGGATGCTGCTGAAGATCATCGCGATCTCGTTCGTGGTGATCTGGGCGCGGGTTGCGTACCCGCGGTTGCGCGAGGACCAGCTCAATGCGCTGGCCTGGAAGGTGCTTGTCCCCGCCGCTCTGGTCCAGGTCCTCATCACGACGGTCTTGGTGGTCGCATGAGCACCCCAGAAAACCGCTCGCCACTCACTTCGCTCAACAGCCTCGCTTTCATGGCCGGCTCGCGCTTTTCCGGGGACCCCGCATGACATTCGGCAAAGGACTGGCCCAAGGCTTCGCGGTGACGTTGCGCACGATGCTGCGGCGCAGCGTCACGGCCCAGTACCCGGGCAAGGAGCCCGAGCTGCCGGTGCGCAGCCGCGGCGTCATCGCGCTGCAGGAGGAGAACTGCACGTCGTGCATGCTCTGCGCTCGCGAGTGCCCGTCCTGGTGCATCTACATCGACTCGCACAAGGAGACGATCCCGGCCACGACCGAGGGCGGCCGCGACCGTAGCCAGAACGTGCTCGACCGCTTCGACATCGACTTCTCCCTGTGCATGTACTGCAGCATCTGCATCGAGGTGTGCCCGTTCGACGCGCTGCACTGGTCGCCGGAGTTCGCCTACGCCGAGGGCGACATCGTCGACCTCACCCACGACATGAACCGGCTGCGCGAGTGGATGTGGAAGGTCCCGCCGCCACCGGCGCTCGAGGCCGGGGCCGAGGAGTCGAAGGAGCTGGCCTCGTTCCGGCAGAAGCAGGAGACGGACGCCGGTGAACCTGGCTGAGGTCGTCTTCATCCTCCTGTCCGCCGTCGTCATCGCGTCGGCGGTGTTGGCCGTGGGCAGCCGGCAGCTCGTGCATGCCGCGCTCTGGCTGGTCGTCACGCTCGGCGGGGTCGCCGGCTGCTTCATCCTGATGACGGCCGAGCTGCTGGCCTGGGTGCAGGTGCTCGTCTACGTCGGCGCGGTCGTCGTGCTGGTGGTGTTCGCGCTGATGCTCACCCGCTCGCCCACCGGCTCGCGCTCGGCCGAGGTCACCGCGAACCGTCCGGTCGCGGCAGCGTTCGGGGCGGTGGCAGCGATCGGCCTCGGCGCCACCCTCGTGGCCGGGTTCCGCGGCGAACGCATCACCGGAGCGCTGCCGGGCACGGCCGAGTCGATCGGCGATGCACTCTTCCGCCACTGGGTGCTGGGCTTCGAGGTGCTCAGCGTCGTGCTCTTGGCTGCCCTGATCGCGGCGATCGTGCTCTCGCGTTCGGGATCGGAACGCTGATGCCGCTGCTGTTCCCGCTCCTGCTCTCCGCTGCGCTGTTCGGCATCGGGCTCTACGGCGTGCTCGCGCGCCGCAACGCAGTGCTCGTACTTGTCGGAGTCGAGCTGATGCTCAACGCCGTCACGCTGCAGCTGGTCGCGTACGACGCCTGGTTCGCTGCGACGCTGCACACCGGACAGGTGCTGACGCTGTTCGTCATCGCGTTGGCCGCCGCCGAGATCGGCCTGGGTCTCGCGATCGTCCTCGCCATGTTCCGGGGCACCGGCACCATCGACGTCGACACGGTTGAACGCGAGGTCCAGGCATGAGGCGCTGGCCGTACGTCGTCATCACCGCCCTGGCCTCTGCCGCAGTGTCGGTCTGGGCGATCCCGCATCTCGGCGACGACCCGTCGACGTCCGTCACGTACCGCGGCAACGACGTCGGCCCGGCGCTGCCGAGCCTGTCCTTCGACACGGTCGTGGACCCGATGGCGGCGCAGGTCATGCTGCTCGCCGCGGGTGTCGCCCTGCTCGTGCAGATCTACTCCACGGCCTACATGGGCGACGACAAGCGCTACCGGTCGTATGCGTCGCTCATCGTGCTGTTCCTGATCGCCATGGTCGCCGTCGTCGCCACCGACAACCTGTTCGTGCTGCTGATCGGCTGGGAGGTGATGGGCGTCTGCTCGTACCTGCTGATCGGCCATGCCTGGGAGCTGCCGCAGGCGCGCGCCGGCGCGGCCAAGGCGTTCCTCGTGACGCGCATCGCCGACATCGGTCTGCTGGTGGCGATCATCGTGCTCGGCCAGACCTACGGCACCTACACGATCAGTCATGTGGTCGTCGCAAGTGGACTCGAAGAGCCGCGCAACGCCACCGCGATCGGGCTGCTGCTGATCCTCGCGGTGGTCGGCAAGTCGGCCCAGGTGCCGCTGCACACCTGGCTGCCGGACGCGATGCCCGGCCCCACGCCGATCACCGCCCTCATTCACGCCGCCACCATGGTCGCGGCCGGTGTCTACCTCCTGGCCCGGCTACTGCCCGTTTTCGAGACGTCGCAGGTCGCGATGACCACGCTCGCCGTCGTGGCTGCGGTGACGATGCTGCTCGGTGCGCTGTTCGCGGTCGCGCAGACCGACCTCAAACGGGCCCTCGCCTGGTCCACGGTCAGCCAGCTCGCGCTGATGTTCGCCGCCTTGTCCACCAGCGATGCTGACGCCGGCATCACCCACCTCGTCTCGCACGGTGCCTTCAAGGCCCTGCTGTTCCTCGGCTGCGGTGTGGCGATGCAGGCGGTTGGCAGCAGTGCGCTGTCGGACATGGGCGGCCTGCGAAGGTCCCTGCCGGTCACGTTCTGGACGATGACCATCGGTTTTGCCGCGCTCGTCGGCATCGTCCCGACGGTCGGCTTCTTCTCCAAGGACGGGGTGCTTGCCGCCCTGCACGTCGCCACCGACGGGGACGCGACGCTGGCCGCCGGCACTGCTTGGGCCGTGCTCGTCGTGGCCGTGCTGACCTCGGTCGTCACGGCTCTGTACGCCACCCGCCTCTGGACGTCCACGTTCCTGGGAGCGCCGTCGAAGCTGCACCGTGAGCGTCGCGCCATGGTCGGGCCGCTCCTCCTGCTGGCCGTCGCGTGCCTCGCCCTGTCCATCGGCCAGGACCTCCACGTCGGCATCGGCGCGCTGTCCACGGCCGCCGCGGTGATCGGCATCGTTGTCGCGTTCTTGCTTCGGGGTCGCGGTTGGCGCATCCGGTTCGGTCGGCCGCTGAGTTCCGAGCTCGGCCTCGACGCCGTGTACGTCCGCGCCGTCCCAGCAGTCACGATGGGTGCCGCCCGGATGGTCAGCACCGTGGACGCAGACGGCATCGACGTCTACCCGCGCGGCGGTGCGTGGCTCGCACAACGCGCGTCCTGGCTCATCGGTGCGGTGCAGTCGGCGCGCGTGCAGGTGTACGCCACGATCATCGCCGGCGGAGCGCTGCTGGTCGTCATCGTGTCGGTTTTCGCGGGAGCGGGCTCGTGATCGCCGCCGCCCTCATCGTGCTGCTCGCGACGGCCGCCGTCCTGGTCACGCTGCGGGCCCGGCTCACCGGCCGTCTCGCCGCACTCACCGGCGCTGTCGCGTCCCTGGCCGCATTGGTGCTGCTCGCACTGGTGCCGCGAGGTGGAACGGGCGAGACGTGGGGCGAGATCGACCATGCCTGGATCGAGCCACTGGGCGCCCGGCTGCACCTCGGCGTCGACGGAATCTCGCTGCCGCTCGCGCTGCTCACCGCTTTCCTGACGCTGCTGTGCTGCCTGTGGCTCCTCAAGCCCGACACGTCGCCGTTGCTGGTCGCCCTGCTGCTGGTCGTCGCCTCGGCGTCGATCGGGGTGTTCGTGTCGCTCGACCTGCTGCTGTTCTTCGTCTTCTTCGAGTTGGCGCTCATCCCAATGTGGTTCGTCATCGCGCGCTGGGGCGCTGGCGGAGTGCAAGCGCGGCGGGCGGCCACCCGGTTCCTGCTGTTCACCGTCACAGGGTCGGCGCTGCTGCTGGTCGGCATCGTCGTCATCGGCCTGCGAGCCGGCACGCTGCAGATCGACGAGATCCGCGGCACCGAATCGCTGCTCGCGGCGAGCCTCATCGCCCTCGGCCTGGCGGTCAAGGTGCCGCTCGTGCCGTTGCACACGTGGCTGCCAGACGCCCACGGCCGCGCGCCGACCGTCGGCTCCGTGCTGCTGGCCGGCGTCTTCCTCAAGCTCGGCACCTACGGGCTGCTGCGCCTCGACGTCCAGATGCTTCCGGAGTCGACCGCGCGCATCGCGCCCTACATCGGCGTGGTCGCCGTCGTCGGCATCGTCTGGGCTGGCTTGGCCTGCCTCGTCCAGGACGACCTCAAGCGCCTGGTCGCCTACTCGAGCATCGGGCACATGGGCTTCGTCGTGCTGGGCCTGGCGACGATGAGCCAGACCGGCATCGCGGCCGCCGTGTTCGGGTCGGTCGCCCACGGGCTCATCACCGGCCTGCTGTTCTTCCTTGCCGGGTCGCTCAAGGAGCGTTACGGCACGGCCTCCTTGCGCCAGCTCGGACGTGGCCTGTATGAGCGGGCCCCGTGGCGTGCGGTCGCGATCCTGGTGGGCGGCCTGGCGACGATGGGCCTGCCCGGTTTCGCCGGGCTGTGGGGCGAGTTCCTCACCTTGCGTGCGGTGTTCGAGCCGAACCGCGGGTTCGATGACCGTGCGCTGTCCTGGACGTTGCTCGTCGTCGCAGCGGTGGGCATCGCGCTGGCCACCGCGTATGTCGTCCGATTCGCCCGGTCGCTCCTGCAAGGCGAGCCCACGCCCCACGACGGCGACACGGATTTGGAGCGGCGCGAGTCCGTCGTGGTGGTGGCGCTGCTGATCCCGATCGTGCTTCTCGGCCTCGTGCCGACCGCCATCACCGACCTGCTCGGCACGGGGGTGATGGGATGAACATCCCCTTCGACTGGGTCGCAGCCGGACCCGCCACGCTCGTCTTCACTGGTGCCGTCCTGGGCCTGATGGTCGACGCGTTCGCGCCGCGGCGCACCTGGCTCGGGTCGGGAGTGCCGACGCTGGCCGGCGTGCTGGCCGGCGGCGTCGAGCTGGTGCGCACCGGCAGCGTCGACGACATCGCGTTCGGCTTCTCGCTGCTCGTTGTCGTCGGCACGGCACTGGTGCTGGTGGCGTCCATCGTGATGAACGCCGAGAACGCGATGCCGGCCGGAGAGTTCCACTTGCTGCTGGGCTCGGCCGCGAGCGGCGGTCTGGTGATGGCCAGCGCCCGCGACCTCGTGACGCTGGTGGTGGCGATCGAGCTGCTCGCCCTGCCGTCGATCGCTCTCGTCGGCCTTCGCCAGGGCGACCGCCGCGCCATTGCGTCGTCGTGGACGTTCTTCCTGACGTCCGTCGTGTCGACGGCCGTGACATTGATGGGCATCGCCGTCCTCTACGGATCCACCGGAACGCTGACTTACGTCGGTCTGAGCACGGAGCTCGAGACACCGTCCGTGCCATCCGCCGTCGTCTCCGTCGGCGTCGTCCTGACGATCGTCGGCCTGCTGTTCAAGCTCGGCGCGGTGCCGTTCCACGTCTGGGTGCCCGACTCGTACCGCGGCGCGAGCATCATGGTGGCCGGCTTCCTGGCGTCCGTCTCGAAGTCGGCGGCGCTCGGCGCGCTCCTCGTGTTGCTCGCCCTGGGGCTGAGCCCGGCCGACGGATCCTGGCAGCCCGTGATCGCGATGGTCGCGGCGGCGTCGATGACGATCGGCAACCTCGGTGCGCTTCGTCAGCGCGAGGGCGTCGCGATGCTGGCCTGGTCGTCCGTCGCGCAGGCCGGGTTCCTGATCGCACCGGCCGCGGCCATCTTCACCGAATCCGGGCTCAGCGCCCCGCTGCAGTACCTCGCGGTCTACGCGCTCGCCAACATCGTCGCCTTCGCCGTCCTGGCCGTCGTGCTCCGCACCCGCGGCAGCACGTCCTACGACGAGCTGGCCGGCCTGGCCCGTACCGATCCGTGGCTCGGACTTCCGCTCGCCTTCGCGGTCCTGACGCTCGCCGGGTTCCCGCCCGCGGTCGCCGGGCTGGTCACCAAGTACGTCGTGCTCCGCCCGGTGGTCGACGGCGACGTCACGTGGCTGGCCGTCGTCATGGCCATCAACGTGATGGTCGGCCTCGCCTACTACTTGCGGCTCGTCGTCGTGGTGGTCGGCCCGGCGACGGGCGAGCCCTCCCAGGGATCGTCCGCGCCGTACGCGGTGCGGCTGGCGACCGGCGTTGCCGTGGCTGGCGCGCTCGGCCTTGTCGTGCTCAGCGTCTGGCCAAGTCTCCTGATCGCCAACTTGCCGTAGGAATCAACGGCGGTTGGTGAACTGCACGGGGAAGTCGAGGTCGGCGCCCTTCACGAGGGCGATGACGGCCTGCAGGTCGTCGCGCTTCTTGCTCGACACGCGCAGCTCGTCGCCCTGGATCTGCACCTTGACGCCCTTGGGGCCGTCGTCGCGGATCAGTTTGGAGACCTTCTTGGCCTGCTCGGAGCTGATCCCCTCGCTGAACGTGCCGTCGATCTTCACCTCTTTGCCCGACTGCCGTGGGTCGTTGGTCTCGAGCGACTTGAGCGAGATGCCGCGCTTGATGAGCTTCTCCTTGAACACGTCGAGGATGGCGAGGGCGCGCTCGTCGGCGTTGGCCGTGATCTCGATGCCGTCCTCGCCGTGCCACTCGATCTTCGCGCCGGTGTTCTTGAAGTCGTAGCGGTTCGCGATCTCCTTGGCGGCCTGGTTGAGGGCGTTGTCTGCCTCCTGGCGGTCGAGCTTGCTGACGATGTCGAACGACGAGTCGGCCATGACTCCTCCTGTGCTCGCGGGACGGCGATCTGGTTTCACCCAGCCTAGGGTGCTGGGATATCGTGGCTCGTCGTTGCCCCTGAGGCGACACAACCCCGGCAGGTTGCCCGAGTGGCCAAAGGGATCTGACTGTAAATCAGACGGCATTGCCTACGCAGGTTCGAACCCTGCACCTGCCACGGAACGAAGAAACGGCCCCTGACCAGCGGAACGCTGATCAGGGGTCCTTTCGCGAACGACGGATGAATTCCGGCCCACCACCCCTAGGTCCTGACCCTGACATGGGCCTATCGTGAGTTTCGCCATGGTGGCGAACAGGTGTCGGAGGTCGTTTGTGATGAAGATCAGCAAAGCATTCGTGTCGCCCGTCTTGGTGGGCGTCCTCGCTCTAGCAGCGGCATCCTGCTCGCCGCCGGACAAGGAGTCCGACACCAAATCGTCGGCCGCCACGGCCACGTCGGCCGAGGACCTCGGCGGCATGGACGCACTCGTCAAGGCCGCGAAGAAGGAAGGCGAGCTCAACGTCATCGCGTTGCCGCCCACCTGGGCCAACTACGGGAACGTGATCAAGGGATTCGCCGCGAAGTACGACATCAAGGTCAACTCGGCCCAGCCCGATGCCGCCAGCCAGGACGAGATCAACTCCGCCAAGAGCCTCAAGGGCACCAAGCGCGCGCCGGACGTCTTCGACCTCGGCCAGTCGGTCGCCCTCGCCAACACCACGCTGTTTGCGCCGTACAAGGTCGAGACGTTCGACACCATCTCCGATGAGTTCAAGGACCCGAAGGGCACCTGGGTCAATGACTACGGCGGATTCATGTCGATCGGCTACGACTCCTCGAAGGTTCCTGACGTGAAGAACGTCAACGACCTCCTGGGCAAGGACTACAAGGGCAAGGTCGCGCTCAACGGTGACCCGACCCAGGCCGGTGCTGCCTTCAGCGCCGTGGTCATGGCCTCGATCGCCAACGGCGGCTCGGCCGACGACATCGCCCCCGGCGTCGACTTCTTCCTGAAGCTGAAGAAGGCCGGCAACTTCCTCCCGGTCGATCCCACGCCGGCGACCATCGAGTCCGGCCAGACGCCGGTCGTCGTCGACTGGGACTACACCAACGCCGCGGAGACGGCCAAGGTGAAGACCTGGAAGGTCGTCGTGCCCGAAGGTGCGGCCGTGGGTGGCTACTACTACCAGGCGATCAACAAGGACGCGCCGCACCCGGCAGCCGCCCGGCTTTGGGAGGAGTACCTCTACTCCGACGAAGGTCAGAACCTCTACCTCGCCGGCGGAGCCCGTCCGGTTCGTGCCGATGACATGGACAAGGCCGGGTCGATCAACAAGGCCGACTTCGCGAAGCTGCCGAAGGTCTCCGGTTCACCGGTCCTTCTCACGACAGATCAGACGACGAAGGCCGCGGACTACCTGTCGAAGAACTGGTCCAAGGTCACCGGCTGACGTGGGGCGCGCCCGGTGAGCACGCGGACGCGGACGCTGGGCCCAGCACTGGGCCTGGCTCCGTTCCTCGGTTATCTCGCCGTGTTCCTGGTCGTGCCGACGATCGTGGTGCTTGTCGGTGCCTTCAGCGACAACGGGCGACCCAGCCTCAACAACATCGAGACCCTGTTCAGCAGTGGGGTGCTGCGCACCTTGTGGCGCAGCATCCTGCTGTCCGCGTCGACGGCCGTCATCGGGGCAGTGCTCGGAGTCCTGCTCGCGTACGCGGTGGTCACGGGAAAGCCCGACGGGTTGCTGCGGCGCTCGGTCACCAGCGCGTGCGGCGTGCTCGCCCAGTTCGGCGGGGTCACCCTCGCCTTTGCCTTCATCGCCACCATCGGATTCTCCGGAGTGATCACCGAACGAGTGCGCGACACGTTCGGTTTCGACCTGTTCGGTGACGGCTGGCTCTTCGCACTGCCCGGCCTCATCCTCGTCTACACCTACTTCCAGATCCCGCTCATGGTCATCGTCATCCTGCCGACGCTCGACGGGATGCGGCCGCAGTGGCGGGAAGCCGCCGAGAGCCTTGGCGCGACCACCTGGCAGTTCTGGCGACACGTCGCCGGGCCGCTGCTGTTCCCGGCGTTCCTGGGTTCGATGCTGTTGTTGTTCGCGAACGCCTTCGCGGCGTACGCCACGGCGGCCGCACTCGTGAGTCAGGGCAACCCGATCCTGCCGCTGTTCATTCGCAGCGCCCTCACCAGCGAGATCCTGCTCGGCCGGGAGAACCTGGCCTACGCCCTCGCCCTCGACATGATCGTCGTCGTCGCCGTCGTGATGACGGCCTATGCCTTGCTGCTGCGGCGTACGGCGAGGTGGCTGCAATGAGCGTGACTCCGCGCCAGCGTTCGCGCCGCCGTCTGACGACGTTCCGAGTGGTCGTCTTCACGATCCTCGGGCTGTTCTTCGTCGTGCCTCTGCTCTCGATGGTCGACTTCAGCACGCGGTCGCTGGAGGGTGGCCGCAACCTCGACGCCTGGAAGGCGCTCGGGCAGGACGACCAGCTCCGCTCGGCCATCTTCACCTCGCTGGCACTTGCCGCCCTCACCGTCCTGGCGATGCTCGTCCTCCTGGTTCCCACCATGGTCTGGGTGCGATTGCGAGTTCCTTGGGCCACCCGGATCGTCGAGTTCCTCTGCCTGCTGCCGCTCACGATTCCGGCGCTGGTGCTGGTCGTCGGGCTCAAGCCGGTGTTCGCCTGGGTCAACTATCTCTTCGGCGACTCGGCGCTCACGCTGACATTCGCCTACACGGTGCTCGTGCTGCCCTACGCCTACCGATCGATCGACGCCGGCCTCGCGTCGATCGACGTCAAGACGCTCTCGGAGGCGGCCCGGAGTCTCGGGGCGAGCTGGTACACGGTCATTGCGAAGGTCGTGGTGCCCAACATCGGCTCGGCATTGCTCTCCGCGGCCTTCATCTCGGTGGCGCTCGTGCTCGGCGAGTTCACGGTGGCGTCGCTGCTGAACTACGACAACCTCCAGGTCGTGATCAACCTGCTCGGCAAGTCGAGCGGTCAGGTCTCGGTCGCGGCATCGCTGGCCTCCCTGATCTTCGCCTTCGTCCTGCTGGTGCTCCTGTCCTTCGTGGGCCGCCGATCCAAGCGGGACAAGGTCGACCCCACGCCCGACCTCCTGCCCATGAACCTCCCGATGAAACAAGGGTGACCACGCATGACCGTCGCATCGAAGGAACGCACCGGGCTGGAAGTCCGACTAGAGGAGCTGCGCCGCTCGTTCGGCGGCAACACGGCGCTGGACGGGCTCTCGCTGACCCTCGCCCCCGGGGAGCTGGTGGCCCTGCTCGGACCATCGGGTTGCGGCAAGACGACCGCTCTCCGCATCGTCGCCGGCCTCGACGAGCCTGACTCGGGGCGTGTCGTCGTGGGCGACCAAGACGTCACCTTCGTCACGGCGAACAAGCGCGACATGGGCATGGTGTTTCAGGCCTACAGCCTCTTCCCGCACATGACGTCACAGGAGAACGTGGAGTTCGGCCTCAAGCTGCGCGGTGTCGACGCCGTCATCCGTGGCACGAAGGCCCGCGAGATGCTGGAGCTGGTCGGCCTCGCGGAGTTCGCGAACCGGTATGCAAGCCAGCTCTCCGGCGGACAACAGCAACGCGTGGCCCTGGCTCGTGCGCTCGCCATCGAACCGTCGGTCCTGCTCCTGGACGAACCGCTCTCGGCACTCGACGCCAAGGTGCGGGTCCAGCTGCGCGACGAGATCCGCCGGATCCAGCTCGAGGTCGGCACCACGACGCTGTTCGTGACGCACGACCAGGAGGAGGCGCTGGCGATCTCCGACCGGGTGGGTGTCATGAGCAACGGCCGGCTCGAACAGCTCGATGCCCCCGAGGAGCTCTACGCGCGTCCGGCCAATGCCTTCGTCGCCGCCTTCGTCGGGCTCATGAACCGGATCGAGTGCACCGTCGTGGACGGACATACCCAGCTGCTCGGAGCCTCGGTCGCCACGCTGTCGAACTCGGTCGAAAGCGGACCCGGTCTGGCCCTTGTCCGGCCGGAACAGGTGTCGGTCCAGCGGTCCGAGTCGGGCACCGCCCAGGTCAAGCACTTGAGCTTCCTGGGTTCGTTCTCGCGGGCGACCGTGGCCCTGCCCGACGGCACCGAGCTCCTTGCCCAGGTGCCGGCCAGCACTGCGTCGACCCTGGGTCTGGAGAGCCGGGTCGACGTCGTGGTCACGGCACCAACCGTGTTCGTCGCGCGCCCCGATCCGTCCTGAGTTGTGTCGTACTGCCTTACTCCGACGGCTGCGGAACTTTGCAGTCGCTGACCTTGGGATTGACCCCGAGGTAGTTGAGCGGGCCGGCGACCACGGTGACGATGACCGTGCCGAATTCCGCGCAGCTCTTCTCCCGGTTGGTCAGGTAGTCGCGCTGGAAAGCGGCGAGGACCCCGATGATCAGCCAGATGACGACCAAGGTGGAGCCGATGGAACGCATGGGACCTCCTGGTGATTGCCGCCAAGGTAGCCCACGTCCATCGGCCCCGCCTCTTGTCAGGCCGCCGCTGTCGCCCGTCGCCGAGTACCCACCCGCCGACCCAGCGCGACGAGCCCGAACCCGGCGGCGAAGATGGCCGAGGCCACCAAGCCGTACGAGATCGGCAGAGCGTCCGGGTCCTTGTCGAAGGCGGAGTTGTCCCCGCCGACCCACATCCTGGCCAGATAGAGGCTCTGGAACGTGAACGCCCACAGGTAGGCGATCGCGTACGCGACGTTGGCGGCGAGGTGGCTGCGGAGCAGGTACCCCAACGGGAACGCCAGGAGCACCGTGACGATGGCGATCATGGTGGCGTCAGTCCGTCACGGGTGACGACTGGCGCGCCGGCGACAGCATCAGCACGAGGCTGACGACCGTCACGATCGTGAACACCGTCACCAGGACTTTGATGAACCAGGGCACGTCGACGAAGAACGCCGGCAGGGCGCCGAGCAGCGAGACGATGCGGGCGCCTGCCGCGACGCGGATGGCGCCACGGTTCGCGTTCCGCCAGGCGATCACGACGGCCACCAGGGTGACCAGACCGCAGATGCTGCCGAGCACGAGGATCGCGTAGGGAGGTCCGACCTCGCCGTCCGGCGTTGGCATGAGTACGGAGGGGAGGTCGGCGATTCCGAGCAGTGCGGCAAGAGAGAGTCCGACCTTGTTCTTGGTGCTGAGCATGATGTTCTCCTTCATTCCGGGGTGATGAGATCACCATCGATCCCCGAGGCCCGGACCCGGATCCGTGCTCGTTCCTCATTCTCCGGGAGATCTCCCGGGTTGAATAGGTGCACGATCCCGGGTCTTCGCACCGGCCACGGGGCCAGAATGCCCCTATGACCGATGCCGTCATCCGTGTCGTTCTCGCCGACGATCACCCCGTGGTGCGGGGCGGGCTGCGCGCGCTGCTGGAGTCCTTGCCTGCGTACGAGGTGGTCGGAGAGGCGGTCGACGGCGAGGAGGCGGTGCGCGAGGTGCAGCTGACCCGTCCGGACGTCGTCCTCATGGACGTGCAGATGCCGGGCGTCGACGGCCTCGAGGCGACGCGACGCATCCGGGCCGCCACTCCGGACGTCGCCGTGCTCGTGCTGACGATGTTCGACGACGACGACACGGTGTTCGCGGCCATGAAGGCCGGTGCGCAGGGCTACCTGCTCAAAGGAGCCGAGCAGGGCGAGATCGACCGGGCCATCCGGGCCGTGGTCGCCGGTGAGGCGATCTTCGGGCCCGGCGTGGCTGCCCGCGTGCTGCGTCATTTCGCCGAGCCCCCCGCCGCGCACGATGACGTGCCGTTCCCGCAGCTGACCGACCGCGAACGCGAGGTGCTCGATCTCGTCGCCGCCGGTCGTCGCAATGCCGTCATCGCCGAGGAGCTGTTCCTCTCACCGAAGACCGTGGCCAACCACATCTCCTCGATCTTCGCCAAGCTCGCGGTGGCGGATCGGTCCGCGGCGATCGTCCGCGCCCGCGACGAAGGGCTGGGCCGGTCGACATGACGGCCGCCGCGGCGCTCGCCTGCATCATCCTGCTGATAGCCGTGATCGGGGTCAGCGGGACCGTTCTCCTCGCGACCCGCCGAGCGGTGTTGAGCGGCGCCGCCCTGACCGTGGCGGCAGTCCTCGGGGCGGTCGGGGTCGCCGTCCACCTCGGTGGCGGCCCGCATGCCGCCCAGCTTGGGGCTCACCGTCGCCGCGACCCACCTGGCGCTGCCCGTCGCCGTGCTGACCTATCCGCGCTGGGTGTGGCGACGACCGGTGGACTTCGTGGCGTCGGTGACCGTGGTCGCCGCCGGCGGGTTCGCGGTGATCGGATTCGACGACGCCGGCGTCGACGAAGCCATGGGCGCCACCATCGGGCTGACCCTGGTGCTGTACCTGTGGTGGCGGATCGAGACGGCCTCCGACGCCGACCGCACGGCGCTCCAGTGGTTGGCCGTCACCCTCGGCTCCGCCGGCCTGGCCATCGGGCTGATGGCGTTCGCGTTCGACGGGACCGGCACCGTGCTCGACCCCGTCATCGCCCTTCTCTCCGTTCCGGTCGCGCCGGCCATGGTGGTCGGGGTGCTCCGCCCGGACGTCCTCGACGTCCGCGGCCTGGTCGTCTGGGGCGTCGTCAGCTTCATGACGGTGATCGTCTACCTGTCCGTGTTCGCTGGCGTCGTGTCCGTCATCGACGCGCTCGGCGGCGACCCGTCGCCGGGAGCCCTGGGCCTCATGGGTGCGGTCCTCGCTCTGGGGTTCCACCCGACCCTCGTGCTCCTGCGTGGTGTCGTCGACCAGCTGTTGTTCGGCGACCGACCCGACCCGTTGCAGGCAGCCACGCACGTGGCCGACCAGATCGGTGACGACCCCGTGCTCGCTCTGCGGGCCATCCGGGAAGCTCTCGTGCTTCCGTACGCGTCACTGCGTGCCGATGGCCGCACTCTCGCCACCTCCGGAACGGAGGTCACCCACACCCGCTCGCTCGCGCTGCAGCTCGGCGGCGACACGGTCGGCGAGATCGTCGTCGGCCTGCGTGCCGGCGACCTGACGCTGGCGCAGTCGGACGCCGACGTCCTGCGCATCGTCGCGCCGCTGCTCGCCCAGACGCTGCGCGCTCAGGCCCTCGCCCGCGACCTTCAGACATCACGGAATGCGGCGATCACCGCGATCGAGGAGGAGCGCCGCCGGCTGCGCCGCGACCTGCACGACGGGCTCGGGCCGACGCTGTCCGGCGTCGCCTTCGCCACGGACGCGGCCCGCAACCAGCTGGTCGGCGATCCCGGTGCCGCCGACGCGCTGCTCGAGAAGCTCCGCGCCGACACGTCCGCGGCCATCGCCGAGGTCCGCCGACTCGTGGAGGGCCTGCGGCCGCCGGCGCTGGACGAGCTCGGACTGCTCGGTGCTGTGCGTCAGCACGCCGCGACGCTGCATGCCGACGGGGGAGCGCCGCTGCAGGTCACCATCTCGGCGCCGGAGCCGCTGCCCGAGCTCTCGGCAGCCGCCGAGGTCACCGCCTATCGCATCGTCGTCGAGGCGCTGACCAACGTCGCCCGACATGCGGCAGCCACCACGGCTGCCGTCGAGCTCAGCATCACCGGCGACGATCTGCGCCTCTCCGTCCAGGACGACGGTCACAACTCGCGCACGTGGCGACCGGGCGTCGGCATGTCGTCGATGCGCGAGCGAGCCGAGCAGGTGGGCGGCACGTTGTCGGCCAGGTCCCGAGCGGACGGCGGCCGGGTGGAGGCACGCATCCCGCTCGGGACGAGGTAGTCCGTCGCTCAGGCGGGCGGCTCGTGACCCGGGCCTGGACGGTGCTCGCCGAGCAGTGTGAAGGCCTCCTTGACCTTGGCGCCGTAGTCGCCGGCCAGCGCCTTCTTGCGGATGTCGTCGAGGGCTGCCTTGCGGTCGTCGGCGTCGTCGATCTCCCGTGCCTTCTTCAGGTCGGCCTGCAGCTCGTCGGGGAGGAGGGCGAAGAACGCGGCCCGGTGGTCGCCGCGGCGGTCGGCCCGCTGCTCGATCCGGTCGCCGTACTTGCCATCACGGGCGTCCTCGCGGATGCCCTTGAGGGCGTCGCGCCGCTCCGTGCCCTCCAGATCGCGGGCGTCCTTCAGGTCGCTGCGGAGCTCGGCCCGTCCGGGGTCGTCACCGGGATCGGCTGCGGCGAACGCCAGGTCCACCGCCTCGGCGGTCTGCTGGGTGTCGTCGGCTGAGGACGCAGAGCTCGTCCAGACGCCGATCCCCACGGCGGCGACCAGCGACACGAGGACGGCGGCAAGTCGGCCTCGATGTTCGAGGAAGCGGCGGATGGGGTCGGTCTTCTTGTTCTCATTCGTCATGCGTCCACGGTGCATCGGACATGCTCGCGTCCCGTGTGCGCCGTGTTCGAGGACGGTAAAGGCTGCCGCTGATCCGGCGAGGCCGACCAGAGGTGGGCTTTCATGGAGTCGTGGACGCAGGAAAGGGACTGGTGCTGGTCGTCGAGGACGACGCGGCGATCGCCGACGTGCTGCGACTGCACCTGAGCCGCGCGGGTCACGGCGTCCACGTGGAGCACGACGGTCTCTCAGGCCTGGCGCAGGTGCGGACGCTGAAGCCCGCCGCCGTCGTCCTGGACATCGGGCTGCCGGGCATCGACGGCATCGAGGTGTGCCGGCGCCTGCGGGCCGCCGACGACTGGACTCCCGTCCTGTTCCTCACCGCCCGGGACGACGAGGTCGATCGTGTCGTGGGCCTCGAGCTCGGTGCCGACGACTACCTCACCAAGCCGTTCTCGCCGCGCGAGCTGGTCGCCCGGATCGCCACCGTGCTGCGGCGCAGCTCCGGGTCCGTGGGCGGCGGGCGCCTGGTGGCCGGTGGCGTGACGCTGCACCCCGACCGTCGCGAGGTGACGGCGGATGGCCAGGCGGTCGAGCTCACCGCGACCGAGTTCGAGCTCCTGGCCGCGCTGATGCGTCGCCCCGGCACCGTATTCACCCGCGAGCACCTGCTGGCGACGGCATGGGGCGAGGCCGACTACGGCGGCAGCCGCACCGTCGACGTCCATGTCGCCCAGCTGCGGTCCAAGCTCGGCGAGGCCTCACCCATTCGCACGCATCGCGGCGTCGGCTACTCGGTGGCGCCATGAGGACGCTGTCGCAGCGCATCCTCCTCGTGACGCTGGCGGGCGGCGTCATCGTTGCCGTGGTGACCTTCGCGCTGGCCCTGCCGCTCGTCCGGGACGTCGCCCGCAACGAGGCCCGCGACCAGCTGGTCCGGTCGGTGGAGACCTTCGCCTCCCGACCCGCGGCCAGCGCGCGCCTCCTCGCTCGTGAGCGTGAGGCGCTCGGGCCGGACGATCGCCGGTTCATCGTCGTGCTGCCCGATGGGCGCGTCGTCGGTGACGACCGAGGCTTGCTCAGTCCCGAGCGAGCCCGCATGCTGCTCGCCACCGGCCGGCTCTCGGCGTCCGCCACGATCGACGGCGAAGAGGTGCTCGTGGAGGGCCGCATGACGCGGCGCGGGTTCGGCGCCGTCGGCCTGCAGCCGGCGGGCTCGGTCGATGACGCCACGGCCTCCTTCGTCCGGCGCCTGCTGCTGTCCGTCCTGATCGGCCTAGCCGCCGCCGGTGCGCTCGGCGTGGTGCTGTCGCGCGCCCTCACGCGGTCGGTCGGCGAGACCGCCGCGGTCGCCCGCCGACTCGCGGCAGGGGAGCGAGGCGTGCCGGTCGGGGAGTCGTCGGTCAGCGAGATCGCCGACATGGGTCACGCGATCGCGGCGCTCGACGAGGCGCTCTCGACGAGCGAGGGACGCCAGCGCGAGTTCCTGCTGTCGGTGTCCCACGAGATCCGCACGCCGCTCACCGCCCTGCGCGGGTACGCCGAAGCCTTGGCCGAGGGAGCGATCGCTCCCGAGGACGTCCGGGCCACCGGCGAGGTGCTGGTGACCGAGACCGAGCGCATCGACCGCTTCGTGGCGGATCTGCTCGCCCTGGCGCGGCTCGAGGCCGACGACTTCGACCTCGACGAGGCGGAGGTCGACGTCGCCGCCGTGCTGGACGACCTCGGAGCCGTGTGGCGGGCGTCCTTCGATCGTGCCGACGTCAGCCTGAGCGTCCGATCGGCTCCCGCCACCGTCCTGGCCGACCCGATGCGGCTCCGGCAGCTGCTCGACGGCCTCGTCGAGAACGCGCTGCGGATCGCGCCGGAGGGTGGATCCGTGGACGTCCGGGTCCGGAGGGACGAGGACGACGTCGTCGTCGAGGTCGAGGACGACGGGCCCGGCCTGACGTCCGACGACGCGGAGGTCGCCTTCGAACGTGGCTCGCTGGCCACGAAGTACGCGCCGCATCGGCCGGTCGGAACCGGGCTGGGCCTCTCCATCGCCAGGCGGCTCGCCGACCGCATGGACGCCGAGCTGACAGCAGCTTCCGGTGCTGCAGGCGGAGCCGTGTTCGCGCTTCGTCTGCCGGCCGTCAGGTGACCAGGAGGACGACGCCGAGCAGCCCGGTGTAGAGGTGGGCCAGGAACGGTGGGTTGAAGGGTCCGGCGAACCTGGTCGCGACGAAACCGATCAGGAACACGGTGCCCATGCCCAGACCGACCCAGCCTGACCACGGCGCGAGGACGTCCGACGCGAGCACCGTGGCACCCAGCGCGGCGAACGCGGCGTACGACGCCAGCATGTGCATGACATAGAGGCTTCCCGTCCACGCCTCGAGGGGAGCGAAGCCGTCTGGTGGCTTGCCGTCGGCGACCATCCGCTCGGCCGCCCATGGGACGACGGTGATCCGGAAGCACAGCGACACGATCATGCAGACCGCGCCGATCGTGTACACGATCGCCGCCATGGCCGCAGGCTGCGCGACGTCGCTCAGGTCGGGAAGCTGCGCAAGTCCGACGAGTCCGGCGGGCGTGATGAACATCGCCGCGAGCATCCAGACGTGGATCCACATCCGTCGCCGGCGGTCGGCATGGATCAGGGGCAGGGATTCCTCCGCCGGGCGTTGGTAGTCCAGCCGCCAGGCGACCGCTCCGACGAGGAACACCACGCACCCGGCGACCAGGATTCCACCGACCAGGTCGGTCATGGGAGGAGCTCCATGGACATCAGAATGCCGTGAAATGACGCCTGATGTCAGGGACGAGGCTGGTAAACAAGGCGCGGGTGACGGGCTCGAGTGGGAGGCCGAGGGCCGTCGGTTCCCACACCGCGGTCCAGGTGAACCGGCTCCGGTCGGCACCCAGTGGCTCGACGAGGTAGTCCTCGGCGAACCGTCGGATCAACGGAAGGTTCATCCGTACGCCGACGAACACCTTGCGACGTCCTTCCTCCCACCGCACGTAGCTCTCGTCGAAGACGAACAGTCCTCCGAGGACCCGCACGGTCCGGGTGGTGCCGGTGGTGAAGGGGCGGGGTGAGGTCCAGTCGATCCGGCTGATGATGCGGCAGTACGACGCCATCGGATCATCCGCGATGAGGTCCTCCCACACTGCGTGGGCGGGCCGGGCGACATCGACCGACATACCGACGCGTCTCGACGCCTGATGGATGAAGCTCTCGTCGGTCGCCGCCAAGCCGAAGGACATGGATGGATCGTAGGTGCTGTCAGTCGAAGAACAGGAGCTTCACCAAGGCGAGCACGCCGATCACGATGATCACCGAGCGCAGCACCACCGGAGGCAGACGACGACCGATGTGCGCGCCGAGATAGCCGCCGACAAAGGTCCCGCTGGAGATCAGTCCGACGACCGGCCAGTCGATCTGGTCCCAGGCGACGATCAGGAACGTCACCGCGGCCACGGCGTTGACCACGGTGGACAGCACGTTCTTGATGGCGTTGATCCGCTGGATGCCCTCGCTGAGGATCATGCCCATCAGGCCGACCAGGAGGATGCCCTGGGCGGCACCGAAGTAGCCGCCGTACGCCCCGAGCACGGCGACACCGATGGGCAGGCCGATTCGCGACGCCACGCTCGCGTTGCCGTCGCCGTTGGGCTCGAGGCTCCGTCGAGCCGCTCGACGCTGAAGCGCCGGACCGACGATGACCATCAGGAGGCCGATCGAGATCAGGACCGGGACGATCGCGCGGAACGACTCGTCTGGCAGCAGCAGGAGCAGCAGGGCACCGACGAGCGCACCGATGACCGAGGCCGGCGCCAGCCGCAGCAGCATGGACCGGTTCGGCTCCAGCTCGCGGCGGTAGCCGTAGATGCCCGAGATCCCTCCGGCGACCATGCCGATGTTGTTGGACACGTTCGCGGTCAGCGGCGGGTAGCCGAACAGGAGCAGGGTCGGGAACGTGACGAGCGTCCCGGATCCGACGATGACGTTGATGCCGCCGGCCCAGATCCCGGCCAGGAAGATCACCGCTGCCTCGAGCACGGTTCTCCTCTCGACCCGGTCGGGGCCTCGGTCAACGTTCAGTTCATCGGCGCCCTCCATCGTGCCAGCCATGCAGCGGTCCGCAGCAAGGGCGACCTCGGTCGGCGCCGGTGCTGCTCGATACCCTGACGTCGTGGTCGACGGCAGGGTCTACAGGGCGTTCTTCGAGTCCGTGTTCGCCGGGATGGATCCCGAGAAGGCCCACGAGCGGGCGTTTGCCGCGATCCGTGCCGCCGGGCCGCTGACGCGCCGCGCGATCCACGTCCCGTCCGCCCCGACGACGGTGATGGGCCTCGAGTTCCCGCATGCCTTCGGTCTCGCGGCCGGCTTCGACAAGAACGCGCGAGCGGTGCCCGGACTGCTCGGTCTCGGCTTCGGACACGTCGAGATCGGCACCGTCACCGCGCAGCCGCAGCCCGGCAATCCGCGCCCGCGCCTCGTCCGGCTCGTCGACGACCGGGCGGTCGTCAACCGGATGGGCTTCAACAACGACGGGGCCGCCGTGGTCGCGAGCCGACTTCACCGCCTGCGCCGCACCCGGGTGGGACGCGACGCGGTGATCGGCGTCAACATCGGCAAGACCAAGGTCGTGCCACCTGAGGAGGCCGTCGGCGATTACGTCGAGAGCGCCCGGCTGCTCGCGCCGTTGGCCAGCTATCTCGTCGTCAACGTCTCCAGCCCGAACACCCCCGGCCTGCGCGACCTCCAAGCCGTCGACGAGCTACGCCCGCTCCTGGCTGCAGTCAAGGAGGTGACTGACGCTCCGGGTGGCGGCCCTCGGGTCCCGCTCGTCGTCAAGATCGGGCCCGACCTGGCGGACGAAGACGTCGACGCGGTCGCCGACCTCGTGCTCGAGCTTGGCCTCGACGGCATCAGCGCGACGAACACCACCGTCGAACGTCCTGACACCCTGCGCTCAGACCGAGCCACGATCGAGGCGGCCGGCCCCGGCGGGCTGTCCGGACCGGTGCTCCGCGAGCGGGCCGTCGAGGTGCTCACCCGGCTCCGGGCACGCACCGGTCGAGACGTCGCCCTCATCGGCGTCGGCGGCGTCACGACACCCGACGATGTGCGCGACCGGCTGGCCGCCGGAGCCGACCTCGTGCAGGCCTACACAGGGTTCATCTACGGCGGTCCGGGGTGGCCGGCGCGCATGGCCAGAGCAGCGGCTCAGACCTAGATCGACCCGATTTCGAGATCGCCGACGCAACCGGTATCTTTGGTCGTCGGCTTGCCCCTTTAGCTCAGTCGGTAGAGCGTTTCCATGGTAAGGAAAAGGTCTACGGTTCGATTCCGTAAAGGGGCTCTGGGACGCGAGTAGGCTTGGCGGCCCGTGGCGGGGTAGCTCAGGTGGTTAGAGCACACGGCTCATAATCGTGGTGTCGCGGGTTCGAGTCCCGCCCCCGCTACCACGCAGCACAGCGACACACCCAGCAGGACCAACGAAATCGAGGCAGACCCGTGGCGAGCAAGAGCTCCGACGTTCGACCCAAGATCACCTTGGCGTGCACCGAGTGCAAAGAGCGCAACTACATCACCAAGAAGAACCGGCGCAACACCCCGGACCGCTTCGACATCAAGAAGTACTGCCCGCGCTGCAAGACGCACCGCGTCCACCGCGAGACGCGCTGAGGAGTCACCCCGGCATCTCGAACGACCCCCGTCCCGCAACGGACGGGGGTCGTCGCCGTTCCCCTAGGCTCAATTCCATGGACCTCGCCGAGCTGACGACCCTGCGCCTCGGGGGTCCGGCGCCCGCGGTCGTCGAGGCCGCGACCGAGGAGGTTCTGGTCGATGCCGTGCGCATCGCCGACGAGGGCGGCGATCCGTTGCTGATCGTCGCCGGCGGCAGCAATCTCGTGGTCGCGGACGAGGGAGTCCAGGGCACGGTCATCCGCGTCCTCACCCAGGGTGTTGTCGTCGACCTCGACTCGTGCAGCGGAGCCATGGTCACGATCCAGGCCGGGGAGACGTGGGACGCGATGGTGGCCCGGGCCGTCGACGAGGAGTGGGCCGGTGTCGAGGCGCTCTCCGGCATCCCCGGGTCGGTTGGCGCGACGCCCATCCAGAACGTCGGCGCGTACGGCCAGGAAGTCGCCCAGACGATCGCGTCCGTGCGCGTCTACGACCGGTACGACCGATCCATCCGCACCATGGCCGCGGCCGACTGCGGGTTCACCTACCGCAGCAGCCGCTTCAAGGTCGAGCCGAACCGCTTCGTCGTGCTGTCGGTGACGTTCCAGCTGCCGCTCGGCGACCTCGGCGCACCCGTCGCCTACGCCGAGCTGGCTCGCGCCCTCGGCATCGAGATCGGCGACCGCGCCCCGTCCGCCGGCGTGCGGGAGGCCGTGCTCGAGCTGCGCCGCACCAAGGGCATGGTGCTCGACGTCGACGACCACGACACCTGGAGCGCCGGCTCGTTCTTCACCAACCCGATCCTCCCCGTCGACGAGGCCGAAGCGCTCCCGGCCGACGCGCCCCGCTTCGTCCAGCCAGACGGAACCGTCAAGACGAGCGCGGCCTGGCTGATCGAGAAGGCCGGCTTCTCCAAGGGGCACGGCACGGGCCACGTCTCGCTGTCGACCAAGCACACCCTCGCCCTCACGAACCGCGGGGGAGCGACCACTGCCGAGCTGCTCGCCCTCGCGCGCGAAGTACGCGATGGCGTGCGCACGGCGTTCGGCGTCACGCTGGTGCCGGAGCCAGTGCTCGTCGGCTGTTCTCTGTAGTCAGTAGCCGGTATCGATGCGCATCGCGACAGCGAACAGGCCGGCGAGCAGCAGCGACGCGACGGCCAGCAGAGCCAGGATCGCGCTCGCGATGATGCCCAGCACCACACCCGCGGTGGCCTGCCCGTGCCCGCCCCACCGATCGGGTTCCCGCTCGATGGAGCGGCGGGCGGATGCCCCGAGGTAGCAGGCCAGCGGCCCGAGCGCTGCGGGCAGCACGAACACCGCGCCGATCACGGACACCAGCCCCACCACGAACGCCGCCGTGGCGCGTGGGTGGTCCGGTGCCGCCACCCGGGCGTGTTGCTGCGTCACGTGGTCAATCCTCCACCTCGGGCCGGCTCAGCCAGGCGTCGACGCCGGCCAAGGCGCGGTCGCGGACGTCGTCGGGAGCGCACGAACGGCGCAGCGACATCCGGGCCAGCGTGGCCAGCTCGTCGTCGGTGAGCTCTTGTGCTGCGCGCAGGACGGCGTACTGACCGGCGAGGCGCGAGCCGAAGAGCAGGGGGTCGTCGGCGCCGAGTGCCACGTCGGCTCCGGCCTCCAGCAGCGTGCGGATCGGCACCTCGTCGAACGTGCTGTAAACGCCGAGCGCGACGTTCGACGTCGGACAGACCTCGAGTGCCACCCCGGTATCGACCACCCGCTTGAGGACGTCCGGGTCCTCGGCCGAGCGCACGCCATGCCCAAGCCGGTCCGGCCGCAGATGATCGAGGCACTGAGTCACATGGGACGCACCACGCAGCTCGCCGCCGTGGGGGACGAGCAACAGGCCGGCGCGTTCGGCGATCGCGAAGGCAGGGGCGAAGGCGTACGTGTCACCGCGCCGCTCGTCGTTCGACAGGCCGAAGCCGATGACGCCCCGACCGGCGTACTGGCCGGCGAGGCGCGCGAGGGTGCGGGCGTCCAGCGGGTGCCGGGTGCGGTTGGCGGCGATCACGACACCCATGCCGATGCCGGCACGTTCGGCCGCGTCGCGCGCGGAATCGATCACCAGGTCCGTGAACTCGGTGATGCCGCCGAACTTCGCGGCGTACCCGGACGGATCGACCTGGATCTCGGTCCACACGCAGCCGTCGGCGGCGTCATCTTCCGCGGCCTCGAGCACGAGTCGGCGCACATCATCTTCCGTGCGGAGCACCGAGCGGGCGACGTCGTAGAGCCGCTGGAACCGGAACCAGCCCTTCTCGTCGGTGGCCACCAGCTGTGGTGGCCAGTCCTCGACGAGCGCGGCCGGCAACCGGTGACCGTCGCGCTCGGCCATCTCGAGCAGCGTCGTGTGCCGCATCGAGCCGGTGAAGTGCAGGTGCAGGTGCGCCTTCGGCAGCCCGGCGATGGACCTCAACGGCGCGCGGCCCCCGAGGCCGCACTGCGAACGGCCGAGGCCACGCGCGTGTGGACATCGGGATGGAAGACGCTCGGCACGATGTAGTTGGGGCCCAGCTCTTCGTAGCCCACCGTCGACGCGATCGCGTCCGCTGCCGCCAGCAGCACCGCCGGAGTGATGCCGTGACTCTGCGCATCGAGCAGGCCGCGGAACATGCCGGGGAAGACGAGGACGTTGTTGATCTGGTTCGGGTGGTCCGAGCGCCCCGTCGCGACGACGGCGGCATGGCGCCGAGCCAGGATCGGGTCGATCTCGGGATCGGGGTTCGCGAGCGCGAACACGATCGACCCCTCGGCCATCCCTGCGACGTCCTCCTCGTCGAGGAGGTTCGGCGCGCTGACACCGACGAAGACGTCGGCGCCGGGCAGCACGTCCTTGAGCGCGCCGGTGAGGCCGCCGCGGTTGGTGTTGGTGGCGATCCACTGCAACGACTCGTCGGTGTCGCCGCGACCGGCGTGCACGACCCCGCCGACGTCGCACACGACGACGTCGCTCAGGCCGGCCTCGATGAGCAGCTTCAGGATCGCGGTACCGGCCGCGCCCGCCCCTGCCATGACGAGGCGGATGCTCTCGATCCGTTTGTCCACGACGAGCAGGGCGTTGCGCAGGGCGGCCAGGACGACGATCGCCGTGCCGTGCTGGTCGTCGTGGAACACCGGGATGTCGAGTCGTTCACGCAGCCGTGCCTCGACCTCGAAGCAGCGTGGTGCCGAAATGTCCTCGAGGTTGATGCCGGCGAAGCCGGGGGAGATCGCGGCCACGGTCTCGACGATCTGGTCGACGTCCTGGGTGTCGAGGCAGATGGGCCAGGCGTCGATGTTGGCGAAGCTCTTGAACAGGGCCGCCTTGCCCTCCATCACCGGCAGCGCCGCGTACGCACCGATGTTGCCGAGGCCCAGCACGGCCGACCCGTCGCTGACGACGGCGACGCTGTTGCGCTTGATCGTCAGTCGCCGGGCGTCCTCGCGGTTGACGGCGATCGCCTGGCAGATCCGCGCCACACCGGGTGTGTAGATCATCGACAGGTCGTCGCGGTTGCGCAGCGGGTGCTTGGCCTTCGTCTCGATGACACCGCCCAGGTGCATGAGGAACGTCCGGTCCGAGACCTTGTCGACGTCGACGTCGTCGAGCGCCTCGAGCGCTGCGACCACGCGGTCGGCGTGCTCCGTGCCGGACGTGGCGCAGGTCAGGTCGATGCGCAGATTGTCGGCACCGGACGGCGAGACGTCGAGCGCCGTGACGATCCCGCCGGCGTCCTCGACGGTGGTGGTCAGCTCGCTGACGGCCGTTCCGCCCGACGCGATCTCGAGGCGAACCGTGATGGAGTAGGAGATGCTCGGTGCGGCGACCATGTCTCGGTTCTAGTGCATCGGGATGCCTCGGCGCGAGTCTCGTGACGGGCGACTGAGCCAGTTCGACTCACCGCCGGGCGAACCCGTACACTTGGCTGACCGGTGAATTCTCAGGCTAGTTCGTCATGCCCTCGCAAGGGTGCGGCGCCGGGTGAGGGGATTGACCTACGGCACTAGCTCAACTGGTAGAGCATCGGTCTCCAAAACCGAAGGTTGGGGGTTCAAGTCCCTCGTGCCGTGCGTAAGACATGAGGAATCGATCGAGGAAGGAACACCGTGAGCGAACGTCACGAGCTGTCCGGCACGACCGGACGCACGTCGCCGATCACGTTCTACCGTCAGGTGGTCGCCGAGCTCCGCAAGGTGGTCTGGCCGACCCGACCGATGGTGGTCAACTACTTCTTCGTCGTGCTCGTGTTCGTGCTAGTCATGATGGCGATCGTCGCCGGACTCGATTTCGGGTTCGGCAAGGCGATGTTCGCGATCTTCGCGTAAGGAACTGAAGGATCACCGTGAGCCAAGGAACGAACGAGAACAGCGTCGACGTCGACGAGGTCGTCGATGATGTTGCCGACGCCGCCGCGACCGATGACGTCGCCGACGCGCCGGTCGTCGAGGACGACGCGGTCGAGGAGACCCCGGTCATCGAGGACGCCGTCTCCGATGATGCCGCGGTCGAGGACCTCGTTCCCGACGAGGCGCCGGTCGACGAGCCCACCATCGCCGAGGAGCCAGCCGCCGAGGAGTCCGTCACGGACGAGCCTGCCGTCGACGAGCCAACCGCTGACGAGCCCGCCATCGACCAGCCCGTCGCCGACGATGCTGTCGCCGACGAGCCGGCCGCTGATGATGCTGATGCTGTCGCCGACGAGCCGGTCGACGCCGCCACCTCCGATGCACTCGCCGAGTTCCGCGAGCTGCTGCACAGCCAGTTCGGCGACTGGTATGTCGTGCACACCTACTCCGGCATGGAGAAGCGGGTCAAGGCGAACCTCGAGAACCGCATCACGTCCCTCAACGCCGAGGACTTCATCTTCGAGGTCGTCGTGCCCACCGAAGAGGTCGCCGAGATCAAGAACGGCCAGCGCAAGCTGGTCAAGCGCACCGTGCTGCCGGGCTACGTGCTCGTCCGCATGGACCTCACCGACGAGTCCTGGGGCGTCGTGCGCCACACCCCCTCCGTCACCGGGTTCGTGGGCAACTCCCACCAGCCGGTGCCCCTGAGCCTGGACGAGGTCGAGCAGATGCTCGCCCCGGCCGTGGAGGCCGAGGTCGCCGCAACGTCGACCGAGACCTCCGAGCAGCAGGCGGCCAAGGCCCCCAAGGTCGAGTTCGCCGACTTCGTCGCCGGCGACTCCGTCATGGTCGTCGACGGCCCGTTCGCCACGCTGCACGCGACCATCACCGAGATCAACGTCGATGCCCAGAGGGTCAAGGCCCTCGTGGAGATCTTCGGCCGCGAGACACCGGTCGAGCTCAGCTTCACCCAGATCCAGAAGGTCTGAGTCAGACCAACACCCACCCAACGAAACAAGGACCCTGAACAATGCCTCCCAAGAGCAAGAAAGTCGCAGCCGTCGTCAAGGTGCAGCTGCAGGCCGGCATGGCCAACCCGGCGCCTCCCGTGGGCACCGCGCTCGGCCCGCACGGCGTCAACATCATGGACTTCTGCAAGGCCTACAACGCCGAGACCGAGTCCATGCGCGGCAACGTCGTCCCCGTCGAGATCACCATCTACGAGGACCGCACGTTCACCTTCATCACCAAGACGCCGCCGGCCGCCGAGCTCATCAAGAAGGCCGCCGGCCTGAAGAAGGGCTCCGGCACGCCCCACACCGACAAGGTCGGGTCGATCACCAAGGACCAGGTCCGCGAGATCGCCACGACCAAGCTGCCCGACCTCAACGCCAACGACATCGAGCAGGCCATGAAGATCGTCGAGGGCACCGCCCGCTCCATGGGCGTCACCACCGACTGAACCACCCCGCAACACGTGGCAGGGCCAGCTGGGCCCGTACCGACCACACCTGGTGCAACAACCGACAGAAGGAACCAGTCATGACACAGCACAGCAAGGCGTACCGCGCCGTCGCCGACAAGATCGACAAGGACGCGCTCTACACGCCGCTCCAGGCCACCACGCTGGCCAAGGAGTCCGGAAGCAAGACGTACGACTCCACCGTCGACGTCGCCATCCGCCTCGGAGTCGATCCCCGCAAAGCCGACCAGATGGTTCGCGGCACCGTCAACCTCCCGCACGGCACCGGCAAGACCGCCAGGGTCCTGGTCTTCGCCACCGGTGCCAACGCCGACGCCGCCCGTGAGGCCGGCGCCGACCACGTCGGCTCCGACGACCTCGTCGAGAAGGTGAACGAGGGCTGGCTCGACTTCGATGCCGTCGTCGCCACCCCCGACATGATGGGCAAGGTCGGTCGCCTCGGCCGCGTCCTCGGCCCCCGCAACCTGATGCCGAACCCCAAGACCGGCACCGTCACGACCGATGTCGCCAAGGCGGTCTCCGACATCAAGGGCGGCAAGATCGAGTTCCGCATCGACCGGCACTCGAACCTGCAGTTCGTCATCGGCAAGGCCTCGTTCTCGGCCGAGCAGCTGGCCGAGAACTACGGCGCGGCGCTTGAAGAGATCCTGCGCCTCAAGCCGGCCAGCTCGAAGGGTCGCTACGTCAAGAAGGTCACCATCTCGACCACCAACGGTCCGGGTGTGCCGGTCGACCCGACCCGCGTCAAGGGCTTCGCCTCGGCCGAGGAGAACTGACGGAGGCTGACCAACGCCCACGTATGCTCGCCGCATGCGTGACCGACTGAAGCAGCTCACCGCCGTATCCGTCCTTCTGCTCGTCGCAGGAGGCTCGCTCGTCGCCTGCAGCGACAAGAAGGCCGATGGCGTCGGCGAGTCGGCCGCGGGCACCCTCACCAGGACGAACTTCTTCGAGAAGGTCACCCAGGCGCAGGCCAAGGCCGGCTCGAGCCACGTCGCGATGAAGGTCGACGTCGCCGGCCAGGCCATCAAGGCCGACGGCGACCTCCAGCTCGGTGAAGCCGCATCCGATACAGCCATGGCCATGAAGATGCAGACCGGCCAGGCCGGCCTCGGCTCGCTCGAGATGCGCCTGATCGACCAGGCCTTCTATCTCAACTTCGGCCCGATGACGAGCAACAAGTTCGCCAAGATCGATCTCACCGACGAGAGCAACCCCATCGGCAAGCAGTACGCCGAAATCGTCGGCAGCCTCGACCCGTCACAGCAGTTCAAGGACTTCCAAGGTGCCGTCACCAGCTTCGAGCAGAAGGGCAAAGCCGTCACCCTCGACGGCGTGGAGGCGCAGCCGTACGTGATCGTCGTCGACCCCGCGAAGCTCCCAGCCGCCAAGAAGGCCAAGGGCCAGCTGCCGGAGAAGCTCGAGTACACGATGTACATCGGCCCCGACAACCTGCCGCGTCGCATGCTGTCCCAGCTGCCCGGCATCGCCGGCAGCGGCGGCGGCAAGATGACCATCGACTACTCCAAGTGGGGCGAGAAGGTCTCGATCACCAAGCCCAAGGCCTCCGATATCACCGACAAGGACTTCTTCAGCGAGCTCGGCAGCCCCACCCCCGAGGCCTGACCCTCGATTTGGAGGGCCGGTCGGCCTTGACCTAGACTGACCACACCGAAGACCGCTGGTCGGCTCCCCACCCGGGGAACCCGAAGAGCCCGTCAGGGCGGCCCGCGCAGGCCACGTAAGTCATCTCGATGACGCTCACGCCCCGTGCCCTGCGCCCGGGGCGTTTCTCATGGGTCGACCATCCGGACTCCGGTCCGTACCTGGAAGAAGGAGACACATGGCAAGCCCGGACAAGGAAGCAGCCGTTGCCGAGCTCGCGGAGAGCTTCCGTGGCTCGACCGGCGCCGTCCTCACGGACTACCGCGGTCTCACCGTCAAGCAGCTGCAGGAACTGCGGCGCTCGCTCGGCGGGAGCGCGAACTACCTCGTCACCAAGAACACGCTGACGAAGATCGCCGCCAAGCAGGCCGGCGTCGAGCTCGACGAGAAGCTGCTCGTCGGCCCGACTGCCATCGCCTTCATCACCGGCGACGTCGTCACGGCGGCCAAGGGTCTGCGTGACTTCGCCAAGGCGAACTCGCCGCTCATCATCAAGGGGGGCTTCCTCGACGGGAAGATCCTCGAGCCCGGTGAGATCCAGAAGCTGGCCGACCTCGAGTCGCGCGAGGTCCTCCTCGCCAAGCTCGCCGGCGGCATGAAGGCGAGCCTGTCGAACGCGGCCTCGCTGTTCAACGCCCCGCTGTCGCAGACCGCGCGCTTGCTCGCGGCCCTGCAGGCGAAGGCCGAGAGCGAAGCACCCGCCCCGGACCCCACCACTGGGGCACCCGAGGCATCGGCCGAGGCGCCAGCCGAGGTCGAGAACTCGCAGTCCACCGAAGCACCTGCCGACGCGGCACCCGCCGACGAAGCTCCCGCCGAAGAGACCACGGCATCCGAGGACACCACGTCCGACGACACCGCCGCGGCCGACGAGGCACCCGAGGTCGAGGCATCCGCCGAGACCGACTCTGCAGACGTTGCAGAGATCACCGAGGGCTGAACCGCCCGATCCGATCGGGACCCCCTCGGGGTCTCACCGAAGGAAGGACGCCACCATGGCGAAGATCAAGAGCGCAGACCTGCTGGAAGCATTCAAGGAAATGACCCTCATCGAGCTCAGCGAGTTCGTGAAGGAGTTCGAGGAGACCTTCGACGTCACGGCCGCCGCCCCGGTTGCCGTGGCCGCTGCGGGTGCCCCCGCCGCTGCCGGCGGTGACGCCGGCGCTGCCGCCGACCAGGACGAGTTCGATGTCGTCCTCGAGGCTGCCGGCGACAAGAAGATCCAGGTCATCAAGGAGGTCCGCACGCTCACGAGCCTGGGCCTCAAGGAGGCCAAGGACCTCGTCGAGGGTGCACCGAAGCCGGTCCTGGAGAAGGCCAACAAGGAGACCGCGGACAAGGCCAAGGAGGCCCTCGAGGCCGCCGGCGCCACCGTCACCGTCAAGTGACACTCTGCTGAACTGCGCTCCGCGCGTGGGCTAGTCCAGACGACGGCGCCCATCCCCTCGGGGGGTGGGCGCCGTCGCATGCTCGCCACGCGTGACGGGGGTCACCTTTGTTACCCCGAGTTACATGCTGGTACCGTCGGGCGATCCCAAGGTCACACCACGGTTGCACCCCGGTGGCGAAGTCGTAACCTTCGACCCCCGGGTTTCGTTACCATGAGTGTCTTGGGTCACAGTTTTCAGCATCCGCTCCAGCGTGGGTCGGAGCCATGTCAGCAAGGAGGGCCTCCGTGGGAACAGAGGTTGTCATCGAGGGTCTGACGAAGAGCTTCGGGAGCCAGGTCATTTGGCGCGACGTCACCCTGACGTTGCCCGCCGGTGAGATCTCCGTGATGCTCGGCCCGTCGGGTACCGGCAAGTCCGTGCTCCTGAAGACTCTCATCGGCCTCTTGAAGCCCGACGAGGGAAGTGTCTGGATCCAGGGCACCGACATCGCGAACTGTTCGGAGAAGGATCTCTACGAGATCCGCAAGCTCTTCGGCGTCCTGTTCCAGGACGGCGCCATGTTCGGCTCCATGGACCTGTTCGACAACGTCGCCTTCCCCTTGCGTGAGCACACCAAGAAGAAGGAGTCCGAGATCCGTGACATCGTCATGGACAAGATGGAGCTCGTCGGTCTGCTCGGTGCCGAGAACAAGCTCCCCGGTGAGATCTCCGGTGGTATGCGCAAGCGTGCCGGCCTGGCCCGCGCCCTCGTGCTCGACCCGGAGATCCTGCTCGTCGACGAGCCCGACTCCGGCCTCGACCCCGTCCGCACGGCGTACCTCAACCAGCTGTTCATCGACCTCAACGCGCAGATCGATGCCACGTTCCTCATCGTGACCCACGACATCAACAGCTGCCGCACCGTGCCCGACAACATCGGCCTGCTCTACCACAAGCACCTGGCCATGTTCGGGCCGCGCGAGATGCTCCTCTCCAGCGAAGAGCCCGTCGTCGCGCAGTTCCTCAACGCCCAGCGGATCGGCCCGATCGGCATGAGCGAGGAGAAGGACGCCGACGAGCTCGCGGCCGAGAAGGATATCGAGATGCCGCCGCTGCCGCCCATCCCGCGACAGATCGAGACCTCCGACGGCCGACCCCGTCGTGCAGCCCGCGAGCCGGGCTCTTGGTGCCGAGAGAACGGTGTCACGCCACCGCCCGGTTCATTCGCCGAGAACATGGCGTTGACAGGGCATGGTGGATCTGAGTGACCACGGCCAGGGTCGCCGCACCCGCGAGGGTCGCGGGTGACCTCTTCGCGTTCATGCTGGACGTCAGCGTGGCCCTGTTCAAACGACCCTTTCAGCTCAAGGAATTCCTCCAGCAAGCCTGGTTCATCGTCACCGTCACCATCGTCCCGACGGCCCTGGTCTCGATCCCCTTCGGCGCGGTCATCGCGCTCCAGGTCGGCGGCCTGATCAAGCAGTTCGGCGCCCAGTCGTTCACCGGTTCCGCCTCCGTCCTCGCGGTCGTCCGCGAGGCCGGTCCCATCGCCACCGCACTGTTGATCGCCGGCGCGGCCGGCTCCGCCATTGCCGCCGACTTCGGTGCCCGCAAGATCCGTGAAGAGCTCGACGCCATGATGGTGCTCGGCATCGACCCGATCCAGCGCCTCGTCGTGCCACGCGTGTTGGCCTGCATGCTCATCGCCGTCTTCCTCAACGGCCTGGTCTCCATCGTCGGCGTGGCGGGTGGCTACGTCTTCAACGTCATCCTCCAGAACGGCACACCGGGTGCGTACATTGCGTCGTTCACCGCGCTCGCGCAGTTGCCCGACATGTACCAAGGGCTCGTGAAGGCCCTCATCTTCGGCTATCTCGCCGCGATCGTCGCCTCCTACAAGGGCATGAACGCCAAGGGCGGACCAAAGGGCGTCGGCGACGCGGTCAACGAAGCGGTCGTCATCACGTTCGTCCTGCTGTTCATCGTCAACTTCTTCATCTCGGCCGTGTACATCCAACTCGTGCCTCCGAAGGGCATGTGATCGTTCATGGCCAACGGACTCAGCGGGCTCTACAAGCGGCCGCTCGCATCGCTCGACGACTCGGGCACGCAGATGCTGTTCTACCTGCGGGTCCTCAAGGCCATCCCGTTCACGATCAAGAACTACAGCCGAGAGATCTACCGACTGCTGGCCGAGGTCACCCTGGGCAGTGGCTCGCTGGCGGTCATCGGCGGCACCATCGGCGTCGTCGTCTCGATGTGCTTCTTCACCGGCACCGAGGTCGGTATTCAGGGCTATGCCGCGCTCGACCAGCTCGGCACCGCAGCGCTCACCGGGTTCGTCTCGGCCTACTTCAACACCCGTGAGATCTCACCGATCGTCGCCGGCATCGCCCTGGCGGCCACCGTGGGCTGTGGGTTCACCGCCCAGCTCGGCGCCATGCGGATCTCCGAGGAGATCGACGCCCTCGAGGTCATGGCCATCCCGTCGATGCAGTTCCTGGTCACCACACGGGTGCTCGCCGGCCTCATCGCCATCGTGCCGCTCTACATCGTGGGCCTGCTGTCGTCGTACTTCGCGACCCGGGTCACGATCACCCAGATCAATGGGCAGAGCTCTGGCACCTATGACCATTACTTCAATACATTTCTGCCTCCAGGCGATGTGTTGTGGTCATTCGGCAAGGTGCTGATCTTCGCCGTCGTCGTCATCCTGATCCACTGCTACTACGGCTACTACGCCAGTGGTGGACCTGCCGGCGTGGGTGTCGCGGTGGGCCGCGCGGTCCGTACCTCGATCGTCGCCGTCAACGTCGTCGATCTGCTCGCGTCCATGGCGATCTGGGGCACCACCGTCACCGTCCGATTGGCGGGTTGATCGGTGGCTCGCATTCCGTTCGCTGAACGCTCTGGGTCCAAGCGGGCCCTGGGCACGATGCTGATCGCCTTCATGGTGCTGATGGTGTGGCTGACGTGGGCGTTCTTCAACAAGTCCTTCGTCAACTACGACAACGTCACCCTCACCGGCGCCAAGGCCGGCCTCAGCCTCCCCGAAAACGCCGACGTCAAGCTGCGCGGCATGATCGTCGGCGAAGTGCGCGACGTGAAGGCCGAGGGCGGCGAGGTCAACCTCACGCTGGGCATGAACCCCAAGCTCATCAACGAGGTGCCGGCCGATGTCACCGCCCAGATCGTCCCCAAGACGCTGTTCGGTGAGAAGTACATCTCGCTGATCCCGTCGGACACCCCCAATGGCACCAAGCTGAAGGCCGGCGACACCATCCGCGGCGCGATCGTCCCCATCGAGCTCGAGAAGCTGCTGAAGGACATCTATCCGCTCCTCACCGCTGTCGACCCGCAGAACCTCGCCACGACGCTGTCGGCGTTGGCATCCACCTTCGAGGGCCGGGGTGAAGACTTCGGCAACACGCTGGTCACGCTGAACAACTACCTCAAGAAATTCAATCCCGAGTCGCAGGCCGCGGTCGACGACATCATCAAGCTCGGACAGGTCTCCGACTCCTACGCCGGCAGCATGCCCACGTTCGGCCGGCTGCTGAAGAACTCGGTGACGACGAGCCACACGATCGTCGCCAAGCGCACGGCGCTCGCAGCGTTCTTCAACGAGAGCAGGCGCCTGGCCGACGAGTTGCGGGTGCTCTTCGCGGCCAGTGGCGAGGACATGGTCGCGGTCGCCGCGCAGAGCGTGACTCCGCTCGGGATCGCGGAGAAGTACTCCTCGACCTTCCCGTGCTTCTTCAAGGCCTACAAACGACTCATCGAGGAACGGCTCGACAGCGTGTTCCGCGGGCTGACGCTGCACATCGACCTCGAGACGATCTCGCCCCAGCCAGGCCCGGCCTACCAGATCACGAACGATCCGGCGACGGACGAGCACCCGGTCATCCCGACGCAAGCGGCGCTCGATGCCCAGGACGGCGCCAATCCGAACATTCACGGCGACCGGCCGGATGGAGGCCCGCGAGGGCTGGGCACGGTGTGCGACGACCTCGACAAGTTCGCGGCCGGCGAGAACCCCTGGAGCCAGGCGAACCCGTGGCCCGGACCGGATCCCAGTGTCTTCAAGATGATCGGCGTGAAGAACCCGCACAACGGCAAGCTCGGAACGCCCGCCGACTATCAGCGGGCCGCCGTCGCCACACTCCAGGGTGCCGGATACTTCGAGCCGAGCCTGCTCGGGATCGACTCACCCGCGCAGCGTGCCGAGCTGAATCGCATGGCCGCTGCCACGAGTGGCGTGCCCGTCGCCGACGTCCCTGACGTCGCCTCCCTCCTGATCAGCCCGGTCGTCCGTGGAGCGGGGGTGAACGCCCGATGAAGCTGGACTCTGAATCGTTGTCAGCCCTCATCAAGCTGCTGGTGTTCATGGCGCTCACCGGCATGGCCACGATCGTCCTCGGGCTCACCTTGAGCAACGGTGGCTTCGGGGCCAAGGACGAGTACAAGGCCCTCTTCACCGATGTCACCGGCGTCGCGAAGGGCGACGACGTGCGCATCGCCGGCGTGTCCATCGGCGCGATCAGCAAGGTGGAGATCGTCCAGAAGGACAAGGCCCTGGTCACCTTCACCACCGATCCCGACGTCCAGCTCACCCAGAACACGACGGCCACGCTGCGATTCCGCAACCTCGTGGGCCAGCGCTACATGTCTCTCGCGCAGGGGGCTGATGGAAGCACCGCCGTTCTGCGCCCCGGGAGCACGATCCCGCTCTCCCGCACGCAGGACGCGCTCGACCTCAACGTGCTGCTCAACGGGTTCAAGCCGGTGTTCGAGGCGCTCAATCCCGAGGACACCAACAAGCTCGCGTTCGAGATCGTCCAGACACTGCAGGGCGAGGCCGGCAACATCCAGAGCCTCCTCGGCCGGGTCTCGTCGTTGACGAACACCCTCGCCGGGAGGGACAAGCTGATCGGCGATGTCGTGACGAACCTCTCCGAGGTCCTCGACATGATCGGCACTCGTGACGTCGAGCTCAAGAACACCATCCTCACCCTGCGCCGGTTCGTCGGAGGCCTGAAGCAGGATCGGCACGCCATCCTCAACTCGCTCGACTCCGTCTCGCAGCTCACCGAGGAGACCGCTAGCCTGCTGGTCGACGGTCGGCCGCTCATCCGCGACGACGTCAAGCAGCTGCGCCGCCTCTCCAAGAACCTGAGTGACCAACCCACCCTGGGCAAGCTCGAGGACTCCCTCAAGCTCATGCCGATCAAGATGAACAAGATCGGCCACTTCGTGGAGAGCGGAAGCATCTTCAACCAGTACCTCTGCGTGCTCACGGTCAAGCTCGACGCCGGCATCCCCCTGCAGCTGCAGCAGATCCTCGGCACGCTCCTGAACGTCTCGCCCAGCGGCACCAGGTGCGACACAGTGGAGGGGCCGCAGCCATGAAACCCTTCCGCGAACAGAACACCGTGGTGATCGGCATCATCGGCTTCGTCGCGATCGCCCTGCTGATGCTCGCTGCGTTCCGCGCCGATCGACTGCCCATCATCGGTGCCGGCGACACCTACAAGGCGCAGTTCGCCGAGGTCGGCGGACTCAAGGCCGGCAACGAGGTCCGCGTCGCCGGCGTCGCGGTGGGCAACGTGGGCGACATCGAGCTCAAGGGCGATCACGTCGACGTGACGTTCAAGCTCGACAAGGGCACCGAGCTGGGCCGCGACACCGGCGCGGCGATCAAGGTACGCACGCTCCTCGGGGCGGAGTTCCTCGCGATCATGCCCGCGGGCTCTGGCGAGCTCAAGAAGGGTTCGACGATCCCGTTGTCCCGTACCGTCCCGCCGTACAACGTGGTGGAGGCGTTCTCCGACCTCAGCACCACCACCGACGAGCTCGACATCGACGAGGTCTCGAAAGCCCTCGACGTCCTGGCCAAGATCGCGGCCCGGACGCCGAAGGAGTTCCGCGGCGCGATCAAGGGTGTGTCCAACCTCTCCGCCAACCTGGCGGCTCGTGACCAGCAGATCAACACGTTGCTGGTCAATCTCAAGAAGGTCTCCGCCGTCCTCAACGCCACCGGGCCCGACCTCGAGCGACTGTTCAAGGACGCGACTGTGCTGTTCGATGCGGTGAGCGCTCGCCGCGCGGCCGTGCACCGCCTGCTCGTCTCGACCACCGCGATCTCCCGTGAGCTCCGCGCCCTGGTCAAGGACGTGCGATCCGACCTCAAGCCGGCCCTGCAGCAGCTGGAGACCGTCACGGACATGTTGCGCCAGAATGAGGCGAGCCTCGACGAGGCCTTGCGCATCGTCCCCGGCTTTGCCCACGCGCTCTCCAACTCGCTGGGCGTCGGCCCGTGGTGGGACGTCTTCATCAGGTTTGGGGGCGGCTGATGAACATCTTCTCTCGTTTCGCCGGCCTCACCAAGGTCCTCACCGTGTTCGTCGTGCTGGCGCTCGTGGCCGCCGTCGTGATCGTCTTCTCCAGGAACGACGTGGAGCGGACGCTCACGGTCGACTTCACTCGGGTGAACTCGCTGTACAAGGGTTCGGACGTCCGTATCCTCGGTGTGCCCGTCGGCACGGTGAAGGAGCTGAAGGCGAAGGGCGATTACGTGCAGGTGACACTCACGTACTCGCCGGACGTGCGCCTCCCGGCCGACGTGAAGGCCGTCGTGATCTCCCCGGCCATCGTGGGCGACCGCTTCGTCCAGCTCGCGCCCGCCTACTCCGGTGGTGCCGTGCTGCCCAACAACGCCAAGCTCGGCGTCGACCGCACCGAGGTACCGGTCGAGCTCGACGAGATCTTCAAATCACTCGACGACCTGTCGATCGCGCTCGGACCCCAGGGCGCGAACAAGAACGGGTCCCTGTCGAGCTTGATCGAGGACTCCGCCACGCAGCTCAAGGGGCAGGGTCAGCAGCTCCACGAGACGCTGAACAACTTCGGCAAACTCAGTACCACGCTGTCCAACAACAAGGAGGAGTTGTTCGGGGGCATCCGCGAGATCGAGCAGTTCGTCCAGCTGTTGAACCGCAATGACGCGAACGTGCGGTCGTTCTTCGACAGCACGGCGCGCGTCTCCAACGTGCTCGAGGGTGAGCGCCACGACCTCGCCAAGACCCTGGAGTTCCTCAGCAAGGCGCTGATCGACGTGCGTCGTCTGATCAAGGACAACCGCACCACGCTGCGTCACAACATCGACAACCTCGCCAGCCTCGCCGAGGTCCTGGCGCGGCACAACGAAGACATCGAGCACACGCTCATCGACGCGCCGGTGGCTTTGGGCAATCTCGGTTTGGCGGGCGGCAGCGCGAAGACCGGCACCCTGGACGCTCGCGCCGATCTCGGCGAGACGTTCGGCGGCCTCCTGGCAAATCCTGAGACCATCCCGGGCGTCCTCTGCAACGTGATCTTCGGCGGCGAGGTCATCCCGGGGGGCGAGGCGCTCTGCCCGTCGCTCAAGGGCCTGCTCGACGGATTGCTGGGGCCATGATGATGACCTCACGATCGCGAGTTCGCCTCGGCATCATCGCCACCGCGGTGGCGGTGGCCATGAGCGGCTGCGGGTTCTCGCCCTACGAGCTCCCGCTGCCCGGTGGTGCCGACCTCGGCGATCACCCCTACACGATCAAGGCGGAGTTCCGCGACGCGCTCGACCTCGTGCCGCAGAGCGGCGTTCGCGTCGACGACGTCTCGGTGGGCAAGGTCACCGGCATCTCACTCAAGGGCTGGCATGCCGTCGTCACGATGCAGATCAACGGCGACACCCAGCTGCCGGACGACGCCGAGGCGACCATCCGCCAGACCAGCCTTCTCGGTGAGAAGTTCGTCTCCATCGCCACGCCGCAGGGTGGCGGCACGGGTCGACTCAGCAGCGGCGACGTCATCCCGCTCGAGCGGTCCGGTCGCAACCCCGAGCTCGAAGAGATCCTGAGCGCCGCGGCCCTGCTGTTCAACGGCGGCGGGTTGGAGAAGACCAACACGATCGTCAAGGAGCTCAACAAGACGCTCGAAGGCAACGAGCCGCAGGTCAAGGAGCTGCTGAAGAGCTCGAACACCTTCATCACCGTCCTCGACAACAACAAGCAGTCGATCCTGGACGCCTTGGAGAAGATCAACCGTTTGTCGATCGCGACCACCAACCAGCGGAAAGCGATCAACGCGGCCCTGGACGACATCCCACCGGCCCTCCGTATCCTCGACAAGCAGCGCGGCAATCTCATCAAGCTGCTCAAGGCGCTGGATCGGCTCAGCCACGTCGCGACCAGCGTCATCCGGCGCTCGAAGCGCGACACGATCAAAGACCTGAGGTCGCTGGAGCCCGTGCTCCGTGAGCTCGCGAACGCTGGCGACAGCATCTCCAACGCCTTCACCCTGCTGACGTACCCGTTCCCGGACAGCCTGTTCGGTGGAGTGGAACGCGCCATGTCCAGCTGTGCAGAAGACACCGTGCCGATCGTCCGGAACGGCGCGTGCTTCGGCGACTACATCAACCTGGACATCAACCTGGCCCTGAATGCCGAGCAGGCCGCTCAGCTCCTCCTCGGAATCCTGAATACCGGACAGCCGACGCCCCTGCCGTTCGCCGCCAACGCGCAGACTCAGGCCGTCACCCCGGGCCCGGCTCTGCCGAAGCTGCCGAATCTGCTGGGCGGTCTGAATCCGAAGCCTGGCAGTGGTCAACCCACGGTGGTCTGTTCCTTGCTCAAGGTGTGCCGGGCTCCGGCGTACAGCAGCGTGACCAGGTCGCAGCAGAGCGGCTTCGGACGGCTTTTGGTAGGACCGGCGATGACCTCATGATCACCCGACTCACCAAGATCCAGCTGATGATCTTCGCGATCGTCACCGTCCTCGGTGGCGCCTTCGTGGGCGGCCGGTACGCCAACATCGACCGGCTCTTCGTCGACCGATCGTTCCCGGTCACCGCGGACCTCAAGGACTCCGGCGGCATCTTCGCCGGCGCCGAGGTCACCTACCGGGGCATCGCGGTCGGCAAGATCGGCAAGCTCCAGTTCACCGAGAACGGCGTCCGCGCCACCTTGGACATCGAGAACAGCGCCCCGAAGATCTCCGACGACGTCAAGGCGCTGGTCGCCAACAAGTCAGCCGTCGGTGAGCAGTTCATGGACCTGCAACCACTGAGCAACAGCGCGCCGTACCTCCACGCCGGCAGCAACATCCCGTTGGCCCGCACGAGCGTGCCGATCGATACCACGAAGATCCTGATCGACGCCAGCAACTTCGTGGGGTCGGTCGACACCGAGTCACTCAAGACCCTGGTGAACGAGCTCGGCATCGCGTTCGCCGGCAACGGCGAGGACCTGTCGGTCATCATCGACACGATGACCCAGTTCATCCAGTCCGCCGACGACAACTTCGCGGTCACGCGTTCGCTGATCCGTGGCTCGTCGACCGTTCTGCGGACCCTCGTCGACAAGCGCGGCCAGTTCGTGTCGTTCACCCACGACCTGGCCCTGCTGTCGGACACCCTCGTGAAGTCCGACAAGGACATCCGCAGGCTCTTCGACGAGGGGTCGTCGAGCGCGAAGCTGGTCAGGAACGTCGTCCATGAGAACCAGAACGACCTCCAATCGATCTTCAACGACCTGAACACGACGACGAAGTCGATCGATGAGTTCCACAAGGGCATCGAGGTCATCTCGATCCTGTTCCCGTACCTGATCCACGGCTCGTTCACGGCGACGAGCCAGACCGAGCCCGGCAACGAGTTCGAGAACTGGGCCGGTCGGATCGGCCTGGTGCTGACGCCGAATCCGACCCCCGAGACCGGGCAGAACCAGGCGAACGAAGTCTGCACGTTCGCCAAGGGCGCTCCCGACAACGAGGCCTATCGGGCGATCCGCCCGCCCGACCAGCTCGACGACATCGAGTTCGACGTTGGAACCAACTGCAACAATCCAGACAAGGTCGGTTTCAATCCGTCGCGCGTCGAATTCCACAGGAACGGCGGCAGCGGCGACACCAGCCACCCGTACCACCGCTCGGCTGCGGCATCGGACTCCGGAAAGGACAGTTGGAAGTGGCTTCTGCTCGGTCCAGCCTCGAACTGAACCCACCGGCCACACCTGTCCGCCTGTTGTCGATCCTCACGGTCGTCGGCGTGCTCGTGGGTGTCGGCGGGTTGCTGCTGCCGTCCTTCGCCGGCGGCGGCGACTTTCGAAGCGAGCGGCAGGAGGCCGTCACCCGGGCCAGCGACTTCGCGGTCACGTTCAACACCTACTCGGTCGACAAGAAGGCGGACTACCAGCGACGGGTGAAGGCGCTGATGACCCCGTCGTACTACAAGGAGTTCGCCAAGATCACCGACGCCATGTTCGGCGCGATCGAGGACAAGAAGCAGTCCAGCGGCAACGCGAAGGTCCTCGCCACCGCCGTCGACTCCATCGACGAGGACTCCGCGGTCGTGCTCGTCGCCGTCAACGCATCGGTCAAGTCCACCCGCCAGAAGACAGCCGTCGAGCGGCGGTTCCGCTGGACGGTCACTCTGGGCCGCTACCAGGGTGAATGGCGCGTGCGGGAGTTCGACGCCGTGCCCCGTCTCGGCGCATCAATCGATGAGCCGACGCCGAGCCCCGACACGACCGGAGGCGGCCAGTGAGCACACCCCAGCCGCCGCGCCGCCGTCGCATCGCGGGCGAGTCGAAGCCCGGTACACCTGCTCCGAAGACCTCGGTCGTCAAGCGGGCGGCCAAGGTCCGTACGCCATCGAAGCCGCCGCCGCCCAAGACGCCAGCGCCGCCGAAGCCGCCGAAGTCCAAGGCCCCCAAGCCCGGCGCTCCCGAAGCGCCGTCGCGTCCCGTGGCCGAGGCTCCGCTGACCAAGCCCGAGTCACGCACCCGTCGCCTCCGCGTGCCGTCCCTGTCCGGACGGTTCGGCGCCTTGGCCGCCCTGACCGTTGCCGCCCTGGTGTTCGGCGCGGTGTTCGGCTTCAAGGGCTTCAGCGAGTGGCGCGACCACAACGGCATCGTCGAGGCCCACGAGAAGGCCACGACCACCGCGGCAACGGCCGCCGAGACGATCTTCACTTACCAGTACAACCGGCTGGGCGAGCACCTGAGCGCATCCAAGAAGACGATGACACCTGCGTTCGCCAAGAAGTTCACCTCGATCGCCCCGGCACTCCAGGACCTGGCGCCGCAGCGCAAGATCCAGGTGAAGGCCACGGTCCGCAACGCCGCCGCGGTCGAGTGCGGCAGCACGTGCCGAGCAGACGCGGCCACGATCCTGGTCTTCATCGACCAAGCCCGGGTGGCCGACGGTGCGGACCAGCCGACCGTCTTCGGCAACCGCATCGAGGTCAACATGGTCAAGCTCGAAGGAGCCTGGCTCGTCGACAACGTCAAAGCCTTGTAAAGCGAGGCGAAAGGCCGGCCTGGTCGCTGGCATTGCAGACAAAGCCGAATAGCGTTCCCTACCGGTTGCACGTTTGTCAAGCACCCGGCTTGCATTCGTTCGGTATGCAGGGTTAGACTGGAGGTTCGCGCCCGCCCGTCTGCTTTTCGGTGCCCTTGACCGGGGTCAATTGGCGTGCGCACCAAAGTTCATACCGTGCCACCCACCTGTGACACACAGCGAGCCCTTGGAAGGATCCCCACTTGGCCGCCTCGCGCACTACCGCCGTACCTGTTCAGAACGCACCCCGTCGCATCTCCTTCGCCAAGATCGCCGAGCCTCTCGAGGTTCCGGAGCTGCTTGCGCTGCAGACCGACAGCTTCGACTGGCTGATCGGGTCAGACTCCTGGAAGGCGGGTGTCGAGGAGGCCCTCGCCGCCGGCCGTTCAGACGTCTCGCCCAAGTCCGGCCTGGAGGAGATCTTCGAGGAGATCTCCCCGATCGAGGACTTCTCCGAGACGATGAGCCTGTCGTTCCGCGACCACCGCTTCGAGCCTCCGAAGTACTCGGTCGAGGACTGCAAGGACCGCGACGTCACGTACGCCGCGCCGCTGTTCGTCACCGCCGAGTTCATGAACAACGAGACCGGCGAGATCAAGTCCCAGACCGTGTTCATGGGCGAGTTCCCGCTCATGACCGACAAGGGCACCTTCATCATCAACGGCACCGAGCGTGTCGTCGTCAGCCAGCTCGTCCGCTCGCCGGGCGTCTACTTCGAGCGCACGCCCGACAAGACGTCCGACAAGGACATCTACACCGCGAAGGTCATCCCGTCGCGTGGCGCGTGGCTGGAGTTCGAGATCGACAAGCGCGATCTCGTCGGCGTCCGCCTCGACCGCAAGCGCAAGCAGAGCGTCACCGTCCTGCTCAAGGCGCTCGGCTGGAGCGAGGCCGAGATCCTCGAGGAGTTCGGCCAGTACGAGTCGATCCGCCTCACCCTCGAGAAGGACAACGTCGCCGGCCAGGACGAGGCCCTGCTCGACATCTACCGCAAGCTGCGCCCGGGTGAACCGCCGTCGCGCGAGGCTGCCCAGACGCTGCTCGACAACTACTACTTCAACTCCAAGCGCTACGACCTCGCCAAGGTCGGCCGCTACAAGATCAACAAGAAGCTCGGTGTCGAGGAAGTCTTCAACCAGCAGACCCTCACCATCGACGACATCGTCGCGACCATCAGGTACGTCGTGGCCTTGCACGCCGGTGAGACGGAGATCGCCGCACCGGCCGGCTCCACCATCGTCGAGGCCGACGACATCGATCACTTCGGCAACCGCCGCATGCGCACGGTCGGCGAGCTGATCCAGAATCAGCTCCGCACCGGCCTGGCCCGCATGGAGCGGGTCGTCCGCGAGCGCATGACCACTCAGGACGTCGAGGCCATCACGCCGCAGACGCTGATCAACATCCGCCCGGTGGTCGCGGCGCTCAAGGAGTTCTTCGGCACGTCGCAGCTGAGCCAGTTCATGGACCAGAACAACCCGCTCGCGGGCCTGACGCACAAGCGTCGTCTGTCGGCCCTCGGCCCGGGTGGTCTGTCGCGTGAGCGCGCCGGCTACGAGGTCCGCGACGTCCACCCGTCGCACTACGGCCGCATGTGCCCGATCGAGACCCCGGAAGGCCCGAACATCGGCCTGATCGGCTCGCTCGCGTCGTACGGGCGCATCAACTCCTTCGGCTTCGTCGAGACGCCGTACCGCAAGGTCGCCAAGGGCAAGGTCAGCGACCAGGTCGACTACCTCACGGCCACCGACGAGGACCGCTACATCATCGCCCAGGCCAACTCGCCGCTCACCGACACCGGCAAGTTCGTCGACGACGCCGTGCTGGTGCGCCAGCGTGGCGGCGAGGCCGAGCTCCGCCCGGCTGCCGAGGTCGACTACATGGACGTCTCGCCGCGCCAGATGGTGTCGGTCGCGACCGCGTTGATCCCGTTCCTCGAGCACGACGACGCCAACCGCGCGCTCATGGGTTCCAACATGCAGCGCCAGGCCGTCCCGCTCATCCGCAACGACGCCCCGCTCATCGGTACCGGCATGGAGTTTCGTGCCGCCGTCGACGCCGGCGACGTCACCGTCGCCAAGAAGGCGGGTGTCGTCAAGGAGGTCTCGGCCGACGCGATCGAGGTCATGGAGGACGAGGGCACGTACACCACGTACCGCCTGGCGAAGTTCCGCCGCTCCAACCAGGGCACCTGCACCAACCAGCGCCCGCTGGTCGGCGAGGGCGACCGGGTCGAGGTCGGCGCTCCGCTGGCCGACGGTCCGTGCACCGACGAGGGCGAGATGGCCCTCGGCACGAACCTGCTGGTCGCGTTCATGCCCTGGCAGGGTCACAACTACGAGGACGCGATCATCCTCTCCCAGCGCGTCGTCCAGGACGACCTCCTCACCTCGATCCACATCGAGGAGCACGAGGTCGATGCCCGCGACACCAAGCTGGGCCCGGAGGAGATCACCCGCGACATCCCGAACGTCTCCGAGGAGATGCTCGCCGACCTCGACGAGCGCGGCATCATCCGCATCGGCGCCGAGGTCAACAACGGCGACGTTCTCGTCGGCAAGGTCACGCCCAAGGGCGAGACCGAGCTGACCCCCGAGGAGCGACTGCTCCGGGCGATCTTCGGTGAGAAGGCGCGCGAAGTGCGCGACACCTCGCTGAAGGTGCCCCACGGCGAGTCCGGAACCGTCATCGGCGTGCGCGTGTTCAACGCCGAAGAGGGCGACGAGCTCAGCCCGGGCGTCAACCACCTCGTGCGGGTTTACGTCGCGCAGAAGCGCAAGATCAGCGACGGCGACAAGCTCGCGGGCCGCCACGGCAACAAGGGCGTCATCTCCAAGATCCTCCCCGTCGAGGACATGCCGTTCCTCGAGGACGGCACGCCCGTCGACATCGTCCTCAACCCGCTCGGCGTCCCCGGCCGCATGAACGTCGGCCAGGTCCTCGAGACTCACCTCGGGTGGGTCGCGAAGAACGGCTGGCAGGTCGAGGGTCAGACCGAGGACTGGCAGAAGCGACTGAAGAAGATCGGTGCCCTCAAGGCGCCGGCCAACTCCAACATCGCCACGCCCGTGTTCGACGGCGCCCGCGAGGACGAGATCACCGGACTCCTGGGTTCCACGCTGCCCAACCGCGACGGCGACCGCCTGGTCGGCGCCGACGGCAAGGCGGTGCTGTTCGACGGACGATCCGGCGAGCAGTTCCCCGACCCGATCTCGGTCGGCTACATGTACATGCTCAAGCTGCACCACCTGGTCGACGACAAGATCCACGCCCGCTCGACCGGTCCGTACTCGATGATCACCCAGCAGCCGCTCGGCGGTAAGGCCCAGTTCGGTGGCCAGCGCTTCGGTGAGATGGAGGTCTGGGCCCTCGAGGCTTACGGTGCCGCCTACGCACTGCAGGAGCTCCTGACGATCAAGTCCGACGACATCCTCGGCCGCGTCAAGGTCTACGAGGCCATCGTCAAGGGCGAGAACGTCCCGGAGCCCGGCATCCCGGAGTCGTTCAAGGTGCTGGTCAAGGAGATGCAGTCCCTGTGTCTCAACGTCGAAGTGCTCTCCTCCGACGGCACCGCCGTCGAGATGCGCGACGCGGAAGAGGATCTCTTCCGGGCCGCCGAGGAGCTCGGCATCGACCTGTCCCGCCGCGAACCCAGCTCAGTCGAGGAGGTCTGAGCACCTCTCTTGATCGAGACCAGTGCTCGGACACCCACCCAGAATTCCAGAACTACGTCAGGGAAAGAAGCCAACGTGCTTGATGTGAACTTCTTCGATCAGCTCAAGATCGGCCTCGCCACCGCGGACGACATCCGCGCGTGGTCGTTCGGCGAGGTCAAGAAGCCTGAGACGATCAACTACCGCACGCTCAAGCCCGAGCGCGACGGCCTGTTCTGCGAGAAGATCTTCGGCCCCACCCGCGACTGGGAGTGCTACTGCGGCAAGTACAAGCGCGTGCGCTTCAAGGGCATCATCTGCGAGCGCTGTGGCGTCGAGGTCACTCGCTCCAAGGTGCGCCGCGAGCGCATGGGTCACATCGAGCTCGCCGCTCCGGTCACGCACATCTGGTACTTCAAGGGCGTGCCGAGCCGGCTCGGCTACCTGCTCGACCTCGCCCCGAAGGACCTCGAGAAGGTCATCTACTTCGCGGCCTACATGATCACGCAAGTCGACGAGGACGCACGTCATCGCGACCTCTCATCGCTGGAGACCAAGATCGACCTCGAGATCAAGCAGCTCGAGACGCGTCGCGACACCGAGGTCAACGAGCGCATGTCCAAGCTCGAAGAGGACATGAAGGCCCTCGAGGCCGAGGGAGCCAAGGCCGACGCCAAGCGCAAGGTCAAGGACGCCGCCGAGCGCGAGGCTCGCCAGCGTCGCGACCGCGTGCAGCGCGAGATCGACCGCCTCACCGAGGTGTGGGACCGCTTCAAGAACCTCAAGGTCCAGGACCTCGAGGGCGACGAGCTGCTCTACCGCGAGATGACGTACCGCTTCGGCAAGTACTTCGAGGGCTACATGGGCGCCATGGCGATCCAGAAGCGCCTGCAGAGCTTCGACCTCGACGCCGAGGCCGAGTCGCTGCGCGAGATCATCGCCACCGGCAAGGGTCAGCGGAAGACCCGCGCGCTCAAGCGCCTGAAGGTCGTCTCGGCCTTCCTCGGCAGCAGCAACCGTCCCGAGGGCATGGTCCTCGACGCGGTCCCGGTCATCCCGCCGGAGCTGCGCCCGATGGTCCAGCTCGACGGTGGCCGCTTCGCCACGTCCGACCTCAACGACCTCTACCGCCGCGTGATCAACCGGAACAACCGACTCAAGCGCCTGCTCGACCTCGGTGCGCCGGAAATCATCGTCAACAACGAGAAGCGGATGCTCCAGGAGGCCGTGGACTCACTGTTCGACAACGGCCGTCGCGGCCGTCCGGTCACCGGACCGGGCAACCGTCCGCTGAAGTCGATCTCCGACATGCTCAAGGGCAAGCAGGGTCGCTTCCGTCAGAACCTGCTCGGCAAGCGCGTCGACTACTCCGGCCGTTCGGTCATCGTCGTCGGCCCGCAGCTCAAGCTGCACCAGTGCGGCCTGCCGAAGCAGATGGCGATCGAGCTGTTCAAGCCGTTCGTCATGAAGCGGCTCGTCGACCTCAACCACGCGCAGAACATCAAGAGCGCCAAGCGCATGGTCGAGCGTGGCGTGCGCGCCGAGGTGTGGGACGTCCTCGAAGAGGTCATCACCGAGCACCCGGTGCTGCTCAACCGCGCACCCACCCTGCACCGTCTGGGCATCCAGGCCTTCGAGCCGCAGCTCATCGAGGGCAAGGCCATCCAGATCCACCCGCTCGTCTGCTCGGCGTTCAACGCCGACTTCGACGGCGACCAGATGGCTGTGCACCTGCCGCTGAGCGCCGAGGCGCAGGCCGAGGCCCGCATCCTCATGCTCTCGACGAACAACATCCTCAAGCCGGCCGACGGTCGCCCCGTCACCATGCCCACCCAGGACATGGTCATCGGGCTGTACTTCCTCACGCTCGAGCGTGACGGCCAGCCGGGCGAGGGCCGCGGGTTCAGCTCGATGGCCGAGGCCGTCATGGCCTTCGACCACAGCGAGATCAGCCTGCAGAGCAAGGTCAAGATCCGCATCGCCAACGCCGAAGGCACCGTCGAGACGATGGAGACGACGCTCGGTCGTGCGATCTTCAACGAGGCGCTGCCCGAGGACTACCCCTACGTCAACTTCCAGGTCGGCAAGAAGCAGCTCGGCGTCATCGTCAACGACCTCGCCGAGCGCTACTCCAAGGTCGACGTGGGTGTCGCCCTCGACGCGCTCAAGGACACCGGCTTCCACTGGGCCACTCGTTCGGGCGTCACGATCTCCATCGAGGACGTCGTCACGCCGGAGCGCAAGCCCGAGATCCTCGCCACGTACGAGGCTCAGGCGGCCAAGGTCCAGCAGCAGTTCGACAAGGGCCTCATCACCGAGGACGAGCGTCGCCAGGAGCTCATCGAGATCTGGACCCAGGCCACCGCCGAGGTCTCACTCGAGATGGAGAAGACCTTCCACGAGGACAACCCCATCTACATGATGGTCAACTCCGGTGCTCGCGGAAACATGATGCAGGTGCGCCAGATCGCCGCCATGCGAGGCCTGGTGGCGAACCCCAAGGGCGAGATCATCCCGCGCCCGATCAAGGCCAACTTCCGTGAGGGCCTGTCGGTGGTCGAGTACTTCATCGCCACCCACGGCGCTCGCAAGGGCCTGGCCGACACGGCGCTCCGTACGGCCGACTCCGGCTACCTGACCCGTCGACTCGTCGACGTCAGCCAGGACGTCATCATCCGTGAGGATGACTGTGGCACCGAGCGCGGTCTGCCCAAGGTCATCGCGACCCGTCTCGAGGACGGCACCCTGGTGCCGGCCGAGAACGTCGAGACCTCGGCGTACTCGCGCAACGCAGCGGTCGCCATCACCGACCCGAAGTCCAAGAAGGTCCTGGTCGAGGCCGGAGGCGACCTCGGCGACGTCGAGATCGGCCAGCTGGTCGCTGCCGGCATCGAAGAGGTGCGAGTCCGCACGGTCCTCACCTGCGAGGCCAAGGCCGGAACCTGTGCCAAGTGCTACGGACGGTCGCTGGCCACCGGCAAGCTCGTCGACATCGGCGAGGCCGTCGGCACCATTGCGGCCCAGTCGATCGGTGAGCCCGGCACGCAGCTGACCATGCGTACCTTCCACACCGGTGGTGTGGCCGGTGACGACATCACCCACGGTCTGCCCCGCGTCGTCGAGCTGTTCGAAGCCCGTCAGCCCAAGGGCAAGGCGCCGATCACCGAGGTCGCCGGTCGCGTCACCATTGACGACACCGACAAGACCCGCAAGATCGTCGTCACGCCCGATGACGGCTCCGAGCCGCTGGAGTTCCCGGTCACGAAGCGGTCCCGCCTGCTGGTGCAGGACGGCGACAGCGTCGAGGTCGGCGACCAGCTCACGCACGGCACCCCGGATCCGCAGGAAGTCCTGCGCATCCTCGGCGTCCGTCGGGCGCAGGAGCACCTCGTGGACGAGGTCCAGGAGGTCTACCGCAGCCAGGGTGTGGCCATCCACGACAAGCACATCGAGATCATCGTGCGCCAGATGCTCCGTCGCGTGACGGTCATCGAGCAGGGCGACTCGCTGCTCATCCCCGGTGACTTGGCGGACCGTGCCCGGTTCGAGGAAGAGAACCGTCGCGTCGTGGCCGAGGGCGGCACTCCCGCCTCGGGTCGTCCGGTGCTCATGGGCATCACGAAGGCCTCGCTCGCCGTCGAGTCGTGGCTGTCGGCGGCGTCCTTCCAGGAGACCACCCGTGTCCTCACCGACGCGGCGATCCACGGCAAGTCCGACAACCTCCGTGGTCTCAAGGAGAACATCATCATCGGCAAGCTGATCCCGGCCGGCACCGGCCTGGACCGCTACCGCAACATCCGGGTGGAGCCCACGGAGGAAGCCCGCCAGGCTGCCTACGCGGTCACCGGCTACGAGTCGTACGACTACGGCTTCGGTGCGCCGGACACCGCCCCGGTCCAGCTCGACGACTTCGATTTCACGTCGTACGAGTAGTGGCCGGGGCGCGCTCCCTAGCGGTCGCGCTCATTCCTGTGGGGCGCTAGAGCGCCCCACAGGCCCGGCCGGCGCGCTCCGCGCGCCCTGAGGTTGCGGCGACTGGGCCGGCTGCTGGATCTCCCTGAACAGCCAGGTGAGCTTCGGCTCGAACACCGGCCGGAAGACCTTGGCGACGATCGCCGTCATGAGGAGGTTGGCCACGATGACCGCCCCGACGATCGTGCCGATCACGGCGAGGACACCGAACTTCTCGATGCGGTTGAACACATCGAACTGCAGGCTCAGGATCAGCACGATGTACCCGTGCAGCAGGTAGGTGTAGATGGTGCGGCCGCCGAGGCGAGTCGTCCAGGAGCGGCGTTTGGGCACGAGCGACAGCGCGGCGAACGAGAGCAGCAGCCCGATCGCCAGCAGCTCGCCTCGCTGCATGACGCCCTCGAGGGCGGTGGCGCTGAGAGGTGACTCGTCGTAGCGCTGCTTCCAGAGCAGCCAGTCGGTTTCCCACCCGGCGGAATACCGGTAGCAGATCACGAACGCCGCGATGAGGACGATGGCCGAGACGATACGGATGGGACGCTCGGTCAGCCGCTCGAACCGTTCGCGGCTCATGTGCAGGCCGATGACCCAGAACGGGAGGAAGCCGAGGATCTTCGGCAGTGAGAGGACGTTCGGAAGTTCGAAGAGACCCACCGCGAGCGAAATGATGATCGACGTGGTGATCGGGTATTTCAGGGCCCGCCAGATCGGTGTCGTGAGACGCCACACGAACAGCGCCGCAAGGAACCACGCGAGCCACTGCGGCGAGAGGATCAACATCGGATCGGGTTCGCCCTCATAGTGACGAGTGATCAGCTGCAACGACGTCTCGACGATGAGATAAGGCACGACCAGCGTGCTGACCATGCGTCGCACCTGCCGAGCGTCGCCCACGTAGCGTCGCGCGGTGTAGCCCGAGATGAGGACGAAGAACGGCATGTGGAACGCGTAGATCCACACGTAGACCGCTCGCGCGGACTCGATGCTGCCGAACTGAGTGAGCGAGTGGCCGATGACGACGAGCAACATCACCCAGTAGCGGGCGTTGTCGAGATAAGCCACCCGCTCCTTGGGCGGAGAGGTCGTCACGGGCAACGGTTCGAGCGCAGTCATCGTGATTGACTCTAGTTGTTCCGGGCTCAGAAGAACGTGTGGAGGGACGTGGACGAGACGAAGGACCACGGTGCCGGAGAGCACCGCCGCACGCAGCGGCTCGGCGCCTACGCCGTGGTCGTGCACGAGGACGCACTGCTGCTCACCCGCATCTCGACGATCGGCTACCCGGCCGGGTGGTGGGCGCTGCCCGGCGGCGGTGTCGATCACGGAGAGTCGCCGCATGAGGCGGTCGAGCGAGAGCTCTACGAGGAGACCGGTCTACGCGCCCGCTCACGTCGCCTGGTCGATGTGCACGACGTCCACGTGGTCGACGTGGGCCGCGGTGACCAGTACGAAGACTTCCATGGCGTCCACCTGCTCTACGCGATCGACGTCGACACCACCGTCACGCCCCGCGTCGTGGAGCTGGACGGCACGACCGACCTCGTGCGCTGGGTACCGCTCGACGAGCTGCCGCCTCGCTCGCCCGATGCAGCACCCGGCCCTCTACTGCCCGTGGTCGAGCACGTGCTCGACCACCTCGATCACTTCTTCTCAGGCGGCGTGTAGAAGAGCATCGCGTAGTAGCCACGGGCCGAGAGCACGTAGCTGGCCAGCGCGACCTCGCCGTTCTTGCCCTTGGCGATGTAGGTGGTGGTGATCTCGTTGAGGTCTTCCACCACGTCCTTGGCGGGCTCATCGGCGACGGTTTCAGCGAACGACGACGCGATGTGGTCGGCATCGAGCGCCTTCGTGGTCGCCGTTGCGGCGAAGCCGGGCTTGAAGCCGCTGAGCAGCAGCGTCGACCCGAGGGGGGCGGTCCAGTCGTTGAGCATCGGTGTGGTGGGTGACGCGTCCTCGTCCATGCGGGGCCAGATGAGACCGGAGGTGTCGGGCGCGGTGACGTCGCGGGGGACGTCGATGTTTCCGTCCCCCTGACGGTTGAGCTGCCCGTCGCGGGGATCGCCGACGTACTCAACCTTGAGCTCCATCACCGGGTTCATGTTGGTGGACGGGGGAGCGGTGCGGGACTTCAGATCGCCGGGGTCGACGTCGAGCGTGATCCTGAGGTCGCGGTTGTTGTCCGTCTTGCCCTTCGCTTCCACGTGGCACCCGGTGATCCGCCGGTTCTCGGCGCTGCAGTACGTGCTGATGTCGCTTCGGATGATGCCGGCCTCGGGCAACACCGTGTCGATCTGCGCGACCATGCGCCGGACGACCTGCGTGGGCGAACCGTCGATGCGCATCACGGCGATGGTGATGTCGGGCTTCGGCGGGGTGTCGAGCAGGTTGAAGGTGTCGTCGCTCGGCTCCGTGGTGGGCGTCGGCGTCGGTGGCGGCAGCGGAGTGCCGTTGGCCTCGGCCTCGGTGCGACGGCGCTGCTGCTCGGCGTCGCGCTGTGCCTGGGCCGCGGCGAGCTCGGGCTTGTACGCCTTGATGAGCCGGTTGCTGCGGTAGCGCACCAGCGGACCGACCTGGGCGGCGCCGCGTGGCACCTGCAGGCCGTACGCGATCGGGCTCTCCGGCCCGGACTCGTGCTCCCTGACGTCTACGGGCAACGGACGGTCGGACGTGCGGGAGGGATCGGGTGACAGACCTCCAGCGGTCTGGTCGCAGCCGGCTGTGACGGCGATGAGCAGGGTCGCGGCCATGGCGACGGCGGCCCGACTTCTCATCCGTTCCTCCCATGGTCGGCACTGTCCGGTCGCCAGATGTGCACGTCGTATCCTCGGCACTGTCTTCACATTCTTCCATCCCGAGGAGGGCGGCCGCGTGACAGGCTTCCGGCCCGAGCGTCCCGAGACCGTCTTCACCTATGGTGCCCCCGGGCTCAAGTTCGGCGTTGGCGCGCGGCACGAGCTCGGCTTCGACCTCGGCCAGCTGGGCGCCCGACGCGTCCTGGTGGTCACCGATCCGGGAGTGGCGGCCACCGGAGCCCCCGCCGAGGTCGCCGACTCCCTGCGCAAGGACGGGATCGAGGCCATCGTCTTCGACCGGGCTCGGGTCGAACCCACCGACGCCAGCATGATCGAGGCCATCGACTTCGCCCGCTCCGAGGGACCGTTCGACGCGATCGTGGCGATCGGCGGCGGCAGCAGCATCGACACCGCGAAAGCCGTGAACCTGCTGGTCACGAATAACGGCGACCTCATGGACTACGTGAACGCTCCGGTCGGACGGGCCCAGGCGCCAACGAACCCGTTGCTCCCGCTCGTCGCCGTCCCGACCACCACTGGCACGGGAAGCGAGAGCACCACGATCTGCGTGCTCGACGTCCTGGCGCAGCACGTCAAGACTGGCATCTCGCACCCACGATTGCGTCCGACCCTGGCCGTTGTCGACCCGGAGCTCACCTTGACCCAGCCGTCCGGGGTCACGGCGGCTGCTGGCCTCGACATCCTGTGTCACGCGCTGGAGAGCTACACGGCGCGGCCCTACGGGTCCTACGAGCACAAGAACGCCGACGAGCGCGTGCCGTACTGCGGATCCAACCCGATCGCTGACATGTGGTCGGAGCAGGCGCTCGTGCTGATGGCTGGGGCGTTCCGCACGGCCGTCGACGACGGCTCCGACCTCGCGGCGCGCACCCAGGTCGCGATGGCTGCGACGTTCGCCGGACTGGGCTTCGGCAACGCCGGCGTGCACATCCCGCACGCCAACGCATATCCCATCGCCGGCCAGGTCCGTGACTTTCGGCCGAAGGACTACGACGCGGACCACGCGATGGTTCCGCACGGCATGGCCGTGGCGCTGACGGCACCGGCGTCATTCGGCTTCACCTTCCTGGCGGCTCCGGAGCGGCACATGCGCGCCGCCGAGCTGCTGTCACGCGGCTCGACGGCCGACTGGGCCCAGCTCCCGGGAGAGCCGGCGGAGCACCTGCCTCGCGTGCTCACCGGCATCATGCGCGAGGTCGGCATCCCGTCCGGCCTCGCCGAGGTGGGTTATGGCGCTGGCGACATCGACGCGCTCGTCGAGGGCACCATGAAGCAGCAGCGACTGCTGGCCACTGCGCCACGGGAGGTCACCGAGGAGGACGTCGCGGGCATCCTCGACGAGTCGATCGAGCTGTGGTAACTCGGGAGGCGGTCGCGGGCACCTCCACTGACGTCGTCGCGGAGCTGCAGCGTCTCGGAGTGCAGGATGTGGACCACTCGTCCCTCACCCGTGCGCTGTACAGCACTGATGCGTCGCTCTACCGAGTGGTGCCGCGCGTCGTGGTCCGTCCCCGGCACCTCGAGGAGGTGCTCGCCGTCGTCGACGCGTGCGCCACGACCGGTGTGCCGCTGACGGCGCGCGGCGCCGGCACGTCCATCGCCGGCAACGCCGTCGGCGCCGGCGTCGTGGTCGACTTCGCCAAGCACCTCAACCGCGTCCACGCCATCGATCCCGACGCGCGCACGGCGACCGTCGACCCCGGCGTGGTCCACGCCTCGCTGCAGCGCGCGGCCGCACCGCACGGCCTGCGCTACGGCCCCGACCCGTCGACCCACACCCGCTGCACGGTCGGCGGGATGATCGGCAACAACGCCTGCGGCAATCATGCGCTCGGCTACGGACGCAGCGCCGACAACGTGGCCCGCCTCGACGTCGTCACGGCGTCCGGTGAGCGGCTCACCGTCGGCCGGGACATCGAGCCCACTTCGTCGACCTTGGAGCGCCTGCGGAGCGTGGTCACCGGCGGCCTGTCGACGGTGCGTTCCGAGATGGGCACGTTCAGCCGGCAGGTGTCCGGGTACAGCCTCGAGCACCTGCTGCCCGAGCGCGGCTTCGACGTCTCCTCGTTCATGGCCGGTACCGAGGGCACCCTCGGCATCCTGCTCGGCGCCACCGTCGACCTCGTGCGCGACGCGTCGCAGCGCCACCTCGTCGTGCTCGGCTACCCGACGATGGCCGATGCCGCCGACGACGTGCCGGCGATGCTGCCGTTCGGGCCCGTGGCCTGCGAGGGCCTCAGCGCTCGCATCATCGACGTCTATCGGGCCGCCCACGGCGCGGGCTCGGTACCCGAACTGCCGAAGGGCGACGGCTTCCTCTACGTCGAGCTGGCCGGCGAGGATGCTGCCGAGCTGGCGGCCACCGCGGATCGCGTCGTCGCCGCATCCGATGCCCTCGAGCACCGACACGTCGCCGAAGGCAGCGAGCAGGCCGTGCTGTGGCGCGTCCGCGAGGAGGGCGCCGGGCTCGCGGCTCGCACGCTCGATCGTCCGGGCCTGTCGGGCTGGGAGGACGCCGCAGTGCCGCCGGCCAACCTCGGGGCCTACCTCCGGGACTTCGAGGCGCTCCTCCTGCAGCACCAGGTGCACGGCCACCCGTACGGCCACTTCGGCGACGGCTGCGTGCACATCCGCATCGACTTCCCGCTCGACGAGCCGGGCGGCCACGCCGTCTTCCGCGACTTCGTCACCGACGCTGCGCGGCTCACCGCCTCGCACGGCGGGTCGCTGTCCGGCGAGCACGGCGACGGGCGGGCGCGGTCCGAGCTGCTGCCCCTGATGTACTCGGCCGAGACGCTGGCGCTGTTCCGCGCCGTCAAGGACGTCTTCGACCCGACCAACCTGCTCAACCCGGGCGTGCTGGTCGAGCCCGCGCCGCTCGACGCCGACCTGCGCGGGTCGGGTCGTGGCTGGGCGCCGGGCCTCGCCCCGGCTCGGAAGGGTCTACGGCTGCTGCACGACGACGGCGACTTCGGCCAGGCCGTCCACCGCTGCACGGGCGTCGGCAAGTGCCTCGCCGACTCCAGCGCCTCCGGCGGCGTCATGTGCCCCTCGTACCTCGCGACGCGCGACGAGAAGGACTCCACCCGCGGCCGGGCTCGCGTCCTGCAGGAGATGGTCGACGGACGTCTCGTCACCGGCGGTTTCGCGGCGCCGGAGGTGCACGAAGCCCTCGACCTGTGCCTCTCCTGCAAGGGGTGCCTCAATGACTGCCCGACCGGCATCGACATGGCCACCTACAAGTCCGAGGTGCTGCATCAGACGTACCGCGACCGGCGGCGTCCGCGCAGCCACTACGTCCTCGGACGGCTCCCGTTCTGGGCCCGGCTGCTGGCGCCGATCGCCTGGCTCGCGAATCTCGGACTGCGCACGCCTGGCCTGCGCTCGATCGCCCGGTGGATCGCCGGCGTCGACCAGCGGCGGAGCCTGCCGATGTTCGCCACGAAGCGGTTCTCCCGACTCACGCGGTCGCGCAGCGCGAAAGGGCCCGGCGGGGGTGCCGGGCCACGGGCGGCGAAGTTGGGCCGAGTGCTGATCTGGGCCGACACGTTCACCGAGTACTTCTCGACAGCGGGTGGTCTGGCGGCCATCGGCGTCCTGGAGGCAGCCGGTTACCAGGTCGAGACGCTCGCCCGCCCGCAATGTTGCGGCCTGACGTGGATCACCACCGGCCAGCTCGACACCGCCCGTGAGCTGGTGGGGCGCGCGGTCGAGCAGCTGCATCCGTACGTGGCAGCCGGGGTGCCCGTCGTCGGCCTGGAGCCGTCGTGCCTCTCGGTGCTGCGCTCGGACGCGGTCGAGCTGCTCGACGACCCGCGAGCGGCCGAGGTCGCCGGGGGAGTGCTGACCCTCGCCGAACTGCTCGACCGCACCGAGGGCTGGACCGCTCCCGACCTGACCGGCACCGAGGTCGTCGTCCAGCCGCACTGCCATCAGGCGTCGGTGATGGGCTTCGAGGCCGACCTGGCGGTGCTCGAGCGCACCGGCGCGAGCGTGACCCGTCTGGCCGGATGTTGTGGACTCGCCGGCAACTTCGGCGTGGAGAAGGGTCATTACGACGTTTCCGTGGCCATCGCGGAGCACCAATTGCTGCCCGCTGTGCGCGATGCCGGCCCCGACGCGGTGGTGCTGGCGGACGGCTTCTCCTGCCGCACCCAGCTCGACGACCTCGCGGACGTCAAGGCCGTTCATCTCGCCCAGCTCCTGGCTGGTCAGGCCGACTCGGCCCATTTTGTATCTCGTGCTGCCATTCGGTAGTCTTAAGCGCTGTGCCTGGACTCTTTCAGGCTGACGGTCGTGCCCTCGGATTTTCGTGGTGGCTGCCGTCGCGCAGCACCCCGCTCAGACCGTAGACGAAAGAAGTTGTGTAGTGCCCACGATCAACCAGCTGGTCCGCAAGGGCCGCCAGACCAAGGTGGTCAAGACCAGCACGCCAGCCCTCAAGGGTTCGCCTCAGCGACGTGGCGTGTGCACCCGCGTGTACACCACGACGCCGAAGAAGCCGAACTCCGCGCTGCGCAAGGTTGCCCGTGTCAAGCTCTCGAGCGGCACCGAGGTCTCGGCCTACATCCCCGGTGAGGGGCACAACCTGCAGGAGCACTCCATCGTGCTCGTCCGAGGCGGCCGCGTGAAGGACCTCCCGGGTGTGCGTTACAAGATCGTTCGAGGCTCACTCGACACGCAGGGCGTGAAGGGCCGCAAGCAAGGGCGCAGCAAGTACGGCGCGAAGAAGGAGAAGAGCTAATGCCTCGCAAGGGTCCCGCGGCGAAGCGTTCCATCGAGACCGATCCGGTCTACAGCAGCCAACTGGTCACCCAGCTCATCAACAAGGTGCTGCTCGATGGCAAGAAGCAGACCGCGCAGCGCATCGTCTACACCGCTCTCGAGGGCACGCGTGACAAGTCCGGCACCGATCCGGTCATCACGCTCAAGCGCGCGCTCGACAACGTCAAGCCGAGCCTCGAGGTCAAGAGCCGCCGCGTCGGTGGCGCCACCTACCAGGTGCCGATCGAGGTCCGTGCCTCGCGCCAGACCACGCTCGCTCTGCGTTGGCTGGTCAAGTACTCCGCGGAGCGTCGCGAGAAGACCATGTCCGAGCGCCTGATGAACGAGCTCCTCGATGCCTCCAACGGCCTCGGCGGCGCCGTCAAGAAGCGCGAAGACACGCACAAGATGGCCGAGGCCAACCGCGCCTTCGCGCACTACCGCTGGTAATCGGCTCCTCGAGCCCCTACCGCCCCCACACCGACTTCGGAGAGAAGCTGTAATCCCGTGGCAACCGACATCACCACCGACCTGACTCGCGTCCGGAACATCGGCATCATGGCGCACATCGATGCCGGTAAGACGACCACGACCGAGCGCATCCTGTTCTACACCGGTATCAACTACAAGATCGGTGAGGTCCACGACGGCGGCGCCACGATGGACTGGATGGAGCAGGAGCAGGAGCGCGGCATCACCATCACGTCCGCCGCGACCACCTGCTGGTGGAAGAACACCCAGATCAACATCATCGACACCCCCGGTCACGTCGACTTCACCGTCGAGGTCGAGCGCAACCTGCGCGTCCTCGATGGCGCCGTCGCCGTGTTCGACGGTGTCGCCGGCGTCGAGCCGCAGTCCGAGACCGTGTGGCGTCAAGCCGACAAGTACGGCGTGCCGCGCATGTGCTTCGTCAACAAGCTCGACCGCACCGGCGCGTCCTTCGACTACTGCGTGAAGACCATCCGTGAGCGCCTCGGCGCCGTGCCGCTGGTCCTCCAGCTCCCGATCGGTGCCGAAGCCGACTTCATCGGCGTCGTCGACCTGGTCGGCATGCGTGCCCTCGTGTGGCGCGGCGAGACCGCGATCGGCGAGGACTACGAGGTCGAGGAGATCCCGGCCGACATGGCCGAGGCCGCCGCGGCCGCGCACCAGACGCTGATCGAGGCGCTCGCCGACCACGACGACGAGATCGCCGAGCTCTACCTCGACGAGCACGACCTCAAGCCCGAGCAGCTCAAGGCCGGCATCCGCCGGGCCACCCTGGCCGCCTCGCTGGTTCCGGTGCTGTGCGGCTCCGCGTTCAAGAACAAGGGCGTCCAGCCCCTGCTCGACGCCGTCATCGACTACCTGCCGTCGCCCATCGACGTCGGCGCGATCAAGGGCCACGACGTCAAGGACGAGAGCATCGAGGACTCCCGTGAGGCGTCCGAGGACGAGCCGTTCGCGGCGCTGGCGTTCAAGATCGCGTCCGACCCGCACCTGGGCAAGCTGACCTACCTGCGGCTGTACTCAGGCCGCCTCGAGGCCGGATCCTCGGTGCTCAACGTCACCAAGGGTCGCAAGGAGCGGATCGGCAAGATCTACCAGATGCACGCCAACAAGCGTGCCGAGATCGCGTCCGTCGGCGCCGGCCAGATCGTGGCCGTGATGGGCCTCAAGGACACCACCACCGGCGAGACGCTCGCCGACCCGAACAAGCCGATCGTGCTGGAGTCCATGACGTTCCCCGCGCCGGTCATCCAGGTCGCCATCGAGCCGAAGACCAAGAGCGACCAGGAGAAGCTCGGCACCGCCATCCAGCGTCTCGCCGAGGAAGACCCGACGTTCCAGGTCCACGGTGACGAGGAGACCGGACAGACGATCATCGCCGGCATGGGTGAGCTGCACCTCGACATCCTGGTCGACCGCATGAAGCGCGAGTTCAACGTCGAGGCCAATGTCGGCAAGCCGCAGGTCGCCTACCGCGAGACCATCAAGCGCCACGTCGAGAAGGTCAGCTACACCCACAAGAAGCAGACGGGTGGCTCCGGCCAGTTTGCCAAGGTCATCATCGACATCGAGCCCACCGGCGTCGCAGCCGGCGGCGAGGGCGGCTACGAGTTCGTCAACAAGGTCACCGGTGGCCGCATCCCCAAGGAGTACATCCCTTCGGTCGATGCCGGCGCGCAGGACGCCATGCAGTTCGGCGTGCTCGCCGGGTACCAGATGGTCGACGTGCGGGTCACGCTGCAGGACGGCGCGTACCACGACGTCGACTCCTCCGAGCTCGCGTTCAAGCTGGCCGGCTCGATGGCCTTCAAGGAGGCCGCCCGCAAGGCCGACCCGGTCCTGCTCGAGCCCGTGTTCGCCGTCGAGGTTCACACGCCCGAGGACTACATGGGCGACGTGATCGGCGACCTGAACTCACGGCGCGGACAGGTCCAGGCCATGGAAGAGGGCTACGGCGGCGCCAAGATGATCAAGGCGATCGTGCCCCTGTCCGAGATGTTCGGCTACGTCGGCGACCTGAGGTCAAAGACCTCCGGCCGCGCGTCGTATTCGATGCAGTTCGACTCTTATGCCGAGGTCCCCAAGGCCGTGGCCGAGGAGATCATCAAGAAGGCCCGCGGAGAGTAACCAGCGGTCCATCCCATAAGGTGGCCTGAGGTTCCCCGCGGACCTACGGCGTCAAATCTCAGCGAAAATCATCAACAGAAGGAGCCCCCGTGGCTAAGGCGAAGTTCGAGCGGACGAAGCCGCACATGAACATCGGCACCATCGGTCACATCGACCACGGCAAGACGACGTTGACCGCGGCGATCACCAAGGTGCTGCACGACAAGTTCCCCGATCTGAACGAGGACTACGCGTTCGACCAGATCGACAAGGCGCCCGAGGAGAAGCAGCGCGGCATCACGATCTCCATCGCGCACGTGGAGTACCAGACGGAGAACCGTCACTACGCCCACGTCGACTGCCCCGGTCACGCCGACTACGTCAAGAACATGATCACCGGCGCGGCCCAGATGGACGGCGCGATCCTCGTGGTCGCCGCCACCGACGGCCCCATGCCGCAGACGCGTGAGCACGTGCTGCTCGCCCGCCAGGTCGGCGTGCCGGCCATGGTCGTGGCGCTCAACAAGTGCGACATGGTCGACGACGAGGAGATCCTGGAGCTCGTCGAGCTCGAGGTCCGCGAGCTGCTGAGCGATCAGGAGTTCGACGGCGACAACGTCCCGATCATCAAGGTCGCGGCTCAGCCCGCGCTCGCCGGCGATGAGAAGTGGGGTCAGTCGATCCTGGAGCTCATGGACGCGGTCGACGAGTACATCCCGATGCCCGAGCGCGAGAAGGACAAGCCCTTCCTCATGCCGGTCGAGGACGTCTTCACGATCACCGGTCGTGGCACCGTCATCACCGGTCGCATCGAGCGCGGTGTCGTCAAGGTCAACGAGACCGTCGACCTGGTCGGCATCCGCGAGGACAAGCAGACCACGACGGTCACCGGCATCGAGATGTTCCGCAAGCTGCTCGACACCGGCGAGGCCGGCGAGAACGTCGGACTGCTCCTGCGTGGCACCAAGCGCGAGGACGTCGAGCGCGGCATGGTCGTCATCGCCCCCGGGTCGACGACCCCGCACACGGAGTTCGAGGGTCAGGTCTACATCCTGTCCAAGGAGGAGGGTGGCCGTCACACGCCGTTCTTCAACAACTACCGTCCGCAGTTCTACTTCCGCACCACGGACGTCACCGGCGTCGTCACGCTGCCTGAGGGCACCGAGATGGTCATGCCGGGCGACAACACCGAGATGAGCGTTCAGCTGATTCAGCCGATCGCCATGGAGGAAGGCCTGCGCTTCGCCATCCGCGAGGGCGGCCGCACTGTCGGCGCCGGTCGCGTGACGAAGATCAACAAGTGAGCTAACCACGCTCTCTGCGGAACCCTCGGACCTCGGGTCCGGGGGTCTTCTAGTTCCAGTCATCAGCGGTCGCGCCGGCGGGTCTCGGCCCAGGCGGCGGCCTGGGTCCGGTTCTCCACGACCGAGCTTGGTGAGGATGCTGCTGACGTGGTTGCGCGCCGTGATGGGCGAGATCACCAGCACGGCCGCGATCTGCTTGTTCGTGAGGCCCTGTGCGACGAGGGCGAGCACTTCCCGTTCGCGCTGGGACAGCTCCGGCGCCTCGACGTCCGGCGCCGACTTCGGCCGTCGCGGCGCCGTCGAGCGTCACGGTCAGGGCCGCGGCGAACAGGAGCGCCCCGAGGACGTCGAGGATGTCCGTGGCGGCGGGCCAGAACGCGTGCCCGATCACCACGAGCAGGACGAAGCCGCCGGTCGCCAGCGCCAAGGAACGCCAGCCGCCGGCGGTCCGTCCGGGCGACGCAGCCGCACGGCCACGGCCGCCAGACCCAGGAGCAAGGGAAGCCTGGAGGATCCAGTCCGCCACCTGAGCCCTGGATGAGCGGGCCGGACCACGAGGTCGGCAGGCACGCCGACAGGGATTGTCCGGGTCGACCGGCCACTGCGGAGCCCGGGACTGGCGGCAGGCCCGGCAATCAAGCGCCCAGACGAGCACGAGCGTGGACTGGACGACCACGACGGTGACGACGGGGGCCCTCCACCTGCGCGCGAGGGCAGGTGTCCGTCGGGCACGAGGACGAGGGCCAGGACGGTCAGTGGGCACCAACGCCGCGCGCGGCGCGGTCGGCGAACCAGATCGCCCAGTCCGCAGCGTCGAGATGCCCGGACTCGACCCACTGGGTTCCCAGGGCGGAGCAGCCGAAGATCAGGCTGACTCCGAGCAGCAGCCAACCGACCGGGTTTCCCGGGTGCCGGCGGGCGGCGACTCGACCCCGGGGATCCCGAAGGCGATGGGGACGAGCACGAGCTTCCACAAGGTGGTGTCGGCGCCGACCGCGATCGTGACGAGGAGCAGGAGGACGATGGCGAGCGCCGTTCCCACGACGAGCGCCGGGCCCTGCGGTTCCCCGAGAGTTCACGGGGACTGAGTATTGGGCCCGGCGTCCCGTCTGTCAGGTGGGTTTCGACCGTGCCAACGGCTC
>CAVSEX010000004.1:0-363356 GCA_963727135.1 uncultured Actinomycetota bacterium
CGGAGGTCTGCGCGAGCACGGCCCTAGATCGGGCCAGGTGGCGCGAACCGTAGGATCGCACCGAGTCGCAGGTCAGAGTCAGCGGATCCGGGGGCGGTATGGCTTCTCATCTCATGGCGGTCACGTTCGATGCGCACGACCCGGTCCGTCTCGCGCGATTCTGGGCCGGCGTCCTGGGCCGGGAGGTCGTCGACGACCCACCGGACGGTTTTGTGCTCCCGCCAAGCGACGACACCGGGTTCCGGATCGAGTTCTTCCCCACTCAAGAGCCGAAGACCCGCCAGAACCAGATGCACTTCGCCCTGACGAGCACGTCTCTCGAGGAGCAGGAACAGACGGTTGCGCGTTCGCTCGAGCTGGGCGCCCGGCACATCGACATCGGTCAAAGCGAGGTCAGCTGGGTCGTGATGGCCGATCCCGACGGCAACGAGTTCTGCGTCCTGACCCCGCGATAGCGCGGGTGCTCAGACTCCCCCGCCCTCGGGGGCGCGCGGGTGCAGGATCGCGTCGGTGCCGCCGTCGGCGTACACCACCGAGCCGACCATGCAGGCTGCTGGCGTCGGAGAGCAGGAAGCCGATCAGCGCGGCGATCTCCTCCGGTCGTCCCGGGCCGGCCGATCGCGGTCGGGTAGGCGTCGACGAACGGTCCGAACACCGGGTCCGCGCGGAGCTGCTCGGTCATCGAGGTGGCGACGACGCCGGGGGCCACGGAGTTGAGCCGGATGCCCTGCCCGATCCAGGCGTCGGTCACGCCCTCGCGCCGCGCCCACCAGGCCAGCGCGGCCTTCGTGGCCGGGTAGACCATCACCGAGTCGACCTCCCGTGCGTCCGCGCGAGCGGCCTCCTCGTCGTCAGCCAGGCAGAGGTCGGCCACCGATGTGCGCCAGCCCGGCATGGCGGTGATCGAGTTGGAGGCGAGCAGGACGACGCTGGCGCCTCCGGCCGCGGCCAACTGCGGCTGCAGGCCGCGGACGAGGGCCGACCGCCCCGAAGAAGTTCACCGAGACCACCAGGGCGGAGTCGACGCCGGTGGAGCCGGCGATGCCGGCGCACGGCACCAGTCCGTGCACGACGTCGGTCAGCTGCTCGACTCCGGCCACGGCGGCCGCCCGGCCGGCCGCCGTGGACAGGTCGGCGATCACGTCGGCGTCGCGGAGGTCGACGGTGATCACCCGGTCACCCTGGTCGCGCAGCAGGGCGGCGGTGGCGGCGCCGATCCCGCTGGCGGCGCCGCTGACGACGAACGTCTTCACGCGTCCTGGATCCTGACCAGTCCGGCCAGGGTGGCGATGTAGGCGGTTCCGTCGGGCCCGAGGTAGATCGCGGCGTAGTGGTTGTTCCACTGGATGCCGGTGCCGGTGAGGCGGCTCCAGACGGTCTGCCCGGTGCGGATGTCGATGGCGGTGAAGTACCAGGCGTCGACCACGTTGCGGAGCGCCGGCGTGAGCTTCGGCTTCGTGTAGGCGTAGAGCAAGCCGTTGCCGAGCGAGGCCTTGGCCACCGAGCTGGGCGCGATCGAGTCGTTGGTCCAGGCGACGTGGCAGCCGTCGTCCTCGACCATCACGCGAGCCAGGCCCGGCGTCGTGGTCTTGCCGAGGATCGTCGAGGTCGGGCCCTTGTAGCCGTAGTTGTTCTCGATGATGAACGAGTTGCCGGCCGCGACCAGGCTGTTGTCGGTGGTGCCGGCGTTGGCGGCGAGGACCGGCTGCGTGCAGTGGAGCCGGTCGGTCACGCCCTCCCGGCGGTCGTAGACGAGCACGTTGGTCTGCGGGTCGGCGTTGTCGTTGATCGCGACCCACCGGTCGCCGAGCAGGGTCGGGGTCGTGCCGGAGCCCTGGGACAGGTTGCCCGGCTTCAGGCGGGTGCCGCGGTCGTAGACCTCGCGCCAGGTGACCTCGGGCAGCCCCGTCGGCCGTGGCGTCGAGCCGGTAGAGCGCATGGGTGGAGACGACGTACATGCCGCCGGTCTCGTCGGTGGCGACCGAGTTGGTGACCTCCTCACCCTCGGGCAGCTGCGTCACCTGCACCGTGCCGGTCTCCCGGTCGAGGGTGCCGACGGTGCCCTGCTGGGTGAAGAACCAGATCCGGCCGTCCCAGTCGGGCATGGTCGCGATCAGGCAGTCCTTGGCCGGCACGTGGGCGGCCAGCGACCACTCCTGCTCCTTGACGAGCTTGCCGTCGGGCTGGACCTTGATCTTGAGGACCGTCTTCTGACCCGTGGTCGGGTAGGCGACGTCGTCGCCGTCGAGGAAGAAGTACGTGCCGCCGCAGATGTCGGTGAACGGGTTGGCGCTGGTGAGCAGGTCGCGCGCCGACGTGCGGAGCTCCGAGATCGGCTTCAGCGTGACCGGGTCGATCACCATCATCCCGAAGCCCTCGAGCCCGCCGCACAGGCCGACGATGCGGCCGTGGGAGTCGAACGCGATCGTGGCGCACTCGCGGATGCCGTACGAGGCCGACTTCACCTTGAGGTTCTTCCCCAGCGGACCGCTGACCTGGTAGGCGTCCGAGGCGTAGGCATCGTTGTGCATCGAGTTGGTGCCGTTGGGCGAGAGCCACGGGTGCTGCGGGATCGGCGGGTGGGCGATCGGTTGCGCGGTGGCCGGTGCGCCGATGAACCTGCGGCACGAGCAGGTCGGTGGGCAGCGACGGGATCGGCAGGCCGCGAACCGCGGGGATCGGCGGAAGCGAGATCTCGGGCGGCGAGGACGCCGAGGACGCGGGCAGGGCGAACGTCGCGGCCGTCAGCAGGCCGGCCGATGCTCCGGCGAGCAAGGTGCGAGCAAGACGCATGCGCTGACTGTAACCGTTCGGTTACATTCTGGGTAGACTGCGGTCGTGACGAGATCCCGCAGGCCCAACCGAAGCCGCATGGTCGCGACGAGGTCCGGTCAGCGGTGCTGACCGCCACCAGTGAGTTGGTCGCCGAGCGCGGGCCGGACGGATTCTCGGTGCGCGAGATCGCGGCCCGCGCGGGCGTCAACCACGCGCTGGTGCATCGCCACTTCGGCACGAAAGCCGACGTGATCGAGCAAATGCTGGCCGCCGACGCTGAGGCCGTGGTCGCCGCCGTGGTCGAGTCCGGCCTCCCGACGCGTGGCCCGGCCGGAGCCGAGGTCGTGGCCGAGCTGCTCGACCTGTTGGCCGATCGGCCGTCGTACTGGCGGACGCTCGTGCACGCCGTCCTCGACAGCCCCGAAGCCGCCTTGCCCGGCACCTCGTCGACGACCGAGCTCTTCTCCGCCCTCTGGCGCGGCAGCGACACCGAAGGGGACGCCGATCAGGCCGTACCCACGTCTGTTGCCGGAATGACGGTGCTGGGCTGGCTGATCTTCGGCCGGTTCATGACCGATGCGACCGGTGCCGATCCCAAGGAGGCGCGGCGAGCGGTCGCCGAGCAGGTCGCGGCACTGATCGCGGCTCAGGCGTGACGGCTGACCAGCTCGAGATTCTCGACGAAGGGTGAGGTCGCGGCGCGCAGCAGCGCGCCGTAGCCGAGGCCGAAGGCCAGTTCGTCACCAACCAACAGGTCGTGGTCGCCGACGTCCAGCACGAGGTGGTCGCTGCTCATGCCCAGCACGCTGATGCCGGCGGGCGGGGTGAGGCCGTCGGGGTCGGTGTCCTGGCGGCCGAGGGCGACGATGGCCTGGCGGACGAGCTCGCCGTCGCGGCGGGCGGTTGGTGTCCCGAAGGCGGCTTGGGCGGTGATGCCCCACGGCAGCGCCGGCTTCGTCTGCAGCTCGATCACCTCGGCGACCAGGGTGAACGCGTCGGTGCGGAGACCGTCGAGCACATGGCGGTTCAGCGGTTCCGTGCCGAGCAGGATGGCCTCGCCGAGGCGCAGGTCGTTGATGTGGCCCGCATCGGTGGTGCTCAAGGCCCAGTCGAGGTTCGCCGAGTTCCCACCCGAGACGATCGCCATTCCGCGGTCGCAGGCGGACTCCACCTTCTCGACGAGGCGCGACAGCTCGTCCATCTTGTGTTGATCGGGTGCGACGCCGCTCTGGCACGCCAGGTTCGTCCCCAGCCCGGCGAGCACGACGCCCTTGGTCTTGACGATGCGGCGGCACAGGTCGACGACGTCGTCCACCGGCACGCCCTCGCGCAGATCACCGAGCTCCACCATCACGACGACGGCGTGTTTCGTGCCCTGACTCTGCGATGCGGCGGCCAGGCTGTCGATGACCGCAGCCTCCGTGTTCAGGCTGATGTCGGCGTTGCGCACCACCAACGCGGCCTGGCTCAGCATCGGTGAGCGAATCAGTGTCGTCCTGGTGGTGAGGCCACCGGCACGGAGCCGGGCGAGGTTCTCGACCCGGGAGTCACCCAGGCCGGTGACGCCGGCGCGCAGCATCGCCGCGCCGACCCCCGGCGATCCGAGCGACGCCTTGGTGATGCCGGTGACCGAGATGCCCAGCGGGGCCAGTCGCTCGACGAGAGTCTTGGCGTTGTGCGCGATGGCCTCGAGGTCGATCTCGAGACGCGGCGCGTTCATCGTCTGGCAGTGGCCCGGGCTGCGAGTTTCGGGAAGGCGGCCAGCACCATGTCGACGAGGTGGTCGAGCGGACGCGTGAGTGGGTCCGTGGCCGGAAGGCCGAGGTCGCGCTCGAGTCCGGCGATGGCCGCACCGATCTCGTCGTCGGTGAGGTTCTCGTGGTTGACGGTGATGCCGATGACCTTGGTGTCGATGAACGACTCGATCAGCTTCACCTCGCTCGCCGCGGTGGGCATGGCAACCATGGGGAAGTCGCCGAGCATCACGCGGCCGGGTGCGTGCTGGACGATGACTCCGGCGGGCTGGCTACCGCGGAGGATGTGGGCCGACGTCATGTAGGCCGGGTGGCTGAGCGCGCCCTGACCCTCGACGACGATGACGTCCGGGTCCTCGCCCTCGAAGGCGGCGACGACCTGGTTCTCCACTTCGCCTGAGCAGAACTGCGGCACGAGCGCGTCGAGCGCAACGCCGTACTTGCCGCCCTGGATCAGGGTCGTCTGCCCAGTGCCGACCATGACCGCGTTGATGCCGCGGGCTTGGAGGGCCTGGACGAGCAGGGTGGACGTCGTGCGCTTGCCGATGGCGCCGTCGGTGCCCAGCACGGCGATGCGTGGGCAGGTCACGTTCACGATGCGGCCGGAGAACAGGTGCAGGTCGCGCTTCTCCTTGGGACGACGGACGTCGGTGATGGTCACCTCGGCGAGCAGGCTCGCGGCAACGAACTCGGGATCGTCGTTCAGGAACTCGTGCAGGCCGTTGATGATGTGCATGCCGCGGGCGATCCCGTCGAGCAGCACTTCGCGCTGGGCCGCAGAGAGCAGTCCGTCGGCCGGCGCGACGCCGCAGATGAGGTAGTCGGGCACGATCCCGGCGTGAGCGATGGCCTCGTTCAGGTTCGCCAGGACCGGGATGCCGTTCGGGGTTCCGTCGAGGAATGCTCCCGCGTCGGCGCCGGCCTGTCGGCTGTCGATGACGCTGAGGATCGCGTACTTCTCGGAGTGGCGCACCAGGCCGTTGGCCGTCTTGCCGTCCTGCTCACCGAACTGTCCCTCGCAGTACACGACCGCGGACGAGCCGACCGGAAGGGGCACCGTCTGCTCGAACCTCGGCTCAGGCGTCGAAGCAGACAGGGGCGCATCGGGAACTACGGCGGTCATGGATCTCCTCTGAAATTTCAGAGGAGGCGAAAAGGATGTGGGCGGGGCATGAAGCCGCTGCACTCACGAGAAGTCTTCCCTGATGCCGGCGAGCTGCCGACGCCCTCATCCTACCGGACCCACCGGCATCATCCGACCAGGTCGATCGCCTTCACCAGGGTCTCGTACACGCCGTACGCCAACGGGATGCTCACCACGAGCCACGCCAGGATCAGCAGCGGTGACGCTCCTTGCGCCTCACCCTCGACCGTCGTCTCATTCGCGGTCTCCTGGGGTGGCGATCCAGCATGCTCCGGCTCGTGGAATCGGTCGTCGATCGGCCGGATCAACAGGTTGGCCACGAACCCAACGCACAGCACGCCGACCATCGTCAGGAGTGCTGTGCGGTAGTCGGGCGCCGTCAGCTTTCCCGGTTTTCCCTGGGCGTCGAGAAACCCGTTGATAATCAACGGACCTGCAACGCCGGCCGCGGACCAGGCCGTGAGCAAACGTCCGTGAATCGCCCCGACCTGGAAGGGACCGAACAGGTCGCGCAGGTAGGCCGGAACAGTGGCAAAGCCGCCGCCGTAGAAGCTGATGATGACGCCAGCGAGGATCACGAACAGCGCGACCGTGCCCCCGCCGCCAAGGGCGAGGGTCAAGTACAGGAGAACGCCGAGACCGAGGTAGACGACGTAGATGGCCTTGCGGCCGACGATGTCCGACGTGGAGCTCCACACGAACCGACCCAGCATGTTGCACAGAGACAGCACTCCCACGAATCCGGCCGCAGCGGCGGCGGCGACAGACGACTTGTCGCCCTCGCGGAAGAAGTCCTGGATCATCGGTGCAGCCTGCTCGAGGATGCCGATGCCCGCCGTGACGTTGCAGAACAGCACGGTCCAGAGCAGCCAGAACTGTGGGGTGCGGACGGCATTCGATGCCGAGACGTTCTCGGACGTGACGAGGGACTTCTCCTCGACCTTCGCCGGGTCGAATCCCTGCGGACGCCATCCCTCCGGTGGCACGCGAATCAGCCAGGCCCCGAACAACATGACGATCAGGTAGAGGACGCCGAGCGTCAGGAACAGCTTGGACACGGCTGAACCGGAGGCCACCCCGGTCGCAGTGTCGTAGGACGGGTCGAAGACGCCGAGCAGCTTCGACGACAACGGGCTCGCGATCATCGCTCCGCCGCCGAATCCCATGATCGCCATGCCGGTGGCGAGGCCGGGCCGGTCGGGGAACCACTTGATCAACGTCGAGACCGGCGAGATGTACCCGATGCCCAGCCCGATGCCACCGATCACTCCGTACCCGAGGTAGACCAGCCACAGCTGCGAGGTGGAAATGCCCAACGCCCCAACCCAGAAGCCGACGGCCCAGCAGAGCGCGGCAGTGGCCATGGCTCGGCGCGGACCGCCGCTGTCGACCCACGTGCCGAACACGGCGGCCGAGACGCCGAGCATCACGATCGCGATCGAGAAGATGATGCCGATGGCCGTCAGGCTGGTGTCGAAGTGTTGGACCAGCGCGGTCTTGTAGACGCTGGTGGCATAGGCCTGGCCGATGCACAGATGAACGGCCAGAGCGGCCGGTGGAATGAGCCAGCGATTGAAACCCGGACCGGCAACGGTGCGTTCGCGGTCCAACAGCCTGATCGTCATGTGTCCCCCTGGACATGTGATTCGCCTTTCAACCGTATGCACAGCCGAGACGGTCCGCATCCGCGAGTCGAAGCGCCCTCTCACCTCCCGGCCCGGCCGCATGCCCGCCGGTAGGGTTTGAGCGTGAGCGCAACGCCCGGCCGGATCTTTCTGTCCCGCATCGCGGGGCAGGCGGTTTTCGACCCGGCGGGCGATCAGGTGGGCAAGCTCCGCGACGTCGTCGTGGCCGTCCGGCCCGACCGACGGCGCCCCCGCGTCGTCGGGCTGGTCGTCGAGGTGCTCGGGCGCCGACGGGTGTTCCTGCCCATCACCCGCGTCACGTCGCTCGACACCGGTCAGGTCATCACCACCGGCGTGCTCAACGTCCGCAAGTTCGAGAAGCGCAAGGCCGAGACGCTCGCCATCCACGAGCTCTTCGACCGCACGGTCACGCTGCCGGACGACCGTCGCGGCACCGTCTACGACCTCTCCATGGAGCAAGACTCCCGCCGCGACTGGCACCTCGCCCACGTCGCGGTGCACGAGAGCGGCAAGCGCTTCGGCCGTCGCGGCCCCACCCACGTGGTCGAGTGGGACGAGGTCAGCGGGCTGACCACCGAGGAGTCCGGCCAGGGCGCCACCCACCTGCTCGCGACCATGGACGAGATGCGGCCGGCCGACCTCGCCAACGCCCTGATGGATTTGCCGGCGAAGCGTCGAACCGAGGTCGCGGCCGAGCTGGGCGACGACCGCCTCGCCGACGTCCTCGAGGAGCTCCCCGACGCCATCCAGGTCGAGATCCTCGGCGTCCTCGACCCAGAGCGGGCCGCCGACGTGCTCGAGGAGATGGACCCCGACGACGCGGCCGACCTTCTCGGCGAGCTCCCCCAGCCCACCAGCGAGCAGCTCCTGCAGCTGATGGAACCCGAGGATGCCGACGACGTCCGGCGCCTGCTCGTCTACGAGGACCGCACCGCCGGCGGCATGATGACCACCGAGCCGGTCATCCTCCCGCCCGACGCCACCCTCGCCGAGGCCTTGGCCCGAGTGCGTGAGCCCGAGCTCGGGCCGGCCCTCGCCTCGATGGTCTACGTCTGCCGACCGCCGGTCGAGACGCCGACCGGACGGTTCCTCGGCGTCGTCTACTTCCAGGCGCTGCTGCGCGAGCCGCCGTCCACGCTCGTCGGCGCGCTGGCCGACAACGACATCGAGTGGCCCCACGCCGACGCCACGCTCGAGCACGTCGCGAGCCTGCTTGCGTCCTACGACCTCGTGGCGCTGCCGGTCGTCGACGACAACGCCCACCTGCTCGGCGTGGTCACCATCGACGACGTCCTCGACCATCTGCTGCCCGAGGGCTGGCGCGAGCGGGGCGACGACGAGGCGCGGGAGGTGGCCGCCCGTGGCTGAGCGCGGCCGACTCGACCAGCCGCGGAGCCGGCGCCGGACGCTGCGGCGCCCCCGCAGCAGGGACGGCGACCGCCTTGGCCGGTTCTCCGAGTCATTCGCGCGATTCATGGGCACCGCGACGTTCCTCGCCTGGATGACGCTCGTCATCGTGGTCTGGCTGCTGTGGAACTCGGGCCTGGGACCGGACCGTCCGCGCTGGGACGAGTACCCGTTCATCTTCCTGACGCTGATCCTGTCGCTACAGGCCTCGTACGCCGCGCCACTCATCCTGCTCGCGCAGAACCGGCAGGAGTCGCGCGACCGCGTGCAGCAGGAGCAGGACCGCGACGCGAACGCGCAGTCGCACGCCGACATGGAGTTCCTGGCCCGCGAGGTCGCCAGCCTGCGGATGGGCATCGGCGAGGTCGCGACCCGCGACTTCCTCCGGGGCGAACTGCGCGGCCTGCTCGAAGCACTCGAGCAGGCCGACAGCGAGGACGAACCGAAGGACTGAACGTCGTTACATCGGCATCGCTTCGTAGACCAGGATGCTCTCGACGCTGGGGTGGGACAGGGCGATCTTCTCGGCCTCGTCGATGTCCTGGGCGTTGATCAGCGTGTAGCCGGTCACGCCGGAGACGCTCGGTGAGAGCTCCGTCGTGCTTCCGGCGGAGACTTCCCGACCCTGACCGAACGGGTTGCCGGCGTCGACGACCTGGTCGCCGAGCGCACCGAACCACTCCATCCAGGCGGCGGTGCTTTCCTCGGTGGGTGCCTGGTCGCGGGTTCCGGTGTAGAGCAGCACGAACTTCTTCATGATCATCAGTCCTTTTCCATGACGGTGGTGCGGTTGAGGTAGTCGGAGTAATTGGCCAACGATGCGTCGTCACTCCCCCAGTACGTGTGGAACTGTCCGAGCCAGTCCTGCAGGCTCCGCATGGCTCCGCGGTCGAGGGTGAGGAACGTCGTGCGTCCGGTCTTCTGGCGCGTCACGAGCCCGGCGTTCTCAAGGACCTTGACGTGCTTGTGGATCGCCGGCAGCGAGAGGTCTCGCATGTCGGCGAGCTGGCTGATCGCACACGGCTGGAGGCCGAGCACGTAGACCATCTCTCGCCTGTGCTTGTTGGCCAAGGCCGCCAGCACATCGTCGAGATCCTGAGGAATCATCGTCATCCAATCGTTAACTTCTGAGTTAACTGTATCACGATTCGCCGCGCCGTGGGTGGCTCCGACGCGGCCCGTACGATGGGGCACATGCCAGCTGTCACCGAGGACCAGGTGCGTGAGGCGCTCGCGAGCGTCAACGACCCGGAGATCAAGCGACCGATCACCGAGCTCGGCATGGTCGAGGCGGTCACGATCGACGACGCGACCGTCACGGTCCGGCTGCTGCTCACGGTCTCCGGATGCCCGCTCAAGGACACGCTGAACCGCGACATCACCGCCGCCGTCCTCACGGTCGCCCCCGACCACGCGGTCGTCGTCGACATGGGCGTCATGTCCGACGACCAGCGCAAGGACATGCAGCAGATGCTGCGCGGCAACCGAGTCGAGCGCGAGATCCCGTTCGCTCAGGCCGGCTCGCTCACCAAGGTCTTCGCCATCGCCTCCGGCAAGGGCGGCGTCGGCAAGTCGTCCGTCACGGTCAACCTGGCCCTCGCCATGGCCGAGCGCGACCTCAAGGTCGGCATCATCGACGCCGACATCTACGGACACTCCATCCCCGACATGCTCGGCGTCGGCGACCTGCGCCCCACCCAGGTGGAGGACATGATCATGCCGGTGCCGGTCAAGGGCATCCAGGTCATCAGCATCGGCATGCTCAAGCCGCGCAGGGACCAGGTCGTCGCCTGGCGCGGGCCCATGCTCGACCGCGCGCTCGTGCAGATGCTCAGCGACGTCTACTGGGGCGACCTCGACGTCCTGCTCCTCGACCTCCCGCCGGGCACGGGCGACATGGCCATCAGCCTCGGACAGCACCTCCCGAACGCCGAGGTCCTGGTCGTCACCACCCCGCAGCCGGCCGCGGCCACCGTCGCCGAGCGCGCCGGCACGATGGCGTCGATGATGCATCAGCGCGTCGTCGGCATCCTCGAGAACATGTCCTACCTGACCCTGCCGTCGGGCGACCGCATGGAGATCTTCGGCTCGGGCGGAGCCGCCAAGGTCGCCGAGACGCTCAGCGGACGCTTCGGCTACGACGTCCCCGTCATCGGGCAGATCCCGCTCGATGAGAAGCTGCGCGAGGGTGGCGACATCGGCGAACCGATCGTCATCACGGACCCCGATTCCGAGGCCGCCAAGGTGCTGCGCGGCGTCGCCGACCGCCTCAGCGGACGCTCTCGCGGCCTGGCCGGAATGCAGCTCGGGCTCTCACCCGCCGGCAAGTAGGGCTCCCACCGTGTTCGGCATGGGCTGGCCCGAGATCCTCATGATCGGCATGGTCGGTGTCGTCGTGTTCGGACCGGACAAGCTGCCGGACCTGGCCAGGCAGTTCGGCCGTTTCATCCGCACCGTGCGCCGCATGGCCGAGAACGCCAAGAACGACCTCGGCCGCGAGATCGGCGAGGACTTCTCCGGCCTGAAGCTGCGCGACCTCGACCCGCGCGAGATGGTCCGCAAGAACATCCTCGACGTCGGCGACGACTCCCCCGCCCCGACGAACGCACCCGCGAGCTGCGGCCGGACGAACGCCCACCGTTCGACCCGGACGCGACCTAGCTAGGCGGCCGCGATCCAGGTGGTCATGCGGCTGAGTCCGTCGCCGATGCGCTCGACCGGATCGGGCTCACCGGGCGAGCGGGGCAGGTCGGCGATCGCCTGACCGACCCGGTCGTTGCCGAGTCGGGTGACGATCGTGTAGACGACGCCGTCGGCGTTCCACGTGACGACGCGCGGCCGGCCCTCTCGCACCCACACGTCTCGGTGAGCCAGCACGCGCCGATCGAACTTCTCGACCGCGCGGGGCGCGAGGGCACCGCCCTGCTCGTACAGGTTGAGCACGTCGATGCCGTCGCTGTAGACGAGCGCCACCGTCTCCTGGCCGTCCCGGTATTGACCCGAGACCCGCTCCAGCCCGCCGCCGAGGCGTGAGTGGCACGGCCAGCCGTACTCGTCGAGCTCGGCCATCGCGGCCACGGTGAGCGAGCCGCTCGGGCGCTGACCGGCGGCGGTGAACTCCGCGGCGAACCGGTCGAACGGGGGCTCCACTTCATCCGCTTCGGCTCCGGCCGGTCCGACGACGTAGGCGACGGCCACCACCGCGAAGGAGGCGCCGAGCAGCACGAAGCCCACGCCCAGTCGCGACCACCAGGAGTGCGGCTCCGGCGAGGTGTGCGGCAGGGTGCTCAGCGACGCGACGAGCCCGGGCGGAGGCTCCGGGTGCCCGACATCGCGCATGCGCGACTTGAGCAGTCGCTGCTGACGGACGGCTTGACGGCATGTCTCACAGTCCTCGAGGTGTGACTCGGCAGCGCGCATGGCGTCGGGCGAAAGCTGCCCGTCCACGAACGCTGCGACATCATCACCGAGGTGCGCCACTCAGACTCCGATCGGCCCCAGGAACCTGGTGCGACCACGCCCGGGGGCCCGGTGGACGAGCGCGTCGCGCAGCTGCGTACGGCCGCGGTGGATCCGCGATCGCACGGTGCCGAGCTTGATGCCGAGGACAGAGGAGATCTCCTCATACGACAGCCCTTCCACGTCGCAGAGGACCACCGCGACGCGGAACTCCTCCGGCAGTGAGGCGAGGGCCGCCTCGATGTCCGGGTCGAAGGCGGCGTCGTGGACGGCCGACTCGGGGACGATCTCCCTGCCGAGCAGCCGGTCCTCCGCGCCGTCGGTGAACGAATCCATGCGCAGCCGTGAGGTGCGCCGAACCCGGTCGAGGAAGAGGTTGGTGGTGATCCGGTGGATCCAGCCGTTGAAGTTGCCCGGCTCGTACGTGTCGAGCGAGCGGAAGACGCGGATGAACACGTCCTGGGTGAGGTCCTCGGCGTCCTGGCGGTTGCCGGTGAGACGGAACGCGAGCCGGTAGACCCGGGCGGAGTGCTCCGCCACGATGTCGTCCCACTCGAGCGTCTGCGTATCCACGTCGTCTGCCTTCATGCCACTGATCGTCGGCCTTCTCCCTGAGAGAACGCCCAGAGCAGGCTGACCGTTCCCCATCATATTCCGGCTCGTCTTCCACGGCTGGGCGCGTGCACCTCACTATGCTGAGCGTCAACACGCGAGAAGGAGCCCACCATCACCAGCGCAGAGAGCCTCGAGTACGTCGAGGGCTACGTGAGCGAGGACGACCACCTCGCTGCGGGCCGCCGACGAGCCGATGAGGTCGGCATCACTCCCATCGGGGCAGCTGGTGGAGCCGCGCTGCGGTTCTTGGCGTCGGTCGTCGACGCCAAGGCGGTGGCCGAGATCGGCACCGGCACCGGCGTGTCTGGCCTCTGGCTGCTGCGTGGCATGGCGGCGGACGGCGTGCTCACCAGCGTCGACCTCGAGGCCGAACACCAGCGGCTGGCCCGCGAGACGTTCACCGAGGCCGGCATCGCGCCGCAACGGTTTCGGCTCATCGCCGGGTCCGCGCTCGACGTCATGCCCCGGCTCACCGACGACGGCTACGACCTCGTGTTCCTCGACGGCGACAAGGTCGAGTACGGCGAGTATCTCGACCAGGCGCTGCGCCTTGTGCGCACCGGTGGCCTGATCGTGTTCGACAACGCCCTCTGGCACGACCGGGTCGCCGATGCCAAGCGGCGCGATCCGGAGACGATCGCGGTGCGCGACCTCCTGAAGCGGGTGGCCAACGACGAGCAGCTGCGCCCGGTGCTCTTTCCGGTCGGCGACGGCCTGCTGGCCGCCCAGCTCATCGAGGGCTAGCGCTCGAAGCTGGCGGACGAGCGGAACCCGGACGGGCCGCGGACGACGGCCACGATCTCGCAGGGTTCGATGAGGATCGGCGGGCTGCCGATGATCTTGCTGCCTTCGGACTCGGCCGCGCCTGGCTCGAAGTCGGCCTGGAAGGCGTCGCGGGCCTGGGCGCTGGCGAAGACATAGCTGCCCTCGAACCACTCACCGGAGCGGGCTCGCCACGACTTGAACCGCAGGCCGTTCAGGCCGGCGAACTGGGGAAAGGAGACGTCCTCGACGTAGGTGCGCAGCTGGTCGAGAGCCTCGGGGGGAGCGTCGGCGAGAGACCAACGCACGGTCAGACCGAACACGGTCGGCGCCTCAGACAGCCTTGAGGGCGTCGCCCAACGTCGCGGCCTCCTCATTGTTGAGCTCGACCACGAGGCGGCCTCCGCCCTCGAGCGGGACGCGCATGACGATGCACCGTCCTTCTTTGGTGACCTCCATCGGTCCGTCACCGGTCCGAGGCTTCATGGCCGCCATGTATTCCCCTCTCGTCGCCCACCTGAGCGCTCTTCGCGCGGGTGACGTCCCACCGGGCGGTGAGACGCGCACCAACCATTATCGCCTATCGCCGAATCTGGGGAACGGCAGGTTAGAGGTTCCGCGGATGGGGGCGCCGGTGAAGCGAGCGGGCCGAAGGTGCCGTGCTGGCAAGGCCGAGGAGGGAGGCGCACCGGGGTGGGGGTACCTCCCACGCGCGCAGCGCGTAGGGGGCGGCGGCGGCCGACGAGAACGCCGCCAGGACGGTGCATGCGGTCCGCGAGTCAGGCGACCTTCCCCATCCGCGGGATCTCTTAGGCCAGCTGTTCCGACTCGGCTTCCCAGGCCACGACCTCGGCACGCGCGCGCTTCTCAGCCGCTTCACTGGCGGTGAGCGCGTCGCGCAGATGAGCAAGATCCTCCTGGACCTGCTCGAGCGATGCCTCGAGCTCGGCGGAGCGTTCCTGCTCGTCGGCGAGGGCTTGACCGAGCTCTTCGCGGCGACGCTCCGCGCGCGTGATCTCGGCCTCGAGCCGGGTGATCTGGGCCTGCTTCTCGGCCACGCGCGCGGCCATCGACTCGGCGAACTCGACCTGCTCAGCGGATCGCGCGACGGCCGCCGTGCGGTAGGCGCCGGCGAGGTTGGCCCGGTCGTAGGCCCACAGGCGCCGCACCTGTGCGACCACGCTTTCGAGAAGGATGGCGGCGGCGATTCCGGCCACGACGGCGTACGCGCCGGCCGCGGTGAGGGCGATGGTCGATCCGATGACGACCGCCGCCACGACACCACCCACGGCACTCACCAGCAGCAGCACAGAGATCACGGATCGACGCGAACGAGCGGCGCGGCGAACGGGGGCGGACGAGGACTCGGCAGGGGTTCGGGTCGACATGCGGCCAGCGTACGGGCGCCCGGATCCGACTCCACGGTGCCGCGCCGAGCGGCTCCGACTAGCGGGTGGAGGAACGGAAGGCGCACCTCGCGAGGTGGTCGTTGACCATGCCGGTGGCCTGCATCAGGGCGTACGCGGTGGTGGGCCCGACGAACCGGAAGCCTCGTCGCTTGAGCTCCTTGGCCATGGCGACCGACTCCGGTGTGGTGGCCGGGACATCGCCGATCCGGGAGGGTGCCGGATGCTCGTCTGGCGCGAACGACCACAGCAGGTCGGAGAAGGACGTGTCGAGCGCCGTCAGGGTTCGGGCGTTGCTGATGGTGGCCTCGACCTTGAGCCGGTTGCGCACGATGCCTGCGTCGGCCAGCAGGCGCTCGACGTCGGCAGGTCCGAATGCGGCCACGGCCTCCGGATCGAAGCCGGCGAACGCGACCCGGAACCCCTCGCGCTTGCGCAGGATGATGGCCCACGACAGGCCGGACTGGAACGCCTCCAGGCTGATCCGTTCGAAGAGGGCGACGTCGCCGCGCAGCTCGCGGCCCCACTCCTGGTCGTGGTACTCGAGCATTGCCGGGTCGGCACCCCACGGGCAGCGCAGGAAGCCGTCCGTGCCGCGCACGGTGTCGTCGCTCACAGTCAGATCGTGCCACCCGCATCTGACGGCGAGCAGCGCTAGCGTGACCGGATGGCCACAATTGGCGAATCTCTGGCACTGCGGCCCGACTGCGACGATCGGTGGCTCGCCTACGCGGACCCCGATCACCAGTCGATCACCGGCATGTTCGGTGGCTGGACGGCCGGGGTCCTCCTCGGTGCGGTCATGCAGACGGCGGACGGCACGGCCATGCCTTCGGCGATGACCATCAACTACGTCGGCGCGGTCCCGCCCGGTGAAAACGTCGTCGTGGCCGTCGAACATCTCGGCGGCGGGCGGTCGATCAACCAGTGGCGTGCCGAGGTGCGTCCCGCCAGCGAGGACGCTCTGTTCGCGACCGCGGTCGTGGCGATGACCAGCCGCCGGCCGAGTCCTCCGCACCGACAATCACAGATGCCCGACACCCCGGATCCCGATTCGCTGGAACGCATCTACGCGCCGAGCCCGCAGGGCGATCACAGCGACCTTCGCATCGCCACGGGCGAGTACGGCAGTGGCGACACCCGCAGCACCATGTGGGTCCGCGACGTATCGGGCCAACCGATCGACCATCTCCATCTCGCGTATTTCGCCGACCAGTACGCGCCCCGATCCTTCTTCTTCACCGGTGGACCGGGGCCATCGGCAACCATCAGCATGTCGGTGTACTTCCACGCGACCGCGGACGAGATTGCCGCTGTCGGTGACGACTACATCCTGAACGAGGCCACCGGGACGCGCGCCGAGCACTCGACCTCGGGACAGCAGGCCAATCTCTGGCGCAGTGACGGCACGCTGCTGATCACCACCGAGCAGCTCTGCTGGTACCGCTGACGGCTCGCGTCAGCCGGTGGCGATGGTGTCGAAGAACTCGACCGCCTCGTCGACGTCATCGGTGAGGATCAGACGATCGGCGTCGGGCTCGTTGATCTTGCCGTCCGCGAGCATCGTCTTGCGGACCCACTCGATCAGGCCGCCCCAGTACTCGGTGCCGAACAGGACGATCGGGAACGACGTGATCTTCTGCGTCTGGGCCAGCGTCAGCGCCTCGAAAAGCTCGTCCATGGTGCCGAAGCCGCCGGGCATGACGACGTAGCCTTGCGAGTACTTGACGAACATCGTCTTGCGGACGAAGAAGTAGCGGAAGTTGATGCCGAGGTCGACGTAGTCGTTGAGCCCTTGCTCGTGCGGGAGCTCGATGCCGAGCCCCACGGACACGCCTCCGCACTCGCTGGCGCCCTTGTTTGCGGCCTCCATCGCGCCGGGCCCGCCGCCGGTGATGATGCCGTAGCCGCGGGCACACAGCTTCTCGGCGATGACTCGAGCGGTCTCGTACATCGAGTCGTCCGGCTTGATCCGGGCCGAGCCGAAGATGCTCACTGCCGGGCCGAGCTCGGCCAGCGCCCCGAAGCCCTCGACGAACTCGGCCTGGATGCGCAGCACCCGCCACGGGTCGGTGTGCACCCACTCCCCCTGGCCGCGGGAGTCGAGAAGGCGCTGGTCGGTGGTGCTGCTCTGCAGGTGGCGTCCACGCAGCCTGACCGGACCCTTGTGGGATTCGCGATCTGGTGGCAGTTCGCTCATGTCGTCAGCCACGTCGTCATCGCCTCCTCGACCGAGATCAGGTGGTCGACGGGCACATGCTCGTCGGCCTTGTGGGCATACATCGGGTCGCCGGGACCGAAGTTGACCGCCGGGATGCCCAGTTGGCTGAACTGCGCCACGTCGGTCCAGCCGTACTTGGGGCCCACTGTGACGCCGATGGCTTCGATGAATGCCGCCGCAGCCGGACGGTCCAGCCCGGGCAGGGCGCCCGGAGCAGTGTCGGTGACGACGACCTCGAAACCCTCGAACAGCTCACGCACGTGTGACAGAGCCTGCTCCTCGTCGTGGTCGGGAGCAAAGCGGTAGTTGACGCTGACCCGCGCCTCGTCGGGCACCACATTGCCGGCCACGCCGCCGCTGATGCCCACGGCGTTCATGCCCTCGCGGTAGACGAGACCGTCGATCTCGACCTGGCGCGGGGTGTATCCGGTGAGCCGGTTCAGGACCTCGGCGGCCGCGTGCACCGCGTTGCTCCCGTTCCAGGATCGGGCCGAGTGGGCGCGTTCGCCGCGGGTGACGACGTCGACCCGCAACGTGCCTTGGCAGCCGGCCTCGACGATCGCGTCGGTCGGCTCCATCAAGATCGCAAAGTCGCCGGCCAGCAGCTCGGGACGCTCGCGCGCCACGCGGCCCAGGCCGTTGAACTCGTGCGCGATCTCCTCGCCCTCGTAGAAGACGTAGGTGACGTCACGGCTTGGTTCGGTCACGTGCGCGGCCAGGCGTAGGGCGATGGCGACGCCGCCCTTCATGTCGCACGAGCCAAGGCCCCAGAGCACCGCTCCGTCGAGCCGGGACGGGAAGTTGGCGTTGGCCGGCACCGTGTCGAGGTGGCCGGCGATGACGACGCGCTCGGCTCGGTCGGCGTTCGTGCGGGCCACCAGAGTGTGACCGTCGCGCACGACTTCGAGGTGCGGCAGAGCGGACAACGCGGCCTCGACGGCGTCGCAGATCTCCTGCTCGGAGAGGCTCTCCGACGCGATGTCCACCAGGTCGGCGGTCAGCGAGACGACGTCGCGCGACAGGTCGAGAGTGGCCATGCGTCAACTCTCCCACGGAGGACGTGGACCCGGTCACAGCTCCGGTAGTTGGCTGCGCAACAGGCAGAACTCGTTGCCCTCCGGATCCTGGAGGACGTGCCAGGGCTCCTCACCCGTCTGCCCGACATCTGCGGGTCTGGCCCCGAGCGCCAGCAGGCGTTCGAGCTCCTCGGCCTGGTCGCGGTCGACCGGGTTCACGTCGATGTGGAGCGGCAGCCTGCCGGGCTCGCGGGACGTGTTGCCGGTGAAGACCAAGGTCGGCGCGGCACCACCGAACCCACTCGCCGGGCCGATCTCGATGCCGTCCTCCGGCTCCTCGCGACCCAGCTCGACGTACCCCAGCACGTCACACCAGAACCGCGACAATGCGACCGGGTCTTCGCACTGGAGGACCAGCTCGGAGAGCCGGCAGCTCATGATTCCCTCGCGAAGACGCAGAACTCGTTGCCCTCGGGGTCGGCCATGACCGTCCACCGGATCTCGTCGTCCGGGAGCCGCAACACCGTGGCGCCGGCCGCCTTGAGGTCGACCACCTCGACGCCGTCGCCGAGGGTGACGTCCCAATGCACGCGGTTCTTGACCGTCTTGGGCTCTGGCACCGGGACGAAGTCGAAACCCTCGAAGGGCACCCCGTCGATGTCGGTGATCCAGTGCCAGTCGTGCTCCTCGTGCGAGCCGAGCTTGCCGCCCAGCACGTCGTTCCACCAGGCCGCTGCCGTGCGCGGGTCGGCGCAGTCGACCACGACGGCCTTGAGCTTGTAGTCGGGCACGTCGTCGACGACGAACACGCAGAACTCGTTGTCCTCGGGATCGGCGAAGACCGTCCAACGGAACTGGCCGGGCTCGCTGAGCCGACGCAAGTCCGAGAACGGCTCGAGCGACGTGGCCGCGACGTCGACATGGACCCGGTTCTTGACCTCGTGCGGCTCCGGCACGACATTCGGCCAGACGGTGTGCTGCTGGGTGGGTCCGACCAGCTTGAACTCATCCGGGGAGTCGTCGAACCCGACGACCTCGAGGCCGAGCGTTCGGGCCCAGAACTCAGCGCCCGGCCGGGAGTGGTTGACATCGATACAGAGGTCTTTGAAGGTCACGAGGCTCATGAGATCGACACTATGTCTCCGGGGTGACAGCGGACCAAGCGCGGCCCGATACCGTGGAGGAATGGAGCAGTCCCACCCCGGAGCACACGCCTGGGGCGTCGCCACGCTTGCTGACGGTGCCCCGGAGAGCAGCCGAGTGCTCGACGTCTGGTACCCGGAGCCGCGCCTCGGCTCGGCCCCGGAGCGGGGCCGCGAGCCCGAGGAGCTGACGGCGCTGTCCGGTCAGGACCGCGTGCGCGACGTGCGCACGGTCGTCGTCCACACCGTGATCGAGGACCTGCAGGAGCCGCCGACCGACGCCTACGACGTCTACCTGCGCCTGCACTTGCTCTCGCACCGTCTCGTGCAGCCTCACGGCCAGAACCTCGACGGCATCTTCGGACACCTGACCAACGTCGTCTGGACGTCCATCGGCCCGTGCTCGGTGCGCGGTTTCGAGCGCACCCGCGCCCGGGCCCGAGCCGCCGGTCGCGACGTCCAGGTCACCAGCATCGACAAGTTCCCCCGCATGACCGACTATGTCGTGCCCGGCGGCGTCCGCATCGGCGACGCCGACCGCGTCCGTCTCGGCGCGCACCTGGCCGAGGGGACCACCGTCATGCACGAGGGCTTCGTCAACTTCAACGCCGGCACCCTCGGCACGGCGATGATCGAGGGCCGCATCTCCGCCGGTGTCACCATCGGCAACGGCTCCGATGTCGGTGGCGGCGCGTCCATCATGGGCACCCTCTCCGGCGGCGGCACGGCGGTCATCAGCGTCGGCGAGAACAGCCTGGTCGGCGCCAACGCCGGCATCGGCATCTCACTCGGCAACGACTGCGTCGTGGCGGCCGGCACCTACGTCACGGCCGGGAGCAAGGTCCGAATGCCCGACGGCACGGTGGTCAAGGCTGCCCAGCTCTCCGGCCAGGACGGCATCTTGTTCCTCACCAACTCCGAGACCGGCGTGCTGGAGGCTCGGCCCAGGGGCAACCGCAGCGGCATCGAGCTCAACGCCGACCTGCACGCCAATTGACACGCGCACGATGAGATTGCGCTGGGTCCTCCTCGCCGGGCTGCTCGTGGCCGGCGTGCTCGTGGCCACGGTGATTCGCGACCGGGAACCGGTGCGCAGCGAGTACTGCGTCGCGGAGGTGGGTGACACGCGGGCGCAGATCGACAGCGAGCAGGCCCGGTGGACGACGCTCATGGCCGCCATCGCCCAGCGCCGGGGGTTGCCGCCGCGGGCCACGACGATCGCGATCGCGACGGCGTTCCAGGAGTCGAAGATCCACAACCTCGACTACGGCGACCGCGACTCGGTCGGCCTGTTCCAGCAGCGGCCATCCCAGGGATGGGGCACCCGAAAGCAAGTGCTCGATCCGGTGCATGCCATCGGCAAGTTCTACGACGGCCTGGTCAAGATCAAGGGCTACTCCTCGATGTCCATCACGGAGGCCGCCCAGCGGGTGCAGCACTCGGCCTACCCCGGCGCCTACGCCCAGCACGAGGACTACGCCCGGGCCCTCGCCTCGTCCCTGCGGGGCTACAGCCCGGCCGCGTTCAGCTGCCGGGTCAATGCCACCAACGGCGGACGCGCCCAGGCGGTCGCCGGTGACGTCCGCGCCGCGTTCGGCGGCATCCCGATGGACGTCGGCGAGCGCACCGTGAGCATCCCGCTCACCGGTCGAGCGCCCGACGTGGAGGCCCGCGGCTGGGGTCTGGCCCACTACTCGGTGGGCAACGCCGCGCGTCTGAAGATCTCCTCGGTCGCCTTCGACGGCCACCGGTGGACCGCCGAGAACTCGCCCGACGGCTGGGTCGTGAACACCAGGGCCAGCCGGTCGGCCCCGCGCGACATCGTCGTGGTCCGGGTCGGCTAGTGCGACGTCAGGCGGGCGACCGCGGCAGCGACGCGCTCGTCCGTGGCCGTGAACGCCACCCGGACGTGCCGCTCGCCGGCAGGTCCGTAGAAGTCGCCGGGCGCTGCGAGGATGCCGCGCTCGGCCAGCCAGCCGATGGTGTCGCGACAGGGCTCGTCGCGGGTGGCCCACAGGTAGAGCGAGGCCTGGGAGTGGTCGATGGTGAAGCCCGCGGACTCGAGCGCGGCGCGCAGCTTCGAGCGCCGATCGGCGTAGACGGCGCGCTGCTGGTCGACGTGGGTGTCTTCGGAGAGCGCCGCGAGCATGGCCGCCTGCACCGGAGCCGGCACGATGAAGCCGAGGTGTCGGCGCACCGCCAGCAGCTCACTCAGCACCGCTGCGTCGCCGGCCGCGAACGCGCCGCGGTAGCCCGCCATGTTCGACCGTTTCGACAACGAGTGGACCGCCAGGACGCCCTCGAGCGACCCGTCGTTGATGTCGGGATGCAGGACGGACGCGGGCTCGCCCTCCCATGCGTACTCGAGGTAGCACTCGTCGGAGACGAGGAGCGACCCACGCTCCCGCGTCCAGGCGATCATCTTGCGGAGGTGGTCGGCGCCCAGGATGCGGCCGTGCGGGTTGGCCGGGGAGTTCAGGTAGACGATGGCCGGCCGCACTGGTCCGAGCCGGACCGTGGCATCCGACGCCACCACCTGGCACTGCGCGTACCGGGCTCCGACCTCGTACGTCGGGTAGGCGAGCTCCGGCACGACGACCAGGTCGTCGGGACCGAGCCCCAGCTGGGTCGGGAGGTTGCCGATGAACTCCTTGGAGCCGATGGTCGGCAGCACCTGGTCGGCGATCAAACCCGTGACGCCGAAGCGACGCTCCAGCCAGTCGACCGCCGCCTGGCGCACTGGGGCCGGGCCATGGACGGTCGGGTAGCCGTGGGCGTCAGAAGCTTCGGCGAGCGCTTTCTGGACCGCGTCGGGAGTCGAGTCGACCGGCGTGCCGATCGAGAGGTCGACCAGTCCGTCGGGATGAGCAGCAGCGATGGCCTTCGCCTCGGCGATCGTGTCCCAGGGGAACTCCGGGAACCGCGCCGATACGGTGCTGGTCCGAGGCCGCCCACGCCCGGCATCCGAACCAGGCGAGCTCATTCCTGGTTCTGCGGCGGGAGCGCCGCGATGATCGGGTGGTCGAGGTCGAGGGCGCCGGTCTTGGCAGCACCGCCGGGTGAGCCGATCTCATCGAAGAAGTGCACGTTGGCGTCGTAGTACTCCTTCCACTCCGCGGGGGTGTCGTCCTCGTAGAAGATCGCCTCGACCGGACAGACCGGCTCGCAGGCGCCGCAGTCGACGCACTCGTCGGGGTGGATGTAGAGCATCCGCTTGCCCTCGTAGATGCAGTCGACGGGGCATTCGTCCACACAGGCGAGGTCCTTGAGGTCCACACACGGTTGGGCGATCACGTAGGTCACGACTGCTCCTTCTCTCCGGCTAGGAACAAGTATCACGGTCCGATCAACCGAGCCGGATGGCAGGTCCACCTCATGGACAGGTGGGCACCGAGTGTCGCCCGTCAGCTCAATCGTGCGGGCAGGGACGCTCCGGCGGGACCGGCGGCCGAGCGGAAGTAGAAGTCGAGCATTGCGGTGAGGGAGGAGGGATCTCCGCGCAAGCGGCTGCGCAGGGCGGCACCCTCCCAACAGTCGACCAGCAGGCCGGCCAGGTGGTCCGGATCGGAGCCGGCCGGGAGGTCGCCTGCATCCACCGCACTCTGCAGACACCCGCCGAGGCGATCAGCGATCTGCGACAGGCAATCGTCGATCTTGCTCCGGAAGACGACGCTGACCCCGGCCAGCTCCTGCCCGAGTCCGCCGAGCAGACAGCCCAGGTACCCCTCCTGCCGGTAACTTTCCTGAACCGTCTCGAAGAACCGGCGGACCCGGAGCAGAGGCGGCAGATTCTCGTCGGCGAGGCACTGGTCGAGGGCCTCGTGGACCTGCCCCATGTATTGGCCGATGGCCTGCAGGGCGAAGTCCTCCTTGTCAGTGAAGTGATGGTAGAACGATCCCTTGGGGATTCCGGTGGCCGCGAGGAGCGACGCGATGCCAAGGTCGGTGTATCCACGCTCCAAGAGCATGGCCATGCCGGCGTCGAGCAGACGTTGCTTGGTGGGATGCAGCGCCGCCGAGCTCGCGGGACCGCTCAACCTGTGACCTTGCTGATCATGTGGTCAATGACCTCACTGTGCTGACGCTGCGGGCTGAACATGACGATCTCGGCGTCCGCCTCGACGCTCACGTTGTGACCGGGTGGCCAGTAGAACAGGTCGTTCGTGCTCACGGTCTCCCGTTCGCCCTTCGCATCGGTCGTGGTCAGGCGGCCGGCCAGCACGAAGCCCCAGTGCGGGCATTGGCACAGGTCTCCGTCCAGGCCCTCGAACAATGGGCCGGTCTCGACGCCCTCGGCCAGGGTGAAGTACTCCCCGCTGATCGCCTCGAACCCGCTCGCGTCGCCGAACTCGGTCCGCTGACGGATGACGGCTCCCGGAATCTCCATCCGGACTTCGACGTCCTCTTTCGTCACTCGCATCGTCGCCTCCTGGCGTTTCGCCCCGAATTAGACCGATCGGTCTAGTTCTGAAGGTACGCTCATTGCCACTCGTGTCAAGCATCTCGACCTGTCACGCTCGCATCATGACGATCGACCGGGACGCGCAAGGCCAGCGCGTGGTCGTGCGCCACGTCGTGGCCGGGCGCGGCCCGAGCGGCGGACCATCGATGACCGACGTGGTCGGACGACTGGTCGAGGTCACCGAGGACGAGGCATGCATCGAGCGGCGCGACGGAGCACTGGCTCGGGTGCCGCTGGCCGACGTCGTCACCTGGAAGGTCGTGCCGGAGCGGCCCTTGCGCACGCGGCCGGCATCGTCCTTCAGCCCCGACGAGCTGTCCCGCATCACCTCGCGCGGGTGGCCGGCGATCGTCAGCGAGCCGCTGGGCGACTGGGAGCTTCGGGCGTCCGGCGGGTTCACCGGCCGCGCGAACTCAGTGGCCGTGCACGGCGAGCCCGGCCTGCCATTCGAGGACGCGTTGGCCGCCGTGGTCGACTTCTACAGCGCACACGACGCGACGCCGATGGCTCAGGTCGTCATCGGGTCGGTCCATGAGCGCGCGTTCCTGGACGCCGGGTGGGGTCCGGGCAGCGGCAGCCGCCCCGGCGCGATCGTGCAGGTCACCGACCTCGTCGACGAGCACCAAGCCGATCCAGAGGCGCGGGTGGCGCCAATGGCCGAGGAGTCCTGGCTGCGGCTCTACCCACGTGCCGAAGACCCGGCGGTCGCTCGCGCCGTGCTGGAGGGTCCGAGGACGGTCGGCTTCGTCACGATCGGCGACCCGGCCATCGCCATCGGTCGGGTGGTGGTCACCGGCGAGTGGGCCGGTGTGGCCGCCGTCGAGGTCGTCCCAGAGCGACGTCGCGAGGGCCTCGCCCGCCGCATCGTCGACACCTCGCTCGCCTGGGCGACGGAGCACGGCGCCGACAAGGCATACCTGCAGACCATGCGCGACAACACCGCCGCGATCGCCCTCTACGCGCCCTACGGCTTCGTCGACCACCACGAGTATCGCTATCTCCAGCCCGGACGCCCTAGTCTCACGACATGAGCGAGCACGATGGCCTCGAGGACCACGACCTCGGACTGGCCCATGACCTTCCCGAACTCCTGAACCGCCGTACGGGCCCTGGGCCTGTTGAGCGCAGCCGGCCTGGCCGCAGCGCTGTCCGCGTGCGGCCTCGACCGGTTCTCCGATCCGATCGCCTCCGACGAGTCCGCCAGCGTCGGTCCACCACCGGGCGATTTCGACGGTGCCCCGACCGTGAAGGTGGAGAAAGGCGAGATCCCCTCGGAAACCGGTGGCCCGTTCCCCGCCGACGGTTCGGATGGCCGGAACATCCTCCGCCAGAGCGGCATCGTGCGCAGCGACATCACCAAGAGCTTCGGCGGCCCGACAGCCGTGGCCACCGGTGTCCCGACGAGGATCGTGCTCACCCTGCTGAACCAGGACGGCGGCAAGACGAAGCCGTTCGAGGGCGCGGCGCTCTATCTCTGGCAGTGCGACTCCAAGGGGCGCTACTCGATCTACCACCCGTACCTCGCGCACCAGAACTACCTGCGCGGACTCCAGGTGGCGGACCGGAACGGCAGGGTCGAGTTCCGGTCGATCTTCCCCGCCGCCTACGGCGGCCGATGGCCGCACCTTCACTTCGAGGTCTACGAGTCGGAGGAGAGCGCAGTGCGGACACAGGGCAGGCTCCGCACGTCCCAGATCGCCCTCCCCGAGCAGGCCTGCCACGACGTGTACGCGACACCCGCCTATGTGCTGAGTCGGCCCAACCTCGCGCAGGTCTCGCTGGCGACCGACCTGGCGTTCCGCGACGGCTACGACCTGCAGATGGCGAACGTCACCGGTTCGGTCAAGGACGGCCTGCGGATCGGTCTCCACATCCCGATCTAGATGCGCGTGCTCCCGACTAGGGCTTCTTGCCGCAGATGACGTGGTCGGCGGCTTGGTACACGGCCGTATCCTTTTCGCGCTTCACGACCTTGCCACCGCGCATGAACGTCCGGAACACGTCGACGTCGAAGCCCTGGATCGGGTCCTGGGGCACGCAGCGCTTCGTGTCGTCGTACTGCTTGCCCGGCTGGCGGAAGTTGCGCTTGGACGAGAGCCCGGCCTTCACTGTCCAGACCTTCGTGCTCCACAGCGCCACATGCATCCGGCCCTGTCGGGCGGGGGTACTTGGCCTGACCTGGGCGCGGATGAGCACACCGTACTTGGTGGGGTTGCGGAAGCGCAGGTCGAGGTTGCCGAAGTAGACGGTCGCCTCACGGCCGACCGGGTACCGGTTGATGTAGAACGCATGCGGGTGGTGCTCGACATCGTCCATCCCAGCGAAGAAGCCCGCGTTGTAGGTGGTGGTGGCGACCTGTGAGACGCCGCCGCCGAGCTCTTCGCGGAAGACGCCGCCGCTGATCACCGTTCCGACCGTGAAGCCGTTCGCTTCCGTGCGCTCTCCAACGGTGTCGTTGAGGCTGAAGGTCTCGCCCGGCTTGAGGATCGTCCCGTCGATGAGCGCGGCGGCCCGACCCTGGTTGATGTTGCGGTACGTCGCATAGGGGAAGTAGGTGCTGAACGAGCTGATCCGTTCCTTGATCTTGAGCTTCTTGGCTTCGGCGGTGGTGAACTCCGGGTCGACGACATCGGCCTCGATCTCAACGCTCCGGGCATCGCCGGTCTTGGTGATGGCCGGGACGAGCTTGACCGCCATCTCCTTAGGCTGCAGGCCGACGCCCTCCTTGCCGGGCACGACCACGGCCTTGCCGTGGCGGACCTTCACGGTGGCGTCGACGGCCTTCTTGCCGATGCCGGTGGTGGAGCTGGTGAGCGGCTTCTCCAGCTTCTCCGGGTCGATCTCGGGCTGCAGCCGGTCGTCCTTGACGCGGACGACGAGCGCCGGCGCGTACGCGCTGACGGGCAGCGTGACTCTCTTCTTGCCCACCTTGATGATGACCGGACCGCTCATCGCGGGCTCGGCGATCGTCTTCATGGCCTGCTCGAGGCCGTCGGCGTCGACGGCCGGGTCGACCACGGCGGTGGGCACCTCGATCGGCTTGCGGGCGACGAGGTAGCCGTGGATGACGGTGTCGACGGTGTCGGCCTTGCGGACGACCAGTCCCGCCTTGGGCTGGCGCGGCGTGGGCTTCTTCTTGGGGAACGTGATCTGCGGCTCGACGACCTGCTCGTCGACCGAGGCCGCGATCGACGCGACGATGCTGCCGAGCTTCTCGTCGTCGCGCATCGACCGCCGGGTCGGTGGCGTGGGTGCCGAACAGGAGCCCGACCATCGTGCCGGGGTTCCAGCTGTGGTTGCCGCCCGCCTCCTCGATGCTCTGGTCGAGGTCGAACGTCAGCCCGGCGGCCTTCGGGTCGACGGTGAACTCCTTGCCGCCGTGCTTGAGCACCACCTCGTCTCCGACGTGCGGGCTCAGCTCCCGGTCGACGGCCGCACGGGCGTCGCTGGGTGACATGCCACTCACGTCGACGCCGCCGATCGTGGCGTTGGCGGGCATCCGCAGCCCGGTCATGATGAAGCCGACGACGTACAGCACACCGAGCAGCAGCAGTGCACCGATCAGGGCGCGTCGCAGGTTCCGGCGATCCGGCGGCTCCTCGTCCGTCCGCGTGGGCGGTGTCGGGGGCTCCTGGGTGAACCAGGCAGGCAAGGGGGCAGCGTCCGTATCGGGCTCGGGCTCGAGTTCCATATCGAGCTCGGGCTCGAGTTCCGGCTCTGTCCCGGGGTCCAGCGCCGCCTCGACCTCGAGTTCCGGCTCAAGCGCCGGCTCCGGTTTCGGGTCGTCCAGGCCGTCGAGGTCGAGCTCGTCGCTCTCCTCGACCACCGCGGACTCGGGCTCCTGGGCGTCCCCTTCTTCAAGGTCGGCATCGAGTGATGCGTCGTCCCCGGGAGGTTTCTGGTCGTCATCGGCCACGGGTCCGATCGTTGCAGGGGCCGCCCCGCGTTGGCGAAAGGGGGGTCCTCCGTCAGCTCATGCGGCGCCGACGCCCGACGGCAGGCGGAGTGGCTCGACGCTGGGAGGGCGGACCCGATCTCGCCGCCGTTGCTCCTTGGCCGACGTGACGACCTCCCGCAGCGTGGGGCCGATCTTGCCGGGTCGATCGACGAGGGTCTGGAGCGACGCAAGCAGGAGTCGGGGCGTGGTGAACAGCTCGGTCGACGGGATCTGGTGGTCGAACACCTTGAACAACTGGCTGGCGCCGTCCTTCTGCTGGGAGACATTGCGCAGCACGCGCGTCTCCAGTGGAGTGGCACCCCCAGGCGAGCCGAGGTCGGCGGCGAACCAGTACATGTCCCAGGCGTCGTCGTCGCGCCAGGCCCACCAGCGCTGCAGCTCCGCATCGAGCACTGTGTCCTGGTCGTCGGCGAGGCCCGCGACGATGGCCGGCGTGAGGTGCTCGGCCTGGCGCAACGCGTCAGAGATGCCCTGCCCGGGCGTGAAGTCCTTGAAGTGTCCGGCGTCGCCGAGCAAGGCCCAGCCCGGACCGGCGGCCTCGCGGAAGAAGCTGTGCCACTCGGTGATCATCTTGATCGGACCGACGCGGGTCGACCCCGCCACGACGTCTCCGAGCTCGGGCCAGGCGTGGAGGCCGCGCTCGAGGCCCGCATCGCGGTCCGCCGTGAACGTGGCCGTCTCGCTCAAGGAGATGCCGACGCCGGCCATGTACTGCCCGCCGTCTGCCGGCGCGGCGATGAACGCGTTGTCGCCGACGCGACCGATGCGCAGGTGGCCCTCCATGTCGGTCACGCCCTCGAAGTACGCCACGGCGAACATCCGGCCGCCTGGGTTGACGTGGTACTCCTGAGCCCCGACCCACTCGGCCACGCTCGAGCGCATGCCGTCGGCGCCCACGACGAGCCTGGCCCGGATCGGGCCGTCCGCCGTCTCGACTCCCACCACTCGGTCGCCTTCGCGCATCAGCCCCGTGACCCGCAACCTGGTACGGATCTCCGCACCGGCCTCGTCGGCCGCCTTGACGAGCACCTCGTCGAGAGTCACGCGCCGGACGCAGAGTGGCGGGAAGTCGTCGGGTCCGGGGGTGCCATTGATGCGTACGTCGTCGTTGATGAGGGAGAAACGCTCGATCTCCGTCGCGCCCACGCCCAGGAGGGTCTCCCGCACCCCGAGGCGTTCGAAGATGCCCACGCCGTGCGTCTGGATGATGTGGGTCGAGAGGGTGTCGCTGGGAAACCTCGCCTGGTCGACGACGCAGACGTCGACCCCGGCCTTCGCCAGCATCGTCGCGAGCGGGGATCCGGCGCATCTGGCGCCGACGATGACGACATCGTGCTCGTCCATGCGTTCCTCCGTGGGAGTGCCCGACTGCCCCATCGTGGCACGGCGTCCCTCAGGCGTCGCCCGACTCGTAGAGCGTCTTCTCGCTCTCCGCCGATCGCACGATGGTGCCGTAGTGGGAGCGGTAGTAAAGGAGAGGATCGTCGTCCTCGTCCTGGACGCCCGCCCAGGTGACCTCGCCGACGAGGATCGAGTGGGTGCCGCCGTCGTGGACGCCGATCGTGCGGCACTCCAGCCAGGCGAGCGAGGCGTCGAGCAAGGGGACGCCGAGCGCACCGCGATGGTGTGGGACGTCGTCGAACTGACCTTCCAACGCCCGGCCGCTGTGGGCGAACCACGCCGACGCGGCGCGTCCTCGGTCGCTCAGGATCGACACGCCCCAGATGCCGGACTCCAGCACCGCCTCGTGGAAGCGGCTGGTGCGCTGGGAGCAGACGAGCACCTGCGGCGGGTCGAGCGAAACGGACGTGAAGGCGCTCGCGGTCATGGCGTGGTCGACACCGTCGATCACCGTCGTGACGACCGTGACCCCGCTGGCGAATCGGCCGAGGGCTCCGCGGAACGCGCTCTGGTCGACGGGCTCGGTCACTCTCGAACCCTAGAGTTCCGGACGATGATCGCGCCCAGAGACCCCATGCCGATCAGCGAATAGGCCCAACCGAGCCAGTCGGCGGCCACGAGGTAGCTGCCGGTCGGCGACAGCGACTGCCCGAGGATCACCGCCGCCCAGCCGAGGGCGAACCACGTCTCCCCGACCCGACCGACGCGGCCGGCCCCGAAAGCCACGCCGGCCGTCGCGACGAGGGCCAGCACCAGGCCCCACGGCCAGACGACACCGAACAGCTCGATCTGGTGCCGGTGCACGACCGCGCCGATCAGCGCGACATAGGCCCCGAGCAGCACCAGACCGAGGCGGGTGATCACAGCCCGGCGAAGAGGTCGTCCTCGAGGCCGGCCCCGTCCGGCGGCGGCGCCTTCGTGCCCTTCACCAGCCGGTAGTACTCATGGCCCCAGACGCGGTTGCCGACGTTGTTGGAGAAGGCGAAGAACGGGCCGTCCGTGGCGATCTGGCTCGAGTGCGCCCGCATCGCATCCATCTTGGCGTCGAAGAACTCCATGCCGTCGACCAGCGCGTCGAGGTCGTCGTCCTCCACGGCGAACGGCGGGAGGTTGTCGGGGTCCATGCCCTCGAAGGTCGTGGCGTCGCCGGCCTCGCGCAGCGTTCGCAAACCCTCCCGCATGGCGCTGGCGGACATCGCCGTCCAGTAGATCTTCGGGATCTCCCACGCCTCGCCAAGGTCGCGGCGGTACGACGGAATCGCGGCGAGCGACGCGCTGTACGTGGCGACGCGGTGGGCCTGAATGTGGTCGGGATGGCCGTAGCCGCCGAACTCGTCGTAGGTGACGAGCACCTGAGGACGCAGCTTCGCGGATGATCTCGACCATGAGGTTGGCCGCCTCGGTGAGGTCGGCATGCCAGAACGTATCGGCCCGCGTTTCGTCGAGGGGGGCGGCGTGGCCGTCCGGCCCCCACTGCATGCCGGAGTCGCGGAAGCGGAACGTGCCGCCGAGGAAGCGCTGGTCGGTGACGCCGAGGATCTTCATCGCGGCCTCGAGCTCGACGACGCGGTGCGGGCCGAGCCCGTCCTCCTGGTCGGACGCGAGATGCTCGATGTCGGGCGTCAGGATCTCGCCCTCCTCGCCGGCCGTGCACGTGACGAGGGTGACGTGCGCGCCTTCGGCGACGTAGCGCGCCATGGTGGCGCCGCTCATGATGCTCTCGTCGTCCGGGTGGGCGTGCACGAGCAGCATCCGGCGATCGTCCAGGGTCATGTCGCTAGGTTACGGCCCCGCTGAGGAGCGACTCCGGTCCCGCTGACGCGAGACGGCGATTTCAGCGTCATCCGGACCCTCCGAACACCGACTCTCCTGCGTGGTTCCGGGTCTCTCGTCGGCGGGACCGGAGTCTCTCGTCGGCCATGCGGAGTGGTGAGATGGGGCCATGACCGTCTCGTACCCGCGCCTGGCCGCGCGCACGGCCCGATTCACCCTCGGCATCCCGCGGAACATCTCGGTGTCGCCGGACGGGTCGAAGGTCTGGTACATCCGCACCCCGGACGGCGTCACGCGCACCGGTCAGCTCTGGGAGCACGACGTCGCGACCGGCACCGAGACCGTCCTCGTCGACCCGGCCACGCTGCTCGGTGACGCCGGCGAGCAGATGTCCGATGAGGAGCGGGCCCGCCGCGAGCGCAGCCGCGAGTCCGGGGCCGGGCTGGTCGACTTTGCTGTCGACGACACCGGTCGGTGGGCCACCTTCGCGCTGTCGGGGCAGGCGTGGGCCATCCACCTGTCCGGCCGCGCCGTGAAGTCACTTCCGAGCGTCGGGTCCGTCATCGACCCGCGCGTCGACCCTCGCGGACGCCACGTCGCCTATGCGAGCGGTGGCGCGCTGCGGGTCATGGCCATCACGGGTACCGATGAGCGGGCCCTGGTCGAGCCCGAGTCGCCCACCGAGGTGTGGGGCCGGGCCGAGTTCATCGCGGCCGAGGAGCTGGACCGGTTCCGCGGGTTCTGGTGGGCGCCGGACGGTGGCTCGTTGCTGGTCGAGCGGTACGACGAGGCCCCGGTGCACGTCTGGCACGTCGGCGACCCGGAGCACCCCGATCGCAAACCCGCAGCTCAGCGCTATCCGGCCGCCGGCACGCCCAACGCGATCGTCACGCTGTGGCACGTCGGCCTCGACGGCTCACGCACCGAGATCGTCTGGGACCGGGAGGCGTTCGAGTACCTCGTCGGTGTCACGTGGACGCCGCACGGCGACCCCGTCGCTGCAGGTGATGAGCCGCGATCAGCGACGGGCCCAGGTCCTGGCCGCCGACGCCACAACCGGCACCACGCGGGTGCTCCGCGACCTCGCCGACGACGACTGGGTGGAGGTCGCGAGCCCGCCGCGGTACGCCGAGGGTGGCCGGCTGGTGGGACTCGAGGACGTCGACGGCATGAGAAGAGTCGTCGTCGACGGCGAGCCGATCAGCGACCAGACGTGGCAGGTCCGGAGCATCGTGAGCACGCATCCCGACGCGGTCGTCGCCACGGCGTCGCAGGAGCCGACCGAGGTCCAGGTCGTGCGGTTCGGCCTGGACCGGAGCACCGATCCGATCACCACCGGTCCGGCCGTGCACGGTGCGGTCGTCGGCGGACCGACCACGGTCATCGTCCGGTCCGCGCTCGACCACCCGTCCACCACCATCACCGTCCACGGTGATGAACCTCGCCAGATCACCGTCGCGAGCGAGCCGCCACCGTTCGAGCCGGTCGTCACGCTCCTGCACGCCGGGCCGCACGCGCTCCGCACGGCGGTCCTGTTCCCACGAGACCACACCCACGGTTCCGGCCGTCTGCCCGTCCTCATGGACCCCTACGGCGGCCCGCACGCCCAGCGGGTGCTCGCCTCGTCCCGGATGTTCCTCCAGGCCCAGTGGCTGGCCGACCAAGGCTTCTGCGTCGTCATCGCGGACGGTCGTGGCACCCCGGGGCGCGGTCATGCCTGGGAGCGGGCGGTGCGGCACGACCTCGCCACCGTCACGCTCGACGACCAGGTGGCGGCCCTCGAGGCCGTCGCCGAGCAGTTCCCCGACGACGTCGACACAGGCCGCGTCGGCATCACCGGGTGGTCGTACGGCGGTTACCTGGCCGCGCTTGCCGTGCTGCGCCGCCCCGATGTCTTCCATGTCGCTGTTGCCGGCGCTCCCGTCACGGAGTGGCGCCTCTACGACACGGCCTACACCGAGCGCTACCTCGGTGACCCGAACGAGCAGCCGGAGGTCTACGACCGCAACTCGCTGTTGCCGCTCGCCGAGAAGCTCGATCGCCCCCTTATGCTCATCCACGGGTTGGCAGACGACAACGTCTTCGCGGCCCACACCTTGCAGCTCTCGTCGGCTCTGCTGGCCGCCGGACGGCCACACTCGGTGCTCCCGCTGTCCGGCGTCACCCACATGACCTCAGTGGAGGTCGTGGCCGAAAATCTGGCGTTTCTGCAGGTCGCGTACCTGATGCGAAACCTGCCTTGACCTGCAGGAACGTTGCGTTCTGCAACTAACTGAGAAAAAGTGCAAAAACTTTCAGGAAACCGGTGACAGGGCCTTCTCCCCAGGTCTAACTTTCGAGCACGCGACCGCCTCGGCAGTGTCTGCTCGTCACCCCAGGAGATCTCCACATGACGTACTTCCGCCCCTCACTCACGACGGCCCACTCGGTGTCGAAGGACGCCCGATGATCCGGGCGCTCGTCAGCGGTTCGATCAGGCTTCGCGGCTTGGTCATCGGACTGGCTGCCACCATCCTCGCCGTCGGCATCGCGACCCTTCCGGACGCGCCGGCCGACGTGTATCCGGAGTTCACTCCGCCCTACGTCGAGATCCAGACCGAGTCGCTCGGTCTCTCCGCATCCGAGGTCGAGCAGTTCCTCACCGTGCCGCTCGAGGCCGACCTGCTGAACGGCGTCGAGGGCGTCGACGTCATCCGCTCGTCGTCAACGCCGGGCCTCTCGTCGATCGTGCTCGTGTTCCAGCAGGGCTTCGACGTCTACAAGGGACGCCAGCTCGTGCAGGAGCGCCTGACTCAGCTCGGCGGCGCCGCGTTCCCGAACGTGTCGAAGCCGCCGACGATGCTGCCGCCGCTGTCCTCGTCGAGCCGCGTCATGATGATCGGCCTCTCCTCCGAGGAGCTGACGCCGATCCAGCAGTCGGTCATCGCGCGCTGGACGATCCGTCCCCGCCTGATGGGCGTGCAGGGCGTCGCGAACGTGGCCGTCTGGGGCATGCGCGACCAGCAGATCCAGGTCCAGGTCGATCCGGAGAAGCTGCGCGACGAGAAGGTCACGCTGAACCAGGTCATCCGCACCGCCGGCAACGCCCAGATCGCCTCTCCCGTCAGCTACCTCGAGGCGTCGGTGCCTGGCACCGGCGGCTTCATCGAGACACCGGCCCAGCGCCTGCCGATCCGCAACGTCTTCGACAACATCGCCAGCCCAGAAGCGTTGGGCAAGGTCCCGGTCGAGGACACTGCAGGACGCCTGCGGCTCACCGATGTCGCCAACGTCACCGAGGCGCACCAGCCGCTGATCGGCGATGCGATCGTCGACGACGGCAACGGGCTCGTCCTGGTCGTCGAGAAGTTCCCCGGCGCCGACACGGCCGAGGTCACCGAGAACGTGGAGAAAGAGCTTGCCGGACTCAAGGCGGGCCTCGAAGGAATGAAGTCGGACACCACGATCTTCCGTCCGGCCGACTACGTCGACGCCGCGGAGAGGAACCTCGCCGTCACCGGCGGCATCGCGGCCGTGCTCCTGATCATCGCGCTCATCGCGTTCGTGCGCCGCTGGCGCCAGGTCTTCATCGCCGTCGTGGCCATCCCGACGTCGCTGGTGTCCGCAGCGCTGGTTCTGAGCTGGACCGGTCAAAGCTTCAACGCCATCTCGATCGCCGGACTGGTCCTGGCCCTCACCGTGGTGATCGACGCCGCGGTGACCGGTGCGGACGCGTTGACGCGAACCCGTGGAGTTGCCGAGGCGACCCGCGCGGTCGGTCGGCCCCTGGCTTACGCGACCCTGATCTCCGTCCTGGTGGCGTTGCCCCTGCTGGTGCTCGAAGGTCGTCCGGGCGCGTTCCTCCAGCCGCTCGTGAACGCCTACCTCGCAGCGATCGTCGCCGGCGCCGTCGTCGTGCTGACGCTGACGCCTGCGCTCGGCACCGTCCTTCCCCCGAAAGAACGTCGCGCGGACGGCCGCCTGGGGACCAGATACGGCTCCCTGCTGCCTCAGGTGCTGGGCGTGCCGACGATCGCCGCAGCGCTCGTCGCATCGGTCCTCGTGGCCTTGGTCGTGCCCTTCCTCTCCCGCTCCGTGGTGCCTGACCTGCAGGATCAGGCCGTCCTCGTGCGCCTCGAGAGCCCGACCGGCACGTCGAACGTGGAGATGACCAAGATCGCAACGTCGCTCAGCTCGCAGCTGCGTGACCTCGACGGTGTGGCGAACGTCGGTGCCTCCGTGGGCCGCGCGATCACCGGTGATCGCATCGTCGATGTGAACTCCGGCGAAGTCGTGGTCAAGATCGACCAGGACGCCGACTACGACGAGACCCTCGACGCGATTCGTCGCACCAGCGACGGCGTCAGCGGCGCCACTGCCGAGGTCTCCACCTATCTCGAGGATCGCGTCCGCACGATCGGCGCGTTGATCTCCGGACAGAACACCGTCAAGGGTGATGGCCTCGACGTGTTCATCGGCACCGACCAGCCCATCCGGGTACGGGTGTACGGGCAGGACCCGAAGGTCCTGAAGGCCCAGGCCGACAAGGTGGCGAAGATCGTCGCCGGCGTGGAAGGCGTGCGCGACACTGCCGTCGAGGCGCCTGAGGAGCAGCCGACGCTCGAGATCGAAGTAGATCTCGACAAGGCGCAGAAGGTCGGCGTCAAGCCGGGCGACGTCCGTCGCGCCGAGGCAATCCTGCTCCAGGGCATCCTCGTCGGCAGTGTCTTCGATGACCAGAAGGTCTTCGACGTCATCGTCCAGGGCAACCCCGCCATCGCCAAGGACACAGAAGCGGTCCGTTCGCTGCTCATCGACCGCCCTGACGGCGGGCACGTTCGCCTGAACTCGATCGCCGACATCCGCGCCGGCAGCACGCCGACCGTGATCAAGCGCGACGAGGTCTCCCGCAAGCTCGACGTCACCCTGGCCGTCGACGGCAGGAGCGTCGAGGACGTGGCCGACGAGATCGAGGGCAAGCTGAAGCGCGTCGACATGCCGCTGGAGTACCACGCCAAGGTCATCGACCTCACGGTCGACGACGAGGTCAACAAGGGTCAGAGTGTTGCCTTCATCCTGGCCGGACTGCTGGCCGTGCTGCTGCTCATCCAGGCAGCCGTCCGGAGCTGGCGACTCGCCGGCTTGGCCTACCTGGCCCTGCCGTCCGCGCTGCTCGGCGGTGTGGTCGCCCTGCTCATCCTCGGCGACGGGATCACGATCGCGACGGGCGCCGGACTCCTGGCCGTCCTCGGCCTGGCCGTCCGAAACACGCTTCTCGCCCTGGATCCGATCGGGGCGGACGGCAAGCAGAGCGCAGCAGCGCGACGTGACGACGTCCTGGAGCGGGCGCAGGACCGGCTCGGCCCGGTTGTGTCCAGCAGCCTCGCGATCGCCGCCGTGATGGTGCCGTTCGCACTCTTCGGCTCTCGCGCCGGACTGGAGATCCTGCAGCCGATGGCGATCGTCATCATCGGTGGGCTCATCACCACGCTGGCGCACGCCCTCCTGGTCCTGCCGGCCTTGAGCCTCGCGGTCCCCGCACCGGACCCGGACGAGGACGCCGAGATCCTCGAACCGGCGCACGAGTCCGGGTCGAGCGAGAAGGGAGCACGATGAGCACCACGGAACGGACGCTCGACCGCAAGGTCGCGGCCGCTCTCGTGGCTGCCGCCCTGGCCTTGGCCCCGGCTGCATGCAAGCAGGCCGAGGCGATCGAGGTCGAGCACTACCAGGCGTCCAAGATCACACCCGGCAAGGACGGCGATCACCCGACCGTGACGATCACCAAGCTGGCGGCGGAACAGGTCGGCCTTGAGACTGCCATGGTCCGGAGGACGAAGGACGGGACCTCGATCCCGTATGAGTCGGTGCTCTACGACGCGGCCGAAGGCCAGCCGTACGTGTTCACCAACCCCGAAGGCCTCACCTTCCACCGCGAGGACGTCGACATCGAGACGATCGAGGGTGACACGGTCCAGCTCTCCAAGGGGCCGGACGTCGGCACCAAGGTGGTGACCGTGGGACTCCCGCAGATCCACGGCGCCGAGCTCGAGTTCGGAGCGTACTGACATGCGATGGATCGTGTCGCGGAGCCTTCACTTCCGCTGGATCATCATCTTCCTGGCCGGCACGTTCATGGCCTTCTCGCTTGCTGAGATTCCCGAGTCCAAGGTCGACGTCTTCCCCGAGTTCGCTCCCCCGCAGGTCGAGGTTCAGACCATCGCCCTCGGCAACTCCACCTCGGAGGTCGAGTCGCTGGTCACGGTGCCCATCGAGGAAGCCCTCAACGGCATCCCCGGGCTCGACGAGATGCGGTCGAAGTCAGTCGCCCAGCTGTCGTCAATCCGATTGATCTTCAAGAAGGGCACCAACGAGGCTCGGGCCCGGCAACTCGTCCAGGAGCGGGTCGCGCAGGTCTTGCCGAACATCCCCACCTGGGCCAGCCCGCCGTGGATGATGCCCGCCCTGTCCGCCACCAGCCGCATCATGAAGATCGGCGTGACGTCCGACCAGGTCGACCTGATCGATCTGTCCTCCATCTCGTACTGGAAGATCCGCCAGCACCTGCTGCGGGTGCCCGGTGTGGCCGGCGTCGACATCTACGGCGAGCGATTGAAGCAGCGGCACGTCCAGGTCGACCCCGAGCTGCTGGCGAAGTACGACATCCCCATCGACGACGTGATGGAAGCCGGGTCCGAGGCCCTCGACTCAGGTGTGCTCCAGTACGCGAAGAGCTTCACCGTCGGTCAGGGTGGCTTCGTCGAGACCGCCACCCAGCGGCTCAACATCGAGAACGTCCAGCCGATCACCGGACCTGAGGACCTGGCCAAGGTTCCGGTCGCCAAGCGCGGCGACAAGGTGCTGCGGATGTCCGACCTCGGCACGGTCAAGCAGGACAGTCAGCAGCTCTGGGGCGAGGGCGTCATCAACGACGGCGACGGCCTGATGCTGATCGTGCAGAAGTATCGCGGCGCGAACACGAAGGAAGTCACCGAGCACGTCGAAGAAGTGATGGCGGAGATGGCCCCCGGCCTCCCCGGCATCGAGTACGACACGACGATCTTCCGCCCGGCCACCTTCATCGAAGAGTCGATCGACAACCTCACCGTCGCGCTGCTGCTCGGCGTGCTGTTGGTGATCGTCATCATCTCGGCGTTCCTCTACACGATACGAACCGCGTTCATCAGCCTGATATCGATTCCGTTGTCGCTGTTGGCTGCCTATCTGGTGCTCGACCTCCGTGAAGTCACCATCAACGTGATGGTCCTGGCTGGGTTGGTGGTGGCGATCGGGGTGGTGGTCGACGACGCGATCATCGATGTCGAGAACATCGTCAGACGTCTGCGCCAAGCCAAGTCCGACGGCACGAAAAAGTCGACCGTGCGCATCGTGCTCGACGCGTCGGTCGAGATCCGCAGCGCCATCACCTACGCCACGATCATCAACATCGTCGCGATCGTCCCGGTGCTCTTCCTGGGCGGCCTGTCCGGGTCCTTCTTCCAACCGCTGGTGCTGTCCTACGGCCTGGCCGTGTTCATCTCCATGCTGGTCGCGATGACAGTAACGCCGGCCCTCTGCCTGGCGCTCCTGCATCGCGGCAGCCTGCGGGAGAAGGAGTCGCCCGTCCTGCGCGTGCTCAAGCGGGGCTACACCAACGTGCTCAAGCGCGTGCTGCGCCGACCGGCGCCGTCGATGGTCGGCGCGGTGGCCATCGCGCTGGCCGGCGTGCTCATCTACCCGACGCTCGGCACGCAGCTGCTGCCCAACTTCAAGGAACGCGACTTCTTGATGCACTGGCTCACCGAGCCGTCGACGGCGATCACCCAGGAGAAGCGGGTCTCCATCGAGGCGTGCCGGGACCTCAGGGACATCCCCGGTGTGCGCAACTGCGGCTCGCACATCGGCCAGGCACTGCTCAGCGACGAGGTGTATGGCGCGTACTTCGGCGAGAACTGGATCAGCGTCTCCGACAAGGTCGACTACGACAAGACACTCGACACGGTGACCGACACGGTCGACAGCTATCCGGGCATGCAGCGAGACGTGCAGACCTACCTACGCGAGCGAGTCAAGGAAGTGCTCACCGGATCCAGCGGCGCCGTCGTGGTCCGGATCTTCGGGCCGGACCCGCGCACACTCACCGAGCTGGCGGACAAGACCCTCAAGGCGATCGGTGACACGCCCGGCCTCATCGAGGCCGCTGCCGCCTTGCAGAAGGAGATCCCCCAGATCGAGATCGAGCTCGACCTGGCGAAGGCCCGCGAGCACGATCTCAAGCCTGGCGACATCCGCCGTCAGTCGTCGGTCTACATCGCCGGCGAGGAGGTCTCCGACATCTTCTCGGGCGGGCGTGCCTATGACGTGCACGTCTGGTCTCTGCCCACCATGCGCCACAGCTATGAGGACATCAAGAACCTGCCCATCGACACTCCCGCCGGCGACAAGGTGAAGCTCGCGGACGTCGCGGACGTGCGGTTCGCCCCGAGCCCGAACGCGATCCTGCGTGACGACCAGTCCCGACGCATCGACGTGGAGGGCAACATCGCCGAGGGCGGTGACCTCGGCGCTGTCGTCGAGGAAGTGGAGAAGCGGGTCGCTGCTCTGGACCTTCCACCGGAGTACAGCGTCAAGGTCCTGGGCGAGTCCTCGGAGCTGACGAACTCGCAGAACACGCTGGCGGTCTACGGACTCGTGGCACTGCTCGCCATCTTCCTGCTGCTGCACGCTGCCTTCGGCAGCCTGCGGCTCGCCGGGCTGGCCTTCCTGCTCCTGCCGGTGTCGCTGGTCGGTGGTGTGCTCGCGGTGGCGTTGAGCGGTGGCCTCATGTCACTGGGTTCGCTCATCGGGTTCCTGACGGTGTTCGGCATCGCAGCCCGCAACGGCATCTTGATGATCAACCACTTCCAGCACCTCGAACGCGAGGAGGGTGTGCCGTTCGGTCGCGAGCTCGTGATGCGCGGTGCGACCGAGCGGTTGGCACCGATCATGATGACCGCGTTGGCCACCGCCCTGGCGATCGTGCCCTTGGCCGCGGCCGGCAGCATCCCCGGTCACGAGATCGAGCACCCGATGGCCCTGGTCATCCTCGGTGGCCTCTTCACCGCGACGCTGGTGAATCTGTTCATCATCCCGTCGCTGTACCTGAGGTTCGGCAAATCGCGTAGCGAGAGGAGCATGTCTCCGGCGACGGCGTGATCGCGGCCTGCCAGGTCGTGTGAACGCCGAGGATCTCCTGAAAAAAAACTGACCGAAACTTATTCGTTTCGCCCCGCAACCTCATTCCGCGGCACTAGGTTGCGAATCGAAACAATCGGTCAGCACCGCATTTCAGGAGGCTCCATGTCGTCCTCATCCCCCCGTCTGGACGAGGGATCTGCATCCGGGGTGACCCCGTGATCCGCGGGATCGTCCGGGGCACCCTCCGCTTCCGCGGCCTGCTGCTCGGCCTCGCCGTCGTGCTCACGATCGGCGGCATCATCACCCTCCGCTCTGCGCCGGTCGACGTCTACCCGGAGTTCACACCTCCGTATGTCGAGATCCAGACCGAGTCGCTCGGTCTCTCCGCCGCCGAGGTCGAAGAGTTCCTCACCGTGCCGATGGAGGCCGACCTCCTCAATGGCGTCGAAGGCGTCGAGGTCCTCCGGTCGAAGTCCACCGCGGGCCTGTCGTCGATCGTCCTCGTCTTCGAGCAGGGCTACGACGTCTACAAGGGCCGCCAGCTCGTGCAGGAGCGCCTGACCCAGCTCAACGGCGCTGCATTCCCGCACGTCTCCCGTCCGCCGGTCGTGCTCCCGCCGTTGTCCTCGTCGAGCCGCGTCATGGTGATCGGCCTGTCCGGCAAGAACCTCTCACCAATTCAGAAGTCCGTCATCGCCCGCTGGACGATCAAGCCCAAGCTGCTCGGAATCCAGGGCGTCTCCGACGTCAACGTGTGGGGCATGCGCGACCAGCAGATCCAGGTGCAGGTCGACCCGAACAAGCTCCGCGACAAGAAGATCTCCCTCACCCAGGTGGTCTCCACCGCCGGCAACGCGCAGGTCGCTTCACCGATCAGCTACCTCGAGGCCTCGGTGCCCGGCACCGGCGGCTTCCTCGAGACTCCGGCCCAGCGCCTCCCGATCCGCAACGTCTTCGACAACATCGCCAGCCCGCAGACGCTCGGTCAGGTGCCGATTGAGGACACCAACGGCAAGCTGAAGCTCTCCGACGTCTCGAACGTCATCGAGGAACACCAGCCGCTCATCGGCGACGCGGTGGTCAACGACGGCGAGGGCCTGCTCCTCGTGGTCGAGAAGTTCCCCGGTGCCGACACCCGTGAGATCTCCGATCAGATCGAGGAGAAGCTCGCCGACCTGAAGCCCGGCCTGGGTGGCATGACGATCGACACGTCGGTGTTCCGGCCGGCGACGCTGATCGACCACGCCATCGACAACACCCTGTTGGCTCTGGGCATCGGCCTCGTGCTGGCCTTGCTGGTGCTCGTCGCCATCGTCCGCTCGTTCCGCCGCGCGCTCGTCTCGGCCGTGGCGATCGTCGTGTCACTCGTCGTGGCCGCGGCGGCCCTCGTCCAGTTCGGAGAAACCCTCAACACGTTGTCCGTGGCCGGCCTGGCCGTTGCCCTCGTCGTGCTCGTCGACGACGCGGTCGCGGGTGTCGACAAGCTGGTCGAACGCGGCTCGAAGGAGGATTCGGCCGTCTCGATCCGCGATGCCCTGACGCAGGCGCGACGCCCGCTGGCCTACGCGACGATCATCGGAGCGGTCGCGATCGTCCCGCTCCTGGTGATGGAAGGACGCCCGGGTGCCTTCTACGCACCACTCGGCGCCGCCTACCTCATCGCCCTCGCCGCGGGCATGGTCGTGGCCCTGACGGTCACGCCGGCCCTCGCCTCGGTGCTCCCGGCCCGCGACACCCACACGCCGAAAGCGAACCGGTTCACCCGGTGGCACGACCAGGCGCTCGCCAAGTCGCTGGCCCACCGCAACGTCGTCATGTCGGCCGCCATCGCGGCCGCCGTCATCGGCATCGTCGTGACGCCGCTGCTGAGCAACTCGGTCGTCCCCAGCATCCAGGACCGCGACGTCCTGGTCCGCATGGAGACCCCGGCCGGCACGTCGAACACCAAGACGACGGCCATCGCGACGGCACTCAGCAAGCAGCTGCGCGCCACTGACGGCGTGGACAACGTCGTCGGTGCCGTCGGCCGGGCCATCACTGGCGACCGCATCGTCGACGTCAACTCTGGCGAGATGATCGTCTCGATCGACAGCGACGCCGACTACGACGAGACGATTGCGCACATCCAGCGAATCGCCGACAAGATCCCGAACGGCGAGGCCACGGTCTCCTCTTACACCGACCAGCGGATCCGCGAAGTCGGCGGCGTGACGCGCGGCGAGAACCTCGCCCGCGGCGGCGGCCTCGACGTCATGACCGGCGTGGACCGAGCCATCACGGTGCGGGTCTACGGCGCGAACCTGGTCGAGCTCAAGAAGCAGGCCATTCGCGTTCAGCAGGTCGTCAGCGAGGTCGACGGCGTGGCGACGCCGACGCTGGAGGAACCGAAGGAACAGCCCACGATGGAGATCGAGGTCGACCTCGACAAGGCCGCCAAGTACGGCCTCAAGCCGGGCGACGTCCGACGATCCGAAGCCGTCATGCTCCAGGGCATCCTGGTCGGCAGCGTGTTCAAGGACCAGAAGGTCTTCGACGTCATCGTCAAGGGCGACCCGAAGGTCACCCAGAGCGAGGAGTCCCTGCGGAACCTGCTCATCGACACCGACGACGGCTCGACGGTGCGTTTGTCCCAGGTCGCCGACGTTCGGGAAGGCCGCACTCCGACCGTCATCGACCGAGACGCCGTCTCGCGCAAGCTCGACATCACCGCCGACGTCGAGGGCAAGAGCGTGGAGCAGGTGGCGGACGAGCTCGAAAAGCGGCTGCGTGCACTCAAGATGCCCGAGGAGTACCACGCCGAGGTTCTCGACCGCACGGTCGACGAGGAGATCAACTTCGGCAACATCGCCGGAGCCGGCATCGGAGCGCTCCTCGCAGCACTGCTGCTGTTCCAGGCGCTCTTCCGCAGCTGGCGGCTGGCGATCGGTGCGGTGCTGGCCGTCGTCGCCTCGGCAATCGGTGGCGTGGTCGCCGGCCTCGTCCTGTGGGACGGCCTCACCGTGGGTGTGGGCGCGGGACTCCTCGCGATCGGCGCGCTGGCTGCGCGGCACGTCGCGGTGATCATGCGGCACCTGCAGGATCTCGAGCTGGAGGGACGTGACCTCGCGGAAGCCGTCAAGGACGGCGCCGCGGACCAGCGGACGTACATCGTGACCAGCGTGTTGACGACCGCAGCCCTCCTGCTGCCCACCGCGGTGCTCGGACCGCGTCTGGGCCTGGAGATCCTCTCGCCGCTCGCGGTGACGGTGCTGGTCGGCCTCATCTCCCTGACCGCCGTGGACCTGATCGTCGTGCCCGTCATGTACCGCTTCGTGCGGGCCCATGGTGGCAAGCCGCCGAAACCGGCCGACGACCTCGACAGCCACGCCGTTCCGGCCGGGAGCGCCTAGACATGGCCCGTCCATTCAGCCGGCGGACCCGGGTCGGCCTCGCCCTGGCAGCGGTGGCGACGGCTTACCTGCCGTCGGCCTGCGCCGGTGGGGGCCCCGAGGAGGAAGAGGAGGTCGAGCTCTTCCAGACGAAGCTGGTGGAGCTCAAGGACTTCCCCGGACACCACAGCGTGACGTTCAGCAAGATCGGCGTTCAGCGGGCCGACGTGGGGTCGACCCCGGTCACCGCGGGTGATGGGCACAGCGAGCTCCCCGATGCCGCTCTGCTCTACAACGCGGACGGCTCGACCTTCGTCTACACCGTGACAGGCACCCGGACCTACACGTACACGCCGATCAAGCTGCTGAAGGTCGTCGACGACACGCTCTACTTCACGGGAGGACCGAAGCCGGGGGCGCCGGTCGTCACGAGCGGCGTCCCCCAGGTCCACGGCGCCGACATCCAGCTGGAATTCGGTGAGATCGCATGATGCGCTGGATCGTCTCACGGAGCCTCCGGTACCACTGGATCGTTCTGTTCGTCGCCCTCGGCATCCTCGCCCTGGGTGTCTCGGAGGTGCCCGACGCGAAGGTCGAGGCGTTCCCGGAGTTCTCCGAGCCGCAGGTCGAGATCCAGACGATCGCGCTCGGCAACTCGACGTCCGAGGTCGAGTCCTTGATTACCGTGCCGATCGAGGAGGCCCTCAACGGCATCCCGGGCCTGGCTCGTCTGCAGTCGAAGTCGGTGGCGCAGCTGTCGTCGATCAAGCTGGTGTTCGAGAAGGGCACCAATGAGAAAAGGGCCCGCCAGCTCGTCCAGGAGCGCGTCGGCGAGGTGCTGCCGAACATCCCCACCTGGGCCAGCCCGCCCTGGATCATGCCGGCACTTTCGTCGACCAGCCGCACGATGGAGATCGGGCTGCGCTCCGACACGGTCGACATCATCGACATGTCCGCCATCGCGTACTGGAAGATCCGTGAACGCCTCTTGCGCGTGCCCGGCATCGCCACCGTCGACATCTACGGCGAGCGGCTGAAGCAGCGGCACGTCCAAGTTGATCCGAAGCTGATGGCGAAGTACGACATCCCCATCGACCAGGTGATGCAGGCCGGGTCGGAGGCCCTCGACTCGGGTGTGCTCGCGTACGCACAGTCGTTCACCGTCGGTCAGGGCGGCTTCATCGAGCAGCCGACGCAACGACTCAACATCCAGGACATCCAGACCATCTCGAACGCCGAAGAGCTCGCCGAGGTCGTCGTCGCCAAGCGAGGCGGCCGCGAGCTGCGCATGAAGGACATCGGCCAGGTTCTGCAGGCGAGCCAGCAGCTGTGGGGCGAAGCCGTCATCGACGGCGGTGACGGACTGCTGCTCGTCGTCAACAAGTCCCGTGGGGCGAACACGAAGGAAGTCACCGAAGAGGCTGAGGACGTCCTCAAGGACCTGCAAGCGGGCCTGCCGGGGATCGAGATCGATCCGACGATCTTCCGACCGGCCACGTTCGTCGACCAGTCGATCGACAACCTCACTAAGGCACTGCTTCTCGGGATGCTGCTGGTCATCGTCATCATCACGGCGTTCCTGTTCACCGTGCGCACGGCGATCATCAGCCTCGTGGCGATCCCGCTGTCGCTGATGTCTGCCATCTGGTTCCTCGACCTGCGCGACGCATCGATCAACGTCATGGTGCTCGCCGGGCTGGTGGTCGCCATCGGGGTGGTGGTGGACGACGCCATCATCGACGTCGAGAACATCGTGCGCCGCCTCCGAGAATCGCGAGCCGCCGGCAGCAAGACGTCCACGATTCGCACGATTCTGGACGCCTCGGTCGAGGTCCGCACCGCGATCACCTACGCGACGCTGATCAACATCATCGCTGTCATGCCGGTGCTGTTCCTGACCGGACTCTCCGGCGCCTTCTTCCGGCCGATGGTCCTCAGCTACTCGCTCGCCGTGTTCATCTCCATGATCGTGGCCATGACCGTGACTCCGGCCATGTGCCTCGCGCTCATGGGCACCCGCGGCCTCAGCACCAAGCCCTCACCGCTGCTGGTCTTCCTCAAGAAGTACTACGGCAAGGCCCTGTCGTCGACCATCAAGCGGCCGGCCCCGGCCATCGCCACAGCGCTCGTGCTGACCCTCGCCGGCGTACTCATCTACCCGACCTTCGGCACCGAGCTGCTGCCGAAGTTCAAGGAACGCGACTTCCTGGTCGGCTGGGCTACCGAGCCTTCTTCCTCGATCACCGAGGAGAAGAAGGTCGTCGCGTCGGCCTGCACCGCGATGGCCAAGATCCCCGAGGTCCGCGACTGCGGCGCCCACATCGGCCAGGCGCTGCTCGGTGAGGAGATCGCCGGAGCGAACTTCGGCGAGCTGTGGATCAGCATCGACCGCAAGGCCGACTACGACAAGGCCCTCGTGAAGATCGAGGAGGTCGTCGCCCAGTACCCGGGCATGCAGAACGAGGTGCTCACCTACCTGCGCGAACGCGTCGAGGAGGACCTCACCGGGTCGAGTGGTGCCGTCGTGGCCCGCGTGTCCGGCCCGGAGCCGGCGATGCTCGGCAAGATCGCCAAGGACGTCACGAACGAGATCGGCGACGCCCCGGGCATCGTCGACGCCCACTCCGAGCTTCAGGTGCAACAGCCGCAGATCGAGATCACCCTCGACCTCAAGAAGGCGCAGAAGTACGGGCTCAAACCGGGAGACATCAGGCGACAGTCGTCGGCGTACATCGCCGGCGAGGAGGTCTCCGACATCTTCACGAACGGACGCGCCTACGACGTGCACATCTGGTCGATCCCGTCGGCGCGCAACAGCGTCGATGACATCAGGGCGCTGCCCATCGACGCGCCGACCGGCGGCAAGGTCGCGCTGAGCGACGTTGCCGACGTCACGATCCGCGACACCCCGAACACGATCCAGCGGGACGGCCAGTCCCGCCGGGTGGATGTCATCACCAACCTGAAGCCCGGCGCGTCGCTGGGCCATGCAGTGGACTCCGTCCGGAGTCGCGTGCACGCGATGAACCTCCCCAAGGGGTACACCGTCGAGATCCTCGGTGAGGGTGACGAGCTGCAGGCCGCTCGCACGAGCCTGCTGATTTTCGGCCTGCTGGCCCTGGCGACGATCTTCTTCCTGCTCCAGGCTGCGTTCGGTAGCGCCCGACTCGCCGCGATGGTCGGCCTCCTGCTGCCGACGTCCCTGGTCGGCGGCATCCTCGCCATCACATTCGTCGGCGGCCTCGTGTCCTTGGGCACCCTGGTCGGACTCCTCACCGTGTTCGGCATCGCCGCTCGAAACGGCATCCTGATGATCAGTCACTTCGAGCATCTCGAACATGTCGAGGGCGTGAAGTTCGGGCCCGAGCTGGTGATCCGCGGCGCACTGGAGAGGCTGGCACCGATCATGATGACCGCGCTCGCCACCGGATTGGCGATCGTGCCCTTGATCGTCACCGGCGCGGCTCCGGGTCAGGAGATCGAGCACCCGATGGCCGTCGTCATCCTCGGCGGTCTGGTCACGTCGACGCTGCTGAACCTGTTCATCATCCCGTCGCTTTACCTGCGCTTCGCGAAGTCGCGCAAGGAGCGTCAGGCGATGCCGGCCACGGCCTGACCGGTCACACCAGGGTCTTGAGCTCGTCGAGGCGTTCCTTGAACGCCTCGATCCGCTCGCGGGTGCGCTGTGGTTCGCCGGACTTGGCCAGAGTGATGAAGCCCGGATCGCCGCGCTCCTGACCCGCGGCGATGCGTTCCGTCGCCGTCGTCATCCGCTCAACGACGGCATCGAGGACGGTGACCGGACCCCACTCCCCGTATGCGTCGACGAGCAGGTCGAGCCGGCGGGCGGTTTCGTCCTGACCAATATCGCGGTACAGGGGCACACCCGTCCAGGCGAGGAAGGCGAGGTCGTCGATCGGGCGGCCGGGACCGGCCATGTCCCAGTCGACCATCGCGACGAAATGTCCGCTCTGCACGATCCAGTTGTAGGCGCCGGGGTCGTGGTGGCAGATGATCTGGTCGGCGTCGAGCTCGGCCACTCCCCCGCGCCACTCGCGAAGACCATCCGGCCGGAACCCCTCGACGACATCGTGGAAGTCGCGCAACCAGGAGACCGCCTCGGTGAGGACGGTCTCCAGCACGACCTCGCGGTCGACCGGCACGCCCCGCCCCTCGACGTAGGTGAGCACTTCGCGCCCCTCGTCGTCGAGACCATGGACTTCCGGGACCCCACGAAGCCCTTGCTCCGCGAGATAGGTGAGCAGCTCGTGCACGGCGGGCGTCCACGGGCCGGCCGGGCGACGCACGGTGCGGCCGATCTTCGTCGCCCCGCCGACGTTGCCGGGCAGCTCCTGCGGCTCGTCAGCACTCATGATCCGATCGTGTCACGTGCCTGCCGCGAGAAGGGCCTCCATCCACGTGGCAGGCTGGTCGCCGTGGGTCACTCACACTCCAGCTCCGCGCTCGAGCCGTCACAGCCGCGGCCGGCACTGGCCACGTTCTTGACGCTGATAGTGCTGGCCATCGCTGCGGCCGCCATCGCCGGGATGATCGCCCTGTGGCCCGACGCCAAGGACGTGCCCAAGGGCCAGAACCCCTACACCGGCGAGGGTGTCACCACCGTCGACGGCACGGTCGTCCGCATCCAGCCGTTCAATTGCCACTCCGGTGGGGAGGGCCCCGACCAACAACCCTCCGTCGCCGGCGACTGCGCCAAGGTGATCGCAACGACAACCGACGACCGGGCCGTCTTCAACCTCGACCCGGGCCGGTACCGCGCCGGCATCGACATCGGCGACGACATCCGCATGATCCGCATCGAGCCCCCCGGACAGGCCGCCTCGTATGAGTTCCTGGACTTCCGGCGCGGACTTCCGCTGACCGCGCTCGCCATCGTCTTCGCGCTGCTCGTGGTGGCCGTGGCCCGCTGGCGTGGGCTCTTCGCCCTGGTCGGGATCGGCGTCACGATGCTCGCGCTCACCAAGTTCATCCTTCCGGCGATGCTCGCCGGCGAGTCTCCCCTGCCGGTGGCCGTCGTGGGTTCGACGGTGATCATGATCGCCGTGCTGTACCTCGCGCACGGGATCAGCATCCGCACCACGTCCGCACTTTTCGGCACCCTGGTCGGCATCGTTCTGACGGCCGCGATCGGGCTCGCCGGAACCGGGTGGGCCAACCTCAGTGGCGTCGGTACCGAGAACGACCAGACGCTGGTCGCCTCCGCACCTGAGCTGCGCCTGAGTGGTGTCGTGGCCGCGACGATGGTGATCGCCGGACTGGGCGTGCTCAACGACGTGACGGTCACCCAAGCGAGCGCCGTGTGGGAGCTGCGGGCCCTACGACCGGCTGCAGACCGACTCGCCGTGTTCGCGTCTGCCATGCGCATCGGCCGCGACCACATCGCCTCGAGTGTCTACACGCTGGTGTTCGCCTACGCTGGGTCGGCGATGACGGTGTTGCTGCTCATCACTGCGTACCAACGGGGACTCGCCGAGGTCGCGACCACCGAAGAGATCGCGGAGGAGATCGTCCGCACCCTCGTGGGGGCGATCGGCCTGGTGCTGGCGGTGCCCGTCACCACGGTTCTCGCGGTGTTCCTGGCTCCGAAGCCGACATACGAGGATGAACCGGTCTCGCGGCACGCCGCGAACCGTGCATGACGCCGTGGAAGCGGCCGAGGAAGTGCCGCCATCGAACACTTCTTCGATCCGCCAGTCGAATTTCGTTCGAGTTGCAGCGAACAGGCGCCAGGCGGCACGGCATCGCCATAGGGTCTCCATACCCACACGTGTGAGGTTTCATGGCAGACGACGACATCACCGCAGGCTGGTACACCGACTCCGAGGGCGCGATCCGTTGGTGGGACGGCGCTCAGTGGACCGAGGTCGTCCGCGATGCCGATGACCCCGCGGCCACAGCGGTCCTTCCGGCCGACCAATCAGATGCGAAAACCCCCCGCGTCCAGCCCCAGGCCGACGAGCCCGACCACCGGCGAAGGGCCGTGCTGATCGCGACGTTCGTCGGGCTGATCGCGTTCTTCCTCGGCATGGCCATCGGCGGCGGCAACTCCCCCGACCCGGCCGTGGTCGACGAGGCGACGGCGTCCTCAGGCGCCACCGCAGAGGAGCTGGACAACCGTGAGGCGGAGCTCAAGACTCGCGAGGACGAGCTGACCACGAAACAGAAGGACCTCGACCAGCGCGAGCAAGACCTCGAGGCACGCGAAGCGTCGCCGTCGGTGCCCTCGGGCGACGGCACCATCGGGAACGGCGTCTTCGAGGTCGGCACCGACGTGCAACCCGGTCAATACACGTCCGAGGGTCCCGAGGACCCGGAGCTCTCGTGCGAGTACAAGGTCTCGACGGACGAGGCCGGCGACGAGATCATCTCGAGCAAGATCACCCAGAGCTCCGGAAGCGTCACGCTCGAGGAGGGCCAGTTCTTCACGTCCGAGTACTGCATGCCGTGGACGTCGGACGCCACTCTGCCGTAGTAAGGCCGGCTAGGCCACGCTCCAGGTGTCGCCGCTCGACAGGAGGCCGGCGAGAGCGTCCCGACCGGTGGTCTCCCCGGCACCGGCGGTGGCCAGCTGGGCGCGCGCCTGGTCGTCGTAGGTAGGCCGCTCCACCCGGCGGAAGATCCCGATCGGCGTGCGGGTGAGCACGCCGGCCCCGCTCAGCCTCGACAACGCGAAGGCCGTGGTCGGGTCGTCGATCGTGGACCGGTGGACCAGGATCGCGTCCTCGCCGACCTCGCTGACCTCGACGACTCGCACTCCCCCGTCCGGGTCACGCACGACGCCGAGCCGGCCGTCGGTGCCGAATCGGATCGGCTCGCCCTCCGTGAGCGGAATGATCGCCTCGTCGCGGGTGTCCGGCTTCTTGATCGCGTCGAAGGCGCCGTCGTTGAAGATCGGGCAGTTCTGCAGGATCTCCACGAGGGCGGTGCCACGGTGCGCCGCTGCAGCGGACAGCACGGTCGTCAGGTGGTTACGGTCGGAGTCGACGGTGCGGGCCACGAATGTCGCCTCGGCGCCGAGCGCCAGCGACACCGGGTTGAAGGGGTGGTCGACCGAGCCCATCGGCGTGGACTTGGTGACTTTGCCGGGCTCTGACGTCGGCGAGTACTGACCCTTCGTCAGGCCATAGATGCGGTTGTTGAACAGCATGATCGTCATGTTGACGTTGCGCCGCATCGCGTGGATCAGGTGGTTGCCACCGATCGACAACGCGTCGCCGTCACCGGTGACGACCCACACCGAAAGGTCGGGACGCGTGGTCGCGAGCCCAGTGGCGATGGCCGGGGCACGTCCGTGGATCGAGTGCATGCCGTAGGTGTCGAGGTAGTACGGGAAGCGAGCTGCGCAGCCGATGCCCGAGATGAAGACGATGTTCTCCCGGCGCAGGCCGAGGTCCGGCAGGAAGCCCTGCACCGCCTTGAGCACCGCGTAGTCGCCGCAGCCGGGGCACCAGCGGACCTCCTGGTCGCTGGAGAACTCCTTGGCGGTCTGCTCGCCCTCCGCCGTCGGGACGCCGTGCAGGCCCAGGGGCAGGTCGATCATGGCGTCTCCCCGACGGACTCGTGAACGTCGACGATCGTGGCGATGAGGTCCGCGACCTGCAGCGGCATCCCGCGTACCCGCTGGTGGCCGATGGCGTCGACGAGGTACTTGGCGCGCAGCAGCATCTGCAGCTGCCCGAGGTTCATCTCCGGCACCAGCACCCGGTCGTATCGATCGAGGATGGCGCCGAGGTCCGGCGGGAACGGGTTCAGGTGACGCAGGTGGGCATGCGCCACGGGGATCCCCTTGCGGCGCACGCCCTTGCAGGCCGCGCCGATCGGCCCGAAGCTCGATCCCCAGCCGATGACGAGCACCTTGGCGTCGCCACCGGGGTCGTCGACCTCGGTGGGTCCGATGTCGTCGGCGATGCGGTTGATCTTGGCCTGCCTCAGCCGCACCATCGCATCGTGGTTGTCGGGGTCGTAGGAGATGTCGCCGGTGACGTCGGCCTTCTCGAGCCCGCCGATGCGGTGCTCCAGGCCGGCGACGCCGGGGACCGCCCACGGCCGCGCGAGCGTCGACTCGTCACGCAGGTAGGGCTGGAACAGCTCGTCGCCGTCGGGCGACGCGAATTCTGGATCGATCGGGGCCAGCTCGGCGACGTCCGGCAGCAGCCACGGCTCGGAACCGTTGGCGAGATAACCATCGGACAGCAGGATGACCGGCGTGCGGTAGGTGATCGCGATGCGGGCGGCCTCGAGCGCAGCGTCGAAGCAGTCGGCCGGCGACCGCGGCGCGATGATCGGGAGCGGCGCCTCGCCATTGCGGCCGAACATGGCCTGCAGCAGGTCGGCCTGCTCCGTCTTGGTGGGCAGGCCCGTCGACGGGCCGCCGCGCTGGACGTCGATGACGAGCAGCGGCAGCTCGAGCATCACGCCGAGGCCGATCGTCTCCGACTTCAGCGAGATGCCGGGGCCGGATGTCGTGGTGACGCCGATCGCGCCGCCGAACGCCGCACCGAGCGCGGCGCCGATGCCAGCGATCTCGTCCTCGGCCTGGAACGTGGTGACGCCGAACTTCTTGTGCTTGCTCAGCTCGTGCAGGATGTCGGATGCCGGCGTGATCGGGTAGCTGCCGAGGAACACCGGCAGACCGCTCGTGACGCCGGCCGCGACGATGCCGTAGGCCAGCGCGAGGTTGCCGGTGATGCTGCGGTACGTGCCGGTCTCCATCGGCGCCGGGGCGATCTGATACCGCACCCCGAACGCCTCGGTCGTCTCGCCGAAGTGGAAGCCGGCCTTGAGGGCCGCGATGTTGGAGTCGCGCAGGGCGGGCGACTCGGCGAAGCGACGGGTGATGAAGGACGCCGTGGTCTCGATGTCGCGCCCGTACATCCACGACACCAGGCCGAGCGCGAACATGTTCTTCGCGCGGGCGGCGTCCTTGCGTCCGAGATCGAACTCCTCGACCGATGCCACGGTGACGCTGGTGAGGTCGACCGCGTGCAGGAGGTAGTCGTCGAGGCTGCCGTCCTCCAGCGGGTTGGCTGCGTATCCGACCTTCTTCAGGCTGCGGTCGGTGAAGTCGTGGGTGTCGACGATGACGGTGCCGCCGCGCTTGAGGTCGCCGAGGTTCACCTTGAGCGCCGCCGGATTCATCGCGACGAGCACGTCTGGAGCATCACCGGGCGTCAAGATGTCGTGGTCGGCGAGGTGGATCTGGAACGACGAGACTCCGGGCAGTGTGCCCTGCGGGGCGCGGATCTCCGCAGGAAAGTTCGGCAGGGTTGCCAGGTCGTTGCCGAACACGGCCGACTCCTGCGCGAACCGGTCGCCGGTGAGCTGCATGCCGTCGCCGGAGTCACCGGCGAAGCGGATGACAACACTCGCCAGCTCCTCGACACCTGACGCACTCGTCTCGGTCGCGGTCACACGGCCCAGTTTAGGTCGGAAACCCCAGTGAAATGGGCGGGTTCACCGGTTGGACACAGATCGGCCGGCTCGCCGAGCTCGTCGGCGTTCGATGGCGTTGCCCAGTCTGACCGCGGCCCGAGCGAAACCGGGCGCGCGGCGGGCGGTCGTCAGCACCATCTTGTCCATCGGCGTCTGCATGGACTCCTCTTGAGGAAGTTCCTCGGGCTGCGTACCGGCATGAGTCACCGCGAACAGCTCCCACGTCCCGGACACACCTTTGAGTTCCTGCTCGCCGCGGCTCGCGAAGGTGAGACCCGAACCCGCCACGAGGTCGTGCACCGTCCGTGACACCAGCACCTCGCCGGGGTCAGCGGCAGCACCCACTCGGGCCCCGATGTGCACGGTCAGGCCGGTCACATTCATCGCCTCGTGCTCGAGCTCACCGGTGTGAATCCCGGCCCGGACGGTGATGCCGGCAGCTTCGGCCTCGCGACAGATCGCCTCGGCACACCGGACCGCCTTCATGGGACTGTCGAACACGCTGAACGTGCCGTCCCCGGTCACGGTCATCAACCGTCCCGCGCGGGTTTCAACCGCGAGACGCACCGAACGTTCGTGATCGACACGCAGCTGCCGATATGCGGCATCACCGACACGTTCCAGCAGTTCCGTCGATGCGACCACATCGGTGAACAGCACCGTCCCGAGAGATCGGTCTGAGTCGGGTACGTGAGCGGCGCCGGTGACGAGCTCTTCCATGATGTCTGTCGCCGGGAGCGCGACCTGGCCGAGCGACGATCCGGCGCGAATCGGTGCGAGGACGTGGAATGTGCTGTCGGGGACGAGCTCCGCCACGTACCGAACGGCGTCCTCTGGGTAATGAGTCCCTGGAATGTAGATCACCGCGACGGGTGCCTGGATCGCTCTGAGGACCTCCTGCATGTCCTGCTGGAGCAACCAGTCGAAGTAAGAGCGAATGGCCGCCGGCGTCGCCGAGGATCGCTCGAGCATGGCCATCAGTCGACGATTGAACGGCGTGTTGAGGATCGGGACGAGGAACTCGAGCGAGGCTCCCGAGCCCCAATGGTCCGTAGTGTGACGGATCCCAGCCATGGCGCGCTGAATCTCGTCTTCCGTCCAACCGTGGGGAACGCTGGACGTCTGCAGACCCTGCCCCAGTGGCATCAGGAACGACAGCGACGTGACGCGTTCGGGCACACGCGCGGCCACCAACGCCAGTGGGCCACAGGTTCCGAACCACCCGACAAGAGCCGCTCGGCGCATCCCGACTGCATCCATGATCGCGATGACGTCATCGGCCTGCTGCTCGACGGTCGGAACGTACGGAACCTGTTCGGACAGGCCGAAGCCCCGACGCTGGAAGTAGACAGTCCGCGCGAATCTGGCCATGCGCTCGACGTTGTAGTTGATATCCGGATCGGTCAGCTGCAGGTCAAGGTGCTGGAAGCACTCGTAGAAGTGAACGGCGTCGACCGGCCCCTCGCCGATGACCTGATAGGCCATGGCGGCTCCGTCCCGATCGATGTATCGAGTCGGAGCCGGGTCCATGGGCGGCAGCCTAGGGCGTCAGTGGGCGCCGGATGAGGCGAATGCTGAGGGCGATGAGCCAGGCCCAGAACAGGAAGTAGGGAATCGTCCAGATCGACCCTTCCCAGACGAACCGGACGGCGACGAGACCGAGCCCACTGACGATGGCCCACCACCCCCACCAGGCAGGGAGTGCCCCACTGTCACGCAGGATCCAGCCGACCGCGATCGCGAAGCTGCCCAGGGCGAGCCAGCCATTCGCGAAGCCCAGGTTGCCGACGTCGAAGGCGTAGGCAGCGATGCTCGAGTCGATGTCAGAGCCGCGGTTGGCGGCCGCATCCCAGCTGGCGTCGAGGATGCCGTACGCCGCGACAATCGTCCCGGACACCAGGGCGACCGTCGACCGCCAGGCCGGCTCCCCTTCCACACGCCGCAGCAATGTGGTGAGACCGACGACGAACCAGAGGAACGCGAGCATCCCGAGCGAGGCCCCTGCCTCGGCCGCATGAGCCCAGCCGACGTCGAGGTTGCCGAAGAACTCCGCCGCCTCGGACGGCGTGGCATCGAACGGCGGTTCGCCAACACTCGAGATCGCGATGATGGGGGCAAACAGCAGTACCACCGAAAGCAGCCCGGTGACACCCGTGGTCCGCGCGAGGCCGCTCCATCGATCGCCGGTCATCGGTGCGCTCATCAGCACAACCTTCCCCTTCGAGGTATGTGCGGAGCCTAATGCCAGTCGTTCGCCGCACCGGACCAGATCCAGCCACCTTCCGGGTCCGAGCCGTAATCTCGAGCCGTGCCCTCCAGGAGCCGAGCCGCGACCTACGCCCGACGCCGCAAGCGTCGGATGGCCGCCCGCGTCCATGACCTGACCGAGGCCGAATGGACCGCGCTCATCGACGCCTGGGGAGGCTGCGCCTACTGCGGGGCCGACGGCCCGCTGCAGAAGGACTGCATGCTGCCGATCTCGCGCGGCGGGCGGTACACCCTCTCCAACGTCGTGCCGGCGTGCGGCTCGTGCAACGCCAGCAAGTGCAACACGGAAGTCACCACCTGGCTCCGGCGCAAGAAGCTGGACGAGAGCGGGTTCCTGGTCCGGCAGGCCGCGATAGGACGGGCGATTGAAACCTCGCAGGTTCAGACGTTGAACCTGAATTCCACGACGTCGCCGTCGGACATGACGTAATCCTTGCCCTCCATGCGCACCTTGCCGGCGGCCTTGGCCGCGCTCATGGAGCCGGCGGCGACGAGGTCATCGAAGGAGACGATTTCGGCCTTGATGAAGCCGCGCTGGAAGTCGGTGTGGATGACGCCTGCCGCCTCAGGGGCCGTGGCACCCTTGCGGATCGTCCATGCCCGGGACTCCTTGGGGCCGGCCGTCAGGTAGGTCTGTAGGCCGAGGGTGTCGAAGCCGACCCGGGCCAGTGCATCGAGGCCGGGCTCCTCGACGCCCATGTCCGCGAGCATCTCGGCGCGGATCTCGTCGGACTCTTCATCGTCGCCGAGCTCGGCCAGCTCGGCCTCGCTCTTGGCGTCCAGGAAGATCGCCTCGGCCGGGGCAACGATCTCGCGCATGCGCGCCTTGAGCTCCTCGTCGGCGAGCTCGTCGGTGTCGCAGTTGAAGACGAACAGCTGCCGCTTGGCGGTCATCAGGTGCAGGTCACGCAGCAATCCGGCGTCGAGCCCGGACTGGAAGATGCCGGTGCCGGCTGCGAGCACCTCCTGGGCCTTCTGAGCCTCGGCGTACTGGGCTGCCACCGCCTTGTCGCGCCTGGCCTCCTTCTCCAGCCGCTGCAGCGCGTTCTCGACGGTCTGCAGGTCGGCGAGGACGAGCTCGGTGGAAATGGTCTCGATGTCGTCGGCCGGCGACACCTTGCCGTCGACATGGGTGACGTCCTCGTCGCGGAACACGCGGGTGACCTGGCAGATCGCGTCGGACTCGCGGATGTGCGACAGGAAGGCGTTGCCCATGCCCTCGCCCTCGGACGCGCCGCGGACTATGCCGGCGATGTCGACGAACTGCACCGTGGCCGGGAGGATCTTCGCCGACTCGAAGATGCCGGCCAGGATCGCGAGCCGCGAGTCGGGCACTCCGACGACGCCGATGTTCGGCTCGATGGTGGCGAACGGGTAGTTCGCCGCGAGGACGTCATTGCGCGTCAGGGCGTTGAAGAGGGTCGACTTGCCCGCGTTCGGAAGACCGACGATGCCAATGGAGAGTGCCACGAGGAGTCAGCCTAGATGTTCGATCGTCAGCGCTATGGACCGCATGCCCCGAGTGGAATAGCGTCGAGGCGACAGCCAAGGAGGCTCACCATGTTCATCCAAGTCATCCAGGCCCCGACCTCTCGACCGGACGAGGTTCGCGCGCTGATGCAGGAGTGGGACGCGACCACCGACAACGAGGCCAGCGGCTTTCTCGGCGCGACGAACGGTGTCACCGACGACGGGATGTTCATCGGCGTCGTCCGGTTCGAGTCCAAGGAGAAGGCCATGGCCAACTCGGCGCGGCCGGAGACCGACGCCATGGCAAAGAGGTTCGCCGAGCTGATGGACGGACCGCCGGAGTTTCACGACTGCGACGACGTCAGCGTGTGGATGGACGGCGGCTCGGACGACGCGGGCTTCGTCCAGATCATCCGCGGGAAGACGGACGACCCGGCCGCGCTCAAGGAGATGATGACCCGCGACACGGCGGGGCTGCGCGAGATGCGACCGGAGATCATCGGCGGCACTCTCGCGATCGAGGACGACGGCACCTGGACGCAGACGATCGCCTTCACCGACGAGGCTAGCGCGCGCGAGGGCGAGAAGAAGGAGCCACCGCCCGAGATGCGCGACGAGCTCCAGTCAGCCATGCAAGACGTCACGTTCTACGACCTTCACGATCCGTGGTTCACGTCGGCCTGACCACGTGACCACCGACCACCTCGCCGACGCCCTCCTGGTCGTGGTGGGGCTCGTCAACGTCGTGCCGGGTGTCGTCGGGACGCTGTCCGTCGAGCGGGCAGCGGCCGCGTACGGCATCCCGGCCGACGGTCCCGACCTTGCGGTCGTCCTGCGCCACCGTGCGGTGTTGCTGACGATCGTGGGGCTCGGGCTGGTCGTCGTGCCGTGGTGGCCGGAGATCCGCGCGGCGGCCATCGCCGCGGGAGTCATCAGCATGGCGTCGTTCGTCGCGATCGTCCTCGCCAAGCCGGGCGTAGGCGCGCCGCTGCGCAAGGTCATGTGGATCGACGTCGGCGCGCTCGTGCTCGTCGCCGTCGCGGTAATGCTGCGCTCAGCCGGCTGACGATCGTGGCTCCGCCGGTGCGGCCTGGCGACTTTCGTCGTGCTCGAGCGCCAACCGGCGCTGACGCTCGACCGTGGCGGCGTAGAACGCCCACCCGAAGGCGAAGCTCGTGAAGAGCGTCGCCACGAAGAACAGCCACGGCTTGGCGATGCCGCGGCGCCAGCCGTCGACGATCGTGATCAGCGGGAGCAGCAGCACGTTGGCGATCGAGTAGTCGATCGAGGCCGAGCTCGACGCCGGGTTGTCGAACATCAGCTGCAGGTACTGCGCCCAGGAGCCGTCGCCCCACAGCGGGTTGGTGAGCCAGCCGTCGGTGTTCTCGAACACGAAGGTGACGTTGAAGGTCCACCCGGCGACGATCGAGGCGATCCCGATCGCGTAGAGCGCGAGCTCGAGCGGCGAGAGCAAAGGACCAGAGACGGTCCGACGGAAGATCGAGGGATTGGTACGCAGGATGACGCCGACGACCACGAAGCCGAGGAGGGCGTGCACGGTGAGCGAGAGCATGGCACCACCGTCGAGCCACAATCGTGTTTTGTCAATGTTGACGTAACATTCTGCTCATGGCCCGGAACCCGCAGACGGTCCGCAGCGAGCGCACCCGCGTCGCCCTGCGACGGGCGGCGCTCGCCCTGTTCCAGGCTCAGGGCGTCGAGGCAACCTCGGCGGAGCAGATCGCCGAAGACGCCGGCGTCACCCTGCGGACGTTCTACCGGCACTTCCCGTCGAAGCACGACCTGCTCTTCGCCGACTACGACTCCGGCCTGCAATGGTTCCGGGGAGCGCTCACGGCCCGTCCAGCGGACGAGCCGATCGTCGAGTCGGTCCGTGCCGCGATCTTCGCCTTCCCTTATGACGTCCAGCCGCTCACCCAGATGGCCGCATTTCGCGCCGCCGAGCTCGATCCCGACCGGATCGTGGCTCACCTGCGGCAGGTCGAGTCGGACTTGACCGATGCCGTCACAGAGCATCTGCGCCGACGCGTCGACGGTCCGGAGCGGGCGCTCGACGTCGTCGTGACCGCGCGCTGCATCGCCGCGGCCCTCTTCGGGGCCATGGAGGTGTGGATGCTGCGCGACCAACGTTCGCTCGCCGACCTGGCCGAGCTCAGCCATGACGCCCTGACCGCACTCGAGCGTGGACTCGGCGCGGATGGCATGTTTCGTCACTATTGACGAAACTCCGTCTCGGTGACACCGTGCGGTCATGGCTGATCCCGACAAGGCGTTCGACGCCGTCATCATCGGAGCCGGGCACAACGGCCTGACCGCCGCACTCCTGCTGCAACGCGCCGGCCTGCGCACCGTGTGTCTCGAGGCGAAGCGGTACGCCGGCGGCATGGCCTCGACCGTCGAGCTCTTCGACGGCTACAAGTTCGAGATCGCCGGGTCGGTGCAGCTGCCGACGTCGATGATCGTGAGCAAGGAGCTCGGGCTCGACACCCTCCCCCAGGTCGACCTCGAGGTGATGTCGGTGTCGATCATCGACGAGGGCATCGAGCCGTTGATCTACTACACCGACCTGGGCGAGGCCGCCGTCCACATGGAGCAGGTGCACGGCATCGAGGTCATGATCGGGATGGCCGAGATGATGGGCTGGAGTGCTGCCCCGACGCGGGCCCTGGGCCGGTTCGAGGCGGGCACGCTGCCCAAGAGCCTGGATGAGATGTATGCCTGCGCGACGAACGACGCCGAGCGGGCCAGCATCACCGAGATGCTCTTCGGCAGCGCCACCGACGTCCTGGACCGCTACCTCCCGGACAAGCACAAGCACGCGGCGCTGCGCGGGATGCTCGCCTTCTTGGCCGTGAACTCCACGTACCGCGGCCCGTCCAGCCCGGGCAGTGCCGCCGGCCTGGCGTTCGGCATGGCCGTTCCGGACGAGAACACCGTTCTGACCAAGAAGCTCCAGGGTGGCATCGGCGTGCTCACCCAGCACCTGGCGTCTCAATACGTCGAGGCCGGCGGCGAGCTCAGGCTCGAGGCTTCGGTCGCTGAGATCGTCGTCGCCGAGGGCCGCGTCACGGGCATCGTTCTGGACGGAGGCGAACGGATCGAGGTGGCCTCGGTCGTCTCCGCCGTCGCCCCGGACCTGACGCTCAACACGCTGGTCACCGCCGGGGCCGTGGAGACCGGCCTCAGCACTCGCCTGTCCGGAATCGATCACCGCGGCAGCTACGTCCAGATGCACTTCGCCCTCGACGGGGTGCCGGAGTTCGCGGCGCCGTACGAGTTCCTGAACGACCCGAAGATGCAGAGCGCGATCGGCCTTTTCGCCACGCCCGAGGAGCTGCAGCGCCAGTTCGAGGACAGCCGCCGCGGCATCGTCCCGGAGACGCCGGCCCTCGCGTTCCAGATCCCGTCCGCGTCCGACCCCGACCTCGCGCCGCCCGGCAAGGCCGCGGCATCGGCATTCGCGCTGTGGTTCCCGGTCGAGGAGGACCCGGCCGAGTACGCCCGGCTCAAGGCCGAGATGGGGCAGCGCGTGATCGACCGGATCACCCATTTCGCACCGAACTTCGAGAGCCTCATCCTCAAGCACACGACGTTCACGCCCAAACACATGGGCACGATGTTCGGGGCACCCGGAGGCGACTACTGCCACGGCCTGATCCACCCCGAGCTGCTCGGCCCGTACCGGCCCGGTCCGCGCGGGTACATCGACCAGCCGCACGACATCTCGGGTCTCTACCTCGGCAGCGCCGGGTGCTACGGAGGTCCCGGCATCACCTTCATCCCCGGCTACAACGCGGCGCAGGCGGTGCTGGAGGACCGCTGACAGGGCTCACCTACGCTGGGCGCATGGGCTCAGTCATCAACACCAACGCCCTCGGAGTGCCAAAGGCCAGTTGAGGTGCGCGGACCATCGTGGTCTGCACCGCCAGCGCCAGAGGAGTGGGCCGTGATGATCGTCGAGATTCCGCTTCAAGCCGAAGTTCGGTGCTCCGCCGAGCGGATCTTCGAGGTGATCGCTGATCTGAACGGCCAGGATCGTTGGCTTGGATCGTCGACTGCATTCCGAGGAACGGTCGACGTCTCCGACAACCCGGTGGGACTCGGAAGCACCTACCGCGAGCCGTCTCCACAAGGCGTGCGACATGGCGAGGTCACCGAGTTCGAACCTCCGGAACGGATCACTTTCCACCAGCCCATGCGCTTGCGGCCTTTCGGACGTATCGACATCGTGCAGCGGTGCACCTTGGAATCGCAGGGCGACACGACCTTGGTGAGGCGCGTGGCCGTCGTCGGCATCCCCGGCTACCTCCGGCCGATGGCTCACATCATCCTCAGAACGACCTCCCGCGAAAGCGAACGGACCTTGACCGCACTCAAGGCCTACTGTGAGACGCTCCCGGCCCGGTGAGCGTGCCCATGCATCTAAGGTGAGGCCGTTGCCCGGATGCGGAGTGTCTTTGAGATGACCATCATCAACATCACCGCCCCTGGAGTGCAATAGCGCTAACGCACAGCCTGCGAATTTGGGTAGACGCCCCAAGCACGCCGTGAGCAGCGAAACCGAACGGAATGACGAGGTTGACTCAGACGTCGATCGGCGAGTTGGGACGAAACAGAACCGGAGCCCCACGCACCGTGGGGCGGACTAGATCGAACCCGCCGGTCAGCACCGTCTCCCAATGCGTCACGTCAGCCGCGTGGCCAAGCACCCCGCGGCCCTTTCCACCAAGCGTTGCCACCGCTTCGGCGGCGCACCCGGGATGAAGGGGTGGGTAGATGAACAAGCCGTCGGCCGCCTCGCATGGCGTGCCGATGAAGGCGATGGGCCAGGTCAGGCTCGTGCCGCAAACTCCGCAGATCCGACTCAAAGCGCACCGAATCGCACGCTTCTTCACGACCGTCGCGTGGTCGACGCGCCCGGAGTCGTCTTCGCTGGCGAACGGTACGGGCAACCCTCGCCCCGGATCGGATGGACGCGACGCGAGCCCTCGCTGGACCATCGAGGTCACATCATCGCAGCCGCGCCAGACCACTTGCCGAGCTCGGAACGGCGCGTCGGACGCTCGTCGTCTCGGAGGCGTCGGGCCAATCGGGGCGGGGTGGGTGCGGGATCGTGCGACGTGAACCGATCGGGCAGCGACAACTTCATGATCGTGCGCAGAACCTGCATGTACTGCTTGCGCAAGGGCCCGGTCGTGTAGGGAATTTCATAGCGACGGCACAGGTCTCTCACCTTGACCGAGATCTCGGCGTACCGGTTGCTCGGCAGGTCGGGGAACAGGTGGTGCTCGATCTGGTATCCGAGCTGGCCGGCCATGAGGTGTGTCAGCTTGCTGCCCTCGAAGTTGGCCGATCCGAGCATCTGGCGCAGGTACCACTCGGCGCGGGTCTCGTCCTCGAGCTCCTCCTCGGTGAAGTGGACCGCGCCGTCTGGAAAGTGACCGCAAAAGATCACCAGGTATGACCAGACGTTTCGCATCAGGTTGGCCGTGGCGTTTGCGGCCAGTGTCCGAAGGAAGAACGGGCCGGTTAGCGCCGGGTACACCAGGTAGTCCTTGAGCACCTGTTTGCCGACCTTCTGCCGGATCTGCTTGAGCTGACGGCGCAGCACCTTGGGGTCCTTCTCGCCCTTACGGATGGCCTCGAGATCCAAGTCGTGCAGGGCTACGCCCCACTCGAAGAACAGGGCGAGCAGCAAGTTGTAGATCGGCTGACCCAGGTAGATCGGGTGCCACTTCTGGTCGCGGCTCATGCGCAAGATGCCGTACCCGACATCATTGTCGTGTCCGATGACGTTGGTGAACTGGTGATGGATGTAGTTGTGCGAGTGCTTCCACTGCTCGGCCGGCTGGGTGGTGTCCCACTCCCAGTTGCTGGAGTGGATCTCGGGGTCGTTCATCCAGTCCCACTGGCCATGCATCGTGTTGTGGCCGATCTCGATGTTCTCCAGAATCTTCGCCGAGCCGAGCATGAGCGTGCCGAGCAGCCACGCGGGCGGGAAGAAGCTGGCGAACAAGGTGATTCGTCCGGCCGCAGCGAGCCGGCGCTGGATGGTGATGATGCGCAGGATGTAGTCGCGGTCGGCTTGACCGCGCGACTCCTCGATCTCCTTTCGGATGGCGTCGAGTTCCGCACCCAGCGCTTCCACCTCCTCGTCGGTGAGGTGGGTGTACTCGCGCACGTCGGCGTAGGCCATGGGGACTCCTCTTCAGTCAGACGTTCAGGGTGCAGTCGCCGGCGGCGACTGAGATGCAGGTCTGGACGTACTCGTTCGGTTGGTCGTGTTCCTCGCCGCTACGCAGGTCTCGGATGCGGCCCGAGACGAGCGGGACGTCGCAGGTGTGGCAGATGCCCATCCGGCAGCCGAACAGCATGTTGATGCCGGCCTGCTCGCCGGCTTCGAGCAGCGTGGTTGCCCCGTCGACCTCGACGGACTTGCCGCCGACGCCGAACGTCACAGTGCCACCTGCGGCGTCACCGGAGTCGAGGTCCAGCGAGAAGCGCTCGATGTGGAGGTGGTCATCGCGGTTGTGCTTCTCGTAGTGCTCGATGGTGGCGTCGAGCATCGGCGCGGGTCCGCAGGCCCAGGTCTCTCGCTCGCGCCAGTCCGGGCAGACGTCGTCGAGCTGGTCAGGCGTCAACATGCCGTCGGCATCGGTGAAGCGCTCGTAGAGACGCAAGTTCTTCTCGCTGGCTGCGAGCTCACGGAGCTCGTCGGCGAACATCATGTCGTCCTCGTGCACGGCGGAGTACGCCAGCACGACGTCGGGCATCGTGTCACGACGGCTCATGGTGCGCAGCATCGCCATCACCGGCGTGATGCCGCTTCCTCCGACGAGGAACAACATTCGGTCGGGCGGCGGATCAGGGAGGATGAACTCGCCCTGCGGCGCCTCGAGCCGCACGATCGTGCCTGGTTCCAATCCGCTCACCAGGTGCTCGGACAGGAAGCCCTCGGGCATCGCCTTCACGGTGATGCTGATGGTGCGCCCGTCGCGCAGAGGCTCCGACGACAGCGAGTACGAGCGCCAGTGGTATCGGCCCTGGACCTCGACGCCAATGCCGATGTACTGCCCCGGAGCGTGGTCGAAACGCCATCCCCAACCTGGCCGAATAACCAGCGTGGCCGCGCGATCCGTCTCTGGAACGACTCGCTCTATCCGGCCGCGCAACTGACGCGCCGACCATAGCGGATTGAGCAGCGCGAGATAGTCATCAGGCGCCAACGGTGTGGTGAGCGCCTTACCGGCCGTGCGGACACGTCGAAGCAACTCTGAACGCTCGATCAGCGGTGCGGCCATGCGGTCAAATCCCCCAGAACGTAAACGGCAGTTACAAGACTTTCGCATCGAGGAGCACCCCCTGCAAATCGAGCGCGAAGCCAACGGTTCGAGCTGAAGCCTCGTTGATGCCGTACGCCCGACGCGTGGAGACCATGACCTGTCGTAGCCCCGCCTCAAAACGTGGTTCATCTAGGGTGAGGCGGTGTCCAGAATGCGGAGTGTCCTGAGATGACCGTCATCAAGATCAACGCCATCACGGTGCCACAGGGCGCGGGTGACGAGCTGGCGCACCGGTTCGCGGCACGTGCCGGTGCCGTCGACGACGCCGACGGGTTCGAGGGCTTCGAGCTGCTCCGACCCACCGACGAGCGCGACCAGTGGCTCGTGCTGACGCGGTGGCGCGACGAGGACGCCTTTCAGGCATGGGTCGCCTCGCCGTCGTTCGCCGAGGGACACCGCTCCGCCGTCGAGCGGGCCGGCGGAGACGCCCCGAAGCCGGTCTCGACCCACAGCGAGGTGTGGTCGTACGAGATCGCCGGCGGCTCACAGCCCTAACCCGCCCAAACGCCCGGAACTGTCGGTGGAACCGCCCATTCTGAGGGCATGACCACCCGCCCGCGCGGCTCCGGCTCCAAGGCGTTCCGAGCGACTACCGTCAGGGGTATGTCGTCGATGACGGCACGTTCACCTGTCGGGCTGGCGCGGCACGACCTCACCGCGCAGCAGGCTGTCTCGGTCGCCTGCGTCGGGCTCACCGCCGTCACGGCCCTCGATCTCGCGGACGGACGGATCGGATTCCTTTTCTCCGTCGGCTTCGTGCTGGCCGTGCTCACCGCTCCCCTGAGCGTCGACGTCCGCTCCTTGCTGCCGACCGGCGTCATGCCGCCGGTCCTGCTGATCGGCGCGCTCTGGATCATCGCGCTGTTCTTCCCAGACGCCATCGTCGTCAAGGGACTTCCGAGCGACGCCGGCGCGCTCGCCCGCACCATCGCGGCGGTCATCGACCACGGCATCACGCTGGTGGTCGGGCACGTCCTCGCCCTCGCGGGCATCGCCTTCCGCGTGGCGACGGCACCTACCCGGTAAGGCTGTCGACGAAGCACCAGCGCCATGCCTCGCCCGGCTCGAAGCTGCGCATCACCGGGTGACCGGTCTCCTCGAAGTGCCGGGTGGCGTGCACGTTCGGTGAGGACTCACAGCACCCCACGTGCCCGCATTCCATGCAGAGCCGCAGATGCACCCACTCGGTGCCGTCGCGCAGGCACTCCTCGCACCCGCCCGGCGTGAGAGGCGTCGGGGTGTCCGTCGCGGCGGCCAGGTGGTCGCAGCCACCACCGATCGTCGTGCGGGGTCGCAGCTCGGTCTCGCGCTCGGCGGTAGACACGTTCTCCGACAGTCGATCGAGGATCGACTCCTCGACGTCCAGCATGTCGAGCACCCGGCGCAGGATGCTCTGGTCAATCGATGCCTCGTCGCGCAGCCGGAGCACCTCGGCCCGCTCCACATCGAGCATCGCCGCCCGTGCTCTCGAGTACTGAGCGCTGGGCGTCTCGGCGCCGCCGAGTCGCTCCCACACAGCATTGACGCGGTCGGTGGCGCGCTGACGCAGCCGCTGCCGGACGCTCTCGGAGATGTGCTCGGCCTCCTGCTCCTCGAGGTAGGCGAGCCCGGCGTCCGAAGCCGCCTGGTGCACCTTGGCCTCGTCGAGGTTGTCCTCGTGCGGGTCGGGGGGATGCAGGCCGAGCGCGCGGACGAGGGTGGGCAGCGTCAGGCCCTGGATGAGCAACGTGCCGACCGTGACGACGAAGGCGATCATCACGAGCGCTGGACGGTAGTGGGTGTTCGCGGGTAGCAGGAACACCGCCGCGAGCGTCACCACGCCGCGCATACCGGCCCACCCGATGACCGCCGGGTACTGCCATGGCGGCGCCGGATCGGATCGGCCGACCGCAGGGATCAACCTCGGCAGGTAGGTCGCCGGAAACACCCACGCCATGCGCAGCACGATGACACCGACCAGCACGAGCGCGCTGGCGGCAAGCGTCCGCTCGAGCGAGAGCCCGTCGTCGCCGAGCGCGTTCACGATGCCGCGGATCTGCAGCCCGATGAGCAGGAAGACGACGTTCTCGAGAACGAAGGAGATGGTGGCCCAGTTGGTGCGCTCGAACAGCCGCGACGACGCCGACTGGATGAGGTGCGACTTGTGGCCGAGCAACAAGCCGGCCACCACGACGGCGAGCACTCCCGACGGGTGGGCATCCAGTCCGGGCAGCTTGATCTCTTCGGCCGGGATGTAGGCGAGCCAGGGCGTCAGAAGCGAGAACGCGACATCCGTCAAGGTGTCGTCGATGCGCCGGCGCACCTTGCCGACGACGATCGCCACGACTACGCCCACCGCGACCCCACCCAGGGCCGATACGACGAACCCGAGCCCGGCCTCCCACACACTGACCGTGCCGCCGGCCGCCGCGATCGACACGCGCAGCGCCACGATCGCGGTGGCGTCATTCACCAGGCTCTCGCCCTCGAGGATCGTCACGATGCGCCGCGGCAGCCCGACCCGGCGGGCGATCGTCGTGGCCGCGATCGCGTCGGGAGGCGCGACGACCGCGCCCAACGCGAATGCCGCCGCCCAGTCGATCGGCAGGACCGCATGGACGAGCACCGCTACCCCGGCGGTGGTGAACAGCACCAGCCCGACGCTGAGCAGCGCGATCGGACGCTTGTTCGCCCGGAAGTCGATCAGCGACGTCCGGATGGCCGCGGCGTAGAGCAGTGGCGGCAGCAGGCCGACAAGCACGATCTCAGGCGTCAGCTCGAAGTCCGGCACGAACGGCAGGTACGAGCCGGCGATTCCGACCACGATGAGGCCGAGCGGAGCGGCGACCGAGAAGCGTTCGGACACCGCGCTGACCGCGACGGCGATCGCGACCAAGGTCACCAGCGTCAGCGCGACATCCACGGCGCCAATTCAACCATCTGGCGCCATGCCGTCATGTCGCGAACGTCCGCTCGACCACTGGCTGGAGCGCGGGTCACTCTTCGCGCTCTACGTCGTGGTGGCGACGGCGTTCTGGTGGGGTGACAGGGCTTGGACGCCGGCAGCCTTCATGTCACGTCGGAGTTCGGGCGGCAGCGAGAACGTGAGGCTTTCTTCGGCGGTGCGGACGGCGTCGGCATCGGGGTGGCCGTGCTCGGCCAGGTACGCGAGGACGTCTTGCACGAGGTCGTCGGGCACCGATGCACCGGACGTGACGCCGACCCGTTCGACACCCTCGAGCCAGGCTTCGTCCAGCTCGCTGATGTCGTCGATGCGGTAGGACGCCTTGGCACCGGCTTCGAGGGCGACCTCGACCAGCCGCACCGAGTTCGAGGAGTTCGCCGAGCCGACGACGATGACGAGGTCTGACTCGCGGGCGATCTCCTTGACGGCGACCTGGCGGTTCTGGGTGGCGTAGCAGATGTCGTCGCTGGGCGGGTCCTCCAGCTGCGGGAACTTCTCCCGCAGGCGACGCACGGTCTCCATGGTCTCGTCGACGCTCAGGGTGGTCTGCGACAGCCACGACAGCTGGGCATCGGCGGGGAACTCGAGGCTGTCGACGTCGTCCGGGTGCTCGACGAGCGTGATGCTCTCGGGCGCCTCGCCCGCGGTGCCCTCGACCTCTTCGTGGCCGGCATGGCCGATGAGCAGGATGTGCTTGCCCTCGCGGGCGAACCGCTTGGCCTCGTGGTGGACCTTCGTGACCAGCGGGCAGGTGGCGTCGATGGTCTTGAGGCCACGCTCCTCGGCCTGGATGTGCACGGCCGGGGATACGCCGTGGGCGGAGAACACGACCGTGGCGCCCTCGGGCACCTCGTCGAGCTCCTCGACGAAGATGGCGCCGCGGGCGGCCAGGTTGTTGACGACGTGCTTGTTGTGCACGATCTGCTTGCGCACGTACACCGGCGCTCCGTACAGGTCGAGCGCCTTCTCGACGGTGATGACGGCACGATCGACGCCGGCGCAGTAGCCGCGCGGATCGGCGAGAAGCACGCTGCCGCCCACCGGGGGCATGCCGAGATCGACGTTCGAGGTCATGGGTGCGAGTCTAACGGCCGAGCATGAGGGCTCAGGACGTCCGTCCGTGCCCCTAGGCTGGCCGTATGGCCCTGCAGACGAGCGCGGAACATCCGGCGCCCCTGCGCCAGGTCTCCCAGCTCATCGAGGGCTACGTGGGACGCCTCGGCACGATCTGGGTCGAGGGTCAGGTCACCGAAGTGAACCGGCGACCCGGCGTGTGCTTCCTCACCGTGCGCGACCTGCTGGCCACCGTGTCGATCTCCGTCACCTGCAACTCCGGAGTGCTCGACGCATCCCCGGCCCCCGTCACCGAGGGCTCACGGGTCGTCATCCACGCCAAGCCCACGTTCTACCTGCCCACCGGACGCCTCTCCCTCGAGGCGCGCGAGATCCGTCCAGTAGGCGAGGGCGAGCTGCTGGCCAGGCTCGAGCGGCGCAAGCAGCTGCTCGCCGCGGAGGGTTTGTTCGACCCAGCTCTGAAGAAGCCGCTCCCGGTGCTGCCCCGCGGCATCGGCCTGATCACCGGCCAGGGCTCCGCCGCCGAGCGCGACGTCCTCGAAAACGCCCGCGATCGGTGGCCCGGGGTCCACTTCGTCGTCCGGCACGCAGTCATGCAGGGCTCGTCGTCGGCGCAGGCCGTCATCGCGGCCCTGGGTGAGCTCGGATCCGATGCCGATGTCGACGTCATCGTCATCGCGAGAGGCGGCGGCTCGGTCGAGGACCTGCTGCCATTCTCGGACGAGGCACTGATCCGGGCCGTCTACGCCTGCACGACCCCGGTCGTCAGCGCCATCGGCCACGAGCCCGACACCCCGATCCTGGACCTGGTCGCCGACTTCCGGGCCTCCACGCCCACGGACGCGGCCAAGCGACTGGTCCCCGACGTGCGCGAGGAGCTGGTCCGCGTGGCTGCCATGCGCGCGCGGGGGTTGCAGGCGGTGCGTGGGCGCGTCGAGCGCGAGCTGCACGGGCTGGCCCAGCTCCGATCACGCCCGGTGCTCGCGGCGCCGCACACCATCGTCGACGCCCAGCAGAAGGTCGTTCGCGACGCTCTCGCCCAGGCGCGACGCGACCTTCGCAACCGCCTCGATCGCGAGGGCGACGCCGTCGGCCACCACTTGGCCCGCGTCCGCGGCCTCTCGCCCCTGGCCACCCTGGAGCGCGGCTACGCGGTCGCGCAGCGGCCCGACGGCAGCGTCATCACCCTGATCGATGAGGCGCCCGAGGAGTTCGGCGTCCGGCTGTCCGACGGCACGATCGAGGTCAAGAAGCTGTCCACGAAGGAGATCCCGCATGCCTGACACCCCCATCCCCTACGAGCAGGCGCGCGACGAGCTGATCGAGGTCGTGCAGAAGCTGGAGACCGGTGGCACGACCCTCGAGGAGTCGCTGGCGCTGTGGGAGCGGGGCGAGCAGCTGGCCGGCATCTGCCAGCAGTGGCTCGACGGTGCCCGGGAACGACTCGCCAAGGCGTCCGGTCAGGCCGAGACGGCGTCCGAACCGGATCAGGATGACGACAGTGAGGAGATGTAGCGCTCCATCACGTCGCGCGGAGCGGTACCGGTGACGACGATCGTCATGCCCCCATCCGAAATGGCACCGTCGCGTCGCACGTAGGTGAGGTCGTCGCGCGGGCCGGTGCGCAACGACCACGTCTTGCCACCGATGACGGTCTTGCCGTACGTGTGGCTTCCGTTCGCGAACCGCTCGATCGCCCGTGGTGTGTCGGCCTTGACCTGCTCCAGCCCGACGTAGTCGTCGTCGTCCGTGAGCACCCCGAGGTGCCACGAGTCCGGCTCGAATCGGACGGACGTCGCGCGCCAGCCCTGCGGCAGGGAGTCCGGCGCGAGCAGCTCGAAGTCGGCGACGGTGCGGCTGCTCTCCACGGCCGACTGGTAGTCGACGGCGCGGGTGGGCTCGTCCGGTGTGACGGTCAGCAGCCGACCCACGGCGAACAGCACCAGGAGGATGGCGCCGAGCACGGCGATCGACCGGGCGATGTCGCCCAGCGACGGGTTGCCGCGGCTGCTCATGCCGCTCATGCGCCTACTCCTCCGTCAGCTATCACCGAATCTGCGGCTGCTTGGTCTGAAACTCTCCGTAGCTGCGGCTACAGTCGATCCATGACCGAGTACCGACTGGCTGAGGCCGCGGACCTCCTGGGCATCAGCGATGACACCCTACGACGCTGGCAGCAGCAGGGACGTTTCGATACCACGACTACGGGTTCCGGGGTCGCCGCCATCGCCGGCCCCGAGCTCGCCAGACTCGCCGTCGAGGTGACGGCATCACCGGATCACGGTCCGACCGGCGCCAGTGTCCGCAACCGGCTGCGGGGCATCGTCACCAAGGTCACCAAGGACACCGTGATGGCCCAGGTCGAGCTGTGCTGCGGCCCCTATCGCGTCGTCTCACTGATCAGCCGAGAAGCTGCCGACGACCTCGCTCTCGAACCCGGGTCGCTGGCCTGGGCGTCCATCAAGTCCACCAACGTGTCGCTCGACGTGACTCCATGAGGACGATCGGCACTCTGCTCACTCTCATGGCGGTCACGCTCGCCGGCTGCGGCTCTGATGCGTCCACCGACGACGAGTCACTGCACGTCCTCGCTGCCGCGTCGCTCACCGAGACGTTCACCGAGCTGGAGACGACGTACGAGAAGGCGCATCCGGGTGTCGACGTGAAGCTCTCTTTCGACTCCTCGGCCATCCTCGTCGAGCAGATCTCCCAGGGACTCGCCGCCGACATCCTCGCCACCGCCGACGAGAAGTCGATGGACAAGGCGGTGTCGGCCGGTGTCATCAGCGGCGAGCCCCAATCTTTCGCGACGAACACCCTGGTCATCGCGACTCCGGCCGGCAACCCGGCCAAGATCACCGGCATCGACGACCTCGCCAAGGCGAAGTTCGCCGTCTGCGTGCCGGCCGCCCCGTGCGGCGACGCCACAAAGCGCCTCTTCGCCCTCGACAAGTTCACCGGAAAGCCGGCCACCGAGGAGGAGAACGTCAAGGGCGTGCTCACCAAGGTCACGTCGGGCGAAGTCGACGCCGGGCTCGTCTACGTCTCCGACGCCCAGGCCACCGGTGACAAGGTCGACGTCGTCCAGGCCGAGAACGCGTCCGAGGTCGTCAACGTCGACCCGATCGCCGCGGTGAAGGGCAGCAAGAACGCCGAGGCGGCGAAGGACTGGATCGACCTCGTCACCGGCACCGAGGGTCAGAAGGTGTTGGAGGCCCATGGCTTCGGCCCTCGCCCCTAGGACGCGTCAGAGCGGACTCCCGCCGGCGATCGCCGTACCGGCGGCGATCGCGACCCTGGTGCTCGTCGTCCCGCTGCTCGCGCTGCTGGCGCGGGCGCCGTGGAACGAGATGTCCGGCCTGCTCGCGTCGGATTCCCTGCGCTCGGCCCTGCGCCTGAGCCTGCTGACGGCAACGATCGCCACGGTCGTCTGCGTCCTGGTGGGGGTACCGCTCGCCTGGGTGCTGGCACGGGTGACGTTCCCTGGCCGCCGATTCGTCCGGGCACTCGTCACCGTGCCACTCGTGCTGCCGCCGGTCGTCGCGGGCGTCGCCCTGTTGACGGCGTTCGGACGCCAGGGCTTCATCGGTGGGCCGCTGCGCGACGCCTTCGGCGTCACGATCCCGTTCTCGACGACGGCGGTCGTGCTGGCCCAGGTGTTCGTGGCCATGCCGTTCCTCGTCATCACCGTCGAGAGCTCGTTCCGCACTGCAGACCCGACACTCGACGAGGAGGCGGCGACTGCCGGCGCCAGCCGTTGGCAGACGTTCCGCCGCATCAACGTGCCCCTCGCACTGCCCGGCATCCTCAGCGGCGCGGTGCTGGCGTGGGCCCGGGCGATTGGCGAGTTCGGCGCAACCATCACGTTCGCCGGCAACGCACCAGGCGTCACCCGGACGATGCCACTCGAGATCTACACCGCCCTGCAGACCGACCCGGAACCGGCGATCGCGCTCAGCATCCTGCTGCTGGCGCTCAGCATCGTCGTCCTCGCGGCACTCCGCGAGAAGTGGTTGACCAATCCGTGGGAATAGTGCGGCCGGTACTCTGAGCCCGTGGACAGCCTGCAGCCCGCCGCTCAAGCCCCGGACCGCAACCTCGCTCTCGACTTGGTCAGGGTCACCGAGGCCGGCGCCATGGCCGCCGGACGCTGGGTCGGGCGCGGCGACAAGAACGGCGCCGACGGCGTCGCGGTCAACGCGATGCGCACGCTCATCAACACCGTGCAGATGAACGGGGTCGTCGTCATCGGCGAGGGCGAGAAGGACCAGGCCCCCATGCTGTTCAACGGCGAGCGGGTCGGCGACGGCTCAGGCCCCGACTGCGACGTCGCGGTCGACCCGATCGACGGCACCACGCTGGCTGCCAAGAGCATGCCGAACGCCGTCTCCGTCATGGCGGTCGCACCGCGCGGCTCGATGTACGACCCGTCGGCCGTCTTCTACATGGAGAAGCTCGTGGCCGGTCCTGAGGCCGCCGACGTGGTCGACATCCGCCTGCCGGTCGCCGAAAACATCTCGCTCGTCGCCAAGGCCAAAGGCGTGCAGATCCGCGACGTCACCGTCTGTGTGCTCGACCGCCCGCGCCATGCCGGCCTCGTCGACGAGATCCGCGCCACCGGCGCCCGCATCAAGTTCATCATGGACGGCGACGTGGCCGGGGCCATCACTGCTGCGCGACCCGATACCGGCGTGGACATGCTCGTCGGAGTCGGTGGCACCCCCGAGGGCATCATCACGGCCTGCGCGATGAAGTGCGTGGGCGGCATCATCCAGGGCCGGCTGTGGCCGCAGGACGACGACGAGCGGCAGCGCGCCCTCGACGCCGGACTTGAGCTGGACGTCGTGCTCGACACCGACGACCTCGTCCGCACCGACGACTGCTTCTTCGTCGCCACCGGCATCACCGACGGTGAGCTGATGGCCGGCGTCCGATACGGCGCGGGCCGGGCCTACACCGAATCCATCGTCATGCGCTCGCGCAGCGGCACGGTCCGCAAGATCATCAGCGAGCACCAGCTGCACAAGCTGAAGGCGTACTCGACCGTCGACTACGAGACGTGAGCGGCTCCGGAGAGCAGTTCGCCTCGCTGCCCTCGGGCATCGACCTCTGCTACGAGACATTCGGCAACCCCGACGACCCGCCGGTGCTGCTCATCATGGGCCTGGGCGGCCCCATGAACTGGTGGTCGACGGAGTTCTGCGAGCGCCTGGCTGCTCGCAACTTCTTCGTCATCCGCTACGACAACCGCGACACCGGTCGATCGACGAAGCTGCGCCAGCACCGGGTCACCAAGCGCGACATCGTCGTCACCGCACTCCGGCCTGGCCGGGCGCCGTACACGATCGGCGACCTCGCCGTTGACGCGATCGGACTGCTCGACCACCTCGGCCTCGACCGCGTGCACGTGGTGGGGGTGTCGATGGGCGGGATGATCGGCCAGACCCTGGCGATCGACCACAGCGACCGGGTGCTCTCGCTGACCTCGATCATGTCCACCACCGGACGTCGCAGCGTCGGCCGCATCCACCCGAAGCTCATCCCGCAGCTGCTCGGCTCAACCGGTAGCACCCGCGACTCCTACGCCGAGCGCGCCATCCGCTCGGCCGAGGCGATCGGCTCACCCGCGTACCCGCCCGCCCGCGAGGCGTCCCTGGCCCGGGCCTACGAGACGTACGACCGCGGCTGGAGCGCGAGCGGCACGGCACGTCACATGCTCGCGGTGCTCACCCAGCCTGACCGCACGAAGCGGTTGTCCGCGGTCAACGTGCCCGTCACCGTCATTCATGGCGCGAACGATCCGCTGGTGCACCGGTCCGGGGGCCGCGCCACCGCACGCGCCATCCGCGGCGCCGAGCACGTGGAAATCAAGGGCATGGGCCACGACCTCCCCGTCGAGCTCTACGACACCTTCATCGACGCCATCGCCAAGACGGTGGCCCGCGCGGCGGCTGACTAGCCGTGCTCCGCAACCCGTTCCACCAAGACACCGACCCGGAGACCGTCAAGGCGCTGATCCGCGAGTTCCCGTGGGCGATCATCGTCAGCCAGCACGACGGCAGCATGGTCGCGTCGCACTACCCGGTGCTGCTCGACGAGACGGTGCCAACTGAGGGGGGCGACGACATCGTGGTCGTCACCCACGTCGGCCGCCCCGACGACAAGAACCATCGCTTCGACGGGTCCGAGGTGCTGCTGATCATCCAGGGGCGCCACGGCTACATCTCGCCCAGCTGGTACGCGCCCGGCACGACGCCGGCCCCGACCTGGAACTTCAGCGTCGTCCACGCGTACGGCGTGCCCGAGATCGTCGATCCCGACGAGAACTTCCGCGTGCTCACCCGGCTGGTGGCCCACTTCGAGCGGCATGTCGACGACCCGATGTACCTCGACCCTGAACTGGGCCGACCGCTGTCGCGCGGAACCGTCGGCCTGAGGATCCCGATCACTCGCTTCCAGACCCAGATCAAGATGAGCCTCGACAAGGACCCGGTGAGCCGGCAGAACGTCATCGACCACCTGCGTCAGCCCGGTCACTACCAGGATCCGGCCCTCGCCGACGACATGGAGCGGGCCCGCGAACGGCGGGGCCTTTGACTCGGCGAAGTGACGAGGTCGTGGTCCGGCGCCGCGCGGATGGCGCCACCGAGCTGAGGGTGAACGGCGTGTTCGTCATGGACGACGTCGAGACGACATCCGAACGACGGCTCGCCCAGATCGCGATCGAACAGGGTGCCCGCGACGTGCTGGTCGGCGGGCTGGGTCTCGGCTACACGGTTCGCGCCCTGCTCGAGGACGAGCGCGTGCGCCGCGTGGTCGTGGCCGAGCGGCATCCCGAGGTCGTGGCGGCCGGCACCGTGGACGATCCCCGCCTGGAGGTCGTCGTCGGGGACGTCCGCGACCTCGTCGTCGCACAGGCGGACGCCTCGACGGACGCGGTGCTGCTCGACGTCGACAACGGCCCCGACTTCCTCGTGCACCCGGACAACGCGGCAGTGTACGGCGATGCCTTCGTCGCCGCGTGCGCCCGCGTGCTGCGGCCCGGCGGCATGCTCGCGGTCTGGTCGATGGCCGACTCCCCCACCCTTCGAGCCACGCTCGGGGCGCACCTCGACGACGTCGAAGCCGAGCGCCTGCCGGTCCGGTTACAGGGTCGCGACGAGGCCTACTGGATCATCTCCGCACTGCTGATGGCGACTCAATTGGACGCAGCGTCTACCCGCAAGTAGCCTCACGTGAGTCCACTGCTTTTCGCCATCGAGACGGGTACCGCATCTCGGGTCCGCCTCGCCGGCACTGATCGACCCGGCCCCGCATTACGGCGGGGCGTGGTTGTCTGGTCTGGGGCCATCGGACAAGATCGACCTGTGATGTCGATGACGCGTGCGCTCGTGACGTCCGTGCTTCTCTCCGTCGCCCTGCTGGTCCCCGGCACTGTGCTGGCGCCTGCTCAAGCCGACGACCCGATCGACGTCACCAGGCAGATCACCGACGAGGCCGGCGTCCTCGGGGGCGACCAAGCCGAAGTCCAACGGGCGCTCGACCGCTTCTTCGACCGCACCGGCCTGCAGCTCTTCGTGGTCTACGTGCCCACGTTCGGTGACCTCACCGGCGAGGAGTGGGCCGCCAAGACGTACGTCAAGTCCGGGCTCGGCAGGGCCGACATCTTGCTGGCTGTTGGCACGAAGGACCGTGCCTACGGCTACGACACCCTCAACGAGACATTCAGCGAACAGGACCTCGAGACCGTCGATCGCACCCGGATCCTGCCAGCGCTGCGCAACGACGACTTCACCGGCGCCGCCATCGACGCGGCAGACGGCTACGGCGACATCGCCGAGGACGAAGGGCTCCCGTGGGGCGGCATCGTCCTCGCTGCCGTCCTCGTGCTGGTCGTCGGCGCGCTCTTCGTTCGCCGCAGCCGGCGGCGCTTCGAGCGCAGCCACCACGTCCTCGATGAGCACGGCAATCCCGTTGACCCGGCGGCCATCCTCGACCTCGCGGAGCTCGAGGAGGTGTCGGAAAGGGCACTCGTCGCGGTCGACGACTCACTGCTGACGTCGAACAACGAGCTGCGCGAGGTCGAGGCTGAATTCGGGCGTCATCAGACCGACGGATTCCGGTTCACCGTCGACCGCGGTCGCTCGTCGATGCGCGAGGCCTTCGCCCTTCGACAGCAACTCGAAGCCGCCGGGATGCCCGATGAACGCCGCCGCAAGGCGACGTCGCGCATCATCGCCATCTGCGAGGAAGTCGACCACTCGCTCGACGCCCGCGCCGAGGCATTCGATGCCCTGCGTGACTGGAACAGTCGGGTGCCCCAAGTGGTCGACGGCCTTGCAGCCCGCGTCGACGACCTGAGTGAGCGCCAGCCGACCCGCCAAGCCGGCCGGCTCGTCATCGCCGCGCAGGAGCAGATCGACCAAGCTCGCAAGGCGCTCACGGATGATGAGCCGAAGTACGCGGTCACCCACGCCCGCGCGGCGGAGGAAGCCATCGGCCAGGCCACGATGCTGCTCGATGCACAGGAGGACACGTTCACGACGGTTGACGAGTACGTCACCACTCACCGCGCCGCCGTCCGTGCGGGCGCGCGAACGTTGCTCTCGGAGGCAGGCCGACAACTGCGCGCCGGCAACCATGCCGAGGCCGAGCGGCTCGTCGACGCAGCGTCGACCGCTGCCGAGTCCGACGTGGCGGCCTGGAACGGGCGGCAGGAAACTCGCGGCGATCGCCGACGCTCACCCAACATCGAGACGTTGGTGCTGGGAGGGATCCTGGTCAAGCCCATCGGCCGCAACGGACTGGGGGGCATCGGCAGTCTGCTCGGGGGCTCGACGCACGGCGGTGGCTCCGGTGAGCCGTACGGTGGGAGCGGACGCCCCGGTTCGACACGCACCCCAGGAAGTTTCGGCGGCACGCGCACCCGCGGCCGGCGTGGCGGCCGCGGCCGCTTCTAGATCGTCACCACCTCACGGAAGAGAGAGCACCATGGCCCAGCGACAGTCGATTCTCGGGCGCATCGCCCAGCTCACCCGCGCCAACATCAACAGCATCCTCGACAAGGCCGAGGATCCGGAGAAGATGCTGGACCAGCTCGTTCGCGACTACACCAGCTCGATCGCCGAGGCCGAGGAGGCCGTGGCCCAGACGATCGGCAACCTGCGCATGGCCGAGGCCGACCACGCAGAGGACGTCGCCTCAGCCAAGGAGTGGGGCGCCAAGGCGTTGGCAGCCTCACAGAAGGGTGACTCGCTGCGCGCGTCCGGCCAAGGCGGCGAGGCCGACAAGTTCGACAACCTCGCCAAGATCGCGCTGAGCAAGCAGATCGGGTTCGAGAACGAGGCCAAGCAGGCCGCGCCGATGATCGCTTCGCAGGGCGAGACCGTCGAGAAGCTCAAGACCGGTCTGGTCCAGATGAAGGTCAAGCTCGGCGAGCTGCAGACCAAGCGCGACCAGCTGGTGGCCCGCCAGAAGACGGTCGAGGCGCAGGCCACCGTCCAAGACGCGGTCAAGTCGATCGACATCCTCGATCCCACCAGCGAGGTGTCCCGGTTCGAGGAGAAGGTACGCCGCGAGGAGGCGCGGGTGGCCGGCCAGGCAGAGCTCGCGGCGTCCAGCCTCGACGCCCAGTTCGAGGAGCTCGAGGGCGACAGCACCGCGGCCGAGGTCGAGGCTCGCCTCTCCGAACTGAAGGCCGGCGCCGGCTCACCACCGGAGCTCGAGACGCAGGCACCGGACGGCAGCGAGCACGCGGTGCCGGAGGAAGAGCCGTCCACCGAGGACAGTGCGCGCTGAGGCTGCAAGGATGACGCCATGAAGATCAAGGAGTCGTTCACCTACCCCAACACCGATGTCGCAGCCGTGTACGCGCTGGTCAGTGACGCGACGTTTCGGGAGGAGGCCGTGGCTGTGGTCGGCGGCACCGACATCGAGGTCACTGTCGAGCCAACAGGCGACGGTCACACGATCACCGTGATCCAGACCCAGCCGGCCAAGGTGCCCGACTTCATCAAGAAGTTCATCGGCGAGTCGGTCATGGTGAAGCAGGTCGAGAAGTGGGGTGGGCCGGACGGCGCCGGCAACCGCAAGGCGGACATCAGGTTCACCGTCATCGGTCAGCCCGCAGACATGCAGGGACGCGCCGAGCTCTCCGGTAACGGCGACGTCTCCTTCGTGGTTCAGGGCGACCTGAAGGTCAATGTCCCGTTCCTCGGCCGCAAGATCGAGCCCGAGATCGCCAAGATCGTCGCCGCCTCGCTCCGCAGTGATGTGGAGCAAGGCATCAAGCGACTCAGCTGAGCAGCTCCAGCACATCGTCGATCTCCTGCGTGGCGAACCAGGCGAGGTCGCCGCTGGCGTCGACGTCCAGGTGCAGAGCGGCCACCTGAGCGAGCCTGATGGTCTGGTCGTCACCATCATCGACCTCGTCGACGTCGGCTGCCACCACGACGGTTCCCGCCTCAGCAGCCTCCGCCAGGGCGGCGAACTCGTCCTCCTCGTCGTCGCTGGGGGCGACGAACGCGGGAAGCGTGACCGATCCGCCGTCGCGCAGCGAGCGCAGCGCGGCCGCGTCGGCGCTCAGGTAGAGCCTCATCACCGCTTGGGTCGCGTGCGACCGCGCGGGGCACGGGCGCGGCGTGTGCCGACGGTCTCGACCAGCTCGAGCAGGGCTTCGTCGATGCACTGGGCCAGCACATCGGCATCAGGCACGGCATCGCGGTCCGCGACCAGACCGAAGAACACCCTGCCGTGGTACGACGTGACGCCGATCGACACGACCCGGTTGTCGCTCAGCGGGATGCACGGATAGACCTCGGCGACCGGCTCCCCCGCCATGTACACGGGATCCTGCGGGCCGGGCACGTTGGTGATGACGATCTGATGCCCACGGCCGGTCTCGGCGTCCGCCACTCGCGCGCCGACGGCGTGAAACGTCGAGGTCGCGAAGCCGGGCAGGTTGGCGAGCTTGTTCGCGGCCACCGCGGAGCCGGTCTCGCGATGGTCCTTCAGCGCGTAGGAGACCTGGTGCAGACGCACGACCGGATTTGACTCCCCCACCGGCAACGACAGGAGATGACCGCGCACTTTCGATCCGAGCGACGTCGGCAGTCCGTCGTCGGAGACCACGGACATCGGGACCATGGCGCGGAAGCTCGTCTTGGCGGTGACCTGCTCGGCCCGCGTCAGCATCCAGCCGCGGATGCCCCCGGCGATGACCGCGAGGATGACGTCGTTGACGGTGCCGCCGTGCTCTTCGCGCACGGTGCGGAAGTCGTCGAGGTTGGTGGCCAGCGACGCGAACCGGCGATGCCGCGAGAGCTCGGCCGTCAGCACGCCGCGGGCCTGCTGCGACGACCCACCGATCAGCGGCAGCTGGCGCAGAAGGCGTCCGACCTGATGCTCCGCGACGCGAAGCGCCTCGCCGGGGCTTCGGATGCTGCGGTCGAGGGTGGCCGTCACCAAGCCGAGGCCGGTCGGCTCCGGACGCGGGATCCACTCGTCGTGCGGGATGTCGTGTTCGTGGTCGGTCTCCTCGAGCAGCACCTGCGCCAGGTCGATGGTCTCCGAGCCGTCGACCAGGGCTTGGTGGGCCTTGAACAGCAGCGCAACCGCGTCGCCCTCGAGCCCCTCGATGAGGTAGAGCTCCCACAGCGGCCGGTCGAGGTCGAGGCGGCGGGCGATGAGTCGGCCGACGAGGTCGTGCAGGGCATGGCGAGTACCGGGCTTCGGCAGCGCCGAGCGGCGGACGTGCATCGAGATGTCGAAGGTCTCGTCATCGACCCACACCGGCGTGCCGAGCGCACCAGGAACCTTGCGGGGCACCTGTCGATAGCGCGGGACGATGTCGAGGCGCTCGCTGATGACCTGGATCAGCCGGTCGTAGCTGAGCGGGGGATCGTTCGGCTCGAGGATGGCGAGCGAAGCGATCTGTCGTGGCTCGGTGGGAGTGTCCTGGCTGAGGAACATCGCGTCCAGAGGACTCAAACGTTCCATGATCCTCCTCAAACAGACTCGGACGAACCTATCACCGGCGCCAGTGACGCTGTGACGACGTCCACGGCCGCGACAAACGGCGAGGACGGAGCCGCGACGCGGGGCAACTGACCACGCATCACAGCCAGGTCGAGTGCCGTGACGTCGGAAGGGATGAAGGTGGTCGGCTCGATGCCGGTGAGTCGGGTGAGCGTGCTCGCCACCTCGCGCTCGGACCATCCAAGCGACGGGCGGAGAAGGTTGACCACGACCGTCGGCTCGACCGCGAGGAAGTCGGACAGGTCGTGCACTGCACGGACGAGACGGGACAGTCCGACGGGGTCGGCTCGACCCACGACGACCACTGCATCCGCCGATGACAGCACGTGCCGGGTGACCTGGTTGCGACCCGCTCCGGCGGCGCCTTCACCCGGTTCAAGCGACGGCGCGCAGTCGGCCACGATCACCTCGGCTGCCACCTGCAGCTGCCTCAACACGAGCTCGAGCGCGCCCGGACGCACCTGAGGCCACATGTCGGCGCGTGGGATGCCGGTGAGCAGCCGGAGGTTCGGCTCGACGTCGAGCAGGTGGTCGGTGACCTCATCGACACGGCCTTGGTTGGCAGCGCGGCATGCGGCCATCAGCCCGCTCACCTCATCGAGCATGGCCAGCATCTGCGCGATGGAGCCGCCGTACGTGTCGGCGTCGACGAGCACTGTGTCGTGGCCGTGGTAGGCGAAGGACGCTGCAAGCGACGCAGCGATGGTGCTTCGACCGGGCGCGCCCGACGAGCCCCACACCGCGATCGTCCGGCACGCAGGCCGCTCATTGATCAACTCGGAACCTGCCGGCTGACCGGCATCGGCGACCGCCCGCTCGAGTTCGCCCGGCTCGCCGCGCACGAGAATGCCCAGCGCACGGCACCGTGCGTCATCACCGAGGCCGATGACCCGGACACCTGCCCGTTCGAGGCTGAACACCGCGTCGGCGTCGAGCCCGGGGAGCTCGGCGGCGACGAACGCCGCTTCGGCGGCCGTGCTCGGCGCGACGGCCAGCAGCTCGGCGACGTCGACGCAGCGACGCACGAGGTGCATCGACCTCGAAGACTCGATTTCACGGAGGACGTCCGACTCCCACGAGGAGCCGCCGGCTGCCACCACAACGGAGCTGCTGGTCGACGTGGTCACGAGAGGCGGACCATCGTCACGTGGCCGGCGGCTACGGTACTGACGACGGAGCCGCTCAGCTCGGCGTCGAAGACGTCGACCAACACGGTGCGTGACAGAGCGCCACGCACCGTCGCGGAACCGCCGCTGGACACGACTCGCACGTCGTGCAGCACCAGGATGGATTTCTGGCCGGTGTCGTCGCCCGGTCCGGGTCCGACCCAGACGTCGACGCGGTCGCCGCGCTTCAGGTCGGCCGGTGCGGCGCCCGCCGTGACGGTGAGGGGCAACTCGGTGACGCCACCGCTCTGCCGGTCCGCCAGCGCCACGCGGCTCACGAGGGCGCCGTCGCCGACATCGCGGGCCCACACGAGGTCGCTGAGCCGCGCCGGCAAGACCTCGTCGGTCGGCATCAGGTGACGTGCAGCGTCTTCTGGGACGTGCGCCTCGGCGCGCACCAGGTCGGTGCGCTGCACCGGATCGCCGGCGCGCACATCCGATCGCACCGCCCAGTAGCCAGTGGAATTGCGGCCGGCCGCGACGGCCGCGGCGCCGAGCACCGTCGACACGAGCACCAGCAGCACACCCAGTATCAGCCGCGGATCACGCCACGGTTGATGGTCGAGTCGCGTCGTGCGCGGTCGGCTCTGCCGGTCCATGGCCCCCCGAATGGTCATGCACCGTTTCTACTGGCCGACCTCGCACGACGTCCAGACGGGGTCCCGGTTGTCCACAGGCTGGCCGTCCGCTCGGGTGGGAACTGACACCTGAGCGTGGAAAACTGGGCCACATGTCCGTCGACTCCCCGCGCTTCCTCACGCTCGCCGACGTTGCCGAGGTCCTCAACGTCACGAGTCGTCAGGTCTACGCCCTCGTGCGGGCTGGTGACCTGCGCGGCATCCAGATCGGCGGGCGAGGTCAGTGGCGGGTCGAAGACGTCGAGCTGGAGGACTACATCAAGCGGCAGTACGCCCGTACCGACCAGGCCTTCGCGGACGAAGACGTCAGGTCGCGCTGAGCGTCAGGGCTGCTATCGCCGCGAACGGCATGGTGCGCGTGCGGCCGCCCGATCTGACCGACACGAAGTCGCGTCCCACCACATCGACCGCGCCGTCGACCGCAGTGCCATCCGTGCGCGTGAGGCGGGTGCGGTCACCGTCGTCCCTGGCCGCCCGCAGCACGTGACCCCAACCAAGGCGTTCCGTGACGGGTGACGGGGGCGCGGCGTGCCGCTCGCTCGAGACGACCTCGAGGACGGCCGTCCGAGCCACCACGTGCTCTGCTCGTTCTGACACCAGGTGCACGACGCTCTCGTTGACGAGACGCGCCTCACCCTCGACGCGTCCGAGCCCGGTCACCTCCAGCACCACATGACCGCCGACGAGATCGCGCCACGACGTCTCGGCCCAGGCACCGTCGCGCAGCTCGTCAACCAGTGCATCCCGCTCTTCGAGCTCCAGGTCGGCGGCCTGGCCCTCCAGGTCGGCGAACAGTCGGTCCCAACGCACCGCGCCCTCCTCGTCTGGGGCAGGCTAACCGACCTACACATCACTCATGCAGGGTGATGGATTAGCCCGTCGTACTAATCAGCTTCTCAAGGAGAGTTACAAGGGGTCTCGGGGTGAATGTGCGCCCTTGGGGGGACGCTGACGTCGATGAGCAGCTGAATCGCGACCAATTGGCGTGAATCGCAGCCATACTTGCCGGAAATGATGCTCATCGCGGTGATGACTTGGACGCAGGTCATGGAAGGACTCCTGTGAGCGCTCAGCCGGAGACGTTGTTCGCCGACGGGCCAGAGGGGCAAGTGGCTTATCAGGTGTGGGGAAGCGGTGCCCTAGACCTACTGTTCGTCACGCCATGGCTTTGGAACATTGATTTGATGTGGGAGCAGCCTCGCATCGAACGATTTCTCCGTAGGCTCGGCAGCTTCAGTCGCGTCATCGCATTCGACAAACGGGGAACAGGTGTCTCTGATCCAGTCCCGCTTGGTGCTCTGCCAACGCTTGAGCAGTGGACGGACGACATCCGAGTCGTTCTTGACGATGCCGAGTCCTCTGAAGCGGCGATTCTGGGCAACATGGAGGGCGTTCAAATGGCCTTGCTCTTCGCTGGCCTTCACCCTGAGCGAACTCGTGCTCTCGTGGCGCTCGATGGGGCTGCGAGTTACCTACGTCGCGGGGACTACCCGATTGGTATGCCTGAGAACCTCGTGGATGCGTCCACAGATGCCATCTTTGGAGCTGAGTCCGACCGTCTCAAAATGTGGGCCCCCAGCCTCAAGATGTGGGCCCCCAGCCTCGCGTCAGACCAGTCGTTCAAAGCTTGGTGGCCACGTTTTCGACGATCCGCTGCCTCTCCAACTGTTTCCCACCGCATGTACCGAAATGGCACCAAGTGGGATGTCCGGCCAGCGCTGTCGGCCATCAGCGCACCGACCCTTGTCCTGCATCACTCAGGCAATCGGTACATGCGGGCCAACAACGGTCAATACATCGCTGAGCACGTTCATGGCGCGAAGTACACCGAACTCGCTGGTGCGGACTGCTTGTTCTTCGCGGGCGACCAGGATGCCGCACTCGGCGAGATAGAAGCCTTCCTGACGGGCACACGCAGCGCACCGGAACACGACCGCGTGCTCGCGACGGTCCTCTTCACCGACATCGTTTCCTCAACGCAACGTGCGACCGAGCTCGGGGACAGCCGATGGCATGATCTCATCGACACCCACGACCGAATGGCCGCCGACGAAGTCAGCCGGTTTCGCGGAAGAGTCATCAAGAGCACCGGCGACGGCATTCTCGCTACGTTCGACGGTCCCGCTCGTGCGATACGCTGCGCGGTCAGCATTGGCGACGCAGTTCGCTCACTGGGCCTTGAAATCAGGGCAGGCCTGCATGCTGGCGAGGTCGAACTGCGAGGTGACGACATCGGCGGCGTAGCCGTCCACATGGCTGCCCGAGTGATGGGGAAGGCAAGCCCCGGCGAAGTTCTTGTCTCCAACACGGTCAAGGACCTTGTCGTGGGTTCAGGCATCGAGTTTCTCGACCGAGGCGAGCACGAACTTCGCGGCTTGGAAGGGCAACGGCAGCTGTTCGCTCACCAGTTGTGACGTTGGCGGGTCAACTCGCGATGCCTCGCCTGCTGCGACCTGTGCACGACCCATTGACACCAGACCATGAACGCACTTCGATGGCATCAAACGTCATCAAACGTTGTCATCGGGGGATGGGCATGGGGTGGATTGGCGATCAGGTCGCGACGTTGCGCGGCGACGACTTCCCGGCCGCGGTGCTCGCGTTGCTCTCACTCGCCATGCTGGTGGTCGCGATCTGGGCCTTGCTGGTCGTGTCCTTGGCATCGGTTCCAGGGCAGCGCCGCCTGGCCGTCGCCCTCACGCCGAGGCTCCTGCACGGTGTGCTGCTCGCCGGTGTCGCCGGGTCGCTCACTGTTCCCAGTGCGCATGCGGACGAGCGCGACGTCGGCGGACTACGCCTGCCCGACCGGCCGACGGTCGCCGCGTCATCGACACCAGAGACGAACCGATCGGTTGTCGTGCGGCCCGGCGACACGCTGTGGGCGATCGCGGAAGGCCAGCTCGATCTGGGCGCAGACGCGGCGACGATCGCGCGGGCCTGCGACCAGTGGTACCGGGCGAACCGCGACGTCATCGGCCCTGATCCCGACCTCATCCGACCGGGTCAACGCCTCGCCCCACCTTCGGAGGACCATTCATGAGAACCGCCACCGCCCTGCACGTCCTGCCGGTCGTGCCCACGTTCGACCAGCCCGTTGAGCCGGCGCCCGGCCAGATCCCGCTCCCATTCGCCGGCGTTCGTCCAGTCCTACCGGCGCCGATCGAGCGGGCCACCACCGACGAGGTCGGGCATCCACTGCGCCAACGCGCCGCCCACTTCATGCAGGCGCTCGTGGAGGTCCTGTCCGGTGAGCGGCCACCGCGACAGATGGCGGCGTGGATGGCACCCGACGTCTACGACCAGCTCAACGCCCGCCTGTCGGCACGGGCCCGGGCGCCGCGCCGGGCTGGAGTCGGCGGCACGGCACGCATCGCGTCCGTGCACGTCTCGATGATCAGCGACGAAACGGCCGAGATCGCCGGTCGCATGGTGCACCGCGGGCGCTCACGGGCACTGGCGGTGCGGTTGGAGCTACAGACGTCGCACCGTGGTCAGCGGGCCTGGCGGTGCACCGCTCTGGTGTGGGCCTGACCCCTATTCGACCTTGTTCCGGCGGCCGCCCTCGTCGTCGAACTCGATGTTCTCGAAATTGACCGGACGGGACGCGTTCGCCAGCGCGGTCACCATCGCCGTGCCCAGCGGCCCAGCGCGGTCGAATACCTCGACCGTCCCGACCGCGATGCCGTCCCGTTCCACGCGATCCGTCGCTGAGAGGCCGATCTCCCGGCCGACGGGTGGGCGGGCGAGCGCGAGGGTGATGTCGGTGTTGATGAACTGCACCCCCTCGGTCCCCCAGTTCACGACCATGCTGGTCGCGTCGCTGATGCTCGCAGCCGCCTGGAACGGCGTCCCCGGCTCGCCGTCGACGACCGGCAGGCCTGTCTGCCAGGTCTGCTTGCGCGAGGCGTTCTGATGGTCGGGGAATGACTGCGACCACGGCTCATCACTGGCGAAGAACGGCACCCGCGGCTCGTCGCTCTCGGGAACCACGTCGGCTGGAGGCGCGTGCGGGTGGTCCTCCGGCGTCCAGACGGCTCCGCTGGGCGACTGCGTCGGCTTGAGGAAGATGCAGCTGGCGCGGGCGACGCGTTCTCCCTCCTGAAGGAGAAACGCGTCGATCAGGCAGATGCGACGACCCTCGCGGACGACGTCGGTCTCCACCGTGCACGGCGACATCCTGGCCGGTTTGAACAGGTCGACGGTGTAGCGGGCCGGGTGCAGGTCGTCGCGACCGAGCTCGGCCAGCCGCATCTCGAGAGCGCGTGACAAGGCTCCGCTTGCCGCGACGCCGTGCATCTGGTCGTGGCTCCACATGCTGCGGGCGATGTGGGTCGGGACAAGCAAGTCACCCTCGAGGGTGAACATGGCCAGGGACATGGGCCAAGCCTGTCAGTCGTCCCGGCGTCGCCGAGGGTCGGTGGTCAGCTCTTGAACAAGCTGGTGACGGAACCGTCCTCGAACACGGCGGCGGTCGCCTGCGCCAGCAGCGGGGCGATGGACAGCACGGTGAGCTTGTCGAAGTGCTTGCCGTCGTCGATGGGCAGCGTGTTGGTGACGATGATCTCGCAGGCGGTGGAGTTCTTGAGCCGGTCGATCGCCGGACCCGAGAACACCGCGTGCGTCGCCACGATGACCACGTCTTCGGCGCCGTCGGCCATCAGGGCCTCGGCGGCCTGCACGATCGTGCCGCCGGTGTCGATGAGGTCGTCGACGAGGATGCAGGTGCGGCCCTCGACCTCGCCCACGACGCGGTTGGCGACTGACTCGTTCGGCTTGCGGGGGTCGCGAGTCTTGTGGATGAACGCCAGCGGTGCCCCAGCGAGGGAGTTGGCCCACGACTCGGCCACCTTGATGCGTCCTGCATCGGGCGAGACGACCGTCAGGTCGCGCTTGCCGTACTTGCGCTTCACGTACCGGGTGAGGATCGGCATCGCCAACAGGTGATCGACCGGGCCGTCGAAGAAGCCCTGGATCTGGGCGGTGTGCAGGTCGACGGTCATGAGGCGGTCGGCCCCCGAGGTGAGGAAGAGGTCGGCCATCAGGCGCGCCGAGATGGGCTCGCGGCCGAGGTGCTTCTTGTCCTGCCGGGCGTAGCCATAGAAGGGCAGGATGACGGTGATGCGCTTGGCCGACGCCCGCTTGAGCGCGTCGATCATGATGAGCTGCTCCATGATCGCGTCGTTGATCGGCGCGGCATGACTCTGGATGACAAACGCGTCGCAGCCACGCACGGACTCGTCGAAACGGATGTAGATCTCGCCGTTCGCGAAGTCGTACGCCGTGGTGGGCACGACCTCGATCTCGAGGAGGTTCGCCACCTCCTCGGCCAGCACGGGATGGGCCCGGCCCGAGAAGAGCATGATCTTCTTCGTCGGCGTCTGCTTGAGCAGGCTACTCACCGGAGTCGTCTTCCTTGTCGTCTGATGCCGCATCCGCGGCGGGCGCGGCTTGGGCTGCTTCGGCTGCGGGGGTGCCGGCACGCTTCTCCTGCACCCACCCCTCCATGGTCCTCTGTGGACCGGCGCTGGTCGCCAGTGCCCCCGGCGGGACGTCCTCGCGCACCACGGTGCCGCCGCCGGTGTAGGCGCCGTCGCCGATGGTGACCGGGGCTACGAAGACGTTGTTCGAGCCCGTGCGCGCCTCCTTGCCGATCTTGGTGCGGTGCTTCTCGACCCCGTCGTAGTTGGCGACGATCGTTCCGGCGCCGATGTTCGAGCCCTCGCCCACCTCGGCGTCCCCGACGTACGACAGGTGCGGTACCTTCGCGCCGGTTCCGATCTGCGCGTTCTTCGTCTCGACGAAGGCGCCGATCTTGCCGCCCTCCCCCAGCTCCGTGCCCACCCGCAGGTACGAGTACGGGCCGACGGTCGCGCTCGCCCCGATGATGACGTCTGCGGCGTGCGAGCGGATGATCGAGGCGTCGGCGCCGACCTCGACGTTGCGGAGCGTGGTGTCGGGCCCGATCGTGGCGCCAGATTCGACCACGGTTGCGCCCAGCAGCTGGGTGCCGGGAAGCAGCGTGACGTCAGGGGCGAGCGTGACGGCCGAGTCGATCCAGGTGGTGTCCGGGTCGATGATGGTGACGCCCTCGCGCATCCAGTGCTGGGTGAGGCGCCGGTTCAGCTCGCATCCGAGCCGGGCCAGCTGGCCGCGGTCGTTCACGCCCTCGGTCTGCCAGACGTCCTCGAGCACGTGCGCCCCGACCGGCAACCCGTCGGCGACGGCCCGCCCGACGATGTCGGTGAGGTACAGCTCGCCCTGGGCGTTGTCGGTGTCGAGCCCGGCAACGGCGTCGGCCAGGAAGTCCGCGTCGACGGCGAGGATGCCGCTGTTGACCTCGCGGATCGCCCGTTCGGCCTCGTCGGCGTCGCCGTCCTCGCGGATGGCCGTGACGGCGGACGACTCGTCGCGGACGATGCGGCCGTAACCGGTCGGGTCGTCCAGCTCGGCCGACAGGATCGTGACGGTGCGACCGGCGGCTCGATGGTCGTCGAGCAGCTCGCCGAGCGTCTGGGGCGTCAGGAGTGGAACATCCCCGTAGGTGATCAGCACAGTGCCCTCAGGACGCGACTCCATGGCTTCGAGCGCGACCTGCACGGCGTGACCGGTGCCGCGCTGGTCCTCCTGCACGGCGAGCAGCACATCGGGGTCGAGCTCGGCGATGGCCGCGGACACCTGGTCGCGGTCGTGACCGACCACGGCCACGGTGCGCGAGACCCCGACCTCGCGGACGGCGATGAGCGAGTACGCGATCATGCTGCGCCCGCCCAGCTCGTGCAGGACCTTGGCGCGCTTGGACCGCATCCGCGTGCCCGCGCCCGCGGCGAGGACGATGGCGGTGACCTGTTCGCTCACTGCTCTCCTTCGAGTGGTGCGCGCTGATGGTGCCGCGTCCAGTATTGCCGATGGCTGCCGCCGAGCGGAGCGCGCCAGCCTGTCCGGCGCATCAATGGCGTAGCCCGTTCGGGCTATTTCTGGGTCGGTTGCCCGCGGCGTAGCATCCGATCAAGCAGCCCATCGGGGACCGGAAGGCGCACGATGGTGGATGCGGAGTCGGAGCCGGAAGCGGAGTCGAAACGACGCCGGCGTGTTCCGCTGTGGCTGCTGCTTCTTGTTGCTGGTCTGAGTGTCGCCGTGGTGGCGGCCGGGGTCGTCTACTTCGTGACGCGTTCGGAGACCGACGAGAATCTCCAGACCGTCGAGTACGAAGCGCCGTCGGAACCTGGCGAGAATCCGTTCACCGAGGCCACCGACGTGCAGGGTGGCCAGGTGGTCCGCTTCACCCCGGCGACGAACACCGACGGCGATCCGTTGGTCCCCAACGGAGAGTTCGGCGGGTCGGGATCCAACTACGTGTGCGACCGCGAGCTACTCGTCAAGTCACTTCTTGCGCAACCCGACCGCATGCGGGCATGGGCGAACGTCCAGCGGATCGACCCAGACCCGGATGCCGTCTCCCGATACATCCGCAGCTTGAAACCCGTGACGCTGGCGGTCGACACCCGCGTCACCAACCACTCGTTCATCGACGGCCGGGCAGTGCCGTTCCAGTCGATCCTTGCTGCTGGGACGGCCGTGCTGGCGGACAAGTACGGCCGGCCAGTCGCGCGTTGCAAGTGTGGAAACCCGCTTCTCGAACCGATCTACTACCCGAAGGCCAAGTGCAACAAGTGCCCGCCGAAGTACAAGCCGCCGAAGCCTTGCTACTGGCCTCCGTACCCACCGTGGGACCCCTACCCGCCGGAGTACTTACCCCCGAAGTGGCGCGACCCGTATCCGGAGGACTACCCGAAGCCTCGCTCGGGGATCGACAAGAAGGGACGCCCGTGCTGGATCCCGTACCCCGATCCCCCTGTGATCGACTACCCACCACGGTGGTCTCCGCCGAAGGAGAAGTCGCCAGGGCCGACGTACAAGTCACCGTCCTACGTCCCGCAGCCCGGGTACTCGCCGAAACCCAAGTACTCTCCCCCGCACGAGATGCCCGAACCGCCGGACGACGATTCCGGTCACTCCCCACCACCTGATGGGGACGGCCATGGCACGTCCTCTGACGAAGATGAACATCCGTGAGCAACGTTGGGTACTCGAAGCGGCACGAACGACTGCTTGACACGTAGAACACGTTCCACTGATGCTTCAGCGGTGACCCAAGGCCCTTCGGCAGACTTCTCGATGCAACGGTCCAGCCGTGAAGCAACGAACATCCCGAAGGCGCTGGCCGAGTGGCTGTCCACCGAGCTGCCTGATGGCGCGGAGCCGACGGTGACCTTGCACACCGGCATCGAGGCCAACGGGATGTCGTCCGAGACGCTGGTCCTGGACGCCTCGTGGACCGAGCACGGCGAGCAGCGCGAGGGCGAGTTCGTGGCCCGCGTGGCCCCGGCTGCCGAGGATGTGCCCGTCTTCCCGTCGTACCGGCTGCAGGACCAGTTCGACGCCATGCGGCTGGCGGCAAGGTATAGCGACGTGCCGGTGCCGACGGTCCGGTGGATGGAGCCGACCGGCGACGTCCTGGGCACGCCGTTCTTCCTGATGGACCGGGTCGAGGGCGCGGTGCCGTCCGACGTGCTGCCCTACAACTTCGGCGACAACTGGCTGTTCGACGCGGGCGCTGAGCAGCAGCGACGGCTCCAGGACAACACCGTGGCGGTCATCGCTGGATTGCACGGCATCGTCGACGCCGCGTCCACGTTCAAGTTCCTTGAGGCGGATGCCACTGGGGACACGCCTCTGCGGCGCAACCTCGCGCGGACCCGGGCCTGGTACGACTTCGCGCTCACCGACGGCGGGCCGTCCCCGCTGATCGAGCGCGGCCTCGCCTGGCTCGAGGCCCACGTGCCTACCGGCACCGACACGGTGCTCTGCTGGGGTGACGCCCGGATCGGCAACGTGCTCTACCGCGACTTCGAGCCGGTCGGCGTCCTCGACTGGGAGATGGCCGCCATCGGCCCGCGCGAGATGGACCTCGCCTGGCTGGTGTTCGCGCACCGGGTGTTCGAGTCCATCGCCGGCACGCTCGAGCTGCCGGGCATGCCTGACTTCCTGCGCGAGGACGACGTGCGGTCGGCGTACTCCGATGTGACGGGTATCGAGGTCGGTGACCTGACCTGGTACCAGCTCTACGACGCAGTGCAGTGGGGAATCGTGTTCATGCGGACCGGAGCCCGGCAGGTCCGGTTCGGCGAGATCGAGCAGCCCGACGACATCGAGTCGCTCATGCATCACCGGCCGCTGTTCGAGCAGCTCCTCGACGAGGTAGGCGCGTAATGGTCGGGTCCGCTCGACGAATACCCGATCCACCAGGTGCCGCTGCCGGTGGGGTGGGCCGGCTCGAGCGACCGCAACTTCTACGACCGCAGCTACCTGAACGCCCATGACCGCACCGGAGACATCTTCGTGATCTCCGGCCTGGGCTACTACCCGAACCTGGGCGTCAAGGATGCGTTCTTCCTGGTCAGGCGGGGCGACACCCAGACCGCCGTCCACCTCTCTGACGCCATCGACGACGACCGGCTGCACCAGCACGTCGGTGGCTACCGGGTCGAGGTCATGGAGCCCCTGCGCCGGCTGCGGCTGATCCTCGAGGAGACCGAGGGCATCTCCTGCGACCTGACCTGGGAGGGCTCCTTCGACGTGCTGCAGGAGCAGCGGCACGTGATGCGCGCCGGCAGCCGGGTCACCCTGGACGCTCAGCGGTTCGCCCAGGTCGGTACCTGGAGCGGCACGCTCGCGGTCGACGGTGAGGACATCGCGGTCAGCCCGGATACCTGGGTCGGCACCCGTGACCGCTCGTGGGGCATCCGTCCGTCCGGCGAGACCGTGCCGGGCGGCGCTCCGTCCGACCCGCCGTTCGAGGGCATGTGGTGGCTCTGCGTGCCCATGCGTTTCGACGAGTACGCCGTGGTGCTGATCATCCAGGAGGACCCCGACGGGTTCCGCACGTTCAACGACTGCACTCGGATCTGGGCTGACGGCCGGTTCGAGCAGCTCGGGTGGCCGCGCGTCGAGGTCGCGTACGCCTCGGGCACCAGGGTGCCGACGGGCGCCACCTTCCACTGCACGACCCCCGACGGCAAACCGGTGCTGCTCGAAGTCGAGTCGAAGCTGGCGGTGCCGATTCACGTCGGTGGCGGCTACGGCGGCGACCCGGACTGGGGCCACGGCGTGTGGAAGGGGCCCGGATTCACCGAGCGGGTCACCTACGACCTCACCGATCCCGACGTCGCCGGCCGGGTGATGTTCGGGGTGATCGACCACGTGGGCCGCGCGATGTGTGACGGTGCGGAGGGCTGGGGGCTCTTCGAGCACGGCGCCATCGGCCGGCACGACCCCAGCGGCTTCAAGGACTACTTCGACCTCGCTCCGTAAGAGATCAACACAGCCGAAAGGGAACCCATGAACCTCGACCGTGACGCCCTCTTCATCGGCGGCGAGTGGTCGGCACCCGCCTCGGCCGAGCTGCTACAGGTGATCTCACCGCACAGCGAGGAAGTAGTGGCCACAGTGCCCGAGGGCAGCGCGGCCGACATCGACGCCGCGGTCGCCGCTGCGCGGAAAGCCTTCGACGAGGGTCCGTGGCCGCGGACTCCGCCGGCCGAGCGGATCGCGGTCATGGAGGCGTTCTCGGCCCTGTACGCCGGTCGCCTCGGCGAGATGGCCGACCTGATCACCACCGAGATGGGCTCCCCCACGTCGTTCTCGAACCTGGCGCAGTCGCCGGCGCCCTGGATGCAGATCGAGGCGTTCCTCGCCATCGCCCGCGAGTTCCCATGGGAACAGGCCCGACCCGGTGCGCTTGGCGCCGACGTGATCGTCCGGCACGAACCGGTCGGCGTCGTTGCCGCGATCCCGCCATGGAACGTCCCCCAGTTCACGATCATGTCCAAGCTCGTCCCGGCCCTGCTGGCGGGCTGCACGGTGGTGGTGAAGCCGGCGCCGGAGGCTCCGCTGGACCCTTACCTGCTGGCCGAGCTGCTCCAGGAGGCCGGCGTGCCGCCGGGCGTCGTCAACATCGTGGCCGCCGGCCGCGAGGTCGGGGCGCACCTCGTGGCCCATCCCGACGTCGACAAGGTGTCCTTCACCGGGTCGACGGCCGCAGGCCGTGCGATTGGGCGGGTGTGCGGTGAGCAGCTGAAACGGGTCAGCCTCGAGCTCGGCGGCAAGTCCGCGGCCATCGTGCTCGACGACGCCGACCTCGTCCCCACCATGGAGGGCCTGAAGTTCGTGGCCCTGATGAACTCCGGCCAAGCCTGTGTGGCCCAGACGCGGATCCTGGCCAGCAGAAACAACTACGACGCCGTCGTCGACGCGCTCGCCGAGATGGTGTCAGCGATGAAGGTCGGCGATCCCAGCGACCCAGATACCGACATCGGCCCGATGGTCGCGCAGCGCCAGCAGGAGCGGGTGGAGAAGTACATCGCCCTCGGCCAGGAGGAGGGCGCCCGCGTGGTCATCGGCGGCACCGGGATGCCCGAGGGCCAGGATCGTGGCTGGTACGTGCGGCCGACGATCTTCGCCGACGTCGACAACGGGATGCGGATCGCGCAGGAAGAGATCTTCGGTCCGGTGCTGTCGGTGATCCCGTACGACGACGTCGACGACGCTGTGCGCATCGCCAACGACTCCGATTACGGACTGGCCGGCACGGTCTGGACCGCCGACTTCGACGCCGGTGTCGACGTCGCGCGCCGGGTGCGCACCGGAACCTACGGCGTGAACACCTACACGATGGACTTCGCCGCGCCGTTCGGCGGCTACAAGGCGTCCGGCTTCGGCCGCGAGTTCGGGTCCGAGGGCTTGGCGGAGTACACCGAGGTCAAGTCGATCTACACACCCCTGCCGGAGGGTTGACCCGAGTCAACCCTCCGATTCATACGCTGGCTAGGCGCGGACGCGGCGGACGATCGAGAGTCCGGCGAGAACGAGGAACGCACCGACGAAGATCGGCAGGTTGCTCGGCGCCCCGGTGTCGGGGAGCTTCTTGTGGTGGTCTGGGTCGTCGCCGTCGTGGCAGTCATCACTGTCGCCCTTGTGGTGGCGCCACTTGTGGCCATCATCGTCCCAGTTGTCGCCCTTGTTCCAGCCGTCGCCGTTCCAGTTGTCGCCGTTCCAGTCCTCGTTCGCCGAGCTCGCCCAGTCCTGGTTCTCCCAGTCCTGGTTTTCCCAGTCCTGGTTCTGGTTCCAGTCGTGGTTCCAGTCGTTGTCCCACTTGTTCTTCCAGTGCTTCCAGTCGTGGTCGCCATCGTCGTGGCAGCGGCCGTCATCGTGATGATGGCGGTGGTGCTTCTTCTTGTGGCCGTGGTGCATGCAACCGTCTTCGTCCCAGTTCCCAGAATTGTCGAAGTTCACGTCGTTGTTGCACGGGTCGTAGCAGCCGTTCCAGTTCCCGTCACCCTCGGCATTCACGTCGTTGTTGCACGGGTCGTAGCAACCGTCCTGGTTGCCAGAATTGTCGAAGGTCACGTCGTTGTTGCACGGGTCGTAGCAACCGTCCTGGTTACCAGAATTGTCGAAGGTCACGTCGTTGTTGCACGGGTCGTAGCAACCGTCCTGGCTCCCGGAATCGGAGAAGTTCACATCGCCGTTGTTCTGACATTCGTCGACGAGGCGTCGTTCCGGGAATTCCTGGCCCGGGTCAACAGGCTCCAAGGTGACACCCTGCGGCGTCACGGTGATCGTCACCGTGGCGGTGTTGCTCGTCGCCATGTTGGCGTCCTTCGCCTGATAAGTGAACGAATCGTCGCCGACATAACCTTCCTGGGGCGTGTACAGCAGCGTCGTCATCTCTTCTTGGTTGACCTCACCGTGAGATGCCGGCGACGTGACCATCACCGAGGTGATGTTTCCTTCGTCGTTGCCCGTCACTGCCATGCTCGTGGCGCCGGAGTTCTCCTCCACGGTGTACTGATCGTCGTTGGCCGTCGGACCGCCGGGAGTTCCATCCTCCTCCGGGATGTCCACGGGCGGGATCAACAGGTCCCGCTGCAGCGGGGGGTTGGACGGCTCCTCAGCGGGCGGCTCCTCGGCCGGCGGCTCCTCGGCCGGCGGCTCCTCGGCCGGCGGCTCCTCGGCCGGCGGCTCCTCGGCCGGCGGCTCCTCGGCCGGCGGCTCCTCGGCCGGCGGCTCGTCCACCGGCTGGGTCGTCACCGCTGCGTTCGAACCGGTCAAGCTCGAAAACAATCGACCGAGGAAATACCCACTGCCGGGGTCGTCGCCGCTGGCAGCTTGAGCCGGGGCGAAACTGAGGCTGAGGGAGACGAGCAGGACAGGAACGACGAGCCGCAGCACGCGCATGACATACCACCCTGGGAGTGGAGGCATCCTCGTTGACGCCTCGGGCACATCGAACGTAGCGAACGCCGCCCCTCCCGCGGGAATAGTCCTTTGGGACTAATCTCGGTCCTCGGCTGGAGGGGCTCCAGCCCCGCATAGCGGTCGAAGGTTGAGCTCTTCGATACCTTGCATCTGCAGCGGTCAGACGAGCAACACGGTCAGAGAGGCCTGAACATGGTCAACAGTGACGACGTGACGGATCCGCCTCAACCATTCGAGGGCCGCAGCATCCTGGTGACCGGGGCGTCCTCTGGCTTAGGCGCTGCCTCGGTTCGGCGTTTCGCCGCCGGCGGCGGTCAGGTCTACGCCGCCTCTCGCGATCAAGCCAAGCTGGAAGAGGTTGCGGCCTCTTGCGAACACCTCCCCGGAGACGTCCGGTTCGGTCCGCTTGACGTGTCGTCACCCGCGGACTGCCGCACTGCGGTCGCTGCGGCCGTGGAGGCATTCGGACGGCTCGACGTGCTTGTCAACAACGCCGGCAGGCATGATTTTCGGATCACCACCGACGTGACCGAGGACGAGTGGGACCGGGACATCGCCGTCAACCTCAGCGGAGCGTTCTACACGTCCCAGGCGGCCATTCCGCACCTGCTGGAGACCAGCGGGAACATCGTCAACGTCGCATCGGTCGCGGGCGTGATGGGAGAGGCGTACTCCGCCGGCTACTCCGCGGCCAAACATGGAATCGTCGGACTGACGAAGGCGCTGGCGATCGAATACCTGAAGACTCCACTGCGGGTGAACTGCGTGTGCCCGGGCGGCATGGACACCCCTCAGGCCCACACCATCGGCGTGCCGGATAGTGCCGACTGGGACCTGATCATGCGCGTGTCGGCCCAGCGCGGTTTCATGACTGCCGACGACGTGGCCGCCGTGATCACATTTCTCGCTTCAGATGACGCCGCTGGCGTGCATGGCAGCATCCAGCTGGTCGACCAGGGCCTTCGTGCGGGCTGAGACTCGCCGGACGAACTGGCTCCCTGGGCAGGAGTCGAACGTGCGTCGCTCACCTGATTTCTCGCTGTTTCGCCTTGGATCTGCGGGATAAGCAGTTTGATGGACTCGTGACGCCCCCTGACACGAGGTACATCGATCGGGAAGGTGCTGATCTCGCCTATCAAGTGTTCGGAACGGGGCCCGGAGAGTTCTTGTACTACGGCAGCGAGATCATGCACCTCGACTTGTTGTGGGCCGACCCGCACGCTGAAGCGAATCTGGCTGCCGTGGCGCGCAACGGCCGCCTCGCACTCTTCCAGCGGCGCGGCCTGGGCCTGTCCGATCGAATCGACTATGTGCCAACGCTGGAGCAGCAGGCCGACGACATTCTCGCGGTCATGGATGCGGCGGGAATGCAGCGTGCCGTGATCGGCGCACCCGGAAGTGCCTGCGGTCCGGCAGCGCTGTTTGCCGCGCGCTACCCCGAGCGCGTCGCCGGCTTGTGCCTGTGGCTCCCGTTCCCACAGCCGATCGACGGGTCCTGTGACGACCCGTGGGCCAGCGATGCCGAGACCGCGCACATGGCGGAGGTGGTCAACCGCGTGGCCGACAATTGGGGCCGTGGTCGGACCATGGACATGTGGAACGCGGAGATGCGGACCGTCAACAACCGCCGACTGATGGCGATGCTGGAGCGCAGCTCCATGTCGCCGGCCGAGGCGCGTGCGCACTGGGACTGGTCCGCCGGGCTCGACTTCACGCACCTCCTGCCCACGATTGCGGCGCCGACCCGGGTGCTGATCCAAGACCGGGGCGTCACACCGTTGTCCTGTGCCGAACGGATGGTCGCGCAGATGCCGGACGCCAGTCTGCATGTCATGCCGGTTCCGGCGCCGGGCTCGTCGATCGGCGAGGCGTACTACCCGGTGGTCATGCACCTGCTCGAACTCGCGTTGGGCCCCAGGAAGGCCGCCGAAGACAGCCGGTTCTTCGGCACTGTCCTGTTCACGGACGTGGTGGCATCGACCAAGCTGATGGCCGAGATCGGCGATGAGGAGTATCAGCGGTTGAGGACCGTCCACGAACGAGCCGTGCGGGCGGCCGTGTCTGACGCCGACGGACAGGTGCTGAGCGTCAGCGGAGACGGGACCTTCAGCCTGCTCGACATGCCGGGTGCCGCTGTCCGCTGTGCTGACCGCATCGCGAGCGAAGCGAGTGCGGCGGGTATCGGAGTTCGCTGCGGGGTGCATGCAGGTGAGTTGCAGCGAGATGTCGGCAATGCCACCGGGCTCAACGTCCACGTCGGAGCGCGCATCATGGCTGCTGCAGGTGCGGGCGAGGTGCTGGTCTCGCGCACGGTTCGCGATCTGGTGGTGGGTTCGGGCCTGGAGTTCGAGCGGATCGGTCACAAGCGGCTCCAGGGCCTCGCCGACGTGTGGGATCTGTACCGCTTCGACCACGCGCGTAGTCCCAGCACCATTCCGTTGACGGAGTCGCTCCAGACACCGATGGACAAGGTCGCCGTGCAGGCCGCGCGGCGCGTGCCTCGCCTGGCGCGCGCGATGGCCAGGCTCGCGAACGCGGCCGATCGAGGTGTCCGCGTCTCATGACATCGCGGATCACGGGCCTCAAGAGCTCTGTTGAGGTGACCAGCAGCGGTCGACGAACGCTTCACATCGGGTCAGGGGATCCGTTGGTTCTGCTGCACATGGGCGCGAATCCGTGGAGCAAGTGGCAGCCCGTGCTTCCGTATCTCCTCGACAGGTTCGAGATCATTGCGCCCACATTGGCCGGCTGGGAGGGCGGGAACCCGCTGACCGGCCCCATCACGCTGGATGACGTGACACGCGGTGTTGTCGAGGAGATGGACAGGGCAGGGTTTCAATCAGCGCACATCATTGGGTGCTCCATGGGCGGTCTTGCCGCGCTTGGCGTCGCGAGAGAGGGTAGGGCGCGCAGCGCGCTCGCCATCTGTCCCGCTGGAGGCTCCGGTCAGGAGCAAACCCAGCGGCTCGTGAAGCATTTCGAGATGCTGAACAATCTGTCGTGGCTCCAGCGTCTGCTCGTACCTGTTGTTCTTTCGTTCCCGCACCTGAGGAAGGTCGCGCTGCGCGCAGTAGTCGAACACGGCGACCGGATCTCTGCTCGACAGGCGATCGCGCTTCGCAAGAACAGTGCGAACGGCGACTGGGCCAACTTGCTGGCGGGATTCTCTGCCTTTCGCCTCGATCCGACACCTGAAGTGACGGTGCCGTTCATGTTGGCGTGGGGCGAGAAGGACCAATTCACGCCGATGGCCAGTGAGCAGCCCATGTGGCACCAAGCTGTCCCGCACGCCGAATCCCACGTCCTGTCGGGAGTCGGCCACATCACCATGTTCGATGACCCCCACCAGACGGGACAGTTGATGCGAAGCTGGCTGGATCGTCAAGTGTCGGCGTCGAAATCGGAGGCCAAGTCCGGTCGGCAGCCGGACTAGACCATCGCAGCACGGCAGTTGCCTCGCCCAAACAGCGGGAAAGTCCACGAGCCTGGCTCCCCGGGCAGGAGTCGAACCTGCGTCGCTAATCCTGATTCAAAGTCAGGCGGGCCCTGCCGGCAGACCAACCGGGGAATGCATCTTCACCACGCTCAGGCTACCGGTCGCGGCTCCTGAACTGCCGCTACCGCCAGTCGAGCAGCTCGGCGACGGCGAACACGCGCGTGAAGGGAAACAGTGTCCCCCAGGGCTTCGCGGGGTAGGCGTCGCGCAATGCTTCCTTGTACTCCTCGACAAACCGATCTCGAAGCTGGTCGGGCAGGGCCTGGAGGACGGGGCGGGCACCAGTGCCCGAGATCCAGGAGAACACCGCGTCGACACCGGTCAGCACGTGCATGTAAGTCGTCTCCCATGCGTCCACGCTCCAGCCGAGACCGTCCGAGATCCCGGCAAACAGCTCGACGTACTCTGCCGGCCCATGCCCTCGTGGACGGTCCAGGTCTGGCATGTGCTCCACGTACGGGGTCTGGAAGGCGATCTCGTGTAGCAGGACGTGGCTCGGGGCGTCGAAGTTGTTCGGCACCTGGAGCGCGAATGCCCCACCGTGCGCCACCCGGCCGGCGAGCCGACGGATGACATCGAGCTGGTCTGGCACCCACTGGAACATGGCGTTCGAGACGATCAGGTCGACCGGCGCGGCAGGCTCCCACGTGGCGACGTCGGCCTCGACGTACGAGACGGACGGGCCGTCATCTCGCTGTCGTGCTGCCTCGATCATCTCGGCGGAAGAGTCAACGCCGTGGATCATGGCGTGCGGCCAGCGCTCCCGCAGAACCGGAGTCAGCTGTCCAGGACCGCACCCGAGGTCGACGATCGAGTACGGGGTGACGTCGATGCGGGCGAGGAGGTCGAGAAACGGACGCCCGCGCTCGTCGGCATGGCGCAGGTAGAGCTCCGGGTCCCACGTGGTCACTGGTGCAACCGCTCCACCTGGCCGGCGAGCGACATCAGCGTCGCGTCGTCACCGCGCCGCGCGATCAGCTGGACGGCCAGCGGAAGCCCGTCGTCCGTGCGGCCGACCGGCATCGAGACGGCCGGAGTGCCGGCGTGGTTCCACTGCGCGGTGTACGGGTAGAAGGAGTTCATCCCGATCACCGTGCGGAGACCGCCGCGGCCATCGAAGTGACCCACCGGCAACGCCGGACCGCTCATCACGGGTGTCAGCAGGACATCGACGCCGAGGTCGTCGTGCACATTCCCGCCCCAACGTTCCCCGGCCCTTCGCGCCCGCGCGATCGAACCGGCGCCGAACGGCCGCCCGAGCCGGGCGATCTGGCGAGTGCGCTTCTCGAGGCGATCGGGATCGTCGGTAGCGTCGGCCATGTCGCGGATGCCGGTCAGGAACCGAACGGCGAGCTGCCTCGAGTCAAGGCGGTACGGGATCGACACCTCGCGGACGTCGTGCCCGCCCTGGTCGAGCGCCGATGCCGTGGCGTCGAGAGAGGCCCGGACCCGCGGGTCGAGCGGTAGGGCACGGGTCGCCGCCGAGGCGCTGGTCGACATGCCGATGCGCAGTGGCTTCGGGTCGGCCGATGCCGCCGCGATGAGGTCGTCCTCGTAACTGCCCAGTGTCTGGAGGTACAGCGCGACGTCGGCGACACGCTGCGCGAGGCCACCCTGCGTCGACATGCCGTGCCAACCGCCCGAGCTCGGCATCGTGCCGTGGGTCGGCTTGAAGCCGACGAGTCCACAGGATGCGGCCGGGATGCGGACGGATCCGGCGCCGTCGGATGCCGTGGCCGCGCTCACCGCGCCGGCGCCGACGAGCGAAGCGGATCCGCCGGAGGATCCACCGGTCGCGTGGTCGAGGTGATGGGGGTTTCGGGTGATGCCGTAGGCCTCGGACTCGGTGAAACCGTAGATCGCCAGCTCGGGGAGGGTTGACGTCGCCACCGGAATCATGCCGGCGCGACGGATACGGGCGACGAGCTCGTCGTCAGCGGTCGCCGCCGTCGTGATGGCCCGGCTACCGTAGGCGGTGACGTGCCCCGCGATGTCGAGGTCGTTCTTGATCGCGATGGGTACACCCAGCAACGGCCCGTCATCGCCGTCGGCACGACGTCGATCTGCCTCGGCCGCAGCGTCGAACGCGAGGTCGGCCAACAGCTCGACGACGGCGTTCAGGCGGGCGTTCTCGCGCTCGATCGCGGCGAGCGTGGCCACAGTCAGGTCGCGGGCGCTGACGGCCCCCGATCTCATCGCGGCGACCTGCTCGGTGGCCCCGGCAGCAACGATGTCGTCGACGTCCATGACGGCACGCTACCGGCCGACCGCTCACGAACAATCTCGACGTCAAGATTGTTCAACTACGATGCCCCTGTGGCTGGTCAACCGCAGGACCCTGACGAGGTCGACGCCATCGTCGCCGCCTGGCAGCGGGAGCGTCCCGACGTCGACGTCTCGGCGATGCAGGTGCTGAGCCGGGTCTCGCGCCTCGCCCGCCATCTCGACCGCGCCCGCAAGCAGGCTTTCGCCGCGCACGACCTCGAGACGTGGGAGTTCGACGTGCTCTCCGCCCTTCGCCGCACCGGTGCGCCCTATGACCTCTCCCCCGGCCGACTCGTCGCCGAAACACTGGTGACCAGCGGCACGATGACCAACCGCGTCGATCGCCTCGCCGAGCGTGGGCTGGTGGAGCGACACCCTGATCCGCACGATCGACGGGGCGTGCTGGTGCGGCTCACCGCGTCCGGACGCAAGACAGTCGACGCCGCGCTCGACGAGCTGCTCGACCACGAGCGGGAGATCCTCGGCGCGCTCGACACCGCGGAGGCTACCCGGCTCGCGGACGCCCTGCGGACACTCGCCCGTCAGGTCTAGGTGGTGAGGGCGAGCCAGGCGTCCTCGGCCTGCTGGCGTCGCGCGACGACATCGCGGTGCTCCTCATCGAGCGGCATGAGCCGCTCCGGATCGGTGGCGGCCTCGACCATCTGCTTCTCGAGCTCCGCCTCCCGCGCCGACAGCTTCTCGATCTGGCGCTCGAGGCGGTCGACGTCCTTGCGGTCCTGGCGCTGCTGCTTCGCGTCCGACGTCGTCGCGACCGGCGCGGCGGCTTGTCGCGGTGAGGACTCCTGGGCGGCCCGCAGCCGCAGGTACTCATCGACGCCGCCGGGTAGGTGCCGCAGGCGGCCGTCGAGCACGGCGAACTGGTGATCGGTGACGCGTTCGACCAGGTAGCGGTCGTGCGAGACGACCAGCAGGGTGCCGGGCCAGGAGTCGAGGAGGTCCTCGATCGCCGCGAGCATGTCGGTGTCCAGGTCGTTGGTGGGCTCGTCGAGGATCAGCACGTTCGGCTCGGCGAGCAGCACGACCAGCAGCTGGAGGCGGCGCTTCTGACCGCCGGACAGGTCGCGCACTGGAGTGTCGAGCTGACCCTGGGCGAAGCCGAGCCGTTCGAGCAGCTGGCCCGGTGAAAGCTCCTGACCGGCCGCCACGAACGAGGTGCGTTGTGCGGCGACGACGCCCCGGACGCGGTCGCCGGCGAACGGCTCGAGCTCGGCGAGCGTCTGCGACAGGGTGCCGACCTGGACGGTCTTGCCGCGCTTGACGCGTCCGGTCGTCGGCTTGACCGTCCCGGTGACCAGGCCGAGCAGTGTGCTCTTGCCTGCTCCGTTCACACCGAGGATGCCGGCCCGCTCCCCTGGCCCGATGCGCCACTCGACGTCGCGCAGCACCTCGTGGTCGCCGAACGAGACCGAGACGTCGAGCAGGTCGACGACGTCCTTGCCGAGGCGCGCTGTGGCGAGCTGCAGCAGCTCGGTGGGGTCGCGCACCGGCGGCTCCCGCTCGATGAGCGCATTGGCTGCGTCGATGCGGAACTTCGGCTTGGACGTGCGGGCAGGCGCGCCGCGGCGCAGCCAGGCGAGCTCCTTGCGCATCAGGTTCTTGCGCCGAGACTCCGCGGACGCTGCCTGCCGGTCGCGCTCGACGCGCTGCAGCACGTAGGCCGCATAGCCGCCCTCGAACGGCTCGACCACGCCGTCGTGCACCTCCCAGGTGTGCGTGCAGACCTCGTCGAGGAACCAGCGGTCGTGCGTGACGATGGCGAGCCCACCGGTGCCAGCCGGCCATCGTGACTTCACGTGCTCAGCGAGCCACATGACGCCCTCGAGGTCGAGGTGGTTGGTGGGCTCGTCGAGGAACACGACGTCGTGCTCGCCCACGAGCACCTGTGCCAGCGCCACGCGACGACGCTGACCGCCGCTGAGCTCACCGATCCGGCCCTCCCACGGGACGTCGGACAACAGGCCGGTGAGGATGTCACGGACGCGGGCGTCACCGGCCCACTCGTGCTCCACCCGCTCCCCGACGACAGCCGTGGATACGACCAGCTCGGGATCGAGCAGGTCAGCCTGGTCGAGGAAGCCGACGCGCAGGTCGCGGCGCCACGTGACTCGACCGTCGTCGGGGTCGATCCGACGGGCCAGCACGCGCAGCAGCGTCGACTTGCCGTCGCCGTTACGACCCACCACACCGATCCGGTCGCCATCGGCCAGCCCAAGGCTGACGCCGTCGAGCACTCGCCGGGCCGGGAATGCGAGTCGCAGCGCCTCGCCGCCGAGCAGTGGTGGCATCAGATGAGGCGAGCGCCGGCGACGGGGCCGCGGGCCTGGATGACGTCGGCGCAGACACCGGCTCCGGCGAGCGCGATGGCGATGTCGAGGCTGTGCGCCTCGTCCTCGGCCAGGAACAGGCAGGTGGGGCCGGAGCCGGACACGACAGCGCCGAGCGCGTCGGCCTCGAGGCCGAGGTCGAGGGCGCCGCGCAACTCTGGGCGCAACGACAGCGCGGCGTCGGTGAGGTCGTTGGACAAGGTGGCGCCGAGCTCCGATGCGTCGCCGGCGCGAAGAGCAGCGAGCAGGTCCTCCGGCGGCTCGGGTTGAGGAAGGTCGGCACCCTCGTTGAGCCGGTCGAACTCGGCGTAAACGTCCCGCGTGGCGAGTCCTTGCGACGCCACGGCGACGACCCAGTAGTAGGAGCCGCGGGCCAGCACCGGGCTGATGGTCTCGCCGCGGCCGGCGCCGATGGCGTTGCCCCCGTGCAGCAGGAACGGCACGTCGCTCCCGATCTCGGCCGCCAGCTGCTCGAGCTCGGGCCGGGCCAGTCCCGTACCCCACATCTCATTGCAGGCAACGAGGGCACCGGCGGCGTCGGCGGACCCACCAGCCATGCCGCCCGCCACCGGAATGACCTTGCGGATGGCCAACCGGGCGCCACCCTCGACGCCGGTGCTGTCGCGCAACAGCTTCGCGGCCTTGACCGCGAGGTTGTTCTCGTCGGTGGGCACGTCGATCGACTCGACCAGGCGGTCGGCCTCGATGTGCACGGACACCGTGATGTCGTCGGAGTCGTCGACCGCGACTGCCCTGACCTCGTCGTGGACGTCGAGCGCCTGGTAGACCGTCGCCAGCGAGTGGAAGCCATCGTCGCGCACGGGGCCCACCCCCAGGCAGAGGTTGATCTTCGCGGGCACCCGCGCGGTCGCTGACGTCACGGCGCCAACCTATCTATCGGTCCAGCGCACGCGCGATACGCGCGAAGTCGCCGACCTCGAGCTGCTCACCGCGGAGGCCAGGATCGACACCGGCTGCCACGAGGGCTGCCGCCGCGGTATCGGGCGACCCGGCGAACCGTCCGAGCGCGGACCGCAGGGTCTTGCGGCGCTGGGCGAACGCGGCGTCGATGACGGCGAACGTGGCCAGTCGCAGGTCGTCGTCCGCGGGCGGTGTTCGACGCGTGAACGCGACGAGGGCGGAGTCGACGTTGGGCACCGGCCAGAACACCGAGCGGCTGATGGTGCCGGCCAGCCGGACGTCGGCGTACCAGGCCGCTTTGACGCTCGGCACGCCGTAGGTGCGCGAACCGGGTCCGGCGGCAAGGCGATTCGCCACCTCGGCCTGCACCATCACGAGGCCGGACGTGATGGAGTCGAACCGCTCCAGGAAGGTGAGCAGCACCGGCACGGACACGTTGTACGGGAGGTTGGCCACCAGCATGGTGGGCGCCAACCCGGGCAGCGACTCGATGCGCATGGCGTCGGCCTCGACGATGTCGAGCCGGTCGACATGGTCGGGCGCGTGCTCGGCCACGGTGGCAGGCAGCTGGGCCGCGAGCACCGGGTCGACCTCGACGGCCACCACGTGACGGGCCGCCTCGAGCAGGCCGAGGGTGAGCGAGCCCAGACCCGGACCCACCTCGACCACGACGTCGTCGACGCCCACACCGGAGGTCCGCACGATGCGGCGAACGGTGTTGGCGTCGACGACGAAGTTCTGACCACGCTGCTTGGTGGGGCGTAGCTCGATGTCGGCGGCGATGCGCCGCACCTCAGCGGCCCCGAGCAAGCGAACGGTCAGTTGAACCTCGCGTGGGCACAGCCCCACTGACCCCAGCCGGAGCGCTGCTGCAGGATCTTGGCGTACTTGATCTGCGTCTCACGGCTGTTCTGGTGCGGGAGTCCGGGGCCACCGACGCTGTGCCACGTGGCGGCGCTGAACTGCAGGCCGCCGTAGTAGCCGTTGCCGGTGTTGATGTGCCAGTTGCCGCCGGACTCGCACTGAGCGATCTTGTCCCAGACGCTGTTGCTCGCGACGGACGGAGCCTCGGCGGTGCCGCGGGCGATGACCTGCTTGACCGGCTTCTCGAGTTCCTCGGACGTCAGGACAAGACGATTGCGCTTCTTGCCGTCGGCCATGGTGATGAGGACGTCTTGGCGGGCCTTGCCCTGCTTGCCGGCCTCGAGCACCTTGGTGGTGCCCTTCTCCATGTCGGCGTCGTCCTTGTACTCAATGGGCGGGTCGACGTCGACGGTCTCGGTCTTGTCGATCATCTCGATGCGGGTGACCTTGAGCTTGTCGCTCTGGCCCACGAGCGCGCCGCGACCGGGGTCGACCTCGTCGTTCTTGTCGAGGCGGACGTCGGCCTCCTTCAGCGCATCCTCCACCCGGGGGGCGGACGACGTGATCTTCTTCGTCTCACCGTCGGCCTTGACCGTGATCTTCTTCGGGTTGCTGACGATGATGTCCATGCCGCCGCGCGGGACGCGGGCGGAGCGGCTCACCGAGACGTAGGCGTTCTCGGCGGGCTTGACGTCGAAGCGGTTGAGGACGTCGCCGACGGTGTTGTCGTGCACGGTGCCCTCACGGGCTGCGCCGTCGACGGCGACGGTGACCGGCTTGGCGAAGTCCACCTTGATGGTGTCCCCGTCGGTGACGCCGCCCGACTTGGCGACGTTCAGCTTGTCGTCCGGGTTCAGCTTCACGTCCTTGGACGCGAGCACACCGGTGACCGAGTCGCTGAACGTGCGGACGGTGTCCGCCTTGCCGTCGAGATCGACGGTCACGGTCTTGCTCAGCGCTCCGTAAGCGGCGGTGCCGCCGGCGAGAACCAGCAGAACAGCGATGTTCAGCGCAACGATCGCGCTCTTCTTGTGGGTTCGATGGTCGTGGGGGGATCGTGTCAGACGCGGGTGACGCACGGTTTCAACCTTGTGTCTCGGGGTCATGGCAACTTTTCCACCATACGAACGTCGTCTCACAGGTCAAATCCGCTCTGCCCACGGTCCGCCGAATGCTCGGTCGGTGTTGGCGGTGATGTCACGGCAGAGCTCCTCATCCGAAATGCCTACGATTCCAGCCATAAATCGCACCGTCAGGGGCACCAGGAAGGACGCATTCGGGCGTCCGCGGTAGGGCATCGGTGTGAGAAAGGGCGCATCGGTCTCCACGAGAATACGGTCATGAGGGGTAACTCCCAACGCTAGCCTCAACGACTCGGCGTTCTTGAAGGTCACGGTGCCGGCGAACGACAGATACGCGCCTCGTTCGACGCACGCTCTGGCGAAGTCGGCATCGCCGGAAAAGCAGTGCATGACCGTACGCGGCGGCACACCCTCCTCATCGAGCAGACGCAGCACGTCGTCGTGAGCGTCGCGGTCGTGGATGACGAGGGTGCGGTCGTGCCGGTGCGCCATCCGGATGTGCTCGCGGAACGAGTGATGCTGGGCGTCGCGTCCATCCGGCCCCGTGCGGAAGTAGTCGAGTCCGGTCTCCCCGACGCCTCGCACCACTTCGTCCTGGGCGAGGGTGTCGATCTCCTGGAGCGCATCGTCGAGCGTCCCCTGCTCGGCCAGCAGCGGCGCCTCGTTCGGGTGCAGGGAAACGGTGGCCACCACGGATGGCTGGGCTCGCGCCGTCTCGATCGCCCAGTGCGAACCCTCGATGTCGCAGCCCACCTGCACGATCCGGGTGACGCCGACCGCCGCGGCCCGGTCGAGCGCATCATCCACGTCGATGAGCAAGCCGCCTTTGATGCGGTGGTCGAGGTGGCAGTGGTTGTCGACCACCGGCGACGGCAGCGGGTCGGGGGCGTCCGGCCAGGGCCAGTCGTCCTGGGTTTCTGTCACTGGGCTCGACTCACTGGGTCTCGATGCGGGGAAAGAGGCTCGGCACCTTCGTGATGGCGGAGCCGGCCGGCAGCGCACCCCAGGTGGCGACGTCGGCGATGCGCTGATCGGGCAGCGACCCAAGCGTCGGCTCGGCGCCGAGGGACGACCACAGCGCCGCCGAGGCCTTCGGCATCACCGGGTTGAGCAGCACGGCGAGTGCCCGAAGGCCCTCCGCCGCAGTGACGAGAATGGTGGCCAGCCGACCACCATCGGTCGCCGCGTCCGGCTCATCTTTGGCCAGCTTCCACGGCGCCTGCTCGGTGAGGTAGCCGTTGACGTCCTCGACGATGCGCCAGATCGCCGCGAGGGCGTCCTGCGGAGCGACGGCGTCGATGGCGGCATCGGCATCGGCCACTGCTGACTCCACCGTGTGGACGATCTTCTGCTCGGCATCGGTGAGCTCGCCGGCCGTGGGCAGGGTGCCGTCGAAGTAGGAGCCGATCATCGCGGCCACGCGGGACGCGAGGTTGCCGAAGCCGTTGGCGAGCTCGGCGTGGTACCGGGCGTGGATGTCCTCCCACGAGATCGAGCCGTCGCTGCCGAACGTCAGGGCCCTGGCGAAGTAGTAGCGGTAGGCGTCGGAGCCGAAGACGTCGACCAGCTCGTCCGGGCGGATGCCGTTGGCCTTGCTCTTGCTCATCTTCTGCCCGCCGACGAGCAGCCATCCATGCGCGAACACCTGGTGCGGCACCGGCTGCCCAGCGGCCATCAGCATCGCCGGCCAGATGACAGCGTGGAAGCGGGCGATGTCCTTGCCGACGATGTGGATGTCGGCCGGCCAGAGGTGCTCGAACTTCGCCTCGTCGGTGCCGTACCCGGCCGCGGTGACGTAGTTGAGCAGTGCCTCGATCCAGACATACATGACGTGCTCCTCGTCCCACGGCACCTGGATGCCCCAGTCGAAGGTGGAACGCGACATCGAGAGGTCGTTCAGGCCGCGGCTCACGAAGGAGATGATCTCGTTGCGGGCCGACGCCGGCTGGATGAAGTCGGGGTTGGCCTCGTAGAAGTCGAGCAGAGGCTGCTGGTAGTCAGACAGCCTGAAGAAGTAGTTCTCCTCCGTCATGTGCTCGACGCGGCTGCCATCGAGCGTGGAGATCTTGAATCCCTCGTCCTCGCCCTCGCCGTCCGCGACATCGTCGTCGCCGACGAACTCCTCAGCTCCCACGCTGTAGTAGCCGGAGAACTCGCCCTGGTAGACGGCGCCGCGGTCGTAGAGGTCTTGCCAGAACGCGCGAGAGCCGTCGAGGTGTCGTTGCTCCGTGGTGCGGATGAAGTCGTCGTTGGCGACGTCGATCTTCTCCAGGACGGGCATCCACTCGGTCTCGATCAACCGGTCGGCCCACTCCTGCGGCGTGACGTCGTTCTCCTGTGCCTTGCGCAACACCTTGAGACCGTGCTCGTCGGTGCCGGTGAGGTACCAGACGTCCTCGCCCCGCTGGCGGTGCCACCGCGTGATGATGTCGCCCATCACCGTCGTGTACGCATGGCCGATGTGGGGCGCGTCGTTGACGTAGTAGATCGGCGTCGTGACGTAGAACGCCTTGTCGGCTGCAGGTGGCACGCGCTTCATCCTAGTGAGCGGTCGTGCGCGGCCGCGTATACCTCCTGGCGACGGACGCCGGTCTCGGCGGCGACACGAGCGATGGCGTCCTTGCGGCTCAGCCCGTCGGCCTCGGCTTGAGCGACGAGCACGCGGAGCTCGTCGGCGGTGAGGTCGCGCTGCTCGGCCGGAGCGCCGGCGACCACCAGGGTCACCTCGCCGCGCACGCCGTGCTCCTGGCTCTCGGCCCAGGCGACGAGAACGGACAGCGGGCCCCGGACGACCTCCTCGTACGTCTTGGTGAGCTCGCGGCAGACGGCGGCCGGTCGGTCGGCGCCGAAGGCCTCCGCCATCGCGGCAAGCGTGGCTCCGGTGCGGTGCGGCGACTCGAAGAACACCATGGTGCGCGGCTCGCGGCCGAGTGCGCCGAACACGCGACGACGCTCCCCCGCCTTGCGAGGCGCGAAGCCCTCGAAGCAGAACCGGTCGACCGGCAGGCCGGAAACCGCGAGCGCGGTGAGGACAGCCGACGGGCCGGGGACCGCCGTGACGTCGAGGCCGGCCTCGACGCAGGCGGCGACGAGTCGGTAGCCGGGATCGGACACGCTCGGCATGCCGGCGTCCGTGACGAGCAGGACGGTGCGGCCATCCGCGACCGCCTCCACCAGCTCGGGCGTGCGCTGGTGCTCGTTGCCCTCGAAGTACGACACCACTCGGCCACCGACGGTGACCCCGAGGTCCGACGCGAGGCGACGCAACCGGCGGGTGTCCTCCGCAGCGACCACATCGGCCGAGGCGAGCAGCTCGGTCAGCCGCGGCGAGGCATCGGTGACCCGTCCGATGGGGGTGGCGGCGAGGACGAGCACGGGTCCATCGTGCCAGCGACCGACGAGAGGTCCGAGCCGCGGACCGCCCGACGCTCGGCCCGGGCGCGGAGCGCCCGACGATCAGCCCGGGCGCGGAGCGCCTACGATCAACAGAGTGTCCGACGCAACCCGCCGTGAGCGACTGTGGGGGTGGCTCGGTCCCCTCGCCGTCACGGCGCTGGCGTTGGGCCTCCGTCTCTGGCACCTCGGGCGTCCGGGCACCCTGTCGTTCGACGAGACGTACTACGCCAAGAACGCGTGGTCGATGCTGCACGTCGGCTACGCCCAGGACTACGTCGAGAGTGCTGACAAAAGCATCGCCGCCGGCCACCTCTCGAATCTGTTCATCGCCGGCCAGCCGACGCAGATCGTGCACCCCGAGGCCGGCAAGTGGCTGATCGCGCTCGGCGAGGCCGCGTTCGGCATGGACTCGTTCGGCTGGCGCATCAGCGCAGCGATCGTCGGCGCCCTGACGGTGCTCGTGCTGGCGCGGCTGGTGCGGCGGCTGACGGGTTCGACCGTGATCGGCTGCCTCGCCGGCCTGTTGCTCGCCCTCGACGGCGCCCATCTGGTGATGTCACGATTGGCGCTGCTCGATGGGTTCCTGACGTTCTGGATCGTCTGCGCGGTGGCCTGCCTGGTGGCCGACCACGACTGGATCTCGGACCGGTTCAGCCGCCATCCCCTGGTCCGCCCGTGGCAGCTGCTCGCCGGCCTGTGCTTCGGCTTGGCGATCGGCACGAAGTGGAGCGGCATCTACGTGCTCGCCGTCTTCGGGCTCGCCGCGGTCGTGTGGGAGGTCGCCGCCCGCCGGCAGCACCGGCGAACGGTCTACGGTCGGCACCGACACCTGCGCCGCCGCACCTGGATCACCTCGATGATCACCGTGGGCTTCCCCGCGTTCATCACGCTCGTGGGCGTGGCCGCCGTCGTCTACCTCGCGACGTGGACGGGCTGGCTGCTCCACCACGGCGTCTACGAGCAACGCTTCGGTCTCGGCTACGGCGACGAGGCACCCTGGGGCGCCTACGTGAAGTCCCCGTCGTCCGGGCTGGTGGGGCACTCCCTCGACGCGTTGCGTTCGCTCTGGCACTACCACGTGATGACGTTCCATTTCCACACCGGCGACTACCTCGCCCACCAGTCGCACGACTACCAGTCGCAGGCCTGGGGATGGCTGGCGCTCGACCGCCCGGTCAGCGTCGCGGTGAAGCTCGACGTCCCGGCCGACCGGTGCGGTGCTGCCGCGTCGTCCAGCTGCATGCGGGAGACGTTGATCCTCGGCAACCCGGCCGTGTGGTGGCCTGGGCTGGCGGCGTCGGTGGCGGCTGTCTTCGCGTTCTTGGCGAGCCGCGACTGGCGCTGGTCGGTGCCGGTGCTGGGCCTTCTCGCGACCTGGGTGCCGTGGCTGCCGATCATGGACCGGCCGATCTTCTCCTTCTACGCCGTGGCGGCGCTGCCATTCATGATCATCGCCATCTGCCTCTTCTTCGATGGGGTCTGGCAGAGGCTGCCGACACCGCGCGGACGCTACGGCGTCTGGCTGGCCGGCGGTGCGCTGCTGACGGCGGTCGTCATCGCCTTCTGGTACTTCTTCCCGATCTGGTCGTACCAGCTCGTTCCGTACGACGCTTGGCACGACCGGATGTGGTTCAACCGCTGGATTTAGTGCGCGCGCTCGCGCCGGCGAGGGCGAGCTCGATGACCCAGGCAATGTCGTCAGCGGCCTCGGTGGGCGGCTTGGACGGGCGGGTCAGCGCCGACAGCACCAGCCGCACGATGGCCTCGGCCGCCACGTCGAGCTCGTCGTCGGTGAACGGGAGCGGCGGATACATCTCGCGCACGCACTCGGTGACGACGGAGACCGCGAGCTCGACGATCTCGCCGGACTCGGTGGTGAGGATGGTCAGGAAGTCGGCGTCGTTCTGGTCGCTGACCGAACCGAAGACCGTGCGCACCAGGACACTCGACTCCCCCAGCTCGAGCACGCCGTGACAGGCCGAGCGGATGCCGGCGACGATGGCAGTCTCGGCGCCCATTCGCTCCCGCACGAGATCGAGGAAGCGTCCCAGCTCGCGCAGGGTGAGTGCCTCGGCCAGGCGATGGCGGGTGCCGACCTCGGTGTGCACCGTCTGGCGGCTGACGCCGACCGCCGATGCGAGCTTCGCCATCGTGACCGACGACCAGCCGGAGGTCTCGATCATCTCGTGCGCCGCGTCGAGCAACCGCTCACGCAGCATGCCCTGCATCTCGGCGCGGAAACTGACGGTCATGCGTCACCCTCGTCGGCACGAGCCCGCGTCTCGGCCGAGATGATGTGGCCGTCCTGGTCGTTGTGCTCGAACTCCTCGATCGGCAGGAAGTCGACCTGTTCGCGGACGCCGCAGTCGGGACACGTCCAGTCGGGGTCGATCTCGGCGAACGGGGTGCCCGCGGGCCAGCCCTCGTGCTCGTCGCCCTTGGTCTCGTCGTAGACGTACTCGCAGTTGGGGCAGATGAACTTGCTCATGCCGGAACCTCCGTGGAAAAGGCAGGGTACGGATGTCCCGGCATGAGGTGCTTGATTGTTCGCTCGCTGCGCTCGCTCATGCCGCCTCCTCTTTCACCGCTCCGCTCCCGTACTTCGCGAGGTACTTCTCGGTGTTGCGCGGATGCAGGTTGGCCTGCGAGATGTCGCCGTCGAAGTGCTCGACCACGCGGTGGTCCATGACGCTGCGCCAGATGGCCGGGATCCACGACAGCACGATCATGCCGGCGTAGCCCGTGGGGAGGGCCGGCGCTTCCTTGAAGTCGCGCAGCGCCTGGTAGCGACGCGTCGGGTTGGCGTGGTGGTCGCTGTGCCGCTGGAGGTGGTAGAGCAGCACGTTCGTGCCGATGTTGTTGCTGTTCCAGCTGTGGCTCGGGTTCGGGCGCTCGTAGCGGCCGGAGTCGAGCAGCTTGCGCTTCATGCCGTAGTGCTCGAGGTAGTTGACCGACTCCAGCAGGCCGATGCCGAGGATCGCCTGGATGACGAGGTACGGGAAGATCTCCCAGCCGAAGGCGAGCATCAGGCCGCCCCAGAGCACGACCGAGAAGATCCAGGCGTTCATGAGGTCGCTGCGCAGCGACCACGGCGAGTTGCCCCGGCGGTCCATGCGCTTCTTCTCCAGCGCCCAGGCGCTCTTCAGGCTGCCCCAGACGGTGCGCGGGAAGAACTCCCAGACCGTCTCGCCGAGGCGGGCGCTGGCCGGATCGGGCGGTGTGGCGACGCGGACGTGGTGGCCGCGGTTGTGCTCGATGTAGAAGTGCCCGTAGAAGGTCTGGGCCAGCGCGACGCGAGCGGCCCAGCGCTCCATCTGCTCCTTCTTGTGGCCCAGCTCGTGCGCGGTGTTGATGCCGATGCCGGCGACCATGCCGAGGCCGGTCGCAAGACCGATCTTCTGCACGACGGTCAGCGGGTCCTCGATGCCGGGCAGCGTGCCACCGCCGAGCAGGTAGGCGCCCCAGATGAGGCCCAGCAGCTGCATCGGGATGAACGCATAGGTGATCCAGCGGTAGTAGCGGTCCTCCTCGAGGGCTTCGATGACCTCGTCGGGAGGGTTGTTCGGGTCGAGTCCGGCCAGGAGGTCGAAGGCGGGGATCAGCACGAACACGAAGAACGGTCCGAAGAACCAGGACAGTGTCGATCCGGTCCAGACGTAGAGACCCCACATGGCCATGGGGATGAGCGGGATGATCGCGCCCATGATCCACAGGTAGCGCTTGCTGTCACGCCAGCGGACGAGCTGGCCGTCGATGGTGGCTTCGATGGTCATGTGCGTACTCCTCGGTTGCTTGACACTACCGTAGTGCATGTCAAGCCACTTGACAAGTACTTGTTGAATGTCAAGTGCATCACGTGTCAGGCACTGATCGGAGCGGCGTAGCGCAGCCCGACCAGCACCATCCGCGTCCGCGAGATGCAGGTCTGGAGAACGACGTCTCCATCCGGCAGATCCCCCAGCGTCGAGCCGTACCGCGGGACGTACTTGATCGTCTCGGCGGTGTAGAGGCCCGCGTCGACACCCGGCCCGGTCAGCTGCACGACGTCGTTCGCGTCGATCTTCGGCATCCAGTCGGAGCCGCCGCAGTAGTCGTGCTCGGCGACGAGCATCGGGTGCCGGCTCCCCGCGTACACCGCGACGGGCCCGGCGCAGGCGTCGAGGGCGGGGTCGACATGGTCGAGATCGGTGACCTTCGCGATGTCGCGAGCGAACTTCGCATCCGACGAGACTGCCGCCGGCTCGGTGGGGAGGACGTCGAGATGCGCGGTGAGGAAGCGGAGGTACGGGTCGAGCCTCGGCTCGTGGTCGATCACCGGCACGACGATGGCCAGCGCCAGCACCGCCGACACGGCAGCCAGCAGGACTCTCGTCCGACGCCTCACGCCGTCACCCTCCACACCACCTCTTGAGTTTACGCGCGGGAATGCCGACCCCCGGCGTGAGACGGTTGGCCGGAAACCGACATGGAGTAGGTATGACCACTTCGACCGAGGTCGTTGACGACGCCGAGCTGCTGTCGCGTGCCCAGGCCGGCGACCGGCTCGCGTTCGCGGACTTGTACGACCGGCACGTGCGGCCGGTCTACTGGCAGGCGTACTCGGTGGTGCACGACTCCGGCGAGGCCGAGGAGATCACGCAGGACGTCTTCGTGACCACCTGGCGCCGGATCCGCGCCATCACCCCAGTCGACGGCTCGCTGCTGCCCTGGCTGCTGGTGACGGCGCGCTACACAGCGCTCAACGCGTACCGGCGGGCCTCACGACGGCAGAGCATGACGCTGGACGACGACGTGGCGCAGGGCGGAACTGGACGGTGGCTCTCCGCTATGGGGGACTCGTCCGTCGAGCGCGAGGTCGAGGCGGCCCAGGTGCGAGCGGAGATCGACAAGGCCGTCGCCGCGCTCGCCCCGAACGACCGCCGGCTCTACGAGCTGTGCGTCCAGGGCGACCGCACCTACGAGCAGGCGGCCCGCGAGCTCGGCGTCACGCACGCCGTCGTCCGCAACCGACTGCACCGGCTGCGCACCCGTTTGCGCGCCGACCTGCGATCCATGAGGGAGACATCATGACCACTCCAGACCTCGACGAGCGTCGCATCGATGCGATGCGGTCGTCGATCATGCACTCCGTCGACGCCGACGTGGCTCGACGCGGTCGCCGGGTTCGCCGCGGTGTCGGCGCCCTGGCCGCTGCCTGCTTCGTCGTCGTCATCGGCGGCGTCGGCTTCTCCCAGCTGGTGAACCCCGACGGCGGATCGTCCGACTCGGCCGGCCCGAGTGCCGCGATGGCGCCGGAGGCCGGTGGCGACGCGGCCCTTCAGGACTCCGCCGACGAGAAGGCCACTCGAGAGATCGCTCCCCGGGACGTGCGCGAAGTCATCACGACCGGGAGCGTCGACGTCACGGTCGACGACCCGCGCGACGTCGCCAAGCGGTTTGCCGCCTGGGTGGAGTCGAAGTCAGGCCGGGTCGACGGCCGCACCGAGAGCAAGGACGGCGAAGGACGTACGTCCGCCTCGCTGACGGTGCGGGTGCCGAGCGGCCAGATGTCGGACGCCCTGGCCAAGCTCGCTACGTACGGTGACGTGGGCACGGTCGACGTGCAGAACGAGGACGTCACCGCGCAGGGTCAGGACCTCGATGCCCGCATCAGGGCACTGGAGATCTCGATCGACCGGCTGGAGAAGATCCTGGCCGAGGCCGGCTCGAGCGCCGAGGTCGTCCGCGCCGAGGACGCGCTGACGCAGCGTCAGGAGCAGCTCGAGAGCCTGCAGGCCCAGCGCAAGGCACTCACCGACCAGGTCTCTCTCTCGACGCTGAACGTCGAGCTCATCCAGAAGGGCTCGGCCTCCACGGTCTCGCCCGGCGGGTTCCAGGGCGGGCTGACAAAAGGCTGGGACGCCCTGGTCGACACCGTGAACGGCATCGTGTCCCTAGCCGGTGTGCTTCTGCCTTGGCTCGTGGTCGGTGCCGGCGGCTGGATCATCTGGTGGGGCATCCGCCGAAGGCGAGCCGTCGCGCCTCACTCCAACTAGAGGTCGATGCTCGAGATCGGCGGCCAAGAGCGCCGCCGCGGCTTCGTCACCGTCCTGGCCCAGTGCCGCGCCGTGAAGGAGGGAGCGGACCGTGAGCTCCCTCATGCCGGTTCGCGAGGCGAGCTCGCGCATGGTGGCAACCCACCGTGCGGTGTCCGGGTGGCCGTGCTTGAGCCCGAGCTCGCACTGTGCGTCGAGGATGTACGCCCCGAGCCAGACGTAGGCGTCGGCGAGTCGACTGCTTCGCACCCGAGCGTCGACAAGGATGTCGAACGCGTCAGCGGTTCTGCCGGTCGCCTCGGCCACCAGGGCGAGACCACGTGCCGACATCCCCTCCCAGCACGGGTCACCGATCTGACACGCTCGCGCGAAGGCCTGCTCGAGGAGCGCACCGGCCCCGTTCACGTCGCCTCGCAGCACCTGTACCTCTCCACGCAGGGCTTGTGGCCATGGCAGGAACGCCAGCCAGTGCTCGCGATCGGCGAGTGCGATCGACCCGTCCAGCTGGTCGGCGGCGAGGTCGAGATCACCGCGGAGCAGACTGACTCGACCCAACATCGAGAGAGCGTATGCTTCGCGACGCGGTTCGCCGGCGACCTGCGACTTCGCGACCGCATCCACCAGGAGCGTCTCTGCTCGCTGGTAGTTGGACCGGTCGCTCTCGACCGACCCGAGGTAGGTCGAGGCCTTCGCCACCAACGAGGGTGATCCGTTGGCCTGTCGTAGGGCATCGTTGAGCCACAGCACGGCCCGGTCGTAGCGAGCCCGCAGGAAGTCCACATATCCGAGCTCGGCCCTCGCCTGGGCCACCGCTTCGTCGAAGCCGTGGGCCGCAGCTATGTCATCGGCCTCGAACAGCGCGGCAAGACCCTCTTCGTCCAGCCCGCCCACCGAATGGATCAACGCTTCCGCCATCGCGAGCCGAGAACCGATCCGTAGCCGCGTGGAGTCCGTGCGGTCGGCGAGCCGACCCGCCGTCAACAGGGACTGTACGCCGGCCGCAAGCGCGCCCGCGGCAACCGCGGCGGAGCCGGCTTCGATCACCGCCTCGATGGTTGCCTCGTCGGCAAGCTCAGCCTGCTCGCGCCTGTTCTCACGCATCGCTGCGTGGACCGATGGTCCGGGCTGCACACCCAGCTCGGACGTGAAAAGTCGCGTACAGGATTGGTACTGCCTCTCGGCGGCCTCGTCGTCCCCTGCCATGCGATACAGGCGAATCAACAGGGCCTGGTGGTTTTCGTCGAGCGGGCTCATCGCGACGACTCTCGTGGCCAGGCCAAGAGCCACGTTCAGGTCCCCACGTGACATCGATCCCAGAGCCGCCTCGTGGAGGATCGCCTCCGACGCGGCCGCGAGGTGACGCTGCTTGGACAACAGCCAGGTCTCGAAGGTCGCCGCACCACGGATCGTCAGGCCATCCAGCAGCTCGGCACCGAGACCTGGGAGGCCGATGGCCTCCTCCCACGTGCCATGTATCACCACGTCGACATCAACGATCGCCCCGGGCGGCAGCTGCAGCACGACCGGGTCGCCGTCGAGCGACGCGTCATGGCCCAGCCCACGACGCAACTCCGACAGACTCCACCGCAGGGCCCGGATCGGGTCGTCGGCTTCGGCGAACAACATCGAGGCGAGCTGACTCCGGCTGGGCCGATGCTCACTCATCAGCAGGTAGGCCAGCAGCGCCCAGCTCTTGCGGCTGCGGAACTGGTAGGCCTCCCCGGAGTCCCGGTCAAGGCGAGGTCGGCCCAACAAGTGCACGGCTAGAGTCATGAGTCCTCGATCGTTCCACATCGACTGCCGTGATCGATCGACTTCGTGCTGGCCGGGAGACCCGGGCCGACTGGGTCGGTCGGGCCTCTCGGCCATCGGCGGCTCATCCGACCTACGAGTGTTCGCTGACCGGGTAGATCTCGTCGGCGACAAGACCATGCGCCTCGCGATGCACGGTGTTCGCCGCTTCGGCGTCCGGTGCCTCGACGAGGCAGAAGATTTTTCCGGCCTGCTCGTCGACCCAATAGCGGAGGTAGGTGACCCCATATGCGTCCTGAGTTGCCAGGTCGGCCTGGTGGGCTCCCGCGACGTCACTCGCCGGAACGCCCCCCTCGATCGTGTGTACATCCATGAAAAGCGACATGTTGATCTCCTGTTCCTCGTCGGGTCGACGGATGCCGCACCCGTGATGTGAACAGGGAACTGCGTACGTGTTTGACGCAGTGTTTGACGACTCGCTCAGACTCGCATCTGCCTGAGCTTGGCGACCGCCTCTCGCGGCGAGCCTCGGTACACCGGTCCGTGACCAGGGATGATGTCGTCGGCACCGACGTCGGCGATCACGTCGAGCGAGGCGTTCATGGCGTCGACGTCGTGGTGGAAGAAGCCCATGAGCTCCTGCGGACCGGTCGTCGAGCTCAGCGCATGGCCGGTCACGAGCGCGTCGCCGGTGAGCAGTACGCGGGCGTCGGGCACGAGGTAGGCGGTGTGGCCGCTGGTGTGGCCGGGAGTGGCGATCGGGACCGGCCGGCCCGGCACATCGATGACATGGACGTCGCCGAAGTCGGTCGCCTCGGCCACGCCGGGGTCGTTCAGGGCGCCGTTGCGCACCATGTGCAGGGCCCACGGCAGCACGCGAGGGCGCCACAGGTTCTTGACGACGTCGGTCGTGCCGGCCTGTTCGAGGTACTCACGACGGGCGTGCTTGGCCTCGGTCGGCGACAGCAGCACAGGGACTCGGTGCTTCTCGAGCAGGCGCGGGAGCGAGCCGATGTGGTCGATGTGGGCATGGGTCACGAGCACCGCCTCGACGTCGCTGAGCCGATGGCCGATCTCGCTGATCGACGCGAGCACGTCGTCGAGGTAGCCCGGCCATCCGGCGTCAACCAGCGTGAGGGCATCGCCGTCGGCGATCAGCGCCCAGTTGACGGTCTTGCCCTCGGCGGCGAAGACGCCCGGCGCGACTTCGGTGATCTTCATCGGACGGACCCTACAAGACCGATACCGTGATCGTGCTTTCGTCGCAGGAGTAACGATGGACATCGAGACCGACTACCTAATCGTGGGAGCGGGTGCCAGTGGCCTCGCCTTCGCCGACTCACTGCTGGCCGAGGCAGATGTCGACATGGTGCTCGTCGATCGGCGCGACCGTCCGGGCGGCCACTGGCGGGACGCATACCCGTTCATCCGACTGCACTCGCCGTCGGCGTTCTACGGCGTCAACTCGATGCCGCTCGGCGGCGACCAGCTGATCGAGTCCGGCCGGAACGCGGGATTCTACGAGCAGGCCAGCGCACCGGAGATCTGTGCGTACTTCGACAGTGTCGTCGGCGACCGCCTCGAACCATCCGGCCGGGCTCGCTTCCTCGGAGCGCACGACCACCTCGGCGGCGACGGCAACGAGCACCGGATTCGTGATCTCCGTACCGACGATGTGCACACGGTTCGGGTGCGCCGCCGCGTCGTTGACGCGTCCTATCAAGAGACGTCCGTCCCGGCGACGCACCAGCCCTTGTTCACCGTGGCTCCGGAGGCGAAGTTCGTTCCCATCAACGCCCTGCCGGACGTCGCCGACGGCCACCAGCAGTTCACCGTCATCGGAGCCGGGAAGACTGGCGTCGATGCCTGCCTGTGGCTGCTCGACAACGGCGTTGACCCCGACCGTATCCGCTGGGTGCGGCCACGCGACATGTGGTTCAACGACCGCGCCCAGCTGCAGCCGCTCGACCAGGTGGCGCAGACCATGGAGGGCATCTCCCGCGACGCGGAGGCAGCCGCGGAAGCCAGAGACTTGACCGACCGGTTCGAACGGCTCGAAGCCTCCGGACGCCTGATGAGAATTGCTCCCGGGGTATGGCCGACGATGTTCCGCGCGACCATGCTCAGCCAGCCTGAGCTCGAGGATCTGCGACAGATCGAGGACGTCGTCCGCCTCGGCCGGGTGCGATCGATCAACGCGGATCGCCTCGTGCTCGACTCCGGCGAGGTGCCGACCGGCACCGAGGTCCTCCATGTGGACTGTTCGGCGATCGGCCTGCGTGCCTCAAAGGCCGTTCCGATCTTCGGTGACGACCGGATCGTGCTGCAGCAGGTGCGCTACGGGTCGCCGTCCTTCAACGCCGCACTGCTGGGCTTCATCGAGTCACGCGATGCGTCCGACGAAGACAAGAACCGGCTGAGCCCGCCCGATCCGCACCCCAGCAGCATCGAGGACTGGGGTCCGATGGTGCGCCTCACCTGGCTGGCCCAGCTGGCCTGGTCGCACGAGCCCGACGTGGACTCGTGGGTCGGGTCGAGCCGCCTGAATCTCATGCGTGCTCTGCCCGAGCACCTCGACGAACCGCTCATGCAGGATGCCCTCACCCGTTACCTGACGAACGTCGGCCCGGCCATCGAACGCCTCTCGGCGCCGGCGTGAACGGACACGAGACAATGTGACCGTGAGCGAACCCCGGCCCATCGAGACCTGGCTGACCGACATGGACGGCGTCCTCGTGCACGAGGAGGACCCGATCCCCGGTGCCGTCGAGTTCATCGAGGCCCTGAAGAAGTCCGGACTTCCGTTCATGGTCCTGACCAACAACTCGATCTACACCGCGCGGGACCTGCGAGCGCGGCTCCTGGCCAGTGGTCTCGACGTGCCCGAGCAGGCGATCTGGACCTCGGCACTCGCCACGGCGCAGTTCCTGCTCGACCAGCGACCGGATGGATCGGCGTACGTGGTCGGCGAATCCGGGCTGACGTCAGCCCTGCACGACATCGGATACGTGATGACCGAGCGCAGTCCCGACTACGTCGTGCTGGGCGAGACGCGCACCTACTCCTTCGAGTCGATCACCCGGGCCATCCGGCTGATCGAAGGCGGCGCCCGGTTCATTGCCACCAACCCCGACGTGAGCGGACCGAGCATTCACGGGACCATGCCGGCCACCGGTTCCGTGGCGGCGCTGATCAGCACCGCGACCGGCCGTCAGCCGTACTACATCGGCAAGCCGAATCCGCTGATGATGCGCAGCGCGCTCAACCAGCTGGAGGCGCACTCGGAGTCGACCATCATGGTCGGCGATCGGATGGACACCGACATCATCTCCGGGCTGGAGGCGGGCATGCGCACGATCCTGGTGTCCACGGGCTCGACCCGGCCCGAGGACATCGAGCGATTCCCGTACCGACCGACCCGAGTCGTCGACTCGATCGCCGACCTGGTCGACCTGGTCTCCGAGCGCGCACCGAAGGCCTGATCGTCAGACCCGGAGGGCCGGTCCGAGCCAGCGCCGGGCGAGCACCCGGATGTCGTTCGCCGAGGCCGGCGGCTCCCCCGGGTATTGCAGGAACGAGTCGAACAGCCGCATCAGGATCTCGGCGAGACCGTCCAGCTCTTCGTCCTTGACGCCGATGTCGGACCAGTCGACCGGGATGCGTCGCAGGATGTCCGCGCCGACCGAGATCGCCATCGACGACGTGACTTCGCGGCCGAAGAATTCGGTCTCACCGGCCTGGAAGAGCAGCCCGATGCTCGAGTCCTCGGGGATCGCTTGCAGGGCGAACACGATCGACTCGATCGCGACGTCGGCCGCGGTGTCGAAGGTCGAGAGGTGCGCGACCATTCGATCGACGAAGTCATCGAGTCCGGCCTGTGCGACAGCGCCCAGCAGCTCGGCGTGGCTCGGGTAGTAGCGGTAGACGGTCTGCCGGGTGACGCCTAGCTCGGCCGCGACCTCCGAGACCGTCGTCTTGGTCGAGCCGAGCCTCTCCACGCACGACGTCGTAGCCGCGATGATCCGCTGCCGCGCCTCGTCCTCGGTGCGCGGCGGGTTCCCCTGCCATCCGTGGTGACCCATGTGTCAACCCGCCATGACGACAGCCCGGCGTCGACCGGTGTAGAGCACCGCGAGAATTGCCCCGGCGCCGACGAAGCAGCCGATCGTGTAGAGCCCGCTGCCGATCGGGGTGCCGTCACTGGTGACGCCGTTCGTGGCATCGAGGAAGGCCGGCAGGGCTCCGATCCACAGCACCGCCATCACGACGAGGTACACGGCCGGATAGATCCGCGCGAACGGCGTCATCGGCTCGACCTCGTCAGTGCCGCGGCGTCGGAGATGCGTGATGAGCACCCACACACCGGCCAGCCACAGCAGCCCGAGCTCGATCCCGAGGACCCACGCCTGAGCGCCGACGTTGGGAGTTTCGCCGCCGAACGCGCCAGACGGGATCCCGGCCACGGCCATTGCCGGCGGGCTCAGCACGCCGGCAACCACGATCCGCCAGGTCAGCGACCAGCCGCGACGCGGTCCACCATCAGGGGCCGGCGACCCGACCAGCTTCACGACCAGATAGGTCAGCACACCGAAGGAGACCGACGCGAACAGGACCATGCTGTTCATCGGAACCGAGGCGAGCGCGGGGTGGTTGACGTCCTGGTTGGCGTCGTTCCATGCCCACCACTTCAGCTGCGGGCCGAGCTGGTCGAAGATCTCGTAGAAGACATGGCAGACGAAGGCGACCGCGACCGACCCCACGAGGGCACCCCGGCGGAAGATCCCGAGCACCCGCACGAGCTCGTAGGCCAGCTGGGTCATCGCCGGGTAGATGGCGATGATGTAGAGCGGAAGCCGGTCCCACATGAACTGCACCGTGAAAATGTTGTGGGCGAAGATGAAGCCGAACCGCTCGTCGAGGCCGAACCACTCCGGGAAGTAGAGCGGCGGCTCGGTGACGAACAGGTAGACCAGTGGTGCGAACCACAGCGCCAGGTTGATCGGGTCGCCCGCGCGGAACCGGCGCACGGCGTGGACCAGCGCAAAGACCGCGCCGGCGATGATCAGCAGCTCGAGCACCGGCATCGTCCAGCTGGCCAAGTCGAACGGATTGTGCACCGAGACGACCGGGCTGACGTCGTGACAGTCGAAGCCAAGGTTGCGGGTGACCTGTTCGGCGGCCTGATCGCAGGTGGCGTCACTCATCTGTTCACTCGCTGGCGCTCACTCATCGGGTTCCCTCCAGCGCGGCGGCGGGAGGGGCCGCGCCCAATGTCCAGTCCGTGCCCGGAGGCGCCTGTTGCGCATCGAAGCCGAACGGCAGCTTGTGGCGACCCAGGGCTGAGTTGACCTTGTAGCGGAGCAGCCCGGCGAGAACGCGAGGGTTGGTCATCATGCCGACCAGCGACTCATCCATGTTGAAGACCCGCGCGAAGTGCTCATCGACGACGGCGTCTTCGCGGGAGGCGCCGGTGATCACGTTGAACATCGGCCAGGTCATCGACGCCAGGATCCGACGCTGCCATGCCGGCACGGCCTCGGTGCCGGTGGCGCACTCGTAGCCGCGATCGCGCGCCATCGCCATGGCCCATGGCACCTTGAGGGCCTTGCGCTGCTGGGCGAGGAATTGCTTGAAGAACCCCTGATCCAGGGTGCTCGACGACTGCAAGGTCTCGCGCAGGAGCAGGGCACCGCTGGCGGCGGCGCTCATGCCCTGCCCGTAGAACGGGTTGAACGCGCAGATCGCGTCGCCGATGAACACGATTCCCTGTGGTGGCGCGGCCAGCTTGTCGTATCGCCTCCACTTGTTGCCGGTCGAACGGGTCAGGTGCACTTCCGAGGTCGGCTCGGAGGCCGCCATCGCGGCAGCGAACATCGGCGTCCGCAAGCGGTCGGCCGAGGCCGCGAAGTCGTCGACGGTCCGCGGCATCTCCAAGCCCCAGGACCCCATGCAGGCGATGGAGCGGTTGCCCTCCATCGGGAAGAAGTTGACCAAGTACTCGTGCTCGTCCGGGTGCTCGCCCTTCTCCTGGGTCGGCATGATCACCATGTGCTGCCACCACCAGGAGGTCGCTGAGCGAGCCTCGGGCGTCGGCAGGTCGTACCACCGCGACACGTAGGTGACCTTGGCGTCGAGGGTCATGGCCGGGGTCTCGGGCCAGCCGGCAGCGGCGAGCCAGTCGGAGACGGACGAACCACGTCCCAGGGCATCGACCACCAGGTCGGCGACGGTCCGCTCCTCACCGGCCTCGGTCGACGAGAAGGTCACACCGGTGACGCGGCCCTGCGGCGTGCCTCCGCCCGCGGTCTCGACGCCGTTCACCGACACGCCCTCACGAATCGTCACGTTGGCGAGTTGGCGCACCTTGTCGCGCAGGACCCGCTCGATCAGGATGCGCGAGCCGTAGACCATGGTCAGGGCGCCCTGCTTGCGCGGCGCCCAACCGGGGCCCTCGAGGTACGCCGTGTCCATGGATGCCACGAGGTGCAGGCCGCCGGCCGCCACCAGGTCGTCCTCGAAACCCGGGAACAGGTCGTTGATCGCTCGTCGCCCCGAGTTGAGCAGGAAGTGCGGGTGCTTGCTCTGCGGGACGCCTCGTCGGTGCTCGGCATCAGGCGGCAGCTCGTCGCGCTCGAGCACCAGCACCTCGTCGAAATGAGGTGCCAGTGCCCCCGCGGCGCACAGCCCCGCCACACTGCCCCCGAGAACGACTGCTCGCTTGCCCACGCCCATGCCGACCCCTCAAGCCAATCATACAAACTGTGGATGAATGTATGAATGAACGGGTGGTCTGTCAAGGCGGGCACATCAGAAACAGCTCCCTCCGATCAGAGGGAGCCGCGCTGCGCGTCGTGGAGCTAGGGGGACTCGAACCCCCGACCTACTCGTTGCGAACGAGTCGCGCTACCACCTGCGCCATAGCCCCTGGAAACACCGACGAGCGTATCAGGCAACGAAGGCGAACCTACTGGTTGGCGGCCCGCCGGGGAGCGTCGTTCGACGCCTCCTTGCGGCCCGGCAGCTCGACGTCCTCGCCTTCGACGTGACCGGACGTCCAGGCGCCCGGCTGGGCGAAGTCGATGGTGCGCACGGTGCGACCTGCGCGGGGCTTCGTGACGTAGGTCGGGATGGTGACCGGCAGCGGGTCCCAGACCAACTCGCCGGTGGTGGCGACCGACGGAGCGGCGATGACCAGCTGCTCGTCGAGGGCGTCGACCTCGAGCGGCGTGGACTCCATGACGTGCTGTCGGGCCGGGTTCACGTCCTCCACTTGGCCGGAGACGATGACGGTGGACTCGTCATCATCCTTCGACCTCGACTCCCCGGTCTTCGCGGTCTTGGCGGTCTTCGGGACGCGCTTCTTCGAGATGCCGCGCTCATGACGCACCTGGATCCGGCAAGCCACCAGCCACGCGAGCACGAGCCCGACCGGGATCGCGATGGACCACACCGGCACGACACGGAAGCCGACCAGGCCACCGACGATCGCCGTGGCCGTGAGCAAGGTGAGCAGGGTGCGGCGCCGGCGTCGGGCGGCGACCCCCGCCGCAGATCGCGTCACTTCTGGGCGAGATGCAGGTTCGAGTGCATCATCGACCTCGGCGGACGGTTCGTCGACGGCCGGTGTGGGCTCCGGCGTCGCGACGTCCTCGGTGGTCGTGGTCCGGCGGTTGATGGTGCGACTCAGTGGGCTCAGCGTCTCCAACGACGACGACGTGCTTGCTTCGTCGTAGCGGCGGAGCACGAGGGGCACGAAGTACGCCGCCCAGATGGCGACGACAAACGCGACGATCAGACCGGTGCCCACGTGCAAAACCGTAGGCCCCCGGATCGTCGATTCTCGGCACGTGCCGCCGTGTGTCGCCTGAAACCTTCTGTGACAGGAGTGACTCGCGCTCGAACTACTCCGCTGAAGACGAGGACAGTCGTGACACGAGCCCGTCACCGACCTGCCCGGCGAGCACCTGGAAGACCCGGTGATCGCGCCAGTCGCCGGCAATGTGCAGGAATCCCGGTGCCGTGCCGATCTCGGTGAACCCGAGCTTCTCCACCACGCGAAGGCTGGCCGTGTTCTCGGGCCGGATGGCAATCTCGATGCGGTGCAGCTGCACCTCCTTGAAGAGGTGGTCGCACACCAGCGCGACGGCCGTGGTGGTGATGCCGCGCCCGGCGTGGCTCTGCGCGACCCAGTAGCCGAGGCTCGCCCAGCGAGCGGAGCCCCACGAGATGCCATTGACCGTCAGCTGGCCCACCATCTGGTCGTCCCAGGTGAGGGCGAAGGGCATCGACTGACCGCGCGCCGCCCTACGCCGCATCGAGGCGATCATGGCGCGGTACGACATCGTCGGTCGGCCGGCTTCGGGCGGAAGGGTCGCCTCCCACGGGCCGAGCCAGGCCGCGTTGTCGTGGCGGAGCCGTTGCCACGCCGCGGCGTCGCGTCGCCGCAGTGGGCGGACGCCGACATGATCGTGCCGGAGCGTGACCGGCCAACCTCTGGTCAGGGCTCGCCCCGATCGTGGTCGCCGCCGCGAAGCTGGTCTACGGCATGCGGCACGACGTCGGCAAGCACGGCGATCGCGTCCTTCACTCCCCCGCGCGAGCCGGGCAGGTTGACCACCACGGCGCGTCCGGAGACACCGGCCAGCCCGCGCGACAGCATCGCGGTGGGGATGCCCTGGGCCACTCCATAGGCCCGGATCGCCTCAGAAACACCCGGTAGCTCGTGGTCGAGCAGCGGCCGGGTCGCCTCCGGCGTGCGATCGGTCGGATTGATGCCGGTGCCGCCGGTGGTCAGGACAACGTCGGCGCCATCGTCGAGCGCGACCCGCACGGCCTCGCCAACCGCTGCACCGTCTGGAACCACTACCGGAGCGGCAGTCTCGAAGCCCCAGGACGTCAGCGCCTCGACGAGCAACGGGCCGGTGGTGTCCTCGTAGACGCCGGTGGCCGCCCGCCCCGAGGCCACGATCACTGCCCCCCTCACTCCTTGCTCCAGTCGCCGCTGCGACCACCCGACTTGGCGACCACTTCGACGTCGGTGATGCGGGCATGCTTGTCGACGGCCTTGACCATGTCGATGACGGTGAGCGCGGCCACGGTGACGGACGTGAGCGCTTCCATCTCGACGCCTGTGCGGGCCGTCGTCTTGACGACGGCCTCGATCACCACGGCCCCACCCTCTGCACCGCCTTCGACCTCGAAGCCGACCTCGACGCCACTGATCGGCAGCGGGTGGCACAACGGCACGAGGTCAGGCGTGCGCTTGGCAGCCATGATGCCGGCGATGCGCGCGACGGCGAGCGCGTCACCCTTGGGCACGCCCTCCCCTCGCAACAGCTCGACGACGCGGGCCGAGACCTCGACGCGTCCGCGGGCCGTCGCCGAGCGCGCGGTGACCGACTTGTCGGAGACGTCGACCATGCGGGCGGCGCCGGACTCGTCGACGTGGCTGAATTCCCCCGGCGGGGGTTCCGGGCTCTGGGCGGAGTCGGACAGAGCACCCATTAGAACGGCCTGTCGAGCACCAGGGTGCGGACGGTGTCGCCGAGATTCAGCGCCGTCTCGTCCTCCCCCACCACGATGAGCGCGTTGGACTTCGCGAGCGAGCCGAGCAGGTGCGAGCCGTGGCCCTGGACCGGGGTGACCTTGGCCCCGCGGTGGGTGACCTCGAAGATGCCGCGCACGTACTGACGCACGCCGGGACGGGACTCCAGGTCGGAGGCGAGCACGGCGTGCACCATCGGGCGCCGGTACGGCGTGCGACCCATCAGTCGGCGGATGGCCGGCAGCACGAAGACCTCGAACGACACGTAGGCCGAGACCGGGTTGCCCGGGAGCGTGATGATCGGCTTCTGCTCGTCGAAGACGCGTCCGAAGCCCTGCGGCTTGCCGGGCTGCATGGCCACTTTGTCGAAGGAGACCGTGCCGAGCGCCGACAGTGTCTCCTTGACGACGTCCTTCTCGCCCGCGCTGACGCCGCCGCTGGTGACCACCAGGTCGGCACGGACGAGCTGCTCGGAGAGCACCTTGCGGAACGAGCGGGGATTGTCGTCGACCGCGCCGACACGGTAGGCGATCGCGCCGGCGGACCGCACCGCGGCGGCCAGCATGTAGCTGTTGCCGTCGTGGATGGAGTCGTAGTCGAGATGCGTGCCCGGCTCACGGAGCTCGCTGCCGGTGGAGATGATGACGACGCGAGGCCGGGGGCGAGCCTGGACGCGGGGCGCGCCGAGCGCGGCCAGCAGCCCGATCTCCCGGGCGCCGAGCACCGTGCCGGCGGACAGCACGAGGTCGCCGGCCTGGACGTCGCTGCCCTGAGTGCGGATGTGGGTACCGGCCGGTGCGGCTTCGCGGATGCTGACGCGCGCGTTGCCGCGATCGGTGCGCTCGAACGGGACGACGGTGTCGGCCCCGCGCGGGATGGGTGCCCCGGTCATGATCTTGACCGCGGTTCCGGCGCTGATCGCGAACGGCTTGGCCGATCCGGCGACGATCTCGCCGACCACGGGCAGCGTCACCGGCGACTCGGGTGTGGCGCCCACGATGTCCTCGGCGCGCACGGCATACCCGTCCATGCCCGAGTTCGCGAACCGCGGCAGGTCGATGGGGGCGATGAAGTTTTCGTGCAGCGGCAGCCCGAGCGACTCGACGATCGGCTGGTCGTAGGCCTCGAGGGGCCCGACGCCGCGAAGGATCCGCTCGAGATGGTCCTCGACGGTGATCATGTCGTCGGCGATGCTCGCCGGCCGCGGGCGCTTGCGGACGGCTGATGGCTCGGCCGGCTCGTCCTGTACAGCTGGTTCGTCCTCCGTCGACATGCCTACGGGCGGATCCGGCTCGGGTTCCACCGGCGAATCCGGCGCCGGCGGCGCGTCGGTGGAGTGCGCCTCCCTGGCCGGGTCGTCCGGGACGGGCGGAGTGGTGTCGCTCGGCTCCGGCGCTGGAGTCGTCTCGTCCGGGTGGTCCGAGCCGAGCGGGAGCATGCTCTGATCCGGCCCGGTTCCCGGGGTTTCCGACGACATGCGGCTCAGCCTAACCGGGTGCCAGCGGGGATGCTGCGAGCCGTGCCTTCGTCGTCGAGTCGCACATCGCCGGTGACGACGACGTCGCGACCGAACCTCCAGTCGCCCCGCACCGTCAACGACGTGGCGTCGACGAGGGACGGCGACTCGGGCACACGCGCGTCGAAGTCGGCGATCGTGGCGTAGAACCGACGGTCGAGGTCGACGAGCGCGGGCTCCACCTGGGCACGGACGCGGAAGTCGTCGCCGACCCCGTAGACGTCGGAACGCAGCAGCATCAGGTCGTTGGTGGTCTTGACCGCCAGGAACCGCGAGCGGTCGACCTCGATCGCGGTCGCGCCGTCGAACACCTCGACGGCCGCACCCATGGCGGACTCGATCTGCACGACGCGCGGCGACGATGGGTCGGTGGGATCGACCGTCTTCTCGTTGCGGATCAGCGGCAGGCCAAGGATGCCCGACCGGTCGGCCAGCGTCTGTGCCAGCTGCTCGAGGTCGAACCACAGGTTGTTCGTGTGGAAGAACGGGTGTCGCGTGAGGTCGGCGGCCGCCTCGGCATCGTCGGGCGGGGTCTGTGCGGTCTCGCGCAGCACCAGTCGCCCGTCCTCCCGGCGGACGACCAGATGGCCACCTTTGACGTCGGCCGGAGTACGCCGGCACACCTCGGCGGCGTACGGAGCGCCCGACGCCGCGAACCACTCCATCATCGCCGGGTCGGGAGCGGCCCCGAGGTTGTCGGCGTTGGAGACGGTGGCGTACTTGAAGCCCGCATCGAGCAGTGCCGCGAGCACCCCGGACGTCTCCAGCGCGGTGTAGAGGTCGCCGTGCCCAGGCGGGCACCACTCCAGCGATGGGTCGTCGGGCCACTCGACCGGACTGAGGTCGTCGGCCCGCAGCTTCGGCTCGCGGTTCTGCAAGAAGTCCAGCGGCAGCTCGCTCACCGCCAGGTCGTCGTGGCGCGCCAGCGCGGCCATCGTGTCGTCGTGGGTGCGGAAGCTGTTCATGAACAGCAGCGGCAACCCGACGCCGTGCGTTCGCCGCACGTGCTGCACCTGCCCGACGATGATGTCGAGGAAGGTGAGATCCGCTCGCACCGGCAGCAGCGACTTGGCCCGGGCCATCCCCATCGTCGTGCCGAGCCCACCGTTGAGCTTGATGACAGCTGTGGATGCGACCGCCTCGGTACTTGCGTCATCGAGCGCGAGCTCGGACGCACGCACCAGATCGGTGAGCGGGTCGACCTCAGACTCGGCGATCATGCCGGTCGCGCCGTCCTCGAGCTGGGAGTAGAAGGAGCTGAACACGTCGATGGCCCGCTGCGGCACCCCGGCGTCGGTCATCTTCTGCTGCGCCCTGGCCAATCCGCTCACCGGCACAGGCTATCGTCGCCCAATGAGTGACGCTGCGAGCAAGCACTCCCTGCGTCAGCAGGTGCTCCGGAGTCGTCAGGAGCGCGCGGCCGAGCAACGTCTGATGGTCGCCGATGCAGTGGCTGCCCATCTGCTGGCCGCGGCATTCACCCAGGTCGACCGCATCGCCTGTCATCTCTCGATGGGCACCGAGCCGGGCACCGGACCCCTCATCACCGGACTGCTGAAGCGCGACGTCGAGGTCATCGTGCCGGTCACGCGTGCGGAGACCCACGAGCTCCGGTGGGTGATTTTCGACCCCGCATCGCCCCTGCGTCTGTCGTCCATCGGCGTGCCTGAGCCGGACGGCGAGCGGCTTGGCCCTGAGGCGCTCGCCGCCGCCGGCCTCGTCATCGTTCCGGCCATGGCAGTCGACCACGCCGGCAACCGGCTCGGCCGCGGCGCCGGCTACTACGACCGCGCGCTCGCCTCGGTCACGGCACCGATGTGCGCCGTGGTCCACGCGAACGAGCTGATGGAGTCCGTGCCCCACGACAAGCACGACGTGCGCGTGCAGATGGCGGTCACCGAGACCGGTCTGTTCCGCGTCCCGACCGGCTGACGGCCTCCCCCCGAGAAGAAGCCGGAAAGCCGTCAGCCCGGCCGAGCCGCGAGATCAGGTTTGATCCAGTAGGTGAAGGAGACGATCTCGACGCTGCGGCCCGGCCGCGGGGCGTGGATCATCTTGCCGCCGCCGAGGTACATCGCGACGTGGTAGATCGACTTGGCGCTGCCGTTGCTCCAGAAGACCAGGTCGCCGCGTTGGACGCTGCCGACCGAGACGCGCTTGGACTGGGTGAACTGGGCGCTCGCGGAGTGCGGGAAGCCCACACCGGCCGCTCCCCAGGCCTTCATCACCAGGCCGGAGCAGTCCCACGAGCCAGGTCCGGCTCCACCCCACTTGTACGGCTCGCCGAGCTGCGCCCGGGCGAAGGCGATCGCCGTCTCGACCTTGCCGCCCGAGGCCGGCGGCGGATCGGCCGGTGTCGCAGGCTTGGGTGTCGGCTTGGGCTTCGGCACGCTCGGCTTCGGCTCGGAAGGCTTCGGCTTGGGTTCGGTGGTCGGGTCGTTGGTCGGGTTCGGCTCCGTGGCCGGCCCACCGACCGGGGTGGACGGACCGCCCTGGTCGATCTGCTCGTCGATCTTGTCCTGCTTCTTCGCCACTTCGTCCACCGTGGCGCCTTGCGCGGCCGCGAGCTGCTTGATCAGCGCGTCGCGCTCGCGGCTCGTCGACTTCATGGCGGACTCGGCTGCGGCGATCGCCTGGTCGATGCCGGCGGCGGCCGCGGTCTTGTCCTTCACCGCTGCGCGAAGAGAGCTCTGGGCCGCGTCGGCTCGCCGGACCGCCGCATCGTGGACGACCTGGCGCGCGGTGAGCGTGTCGACTCGCGCGTTCATCGCCTCATTCGTGCTCGCGTAGGCGCCGGCGCGCTCGAGCAGCTGCTGCGGCCCGTCGCTCTCGAGCAGTGTCGTGAGCTTGGCCGTGCCGGTGCCGGACTGGAGCTGCTCGACGGTCAGCGTCGCGACCGCATCACGCTGGTCGGCCAGGCTCGCCTCGGCCCGCTTCACCGCAGCCCGCTGCTGCCTGAGCTCAGCCTCGGCCTGCTCCAGCTCGTACGTCGAGTTGTTCAGTCGCTCGGCCGCGGCGGCGGATCGCGCGTAGAGGTCGTTGAGGTGCATCCGCGACTGCACGAGACGCACCTGCAGCTCGGCGACCGACGGGTCGTCAGCCTGGGCGAAGGGCGCACTCACGCCCGCGAGCAACAGGCCCATGGCCAGCCCACGGAGCGCGAGGGGGAAGGCACGCATGGCGCCAACGTAGGCGTATTTCGTCCCACGCGGACCAAAAGTCACAGAAAAACCATGCGTCACACGCGTGTCGATGCTTGACCACGCTCAGATTTCTCCGATACTGCCCGGCTATTGGGTGGTCGGGCGGAGCGTCAGCGTGTCCTCGGTGGAATTCGTGATCGCGTCGTCGTCGAACACCCACGGCAGTGTCCGGCCGGCCACCCACAGTGGCAGTTGGTCGACGTAGTTCTCGTGGAATGCGTGGCCGGAGTTGCCGGACAGCTGGATCCAGCGCGACTTGTCGAGGTCGCGAAGGTCGACCACCATGCGCATCGACGGCACTGCCGTGACCTTGTAGCCCTTCGCGGCATCCCACGCGGTGGCGTCCACCAGGCCACCGCCGCCGCCGACGTCGACGGGCCCGCGGTTGAACAGGTTGTTGACGAACCCGATGCCGGAGTCGCCCAGCGTCGGGTTCACCAGCGTCAGACGGTGCAGGCGGCCCCACTCCCAGCCCGAGATGTCGCGTGACCGGATCCGGGTCAGCTCGTCGCGGGCCCGGATCAATGCGTCCCTGAGCACGTCGTCGCGACGCTCGACCATCGTCGGCGTCGCCAGGTTGTCCCACCAGTGACTGCTCGGCTTGTCGATGATCGTTCGCATCACGTTGACCCAGCGCTCGCCGCCGTCGGGCCACTGGCCGCGCGGCAGCTCGTCGTGGAACGTCAGCTCGAGCACGTTGCGCCACACGACGTTGAAGTAGGCAGCGGCCGCGGAGTCGGCGGACTGCCGGTAGTCCCACCCGCGCAGCGTCGCTTGGCCCTGGCGGGCGAAGCGGGTGTCCAGCGGGATCTTGACCAGGTGCGGCACGAGCCGCTCGGCGTTCTCACTGTAGGTGTCCATCTGGAACCGGGACATGTCACGCACCGAGAGGCGGTCTTTCGAGGTGAGCAGGTCCCGGATCCGCTCGGATCGGTACCCGACGGCCGTGTCGGCCCCGAGCAGGTAGGGGTACGTGTCGCCGACGACCTTGTTGTTGGCCGTGACGATGAAGCCGGCGCGGGGATTGATCTCGTGCGGGAGGGCCTTGAACGGCACGTAGCCCTTCCACTCGTGCTTGCCGTCCCAGCCCGGCACGGGCCAGCGGCCGTCGCCACGGCTGCGGATGGGGATGGCACCCGGGGCCTGATAACCGATGTTGCCCTCGACGTCGGCGTACACGAGATTCTGCGACGGCACAGTGAACCGTTTGGCCGCCTGCCGGAACTGCTTCCAGTTCTGCGCCGAGTCGAGTCCGAAGACGGCGGAGATCGTCGGGCGAGGCGTCAGCGCGGTCCACTGCAACGCGACCGCGTTACCGTTGCCGACGCCCGCGACGTCCTTGCTCGCGTCGGAGAGCAGCGGGCCGTGACGCGTCGAGCGGACCGTGATCGTGCGCGTCTTGCCGCCGGCGACCTTGATGCGTTCGCGCCGCGTCGTCAGCGCTACCTGTTTGCCCTTGTACTCGTACGAGTCGCCACTGACGCGCTCGACGTAGAGGTCGGTGACGTCGGCGTACATGGTGCTGACGCCCCAGGCGATGCGGCGGTTGTGCCCGACGACCACACCGGGCATGCCGGAGAACGAGAACCCGGCCACGTCGTACGGGCAGGCATCGGTGAGCTCACGGCAGTGCAGTCCCACTTGGTACCAGATGCCGGGCATCGACGGCGCGAGATGCGGGTCGTTCGCCAGGATCGGCTTTCCGGTGACCGAGTGCTTGCCGTCGACCACCCAGGAGTTGGACCCGAGGCCCTGGTCCGTGCCGAGCAACGCGGGCAGCGAGGCGGCGGCGTCACGCGTCCGCTGCAATGACGCGAACGATGCCGTGTCGAGGCTCGGCGGCTTCCCGAACGACTGGCTGCGCACTGCGAGCCGCCGGTTGGTGACGATCGGGTCGTGGGACTTGGGCGGGTCGGGGTAGAGCTCTTCGACCTCGTCGGCCGACATCTGGCGGGCGGCCATGGCGCGGTCGATCTCGTCGGTCATGTTGCTGCGTAGATCCCAGGCCATCGCCTTGACCCAGGCCATCGAGTCGACCGGAGTCCACGGCTCGGGCCGATAGTCCGGACCGGTCAGCTCCAGCACGGCGTACTCCAGTGAGAGCTCGGAGCCGGACTTGCCCTCGATGTAGGAGTTCACCCCGCGTGCGTAGGCCTCGAGCAGCGATCGGGTCTTCGGGCCGAGCTGCTCGAGCTCCTTCTCGGCCACCCGACGCCATCCCAGGGTGCGCACGACACGGTCGGTCTCGAGGCCCCCGGAGCCGACCAGCTCCGACAGGCGGCCGGCCGTGACGTGGCGACGGAAGTCCATCTCATAGAAACGGTCCTGCGCCTGCACGTAGCCCTGCGCGAAGAACAGATCGGCCGGGTCGTCCGCGAAGATCTGCGGAATGCCGTGCTCGTCGCGCTTGATCTCGACCGGGCCCTTCAGCCCGTTGATCCGCACCTCCCCCGTGGTGTCGGGGAACGACTTGCGCACGGTGACGGTCGAGAACGTCGAGAGTCCGATCAGCAGCGCGGAGATCAGACCAACCAAGACCACCACGATGCGTCGCACCCGGCCATTCTGCATGGCCACGGTCGGGTGGTTTCGTCAGGCCCGACCGGCCTCGCGGATCTCGCCGACCAGCTCCTCCAGCACGTCCTCGAGCATGATGACGCCGAGCACGGTGCCGTCACCGTCGGCCACCCGGGCCATGTGCGAGCCGCGCGACTGCATGGTGCGTAGCGCGTCATAGAGCCCGGAGCCGGTGGAGACCGTCGCGAGCGGACGCACCCATTTGTCCGCGATCGGCACGCTGCGCGCCTCGTCGTCGGTCTCCAGGACGTCCTTGATGTGCAGGTAGCCGGTGATGTCACCCGCTCGGTCGGTGACCGGGAAGCGCGAGAAGCCGGTGACCGCGCAGGCTCGCTCGACCTCGACCGGGGTGGCGCTCGGCTCGATGGTGACCAGTCCGCGGCGCGGTAGTAGCACCTGGTCGACCTTGCCCTCGTGGAAGTCGAGGGCGCCGGAGACGAGGCCGTACTCGTCCTCGTCGAGCAAGCCCTCGCGCCGCGACTCCTCGAGCAGTCCGGCAACCTCGTCGTGCGTGAACGTCGAACCAACCTCACCCCGAGGCTCTATGCGCAGCAGTCGCACCACGAGCATCGCCGCAAGATTGAGCACGGCGACGACCGGTCGGAGCGCCGCTACCACGGCCAGCATGAACGGGCCTAGGAACAGCACCGCGCGGTCGGGGCCGGCGAGCGCGAGGTTCTTCGGCACCATCTCGCCGAGCACGACATGTGACGTGGCGACGACGACCAGCGCGATGACGAACGAGATCGAGTGCACAAGTCCGCGCGGCATGTCCATCGAGTCGAAGATCGGTGCCAGCAGGTGGGCGATCACCGGCTCGCCGACGGCGCCAAGGCCGAGCGAGCAGATCGTGATGCCGAGCTGGATGGCCGCGATCGCCGGGGTCAGGTTCTCGATCGCGCGCAGGGCAAGGCGGGCCGTGCGAGAGCCGGCTTTCGCCGCCGGCTCGAGCTCGGTGCGGCGGGCGGAGATGAGCGCGAACTCGGCCGCGACGAACAGGGCGTTGAGGGCGAGCAGCACGACGGCGAGAAGGATGCCTGACCAGGTACTCACGACTCGTCACTCCCGGTCGGAGCTGCGTCGACGGTCATGATGACCCGGTCGATGCGTCGGCCGTCCATGCGCTCGACCGAGAGGTGCACGACGAGCACCGGTGGGTCGTCCTCGTCGTCATCGGGTGTGCGGTCGAGCTCGAGCGTGACGGAGTCGCCGCGCTGGGCGAGTCGGCCGAGCTCGGCGTTGATCAGGCCGGCGATGGTCTCGTAGTCCTCGCTCTCCGGGAGCGCGATCTCGGTCTGCTCCTCGACCTCGTCCGGCCGGAGCAGGCCGGACAGTGACCAGGTGCCGTCGCGGCGGTGTCGGCTGCGAGCCGAGAGACGGTCGTGCTCGTCGGCGATGTCGCCCACGATCTCCTCGACGAGGTCTTCCAGCGTGACGACGCCGTCGTTGCCGCCGTACTCGTCGACGACCACTGCCATGTACATGCCCTGGTCACGCAGCAGGGTGAGGAGTGGGTCGAGCTCGATGCTGTCGGGGACCGTGGCGGCCGGGTCGGCGATGTCAGTGACGCGGACCGAGCGCCGCCGCTCCGGCTCGATGGCGACCGCGCTCTTGACGTGCACGATGCCGAGCACGTCGTCGGGCGTCCGTCCGATGACGGGGAAGCGGGAGTGGCCGGTCTCGCGAGCCGCCTCGATGACGTCGTGCGCGGTGTCGCGCCCCTCGAGGAAGTGCACATGCACACGGGGCGTGCGCACGTCGGCGGCAGTGCGGTCGCCGAACGCGATGCTGCGCGCGACCAGCTCGGCGGTCTCGTCGTCGATGGCGCCCTTCTTGGCCGAGCGCAGCACGAGCGAGCTCAGCTCCTCCGGCGACCGGGCCGACCGCAGCTCCTCCTGCGGCTCGACGCCCAGCGACCGCACCACGCCGTTGGCCAGCCCGTTCAGCGCACGGATCGGCCACGCCATCGCGCGAGTGAACAGCCGCTGCGGCAACTGCGTGAACGAGGCGGTGGCCTGCGGGATCGCCAAGGCGATGTTCTTGGGGATGAGCTCGCCGACCAGCATCGTCACGATGGTGCTGACGGCCAGCGCGACGGCATAGGCGGCGGCGCGGGTCGAGCCCGCATCAAGACCCAGAGCGTCGAACGGCCCTCGAAGCAGCGTGCCCAAAGCTGGCTCGGCCAGGAACCCGATGGTCAGGTTGGTGATGGTGATGCCGAGCTGGGCACCGCTGAGCTGGGTGGACAAGGTGCGCAGGGCGTCGAGCGTGCCTGCCGCACGGCGGTCGCCGGCCTTCGCGTCGCGCTCGACCGAGGCCCGATCGACCGTGACGAACGCGTATTCCGCGGCCACGAAGACGCCGCAGGCGAACATCAGGGAGAGGGAAAGGAGAAGGAGCAACCACTCAGTCATGAGACTGGTCCGGCAGGTTCGGGATCGGTCACGATGACCGCAACTGTACCCTTGGGAAGTCTGTCTGAACGAGCGGAGTACGGCGTGCCCACCTACCAATACCAGTGCACCGAGTGCGGCGAAGCACTCGAGGTCCAGCAGTCGTTCTCGGACGACACCCTGACCGTGTGCCCGGTGTGCGAAGGACGTCTTCGCAAGGTCTTCAACGCGGTCGGCGTGGTCTTCAAGGGCTCCGGTTTCTACCGCAACGACAGCCGTGCCACGACGACGTCCACGGACACGCCGAAGAGCGAGCCGTCCACGAACGGAACGAAGAAGGCTGAGCCCTCGACATCTGGGCCGGCGAAGAAGGAATCCTCCGCCAACGGCTCGTCGACCACCAGCAGCACGCCGGCTCCGACTGGCGGATGACCCGCGCCACCGTCGACCACATCCACGAGCTCGCTCGCGGCATGCCGGGTGCGACGGTAACGGCCGACGGCCGGGTCTACCAGGTCAGCGGCCGCAGCTTCATCTTCTTCCGCACATCTCGGCCCGACGCAGTCGATCCCGACACCGGCGAGCGCTACAACGACGTCATCGTCTTCTGGGTCGCTTCAGACGAGGAGAAGCAGGCCCTCGTGCTCGACGACTCGACGCCGTTCTTCACCACCTCGCACTTCAACGGCCATCCATCCGTGCTGCTCCGTGGCAGCCGCATCGGCGAGCTCGATCGCGACGAGCTGGCCGAGATCGTCTACGACGCCTGGTTGGCGCGGGCCGGCAAGCGGGCCGCGGCAGCCTGGCTGGCCGAGCGCGAGCTCAGCTGATTCGTGCAAGAAATCCCTGAATCCACAGGGTTTTCCACTGGTGTTCGAATGTCTGTTCGGATAGATTGGAGGCATGTCGGGGGATGTCGTAGCCACCATCGCGATTCTGCGTGATGCCGCGCGGGTGATGCGGTCTGTGACGTCCTCGACGGCTGAGGAAATCGTGGCGATCGACACCGCCATCGGTGCCTTGCAGGCGGCCAAGTGCGAGCGGCTGTCAGCCATGGACGCATCGAAGGAGCATGAAGCTGAGGGTGCGTCGAGCATCGTCACCTGGGCGCGCCGTGAGCTGCACCAGGACGCAGCCACGACGCGTCAGATGGTGCGGGCTGGAAGGACGTTCCGGGATCTGCCGGCGGTAGCCGAGGCGGCTCGCGCGGGTGACGATTTCGTTCGAACACGTCACCTCGTTCACGTATGCGCTCAGGCACCTCGGCGTCGAGCAAACCCGCCTCCTGGAGGAACCACTTCTGGCGGTCGCGAAGACTGCGTCACCGTCGGAGTTCCACGCGAAGGTCCGGCAGATCCGCGACATCGCTCATCCCGATGATCTGGATGCGGCATGGCTGAAGGGGATGGACAAGAGGGACGTCCGCCTGGCGAAGACGATGGACGGCTGGCATCTGACCGGCTTCCTGGACATCGAGACCGGCGCCAAGCTGAACACGATCCTGAAGAACCTGTCCGTCCCACGCGATGCACAGGACGACCGGGCGCCCTCGACCCGGCGGATGGACGCCCTCGACCGGATCTGCACGGCCGTGTTGGAGCACGGTCTGCCGGCCGACAACGGGGTCCGGCCGCACCTCAACGTCACGGTCGACGCCGAAACCCTTCAGGCCATGGCTGAGAAGCAAGCCCAGCGGTCAATGAATCTCGATCTCGAGCCAGCGATTCTGGACGGATTTGGGCCGATCGGCCCCGGCCTTCTGGCCCACCTGCTCTGCGGCGCCGAGCTGACACCATTCCTGATCACGCGGTTCACGAAGAACTTCGAAGTGTTGGATGTCGGACGGACCCAACGCCTCGCCACCCCACGCCAAGCCAAAGCCATCGCACTGAGACAGCACGGCACCTGCGCGTCACCGGCCTGCCATCACCCCATCGCCCACAACCACCACATCGTGCCCTGGTCCAGAGGCGGACCCACCGACCTCGACAACCTCATCGGCTTGTGTCGCAAGTGCCACAGCCTCGTCCACGCCGGACGCCTCCAGCTCGCCCGCGGATCACCCATGGCCCGCGCCGCATGACCCGGAGTCGTGGCCACCGCGACTGTGGACGCCTGGAGGCGATCAGCGACCATCCCGTCCTAGCCTCTGGCCGTGGAAAGAATCTCGCGCCTCGTCTTGCGCCATCGACGTCCGCTCGCCGCGCTGTTCGCGGGTCTCGCCGTACTGCTCGCCCTTGGGGCGCTTCGGACCGAGCCGCCCGGACGCACCATCCTCGTCGCTGCTCGTGATCTTCCCAGCGGAACGGTCCTGGTCGCCGACGATGTCCGTCAGGTCAGGTTGCCGGAATCGGCCGTGCCGGCGCACAGCGCCCAGTCGGTCCGCACCGTGATCGGCCGAGCCATCGCCGGCCCGATGCGACGCGGTGAGGTGCTCACCGATCGACGTGTTGTCGACGCCGACCGCCTGAGCGGATTTCCTGCCGACACGGTGCTCGCCACCGTGCGACTCGCGGACGCCGACGCGCTGTCCAACCTTCGCGTGGGTGATCGCGTCGACGTGGTGGCGGTAGATCCGGACGGCGGCGCCAGAGCCGAGGTCGTGGTCCGCGGCGTCGAGATCGTCACCCTCCCGGCCCGTGGCGACCAGTCTCGTGGCGTGCCCGTCGCGGTGGCGACAAACGAGGACGATGCCCTCCGCTTGGCCGAGCGCGCCCTCGACGCACGGCTGAGCGTGCTGGCCTCTCGCTCATAGCCGGCGGTCCGCGAGTCTGGCTAGTGTTCCGGTGACCGTTCATCTCATCGAGGGGAAATCATGATCAAGGGATTCAGGGAATTCATCATGAAGGGGAACGTGGTCGACCTCGCCGTCGGCATCGCCATCGGCGTGGCGTTCACGACGCTCGTCGGGGCGTTCGGCACCCACTTCGTCAACCCGATCGTCGCCGTTGCAGGCGGTGACAAGAGTGAGGGATTCGGCTTCCACCTCACCGACAGTCCTGCGACGTTCGTCAATATCGGCGGTCTCATCAACGCGCTCATCGTCTTCGCCGTCACGATGGCCGTCATCTACTTCGCCATCGTGGTGCCAGTGCAGAAGATGCAGTCGTTGCGCAAGGGCGGCGCCGAGGACGAGCCCGAGGCTCCGCCGGAGGAAGTGGCGCTGCTCCGAGAGATCCGCGACGCGCTCCAACGCCGTCCGCTCTAGACGACCTAGTCGCCGTGGTGGGGCGGCACGTCGCGACGCATCTCTTCATCGCGCGTGTCGCCCTCCTTCTCGTTCCAGCCCTCGTCGGACTCATCGGAGGTCGCGTCCGGCAGCAGGTCACCAAGCTTCGCGGCGCGCCGACGCCGCTCGCGCTCTGCCTTCGACTCAGATGACACCGTCGAACCAGTCCGGGGTGAGCTTGGGGTACGTGGGGTACCAGCCGGAGCGGTCGCAGAACCGCTGCGAGCTCACCCGTTGCGAGCGCGAGATCATCTCGAGCCGCTGGCCGCCGAGCCACATGACCGGGCGGGAGAAGAACGTGCCTTCCTTGCGCCCACCCATGAGAGCCAAAGTGTCGGCCAGGTCGCCGCGCTTCACCGGTTCCGCGCCGACGTTGTAGGCGCCGGCGGGCACCGTGAGGGCCGCCGCCGCAGCCGTGCCGACATCATCGGTGTGCACGACGTGGGCCCAGGAGTCAGGTGCGCCGATGCCGGTCGGCCGGCCGGCTCGCGCTCGCCGCAGCAGCCAGGCGGTGGTGCCGTCGGCCCCCGCGATCTGGCCGAACCGCAGGGAGACGCCGACGCCACCGTCGCGGGTGAACTCGTCGACCTCGCCCTCGGCCACGACGACTGGCTCGGAGGCGCGGGTCAGCTCGATGGAGCTGTGCTCGTCGATCCAGTCGTCGCCGTAGTCGGCATACACGAAGCTCAGGCTCTGCTGCACCAGACGGCCGACCCCGGCTTCTCGCGCTGCGGCTGCAACGATGGCGGCGCCGTGCGTGCGGATGCGATCGTTGGTGCGCCACGCACCGGGGACGAGCATGGTGAATCCGATCGGGACGCTGGTGGCGAAGTTGATGACGGCATCGCAGCCGCTCATCGCCTTGGCGAGTCGCTCGGCATCGAAGAGATCTGCCACCGCCGGCTCCGCTCCACGAGAGGCGACGACGGCGGCTGCCTTGGACGAGCGAGCGAGCCCCACGACCGTGTGTCCGGCGTCATGGAGGGCCGTAACGGTCGATCGACCCATGATGCCGCTGGCCCCGGTCAGGAGAACCTTCACGTATCACTCCGTTGGTGATGGCGGATCCGGACAAGGTAGGAGTGGCCCCCCGGATGTCTCGACAGGGTAGCAACGCATGTTGGTGAGGGTGCCCGCTGATGGGCTACGCCGGGGCAATTCTGAGAGACCGAACCATTCTTTTGAGGCGGCAGTGGAACCGCCTCCGCTCAGACATCATGGAAGTCAGCAAGACCTACCCCTGAAGGAACTTCCCATGCGCGCTCGACTCGCCGTCGTCCTCGCGCTCGTCTGCGTGGTGCTCGTGGCCTGTGACGACGAGAAACCCTCGGTACTCAAGCAGGCGCAGCCCGCTCCCGCTCCGGCGACCATCGAGAGCCCGACGCCCGCCGCCGAGACCGACGAACCACTGGACTTCCCCTCGGTCTCCACCGGCATCGACAAGGTCCTGGTCCTGGTGGTCGAGAACAAGTCGTTCGCCCAGATGAAGGCCCAGGCTCCCAAGATCTGGTCGCTGGCGCAGCAGTACGCGTACGCCACCAACTTCAAGGCCATCGTCCACCCCTCGCTGCCGAACTACATCGCCATGGCCGCCGGCAGCCTGCTCGGCGTCGGGGGCAACGGCTATCCCTCGGGGATCAAGCTCAAGGGGCCATCGGTGTTCGGCAACACGATCGAGGCCGGCGGCACGGCCAAGATCTGGGCCGACAGCATGGGCTCGGAGAACTGCAAGCCGACCGACAGCGGCAAGTATGCGCCGCGGCACGTGCCCTGGAACTACTTCATCGACGAGCGTCAGCTGTGCCAGCAGTTCGTCGTCGACGGCGGACAGTTCGCCGGGGACGTGGCGTCCGGCGACCTCGCGACCGTCGGGATGTTCATCCCGGACAACTGCCACAACGCTCACGACTGCTCCATCGGGACGACCGACGACTTCATCTCCTCACAGGTCGAGGTGGCGATGTCGGGTCCGGACTGGAAGACCGGACGCCTCGCGATCATCATCACCGCGGACGAAGACAACAAGAAGGCCGGCAACCGCATCCTCACCGTCGTCCTCCATCCCAGCCAGAAGAGCAAGGTCGTCACCACGCCGCTGACCTTGTACTCGCTGCACCGACTGCTCGCCGATGTCGGCAACACCGAGCCGATGAACAAGGGCAAGACCGCTCCGGACATGGCCAAGGCATTCGGACTCCCCGTCGGCTGAGCGGTAGTCTCACGCCGAGCCCCCGTAGCTCAGGGGATAGAGCATCGGTTTCCTAAACCGAGTGCCGCAGGTTCGAATCCTGCCGGGGGCACTGTGTGAAACTCTGACCTGCCTCGCGACTCCCCGGCGTTCAGGATTCGGGAGGAGGGCGCCCCAGCGCCCGACGGAGTCCTGCCGGGGGCACGGTGCGAAACTCTGACCTGCCTCGCGCGACCACCGTAGGCTTCGCGCATGGTGCGACTCCGCCGCGTGTCGGCGAGCATGCCCGGCTGGTCGCGAGTCCGGCACGGCCGCGGATTCCGGTACCTCGACGAGGGCGGCGTCGCCCTCGAGACGATCGACATCGACCGGTGCAAGCAGCTCGTGATCCCGCCGGCCTGGACGGACGTCTGGATCTGCCCGGTCGAGAACGGCCACCTGCAGGCCGTCGGCACCGACGACGCCGGCCGGCGCCAGTACCTCTACCACCCGGACTGGCGGACCCGGCGGGACGCCGAGAAGTTCGCCAACATGGAGCGGTTCGCCCGGTCCCTGATCCGGCATCGTCTGGCGGCACGTCGCGACCTTGGTGACCAGCTCGACCTCACGACTGTCTCGGCCGCGGCCTTCTCGTTGCTCGACCTCGGCATGTTCCGCATCGGCTCAGACCGGTACACCGAGGAGAACGACAGCTACGGCCTCACCACGATCGAGAAGGAGCACCTCACCCGCAACGGCCGCGGTCTCACCTTCACCTACCCGGCGAAGTCCGGGCAGGAGGTGGAGGTCACCGTGCGCGACGACCGCGTGGGGGCGGTGCTCGACACCCTGCTGCGCCGACGCGGCGGTGGCGACCGCCTGCTCGCCTACAAGGACGGGCGGCGATGGCGGGACCTCGATGCCGACGACGTCAACGAGTACGTCAAACAACTGCTCGGCGAGGACTTCTCGGCGAAGGACTTCCGCACCTGGCGGGGCACGGTCATCGCGGCATACGCCCTGGCGCGGTCCGATGCGTCCAGCAAGACCGCCCGCAAGCGGTCGATCGCCGCTGCGATGCGCGAGGTCGGCGACCACCTCGGGAACACCCCGACGGTCGCCCGCGGCTCCTACGTCGATCCGCGCGTCGTCGACCTGTTCGACGACGGCATCACCGTGGCCGGCGGCCACCGGAGCATCGCGCCGGGCGCGCCGGTGAGCCGGACGCTGGAGCGCCAGGTGCTGCGGCTGCTCAAGCGGGGCTAGGCCTGGTGCGGATGCCGGGCGGGGGCGACAGCTAGGGCAAGGTGGACTCCACGGCTCGCCAGTACGTCGGGTAGGCGTAGATGGAGTTGCGCAGGATCGAGATCGGCACCCCGGCGCGGACGGCCACCGCGAGCCCGGCCAGCGTCTCGCCGCCGGTCGGGCCGACGCTCGTTGCGCCGACGAGCACGTCGCGGTCGGTGTCGATGACGAGCTTGATGAGGCCCTCGTTTCCGGGCCCATGGACGAAGCCGCGGCTGCTCGAGGCGACCGACGACGTGGTGACCTCGATCGACAGTCCCTGGTCCCGGGCCTGCTGCTCGGTGAGGCCCACTCCCCCGACCTCGGGGTCGGTGAACGTGACCCGCGGGAGGCTGGTGTCGTAGGGCTCCTGCGGCTCGCCGAGGATCGACCGCGCCGCGCGCTCGGACTGGTACATCGCCACATGTGTGAAGGCGCCGCGTCCGACGATGTCGCCGATCGCCCACAGCCCGTCGACGACCTGCTGATCGTCGTCGACCTCCAGGAAGCGGCCGGACCCGTCGACTCCGATGGTGTCGAGGCCGATGTCGTCGATGCGCGACGTGCGGCCGGCTGAGACGAGCAGCTCCTCGGACTCGAAGGTCAGATCTCCGCAGGTGACGTGGAACCGCTCGCCGTCGTGGGCGACGCCGTCGATCGTGATGCCGGCGCGCACGTCCATGCCCTCGGACGTCAGGATGTCGGTGATCAGCTCAGACGACTCGGGCTCCTCGGGACCGAGGATGCGTGAGCCGGCCTCCAGCACGACGACATCGGAGCCGAAGCGGGAGTACGCCTGGGCCAATTCGAGCCCGATCGCGCCGCCGCCGATGACGACCAGCGAGGCGGGAACCGCGGTGGCCTTGATCGCCTCGCGATTCGTCCAGTAAGGAGTGTCGGCGAGACCGTCGATCGGCGGGACGGTAGGAGTCGTGCCGGTATTGAGGACGACTCCACGCGATGCCACGACACGCTCGACACCGTCCGTCGTCTCCACCTCGACCGTGCGCTTCCCGGCCAGCCGGCCGTGGCCGCGGATGAAGCGAATGCCGGCATTGGTCAGGCGATCGACGGCGACGGTGTCGTCCCAGTTGTCGGTGGCCACGTCGCGGATGCGCTTCGCCACGGGTGCGAAGTCGGGCGTCACGTCGGCATGCCCGGCCAGCCCGTCGATGCGTCGCGCCTCGGCGAGGGCGTTCGCGGCCCGGATGAACATCTTCGACGGGATGCAGCCCCAGTACGGACACTCACCGCCAACCAGCTCCGCCTCGACGGCCACCACAGTCAGACCGGCCTTGGCCAACCGGGCGGCCAGCGCCTCTCCACCGGGGCCGAGGCCCACCACGACGACGTCACACTGATGTTCGCTCATGCCGCCATCTTGCGGCACGCGGAAGATTTACGAGTTGATGAGCTTCGACGGGTTGATGAACCCAGCGCCCGTGTTCTTGTCCCTGCCCGTCGGTGCGAGGTCCGTGGCCGTCGACTGCAGGCGACTGGCGACCGTCGACTGGCTCCACCCACGTTTCGCGATGGCCAGTGCTCCGGAGGCGGCCACGTACGGGGAGGAGAACGACGTTCCGGAGAGCGTGCAGTAGCTGGCGTTGGCCGAGCAGCCGAGGCCGACCGAGTTCTGGATCGTCGTCGAGATGATCTTGTCGCCAGGGGCCGCGACGTCGACCCAGGAACCACAGCTCGAGTACGACGCGCGGCTGAGCGACTGCGTGACGGATGCGACGCCGACGACGCCCGGATACGAGGCCGGGTAGATCGGGGAGCTGCCCAGGAGGCCACATCCGGTGTTGCCCGCGGCTGCCACCACGAGCACGTTCTTGCTGATCGCGTCGGCGACGGCTGCCTGCATGGCCGTGCTCTGAGAGGTGGTGGCCAGCGACAAGTTGATGACCTTCGCGCCATGAGACGCGGCGTAGAGGATGCCCTTGGCGACGTTGGCAGTCGTCCCGCTACCGTTGCGATCGAGGACTCGCACCGGCAGGATCTTCGAGCTCGGTGCCATGCCGGCGATGCCGCGACTGTTGTTCTGGACCGCGGCGATGATGCCTGCGACGTGCGTGCCGTGGCCGCTCTCGTCACTGGCACTCGTGCCGGGCGCGACGTAGTCGACACCGGAGAGCACGCGGTTGGACAGGTCTGAGTGCGAGGACATCACGCCGGTGTCGACGACGGCCACCGTGACGCCGGAGCCCTTGGTCGTCGCGTGCACCGTCTCCGCCTTGAGCGCGGTGAGGGCCCACTGCTGCGAGCGGTAGGTGTCGTTGTAGGCGGCGATGGAGACGCGTTGGTTCATCTCCGCGCCGACGACGTCGGAGCGTCCGAGCGCTCGGGCCACGAGGCTGCGCGCTTTGGTGCGCGTATCGGCCAGCGTGGTGGAGATGACCGGGGTTCCGTCGGCGGCCCGCGACGTGACGACGACCTCGAGCTTGGCACCCTTCGGCGCCTTGGAGACGATCGCCGCGGCCCGGTCGTCACGGTTGTCGGAGGCCACCGAGGACGTCGGCACAAGAACGAGTCCGCCGGCCACCGTCGCGAGTGCGACGAACAAGCAAGCACGGATCCTGGCGACGGTCACAGATGCTCCTCAGGAGTGGTCGGTGCGATGGTCGACTCGTGCTCGGGGTGGCGCCACCGACGAATGCTGTACGCGAGCAACGTCCATGCTGCCACAGCCGACGCCATAAGTCCGAGACTTGTTGCCCATCCGCTGGCGGGCAGCCGCGGCCCGAATCCGACGCCGAGCACGTTGAACTCGGGAATCGTCGGCGACACCCACCACACGATGCCGGCGAGAAACAGCCACAACCCGCCCAGAGCGCTGATCGTGATGCGGGGCAGGGTGGCGACCCCGTACTTGGCCGCCTCGATCGCCTTCAACCGCAGCGGTTCGAGGATCCGTTGCGCCCACGTGTAGTGCGGTGCGAGGAGCGCCACCCCGGCGACGAGCACGAGCGTGCCAGGCCCGGGGAGGGGAATCAGCGGGATGCCGATGACCACCAGTGTCCAGCCGAGGATCTCGCTGCCCGTACGCCGGAACCAGCGGCGGAGACGCTCGCCCATCCTCATGCTCTCAGCATGCCAGTCTGCCCCACGCGTCTCAGGATTTTCAGATGGCGAAAGGCCTGCACCCACAGTTCAATGGGCCCATGAACACCGCCGCCCGCCTCCTCTCCCTGGCCGAGGACGCCCTGAACATCAGGCTCCCGATCCGCCTGCGCGCGTGGGACGGCAGCGAGGCGGGCGTCGAGGGTGCTCCGGTACTGCTCATCAACGACAAGAAGGCACTGCGCCACATCATGTGGTCGCCCGGCGAGCTCGGGGTCGCCCGCGCGTACGTGAAGGGCTACCTCGACATCGAGGGCGATCTCGCGCAGGGCCTGCGAGCCATGTGGTCAGCCGTCCGCGAAGCGCGGGCCGCCGACCCCGACGCAGCGAAGCCGCAGATGCGTCTGCGCATCATCGCGCGGGCGGCGGCCCTCGGGCTGCGCACCGGCTCCCTAGGACGCCGACCCGAGATCCCCGAGGCCGAGTCACAGCTCACCGGCGACCTGCATTCCCGTGAACGCGACCGGGCCGCCATCTCCCACCACTACGACCTCTCGAACGACTTCTACGAGCTCATCCTCGACGAGACCATGGCGTACTCGAGCGGATTCCACGTCACGCCCGAGATGCCGCTGGTCGAAGCGCAGCGGGCGAAGCTCGACCTCATCTGCCGCAAGCTCGGCCTCGAGCCCGGCATGCGGATGCTCGACATCGGCTCGGGGTGGGGCTCCCTGACGCTGCACGCAGCCGAGCATTACGGCGTCCGCGTCGTCGGGGTGACGCTGTCCAGCGAGCAGCGCGACTACGTGATGAAGCGGGCCACCGAGCGAGGCCTGCAGGACCGCGTCGACGTCAGCCTCCGGCACTTCCGCGACCTCGAAGGGGCCGGCGTCACCAACGGGAGCGTCGACGCCATCGCCTCGGTCGAGATGGGCGAGCACGTGGGTGACGAGGAATACGTCGTGTTCACCGAGTCGATCCACCGCTACCTGCGGCCGGGCGGGCGAGTGCTGATCCAGCAGATGTCGCGCAGCAACGACCAGCCCGGCGACAACCCGGGCGGAGGGCCGTTCATCGAGACGTACATCGCCCCCGACATGCACATGAAGCCTCTCGCGAAGACGCTCGGGCTCGTCAACGCGGCGGGCTTGGAGATTCGCGACGTCCAGGCCATGCGCGAGCACTACCCGCAGACCGTCGCGGCGTGGTCTCGCAACCTGGAGGAGCACTGGACCACGGCCGTCGCCCTGGTCGGCGAGGAGATGGCCCGCGTCTGGCGGCTCTACCTCGCCGGTGGCTCGCTGGCCTTCGAGGAGAACCGCATGGGTGTCGACCAGATCCTGGCCGTCAAACCGTCGATGAGCGGGGTGAGCGGCATGCCCGCATCCCCGAAGGAGTGGTTCGGATGATCACCCCACAAGACCGCGCGCCACACGCGCCGCTCACCAGAGTTGCCCGTCTGGCAGGCTCGCGCTCTCCCGGGGAGCCTGAATGAGCCCGAACGATTTCTCCTACAGCCTGATCACCCTCGTCGTGGGCCTCCTGACGGTCGCCGCAGTCATGGCCACCACGATGTGGTTGGCGATCCGCATGAAGAAGCTCACCGTCGTCGACACCGCGTGGGGCATCGGCTTCATCGTGGTGGCGGTCGTGTCGCTGGTCGTCAGCGGATACGGCGACGGCATGCCCGGGCCGCAGTTGTTCCTGTTCCTCCTGGTGCTCGTATGGGGCGTACGGCTGGCCGCCCACCTGCAGTTCCGCAACTCGCAGCTGCCGGAGGACCCGCGCTACAAGAACATGGCCGAGGCGGACGGACGCTCGTTCGCCGAGGTGGCTCTGCGGCGCGTGTTCATCCCCCAGGGTGTGGCCATGTGGCTCGTCGCGACGCCGGTCATGGTGGGCATGAACAACGAGAACACCGGCACGGTGCAGGCATGGCTGGGTCTGCTCGTCTGGGCCGTCGGCCTGTTCTTCGAGACCGTGGGCGACTGGCAGCTCGCCGCCTTCAAGAGGGACCCTGACAACCAGGGCAAGATCATGGACCGCGGCCTCTGGCAGTACACCCGCCATCCCAACTACTTCGGTGACGCGTGCGTCTGGTGGGGCATCTGGATCGTCGCGGCGTCCTCGTGGTTCGGCCTGCTCACCATCATCGGTCCGATCGCGATGACGGTGTTCCTCACCCGCGTCACCGGGGCGGCCCTCAACGAGAAGGGCATGCGCGAGAGCAAGCCTGGTTACGACGAGTACGTGCGGCGCACCAGCGGGTTCATCCCCCGCATGCCGAAAAAGCCGGCCGACGGCCCCCAGCACCCGGGATGATGCGTCACATCGAGACGAAGATGTGCGCGGCCGCTTCGGCGTCGATCTCGGCTGTCTCGGCCTGACGGGCGACGATCACGCCGTCGTGGCCCTGCGACACCAAGACGTCGTTGCCCGGCAGCGCGCCCACACGACGCAGCACCGACATGACCTGGGTGTCCTTCTGCAGCTCCTCCGCGATGCGTCGCACGATGCGCCGCACCGGCTCGACCGAGCCGCTGACCGCCTTGGTGAGCGGTTCGACGCCGTCGAGGAAGTCGGTCTCGTCGCCGGACTCGCCCAGCTCGGAGAGGCCGGGGATCGGGTTGCCGTACGGCGACTCGGTGGGGTGCTCGAGCAGCTCGACGAGTCGGCGCTCGACCTGCTCGGACATGACGTGCTCCCAGCGGCACGCTTCCTCGTGGACGAACTCGATCTCCAGGCCGATGACGTCGGTGAGCAGGCGTTCGGCGAGGCGGTGCTTGCGCATGACGCGGGTGGCCAGCTGACGCCCCTTGGGCGAGAGCTCGAGGTGGCGGTCGCCTTCGACCGAGAGCAGGCCGTCGCGCTCCATGCGAGCGACCGTCTGGCTGACCGTCGGCCCACTCTGGTGCAGCCGCTCGGCGATGCGGGCGCGCAGGGGGACGATGCCCTCCTCCTCCAGCTCGTACACCGTGCGGAGATACATCTCGGTGGTGTCGATCAGCTCGCTCACGCGTTCATTCTTCCATGGTCGTCACTCCACGTAGGTTGGTGCCATGGTCACGATCCCCGCGCAGTTCAACGGCCCGGTGCGTTCGGGCAACGGTGGATACGTGTGCGGCCTGCTGGGCCACGAGCACGGCGCGGAGATCGCGACATCGACGCTGCTGGAGCCACCTCCGCTCGACACTCCCCTCACCTGGGAACGCGACGGCGACGAGCTCCGGCTGGTCACCGCCGGCGGCGCCATCATCGGAACGGCGACCAGCGGCTCGTTCGCCCGCGAGGCCGTGCCGTCTCCCACCGACGCCGAGGCCGACGCGGGTCACGCCGCCTATCGCGGCTTTCACACGCACCCGTTCGACCACTGCTTCACGTGCGGCACGAAGCGGGCCGAAGGCGAGGGTCTGCGCCTGTTCGCCGGGCCGTGTGACGTCCACCGGACGGCCACTGCCTGGTCGCCGCACCAGGCGTTCGCCGAGCCGGATGGCGCGCTGAACGTCGCGGTCTCCTGGGCTGCGCTCGACTGCCCCGGAGGGTGGGCGGCCGACTTCGCCGAGCGCCCGATGGTGCTGGGTCGGATGACCGGCCAGGTGCTACGCCGCCCGCGTCCCGGCGAGGACCTGCTGGCCACCGGCCGGCTCGACGACCACACCGGTCGCAAGTTTCTGACGTCCACCGCGCTCTACACGCGCGACGGCGAGCTGCTCGGCCGCGCCGAGCAGACCTGGATCGAGATCGAGATCGCCGACTTCTCCTGATCGCCCGCCCTAGGGCTGGAGGCGTTCGCGGGACCAGCCGTGCCCGGCATGGGAGTAGCGCAGGCGGTCGTGCACGCGGTTCGGTCGGCCCTGCCAGAACTCGATCGCGTCGAGGGCGATGCGATAGCCGCCCCAGTACTCGGGACGCTCGACGTCGCGGCCGTCGAAGGACTCCTCGATGTCGGCGACCTGGGCCTCGAGGGCCTCGCGGTCGTCGATCGGACGCGACTGCCGCGAGCCGGCCGCACCGATCTGCGCGCCGCGGGGGCGGGAGCCGAAGTAGGCGTCGGACTGACCGGCGTCGACGCGGCTGACGCGGCCCTCGATCCGCACCTGGCGCTGCAGCTCATGCCACAGCAGCACGGCGGACGCCCACGGGTTGACCGCGAGCTCGCGCCCCTTGCGCGAGTCGTAGTTGGTGTAGAACACCGCGCCGTCCTCGTCGAAGCCCTTGAGCAGCACGATGCGCACCGACGCGCGGCCGGACGGGTCGGCGGTCGCGAGGGCCATCGCGTTGGGTTCGTGAATCCCGGCGGCGACCGCGTCGACGAGCCACCGGCCGAACAGCGCGACCGGATCGTCGCCGGCCTCGGCCTCGTCGAGCCCCTCTCGTGCGTACTCGGCACGCAGGGCCGCGAGGTCAGGGGACTCCATGTGGCCACGGTATCCGTGCAAGGCAGAATGACGCGTATGACAGATGGCGTAGAGGTACACCACGGGCTCGAGGGAGTCGTCGCGTTCGAGAGCGAGATCGCCGAGCCCGACAAGGAGGGGTCCGCGCTTCGGTATCGCGGCGTCGACATCGACGACCTCGTCGGACGTGTTCCGTTCGAGAAGATCTGGGGTCTGCTGGTCGACGGCACGTACGAGCCCGGCCTCCCGCCGGCCGAGCCGTTCCCCATCCCGGTCCACTCCGGTGACATCCGCGCCGACGTGCAGAGCGCCATCGCACTCACCGCGCCCGCTTGGGGCCTCAGGCAGCTCTACGACATCGATGATGCACAGTGCCGAGAGGACCTGGCCCGTACCGCGGTCATGGTCCTCTCCTATGTCGCCCAAGCCGCCCGGGGCGTCGGGCAGCCCATGGTGCCGCAGTCGGAGATCGACAAGTGCGACACGATCATCGACCGGATGCTCACCCGCTGGCGCGGCGAGGTCAATCCACTTCACGCCAAGGCGATCGACGCCTACCTCGTGTCGGCCGCCGAGCACGGCATGAACGCGTCCACGTTCACGGCCCGAGTCATCGCCTCCACCGGCGCTGACGTCGCCGCCGCCCTGTCCGGGGCCGTGGGTGCCATGTCCGGCCCGCTGCACGGCGGCGCCCCCGCTCGCGTCCTCACGATGATCGAGGAGGTCGAGAAGACCGGCGATGCCACGGCCTACGTCAAGAAGGTGCTCGACGACGGCGAGCGCCTGATGGGTTTTGGACACCGCGTCTACCGCGCCGAGGACCCCCGCGCCCGCACCCTGCGCCGCACCGCCAAGGAGCTCAACGCGCCGCGCGCCGAGGTCGCCGTCGCCCTCGAGCAGGCCGCACTCAAGGAGCTGCGTGAGCGTCGACCCGACCGCGTGCTCGAGACGAACGTCGAGTTCTGGGCCGCCATCGTGCTCGACTACGCCGAAGTGCCGCCGCCGATGTTCACCGCCATGTTCACGTCAGCCCGCACAGCCGGCTGGAGCGCACACATCCTGGAGCAGAAACGCACCGGACGCCTCATCCGTCCGTCCGCGATCTACACCGGCCCGAAGGAGCGCAAGGCCGACGAGATCGAGGGCTGGAACCCGGCCTGGGCCACCACCTGAGACGACCTGACTGACGTTCACCGGCCGGGTCATACGGTGGAGGACATGACTGTTCCCACCATCGAGCTCAATAACGGCGTCACGATCCCGCAGCTCGGGTTCGGCGTGTTCCTCGTCCCCCCGGAGGACACCGAGGACGTCGTTGCCCAGGCCCTCGACACCGGCTACCGCCACATCGACACTGCCCGGGCGTACCAGAACGAAGAGGGTGTCGGGGCCGCGGTTGCCGCCTCCGACCTGAGCCGCGACGACGTCTTCATCACGACGAAGCTGTGGAACAACCGCCAGGGCCACGACTCCGCCCTCGACGCGTTCGATGCGAGCGTGAAGCGGCTGGGCGTCGACGTGCTCGACCTCTACCTGATCCACTGGCCGGCTCCGCAGCAGGACCTCTACGTCGACACCTGGCGTGCGTTCGAGGAGCTTCAGGCCGACGGCCGCGTCCGCGCCATCGGCGTCTCGAACTTCCGGGTCGAGGACCTCCAGCGGCTGCTCGACCTCGGCCTCACCGTGCCGGTCGTCAACCAGATCGAGCTGCACCCGTACCTGACGCAGGACGAACTGCGCGCCTTCCACGCCGAGCACCAGATCGTGACCGAGGCGTGGAGTCCGATCGCGAAGGGCAACGTGCTGGACGACCCTGTCGTCACCGAGATCGCCGCGACGAAGGACGCCACACCCGCTCAGGTCGTCATCGCGTGGCACCTGGCGCTCGGCAACATCGTCATCCCCAAGTCGGTGAAGCCGGAGCGCATCGCCGAGAACTTCGCGTCCACCGAGGTCAAGCTCACCGACGACGAGGTCGGTGCCATCAGCGCGCTCGACCGCGAGGAGCGCACCGGGCCCGACCCGGCCAAGTTCCCGGGCTGACTACGGGATCTCGACCTCGCTCGCTCCCTCCTCGGTCGGCGTCATCGAGACCACCCACGCCTCCTGCACGCCGAGGAACAGCAGTGCGCTGAACAACATCCCCTCGATCTCGATCGGCTTCAGCGTCAGGCCGGCATCGGCCACCACCGTGGGGGCGAACGCCACGACGACGACCAGCAGGTAGACCGGTATGCCGACGACGGCGAACACGATCGGCGAGACCCGGGCGACAGTGGCCGTCCAGATCTGGTGGGCCAGGAGCGCGATGCCGATCGCGCCGACCACACCGGCGCTGCCGAAGGCAAAACGCCAGATCGCACTCTCCCCCGGGTTGACCTGCGCAAGCAGAGCCACGGTGGCCGGAATGGCGAACTGCAACGACACGAGGTAGGCGGCACGCCGCGACGACGCGTCCTTGTGGCCGACGAGATTCGTCCGGTCTTTGACGGCGACCCACCAAAGGCCGAGCAGGGTGAGGTTGGCCGCGGACACGACGCCATAGAAGGCTGACTGATTCATGTCGCACAGGGTACTGGTGGGCGTGCCTCCCCATTCCGGCTCGACGAGGGAGCGGGACATCCGCGCCCGATCCGGCAAGGCCGAGGAGGGATGCGCACCGGGGTTGTGCTCAGACCGACGAGAACGCCGCCGGTCGGGATGCGGGGTTCCGCGAGCCGAGCCGGTATGGGGAGGTGCGCCCTCAGCGCATGGGGAAGGGCCCAGTCATCCCCCCCGAGACAACCGGGCCCTTCGGTCCCCCTGCTCGCGTCTCGACCGTCCCCCCGAGATGGTCGCCCACGCGATGGTCCGCTTCCGACCCTAGCGCACAACTAGTCCTCATGGACTAGTTCAGGCTAGTTAGGCAGGGTCATTCCTTCGATCAGCCCTGGGCTGCGTTGTAGACGCCCTGGATGACGCTGCCGAAGTACGGGCCGAACATCCGATTGCTCAGAGGTCCGCCGTTGTACTTGAAGGAGTTCACCGAGTTCAGCGTGCCAATGCCGCTGGACTCGCTGTAGTTGATGAACCACGGTCCACCGGACGAGCCGCCGGTCATGTTGCACACCATGCCCTGGTCGGAGCTGCCACCATAGGTGTCGGCGACGACCGGCCCATTGCACCAGGCGATGTCGCTGCCGTCGTACGGGGCCGCTGCCGGGTAGCCGAATGAGTACATCGTGGCGTTGCGGGCGAGGTTGAACCCGACACCCTGGGCACCGACGGCGCCAGTGAGGGTCGAGCCGCCGGACGTGCCGACCACCGCATAGCCGATGTCGTAGTCGAAGTCACCCTGATCGGCCCACTGGGTGGAGGTCCAGAGGTTGGTGGCGACGAACTCGCCGTACGGTGCGCTGCCGTCGTCGTAGCCGGGAACGAAGGTGAAGTTCGAGGCGAAGGAGCCGGGCCCCTCGTTGAGGCAGTGCCCGGCGGTCTGCACGAGACTGTTGTTGGCCGCGACCGTCGAGCTGCCTGAGCAGACGTAGTCGGTGCCGGCGAGCGTGAAGAACACCTTGCCGGTGGTCTGGACGACCTTGCCGCCGCCGGTGTAGTAGCCACCGCCGAAGGCCTGCGGAATGGGCTTTGGCCTCTTGGCCTGACCTGCTGTGCCCTTCACCACGGTCGGCTCACCCTTGGCGACCGACCCCTTGGACACCACGTCATCGCGGTCACGAATCAGGAAGCTGCCGTCCTTGGCCTTCTCCATGCGTGACTCGGTCCAGTAGTCCTTGGTCTTCTCCTGCGCGGCCTTGGTGATCGATTTGCTGACGGCCGGATCAGGCTTCTCTGCGGTGACGGGCGACGCGATGGCGCCTCCCGAGGACAGGGTGAGGGCGATGGTGACGCCCACTCCTGCCGCCGCGACGAGAGCTCGACTGAACATGTGTTTCCCCCCTGGTTCGCCGACCTGGTTGGTCAGGCGCTCCTCGGACCTTAGTCATACAGAACTAGGTCTGACTAGTCCTTTCGGACTATTCGCTGTCGTAGGCCTCGAGGATCTTGTCGGCCGCCGTGGCGGCGGGCATCTCCCCGGCCAGCACGGCGTCGCGGACCTCGGCCCGCACGGCGGCGACGTCGTCGTCGTGGCGCAAGCGCTGGTCGAGCTCGTCGCGGACGAGGGCCCAGGTGAAGTCGAGCTGCTGCTGGGCCCTCTTGTCGTGCAGGCCGTTCTTGCCCATGAACTCGCGGTGCCGGATGACGTGCTGCCAGACGGTGTCGATGCCGCGTCCCTCCAGGGCCGAGCAGGTGAGCACCGGCGGCACCCAGTCGTTCGTACCCGCGTACACGAGGCGGAGGGCGCCGGCCAGGTCCTTCGCGCTTGCTTCAGCCTCCCGCTCGCGGTCGCCGTCGGCCTTGTTGACGGCGATGACGTCGGCGATCTCGAGGATGCCCTTCTTGATGCCCTGCAGCTGGTCGCCGGTGCGGGACAGCGTGAGGAACAAGAAAGTGTCGACCATGCCGGCGACGGTGATCTCGGACTGGCCGACGCCGACCGTCTCGACGAGCACGACATCGAAGCCGCCGGCCTCCAGCACCGTCATCGCCTGCATGGTGGCGCGGGCGACGCCGCCGAGGGTGCCGGCGGTGGGCGACGGTCGGATGTACGCGTCCGGGTTGACGGCGAGCGCGGCCATGCGGGTCTTGTCGCCCAGCACCGAGCCGCCGGTGCGGATGCTGGACGGATCGACGGCGAGCACTCCGACCTTGTGACCCTCGGAGACGAGCCACGTGCCGAGTGCCTCGATGAAGGTGGACTTGCCGACGCCGGGCACACCGGAGATGCCGACGCGCACTGCGCCGCCGGCTCTGGGGTTCAGAGTCTCGAGCAGCTCGCGCGCAGATGCTCGATGATCGCGCCGGCTCGACTCGACGAGCGTGATGGCCCGTGAGATGGCGGCTCGGCGTCCCGCGAGGACGTCCTCGGCGAGGTTGCTCATCCGGGGTCCCCGGGAAAACGCGAGCTCTGCGAGCGTTTTTCTGGGGTGGTCATCAGTGCTGCAGGCTGGTGCGGAGCTTGTCGAGCAGGCTCAGGGCGGAGTCGGCGATGACGGTGCCGGGGAGGAACACCTCGGCGGCGCCCATCTCCTTGAGCGCCGGGACGTCGTCCGGTGGAATGACGCCACCGACGACCACCATGATGTCGTTGCGTCCCAGCTCCTTCAGGGCTTCCTTGAGCTGCGGGACGAGAGTCATGTGACCGGCCGCGAGGCTGGAGATGCCGACGATGTGGACGTCGGCGTCGACGGCCTGCTGCGCGACTTCCTCCGGCGTGGAGAACAGCGGGCCCACATCGACGTCGAAGCCCATGTCGGCGAACGCCGTGACGATGACCTTTTGGCCGCGATCGTGACCGTCCTGGCCCATCTTGGCGACGAGGATGCGGGGCCGACGTCCCTCGGCCTTCTCGAACTCCTCGGTGGCCTTGATGACCTTGGCGACCTTGCCGCCGGGGTCGGCCCCAGAACCTGACTCTGCGCGGTACACACCTGAGATCGTACGGATCACGGCCTGGTGACGCCCGTACACCTTCTCCAGCGCGTCGGAGATCTCACCCACCGTCGCCTTGGCTCGAGCAGCGTCCACGGCGAGACCGAGCAGGTTACCCTCCAGCGAGCCATGCGCCCCGCCCTTCTCGGCGCTCGCGGTGAGGGCGGCTAGGGTGCGGTCGACCTCGTCCTGGTTGCGCTCGGCCCGCAGCTTCTCGAGCTTGGCCACCTGCTGCTCGTACACCGACGCGTTGTCGACCTTGAGCACGTCGAGGTCGTCCTCGAGCGGCAGGCGGTAGGTGTTCACGCCGATGACGGCCTGCTGTCCGGAGTCGATGCGAGCCTGCGTCCGCGCGGCGGCCTCTTCGACCCGCATCTTGGGGATGCCGGCCTCGATCGCCTTCGCCATGCCACCGGCTTCCTCGACCTCCTGGATGTGCGCCCAGGCGCGGTTGGCGAGGTCGTGGGTGAGCTTCTCCACGTAGTAGGAGCCGCCCCACGGGTCGATGGTGTGGGTGGTGCCGGACTCCTGCTGCAGCAGCAGCTGGGTGTTGCGGGCGATGCGCGCACTGAAGTCGGTGGGCAGCGCGATGGCCTCGTCGAGGGCATTGGTGTGCAGGCTCTGGGTGTGGCCCTGCGTCGACGCCATCGCCTCGATGCAGGTGCGGGCCACATTGTTGTAGACGTCCTGCGCGGTGAGCGACCAACCCGACGTCTGGCTGTGCGTGCGCAGGCTCAGCGACTTGGGATTCTCCGGCTTGAAGTCCGACACCAGCCGCGACCACAACGCGCGGGCCGCGCGCATCTTGGCGATCTCCATGTAGAAGTTCATGCCGATGGCCCAGAAGAACGACACGCGCGGCGCGAACGCGTCGATGTCGAGCCCGGCGTCGAGTCCGGCGCGGATGTACTCGACCCCGTCGGCCAGCGTGTACGCGAGCTCGAGGTCGTTCGTCGCTCCGGCTTCCTGGATGTGGTAGCCGGACACCGAGATGGAGTTGAACCGCGGCATCTTGGCCGCCGTGAACGCGAAGATGTCGGAGATGATCCGCATCGACGGCGCCGGTGGGTAGATGTAGGTGTTGCGGACCATGAACTCCTTGAGGATGTCGTTCTGGATGGTCCCGGACAGCTTTGAAGGCGGCACCCCCTGCTCCTCGGCCGCGACGATGTAGAGCGCGAGCACCGGCAGCACGGCGCCGTTCATCGTCATGGAGACGCTCATCTCGTCGAGCGGGATGCCGTCGAACAGCTGGCGCGCGTCGTAGATGGAGTCGATGGCCACACCGGCCATGCCGACGTCGCCGCGGACGCGCGGGTGGTCGGAGTCGTAACCGCGGTGGGTGGCGAGGTCGAAGGCGACCGAGAGTCCCTTTTGGCCGGCGGCGAGGTTGCGGCGGTAGAAGGCGTTCGACTCCTCGGCGGTGGAGAAGCCGGCGTATTGGCGGATCGTCCACGGCTGCGTCGTGTACATCGCCGGGTAGGGGCCGCGGAGGAACGGGGCGAGGCCGGGGTAAGTGTCGAGTGCGTCCACGTCGTCGAGGTCGGCCGCGGTGTAGAGCGGGTGGACCGGGATGCCCTCTGGCGCGTCCCACGGCTCAGCGCCGTCGGTGGCGTGCTCGTACGCTTTCGGGTCCGGCTCGTACGGCTCGTCCGGATCGAGGGGGAAGTCGGCGAATGACTCGGGGATGCTCACGCCAGCACCTCCCTCGTGCGGTGGAGGAAGTCGAGTGCGTCGAGACCCGTCGCTGCGTTGTCGTCGGCGCCGATGTCGGCCTTTCCGGCGACGATCACGTGGCGGGCACCCGCCTCGCGCAGCGCTGTGACCAGGTCGGCCCCCCACTCCTTGTACGCGGAGTCGGGACCGGCGAGGCAGACGACCGGCAGGTCGCCGGCCCCATTCGATGATTCCGCGTAGGCCGCGACGACGTCGTCGACGCCCTCGGTGGCACCGGCCGTCACGGTGTCGATGCCGCCGGACGCGAGCAGGTTGGCCGCGAAGGTGGCCCGGGCGGTGTGCTGGGAGATGCGGCCCATCGTCGCCAGGAACACCGGCGTGGCCGCGCGATCGTCACGCATCTGCTCGAACGCCTCGCCGTAGCGGTGCACGACCGGAGCGCGTCCGTACGGGCGCCGATCGGGTCGCTCCTCGTGCAGGTTCGGGAACTCGGTGAGCCCGGTCAGCGGACGGACGCGGGTGGCGACCTCGCGCCCGCGGGCCTCGACGGCGGCCGCGATGCGCTCACCCAGGCTGCCGTCGGCGACCGCCTCGACGATGCCCTGTGCGTCGAGCTCACCGAACATCGCCCACGCCGACCGGGCGAGGTCGTCGGTGAGCTTCTCGACCGAGTGGGCGCCCCCGGCGGGGTCGGTGACGATCGCGACGTGCGACTCACTGATCAACAGGCTCGACGTGTTGCGGGCGATGCGACGGCTGAACGCCTCGGGCAGGCCGAGCGGCTCGTCGAACGGCAGCACGGTGACGGCTTCGGCGCCACCAACGCCGGCCGCGAACGCCGCGATGGTGGTGCGGATCATGTTCACGTACGGGTCATAGGCCGACATCATCGGCCGTGACGTGACCGCATGCTGCCGCTGCCCGCGCGCGTCGGTGGTGACGCCGCTCAGCTCGGCGACGCGGTTCCAGAGGCGTCGGGCCGCGCGCAGCTTGGCGATGGTGATGAACTGCTCATCGGTCGCCGCGTACCGGAAGTCGATCTGCCCGGCCGCCTCGTCGACGGTCAGCCCGGCGCCCACGAGCAGACGAAGGTAGGCCGCGCCGGCCGCAAGCGAGTAGGCGAGCTCCTGCACGTCGGAGGCGCCGGCATCGTGGACGGCGGTGGCGTCGACGACGATGCCCCGCGCCCCGCGGGCACGGGCCAGCTCGACGACCTCGGCGGCAACGGACAGATCCGTCTCCCCCACCCCGCGCACGGTCGCGCCGATCGGGTCGGCGCCGTAGTTGGTGCCCGGCGCCGGGTCGACGGCCTTCTCCTGGATGACGGCATCGAGCGCCCGGGCTGCCTCGAGCGGTGCGTCGGGTGCGTCGAGGACCACTGGCGCGAGGTCGACGAAGACGGGCTCGAGGATGCGGGCCAGCGCGTCGGCGGGAATCGCGCCCGCACCGACCGCGAGCCAGAGCGAATTCACGCCGTTCTCGACGTCGGCGACCACGTGCTCGGCGGTGACGTCGACATCTGGGTCGGTGAACCAGGCGCGGATGTCCCAACCGTCGAGCTCACGGGTGGCGCTGGCTCCACGGGTGAACGGAGCCTGACCCGGAAGTCCTGGGTCGGCGAGGTCAGCAGATACGACCGGCGTACCGAGCGGTGTGACGACGATGCCGTCCAGCGTGGAGTGCGCGAGCACGCTCCAGACGTCGGAGTCGGGCGCGTCGTCGGCGAGCCGCTTCGACTTGCGCAGGACGGCGGCGGTGGCCGACTCCCACTCGGAGACGTCGACATCGATGCCTTCGGCGAGCGCGACCGGCACCACACCGGGATCGGAGACCATGTGCGAAGTGTATGAACGCCCGCTCAGGGGCCGCCAGTTGGTGTGACCAACCCGTCGCACGCGCCGGGCGCCTACGCTTCCAGGCGCCGCAGATCGCGTGGGCCAGTCGGGTGCCTTCTCGTGGGTGCCGGTGCGACGTCAGCGTGCTCGATAGGATCGACCGAGTTCCACGGTGGAGGACACCCATGAAGCTGAAGGCCTACCTTCGCATCCCCGGTCGGCGTTGGATGACGATCGTCGTCGTCACCCTGCTGGCGATCGGTGCCACCGCCCTGTTCACGCTCAGTGTCACCCCGCAGTACGCGTCCACCGCCCGGTTGTTCATCTCCACTCCGGGGTCCTCCAGCGAGGAGGCCTACAAGGGGGGGCAGTTCTCACAGGCACGCGTCACGTCGTATGCAGATCTGATGACCGGTGAGGAGATCTCACGGCGGGTGGCCGAACGCCTGCACCTCTCCGACTCTCCACGCGATCTTGCCGATCAGGTCGAGGCCGAGGCGAAGCCGGGGACGGTCGTTCTGTCGATCACCGTCACAGACCCCAGCGCCGAGCGGGCCCACCTGCTGACCCAGGCCTTCTCCGAGGAGCTCGTGCGCCATGTCCGGGAGCTCGAGACACCCGACGGCCAGAAGACGGCACCAGTGAAGGCGTCGTTCATCGACCGAGCCAGCACGCCAAACGTGCCCGTCTTCCCGCGGCCGGTCCGCTATCTCACCCTGGCGACCCTCCTGGGCCTTCTGATCGGCACCGGCCTCGCAGTGATACGCGAGATGCTCGACACGTCGATCTCGACGCCGCAGGACCTCGCCGAGGTCACCGCCGACGCGCCTCTCCTGGGCTCGATCGCCTTCGACAGGGATGCGCTCGCGCGCCCCCTGGTCACCGACCTCACATCTCACGCTCCTCGCGTGGAATCGTTCCGAGTCCTCGCGACCAACCTTCTGTTCATCGACGTCGGCAGCGAGAGCAGGGCGTTCGTCATCACGAGCTCAGTGCCTGACGAAGGCAAGTCGACGACCGTGTGCAACCTCGCGCTCACGCTGGCCCGGGCCGGCGAAAAGGTGGTCGTGGTCGAGGCCGACCTTCGTCGACCGACGGTGGCCACGTACCTCAATCTCGAGGGAGCCGTCGGCGTCACGACCATCCTCGCCGGACGAGTCGGCATCGAGGAGGCGCTGCAGTCTGCACCGTGGGGCCTGAAGGTCATTGCGGCCGGATCCATTCCACCGAACCCAGCTGAACTGTTGCAGTCAGCCGCCATGAAGTCGCTCATCCAGGAGCTGCGCAGCCGATTCGACATCGTCCTTCTCGACGCCCCGCCCTTGTTGCCGGTCATCGACGCCGCCATTCTTGCCGCCGAGTCCGACGGCGCCATCCTCGTGACTCGACACGGCACCACCACTCGAGACCAGGTGGCCGCCGCGGCAGGAAGGCTCGACTCGGTCGACGCGCGCTTGGCCAGCACGGTGATCACCTGGATGCCGGCGCGAAACAGCCCCGACGGGTACGGCGATGCGTACGGGTATGCCCCAGAAGCTGGCCGGTCGAAGAGCATCGCGCATCCCCAGAAGGCCGCGACGTCGACGTCGGTCCGACCGAAGGGTCCGACCGACATCCCGGACCAACCGACGCGGAAGGAGCTCCGCCAGCGGCGGAAGGAGCAGGTCAGAGCCGCACCACCTGCTCCCGTCGAACGACCGGTCGAAGCGGAGAGGCCTCCCTCTCCCGGGAAGAGGGAGCAGCGAAAACAAGAGAAACAGCTCAAGAAGCAGCAGCTGGCCACCCTCAAGGAGCAACGAAGGGCCGCCAGGATCTCGTCGAACCGGCCGGATCCGTTCGGCGGGCCCTCTGGTATCTCCGCGCCTGCCCGCCATCACCCTACGGAGACCGAACCTCGCGACCAGCCGTCAGAGGCTGGCGCCGCCTCGTCGGTCCAGCCGCAGCCCAGCGAACGGCGACCCCGGCGCACGAAGACCGATCCGGTGAAGCCGGAGCCAGTGCCAGACGTCGAGTCGAGTCCAGCTCCACCTGGGACCGACTCCCCGGTCAATGCTCGAAAAGAAAGACGCGAGCGACGCGGTCGCAATCGCTGACGCCTACACCTTGGCCCAGGTACGGCCGCCGTCCTTGCTGACCCACACGTCGTCACCAGCGATCGCGGCGACAAGGTCGCGATGGGCCGCGATGGCCTGCCCCGGCGCCGCGTCCAGGCATCCGGCCGGCGCCCAGGTGGCTCCACGGTTCTGTGACGAGAAGACCCGCGTCCGGCACGTCCCGTCGGGTGCCAACGCGTATCCGAGGTCGGCTGTCAGGAAGGTACCGGCCTTGGCCCGCTCAAGGGCTCCCAGCCTTTGCCAGGTCCGACCGGTATCGGCCGAGCCGACCACCACACCAGTTGCGCAGAAGGCCCGCGACCGTGCGCGACCCACCGGGGCCACCGCGACGGTCTTGATGCAGCCGGGATCCACGGCGCCGAGCGGGGAGTACACGTCATCCGTTCCCGGCTGGAGGTACCACGCATCGACGCCCTGGACGGTGCGCCAGCCGGCGCCGGCGTCAGCCGTGACACGACGCTGAGGCTTGCAGTCCTTGCCGGCGGCGACCAGCTCGACGTCGTCGGCAGTCTTCGCCGTCAACGTGAAGATCGACCGCACTGCGTCGGGAAGGCTGACCTCGTCGAACGTCGCACCCTCGTCGGTCGAGACGGTGACCCCAGGCCCGGTATCGCCGTCACACGACCCGGAGTAGAACCGGAAGATCGACCCGTCGTCGGCGATGGCGATGCCTTGTGGACCGCCCGGCGGCACCGTCTCCGGCGTGGAAGCCGGCGAAGGAGTCGTCCGGACCGGCTTGGTGTCACGGTCGGTCGCGACCTTGGAGTCGTTCACCTTCTGGCTCAGGAAGAACAACAGCACCGCGTCGATCAGTACGAGCGCCACAACGATGGTGACCTTCCGCCGTTGCCGCAACGCCGCACCTCCTGACCGGGACCAGAAACTGACTCAGTCTAGCGACGCACGTTCACCGAACGTCGGGCTTTCGACAGTGCCCTCACACCGGGTGACCGTCACGATGAAGGTCGCGATGGGACTCGTAGATGCGGGCGTTCTCGTGCAGGCTCTCGACCTCGGCGTCGCTGAGCTCACGCCGGATCTTGCCCGGGACGCCGGCGACCAGCGAGCGCGGCGGCACCTCCATACCCTCAGTGACGAGTGCTCCGGCGGCGATCATCGACTCGTCGCCGATGATCGCGCCGTTCATCACGATCGCGCCCATGCCGACCAGCACGTGGTCGCCGATCGTCGCGCCATGCACGACCGCGCCGTGACCCACGGACACGCCCTCGCCGAGCCTGACCGGGCAGTCGACGTCGACGTGGAAGGCGCAGTTGTCCTGCACGTTGGAGCGGGCGCCGATGGTGATCGGCTCGTTGTCTGCGCGCAGGACCGCGCCGTACCAGACGCTCGCGCCGGCCTCGATCGTGACCGATCCGACGAGCGTCGCGTTCGGCGCGACCCACGCCGCATCGTCGATCTGGGGTGTCTGTCCGTCGATCGCGATCAGCATGCCGCCCACGCTATCCGTCAGGTGAGCCACCGCGTGATCGGGTTGATCGCGAAGTACACGACGAACAGCCCGGCCACGACCCACAGCAGCGCGTGCACCTCCGCGGCCTTGCCCCGCACTGACTTGAGCACGACATAGGCGACGAAGCCGGCGCCGATGCCCGCCGTGATCGAGTACGTGAACGGCATCAGCACGATCGTGAGGAACGCAGGGATCGCGATCTCCGTGTCGTCCCAGCTGATCTCCGACACCTGGCTCATCATCAGGAAGCCGACGAGCACGAGGGCCGGGACCGCTGCTTCGTTGGGGATGTGCTGGACCAGCGGAGCGAGGAACGTCGACAGCAGGAACAGCACGCCGGTGACGATGCTCGCGAGTCCGGTGCGCGCACCGTCGCCCACGCCGGACGCCGACTCGATGTACGACGTGTTGCTCGAGATGCCGGCCGCACCACCGGCGGCAGCGGCGATCGAGTCGACGACCAGGATCCGCTGCGCGCCCTCCGGCGTGCCCTCCTCGTCGTTGAGGTCGGCCTCCGCGCCGATCGCGGTCATCGTGCCCATCGTGTCGAAGAAGTCGGCGAGCAACAGCGTGAACACGAGCAGCGCCGCGGTGATGAAGCCGACCCGGTCGATACCGCCGAGCAGCGAGAAGTCGCCGATCAGGGAGAAGTCTGGCTTTTGCATGAGGTCGTCCGGCCAGGACGGGACGTTGAGGTTCCAGCCCTTCGACGCCGGGTTGCCGCCGGCGCCCTTGGTGTCGGTGAGGAGCTGCACGAAGCCGGCGAGCACGGTGGTGATGGCGATGCCGATGAGGATGGCGCCGGGAACGCCGCGCGAGTAGAGCGCGATCATCACCAGCAGGCCGATGCAGAACACCAGCACCGGCCACCCGGACAGCTGGCCACCGATGCCGAGCCCGACCGGCGGGGCCGGAAGCCCCGACGTCCGCACGAAGCCGGCGTCGACGAGCCCGATGAACGTGATGAACAGGCCGATGCCGACGGCGATGGCCGTCTTGAGCTGGCGTGGCACGGCTTCGAAGACCATCTTGCGGAAGCCGGTGAGCACCAGCACCAGGATGATGAGCCCCTCGAGCACCACGAGGCCCATCGCATCGGCCCAGGTCATCTGGCTGGCGATGGAGTAGGCGACGAAGGCGTTGAGGCCGAGGCCGGTGGCGAGCGCGAGCGGGAAGTTCGCGACGGCGCCCATGAGGATGGTGAGGATGCCGGCCACCAGTGCGGTGACGACGGCGATCGTGGCAAACCCGGAGCCGGGTGTGGACCCGCCGCCGAGATACTTCCCGTCGGCGTCGGCGACGCCGGCCAGGATGATCGGGTTGAGGACGATGATGTACGCCATCGTCAGGAACGTGACGACGCCGCCACGCACCTCCTGAACGACGGACGAGTCACGGTCGCTGATCTTGAAGTAGGAGTCGAGAGTGAAGGCCATGCCCGGAGCATGCCAGAACCTCAGCTCCGGCGGGAGACCCACCTCGCGACGACGGCCAGACCACCGACGGCTACGAGCCCGCCGGCGACCACCAGCCAGGTGGGGACGACGACACCCGACTTCGACGCCGGTGCAGTCGACGGCTTCTCGTCGGTCGTGGGCGTCGGGGAGGGCGCGACGCCGGTGGCATCGGTGCCGAACGCGACCCTGATGAGCGGGGAATTCTTTCCCTCGCTCCCGATGATGAACGACGTGCCCCCCGGCTCCATGGCGATGCTCTCGCCTTGCTCGACCGGGGGCACCGGCACGGTCCCGGACGTTTGCCAGGACGTCGGATCGACCCGGAAGACCTCCTTGCGCGTCCGCAGCAGGGCCTGCGAGCCGTCGATGGTGAAGGTTCCGTCCGAGACGTCCTCCGGCACCGGCTTGCCCAGGTCGGTGGCGACATTCGGGCCCGTCTCGGACAACTTCTTCGGCAGCGCGAACACGATGCCGGGGTCCTTCTTGTTCTTGCTGGCCAGGAACTTCGCGCCGGTCTTCGGGTGGACAAGGAAGGCCTCGACGTCGACCGGGCCGTTCTCGTAGGAAACCGGGTAGCGCTTGCCCGTGACGGTGTGGTCGCCGGGACCGGGCTCAGGGAAGGCGTAGAGGGCGACGTCGTCGCGCTCCTCGTCGTTGTCGCCGAGATCCGCGAGCCACATCTTCCCCTTGCCGTCGATGGCGATCGACTCCGTGTCCTTGATGTCGCCACCCTCGACGCGCGTCGTGCCGACCACGTCGCCGGTCGAGACTTTGATGGCGAAGACGATCGGGGCGTTGCCGGCGTCGTTGATCGTGTACGCCAGGTCATCGTGCGCCGGGCTGATGCTGAGGCCGCTCGACTCCTTGATCCGCCGGTCGGAGATCTCGCTGATCTTGCCTGACGAGTCCGCGCCGAGGGCGGCAGTCGGGGCGCACACCGCGGCGAGCACGAGGGCCCGCAGGACTGATCTGGCACCACAACGATTCATGCGGGCCATTCTGGCAGGGACATCCTCACGAGGGACGTGAACGGCGACGCGCGAGAAGAATTCCGATCACCACCATCGCGACGATCCCGCCGACGGCGCCGATCACGCCGAGCGGCACGCTGGTGCCGTCCGGCTTCTCCTTCGGCGTCGGCGGTGCAACACTCGGGATCGGCGTCGGGGACGGCGACGCCGCATCCGCGTGAAACGCGATGCGAAGCAGCGCAGAGTCCTGACCCTCGCTGCCGATGAGGTAGGAGCGGCCAGACCGCTCGAGCGCGATGGTCTCGCCCTGGGGCTGGTTCGGCAGGACGTCGGTGCGGATCAGGTCCCAGGTTTCCGCGTCGCGGACCTCGGCGACGGGGTAGTTGCGCACGAGCACCTGCTTCCCGTCGGCGGTGTACGTCGCGTCGGTCGTGAAGGCTGGCGTGGTGCGCGTCGTCGGCGTGGCCACGTTCGCCGTGTTCTCGCTCAGGGGCGCCGGGAGGCGGTAGACCAGTCCGCCGGCCCCCACCTTCGACAGCAGCAGGATCGGTCCGGCGCCGGGTGGCACGGCGATGGCCTCGACGTTCTTCGGACCGTCCGCGTAGCTCACCGGAAAGCGCTTGGGTACCACGGTGTGGTTGCCCCGTCCGGGCTCGTCGAGTGAATAGAGCGCCACGTCGATGCGGGTGCCGGCGTTGTCGCCCGTGTCGGCCACCCACAGCGTGCCGTCGCGCAACGCGAGCGCTTCGGTGTCGAGCCAGGTGGTGCCGCGGATGTTCGTGGTGCCGACGACCTTGCCCGTGGAGATGCGGATGGCGAAGACCGTGGGGACGTTGCCGGAGTCGTTGATCGTGTAGGCAAGATCGCGGTGCTTGGCGCTGACCGCGAGTCCGCTCGACTCGGTGATGCGCGCGTCGTCCATGGTCGAGACGGGGGTGGCGTCGACCGGCTGATCCGGCTCGGCACCGTTGGCCCGACCGAAGATCGCGGCCAGGAGGACGACGACGAGCAGACCCACGAGGAGACCCGGGATCAGCAGGCGTCGGAAGCGGGGATTCATCGTCGTTCAGCATGCCAGCAACTCCCGGCACCGCAGACGCCGACGGGTACGCTGGCGGCGTGAGTGAGGACGGTTCCGGCGCCAGCGTCGACAGCACGGCTGACGGTGACGACTGGACGGTGCGTCCAACCGACGGCCCGGACACCGTCGAGCGCAAGCTCGGTCACCGCGAACGCGCACGTCTCGAGCGAGCCGCCCGCCGGCACGAGCTCGGGCGTCCCGAGGTCACCGAGCTCGAGATCGGCAGCACCACGCATCGCGTCGCCGAGGTCGAGCCGATGGACGTCGACGGCGTCCGCACCATGACGGTCGGCACGATCATCTGGGGCGTCACCGCCGTCGCGCTCCTGCCGTTCCTCGGCACCCTCGACGAGCAGGGCCGCACCTGGTGGATGTGGACCGCTCTGGCCGGCCTCGGCCTCGGACTCATCGGCATCGAGTACTGCCGCCGGCGCCGCAACGCGCTGCGCATGCAACCCGGTCGTCGGCGCAAGGAGCGCTAGGGGTGTGTCTCCCTATCCGGTTCGGTCAGGACGCGGTGCGCCGGGCCCGGTCCGGCAAGGCCGAGGAGGGAGGCGCACCGGGGTTGTGCGGCGACCGACGAGAACGCCGCCGGTCGGGATTCGGCGTGACGCGGCCCCGGGCCGGATAGGGAGACGCGCCCCTAGAGCTTGCGCACCGTGGTGCGCAGCGGCACCTCGCGGATCATCAAGGCCGTGATCAGGCTGATGACGGCGACGCCGGCGGCGACCGCGAAGATCGTTCCGGTGGCGTCGCCGTAGGCGGAGCGCACGATCTCGGCCACCGGTGCCGGCAGGTGATTCACGTCCAGCAACGATCCGCCGACGCTGTCACCCCGCGGCTTCACGCCGATGGCGGCCAGCCTGGACGTGACGTCGTCGCTCACCCGGACCGCGAGGATCGCGCCCAGCACCGAGACGCCGATCGTGCCGCCGAGCGAACGGAAGAACGTGACCGTCGCGCTTGCCGCCCCGACCTCCGTGACGTCGACGGTGTTCTGCACCGCAAGCACGTAGTTCTGCAGCAGCATGCCCATGCCGATGCCCATCAAGCCCATGAACACCATCGCGTGCCACTCGGGCGTCCGGTGGTCGATCGTTGCGAGCAAACCGAGGCCGAGGACGAGCAGGGACGAGCCGAGCACGAGGTAGCGCTTCCAGCGGCCGAACCGGGTGATCAGGGTGCCGGACGCCGTGGTGCCGACGAGCGAGCCGAGCATGAGCGGGATGCCCAGCAGGCCGGCTTCGGTGGGCGAACGACCACCGGCCACCTGGAAGTACTGGCCGAGGAACACCGAACCACCGAACATCCCGATGCCCACCGCGATGCTGCCGACGATGGCCAGGGACGTCGTGCGGTCGCGCACGACGTGCAGCGGAATGAGCGGCTGCGGGTGGCGCGACTCGACCCAGACCAGCAGTACCGTGGCCACGATGGTGCCAGTCCAGAACAGGGCCGACGTCCACGAGATCCAGGCGTAGTTGGTGCCGGCGAACGACACCCAGAGCAGTGGCAGGGACGCCGCGATGGAGATGAGCACGGCGCCGGCGTAGTCGATCGAGACGTCGCGGCGAATGATCGGGATGCGCAGGTAGCGCTGCAGCACGACGAGGCTCATCACGGCGAGCGGCACACAGACGTAGAAGCACCAGCGCCATCCCAGCCCGGGCGCGTCGACGATGAGGCCGCCGATCAACGGACCCGAGACGGTGCCGACCGCCACCGTGGCGCCCATGTAGCCGCTGTACCGGCCACGCTCCCGCGGCGGGATGATCGAGCCGATGATGGCCTGGGCGTTGGCGATCAAGCCTCCCATCGCGACACCCTGCACCGCACGCATGGCGATCAGCTGGGGAACGTTCTGTGACAGACCTGCGAGCACCGAGCCGATCACGAACGTGATGAGGGCGAGCTGCACGAGCAGCTTCTTGCTGAACAGGTCGGCGAGCTTGCCCCAGACCGGCGTCGAGACGGTCATGGTCAGCAACGATGCGGTGACGACCCACGTGTACTGGGTCTGGGTGCCGTCGAGCTCGGCGATGATCGTGGGCAGCGCATTGGCGACGATCGTGCTGCTGATGATGGCGGTGAACATCCCGGCCAGCAGGCCGAAAAGAACTTCGAGGATCTCGCGATGGGTCAGCGGCGCTGGATCGTCCGTGACCACCGCGGGAGTCTCTTGCACGCTGCAACGATAACGAGCGGACCCAATCGGGTCAGGCTCGTCAGAACGAGTCGACCTCGTCGACGTTGATGGTGTCGAAGACGTGCGGCGGCAGCTGCTGCGGCGAGGCGGAGCGGCTCAGCTTCGCACCAGAGTGCGCGCCGCAGCCGTGGGTGAAGGCGACGACCTTGCCGTCGTCGTTGGCCATCCCGTTGCCGCACACGCCGAAGGTGTCGGAGAGCGGACCGGCGAGGCTGATGAGGAAGCCGCAGGAGTCGCAGCTGTCGGGAGCCTGCTGGGCGAGCGGCGTGTGGGGACCTTGTTCGCCTTCGTGCCAGCGCTGCGCGGCGAGATCGCGGCCCTCCAGCGACAGCACCCACTCGCGGCCGATCCCGACCTCGCGCGCGAACGCACGATCGACGGTGTCGATGTCGTCGCCGGCCGACCACGCCGGCACCAGCCGCGCGTCGTCCTCCTCCGGCGGCAGCACGTCGCCCGGACCGAGATCGCCGGGCTTGATGCGCTCCTTGTACGGAGTCCAGGCCGGCGCAACGATGGCCTCGTCGCCGGGCAGGAGCACGACGTCGTTGACGGTGATCTTCTCTGCCTCGGGCGCTCGGGTGATGCTGACCGACCAGTACCAGCCGCGGTAGCCGGGCTGCGTGCTCGCGAAATGGTGAGCGACAAAGCCGTCACCCTCGTCGACGGAGCGCAGGTGCTCACCGACCGTCCCGGCGTCGGCCGACTCGGTCGCGGCGTCGCGGGCGACGTCGACGGCAGAGGTCAGCAAGGCATCGGTGGTCATGTGCTGATTGTCGCCCATGTCCCAACCTGCAGGGTCTGCAGGGTGAGGCAGGATGACGACATGGAGGAGAACCAGCGTCCGGGACCCCCCGGGCAGGACCGTCCACCTCCCCCTTTCCCCGAGGCTGAGCCGACGATGGGCGAGCAGTCGCGGTTCGCCGGCGCACGCCGACTCTCCGAGGGCGCGGGACGCCTGATCGCCCGCGGCGGCACTTCGGCGTTCCTCGGGGCCCGGCGCTTCACGCGTTCCGGCGGCGCCGGTGAGAGTGGGCTGTCACGCCTGCTCGAGCTGCACGCATTCAACACTGCGGGCGACGCCGCAGTGGCCGTCTCGCTCGCCGGCACCCTGTTCTTCACCGTCCCCACCGAGCAGGCCAGCGGCCAGGTCGCCCTGTTCCTGGTGCTGACGATGCTCCCGTTCGCGGTGGTCGCGCCGCTGATCGGACCCTTCCTCGACCGCTTCCGCCGCGGCCGGCGCTGGGCGATCGGCACCACGCTCGCGGTGCGCGCGTTCTGCTGTTGGGTGCTTGCCGGTGCCGTGGTCGACGAGTCGGCGACGTTCTATCTCGCCGCGCTGGGTGTGCTGGTGTCATCCAAGGCGTACGGCGTCACCCGCGCAGCCGCAGTGCCACGGCTGCTGCCGGCGGAGTTCACGCTGGTCAAGGCCAACTCGCGCATCTCGCTCACCGGCACGGCCGCGGCCGTCATCTCCGCGCCGCTCGCGGTCGGGGCGGCAGCCATCGGGGCGCCGTGGGCGCTGCGATACGCGGCCGTGCTGTTCGTCATCGGCACGGTCCTGGCCATCCTCTTGCCCGAGCGAGTCGACTCCAGCGAGGGCGAAGAGAGCGTCACCATGGGCGGGCGGCACGGGATCACCATCTCCCGCGACGTCGTCAACGGCCTGCGCAGCAACGCCGGACTGCGGCTGCTCACCGGGTTCCTCACCATCTTCATGGCGTTCGTCCTGCGGGAGCCACCCGACTCGATGGGTTGGGGCGGCAACGCCACGATCCTGATGGCCCTGGTCATCGGCTCCGCCGGACTGGGCAACACGCTGGGCATCGTCGTCGGCTCCTGGACGAAGTCGCGCCGACCCGAACGCGTCGTGCTGGCGGTGCTCGTGCTCGACGTGGTGGTGCTCGTCCTGGCGGCGTCGTTCTTCAAGTGGCCGATCGCCGCTCTCCTCGGCCTGACCGTGGGTCTGTGCCAGTCGCTGGGCAAGCTCAGCCTCGACGCACTCATTCAACGCGACGTCGGCGAGGAGGTGCGCACCAGCATGTTCGCCCGCTCCGAGACGCTCCTGCAGCTGTCGTGGGTGACCGGCGGGCTGCTCGGCATCGGCCTGTTCACGCTCGACGTGTCGGCTCCGCTCGGCATGATCGTCACCGCGGTGATCCTGCTGGCCTGGCTGTCGTTCGTGATGGCCCGGGTGCTCAACCCGCCGCCGACCCCACTCAGGCCGTGACGAAGGAGCGCATGCCCACCGACCCGATGTCGATGGCTTCATTGAAGAACGTGATGTCCTCGTCGTTCTCCAGCAGACTCAGGGCCGCCACCATCGGCCGGTAGTGGTCGTCGGTCGGCACCGCGATGCGGGCCTCCGCCCACGTGCCGTACGGATCGAGCAGGAGGTCGGTGCGCCGTTCGCGCAGCGCCTCGGCCGTGTCGGCGTCGAACTGCTCGGCCCAGTCCCACGCCGAACCGCCGCCCCACTTGACCCGGTTGAGGGCGTGCACGATGTTGCCGCTGCCGATGAAGATCACGCCGCGGTGCCTGAGCGCCCGCAACCGTGAGTACAGCTCGAAAAGCTCGGGCAAGGGCTTGGTGTAGTCGATGCTGACCTGCAGCACCGGCATCTCCGGCTCGGGCGCAAGGTGCTTGAGCACGGACCAGGTGCCGTGATCGAGACCCCACTGGGCGTCGAGCTGGGCCTCGTACTCGGCCAGCTGGAGCGCGAGGAAGCGCGCCACTTCGGCGTCGCCCTTCGTCGGGTACGGCACGTGGTACAGCTCGTCGGGGAAGCCGCCGAAGTCGTAGATGACCTTGTTGCGTGGTGCGTCGGTGATGTGGGTGGAACCGGGCGTGAGCCAGTGCGCGCTGATGACGACGATGGCCTGCGGCTCGGGCAGCTCGCTGCCGACCCGCGCCCACTCCCGCGTGTACACGTTGTCGGAGATCGCGTTCATCGGGTTGCCGTGCCCGACGAACAGCACCGGCATGCGCTCGCTCGGCGTGAGCCGCGGCTCGATGTCGCTGAGCGAGTACGAGTTCATGTCAGGCCCCGAATCCCTCTGCCGTCCAACCCTCAGCCATCGAGTTCTGTGGCCAGCGCGCGCAGCAGCTGCGCGACCGGCTTGGCGGCCTTGTGGTCGGGGTGACGGCCGTGCCGGTAGGCCTCACCGAGCCCGTCGAGCAGCCGGATGAGGTCCTCGACGATGGCCACCATGTCCTCGGGTGGCTTGCGGCGAGCCTGCGCCTGCGAACGCGAGACCGACCCGACTGGCTCGAGCACGCGCACCTGCAGCGCCTGGTCGCCACGACGTCCCTGGGCGATGCCGAACTCGACCCTCGCACCGGCCTTCAAGGTGGTGACGCCCTCGGGCAGGGCGTCCGAACGCACGTAGACGTCGCCGCCGTCATCCTGGGTCAGAAACCCGAATCCCTTGTCGGCGTCGTACCACTTCACTTTGCCCGTGGGCATGGCGTTTCCTCACGTCATCGTCGTTGGCCTGCGGCCACAAAGCCTACCGGGACGGCGGCTTGGGTTGCTTCTCGAAGGTCGACTCGATGGACTGGAATCCCTTGTGGCGTTGCGACTTCGCGTACCCGGTGTAGGCCTTGAGGTCCGCCTCGGTCGGTGAGACGTTGTCGGTGAACGGGGTGAGGAGTGCGCGGGGGTAGAGCCGGCGGCGCAGCACCACGTTGATCTCCAGGCCGAGCACGGTCAGCATGCCGGCGAGGTAGAGGAAGGCGACGAGGCCGAGCACGAGCGCGAACGTGTCAGTCATCTGGCTGGCCGAGCCGATGACGTTCGTGACGAACGAGTTGCCCACGACCTGGAGCAGCTGCCACATCACGGACGCGGCGAGGGCACCCGGAAGCACCGAGCGCGTCGACCCCCGTCCGGCGCTCACCAGGCGGAACAACCCGATGAAGATGATCGACGTGAACACGAAGCCGACGCCGCGAGCCAGCCAGCCGACGTTCCCCTCGACGACACCGTCGAAGGCATCCGGGTTGGCGAGCACCGACGACGTGATGGCCAGCGCCAGGATGCCGAGCCCGGCGAACGCAAGGAACAGCAGGCTGCGCACGCGCTGGAGCACGGCGTTCGTCCGGCTGTTCCGCGGCACGGACCAGGCGATGTTGGCGGCGTTCTGGGCGGCTTGACCGAGGCCGAGCGAGCCGTACGTCGCGGCGAGCGAGCCGACCACGATCGCCGAGGTGCTGCCCTGCAGGCCCCCGGGGCGTCCGAGCTCGTCACCCACGATGGGGAACTGGCTCAGCGCCGTGTCGAGCAGCCGTTCGCGCAGAGCCGGGTCGTCCTGGAGGAAGAAGCCCAGGATCGAGGTGGAGATGAGCAGCAACGGGAAGATCGCGATGAACGCGTAGAACGCGATGATCGCCGCCAGGTAGGGACCCTGGTCGTCGACGTACTTGTAGACGACCGCCAGCGGGAAGCCGACGACCGGGTGGCGTCGCTGGAACCGGTCGATGCTGCGGACGGTGCTCATGGCAGGTACGGAGCGGCAGCGGCGGCCACGGCGTCGAAGCGCTCCCGGTCGAGCACGGAGCCCTCCCGGCGGACGGTGGCCGGGTCGATCAGGATGAGCCGGTTGAGGCGGACCTCGCTCGGGCGACCCTTGGAGTCCCACGGCCCCGGCCCGAGGTCGTACCAGAAGCGTCCCTCGCGGGCCTCCTGGTCGTGGTCGCGGTGGTGGTCCTTCGACGTCAGCATCAGGCCGAACAGCTGCTCCCCAGCGCGTCCGACCAGGAGCACCGGGCGGTCCTTCCCCTGGTTCGGGTCGTCCTCGTACGGCACCCACGTCCATACGACCTCACCCGGGTCGGGACGTCCATCCGGCTTCGGGTCGTAGGCGATGTCCACGCGGTCAGCCTGCCACAGCGGGTGGAGAAATCCCGTCAGTCAAAGTCGGGGAGCTCGCGCTTCATGACCTTGCCGGTGGGGTTGCGTGGCAGCTCGTCGAGGAACATCGTCTTGCGGGGCACCGCGAAGCGGGCCACCCGATCCTTGGCGTACGCGACGACGTCGTCGTGGTCGAGCGTCGCGCCGTCCTTCGTCACGATGTACGCGGCGAGGGCTTGGCCCCAGTCCTTGTCGTCGATGCCGGTGACCACCACATCGGTGATGTCGTCGTGGTCGATGAGGGCGTCCTCCAGCTCGCGCGGGAAGACGTTCTCGCCGCCGGAGACCACCATGTCGTCGTCGCGACCGGACACGAACAGGCGGCCGTCCTCGTCGAAGTGGCCGAGGTCGCCAGTGCTCATCATGTCGTCGGAGAAGGCCTTGGTGTTGCCGTCGGTGTAGCCGCCGAACGGCATGTCGTTGGCGACGTAGATGGTGCCGGTCTCGCCCTGCGCGACCTCCTTGCCGTCGGCGCCCAGGATGCGCACGGTGGTGTGCCACGGCGGCCGGCCGGCCGTGCCCGGCGCGGCCCGCAGATCCTTCGGCGACGCGACGGTGACCCAGCCGGTCTCGGTGGCGCCGTAGAAGTTGTAGACGGAGTCGGTGAACGTGTCCATGTAGTTGGTCGCGAGCTCACCGGCGAGCGCGGAACCGCTGGCCGCGGTGATGCGCAGGCTCGACACATCGGTCTTGCCCGCCTTCTCGGCGTCGACCAGGCGCTGCATCATCAGCGGCACCACGACGAGGACCTCGGCCTGGTGCTTCTCGATGTCCTCGAGCACCTGATCGGCCTTGAAGCGTCGCCGCATGACGTAGGTGGGCACCGTCGACAGGCCGAAGCTGAAGTTGATGAGGCCCCACGAGTGGAACAGCGGCGCGCCCAGCACCACCGTCGAGTTGCCGCGGTACGGGATCGCGCCGAAGAACGACACCAGCGGATCGAGGCCCTCGGGCTCCGACCGTTGTGCGCCCTTGGGCAGCCCGGTCGTGCCCGAGGTGAAGATGATGACCGTGCCCGGTTTGTCTGGCTTGGCCGGCTGCTTGGCGGACTGGCCTTCGAGGATGTCGGCGACGCTCGGGACGTCGTGCTCGCCGTCCGTCCAGGCGAGCAGCAGCTGGTCGCGGTCGACGTTCTCGGCGACGGGCAAGAACTCCTCGTCGAGGATGATGAACTTCGCGCCCTCGCGGGTGGCGAGCTCGGTGAGCTGGGAGCCGCTGGCCATCGTGTTGAGCAGCAGCACCCGGGCGCCGGCCTGCATGATCGCGATCATCGACATGACGATGTAGCGATGGTTGCGGGCCAGGAGCGCCACCGAGTCACCCGGCTCGATGCCGCGCTCCTGCAAGGCCCGGGTGAGCTGGTTGACCTGGTCGCGCAGCTCGGCCCAGGTGATCTCGCCGATGTCGTCGATGATCGCGGTCTGCCGAGGGAACCGCGCGGCGGCCGCGGCGACCGCGGCCGGGAACCCGGGACCCCACTTGACGAGCTGGTACCCGGCGATCGCCAGACGGTGCGGCAGCTGCGGCTTGGCGAGCCCGATCTGCCGGAACACCTTGAGGCGGTACGCGAGGTCGCTCACGGTCTACTCCTGTCGCCGGGCCAGATGACTCCGGAACTGTAACAGCGGGTTTCAGGCGTCGCGGCGAAGGAAGAGTGCCGCGCTGATGGCCAGCAGGATGACCACGAACGTGCCCATCACCAGACCACCGCCCACCGGCCCGAACGGGACGATCCCGAAGATCTCGAGCATGCGGCCGATCGAGAGCCGTGTGTACATTTGCCCGCCGGCGTCGTACGGCAGGAAGCGTACGAGCGACGCGATGCCCCCCTCGGCGCCCGGATCGTCGGAGGACACCTTGATCGCCAGCACGATGGTCTTGATGATCGACTCCACCACCGTGGGGATCAGCAGGACGAGTACGACCGCGAACGTCTGGTTACGAGTGATGGTGGCCATGGCCAGGCCCGACAACGCGAAGAAGACCGTGAACAGCACCGTCCCCAGGGTGAGATCGCGCCACCCGGAGAACGATGGCATCCCCACACCGAAGATCGCAGCACTGAACAACGTCAGGAGACTGCAGGCGAATGCCACCGCCAACGCGATGGTCGCCGTCGTCGCGACCTTCGCGGCCAAGACAGCGCTCCGGCTGGGAAGTGCCGTCAGCGTCGCGCGGATCATCCCGTGCCGGTACTCGTGCCCCATGGAGAACACGCCCAGCAGGCCCATCACGTAGGCGACGAACAGTGGAGCGACGCCCAGCGATGCGCCGACCGTGATGAGGATTGCGAAGGAGTCGTCACCGCCGGAGAGCGGGCCGGAATCCGGAAACAGCCAGGCAATGAGCATGGAGATGAGCAACTGGAGGCTCAGCGGGATGCCGATCAGCCAATAGGTCGAACGGATCGTGCGCAGGCGGACGATCTCGTAGCGCAGGGCGTCGATCACTGGTCCTGCCCCCGGAACTCCTCGTCCTTGCCCGTGGCGGACAGGAACGCCTCTTCGAGGGTCGCCTGCCGGTCGACCAGCTGGTGCAGACGAACGCCGAACTCGTGGGCGGCGTCGCCGATCGCGGCGGCCCCGAGGCCCGTGACGGTGACGGATTCTCCCGAGCCGACGACCGTCGCTCCTTGTCCCTTGAGCACGGGAATCAGGATCGCCAGGTCGGGCGACGTCACCTCGACGGTGCCGAGTCCACTCGCCGTGACGAAGTCCGCCACCGGACCGTTGGCGACCAGCCGCCCACGTCCGATGACGACGAGCTCGTCGGCCAGCACGGCCATCTCCTGCAGCAGGTGGCTGGAGACGAACACGGAGCGGCCCTCGCCGGCGAGGTGCTTGAGCAGCGTGCGCAGCCAGGTGATGCCCTGCGGGTCGAGGCCGTTGCTCGGTTCGTCGAGCAGCAGGGTGTCGGGGTCGCCGAGGAGAGCCGCGGCGATGCCGAGCCGCTGTCCCATGCCGAGGCTGAACTTCTTCGGACGCCCGCGGGCCACCGACTCGAGCCCCACCAGCGCGATCACCTCGTCGACTCGCTTGCTGCTGATGCCGTTGGCCGCGGCCAGCATCCGCAGGTGGTCACGGGCCCGACGGGTGGGGTGGAACGGCTTCGCCTCCAGCAGGGCGCCGACGTGACGCATCGGGTGCTGGAGCTCGCTGAACGTGCGGCCGTCGAACGTCGTGCGCCCTTCGCCGTGGTCGAGGCCGAGCATGAGGCGCATCGTCGTGGACTTGCCGGAGCCGTTCGGGCCCAGGAATCCGGTGACGCTACCCGGACGCACCGTGAAGGCGAGTCCGTCGACGGCGCGAGTGGCCCCGTAGGACTTCCCGAGACCGGTGGCCTCAATCAACGACATGGACCAACCCTGCCATGCGGTTCAAGAGCGAGCGCTAGCCCCGCCCACTGCTCTTGCGCGCCTGCCGGGACAGCGAATCGATCGTGACTGCCAGGAGCAGCACGGCTCCGGTGACCATGAAGCGGACCTCGGCCTCCACGCCGATGAGGTTGAGGCCACTGGTGATCGACTGCAGCACCAGCATGCCGAACAGCGCTGCGTAGGCCGATCCACGACCGCCGAACAGGCTGGTTCCGCCGATGACGGCCGCAGCGATGGCCATCAGGTTGGTGTCGGTGCCGCCGCTGGATTGCGCGACCGACTGCAGCCGCGCCGCGGCGAGTACGCCGCCCACGGCCGCGAAGCCCGAGCACAGGGCGAACACCGAGAGGTAGACCCGGTCGACCGCAATGCCGGCTCGGCGTGACGCTTCCTCGTTGCCGCCGACGGCGAAGACGTGGCGACCCCAGGACGTGCGCCGCAGCATCAGGTCGACAACGACGACCGTGAGGATCCACAGCAAGGGCATGTAGCCGATGCCGCGGTCGAGGTTCAGGTAGTAGGCGCCGGCGGCGATGGCACCGGCGATCAGGACGGCACGGACGGCGACGCTGCGGATCGACGCCGCCGAGAGGTTGGCTGCGGTCCGCCGACGGATCGTGGCCGCTCGGCCCACGAAGTACAGGACGCCGGCCAGCGCGGCCAGCGCGTACGAGACGGCCGGTGGGAGGAACTTGAAGTTGGCGAAGTCGACGAGTGAGGAGTTCACCGGCAGGTTGATGGTGCCGTTGCTGCCCAGCACGGCGAGCTGCAGCCCGAGGAAACCCAGCAGGCCGGCCAGCGTGATGACGAAGCTGGGCACTCCGAACCGGGTGTAGAGGAGTCCGTAGAGGACGCCGATGGCCAGGCCCGTGGCGACCGCCGCAAGAATCGCCGTCGGCAGCGACCACCCGTGGTAAACGAGCAGCACCGCGAGAATCGACCCCGACGCGCCACTGACGGACCCGATCGACAGGTCGATCTCACCGAGCAGCAGCACCAGCACGACGCCGATGGAGATCATCCCGATCGTGGCCGAGTCGAGGCTCAGCTCGACCAGGTTGCGCGACGACAGGAAGCGCGAGTTCTGCGTGTAGAAGACGATCCAGATGACGATCAGCCCGATGATCACGGGCATCATGCCGAGGTCGCCGGACCGGATGCGTCGCAGGAAGCCGTCCAGCAGGGCGCGGGGCGAGGAGTCGACCGTGAGGCGCTCGTCGCTGCGATCGAGCGAGGTGCTCATGCGTCCGGCCCTTCCGTGGTCGGGTCGTCCGGGGTGATGTCCCCCGGGGCGAGCGGTTCTTCCCCGCGCGCGGCGCGCTGAGACACCACGTTGTCGGAGGCACCGGTGATGGCGGCGACGAGCTGCTCGGTGGTGACGTCCCCGATGGAGAACTCCGCGCCGTTCTTCCCGAGCCTCAGCACGTAGATGCGGTCGGCGACCGCCTGGACGTCGGCCATGTTGTGGCTGATCAGCACCACCCCGAGGCCACGACCGCGCAGGCGTTCGACGAGGTTGAGCACCTCGGCCGTCTGCGCGACACCCAGCGCGGCAGTGGGCTCGTCGAGCATGACGACCTTGGGGTCGCCCACGAGGCTGCGGGCGATGGCGACGGTTTGGCGCTGGCCGCCGGAGAGCGAGGCGATGGTGATGCGGACCGACGGGATCTTGGCGGAGAGCTGGCGCAGCAGCTCCCACGAGCGCTTCTCCATCTCGACCTCGTCCAAGGTGCCGCCGGTCGTGTGTTCCTGGCCGAGATAGAGGTTGGCGACGACGTCGAGGTTGTCGCAGAGGGCGAGATCTTGGAAGACGGTCGCGATGCCGAGGTCCTGCGCCTGCTTTGGGCCGTTGACCGTGACCGGCTTGCCGTCGAAGACCATCTCGCCCTCGTCGGCGGTGTAGACGCCGGCCATGATCTTGACGAGCGTCGACTTGCCGGCGCCGTTGTCGCCCACCAGGGCCACGACCTCGCCGGGGTGAACCTCGATCGCGACGTCTTGGAGCGCCTGCACGGCGCCGAATCGCTTGCCGATGCCCGTCATCGAGAGCACGGGTGCTGTTGCGGTGGCAGTCATGGCAAGACCCTAGAACCTTTCCGGGTGCGGAGGTGGCAGGAGCGGGACAGGGGGTGTCCCTGTCCCGCTCCCGTCCCGATCAGCTGATTCCAGCCTTCTTGCACGCGTCCGCGTAGTCCGCGGTGCAGATCTGGTCGGCCGTGTAGTAGCCGGCGTCGATCATCTCCTTCTGGACGTTGTCCGTCATGACGACCACCGGGTCGAAGATGAAGGACTTGACGCCCTGGAAGTCGGTCGTGCCCGTGACGTCCTCGCCGTTGGCGAGCTGGACCGCGGTCTCGGCGGACTTCTCGGCCTGGATCTTGTAGGCCTTGAAGACCGTCATGTACTGCTGCCCGGCGACAATGCGCTGGATGGCAGCAAGCTCGCCGTCCTGACCGGTGATCGGCGGCATCTTCTTGACACCCGCGGCGCGCAGGGCGGCGTAGACGCCACCGGCCTGACCGTCGTTGGCGGCATAGACACCGGCGACGTCGGCCGGGTCGATCTTGTTGAGCTGGCTGCTGGTGAACTTCTGTGCGTTCTCCGGCGTCCAGTCGGGGTTGTCGTACTCGGCGGCGATCTTCAGGTTGCTCGCGTCGAGCACGCTGTGCGCACCCTTCTTGAACTGAGCCGCGTTCGGGTCAGTGGGAGCACCGTTGAGCATCAGGATCTGGCCCTTGTCGCCGGTGGCCTCCACGAGCGCCTCGCCCTGCTTCTTGCCGACGGTCTCGTTGTCGAAGGACAGGTAGTAGTCGGCGCCCTCGATGAAGCGGTCGTAGGCGAGCACCGGGACCTTGGACGACTTGGCGGACTTGACGACACCGGCGGCAGCCTTGCCGTCGACCGGGTCGAGAACCAGCACGGACGCACCGTTCGTCAGGGCCGACTCAGCCTGCTGCTGCTGCTTCGAGGCATCCTGGTCGGCGTTGAGGTAGTTGAGCTTGCAGTCGGAACACAGCTCTTTCATCTTCTTCTCGAAGAGCGGCTTGTCGAACGCCTCGTAGCGGGTGGTCTTGCTCTCGGGGAGCAGCAGGGCGATCGTCTTGCCCTTGCCTCCACCCCCGTCGTCGCTGTTCGAGCCACAGGCGGCCAGGGCCCCCAGCGACAGGACAGCTGCGGCCGTCAAGACGGCGGCGCGTGAAATTCTGTTCACCATTCCTCCAGGAACTGTCTGGACGCACCCGTGTGCGCCGAAGTTCTGCCTAGTGTTGCCCGTCACACCGTTGCCGTCAAGACTTGAACACTAATCGTCTCAAAATCGTCACCAAGCTTGTTTTGTCTCCATGTCTTGACGGCTACAGGTCGATCGGTCAGAGTGTCCCCATGTCTGCCCCGGGTTCGACCGCGTCCTTGCGGACGGCGAACCAGCACCGAGTCGTCGACGCGATCCGGGCCGGGAACGAGCTCAGTCAGGCCGAGATCTCCCGGCTCACCGAGCTGGCGCCGGCGACGGTCTCCAACATCGTCCGGGTCCTCTCGACGGCCGGATTCCTCGAGCAGACCGCCGGGTCAGGTCGCCGCGGCGCGACGGTGCGCATCTCCCGTCAAGCCGGCCTGGTGGCCGGCGTCGACTTCGGGCACTCGCACGTGCAGGTCTCGATCGGCGACCTCGCCGGCCAGGTCATCGCCACCAAACAGCGGCCGCTCGACAACGACCACGGCCACAAGGAAGGACTCGCGCTGGCACGCCGGTTGCTCAAGGGCCTGCTCTCCGATCTTCCGAAGACGCACGGTGCGCTGCAGGCCATCGGCCTGGGGCTTCCTTCGCCCATCGGACGCACCGGGGTCATCGACTCCGGCTCGATCCTGCCCGGATGGGTCGGCGTCCAAGCGGCCGAGGCCGCCGCCGCGGTGTTCGGCGTGCCGACCGTCGCCGACAACGACGCCAACCTCGGCGCCCTCGCGGAATCCCGGGTCGGTGCGGGCGTAGGGCTCTCGTCGATGGTGTACCTCAAGATCGCATCCGGAGTCGGCGCCGGCCTCGTGCTCGACGGCCGGGTCTATCGCGGCGGGCTCGGCACGGCCGGCGAGATCGGCCACATGACGATGGACGAGAACGGACCGCTGTGCCGGTGCGGCAGCCGCGGCTGCCTCGAGGCGTACGTGGGCGGCTTCTCCCTGGTCAACCAGCTCGCGCCGCTCCAGCCCGACATCACGATCGCCGGCCTGGTGGAGCTCGCGCAGGCGGAGGACGTCAGCGCGCGTCGGCTGATGGAGGACGCCGGACGCTACCTGGGTCGGGCCGCGGCGATGATCGCCAACCTCATCGGGCCGGAGATCATCGTCGTCGGTGGCGACCTCGCTGCCGCGGGCGACCTGTTGCTCGACGGGGTCCGCGATGGCATGCGGCGGCACGCGCTCGAGCCGGTCGAACGGGAGATCCGGGTGGAGCGAGCCGCGCTCGGCGACCAGTCGTCCGCGGTCGGCAGCATCCTGCTCGCCCTCGACGCGGTCGAGCTGCCATCCTGATCACGGAACGGGTTAGCGTGGCCGGATGACGTCCTACCGGCCGATCGAGGAGGGTGTCGCCACCGACCTGCGCGGCGAGCTCACCTACGCGGGCTACCTGCACCTCGACGCGCTGCTTTCCGCGCAGCAGCCGCTGTCGGACCACCACGACGAGATGCTGTTCATCATCCAGCATCAGGTCACCGAGCTGTGGCTCAAGCAGCTGGTGCACGAGCTCCGCTCGGCCATCGCCCTGCTGGAGACCGACGACGTCCCGCCGGCGCTGAAGCGGCTGGCGCGCATCAAGGCGATCCAGAAGCAGATGTTCGAGCAGTGGTCGGTGCTCGAGACGCTCACGCCGGTCGAGTACGTCCAGTTCCGCGACCATCTCGGCAAGGCATCGGGTTTCCAGTCACCGCAGTACCGCACCGTCGAGTTCCTGCTCGGCAACAAGAACCCCGCCATGATCGGCGTGTTCGCCCACGACGACGCACTGCACGCGCAGCTTTCGGCCGACCTTGCCGCACCCAGCCTCTACGACGCGTTCCTGCGCCATCTCGCGCGCCAAGGCCACGCGGTACCCGCCGACGTGCTGGAGCGCGATGTCTCGCAGCCCTATGAGGCCCATCCCGGTGTCGTGGAGATGCTCCGCCGCATCTACGCCGACCCGCACGACCACTGGGAGGCGTACGAGGCGTGCGAGGAGCTGGTCGACGTCGAGGAGAGCTTCCAGCTCTGGCGGTTCCGGCACCTCAAGACCGTGGAGCGCATCATCGGGCACAAGCGGGGAACAGGCGGCTCCAGCGGTGTCGACTTCCTGCGCCGCGCGCTGGACCTGACGTTCTTCCCCGAGCTGCTCGACGTGCGCACGCACATCGGCGAGAACTGAGAGACCACCCCGCCGGCGACGAACCGCCCGAGCGGTCGTCCACCGGCGAGGTGGCACCTCATTGCTAACACCCGCCCGCCGGCACCACAACCCCCTGACCAGCGCAACGGCCCCGGACCAAAGGTCCGGGGCCGTTGCTGATGAGTCGTGAGCCTAGAAGCCCATGCCGCCCATGTCGCCCATGTCGGGAGCGCCACCGCCGGCCGGAACAGGCTCCGGCTTGTCGGCGACGACGGCCTCCGTGGTGAGGAACAGGGCCGCGATGGACGCCGCGTTCTGCAGCGCCGAGCGCGTGACCTTGGCCGGGTCGATGATGCCCAGCGCGATGAGGTCGCCGTACTCGCCGGTCGAGGCGTCGAGGCCGTGACCGAGCGGGAGGCCGGCCACCTTCTCCGCCACGACGCCGCCCTCGAGGCCGGCGTTGATGGCGATCTGCTTCAGCGGAGCTGAGGCAGCCGAGCGGACGATCGCCGCACCGGTGGCCTCGTCGCCCTCGAGCTCGAGCTTCTCGAACGCGGCTGCAGTGGCCTGCACGAGCGCCACGCCGCCACCGGCGACGATGCCCTCTTCGACGGCCGCCTTGGCGTTGCGGACGGCATCCTCGATGCGGTGCTTGCGCTCCTTGAGCTCGACCTCGGTGGCCGCGCCGACCTTGATGACAGCGACACCGCCGGCGAGCTTGGCCAGACGCTCCTGGAGCTTCTCGCGGTCGTAGTCGGAGTCGGAGTTCTCGATCTCGGTGCGGATCTGGTTGACCCGTCCGGTGATCTGCTCCTGCGCACCGCCACCCTCGACGATGGTGGTCTCGTCCTTGGTGGTGACGACCTTGCGGGCGGTGCCGAGCAGCGAGAGATCGGCGTTCTCGAGCTTGAGGCCGACTTCCTCGCTGATGACCTCACCACCGGTGAGGATGGCGATGTCGGCGAGCATGGCCTTGCGGCGGTCGCCGAAGCCCGGGGCCTTGATGGCGACGGACTTGAACGTGCCCTTCATCTTGTTGACGATGAGCGTCGCGAGAGCCTCGCCCTCGACGTCCTCGGCGATGATGACCAGCGGCTTGCCCGATTGAATGACCTTCTCGAGCACCGGCACGAGGTCCTTCACCGAGCTGATCTTGGAGTTGACGATGAGGATGTAAGGATCCTCCAGCACGGTCTCCATGCGCTCGGGATCGGTGACGAAGTAACCGGACAGGTGGCCCTTGTCGAAGCGCATGCCCTCGGTGAGCTCGAGGTCGAGGCCGAAGGTGTTCGACTCCTCGACGGTGATGACGCCTTCCTTGCCCACCTTGTCCATCGCCTCGGCGATGATCTCGCCGACGACCGGGTCGGCGGCGGAGATGGCGGCCGTGGCCGCGATCTGCTCCTTCGTCTCGATGTCCTTCGCCATGCCGAGCAGCTGCGCGGTGACGGCCTCGACGGCGGCCTCGATGCCCTTCTTCAGGCTCATCGGGTTGGCGCCGGCGGCCACGTTGCGGAGGCCCTCGCGCACGAGCGCCTGGGCCAGGACGGTGGCGGTGGTGGTGCCGTCGCCTGCGACATCGTCGGTCTTCTTGGCGACCTCCTTGACGAGCTCGGCACCGATCTTCTCGTAGGGCTCCTCGAGCTCGATCTCCTTGGCGATGCTGACGCCGTCATTGGTGATCGTGGGGGCACCCCACTTCTTCTCGAGAACGACGTTGCGGCCCTTGGGACCGAGCGTCACCTTGACGGCATCGGCGAGCTGGTTCATTCCGCGCTCGAGCCCGCGCCGCGCTTCCTCGTTGAAAGCAATGGACTTGGCCATGTGTGGATCTCTCCGGTCGACGTAGTGCGATCGGCCCCGATCGGACCGATCTGGTGGTCTGGCACTCTCATCATAGGAGTGCTAATCAACTGTTCGCAATCGGCCCCGGCCCTGACGATCGGCTCAAACCGAAAAGAGCAAGAACAGGCCGGTGAACGTGTACCCGACCATGAGCAGCAGCATGCCCATCTGGCCGGACAAGCGGTGGGCGCGGGGCAGCACGATGAGCGCTCGATCGTGTGCCGCGATGACCGCAAGCACATGCCCGGCCACCACGAACGAGACCTTCAGCGCCGCCAGCGTCGAGGTGTGCGCCGACAGGAAGAAGTGCACCGTCGGGTCGCCGAGCGGCGTCCACCCACGGCCGAACGGATCGAGCAGGGCGTAGAGCACCGCCTGGCCCTTCTCGACGAGGAAGGTCAGGTAGTGGGCGAGGATGTAGCCGACGACGATCGGCACCAGCGAGTGGGCCAGCTTGCCCGGAAGGGCCGCACGCTCCTCAGACGTCACGCCACCAGTCGCACGGGACGCGGCCTGGAACAGCAGCGCGACCGCGGCGCAGAAGCCCAGCAGCGTCAGGCTGTGCTCGGGCACGGACAGGGCCTTCGACTGCCAGAACGACGATGCAGAGAAGCTGTCGTAAGCGGTGGATCCGAGCAGCGTCCCGAGCAGTGCTACGAGGCCGGGTTCGATCGGCAGGTGCGGCAGCGTGCGCAGTGGATTGTGCACGTCCCAACGGCGATCACGGACGAACGGCGACAGATGCGCGACGACGCCCGAGTAGACGTCGAACGGGTCGGCCCGGTCGTACCAGCGTGGCCCGAAGACGATGCCGCCGGCGAGCGTGACGACCACGAAGACGGCGACCCAGGTGCGGACGGCTCCGATGCTGCCGGGGTCCGGCGACGCGAGCTCGAGCCAGACGAAGGCGAACAGCCCCACGACGGCCGGCCAGTAGCCGAGCCACCGCGGGTAGGTGGCGAATCCGTCCGGTCGGTCGACTGCCCGGCCGACCAGTGCCTGGACCGTCCGCCACGGCGAGAGGTCGCGCCACACGTGGCCGGCCAGCAGCGCCAGCGGGACGAGGCCTACCCACACCAGGATGTAGAACGCCCCGAGGCCTCCGTTGGCAGGACCATCGGGACCGGCGAACAGGGCGACGAGGAACCAGGCGGTCACCAGCACTCCGACGGCGGCCAGCCACGGACGGCGCGGACGCGGCTCGACAGCCAGCGGCTCGGCATCGAACCGGGGTTCGCGCCAGGCGAGGGCAAGGACGGCGAAGGAGATCGTCAGCGCCCACGAGGCGCCGACCATCGCGTAGAGGAACGGGATCGGCAGATCGGTCGACCCACCGACCCCGTGACCGACCAGCGACTGGACCACGATCAGGGACGGACGACGAGCTGGACGATCGTCAGGTCGAGATGGTGGGCTTCGACGGCGATCTGGCCCGGGGTGTCGATCGTGAACGACTTCGTCGACGTCGTCGCCCGGGAGCGAGCTCGTACTCGTGCTCCGGCTCGGAGTGCACGTGGATGGCCTCCTCGACGTCGGAGGTGATGTGCAGCGTGACCTTCTGCCCGACCTTCACGTCGACGCGATCGCCCTGGGGTGTCACCGTGCCGTCCTTGATGGCGATGTCCACGACGACGTGATCCGAGGAGGCCTTGGCGCTCGGGTTCGGCGAGGACGACACGGTGCCGGTGTCTCCGCCGCACCCGGTCAGGATCAGTGCGGCGGCGAACAGGACGGCGGCGAGCTTGGTCATGAGTCCTTCTCCGATTCGGGGTCGATGTCGGTTCCCTCGAACGCGCGGTCGATGATCTCGCGTTCCTCGCGTTCGTCGCGCCGATCGTTGCGGGCGATGTAGAGCACGACCCCGACCACGACCACCGCCGGGACGAGCGCCGGGATCGCTAGCAGTGCGGCGTGGTGGGCGTACAGCGCACCGGCCAGGGTCATGACGTCAGAGTAGATGTGTCATCCGAGGTCGGCGGGGTCGAGCCGACCGGCGCGGCTCCGAACTCGGCGATGCGCCGCGACACCCGGCTGACGGCGACGGAGATGCCGACCAGGATCGCGAGGCTGCACAGCAGCACGATCAGGTTGGCGACGCCCCACATCCAGGCCGGTGAGTCGAAGTCACGCTCGCGCTGCAGGATCTCGATCTCCGGCACGAACTCGCGGGTGAACTTAGGTTCGGCCGGAACCTCCTTGACGTTGAGCGGGGCGTCCGCCGGCATGTAGATCGGAACACCGGCGAGCATCCGGCCGTCCTGGACGCGCAGGAGCGTCTTCCAGTTGCCGCCGACCGGAACCGGCTGGGTCGACTCCCAGGTGTTCTCGCCGGTGCGCTTCAGGCGGTGTGTGACGACGCCCTTCGTGTCGTCGGTGCCGCCCTGCCACGCCGTGAGCTGCACCCAGGTGGGGTCGTCGTCGATGAGGTTCGCGGGCTGGACGGAGACCTTCGCCATGATCTCGGGCTCGGCATCGGTGCCGACCTGAGTCGTGGTGATGGACGCGGTGGCGTCTTTCGGGACCGTGGCGTACAGACCGTTGGCGGCTGCCGCTCCGATGACCAGGATCGAGCCGACCACGATGACCCGGCCGACGTTCGGCGACGGCAGGCGTCCTTGGAGGCCGAGGGCGAAGAGCGCGCCGCACAGGCCCATGCCCACGGCGACCGGAACCGTCATCGCCAGGGACTCGAGCCAGATGTCCTGCGGCCACGGGAACTGGAAGACCATGTCGTTCCACAGCTTCTCGATGACGCTGCCGACCGTGCCGATCAGGAGACCGCCGACGGCGCCGAAGACCAACGGTTTGTCCCTGAGCTTGGTCAGGGCGAGCAGCTCGATGATGACGGCGCTGCCGAGGTAGAGCGGGAAGACGTGGTGGGCCTCGCCGAACACGTCGGTGACGACGAAGGACACGATGCCGCGCACGATGACGAAGAAGAACGCGGTGTACAGAGCCACCCCGAGCCCGCCGTACACCCGCGCGGCGACCAGTGCCACGGCACCGGCGGCGGCGATCATCATCGGCTCGAGCACCATGCGGAACTGGGCGATGCCGAAGTCGAACTCGGCCTGGAAGACCGACAGGCCGATCAGCAGTCCGCCGAAGGCCGACGCGAGGGCGAACTTGTGGAAGATCTCCGAACCCTGCGATGGCACGCGTGCCTTCCACTCCGCGGAGAACTCGGCCTCGCGGTGAAGCAGGATGATGCCGGCAGTCGACAGGCCGGCGCCACCGATGAGCATCAGGTGGGTGGGGCCCCACAGGGTGACGTCCTGGCCGAAGAGCCGGTGCCAGACGTCGTCGAGCGGGAAGCCGATGAGTGCGTACATGCCACAGGCGGCAATGAAGATGCCACTGACCGGCGCGTACCACTGGCGGGTGATGCGTACCGACGCGATGCCCGGCTTCTCGCCGTCGCGCGGGTAGACGACCGCCGACATGCCGGCGACGAACAGGGCGAAGAGCCCGTAGAGGATCAGGTAGTGAGCCGGGTTGGCCAGCGGGCCGGCATCGCGACCGCGTCCGGCGTGCAGGCTGACGTCCCAGAGGAACCCGAGCAGCGCGACGATCAGGGAGCTCGCGACGAACATGGTCGGGATCGACGACCAGCCGGGTTCATCGGTGCGCTCTCGCAGGCGCTCGCCGGCGTTCTGGAACCACTCGATGCGGTGCGTGCGGTGGGCCCAGGCGATCCACAGAAGGCCGGCGGTGACGATGGCTGCGCCGGCGGTGAGACCGATGACCTGGTCGAGCGCGGCGCCTCCGGCGGGGGGCGGTTCGTTCGCGGTGAAAAGCATACTCGGAGTATGCCAACGGCTATGTGACACCGCAACTGACACATAGGCGGGAACGGCGGTGTCGTCCGTCACGTGGCGGGGGCCACACGGACTCGTCGGCTACTGGCCCTCGACGTCGTGCGCCTCGCGGCCCTTGGGTCCGTCGACGACCTCGAACTCGACCTTCTGACCGTCCTCGAGCGTCTTGTAGCCCTCGGACTTGATCTTGGACCAGTGGACGAAGACGTCGTCCTGGCCCTCGACCTCGATGAAGCCGTAGCCCTTGTCCGCGTTGAACCACTTGACGGTGCCTTGCACCATTGCCGAACTCCCAGTCACGTCTGCGCTGGATCCGTCGGGGAGAGGATCCGAAGTCATGGGGGTGAGCCTACCGGCCCTCAGCCCCCAGCCACAGCCGGGATTATCGAGATCTGCGTGCCCTCGGGAGTTGGGGTGTCGAGGCCGTTCGCGAAGCGCACGTCCTCCTCGGCCACGTAGATGTTGACGAACCGGCGCAGCGCGCCCTGCTCGTCGACCACTCGGGACTTGATGCCCGGGAAGCTGGACTCCAGGGAGTCGATGACTGCGGCGAGCGTGGCGCCGTCGGCGGCGACCTGGGACTGGTCCTGCGTGTACGTACGCAGGATCGTGGGGATGCGGACCGAGACGGTCATGCAGTTCTCCGTTTCTGGTGGATCAGGATCAGGCTATGCCCGCGGCGACAAAGGCATCGTAAGTCGCGTCAATCGTCGCGGTGGGTCCGACGCGACCGGAGATCGCGTCGAGGGTCTTGAGTCCGTCTCCGGTGTTGAAGACGACGGTCTCGGCGTCAGGGTCGAGCTGGCCGTTGTCGAGCAGCTTCTTGAGCGTCGCGACGGTGACGCCGCCGGCGGTCTCGGCGAAGATGCCCTCGGTGCGGGCGAGCAGGGTGATGCCGTCGCGGATCTCGTCCTCGCTGACGTCCTCGACTGCGCCACCGGTGCGGCGGGCAACGTCGAGCACGTACGGGCCGTCGGCGGGGTTCCCGATGGCCAGCGACTTGGCGATGGTGTCGGGCTTGACCGGCCGCACGACGTCGTGGCCGTCCTTGAAGGCGGCCGACACCGGCGAGCAGCCGGTGGCCTGGGCGCCGAAGATCTTGTACGGGGTCTCCTCGACGAGGCCCAGGGCAGCGAGCTCGCCGAACGACTTGTCCACCTTGGTGAGCTGCGAGCCGGACGCGACCGGGATGACGACCTGCTCGGGCAGGCGCCAGCCGAGCTGTTCGGCCACCTCGTAGCCGAGGGTCTTCGAGCCCTCGGCGTAGTACGGCCGGACGTTGACGTTCACGAACGCCCAGTCGGCCTCCTCGCCGGCGATCTCGCTGGCGAGCTTGTTGACGTCGTCGTAGTTGCCGCGCACCGCGACGAGCGAGCCGCCGTAAACGGCACTGGCGATGATCTTGGCCGGCTCCAGGTCGTCGGGGATGAGCACGACACCACGGATGCCGGCGCGAGCGGCGGCGGCCGCGACCGCGTTGGCGAGGTTGCCTGTCGACGGGCAGGCCAGCACGGTGAAGCCGAGCTCGCGGGCCGCGGCGAGCGCCACGGCCACGACGCGATCCTTGAAGGAGTGCGTGGGGTTGCCGGAGTCGTCCTTGACCCACAGCGACCGGATGCCGAGCTCGCGCGCGAGGTTGTCGGCCTTGACCAGACGGGTGAACCCGGGGTCCGTGTTCGGGAACGAGGCGACGTCGGCCGGCACGGGCAGCAGGTCCTTGTAGCGCCAGATGCTGCGCGGACCGGCTTCGATCTGCTCGCGCGTCACGTCGCCGAACTCGTACTTGACCTCCAGGGGTCCGAAGCATTCGTGGCAGGCGTAGAACGGGCCGAGCTCGCGCTCGGTGCCGCACTCACGACAGATCAGGCCGCGGGCCGGGCCGAAGGCGCCCGCGCGTGGTGATGCGACGACCGCATCGGGGGCTGTAGTACTCAAGACTCTCCCAATCATCTTCCCCGGATCGACTCTCGTCCGGGACGGATGGAGCACCTGGCATGACTGCTGGTTGCTGGGGTTTCGTCGGGCCGTGTCCCTCTACCCCTCATGATGAGTGCCATCAGCCTACGGGCGCGTCTCACGATGCGTCCAATCGGTCCGGTGCGTGAGACATCCGGGTCCGGGTGGTGGTCAGCGCCCTCGCGAGAACCGCGTGGTGGGCCGCGGGTAGCCGCCGTCGTCGAGGCCGGCGAGCCGCTCGAACGGGTTGTACGACGAGTGGTCGCCGGCGATCAGGAACGAGATGCCGACGGACACGAAGTAGAGCGGCAGCATCAGGGGTCCGACCAGGAATGCGTACTGGGTGCAGTGTCGGTCTTCGTGCTGGAGAAATACCTGACGATCGGACAGCCAGTCGAGGTCATGCTTGGTGATGATCACGCTGCCGATCGTGAATGCTCCCGCGACGGGGAAGCCGAACCGGTAGCCGGTGCACACGTACGTCCCTCGCCCGCGCCGATGGCGCGTGGTGCCGCCGATCCGCGCCACCAGCAACCCGAGAAGGGTGCTCAGGTTGAGCCAGTTGATCACCGTGCGGATCCGGGTCCACGACGTGTGCGGCAGCTCGGTCAGGGCCCGGCCTCCAGCGCATCGGCGAGGCCGCCCAGCCACCCGGCCACCGCATCCGGCCCGTCGAGCACGAGGTCGGACCGGGCGACGAGGACGTCCTGCTCGTCGGACGCCGAACAGATCAGCAGTCCGGTGAGCCCAGAGGCACGGAGACGGTCGACCGCGTCGAAGGCCGGAAGGTCGCCGAGGTCGTCGCCGGCGAACACGACGTGTCGGGCCGAGACCTCCGCGGCGATCTGCTCCAGCGCCACACCCTTGTCGATTCCGTGCGCCCGGAGCTCGACGACCTGGCGCCCCGGCTCCACGGAGAGTCCGTGCTCGGCGGCGAGTGCGGCGAGCGGGCCGGACAGCTCATCGAGCAGTCCCGGCTCGAGGCCACGGGTGTGCACGGCGACGGCCAGTCCCTTGTCCTCGACGCGCACGTGGTCCGCTCCGTGCTCGGCCAGCCACTGCGGGAGGCGCCCGGCCAGCAGCCGCACCGCCGGCGGCGGCTCGGGCTCGTGCGTCTCCCCCGTTGCGGCGTCCCATCGCTCCGCGCCGTACTGACCGCTGACGACGAGCGACTCCAGGCCCGGACGGTTCGCGAAACCGCCCAGCTCGAGGGCCTGACGCACCGGGCGTCCGGTGATGATCGCGATCTGACCGATCAGCGGGCCGAGCCGGGCCAGCGCGTCGACGGCGTGGGTGTGCGCGAAAGCGGTGGCCGGGTCGTCGACCATGTGAGCGAGGGTGCCGTCGAAGTCGAGGGCGAGCAGCGTGCCGGCTGGATCGGCCACCACTGCGTCTACCTCGGCAGTCGTGCTCGACATCCCCGCATCATGGCAGGCCGAGCAGGACGACCGTGAGCCGGTCCGTCCGCATGCCGGTGACGACCGGGCGCACGGCATCGATGCCGAGATCCTTGGCCAGCAGGCGAGCCTCAGGCTTGTGCCCCCGAGGGAAGTGCACGGCCGTCTCGCCCGTCCCGGAGCGCCAGTTGCCGACCGACCGCAACGTCCATCCGGCCTTGGTGGCACGCGCCCCCACTTGTCGAGCGAGGCCACGAGTGCGGGTGGCGTTGAGGACCGTGACGTCGATCTCGGAGCGGCTCACCGTCGGCTTCGGCTTGGGGCTCGGCGTCGGGGACTCGCTCGGACTCGGTGTGGGCGTCGGTGTCGGTGTCGGCGTCGGGGTGGGAGTGGGCGTCGACGTCGCGACAGCGGCCGTGGGCGCTGCGTCATCGGACCCGAAGAACACCACCCAGCCGAGGCCGATCACACCGGCGACACAGGCGGCGGCGGTGAGGGTGAGGAACCATCCGGGAAGGACGTAGGCCTTGCGGCCGAGGGTCCTGCGGTGATCGACCACGGGCGCGGGAGTCAGAGGTCGATGCCCAGCCGTCGTGCGGACCGGCTGCGCTGACGCTGCGCTCTCAGCCGCCGGAGACGCTTGACCAGCAGGGGGTCGAACGCGAGAGCGTCGTCGCGGTCGATGAGGGCGTTGAGCACCTGGTAGTAGCGCGTGGACGACATGTCGAACTTCTCGCGGATGGCCTGCTCCTTGGCCCCCGCGTACTGCCACCAGAGGCGCTCCAGGGCAAGGATCTCGCGGTCACGCTCGTCGAGCGTCACCACGGAGGCAGACGTGCTGCGGCTCTGGTCCTCAGCTGCGCTCATGGGCTGATCCTACGGGACAAATCACAACGATGTCATTCGCTTAAGGTGTCTACGTGTCGTCCGTGTCGTCGTCGCCGGTGCGCTGGGGCATCCTTGCGACCGGCAAGATCGCCCACAGCTTCGCCAGCGACCTCGCACTCGTGCCGGACAACGTGCTGGTGGCGGTCGGTTCGCGCTCCCCTGAGTCGGCGCAAGCGTTCGCGCAGCAGTATTCCAGCCCTTCGGCGCCGGTTCGTGCCCACCCCTCGTACGGCGACCTTGCCGACGATCCCGACGTCGACGTCATCTACGTCGCCACGCCGCATGGCCGGCACGACATCGACGTGCTCCGCTGCTTCGAGTCCGGCAAGGCCGTGCTCTGCGAGAAGGCACTGACGCTGGAGGCGTCGTCCACCGAACGACTCGTGGCCGAGGCCCGCCGGCGCGGCCTGTTCTTCGCCGAGGCCATGTGGATGCGCACCAACCCCAACATCCGACGCGTGGTGCAGCTGGCCAGCGAGGGTGCCTGCGGCACGATCGCTCAGGTCAGGGCCGAGCTCGGCTTCGTCGCGCCGACCGATGTCGACCGGCTGTGGGATCCCGCGCTGGGCGCAAGCGCCCTCCTTGACGTCGGCATCTACCCGCTCACGCTCGCCCACCTCGTGCTCGGTGAGCCGGACGACGTCGCAGCGGCCGGCACCCTCTCCGATCGCGGCATCGATGTCGGCGGGGGCGCCACCCTCACCTACCCCGGCGGCGCGGTCGCGAGCCTCGCCTGGACCCAGATGGCCTGGTCAGACAACCGGGCGGCCGTTGCGGGCGACGCCGGACGCCTGGACATCCCGTCCCGGTTCCACGAGGCCACCGGCTTCACGTTCACCGACGGCGAGACCCTCGAGACCCACGCCGAGCCCGTCACCGGACGGGGCTACGCCCACGAGATCGAGGAGGTCGCGGCCTGCCTGCGGACCGGCCGCACCGAGTCCGACCTGCTCCCACTCGACGGCACCGTCGCCGTCATGCGAGTGCTGGATGAGATCCGCGAACAGCTCGGGGTGCGGTACTCGTAGACGGGCCGGCTCGGTGTGCCGTCGGTAGGGTGAGCAACATGGCGGATCTCGCGGAATTCGTGGTGATCGCCAACCGGCTGCCCGTCGACCGCTTCATCGCTCCCGATGGCACCGTCACCTGGCGGACGTCCCCCGGTGGCCTCGTCACCGCGCTCGAACCCGTCATGCGTCGCAAGGGTGGCGCGTGGATCGGCTGGCACGGCGCCGCCGATGAGAAGCTCAAGCCGTTCGTGCACGACGGCCTGCACCTCGTCCCGATCCAGTTGTCGGCGCAGGAGGTCGAGGAGTACTACGAGGGCTTCTCCAACGCCACGCTCTGGCCGCTGTACCACGACGTCATCGCTCCCCCGGAGTTCCACCGGGAGTGGTGGGACTCCTACGTGCAGGTCAATCAACGGTTCGCCGAGCGGGCCGCCCGCGTGGCTCGGCGGGGCGCGACCGTGTGGGTGCAGGACTACCAGCTGCAGCTGGTGCCGAAGATGCTCCGTGAGCTGCGACCGGACCTGCGCATCGGCTTCTTCCTGCACATCCCGTTCCCACCGCGCGAGCTGTTCCAGCAGCTGCCGTGGCGCCGCCAGATCCTGGAAGGGCTGACCGGCGCCGACCTCGTCGGTTTCCAGCTGCCGGGCGCGGCCCAGAACTTCGTCCGCCTGGTACGCGAGCGCGTGGGCCACAAGACGCATCGCGGCCTGATCTACCTGCCCGACGGTCGCAGCGTCGTCGCACGCGCCTACCCCATCTCCATCGATGCGCAGGCGTTCGAGAAGCTGGCCCGTACACCCGGCGTCGATGCCCGCGCGAAAGAGATCCGCGAGAGTCTCGGCAGCCCCAAGCACGTCCTGCTCGGCATCGACCGGCTCGACTACACCAAGGGCCTGCGCCAGCGGTTGCGCGCGTTCGGCGAGCTCATTCGCGACGGCAGGATCGACGTCGACGACGCCGTGTTCATCCAGGTGGCCACCCCGTCCCGGGAGCGGGTCGACCAGTACCGACTGCTGCGCGACGACATCGACCGGCTGGTCGGCCGCATCAACGGCGACGTCGGCCGTATTGGCCAGCAGCCGGTCACCTACCTGCACGCGTCCTACCCGCGCGAGGAGATGGCCGCGCTGTACCGCGCCGCCGACGTCATGGTCGTCACTCCCCTGCGCGACGGCATGAACCTCGTCGCGAAGGAGTACGTCGCCTGCCGCTATGACGACGACGGAGCCCTGGTGCTGAGCGAGTTCGCCGGCGCCGCGGCCGAGCTCCGGCAGGCCTACCGTGTCAACCCCTACGACATCAACGGCATGAAGGACGCGCTGTTCGAGGCCATCAACGCTGACCCGCGCGAAAAGGCCCGGCGCATGAAGTCGATGCGCAAGCACGTCATCGAGAACGACATCGATCACTGGGCCACCGCGTTCCTCGACGAGCTCACCGCCCCACGCGACCCGCACGACAAGAAGATGCGGCCCTCCGGCGGCTCATGACGTCCCGCGAGGAGTGGTACGAGACTCCCGACCTCGTGGGCGACCACGTCACCCTCCTCGGACTGCGTCTCGAGCACGCCGCCGGCATCCTGGCCGCGGCCGATGACGACGAGGTCTTCCGTTGGCAGTCCTTCGCGCGCCCGACGACCATCGACGAGGCAGGAGAGCTGCATGACTGGTACCTGGCCCGGCCGAACGCCATCACCTGGACGCAAGTCGACCATGCGAGCGGCGACGTCGCCGGCCTGACGACGTACTACGAGATCGACCCCGTCAACCGGTCGGTCGCGATCGGCGCGACGTGGCTGGGTCGGCGGTTCTGGCGCACGCCGGTGAACACGGAGGCCAAGCTGCTCCTGCTGCGCCGTGCCTTCGACACGCTCGGCTGCGCCCGGGTGGTGTGGCACGTCGACATCAAGAACGAGCGCTCGCAGGCCGCCGTCGAGCGCATCGGCGGCATCCGCGAGGGGGTGCTTCGCAAGCACATCCTTCGGCGCGATGGATCGTGGCGCGACACCGTCGTGTTCTCGATGACCGACGACGAGTGGCCGGCCGCCCGCACGGCGCTCGAGGAGCGGCTCGTCCGCTGACTCACTGCTCAGGCGGGCGGGCGTTGCGAAGGAGGCGCTGCGACCCGAGCGACAGCACCAGGGCGAGCCCCGCGGCCGTCACGGTGACGCCGAACGCCGGGGTGTGCGAGCCCATCGTGTCCGCGAGTCGCCCGGCGACCGACGATCCCAGCGCATAGCCGACACCAGTGGCGCCGGCGAGCATCGTCATCGCCATGCCGATCCGGTCGTCCGACACGAGGTGGCCGGCGAGGGCGAAGTTGCTGATCATGTACGGCGCGACCGCGAAGCCGAGCAGCCCGATGACGCCCATCAGCGGGCCGATCGAGTCGACGAGCAGCAATGGAGCCGACAACACGAGAAGCCCGGCCGCGGAGACGAGCATCCGGGTCGCGTAGAGAACGCGCTCGGGCAGCCCGGTGACCGCGAGGCCGGCGATGACGCTGCCCACGCCGAGGGTTGCGTGGATGACGCCCGCTAGTCCGGGCTGGCCCTCGGCCGTGGCCAGGACCGTCGAGCCGGTCTGGGTGCCGCCGAACACCATGCCCACGCACATCTGGGCGAAGACGAGCACGATGAACGCCGCACCGAGCAGGCGCCCGCGAGCCCGACCAGGCACCCGGTCGGGGCCGGTCAGGGCGGCGGTCGGGTGCAGCGCGAACCATGAACCGAACGCGGCCAGCACGGCCGCCGCGCAGATGAGCGCTCCGGACGGGTTGGCGATCACTGCGAGCACTCCGACCAGGGCCGGGCCGAGCACGAAGGAGGCCTCGTCGGCGGCACCCTCGTACGAGAACGCGGCGTCGAGCAGACGGAGGCGGTTGTCGGATTCACGGACGACCGGACCCCAGCGCACGCGCGCCAGCGGGCCGATCTGCGGGATCGCGAGGCCGGCCAAGGCAGCCACCACGATGATCGTCGGCGCCGCGAGGTCGCGGTGGGTCACCTCGACGACGGCCAGTAGTCCGACCGCACCGGCGATCGACTGCGCGAGCACGACCGGCCTCTGGCCGATGCGGTCGGCCAGCCCGCCGGCGAACGGTGCGCCGAGCGCGTTGGCGACGGCGAGGGCTCCGGCGGCCGCACCCCCGAGGGCGTACCGACCGGTCTGGGTGCTGACCAGGACGAGCGTCCCGAGCTGGCTCATCGCCAGCGGAATGCGTCCGAGGAAGGCCACCACGATGTAGGTCGACCCCACGGTGCGGAGGAGGGTGCGGTAGGAGGCGATGGCGGACACGGCTCGCGCAGTCTACGACCCTAATGTGGTCCCATGCCGCCGCCGGAGCCTGCATGACGCGAGACCTGTCCGACCTGATGGCGCCCGACTGGGCCGCCGCCCTCGCGCCGGTGGCCGACGACATCACGGCCGCCGGTCGCTTCCTGCGCGAGGAGATCGCCGCCGGCCGCTCGTACCTGCCCGCCGGCGACCGCATCCTGCGGGCCTTCGCCGAGCCGATGGCCGACGTCCGGGTTCTCATCACCGGCCAGGACCCGTACCCCACCCCGGGCCACCCAGTGGGCTTGTCGTTCTCGGTCGCGCCTGACGTGCAACCGCTCCCCCGCAGCCTCGTCAACATCTACACCGAGCTCGAGGCCGACCTCGGCATCGCGCCCTGCCCGCACGGCGACCTGACCGCCTGGGCGCAGCAGGGGGTCCTGCTGCTCAACCGCGTCCTCACCGTGCGGGCCGGCGCACCGGCCAGTCATCGCGGCCACGGCTGGGAGGCGGTCACGGAGCAGGCGATCCGTGCCCTGGTCGAGCGGTCGCAACCGCTCGTCGCGGTGCTCTGGGGACGGGACGCGCAAAGCCTCAAGCCGATGCTGGGCAGCACGCCGACGATCGAGAGCGCCCATCCCAGCCCGCTGTCGGCGTCCCGGGGGTTCTTCGGTTCCCGCCCGTTCAGCCGGGTCAACACCCTGCTCGAGCAACAGGGCGCCTCCCCTGTCGACTGGCATCTGCCCCACTAGGCTGCCGCCATGACCAACCGCACGCCGCGCGACCGTGCCGCCGTCATCGACGACGCCTTCGGCGGGCTCCAGCGCTGGAGCATCCGGCTCATCGTCATCGCCGCAGCGGTGTTCGTGCTCGGCTGGATCGTCGGGCAGCTCTGGGTCGTGATCTTTCCGGTGGCCCTGGCCCTCATCGTCTCGACCGTTCTCGAGCCGCCGGCGTCGTGGCTGCGCGGGCGACGCGTCCCAGCCGGAGTCGCGACGGCCATCGTCGTGCTCGGGTTCATCGGCCTCGTGGTGGGCATCATCGCCATCCTCACCCCGCAGGTCGCCGGTCAGGCTCCCGAGCTCGCGGACAGCGCGGCCCGGGGCCTCCAAAAGGTGCGCGACTGGCTCACTGGTGGTCCGCTCGGCCTGTCCGAGGGCCAGATCACCCGGGCGATCGAGGCCGTGCAGGAGAAGATCCAGAACAGCGCCACCGCGATCAGCTCGGGCCTGTTCTCCACGATCGGTGCCGCCACGTCCGCCGTCGTCAACCTCGTGCTCGTGCTGATGCTGTCGTTCTTCTTCGTCAAGGACGGCCACAAGTTCCTCCCGTGGATGAAGACGCTCGGCGGTCGCCGCGGCGGCGAGCACACGGCCGAGGTCATGAGCCGGGCGTGGGGCACCCTCGGCGGCTTCATCCGGACGCAGACGCTGGTCGCTTTCATCGACGCGGTGATCATCGGCACCGGCCTGGCGATCATCGGCGTGCCGCTCGCCGTGCCGCTCGCCGTGGTGACGTTCTTCGGCGGCTACATCCCGATCATCGGAGCCTTCATCAGCGGTGCGCTGGCAGTGCTCGTGACGCTGGTGACCAACAACCCGAGCGACGCGCTCATCGCCATGCTCATCGTGCTCGCCGTCCAGCAGCTCGAGGGCAACGTGCTGTCGCCGTACCTGCAGGGCAAGAACCTCAACCTGCACGCGGCCGTCGTGCTGCTCTCGGTCACCGCCGGCGGCACGCTCTTCGGCATCACCGGGGCGTTCCTCGCGGTGCCGGTGGCCGCCACCACGGCCGAGATCCTGCGCTACATCAACGAGCGCATCGACGCCGCCGTCGACGAGAACGCTCCGCCGGAGGACTCCGCGGCGGCCGAGAAGCTGGAGAAACGCGCCGACGACTGATCGGTGCGGGTCAGTCCTCGATCCGGAGCGCCTCGGTCGGGCAGCTCGCGACCGCGTCCTCGACGTCGACCATGTCGCTCGGGTCGATGTCGTCGCGCAGCGACTTCGACAACCCGTTGCTCTGGACCTCGAAATACTCCGGCGCGATCGCCTCGCAGAGGCCGTGACCTCCGCAGCGGTCGGTGTCGACGACGACCTTCATGTCAGGGCTCCTGTTCGTGATGCCGGATCAGAACATCCGGCGCATGAGCGCGAGCGCTCGCTGGGTGTAGGGCGGATAGACGAAGCGCGGGTCCGGCTTGGCGGTCTTCGACAACACCGACTTGCGATGGCTGAACGTCTGGAATCCCCACTCGCCGTGGTAGCCGCCCATGCCGCTGTCGCCCACACCCCCGAGCGGGAGCTGCGGGATCAGCACGTGCATGGCGACGTGGTTGAAGACCACCGCGCCGGCCGGGACCTCGTCGACGATCCTCTTGCGCGTGGCCTTCGAGCTCGTGAACGCGTACGCGGCCAGCGGCTTCGGACCGGCGTTGACGATCCGGATCGCCTCGTCGATGTCGTCGACCGTCACCACCGGAAGCAGCGGACCGAAGATCTCTTCGCACATGGCCGGTTCGTCCGGGTCGGGGTCCAAGATCACGGTGGGCTGGACCGTCCGGTCGGCCTCGGACACGGTGCCGCCGACGACGATCGTGCCTTTCGTCGCCTCGAGGTAGTGGACGAGCCGCTGGAATTGTCGATCGTTGACGATGGGCATGCCGGCATCGGGTGCGTCGGCGCGGAACTCGGCCAGGGTCGTCAGCAGGATCTCGACGAACCGATCCCGGACGCTGCTCTCGACGAGCAGGTAGTCGGGAGCAAGGCAGGTCTGGCCTGAGTTCATCAGCTTGAGCCAGGAGATGCGCCGCGCGGCGACCTCGAGGTCGGCGTCGGCGGCGATGATCACTGGGCTCTTGCCGCCAAGCTCGAGCGTGACCGGCGTCAGCGTGGGTGCGGCGGCGGCCAGGATCTTGCGGCCGATCTCGGTGCCGCCGGTGAACAGCACGTGGTCGAATCCCTGTGCCAGTAGCGCCTGGGACGTCTCACCGTCTCCCTCGACGACGACCACCGCCTCTGGGTCGACGTATCGCGGCAGCAAGTCGGCCAGCAGGGCCGAAATCGCCGGCGCCAGCTCGGACGGCTTGACGACGGCGCAGTTGCCGGCCGCGATCGCACCGACGAGCGGGCTGAGCGCGAGATGGAACGGGTAGTTCCACGGGCTGATGACGAGCACGACGCCGAGCGGCTCGTACTGGATCCAGCCTCGCGCGGGGAGCTGGTTGAGCGGCAGACGAGTGCGCCGCGGACCCATCCACCGCTTGAGGTGCCTTCGGGCGTAGGTGACCTCACCGAGCGACGGCATGATGTCGGAGATCCAGGCCTCCGCGCCCGACCGTCCAAGATCGTCGGCGAGAGCGGCGGCGATGTCGGCCTCGTGCTCGTTCACCAGCCGCTCGAGACCGTCCAGCTGGGCGAGCCGCCACTCGATCGGCCGGGTCCGGCCGCTGGCGTGAACCGTGCGCAGCGTCGCGACCAGGTCGGCCACGTCTTCGGGAGTCATGGCGTCGAGCATGCCATGGCCGTCACGGTGGGCACGAGGTTTGTGCGGTGGCTCACCAGCTCACCAGCTTCCAGATCTCCGGGAGACGAGTCGCCTCATCTGCGCCGACCTCGCTGAACAGGGCCACTGCGCGCTTGAGGTGATCCATCGCCTCATCGTCGTTCCCGGCGGCGTGATGGAGGTCGGCAAGGTTGTTCTCCAGGGCCGCCTCACGGTGGCGGTCGCCGTAGATCGAGCAGAGCGCCAAGGCTTGCTCGGTCAGTTCGAGTGCCTCTGCAAACGCCTCTGAGTCACGCTCGACGAGGGCGAGGTTGTTGAGCGCCGCGGCTTCGGCCGGGCCGTCGCCGAGCTCATGAGCGAGTTCGAGGCTGCGTCGCAGGTGCTCGAGAGACGTGTCCACATCGCCGGTGCTTCGAGCGATGACACCGAGAATGTTGTGGGCCTGCGCCTCGGCCCGGCGATCACCGGCGGACTCGGCCAGGCCGAGCGCCTCGTGCGCCAACTCGGTGGCCCGCTCGGTCTGTCCTGCGTCGTGCATCGTCAAGCCAAGGTCGGCGACGATGCGGGCCCGAAGACCGGTCGCGTTCGCAGGTGCCGCCTCGAGTGCGGCGGTGAATCGCGCCTCGGCCCGATCCCACTCCCCGCGCCGTTGGTGCACCTCCCCCGCCTTGTGCTCGACCGCGGCCTGGGCGTCGGGCTCGCCGAAGGCCGTCGCCGCCTCGTAGCTCGCCAGCGCGCCGGCGTAGTCGCCGAGAAGCGTCCTCAGGTCGCCGATCCCCTCATGCGTCGCCGCAGCCTCGGGAATTCCCAGGGCCAACGCCGCCTCCAGGTGCTCGAGCGCATCGGCGTGCGCGTGCACGGACACCGCCTGCTCGGCGGCGAGGCGATGCTGCTCGGCGGCACCGGCCTGGTCGCCGGCCAGCCGGAGGTGGGAGGCAACCAGCCCCGGCGGCCCCGGCAGCACGGCGGCGATCCGACCGTGCAGAAGGCGGCGACGGGCCAACCCCATCTGGTCGTAGGCAAGCTCCCTGATCTTGGAGTGCGAGAAGTCGTACGTCGGTTCGGCATCCTCGGACTCCCGCACGACCCCGCAGGCCACGAGGTCCTCGAGAGCCGCCACGGACTCCTCGTCGCTGCGGCCGCTCGCCTGGCGGACGGTGTCGAAGTCGAACGAGCGTCCGATCGCCGCGGCCGCGCCGAGCACCTGGCGCGCCACGTCGCCGATGCCAGCCAAACGACGGTCGAGCAGACCACGCAGCTCGTCGGTGAGCACGCCCTCGACCGGTTCTCCGGCCGCCAGGGCGGCGAGGTACTCCGCCACGAACAGGGGCAATCCCTCGCTCTCAACGAAAACACGCCGCTCGACATCCGGCGTCTCGCCGGGCGCGACGGTTGAGCGGACCAGCTCGGCCACCTCGGCCTCGTCCAGGCGCGACGGACTCACGATCGTCGTTCGCCCTTCATGGGCCAGGCGCCGGAGCCGGTGGCCGGGCGGGACCGCTTCGCTGCGCCAGCACACCACCAGGAGCATCGGGCGATCCTGCAGCCGGCGTCCGAGGTAGGCGATGGCGTCGAGGGTGGCCTCGTCAGCAGCATGGGCGTCGTCGAGGATGACTACCCCGGGTGACGATCCCCGGCACGCCGCGGCGACGACCGCGGCGACTCCGTCCAGCAGCCGAACCTGACCGCCAGGCCCCTCGAGGGGCAGCGGGGCCGGCAGGCCCGGTCGGAGCGCCGCCAGCTCGGGAAGGAGCAGGGAAGCATCCGCGAGGTTCTGGTCGGGCACTGACGCGAGACGGTCCGCCACGTCGTCGACTCGGGCGGCCTGGCGCAACAGCTCGACGACCGGTCCGTAGGGCAGACCGGCCTCGTCGTCGTGACAGTGCGCGACCAGGACCACGCTGCCCGCGGATCGTGCCCGGCGGGCCAGCTCGTCGGCCAAACGAGTCTTGCCGATCCCCGCCTCGCCCTCGACGACCGCGACTGCCCCATCGGGCGTCGCTGCGGCATGGGCGTCGATCAACGCCTGAACCTCGGCGGCGCGACCCACGAGCGGTAGCTCCGCGGCCGCGGGCACGGGCGTAGCCGCGCTCTCAGAAGCCGGCTGGAGGTCCTGGGCGGGAGCGGCGAGCGTTCCGTCGTAGATCTGCTCGAAGAGAGCCGTGGTCTCCGCCAGCGGTGCGACGCCCAGCTCCTCACTCATGACGCGCACGCAGGACCGGTACTGCTCGAGGGCGGCGCCGCGATCGCCACACCACGAGTGGAGGCGCATCAGCTCTCGATGCGCCGGCTCGTGCAGTGGATCGAGCTCCAGCCATCGCCGCGCCAGCGGAACGGCGCGGTCCAGGTCGCCGGCCGCGATGAGGTGCTCGACCAGCCGGCGGAGGGCCGAGGCCAGCTCACGATCCAGCGCACCGGCCTGCCCAAGCTGCCAGTCGTCGAACGCCGGGCTGTCCCGCAGGGCGAAGCCCTCGAGGAAGGCCCCCGCGTGCAGCTCGATGGCCTCGGCCAGCTGCCACGGCGGAGCCTCGGGCCCGGCCATCGATCGGAAGCGTTCGACGTCGACAGCCAGTCCGCGCTGTCCCTTCAGCTCGACGCCGGCGGCACTCGTCTCGAGCCACTCATCACCGATCCCGCTGCGCAGCGTGGAGAGCGTGCGCCGCAGGGCACCGCGGGCCCGTTCAGGATCGTGACCGGGGTAGAGCAACTCGCACAGCGCTTCTCTCGAGCGCGGGCGATCGCTCAGCGCGAGGTGGGCGAGCAGCGCCGTCGCCTTACGGGTCTCGAACGTCACGGCCGCGCCGTCGCGGTCCACCCGCGGCGGGCCAAGCAACCGGATGTCGAGGCCCATGCCCGTCACGATAGGTCGGTTTCGCCCGGTTTCGTCACGTTTTCCCGTTCGTAACGCAAACCGGACGCCGCTGGGCAACGCTGTCGGCATGACCTCGACGGCCGTGCGTCCGGTCGCGCCATGGAGGGCGCGTCTCCCCTGGGTCATGCTCGCCGTCACCACGGCGTGCGTCGTCGCGACGGTCCCGCTTTCGTTGGGCCACGAACGGCTCTTCGACACGATCACCTACACCCTCACATCGCTCGCATTCGCGATCACCGGCGCGTTCGTCGCCGCTCGCCAGCCGCAAAACCCCATCGGCTGGATCCTCTGTGTCCAAGGCCTCTCCGACAGCGTGCTCGACATGTGGGGAGACGGAATGTTCTACCACGGCCTCCCCACCTCAGCGACCGGAAACTGGATCGGCGAGTGGTGGTGGGTTCTCGACGGGGTCGCCTACGCCTTGGTCTTCCTTCTCTTCCCGACCGGACGTCTGTTGTCGCCACGCTGGCGCTGGGTCCTCGGACTGCTCGCCGTCGCCCTCATCATCGGCGCCCCCGGGCAGAGCCTCACGACGACGAACCCCACCAACCGATACGCAGTGGACAGTCCGGTCGTCGAGATCATGTGGACCGTCGGCGTGGTGTCTCTCGTGGCCGGCATCGCCGCCTCGGTGGCAGCGCTCGTCGTGCGGTTTCGCCGGGCGACCGGAATCGAACACCTGCAGCTCAAGCAGCTCGTGTTCGCCGCGGCCCTGGCTCTTCCCAGCATGGCCCTGGCCGCGTTCCTCTACTACGACCACGTGATCGTGCAGATCCTGATCGCAGCGGCGGCGCCCTTGCCCCCGCTTGCCGCCGGCCTCGCCATCCTGCGCTATCGGCTGTACGACATCGATCTCGTCATCAACCGCACGATCGTCTACGGCGCCCTGTCCGCGATCTTGGCAGCCGTCTATTTCGGCGCCGTCCTGCTGCTCCAGGTCGTCCTCAGCCCATTCACCGAAGGCTCCGCGCCGTCGGTGGCCGTCTCCACCCTTGCCGTGGCCGCCATGTTCCGTCCAGTGCGAGCGCGCATCCAACACCTCGTCGACCGACGGTTCTTCCGCGCGAAGTACGACGCCAACCAGACCATTGAACAGTTCGGCCATCATCTGCGCGACCAGCTCGACCTCCAAGATATCGCCACCGACCTGCTCACTGTGGTCGGCGAGACCATCCAACCCACCCACGCCTCGCTCTGGCTGCGATCCCAGGGGGCGCGATGACCGATCGATCGTGGAGGGAGTGGCTTCCGTGGCTGATGCTCGCCGTCACCACCTTGTGCGTCGTCGTGATGGTCCCGCTCTCCCTGGGCCACGAGTCGATCGACGACACCATCAGCTACGGCCTGATCGCCCTCGCTCTGTCGGGCACCGGGGCGTTCGTGGCCTCCCGCCAGCCAGGCAACCCGATCGGCTGGATTTTCTTGGTGCAGGGCTTCTGGAACGGCCTCCTCGAGATGTGGGGGGAGGGCATGAGCTACCACGGCGTGGTCACCTCTGAGGTCGGCCACTGGATCATCAACTGGTCCTGGATCGCAGACATCTGTGCCTACGCCCTCGTCTTCGCGCTCTTCCCGACCGGGCGACTCCTCTCGAAACGCTGGCGGTGGGTTCCGGTGGTTCTGGCGCTGGCGCTGGTGACTGGCATACCGGGTCAGGGCTTCAGCACGGACAACGCGGAGAATCCCCTGCCCATCGACAGCCCCATCATCGATCTCTTGTTCAACGCGTCAATGATCCTGCTGCTGTTGGGCCTGGCTGGGGCGATCGTCGCCCTGGTGATCCGGTTCCGCCGGTCCGTCGGCCTCGAACGACTCCAGCTCAAGCAGCTCGTGCTCGCCGCATCGTTCATCCTGCCGGTCGGCGCTCTCGCCGTCATCTTCTGGTACGACTCCTACCTCGTGCGGGTTCTGCTCGGTGCCTCCCTGCTGGCCCTACCGGTCGCCGCCGGCCTGGCGATCCTGCGGTACCGGCTCTACGACATCGACGTCGTCATCAACCGCACCCTCGTCTACGGCGCTCTGACTGCCACCCTTGCCGCCGTCTACCTGGGCAGCGTCCTGGTGCTGCAGCTGGCCCTCAGCACGTTCACCGAGGGTTCGGGACTGGCCGTCGCTGCTTCGACGCTTGCCGTCGCCGCACTGTTCCGCCCCGCCCGTGCCCGCATCCAGGCGACGGTCGACCGGCGATTCTTCCGATCGAAGTACGACGCAGCGCGAACGCTCGACCGGTTCGGCACCCACCTGCGTGACCAGGTCGACCTCGCCGACATCGGCACAGACCTGCTCGCCGTGGTCGGCGATACAGTCCAGCCCAGCCACGCTTCGCTCTGGCTCCGCGGCACGCAGAAGGCGGAGCGATGACCGCCCCGCGGCTCGCTTGGACGTTGTGCGGGGCGGCGCTGCTCCTCGTCCTCACCGGGCCCGCTTCCCTCATGCTCTCGAGGGACCAGGCGTGGAAGTATGCGCTCTCCTTTGGAGCCGCCCAGATCACGATCGCCGTCGTCGGTGCTGTCGTCGCCTCCCGACTTCCCCGCAACGCGATCGGATGGGTCCTGGTCGGGATGGGCGTAGGTCTCGGCCTTTCGTCGACGGGGACCGCTTACGGGGCTCTCGGCGTCCTCACCACGCACGGTCCGCTGCCCCTCGACAATCTGGCCATCTGGTTCGGCGAGTGGACGTTCGTGCCCGTGGTGTTCGGCGGCGTGCTCGCCTTGCTCCATCTTTTCCCGGACGGACACTTCATGTCACGTCGGTGGCGGTGGTTGGGCTTGGTGAGCGCAGCAGTCGTGTTGAGTGCGACGGCAGTCGATGCCTTCCTGCCGGGCCCTTTGGAGGACGTTGACGGGATCGACAACCCGGTCGGAGCGACGGGCCAGCTCGGAGCCTTCATCACGTCGATCCAGGGCCTCGTGGACTTCCTCGCTTTGCCGGTGTTCGCCTGTGCCGCCGCCGCTCTCGTCGTGCGGTTTCGGCGATCAACGGGAATCGAGCGGCAGCAGCTCAAATGGATTTCAGCGGCATTGATCCTGGTCGGAGTCAGCCTCGGTCTGACCGCGGGCGCCCCGGTGTTCGGGGAAGCGACCTTTTTCATCGCATTCGTTGCTCTCGCGGCCATGCCCGTCGCCACTGGGGTGGCCATGCTCCGCTATCGCCTCTACGACATCGACGTCGTCATCAACCGTGCCCTCGTCTACGCCGCGCTGACGGCAACGCTGGCTGCTGTCTACCTCGGCAGCATCCTGCTGCTGCAGCTGGCCTTGAACCGTTTCACCGAGGGCTCGAGCCTCGCGATCGCAGTCTCGACGCTGGCGGTCGCGGCGCTGTTCCGTCCTGCACGGGCCCGGATCCAGGAAGCTGTCGACCGCCGGTTCTTTCGGCACAAGTACGATGCCGGCCAGACGCTCGAACGATTCGCCGTCCACATGCGCAGCCAGGTCGAACTGACCGGCATTGGCACTGACCTTCTCGCTGTGGTCACCGACACGGTCCAACCCGCACACGCCTCGCTCTGGCTCCGTGCGCCGGGGACCACAACGGTCGAGTCGGCGGCCCGGCCATGAGCCGGCGGTTGATGCGGGGGCTGCCATGGACCTTGGTCGCCCTGTCGCTGGTCCTCCTCGCAATCTCCTATGTCCTGGCGGTCGTCGGAGGTTCGGGCAAGGGGCTGGGTGCCGGTGTGTTCATCTGGGCGATCGCGGTGGTGTTCGGTGTGACCGGGAGCCTGATCGCCGCACGCCATCCCCGCAACCCGATCGGCTGGCTGTTCCTGGTCGCGTCAGTATCGGCGGGGATCGGCAATCTCGCGGGCGCCTACGCGGAGTACTACATCGGCACGGGCCATGGATCCGAGACGCTGGCTGGAGCGGCGGCCGAGTACGGCGAGTTGTCGTGGATGCCGTTCATCCTCCTGCCGGCCACCTTCCTCTTGGCGCTCTTCCCTGACGGCCACCTCGTCTCACGACGGTGGCGACCCGTCGCGTGGTGTGCCGCCCTCGGGATGGTCGGCGGCTTCGTGGTCGAGGGAATGGCGGCAGGACCGATCCCAGACCATCCGCAGCTGACGAACCCGTTCGGTGTCGACAGCCCGGTGCTCAGTCCGCTCGACGGACTGTCGCTCCTCTTGATCGGCATCGGGATGATCGGCTGCTCCATCTCGCTGATCGTGCGGTTCCGGCGCTCGCAGGGAGAGCAACGCCAGCAGATCAAGTGGCTTGCCCTCGCCGGGGCGGTGGCCGTCGCGACGATCAGCATCGCGACACCGGCGTACGACGCCCTCGGCGAGGATCTGGCGAACGCCCTCATGATGACCAGCGTCATGGGGCTACCGGCCGCCGCCGCCATCGCGATTCTGCGCTATCGCCTCTACGACATCGACGTCGTCATCAACCGCGCCCTGGTGTACGGCGCGCTGACCGCACTGCTCGCGGGAACGTATCTGGTGAGCGTGCTGCTCCTGCAGCTCGTGCTCGAGTCGATCACCCAAGGATCCGGACTGGCCGTCGCCGCCTCGACGCTGGCCGCCGCTGCACTCGTCCGGCCGGCCCGGGCGCGCATCCAGGCGATCGTCGACCGCCGCTTCTTCAGGCGGAAGTACGACGCAGCCCAGACCTTGGCGGTCTTCGGCGCACGGCTACGGGATCAGGTCGACCTCGACGCCGTGCAGAGCGACCTCCGCGCCGTCGTCGCGGAGACCATGCAACCGAGCCACGTCTCGCTGTGGACGCCGACGGGTATTGGAGGCGACCGATGAAGACCAGTCGGCCTCCAGTCGATCACCGGCTGACGATCGTGGCGTGGTTGGCGGCCGCCGTCACCACGACGTTCGCGATGGGCAGCATCGTGCTCGAGATCGTCGGACCTGGTCCCGCAGCGACGAGTGCGGATCCGGAAGCCAGCGCGGGCGGCGTGCTCTTTGTCGCGATCCAGTCGATCATGGCGTCGGCGTTCGCGATCCTGGGTGCGGTGGTCGTGTCACGTCAGCCGCGCAACCCGGTTGGGTGGCTGCTTTTGCTCATCGGGACCTTCTTCATGGTCATCGCCGTCAGCAACGAGCTGTACATGCAGATCGTGCTCAACACCGGCGACACGTCAAGCCTTCTCGCCTACGTCGTGTGGAGCGGGAACTGGGCCTGGCTCTTCGGCATGGTTCCCGCCTTCACGTTTCTCCCCTTGCTGTTTCCGACCGGGCGTCCGCTGACCACGCGCTGGCTGGCCGTGGTCTGGCTCGCTGCAGCCGGGATAGCACTGACATTCGTGGGGTCCGCCTTCAAAGCCGGACCGCTTGATGGGGCCCAGGCGGTGGTCAACCCGCTGGGCATCGATGCTCCGGCGATCGGGATCATCGAAGGTATCGGGGCCTTCTTGCTCCTCCGGCACTGTTCGCTTCGTTCGCCTCGCTGATTCTGCGGTTCCGACGCTCGTCCGGCGTGGAGCGCCAGCAGATCAAGTGGGTGGCTTCAGCCGCGTTGTTGCTCCCCCTCGCAGCGACCGGGTTGGGCTTGGGTAGCGATGCCGGTTGGCCGCTCGTCCTCATGGCCATGATGGTCGTCGCCCATCGCAGCCGCCATCGCGATGCTGCGATACCGGCTTTACGACATCGACGTCGTGATCAATCGCGCCCTCGTCTACGGCTCCCTGACGGCGATGCTCGCGGCGGTCTATCTGGGTTGCGTGCTGCTCCTACAGCTGGTCCTTGAGACCATCACCGGCGGCTCGGGACTGGCGGTGGCCGCTTCGACACTCGGTACGGCTGCACTGTTCGGCCCGTTCGAACCCGCATCCAAGCCTTGGTCGACCGGCGGTTCTTCCGCCGCAAGTACGACGCCGCCCAGACCCTCCAGCAGTTCGGCGCCAACGTCCGCGACGAGGTCGATCTCGACACCCTAACCACAGAGCTCCGCCGGTCGATCGCCGAGACCATGCAGCCTGCGCATGTCTCACTGTGGGCTCGGGACGGGTGCGGCGCGATGAGCGGCGGGTGCGTGGTGGCTGGCGTGGGCAATGGCGCGACTGACCCATCGCGATGGCGCCCACGCGGTCGTCCTGGCCATCGTCGACCCGGCCTCGTCGAAGCTCCAGTGCGCCGACATGCCCGGTGGGGGCGTCCCGGCGGCCGCGTTCGAGGCCTTCGTCCTGATGACGTTGGCGGTCATCGGTTCGGTGATGGCATCTCGGCAGCCGCGCAAGCACGTTGGATGGATCCTGGCTGCGTGATCCCGATGTCACTGGGCGTGCTCATCCTCGCTTCCCACGTCTACTGGGTTTCGTGTTCCACGGCACGGGCGCGCCCACGGCCGGATCGTGGCGTGGCTGGCGAGCTGGACCTGGATGCCGGCCGATGATCCCCATGGTCACCCTTTCCCCTGCTGTTCCCGAGCGGCCGCCCACCAACCGCCGCTGGCGTCCGGTGGTCTGGATGGCCGCGGCGACGGTGTCCCTGATCCTCTTCGTGGAGATCTTCCGTCCGGGACACTTCCAGGATTCCCGGTCGACAACCCGTTCGGCATCGGTCCCGCGGCGAGGTCGCGGGCGGGGTTGGACATCCTGATGGCCGCCGGTGCCCTGGCGTCCTGGCCTCCCTGGTGGTTCGCTTCCGTCGCTCCCACGGGGTCGAGCGCGAGCAGCTGAAGTGGGTCACCAGCGCCGCTGTCGTCTTCATCCTCATCTTCAGTGTCGGCGGTCGAGAACTTCGCCGGCGAAGACGTGGGCTTCGCGACCCTTCTGGTGGGAATCCTGGTCATCTCGTCGGCCGTCGCGGTCGCCATGCTCCGCTACCGGCTGTACGACATCGACGTCGTCATCAACCGCGCGCTCGTCTACGGCTCCCTGACCGCCATGCTCGCCGCGGTCTATCTGGGCAGCTGTGCTGCTCCTCCAAGTGGTCCTCGAGACCATCACGGGTGGATCGGGGCTGGCTGTGGCCGCCTCCACTCTCGGCACGGCCGCCCTGTTCGGTCCCCTCCGGACCCGCACCCAGGCCGTCGTCGACCGCCGATTCTTCCGCCGCAAGTACGACGCCACCCAGACACTCCAGCGGTTCGGCGCCAAAGTGCGCGACGAGGTCGACCTCGACGCGCTCACCGCCGAGCTCCGCGCGGTGATCGCCGAGACCATGCAGCCCGAGCACGTCTCGCTGTGGACCCGGGAGCGGACGCCATGATGTCGCGAGGCGTGTGGTGGGGCGCCTGGAGCATTGCTGCGGTGACGTGTCTCATCGCGATTGCGCGGCTCGTCCTGGTCGTCGTCGATCCCGCATCGTCGGACTCCTCCAGCGCGACAAACGTCCCGGGCGGTGGCATCGCGGTAGCAGCATTCGAGGCGTTCGTGCTGATGACTGTCGCAATCATCGGTGCGGTCGTCGCGTCCCGGCAGCCGCGTAACGCCGTCGGCTGGCTCCTCGGGGTCATCCCGCTCTCGCTGGGCGTGCTGATCCTCGGTTCCCACGTTTACTGGAGCCTCGTGTTCCACGAGGTCGGGTCGGAGCGTGCGGTCGCGATGGTCGCGTGGCAGCGAGCTGGACCTGGGTGCCGGCCGATGATTCCGACGATGACGTTGTTCCCGTTGCTGTTCCCGACGGGTCGATCCTCCAAGCCCCCGTTGGCGTCCGGTGGTGTGGATGGCCGCTGCGACGGTGATGCTGAGGCCTTCACTGAGGTGGTTCATCCGGGACGATTCGAAGAGTTCCCGGTAGACAACCCGTTCGGCGTGGCGGACGCGGCTGGGCTGATGAGTCCATGTGCCGGACTCCTGGTTGATCGCGACGGTGCTGGCGCTGGCCTCGCTGGTGATCCGTTTCCGAGCTCGCAGGGGGACCGAGCGCCAGCAGGTCAAGTGGGTGGACATGCGGCGGCTGTGTTGTTCCTCGTGACCTTCGTGTTGGCCATGCACCGGAGCGATCCGGAAGATCTCAGCTTCACGATCATGCTGACCGGACTTCTGCTCATTGCCTCCGGCGTTGCCGTCGCGATGCTCCGCTACCGGCTATACGACATCGACGTCGTCATCAACCGCGCGCTCGTCTATGGCTCGCTGACCGCCATGCTCGCCGGGGTCTACCTGGGCAGCGTGCTGCTCCTGCAGGTGGCTCTCGAGAACTTCACCGGCGGATCGGGCCTGGCCGTCGCCGCCTCGACTCTCGGCACCGCTGCCCTCTTCGGACCCCTGCGGGCACGTGTCCAAGGAGTCGTCGACCGGCGCTTCTTCCGTCGCAAGTACGACGCCGCCCTGACGCTCCAGCGGTTCGGCGCGAGGGTGCGCGACGAGGTCGACCTCGACGCGCTCACGGCCGAGCTCCGCGCCGTGGTCGGCGACACCATGCAACCCCAGCACGTCTCACTCTGGACCCGGGAGCGGACCTCATGAACCGGCGCTGGCAGCCGTGGGTCATGCCCGCGACGAGCGCACTCCTCGTCGTCGCCGGCACAGCCGCGGCCCTGGCCACCGAAGGCAACGAGGACGTCTCCCTCTGGGGACCGATCTCGTTCTTGGTCCCGGTCGCGGCATTCTCCGTGGTCGGTGGTCTCATCGGATCCCGACGGCCGGGGGATCCGATCGGCAGATTACTTGCCGTCATCGGACTGCTTTTCTCCTTCGTCATCGCCTTCAGCTCGATTTCTGGATGGGCGCTGACGACAGGGCATCTCCCTCGGGACTTGGCCGAATGGATCATCCTTCCGGCGAATGCGTGGGTCGTCGCCCTCGGCCTGATCGGAACGCAGCTGCTGATCCGCCTTCCTGATGGTCAGCTGCCGTCGGCGCGTTGGCGGTGGTTTTCACGCGTGACGATCGTGCTGATCGCCGTCTCGCTCGTCGGCATGGCCACCCAGCGTGGGCCGGTGATGGAGGTTGCCGGAACCGCGAATCCGATCGGATCGGCCTGGGCCGAGCCACTCGCAGCCGCGTTCCTGCTCGTCATCCTGAGCTTCGTCGGCGGCGGGGTCGCGATCGTCATGCGATACCGGCGATCCTCCGGCCATGCCCGCGCCCAGCTGCGCTGGGTCGCCCTCGGCGGCGCGGCCTTCGTCGTGATCTACATCGTCACGTTGGTCGGCGGCAACGGCACCTGTTCCCAACGGAAAGCGTCGCTGGCGAAATCATCACAGCCTTTTCGCAGGCTGCCTTCGCCACTCTCCCCATCGGCATCGGTATTCGCGATCCTGCGATCAGCGTCTCTACGACATCGACGTCGTCATCAACCGCGCACTCGTCTACGGCGGTTTGACCGCGCTCCTGGCCGCCATCTACCTCGGCAGCGTGCTGCTCCTCCAGCTGCTCCTCGACCGCTTCACCCAGGGCTCGGGGCTGGCCGTCGCCGCATCGACACTCGCCACGGCCGCACTCGTGCGTCCCGCACGCGCCCGCATCCAGGACGCGGTCGACCGCCGGTTCTTCCGGCGCAAGTACGACGCCGCGCAGACGCTCGAGGCGTTCGGATCACGACTGCGTGACGAGGTTGATCTCGACGCACTCACGGCGGAACTTCGGGCGGTCGTCGCCGACACCATGCAGCCCCAGCACGTCTCCCTCTGGACTCGGGAGCGAACCTCATGAGTCGGCGCTGGCGAGCCTGGGCCCTGCCCACCACGAGTGCTCTCCTCCTTGTCGTGGGCGAAGCCGCTGCACTCGGCACGACAGCCATCCCCAGTGTCGAACTCTGGCCGACGATCACGTTCATGGTCCCCGTCGTCGCGTTCTCCGTGGTCGGTGGACTCGTGGTGTTGCGCCTTCCCAAGAACCCCATCGGATGGTTGCTCTCGACCATCGGTTTCATGTTCGCGCTCGTGGTCGCCTGCAGTACGACCGTGAAGTGGGGACTGACGTCAGACCACCTCCCTCGGGGCCTGTGGGGATGGATCGACATCGGAGGCAGCGCGTGGGTCGTCGGCCTCGGCCTCATCGGAACGCAGCTCGCCACACGGTTGCCGGACGGGAGGCTGCCGTCCGATCGGTGGCGCTGGTTCTCCGGCGTCACCATGGTTCTGATCGTCGTCGCCCTCGTCGGCTTTGCGACCCAGCATGGACGTGTCGAGGGTGTGCCAGGGACTTCGAACCCCGTGGGTTCGACGGTGACCGAGCCGTTGGCTGTCTCCTTCGTCCTGGTGATCCTCAGCTTCATCGTCGGCATCGCCGGTCTGGTCATGCGGTACCGCCGATCAAGTGGACACGATCGTGCGCAGCTGCGCTGGGTCGCCTTCAGTGGCGGCGCCTTCGTCGTGATCTATGTCATCACGTTGCCCCTCGGCAGCGTGTTCAACGAGAACTCCCCAGCGGCGATCTCCATCACCGGGGTCGCCATCACGGCGTTCGCAGCACTACCCATCGGCATCGGATTCGCGATCCTGCGGACCAACCTCTACGACATCGACGTCGTCATCAACCGCACGCTCGTCTACGGCGGGTTGACCGCGATTCTGGCCGGCTCCTACCTGGGCAGCGTGCTGCTCCTCCAGCTGCTGCTCGACCGGTTCACCCAGGGCTCGGGACTGGCCGTCGCCGCATCGACGCTCGCCACCGCCGCGCTGGTGCGCCCCGCACGCGCACGCATCCAGGAGTCGGTTGACCGCAGGTTCTTCCGCCGCAAATATGACGCCACCATGACGCTGGAGGGCTTTGCCGCCCGCCTACGCGACGAGGTCGACCTCGACGCGCTCACCGCCGAGCTGCGCGCCGTCGTTTCCGACACCATGCAGCCCGCCCACGTCACGCTGTGGACTCGCGAGGTGGCCCCATGAGCCGACGCTTTGCCTGGGTGCTCCCGACCGTCACTGTGACCCTGGAGGTTCTGGGATTCATCGCGGCCCTTGCGGGATCGGAGTTCGGTGCCATTTGGTTGGCTTCCACATTCGCCATCACCATCATCGCCTTCGCCGTCGTCGGCGGCCTGATCTCCGCGCGTCACCCCGGGAATGCCATCGGCTGGCTGCTCTCCACGATCGGCTTGATGTTCGCGCTGGTCGTCGCGAGCAGCACCGGTGCGCGCTGGGGCCTTCGCGGCGACCACCTGCCCCGCGGTCTGTGGGAGTGGGCAGCCATCGCGAGCAACGGTTGGGTCGTCGCCCTCGGTCTCATCGGCACCCAGCTGGCTCTTCGGCTTCCTGACGGGCGCCTCCCGTCCGCTCGATGGAGGTGGTTCTCCCGACTCACGTTGGTGTGCATCGCCGTTGCGGTGGTCGGTATGGCGACCACGCAGGAGCGGGTGGAAGGGGTCCGCGGTACGGCCAACCCCATCGGGTCAGCGACGCTCCAGCAGCTGTCACCCGTGTTCCTCCTCGTCATCCTCAGCTTCCCTGTCTCCATCACCGCACTCGTCTTGCGATACCGCCGATCGGGCGGACGTGATCGTGCACAACTGCGGTGGGTCGCCTTCAGCGGCGCCCTATTCGTCGCGGTCTATGTGGTTGTGGTGACGGCACTGTCGTTCATCGACGACACCTCGACCCTCGCCACCGTGTTGGAGTCCGTCACGCAAGTGGCGTTCGCGGCCTTCCCGATCGGGATCGGCTTAGCGGTCCTGCGCCACGATCTCTACGACATCGACGTCGTCATCAATCGCGCCCTCGTCTACGGCGCGCTGACAGCGACGCTCGCCGCCACGTACCTCGGCAGCGTGCTGCTCCTCCAGCTGCTCCTCGACCGGTTCACCCAGGGATCGGGCCTGGCCGTCGCGGCATCGACGCTCGCCACCGCCGCGCTGGTGCGCCCCGCACGCGCACGCATCCAGGACTCTGTCGACCACCGGTTCTTCCGCCGCAAGTACGACGCAACCCGCACGCTCGAGCAATTCGGCTCGCGCCTGCGTGACGAGGTCGATCTCGACACGCTCACCGACGACCTGCGCAACGTCGTCGCCGACACCATGCAACCCGCCCATGTGCGCGTGTGGGTCCGACCGCAGGAGGAAACCCGATGACGGCGCGCCGGTTGACGTTTGCGTCGTGGGTCGTCTGCGTCACGGCCACGCTGGCTTCCATCGTCTTCCTCGCCATGGGCATCGGCCAGTCGACTCCCGGTGACGACTTCGTCATCGGCGGATGGGGTGGCTTGGCGTTCGCGTTCGCTGCTCTCGCCTTCGGCACCGTCGGGGCGCTCGTCTCGAACCGCATCCCTGGCAACCGCGTCGGCTGGATATTCTGTGTGATCGGGGTGGCCGTCGCCATCGGAGACCTGGGCTACCAGTACGCCGACCAGACCCTGTTCAGCCAGAGCGGCCTGCCGGCCGGCGACTTGGCGGCCTGGTTCCAGAACCTGACGATTCCGCCGTGCTTCGGGCTCATCGCCGTGGCCTTGATGCTCTTCCCCGACGGCCGCCTGCCGTCGCCTCGTTGGCGGCCGGCGGCCATCCTCGCGCTGACCGGGTCGACCTTCGAGATCGTCGGGTACGCGATGCGCCCGGGTCATTTGGACGCCCCGTTCGACTCCGTGGTCAATCCTGTGGGCGTCGACGGCGCGTTCGGCCTCTTCGAGGTGATCTCGTCCATCGGCTGGCCGTTCATGGGCCTTGGGCTCGTGCTCGCCGCGGCGGCCATGCGCCGTCGCTCGAAGCGGGCGACCGGGCTCGAGCGCCAGCAGCTGAAGTGGATCACCTTCGCCGCCGCCATCGCCGGCGTCATGATCGCCGCCGACATCATCAGCTTCTTCGTCGCCTCCGACGAGGCAAACCTCAACCTGCTCCGGACAGTCACGCTCGGGATCGGCTTCTCGGTCATCCCCGTCGCGGCGGGGATCGCGATTCTGCGCTACCGGCTCTACGACATCGACGTCGTCATCAACCGCACCGTCGTCTACGGCACATTGACGGCCACGCTCGTTGCCGTGTACCTGGGCAGCATCCTGCTCATGCAGCTCGTGCTCCGAACGTTCACGGCTGGCTCAGGCCTCGCCGTCGCGGCGTCCACGCTCGGTACCGCGGCGCTCGTGCGTCCGGCCCGGGCTCGGATCCAGGCGATCGTCGACCGCCGCTTCTACCGCCGCAAGTACGACGCGGCCCGCACGCTTGACGATTTCTCCGCTCGGCTGCGCGACGAGATCGATCTGGAGGCTTTGCAGGGCGACCTCCGCTCCGTCGTGGCCGAAACCATGCAGCCCGCGCACGTCACGCTCTGGCTGCGCTCAAAAGAAACAGAGACCGTAACGATTTCCGGACGCTCGAACCGTAGACAGGAGTCATCATGACAACCATGACCACACCGCGGAAGCGACGATTCCTCGGACGCAGACGCGTCGAGGACCAAGCCGTAGAGCCCGAGCAGGCCCGGGTCGGCACGACGACGCCGGAATCGACGCCCGTCGACATCGCGCCGAACGATCCGTTGCTCGCCTACTTGCAGAACGACGCGGTCGACATCGAGGCGCTCGAGCTCGACTCGCCGGCCCTGCGCGAGCTCAAGGCGGCCGGCGTCAAGCTCGCGGTGCCGCTGGTGAGCCAGGGTGAGCTCATCGGCGTGCTGAACCTCGGGCCGCGGCTCTCCGAGCAGGAGTACTCCTCCGACGACCGCAAGCTGCTCGACGACCTCGCCGCCCAGGCCGCCCCCGCCCTGCGGATCGGGCAGCTCGTCCGTGAGCAGGAGGCCGAGGCCGCCATGCGGCAGCGCTTCGAGCAGGAGCTCGAGGTCGCGCACCTCATCCAGCAGCACTTCCTGCCGAAGAAGCTCCCCGAAGTCCCGGGCTGGCAGATCGCGGCGTACTACCGGCCGGCCCGCGAGGTCGGCGGCGACTTCTACGACGTGATCCCCCTCCCCGATGGCCGGATCGGCTTCGTCGTCGGCGACGTCACCGACAAGGGCGTGCCGGCCGCGCTCATCATGTCGGCGACCCGCAGCCTGCTGCGAGCGTCCGCGCAGCGCCTGATCGAGCCCGGGCTGGTGCTCGAGCGACTCAACGACCAGATGCATCCCGACATGCCGGAGAAGATGTTCGTCACCTGCCTGTACGGCGTGCTGGATCCGAAGACCGGACATTTGCGGTTCGCCAACGCCGGGCATGACGTGCCCTACGTCAAGACCGCCGGTGGCATCGAGGAGATGCGGGCCCGAGGCATGCCGCTCGGACTCATGTCGGGCATGGCTTACGAGGAGAAGGAGATGACGCTCGCCCCCGGCGATCGCGTCCTCCTGCACTCCGACGGCATCGCTGAGGCCCATGACTCCGATCGCGAGATGTTCGGGTTCCCGCGACTCATGGAGACGATGGCCGACGCACCCACGGGATCGAACCTCATCGAGCACGTCCTGGCGGTACTCGAGGCGTTCACCGGCGCCGACGCCGAGCAGGAGGACGACATCACGATGGTGTCGCTCGAACGGGCACCGGAAGGCTCTGAGAGCTCCAGTACGACGACGTGCTCGCCGACTTCGAGCTCGAAAGTGCCGCCGGCAACGAGCGCCTGGCCATCGACCGGGTCGAAGCTGCGCTGGACGGCGTGGGGCTGGCCCCGACCCGCTTGGAGAACCTCAAGACGGCGGTCGGCGAAGCAACCATGAATGCGATGGAGCACGGAAACGAGTACCAGGCCAACCGGCCGGTGCACATCCGGGTGCTCCATGACGGCGAAGCCGTACGCGTCCACGTCCACGATTTCGGCGAAGTCGTTCTTCCTGAACCGGAGACTCCGGATCTGGAGGCCAAGCTCGCAGGAACCCAGAAGCCCCGCGGTTGGGGCATGTTCCTGATCGAGAAGCTCGTCGATGAGACCCACGTGACCGGCGAAGGGGGCGGGCACACCCTGGAGCTCGTCGTCCGCCTGGAAGGAGGCAACGATGACCACGCATGAGCTCGAGGTGAGCGTCCGCGAACGCAACGGGGTGGCGGTGATCGACCTGACCGGCGACGTGAACTCATCGGCCGAGGTCGCACTCGACACCGCCTACGACGAGGCCACCGCGAACGGCACGAAGGACGTCGCCCTCAACTTCGAGGACGTCGACTACATCAACAGCACCGGCATCGCCTTGATCGTCGGCCTGCTGGCGAAGGCACGAACGAACAACATCGGCGTCAGGGCGTTCGGGCTCTCCGAGCACTACCGCGGGATCTTCGAGATCACCCGGCTCGCCGACTTCATGACCATCACCGACGACGAGGACGGCGCCCTCGGCGCCACGGAAAGGACATCTGATGCCTGAAGAGACTCTCACCTTCGAGGTGCGCCCCGCCGGGGACACCGCCCGAGTGATCGACATCAACGGCGACATCACCGCCCAGAGCGAGGACGTGCTGATGGATGCCTACGGTCGCGCGAGCGACACGGGCGTCAAGTCGATCGTGTTGAACTTCAGCCCGCTCGACTACATGAACAGTGGTGGCATCGGCCTGCTGGTGACGCTGCTGGTCCGGGCGCAACGTCAGCACCAGAGCGTCCTGGCTTACGGGCTCTCCGAGCACTACCGCCAGATCTTCGAGCTGACCCGGCTCGACGAGGCTGTCCACATCCACGACTCGGAGGAGGCGGCGCTCTCGGCCGCCGGCGCGTCATGAGCGAGGAGAACGGCGTCACCGAGGAGCCGGTCACCGAGGAGAGCGCCGCCCGCAAGGCCACCAACTGGGCGAAGGCCGTCTCGCGGCTCAACGTCTCCGAGGTGCCCGAGGGTGCGATGAATCTCAACGTCGAGGGCCGCCGGCTCGCCTCGCCCATCCAGGGCTTCGGCAAGATGTGGCAGAAGACGTACCAGATCCGGATCCCCAAGGAGAAGGTGTCGGCCGCCGAGCTGGTCGAGACCTGGAAGCTGCACTTCCCGGACTTCTGGCCCGAAGGCAACCAGTTCTACGGCCCCCTGACCGGCATCGCTCCGGGCGAGGTGGCCGTCCTGAACATGACGCTGCCGGGAAAGATGAAGCTCTCCACCGGCGTCATGGTGCTCTACGCCGATGAGGAGTCGTTCACGCTGATGACCCCCGAAGGCCACATGTTCGCGGGGTGGATCACGTTCAGCGCCACGGAGGTCGAGAACGAGACCGTCGCGCAGGCCCAGGTGCTCATGCGTGCGAGCGATCCGATCTTCGAGCTGGGGCTCACCCTCGGAGGTCACAAGCAGGAGAACGTCTTCTGGCAGGAGACCCTGACCAACGTCGCGAACCGCTTCGGGCACGAGGGTGATGTCGACACGGCCGTCGTGTGCGTCGACCCGAAGCGTCAGTGGGGCCGTTGGCGCAACATCTGGCAGAGCTCGGCGATCCGGTCGACGTTCTACATGTTCGGGGCGCCGGGTCGTGCCCTCAAGCGAGGCCTGACCCGCAAGCGCTGAACCTCAGGCTTCCCAGTTCGGGTCGCGGCCGTAGACGGACAGCAGCTCGGACTGTGGGTCGTCGCCGTCGACCTCGACGCGGGGGCCGATGGCGCCAGCGGCGCGCCAGGCCTCTTCCTGCGGCGCGAACCACGCCTGCACGATCGAGACCAGCTCCGGGTCCATGATCCGATTCATGCCCGTCGCGGCGGCCAGGTCCCAGCCGTGCACGAGATGGTCGGCCAGCATCTGCATGGCGTACTCCTCGACCGGCGTGTCACCGAAGGAGAGGTGGACCTTCCCGCTCTCGGGCCCGCCTCCCTCGAAGGCGGCGGCTGCTTCGGCCCCGGCGGCTGCGGTCGCACCCACAGGGTCATCGCCGAGCAGGTCACCGTCGAGCGACGAACCCACTTCTTCGATCGTCTTCCCGTCGACTAGTGGCTTGACCCAGCGCTCTTCAGTGACCACGTGGTTGACGAGCGTCCGCACGTCCCACTCCGTGCACGGCGTCGGTTGGGTCCACTGGTCGACATCGACCTGCTGGACCTTCTGCGCGAAGTTCTCGACCGCTCTGCGGTGAAGTTCCATGACGTTCATGGCGACCACGATCCTCTCTTCACCGGTCCGCGTCGAGTGGTTCTGAGCCCCCGACAGGAATCGAACCTGCGACATTGTCTTTACAAGAGACACGCTCTGCCAACTGAGCTACGGGGGCGGGCGGACGCTGCGGCCCACCACTTTCATCGTAGTCTGACCGCGTGCCTGAACCGTTCGACCGCCTGCTCTTGGCGACTGCGGACTTGGCCGCTCCATTGGCCATCGTGGACGAGCCGGCGCTCTGGGCGAACGCCGACGACCTGGTGCGACGGGCCGGTGGCGTGCCGATTCGGGTGGCCAGCAAGTCGGTGCGGGTCCGCAGCATCATCGAGCGCACGCTCGCGCGAGATGGCTTCGCCGGGGTCATGTCGTACTCGCTCGACGAGTCGGTGTGGCTGGCCGATCTGGGCGTCGACGACATCCTGCTCGCCTACCCCACCGCTTCGGCGTCCGGCGTCCGCGATCTCGTCACGGACGAGCGCCGACTGGCGGCCACCACGCTCATGGTCGACTCCCCCGAGTCCCTCGACCTGCTCGATCGCCTCGCCGGCACCGATCACCCAGCCATCGGGGTATGCCTCGACGTCGACGCGTCCCTCAAGCTCGGCCCGATCCATCTGGGTGTGCGGCGATCGCCCGTTCACTCGGTCGAGGACGCCGCCGCTCTGGCGCGGGCCGTGGCCGACCGCCCAGGCTTCGAGCTCCGCGGCGTGATGTTCTACGACGCGCAGATCGCCGGGCTGCCCGACTCCTCGCCCGCCGTACGACTGGTCAAGAAGCGTTCCGCCGCTGAGCTGCTCGAGCGCCGGGCGAAGGTGGTGGCGGCGGTGCGTGAGCACGCCGATGTGCGGATCGTCAACGGAGGCGGCACCGGCAGCCTCGAGGTCACGGGTGCCGACCCCGTCATCACCGAGCTCACCGCCGGATCCGGCCTGTTCAGCCCGGGCCTGTTCGACGGCTACGACGCGTTCGACTCCCGCCCAGCGGCCTACTTCGCGCTCGACGTCGTGCGCAAGCCAGCCGATGACGTCGTCACGCTGTTCTCCGGCGGCTACATCGCGTCGGGACCGGCGCAGAAGAACCGTCTACCCAAGCCAGCCTGGCCGGAAGGCCTGTCGCTGTTGGGCGCTGAGGGCGCCGGAGAGGTGCAGACGCCGGTCAAGGGCCGCGCTGCCCGCAACCTGCGGCTCGGCGACCGCGTTCTGCTGCGGCACGCCAAGGCCGGCGAGCTCTGCGAGCGGTTCGACACCGTGACGATCGTTGCCGCCGATGGCAGCGTCCAGACCGTGCCCACGTACCGCGGTGAACGGAAGAACTTCGGGTGAGCGTCGAGACCTGGACCAACTGGAGCCGCAGCGTCGAAGCTCACCCTCGACGCATCGAGCACCCGGCGTCGACAACGGAGGTCGTGGCCCTGCTGCAGCTCGCCCGCTCACAGGGCCTTCCGGTCAAGGCCTACGGTGCCGGCCACTCGTTCACCCCGATCGCCTCGACCGACGGCGTGCTGCTCCGTCTCGACCGAATGAACCACGTGCTCGCCCACGACGCGGCGTCCGGACGCGTGCGCGTCCAGGCGGGCATGTCGCTGCACGAGCTCAACCCGCAGCTGCTCGCGCTCGGGCTCGCCCTCCCCAACCTCGGTGACGTCGACCCGCAGTCGGTGGCCGGCGCCATCTCGACCGGCACCCACGGCACCGGGGGCCGCCTGCATGGCATCGCGGCCACCGTCGTCGGGGTGCAGCTGGTCACGGCGGAGGGCGATGTCGTCGAGATCGACGAGCACCATCCGTGGTTCGGCGCGGCCAGGGTCAGCCTCGGGGCTCTGGGCATCATCACCGAGCTGACGCTGCAGTGCGTCCCCGCGTTCCTGCTGCATGCTCGCGAGGAGCCGATGGCGCTGCCCGACGTGATCGAACGCCTGCCCGAGCTGGTCGAGGAGAACGACCACTTCGAGTTCTACTGGTTCCCGCACACCGAGAAGGCGCTGGTCAAGCGCAACAACCGGGTCCCCGAGGGCACCAAGCGGGACCCGGTCGGCCGCATGCGGCACCTCGTCGACGACGAGCTGCTCAGCAACGGCGTCTTCGGCCTGCTCAACCAGGTGGCCGCGCGCCGGCGCTCGCTGGTGCCACGGATCAACTCCATATCCGGATCGGTGCTGTCGGCTCGCGAGTTCGTCGACCACTCCCATGAGGTGTTCGTCTCCGCGCGCCGGGTGCGGTTCCGCGAGACCGAGTTCGCGATGCCCCGTCCGGCGCTGCCCGACGTCATCGCCGCCCTCCAGTCGTGGTTCGACGCTGGGCACGAGACGATCTCGTTCCCCATCGAAGTCCGGTTCACCGGCGCCGACGACATCTGGATGTCGACCGGCCACGAGCGAGACAACTGCTACGTCGCGGTGCACCAGTACCACCGCAGCGACCCGACCACCTATTTCGCCGCCGCCCAGGACATCTTCACCGCGCACGAGGGACGCCCGCACTGGGGCAAGATGAACACCGTCGACGCCACGTACCTGCGCGAGCGCTACTCGCGATTCAACGACTTCGTGGCCGTCCGTGACGAGGCCGACCCGGAGCGCGTGTTCACGAACCCGTACCTCGACCGCGTCCTGGGCTAGGCCCGCGGCAGGACTATCGGGATTGGGCGATCGCGTAAAGCGCCACACCAGCGGCGACGCCGGCGTTGAGCGACTCCAGCCCGGTCGACATCGGAATGCTCACGAGCTGGTCGCAGGTCTCGGCGACGAGTCGAGAAATGCCCTTGCCCTCACTACCGATGACCACCACCAGGGGTCCATCGCCGAGCTCGAGGTCAGGCAGGGCGACGTCGCCGTCGGCGGCCAGGCCGACGACCATCAGCCCGGCCTGCTGGAATGCCTTGAGCTGACGGGTGAGGTTGGTGACACGTGACACCGGCACTCGAGCGGCGGCTCCGGCCGAAGACTTCCAGGCCGCGGCGGTGATCTGGGCCGAGCGCCGTTCGGCGATCACCACACCGTGCGCGCCGAACCCGGACGCCGAGCGAATGACGGCACCGAGATTGCGCGGGTCGGTGACGCCGTCGAGCATCACGATCAGAGCCGGCTCGCCCCGCTCCTCGGCCAGCGCGAGCAGGTCGTCGGGGTGGGCGTAGTCGTAGGCGTTCAGCTTGGCGGCGATGCCCTGGTGCACGGCGCCGTGGGTGAGCTTGTCGAGCTCGACTCGCCCGATCTCCATCAGCGAGATGTGCTGGTCGGCGGCGAGCTTGAAAATCTCCCGGATGCGGTCGTCGCGCTCGATGCCGTCCGCCACATAGAGGCCGGCGACGGGAACGCCGGCCCGCACGAGCTCGACGACGGAGTTGCGCCCCGCCACCCACTCGGGGCCGCCCTCGCCACCCTTGCGCCGTGGCTTGGCCGCGTCGCGACGTTCGGCGGCTCGGGCAGTCTTGTGCGCCTTGTGGTACGGACGTTCCTCGGCACGGGGCGTCGGTCCCTTGCCCTCCAGGCCCTTGCGGCGACGGCCGCCGGAACCGGCGGTGGGATTGCCTTTGCCGGACTTCTTGATCGCGCCGCGGCGCTTGCTGTTGCCGGCCATCAGGAACCTTCCCCGGCGGGGGTGCCGGGCCGCGGGCGGCCGGAGGAGAGAGTCCATCGAGCACCCTGGGCGGTGTCCTCGACCTCGATGCCGGCGTCCGCGAGCTGGTCGCGCACGCGGTCGGCCGTGGCGAAGTCCTTGGCGGCGCGAGCCTCCTCGCGCTGGGTGATGAGCGCATGCACGAGCGAGTCGAGCGCCGCGTCGGCGCTGCCACCGGTGCCGACCCACGGCTCCGAGAGTGGGTCGATCCCGAGCACGTCGAGCATGGCGCGGACGGACGCGAGATCGCCGCGCAGCGCATCGGAGTCCCCCTCCGCCAGCAGCTTGTTGCCCTCGGCGATGACGCCCTGGATCGCGGCCAAGGCCGCCGGCGTGGAGAGGTCGTCGTCCATGGCCTCCACGAACTCGGCGCACGGGATGCCGTTCGCCACGTCAACGCCGCCGGTCAGCTCGGTCGCCCGCTCGATGAACCCCTCGATCCGCTCGAACGCGGTGGCCGCCTCGAGGAGCGCCTCCTCGCTGAACTCGACGATCGAGCGGTAGTGCGCGGCGACGAGGTAGTAGCGCAGGGCGATGGGCGGGACGCGCTTGACGACCTCACTCACCAGCAGCGTGTTTCCGACGGACTTTGCCATCTTGGAGCCGCCGAGGTTGAGCATCGCGTTGTGCATCCACGTTCGGGCAAAGCTGTGACCGGCGGCCCGCGACTGGGCCTGCTCATTCTCGTGGTGCGGAAAGCGCAGGTCGAGGCCGCCGCCGTGGATGTCGAACTCGGCGCCGAGGTACTTCTCGGCCATCGCCGAGCACTCCAGGTGCCAGCCCGGGCGGCCACGACCCCATGGCGTCGGCCACGACGCAGTGTCGGGCTCGCCGGCCTTGTGGCCCTTCCATAGCGCGAAGTCGCGGACGTCGCGCTTGCCCTCGGGCGGTGCGTCCTCGGCGGCCTGCATGTCGTCGATTCTCTGGTTCGAGAGCTCACCGTACGAGGGCCACGACCTGACGTCGAAGTAGACGTCGCCCGACCCGTCCTCGGCCACGTAGGCATGGCCCCGCTCGACGAGCGTGCCGATCATCTCGATCATCTCCGGCACGTGGCCGGTGGCACGCGGCTCGTAGCTGGGCGGGATGCAGCCGAGCACCTCGTAGGCGGCGTGCAGCGCGCGCTCGTTCTCGTAGGCCACTTCGTACCAGGGGCGTCCCTGCTCCTCTCCCTTGGCCAGCACCTTGTCGTCGATGTCGGTGATGTTCGCGACGATCGTCACCTCGTAGCCGGCCCGCTCCAACCAGCGGCGCAGGACGTCGAACACGACCTCCTTGCGGATGTGCCCGATGTGCGGCGGCCCCTGCACCGTGAGCCCGCAGTGGTAGATACCGACGCGTCCGGGCACGACCGGGTCGAGGTCGCGCAGCTCCCGCGTGGCGGTGTCATACAGGCGGATCGTCACGCGCCAACCCTAGTGGGAGTCAGGCAACCGAAATGTCGACCCCGTGGTAGCCGGTGGCACCGTTCGGCACCACACCGACGCGCTTCGAGGTCTGGGTGTCGCCGGACTTGTCGGTGGCGCGCACCTCGAGGCGGTGATCGCCCGGCCGGGCGTCCCACTCCCAGCGCCACTGCACCCAGGTGTCGTCCGACGGGACGGATGCCAGGTCGGCCTTCTGCCAGGCGTGGCCGTCCACCCGGACCTCGACCTTCTCGATGCCGGTGTGCTGCGCCCATGCGACTCCAGCCACGGTGACCGTGCCGGCGTCGGCACTCCCCCGCGGGACGTCGATCCGCGACTGGGTCTTGACCGGGCCGAGCACCGACCATCCCCGCTTCGTCCAGTACGCCTCGGCGTCCTCGTACCGGGTCACCTCCCAGTCGGTGACCCACTTCGTGGCCGACACGTAGCCGTACAGACCTGGCACGACCTGGCGGACCGGGAATCCGTGCTCGACCGGCAGCGGCGCCCCGTTCATACCGACCGCGAGCAGTGCGTCGCGTCCGTCGGTGACCGCGGCCAACGGCGTTCCACAGGTCCAGCCGTCCTCCGACGTCGAGAGCAGCATGTCGGCGCCGGGCTTGACCCCGGCCTCGTCGAGCAGGTCCTTCATGGGTACGCCGCTGAAGACCGTGTTCGAGATCAGGTCGCCGCCCACCGGGTTGGAGACGCAGCACAACGTCACCCAGGCGTTGCGGAGCCCGCGGTCGACGAGGTCCTGGTAGCTGACCGTCATCTCGTGCTCGACCATGCCGTGGATGCGCAGCCGCCACTGGGTGTGGTCGACGAGTGGCGGGCTGAGCGCCGTGTCGATGCGGTAGAACGCGCGGTTGGACGTCACCCACGGCGCCTGCCCCTGGACGGACAGGTCGACGCCAGGCGGTACGGGTGGTCGGCGAAGCGGCAGACGCAGCGTCGCGCGCAGCCGGTCCAGCTCGCGACGACGACGGTGCCGGGAGGCGAGCAGCTCGCCTGCTGTGCCGGCCACTGCGGTGGCGATGGCGACCACGGCGACGAGCTTGAGCATCCGACGGCGGGTCAGGGAGGAGGCGTCGTCTCCAGCGTCTGCGCGAACCGGTTCGCGATTCAGCAGCGCGAGGACACCGAGGAGCACGGCACCTCCGACGAGACAGGCCAGGACACCGCCGACCGACCCATAGGGCCGCGACAGCACGGCAGCCGTGGCGAGGCCGACCAGCACGACCACACCCGCCACCGCCCAGGTGAAGCGCGTGCGCCACCAGCCACCGATGAGTCCGCCCAGCAGGAGCATCGCAAGGACCACCGACACGATGGTGATCGGCTTGTCGTTGGTGCCGACCACGCCGATGATCGGCTCGGCCACCTTGCCGGGCGTGAGCCTGATCGCCGTTTGGCCAATCGACAGGACCGGGCTCTCCCGCACGTCGAGCAGGGCCGCGGTCAGCTGGCTTGCCGCCAGCGCGGCGGCTGTCGCGAGCACACCGAGGAGGCGGGGGGACGTCACGACTCCATCATCCCCTCGTCGACCTAGCCGATGGGCCCGATGCGGCATGATCGACCTGTGACATCAGCTCCCCGCATCGGCGTCGGCACCGACGTGCATCGCCTCGTCACCGGTCGGCCGATGTGGCTGGCCGGACTGGAATGGCCGGATGAGGACCAAGGTCTCGACGGACACTCCGACGCCGACTGCGTCGCCCACGCGATGGTGGACGCCCTGCTCAGCGCGGCCGGCCTCGGCGACATCGGCAGCCGGTTCGGCACGTCCGATCCCACCTGGGAGAGCGCCTCGGGCGTGGCGTTCCTGACCGAGACGGCCCGACTCGTGCGGGAGGCCGGCTTCGAGATCGGCAACGTGGCTGTGCAGGTCATCGGCGAGCGTCCCCGCCTCGGCAAGCGTCGCGAGGAAGCCCAGGCCGTGCTCGCCGATGCGATCGGCGCCCCGGTGAGTCTCGCCGCCACCACCACCGACGGCCTCGGCCTCACCGGCCGCGGCGAAGGCGTCGCGGCCATCGCCACCGCCATCGTCGTGGCCACATGACGAAGCCCCCGACGGCGTACGTCAGGGGCTTCGGGGTCGTGCGTCAGGAGGCGAGGACCTCGTCGAGACGGATCTCGGCCTTGTCCTCGTTGGTCTTCTCGGCGAGCGCGAGCTCGGAGACCAGGATCTGACGAGCCTTGGCCAGCATGCGCTTCTCGCCGGCGGACAGGCCGCGCTCGTGGTCGCGGCGCCACAGATCGCGGACGACTTCGGCGACCTTGAGGACGTCGCCGGAGTGCAGCTTCTCCAGGTTGGCCTTGTATCGGCGCGACCAGTTGGTCGGCTCTTCGACGTGCTCAGCCCTCAGCACGTCGAACACGCGCTCCAGACCCTCTTCGTCGACGACGTCGCGGACACCCACGAGATCGAGGTTGCAGGCCGGCACACGGACGACCAGATCCGTCTGGGCAATGATGCGAAGAACTAGGTAGTCGCGGTCCTCACCTTTGATCGTTCTGGTCTCGATGTCTTCAATGACTGCTGCGCCGTGATTCGGGTAGACAACGGTTTCGCCGACCGTGAAAGTCATAAAGGGAGCACCTTTCCTAGGTGACTAGGATAACACGCGGTGAACACCAGAATTTCTTCGGATCTCGTCCGTCGACGGGTGTAGAGCAGGTCAAAACGCAGGCATCGGCCGTGCCCGATACCATCGGCGCACGACCCGACGGAAGCAGGTACCCGGTGACTTCGGCACGCTCCTCCTGGCTGCGTTCGGCAGCCGCGATCCTCATCGCAGTGACCGCGCTGGCGCTCGCCGGCTGCGGCGGCACCGGCGACAACGCGCAGACCAACCAGCAGTACCAGGCCGGCGTCGGGGCCAACCTCCGCACTGGTGAGGTCCAGCTCTACAACACCCTCGCCGTCGACAACGGCGACGGCACAGCCACGTTGTCCACGGTCGTCGTCAACACCACAGGCGAGACACAGAAGCTCGACTCGGCCAGTGCCACCACCACGTCCGACGGCACCCCCGTCGAGGTCAACATGGCGCCGGCGATCATTGGCCCGCGCGACAGCTTCAACACCGGTCCGGCCGCCACGGTCGTGTTCACCGGCGGCACGGTGGCACCGGGCGACTACATCACGCTGACGCTGACGTTCGACCGGGCCGGCGACGTCACCATCGAGGCACCCGTCGTCAACCGCACCGAGATGTACGCCGACGTGGCCAGGAACTCCGGCGGCAACTGACCGCTGGTTCGACCTGGTGTCGGGTCAGGCGAGCTCGCCGGTGACCAGATAGACGACGCGACGCGCCATCGACACGGCGTGGTCGCCGATGCGCTCGTAGTAGCGGCCGAGCAGCGCGAGGTCGATGGCCGGCTCGACGCCGTGCGTCCAGGAGTCGCTGAGCAGCGTGCGGAAGAGGTCCTTGCGCAGCCGATCCATCTCGTCGTCCTCGTCCTCGAGGTGCGCGGCGGCCACGACGTCGCGGCTCGCGACGATGCGGGCAGCCGCGTCGATCATCGAGTCGGCGACCTTGGCCATCGCGCGGATGGTCGGGTGCAGCTGCGGCGGCACGGCGGGATCGGGAATGCGCATCCGCGCGACCTTCGCCACGTGCACGGACAGGTCGCCCATGCGCTGGAGGTCGGTGACCATGCGCAGCGTCGCGACGAGCTGGCGCAGGTCGGTCGCCACCGGCTGCTGCGTCGCCAGCAGCAGGAGTGCGCGCTCCTCGATCGCCTCGGTCTCCTCGTCGATCGCGGCGTCGCCGGCGATGACGACCTCAGCCAGCCGGGCGTCCGCGTCCAGGAGTGCGGTAGTCGACGAAGCGACCGCACGACGGACCGTGCCGGTGAGGGTCACGAGGTCGTCGACGATCGTGTCGAGCTGTTCGTAGTACTGGTCACGCATGCTCACAGGCTAGTGCTGGGCGGTGAACGGAGGGCGACTCGCGGTGAACGCGGCGTGAACGGCGACCGAAAGGCGCACGTCAAGTGCCCTCTGGATGGCGACGCGACGTGATCGGAGCCCTAACATCGAAGATGTGGACACCAGTGCAGGACTCCTGATTGCGGGAGTGATCGGCGCCACCGCGGGGGCTTTGGTGACCTGGTTGTGGCGCTACAGCGAACGACGTGAGGCGGAAGTTCCGGATGCCGCTCCCGCAGTGCCGCCCGGGGCCGAGGCGGTGCTCTCGGTGCTGTCGTCGTCGGCGGTGATCGTCGACGCGTCCGACACCGTGCTGCAGGCATCCGCACCGGCCGTCGCCATGGGCCTGGTGCGCGACGACCGCCTGCCCGATGAGCTCATGACGCTGGTGCAGCAGGTGCGCCGCGATGGCCAAGTGCGTGAGGCCGAGGTCGTGCTCGACCAGCATCGCGGTCTGGCCACGCACGTGCACGCTCGGGTAGCGCCGTTGACGTCCCGGCTCGTCGTGGTCCTCGCCGACGACCGCACCCACGTGGAGCGGGTCGAGGCGATCCGGCGCGACTTCGTGGCGAACGTCAGCCACGAGCTCAAGACGCCGATCGGCGCACTGAACCTGCTCGCCGAAGCCGTCGAAGAGGCGAAGGACGACCCTGAGGCGATCGTCCGGTTTGCTGGACGCATGCAGGCCGAGAGCCTGCGCCTGACCCGGCTGGTGCAGCAGATCATCGACCTCTCGCGGCTGCAGAACGACGCGCTCAGCGAGGAAGTCACCGTCGTGAAGGTCGACGAGCTGGTCGCCGAGGCGTCCGAGCACTCGGCCACCGAGGCGGAGCGCCGCAACATCGAGATCGCCACCTCCGTGGAGCCCGAGCTACTGGTGCACGGCGACCGCAGCCAGCTGCACGCGGCGGTGAGCAACCTCGTCGAGAACGCGGTCACCTACAGCCCGGAGCAGTCCCGCGTGGTCGTGACGGCCGAGCTCGCGGACGAGGACGTGCGCATCACGGTCGTCGACCAGGGCATCGGTATCCCCGGCGAGGAGATCGACCGCATCTTCGAGCGCTTCTACCGCGTCGATCCGGCACGGGCGCGGAACACCGGCGGCACCGGCCTCGGCCTGTCCATCGTCAAGCACGTGGCCGCGAGCAACGGCGGAAACGTCGAAGTGTGGAGCGAGCCCGGCTCGGGTTCCACCTTCACCCTGGTGCTGCCATCGTGGTCGCACGAACTGGATGAGGAGCTGTCGTGACGAAGGTGCTGGTCGTCGAGGACGAGACGAGCTACAGCGAGGCCTTGTCGTACGTGCTCCGCAAGGAGGGCTTCGACGTCGCGATCGCCGAGACCGGACCGGACGCTCTTGCCGAGTTCGAGCGCGGCGGAGCCGACATCGTGCTGCTCGACCTGATGCTGCCCGGCCTGCCCGGCACCGAGGTGTGCCGCCAGATCCGGCAGACGTCGTCGGTGCCGATCATCATGGTCAGCGCGAAGGACACCGAGGTCGACAAGGTGGTCGGACTCGAGCTGGGTGCCGACGACTACGTCACCAAGCCGTACTCGCCGCGTGAGCTGGTGGCCCGCATCCGGGCGGTGCTGCGCCGTGGCACGGTCGACGAGGTCGACGACACCTCGGCCCTGGAGGCCGGACAGGTCCGCATGGACGTCGACCGCCACCTGGTCACCGTCGACGGCGAGATCGTCAAGCTCCCGCTCAAGGAGTTCGAGCTGCTCGAGTACTTCCTGCGCAACCCCGGCCGGGTGCTCACCCGCGGTCAGCTCATCGACCGCGTCTGGGGCGCCGACTACGTGGGCGACACCAAGACCCTCGACGTCCACGTCAAGCGCCTCCGCGCCAAGATCGAGCTCGACCCGACCAACCCGGTCAGCCTCACCACCGTGCGAGGCCTGGGCTACAAGCTCGACGCCTAGCGGCCCTGGTTGGCCACCGCGGCGATCGCTTCCTTGGCGGCCTCGGGATCCAGGTACCGGCCACCCTTCACGGTCGGCTTGAGGTCGTCGTCGAGCTCGTAGACGAGCGGGATGCCGGTGGGAATGTTGAGGCCGACGATCTCGTCCTCGCCGATGTCGTCGAGATGCTTGACGAGGGCCCGCAGCGAGTTGCCGTGCGCGGTGACGAGGACCGTCTTACCGGCACGGAGGTCGGGGACGATCGCGTCGTACCAGTACGGGAGCATGCGGTCGAGGACGTCGGCCAGGCATTCGGTGCGCGGCAGCAGCTCGTCGGGAAGGTCGGCGTAGCGGGAGTCGCCGGCCTGGCTGAACTCGCTGTCGTCGGGCAGCGGTGGTGGCGGGGTGTCATACGAGCGACGCCAGGTCATGAACTGCTCTTCGCCGTACTCCTCGAGCGTTGCCTTCTTGTCCTTGCCCTGCAGCGCGCCGTAATGACGTTCGTTCAGGCGCCACGAGCGTCGCACCGGGATCCAGTGCCGGTCGATCCCGTTCAGCACGATCTCGGCGGTGCGGATGGCACGTCGCAGGACGGATGTGTGCAGCACGTCCGGCTCGAGGCCTGCCTCCTTCAGCAGCCCGGCGCCTCGCTCGGCCTCGGTGATGCCCTGCTCGTTCAGGTCGACGTCGACCCAGCCGGTGAACAGGTTCGCGGCGTTCCAGGTGCTGTGACCGTGGCGGAGCAGAACCAAGGTGTACGTCATGCGACTGAGCCTATCCGCGCCACTCGCCGTAGATCTGCCGCAGCGCCTCGACGTAGTCGTTCTGCGAGTGCACGCCCGCGAGCGTCCACTGAGACTCGATGACGACGTGCGGCAGCTGCTTGATGCTGAGAGAGCGGGCGGTCTGGTCCTGGGTGCGCACCTCGGCCGCGTACTCGTCACTGGCCAACAGCGCCTCGGCGGTCTCGAGGTCCAGCCCCACCAGCGCGGCCCGAGTCGAGAGCACCAGCGGGTCGGCGATGTCGGCGCCTTCGAGGAAGTGCGCCCGCCACAGCTGGTGCGCAAGGTCACGCTGCACTCCCGGCTCGCCCTCGGCCCCTGCCCAGGTGAGCGTCCGCCAGGCGTCGAAGGACTCTGCGGGGACGACCTCGGCGAAGTTGAGGTCGATGCCGGTGATCTTGGCGGCCGCGTCGGCCAGGTCCTGCTCTGCGGGCATCAGCTCTCCGGTCTCACCGAGCATCGCCCGGAAGGCCAGGTGGACCGGCTCGCCGGTGACGATCGTGAACGTCGCCGCGGCCCGCTCGAACCGGGTGGCGCCGATGTAGGCCCACGGGTCCGTGACGTCGGCAAAGAGCAGTGCTTTCACGGCTTGAGGTGCTTGAACGCCTCGAGGTTGCGCGTGGACTCACCACGCGACTCCCGCCAGGCCCACTCCTTGCGGATGGACGAGGCGAAGCCCAGCTCGAGGATGGTGTTGAACGAGTCGTCGGAGTAGCTGAGGACGGCCCCGAGGAGCCGGTCGAGCTCGTCGGCCGTGACGGCGTGCAACGGCAGCCGCCCATCGAGGTAGATGTCGCCGGAGGAGTCGATGGCGAAGCCCACGCCGAACATCTTGAGGTTGTGCTCCAGCATCCAGCGGTAGACCCCCTCGTGGTTCTCGTCGGGGTTTCGCGCGACGAAGGCGTGGATACCCAGCGCGTGCTTGCCGATCACGAGCCGGCAGGTCGTCTGGAGCTTGCGCTCGCCTGGCAGCACCACCTCGAAGACGCCCGGTTCGAACTCGTTGAACTCCAGCTCGGAGTCCTTGAGCACACTCAGGATGGTCTCGCGGACGTCATCGGTCACCGCTGCGCTCCTCCTCGGCAAACGCCGTGATGGCCTCCTCGTACACCGCGAGGGTCCGTTCGGCGGTGACGTCCCAGCCGAACGACTCCGCATGACGCACGGCCTTGACACTCATCGCCTCACGGAGCTCGGGGTCGACGAGCAGCGGATGCAGCGCGGCGGCGTAGTCGGCGGGGTCGTGGCCGTCGACGAGCACGCCCGTGACGCCATCTGACACGGCCGTGGCCAGACCGCCGACGGAAGCAGCGACCACCGGGGTGCCGCAGGCCTGCGCCTCGATCGCGACCAGCCCGAACGACTCGTTGTACGACGGGACGCAGACCACGGAGGCGGCGGCGTACCAGTCGGCGAGGTCGCGCTGGTCGACCGTCGGCACGAACGTCACGACGTCGTTCAGGCCGAGGTCGGAGCTGAGATCGGTGAGGGCGGTCGGGTGATCGAGGCCCGTTCCCGAGGGCCCACCGACGACGGCGACGCGGAGGCGTCCGTGCAACGACGGGTCGAGCTCGAGCAGCTTGCCGGCCGCCTCGATGACGACGTCGGGTGCCTTGAGCGGCTGGATGCGGCCGGCGAACAGCACGAGGGCGGCGTCATCGGGCACCCCGAGGGCGCGACGCGCCTCGAGCTGGCGACCGCTGCGGAAGACCTCGAGGTCGACGCCGGGATGAACGACCTCGACCCGCAGCGGGTCCGCGCCGTACAGCTCGACGAGCTCACGCCGCTCCTCGGCGGTGTTGGCGATGAGGCGGTCGGCGAGACGGACGATCTCCTCCTCGCCGGCGATGCGCCCGATCGGCTCGGCGATGTCGCCCGCGGCGAGCTGGGCGTTCTTGACCTTGGCCATGGTGTGCATCGTGTGCACGAGGGGGACGCCCCAGCGCTCGCGCGTCACGGTGCCGATCTGGCCGGAGAGCCAGTAGTGGCTGTGCACGAGGTCGAAGTGCCCGGGGTCGCGCTCGACCTCGACCCTCAGGACGTCGCGGACGAAGCCGCACAGCTGGGAAGGGAGGTCGTTCTTCTGCAGGCCCTCGAACGGCCCGGCGGCGACGTGACGCACGATGATGCCCGGCTCAACCTCGACGATGGGCGGCTGGTGGCGCGAGGTGGCGCGGGTGAAGATCTCCACGTCGATACCCCGCTCAGCGAGCTGACGCGAGAGCTCAAGGACGTAGACGTTCATGCCGCCGGCATCGCCGGTCCCGGGTTGTTCGAGGGGAGAGGTGTGCGCCGAGAGCATCGCAATGCGCTTGACCATGACTCCATCGTCCCAGCCGGGGTCAAGAACGCACAGTCGGGCATCTGACACCATGACTGCCATGTGCGAGCGCCTCGGGTCCCGGCCGTCATGAGCCTGAGCCACGAACAGGCTCACGAGATCGCACGCCGCGGGCCGAGCAAGGTCGTGTACTACCTCACGATGGCCGTGCTCGTGCCCATCCTGCGGCTCGTCTTCTCGATGCGGGTCAGCGGCACGGAGCACGTCCCGAAGACCGGTGCTGCCGTGATCGTCCCGAACCACAAGAGCTTCTGGGACGCGTTCTTCGTCGCCGCATGCCTGACCCGGCGGGTCCACTACATGGGCAAGGCGGAGCTGTTCGAGGGCCGCAAGGGACGACTGCTGCTGGCGCTCGGGGGATTCCCCGTCAAGCGGGGCGAGTCCGACGCCGAGGCGTTGGCCACCGCGAGGGCGGTCCTGGCTCGCGGCGACATCCTCGCCCTGTTCCCCGAGGGCACTCGCGTCCGCGACCCGGAGGCGCTCGGGACGCCGAAACGCGGTGCCGCACGGCTCGCCATCGAAGCCGGTGCTCCGCTGATCCCGACCGCCATCACCGGAACCGAGAAGCGGAGGTGGCCGCTCCCCCGCCGCGTGCAGGTGGCGTTCGGGGCGCCTGTCCCCGTCGACCAGCTGCAGGCCACCCCGGAAGACGCCGGCAAGGTCATCACCGAGGACGTCTGGCCGACGATCAACGAGGAGTACGACCGGCTCCGAGCCCGACCGGGCCTGATCGTCGCCGGCCTCACTGCCGCGGGCCTCGCGTACGCTATTCGCCGCCGTCGGAAGAATTGATGCCATGACCCACGATCAGCAGCTGGCCGTCGTCACCGGAGCCAGCAGCGGCATCGGCGAAGCCACCGCCCGCGCCCTCGCCGAGGCCGGTTTCCACGTCTTCTGCGTCGCCCGCCGCACCGACCGCATCGAGGCCCTCGCCGACGAGCTCGGCGGCACCGCCATCACCTGCGACGTCACCGACGCGACTCAGGTCGACGCCCTCGCGGCCACCGTCGGCGATCGACTGGACCTGCTGGTGAACAACGCCGGTGGGGCGTTCGGGCTCGAGCAGGTCACCGAGGCCGACCCCGCCGTGTGGCGGCACATGTACGACGTCAACGTCATCGGCACGCTGCTCGTCACGAAGGCCCTGGTGCCGGCGTTGGTGGCGAGCGGCGCCGGCACGTTGATCAACATCTCCTCGACCGCCGGGCACAGCGTCTATGAGGGTGGTGGCGGCTACACCGCCGCCAAGCACGGCGTGACGGCGATGACCGGCACGCTGCGCCTGGAGCTGAACGGCCTCCCGGTGCGGGTCACCGAGATCGCGCCCGGCATGGTGCGCACCGAGGAGTTCTCCCTCAACCGGTTCGAGGGCGATAGGGAGGCGGCCGACCAGGTGTACGCCGGGGTCGATGAGCCGCTCGTCGCCGAGGACATCGCCGACGTGGTGCGGTGGGTGGTTACCCGCCCGCACCACGTCAACATCGATTCGGTTGTCGTGCGACCCATTGCCCAGGCGGCGAACCACAAGGTGCACCGGACGAGTTGAGCCTCCGTGCTAGTGCACGGGGACCGGGGGCACTCCCTCGTCGTCGAGCAGGTGCGACACCTCACGCTTGCGCGGGAGGAACAACGCCGGCACGACGGTGAGCACGACCATCGCCCAGGCGACCCAGAAGGTCGACGCGAACGAGCTCGCCGCCTCGACGAAGCCGGAGTCGATGACCGACCCGGGGATCTTCAGCTGGGCGATGAGGCCCGCGCCCTCCTTGGTCCACGACGCGATGGCCGCCGAGGCCTCGGTGAGACCGTCGGGAAGGCCCTGCAGCCCCTTGGTGCCTGGGATCATCGACGAGTCCTTGAGGTGGTTGGTGAGGATCACCGACAGGACGGCGACACCGACCGAGCTCGCGATCTGCTGCGTGATGTTGAGCAGTGTGGATCCGCGGGCGACCTCGTGATCAGTGAGCGTGCGCAGGGCCGAGGTGAACAGCGGCATCATCGTGGCTCCCATTCCGAGACCCATCACGAACAAGGCACCGATGATGACCTCGTACGACGTGGTCTCGGAGATCTGGGTCAACGGGAACATGCCCGCGAAGATCAAAGCCAGACCAACCGGCACGATGCGCCCGACCGGCACGCGGTCGACGAGCGCGCCCGCGATCGGCATCGTCAGCATCGCGCCGATGCCCTGCGGAGCCACCAGAAGCCCGGCATTCAGCGTGGACTCCCCGTGGATCTGCTGGAAGAACGTCGGCACCAGCAGCAGGCCGCCGAAGAAGGCGCCGGCGAACATGAACATGGTGATTGTGGAGACGGCCAGGTTGCGATCGCGGAACAGCCGCAGGTCGAGCAGCGGGTGCTCCGGTCGGAACGAGTGGAACACGAACGCGATCATCAGGGCGATGCCGATGGCAGCCGAGACCCACACCCGTGGTGCGGTGAAGTCGCCGCCCTCACCCGGGAGCGAGGAGACGCCGAACAGGAAAAGCGCCAGGCCGGGTGACAGCAACAGCATGCCGAAGAAGTCGAAGGACTCCGACGGGACCGGGCTGTCCTTGGGCAGGACGAGGAGCGAGTAGACGATGGCGCCAATGCCGAGCGGCACGTTGATGAGGAAGATCCAGTGCCACGACGCGGTGTCGATGAGCCAGCCACCGAGGATCGGTCCGCCGATCGGGCCGAGCATCATCGGGATGCCGAGGATGGCCATCAAGCGACCCATGCGCTTCGGGCCGGCGGCCCTCGTCATGATCGTCATGCCGAGCGGCATCAGCATGCCGCCGCCGAGGCCCTGCAGGACGCGGAACGCGATGAGGGAGTTGATGTCCCACGCGGTGGCGCAGAGGGTCGAACCGATGGTGAACAGCGCGATCGCGGTGAGGTACAGCCGCTTGGTGCCGAACCGGTCGGCCGCCCAGCCGGTGAGCGGGATGACGGTGGCCAAGGCGAGCGTGTAGCCGGTGACCGTCCAGGCGACGAGCGAGTAGTCGAGCTCGCCCCCGCCCTCGGCGAAGACGCGCTGGAACGTCGGCAGCGCGACGTTGACGACGGTGATGTCGAGGATTGACATGATGGCCCCGATGACGACGACACCGGCCACCTTGAGGACGGCTGTGTCGATCTTGTCGGGGTACTCGGGGGCTTCAATGGACATGGGAGACCTTCGTGCTCGTACGCAGGGACTCTCCTGCGAGGATCGGACGGAGCGCCTGGGTAAGGTTCTCCGCTTCGGTGGTGCTCAGTCGTTCGACGAACCGCCGCACGGCCCGTCGCTTCTGCTCGATCTGCTGGTCGGCGACCTCGAAGCCCGTGGGCGAGAGCGACACGAGCTTGACTCGACGATCGTCGGGGTTCTCCTGGCGCTCGACGATGCCGAGCTTGACCAGCTGGTCGATGTTGCGTCCGGTGGCCGCCACCGAGAGCCCCAGCTGTGAGGCGATCTCGTTGATCGGGCGGGGTCCGTCGGTGTGGGCCAGCAGGAACATCGTGCGGGCCTGCGTGAACGACACGTCCAGCTCGATCATGCGGTCCATCGAGCCGGATTCGCCGAGGGCGAAGATGCGCTGGAAGAACTCACCCAGCGCCTCGTACAGCTCGTCAGACTTCTTGGACACCCGAAAATACTAACGCTGACGCAACTATTGCGCAAATGAAATGGTCATGGCTTCGCAATGAACACGGTCTGAAGCGATTTCTCGCGATAGGCGTCCACTACTAGACTGGCAAGGCTCCACGGTCGTGGAGTATTCCCCTCCGCAAGGACCGTTCTTCGCATGCCCACCCACTCGACCCATGGCGCCATCCGGCGCGGTGACCTGCGGAATGTCGCGATCGTTGCCCACGTCGACCACGGCAAGACCACCCTCGTCGACGCGATGCTGCAGCAGCAGGGCAACTACGACGAGCACCACCAGCTCGCCGAGCGCGCCATGGACTCGGGCGACCTCGAGCGCGAGAAGGGCATCACGATCCTCGCCAAGAACACGGCCGTCCGCTACAACGGACCGGGCGCGCCCGACGGCGGCGTCACGATCAACATCATCGACACCCCCGGCCACGCCGACTTCGGTGGCGAGGTCGAGCGCGGTCTCTCGATGGTCGACGCGGTCGTGCTGCTGGTCGATGCCTCGGAAGGCCCGCTCCCCCAGACCCGCTTCGTGCTGCGCAAAGCGCTCACCGCGAAGATGCCGGTGATCCTCGTAGTCAACAAGGTCGACCGGCCCGACGCCCGCATCAGCGAGGTCGTCGACGAGACCTACGAGCTCTTCCTGGACCTCCTCGACGACTCGGCCGACCAGGGTGCGCTCGACTTCCCGGTCGTGTTCGCCTCGGCCAAGGCCGGCCGCGCGTCGCTGGAGCAGCCCAAGGACGGCGGTATGCCCGACAGCGAGAACCTGGTGCCGCTGTTCCAGACGATCATGGAGGCCGTCCCGGCCCCGGAGTACACCGAGGGCGCCCCGCTCCAGGCGCACGTCACCAACCTCGACGCGTCGCCCTTCCTCGGCCGCCTCGCGCTGGTGCGCGTCAAGGAGGGCACCCTCCGCAAGGGCCAGCAAGCCGCATGGTGCAAACGCGACGGCAGCGTCGAGCGCGTCAAGATCACCGAGCTGCTGGTCACCGAGGCGCTGGAGCGCAAGCCCGGCGAGTCGGCCGGACCCGGCGACATCGTGGCCATCGCCGGCATCCCCGAGATCACCATCGGTGAGACGCTCGCCGACCCGGAAGACCCACGGCCGTTGCCGCTCATCACGGTCGACGAACCGGCCATCTCGATGACGATCGGCATCAACACGTCGCCCCTCGCGGGTCGCGAGAAGGGCGCCAAGGTCACCGCGCGCCTGGTGAAGGACCGCCTCGACGCCGAGCTCGTCGGCAACGTGTCGATCCGCGTGCTTCCCACCGACCGGCCCGACGCCTGGGAAGTGCAGGGCCGCGGCGAGCTGGCCCTGGCCATTCTCGTCGAGCAGATGCGCCGCGAGGGCTACGAGCTCACCGTCGGCAAGCCGCAGGTCGTCACGCGCGAGATCGACGGCACGCTGCACGAGCCGGTCGAGCGCCTCACCATCGACGCGCCCGAGGAGTACCTCGGCACCATCACCCAGCTGCTGGCCGTGCGCCGCGGCCGCATGGAGCAGATGGTCAACCACGGCACCGGCTGGGTCCGCATGGAGTTTCTGGTGCCCGCCCGTGGGCTCATCGGCTTCCGCACCGAGTTCCTCACCGACACGCGTGGCACCGGCATCGCGCACCACGTGTTCGAGGGCTACGAGCCGTGGGCCGGCGACATCTCCACGCGTCCGAGCGGTTCGCTCGTCGCCGACCGATCCGGCGCGGCCACGGCCTATGCGATGACCAACCTGCAGGAGCGCGGCATCCTCTTCGTCGAGCCCACCACCGAGGTGTACGAAGGCATGATCGTCGGCGAGAACTCCCGTGACGACGACATGGACGTCAACATCACCAAGGAGAAGAAGCAGACGAACGTGCGATCCTCGACGTCCGACAACTTCGAGAAGCTCATCCCACCGCGCCGGCTCTCGCTCGAGCAGTGCCTGGAGTTCTGCCGCGAGGACGAGTGCGTGGAGATCACGCCGTCCTATGTCCGCATCCGCAAGGTCATCCTCGACGCGGGCGAGCGCGCCAAGTCGACGCGCGGCCGCCGATGATCAACTAGTTCTTGGTTCTGCGGCTGTAGGAGAGTCCGTAAACCGGCGGGCGGTAGTGGAGCACCGGGTCGTCGGACGGCTCGATCCCGTCGGTCAGGTTCATCGGGTCGAAGATGATGCTGTCGTCGGCGTCGTCGTCCACAGCTGTCACCTCGAGGGTGCCCACGATGACCCGTTCGCGGTCGGACGGCCACTCGTCAGACGGGTCGTGGGGGTTGTCGCCCTCGCCCGCGATCTGCACCTCGAGGGTCATCCGCACCGGTCCTCGGGCGAGTCGCTCGCGCAGCCCGTCGAACATGAAGTCGCGGCCCAACCGTTTCGCCTCCGCCTTGGAGAGGCTCGATTCGTGGACCGTCGGCTGCCAGGTGTAGCGGACGAAGCGTGATCCGCCGTCCGCGTCGACCCACTTGACCGCGTGGAACGGGAAATAGCGGTGCGCATCGAAGTTGATCCGCTGCCCGAGGATCCGGTTGGCCTCGGGGACCTGGAGGGAGGCGCGTGGGTATCGAAGGAGGAGAGCCGGGGCGTGCAGGAGCGCTGTCAGGCCTGGCGTCGTCGCCTTGAGCGTGGCGAAGAAGCCCCGCTCGTCGGGAAAGGGAAAGTGCGGGATCGTCTGGCTGAGGATGTCGGTGCGTGAGCCGTCGGGCAGCAGAAAGGTGACCGCGAGCCCGCGAACGTCGGGGGCGTAGTCGGGCACGTGCGGGTTGCCACCACCGTTGGAGAACCGCACCTTGACCGGCACGGATGTGCCGGTCATGTGGGCGGCCCGAGTCAGCGCGGCCGCCTCCGGCGTCGCCGTGAACGTGCCGACGGTGTGGATGCCCTTCGCGTGGAGCGCTCGGAAGCCGTCGTGGGCACCGAACTTCGCGTGGATGATCTCCATCGCCTCTTCGTGGGTCGTCATGGCGACACCCTAGGGGCAGTGGATGCTCTGGGCTCCCTCCCCTCGAATTGCGGGCATTGTCGGGTGGGGGTTCGGTGGAGTGAGGACCTGACTTCAACCAGGAGCACTCATGAGCGACACCGAAGCGAATGACCACGACCAGGACGCCTCCGACAGCGGGAGCACCAACCCGGACGTCACCAGCAATGACGAGCAGGTCGAGCTTCCCGACGAGGAGCGCGAACAACTGGAGAAAGAGCGTGAGGAGCGACTCGACCCGGACAACCGCCCGGTGAATGCCGTCGTCGACAACACCGGCCGCGAGTTCGACAACGAGAAGGAGGACTTCACCTACGCGGCCGGCGAAGAACCCGGCGCCAAGGAAGAAACCACCGCGGTCATCGGCGCCGACCGGCCCGAGGGCGTCGAGAGCGACCTGGACGAGGACTGACTCTCAGCGGACGCCGGTGGGCCGGAACTGAACGCTGATACGAGGGCCCACCGGGCGCGCCGTCTTCAGCACCGCGTGCTCCCAGGTGCGCTGGCACGACCCGCCCATGACGACGAGATCGCCGTGGCCGAGGGTGAAGCCGTTCTGCTCGCCACCCCCACGTGGACGCAACGAGAGCCGGCGGTGCTCGCCCAACGAGACGATCGCGACCATGGTGTTCTCGAGCCGCCCGCGGCCGATGCGGTCGCCGTGCCAGGCGACGCTGTCTCGGCCGTCGCGGTAGTAGCAGAGCCCGGCGGTGGTGAACGGCTCGCCGAGCTCGGAGGCGTAGTGCGCACTGAGGGCGTCGCGCGCGACGTCGAGAGCCGGGTCGGGCAGGGCGTCATCGACGTCGTAGAAGCTGACCAGGCGCGGGACGTCGACGACCCGGTCGTACATCTCGCGCCGCTCCGCCCGCCACGGCACCTCCGCCTGGAGCCGGAGGAACAGCGCGTCGGCGCCGGTGACCCATGCGGGCCGGATGTCGACCCACGCGCCTTGCGTCAGCTCGGTGCGGCGCACGGTGCTGCCGAGCTCGGCGACCTCCGGGCCCGCGTCACCGTCGAGCAACGAGCCTTGGAAGTACGCAGTCACACATCCAGTCTAGTCGTAATCGAACGAATGTTCTAGGAGGTGATGACGTCGCGACGGCGATAAGCGAGCTGGCCAGCGGCGCTGAGAGCGAGCGCGACCAGAGCGACCAGGACGACCGGGAGCCAGCGCACGTCCTCGGCCGGAGCGAGCGCAAGGTGGCTGAACGGCGACACGTCCACGACCGCGGCCGGGAAGCGCAGCAGCTCGCCGAAGAACATCACGACCATGCTGAACGCCAGGCCGACCCAGGCCAGGAAGGCGAACCTGGGCACGACGCCGTGCAACAGTCTCGCGATCGCACCAAGCAGGAGCACCGGGGCGAGGTACGTCAGCATCGCGCCGAGATAGCGCCCGACGGCCGACCCGTCGCTGGTGACCATCGCGAAGCCGAGACCGAGGCCGAGACCGCCGGCCACCAGTACCGCGGCCGTGCCGAGCACCGTCATGGCGACGTGACCCAGGAGCCAGGTGCGGCGCGGCAGTGCGGTCGCCAGCACGTTCTCGACGCGGCCGGCATCCTCCTCACCGAGCGGCCGCAGGGCGGAGGAGATGGTGAAGCCGGACGCGATGATCGCCATCATCACGATCGCGAAGGCATAGAACGAGGCGGTGAGGTCGGGCCCGGCGCTCAGGATCGACTCGGAGAAGTCCGAGCTGCCCATCAGGTCCTCGACGTCGCTGCCGATCGAGCCGTAGCTGATGCCCAGCAGGAGGAGGCCCAGCGTCCAGCCGATGATCGATCCGCGCTGCAGCCGCCAAGCGAGCCCCAGGGTCCCGAGCAGTCGGCTACTGGCGCGGCTGGGGCCGGGCCGCGACGGCCACAACCCAGAGCCGACGTCGCGACGGACGAACAGCGCGAGCGCGGCGCCGACGAGCGCGACGGACGCCACCACGGGCAGCAACGCCGGCCACCACCGTTCACCGGAGAACGGATGCATGGCCTGCCCCCACCCGATCGGCGAGAGCCACGAGAGGCCGTTGGCGGAGACGTCGCCGATGGCTCGCAGGGCGTAGCTAACCGCGATGACAGCGCCAGTGATGCCGTACATCGCCCGCACGCCGTCGGTGAGCTGCGCCGCGACGAGGGCGACGCCGGTGAACGTGAGTCCGGTCAAGGTGAACGCGGCACCGATCGCCAGGCACCCGGCGGCATCGAGGCCGTACGCCAGCAGGCTCAGGGCGATGAACACACCAGTCACGAGGTTGGCCATGGCCGCCACGACGACCGCCGCGACCACGGGTGCGTGCCGGCCCACGGCGGCCGCCCGGACGAGCTCGTCGCGGCCCGACTCCTCCTCGGCCCGCGTGTGCCGACCGACGATGAACATGCTCATGAGGCCGGCGAGGATCGCGCCGAACGCCATCGCCTGCCAGGCCACCTGCCCGCCGATCGTGTCGAGCGCGCGCGCCGGGCCGGTCATCGCGATGAAGGCGACGTTGTTCTCCATGCTCACCGCAGCCTTGTCGAACTCAGCCTGGGTCGCGTAGGTGGCAGCCGTGCTGGGCGCCTGGCTGTAGTAGAGCAGCGTGGCGCCGGCGATCCACCAGAACAGCATCCAGCGATCGCGCCGCAGGAACATCCGGATGAAGATGCTGGCGCCGGTCATGCCGTGACCTCGACGGCTTCGGTCGCCACGTCGTCGCCGTAGTGGCGCAGGAACAGCTCCTCCAGCGTCGGCGGCTGGCTGGTGAGCGTGCGGATGCCGAGCCGCCCGAGGGCGTCGATGGCCGCGCCGAGGTGGTCGGTATCGACTTCGAACAGCACTCGGTGGCCCTCGACGACCAGGTCGTGCACGCCCACCAGTGCGTCGAGACCTGTCGGCGGGGAGGCGACCTCGGCCGCCACGGACGTCCGCGTGAGGTGACGCAGGTCGGCCAGCGTGCCGGTCTCCACGTCGCGCCCGGACCGGATGATGCTGACGCGATCGCACAGTCGCTCGACCTCGGCCAGGATGTGGCTGCTCAGCAGGACCGAACGTCCCTCGTCCTTGAAGTCGTCGATGCACTCAGTGAAGACCGCCTCCATCAGCGGGTCGAGGCCGGATGTCGGCTCGTCCAGCACGAGCAGCTCGACGTCAGACGCCAGCGCGGCCACGAGGGCGACCTTCTGGCGATTGCCCTTGGAGTACGCGCGGCCCTTCTTCGTGGGGTCGAGCTCGAACCGCTCGATCAGGTCGGCGCGCCGCCGCTCGTCGATCCCGCCCCGAAGCCGGCCCAGCAGGTCGATGACCTCGCCGCCGGTGAGGGTCGGCCAAAGGTTCACATCGCCCGGCACGTACGCGAGCCGGCGGTGCAGCTCGGCTGCGTCCCGCCAGGGGTCGCCGCCGAACAGCCGAACGGTGCCGGCGTCGGCACGCAGCAGGCCGAGCAGAACACGAATGGTGGTGGACTTGCCGGCCCCGTTCGGGCCGAGGAAACCATGCACCTCGCCGGTGGTCACCGTGAGGTCGAGACCGTCGAGGGCCTGCGTGGAACCGAAGGCCTTGTGCAGCCCCTGAATGTCGATGACGTCGTTCATGCCACCGACCGTACTCCTGATTCACAGAATTGTGAAACCTATGAATTATGTGAAGGAAGCGGTAGGCTCCGGGCATGCAGGAGGACCGTGCGACGTTCATCGAGGGCTTCGCCCTCAAGCTGAACGAGTCGGGCATGCAGCGCATGGCCGCTCGGGTCTTCGCTGCGCTCCTCACCGCTCCAGGTGGAGGTCTCACCGCCCGGGAGATCGGCGAGACCCTCGACGTCAGCGCCGGCGCCGTCAGCGGCGCCACCAGCTACCTGACCCGCACTGGCCTCGTGGAGCGCACCCGAGCGCCACGTGAGCGCGTCGACCGCTACGACGTCAGAGGCACCACCTGGGCCGAGGCGATGGCCGTGGAGACCGAGATGCTCCGCACTCTCTCATCCTGGCTCGACAAGGGGGCGTCGGCCGTCGCCGGCGACCAGGCGGCCACCGAACGACTGGAGGGCACGCGCGACTTCTTCGCGTTCATGGCCGAGGAGATGCCCAAGCTCGTCAACCGCTGGCAGAAGGCGCAGCGCCGACCCTGAGCCATCCGGACCTCATACCTTCGGCTCCAGCAGCGTGCACCTTCGGCCGATGCGCCGGACCAGGCGCCGGATCGACGATGGAGGCATGCAGACGGACGAAGACCCGACGCCCACGGCGAAGGAGTCCCGCGAGGAGCGCCGCGACCGACTCGCGCGTGAACATCCGGTCCGCTTCACCGTGCAACGCGTGGGCGCAGCCGTGGTCGAGGTAGTCATCGGCGTGCTCGGCATGGGCGCGATCATCGGCGTCTTCGTGCGCGGCCTGCTGCCGGACATCAGCTGGTCCTGGCTGCCGGACGTGCCGCAGTGGATCCAGGATCTCGAGGCGCCTGCCTGGCTGAAGTACGTCGACCCGTTCTACTGGCTCGGGAAGCTCGACATCCCATGGCCCGGCATCGATCTGCCCGGCTGGCTGACCGGGAGCACGAAGTACTGGCTGCCGATCGTGATCGCCCTGGTGGTCGCCCTCGGTGAGATCGAGCGTCGTCGCAAGAAAGCCGACGAGGCCGCTGCCGATCACGAGTGAGTCGTCGTCAGGGCGTGCCGCGCAGCAGGGCGAGATAAACCAGCGCGGCCACGGTGCCGATGAGGTTGAGGATGCCGAGCGGGTTCCAGGTGAGGGCGTGGACGGCCACCGTCAGACTGAGGATGATGAGCCAGCTGCGTCGAGGCATGGTGCCGACCTGCACGAACTTGGCGTTGTCGCGGGCGACGCAGTCGACGAGCGCGGCGATCTTGACGCCGAACAGCACCAGAGAAAGCACCAGCGACAAGGAGTTCTGGACCTCGAACATCCGTGAAGGCTAACGCACGACAGCGGGCCCCTCCGTTGCCGGAGGGACCCGCTGGTGACGTGCTGAAGGTCAGGCCTTCTTGGCCGGAGCCTTCTTGGCAGCCGTCTTCTTGGCGGGAGCCTTCTTGGCAGCGGCCTTCTTGGCCGGAGCCTTCTTGGCAGCCGTCTTCTTGGCGGGAGCCTTCTTGGCCGGCGACTTCTTGGCCGGGGCCTTCTTGGTCACGCGCTGGACGGTGGCACGAGCCTCACCAATGACGTCCTCGGCGCGCTTCTGCACGTCGCTACGGGCGTCCTTGGCGCGCTTGCGCACGTCCTTGAGGTTCTTGCGCGCGTCCTTGCGCAGGCTCTCGACGAGCTTCTCGGCCCGCTTCTGGACGTTGTCCAGCTTGAGATCCCTGGCAGAGGCCACGACGTCCTCGGCACGCTTGACGAGGTCCTCGTAGGACTCCGTCGCGCGCGTCCGCGAGCGGCCGACGAGGTCGGTGCCCTTGGAGCGAAGGTCGTCGACGTCAAGCTTCTTGACGGCGTCGGCGAGGCTTTTGACGTCCTCGCGGAGCGACTTCACCTGGTCGTTGATCTGATCGGCAATGGTCATGCTTCCTCCTGATTGGCTTCGGTGACCACTTCGGCAAGTTCTTCGTTGCGTACGACATCGGAGCCGACGAACGAGCGATAGATGTCGAGCAGCGCCGTCTTCTGCCGCTCCGTCAGTTGTGCATCGAGCGCAATGGCGTGTTCCACCATGCGTGACCCACTTTCGTCGAGATCGAGGATCCCGGCTCTGACGTACAGCGACTCGGCGGAGATTTGCAGCGCCTTGGCAATCTGCTGCAAGACCTCTGCCGACGGACGACGCAGCCCTCGCTCGATCTGGCTGAGATACGGATTGGAAACTTCCGCCTTCTCGGCCAACTGTCGCAACGACATCTGCGCTTGGCGTCGCTGGTCGTGGAGGTATTCGCCGAGTCCTTCGACGGTTTTTCCCACGGTCAGCTTCGCCATGCCTTCATTGTGCTTGCAAGAGTTAGCAAATGCAAGCAGGACGACATGCGACATGGGTCACATGCTGCTGAAACCACAGGTCAAAAGGCTGGCCTGATCTCACCGACCTGCTTGCCACCACCCAGCACCGGGGGTCGGTCGCCCAGGATGTCAGCCTCGAGGCCGGCGATCTCGAGCATGCGATGCATCGCGACGAATCGCGCGCCCTTTCCACCGTCCTCGATTTTCAGCGCGCAGGCCGTGCCGTCGGGCAGGCCGACGACGAGCACGCTCTCGGCTCCCGTCTTGGCGAAGAGGCCCGGAATGGCCCGCATGAGCTGCAGCTCCTCGCGTCCCGTGCCACTGACGACTTCTGGGTGGGCCAGCATCGCGTCGACGAGTAGTCGACCGTCGGAGCCGTCGGGTTCGCCCATGAGGCGGGCGGTCGCCGCAGCCAGCCGCCTCAGCGTCGTCGCGAGCACAGGTGCGCCACACCCGTCGACACCAACAGCGTCCGGTGGCGCTCCGGTGAACGAGGCGAACGTCTCGGTGATCGCCTGCTGGAGCGGGTGATCGGGGTCGAGGTAGGTCGCGATGGGCCAGTCGTTCATCACGGACGTCAGCAGCATCGCCGCGTGCTTGCCGGAGCACTCCATGGCGATCGCCGTGGGCCCGCGGCCGGCGCGGAGCGCGGCGAGATGCTCATCGGGGTCGGCCGGCAACGTCGGAGGGTTCTGCAGCGCAGACTCGTCGAGTCCGCCGCGCGTCAGGATGTCACGCACGCCCTCTATGTGGAACGGCTCGCCGGAGTGACTTGCGGCGGCGAGCGCCAGCTGGAGACCGTGCAGTGGGAGTCCGGCGCGCATCATCCCCACGGCCTGGAACGGCTTGTTGGTCGACCGGGGGAACAGCGCGGTGTCTGGCTCGCCCAAAGACCACAGCACCTCGCCGGCTGCGTCCACCCGGACCGCAACCCCACGGCGACGGTCTTCTACCAGACCCGAGCGAACGACCTCGACGAGCACATCCATGTCGTCACCCTATGGCGAGGGTGCTGACCGACGGACAGTGTCCGGCGCCGGCCGGGGCCGAGCCAAGAATGCCGTCCATGCGGCTCCCGCAAATGCGATGCCGGCCCCGGCCGCGAAGGCCCACGGGATACCCCCGGCGCTGGCGACGACACCCAACGCGATCGGGCCGAAGCCGAGGCCGATGTCCATGAACGCGGTGGCGGTCCCCGCCGCGGCGCCACGCTCGGAGGGCTTGGCGGTGGCGAAGATCGCGCTGAAGAAGGCGGGGGTCGAAAATGTGATGCCGATCGCCATCACCGCGGCTCCCAGCACGAGGCCGGCGGGGGCCTGCCACGTCGCGGCGACCAGCAGACCGACACCCATGGTCGCCAACGACGCCGCGCCCAACGGAAGAGAGGGCAGCCGGTCGGGGACCCGGGCAAAGGCCACCCGGCTCACCACGACGATGCTGCCGTAGATCAGCAGCGCCAGGCTCGCGTTGCTCATGCCGATGTCCTTGGCATGAAGAGTCGCGAAGGCGAGGAAGCCACCCATGGCTGCCAGCGAGGTGCAGAAGCCGAGCGAGATGGCGACTCCCGGTCGGTGGATCAGCGTGCGTGACCCGACGTTCTCCTGCTCGCGCTCCGGCTCCCCGATGGTCGCGCTGAGCAGCACAGCCGCGCTGGCCAACACCGCAGCGCCGTACCACGCTGAGTCGTATCCCCATGTCTCGACGAGGGTCTCGCCGATCGGCGGGCCGAGAGCGATGCCGAGATAGAGGCCGAGCGAGTTGTAGCTCAGCGCCTCCCCCATCCTGGACGGAGGCGCGAGGTCGGCCAGCATCGCGAAGCCGGCGACGTAGAACGCCGCTTCTCCGATCCCCTGCAACAGGCGGATGACGACGACCGCGGCGAGCGATTCTGTGAACGGCAACAGCACCATGCCGACCCCAGCCAAGGTGGCGCCGACCACCATCAGTGGGACGCGTCCGTGCTCGTCCGAAAGTCTCCCCGCGAACGGTCGGGAGAGAAGGGCCGTGACGCCGAACGCCCCGTACGCGAGACCCGCGCCGGCCTCGGTCGAGCCGACCGGCCCGGTCGTGTACAGGGGCAGCGTGTAGATCGCGACGCCCACCGCGGTGAAGTAGGCGAGCTCGGCGATCCCGAGCAGTACGAACGGGCGGGTGAGGAGCCGCTCCTCGTGTGCGTCCCCCCGTTCGATCCGGGCCATGGGACGACGGTAGACCCTCGGCCCGAGGGCGATGGCTACGATGACCAGACCCGTCGGGTGTCGAGATCGAGAGGGAGCATGTGAGCAGCCTGGAGTCGTTCCATGCCGTCATTCCGGCCGGCGGTGCAGGCACCCGCTTGTGGCCGCTGTCCCGCGCGGCACGGCCGAAGTTCCTGCTCGACCTCACCGGATCGGGCCGAAGCCTGCTGCAGGAGACGTGGGATCGGCTGCGCACGCTCGTGCCCGCCGACCACATCCATGTGGTCACCGGCCCCACGCACGCCCCGCTCGTCCAACAGCAGCTGCCCGAGCTCACCAGCCTGTTCGTCGAGCCGTCCCCGCGCGACAGCATGCCCGCGATCGGCCTCGCTGCCGCCGTCGTCGGGCGTCGTCACCCCGGCGCGATCGTGGGCTCGTTCGCTGCCGACCAGGTCATCTCCGATGTCCCGGCGTTCGGTGCGGCTGTGCGGGAAGGCGTCGCGATCGCCGAGTCCGGCCTGATCGCCACCATCGGCATCGAGCCGCGCAGCCCGTCGACGGCCTTCGGCTACATCGAGGCCGGCGAGATGCTCGATGTCGCTGACGCACCGTCGGCTCGGGCGGTCACCCAGTTCGTCGAGAAGCCCGACGAGGTCACCGCCGCCCACTACGTGCGCATGGGGTCGTTCAGCTGGAACGCGGGGATGTTCGTGGCCCGCACCGACATGCTGCTCGGCCACCTCGCCCGGCTCCAGCCGCACCTGCATGCCGGGCTCGAGCGCATCGCCCTGGCGTGGGACACCCCGGACGGGCCGGCAGAGATCGAGGCCACCTGGCCCAGCCTGACGCCCATCGCCATCGACCACGCCATCGCGGAGCCCGTGTCACTCGAGGGCGGCGTCGCGGTCGTGCCCGGAGTGTTCGGCTGGGACGACATCGGCGACTTCGCCGCCCTGCGCGCGCTGGGCACCGCGGACAGCGCCGATGTCATCTGGGTCGACGCCGACGGCCTCGCACGGGCCGAGGACGGCACAACGATCGCCGTCGTCGGTCTGCGCGACGTCGTGGTCGTCCGCACCGCAGATGCCGTGCTGGTCACCACGCTCAAGCACGCCCAGCAGGTCAAGGACGTGCCGGCACTGCTGAAGCGCGACGGCCGCGCGGACCTCGTCTAGACGAGGTCGGTCAGCTCCGCCTCGGGTGTCTCTGACGTCGGCGTGTACGCCTGGGCCAGCTCCCCGGTGCCGATGCCGCGCAGCACCCCGTCGGAGGCGTCCGCGTAGACAGACTCGCCGCGCTGCAACGTCACCCGCTCGCCGTGCTCGTTGACGAGGTCGACCTCGCCGCCGGTGCACACGACGATGCGGTGCGGGGAGATCGGGAGGATCGCCCCGTCCGGCTCGGCGCGCGAGCACTGGGTGACGGCGAGGGCGAACTCCTCGACCGCGGGGCTGAAGACGTGAGTGGAGAACCCGAACTGATCCGGCGTGACGCGGGCGAGACGCGACATGCCCTTGTCGAGGCACCCCACCAGCCCGACCGGGTCGAGGTGCTTGGTGGTCAGGCCAGCTCGAAGCACGTTGTCGGAGGAGACCATGACCTCCAGGCACATACCACGGAGATGGGCGTGAATGATGCCCGCGCCGAGGAAGGCTGCCTCACCGGGCTGCAACGTGAGGCGGTTGAGCAGCAAGGACATGACGACGCCGACGTCGCCGGGATGGTGCTCGGCGATCTCGACGGCGGTCTCGTACGCACGCTTGATGTCGATGCCCTGCGCCGCGAGGTCGCGGCAGGACCTCACGATGCGCTCCACCTCACCGACGTCGGGCTTGTCGTCGAGCAGCGTCTCGACCACGCGCACGATGCCGCTGAACCCCGGTCGCGCGTTCAGGCTCTCGGCCAGCGACTGCGCGAGCGGCGACTCGATCGCGGTGAGGATGCGCAGGATCTCGGCCGTGGGGCGGAACCCGACGAGCGTGTCGAACGTGGTGAGCGCATAGACCATCTCGGGCTTGTGGTGGGCGTCGCGGTAGACGCGATGGGGCGAGTCGATCGGGACGCCGGCCTGCTCCTCGGCCTCGAACCCGGCCTGGGCCTGCTGGGCGTTGGGATGCACCTGGATCGACAGCGGACGGCTCGCGGCCAGCAGCTTGAGCATGAACGGCAGCTCACCGGACACCGTCGCGAGCGACACCTGCGCCCCCGTCGGTGTCGACGGTGGACGCCCCGAGTGGATGCGTCCCCATCCAGACCTCCGCCACCGGTCGATCGTCCGCGGACTCGCGCAGGAACCGGGGGATGTCGTCGGACGACCCCCAGTCGTAGTCGCGGGACGTGTTGTGGAGGCGGCGCATGGTCACTCAGCATAGGCACCCGCACATAGCCCCGGGTGCGCATCGACGCGGTCTCTCGACAACTGTGCCCAGACCCGGCAGCATGGCTCCGCATGGGGGTTCATGCCGTTTCTCGCGTCACCCTCGCGGTGATCGCAGCAGCGCTGGTGGCGGCCGGGTGCGGAGTCACCCGGGGCGACGACAGCCGCGACCTTCTGATGATCATCCCGAACGCCCCTGGTGGTGGGTACGACCAAACCGGACGGGCCGCCGTCCAGGTGATGGAGGACGCCGACATCACCGGAGGCTCCTTCACCGTCGACAACATCATCGGGGCCGGCGGCGCGGGCGCGATGACGGCGCTCATCGGCAAGGCCGGCAATGAGCACACCATGATGACGGTCGGACTGGGCGTGGTCGGTTCCACGTACTCGTTCGCGAGCGAGTACCGGCTGCTCGACGCCACTCCCCTGGCTCAGGTGATGAGCGAGCCCGAGGGAGTCCTGGTGCCCGGCGACTCGCCGTACAAGACGATCGCTGACCTCGTTGACGCCTGGAAGGCCGATCCCGAGTCGGTCACGGTGGGCGGCGGATCGTCGCCGGGAGGCCCTGACCACCTGTTCCCGATGCAGCTCGCCGCAGAGGTCGGCATCGATCCCAACGACGTGAACTATGTGTCCTACGACGGTGGCGGGCCACTCACCAGCGCGCTCCTCGGCAAGAAGATCGCTGTGGGCTTTTCCGGGCTGGGTGAGTTCCAGGGCCAGATCAAGGACGGCGACCTGCGGGTGTTGGCCGTGTCGGGCGAAGAACGCCTCCCCCAGAAGGTCTTTGCCGACATCCCCACGCTCACCGAGTCCGGCGTCGACCTCGTGTTCATCAACTGGCGGGGAATTCTGGCGCCGCCCGAGATCAGCGACGAACGTCGTGACCAGCTGATCGCCTTCCTCCAGGAGATGCACGACAGTGCCGGGTGGAAGAAGGCACTGGAGACCAACGGCTGGACCGACGACTTCAAGACCGGCACAGACTTCACCACCTTCCTCGAGGAGCAGGACGCACGGGTGGCCGACACATTGAAGGAGCTGGGGTTGATATGAGCGAGCAGCCCGCGACGCAGTCGGTGGATCGGGCACAGTACGTCCTCGCGGCGGCGCTTGCGCTGGTCGGCGTCTACACGGTGATCGACGCCCGTGGCTTGAACGTCGGCTTCGGTGACCCCGTCGGCCCCCGCGTCTTCCCCTACGTGGTGGGCGGGGCCATGGTCGTGCTCGCCGCTCTGCTCGCGGTGGCCACCGCGCGTGGCGATGTGGCCGAGGGCGAAGAGGGCGAGGACATCGACCTCACCACCCCGCCCGATTGGGTCACCGTGGGGAAGCTCTTCGGAATACTCGTCCTCAACCTCCTGCTCGTCGACCTGCTCGGCTGGCCGATCACCGGCGCGCTGCTGTTCGCCGGCTGCGCCTGGGCGTTGGGGAGCAAGACGCTGCTACGTGACGTCCTTGTCGGGGCCGTCCTGTCGGTGGCGAGCTGGTACTTCTTCTACGTCGGCCTCGACGTGCCACTTTCCCCCGGCATCCTGGACGGCATCCTCTGATGGACACGCTCCAGCTCCTCCTCGACGGCCTGCAGAACGCCGTCACGCCGGAGAACCTCATGTTCGCCGCGATCGGGGTCCTACTCGGCACGTTCGTGGGCGTGCTGCCGGGTATCGGCCCAGCCATGGCGGTCGCGCTGCTCCTGCCCGTCACCTACGGGCTCGAACCCACCCAGGCCTTCATCATGTTCGCCGGCATCTACTACGGCGGCATGTTCGGCGGGTCCACCACGTCGATCCTCCTCAACACCCCCGGTGAGTCGGCTTCCGTGATGACGACCATCGAAGGCAACAAGATGGCCAAGAATGGACGCGCCGCCCAAGCCCTCGCCACGGCGGCGATCGGCTCGTTCATCGCCGGCACCATCGGCACCCTGCTGCTCGCGTTCTTCACGCCGTCACTGGCCGACCAGGCCGTCAAGATCGGCGCGCCGTCGTTCTTCGCATTGATGCTGCTCTCGCTGGTGCTGGTCACCGCGGTGCTCGGGTCCTCGAAGTTGCGCGGATTCATCGGGCTCGCCATCGGGCTCACGATCGGATTGGTCGGTCTCGACCTGTCCACCGGCCAGGCCCGGCTGACCGGAGGTATCCTCCAGCTCGCCGATGGGGTCGACATCGTCGTCGTGGCGGTCGGAATCTTCGCGATCGGCGAGGCACTCTGGATCGCCGCACACCTGCGGCGCAAGCCCGTCGATGTCGTCCCGGTGGGTCGAGCGTTCATGGGACGCGAGGACTGGGCCCGCTCCTGGAAGCCGTGGCTGCGCGGCACCGCTCTCGGCTTCCCGTTCGGCGCGGTTCCGGCCGGTGGCGCGGAGACGCCGACGTTCCTGTCCTACGTCCTGGAGAAGCGACTGGACAAGAAGGGCGAGTTCGGGCACGGCGCGATCGAGGGCGTGGCAGGCCCCGAAGCCGCCAACAACGCCAGCGCCGCCGGCATGTTCGTGCCGTTGTTGGCCCTGGGTCTGCCGGTGACGGCGACCGCCGCGGTGCTGCTGGCGGCGATGCAGAAGTACGGCATCATCCCCGGCCCCACGCTCATGACCGACGAGCCCGAGCTGGTCTGGACACTGTTGGCGAGCCTGCTCATCGGCAACCTGCTGCTGCTCGTGGTCAACCTCCCGCTGGCTCCACTGTGGGCCAGGCTCCTGCAGATCCCTCGGGCGCAGCTCTACGCCGGCATCCTGTTCTTCGCCTCCTTGGGCGCGTACGCGGTGAACCAGGACCCGTTCGACATCGCGCTGCTGCTGGTGTTCGGCGCGGTCGGCTTCGCCGTCCGCCGGTTCGGCATTCCAGTCCTCCCGCTGATCCTGGGTGTCATCATCGGCCCGCTCATGGAGGTCAAGATGCGCGAGGCGCTGGATCTGTCGAACGGCGAGATCAGCGGCCTGTTCAACGAGGGGCTGGCCGTGTTCATCTACGTGCTCCTGGCGCTGGCGATCGTGATCCCGCCCGTACTCGACCGGCTGCGCGGCAAGCCCCTCGACGAGACCCAGGAGGCGCGGCGATGACAGTCGTGATCGGCTACATCCCGAACCCGTACGGCGAGGCCGCACTCGAGGCCGGCATCGAGGAGGCCCGGCGCCGGAGCACGGGCGTCCTCGTGGTCAACGCGACCCGCGGCGACTCCCTCGCCGACCCGAAGTACGTCGGTGAGGCCGGCTGGACCGCACTGCAGGAACGGCTCGATGGCCTCGACATCCCCCACGACTCGCGGCAGGCCATGGGGCCGGACGTCGCGGACGAGCTGATCGACGCCGCCCGAGACGTCGATGCCGAGGCGGTGGTGATCGGTATCCGGCATCGCTCGGCGGTCGGCAAGATGCTGATGGGGAGCGTCGCTCAGCGGGTGCTCCTCGAGGCGCCGTGCCCAGTCATCGCGGTCAAGCCGAGCTGACGTCAGCGCTTATTCTGCCGCGGCTTGCGTGGCGCCCTGCCGCGCGGTGCGGCCGGGCCTGACCTTGCGCGTGACGGCGGACCGGTGTCCGGCTGGATGTCGATGCGCTTGCCGGAGATGCGAGTGTTCGCCAAAGCGTCCAGAACGGCGTCCGGGAGGTCGACCGGGAGCTCGACGATCGAGTGATCCACGCCGATCGTGATCTTGCCGAAGTCCGAGCGATGCAGCCCGCCCTCGTTGGCCAGCGCCCCGACGATCGACGACGGGTTGATCTTGTGCCGCTTGCCGACAGCGATCTTGTACGGGGCGAAGCCCGTCGACGTCGCACGGACCGCCTTGCCCGCGCGGGGCGGCCTGTCCTGGCGGGGCGCCTTCGGCGGGTCCGGGCTCAGGAAGAACGTCTTGTCGTCCGCGCTCATCACGGCCAATGCGGCGGCGACGTCGGGCATCGGCACGTCGTGGTCGCGGACGTAGTCCTCGACCAGCCCGCGGAACGTGTGGAACTGCGGCGAGCCCATGCTGTCGGTGATCGTCTGGGCGAACCGCACGGCGCGACGGGCATTGACCTCGTCGACGCTGGGAATGCTCATCTCCTCCACCGGCCGTCCCGACACCCGCTCGATCGCCGACAACAGCCGGCGCTCACGCGGCGTGACGAACAGGATCGCCTCGCCGGTTCGCCCGGCTCGCCCGGTGCGGCCTACCCGGTGCACGTACGCCTCGGGGTCGTGCGGGATGTCGTAGTTGACGACGTGCGTGATGCGGTCGACGTCAAGGCCACGGGCGGCGACGTCGGTGGCGACGAGCAGATCGAGGGCGCCCGAGCGCAGGGCTCCGATGGTCCGCTCGCGCTGGGCCTGGACGAGGTCACCGTTGATCGCCGATGCCGCGAAGCCACGGGACCTGAGCTTCTCGGCCAGGACCTCAGTGGCCTGCTTGGTGCGGACGAACACGATCATCCCGTCGCCCGACTCGACCTCCAGGACGCGGGTCAGGGCGTCGAGCTTGGCGTGCTGCATCACCTGGATCCAGCGCTGCCGGACCGTGGCCGTCGACGTCCTGGCCTCGGGTGTGGCGATGTCGACGGGGTCGTGGAGGTAGCGCTTCGCGAGGGCTCGGATCTGTCGCGGCATGGTGGCCGAGAACAGCGCCACCTGCTTGTACTCCGGGGTGTCGCGCAGGATCCGCTCGACGTCCTCCGCGAAGCCCATCGCGAGCATCTCGTCGGCCTCGTCGAGCACGAGGTGCTCGAGGCCCGTGAGGTCGAGGCTGCCGCGGTCGAGGTGGTCCATGACGCGGCCGGGCGTGCCGACCACGACGTGGGCACCGCGCTCCAGCCCGGAGAGCTGCGCGCCGTAGCCCTGCCCGCCGTAGACCGGCAGCACGCGCACACCGGGGATGCGGGCCGCGTAGGCCGTGATGGCCTCACAGACCTGCAGGGCGAGCTCGCGGGTCGGTGCGAGGACGAGGGCCTGCGTCTGCTTCCGGCTCGGGTCGAGCCGCTGCAGGATGGGCAGGGCGAACGCGGCTGTCTTGCCGGTGCCGGTCTGGGCGAGCCCCACCACGTCGCGTCCGTCGAGCAGCGCGGGAACGGCACTCGCCTGAATGGGCGTGGGGGTCTCGTAGCCGAGGTCGGCCAAGGTGTCGACGATCGCCGGGACGAGTCCGAGGTCGGCGAAGGTCTCTGAGGTCACCCCGCCAGTGTCTCGTACGGGCGTCAGTAAGCTCCGCGGGAGGCCAGCACGGCGCGCGCGGTGCGGAAGATGATCTGCATGTCGCGCAGCATCGTCCAGTTCTCGACGTAGTCGAGATCGAGGCGGACCGAGTCCTCCCACGTCAGATCGGACCGGCCGCTCACCTGCCAAAGACCGGTGACGCCCTGCTTGACGAGCACCCGCCGACGCATGTACTCGCTGTACGGATCGACCTCGGTGTCCATCCACGGACGCGGTCCGACGACGCTCATGTCGCCCCGCAGAACGTTCACGAACTGAGGCAGCTCGTCGATGCTGTAGCGGCGCAGGAAGCGTCCGACCCGAGTCACGCGTGGGTCGTCGACGAGCTTGAACAGTGGGCCGGACCCGTCACTGTGGTGATGGAGCTCTTCCCGCATCTGGTCGGCGTTCAAGATCATCGTCCGCAGCTTGAGCATCTGGAACCGCACGCCGTCGGTGCCGATGCGCTCGGAGCGGTAGAAGATCGGGCCGCGACTGGTGAGACGGATCGCCGCGATCGCCGTCAGCAGCAACGGCGACGTGATGAGCAGCACGAACGCGGCGAAGGAGCGGTCGAAGACCGTGCGACGGAGCGTGCGGGCCTTCGAGTAGCTCGGAGCGGACAGGTAGATGAGCGGCATGTTGCCGTGCGCCTGGAGGTGGATGCGGGGTCCGGCGACGTCGACCACGTTCGGCGCCACGAGCAGGTTGACGTCGCGACCTTCGAGCGCCCACGCGAGCTCGCGCATCCCGTCGTGGCCGAGGTGCTCGGTGTCGGTGACGACCACGGTGTCGACGGCATCGATGTCGAGCGCCTCGCCGAGGTCGGACTCCGTGCCCAGAACCGGCACGGCCGAGTCGTTGGCGTGGAACTGCTCGTTCGGCGCTGCCACCCGATCGGGCACCCACACGCCGACCACACGGAAGCCGGACATGGCGTCCTCGGAGAAGCGCATGGTCATCGCCTTGGCGCTCCGGACTCCGCCGATGACGAGCACCCTGGCCAGGTAGTCACCCTTGCGGCGCTTGCGGAGCACCCACGTGCGCCAAGCCCGGCGCTCCATGAAGAGCAGCGACGTGCCGACGGCGAAGGAGATGGCGAGGAAGCCTCGGGAGATCTCCCACTTGAGCAGCAGCGCGGTGATGGCCACCCAACCGAACAACGCGAACGTGGATCGAGCGACCCTTTGGTACTGCCGCGAGCCGTTGTCGAAGGTCTTGGGGTCGCGCGTGCGGAAGACGGAGAGGGCGATCATCCAGCCGAGGAAGACGCCGATGCTGACCTCCCAGACACCCGGCCGAACGCCGGCGAGGATGTCAGGTGGGACCGGGATGACGTGGTAGCGGAGCACGTGGGCCACCGCCACGGCCATGGCCACCACGGTGGCATCGGTGAGAAAGATCCGACGCACGACCTTGCGCTCCCACCGCGCGCGCGTCAACGTCACAGCAGGCCGTTCGACGGGTGCGTCGACGACATGGAGAGGCGGGGTCTCGTTGACATCGAATCGGAGACCCTGCACGTCCTGCACCACGTTGAGCATCCTTTCGGCCGTGCGTACGCCGCCCCTGCTCCCTTGCGGCGACCCCCGGTCGCATCAGTCATTCTCCTGCAGAACAACTGCCTGTGGGGCGAAAAGTTACGAATACTTGGCGAACGCACCCGAAGCCCGGTGTTCACCTTCTGGGCATGACGTGACCACGTATCGGCAGGTCAGCGAATCGATCCGCCACGACATCGACGGCCGCAGCGATCGTGTCGGCCACCTGACGGTGGATCTCGGGCTCGCGCATGTACGGATCGAGAACATCGAGATCGGCAGGAGCCGTGCTTCGACGGCGAGATGCATCGAAGACGAGGTCTTCGAGCGTCTCTGCCTCACCGTCGCCGATGAGGGCCGCGAACTCACGCAGGGTGAAGGTCTTGCGCAGCGCCCGGGGCGACATGGCGAGCACTGCGGCCCGGTGCTCGCGGGAGGCGGTGAGCACCAGATCGGCCTGCTCGACGTGGTGGACGTCGAGCGCGCGCGACTGGTGACGCGTGGCCTCGTGGCCGAGTCGAGCGAGCTCGAGGACCACCATGCTGTCGATCGGCGCATCTTCCCACCCCCGCACGCCTGCCGACGCGATCTCGAACTGCCGGGCGTCGAGGCGATCGCGGAACAGGATCTCCATCAACGGCGAGCGACAGATGTTCGCGGTGCAGATCGTCAGGATCGTGAAGCGCTTCATGATGCCCCGCCCGGGACGGGTTCATGTGAACTGCCCAGCACGGGCCGGACGTGCAGGCCGGCCTCGGGATCGACGACGAGCTCCTGGGCCGCCGCCACGCCGTCCGCGAGCAACGACGCGCTTGGATCGGTGCCCCGCTTGATGAGCGCCAGGGCGATCGGGCCGAGCTCGTGATGACGGGCTGAGGAGCCGACCACACCCACCCGGGTGCCGTCCAGTGTGACGTCGGCGCCATGGGCGGGCAGGTGGTCGACCGAGCCGTCGAGGTGCAGCAGCACCAGGCGGCGGGGCGGACGTCCGAGGGTGTGCACCCGGGCCACGGTCTCCTGGCCGCGGTAGCAGCCCTTCTCCAGATGGACGGCCCGACCGAGCAGGCCCGCCTCGTTGGGGATGGTGCGGTCGTCGGTGTCGACGCCGACTCGGCAGATGCCGGCCGCGATGCGCAGCGCCTCCCAGGCCCACGTGCCCAGCGGCGCGCCGAGCTCGTCGGGGAGGGCCGTCAGGGATGCCCGCGGTCGTAGCTGCCAGGTCTGGTCGTGCAGTCCGACGACGGCGAGCTCTGGGCTCACGTCGTGGACCTCCACCCGGGTCATGAAGCGCATGCTGTCGAGGAAGGCCACCAGGGCTGGTGCGCCGCCCGGCTCCGTGTGGGCCAGGAAGGTCTCGCCGTCGTCGACGCCGGAGAAGCCGTGCTCGATGCGGCCCTGCGGTGACAGCAGGAGCAGCTCGGTGGGCTCGCCCGGCGGCAGGTGCTCGACGTGCTGGGTGGTGAGGGCGTGCAGCCAGGTGAGGCGGTCAGGGCCGGTCAGGCTGATGACGTCGCGATGCGAGAGGTCGACGAAGCCCTCACCGGAGATGAGCTTCCGCTGCTCGCCGGCGATGGATCCGTAGTGGGCCGCGACGCCGACGTCGGGCGGGTCGGCCTCGACAGCTCCGTGCAGGTCGAGGAGCGGGCTGCGATAGGAATCAGGCACGCTGGAGCCTCCCCCACAGGTGCGACTGCAGCTCCTGGCCCTGCGCGGCCATGTCGAAGGCGTACATCAGGTCGCCGTCGACGAGTCCGTACATGCGCTGGCCGGCGGTGTATTCCTTGGCGGTGATGGTGCGGGCCACGACGTCGGTGGTCAGGGTGATGCGCGGACCGTCGACCTGGCCGTACCAGATCTCGGCGTAGCCGGTGGGGTGCGCGAGCACCAGCTCGACGGAGCCGTCTTCGGAAGGACGGAGGAAGCCGGTCTCGAGAGCGCCGGGACGCAGGCGCTCGCCCTCGTCGTCGACGATCCAGGTGCGGCTGAAGTAGTGCAGGAACGGCCGCCCGTCGTGGGCGAAGACGACTTCCTGCTCGTAGGCGAACGGGTCGATCGTGGGGTAGTCGCCACGACCGTTGCCGTGCCACGTGCCGAGCAGCCACGCCGAACCCGCGAGGTCGGTGTGGAGATCGGTCGGGATCTCGTACGCCATGACCACCAGCCTATCGAGGTGGTCATGGGCGGCAGGCCGAACCAGTCGCTGCGAGACGCCCCTAGGGTTGCGGTATGAGAGCGGTGGTTCAGCGCGTGACTCAGGCAAGCGTCACGGCCGACGGTGTGCTCACCGGCGAGATCGGGACCGGGCTCGTCGTGCTGCTCGGGGTCACGCATGACGACGACGCCGATACCGCGCAGCGGCTGGCCGCCAAGATCCACACCCTGCGCATCCTGCGCGACGAGCAGTCGGTCGCCGACACCGGTGCCGGCGTCATCGTCGTCAGTCAGTTCACCCTGTACGGCGACGCCCGCAAGGGCCGCCGACCGACCTGGAACGCGGCCGCGCCAGGCGAGGTCGCGGAGCCGATCTATGACGTGTTCTGTCACACCCTTCGCGATCTGGGCGTCACCGTCGCCGAGGGCGTTTTCGGAGCGCACATGGAGATCGCGCTCACGAACGACGGTCCGACGACGCTCGTCCTCGACTTCTGACGGAATCCTCAGGTTGGCAGACTAGGTTGCTGCGGGCACCATGGGAGGATTGTGCGCTCTGAGAGCGCTCCCCCGTGACCCCAGCACCACCGCGACGAGATCGAGAACGGAGCACGATGGCGAACCGCGACTTCGGCCGGCGATACCGCGACGCCGGCAAGCGCCGCGCCGGTGGCACGCCGTTCCACCGTCGCCACCGCAAGCTCATCGTCTCGCTGCTCAGTGTCGTGCTGCTCGTGGTGGGTGCCGGCGCTTCGTACGCCTATCTGCTGAACTCCAAGTTCGGCAACATCGCCAAGGTCAAGACGAGTGGGCTGAAGGATCGACCCGACCCGGACAAGGGCAAAGCGCTGAACATCATGCTGCTGGGCTCGGACAAGGGCAAAGCCGTGCCCGGCGTACCGGCCCACACGAACCTCGCGGAAGACGCCAAGGCTGCGAAATGGCCGAGCGGCAAGTACCGCAGCGACACCCTGATGGTCGTGCACATCTCCGCGAACCGGAAGCACGTCTATCTCGTCTCCATCCCTCGCGACACCGCCACCATGCTCTACAACGGCACGGGCACGGCCGAGCACGAGGAGAAGATCAACGCCGCCTTCTCCTACTACGGACCGAACGGCACGATCTCGACGGTCGAGCACCTCACGAACGTCCGGATGCGTCACCTGGCGATCATCGACTGGGCCGGGTTCAAGGATCTGTCCCACGCGGTGGGCGGCGTGCCCGTCTACATCCCGCGCCCGTTCTACGACCCCAGCCAGAAGATCCAGTGGAACGCCGGACAGCAGACCCTGGAGGGCAAGAAGGCGCTCGCCTACGTCCGGACCCGCTACGGCCTGCAGAACGGCGACTTCGACCGCATCGCCCGTCAGCAGAACTTCCTGCGCGCGATGATGAAGAAGATGCTCGCCAAGGGCACCATGCGGAACCCGCTGAAGCTCACCCGGACGCTGACCGCCCTCACTCAGAACCTCACCGTCGACGCCGAATGGAACTCCGGCGACATGCGCGCCCTCGCGTTGTCCTTGCGCGGCACCGAGGCCAAGGACGTGACCTTCCTGACCGCCCCGGTGGCCGGCACGGAGACCGTGGCCGGCCTCGGCAGCATCGTGCGCCTCGATGCCGCGAAGTCCAAAGAACTCTTCATCGCCATGAAGCACGATCGGATGCGCAAGTACATCAAGAAGTATCCGGACGACGTGCTCAAGTCCGACAAAGAGGTCAGCTGAGGCTCGTCAGCCGCAGGAGCTCGGGCCGGCCCGATCGGTGCCGGCCAGGATGCCGGGCGTGGTGCGGAGCTCCGGGTCGCCGGGGTTGGCCGCCGCAGTTCTCATCTTCGTCACGATGACCGAGCTTTGGCCGGGCGGCAGCTCCCTCGCGACCCTGACCACCTGTCGGCCGTTGAGAAACACCCTGCCGAGCGGCGCCTGCTGGCCGTCGACCGTCATGGACTCGATGATCCCGGCTTTCGGCCCGGCGATCATGACGCCCAACTTGAGGTTGCCCCGATTCGGTGTGGCCAGCGGACCGAAGCCGATGATGGAGAGCGGGAGCTGCTTGACGTTCGCCGGAGCGTTGGACGCGAGCGTCGTGGTCGTCGTCAGCTCCTGGACGAATCCGTCGAAGCACTGGTCGGAGCGCACCGTGGTGGCCATGCCCAGGTAATACGTCAGCTTGTCCGAGCCGTTGTCATTGACGTAGACCCCGACCTGCGGGCGTCCACTGGTGCCCTGGAACGTGTTGGAGACACCCGTCGTCAGGATGCGCTCCTGCTCGTCGGCGTGGCGCGACCACAGCATCAGGCGTCGCTCGGACACCCCACGCACCAACGCTCGGATGACGGCGATGCTGTTTCCCGTTCCCGCCACGGTCGCGTCGAAGATGCGCCGGGCGGCGTTCTCGAAAACGGCGTCCTGCTTGAGCGGGTCGAGGGGGTACTTGAAGTAGACCCCGTTGAGCAGCTGCTGGGCGGCATTCTGGCTGTTGAGGGTGATCCCATCGCCGACATTCACCGATCCGATGCCGTTGAGCATGTAGCCCAGCGTCACGGGGTCGACCGCGATGACGCCGTCGTACGTCTGCTTCCACCGCTTTCCCGCAATGGCGGAGGCGAGCTCAGCAACTCGCGGGAAGTCCGGATGGATGGCCGTGTCCCGCATGTCGAGAGCGATCGTGCTCTGGAACAGGAGCTTCTCCTCCTTGGTGAGCTTCGCCCCACGGGGTCGCTTGGACAGGGTCCGGAGGTCGAGGGTGCCGCCCTGCTTGCCCATCGTGAGCTTGCCGCCCTGAGCGGTGATGACCGAAAAGGACCCCGGCATGCCCGCCAGTGAACGCACCTCGGCGTTGTTCATGATCATCAGCAGGTACTTGCGCTTCGTGCCGTCGCCGCCCACCATCCGGGGCAGCAGCCGGGCCGCATCGTCGGCCGCCGACGCGGCGACCGCGGTGCGGTCGAACCGCTCCTGGAGCTGCCTCATCGGCGCCTCCAGCGGTCCGATCAGCCCATCGACGTCGATGGCCGCGATGTCGCGGTTGGTTGCGGTGAGGACCTTGTCGGCCGTTGACATCACCGGCGCTGCTTCGCCGACCGCCTTGAGATCGATGCGACCGTCCTTGGGTCGATAGGTCTCCAGACGCACCTTGTCGGCGACGTCGACCACGCCGGGGAGCACCTCGTCGACGACTTCGTCGATCTCTCGAGCCACCGTCCGCACGGCGTCCACGTTGCGGCCGAGGATCGGGACGTGCCCCCCGAACCACCACAGTGGACCGTTCGTGCTGTTGTGGGCGCGAGACGTCGACTCGTTCAGCAGCGCGAACGACTTCCGGGCGGCATCGACGTCGCCCTCGACGATGTCCTGCTGCAGCACGCCGGCACGGTCCTCGGCCTCCTGGATGGCGTTGTACGCCCGGAAGGCCTCCCACGTGACGAGCAGGGCGGCCAGCACCACCACGATGCCGATGATCGCCACGAGGCGCTGGCGCGGGTTGTCCCAGATGTCCTCGAGCCGTTGGCGGAACCCCTTGGCCGCCTGGCGGGAGCGCTTGCGGGACGCCATCAACCCTCCTTGGGGGGTCGTGGGGAAAAGACCGTTCCCGCGCCGTGAAGGGCGCGGGAACGATGCGAGGTGGAGATCAGGTCAGATCAGGCGTCGCGCCGGCGTGATGCCACGACGACTCCGCCGCCGACCAGCACCAGCATGCCGCCGATGATGAGCCAGGCAAGACGCTCGCCGCCGGTGTTGGGCAGGAGGCCGCCGTTGTCGCCGCCACCGCCGCCGTTTCCGTCGCCGTCGCCGTCGCCGTCACCGTCACCGTCGCCGTCGCCGTCACCGTTGTCGTCGTCATGGCCGCGAGGCAGCAGCGTCTGCGTACCGCTGTCGCTCGCGGTGGCGTCGAGGGTGGCGAGTGACGTACCGAGTGAACTGGCGCCGCCGCTGCCGAGGGCCTGCACGGTGTAGGTGCAGACCGCGACGGCGTCGTGCGTTTCGATGCTATTGACCGTGGGCGTGGAGAACGTCTCGCTGATCGAGTTGCCGGAGCCGAAGCGATCCTCGCCCAGGAACGTCAACTTCCAGTTGCAGTTGACGGTGTTGGGGTCGACGGTTGCCTCGATCAAGATGCTGTTGCCGCCGACAACGGTGCGCTCGGAAACGGTCACGGTGACCGCGGGGTAGGCCTGTGCAGGGGAAGACGCCAGCACAGAGAACGATGCGACGACCGCTACAGCCAAGGCCAAGCGAAGATTCTTCATGCTCTGTGTCTCTCCATGGTCAGTCGTACTTGATCGGCGTCGCGAAGGGGAGGTCCATCGCGTCCGTGAGCCAAAGCGTACAGCCTCCAAGGCTCATACGTTTCATCAATACCACCAAAGACAACGAAGGAATTCCCCGCGCGTTACGCGCTGGAATCCCCTTCTGACCCCAGTTTCTGGCGGCTTTTCCGCTGGCGATCGAGGTTGTTGCGGAGCATCCGCCATATGAGCGGAGCAGCGACGAGACCTAGAGCAGCGGCCAGCGCGACCCCCCACGGCGGCACTTTCAGCATGCTCAGACCGGTGAGGAACAGCACGAGGACGATGCCGCGGCGCACGATCGACTGCGACACGCGGTTGGCCACTCGAGCTCCCACGAAGGTGCCCGGCGTGCCACCGACGACCAGGGGGATGAGCACCGACCAGTCGACGCCGGTGACGATGACGTGGCTGATCGCGGCGGCCAGGACCAACGGAACCGCCTGCACGAGGTCGGTGCCGACGAGTCGCACGCCGGCCAGAGCCGGATACAGCACCAGCAGGACGACCATCATCACGCTGCCGGACCCGACCGACGTGATGCCCACCAGCAGCCCGCCGACCACGCCGATCAGGAACGTGGGCAAAGGGCGGACGGCAGGATCCTCGGTCGGATAGACCATCCCGGACGCCTTGCGTCGCATCTCGACATACACCCGGAACGCGTAGGTCATCGAGGCCACGAGCAGCGTGACGCCGATGGCGGCCTTGAGGAACGCCTCTTGTTGCTCGTGGCCGCCGCCCACGGCCTGGACGATGAACGCGCCGGCGAACGCCGTCGGCACCGAGCCGGCGATCAACCAGGTGGCGATGCCCCGGTGCGGGGAGCCCTCGTTCCAGTGGACCGCTGCTCCCGTCGACTTGTTGACCGCGGCCGCGACCAGGTCGTTCGCCACCGCGGACGACGGCGGGACGCCGAGGAAGATCAGGGCGGGCGTCATGAGCGCACCGCCACCCATGCCGGTCAGGCCGATGACGATGCCGATGCCGAAGGCCGTGAAGAGCAGGGCGACGACGTCCGACGTCACGAGGCGCCCAAGGAAACGGCGTCGCGCTGTTCGGCAGGCAGGGAACCGCGACCGACGAGGTAGGTGAGGATCTCGTCGAGGACGTCCTCGACCGTGCGATCGGTGGTGTCGAACGCAAGCTCGGCGTCGAGGGGAACTTCGTACGGCGAGGAGATGCCGGTGAACTCCGGGATCTCTCCGCGTCGTGCCTTCGCGTAGAGACCCTTGCGGTCGCGACGCTCGCACTCCTCCAGCGGCGTGGCCACGTGGACCAGCACAAAAGCGGCGCCGAGGTCTTCGGACATCGCTCGCGCCACTTTGCGGGTGTGGTCGAACGGGGCGATCGGACTGCAGATGGCCAAGCCGCCGTGTCGGGCGATCTCGGAGGCGACCCACCCGATCCGCTCGATGTTCGTCTCCCGGTCCTCCCGCGAGAAGCTGAGGCCCCGCGACAGGTTGCGGCGGACGATGTCGCCGTCGAGCAGTGACACCGACCGGCCACCGGTCTCGATGAGGCGGTTGCTGAGTGCCTGGGCCAGCGTCGACTTGCCGCTGCCAGACAACCCCGTGAAGAAGACGACGAGGCCCTGATCGAGGCCCAGAGGACGGTCGTCGGCGACGATGGCCTCGACCGTCTCGCTCGTCGGGCCTTCTCCGACCGGCCAATGAATGCTCTGGCCGGGCGCGTAGGCGGCGACGACCTGACGCCGGAACACCGGGTCGTGGGCCGGGCTCTCCCGCACGGCGGCCGGCACGGCGATGACCAGGGCGTCGTGGAAGTGCGAAGCCGCCGCGATCGTCGCCCGGACGAGACCGGCGGCCGACAGGCCGCGCGGGGTGCCGGCGCCGGCCAGCACGACGAAGAGGATCGGGTGGTCGCCGAACTCGCGCGTCATCGTGTCGATGTCGCTCACCGTGAGGGGTGCGTCCACCGGCACCGTGACGGTGGAAGACGGGAGCTTGGTGCGTGACTCGGAGGGGGTGACGTACCTGTTGCCGAAGGCTCGCCGGGTCGTGCCGGGCAGCGCACGGACCTCGCCGACGATGCCGGTCATGTTGGTACCGGAGACGTAGGTGTCGTCGATCGAGACGACCGCCAGCGGGACGCCCTCGAGATCGGTGATCTCCAGGCCGTCACCCTCGAGGGCCAGCTTCACGAGCTCGTCGGGAACGGACAGCGTGACGTCGCCACCGACTCCTTCGAAGCCCTCGAGTGGACTCAGCACGCCCATGCGCAGCAGCTCGACGTCGTCGAGCTCGCGTGGCGTCGGCGTGTACTGAGGACGGGAACGATCGTTCGGCACGGGGCACATTGTGCCACTCCTTCGCTCAACTAGAACACGTTCTAGAATCTGACAGGCGACGGCGGTTTCAACAACAGAAGGACGAGGTGGCACGCTAGTGCGCATGCAGACGTACGCCGACTACCGGCTGAGCCAGCTGGACGAGCTCGAGTCCGAGTCGATCCACATCTTCCGTGAGGTCGCAGCCGAGCTCGAGCGTCCGGTGCTGATGTTCTCCGGCGGCAAGGACTCCATCACGATGATGCGTCTGGCCGAGAAGGCGTTCTACCCGGCCAAGCTGCCGTTCCCGGTGCTGCAGGTCGACACCGGCTACGACTTTCCCGAGGTGCTGCAGACCCGCGACGAGTGGGTCGACCGCCTCGGCGTCCGCCTCATCGTGGCGTCCGTGGAGGAGGCGATCGAGAAAGGCATCGTCGTCGACGACGGCAAGACGTCGCGCAACCGCCTCCAGATCGGTACGCTCCTGCACGCGATCGAGGAAGGCGGCTTCACCGCGGCATTCGGCGGCGGCCGCCGCGACGAGGAGAAGGCCCGCGCCAAGGAGCGCGTCTACTCCCACCGCGACGAGTTCGGCCAGTGGGACCCGAAGAACCAGCGTCCGGAACTGTGGAGCCTCTACAACGGCAAGCTGCACGAGGGCGAGCACATGCGGATCTTCCCGCTGTCGAACTGGACCGAGCTCGACATCTGGCACTACATCGGCCGCGAGGAGATCGCCATCCCGTCCATCTACTTCGCGCACCAGCGCCGCGTGTTCGAGCGCGACGGCATGCTGCTCAGCGAGAGCGAGCACAACCCGTGCCGCGAGGGCGAGTCCGCGTCCGAGCGCACCGTGCGCTTCCGGACCGTCGGCGACCTGACGCTCACCGGATGCGTCGAGAGCACCGCCTCGACCGTGGATGAGATCATCGAGGAGATCTCGGTCGCCACCCTCACCGAACGCGGCGCCACCCGTGGCGACGACCGGTTCTCCGAGGCCGCCATGGAGGACCGGAAGAAGGAAGGCTACTTCTGATGACCGACGACAGGCCGCAGATGGACCTGCTGCGCTTCGCCACGGCCGGATCCGTCGACGACGGCAAGTCGACGCTGATCGGTCGGTTGCTGCTTGACTCCAAGGCGATCTTCGCGGACCAGCTCGAGTCGGTGGAAGCCACCAGCCTGGCCCGCGGCTACGACTACACCGACCTCGCGCTGCTCACCGACGGCCTGCGCTCCGAGCGCGAGCAGGGCATCACGATCGACGTCGCCTACCGCTACTTCGCCACCCCCAAGCGCAAGTTCATCATCGCCGACACCCCCGGCCACGTGCAGTACACGCGCAACATGGTCACGGGGGCCTCCACGGCGAACCTCGGCCTCGTCCTCGTCGACGCCCGCAACGGGCTCACCGAGCAGTCGCGTCGGCACGCGGTCATCCTGTCGCTGCTCCGGGTTCCGCACATCGTGCTCGCCATCAACAAGATGGATCTCGTCGACTACGACCAGGCGGTCTTCGACAAGATCGAGCGCGACTTCACGTCGTTCGCGACCAAGCTGTCGATCCCCGACCTCGAGGTCATCCCCATCTCGGCGCTGAAGGGCGACAACGTCGTCACTCGCTCCACGAACATGCCGTGGTACGAGGGGTCCTCGCTCATCCATCACCTCGAGCACGTGCACGTGGCCTCCGACCGCGACATGATCGACACCCGCTTCCCCGTGCAGTTCGTGGTGCGCCCCAAGTCCGACGACTTCCACGACTACCGCGGCTATGCCGGACGCGTGGCCGGTGGCGTGCTCAAGCCGGGCGACGACGTCGTGGTGCTGCCGAGCGGCATGCCGTCGCGCATCCAGGCCATCGACTCCTTCGACAAGGAAGTGCCCGAGGCCTTCCCGCCGATGTCGGTCACGGTCCGCCTCGAGGACGACGTCGACGTCTCTCGCGGCGACATGATTTGTCGCCCGCACAACGCCCCCACGCCGACGCAGGACGTCGACGCGATGGTGTGCTGGATGTCGCCCCAGCCGCTGCAGCCGCGCCAGAAGCTCGCCATCAAGCACACCACGCGGACGGCGCGGGCCATGGTCAAGGAGATCCAGTACCGCCTCGACGTCAACACGCTGCACCGCGACCAGGACACCCACGAGCTCGGGCTGAACGAGATCGGCCGCGTCCAGCTGCGCACCACGGCGCCCCTGCTCACCGACCCCTACGCCAAGAACCGCACCACAGGCTCGTTCATCCTCGTGGACGAGGCTTCCGGCGTCACGGTCGGTGCCGGGATGGTCAACGGCTGAGCATCAGAATTTCGGGGGTGGGGGCTTCCAGGTTGCGCCACCGTCACCGCTCAGCCGAACCCCGCCCAGCCCGCCGGCGGTCAACCGCTTCTTCGTCGCCGTGAAGGCCGGGATCGACAGCATCTTCTCGACGCAACCCCGGGGCGTCCACGTCAGGCCGCCGTCGACCGTGGATTGGATCCGCGACTTGCACGCCGGCCTCTCGGTGGAGGCGAAGCCGACCAACGGGCCGGTGAACACGGCAGAGGACACCTTCTTCAGAACTCCGACGTCGAGCCACGTTGCGCCGCCGTCGCTTGTGGTGCGGATGGTGCCATCCGGGCAGAACACCTTCGCAGTGGAGTCCGAGATCCGCACCAGTTGAACGGGCCGACAGCCCGGGTCAACAGCCCCTTTCGGCGAGACAGCGCCGCCTGATGCCGGGTCGATGTGCCATTCCCCGGCCAGGCTGGAAACCGACTTCCATGTCTCGCCGCCGTCGGAGGTCTCGTACTGACGCAGCTTGCACGATCCATCGGCCGCAGCCACCGTGATCTTGTATCTGGACACCACCTTCGCCCACGCAATGGCGCGCACGGTCGGAGACGAAGCGCTGACGCCGGTGCCTTCGTCAACCTGCGGAAGGCGGACCGTTCCAAATCGGTATCCCCGGCTGTGCGACAGCTCGAGCTCGGGCCCACCGGGCTTGGTACAACTCCCGGCTCTGGTGCGAAGCAGGAGATCGCCCGTGCCCGCGACAAGGCCGACTCGCCCGACCGGGTCCTTGGCTGCCGACTCGATGTCTTCGGTGACATCGCGGGTCGGTCTGATCGGTGACGGTGCGCTGCGATCGAGGCGCATGAGGAGCACGGCGACGGCGACTCCGATGGCCAGCACGAACAGCACCACTGCCACCGCCTGTACGCGCTGCCAGATCACATGGCCTCCCTCGAACCTCGATCCATCGTACCGAGGGACGCGAAGGTACTCCGGACGAAGTGGACCCCCGCACTCGGGGATGCGGGGGCCCTGCTCCAGGAGGTCGTTACGCGCTGATCGGCACCTGCTCCAGGTCGATTTCGATATCCGTCACCGAGCCGATCGCCGCCACCACAGACCGGTCGACCGTCGCCGTGCGCGGCGCGAGGGTGCGCAGCGTCCAGTCACCCGGACCGGCGAAGAACCGGAACTGGCCGGTGGCTGACACCGGGACCTCGGCGGTGAACTCGCCCGTGCGGTCGAGGAGCCGGACGTAAGCCGTGCTCACCGGTTCGCCGCTGCGCGTGACGATGCCCTGGATGACCGCTTCCTTCGAGATGTCGATCCCCTCGAGGCTGGGACCGCCCTTCTTGGCTCCGCACATGTCAGGCCTCCCCTGGCTGGTCGCCGAGCGCGACGGGAACGCCGCGCAGTGAGCCGTACTCGGTCCATGAACCGTCGTAGTTCTTGACGTTCGGGTGGCCGAGGATCTCGTGCAGCACGAACCACGTGTGCGAGCTGCGCTCGCCGATGCGGCAGTACGCGATCGAGTCCTTGCCGTCGTCGTAGCCGACCTCGGCGTAGAGCTCGCGGAGCTCGTCGTCGTCGCGGAACGTGCCGTCGTCGTTGGCCGCCTTGCTCCACGGCACGTTGCCGGCCGTCGGGATGTGGCCGGGAATCTGCGCCTGCTCCTGCGGGAGGTGGGCCGGTGCGAGCAGCCGACCGGCGTACTCGTCGGGGCTGCGGACGTCGATGAGGTTCTTGACCCCGATGGCCTCGACGACCTCGTCACGGAAGGCCCGAATATCGTTGTCCGGCTCCTTCGCGCTGTAGGTGGTGGCCGCGCGGCTGGGGACGTCATCCGTCAGCTCGCGGGAGTCCAGCTCCCACTTCTTGCGACCGCCGTCGAGGAGACGAACGTCGTCGTGACCGTAGTAGGAGATGAACCAGTACGCGTAGGCGGCGAACCAGTTGTTGTTGCCGCCGTAGAACACGATGGTGTCGTCGTTGGCGATGCCACGCTCAGAGAGCAGGGCCTCGAGCCGCTCCTTGCTGATGAAGTCGTGACGGACGCCGTCCTTCAGGTCCTTGGTCCAGTCGATCTTGATGGCGTTGCGAATGTGGCCCTTGTCGTAGGCCTCGGTGTCCTCGTCGACCTCGACGAGCACCACCTTGGGGTCGTCGAGGTGCTCCTCGACCCAGTCTGCGTTGACGAGCGCGGTGTCGCGACTCATGCTTCCTCCGTTTCGTCGTGGTCAGGGCCACGAGTGGTGGTGTGGATGGTTCGGTCAGACCTGTGTGGTCAGCTTGGCCGGACGAAGCCGGTGCCAGGCCAGGTACATCTCGCATCCGAGGCAGAAGCCGATGGATGCGTTGAGCAGGGCGGCGACGAGCGCGAACGCGACGGCGATGAACCCGAGTGCCGGCGCGCCGAGGCCGAAGCCGATGAGAGCCAAGACAGCGAACCCGAGTCCGACGGTCTGGGCGAAACGCGGGGGCCGGGCGTCCTCGAGCTCGGCCGGTGGGCCGATCCGGGGACGCACGAGCCGCGCGAAGACGATCGAGTACGGCGACGCCTTCAGGCTGACGAGCGAACCGATCGCGAACACGACCGTCTGCGCGATCAGCAAGCCGATCGACACCGGTGACGGCGTGATGAGTACCAGGGCGAGCACGACGGTCGTGATCGCTGCGGCCACGCGCAAACCGCGTGGGTCCACCTGGGTGGGACGTGCCATGAAGTTGCTCCTGCGCTGGATCCGCCGAGAGACGGGATAGGGACGAGTGCGGACGTCAGTCAGCGCATTCGACACAGCGCGGAACGCGTGCGGCAGTTGTCGACTGCCAGGCGTCGCGTCAGGTGTGTCGTCTCGAACATGAACCCAGCGTAGGCGCGCTCACCTCGGGAGTCAGTCCCGTGTCCCGCATCGTGAGATTGCGTCTCGCCATACAAGACGATTCTGGCCTAGGCCGCGTCGAGGGCGGCAAGCACCTGGTCGCGGCGTGGGAGGCCTGATGCGCGGCGCACGACGGCACCGTGGGCATCAAGGACGAGCACGGTGGGGGTGCGCATGACGTCGAGCCGACGCACCAGCTCGAGGTGCGACTCGGCGTCGATCTCGACGACGGCGACACCGTCGACGCGGTCGGCGACGTCACCCAGCACCACGCGGGTGGTGCGGCACGGTGCGCAGAACGCGCTGGAGAAGTGCAGCAGGGTGGCTCGCTCGCCGAGCGGACGACCGAGGTCGTCCGCGGTCAGGACGTCGGAACCGGAGCGCGCGCGGAATCGGCCGTTGAGGCTCGTGATGCCCCACGCAGCGCAGGCCGCCACGACGAGCGCGACGAGCAGCACCAGGAGTCCGGTCATGTCTCCAGCGTACGGGCGGCGTCAGAGACTCGCGGTGACGAGCTGCCCGCTGAGATAGACGATGGGTCCGGCCATCGCGATGGCCATGGCCCCCGGAAAGCCCCAGCCGGCCGAGGCGTGCACCCGTCCCTGCGACCAGGCCCGAGCGAGCACTTGGCCGAGGATGGCGAAGAGAGCAGTACCGGATCCGACTGCCACACCAAATTCCCAGGACGGCAGCCTGTTGATCTCGAGGGCCATGGCCGCGGAGGCCCCCGCGCCGACGGTGATGGCCACAGCCGCGCACACGACCCGGTCGATCGGGATCATCCAGACGAGCAGGGACGCGGCCAGGCCGACCGCGGCGATCGTCACGACGTCCGCACCGGACGCGGCTCGGGCGGCACCGATCCAGCACGAGGCCAGCGAGGCGAACAGGGCGAGGGAGATCGCCGAGGATGTCGACAGCACGAGCTCGCGGCGCCCGTCGCGCCGGAGCATCTGGGTCACCAGCGCGACGAACACACCGACGGCGACGCCCAGCATCATCCCCGCGACGACGCCGGTGGAGACGATGCCCTCCTGGCCGGCGGTCGTGCCGCGGGCGCCCAGCAGCAGGTTGGGATACATCGCGATGACGCACGACACGAGGCCGGCGCCCATGGTCGCAGCCGATCGCGGCGTCGGCACGGAGCGGCCGCGGGCGTCGGCAGGCGCCGGCGCCGAGGCAAGGAGTCCCTGCACCACGACGATCACGGCGACCACGAGGACCAGCACTCCCGTCTGGACCGTGAGCGTCAGGATCGCGGCGAGGACGACGGAGAGCGCCGAGGCACCGATGCGAGACACGCCCGCATGATGTCAGGTGGGCCCTCGTGACGACTCGTCAGCCACCCGCGAACGGAGGGAGCAGCTCCACCGTGTCGCCGGGCGACAACGCCACCTCGGACGGCTCGCGGCCGCCCACCGGCACGGACCCGATCAGCGTCGAGCAGATGGCGAGGACGTCGGCGAACCGGTCGCGGTCGCGATGCCGGTGGAGGATCTCGGCCCGCAGATCGGCCAGCGTCCGCGCGTCGACCTGCTCCTCGGCGATGCCGGCCGCGGACCGCACGGCAGCCCAGTAGCGCACGGTGACCATGTTCGCCTGATGGTCACCATCTGGAGAAGGGTCGGTCACATCGCGTATTCTGGTGCATGCGACGAGGCCACGGCGAGGAGCCCTGGCCTCTTCTTGTAGGACCTGGAGGTTCCTGTGTCCCACCTGTTGCTGCTCACCAAGAGCACGCAGTCCTCGGTCGAGGTGCTGCCCGCGCTGGCCCTGCTCCCCCACCACGTCAAGATCCTCCCCGCCGAGGCCAGCGCACTCATCGACGCGCCGCCCGCCGACGCCGTGCTGGTCGACGGCCGCCACGACCTCGCCCAGGTGCGCAGCCTCACCCGCGTCATCCGCACCACCGGCATCGAGTGCCCGCTGCTGCTCGTGCTCACCGAGGGCGGCCTCGCCGTCGCCGCCGCCGACTGGGGCATGGACGACGTCATCATCACCACGGCCGGACCGGCTGAGCTGGAGGCCCGCCTCCGTCTCGCGATCGGCCGCGCGGCCGCCGCACTCGAGGGCGACGACGGCGAGAGCCACCTCATCTCCTCGAGCGGGCTCGTCGTCGATGACGCCACCTACACGGCCAAGCTGGAGAGCCGCACGCTCGACCTGACCTTCAAGGAGTTCGAGCTGATCAAGTTCCTGGCCCAGCATCCGGGACGTGTGTTCACCCGCCAGCAGCTGCTGCAGGAAGTGTGGGGCTACGACTACTTCGGGGGCACCCGTACGGTCGACGTCCACGTCCGCCGGCTGCGCGCCAAGCTGGGCCCCGAGCACGAGACGCTCATCGGCACGGTGCGCAACGTGGGTTACCGATTCGTGGCCGTCACCGAGCCGGCCGAGAAGGCCGACGAGACGGACGCCGACGAGGTGGGGGCTGAGGCCGAAGCCTCCGCCGGCGGATGAGTCATCCCTCGGTCCGCGAGTTGCTCGACGCCGTTCTCGACCCTGGCTCATTCACGTCGTGGGACGAACCCATCGACATCACTTCACACCCAGCCGACTACCAGGCGAGCCTGCGCGCCGCGGCCGATAGGGCCGGCACCGACGAGTCGGTGATCACCGGCAGCGGGCTGGTGCGCGGACGTCCCGTGGCCGTGATCGCGAACGAGTTCGGATTCCTGGCCGGCTCGATCGGCCAGGCCGCTGCAGAACGCATCGTGTCGGCCGTCCGGCGTGCGACGAGCGAGGGCCTTCCTGTGCTTGCCAGCACGGCATCCGGTGGCACCCGCATGCAGGAGGGCACGCCGGCCTTCGTGCAGATGATCGAGATCTCCCGGGCGATCATGGACCACCGCGCGGCTGGTCTGCCCTACCTCGTGCACCTGCGCCACCCCACCACCGGTGGGGTCTTTGCGTCCTGGGGCTCGCTCGGGCATATCACCGTGGCCGAGCCAGGCGCCCTCATCGGGTTCCTCGGCCCCAAGGTGTTCGAGCTGCTCGAGAACCGACCTTTCCCGCCTGGCATCCAGATCAGTGAGAACCTCGCCCATCGCGGCATCATCGACGCCGTCGTGCTCGCCGATGAGCTGCCGTCCGTCGTCGACCGCGCACTCGGCCTGCTGATCGATCCCCCGTCGGAGTCGACCCGCGAGCGCCGCACCGGCGAGATCACGCGACGTCACACGCCGTGGGAGTCGATCGAGATCACCCGCGCCGCTGACCGTCCCGGGGTGCGAGAGGTGCTCCGCCACGGCAGCGACGCCACCGTGCGGCTGCAGGGTACCGACGAAGGTGAGCGGGACAGCGCGATGATCGTGGCGTTCGCCCGTCTGGACGGCATGCCGTCCGTCGTCGTGGGCCAGGACCGCACCACCCAGACGAAGGCCAGCCCGATGGGCCCGGCCGCGCTGCGAGAGGCCCGTCGAGGCATGCGACTGGCCAACGAGCTCGGCCTGCCGCTGGTCTCGTTCATCGATACCCCCGGCGCCGACCTGTCGCCCGAGGCAGAACAGGGGGCGGTGGCCGGCGAGATCGCCCGCTGCCTCAGCACAATGGCCACGATGTCCGTGCCCACCGTGTCGGTGCTGCTCGGCCAAGGTTGTGGCGGCGGCGCGCTCGCGCTGCTGCCTGCGGACGTCGTCGTGGCGGCCGAGAACGCGTGGCTGTCGCCGCTGCCGCTCGAGGGAGCGAGCGCCATCGTCCACGGCGACGTCGACCATGCCGCCGAGATGGCCGAGCAGCAAGGCGTCAGCGCCCTCGACCTGTTCGCGGGCGGCACCGTGCACCACCTCGTGCCAGAGCTCGCGGACGACACCCCGGAGGCTTTCGCGAACGCGGTGGCCGCCGAGGTAGGGGCCAGGCTGCGTGACCTCACATGACACTGTTGGCGCTCGCCGCGCGGGCCCGCGACGTCGACGGCGTGGACCCGCTCAACGAGGCCAGTCGCCTGGCGCTTGATGCCGGCAACGTGGGTCGCGTGCACATGGCTGTCAAGGAGGGGTCGACCGTGGTTGCGGCAGCATTCGCCGACGGGATCGCCCCCGTGGAGGTCGTCGTCGACCCCGACCACCGGCGGCGCGGGCACGGCACCTCGCTGCTCACCCGCCTGCTCGCGGCCGGTGAGAGCCAGTTCTGGGCGCACGGCGACCTGTCCGGTGCCCAGGCGCTGGCGGCCGCGAAGCACCTACGTCCCGCCCGCACGTTGCTCGTGCTCAGGCTCGAGATCGATGCCCCACCCGAGCCGGAACGAGTGCCTGATGGGGTCGAGCTCCGAGCCTTCGAGCCGTCGGACGTCGACGCGATCGTCCGGGTCAATGGCCGCGCCTTCGCCGCACACCCGGAGCAGGGTGCGATGGACCGCGCCGACTTCGAGCAGCGAGCGAGCAGCGACTGGTTCGACCCGGCCGGTCTGTTCGTGGCCGTCCGCAACGGCGAGGTCGTCGGGTTCCACTGGACCAAGGTCGAAGGCGACGTCGGCGAGGTCTATGTCGTCGGCGTCGATCCGTCTGAGCAGGGCAACGGCCTCGGCACGGCCCTCACCGCGCGAGGGCTCCGCCACCTGCACGAATCAGGACTGTCGACCGTGGACCTCTATGTCGAGGGTGACAACGATCCAGCTCTCGCGGTGTACCGGCGACTCGGGTTCACCGAGCACGCCCGCGACGTGCTCTACGAAGCCGACAACCCGCGCTGAAGCGCGGCGGCGATGCGATCCACCGCGGCAGCGGCCGATCGACCCATCCCGGTCATGTTCGCGAAGGCGTGGATCATGCCTTCCTCACAGCGGTACTCGACGGGTACGCCGGCCTCGCGCAGAAGATCGGCGTAGGCCTCGCCCTCGTCGAGCAGCGGGTCGAAACCCGCGGTGACGATGTACGCCGGCGCCACCCCGGTCGGATCGTTCAGAAGGGGTGAAAGGCGCGGGTCGGCGAGATCCTCGTTGCCGACGAGGTAGTTCTCGTCGGCCAGGTCCATGCCCTCTCGGCTGAGGTAGAACCCGTTGGCAAACGTGTCGCGGCTCTTGGTGGGCTGGCCGAACACGGTCGTCGGGTAGATGAGCAGCTGGAACGCCGGTGCGGGACCGCCTTCACGTACTGCTCGCAGCGCCACCACCGCCGAGAGGTTGCCCCCTGCACTGTCGCCGCCGACAGCGATGCGGCGGGGATCGATGCCGATGCCCGCGGCGTGGGACGTCACCCACGTCCAGGCCGCCCACACGTCGTCGACCGCGGCGGGGAACGGTGCCTCGGGAGCGAGCCGGTAGTTGACGGCGATCACCCGCACTTGCGCCTTCTCTGCCAGGAGGCGACAGACCGAGTCGTGGCTGTCGAGGTCACCGTGCATGAAGCTGCCGCCGTGGATGTACATGAGGGCCGGCGAGGTCCGGGAGATCTCGCGCGGGGTGTAGAAGCGCAGGCCGATGGGACCACCCGGGCCGTCGATCGCCCGGTCTGTGACCGCGCCGATCGGATTGCTGCCACCGACCAGACGTGACGAGGCGACGAACTGCCGTCGCGCTTTCGCCATGGGGAGCCTCTCCACGGGCGGGCCTTCGAGCCGCTGCAGCCGCAAGATCATCTGCATCTCGACGTCGAGCGTCTTGCCGTCGATGACGATCGGGGCGCCGGCGAGCCGCCGGAGCACGGGGCGAGGAAGGCGGAACATGCTTCGAGCCGCCACGGTGCGGACGCCGGCGACGACACCCTTGATCCGGGACATGCGGAGACGTTAGCGCACGCCCAGCGGCCTCTGCTGCATCGCCTGGCCGTTCAGATGCCGTTCACCTTGACCTGACAACATCGCCCTGTGGACACCCCGGACATGGCCGTCGCCGACCCCGTCGAGGCACCCGCCTCACCCGATGAGTTCGACGTCGATCCACCCTTCGACCCGGCCGAGGGTTCGTTGCCTGACGATCGATTCCTCGACCGTGAGCTGTCGTGGATCGCGTTCAACGCGCGCGTGCTCGAGCTCGCCCAGGATCCGTCCATCCCGCTGCTGGAGCGGGTTCGCTTCATGAGCATCTTCGCCAGCAACCTCGACGAGTTCTTCATGGTCCGCATCGCCGGCCTCAAGCGACGCATCGCGGCAGGTGTGGCCGTGCCGTCTGCGAGTGGGCTCAACCCGCGCGACGTGCTGGCCCGCAGCCTGGCCGAGAGCCATGCCCTCATGGTGCAGCACGCCGAGACGTTCGCCTCCGAGGTCGTGCCCGCGCTGGCCTCCGAAGGCATCGCGCTGCTGCGCTGGAACGACCTGTCCGAGGACGAGCGGTCCGGCCTCAGCGAGATCTACCGCGAGCGCGTCTTCCCGGTGCTGACGCCACTGGCGGTCGACCCGGCCCACCCGTTCCCGTACATCTCCGGCTTGTCGCTCAACCTCGCGCTGGTGATGCGCAACGCCGAGACGGGCAAGGACCACTTCGCCCGGGTGAAGGTGCCGCCGATCATCGACCGGTGGATGGAGGCCGCGCCCGGCCGGTTCGTGCCACTCGAGGACGTCATCGCCGCGCATCTCGACCTGCTCTTCCCAGGCATGCGGGTCGTCGCCCACCACGCGTTCCGCGTCACCCGCAACGAGGACCTCGAGGTCGAGGAGGACGACGCCGAGAACCTGCTCAAGGCGCTCGAGCAGGAGCTGCTCCGCCGCCGGTTCGGCCCGCCCATCCGTCTGGAGGTCGAGGAGTCGATCGACCCGGGTGTGCTCGACCTGCTGGTCTCCGAGCTCGGCATCAAGGACGACGAGGTCTTCCACCTGAGCGGCCCGCTCGACCTGCGCAGCCTGTCCCAGGTGGCCGACGTCGACCGACCCGAGCTGCACTTCGAACCGTTCATCGCCGGCACGCACGAGCACCTCGCCGAGGTCGAGACCGCCAGCCCGGCCGATCTCTTCGGCGCCCTTCGCAAGCGCGACGTGCTCGTCCACCACCCTTACGACTCGTTCGCTACCAGCGTCCAGCGCTTCATCGAGCAGGCCGCCGCGGATCCGCACGTGCTCGCCATCAAACAGACGCTGTACCGCACGTCCGGTGACTCCCCGATCATCGACTCGCTCGTCGACGCCGCCCGCGCCGGCAAGCAAGTGCTGGTGCTCGTGGAGCTCAAGGCACGGTTCGACGAACAGGCCAACATCCGCTGGGCCCGCAAGCTCGAGCGGGCCGGCTGCCACGTCGTGTACGGCCTGGTCGGCCTCAAGACGCACTGCAAGCTCGCTCTGGTGGTGCGCGACGAACCGGACGGTCTGCGCCGTTACGCGCACATCGGCACCGGCAACTACAACCCCCGGACGGCGCGCCAATACGAGGACCTCGGCCTGCTCACGGCTGACCCCGACATCGCGTCCGACCTCACCGACCTCTTCAACAACCTGTCTGGCTTCGCCCAGCAGACGTCCTCGTACCGGCAGCTCCTGGTGGCTCCAGTGGGGCTGCGGAACGGCCTTCAGGACCGTATCGACCGGGAGATCGCGCACGCACGCAGCGGTCGCGGCGGAGAGCTCAGGTTCAAGCTCAACGCGCTCGTCGACGAGGTGGTCATCGACAAGCTGTATGAGGCCTCACAGGCGGGCGTCAAGGTCGACCTCATCATCCGGGGTATCTGCGCATTGCGACCGGGCGTGCCCGGCCTCAGCGAGAACATCCGCGTGCGCTCGGTCCTCGGCCGGTTCCTCGAGCACAGCCGCGTCTACTGGTTCGGGAGCGGCGGCACACCCGAGGCCTGGATCGGGTCGGCCGACCTGATGCACCGCAACCTCGACCGTCGGGTGGAGGTGCTCGTCCGGGTCCCAGCGGCTGAGCACGTCACGGCCCTCGGAGAGCTGCTCGCCCTGATGGCCGACGACGACACGTCCTCATGGCACCTCCAGGCCGACGCACGGTGGGAGCGTCACCCGACCGACGTCGACGTGCAGACCGAGCTCATCAGTCGTGCGAAACGGCGACGCTCAGCGCGCTGACTAGCAGGACGCGAACAGCACCGGGCCAGTGCCGGTCATGAAGTCGACCGTGTCCGGGTCGTGGGCGAAGTCGAGCCGGACCGTCGACTCGTCGGCGCCGGCTGAGCGCAGGCGCAAGGTCTCCTCGGTCGAGCCGGTGCGCCCGATGAACGGTCCCGTGGCCAGCCGGCCGCGGACGTCGGCCTGCTCGGACGCTTCGACCGCCGAGTCGAACGTCATCGCGAAGACGACGTGCTGGGCGGAGAAGCCTGAGCCGCCCCGGTCGACGAGGCCGCGGCCGCTGAAGCGGTAGGGCGCGAGCGCACCCACCCGCTCGATCGCGGTGCGCGCCTGCCGTTGTACCTCGGCTTCACCGGCAACCCCAGTCGTCGTGCAGGCGAGGGTGCCGCCCTGCAGGATCACGCTGTCGCTGCCGGCAAGAGCGTGGGCAGTGTCGGCGGCAGCCCGGCCTCCGGCCAGCGACGGGGCCCGTTTGGCAATGACGTCGAGCACGTCAGGGATCTGTTTGGGCTGGTCGCTCATCACGATGAGTCGATGGCGTGGCACGAGGGCGACGTTGGTGAGGATCGACGGCAGGCGGTGGGATTCCTCGGTGGCCCGCCACGTTGCACCGACGCGCGCGTACCCGGCGGCCGCTAGTCGGTCACGGACGTCATCGAAGGAGATCGTGCCGTCCAGCCGGACGACCGAGGCCGCGCCGATCTGGTCCTGGCCGAACACCTCCCACTCGACATCGGCCGCCGACCACCCGAGCACGTCGTGCATCGGCTCGACATCACGACGGAGGAGCGACCGGCTGGCGACGTCACGCGCCGATGCGTCATTCGTGAGCGAGGACCGTTCGCGGCGGGTGTCGACGTCGCCGAGGCCGAGGTGGTCGCGGATCTGGGCCCAGTCGGTGAATCCGACGACGGTGGTACGCGCGGGCAGCACGTCGAGCGCCGACGTGAGTGCCGGCCGGGCGTCAGGCCGCAGCGAGGCCGCAAACCAGCCGATGGAAACCGCAAGGGCCATCACCAGAAGTGAGACCACGTAGACCACAGGCTTGGTTGCCTGAGACGCCACGGGGCTACCTCCGTTCACCACCCGTACACCTGAACCATGGACAATACGAAGCATGGCACGTGAACAGAAGACGACAGCCGCTGGCGGAGTCGTCTGGCGGCACCGTGCCAGTCCGTCGTCCGAACCCGGTGGGGCCCGACGGGTCGAGGTCCTCGTGGCCCATCGTCCGCGCTACGACGACTGGACGTTCCCCAAGGGCAAGCCCGAGTCGGGCGAGGACCTCGCCGCCACAGCCGTGCGCGAGGTCGCCGAGGAGACCGGCTTGCGGGTCCGGCTCGGACACCCACTGCCTGACACGACCTACCTGATCTCCGAGGGACCGAAGGTCGTCAGCTACTGGGCCGCACGCACCGTCGGCCCCGAGCCGGAGTTCAAGCCGAACAAGGAAGTCGACAAGATCAAGTGGGTACGGCTCGGTGAGGCGCGCAAGCTCCTGACGTATGTGCACGACATCGAGCTCCTCGACGCCTTCGCCGAGCTGAGGGAGAGCAAAGCCCACCGCACCAGGACCCTCATCGTTCTGCGCCACGCCAAGGCCAAGGCACGAGACTCGTGGAAGGGCGACGACCTCGAGCGCCCGCTCAACAGTGTCGGCACTGCACAAGCCGCCGCGCTCACCCCGATCCTCAACGCCTACGGCGTGCGCCGGGTCATCAGCAGCCCCGCCCTGCGCTGTACCCAGACCGTCGAGCCGTTCGCCCACGGCATCAGCACGTTCCTCGAGATCGACGACCGGCTCTCCGAAGACACCAGGTTCTCGCAGGTCAACCGTTCGCTCAGCGCGATGCTCGACCACAAGAAGCCGGTGGTGGTGTGCACCCACCGCCCGACGATGCCCTGGGTGTTCGACGCGCTCGGCGCCGAGATCGTCGATCTCAAGCCCGGGCAAGGGGTGGTCGTGCACCACCGCAAGGGCGTCGTCCTGGCCGCCGAACCGCTCGATCACCCCTCCTCCTGAGCAGGCCATACGCGGTCTGACCAGCACCATTGGTCGACCGTTCACCCCCCGTTCACCCACGCACCGCGAGCGATACACCTCCGATCCCTAGCGTCCCTGGTGTCAGTCATGTGACTCCCAAGGAAGGGAACATCGTGAAACGCACCAAGATGCGCCAGGCCGCCCCTGCGGTCGCCGCGCTCACCCTGCTCGTCGGACTCAGCGCCTGCGGTGCTGCGAATGAGGAGCCGGCCGACAGCAAGGGTGGAGGAGTCTCCGGCACCCTGAACGCCGGTGGGTCCAGCGCCCAGGAAGCCGCCGTCGCTGCATGGACGAAGGCATTCCAGACCACCAACCCGGACACCACGGTCAACTACGACCCGGTGGGCTCGGGCGGCGGACGTGAGCAGTTCCTCGCCGGCGGACTCGACATCGCCGGTTCCGACTCCGCTCTCGAGGACGCTGAGCTCACGAAGGCGAAGGAGCGGTGCGGCGGAGACGTCGTCGAGGTTCCGACCTACCTCAGCCCGATCGCCGTGGTGTACAACCTGCCCGGCGTCGACGAGCTGAACCTGACTCCGAAGACCATCGGTGGCATCTTCGAGGGCAAGATCACGTCGTGGGACGACCCGGCCATCAAGGCCGACAACCCCGATGCGAAGCTCCCCGCCTCGAAGATCACCCCCGTGCACCGCTCGGACGACTCGGGCACCACGAAGAACTTCACCGACTACCTCGACCAGGCGTCTGACGGCGCATGGAGTGGTGGACCGGTGGAGACGTGGCCGGTCAAGGGTGGCGAAGCCGCCGAAGGCACCTCAGGTGTCATCTCCGCGGTCACCAACGGCAAGGGCACGATCGGCTACGCCGATGAGAGCCAGGCCGGTGACCTCGGCACCGCGAGCGTCAAGGTGGGCAACGCCTTCACGAAGGTCTCGCCAGAGGCTGCGTCGAAGGTCCTCGATGCTTCGAAGCAGGTCGAGGGTCGCGCCGCGACCGACATCGCCATCACCGTCAACCGCACGGTTGACACCGAGGGCGTGTACCCGATCGTCCTGGTCTCGTACCAGATCTCCTGCCAGCAGTACGACGAGAAGGCCAAGGCCGAGCTCGTCAAGGCATGGATGACCTACGTGACCAGCACCGACGGTCAGGCCACCGCCGCCAAGGACGCCGGCTCCGCGCCGCTGTCCGAGTCGGTGGGCCAGAAGGTCGCCACCGCCGTGGAAACGATCGCGGCGAAGTGACCTACGCACGGCCGTCCGGGCGCCCACCCGGTGTTCATCACTGGGGCGACCGGGCGGCCGTGCCCCTGATTTTCCAGCAGCTTCAGAGCACAGCAGGATCGTGAAAGGAAGAACGTGACCAGCACCACCGCTCCGCAGCAGACCGAGCCGACGCGCCCGGTCCGCAGGCTCGGCGACCGGATTTTCTCCGGGATGTCGACCGGTGCGGGCGTCACGATCCTGCTCGTCCTCGCGGGAGTGGCGATCTTCCTCACCGTGGAGGGCATCCCCGGGATGGTCGCCTCGCCCGATGAGGTCAAGAGCGGCGAGCACTTCCTTCCCTACGTCTGGCCGCTCGTCTACGGCACCCTGCTCGCCGCGTTCCTCGCGCTGATCATGTCCGTGCCGGTGGCGATCGGCGTGGCGCTCTACATCTCGCACTACGCGCCCCGGCGCCTGGCGGCGCTGATGGGCTACCTCATCGACCTGCTCGCCGCCGTGCCGAGCGTCGTGTACGGCCTGTGGGGCATCGGCTTCCTCGCCGGCCAGCTCGTGCCGGCCTACGAGTGGTTCAACGACAAGCTCGGCTTTCTCCCGTTCTTCGCCGGTCCGCCCTCGGCGACCGGCCGCACGATCTTCACCGCGTCCCTCGTGCTCGCCGTGATGATCCTGCCGATCATGACCGCCATCTGCCGCGAGATCTTCCTGCAGACGCCCCGGCTGCATGAGGAGGCCGCTCTGGCCCTCGGCGCCACGCGCTGGGAGATGACCCGGATGGCGGTCTTCCCGTACGCGCGGTCCGGCATCGTCTCGGCCGCCATGCTCGGCCTCGGCCGGGCGCTCGGTGAAACCATGGCCGTCGCCATGGTGCTTTCCGCTTCCGGCGTCGTGACGCTCAACCTCATCAGCAGCACCAATCCGAGCACGATCGCTGCGAACATCGCCCTGAGCTTCAAGGAGGCGAGCGGTTTGAGCGTCAACGCCCTGATCGCGAGTGGCCTGGTGCTCTTCGTCATCACGTTCGTGGTCAACTTCGCAGCGCGTCTGATCGTGGACCGCCGCAAAGAATTCTCGGGGGCGAACTGATGACCACGCTGCTGAAGCCCGGACCGGTCAGCGAGAGCCACGCTCCGCGGCACTCGCCGATGCTCCCATCCTGGGCGCCACGGGTGGTGGTCGCAGTCGCCCTCCTCATCGGGCTCGGCCTCTACGTCAGCGGTGCGGGCGGTGTGCGTTCCGTGCTCGTCACCTGGGTCGTCTGCCTCGCGCTGCCCGTCTGGTCGGCCGTGGTGGAGGGACGACGCAAGGCCGTCGACCGCCTCGTCACCGTGCTGGTCACGAGCGCGTTCGCCCTGGCACTGTTCCCGCTCGTCAGCATCCTCTGGACCGTCGTCTCGAAGGGCGCCCCGGTGCTCGGCGCGGAGTTCTTCTCCTACTCGATGCGAAACGTCGTCGGCGAGGGTGGCGGTGTCTACCACGCGATCATCGGCACGCTGCTGATCACCGCGGCGGCCGCCGCGATCTCGGTGCCGATCGGCCTGCTCACGTCGATCTTCCTCGTCGAGTACGGCGATGGCCGCCAGCTGGCTCGCTGGATCCGTTTCCTCGTCGACGTCATGACGGGCATCCCGTCGATCGTCGCCGGCCTGTTTGCCTACGCACTCTTCGTCATCATCGTCGGGCCCGGCGTCCGGATGGGCTTCGGCGGCGCCGTGGCGCTGTCGGTGCTGATGATCCCGGTCGTCGTCCGCTCCTGCGAGGAGATGCTCAAGCTTGTGCCGAACGAGCTGCGCGAGGCCTCCTACGCACTCGGCGTGCCCAAGTGGCGCACCGTGCTCAAGGTCGTGCTGCCCACCGCCCTGGCAGGCATCGTCACCGGCATCACGCTCGCCATAGCTCGCGTCATCGGCGAGACCGCTCCCCTTCTCGTCATCGCCGGCCTGTCCGACTCGGTGAACTTCAACCTCTTCCACGACCGCATGGCGACGCTTCCGGTGTTCGCCTACTCCGCGGTGACCTCGCCCGGCGTGCCGCCCGGGCCGAGCATCGATCGGGCCTGGGGCTCGGCGTTGGTGCTGCTGCTGATCGTCATGCTGCTCAACCTCGTCGCCCGCCTCGTCTCCTACTTCTTCTCACCGAAGGGCGAACGCTGATGGACACGACCCTCACCCGACCAGTGCCCAGCGACCGCGCGAAAGGAACCGACATGGCCACGAGCATCGACGTCTCGAATCTGAACATCTACTACGGCGACTTCCTCGCCGTCGAGGACGTCAACATCCCGATCGGAGCCCGTTCCGTGACGGCGATCATCGGCCCGTCCGGCTGCGGCAAGTCGACGTTCCTGCGGTCGCTGAACCGCATGCACGAGGTCATCCAGGGCGCTCGCGTCGAAGGCAAGGTCCTCGTCGAGGGCCAGGATCTCTACGGCGCCGACATGGACCCGGTGGACGTACGCCGGATGGTGGGCATGGTCTTCCAGCGCCCGAACCCGTTCCCGACGATGTCCATCTACGACAACGTCCTCGCTGGGCAGAAGCTCAACAGCAAGCGGATGAAGAAGTCCGACGCGGACGGCATCGTCGAGGCGGCGCTGCGCAAGGCCGGCCTGTGGACCGAAGTGAAGGAACGGCTCAACCGTCCCGGCTCGAGCCTGTCCGGCGGTCAGCAGCAGCGCCTGTGCATTGCCCGCGCGATCTCCGTGGAGCCGGAGGTACTGCTCATGGACGAGCCGTGCTCGGCGCTCGACCCGATCTCCACGAGCGTCATCGAGGACCTCATCCACGAGCTCAAGGAGCAGTTCACGATCGTCATCGTCACCCACAACATGCAGCAGGCGGCGCGGGTCTCGGACGAGACGGCGTTCTTCAACCTGTCGGGTGTCGGCCAGGCCGGTCGCCTCATCGAAGTGGGCCGGACCGAGAAGATCTTCTCCAACCCGGACGAGTCCTCGACCGAGGCCTACATCCAGGGTCGATTCGGCTGAGTGGGGCGCGCTAGTTGCCCGGCACGAAGAGGTGGATGAGCGCGTAGCTCAGGGCCGCCGCGGCGGCCGCCATCGGGAGGGTGACGACCCAGGCAGTCACGATGTTCCGGGCGACGCCCCACCGCACGGCACTGAACCGCTTGGAGGCGCCGGCTCCCATGACCGATGACGCCATGGTGTGGGTGGTCGAGACGGGTGCACCCTGGCCGATCGCCATGAAGTAGAGCACGAACGACGCTGTCAGCTCGGCTGCGAACCCCCGAGGCGGATCGAGCGCGATGATGCGGCGCCCCATGGTGCGCATGATGCGCATGCCGCCGGAGAACGTGCCGAGCGATATGGCGGTCGCGGCCGCCAGAATCACCCAGAGGGGGATCTCGCGCTCACCAGCTGCCGGTCCATGGCCGCCGGCGATCAGGGCGAGCACGATGACCCCCATCGTCTTCTGCGCGTCCTGCAAGCCGTGGCCGAGCGAGAGCATAGCCGCCGAGACGGTCTGGCTGAGCCGGAATCCACGGTTGACCGAGCTGGGTCGTGCCCTGCGGAAGATCCACATGATCGCCAGCATCACCAGGAAGGCACCGGTGAATCCCAGGGCCGGGCTGACCACCATCGGGATGGCGACCTTTTCGATGACCTTGTCCCAGTCGACCGTGACGCCTGAAGCGAGTCCGGCACCGATGAGCCCGCCGATCAGCGCATGCGACGACGACGACGGGATACCGAAGTACCAGGTGATGAGGTTCCAGCTGATCGCGCCGACCAGCGCGCTCACGACGATGGTGAGGGCGTGGTTCGGAGAGGCGATCCCGTCGAACCCGGTAAGGATGTCCTTGATCGTCTTGGCGACCTCGACCCCGAGTAGCGCACCGACAAAGTTGAGGACGGCGGCCATCGCGAGAGCGATACGCGGGGTGAGGGCGCGCGTCGACACCGAGGTGGCGATCGCGTTCGCGGCGTCGTGGAAGCCGTTGGTGTAGTCGAAGAACAGAGCGATGGCGACGGTGCCGATCACCAGCGCCAGGGTGAGATCCACGACTCAGGACTCCTTGACGGCGATCTGCTCCACCGTGTTGGCCACCGACTCGAGTGCGTCGATGGCGTGCTCGAGGGAATCGACGATGTCCTTCAGCTTGAGCACTTCGAGCGTCTTGTAATTGCCGCTGAACAGATCGGCGACGATGCGCCGGTAGGAACGGTCGCCCTGGTTCTCGAGACGGTTGATCTCAATCCAGTACTCCTCGAGGTCCTTCATCGTGCGCAGCCGCGGCATCGCGTCGGCCGTCACCTGGGTGGCCCGCTGCAGCACCTCGACCTGCGGCGCGAACTCCGGTGAGAGCGTGTCGAGCTCGTAGAGACCGAGCAGGTCGACCGCCTCTTCCATGAAGTCCATGACGTCGTCGAGGCTGCTGGCGAGCCGGTAGATGTCCTCGCGGTCGAACGGCGTGATGAAGGTGCTGTTCACCCGTCGGACGATCTTGTGAGTCGTTTCGTCAGCCTCATGCTCGGCTTCGCGCATCTGCTCCGCGATCGCCTTCTTGTCGCTGCTCTCATCGAGCATCTGAGCCAACAGATTCGCCCCGTGAACGAGGTGAGCTGCCGCTTCGGAAAACAGGTCGTAGAACGAGCTTTCAAGAGGTCGGATGCGGAATCGCACGCCATGGCTCCCGTCGGTGATTGCAGGCCACGATCATGCTAGGGGGTCAGGTGAACGTTGTGCCAACCGCCGTGGTCGATCCGGCGAACCATCAGCTCGCGACGACACCGAGGATCTCGTCGACCTCGCGCTGCGACAGAGGACGGCCGAGCTCGGTGGCGGCGATCATGAGACGGCTCGTGAGCTCGATCTCGTCGAGCACCGCGTCATCGCGAAGGCGGTGGTCGAGTGGCTCTGGCATCAGGGGGACTCCGGAAAGGGGGAAGCTCGTTGGAAGTCAGCCTAAACCCGGGTGGGTCACCCTTGTCAGGGTTTTTCCAGATCATTCTGCGCCTTCGCGAGCCGCCGACCCGGGGCTGGCAGACTGGCCTCGCGGGCCCCTAGCTCAATTGGCAGAGCAGCGGACTTTTAATCCGCGGGTTGTGGGTTCGAGTCCCACGGGGCCCACCGATACGAGCGGCAATCCATCGTGATTCGCCGCGGCGTGACGGACTTGGCAATCGTGTTGGACTGCGTTGGGGCGTGCGGAGCGGACAGATACAGCCGCCCCGCGGCCCACTTCGTCTCCGGAACGTCAGGTCCGGGGCCTCCGATCACTCATCCGACGTTGGCGCAAAGCGCCTCGGCCCTGACCGACCATTTGGCGAGGCCCGTCTGTCCGAGCTTCTCCGCGGACGCGACCCAGCCCAACTGCAGGCCGCTCGGCACACTGCCCACGATCGCCACATTTGAGCCGCCGATGTCGGTCGCCTCAACCACGATCGCGCCGCCACCGATCGCCCTCTTTCCAGCCGGGCAGGAAACCTCGACCTCCTTGTGGACCTTGTCACTGAACTCCGAGGTCTTGTGGACCCACTCGTATCCGCTCACTCCCGCTGGCCCTTTCGGACCAAGGTCGCCCTTTGTCTCCCTTCGGGCCCTCCGGTCCCTCAGGGCCCTGCTCGCCCTGGGGACCCTGCTGTCCAGGCTCGCCTTGGGGGCCATCAGGACCGGTTGGACCTTGTGAGCCCTGGGGCCCCTGCGGACCGGTCCGGTTCCACTCGAGTGCTACCTCGCTCGGGCGACATGCGCCCGTCTCGTCGATCACCCGGAGAGTTCCCGCGTCCTTCTTGTAGCAACCTTGAATCACTCCGTCGCCGCCTGGGATCGCCGCGTACGCGACTGCCGCAGTGCCAGCAGTCACCATGATGGCGGCGGTCAGCGTGATGCTCGCTGATCGTGGAATTCTCATCGTTCTCTCCTGTTCTGTTTGGTTCGTCTTGACCTTCCGACTTCGACTACGGGCTGCGGATTCCGTGTCCGCTCGATCTCCTCGATCAGCCCGAGCCGGCCGCTGAAGCTCGCGCGTTTCCCCGCGGCCGGCTGGTTCCCCGAATCGGCTCAGGTTGAAGCCCGGCCTCGCTGGCCTCGAGCGCAGCGACGACGTCTTCGGTGGTTGAGACGTGCGCGAAGAGCAGCTCGAGGGTAAGTAGCGAAGCCTCGTGGTTCGAGCGGGGTGCCTTCTGTGCGATCGGTTCGGCGGTGGCGTCGGAGACGACGAGGCAGTGGTAGTCGAGGAACATCGCGTCGCGGACGGTGGAGTCAACACAGACGCTCGTCGTCGCACCCACAACGATCAGCCGCTGAATGCCGCGATCTTGGAGGGTTTCGTGGAGCTCGGTGCCGTGGAAGCCGCTGAACCGCGACTTGTAGATGACCGCGTCGCCCGGCTCGGGTGCCAGTTCGTCGATGATCTCGGTGTTCCAGGTGTCCCGGATCAGGATGCGCGACGGCTCGCCGTTGGGCGCGGAGACTTCCTCGCCGACGTGAAACGGGGCGTGCTTGAGCCACGTGGGCGACGTCGGGTAGCCGGAGTCCGCGAGGTCGGGCTGGAACGCCATCTTGAGAAACGCGATGAACATCCCGTTTCGGCGCGCGGCATCGGCAACCGCGCGGACGTTGGGGACGATCGCTTGGATCCCTTCGATGGGCAGGCCGGCCAGGTCGAACATCCCGCCCGGCGAGGCGAAGTCGTTCTGCATGTCGACGACAATCACAGCGGCCGAACTCGGGTCGAATTGAAGCGATGCCGGGCGGGCCTGAACATCGATCAGTGCCATGTCGTTTCCTCCCCATCGGCGTGTCGCTTCTAGATAGTTAGATACCTGATAGTTAGACTGTTAACCATATGAATACTACGTCCAACGAGCTGGGTCAAGGAAAAGCTGGTTCGCGCGGCGATGCCGCTGACCCTGGCCGGCACGCCTGGAAAGCCGCCATGGAGGCGAACGCGACGTTGCTCGCGCGCTTCGATGAGGACTTGCGTGCTGATGCCGGAATCGACCTCAGGACGTACGACGCCCTGTTGCATGTCTTCAATTCCGGTCCACCAGGGATCCGGATGACTGACTTGGCGCGCGAGGTGGTGCTCACGAAGGCCGGTCTGACCTCGTTGATCGACCGGCTCGAGACACGACTCCTGGTCCAGCGCATGCCCGACGCGAGCGACCGGCGCGCGCTTCGCATCACGCTGACGAAAGAGGGCGAGAGGGTCTTCCGCGCAGCTGCACGTATCCATCTGGCCGGGATTCGCGAGCGCTTCGGGAACCACCTCTCCGACGAAGAGGCACAGGTCGTCGTCGAGTTGTTCGAGCGGATCAAGTCCGCGAACCTGGAACGCCCTCGCTGAACCGCACGCGTTCGTGCCGGCTTCCGTCGTCGGGACTGAACGCCTGCCGAAGAGAATAGGATCCGGCCATGGACGCGTCGGTGCGCTATCACATCAACCCGGAGACGGGCCAGCCCAACAAGTGTCTTGAGGGCGACACATGCGAGCTCGGGGGACCCGAATTCCACTACCCGGACAAGCACGATGCTGAGGTTGCGTGGCAGGCCCGCCAGCTCGAGCGCGGCGTCATCGCCTACCGCAACGTGATGCGAGCCAAGGAGAAGGAAGAGGAAGATGCGGCGCTGGCGAAGCTGACGGGCAGCGCGAAGGGCTTGTCCAAGAAGCTCTCGGGAGGTGTTGTTCGCTCGATCCTCACCAAGAACATCTCGAAATACGTCGTGAACTTCCTCGGAGTCCTCACGGCCTATGCCGTGGCGACCGGCACGTGGCTCAGCGAGGACTGGATCCGGCGTCTGCTGCCGACCATTGCGACCGTGGTGCTCGTCGTGCTTCTGGCTTGGTTCGGTATCGAGCTCTACAAGGGCAGCAGGAAGGCGGCTCGCGTGGTCAAGCAACGCCGGACGGCGAAGCGCGCGACTCGGAGGTCCGCGACGGGTCGAGTCCCCGCCGGGCGGTAGCCTCGACCGCGGTGGCTGGTCAGGCTGCCGAGATCCGTCGGTCGCCCTGAGCGTGCCGGATCACGTGCGAGTCAGGCCGCTGGCCTGAGCGCCCATGCGCCGCCCGTGCGGCCCACCACTCAACGAACGCGACGCTGGCAAAGAACACCACGAGCACGCCCATCGATGCCAGGATCACCAGATCGAATACGTCCATGACATTCACCCACTTCATCGCCGTTCCACTGAGGACAGCGTGCGCCGACATCGCTGAAGCCACGCTGAACGGCTGAATCCACGCTGAACCGGTCCCGCTCGATGCTGCTGGCGCCAGTGTCAGCGGGTCGCCAGCAGCTGTTCGGCTCGGGTCTTCAACGCGTGGGCGACCGAGTCGAAGCCGGCCTTGATCCAGGCCCCGTTCGCCTCCATCACCAGGTCGGCGAGCTCGCCGCTGAGGGTGTCCGTCGTGAAATACGCGCAGCGGTCGGGTCCCAGCTCGGAGATGTACTGGTCCCGCATGCCAAGCAGTCCCGGGTACTCAGAGCCGGTGTCGTAGCGCAGGTGATGGGGCGGGTCGACGACGCGGATGAACTCGCGGTTCAGCATCGTGCCGTCCGATCCATCGGGATTCGGGAGGGTGAGGTCGATCCGGTCGTCGATCTCCAGCGTCGTCTCCACCGCGATCGTGTACGGGTTCCACTCGGGATAGCGCGGGTAGTCGACCAGCACGTCCCACACGAAGGACGCCGGCGCCGCGATCTCCACCGTCACTGACGTCACCACATGCGTCATTGCGGCATGTACTCCCCGCCGTTGACGTCGATCGTCGCGCCGGTCACCTCGGAGGCGTAGCTGGACAACAGGTACAGGATCGCGCCGGCACACGCCTCGTCCGGTGGGATCCGGTTCAGCGGGTTCCGAGACGCGATGTCGTCGTAGACCTCCTGCTCGGTGATGCCCTTCTCGTCGGCCGTCATCGTCAAGTAGAAGCGCACGCCCGGGCCGTCGAGCCAGCCCAGGATCGCCTGGTTGACCCGGATGCCCTTGGCGCCGAGCTCCAGCGCCAGGTACTGGGTCGCCGTACCCATCGCGGCTTTCGCCACCGCGTACCCAGCCTCACCGGGTGCCGGCTTGCGAGTGGACATGGTGCCGACGTTGACGATGGAGCCGCCGTCGGTCATGTGGGGCACCACCGCGCGGGTCATCTCCAGCGCGCCGAACAGGATGATGTCCATCGACCGGCGGAGCTGCTTGTCGGGAGTATCGAGGAGGTCGGTGAAACCGGGGTGCGAGTACGCCGAGTTGACCAGGCCGGTGACCTTGCCGAACCGCTCGACCGCCGTCGCCGCGACGCGCTCCACGTCCTCCTGCTTCCTGACGTCGCAGGGCACCGCGATCGCCTCGCCGCCGGCGGCCGCGACCTCCTTGACCACCTGGTCCATGGTCTCGCTGGACCGAGCCGCCATGACGACCTTCGCGCCCTCGGCCGCCGCGCGGGCGGCCAGCTTCGCGCCGAGCCCCTGCCCGACACCGGAGACGATCACCACTTCACCGTCGAGAATCATCTGCCAACCTCCTGATAGAACGCGAAGTCTTGCTCCAGCTCCGCCTCGGACAACCCGAAGTCCTCCGCGGTGTACGTGTGTCCGCCGTGCTTCTCGGACCGGTTGCGGGCCATGTACGCCTCGAGCTCGCCCGGGTCTGACGGGATCCCCAGCTCGCCGAGCACCCGCGATGCGGTCCCCACGGGGTCTGACATCTGGTCCTTGAAGCCCACGTCGACGATCCGATCGGGCCGACGGTCCCTGACCTCCGTGAAGTTTCGCAGCGCCACCACGAACCGGTCGCGCCAATAGGGCCCGACCTCGAGGGAGTCGACGTCGTCGCTGTACTGCGCCGAGATCGCGCACACCATGGAGGCATAGGACGGCACGGCCTGCGCGGGCGACCGGTGCGTCATGACGATCTTGCAGCCGGGGAAGGTGTCGAGCACGGTGTCGACGGCGGTGAGGTGGTGCGGAGACTTCAGCACCCACGGCTTGCCGGCGCGCGTCGGGTCTTGGTGTTGCAGCGCCTGCAGCCACTCCCGCAGCTCCCGATAGGCCGGCGCCTGGTCGAAGCCACGCAGCCAGTCACCGTAGGTCGGCACCCAGTAGAACGAGTCGTAGCTCATCGACGTGAACGTGCGGTCGAGCAGGATGACGTCCTCTTCCGGCCCGTCCCACTCGATCGTGTGGATGTCGCCGAAGTCCGGGGACATCTCCAGGAACATCGCAAAACGGTCCTGCGCGCGCTTCTTGCGCTGCTCAGCGTCCGGGCCTTCGCCGGGGAACGGCAGCGGGTACGAGGTCTCCCACGACAGCGTCGTCGTCACGTGTGGCGACGAGGCCAAAAGTCGGTGCAGCAGTGTCGACCCCGTCCGTGGCAGCCCGCAGATCTCGGCAGCGACGGTCACTTCTTCCTCGATGATCGCCGGGTTCTCCGCCTGCAGCTGTCGCAGCCGCAGCCGGTCGGCGAGCAGCGCGGTGAGCCGCTGCTGGGTCAGGGCCAGCCCCAGCTCGGACAGCCGGGCCTCGTCGACGAGCGCGGCCGTCAGGACTTTCAGCGGCTCGACGAACCACTCGTCGCCGTAGTTGCTGAGCCCGGTCTTGTCACGGGCGGCGGAGAGCAGCCCGTCGACATCGAGGATGCGCGCGGTCTCGGCGGTGGTCATGGTGCCTCCAGGTCGATGACGCGGCAGTCCGGGATCGGGTGCTTGTCGGCGCCGAGCCAGCGCAGCAGGGCGGTACCGGTGTCGTGGCCGCAGGTGTCGATCCAGTTGCCCCAGCCGGGATCCCGATCGGAGACAACGAGTGTGAGCCGGTCGCCGTCGAGCCCATCACCGTCGAGCACTGCGGTGTGCTTGTTGACGGTGATCTTGCGCTCGTGGTCGAGCGACTCCATCCACCAGTTGTCGAGCTGGAAGTTCCAGTACGGACAGTCGGGCACGTCGGTCTCGATCACCCAAGCCTGCCCGGGCTCGAGCGTCCAGTACCCGTGCAAGTAGAAGATCTCCGGGTCGCCGCCGGCCTTCTGGAACATCTCCTGCCCGAAGTCGGCCAGCTCGTTGGGGCGAGTCATGAACATCTCGGTCCAGCTCGCGAACAGGGCGGCGGTGCCGTGCAACGAGAAGGCGGCCGTCGCCAGCGCCTTGGCGAGGAACGCCGGGTCGAGCTCACCGCGCTCGATCGGGTCACCGATCCGCTCGATCTGCCAGCTCCCTGGCGACTCGGTCGTCCGATCGAGGAACGTCTGGCGCACCACGAGGCCGGTGGAGTCCGGCGCGAGCGGCAGCCAATTCTTCTCCTGGGGAGTGGCGCTGGCGATGATCTCGACGGTGCCGTCGGCCTCCACCACCAGGTCCTGGTCACCGAGCTCGCCGGTGGAGGCCATCGTGCCGTCCTTCGCATAGCGGTTGGCCTTGGAGCCGATGCTGAAGTACGCGATGGTGCCGCGAGTGCCGGTGATCCGGTAGGTGCGGTCGCCCCGGATGTTCGCCGACAGGTAGACGTTGTCGGGATTGTCGGCCCCGAGCTTGACTCGGTCCAGCTCGTGCAAGCGGGGGAAGTCGGGATCGGCGTTCTCGATCGTCGAGTACAGCATCTCCCGGAGCATGCGGCTCAGGTAGCGATAGCCCTCGGCCCGGTCGAGCGGGGTGTTCGGCGCGCTGTCGCTCAGAACAACCTCGCCCGCCTTCTCCAAGGCGCGGCAGAACTCCGCCCACGCCTCGTCCGGAGAGCGACCTCCGCCGAACCCGTCGCCCATGACACCTCCACGGCCAAATCTAGAACACGTTCTACCAGAGGTGGGTACCGGAACCAACGTCTGGGCGTGATTGCTGGTCTAGAACGTGGCTTCGCGCCACGCCTGGAACCCACCCACGAGGTCGGTCGCGCGCGAGAGGCCGACGTCCTGCAGCGACTTGGCCGCGAGACTCGAGCCGTATCCCTCGTTGCACACGAGGACGAAACGGACGTCGTGGTCGGTCGCGATCGACAAGCGATGGGGCGAGCTCGGGTCGAGCCGCCACTCGAGCACGTTCCGGTCGACGACGACCGCGCCAGGCAGCTCGCCGTCACGTCGTCGCTGTTCGACCGGTCGGATGTCGATCACGATCGCTCCGTCGGCGACCTCGCCGGCCAGTTCAGCCGGATCCACGCGATCGAGCCCGCTGCGTGCCTCGGCGAGGATGTCGTCGATGGAGCGACCGGTCATCGGGAAGCCTCCTTGTTTCGATGCTAGGAGCCTCGACGCACCAAAGGTAGGTGGACTGCTGGTGAGATCTCAGAACATCGTCGGCTTTGCTGACGCGTTGTCCAGGCCTGTGCCGATCCATCCCGGCAGCTTGTCGAGGAACGACGCGAGTTCGCGCCGCATCACCGGCTGCAGCAGTCGGAACGGGCCGCGCGGGCTGAGGCGGGCGTCCACCTCGACACGGGTTCCTTCGGCGGACGGCATGAGTCGAAACTCGAATCGACCGGTGGCCATGCGTGAGCGCTCGCTGGTGACGAAGCGACGAGGTGGCTCATGAGATTCGAGGGTCATCTGAACGCTCCCGATCTTGCGCATGCGGCCGACGTAGGTTGCGCCGGCAGCGATCGGCCCTGATGAGGTTTTCGCCACGGAGATGCACTCGGGGTTCCACGCAGGTTCATTCTCGAAGTCGGCGAGGAAATCGAATACGTGCTGTGGCGAATGTTGAAGCGTCATCGACGCGGTGTCCTCGATCATTTCTGCTCCTCTGTCAGCCCCGATGCTTCGACGCTAAACCTTGAACCTGGGTGCAAGGTCAAGCGGTTTTGGCCTAGGGTTTGAGCGTGCGGATCTCACAGCTTGCGCAGCAGGCGGCAGTACCCGTCTCGACGGTCCGGTACTACGAGCGCATCGGACTGCTGGGTTCACCGTCGCGCAGTGCGGCGGGCTACCGCGACTACGACGATGAGGCCACCAGCCGGCTGCTGTTCATTGCCAAGTCACGGCGGCTCGGCCTGACCTGTGACCAGGTCGCCGAGCTGCTCCCGGTGTGGGCGGGTGTCGACTGCGTCTCGGCACACGCGCGCGTCAGCCACCTGATCGACGACAAGCGGGTGGAGATTGCCGGCCGCATCGCCGAGCTCTCCGCCTACGCCGCACAGCTCGACGAGGCGAAAGCGGCACTCGAGTCTTCTCCGCCGCCAGAGGTGTGCTGCGACGACCTCACATGTTGTGTGCCAACCGGCGCGGTGGAGGCGCAGCCCGTCGACATCGGCGCCCGGCACGAACTGCCGGTCATCTGACTCACGAGGGCCCGAGTGCGCCGCTGGCTGCGAAACCACCTGACGGACGTCCGTCACTCGAGGATGAAGGTGACCTCCAGCGCGACCTGGAAGGCGACGATCTTGCCATCGGTGACTTCGACCTTCTGGTCCTTGACCCAGGCCCCCTGGACGTTGCGCAACGTCGTGTTGGCGCGTTCGATACCGACGACGACCGCATCGTCGAAGCTCTTGTCCGACCGTGCGCTGATGTTGGTGATGCGTGCCACAGATCCCATGCTGTCCTCCGAGGAGAGTTCCGACTTTCCTCTCACCATGGCACTGGCCGGGGGCAACCGCCGGTCAGCGGTTGGTCGGGAACCCGAGATCGACCTGGGACGACGAAGGGTCGGGCCAGCGCGAGGTGACAACCTTGCCGCGCGTGTAGAAGTTGATGCCCTCCGGTCCGTACATGTGGGTGTCACCGAACAGTGATGCCTTCCAGCCGCCGAAGGAGTAGTACGCAACCGGCACGGGGACGGGGACATTGATGCCGACCATGCCGACTTGCACCTCGAACTGGAATCGGCGGGCAGCACCGCCGTCGCGGGTGAAGATGGCCGTCCCGTTGGCGTACGGGTTGTTGTTGATGAGCTCCATACCCTCGTCGAAGGTGTCGACCCGGACCACATCGAGCACCGGCCCGAAGATCTCGTCGGTGTAGACGGACATCTCGGGCGTGACGTGGTCGAGCAGCGTCGCGCCGAGGAAGAAGCCGCGTTCGGGCAGGTCGGACTCGCGTCCGTCGACGACGACGGTGGCGCCGGACGTCGCGCCGGCATCGACGTAGCCGGCCACTCGGTCGCGGTGCTCGGCGGTGATCAGCGGGCCCATGTCGATGCCGGGCTCCGCACCGTCACCGATGACCAGCTTGGGCAGCCGCACGGCCAGAGCCTCGACGAGACGATCGGCGACGTCGCCGACTGCGACGGTGACCGACAAGGCCATGCAGCGCTCGCCGGCCGAGCCGTAGGCAGCGCCGACGATCGCGTCCGCGGCCAGATCGACGTCGGCGTCGGGGAGCACGAGTGCGTGGTTCTTCGCACCGCCGAGCGCCTGGACCCGCTTGCCGTTCGCCGTCCCGGTCTCGTAGATGTGCCGTGCCACCGGGGTGGAACCGACGAAGCTGATGGCGGCGATCTCGGGGTGGCCGAGCAGTGCGTCGACGGCCTCGCGGTCGCCGTGCAGGACGGTGAAGACTCCATCCGGCAGGCCGGCCTTCCGCCACATGTCGGCCAGGAGCAGCGAAGCGGACGGGTCCTTCTCGCTCGGCTTGAGGATGAACGCGTTGCCGCAGGCGATCGCGTTCGCGCACATCCACAGCGGCACCATGGCCGGGAAGTTGAACGGGGTGATGCCGGCGACGACACCCAACGGCTGGCGGATGTTGTAGACGTCGACATCGGTCGCTGCCTGCTCGGAGAACCCGCCCTTGAGCAGCTGCGGGACGCCGGCGGCGAACTCGACGTTCTCAAGGCCCCGGGCGATCTCGCCGAGCGCGTCGGAATGCACCTTGCCGTGCTCGGCCGTGATGACGTCGGCGAGCTCGTCGGCGCGCTCGCTCAGCTGCTGCCGGAACTCGAACAGGATGTGGGCGCGCCGCGACAACGAGGAAGACCGCCACGCGACGGCGGCCTCCTTCGCCGAGCGAACAGCGTCGTCGACCTCGGCCGCGCTCGCGAGATCGACATCAGCCGACACCTCGCCGGTGGCCGGGTTGTAGACCGGCGAGGTGCGGTCTGACGTGCCCGGGCGAGACTGCCCGTCGATCCAGTGCGAAATGCGTGCTGCCATGACCCCGACAGTACTTCTGCGGGGGTCGACCCGGCCTGGGTCAGGTCGACTTGCCGAAGTCGTAGGTGACTCCGCTCAGCTTCTCGGAAACCTCCCACAGGCGTCGGCCGACCTCGGGGTCGCGGCCCTCGGGTTTCACCGTGACCCGGGTCGGGTCACCCCGGTACTCACGGAAGCGGTCCGGGCCGAAGTACTCCCCGCCCTCGACGTCGGGGGCGGTGGCGGCGTACAGCGTCGGCAGTGTGCCTTGCTCCACCGACTGTCCGATCAGCCGGTTGCCGAGCTTCATCATCTGCTTCATGGCCCCGGTCTGCGCGGCGGTCTGGATGTTGGTCGCGGTGTACCCGGGGTGGGCCAGCACACTCTTGATCGGCGAGCCGGCCGCACGGAGGCGTCGATCAAGCTCCAGGGCGAAGGCCGCGTTCGCGAGCTTCGACTGGCGGTAGGCCTTGCGAGGGCCGTAGCGGCGATCCAGCTGGAGGTCGTCGAAGTGGATGTGCCCCCGCCGATGCTCGTTGCTGCACAGGGTGACCACGCGGGGTGCCTGGGCCCGGTTGAGCCTGGCCAGGAGTCGGCCGGTGAGGGCGAAGTGGCCGAGGTGGTTGGTCCCGAACGTGAGCTCGAAGCCATCCTCGGAGCGCTGCTGTGGGACCCACATGATCCCGGCGTTGTTCACCAGCAGGTCGAGCGCGTCGGCGTCGACCCCCTCGGCGAACTGCCGCACGGACTCCAGGCTGCCGAGGTCCAGGTCCACCACCTCCACCCGCGCGTTCGGAACGACTTCGCGAATTTGGTCGGCCGCCGTCGCACCCTTCTGCGGGTTGCGGCAGGCCATCAGCACCGTGGCGCCGGCTCGCGCCAGCTCGATGGCAGTCACCAGTCCGAGCCCGCTGTTGGCGCCGGTCACGACCGCGGTTCGGCCAGACTGGTCGGGGATCTGGTCAGTGGTCCAGGGGGACGTCATGTGGCCATCCTGCCGGACGCCGCTCGCGCGGAGTACCGTTCGAGCGCAAGCACGCCGTCACGAAGGAGCACCATGAAGGCCGTCGTCTGCGAGAACACGAAGCTCACGGTGGCCGACGTGCCCGACCCCGTGCCGGGCAAGGGGCACCTCCTCATCAAGGTCCAGCGAGCAGGCATCTGCGGCTCCGACCTGCATGCCCGCCACAGTTGCGACGACGTTGCCGACATCGTCGACGAGATGGGCTACCCCGACTTCATGCGGTCGAACCAGAGCGTCGTGATGGGACACGAGTTCGTCGGCGAGGTCATCGGGCACGGCCCGGGCACGCGCAAGCAGTCGAAGGTCGGCGACCGCGTGGTCGCCCTGCCTTTGCTCAGGCATGGCGAGGACGTGCACACGGTCGGCTTCTCGATACATGCCCCCGGGGCCTACGCGGAGCAGATGGTGGTCGAGGAGTCGCTTGCCATGACCGTGCCCGAGAGCATGTCCACCGAGCTCGCCACGCTCACCGAGCCGATGGCCGTCGGCCTGCACGCGGTGCGTCGCGGCGAGGTCAAGAAGGGCGACGTGGCCATCGTCATCGGCTGTGGGCCAGTCGGCCTGGCCGTCATCTCGATGTTGAAGGCCAGCGGCGTGAAGACCGTCGTGGCCAGCGACTTCTCGCCCGGCCGCCGCGACCTGGCCCGGCGCTGCGGCGCCGACGTCGTCGTCGATCCGAAGCATGAGGAACCGTTCACCGCGGCCGGAGACCACGGCCACCTCCGGACCGCGCCGGCCGCGTTCGGCCTGGCGATGGGCGCGATGGACAAGCTGCGCGGCGTCCCGTTCCTGCCGTGGCAGCAGGTGTGGCGGGCCGCAGAGAAGGTCGGAGCCGCGAACCCCAAGCGTCCGGTGATCTTCGAGTGCGTCGGCGTGCCGGGCATGCTCGAGCAGGTCATCTCCAGCGCTCCCCTGTTCTCCCGCATCGTCGTCGTGGGCGTCTGCATGGACCCCGACCGGCTCCGGCCAGCCGTGGCGATCAACAAGGAGATCGACCTGCGCTTCGTGCTCGGCTACACCCCGCCGGAGTTCCACGAGACGTTGCACCTGCTCGCCCGCGGCAAGGTGGACGCGGCGCCCGTCATCACCGGGTCCGTCGGCCTGAACGGCGTCGACAACGCCTTCACCGCCCTCGGCGACCCAGAGGTGCACGCCAAGATCATCGTCGACCCGCAGAGCGACGTAGCCGAGCCAGTGACACTGGCCATCTGACCCGGACGAACGGCGAAAGAACGCCTGGTCGTGCGCCCGGTCATCTAGGGACTCCTCGTGGAAGCTGGCGCGAAGAGTTCGAGCTGGATGTTGTCGGGGTCCCGGAAGACCAGGACCGACGCGTACGGCTCGTCGGCGATCGGTGATTGGGTGAGGGGCTTGTCGGCCGCCTCGCTGCGCACGACGCCGTGGGTCTCGAGGTGGTCCTGCCATGCTTCGAGGTCACCACGGCCGGAGACGGAGAATCCAGCGTGGTCGAGGCCAGTCGCGGTCTCCTCGAACAGACCACCGTCGTTGGTGTCGTGCCGGTGCAGGGCGATCATCAGTGTCTGGTCGGCGTCGGCGAGGATCCGTCCGACGCCGCCTTGATGGGGGACGTCCAGCACGGGGTGGACGTCGAACACCGCCTGGTACCACTGGACGCTGGCGTCCAGGTCGGCGACGGTCAGGGCCAGGTGGTGCAGCCGGAGCTGGGGTGCGTCGGACATGGGATCTCCTTATTCGGGGGGTTTCTCGGAGGTATGGGCGAGGAGCATGCGGACGACGTCCTCGATGAGCCGGATCCAGCGATCACCACCGGGATCGTTGGAAATCTGCTGGTCGACGAGGCCGGTCGTCACGGCGGTCCACAGGTCGACATGCCAGGGGTCCATCACCCCGTTGCGGGCGAGGTACTCGCGGGTGAGGTCGAGGGCGCGAACGGCTGGCGCATACGACTCCGCCGATGGCTCGAAGCCGGGGATCGGGCGCTGGAACAGCAACTGGTAGCGGGCCGGGTCGGACGTGCAGAACTCCACCCACCGGCGGACGTCGGCGACCAGGTTGTCGAAGGCCGAGCCGCTGTCGGGCAGGTCGGTCCGAGACTGCGCGAAGACCTCGGCAGCCTCGCCGAACATGGCGTCGAAGATCGCATTCTTGGAGTCGAAGTAGGCGTAGACGGTGGGCGTCGTGATGCCGGCGCGCTTGGCGAGCTGGCGCAACGTGAGCGCGCCGAGGCCGTCCTCGCGCACCATCTCCCAGGCCGTCGCGAGCAGCTTGGCCCGGGCGGCATCACGGCGCGCTTCGCGCCATCCGACTTCCGTGGTTGTCTTTGACATTGTGCAGAGAGATTTGCACACTGTTTAAATCTTGTCAAGAACCCCGCGTGCCATGATCGGCGCATGGCCTCGGCACCCCGTCCTCGCACGTTGCCGTCGGGCCGGCCGCGGCCCCGGTACGACCAGGACACGCTGCTCGCCGTAGCCGCGGAGGTGTTCACCGAACGCGGCTACGACGGCACGAGCATGGAGCACCTGTCGAAGGCATCCGGCCTGTCGAAGTCGTCGATCTACCACCACGTCGAGGGCAAGGAGCAGCTGCTCCGGCTGGCGCTCGAGCGAGCACTCGACCCGCTGCTGGCGAGCCTCGACGCCGACGACGTGACGACCGGCCGAGCGGTCGACCGCCTGAAGCATCTGGTGCGGCGCGACGTCGAGATCCTCGCCGACCGGCTCCCCTACGTGACGCTCCTGCTGCGCGTGCACGGAAACACCGAGACGGAGCGCTGGGCTCTCGACCAGCGACGGGGATTCGACCGCCGGGTGGCCAAGCTGGTCCAGGAGGCGATAAACGAGGGCGACGTGCGCTCCGACGTCGACGCCCACACGACCGCACGTCTGATGTTCGGCGTCGTGAATTCCCTGGTCGAGTGGTACCGGCCCGCTCGCGACATCACGCCGGCCGCGCTCGCCAACCAGATCGCGTCGATGGTGCTGGACGGCATCCGCGCCCGCTGAGCCTGCAAGCCGGAATGCGATACACTGAAACCGAACGATCATTCGGTTTGAGGATAAATGGACGACACGCTGCAACAGCACTTCGACGACACGATCGCGCACGGGTCACGCATCGAGCCGCGCGACTGGATGCCTGACGGCTACCGGCGCACGCTCGTGCGCCAGATCGCCCAGCACGGCCACTCCGAGATCATCGGCATGCAACCCGAGGGGGCCTGGCTCACCCGCGCACCGTCCCTGCGCCGCAAGGCCGTGCTGATGGCCAAGGTGCAGGACGAAGCCGGCCACGGGCTCTATCTCTACTCCGCCACCGAGACGCTGGGCACCGACCGCGACGACCTCACCGACGCGCTCATCACGTCACGACAGAAGTACTCCTCGATCTTCAACTACCCCACCCCCAGCTACGCCGACGTCGGCACGATCGGGTGGCTCGTCGACGGCGCCGCCATCTGCAATCAAGTGCCGCTGTGCCGAAGCTCCTACGGGCCGTACGCCCGGGCCATGATCCGTATCTGCAAGGAGGAGTCGTTCCACCAGCGTCAGGGCTACGAGCTGCTGATGACGATGATGAACGGCACCGACGAGCAGCGCGCGATGGTGCAGGAATCCGTCGACCGCTGGTGGTGGCCGTCGCTGATGATGTTCGGGCCGCCCGACGACCGCTCCCCCAACACCGAGCAGTCGATGGCCTGGGGCATCAAGCGGCACACCAACGACGAGCTGCGCCAGCGCTTCGTCGACATGACGGTGCCGCAGGCCGAAGCCCTCGGCGTCACCCTGCCCGACCCCGACCTCGCCTGGAACGAGGAGCGCGGCTGCCACGACTTCGGCGAGCCCGACTGGGACGAGCTCATGCGCGTCATCAGCGGCGACGGCCCCTGCAACGCCGAGCGCATCGCGCGCCGCAAGGCGGCCCATGACGAGGGTGCGTGGGTGCGCGACGCGGCGATGGCCTTCGCCGCACGAGAGGAAGGAGCAGCATGACAGAGAAATCCTGGCCCCTGTACGAGGTGTTCGTTCGCGGGAAGCGCGGGCTCAACCACGTGCACGTCGGATCCATCCATGCCGCCGACGACGAGATGGCATTGCACCACGCGCGCGACGTCTACACCCGCCGCAACGAGGGCGTGAGCATCTGGGTGGTGAGGTCGTCCGACATCACCGCGTCCAGCCCCGACGAGAAGGACCCGTTCTTCGCGCCCAGCGGCGACAAGGTGTACCGGCACCCGACCTTCTACGACGTGCCCGAGCACGTGCCCCACATGTGATGACCGACAGTGTCATGGGTGGGGACAACGCCTACACGAGCCTCGTCGAGGCCGAGGACGACGCGCGCTGGGCCTTCGGCACGAGCTTCGACGACCCGCTGGCCGGGGTCGACACCACCGTGCCGGCCGGCGTCGACGGCACCGCGCTCGCCACCTACTGCCTCATGCTCGGTGACGACGCGCTCGTGCTCGCTCAGCGGCTCGCCGAGTGGACGACCCATGCGCCGGAGCTCGAGGAGGAGGTCGCGCTCGCCAACATCGGGCTCGATCTGCTCGGCCAGGCGCGGCTCCTGCTCGCCCGTGCGGCGGCTGCCGACCCCGACGTCGTCCCGATTCTCCCGGAGAGCTCACCCGTCCCGCCCGACGACCGGCTCGCCTACTTCCGGGACGCCGACGCGTTCCGCAACGTCGAATTGGTCGAGCAACCGAACGGCGACTTCGCCGCGACGATGGCCCGGCTGCTGGTGTTCTCGGCGTGGCGGCTGGCGCTGCTCGAGGGGCTGCGCGCCTCGACCGACCCTGTGCTCGCCGCCGTGGCCGAGAAGGGCGTCAAAGAGGTGCGCTACCACCGCGAGCACGCCGCGCGCTGGTGCATCACGCTTGCGCAGGGCACGGCGGTCTCGCGGGAGCGAATGACCGCCGGGCTGACGGACGTCTGGCCGGCCGTAGCCGAGCTGGGCGAGGTGCATGACGTCGAGCGCCAGTTGCCGGGAGTCGCCGCCGATCATGCCGCCGGCTTTGAGAACGCGATGGGCGTGGTCGACCAGGTGCTCGGAATGGCCGGTCTGCAGCGTCCCGACGCGGCCGCGGCTGCCGGCGGCGGGCGCGACGGCCATCACGGTGAGCCGTTCGGCCCCCTCCTGGCCGAGCTACAGAGCCTCGCCCGCGAGCATCCGGAGGGACGCTGGTGAGCGCCTACGACGCTGTGGCCCAGGTCGTCGACCCGGAGCTGCCGATGCTCACCCTCGAGGACCTCGGGGTGCTGCGCGACGTCATCGTCGAGGACGACACCGTCATCGTCACCCTCACTCCCACCTACACCGGCTGCCCGGCGCTCGCGACGATGCGCTCGGACGTGCTCGTCGCGCTGCACCGCGCCGGCTACGACGACGCTGAGGTCCGCACGACGCTCACGCCCGCGTGGTCGTCTGACTGGATCAGTTCGCGCGGCCTGGACGCGCTCGCTGAGCACGGCATCTCACCACCACGCCCGAACGCGGGGCCGACCGACCTGGTCCTGATGCCATCACGGCCGCCTGCCTGCCCCGAATGTGCGTCGATCGACACCCGCGAGCTGTCCCACTTCGGCACGACGGCCTGCCGGTCATTGCACACGTGCCGCTCGTGCGGAGAGACGTTCGACCACGTGAAGGAGATCTGATGGCGACACGTGGCGACTTCCATCCGCTCCGGGTGGCGCGGGTCGACCGGCTCTGCGAAGACGCCGCCGCCGTGACGTTCGACGTGCCGGACGACCTGGCTGAGGTGTACCGGTTCAGCCCAGGCCAGTCCCTCACGCTGCGCCGTCGCATCGACGACCGTGATGAGCGCCGGCAGTACTCGATCTGCGCTGAGGTCGGGGCGTCGCCACGCGTCGGTGTGCGCGTCGTGCCCGACGGGATGTTCTCGACCTGGCTGGTCGACGAGGTGCGCGCCGGTGACGAGATCGAGGTCCAGACCCCCTCCGGAACGTTCGGGCCGGACCCGGACCTGGGCGGTCACCACGTGCTGGTCGCCGCCGGCTCCGGCATCACCCCGGTGCTGTCGATCGCGTCGTCGCTGCTCGCCAATCCCGAGGCCGAGGTGACGCTCATCTACGGCAACCGCCGGGCGAGCACCGTGATGTTCAGCGACGAGGTCGCCGACCTGAAGGACCGGTTCCCGGCTCGCTTCGAGGTCGTTCACGTGCTGTCCCGCGAGCCGCGAGACGTCGAGCTGTTCAGCGGTCGACTCGACGCCGACCGACTGCGCCGCATCCTTACTGCACTCGTGCCGGTGGCCGACGTCGACGGCTTCTGGCTGTGCGGGCCGTTCGACATGATCGAGCCGGCTCTCGACCTGCTGCGCGACCTCGGCGTCGAGCCGGAGAAGGTGCATCGCGAGCTGTTCTTCGTCGACGACGTCCCGCCGCCCCCGGTCGAGCACGCCGAGGCCGGACTCGAGGGTCCGTCCTCGCAGGTCACACTGACGCTCGACGGCCGCACCACCGAGCTGAGCCTGCCGCGCGACCGGCCGGTCCTCGACTCGGCTCAAGAGGTCCGCGCCGACCTTCCCTATGCCTGCAAGGGCGGGGTGTGCGGCACGTGCCGGGCCAAGGTCGTCGGCGGCGAGGTGACCATGCGACGCAACTACGCACTCGAGGACGATGAGCTGGCCCAGGGCTACGTGCTCACCTGCCAGAGCCTGCCGGTCTCCGACGAGCTCGCGCTCGACTACGACGCCTGAGCGGACCTACTGGGCGGTGGCGCCGAGGCAGGTCCGGAGCTCGTCGAGCTCGTAGAACTTCTTGGTGCCCTGGTACGGCCGGCAGTCCCGACCAACCGTGGTCTGGCGTTCGTTGTGCGCGATCGAGACGATGTTCGTGTCGCCGTTCGCCCACACCGTCCACTCGATGTTCGCCGACAGCGGTGACACCGTGGAGACGCGGAAGTCGTTGTTCGCGTAGGTGTACGTCTCGCCGGGCTTGCCCGGCTCGTCCGCGCCGGGCAGCTCGAGCAGTGACGCGAACGGCGTGAGCTCCTCGGCGTGCGCGAACCGGTAGACCGCTGCGTGCGGGTGCGGGCCGCGGCTCTGGAGGTGGTCGTCGATCGCGCTGAAGAAGTCGTCGAGCAGGATCTGCGCGGCCTGATAGCTGCCGTCGTCGCCCTCGATGCCGGGACCGCGCGAGTAGAAGTAGCGGCCGTCGTCGACGTACGAGAATGCCGCGGCCGCCTTCTTGGGCATCAGCGGCCGCGTGTCGACGTCGACGTCGCGGCTCATGGCCGGGCCGGCGCGGTAGACGTCGAAGATGCCGTTGCCGTAGAAGAGCTTCTTGTCGATGCCGGCGACGAAGTCGGCCGTGTAGAGGTGCTCGAGGGCGTCGACCGCGGCCTGGTCGATACCGGATCGCCGGCGCACGTCGTTGTAGGCGGGTTTCCACGGCCCGTCCTCGAGGAAGTGCTCGTACTCCTTGTTCTCGTTGTCGAACTTCAGCACTTTCTCGCTCGATTCGGGCGGCTCGATCTCCAGGTCCGGCTGGGCCGACTGCAACCCGATGGCGAAGTTCCTCGCGCTGGCCTTGGCCCGCGGCTGGCCGGAGTCGAAGACGTCGACCTTCGCGCCGTCGGCGATCGCGGTGTCGAACATCGCGGACAGGCGCTCTCCCTCACGAGCACCGATGGCCTGCTGCTCTTCCTTGCCGAGAGTGTTCAGGTTCCCGAAGCCGATCTTCTTCATGGCGGCTCGGAGAGCCATGGCGTCGGGCCCGAACCGCTCGCCGGCCTGGGTCAGAGCACCCGCGGCCTTCGCCTCCTCCCACAGAGCGATCGTCTTCTTGAGGAGGTTGCCGTCGGTGAGCGTTCGGGCTCCGTGTCGGGCGACGTTCTCCGCGAACACCGGCTCGAACCCGGCCGGGGGTTTGATCGGGATGGCCTTCTTCGGCGCCGGGTAGGGCGTGAGCGTCGAGACATTCGCACCGGCGTCGCCGGGCGCGACGGACGCCGAGCCGCCGGGCTTCTTGTCCTGGTCGGCGGCGGACTGGCAGGCGGCGAGGACGATGATCGCTGCGGCGACGATCAGGAGTCGGGAGCGATGCATGCCCATATCCTGCATGAGGTGCTGAAACGCCTCAGAGGTTCCCCCCGAACGTCACCGCCGTCGCGATGGCAAGCACCAGCGTCGCCACGTCGCCGGCGAGCCCAGCCGCCTCGGACCGGCCATGCCGCCGGGCGGCCCGCAGGCGGGTGATCATCGCCCCGACGAGCAGGCTGGACAGACCGATCGAGGCCAGCAGCCCGAGCGGGTGGTAGGCCAGGCCGATGAGGACGCCCGCGGCACCCAGCCACTCCAGCGTGCCGATCACTCGCCACAGCCCGGGCGGCACGTCCAGCGAGTCGCGGATGGCGAGCGAGGCCGGCACGTTGAACAGCTTGATGCCGCCGGTGAAGACGAACGTGATGGCCACGACGATCGCCAGAATCGTGAGAATCATCTGCTCACGCTAGCGGTTCGACGCCATCGCTCGTCAGGCCACGCGATACCTCTCTGTGCCGGCCGGGGTCATGACCTCGACGACGGCACCGCGTTCGAGCTGGCGTCCACGCCGGGTCTCGACCACGCCGTCGACCAGCACCTCGCCGTCGGCGATGAGCGCGCCGGCCTCGGCGCCAGAGCCGGCCGCAGCCGCGAACTTGAGGAACTGGCCCAGGCGGATGCCGCCGTCGCGGACGGGCACGTCTTCAACCTCCGAACCACTCACGCGCGGCCGACCTTGTAGGTCAAATGGCTCGCCATCGGGTGATGGCGCGCAGCGGTCGGCTCGAACGTCACGCCTGTCAAGCCATCGAAGAGTCGCTCGCCTGCCCCGAGCAAGATCGGTGCCACGTGCAGCCGAAGCTCATCGACGAGCCCCGCCGCCAGGTACTGGCGCAGCGTCTCGGCCCCGCCCGCGATGCTGACTGACCCGTTGCCGGCTGCCTCGCGGGCTTGGTCCAAGGCAGACTCGATGCCTTCATTGACGAAATGGAATGTCGTCCCCCCATCCATGGGGAGTTCGTCTCGCGGTTGATGCGTCACCACGAACACGGGGCCGTGGTACGGCGGCTCTTCCCCCCACCACCCTCGCCACGTCGAGTCCCACTCCCCCGGTCCGGCGAACATGTTGCGTCCCATCACGAAGGCGGACGCCTCCAAGATCGCCTCACGCTCGGCGGCGTGATCCTCGGCGGCTTCGAACATCCAGGTGTGAAGCTGCTCGCCGCCCTCGCCGAGCGGTTCCTCCAAAGTCTGGTTCGGTCCAGCCGTGTATCCGTCAAGAGAGATCGCCTGGTCGGCAGTCACGTGTGTCATGCCTTACGTACTCACCGACCGCCGCCAACTGTCAAGATGTCGCCATGAACGACGCAGTGAAGAGCCCCTGGATCATCGGCTTCGGCGTCGTGGCGATCGTGCATCTGGTGCTCAACGCCGTCGACGCGTCGCCGTGGGACAGCATCACCAAGTGCCTGCTCGCGCCGCTGCTCGTCATGTGGGTCATGCAGCTCGACGGCCCGTGGCTGCTCGTCGCCGCGCTCGTGTTCTGCCTCGGCGGCGACCTCTTCCTCGAGATCGAGTCCCTGTTCGTCCTCGGCATGGCCTCGTTCGCCGCGGCCCACATCTGCTTCATCATCTTCTTCGTGCAGCGCGGTGCCTTTCCACGGTTGCGCGCGAACCCGTGGACCGGGCTCGCCTACCTGGCCGCTGCGATCCCGATGGTCATGTGGGCCTGGGACGGGCTCGAGGCCGACGTGCGCCCGTTCGTGCCGGTCTACGCGTTGCTGCTCGTCGGCACCGCCGCGACGTCACTGTCCCTCGACGGCAGAGCCGGGCTCGGCGGCCTGCTGTTTCTCGTGTCCGACGGGTTCATCGCGCTCGGCGAAGCCGGCCGGTTCGACAAGGACGCGACATGGCACGGGCTCGTCATCATGTCCCTCTACATCCTGGCGATCTTCTTCCTCTCCGCGGGCATCATGAACCGCGAGATCCGAACCCGGCGCATGGCGGCCGACGGGTTCGATCCGACCATCCGCACCGACTGCTGGCCGAGACTCCCCGAGCGGGCGTAACCATCAACGCACGCCTCGACAACGAATACCTCACATGAGCGTCGACCGCCGCCGGCCATCGGACCGCACCTATCGCTGGGTGCAGCGCATCATCGCGACCTTCTTCCGGCTGCTCGGACTGCGGATCACCGTCCACGGCGAAGAGCACCTTCCGACCTCCGGTCCGGCGGTGGTCGCCAGCAACCACACCGGTTTCCTCGACTTCACCTTCATCGGCTACGCCGCTCGCGAGCGTGGCCGGCTGGTGCGGTTCATGAGCAAGCTCTCGACGTTCGAGAACCCGATGTCCGGATGGCTCATGCGGGCCATGCGCCATGTGCCGGTCGACCGCTGGTCGGGCGCCATCGCCTACCGGCAGGCCCGACGCCTGCTCGACCAGGGCGAGATCGTCGGCGTGTTCCCCGAGGCGACGATCAGCCGGTCCTGGCTGGTCAAGGGCCTCAAGCCTGGCGCGGCCGGGCTTGCGATCAGCAAGTCCGTGCCGCTGGTGCCGGCGGTGGTGTGGGGTTCGCACCGGATCATGACCGTCGACGGGCATCGCAGCCTGCGCCGCGGCAAGGCCGTCACCATCCTGCTCGGCGAGCCGCTGGATCCCGCCACCGGTGAGAGCATCGCCGGCCTGACTGAACGCCTGCGCATCGCGCTGACCGAGCTGCTGAACCAGGCGATCCGCACCTACCCGGACATCCCGCGGTCCGAAGACGACCTGTGGTGGCTGCCGCACGACCACGGCGGCTCGGCACCACCGCCCGACGTCGCCGCCGCCCTCGATCGCGCCGCCCTCGCCCGCATCAACCAGCCGGTCGATTGAGAGGGATGATGGCTCCATGACGTTCGATCAGCTGCAACCCGTCACCGTCGGCGGTCTCACCTTCGACGTCCGGACCCTGGGCCCGGACGACGGTGAACCCGTGCTGCTGCTGCACGGCTTCCCCGAGACGTCGCTCAGCTGGTCGGCCGTCGCGCCGGAGCTGGCTGCCGCCGGATACCGGGTCATCGCACCTGATCAGCGTGGCTACTCCCCTGACGCCCGACCCGGCTCCGTCGCCGACTACGCGATGGACCACCTCGTCGACGACGTCCTGGGCATCGCCGATGCCCTCGGCCTCGACACGTTCCATCTCGTCGGCCACGACTGGGGCGCAGCGGTCGGTTGGGCCGTCGCTGCTGACCACGGCGACCGCCTCCGCACCTTTACCGCGGTGTCCGTGCCGCACCTCGCGGCGTACAACAGCGCCCTCCGCTCCGACTCCGACCAGCAGCAGCGCTCGTCGTACATCGGGTTGATGCGAGAGGAGGGCAAGGCCGAGGACGTCCTGAGTGAGGACGACGGACGGCGGCTGCGCGCCATGTACGACGGCAAGATCCCGGCCGCCCACGTCGACGCCTACGTCGACTTCTTCCACGACCGGTCCGCGCTGACCGGTGCCCTCGCCTGGTACCGGGCGATGACCGCGGCGCTGGCCGACCTGCCGTCGGTGTCGGTGCCCACCACGTACGTGTGGAGCGACGGCGACTGGGCGATCGGACGCACCTCGGCCGAATCAGCCCATGAGCACGTGACCGGCCCGTACGAGTTCGTCGAGCTCGCCGACATCAGCCACTGGATCCCCGAGGAAGCGCCGGCCGACCTCGCGGCCGCGATCCTGAAGCGGGTTCGGAGCTGACTCACGGGTTTGTGATACTCACTCATTTGTGATGATGGGCCGATGACCAAGGCCTACTGGATCAACACGTTCACCGCCGTCCACGATGACGAGAAGCTCAAGGCGTACATCGAGCTCGCCGGTCCGGCGATGCGCGAGGCCGGCGGAAGGTTCCTGTCCCGCGGCAACGTCGTGCACGCCTTCGAGGGCGGCACGCTCGGGCGCACCACGCTGATCGAGTTCCCGAGCGCCGACGCGGCGGCGGCCGCCTACACGAGCCCCGGCTACCAGGCCGCGCTCGAGGCGCTCGGCGATGGTGCCGAGCGGGAGATCCGCATCATCGAGGCCCTGCCGGAGGCGTAGCCGTCAGCGACGATCGACGCCGAGCAGAATCTCGGCGAAGGCCTCAGCCGTGGCCGGCGGCACGGTGTTGCGTCGCGGTTCGTCCGGATCGCGCTCCAAAACTTTCTTGATCGCATCGCCGATGCTCGCCACGTCGAAGTCGGCTGCTTCTCCGCCGTCCGTCGCCCGGATCTCGCGAGCCCGCACGGTGGAGCCGGCGGTGATGACCGGAACACCTGCGGCGTGGGCCTTCCCCATGATGCCGCTGGGCCCGTTGTTGGTCAGGATGATCGGCGCGACATCCACCGCAGCGACCAGCTGATCCATCACGTCGTTCGGCAGAAAGCCGTCCCGGACGATGACCCGTCGGCGGCGATCCTCCGGCAAACCGTTGATCCAGGCCCAGATCTCGGGCTGGATCCCACCTGCGAGCAGGAGGTCGGCGTCGAGACCGGCGTGGTCCAGCGCGTCGAGGATCATCGGCACGTTCCGGCGTTCCTCGATCACCCCGAAGACGCCGGCGATCTTCCGGTCCAGCGGCAGGTCGAGCTCCGCGCGCAGGCGAGCCCGATCCCGGGAGTGGGCGAGGCAGATCTCGGGATCGCGAGCTCGCTTCACCAGCCAGCCCCGCGACATGTCGTCGCGGCCGGCGAACCCCGCCACGTGATCCAGGGTTCCCGTCGCCCTTGCCGCGAGGACGAGCGCGCCCTTCGCGAGCCGCAGCTTCCATCCGAACGTGTCGGTGGGGCCGAGCTTCGCGGGGTAACGCGTCAGCATGAACATCACCCGCGGTCGCCGGGCCAGCCCACGAAACTCCTTTCGGGCGACGTACCACCATCGCTTCAGCGACTGGTCGGCATCCATGACCATGACGGTCTCCACGTCGTGCGTCCGGCACAGGTCCGCCACCGCCCGGGCCATCTCGTCGGTCGGCGGATGGATGACGTCGAAGCGCGGGACCACCTCGAGATCCAGGTCCGAGAGGAACACGTCGAAGGCATCGTGGCCGGCACCGACAGTGGAGGTCAGGAGAACCACGTCGGTGGTGCGCTGGGCGACGATCGCCACGTTGGCCACGGCCTGGAAGCGATGCCCCACCGGGTCGGGCTCGACGATGACCGTGACCGGCCTGGATCCGTGGTTCACGCCCGCTAGGAAACCACACCGCTCGACAGCGACGCACGAACCGGTGCTGAGCTGAAGAATCGACGGGGTAGGCTTCCCGCCGATGAGCGAAGACGACTCGCTGCCGTGGTACGTGTTGGCGGCGGCAGACCAGCTGGCCCGGCGTGGCCTGGAGGTCCGCAAACACTCGTCCCGGAGACGACAGGCCATGCTCGCCAAACACGACGTGGATCTGGTGCTCGATGTCGGTGCCGCACACGGCGGATACGGCACGTCGCTCCGCAAGTTCGGCTACACCGGCCGGATCGTCTCCTTCGAGCCGTTGTCGGAAAGCTACGCGTCGCTGAGCGCGATGATCAAGGACGACCCCACCTGGACCGCCCATCAGCTCGCCCTCGGGACCGAGTCCGGCCAAGCGACCATCAACATCGCGTCGAACTTCGCCAGCAGCTCGTTCCGCCCCATGCTGGACTCACATCGAGCCGCTGCTCCGCACGTCGACTATGTCGCCCAAGAGACCGTGACCGTGGCCCGACTCGACGACGTCGCCGATGAGCACCTGACGTCCGCGCGGCACCCGTTTCTCAAGGTCGACACCCAGGGCTTCGAACGCGAGGTGCTCGCCGGTGGCCCAGACCTGATCAGGCGGTGCGTGGGGCTCCAGCTGGAGCTGTCGTTCATCCCCTTGTACGACGGTGGGATGCTCGTCGACGAGGCCATCGCCTGGGCGTACCAGCAGGGGTTCCACCTCGTCGGCGTCGAGCAGGGATATACCGCTCCAAGCGGCGAGATCCTCCAGGTGGACGGGGTCTTCACCCGCGATCACGCCGACGACTGATCCCATGTACTAGTCTTCGGCAGATGTCGCTGGACCATACGCCTCGAGGGCTGCGCTTCAGTGAGCTCGTCTTCTCGGACTACGCTCGCTTTCGCCCTGGCAGCAAGCCGAGCTGGCTTGGAGTCCTCTTGCGGATTCCCATGCTTCCGGGTCTGCTTGCCTCGATCATTCTCCGAGCCCAGCAGTCTCTCTACTACTCTGGTCACCAGCGCCTCGCGCACTCGTTGCGGACGCTCGGAAACGTCCTTGTCGGGGCAGATTTCGGCGCCGGCATGTCAGTCGGTACCGGATTCATGCTGGCGCACCCCGTTGGAGTGACGATCGGGTTCGGGCTCACCATCGGCGACAACGTCACGTTCGCTGGGGGCGTGACAGCAGCTGCCCGCTACTACGATGCGGACGAGGGCGACGAACAGGAGTTCGCCACGATCTGCGATGGTGCCGGAATCGGCGCCTACGCTGTCCTCGTCGGCGGAGTACGCATCGGGAAGAATGCGGTGGTCGGCGCCAACTCGGTGGTGCTCTCGGATGTGCCCGACAATGCCGTCGTGATGGGCTCCCCCGCCCGTCAGATCGGCACCCGCGAGGTGAAGGGATGACCGTTGGCTCGGTCGGATACGAGCCCGCCGAGCACTACGACCGGGTCACCGCTGCCTGGCTGTTGCTGATGGGTGACGACCTCCACTACGGCGTGTTCGCCGGCGGAGATGAAACGCTGCCCGTCGCAACTGCCGCGCTGACGAAGCGGATGATCGCGGCCGCTGGCCTGCGGGAAGAGGTCGACCGCGGCACCGGTTCAGGAACGAGGGTGCTCGATGTCGGATGCGGTTCGGGGGCACCAGCCTGCATGCTGGCGGACACGTTCGGAGTCGAGGTCGTCGGCATCACCACCAGCCAGGTCGGTGTCGCGGCAGCTCGAGCTCGCGCGATTGAGCTCGGCGTGGAAGGGGTCACCTTCGAACAGCGGGACGGGACCGACAACGGGTTCGACGACGCCGAGTTCGACGTCGTCTGGGTGATGGAGTCGTCGCACCTCATGCGCGACCGGCACGCACTCATGGCCGAGTGTGGACGGGTGATGCGACCTGGGGGTCGATTGGTCCTCTGTGACCTCATGCGGAAGCGCGAGATCCCCTTCTCTGAGGTGCGGGAACGCCGAATCGACTTCGCCACCTTGCGGACCGCCTTCGGCGACGCCCACATGGAAACACCGGATTTCTACGCCGCGGCAGCCGCGGCACAGGGACTGGTCGTGGACCGCCTCGACGACCTGACCTCAGAGACGCTTCCGACCTTCGACCGATGGCGGGCCAATGCGGAGAAGCACCGAGATGCGGTGACTGCTCTGATCGGAGTCGACGGGCTCGATGCCTTCGTGCGTTCGTGCGACGTGCTCGAGGATTTCTGGCACGACGGCACGTTTGGGTACGGGCTCATCTCGGCGACGAAGCCCGCGTGAAGCCATCAGCCGAAACGCTGCAACAATACGGTGGCGGAGCCGTAATCTGTCTTGGACCCCTCACTAGGAGCAACAGCCCCACATGAGCATTTCGCCAGCAGACGTTGAGCAGACCGTCATCGCCTTCCTGACCCGGACCAACAAGATGCGGGCGGACTTCTCCGCTGACATGCCGCTGTATGCCGACGGAGTAGGCCTCGACTCCTTGGAGACGGCCGAACTTTCCGCCGTGCTGGAAGACGAGCATGGCACCGATCCGTTCAGCGCCAGCACGATGCCGCAGACGCTGACTGACATCCAGGCGTTCTACGGCACGGTCCCGGCAGAGGCCTGATCGCTTGATCGAGCTGCTCCGCCGAGTCGCGGCCGAGGATGCTGGCCGTGCTGCGATCATCACCCATGAGCTGACGGTCACCCATGGAGAGCTTGCCGCGGCTGCCGAGAGCGTCGCCACGGCACTGCGTCGCGAGGGCGTCTCTCGCTTCGCGATCGCCGACCACGACGCCGATGTCGTGGTGGCCCTCCTGGCGGGTGCGTCCGCCGCAGGTGCCGAAGCGTGTCAGTATCCGCCCGGCGAGCCCGACGAGCTCCGAGAACTTCGCGAACGGTTCGACCACGAGATCGTGGTGACCCGTCGCGACGATCTCGGCTCCATTGGCGGCCGGATCGTGCGCCCTGCCGACTGGACCAACAGTGAGCGGGGCCCGGCGATCGAGCCTGCCGCAGCCCGGCCGCACCTGGTGCTGACGACTGGAACGACCGGGGAACCTCGCGGGGTGCGGCACGACTGGGAGCGGCTTCTCCGAAACACCGCACGGATCAAGCCGGGAGTGGGTGAACGGTGGTTGCTGGCCTACGGTCTCCACCAGTTCGCCGGCCTGCAGATCCTGCTGCACGTCTTCGCCGCCGGCGCCACCTTGGTCGCCCCCGCCCCGCGCCGACCTCGCGAAGGGCTTCAGGCGATGCGCAGTCTCGGGGTGACGCACGCAAGCGCGACGCCGACGTATTGGCGCTTTCTGCTTGCTGAGCTTCGATCGGACGGCGGTCCGGTCCCTGAGCTCCAGCAGATCACCCTTGGCGGCGAAGCGATCCCCGGGCCTCTGATCGGTCAGCTCCAACTCTCTTTTCCGGACGCGAGGATCTCGCAGGTTTACGCCGCCTCGGAGTTCGGCTCAACCGGCTCCATGAAGGATGGGCGAGCAGGGTTGTCGACCGACGTGCTCGAGCACGGGGACGACGACGACGTCGCCATGAAGATCGTTGACGGCGAGCTCTGGATCCGATCCCGAACCGGCATGCTCGGCTACTACGGCGAACCACCGATCGAGGCCGATGGCTGGCGTGCCACGGGTGACCTCGTCGAGATCGCGGGTGACCGCATCCTGTTCCGTGGCCGCACGTCGGAGATCATCAACGTCGGCGGTATCAAGGTTCACCCGCTCCCGATCGAAGAACTGGTCAGCGCCGTGCCCGGCGTCGCCATGGCTCGGGTCTACGGGCGCAGTAACCCGTTGACGGGAGCCATCGTGGCACTAGAGGTCGTCGCCGCTCCCGATGCCGACCAGAACGGCCTTGACGCAGCGATCCGTGAGGCCTGCGCCGACCTGCCAGCGGCAGCACGTCCGCGGAGCATCCGCTTCGTTGATGAGGTAGCGATCAAGGGCAGCAAGATCGTCAGGAGATCAACGGATGAATAGCCAACCCGTCGGAGCGTCCCGAGTTGTCATCGTCACCGGCGGCAGTCGAGGCCTGGGCGCCGGAATCGTCCGGTCATACCTCGAGTCAGGCGATCGCGTTGCCACCTGCGCACGAAGCTCGACGTCGGAGACCGAGGCTTGGCAGAACGATCCCGACCTGACGGACCGCTTCTACTTCATGCCTGCCGACCTGTCCAAGCGAGAGGATGCCGACGCGTTCATCAAGGGCGTGATCGAGAAGTGGAAACAGGTCGACGTGCTGGTCAACAACGCCGGCGTCGCGCGCGACGGCATCCTCGGCATGTTCTCGGATGAGGACATCGATGCCGTCGTCGACCTGAACATCAAGGGAACGTTCTACGTGACGCGACAGGTCAGCCGGCGGATGCTCGCTCGCAACAGCGGCACGATCGTCAACATCTCGTCCATCGTCGGACGATCGGGCTATCGCGGTCTCGCGGTCTACAGCGCCACGAAGGCCGCGCTTGACGGCATGACCCGAGCGCTGGCACGTGAGCTCGGCTCGCGCGGAATCACCGTCAATGGCATCGCCCCCGGCTACCTACGGACCGAGATGAGTCACGGCTTGGACGAAGAGCAGCTCATGCAGATCGTTCGACGCACGCCGGCGGGGCGGCTCGGAGAGCCCGACGACATCGCCCGTGCCTGTCAGTTCCTCACCGACCCGCGCAACACGTACCTGACCGGCCAGGTACTCGTCGTCGACGGTGGGCTCACCGGCTGAATCCCTACCCGTTCAGTGGCTTCGGGACGCGAAGCGGGCCTTGAGCTCGTAGAGAGCTTCGACCGCTTGGCGAACGGGACGACGCTCGCCGGGATTCTCCAGGGCGCTGGCGTACCTGTCGATCGACTTCTCCCACGACGTTCGCAGCACCTGACCCGGATCCACATCGGGGATCCTGCTCGCCACATGGGTCCATATCTGCCGGTCGAGGCGCGTTCGGTGGTCAAGAAGTTCGATGGTGCTCGGCGTCATCTCGGCGGCCAGATCAGGGCGGCGGCTGCGCGGGATCGAGGTCCGTTCGTTCAGCCTGCTTTGCGGGAGCTCCCGTCCCAGCCACGCGCCCAGATCGGCCAGGAACGACGGATTCTCCACCACCCCGACATGGCCGAACCGGTCCAGACGGTCGATGGCAGCAGCCAGGAGCTCATCATCGTGGCTCGTCGGAATGAATGCCGAGCGTTGCAAGAGTGGATGGGGCCACGCCAGGAAGCGAGTGATCGTGTTGTCGACGTTGGGCGCGATCATCTCCGACTGGAGGTACTCGACGAACGGTTTCCGCCCGATTCGGTAAGCCGCTGCGGCGGTACCCCAGTGCCGAAGGTCGAACTCTGACAAGGCGCGGCTGTGGATCCACTGCGAAACCACCCGGAGCCTCGGATTACGCAACGTGGTCATGTGGTCTGCATCCGGGTAGCGCGCCATGGTCGTACCGGGCGACAGATGCCCGGTCACAAATGTGGCGTCAGCAGGGAGTTCCTCCGGATCGAAGATGTACATGCTCCGCCACTGCGGGCCCAACGAATCCAGGTCGTACCCACCGAGCAGAGCGAGATCGACTCCACGCACGACGCGCTCTGGCTGAAGAGCCTCGATGAGGGCTGCCTGAAGTGAGGTTCCCGCACTCTTGGGTATGTGACAAAACACCAACGGACTGCCCGGTGCGTACTCCCGCAAGTGACGTCCTCTCACACTCGGCGCCGGCATTGACGCCGTCGCACAGCATAGCCTGAGACGTGCTGGGCGATACGGACAGATGCGGCCATGAGGAACGACGAAACCACGGGGACCACGTCCGCTGTTCTAGGCTCTCGACATGCCGCAGCACAGCCCTGATCAGAATCCGAGCGAACGCCCGGACGCTCATGTGGCGTCGTGGTGGGTCCTCGGTGGCGCCGGCATCCTCACTCAGCTCCTGTTCACGATCTCCGGCATCCTGGCCGCACGGATGGTCGGCGTCGAGGGTCGTGGTCAAGTCGTCATGGTCGCCACGCTGGGAGCGATGGCATCCCAGCTGACCCTCGGTGGCGGCCTGCCGAACGCGGTCACCAAGCTTCTCGCCGAGCGACGTGTCGTGGCACGTGACGGCCTGCGCGGCCTCGTCCTCGGATGGACCCCATGGGCTCTTCTGGCCGCTTCGATCGCCGGCGGGTACATGTTGTTCCTCGAATGGGACGTCCCGGGTCCGATGAAGTACGGCTTGGCCGTGACCGCCGTCATCACGGCACTCCAGACCATGGCCTCCCGGATCCTCGTGGGTGCGATGCTCGGGGAGGGCGCCAACCAGGTCCACATCGCCCTGACAGGGCTGCTCCCCCAAGCGGTGGTCGTCGGTGTCGTCGGTGCGGCGATGGCGTTGGGCATCCGCTGGAACCCGGTGGAGCTGCTCACGGTCACGATCGTCTGTACCGGGCTGGTGCTGCTGGCCCGGTTGCGTATCCTGGCGCGGCCGACCGGGAGGCCTGAGAATCGGCTCGACCGACGTGAGCTGAACCGGTTGGCCCGGCACACCCACGTCGGCAGCGTCGGACCCATCGACGGGTTGGCCCTCGATCGCATGCTGGTGGGCTCGTTGCTCGGCAACGTGCAGCTCGGGCTCTACTCGGTAGCGTTCGCCCTCGGCGGTCTCACCAGCATCTTCGGCATGGCCATGGGCATGGTCTCGCTCCCACGGGTCGCGGTGCTGCAGGCGGACCCGCGTGCCGAACGTCACTTCGTCCGACGCCTTCTCCTGTTCTCGATGGCGCTCTTCACGATGGTCGTCCTGGCCATGCAGGCCCTCCTCGTGCCGATCATCAGGCTCACCTTCGGCGCGGATTTCCTCGGTGCCACCGAGTGTGCACGCTGGATGATCGTCGCCAGCGCGTTCCTCGGACTGCGGCGCGTGATGATCGCGGTTCTGCAAGGCCGGGGCCGGGGCACCTACGCATCAATCGTCGAGCTCACGCTCACCCCGGTCATGGTGGGTGGGATCGTCGTGGCTGCCGCACTGGAAAGCCTGGTGGCGGTGGGCATCACCATGCTGACCGTCGGGATCGTGAGCTGTCTCCTCCTGGGACTGAGGGTCGTGCAGTCACGTCCGGTTGAAGCCGCTGCCTACGTCCCGACGACAGATCCGACCGCGTGACCTGGGACCCTTGTCCACCTGAGTCACCTCTGGAGCATTATTCTCAGGACACCGTGTGACGCAGACCCCAGAACGTGCCATCGAGGAGATACATGCCCAGCTCGCTGCCCCTTCCTCTTCGGGTCCTCGTGAAGGGTTCCTCGATGGTGAACTGGACCTATCCTCTGGGTGGGCCACGTAGCGATCTCCTCTACCCGCGAGCGATCGAGGCACAACTGCTCTCCGAAGGCCGACCCTGCGAGGTGCGGGCCATCACCAGAATGGCTGAACGGGCGAGCGACCTTCTCAAGACCTGGCAGCAGGAGATTCTGGGGTACTCCCCAGACGTGATCATCCTGCACTACTGCGGCTATGAAGCCATCCACCTCTTCCTTCCGCGATGGCTCGAGCGGCACGTGAACAGTCTCAGCGCACGTCCTCGGCTCATCAGCAGGGCCTATCGCAAGCTCCTGCTTCGACCGATCTGGATGGTACTGGCCGCGCTCCAAGCCAGAATCGATACGAAGATTCCGATGATCCGCAAGGCGCCGGCCCGGCGAATGGTCGCCGACCTCGAGCGGTACATCACCCAAGTCCAGCTGGTCGGAAGTCCGATGGTCCTTCTGCTTGAGTTGCACCAGGTCACCGAAAGACGCCTCAGATGGTTCCCCGGGCTCAACGTCCGCCTGGACCAGGCGAACGAGGTGATGGCGGAAGTGGTCGCGCGCATCGACAAGCCACACGTCCGCCTCTTTCCCGTCCGCGTGCTCATCGACAAGCACTTCAACGGCGATCTCAAGGTCTCCATCTCCGATGGCTTCCACTACGGCCCGGAGATGCACCGAGTGGTGGGTTCGGCGCTCGCGCAGGAAATCAGCGAGTGGGCTGACTCGCAACCGCATCTCAGCCGTCATCTTGAGTGAGACGCCCCTGCCCCTTCGAGTTCTCGTCAAGGGTTCCTCGCTGGTGAACCAGATCTCGTGGATGGGCGGACCTCGAACCGACTTCACCTTTCCTCGCGCCCTGGAGGAGGAACTGCTCACCGATGGCCGGGCCTGCGACGTCCACGCGATCACGGCCATGGCGGAGCTGACCAGTCCGATCCTCAAGACGTGGCAGCAGGAAATCCTCGGCTACTCGCCCGACGTCATCGTCCTGGTGTATGGCTACGTCGAGACGATGCATCTGCTCCTGCCCCGCTGGCTCGAGCGACATGCCAACAGCTGGAAGGCCAAGCCACGGCTGCTCAGGGCGACCTATCGCAAGATGATCCTGCGCCCTTCCTGGAAGTTGCTGGCTCAACTTCAGAAGCAGCTGGACAGGGTGTTCCCCCGCGCCCGACCGGGTCGTCCTCGCCGGGTGGCCGCCGCCCTGGAGGCCTACATCTCGCAGGTACAAACGGTCGGCAGCCCACTCGTCCTGCTCTTCGAGCTGCTTCCGCCAGCCACGAGATACCGTTCCTGGTTCCCCGGCATGACCACACGCATCGAGATCATGAACGAGGCCATCGCCGCCACCGTGGCGAAGGTCGAGCGACCCAACGTGCGGTACTTCCCAGTGAACCCGCTCGTCGACGAGTTCTGCGGCGGGGATCTCGACATCGCCACTCCCGACGGTTCCCACTACTCACCGGAACTGCACCGCCACATCGGGCAGGCTCTGGCCAAGGAGATCAGCGACTGGGCCGAGACCCAGCCACATCTCGCAACGAGTGACTAACCGGCCAGCGGCCAGCCGCCGAGGTCGTCGCCCGGACGACCCTTCCTGGCGGCGTAGGCGTTCCACTCGAGGGCGCGTTCGATGTGCCACGTGCGCTGGTCGACCATGAGCTCGAGGATCGTGGTCGCCCCGATCTGCACATGCCGGGCGCCGAGCTCGACGGCGACGTCGCGGGCCGCACGGGCGTCGCAGGTGGCGTCGTGCGCGTTCTCGATCGGGATGCCGTAGTAGGAGGCCACGTCGATGAGCCGGCGCTGACCCAGCGCCCCACGCTCGATGCCCCAGTCGACGACGAAGGGATCGACGACGAGCAGCCGCGACCAGTCGGGCTGGGCGAGGCCGTGCCGCTCGGCCTCGGCCCGCAGCATCGTGAGGTCGTAGGAGGCGTTGAACACAACCAACCCCACCTGCCGGTCGACGAGTGACTGCACCCAGTCGACCACCACTGCCAGGCCCTCGGCCGATGACGGCGCGTCGGCGAGCATCGCCTCGGTGATGCCGTGCACGTCAGCCGACTCCGGCGGGATCGGGACGCCGGGATTGACCAGTCCGGTGATCTCGAAGCCATGCTGGTCGAGCAGCGCGTAGCTGAGCACGCGATCGTGGAACGGGTCGACGCCAGTGGTCTCGAAGTCGAGCGACGCGAGCGGGACCCGGTGCCACCCGTCGTGCCCGCCACGACCCGGCGGCGCCGGCCGGTCGAGACTCATGAGTCGATGTGCCTTCACCTGCCGACCTCCTGCTGCCACGCTAGGGGCGACCTCGGACACCCGATCGGACCGACATGCGTAACTGGTACATTTGCCTGAATTTCGAGGAGGCAGCGTGAAGCGCACCAAGCTTGACGGCACGACGTCCGTCATCACCGGCGCGGGCAGCGGCATCGGCCGAGCCACCGCCCTGCTCGCCACCGAGCGTGGATCACGGCTGGTGCTCACCGACGTGTCCGCGGACACCCTCGCCGAGACCGTGCGTCTGGTCACCGAAGCCGGCGGCACGGTGGCGCACCACGAAGCGTTTGACGTGCGTGACGTCGAGGCCGTCAATGCTTTTGCGGCCCGCGCGCACGAGGTCACCGGACCGGTCGACGTCGTCATGAACATCGCCGGGATCTCGACGTGGGGACGCATCCAGGACCTCGACATCGAGCACTGGCGTCGCACCATCGACATCGACTTGATGGGCCCGATCCACGTGCTCGCGGCGTTCGTGCCGCCGATGATCGAGGCCCGCCGCGGCGGCCACGTCGTCAACGTCTCGTCCGCCGCCGGCCTGTTCGGGCTGCCCATCCACGCCCCGTACAGCGCCGCGAAGTTCGGGCTGCGCGGCGTCAGCGAGGTGCTGCGCTTCGACCTCGAGCCGTACCGCATCGGCGTGACGCTCGTGTGCCCGGGCGCGGTCAAGACCCCGCTCATCGGCACCGTCGACATCGTCGGCGTCGACCGGGACGACCCGCGCGTGCTGAAGGCCGTCGACACGTTCGCCCGCCACGCCGCATCGCCGGAGAAGGCCGCCGCCGCCATCGTCCGCGGCGTCGAGAAGGGCCGCTACCTGGTCTACACCTCGCAGGACATCCGGCTCCTGCACTGGACGCAGCGCTACGTGCCGTTCGTCTACACCCTGATCATGCGGGTCATGAACGGGCGGGCGCGGGTGCTGCTGAAAAAGGTCAGACGGCCTGCAGATCGGTGACCGTGAACGTCCGCGCCGACGTCGCTTGAGCCGCACGGCAGGTGAGCACGGCGGGGGCGGCACGATGCGCCTCGACCTGCGCCACCACCCTCGCCGGCAGCGGGCCGACGCAGGACAGCTCGACCCGCCAGCGTCCACTACCGGTCGTCTCGACGCTCGCCGAGCGGACGTCGCGGGCTCCGCCCGGACCGAACCGCTCATGCGCGGCCACCGCGGCGGCCTGGGCCACCGTGGGCAGCAGGCTCGACCCGCGCAGCCGTGACGGCGTCACGGTGCCGGCGAGATGGCGGTCGATGACGTCGCCGGCGTCCGACACGTCCAGGCCGCCGTAATAGGTGCCGTCTGGCAGCACGACGACGGTCGGCGCGAACCGGTCGCCGCCGACGTGACTGCACTCCCACACCCGATCGCCGTGACGCTCGGCGAGTGCGGCCGCGACCGGGCGACCGCGGATCGCGCAGCACGTGTCGTGGCGTCCGTGCGTGCAGACGAGCATGACCGGTTCAGTGCTCCAGCCCGTGCTGGGCTCGGCGAGCGCCTCGCGGGCCGCGAGCAGGTCGGCGTCGTCGCTCCAGGTGCCCCACAGGATGCTGCCACCGGTGATGTCGGCCACAGCCCACCGCCGCTCACCACTGTCCTCGACGCGTCCATGGCGACGGATGAGCAGCGTTCGCGCACCCGCCTGCTGGGTCGCGGCGAGCAGCTGTCCGAGCACGGCCGGATCGATCCCGGACTCCCCCAGCGCGTCGAAGGCCCACGGCCCCGGATGCTCGACGAGCAGGAACCGCTGGACGTTCAGTGCGGTGCCCGGCATGACGTCGCCACGCTCGCGGGCGGTATCCGCGCAGAGCGGAGTGACGGTGGCCATGGAGGAAGGGTCTCAGGTGCTGACAACGACGCCGGCACGGAGGAGGCGGCGAGCCAGGTCGAGCCCGAGGACGTCGGCGGTGATCGGGTTCCCGGCGAGGAGCATCTCGACCATCGGGCCGTCCGCCGCACCGAGGTCGAGCACCCCGGCCCGTGTGGTCATCCGGACGCCGTCGTCATGTGTCTCGAGCCGCGGTTCGAGGTGCCGGCGCAGGACCAGGACAGTGTCTCCGGTGAGAGCGCGGGCCGCCTGCAGCTGGGCCAGCGGACCGATCGGCTCGGGACGTCCGGACGCGGTGGTCTCGGCAGCGAGCACCGCCGCGACATCGTCGGCCGACAGCGACTCGATGGCGTGCAGCAACCGGGCGCGGACGAGCTCGACGTCTGGCGCGACCTCCGCGGGGTCGGCGACGCGGACACCGAGCGGCAGGGACGTGCGGATGTCGACGTCGCCGGCCACATCGAGGAGCGCGCGGTCGAGCATCGTGCGTGCCAAAGCGTGGCGCGTCCAGGTGTGGACGCCGAAAGTGAGGTGGGTGCTGACGCCGCCCATGGCGGTGGCGGCGTGCAGATAGCCGCGGGGCAGGTAGAGGCAGTCGCCGGGCTTCAGCACCTCATCGATGACCGGCGGCGTATCGGCCGCCTCGGCGACGGCCTCGCGGCGGTCGGTCCACGGTTGGTCGCGCAGCGGCGCCGGATGGACGGGTTCGTGGACGCGCCACCGCTTCTCGCCGGAGATCTGTACGACAAAGACGTCGTGGACGTCGTAATGGTCGTCGAACCCGCGCGACTGCGGTGGGGTGACGTAGGCGTTGACCTGCACGGCATGGCCGAGCTCGGCGGCCAGCTGCTGGGTGAACTCGATCAGCGGTGGCCAGGTGCGATGCAGAGCCTGGAGCACGATCGTCGCGCCATCGGCGAACAGCGCGGTGAGCCGTGAGTCGTCCACCTGGTCGGCGATGCCGGCACCGACGCCGCCGGCGCTGGTGAAGGCGCGGGTCGCCAACGTGGATCCGTCCTTGGCCACCCGGACGAACGGCGTTCGGAGGCCTCGCTCGGACACGAGCTCGTCGACGGCTGCCTCGCTGAAGAGGTCGGCGAAGGCGCGCCCGGCAGCCCGGGTCAGGAGTGCGGTGTTGCCCCAGACGTCACGCGCGAACGACTCCGGTTCGGCGACGAGACGGCGCAGCGCAGGGTGCCCGGTCGCGTGACCGGGCACCCTGGCGTCCGTCGCAGACGTCACGCCCGCGAATCGTCCTCGGCGCCGTCATCAGCGCCACCGTCGGCACCGCCGTCGTCCGCGCCACCATCGGCTCCACCGTCATCGGCGCCACCATCGGCACCGTCATCGGCTCCGCCATCGGCACCGCCGTCGTCCGCGCCACCATCGGCGCCCTCATCGGCTCCGCCGTCGGCGCCACCGTCGTGGACTCCCGGCGTGCCCTCGGCGCCACCGTCTGCGGGTCCCTCGGCGCCACCGTCAGCGCCACCATCGTGCATGCCCGGCGTGCCCTCGGCTCCGCCGTCGGCCGGTCCTTCAGGTGTGGTCTCCGTCATGTCTTCTCCTCGTGTCTCAGGACACGGCACCGTTGAGTGCCGCCCCCAACGTCTAGCACCTCCACCCTGCGCCGCAACTCTGACATGGTCGGCGGTGCGTGCGCGCCCGGTCTGGCACTCGGTAGAGTTCAGCGCCTCATGACCCAGGACCTGTCGACAGACTTCGCAGACGCCACCGGCGCGGCCCTCGTGGTCGGCGGCAGCGGTGGTCTCGGTGCGCCGATCGCGCGCCTGCTGGCGGCCCGCGGCAGCAATGTCGCGGTGACCTTCCGGGGCAATGAGGAAGCCGGCCAGTCCGTCGCCGAAGAGGCAGCCAAGTCGGGCGTGCGGTCGTCCGCGCACGCGCTCGAAGTCACGTCGGCCGAGGACTGTGCTTCGGTGCTGGCTGCCGTCGCGGAGGCGCACGGCGGGCTGCACACACTGGTCTACGCGGCCGGTCCGCACGTCCCCATGGTGCATCTCTCGAACGTCTCACCCGCCGACTTCGCCGAGCAGCTCACTCAAGACGCCGTGGGCTTCTTCAACGTGGCCCAACCCGCTCTGCCCTTGTTGCGGACCACCCAGGGTTCGATCGTTGCGGTGACCACCGCCGCTACCGCTCGCTTCCCCGTGCGGGACGGGTTGTCATCGGCGCCGAAGGGTGCGGTTGAGGCGCTGGTGCGCGCCCTCGCTGCCGAGGAAGGTCGCTTCGGCGTGCGGGTCAACGCCGTGGGCCCGGGGATGCTCACCGACGGCATGGCCGCACGACTGATCGACTCGGGCGAGCTCGACGACAACGCGCTGGCGATCACTCGAGCGAACATCCCGATGCGCCGGTTCGGCAATGCGGCGGACATCGCGGAAGCGGTCTGCTTCCTCGCGTCAGGGCGGGCGGGGTTCATCACCGGCCAGAAGCTCGACGTCGACGGCGGCTACACCGTCTGACTCAGCCTTCGTCTTCGCGTTCGGCTTCTTCGCGCTCACGTTCGGCCCGCTCGCGCTCGCTGAGCTGCCCCTTGAGGTCCTTGACCTGACGGCGCCGGCGCGCGAGCCTCATGCTCGCTCCCACCAGGAGCAGCGCGGCCACGGCCCCGCCGATCGCGCCGAAGCTCGTCGCCACCCGGAAGCCGGGCGCGTCGACGTCGAAGATCCGCTCGCCCGCATGCGCGGCCTTGCTGTTGCCCACGACCACCGACAGAGTGAGCCAGTTGGGCACCGCCAGCAGCACCGCCACGGCGAGCACGATGATGCGCCACGTCCAGCTGAGGAACCGGCGCCGCATCTGCGCCAGCACGAGCAAGGGAACGAAGGTGAAGACGAAGCCGTAGAAGAGCCCCCACAGGGTCCCGGCGGTGAGCCGGCCAGCGACCTGGTCGCCCACGCGCTGCGCCCACCATCGCGGGAAGAAGGCCGCCGACACTGCATAGGCGACGTAGGCCAACGCGACGAGCACGAGCACCAGGACGGCGCGGTTGACCCAAGTGCCCGCCTTCACACCCTGGCGGTCATAACGCCGCTCGCCCGTGGGTCGGCCGTGATCGTCGTCGCCATCCAGCTCGTGGGTGTGGTCTGGCCGGCCGTGCCGCTCCTCGGCGGCGTCGTGCTCGTGGTCTGCCTTGCCGTGCCGGTCGTCCTCGCTCATGGCGACATCATGCCCCGCCGGACGTGCACGTGCGCTTCGATAGCCTCGGCTCGTGCGCATCGCAAGCTGGAACATCAACTCGGTCCGCAGCCGCATCGACCGGCTCACCGACTGGTTGAAGCGCGCGGACATCGACGTCGTCACGCTGCAGGAGACCAAGTGCCGCGACGACCAGTTCCCGGCGCTGGAGCTCAGCGGGATGGGCTACGAGGTCGCCCACTTCGGACTCAACCAGTGGAACGGCGTCGCAGTTCTCTCCCGCGTCGGACTCGACGACATCGCCACGTCGTTCGCCGACGACCAGCCGCAGTTCGGCGAGCCGGAGGCGCTCGAAGCCCGGTCGATCGGCGCCACCTGCGACGGCGTGCGGGTCTGGAGCCTCTACGTTCCGAATGGACGCACGCTCGACGATCCGCACTACGACTACAAGCTGCGCTGGCTGGAGAGTCTGCGCGGTGCCGCGGCGGGATGGCTCACCGACGACGCGAATGCTCAGGTCGCGCTCACCGGCGACTGGAACATCGCGCCCGAAGACGACGACGTCTGGGACATGGCCTTCTTCGCGAACAGCACGCACGTGTCCGAACCCGAGCGGACCGCATTCCGCGCCATTGTCGATGCGGGTTTCGCCGACGTGGTCCGTCCGCACACTCCGGGCCCCGGCGTCTACACCTACTGGGACTACAAGCAGCTGAGCTTCCCCAAGAAGCGGGGCATGCGCATCGACTTCGTGCTCGCCTCCCCGGCGCTGGCGAAACGGGTTGGCTCGGCCTGGATCGAGCGCGAGGAGCGCAAGGGCAAGAGCCCCAGCGACCATGCACCCGTGGTCGTGGACATTCAGTGACCGCTACTCTGCGGGAATGACTGAGAACTCCCGAGAATTCGACGTCGTGGTCTTCGGCGCCACTGGTTTCGTCGGCGTGCTGACCGCCAAGTACCTGGCCCAGCATGCCCCGGCCGGCACCCGTGTCGCGCTGGCCGGACGAAACGAGGCCAAGCTCGAGCAGACCCGCGCGTCCCTGCCGGCCGCGGCCCACGACTGGCCGATCATCGTGGCCGACGCCGACGCACCCGCGTCTCTCGATGCGATGGCGGCGCGCACGCGCGTCGTCTGCACGACCGTCGGCCCGTATCTCAAGTACGGCGAGGCGCTGCTCGCTGCCGTGGTGAACGCCGGCACCGACTACGTCGACCTGACCGGCGAGATCCCGTTCGTCCGCTTCTCCATCGACAAGTTCGGCGACCAGGCCGCAGCCACCGGTGCCCGCATCGTGCATGCCTGCGGGTTCGACTCGATCCCCTCCGACGTCGGCGTCCACCTGCTGCACCAGCAGGTCACCGCCGACGGCGAGGGCGAGCTCACCGACACCACTCTCGTGGCGAGGATGCGCGGCGGCCTCTCCGGAGGAACGTTCGACTCCATGCGGGTCATCGCCGATCTTGCGCGGCAGCCGGAGTCGCGGCGGGTGCTGGTCAACCCGCACGCGCTGTCGTCCGGACCCGGCGAGGTCAAGCGGGTCGATCGGAAGTCCGAGCCGAGCGATGCCGCGATCATCAGCGCCTCGAAGGTCGATCCGTCCCTCAAAGGCGCCCTGGCCCCGTTCATCATGGCGAGCTACAACACCCGCATCGTGCGTCGTACGAACTTCCTGCTCGGCGGCATCTACGGCGACCGGTTCAAGTACGCCGAGACGATGGCCGCGGGACGCAACCCCGTGCTCTCGCGCGTCGCTGCCGCCGGCGTGGCAGCCGGCATGGGCGGCCTGTTCGGCGGGCTCGCGTTCAAGCCGACCCGCCGGGTCCTGGACCGTCTGCTGCCCGAGCCCGGTGAGGGCCCCAGCGAGAAGACCCGCGAAGCCGGCTTCTTCGACATGCGCACCTACACGACCACGACCACCGGCGCGCGCTACATGGCCAAGGTCGCGGCGAGCGGCGATCCCGGCTACAAGGCGACCGCAATGATGCTCGGTGAGGCCGCACTCACTCTCGCCCTTGATCGCGACAAGCTGCCCGACCTTCTGGGCGTCCTCACCCCGGTGACCGCGATGGGTGATGCCCTGGTCGATCGACTCCGCGGAGCCGGCATGACACTCGAGGTCACGCGCCTCGGCTGATCGTGGTCACGTCCTCCATCGGATCTTGCCGCCGTTCCTCACGGTCACTGTGACCTTGCGCGTGACCCCACCCTGGAGCGTCATCGTGCAGGTCGTCTTGGCGTTCCTGGCGTTCTTGATCCGGTCCGGGCATGTCACGCGCTTCACGTCCTTGCCGGTCTGCTCCTCGTAGTCGGTGAGGATTTCCTGCTCGGCCTGACCACTCGCCGGCCTCGTCACCTCCCAGCGTCCGGTCCCCTCCTCGTCCGCCACGGTGACGGTGATCTCGCCCTCCGACCCGTCCTCCAGCGCGAACGAGCAGGTGAACGTCTTGCCGACCTTCGCCACCTGGTTCTCCGGGCAGTCGACCGACGCGACCTTCACCGAGCCCGGCCCGTTGATCGTCGACATGACGTTCTTCTCCACCGATGCAGTGTTGACCATGGTGGCGCTGCACGCGGCGACCACTCCGCCCAATGCCAGAAGGAGCCCCAGGCCAGCCGCCTTCGTGATGTTCATGGATGCAGGCTAGGACTCGACGTCGTCCGCCGCGGGTGTTTCCTTCCGTTCATGTCGCTGCGCGTGCCCGGACGTCGAGTCCGGACCATGATGAGACCGAGGGGTGAGTGACATGAGCGTCACGCTGAACCACACGATCGTCCGCTGCAGCGACAAGGAGGCCTCTGCACAGTTCCTGGTCGACATCCTCGGACTCCCCGAGCCGACCATGTACGGACCGTTCGTCGTCGTGCAGGTCGACAACGGGGTATCGCTCGACTACGCCGACGACCACGGAAGAGCGCACGCACAGCACTACGCGTTCATGGTCTCCGATGCCGAGTTCGATGAGATCCAGGCACGGATCGTGGAGCGCGGGCTGACCTTCTGGGCCGACCCGTTCCACACCAGGGAGAACCAGGTCAACACGAACGACGGCGGTCGGGGGCTCTACTGGGACGACCCCGACGGCCACAACCTCGAGATCATCACCGTGCCGTACGGCGGATGAGGATCTCTGAAGTCAGCTGGCCCAGGTGGGCCGCAGCGGGAAGTGCGCGTCGCCGTCCGGCCCGACCTTGACGGCCAGCACGTGGTGGAGTCCGAGCTCGTTGCGCTCGAACGCCAGCCGCGAGCCAGCCATGTAGATGCCCCACACCTTGGCCGTGCCCAGGCTGACCTCCTCGAGGCACTCGTCCCAGTGGGCGTCGAGGTTCTCGTTCCAGGCCTTGAGGGTGAGGGCGTAATGCTCGCGGAGATCCTCGACATGGCGCACCTCGAGTCCGTTGTCGTGCACCGCTGAGACGATGCGGCCAACCGGTGCCAGCTCGCCGTCGGGGAACACGAACCGGTCGATGAACGCGCCCGGGCTGGGCGGCAACGAGCCGTCGCGTCGGGTGATGCAGTGATTCAGCAGCCGGCCGCCGACCTTGAGCTTGTCGCCCAGGAAGGAGAAGTAGGACGCGTAGTTGCGCACGCCGATGTGCTCAGTGAGGCCGATCGAGCTGACCGCGTCGAACCCGGTCTCGACGACGTCGCGATAGTCGCCAAAGCGAACCTCGGCGAGATGGTCGAGGCCCTGCTCCTTGATCTTCTCCTGCGCCCACAGCGCCTGCTGCTCTGACAGGGTGACCCCGATGACCTTGACGCCGTAGTGCTGCGCGGCGTGACGGACCATGCCGCCCCAACCGCAGCCGACATCGAGCAACCGGTCGCCCTCCTTGAGGTCGAGCTTGCGCGCGACGAGGTCGTACTTCTCGAACTGGGCTTCCTCCAGCGTCGCGTCCTCGCGCGGGAAGACGGCGCAGGTGTACGTCATCGACGGGCCGAGCACGTACTCGTAGAACCGGTTGGAGACGTCGTAGTGGTGGTGGATGGCCTCGGCGTCCCGCGCCTTGGAGTGCCGCAGACCCTCGAGTGCGCGGCGCCAGCGGGGCAGGTGTTCCTCGGGCGGGGGCGGCGGCGGCTTGAGGTTGCCGACCCCCAGGCTGCGGACGATCTGAACGACTTCGGCCGGCGGCGGGATCCGAAGGCTGAGCCGGCTCTGCACCTGCTTCAACACCTCGTAGGGGTTGCCGAGGCGGACGCCGTCGACCTCGAGGTCGCCGGCCACGATCGCGCGACCGAAACCCAGGTCCCCGGGCGCCGTCATGATGTAGGCGAGCCCGCGCTCGTTGAGCAGGCGGAACGTGTACTCCGCACCCTCCGGTCCCGCGACGCTGCCGTCGTAGGCCTCGAATCGGAACGGCATGCCGTCCTTCATGAGTCGTTCCAGCGCCTGGGCGATGTTCAGGCGGACGCCGACGTCGATGGTCATGAGTTCCTCACCGCTTTCTCGTACAGCGTGCTGAGTCGGCCGTCCGGGTCGTACCGGGCGCGCACGGCGGTCAGCACGTCGCCGCCGTACATCTGGCCGAAGGTCTCCTCGTCGTAGAACGCTTCGGAGTAGAGCGACTTGTGGCCGCCGAGGGCATGCACCCGCTCCTCGATGCGGCGATTCAGGTACCCGGGAGGCGAGCCGGCCGGTACCTGGACCTGGCCCCAGAAGCCGACGTTCACGTAGGTCTCGCCCGGACGCAGCGGGTAAACCGGCCAGGTGCGGGTGGTGCGCAACGGGCACAGCCAGACCGGACGCATGCCGACCTCGGCATCGAACCACGACAGGAACTCCGGGAGAGCCTCGACCGGCACCTCGATGTCCTGGATGACCTTCTCGTGACCGGGGATGCGATTGACCCGGTCGAACACCTTGCTGAGGCCGATGCGGGAGTCGAGGGCCAGCAGTCGGTGGTAGACGTCGCTGCGTCGGAAACGACGCGGCCAGACCCGGCGCACCCACGGGTTCTGGGCGCCGAACGCGCCCGAGCACCAGAACCAGTCGGTGTCCCAGCGCCACAGGTAGTCGTACATCGTCAGGACGTCGGTGTCGCGCCGCTGGATCGAGCGGTAGTAGATCTCCTGACCGGCGTAGTCGCTGGTGGGAGCCTCGTCGTCGGTGAAGGTCGCGAGGGTCAGGTAGATCTCGTCCGGGTCGAACGACGTGCCGTCGATGGCGTCGACGCGAGTGCCGTCGTGCGAACCGGCCTCGACGATGTCGGTGATGGCCTTGGCGGCGGATGTGGCGTCGTCGAAGCGCACGTGCCGGAGCGCGACGAAGCCCGGCACCTTTTCCAGCCGGATGCGCAGCCGGGTGGCGTAGCCGAGGCTGCCGTAGGAGTTGGGGAACGCGTCGAACAGGTCGGCGTGCTCACCGCCGGGGGTGGCCGACACGACCTCGCCGCCGCCGGTGAGCACGTCCATCTCGACGACCGACTCGTGCGGCAGGCCGCTGCGGAACGACGTGGACTCGATGCCCAGCCCGGTGACGGCGCCGCCGAGCGTGATGGTGCGCAGCTGCGGCACGACCAGTGGGATGAAGCCGAGCGGCAGCAGCTCGTCGACCAGCGTCTCGTACGTGCACATGCCTTGAACGTCGGCCGTGGCCGATCCGTCGTCCGCGAAGTTGACGGCGATGACGCCGTCGAGACCACGCACGTCGAGGCCAGGTGCGTCCGAGGCGCTGCGGGGGCGGAAGAGATTGGACGTGCGTTTCGCGAGGCGGATGGGAGCGCCGGGAGCGATCGACTGGTACGACGCACTGAGTGCGCCGACGGCCTCAGCGTGCGACCCCCATCCCTTCACCCTTCAACACTAGGTCCAACCGGGGACCACCGGTAGTGGGGCTACAGGGTGGCCAGGAAGCGCAGCGCAGCGGCGTAACCCTCGAGCCCCATGCCGACCACGACGGCGGTGGCGATGTCGCTCAGGTACGACGTGTGGCGGAACGGCTCACGGGCGTGCACGTTGCTCAGGTGCACCTCGATCAGGGGGCCGGGCAGCTGGCTGGCGGCGTCTCGGACGGCGACGGACGTGTGCGTCCACGCGCCGGCGTTGAGGATGACGGGCGATCCGGCGTCGGCCGCGGCGTGCAGCCAGGCGATCATCTCGGATTCGTCGTCGGTCTGGCGAACCTCGACCTCCAGCCCGACCTCCTTGGCGATCTCCTCGCACCGCGCGACGAGATCCTCGTAGGTGGCGGTGCCGTAGACGTCGGGCTCGCGCACGCCGAGACGGCCCAGGTTCGGGCCGTTGAGGACGAGGACGGTCATCGGGTCACCTCTGCAGCTGCCAGACGAGTGCGTCCGCGGGGCCGGACGCACTCAGATCGTACGCGGCTCCGTCGCTGGTGCGGGCCTGGTCGCCCGCCTCGAGTGACTCGCCGGCGACGTCGATCGTGCCGTGGGTGATGTGCACCAGGCTCCGGGGTGCCGCGGGAACGGTGACGCTCTGGCCGGCATCGAGGTGCAGCACGAACAGCTCGGCCGGGGCGTGCACAGGCACCGAGGGCGTCAGGACGCCGGGTTCGGGTCGAACGTCGACGCTCGCGTACTCGGGCTCGTCGACGTGCTCGGACGCCAGCATCATCTGGACGAAACGCAGCGGGTCGGTGCGCGAGGCGTTGCGCTCGGCGTGCTGGACGCCCGTGCCTGCGCTCAGCCGCTGCGCCGTGCCGGGCTCGATGGTGCCGCGATGCCCGGTGGTGTCCTCGTGAGCGAGCGCCCCCTCGAGAACCCACGAGACGATCTCGACGTCGGCGTGGTGATGCGCGTCGTAGCCGGCTCCCGGCCGCACGAGCTCCTCGTTGATGGCGATGAGCGGCCCGAACGAGATGTTGTCGGGGTCGTAGTGGGCGCCGTAGCTGAACGAGTGCCGCGTCGTGACGTCGGCGGTCTCGGTGAGGTAGCGGTCGCCCGCGCGCTGGACGTCCATCAGGCGTACCCGAGCTCATGCAGGCGGTCGTCGTCGATGCCGAAGTGGTGGGCGATCTCGTGCACGACGGTGATGCCGACCTCCTGCACGACGTCTGCCTCGGTGTCACACATGGCCAGCGTCGGGTTGCGGAACACGACGATCCGGTCGGGCAGCTGGCCGCCGTAGGAGGTGTCGCGCTCGGTGAGGGCGACGCCGTCGTAGTAGCCCAGAAGGTCGGGTTCGTCGGCCGGCGGATCGTCCTCGATGAAGAGCGCGACGTTGTCGAGCAGCGCCGCCAGCTCGGCCGGTACGGCCCGGAACGCGTCCTCGACCAGCTCGGCGAACCGGTCGTCGCTCAGCTCCACCATGCGTCCATCCTGCCTGACGGTCCGCAGGTCACGACCCTCTATGCTGGACGCGATTCAGGCCCCCATCGTCTAGCGGCCTAGGACGCCGCCCTTTCACGGCGGTAGCACGGGTTCGAATCCCGTTGGGGGTACTTCTCGGTCGAGGCGCCGCCCCTCCGACCGAAGGTCGCCGCCTGGCGTCGCCTCGAGCGAGAACGATGCGCAGAGTGATTCGGGGAGGAGCGAGGGACGAGCGACGGAGTCCCGTTGGGGGTACCGAAAGTCTTCGAACGACGCCGCACTCTGCACATGGGCGGTAGCACGGGTTCGAATCCCGTTGGGGGTACTTCTCGGTCGAGGCGCCGCCCCTCCGACCGAAGGTCGCCGCCTGGCGTCGCCTCGAGCGAGAACGATGCGCAGAGTGATTCGGGGAGGAGCGAGGGACGAGCGACGGAGTCCCGTTGGGGGTACCAAGCATGTCGGTCAGCGATGAACGCTGACCGCGTCTCGCTTCTCCTGCACGTAGGTCACGACGCGATCGAATCCGCTGGTGACACCGACGCCGATGACGGCGCAGACGGCGAGCGAGAAGGCCAGGGCGAGCAGGATCGTGAACACAGGGGAATTCCTTCAAAAGTGCAGGTCAGCGGGGTTGTCGTCATCATAGCGACCGCCTCAAAGGGCGGCCGTGGGAGGCTGACCACGTGGACGTCTTCCAGGCCGGCATCGCGGACGTCGCGGACGCCGCTCCGCTGTTCGCCGCCTATCGGGAGTTCTATGGCGAGCCACTTAACGTCGAGGCATGCACGACGTTCCTCACCAAGCGCGTCGGGCGGGGTGAGTCGGTCCTGATCCTCGCCCGCGACGGCGGCCGGTGCGTCGGTCTCGTCCAGGTCTACCCGGCGTTCTCGTCGACGGCGCTCGCGCCGATCTGGATCCTCAACGACCTCTACGTCGACGAGGCTGCCCGCGGCAGCGGGGTCGTCGACCAGCTGCTCACGACCACGGCCGCCTTGGCGCGCGAGGCCGGGTGCGTCGCGATCGAGCTCGCCACCCAGCACACCAACACCCGCGCCCAGGCCGTGTACGCGCGCCACGGCTATGTCGTGGACGAGGAGTTCCGGCACTACGAGAAGCCGCTCCCCTAGGCATGAGCAACGGACGGTTCGCGCCCTCCCCGTCGGGCGACCTGCACGTGGGCAACCTGCGCACCGCGCTGCTCGCGTGGTTGTTCGCCCGCTCGACCGACCGCGGGTTCCTGATCCGCGTCGAGGACCTCGACCGGGTCCGGCCGGGCGCGGAGGAGCAACAGATGGACGACCTGCGCTCGCTCGGCATCGAGTGGGACGGTGAGATCGTGCGGCAGAGCGATCGCCGGGCCCGCTACGACGACGCCATCGACCACCTCACCGACGCCGACCGCGTGTACCCGTGCTTCTGCTCGCGGCGCGAGATCCGCGATGCCCCGTCCGCTCCGCACACACCGCCCGGCACGTACCCCGGCACCTGCCGCGACCTCACCGAAGCCGAGCGCGCGCGGCGGGCAGCCGAGCGTCCAGCGGCGCTCAGGCTTCGGGCCGACACCGATGCGTGGACGATCGAGGACGCGCTGCACGGAACGTTCACCGGGAATGTCGACGACCTCGTGCTGCGCCGCAACGACGGTGTGCCGGCTTACAACCTTGCGGTCGTCGTCGACGACGCCGCGCAGGGTGTCGACCAGGTGGTGCGGGGCGACGACCTGCTCACGTCGGCGCCAAGCCAGGCGTATCTCGCAACGCTGCTCGGCCACGATGCGCCGACGTACGCGCACGTCCCGCTGGCCCTCAACACGTCCGGTCAGCGGCTGGCCAAGCGCGATGGGGCCGTCACACGAACCGAGCTCGAGTCGCGCGGCGTCGACGTGCTCGCTCTGATCGCGGAATCGCTTGGACTCGTTGGCGGCACGCCGACCGAGATGCTGGCGACCTTCGAGCAGGCGCGACTCCCCCGCGATCCGTGGACGTTCGTGCCGCCTGCGTAGTCAGCCGGCGAGGTGCTCGCGGATCAGGCGAGTCAGAACGTCCGGCTGCTCGACGGTGCTGGAGTGCCCTGCCTCGGGAACGATCTCGAGCTTGGCACCGTCGATGCCCGCGGCAATCACCTCCGACTTCGCCGGCACGGTCGCGACATCGTCGGCACCGACGGCGACGAGCGTGCGGGCGCTGATGCCCCCGATCTCCTCAAGGACGGGCAGTCGCTCCGTGACGCCCAGCACCGCGAGGCGCATGCCTGCCTTGCTGCTCCTCTTCAGCATGGCGACCCATTCGTCGATCACGGCTTGGCCGCGTGGGTCCTCGCGAAAGGTCGTCCCGAACATGATCGGCGCGATCTGCTTGCGGAGCGGTCCGGGGCCGACCAGTCGGAAGATGTTGGCCAGCATGCGGTACCTCGACCGGACTTCGGGGTTCTCGGGTCCGGCATCGGTGTCGAGCAGGACCAGTGAGAGGAGGCGATCCGGGTATCGGGCCGCGAACCGCATTCCGACGTAGCCGCCCATCGACAGCCCCACGTAGTGGACGGCGCCCAGCCCGAGCTCGTCGAGAAGAGCAACGAGGTCGAGCGTGAGGGTGTCCATGTCGTGACCGTCGCGGGCCGCCGGCGACTTGCCCTGGCTGCGCCAGTCGATGGTGACGCAGCGGAAGTCGTCCTCGAGCGCCTCGACCTGATGGGAGAACATCCAGCCGCTGAACAGGAGCCCGTGGCCGAACACGACGGTCGCGGCATCAGGATTGCCGGGCGGTGTGCCGGTGTCGGTGTAGTGGACGTCGGCGCCGTTGACATGAGCGATCGGCATGGACTCTCCTGTCCCTCTGGCCCGAACATACGCGACTACCCTCAGGGCGATGAGGACACTCCATACGGCCTATCGCGTCTCGGATCTCTCCGCCTCGCTCGACTTCTACCTCGGGGTCGGGTTCGAGGAGGTGGGACGCGTTTCCCTACCCGACGAGGCGGGATTGGTCCTCCTCAAGCTGCCGGACGACGAGGTCGCCACCCTTGAGCTGGTCGACGACCCGGCTGCCCGCCCGATCGAGAGCGGCAACGGCATCAGTCACATCGCCATCCAGGTGGGCGACCTCGCCGGCACCGTCGCGCGTCTCACGGCCGTCGGCATCACCTGCGGACCGATCGAGCACCCCGGACCGGCCACATCGTGGCTGACCGATCCCGACGGATACCGCCTCGAACTGGTCGAGTGGCCGGAAGGGCACCCGGTGGGGGTCACCGCTGCGGACTTCATCGAGCCCTGAGGCGCACGAAAGCGGAGCGAGCCCGAGCCCGCCCCGCTTCCGTCTCGACGCGGCCTACTTCACGTACTCCGCAACCCACTCCTTCGCGAGCTCGGCCGGGGCGACCTTGTCCTTGCCCTGGTTCTTCTCGTTGAGCTCGAGCAGCTCCTCGGTGGTCAGGGCCTTCGAGACCGCGTTGAGCACGGCCTTGACCTCGTCGGTCGCCTTGTCGCTGTTGATCAACGGCACCACGTTCTGGGCCGCGATCATGCTCTTCGGATCCTCGAGCGTGACCAGCTTGTTGGCGATGATCGACGGCGTCGTGGAGTAGATGTCCACGACGTCGACCTTGCCGTCCAGCAGTGCCTTCAGCGTGGCGGGTCCGCCGCTGTCGCTGATCGGCGTGAACTTGACGCCCGTGACGCCGTAGATCTTCTCAAGACCCGGGATGCCGTACGCGCGCTCCTTGAACTCCGGGTTCGCGGCGAGCTTGAGGCCCTTCACCTTCTTGAGGTCGGCGATGGTCTTGACGCCCTCCTTCTTGGAGAAGTCAGCGGTCACGTTGAGCGAGTCCTTGTCCTCACCCGGCGCGGCGTCGAGGATCTCGGTGCCCTCGGGCAGTGCATCGCCGAGTGCCGCCTCGACGTCCGCCGCGGACGTAGCGGTCGCGTTCTTGTCCAGGTACGTCAGCAGGTTGCCGCTGTACTCGGGGAGCAGGTCGATCTCGCCGTTCTTGAGGGCCGGGATGTAGGCCTCGCGAGCACCGATGTTGAGCTTCTTCTTGACCTTGACGCCCTTGTCTTCCAGGGCCGTGGCGTAGATCTCGGCGATGATCTCGTTCTCGGGGAACGCGGCCGAGCCGATGGTGATGGTGTCGGTCGCGGACTTGTCGCCCTCGGTGGGGTCGCCGCCACAGGCGGTGAGGGCGAGACCGAGTGCGCCAACAGCGAGTGCTGCGGTGAGTCGGGACTTCATGTTCTTCTCCTTGTTGGGGGATCTGGATCGTTCAGGTGGTGCTGGTGCTGAGTGCTGGGGCGCGTCCTCCTACGGCGATCTTTTGGAGGCCGACGAAGACGGCGTCCAGGACAAGGGCAAGCGCGATCACCAGGATCGAGCCGGAAACCATGCGGGGGTAGTCGCTCAGGGCCTGTCCGTCGATGATGAAGCGGCCGAGCCCGCCGGGGCCGATGTAGGCCGCGACGGTGGCGGTGGCCACGACCTGCAGGACAGCCGAGCGAAAGCCGCCGACGATCAGCGGGATCGCCAGCGGAATCTCCACTCGAGTCAGGATCTGCAGCTCCGTCATGCCCATCGCGCGAGCTGCGTCGATCGTCAGGCGGTCGACGGCTTCGAGTCCGGAGTAGGCGCCGGCCAGGAGCGGAGGGATCGCCAAGATGACAAGGGCGAGGATCGGCGCCCTGAGCCCGGTGCCGCTGAGGAGGGCGAACCAGGTGAGCAGGCCGAGCGTGGGCATGGCTCGCATGGCTCCGGTGAGGCCAACCGCGAGGCCGCGCAGGCGTCCGGTGTGCCCGATCCACAGGCCGAGCGGGATCGCGATGGCCGCGGCAATGCCCACGGTGAGCGCGGTGTACCCGAGGTGCTCGACCAGACGGGTCGGCACTCCGTCATCGCCGGACCAGTGCGACCCGTCGCTGAACCAGTCGATGGTGTCGTTGACGATGCTCATTCGGGGTCCCCGCGGAAGTGCGACCGGTACTGAAAGGAGAGCTGCCGACGAAAGATCACAGGCAGGGAGCAGTTCCGTGGGGTGAAAGTCATGCCTCGGCCCCTGCCGGACGGGTGAGCGACGCCCACGGCATGAGGATGCGGCCGGCCAGCACCAGCACGGCGTCGAACAGCAGGGCCAGCACGACGATTCCGACGACACCGACCAGGATCTCTGTGGAGAAGTCGCGGCGGTAGCCATCGGTGAAGAACGACCCGAGGTTGCTGACCCCGATGAGGGCGCCGACGCTGACCAGACTCACGGTGCTGACGCTCACCACGCGGAGACCGGCGAGCAGCACCGGACCGGCCAGCGGCAGCTCGACGCCCAGGCCGCGTTGTCGGGACGAGTACCCGGTGGCCGTGGCCGCGTCGAGCACGGCCGGCGAGACGGAGGTGAACGCGTCTGTCGCCGAACGCACCATGATCGCCGCGGCGTAGATCGTCAGCGCGACCACGACGTTGAGCGGGCTCAGGAACCCGGTGCCGATGATGCCCGGCAGGATGACGAACAGCGGCAGGGACGGGATGGAGTAGAGGATGCTGCCGACGCTGAGCATCGACCCACGCAACCGCCGGTGCCGGCTGGCGTACCAGCCGATCGGCAGGGCGATCACGAAGCCCAGCACCATGGGCACCGCGCTCAGCCACGCATGGGTGAGGGTCAGGTCAATGACTTGCTCGCGGTTGTCCCAGGCCCAGGTCATTCGGCCAGCACTCCCGTGGCTTTGCCGGTGGAGTCGACCACGATCGAGGTGCCGTCGCGCTCCTCGATGTGGAGGGTGCGTCCGCCCTTGTCGAGGCCCACGAAACTGCGCACGAAGTCGTCGGCCGGGTTGGCCAGGATCTCGGCGGGGCTGCCGACCTGGGCGATCACGCCGCCCTGTCGAAGGATGACGACCTGGTCGCCGAGCAGGAACGCCTCGTCGATGTCGTGCGTGACGAACACGATGGTCTTGTCGAGGTCGCGCTGGAGCCGAAGCAGCTCGCGCTGCAGCTCGTCACGCACGATGGGGTCGACCGCGCCGAACGGCTCGTCCATCAGCAGGATGTTCGGGTCCGCGGCCAGACCGCGGGCCACGCCCACGCGCTGCTGCTGGCCGCCGGAGAGCTGGCTGGGGTACTTGTTCGCATGCGACGAGTCGAGCCCGACGGTCTCGAGCACCGCGTGGGCTCGCTCGTTGGCCTGCTTCTTGCCCACGCCGTTGAGACGCAGCACCGTGGCCACGTTGTCGATGACCTTGCGATGCGGCAGCAGACCGGCGTGCTGCATGACGTAGCCGATGCTGCGCCGCAGCTCGACCCGGTTGCGGGTGGCGATGTCGACGTCGTCGATGAGCACCTGGCCGCGGGTGGGGTCGATCATGCGGTTGACCATCCGCAACAACGTCGTCTTGCCGCAGCCGGACGAGCCGACTAAGACCGTGGTGGTCCGGGAGGGGAGCTCGAGGCTGAAGTCGCTCACGGCTTCCGTTCCATCCGCGAAGGTCTTGGCGATGGAGCGGTACTCGATCATGCGGTCCTCAGCTCATGTGGGATGGGCGTCAACGGTAGGCAGTGAACAGACTCTGGACAGTCTGACCTGATCGTCTGAGGTGGGCAACAACGGGGCAGGGTGTTTCTGTTCCGGTGACGACCTGATGTGCGCGGGCGTCACCGACCCGATGGTGCCCGGCGACCACGACAGAAACCGCCGTCGCTCCTCCTGCCTGATGCGGCCCGGCGTCACCTGCCGGGAGGCGGTCGTGGGTCTAGCCTGATCAGTGACGCGTGGACGTCGCAGACGGCCCCCTGGCCGACGAATGGAAGGACGCAGCCATGAAGGTCCTCTTGATCGTGCTCCTCATCGCGGTCATCGCGGTGATCGGTTTGCTGGCGGCCCGCTCACGCGCGAACTCCGCGGGGGCCCTGCCAGCCGACGACCATCCGGAGGCCATCACGCCGGGTGCACCCGACGACACCGCCATCGCCCCTCCCCTGGACGACATCAGCTCCGCGATGGGCGAGTCGCCATTGCCGGGGGAGCCAGAGCCGGAAGAGCTTCCTCAGCCGATTCCGGAGCCCAACGTCATGGCCGAGTCCGTCCCGCCCTTCGAGCCCGACCCGGTCGCCGAGCCGCTGCCCGAACCCGATCCGATCGTCGAGCCGGAACCGCCCATGGAGCCCGAGCCGATCATCGAACCAGAACCGCCCATCGAGCCCGAGCCGATCATCGAACCAGAACTGCCGATCGAGCCAGATCCGCGGCCGGACGAGCCCGAGCCGGTCATCGAAGCGCCGATGGCGATCGATCCGGACGAGCCGACCGACCCGCCGCAGGCCGTCATCGACGCTGGCGAAATGCCAGCTCAGGAGCTCGATCCGCACGCGGGTTGGGAGACCGAAGAGGACCGGACGATCCACGCCGATCCGGAGTCCGGGCTGTACCACACGCCCGACTCGCCGGGCTACAAGATCGGCCCCGACGGGCAGGTCTTCGAGTCCGAAGAGGCGGCGCAGAGCGCCGGTTTCACCCGCTGGGACCAGCCCGACGAACCGTCATGACGAAGGCCCGTGACGGCCGTCCGTCCGTTTTGTTGGGGCGCTCGACCGTAGGGTAGAGTCGCGTTCGCGGTTCTGCCGCGAAGGCCCCGTGGCGCAGTTGGTTAGCGCGCCGCCCTGTCACGGCGGAGGTCGCCGGTTCGAGTCCGGTCGGGGTCGCAGAGAATCGCCAGGCATCCCACGCACCGTCCATCGGTCGTGGGATGCCTGCGTTCGGGCCATCGGCCGATTCAAGCCGGTCGATGGCGATTGATATGGTGATCGTCGCTCGCTCGCGGGCAACGGCCAGGTAGCTCAGTTGGTACGAGCGTCCGCCTGAAAAGCGGAAGGTCGCCGGTTCGACCCCGGCCCTGGCCACCCGATTCTCATCAAGTCCTCATCTGGGCAGCTCGACATCGCGTCATCGTCGTCTTGTGGGCCGCCGGCCCGGACCGAGGAGGTCGCCATGCAGATCCTGATCGTGAACTTCAACCTTGACGGACTGTCGGAGGAGGCATTCGCAAACTCGTGCGACGAGCTCGCTCCTGCCTTCGCCGCGGTCCCTGGACTCGTTTCGAAGATTTGGCTCGCCGACCGTGCCGAGGGGATCTTCGGCGGCGTGTACACATTCGAGTCCGAGAAGGCCGTCGACGACTACCTCCAGTCGGACCTGTTCGCCGGAGTTGGCGCGACGCCCGGTCTCGTGAACATCTCGGTCCGTCGCTTCGGCGTACTTGACGGGCCCACCCGTGTCACCCGTGGGTTGGCGCAGCCCGCGGGCGTCTGAGGGTGGCACTCTTGTTGCGATGAGCGACGGATTCACGCTGAAGGGACGGGAGCGCGAGCTCGCGTCCCTCCAGCGCGTCCTCGACGCGAACGGGCCGCGTGTCGCGTTCGTCTACGGCGTCGCGGGCATCGGCAAATCGGCACTACTCAACGCCTTCGCGAGCGGCGTACGAATGTCCGGAACCCAGGTGTGGCGGATCGACTGCGCGGCCATCGATCCGACGGAGTCGAGCTTTCGTGCGGCGCTCGACGCGGCGGGTTGGCAGCCAGGAAGCGCTGGCGTCGTGCTCGTCGACACCTATGAGATGTTCCGCATCGCCGATCCCTGGTTGCGGCATGAACTGGTTCCGTCGTTGTCGACAGATCTGCGCTTCGTCATCGCTGGGCGCGACGCTCCGATGCTCGAATGGTCGACCGAGAAGGGTCGCGTGGGCGGGCTCGAAATTTTTCCGCTCGTCGGGTTGACCGATGAGGCCGCGCAGGCCTTTCTCGCCGATGCGGATGTGGACGAAGACCACGTCGACATGATTTGCCGAATCGCGCGCGGCCACCCTCTGTCGCTTCGCCTCGCTGCGGAGGCAGACGTCGCCCACATTCCGATCGACGAGGTCGGGCCGCGCGTGGTCGCCGCGCTGGCAACCGCGTTTCGTGCCGGCCTAGATGAGGAGGGTCGCCGACTCCTCGACGCTGCATCGGTGCCTCGCCGAGTGACGAGGGGTGTCCTCCAGGCAATGGCGTGCGCAGACGAAGCAATGGAGATGCTCGGAACGCTCAGCTTCGTCGACGAAACATCGGAAGGTTTGCGGTTGCACGACGCGGTGCAAGCCGCAGTCGCTGCCCGGCTACGCGCCCTCGACCCGGAGCGATTCCGCGAGCTGCGCTCGGCCGCGTGGCATCACCTCCAAAACGAGACCCGGCGGGCCGGCGCGAGTGACCTCCACCGCTTCACCGCGGATCTCCTTTTCCTCATCGACAACCCGTTCGTTCGCGAGGCGATGTTCCCCGCAACTGCCCACGCCTTCAGCGTCGAGAGGTCGCGGGAGGAGGACGCCGAAGCCCTGAGAGCGCTGTGGTACGAATTCGAGACATCGGAGGGTGCCTCGGTGTTGGACGCGTGGTTGCGCCTTCGTCCTGACGCCGTCCGTTCGGTGCGCGACCGGACCGGTGCCGTCGTCGGGTGTTCGATCGTCGCCGAGTGGCGAGACATCCCGCACTCTCTTGAGCGAGCCGACCCAGTTGTCGCAGCTTGGTCGCGGCACGCTGCGAATAACCCGCTGCCTCCCGGCCAGCGGACTCTCACCCACCGGCGCTGGCTCGCCGCCGGCACGGGCGAGGGCCCAAGTGGAGTGCAGGCCGCCGCGTTGCTCGATGTCAAGCGCGACTACTTCCGCATGCGGCCACACCTGGGTCGGCTCTACCTCGGCGTCCGCGACCCCCGGCCATTCCTCGACGCGCTGCGCACGCTCGGCTTCCGTCCATTCGACGAACCCATCGAAGTCGGCGGCGAACCGTTCCATCTCGCGGCACTCGACTTCGGACCGGACTCCGTCGACGGGTGGCTCAACCGCATCGCCGCGGCCGAGCTCGGCGAGAGCGATCTGCCATTCCTCGACGAACGCGACCGCAGCGTTGATCTCGGTGGTGCTCGCATCCAGTTGTCGCCGCTCGAATTCGGGGTATTGAGCACGCTCGCCGCCCACCCTGCGGCGCCGGTGTCGCGCGCCGACCTGCTCCGCCAGGTATGGGGCACGAGTTACGACGGCGGCAGCAACACCGTCGACGTTGTAATTCGCAGCCTCCGGAGGAAACTGGGCGCCGTCGCCGACCGCATCGAAACTGTCCGCGGCGTTGGCTATCGACTCAAGTGAGGCCGCGGCTCAAGACCGAGTGAGCGCTGATGGGCATGTGTGGACGTTCCGTGGCAGTCAGGACACGGCCGCCTTCACCAGCTCGACGACCTGCTTCTCCACCACGGGGCTCCACTCCTTGAGCGCATACGAGGTCGGCCAGAGGTCGCCATCGTCGAGATGTGCGGTGTCCTGGAAGCCGAGGGTCGAGTATCGGTAGTTGAACTTGCCCGAGTCCTGGAAGAAGACGACGACCTTGTCGTCCGCGTTCGCGTAGGAGGGCATGCCGTACCAAGTCTTGGGTGACAGCTCTGGCGCGGTCGCGGTCACCGTCACGTGGACTCGCTCAGCAAGCGCGCGATCCTCCGGCGCCATCTTTGCAATCGCGTCCAGGAGAGCCTGCAAGCCATCGGCCTTCTTGGCGCCCTTCTTGCCCTCGGCGCGAAGCTCGGCCGCGCGGTTCTTCATCGCGGCACGTTCCTCCGCACTGAAGCCTTCGGATTCGTTCTTGGCAGTCTTCGCGGTCATCTCGAGCTTCCTTCCGGTGGTGGCTCGGCGGTGCGCCGGCCGTCTGCAGCAAGGCTAGGCCTGGACGAGATCGTGGCGCTTCTCGATTCCTGACCGGTTCGTGCCCGACTCAGAGGTCGAGCGGATCGCGGTGCAGCACCAGTTTCGTGGTGCGGGCGGCGTAGGCCTCCGGCGCGTCCTCCCAGTCGGCCGTGAGGGTCGTGACGCCCTCGGCCGCGAAGCCCGTCCGTGCGACGAACTCGAGAAGCTCCGGCAGCACCGGTCGCACATGCGAGACGCCGACCTTGAGGGTCATGTCGTTGGCGTACATGTGCATCAGGGGCACCTTCGTGCCGGGCGAGAAGTAGTAACCGGTGGCCGTGCAGGTGCCGCCCGGATTCAACGCCCGCATCGCTGCCCGGACGCCGGCGCCCTGGGAAGAGGCCTCGACGGCAACGTCGTACGTCTGGGGGATGACATCTCCTGCACTCTTTCGGCTGCCCTTCGGAAGCCGATGGATCCGCGCCCCCAAGGACTCGGCGATCGCCAGCCGCTCGGGTCGGTCATCGACGTAGTCGACCACCGAGGCACCGTGCTGCACGGCCAATCCAGCGGCGTAGAGACCGATGCTCTGACCACCGCCCCCGAGCACCAGCACCGAACCAGCTTCGCGGGTCTTCAGTGGCGGCACCACAGATCGCCACGCGTCCGCGAGGTTGTCACTGGCCGCCGCCACGCGTAGGGGATCGACGCCCGTTGGCACTGGGACGAGCATGTGATCGGCGAAAGGAACGCGCAGCTCGTCGGCGACCATGCCGCCCCACGGCCCGCTGGCCGGACCGAACCCAAACGCCGCCAGCGTCTCGTGCCGCGTCGTCGAGCACTTCGCCGTCAGGCCGCGCGAGCATTCCAGGCACTCGCCGCAGGAGATGGCCCAGGGGACGATGACGACCTGCCCGACCTGAAGACCGCTGACGTCCTCCCCCAGGGAGGTGACTTGCGCGACGCACTCGTGTCCGATCCCGAACGGCCCCTGGAACGGGACCGACCCGGTGATCGTGCCGACGACAGGGTCGACCTGCCCGACGTGCATCCCGATCTGCATCGCGCGAGACACGTGGCGATGGATCGGCAGCGCATCACCGTCGCAGCGGCTGGCCACGAACGGCCGGACGATGGCGTCCCGCGGCTCGAGCAGCCGGGGTTCATCTCGCTCTCGCCACTCCAGGTGGCCGGTCTTGACGAGGTTCAGCTCGCGCATTCATCACCTCTCGATCGGTGCAAACCTAGAATCTACTGTCATGAGCAGGCGCAGGGCTGTCTTGGCGGTCGCAGTAGCTGTCCTTCTGGCCGCCGTCGTGCTGTTCGAGCCGTGGGCGCTCTGGACCAACACGACGCTCCACGAGGCGGCCCCAACCGCGGAGGCGTCCGACGGACCTTCGTCGTCGCCGGCCGAGCCGACCGAGCTCGCGCGTGGCACGTTCGTGAGCCAGGAGCACGAGACCTCCGGCTCGGCGACGCTCATCGAGCTGGCCGACGGCAGCAAGACCTTGCGTCTTGAGAAGTTCGCGACGAGCAATGGTCCCGACCTGCACGTGTGGCTGTCGGAGAAGGAGGCCGGCGGCGGCTGGTTCAAGTACGGCAGTGGGCGGACGGTGCAGCTCGGTGAGCTCAAGGCCAACCGCGGGAGCCACAACTACGCGATCCCGGCCGACGCGGATCTCGACGGGCTGCGCAGCGTCGTCATCTGGTGCAAGCGGTTCCACGTCGCGTTCGGGTCGGCATCGCTCGCGCTCTAACGAGGCTGGGTCAGCGTCTTGATGTCGATGAAGTCGACGGTCGAGGGGATCGCAGGAGCGCAGCACGCTCCGCCTTCACCCGTGGCGTCGTCGAAGTCGCCGGACCCACCACACACTCCGGTCTCAGGAAGCGTGAGCTCGACCCGTGCCGCGGCTTCGTGGTCGCCGGCGATCTCGGCCACCACGGATCGGACCTGCTCGAACCCGGTCAACGCGAGGAACGACGTGGCCCGGCCATAGCTCTTCATGCCGGCCAGGTAGAAGCCGCTCTCGGGCTGGGCAAGCTCCTTCGCGCCGTGCGGGTACACAGTGCCGCAGGAATGGACGTTCGGATCGATCAGCGGGGCGAGCGCGCGAGGGGACTGGAGCACCGCGTCGAGGTCGAGTCGGATCTCCGACAGCATGGACAGATCGGGCCGGAAGCCAGTCAGGGCAATGACCTCGTCCACGCCCTCGACGACCTGTCCGTCGAAGGAGACGAGACGAACCCGGTCCCCGGCGGCCTCAACCGTCGCCGTGCGGAAGCCGGTGACCGTCATGACCGGTCCATCGGCGACGGCAGCCTGGGCGCGCGTGCCGAGTGCGCCTCGCTCGGGCAGCTCGTCGTTCTCGCCGCCGCCGAACGCCGCACCCGGGCTGCTGCGTCGCACGAGCCAGCTGACTCGGGTCGACGCCTCCTCACGAGCCAGACGCGCCAGGGCGATCAGCGCGGTCTGGGCCGAGGCACCGGTTCCGGCCACGACCACGTGCTTGCCGGCGTAGCGAGAACGCGTCGCCGGATCTGTGAGGTCGGGGACGCGATAGGAGATCTGCGAGGCGAAGGCCTGCTCCCCGGCGGCTGGAAGGCCATCGCCACCCAGCGGATTCACGCCGTCCCACGTGCCCGATGCATCGATCACGGCACGAGCGACGATGCGGTGCTCGCCGTCTGGACCCGACACGTGGACGGTGAACGGCTCGTCGCCGCGGCCGGCGTCGACCACGAGGTCGCGGCCGCGGCGGGCCACTCCCACGACGGCGTGCTCGTAGCGAACGACGCCCAGAGCATCGGCGAGCGGCTGGAGGTAGTCGCGCGCCCACTCGCCGCCGGTCGGGTACTGCTCGCTCGCCGGCTCGGTCCAGCCGACCTGGGCGAGGATCTTGGCGGCCTGCGGGTCCACCAGCTCCGACCACGGAGAGAAGAGACGAATGTGCGCCCACTCGCGAACGGCCGCGCCAGCGACGGATCCGGACTCGAGGACCACGGTGGGAATCTCGCGTCCGAGCAGGTGAGCGGCGGCAGCCAGGCCCACCGGGCCAGCACCAATGACGACGACAGGCAGCTCGGTCATGCGGTCTCCTCGGTGAGCGACGCCAGCAGGGCTTCGATGCGGGTCTTGATCTCGTCGCGCACTCGTCGAACGGTCCCGATGTCCTTGCCGGCCGGATCCTCGAGCTCCCAGTCCTCGTAGCGCTTGCCGGGATAGAAGGGGCAGGCGTCGCCGCAACCCATCGTGATGACGACGTCGGAGTCCTGGACGGCCTGGTCGGTCAGTACCTTCGGCTGCTCGGACGCGATGTCGATGCCGACCTCGGCCATCGCCTCGACCGCGACGGGGTTGATCTGGTCGCCGGGCATCGAGCCGGCGGAGCGGACGTCGACAGAGCCGTCGGACAGTGCCGTGAGGAAGCCGGCAGCCATCTGTGAGCGCCCAGCGTTGTGGACGCACACGAAGAGCACGGTCGGTCGGTCGGTCATGAGTCCTCCATGGACAGTGTGCGTGTGGCGGTGCCCGCCTCGTCGGTGAGCACCGCCCTCGCGGGTGAGCTCAGCACGGGCAACAGGTCTCGTCGCACTCGTCCATGGTCGTCTCCTTGGATCGAAGTTGATCAATACAAGGTGGATCGTATACATTGATCCTTGTCAATGCAAGGAGAGGTACATGACCATCGAACTCGAGCTGCTCCTGCCGATCTGCTGCTCGACGAGCGCGCCGCCCCTTGACCGCGAGGAGGCTGCCCGCGTGGCGTCCGGGTTCAAGGCACTGGCCGATCCGGCCCGCGTGCAGCTGCTCCATCTCGTGTCGTCGACTGACGGTGCCGAAGCCTGCGTCTGCGACCTCACCGACGCGCTCGGCCTCTCGCAGGGCACAGTCAGCCACCATCTCAAGATCCTCATCGAGGCCGGCCTGCTCGAGCGCGAGCGCCGCGGCACCTGGGCCTGGTATCGCCTCGTGCCGAGCGCCCTCACGGCGCTGGCCGGCACCCTGACCGTCCCGCCTGAACAGGAGCGCGTGCTCGCCCGGTCGTAGGGTGGCGGCATGGATCTCGGCCTCACCGACCACGCCTACATCGTCACCGGAGGCTCGCGGGGGCTCGGACGCGCGACCGCCGAAGTCCTGGTTGCCGAGGGCGCCCGAGTGGTGGTCTCGTCCCGCTCGCAGGAGTCGGTCGACGCGACCGTCGACGACCTCGGGCCGACCGCCATGGGGGTCGCTGCCGACAACGCCGATCCCGAGACCCCGGCCCGTCTGGTGTCCGCTGCCCGCGACCACTTCGGACGATTGGACGGCGCCCTCATCAGCGTGGGCGGACCGCCGCCCGGCGCCATCACGTCTCGCACCGACGACGAGTGGCGCGCGGCCTTCGACTCCGTATTCCTGGGAGCGCTGCGGCTGGCCACCACCGTCGCCGACGCCCTGACCTACGGCGGCTCGATCGCGTTCGTGCTGTCCACCTCCGTCAAGGAGCCGCTGCCGAACCTGGGCATCTCGAACGGCCTGCGACCAGGGCTCGCGATGGCCGCCAAGACACTGGCCGGCGAGCTCGGCCCGCGCGGCATCCGCGTCAACGGCCTCATGCCCGGCCCGATCGACACCGATCGCGCCCGCGAGCTGGACACCGGCACCGGCGACCCGGCCGCCGCCAAGGAGAAGAAGGTAGCCACCGTTCCGCTTGGGCGCTACGGCGAGCCCGAGGAGTTCGGCCGCGCCGCGGCGTTCCTGCTCTCCCCCGCGTCCGGCTTCACCACCGGCGTGATGCTGGCCGTCGATGGCGGCCAGTCGCACGGTCTCTGACGATGGCGCTCCAGGTCGTCCCGATGCGGCCCGAGCACGGCAACGCAGTGCTCGCGATCTTCACCGAGGGCATCGACACCGGTCATGCCACCTTTGAGACCACCGCTCCGACATGGGACGAGTTCGATGCCGCCAAGCTGCCCGACCACCGCTTCGTCGCAGTCGATGGCGATGGCGTCCTCGGCTGGGTCGCCGTGAGCCCCACGTCGAGCCGGCCGGTCTATCGCGGCGTCGTCGAGAACGCGCTCTACGTCACCGAACGAGCCCGTGGGCGCGGTGTCGGTCGTGCCCTGCTCGAGGAGCTGGTGGCATCGACCGACGCGGCCGATGTCTGGACGATCGTGGCGGGCATCTTTCCCGAGAACACCACCAGCCTGGCGCTGCACGAGTCGTTCGGCTTCCGTCAGCTCGGCGTGCGCGAGCGCATCGGCCTGATGTCGCGCGGGCCGATGTCGGGCACATGGCGCGACGTCGTCTGGATGGAGCGACGCCGACCGGCGTGACACCGGAAAGTTCTGCCGTCCACCTCTTCTCCGTGGTACCCCGGCGGGTTTAGGCTCGACCCACACGTCGGTGCGTATCACGAAACGAGTTGCCTCATGCGCAACAGATCAGAGGCCAAGCACTCGCTGGTCGGGCTGCTCGAGCGCGCGCGCTACGAGGTCCTTCCCACGCCCAGCACCGAGGAGAAGGTGCTGGCCCACGTGCCGGTCGACCGCACGATCACCGTCACCGCGTCACCCTCCAAGGGACTCGAGGTCACCTTCGACCTTGCCGAACGGCTGGGCAAGGCCGGCTACACCGCAGTGCCGCACCTCGCCGCCCGCATGGTGAGTGGCCGCGCCGAGCTCGAGGAGATCTGTGCGCGGCTGACGGCTGCCGGCATCACGTCCGTCTTCGTGCCCGGCGGGGACGCGGACACCGTCGGCACGTACCCCGACGCCTTGTCGCTGCTCGAGGACCTCAAGGACCTCGGGTCGCCGTTCGCGCACGTCGGCATCACCGGCTATCCGGAATCGCACCCGAGCATCAACGACGACCTCACGATTCAGTCGATGTGGGACAAGCGCCGCTACGCCACGCACGTCGTCAGCAACCTCACCTTCGATCCCCAGACGTTCGCCACCTGGTTGAACCGGATGCGGGCACGCGGCATCACGCTGCCGCTGCTCGTCGGCATGCCCGGGCCGGTCGACCGGACGAAGCTGCTCGGCATGGCCACCAAGATCGGCGTCGGCGAGTCCACCCGGTTCCTGGCCAAGAACAAGGGCCTTTTCGCGCGGCTGGCCGCGCCCGGCGGCTTCACCGGCGAGCGATTCCTGGAGCAGGTCGCCTCGACGGTCACCGCCCCGACCGCCCTCGTCGAGGGCCTGCACATCTTCACGTTCAACCAGATCGCCGAGACCGAGACCTGGCGCACGTCGATGATCGAGCGGCTCGGCCACTAACGACGCTTAGGCGATGAGGTCCTCGAGGGCGCGCTCGAGACCGGTCGAGCCCGTCTCGACGACGGTGAGCGGCAAGCCGAGCCGATCGGCGGCCTCCTGGGCCAGGGCGTGCAGCTCGGTGTCTGGCTCCTGCGCCAGCCACACGACGCGGGTGTAGGAGCCAAAGTAGTCGTCGCGCAGCATCGGCCATCGGTCCAGTCCGAGCTCCTTCTCCACGGTGCGTGTGAACGATCTGACCAGGAAGTCGGTGAGCAAGTAGGTGCCCGGCTGTTCTTCGAAGAACGTCTCGATGCGGGACGGCCCAGCAAACACGTCGTAGCAGTGCAGGCCCGGGAGCCGCTCCAGCCCGAGGTCGGCACAGACCTCGTCGAGTGCCCCGTAGGTTCCGCAATCGGCGTAGCCCACGACCACCCGATGGGTGTCACGGAGACGCTCGGCCAGGGCCCGCACCTCGCCGGCGATCTTTTGCGGCTGATTGTGCAGCAATGGCGGGAGCGGGTGGACGTCAACCGGCCACGCATGCCGCTCGCTGATCTCGGCGGACGGCTGGGCGATCGCCCCACAGGCGATCAGGGCGATGCGCTGCTCAGAACCCGAGCTGGTCGACGAACGTGTCTTGGAAGTCGGGGCGATCGGAGAGCTCGACATAGCGCACCTCCTCCAGCAGGACGTCCGCACCTTGGCGCTCGCGCAGGGACAACAGGGCCATTTTCGCACCCTCACCGGCCACGTTTCCGGCCGCGACGATGCGCAGCACCGGCAGTTTCGGCACCAGGCCGATCCGCACCGCGGAAGCCGGAGACAGGTAGCTGCCGAACGATCCGGCGAGCAGCACCTGCTGCACGTCGCGGTGCTCCAGACCCAGGTCCTCGAGCAGCAGCGACCACCCAGTGGAGATCGCTGCCTTGGCGAATTGCAGTTCCCGCACGTCGCGCTGGGAGAGGAAGACGCACTCGGACGGGTCGGCGTCCGGCGTCGGGCGGTGCAGCACGAAGACGCGCTCGTCGCCGATCTTCGTCAGTCGATCGGCCATGGCCGGGACGGACGCGACAGCATCCTCCTCCGGGATGAAGCGGCCAGAGGCGTCGAGCAGACCGACCTTCACAAGTTCGGCCACAGCGTCGACCAACCCCGAACCGCAGATGCCCATCGGCTCGACGTCGCCGATGACGCCGAGCTCCACTGGCTCGTCGGCCTCCGGGTCGAGCTTGATCACCTCGATGGCTCCGTCGGCGGCGCGCATGCCGCAGCGGATCGCACCGCCCTCGAATGCCGGCCCGGCCGGTGCCGCCGTGGCCAGGATGGTGTCGCCGTCGCTGAGCACGATCTCGCAGTTGGTGCCAACGTCGATGAACAGCCGAGTGCGCTGGTCTCGATCCATGCCGGTGGCGAGCATGCCGGCCACGATGTCGCCGCCCACGTACGCGCCGAGCGCCGGGAACAACGCCGCCCTCGCGCGCGGGTGCAGCGAGAGGCCGAGCTCCTCGGCCAGCACCGATCGCGGCTGCGACGTGGACATCACGAACGGCGCGACACCGAGCGGCTCGGGGTCGATGCCGAGCACCAGAGCGGTCATGGTCGCGTTGCCGGCGAGTGCCACCTCGTAGACCGTCGTGGGGTCGACGCCGCCTTCGGTGCAGACCTGGAGGGCGAGCTGCTGGAGGGTCTCGCCGGCTGCCGCCTGAAGTCGACCGAGCGCGTCCGGGTCCATCATCGTGGCGCTGATGCGGGTGATCACGTCGCCGCCGTACGGCTGCTGCTTGTTCAGCATCGACGCGACCGCGACCGGCGTGCCGGTGCTGACGTCGAGCAACGTGGCCACGACGGTGGTGGTGCCGAGGTCGAACGCGATCGCATAGCGCGTATCGGTCGTGTCGCCGGCCTCGACGTCGATCAGCACCTCGTCGACGACCACTGCGGTGACCTTGAAGTCCGGACGCATCACGGTGGGCAGCCGGCGCAGGGCGTAGAGATCGATGGCGAACTCGAGGTCGTCGATCGCGTCGATCAGGCGCGCCACGTCGGTGCGCTGGTCGACCAATGTCGGCTCCTCCAGCTCGACGTACCGCTTCTGCAGGGCGGGTCGCAGGATCACCTGGCGCCCGACGCCGACGGTGGCCGCCTTCGGTCGCGTCGTCAGCGGCGGGACGTCGACCTTGAGGTCGCGGGTCGCGTTGACCAGGCAGGCCAGCCGCCAGCCGGCCCCGATCTGCTCGGTGGTGAACGTCTTCACGTCGTGCCGCGTGATGGGCAGTGCCGTGCCCTCGATCTTCACCCGGCACTTGTGGCAGGTGCCGTGGCCGCCGCAAGTGGAGTCGATCGCGATGCCGTTCCACGACGCCGCATCGAAGACGGTGACGCCCGGGGGCACCCTGACGCCGCGCTCGGTGGGCGGCCCCTCGGTCTGTTGCACGGTGAACGCGAGCTGGACCCGGCCGGTGCCGTCGTGCGCGGCCTGGTCGACCTGGCTCGGCTCGCGGAGACCCTCGCGGGTGATGTCGGCGAGACCCTCCGCGAGGTCGAAGTCCGGGCCGTCTTTCATGCGCTCGATGCGGACGCCTCGCGTGCCTGCCGAGCCCGGTGTGCGGCGATCCAGTTGCCGCCCCACTCGTCGTGGCCCAGCAGCAGGTCGGCCGCCTTGACCGCCTCCACGATCTCGGGGGTGCGGGTGTCCATGATCGCGCTGGTGAGACCGGCGGCCATTGCCATCGGCAGGAACGCCGCGCCGATCTGGTGGCGTCCGGGCATGCCAAACGACGTGTTGGACGCGCCGCAGGTCATGTTGGCGCCGAACTCGTCGCGGATCGCCCGCACCGTGGTGAAGAACGTGTTGGCCACGCTCTGGTCGGCGCCAATGGGCATCGCCAGCGGGTCGATGAGGATGTCGGCGGCCGCGATGCCGTACTCGGTGGTGGCGACCTCGAAGATCTTGCGGGTGAGCACCAGCCGCTTCTCCGACTCCATCGGGATCTCGTCGGAGTCGTTCGGCAGGGCGATCACCGCGGCGTCGTACTTCTTGACCAGCGGGAGGATCTGTTCCATCCGCTCGTCTTCGGCGGTGATCGAGTTGACGAGGGCGCGGCCCTGGTACGCCGCGAGCCCGGCCTCGAGCGCCTCGACGACCGACGAGTCGATGCAGATCGGCTTGTCGGTGAGTTCCTGCACCATCGTGATCGCCTTGGCCAGCAGCTCGGCTTCGTCGGTGAGCGGAACGCCCATGTTGACGTCGAGCACGTCGGCGCCGCCCTCGACCTGGGCCTTCACGTCGCGCTCGATGGCCGACAGGTCGCCGGCCCGCAGCTGCTCCTGGAAGATCCGCCGGCCGGTCGGGTTGATGCGCTCACCGATCAGGCAGAACGGCCGCTCGTGGCCGATGACGACCTCGCCGCCATTGCCGCGCAGGACGGTCTCCATGAACTCCGCGGCCATTACGCGGGGACCTTTGAACGCTTTTCGTGCAGGAGGGCCTTGGCCTTCTTGACCGTGGCGGACGCGTCGGCCGCGTAACCGTCAGCACCCACCGCATCGGCGTACTCCTGAGTGACTGGCGCACCGCCGACCATGACGATGACGTTGTTCCGCATGCCGGCCTTCTCCAACGCGTTCATGTTGGCCTTGAACATCGGCATCGTGGTGGTGAGGAACGCCGAGAAGCCGACGATGTCCGGCTCGTGCTCCTCGATCGCGGACACGAACTTCTCCGGCGCCACCTGCACGCCGAGGTCGATCACCTCGAAGCCGGCGCCCTCAAGCATGATGTTGACGAGGTTCTTGCCGATGTCGTGCACGTCGCCCTTGACCGTGCCCATGAGGAACTTGCCGATCGTCTGCACGCCGGTCTCAGCCAGCAGCGGTCGGAGCACCTCCATGGCGCCGGCCATGGCCCGGCCGGCGATCAGCATCTCGGGGACGAAGAAGTCGCCGCGCTCGAACCGCGCACCCACCTCTTCCAATGACGGGATCAGCGCGTCGAAGAGCAGGGTCTGTGGCTCCATCTCCAGCCTGAGGCCCTCGTCGGTCAGCTCGAGCACGCGTGGCGCGTTGCCGACCAGGGTCTCGTCGTACAGTCCCTGCAGGATCTCCTCAGGCGTCATGCCGCACCTCTCTTGTGTGTTCCGCGCCGCAGCAGCCCGGACAGCTGCTGAGCCCGTTCGTCCAGCTTTCGGCCGATCTCGTCGACCCGGTTCTCGAGCCGAGTGTTCGGGCCCGAGACACCCAGCGCCGCGACGACCAGGCCGTCGACGCCGTACACCGGCACGGCCACGCCGGTAAGGCCGATCTCCAGCTCGTCGACCGTGCTGGCCCAACCATTGCGCAGCACGGAGGCGAGCTCTCGACGGAGCGCGGCAGGGTCGGTGATGGTGTTCGGGCTGACCTGCTCGAGCGGACCGGAGCCGAGCTCGAGGGCGCCGTACGCCAGCATCACCTTGCCGAGCGCAGAGGCGTGCACCGGCACGTCGGCCTCGGTCCAGTCCTTCGTGCCGAGCATGTAGGTGGAGTCGACCTGAGCCACCTGGACGACACGGTCGCCGCGCGTGACCGACAGGTTGACGGTCTCACGGGTGTCGTCGCCGATCAGCTCCATGGTGGGCCCGGCGATGCGCACGAGCTCGTCCCACGGGTCGTGGCGGATGGCATAGAGCCAGAACAGCGGGCCGGCGACGTAGGCGCCGACATCGTTGCGCTCAAGAAGCTCGGTGCGCTCGAGGGCCGCGAGCAACCGCGACGTCGTGGACTTCGCCAGTCCGCCCTCGGCGTGCAGCTCGGGAAACGTCATCGGCTCGTCGGCCTTGACCACCGTCGCCACGAGGGAGACGGCGCGGTCGATCGCCTGCGTCCCCGTGCTGCTGGGCGCGGCGCTGCTCGACGTCGTCACGATGTTCCTCCGGGCGTTGTACTTGGTTCCATGATGTGGAACTGTATTCCCATATCGTGAGGCCGGAACGGCCGAAGGTCAAGCAGGAGGACCGATGTTCACCAACCGGATGCCCCGCTACGACGTGCTGTCGGAGGACGCGATCGCCACCCTCGACACCGGCTGGCGAAAGCTGATGACCGAGATCGGCGTGGAGTTCCTGGACGAGCGCGCCCTCGAGCTGTTCCGCAAGGCCGGCCAGAAGGTCGAGGACAACACCGTCTTCCTCGACCCCGATTTCGTCCTCGAGCAGGTCGCCAAGGCGCCGCGCGAGTTCGACGTGCAGGCCCGCAACCCGGAGAACAACGTCCACATCGGCGGCGACTCGATGGCGTTCGGCGCCGTCTACGGCCCGCCGTTCGTGCGCCAGGGCGACGTGCGCCGCGACGCCACGATGGACGACTTCCGGAACTTCACCAAGCTCGCCCAGAGCTTCTCGGTGCTCGATTCCGCCGGCGGCGTGATCTGCGAGCCGAACGACACCCCGCTCGACAGCCGCCACCTCGACATGACCTACGCGCTGCAGACGCTGACCGACAAGATCTACATGGGCAACGTGGTTTCGGGCGTCAACGCCGCCGACACCATCGCCATGGGAGAGATCCTGTTCGGCGGGCGCGACAAGATCGAGGAGACACCGGCGTCGATCTCACTCATCAACTGCAACTCACCGCTGCGCTGGGACGACCGCATGCTCGAGGCTCAATTCGAGTACTCCGGCGCCGGTCAGCCGGTCGTGCTCACCCCGTTCATCCTCATGGGCGCGATGTCGCCGGTCACCATTCCCGCCGCTCTGGTGCAGCAGATCACCGAGGCGCTGTCCGGCATCGCGCTCTCCCAGCTCATCCGTCCCGGCACGCCGGTGATCTTCGGGTCGTTCCTCTCCAACATCGACATGCAGTCCGGCTCCCCCACGTTCGGCACGCCCGAGTCGGGCATCGGGCTGCTCTGCACCGGCCAGATCGCACGGCACTTCAACCTTCCGTTCCGTACGGGCGGCGGGCTCACGTCGTCGCAGGTGCCCGACGCCCAGGCCGGCTATGAGGCCCTGATGACGATGCTGCCGACCTTCCTCGCCGGCGCCAACTGGGTGATGCACTCAGCCGGCTGGCTCGAGGGCGGCCTGGTGGCCGGCTACGAGAAGTTCATCGTCGACATCGAGATCCTCCAGATGCTGCAGGCCGAGTTCACCCCGCTGGAGATCACCGAGGAGTCGATGGCCTTCGGTGCGCACGAGGAGGTCGGCCACGGCGGACACTTCCTCGGCGCGGCGCACACCATGGAGCGCTTCCGCACCTGCTTCTACCGCCCGCTGCTGTCGTCGTCGGAGAACTACGAGCGCTGGATGCGCGGCGGCGGCATCGATGCCGCCCACCGGGCCGAGAAGATCTACCAGGACACCCTCGAGGCCTACGAGCCCCCGCCCCTCGACGACGCCATCCGGCAGGAGCTTGAGGAATACGTCACGCGCCGCCGCAAGGAGCTCGGCGACTAGGTGCTCGCCAGCTCCTCCTTGAAGCCCTGGCGCCACGACGGGTACCGCAACTCCCAGCCGAGCTCGCGCTTGGCCTTGGCGTTGGAGAAGCCGCGCCCCTCGATCATCATGATCACCACCGTGGGACCGGCCACCAGCCGAGCCAGCCAGGTGGGGATCCGCATCGGTGCCTTGGCCCCGGCGACTTCGGCAAGGTAGGGCAGCCATTCCGAAGCCGGGGCCGGTTCGTCGTCAACGATGCTGAACACGCCCGTTGCCTGTTGCTCGACGGCCAGGACGGTGGCGCTCGCCGCGTCGTCCAGGTGCACCCACGAGCAGTAGCCACTTGCTCGTCCGACCAGCGGGAACATCCGCTTGCGGATGAGCTCGACCTGGTCGTCGGTGGCGCCCGGCCCGTAGAACGCGCCGTATCGCATGACCGCGCCGCCGGCAGTGAGGACCGCGTCCTCGAGGCGGCCGATCGATGCGGACACCACGTGCTGCGGCGTCCCTTCGTGCATGTCGAGTGGGTCTTCCTCGGTCTTGATCCATCCGCCCTCGCGGATGCCGTTGAAGCTGCCAAAGCTCTGCGCGACGACATTGGACACTCCAGCTGCCTCGGCCGCGGCCAGCACGTTGTCTGTGCCCTCGGTGCGTAAGCGGTTGGTGATGGCGAAGAACCGATCGATGCGCCGGAAGTTCGGCTTGCCGGCGTGCACCGGGGAGATCGCGGTCATCTCGTTCACGATCGCGTCCGGCTGGGCCTTGGCCACCGCCTCACGGACCGCACCCGCATCCAGCCCGTCCATCACGACCGCCTCGGCACCCAGCTGCTCCAGCAGCTCGAGCTTGGCCGGATTCGTCGTCGTCGCCGTCACCTGATGGCCCCGCGCCACGAGCTGCGGCACCAGCCGCTGCCCCATGACCCCGGATCCGCCTGCCACGAACACCCGCATGACCATCACCTTCTCCAGTTCAGGATCGTCCCTGACCCCTCAGACGACACAGCCTCACCATTCGTGACATGCGCGCGTCATCCGGCTCAGCGGAACACGACCGTGCGATGTCCGTTGAGCAGCACCCGTGACTCCGAGTGCCAACGCACGGCACGAGAAAGCACCTGCGCCTCGACGTCTCGGCCGGCAGCGACGAGCTGGTCCTGGCTGTAGGTGTGGTCGACGCGCACGATGTCCTGCTCGATGATCGGGCCCTCGTCCAGGTCGGTGGTCACGTAATGCGCGGTCGCGCCGACCAGCTTGACCCCGCGCTCGTACGCCTGGTGGTAGGGCTTGGCGCCCTTGAAGCTCGGCAGGAACGAGTGGTGGATGTTGATGATCCTCCCGGCCATCGCGCGGCACAGGTCGTCAGAGAGAACCTGCATGTACCGGGCGAGCACGACGACGTGCACCCCGTGCTCCTGCACGAGCGACATCAGCCTCGCCTCGGCGTCGGCCTTGGTCTCCGGAGTCACCGGGATGTGGTGGAACTCCAGTCCGTAGAGGTCGCAGAGCTTCTGGGCATCAGGGTGATTGGACACCACGGCCGGGATCTCGATCTGCAAGGTTCCGGTCGACCACCGGAACAGCAGGTCGTTCAGGCAGTGCAGGTGTTTCGACGCCATGATCAGCGTCCGGTACGGGGCAGCCGCCGTCCACATCTCGTAGTCCATGCCGTATTTCGCGGCCACTGGTGCGAACTCGACCCTGAGCTCGTCCGCGATGGCCGGACCCGGGATCACGAAGTCGATGCGCATGAAGAAGCGCCCGGTGATCGGGTCGCCGAACTGCTGGCTCTCGAGGATGTTGCCACCTCGCTTCGCGAGGAACCCGGACACGTCGTGGACGATGCCCGGTCGGTCCGGGCACGAGAGGATGAGTACGAAGTCACCCGACGGTTCGACCATGGTGCATTCCTCACTTCGTTGCGTCTTCTGAAACGCATTCTGCGATGCGCAACAAGGTTGGCGCTAGTGTTGCGTCATGAGCAACACCACCGACGCCAATTCCGTGGGGTCTGGAGGCGGCGTTCAGTCCGTCGACCGGGCGATCACCATCCTCGAGGTCCTGGCCCGACGCGGCGAGGTCGGCGTCACGGAGGTGGCGGCCGAGTTCGGCGTGCACAAGAGCACCGCGTTCCGGTTGATCAGCACGCTCGAGAACCATCGCCTGGTCGAACAGGCCGGCGACCGCGGCAAGTACCGCCTCGGCATTGGCCTACTTCGGCTGGCCGGCGCCACCACCGCCCGACTCGACGTCGTGCAGGAGGCTCGGCCGATCTGCAAGGGGCTGGCGGCCGATACCGGCGAGACCGTCAACATCGCGGTCCTCTCCGAGTCGTCCGCGCTCTACCTCGACCAGATCGCCGGCTCGTCAGCACTCCAGCCGCACAACTGGGTCGGTCAGCACATCCCCCTGCATGCGACGAGCAACGGCAAGGTGCTGCTCTCGGGGCTGCCTGACGCCCAGCTCGACGAAGTGCTGCACGAGCTGCCGGCGTTCACCAAGCTCACTGTGACGAAGCGCTCTGCTCTGCGCCGCGAGCTGGCCCACGTCCGCGAGCAGGGGTACGCCGTCGCCGTCGACGAGCTCGAGGTCGGGCTCACCGCGGTGGCGGCACCGATCCGCAACGCGCACGGCGACGTCATCGCCTCCCTCAGCGTCAGCGGCCCGACCTTCCGGCTTGACGAAAAGGCGACCGAGGACGTCATCCCGCGGTTGCTGGAGGCGGCGATGGAGATCTCGCACCGGCTCGGCTGGGGTCACCGGTGAACTCTCAATCTCGATAGAGTCTTGACGTTCGCCCGCTGGACAGAACATGCTTCACACAAGTCACGGTTGCGCCACGAGCAATCTGTTGCACCATGCGCAACCCGAGGAAAGCAGGTCGGGTGCCGGAGAACTGGATCGCGGGGACATGGGTGAGCGCCCACGCGGGTGGGCGCCGAGAGATTCGCTGCCCCGCGGACGGTTCCCTCGTCGCCGAGGTCGACGAGTCAAGTCCTGAGGACACCGCCGCCGCCATCGCGGCCGCCCGCTCCGCGTTCGACTCCGGTCCGTGGCCCACGACGAGTGCCCGCGAGCGCGGCGACCTGCTGCTTCGCCTGGCCGACCTCCTCGAGCGCGACACCGCCATCATCGCCAAGGCCGAGTCCCTCGACACCGGCAAGCGGCTGGTCGAGAGCGAGTACGACGTGGCCGACGTCGTGTCGGTCATCCGGCACTTCGGTCACATCGCCGACGCCGAGGCCGGCCGCATGGTCGACACCGGCAACGCCAACGTCGTCAGCCGCATCGTCCACGAGCCGGTCGGAGTCTGCGGCCTGATCACGCCGTGGAACTACCCGCTCCTGCAAGTCGCCTGGAAGGTCGCACCCTGCCTCGCCGCCGGCAACACCTTCGTCCTCAAGCCCAGCGAGCTCACACCGCACACCGCCATCCACCTGATGAAGCTGCTCGACGAGGCCGGCCTGCCCGCCGGGGTGGCCAACCTCGTGCTCGGCGACGGTGCCAACGCCGGTGCCCCGCTCAGCGAGGACCCGCGGGTCGACCTGGTCTCCTTCACCGGCGGCCTCGCCACCGGCAAGCGCATCATGGCCACCGCGTCTGGCACGGTGAAGCGGATCGCCCTCGAGCTGGGCGGCAAGAACCCCAACGTGGTCTTCGCCGACGCCGACTACGACACCGCGCTCGACTTCGCCCTGACCGCCGTCTTCCTGCACTCCGGCCAGGTCTGCTCGGCCGGCGCCCGACTGGTCGTCGAGGAGTCGCTGCACGACCGGTTCGTCGACGACCTCGTCGAACGGGCGCAGCGCATCCGTCTCGGCGGCCCGTTCGACGAGAAGGCCGAGACCGGCCCACTGACCAGCGCCGCGCACCGGGACAAGGTCGAGGCCTACGTTGCTGCCGGTCTCGCCGAGGGTGCCGAGCTGCGCTGCGGTGGCAAGCGTCCGGACGATCCTGAGCTGGCCGACGGCTTCTACTACCTGCCCACCGTGCTGGACCGGTGCACGAGCGACATGAGTGTCACCCAGGACGAGTCCTTCGGCCCGGTACTCACCGTCGAGACGTTCGCCGACGAGGACGACGCCGTCCGCATCGCCAATGACAGCATCTACGGTCTGGCCGGCGCGGTGTGGACCGGCGACGCCGGCAAGGGCCAGCGCGTGGCGGCTCGGCTCCGCATGGGCACGGTGTGGATCAACGACTACCACCCGTACGTCGCGCAGGCCGAGTGGGGCGGCTACAAGCAGTCCGGCATCGGCCGCGAGCTCGGCCACGTCGGTCTCGAGGAGTACCGCGAGACCAAGCACGTCTGGCACAACATCGCCCCCGAGCCCCAGCACTGGTTCTCGACATGACCCATTGGGACTACGTCATCGTCGGCGGCGGCTCCGCAGGTGCAGCCCTCGCCAACCGACTCAGCGCAGACCCGTCCACGTCGGTGCTCGTTCTCGAGGCCGGACGCTCGGACTACCGGATGGACCCGCTCATCCACATGCCGGCGGCGCTGCCCATCCCGATCGGCAACCGGTTCTACGACTGGAAGTACGAGACCGATCCTGAGCGATACATGAACGGGCGCAAGGTCTTCCACGCCCGCGGCAGGGTGCTCGGCGGCTCCAGCAGCATCAACGGGATGATCTTCCAGCGCGGCAACCCGATGGACTATGAGCGCTGGGCCGCCGACCCGGGCATGGAGAACTGGGACTACCTGCACTGCCTGCCCTACTTCAAGCGGATGGAGACCTGCCTGGCCGGCGCCGACGACTGGCGTGGCGGCGACGGACCCCTCATCCTCGAGCGTGGCCCCGCCGAGAACCCGTTGTTCGGGGCGTTCTTCGAGGCGGCGCAGCAGGCCGGCTACCCACTGACCGATGACGTCAACGGCTACCGCCAGGAGGGCTTCGCGAAGTTCGACCGGAACATCCACCGAGGCCGACGGATGTCGGCATCCCGGTCCTACCTCTGGCCGGTGCGCAACCGGAAGAACCTGACGATCGAGACCCACGCCTTCGTCTCCAAGGTCAACTTCGACGGCAAGCGCGCGGTCGGTGTCGACTACACGCGCCTCGGGAGACGCCCGCACACCGCGACGGCCGGCGAGGTGATCCTCTGCGCCGGCGCGATCAGCACGCCGCAGATCCTCCAGCTCTCCGGCGTCGGCGACAAGTCACTGCTGGAGCAGCACGGCCTGAACGTGGTCGAGCACGTGCCGGGCGTCGGCGAGAACCTGCAGGACCACCTCGAGGTCTACATCCAGTACAAGTCGAAGCTGCCGGTCTCGATCGCGCCCGGCCTGCGCTACCGCGAGCGCCCGAAGATCGCGTTCCAGTGGCTGTTCCAGCGCAAGGGTCTCGGCTCCACCAACCACTTCGAGGGCGGTGGCTTCGCCCGCAGCAACGAGGACGTCGACTACCCGAACCTGATGTTCCACTTCCTGCCCATCGCCATCCGCTACGACGGCACCGCGCCGACCAAGGGCCACGGTTATCAGGTGCACATCGGCCCGATGTATGCCGACACCCGCGGGCACGTACGCATCACGTCCACCGATCCACGCGTGCACCCGTCGATGCAGTTCAACTACCTCTCCACGCCGACCGACCGCAAGGAATGGGTCGAGGCGATCCGGGTCGCCCGCGACATCCTCAATCAGGAGGCCTTTGCCCCGTACAACGACGGCGAGCTGTCACCCGGGCCGTCCGTGGAGACCGACGAGGAGATCCTCGAGTGGGTGCGCGCGGACGCCGAGACGGCACTGCATCCGTCCTGCACCGCGAAGATGGGCGACATCGGGCACGACTCCATGGCGGTGACCGATCCGGGCTCCATGCGCGTGCACGGAACCGAGGGTCTTCGCGTCGTCGACGCATCCGTGTTTCCCTATGTCACCAATGGCAACATCTATGCCCCCGTGATGATGACGGCAGAGAAGGCCGCCGACCTGATCGCGGGAAACACCCCGCTTGCACCCGCAGATGTGCCTTACTACCGCTACCGAGACGGCAGCCCGCTCCACCCGCCCGGCGACAGCCGCAACCGTGAGGACAACGCATGACGACGACGGCCAGCCCATCTGAGACGACGG